>NZ_CP026420.1:0-3307251 GCF_002934695.1 Acinetobacter sp. ACNIH1 | reverse complement strand
CACGGCATTCACCTGAAATGATTTCCATACGCTCAGGGACATGTGTTTCAAAAGTTAATGCATTTTCTGAAGGTAAAATTACCCCTAAGGTTTTTTTAGTGCCATCTTCAAATTGCACCACATGGCTGATGCATAACCCGCCAAAATACACATTCGATTTTTTAAGTACTGATACATGATCAAACTGAGCTGACATGCCATTTCTCCAGATAAAGAATTTTGTAATATTTTGATTGCTGTAGTTTAAATGTGCACCCGCAACTAATCAATCGAAGTTTATCGGACTTGAATGAAATTATGGGGTACCCCTGCTTGTCTTTATTCCAGGCTGTTTAAGTGATTTCAGCAGATCTTGGAAAATGCCGTGATTTTTCCCGCTATTTATAAGCAAAATATATTCCGATCTGATTTAATTTAACCTTCAAGCATGTCAGAAAAATGAAAATATCTTTTGTAACTTCAGTGGCCTAATCTTGGTTCCTGTGACACAACATTCAAATAAGCGTGTATTAATCCATGAAATTTAAGATAGAATGAAATCGATTTATCCTGATTTATAATAACAGCCGCGTTGCTAGACTGAAGCAACTGACATGCTATTTCATTCAAACTTTTCGCAGCCCGGATGCGTTTATGCTGACACATTTAACTCTGATCAATTTTGCTTTGGCCGAGCATCTTGCTATTGATATTGATAAAGGTTTTAACGTTCTTACTGGTGAAACCGGTGCAGGTAAATCCCTGTTACTGGATGCTCTATCTGCTTGCCTGGGTGAACGAACCGATACCAATTATGTGCGTTATGGCACCGAAAAAGCGGATGTAACGGCGACCTTTAGCTATCAGGAAGACAGCCCTGAAGCAGGCTGGTTAAAAGAGCATGAACTCGATGATGAGTCAGGGGAAATTCATTTACGCCGGGTGATCTTTGCCACTGGACGTAGTAAGGCCTGGATCAATGGCCGCCCAAGCAGCCTGTCAGAACTTAAAGAAATTGGTCGCTTACTGGTTCAGCTGTACAGCCAGCATAGTCAGCAGCAACTTCTAGAACCGCCTTATCCCAAACACTGGCTAGATCGCTATAGCAATTTTTATGCACCAGCTCAGGAAGTACGTGACGCCTATAACACCTGGCATAAAAATATTCGCCAGCATCAGGCCGCGCTAGATGCACAAGCAACCCGTAAGCAACGTATGGAAACTCTGGAGCTGCAACTGGAAGAACTGGAAGAAGTCGTCCAGACAGATTATCAGGAAATTGAGCAGGAGTTTGACCGTCTTTCACATCATGAAGCGATTATGCAGGACTGTGTCTATAGCCTGAATGGCCTGGACGAAGGTGAACAGAATATTTCGCAGGAACTGGCTTCAATTTTACGCCGTATGGAATCGCATGCCGGTCGTAGCGAGCAGCTTTCCCAGATTTACACTTCACTGCTGAATGCCCAAAGTGAACTTGAAGATGCGACGGCGACCTTACGCCAGTTTATGGATCGGCAAAGCTTTGATCCGGAACGTATGGAAGAACTGAATTCCAAACTGGAAGTGTTTCACCGTTTAGCACGCAAATACCGCACCCAGCCAGAATTGCTGAAAGAAGAATATGAGGCCTGGCAGGCTGAGCTTGAACAACTGCATCAGCTGGAAGATCCGGAAACTCTGGCTGAACAAGTGGAAATTTCTTATCAGGAGTTTCTGAGTAAAGCACAACATCTGGATCAGATTCGCCGTGATGCGGCTGAACCACTGGCGAAGAAACTGACCGAACAGGTGAAACAGCTTGCCCTGCCTGAAGCGCATTTTGAATTTAAATTTGAGCCTTTGGAACATCCATCAAGTGAAGGTTTGAGTTTTATTCAACTTTTGTTTACTGCCAACAAAGGCATTCCAGCCCAACCTCTGGCACGGGTAGCTTCAGGCGGTGAATTATCTCGTATCGCTTTGGTGATGCAGGTGATGAATGCAGAAAAAACCGAAGCTGAAGTATTGGTCTTTGATGAAATCGATGTCGGGATCAGTGGCGGTACTGCGGAAATCGTGGGTCGCTTATTGGCTGATCTGGCACAGCATGTACAAATTCTATGTATCACCCATCAGGCGCAGGTGGCTGCACAGTCCGATCAGCATTTATTGGTGAAAAAACGCCAGACTGATCCGGCCAGTAGTACCATTATTAATCTGGAAGAAAGTGAAATTGTACAGGAACTTGCACGTATGACGGGTGGCGTGGAAATTAATGAAACCACCTTGCAGCATGCACGTCAGTTAAGACAGTTAAAGTTTCAGCAAGCATGAATTATGCTTAATAAAAAATCCCTGACTAGTGCAGGGATTTTTTATGAACAGCTTTTAGTTTAAAACAACTTATAAAAATTAATAAAAAATAAAGCACTCCACTTTAAATATAAAATTTAATATTTTCTTCTATTTAATTATTTAGTTTGATTATTAAACAACGCAGATTCAAATCCCAAGTGCAACACATTTGTAGTTAGTTGAAAAAGTTAGGTGTATTCATAGAATCATTAGACTTTTTCAACTCGCAATTGGAAAGCACACAATGAAGAAATACACCCAACTTTCTCAAGATGAAAGATACGAAATTTATGCTACTTTGAAAAGTAAAAGTTCAATCGCTACCCTTGCTCGGGAATTAGGACGTTCACGATCAACCATCTACCGTGAATTAAAAAGAAATACTGGGCAACGTGGATATAGAGCTCAACAGGCAGCTAAATTTGCAAGTCAAAGACGGTACCGTCCTTCATCATCAATGACAGCATTTGCCTTCGCTTATATTGATTATTTGATTGGTTTGGACTGGTCACCCGAACAAATTTCAGGTGCTTTAACACAACGCGGTTGGCTGGATGTACCTTCACATGAGTGGATTTACCAGTACATTTATCAAGATAAATCAAAAGGCGGTAAACTTCATCTACATTTAAGGCATCAGAAGAAATATCGAAAACGCGGTTACAAAAACACGGATCGTAGGGGTCAAATCATTGATAAAACAAGTATTCACTGCCGAGACCAGGTCATTGATCAACGACAACGTTTAGGAGATTTCGAAGGTGACACGGTGATTGGTAAACATCATAAAGGTGCTTTATTGACTCTCGTTGATCGAAAGAGCCTGTATGTACATATTGTTCATTTAGGGCCAACAAGAGCATCCTCTCAAACGATTACTTGTGCATTAGATCGTTTACAAATGAGCCATGCTTATAGTGTGACATTTGATAATGGCAAAGAATTTTCCGGACACAAAAGAATTACTGATGCTGGCATAGAGACGTATTTTGCTGATCCTTACAAGTCTATTCAGCGAGCTAGAAATGAAAATACGAATGGTTTAATCCGTCAATATCTGCCAAAATCATCATCGTTTGATGGCGTGTCAAACGAACAAATAGAGCAGATAGAATTTGCACTCAACCATCGTCCTAGAAAAACACTAGGTTGGTATACACCGAGTGAAGTTATGGCTGGTTTTTATACTGTTGCACTTGCCGCTTGAATCCGCCCAATTAAAAATATATAAACTTATTCCTTCTTAAATTTATTTTATATTAGACCTCTTGCGAAAGTAAAAACTGCCTCAATATAGATTTCATGAAATATCAGAAATTAAATCGTTTTTCAGATTCTGAATTCCAGCGCTTGGTTGGTGTACCTCGAGCAGTTTTTAGTGAAATGGTCGAAGTTTTAAAAGAAGCAGAATCACTTAAAAAGAAATTAGGGCGTCCTCATACTTTAGCTATAGAGGATCAATTATTATTAACACTCAATTACTTACGGAGCTACAACACCCAATTGGAATTGGCGGCAAATTACCATATCGCTGAAAGTAATGTGAATCGAACTATTAAAAAGGTTGAAGATGCATTAATGAAATCAAGACGTTTTACCCTGCCAAAACGAAGCATTACCACAGCAGACGAACAATTTAACTGGGTAATTATTGATGCGACAGAATGTTTAATAGAACGCCCGAAAAAAAAATCAGAGTAAGTTCTACAGTGGTAAAAAGAAGAAACATACGCTAAAAGCACAAGTGATCTATCATCCGAAGAGCAAACAAATCATAGGAGTAGATATATCGTCTGGCAGTCAGCATGATATTAAATTGGCAAGAAAAACAGTTAAGAAATTCAAACATTGTGACTATGTTATGACCGATTTAGGGTACTATGGGTTAGAGCAAGATGACTTTAAATTATTGATGCCAATAAAGAAAAAGAAGAATTTACCCTTATTTGATGCTGAGAAAAATTACAATAAAATGATTGGAAAAATACGAGTTGTAATCGAACACATTAACAGTCAATTGAAAAGATTTAGAATACTAAGTGAACGCTATCGAAATAGACGGAAAAGATTCGGTTTACGCATTAACTTAGAGGTGGATCAGGAAATTTGAACAACACTTATAAGTGATATTTTGCTCCCCAAATGATGTTATAAACATCAATATATGGAGTATTTTATGGCACGTAGACCAAGAAGAAATCATTCAAATGATTTTAAAGCTAAGGTAGCACTTGCTGCGATTAAAGCAGAAAAAACACTTGCTGAATTGAGTGCTGAATTTGATGTTCATCAAAACCAAATTATCGACTGGAAAAATCAACTGATTTCAGCTTCCTCGCAAGCTTTCGATCAATCAAAAGCTCCAACAGAACCACCCATCGATCTAAAAAAACTACATGCAAAAATCGGTGAGCAGGCATTAGAAATTGATTTTTTAGAAGGTGTGTTGAAGAAACTGGGCCGCTTCAACCACAAAAGTTAATCGATGACTCACTTCAGATTTCAGTATCTAAGCAAGCTCAGCTGCTGAAAGTCTCCCGTGGTTGTTATTACTATCGCCCAAAACCTGTGAGTGCATCAGATCTGAAGCTGATGCGGTGTATGGATGAGTTACATATGCAATACCCTTTTGCAGGTAGCCGTATGATGCGTGATTTGTTGAATCGTCAAGGACATCATATAGGACGACGTCATACACGTACTTTAATGAAGAAAATGGGCATTAATGCGTTATATTGCAAACCAAATTTAAGCCAGGCTAATCAAGCTCACCGCAAATATCCATATCTGCTCAAAGGATTGGCTATTCAGCGCAGTAATCAAGTGTGGTCTACGGATATAACGTATATCCCTATGGCAAAAGGCTTTGTTTATTTATGTGCTGTGATTGATTGGCATAGCCGCAAGGTACTTGCGCATAGAGTATCGATTAGTATGGAGGTTACATTTTGCATAGAAACATTAAATGAAGCTATTGAAAAATATGGTCGACCTGAAATATTTAATACAGACCAAGGCAGTCAGTTTACCAGTGATGCATTTATTGATGTATTGAAATCAAATGGCATTCAAATCAGTATGGATGGTAAAGGTCGATGGGTTGATAATGTGATGGTTGAACGATTATGGCGGAGCGTTAAATATGAAGAGGTGTATCTCAAAGCCTACAGCAATGTTTTGGATGCGAAGAAGCAATTAAACGCATATTTTGAATTTTATAATTTGAAACGACCTCATTCGAGTCTGGACAAAATGACTCCAGATGAGTTTTACTATGACCAGCTACCACAACAAAATAAGGTAGCTTAACTAGAGCAGAGTATCACTTATAAATAAGCTTTTAGTTGTTCAAACATGTGGGACCACCTCTCTTAATCGCTGCACTGGTAAACCGGATGAACTTGCAATAACGACTTTCGCAAGAGATCTATTCTTAGTCTATAATAAATAAGCCCGAGAATTTACCATTCAATAAAATAAAACTAATTTTATTGATTTATTAGACCTCTTGCGTTAGTCAAAATTTAATCAGTGATAAGCGTTGATTTTTAAATAAATATCAAAGTCTAAAATAATACTTTCGCAAGAGGTCTATTGAAAAAATAAAAAAAATACCTATTTGTAGTTTTTTTATACCCAGTATCTACAAAGCTAAGTTGTCAGTGATACATTTTTGTGGGATAAGTAAATAAAGGAATAGATAATTTGCAAATTGAAAATCCAGTCTTTTGCCCTGATAAATCATCTACCACGATCACAAACGATATAGACTTTTGGAGAGCCGCTTAGGTGACTAAACAATATCTGACTCATCGTTGTCTGATTGCGCCACCCCATGCGAGTGACGATTTTTTTGCGCATACGGTCATTTATTTGGCCCGTCATGATGAAGATGGTGCTCAAGGGATCATCATTAACCGCCCTGCTGGCATTCAAATTAAAGAATTGCTGAATGATCTGGATATTGAGGCGGATAATGTCAATCCCCATGAAGTGTTGCAAGGTGGACCTTTGCGACCTGAGGCCGGTTTTGTCCTGCATACCGGTCAGCCGACCTGGCATTCTTCTATTGCTGTGGGTGAAAATGTTTGTATTACCACATCTAAAGATATTCTGGATGCGATTGCGCATAATGAAGGCGTAGGGCGCTATCAGATCGCCTTGGGTTATGCGAGCTGGGGCAAACATCAGCTTGAAGAAGAGATTGCCCGGGGTGACTGGCTGATCTGTGAATCTGATATGGACCTGATTTTTAACTTACCTTATAACGACCGCTGGGATGCTGCCTATAAAAAAATGGGCGTAGACCGAACCTGGTTATCTTCCGAGATTGGACATGCCTGATGTAAACGCGCCAAACACTATTATGGCGTTTGATTTTGGTACACAGAAAATGGGAATGGCAGTCGGCCAATCCCTGATTGAAAGTGCCAATCCCCTCCCTTTATTTCCCATGAAAGATGGGATCCCGAACTGGGATGAGTTACTGAAAATCGTAAAAAACTATCAGCCAGGCTTATTTTTAGTTGGTCTGCCACTGAATATGGATGATAGTGAATCTGAACTGTCGACACGGGCACGTAAATTTGCCCGCCGTTTACGTCATCAGACCAATATTAAAACCTTGATGGTGGATGAACGCCTGACCACTCGTGAAGCACGGGATGAACTGGATCATTATCAAGCACAAGGTCGCGGCAAAAAATTGTCAGCGGACAGTATTGCTGCTGCCCTCTTGATTGAAAGCTGGTATCGGCATCCGGCTGGACTGCAACCCTAAATTTCTTTTAAATATAAGCAATAGCATCTTTCGAGATGCTATTTTTTTTGAATTGAAGAATCTCTTTTTTAGTTCATTGGGGTACTTTTAATCTAAAAACAATAGAGTGCCTTCATCAATCATTTTTTAATTATTCAACAATGAGCAAAGAAACTCCCTCATTCTCACTTTCTCCCTGAGGGAGAAGAAATTTTAAATACTAATGAAATAACATTTTTTGTTTTACAAAAGAGATTTAACTAAGGAAAAAAATAACGAAAAGTCAGGTTAATTCTAGGCTCCAGAACCCGAGTCGTTTTCCGGATACAATGTTTCCAGTAGTGTTGAGTCTGTCCACGCATCACAATCAACTGTCCACTTTTTAAAAGCAGATCTACTGTTTTATTTTCCGTTTTATGTTTAAAACTCATCTTGCGGGTTGCACCCAGACTGAGGGATGCAATCACATTTTCTTGAGATGTTCCTTGATATAGAGCAGCTTCATCATCACTATGCCAGCCCAGACCTTGCGAACCATCTTCATATAAATTGGCCAGGCAGGAATTAAAGGAATGGCCCACCAATTTTTCAATATGCTGCTTTAACCGAAATAGCCCCGGTGTCCAGATATGAGCTTGTTTGAAACTTCCGGAATAATGATATTGATAGTGTTCATCACCATACCACACGACTTTTCGCCCAGTAATATAATGCTTGCCAAATAAAGTGACTTCATCCGCTTGCCAGGCCAGATGAGCTAGAAAATGCTGTAAATATTGCTGGCTCTGCTGCTCATTTAAAATCTGCCCATAATCCTCTACCACCCCATCAAAAGGTAATAAATTCGCTTGAGGTTCTGGGGCAAACAAGTCCAAAGTCATTTAAAATTAGTCTAAAATTTACGATATCTTGCTGAAAAGATTGAGACTTATCCAGAGAAATTACAATCCTATTTCACAAATAAATACAACATTTACTCTTGAGAGCACGTCCATTCCTGCCTAGACTAAATTCAACTTTGACAATAAAAATAATTGCTTATGAATTTATCCACTGGAGCGTAAAACCTCGTGGTTCAGCACGAGGATATAAGCGACTGGAGTAAACCACATGAACGACACGAAAGGTCGTTTTAAATACTTGTACTATAGTCACTATTAAGAAAAATACTGTTAAAATAATTGGATGAAGACACTCAAATTACGCATAAAAGACAAACATTGCAAGGTGCTAGACCAATTAGCATCAGAAGTTAATTTTGTTTGGAATTATGTGAATGATTTAAGTTTTAAACACCTCAAAAGAAAGGGTGAGTTCTTTTCAGCATTCGACATGGCGAAGTACACTAAAGGAACTTCGAAGCTGTGTGGGTTGCATAGCCAAACAGTTGATGCGATCAGAGAAGAACTTGTCACCCGAAGAAAACAGTTTAAAAAAGCAAAGCTCAAATGGCGTGTCAGTAATAAGAAATCAGCAAGAAGATCGCTTGGGTGGGTACCATTCAAAAGATCAGGACTAAAGTATGCTGATGGATATGTTGAGTATGGAAAAATTAAGTTTGGATTATGGGATAGCTACGGTTTAAGTAAATACACAGTAAGAACTGGCTCTTTTGTAGAGGATAGTCGTGGACGTTGGTATGTGTGTTTAGTGGTGGATACACCTAAAGCGGAAAAAGCTAACACAACCAAAGCCATCGGTATTGATTTGGGTTTAAAGGATATTGCCACCTGTTCAGATGGTACAGTCATTTCAAATCCAAAATACTATCGCCATTATGAGCAGAAGCTAGGTGTTGCTCAACGAGCGAGAAATAAGAAGCGTGTACGTGCATTACACGCCAAAATTGCCAATAGTCGTAAAGACCATTTGCATAAAGCCAGCACAGCGCTGGTGAAGAATAATGCACTAATCATTGTAGGTGACTTGAGTGCAAGAAAACTAGTGAAAACCAAAATGGCAAAATCTGTTTTGGACACAGGTTTTTCTGCACTCAAAACAATGCTTCGATATAAATGCGAGAACGCTGGAGTGTTGTTTGAAGAAGTCAATGAAGCCTATACCACCCAGATTTGTTCGTGCTGTGGAAATATATCTAACAGTAGTCCGAAAGGTAGGACAGATCTTGGAATAAGAGAATGGAAGTGTGTGGAATGCGGTACATTCCACGATAGAGATAGAAACTCTGCACTCAACATTCTTGCGCTTGGGCATAAGCGTCTAGCTGTAGGAATCCCCTTGCTTTAGCTAGGGGAGGATGTCAAGGCAGCTGTTTTTAAAACTTCGTCCCTTTGTCAGCCCTTATCGGCTCTTGGTAATTGCGACCCTCATTCTGACCCTGATTGGTTCCTTTACTGCTCAGGTCAATGCACTGACCTTGCAATATGCAGTTGACAGCATCAATGCACTGCTGGAACAAGGGCAAGGGCTGGATGAAGGCTGGCATATCCTGATCACTATCTCTACCATTTTACTCGGTAAAGAGGTGGTAAATGCACTGGTCCAGTTTGGGCAGAAGTTTTATGGAGAAAAGCTGCGGATTTTTATTTCCCAAGATCTGGCTCAAGGCATTATTGAAAAGTTTTTAAAATACCGGCTGGCATTTTTTAATCAGGACAATAACCAAGCTGGAAAATTACAGACCCGGATTGACCGCGGAATTGGCTCCCTCACCCGATTGGTACAGATCTTTTTCATTGATATTTTTCCTCTATTTACCAGTGCAGTTGTCGCGCTAGGACTGATGTACTATGCCAATTTTTATGTCGGACTGGTCGCCACAGCGATTGTACCGATCTACTTCTGGCTCACCTATAAACAGGCACAAAAACTTGGTGGATGGCGCCGTAGTCTAAGAGATGGCCGGGAAAAAAAGAGCCAAGGGATTCTCAGTATCATCAATTCAATTACAGTCATCAAATCCTTTAACCGGGAATCAATTGAATCAGACAAGCAGCTGAGCTTGCAGCGTGAGCTGACCGATAACCAGATGAAAACCCGGCAGACCAGCTTCCTATTTGATGGGCTAAAAACCTTTATTGAACAGATCGGCATAGTCCTGATTATCATCCTGACTTCCTATTTTGTACTGGATGGACAGATGAGTATCGGCATGATCATGTACCATGTGCTGCTCTTTAATAACGTCTCTGCCCCGATTCGCTCGCTGCACCGGATTTATGATGAAGTGAATGATGCCATGATTTATTCAGAAAGCTTCTTTAATATAGTCAAACTACTTTATTATTCATACAGGATTCGAAAAAAACTTGAAATAACTCATCGACTGAGTCGATCAACCATTCTTTACGCTTACGTTTAACCCATGCCCACATCTGTTCTATAGGATTTAAATCAGGGCTGTATGCAGGAAGCCAAAGGATTTTATGCCCTTGTTGTTCCAATAACTCCTGAATATCTGCTCTTTTATGAAATGCTGCATTATCCATAACCACTACACTATTTTCTGGTAATGCTGGTATGAGGAATTGCTCTATCCAAAAATGAAAAACATCTGAATTGATTTTGCAGTCAAATAAACCGACTGAAAATAACTTACCCTCATGGATTGCTCCAATGGCATTGGTCTGATTCTTTAATTGCCAATTATATTGCCCTAGACAGGGTACTCCTTTTCGTGAGTAGCCATGAGGTCTGTAATCATGTGACTTAAAACCACTTTCATCCACATAAATAATCGGGTGGTTTGTTTCTAATTCATTCACTTGCTGAATAAATTTATCCCTAAGCTTTGTATCTGCTTTAGGATGGCTTAACGTCTTTTTTTAACTGTAATATTTAAGCGCTTTAATGCAGCACCAATAGATGAAACACCACAATTAAAACGTGCAGCACGTTCATATTGATAAGCATCAGGATACTTTCCAACATCTTCACGTAAAGCATCATCGTTAATTTTAGAAGGTTTACGTACACGAGTTTTTTTAATCTCTATACGTTTCTTCCATTCAACAATGGTATTTTTATTAATTTCAAATTGTGCAGCTACCGCTCGAATAGAATAACCTTCCTCAAGTTTAGCTAAAATTTTACGTCTAAAATGTTCTGAATAACTCATTGCACCATTGTATTGGTTTTATAATGATTTGACTATATTCTGGAAGCAGATGCTGAAATTGAGCAAAGCGGACAGCAAAAACCACCTGTCCAAGGCCGATTTGAGCTAAGTGGCGTGAATTTTTATTATCCGAATGGGCATCATGCCTTAAAGGATATCAATATGGAAATCCGTCCCAATACCATTACTGCACTGGTGGGATTATCGGGAGCGGGAAAATCAACCTTGATCAGTCTACTGGATAAATTTTATGAACCACAGGAAGGCCAGATCAAACTGGATGGGATTGATTTGAAAGATTATGACACTCAATATCTGCGTGATCATATCGGATTGGTGCTACAGAAAAACCATATTTTCCAGGGCACAATTTTTGACAATATCCGTTATGGCAAAACCAATGCCAGCATGGATGAAGTGATTGCTGCTGCTCAAAAAGCCTCAATTCATGAACAGATTTTACAGCTACCGGATGGCTATGATTCCGATGCCCTGCAACTGTCCGGCGGTCAGCAACAGCGGATTGCCATTGCACGGATGTTCCTTAAAAACCCGCCAATTATTTTTCTGGATGAACCAACGGCAAGTCTAGATGCCATTGCGACCGAACAGATTAAACAGAGTCTAGATCAAATCAAGCAAGGCCGTACCGTGATTATTATTTCACATAGCCTGTCTCAAATTATTGATGCAGACTATACCTATGTGATGAAAGAAGGTTGTATTGCCGAACACGGTGAACATGAGGCGCTTTATCATTAAGACGGCGTGTATAAGGAAATTTTTGATGCGATGGCAAAGAGCTTGAATATTGAAAAAATTGCCAAGACTTTTGAAGATGATGCAGAGGAAGAAACGCATAGTTAGCTCTTCATTCAACTATCTCTAAAAAAGAAAAGCGGTCTTTAAAGACCGCTTAAAATCAAGATTTATCGTCCAGTATTAAAAACGCATAATCCATTCACCTTTGATATAACGATAATCGTAATTCGGGCCATAGAACGAAGCACTGCGGTTATAGCCGGCATTCATCCGCAGAAATTGCGAGCCACGAACAGGACTTTGTAAGTTAAGTTCGAATAATCGGGTAGACTGACTCGGATCCTGATTGATTTTTTCTCGGCCAAAGCCTGCCGTTAAGCCTGCAGACCAGCCAGCGAAGCGCTGACGCCAACCAAGAGCGAGCATCGATTCTTGATAATCTTCTGGGTTGAAGTACTCTCTACCCACATCTTCTTCACTGCTGCGATACATACGATAACGAGCTTGAAGTGTTAGACCCAGATCCAGCGAAGGCTGATAAATCAGTCTAAGACGGCCATGATCACGGCGGTTATCATCCGAGAAAAACTGTGTTCCCGCTAAACCCACGAGAGTGACCTGTTCACCTAAACCCTGATCCAGTGCCGCACCGACAAAAGTAAAGTTTGTTCCAGCATCAAGTGCAGGCTGGGTTTCAACCCAGTCACGATTGGCAAAAAGTTCTACTGCTGTCTTTTCTGCAAGTGCGGTACGGTAACTACCATCAAAGGTCAATAAAGTATGATCACCTTGCTCAAACAACCCTGCTTCTAAGGTCCAGCCATTAGCTGTAGCAGATTCGATGTCTCGCCCAATAAATGAGATCTTCTGACCATCTCGTTTCCAGTCATCTGCCCTATATTGATAGGCACTACCACGTATACCCAGATAATGATCGGCATCTTCATATTGAGGCAAGAATTCCGCTGATAATTTACGAGTCTGGAAGCCTTCGCTATCGTCACTCAAAAAGAATTCTGTTCCAGCCGCTCTTTCACTTGATGTCTGATTTTCATCTAATCCATTGGCCAGGCTGGCAGTACTCAAACTCATGAGCAGAGGAACACATACATATCCGATTTTCATAGTATTCATTTTGTTCCCCAGGTTTTTCGTGTTCTCAACACTTCATCCATATAGCCTAAAATACTGGCAGGTTGAAGCAGGAAACTATAGGCCAATACATACAATAAAAAGCCACTGAAGTTTTTGCGGACCTTAAGCTCCAGGTCATTAAACATTCTGCGTTCAATCGAATAATTTAAGAAACCCAACAGGAATGCCATTGGTAGTAGCACCAAAGTCATGATTCCGACAATCCAGTAATGTCCAAAACATGCCAGAATGATTCCCGGAATAAAGCCAAAGGTAAAGGCAATATCCAGCCACGGGAAAAACAGGTTCCAGTAAATAAAAAATGTATAGAGTCTTGGCTTGATTAAAATACTGGGATGCTTAATAAATGCTTCAATCATGCCACGAGCCCAACGCTGACGCTGTTTAACAAACACTTTAAGCGTCGTCGGTGCATTGGTAAACAGGCAGGCATCCTCACAATGGCCAATCCGATAACCTGCATTTAACAAGGCCCAGGTCAGCACAATATCTTCACCTACACATTCAGGCCAGCCGCCGACTTCAATCAGGGCATTACGGTCATAAATAGAGAAAGCACCTTGCGCTACCAGAGTTCCCTGATAAAGAGATTGCAGGCGTTTGGTTGCCGAGATACCCAGAAAATAATCCCATTCCTGAGTTTTGGTCAGCAGATTGGTACGCGAATTACGTACCAGAATTTTACCTGCAACCGCACGTGTATTTGGAGGATCTGCCACATAGCGCTCAACAATATTAATCAGAGCAATACGATGGAGATAAGAATCCGCATCAACGGTAATCACCAGATCATGTTCGGCAAGTTTCAGGCCTTCATTTAAGGCATGCGCCTTCCCTGCATTTTGCTTTAAATCTAGTAAAGTCAGCCAGGGAAATCTTGATTCTGCTTTGCGGACAATCTCTGCGGTTTCCTCCTGAGAACCATCATTAATCACAATAACCTGTAATTTTCCCGGATATTTTTGCTGGTTAATACTGACCAAAGTGTCTTCAATTGACGCGGCTTCATTGTAAGCAGCCACCAACATGGTAATTCCTGGATAAACTGCTAATGGCTGGCGTTTAGGGCGTCTGTCCATCATCAGGCTTAATGCCGCAAATGAGTTCATAAATCCTGGAATAATGGCAATACCATAGATCAGGAAAATAGCCCAAAAATAACCGATATAGCTGCTCAAATCATGCATCTAGTCCTGGGCAATCCAGATGGAAAATACGGTCCAGAAACACGCACCCATTAACGCGATCACAAACTTTAACTGCACAGAAAAGTAAATTCGGGAAGCTTCTCTTTGACTTTCATCAATGATCATGAATTTTCTCTTAAATATATAATTTCACTGAGTAAATTAATGCAGGGTTAGGTTTAGACCAGAAGTATGTGACTGATAACAAAAGAGCTTCGTTTTTCTTTCTTATCTATAGGTTTGATGAGCACATGAAAAAATCTTTTCACTTTCTGAAAATAATTCCATTTTCATAAATCAACCCGCATTTTGCTAAATTACATACAACTTTTGTATGTTTTGATAAATAGTTCACATTTCTTTTAATTAAATTTATAAAGCTTATTAGTAATTGTTATTTATGTGATTTTTCTCATAGCAATATTAGGGAACACCTATCCTATCTAGCTTTCACAATATCAAGAACATATTTTTGAAATAAAAAAACCTACATAATGCAGGCTTTTTACTATTATTTAGTTTTAATTAACGTTGAAATTTTTGCTCAATTTCTTCGACACTGCTATGCCGTACATCCAGGCCCTTGACCATATAAATGACCTGTTCCGAAATATTACGTGCATGATCTCCAATGCGTTCCAGCGAACGTAGTACCCAAAGTACATTAATCACCCGACTAATATGCCGTGGATCTTCAATCATATAGGTCATTAAAGTACGGGTAGCGGACTGATATTCCCGGTCAATGTCGGCATCGGCCTGCATCACGCGCAGCGCTTGGTCTACATCCAGACGAGCAAAGGCATCCAATGCATCATGAATCATCACTCGAACTTGGTTACCAATATGTCGGGTTTCCATATAACCGCGTGGTGAACCACCCTCTTCACACAAAGTCTGGGCAATACGGGCAATTTTCGATGCTTCATCTCCAATCCGTTCCAGATCGGTATTGGCCTTGGACATGGCAAGCACCATGCGCAGATCAATAGCAGCAGGATGACGGCGAGCCAAAATCAGGGTGAGTGCCTCATCAATTTCACCTTCCAGGCGGTTCACAATATTGTCCTGAAACTGCACATCGACCGCCATGGCAGCATCTGTATCCAGCAGCGCATGAATGGCATTGGCTACCTGCTGTTCTACCATGCCACCCATGGTCATGAACTTGGTATTTACATCCTGCAATTCTTCATTGAATTGCGAAGAAATATGATGACTGAGCACAGGATTATTGGGACTCAAGGAAATCTACTCCAGAACAGGAAAAGGCAAGAACACATCATGAAATGTCATTAAAGCATGACCATCATGAAAGTTTGATGACAACTCATTAGTCGTCTTTAAGAACGGTCATATTCAATGAGCCAGGCATTCATCTCTGCCAGTTCCTTTTCTGTCAATTGTCCTACTGAAGCCTGTAATTGCAGTACATGCAGCAAATAATCATATTTAGCATTCAGATAGTCAGTCTTAGCAGAGAAGGCATTACGCTGCGCCAGCAATACATCCACCATGGTTTTTAAACCTTCCTGATATTGAGCTCTGGAAGCTTGAGACACAATATCTGAAGATTGCATCGCTGCTTTACGTGCATTGAGTTTGGCCTCATCCGTTTCTACCTGCAGATAAGACTGTTTGACATCGGTGTTGGCTTTGCGGATTGCGGCATCCAGTTGGGCTTCACTTCGCTGCACATTTACGCCGGCCTGACGAATACTTTTTTGGGTTCGGCCCCCGGTAAACAGATTCCAGTTGACCTCGACGCCAATCTGGTCAAAATCACCATTGGTTGATAACACTGTTTCAGGAGTCTGCTTTAAATAGCCATAGGTTCCGACGGCTTCAACCTGAGGATAGAGAGCCGCCTGCTCTACCCGCTTGGCATCTTCCGAATAGCGTTTCTGCAAACGGGCCTGTAGAATTTCCAAATTCTGGTTTTGTGCCAGTTCGGTCCAGGAACCGATATTACTCGGAACAGGTTTCTGAAACTGGAAATCCTCACGCAGAACCGCCAGATTTTCCTGATAGGGTCCAATCAACTGAGCCAATTGTTCCTGTGCCAGCACCAGTTGTACCTGTGTAGAAATCCGGTTAGCTTGTGCACTTTGGTATTGGGCATTGGCTTCACTGACATCACTTCTCGCCACGAGCCCTTCTCGAAGTTTGGCATTCATCATCCTTAACTGTTCTGATAAAGCCTGCTCTTCCTGTAAATAAGCTGTGGTTAAAGACTGCTGACGTAAAACATTAAAATAGGCTTCTGCCACTTGTAAAATATGCTGCTGCTTTTGCAGACGCAGATTAACTTCGCTGAGTTCTACCGAGGTTTTGACCTGCTTATAACCCTGCCAGGCATCCCAACGAAACAGTGGCTGACGTGCAGTGACTGCAATCTGCCGTGTGGTCGTACTCGAACCTTGTAGTTCCCCAAATTCGGCAGGCAAACCTTCTATCGATGAATTATCAGCAGACTGGTTTTTACGGGTCACATTTCCAGATAAAGTCACAGTCGGCAATAAATTTCCGCTGGCAATGCCCAGATTGAGCTGGTCCGACTGGTATTGCAACAGATTCGCCTGCCAGTTCGGATCATTTTGCTGGGCACGCTGATAAGCTTCAAGCAGATCCAGCGCAAACAGTGTCGGACTGACACCCAATAAACAGACACTGACAATGAGTTTTAATTTCATTTTATAGTTTTCACCCCTACAGCCATTTAAATCATCACATTAAGGCGCTTTAAACCCAGCAATACTAAAGATTTCTTTTGATTTTTTACGTATGACTTTTATTACTTTTCTCTTATAGATCCACGATTTTATTCAATATTCCTCCTACTTTCCCCATCCCGCATCCTAGCTTAACAAAGCCATTCACAATACTACACATAGAACTTGAATTAGATCTATACAATATAGCTCCCGGTAAGGCAGTTATTTCTGATTTCATCTATATAGAGTCCTGAAGCATAGTGTTAACGCGAATTCATTCGATATTCAAAGTTTGTTTTGTTTTCAGCAGTTTGCTGTTCGTAGGCGGATGCCAGCAATCCTCAGAACCGCAGGTTGAAATGGAACAGGCCGAGGTTAAAACCGTTCAATCTCCCGCGAACGATTTCACCCTCATGTGTGAAAATATTGAAAAAAACATGTCCCAGATTGATGAACAGCGCACCACTTTTGCACTGGAACAGATTAATCAGGATCTTAAAGTGTGTCTGCCACTCATGGAACTGGCCGAGCAGAAACACCTGATGCAGCGTTCCACCGAAATGTATCAACGCTTTCTGCATGTGGAACGTACCGAATTCCAGCAACGTGCTTTCGAACAGTATGCTTTAGATATGGCTCAGCATCCTACTATTCAGCAAAGCCACTTTGAACAGTTGACCACACGCGACCAGTATTTATTGAAGCATAAAGGTCAAGCCTATGTAGAACTGCTGGATCAGGGCAATGGCACGCTGCAATATCGTCGTAGCCCGGAATACTTGGCGCGTATCTTTGCACCGTATTTACCGGCTGCCGAAAAGGTATTTATTGAGAATCTGGCTGAGCAGAATATGGAACCGGTTTTGGTCGAAAAACGCTTGCAGCTTGAAGCCGCCGATATTGCCGCTCGCGCTCTGTTCTGGGAAGATTATCTGCAAACCTATCCGAAAAGTAGCTATCAGCGCGATGCCGAATATCTGCTGAAACAATATACTTATTTCCTGTTTAGAGGCAGCGAGCAATCGCCAATCTCTGAGGATTATCGTGACCGTTATTCCGTAGAAACCAGCCATCTGGAAACTATTATCGGTCTGGCGCGTGGTCAGAAATCCAAGTTATCGACACAGGCACAATTATTTTTAGAGTTTCTGGATATGAATCCTGAACAGCGTCAGCGTGCCTTAGCTGCGGATTATCGTAACCGTTCCAGCACTGAACAGATTTTATTCTATGCCCAAGTTACCCCGCCCTCACAGAACTACGGTAAAGACTGCTTTAAGGATGCCATCTGTCTTTAAAACAATCTTTTCTTAAAAATCTATGAGATAGCCAAAAATCAGCATCCCCTTCCAATTTAAAGCTATTTTTTAAATACCAACTAAGCTAAGATTTAGCCTCGCTTGACGGAGCGCGAGTAATAACTCGCTGAGATCACTTAAATCAGCCTTATCGGCCATTTGATAGTGAGTACCGTTGAACCTGATCAGGTTAATACCTGCGTAGGAATCAAGCCATCTAAAAACGACTACCCTTGTTTTATCTACTCCCAGATAATTCTGTCCACGTTTTTGGTCGTGCTTGATTCGTTGATGTCATTCATAAGGATCATTGCAATGAGCCAGTTAACGAATCTTTCTTCTGAAACACCCCTTACTCCACACGAACAGGAAGCGCGTGATCTGACCCGCATTCTGCCTGCTTCCCGTAAAGTCTATCTACAAGGCTCACGTCCTGATATTCAGGTGCCGATGCGGGAAATTTCTCTTAGCGAAACCCCGACTGGTCTGGGCGGTGAATATAATGCACCGTTGATGGTCTATGACACTTCAGGGGTTTATACCGATCCAAACGTTGAAATTGATCTGAATAAAGGCCTGCCAAATCTGCGTGAAGGCTGGATTGAACAGCGTAATGACACAGAAATGCTAGATGATTTAAGTTCTGAGTTTGGTCGCCAACGTCTGCGCGATATCCGTACTGCCAATATCCGCTTTGCCCATATCCAGAAACCACGCCGGGCTAAACTTGGCCAGAATGTGACCCAGATGCACTATGCCAAACAGGGCATTATTACGCCGGAAATGGAATATATCGCGATTCGGGAAAACTTGCGTCAGCTGGAAGGTACCGATATGCGCCAGCATCCGGGACAGAATTTTGGTGCCAAAAATTTACAGGAAATTACGCCTGAATTTGTCCGTCAGGAAGTCGCTGCAGGCCGTGCCATTATTCCTGCCAATATCAATCACCCTGAACTGGAACCGATGATTATCGGACGTAATTTCCTGGTGAAAATCAATGCTAATATCGGGAACTCCGCACTAGGTTCAAGTATTGAAGAAGAAGTCTCCAAAATGACCTGGGCGACCCGCTGGGGTGCCGACACTATTATGGATCTGTCGACTGGTCAAAACATCCATGAAACCCGTGAATGGATTATTCGCAACTCACCAGTGCCAATTGGTACCGTACCAATTTATCAGGCACTAGAAAAAGTTAACGGTGTAGCTGAAGACCTGACCTGGGAAATCTTTAAAGATACCTTGATTGAACAGGCTGAACAGGGCGTGGATTACTTCACGATTCATGCCGGTGTGTTATTGCGTTATGTACCGCTGACCGCGAATCGTCTGACTGGTATTGTGTCACGTGGTGGTTCGATCATGGCCCAGTGGTGTCTGGCGCATCATCAGGAAAACTTCCTCTATACCCATTTCGATGAAATCTGCGAAATTATGAAAGCATATGATGTGTCTTTCAGTCTTGGGGATGGCTTACGTCCGGGCTGTATTCAGGATGCCAATGACGAAGCACAATTTGCTGAACTGCGCACTTTGGGTGAACTAACGCATCGTGCCTGGGAACATGATGTTCAGGTGATGATCGAAGGTCCGGGGCATGTACCGATGCATATGATCAAGGAAAATATGGATCTGCAGCTGGAAGTCTGTAAAGAAGCCCCTTTTTATACACTTGGGCCATTAACCACAGATATCGCACCGGGTTATGACCACATTACTTCGGCGATTGGTGCCGCGATGATTGGCTGGTACGGTACTGCGATGCTTTGCTACGTGACACCGAAAGAACATTTAGGCTTGCCGAACAAGAAAGATGTGAAAGACGGCATCATTACCTATAAGATTGCCGCACATGCTGCCGACTTGGCCAAAGGCCATCCAGGGGCTCAAGCCCGTGACAATGCCCTGTCTAAAGCCCGTTTTGAGTTCCGCTGGGAAGACCAGTTTAACCTGAGCCTGGATCCGGACACAGCACGCAGCATGCATGATGAAACCATGCCAAAAGCGGCGCATAAATCGGCTCACTTCTGCTCGATGTGCGGACCGAAGTTCTGTTCAATGAAAATCACGCAAAATGTGCGGGATTATGCCAGCCAGTTATCTGCTGATGAGACCCCGGCTGTAACGCAGGCAGAGATTGAAGCCGGCCTCAACCAGATGAAAGACAATTTCCACAACTCTGGTCAAAAATTGTACCACAAGGTGTAAAACTGTAAAAAAAACAGTTGTTTTCATAAAAATCTCAGATAGGATGAAAAAAATAAGTTATTTCATCCTTTTCTGAGTTATGAATATTATTAAACAAGCCTCTTATAATAAAAAAGATTTTAGGATAGAGGCTCGTGAGTTTTTATATCGGGGATTTATTCAGGTGGAAAAAGTCACGTTACGTCACCGTGTCTTCCATCAGGAATCTTATACACCTGCATTGCAGCGTGAGCTCATCCATCGTCCTGAAGCCGCTGGGGTACTACTGTATAATGATCAGCAGCAAAAATTCGGCTTGATTGAACAGTTCCGTATTGGCGGGCTGGATGATCAGGATACGCCATGGCAACTAGAAGTCATTGCCGGTGTACTGGATGGCGATGAAACGCCTGAGACCTGTATTCGCCGCGAAGCTTTCGAAGAATCAGGCTGCACTGTTGATTCCTTGCAGCATCTTTTCAGCTTCTATCCGTCTGCCGGTGCCTGCTCGGAACTGTTTCATCTTTATGTCGCCCAGACTGAACTGCCTGAAGAAGGCGGTGTTTTTGGCATGCCGGATGAAGGGGAAAATATCCAGCTGCACATTCTGGATTATGCCGATATTCCGACCCTGCTGAGTAATGGTCGCCTCAGAAATGCGCCTGTGATTATGGCGCTACAATGGCTACAACAGCATCAACAAGCTGTCCCGTCAGGTTTAAGGGGGCAGACATGACATCGGAACAATTCAATCCTGCATCGCCACAAGAATGGACCATTATCCAGATTTCTGATACCCACTTGATGGATCAGCCCAATCTGGAATTCGCGAATATGAATCCTGAGCAGAGCTTCCATGAAGTCATGCAGCATATTCAGCACAATTTTCCAGAAATGGATGCCTTAGTACATACCGGTGATCTGGCACAGGTGCCGGTCGCAGAAACCTATACACGTTATTTAAAGTATGTTCAGTCTTGCCAGATACCCTATTATCAGATTCCGGGCAATCATGATGACATTAAGATCTTCCCTTTTTATCAGGATCGAGACCAGGCTCATGCGATTCATTTTGGCAGCTGGACCCTGATTTTACTGAATAGTGCAGTCCAGGATCGGATAGATGGTTGGGTAGAACAGGCTCAACTGCAACAGCTGGACCAATTATTGCTTGAATACCGAAATCAGCATGTGGTTGTGGCTTGCCATCATCATCCTTTTGCGATGAAGTCGCACTGGATTGACCAGCACCGACTGAAGAATGCTGAAGATCTGAAAGATGTACTGGCCCGGCACCAGAATGTGAAGCTGGTTCTGTTTGGTCATGTGCATCAGGATTCCTGCAATGAATGGCACGGTATCCAGTTTTTATCGACACCATCGACCAGCGTACAGTTCAAACCCAAGAGTGATGAATTCGCGCTAGACCAGGCGGCCCCGGGCTATCGTGTATTACATTTGAAACAAAATGGGGAGTTCGATACACATATCGAACGTGTGGCCTTAAGCCAGCAAAATATTAATACCGAAATTTCAGGTTATTAACTTTGCATTTTATTTTTTTTGA
This sequence comes from Acinetobacter sp. ACNIH1, assembly GCF_002934695.1. NCBI lineage: Bacteria > Pseudomonadati > Pseudomonadota > Gammaproteobacteria > Moraxellales > Moraxellaceae > Acinetobacter > Acinetobacter sp. ACNIH1. Next base: position 3,285,225 of record NZ_CP026420.1, on the reverse strand, counting down.
ATTACTTTATTGCAACCAAAGGAAATGTGATATCTATAATCCAGACATCAAAGACTATCAAAAAGCATAAAAAGTCTATATGATGACGACCCCCGTAGGAGGATAATCTTTCTACAGGGTGGATAAAAATTGCATATCACCATATTTTTTGCGTATTACATACGCATATGATGAGGAATGCCCTAAATGGCGAATGACAACCAAAATCAAGTCTTAGACGAACAAACTGATGTTGTAGAGGAAAAACCTACAAAACGTGTGCGCAAATCTAAGCCGAAAACGACTGAGGGTGGTTCTACTGCTAGCTTATTTGGTATTGAACCTTATCAACCTAAAAAAAATGAAGAATACATGTCTGAAGGGCAGCTTGAACACTTCCGCCAAATTTTGATGGCATGGAAAGCTGAACTGATGTCAGAAGTTGATCGTACTTTAAATACGATGCAAGACGAAAACACTGCACTCCCTGATGTAAACGACCGTGCGACTCAGGAAGAAGAATTTGCCATCGAACTTCGTACTCGTGACCGTGAACGTAAACTGATCCGCAAAATCGAGCAATCTATCGAATCAATTAAAAATGATGACTACGGTTTCTGTGAAACTTGTGGTATCGAGATTGGTCTGCGCCGTCTGGAAGCACGTCCAACTGCAACGTTATGTATCGACTGCAAGACTTTGGCAGAGATCAAAGAGAAGCAAAATAACGGTTAAGTATGTCTTTAAGTAATCCCTCCCTGACCCTCCCTTTATCAAAGGGAGGGAAAGCTGAAGAGAATTACGTGGGCCGGTTCGCGCCATCGCCAACCGGCCCTTTGCATTTTGGTTCACTCATTACCACAGTCGCCAGCTACTGTGATGCCAAAGCCCATCAGGGGCGCTGGCTAGTCCGTATTGAAGATACCGACATCCCCCGAATTTATCCCAGTAGCGAAGAACATATTCTACGTGCCATGGATGCTTTTGAATTCGAGCCCGATGGTGAAATCATTTATCAGAAAGATCGTCTGGATATTTACGAAAATGTGATCCAGCAATTGCGTCAGCAGGGTCTGGTCTATGCCTGTCAATGTACCCGCAAAATGCTGGGTTCCAATCATATTTATCAGGACACCTGTCGTGACTTAGGTCTGACTTTTGAACATCAGGCGATTCGGGTCAAAGTCGAAGATGTTGAAATCTGTTTTGAAGACCGTCTACAAAGCCGACACTGCTCACAGCTGAAAAAAGACTTGGGCGATTTTGTCTTAAAACGTCGTGATGGCATCATAAATTATCAGCTGGCAGTCGTAGTCGATGACTATCTGCAAGGCATGACCCATGTAGTCCGTGGCGCAGACCTTTTGGACAACACGGAACGTCAGATTTACCTAGGTCAATTACTGGGTTATCCGCGTTTAAGCTATATGCATTTACCACTGGCAATGAATGATCAGGGCCAGAAACTGTCCAAGCAAAATCTGGCCCAGGCACTGGATCTTGATCAAGCTCCCCAGCTCTTGCAACAAGCACTTCAAGCCCTCTGTCAGGCGCCCGTAGAACTGGATCGCCCTGCTCGTATGCTCGAACAAGCCGTCGCACAATGGAATATTTCCCGTATTCCGCATACAACTGAGCTACAAGGTCACTATTTATAAAAACAGGTTTTCACTTAAGCTAAAAGCAATAACAAAGGCGAGTGAGAACCATAAAAATGTTTTTTATTTTTGGTGTAGGACCGAAAACCAAGGTCATTGAGAAAAGTCAGTTTCTTTGTCCAGTCTGCCGAACCCGTTCTGGATATGAACTAAAACAGCAACGTAATTATTTTTCTTTATTTTTTATTCCGCTGATTCCACTTTCTAAGGCAAAAAGTGCTTTTGTGCGTTGCCTGAATTGTGGAACTGTCATGCCGAGCACAGTACTTGACCATGCTCAGCCTGATCCACAGCACTCGTCTAATCTAGAAGCTTGATTCTTCCCGACTTGGATTAACTTGTTGAGTCGTCGAGTCAATTTTCAGAATCAAACTGATCATCACCGCACAGACAATTAGTGATGAACCACCATAACTAATAAATGGCAGGGTCAAACCTTTGGTTGGCAATAGGCCCATATTCATACCAGCGTTTACCAGAATCTGTAACAGGAAAATGATACTAATCCCATAAGCCAGATAACCTGCACGCAAGTACTGATGCTGCAAGGCACGATGCCCAATCCGGATACAGCAGACCATCACAGTAAAAGACAGAATCAGAATGGTAGAAATACCCAAGAAACCAAATTCCTCCCCTAAGATCGCCAACATAAAGTCAGTATGCGCTTCAGGTAAATATGACATTTTCTGGATACTGTGGCCTAGCCCTACTCCCGTCCATTCGCCACGACCAAAGGCCATCAAGGCATTGGAAAGCTGATAACCGGTACCAAGCGGATCTTCCCAAGGATTCGAGAATGACAGTAGACGTTGTAAACGATAAGGTTCCAGAGCAATCGCAGCAGCAAACGCACCCAATAAAGTAATAAAAGCGACACCGAACTGAATCCAGGGAGCACCAGCCAGGAAGAATACACCGAGCATGGTCAAGGTAATTACCACTGTTGCCCCTAAGTCAGGTTCAAGAATAATCAGGCCAACGGTTGCACCCATAATGGCACTTAATCGCACCAAGCCCTTGATATTATTCCGGACTTCTTCAGCACGACGCACGACATAGTCAGCGGTAAAAATCGCCATCATGACCTTGGCGACTTCAGAAGCCTGTAAGGTAAAACCGGCTACGCGGATCCAGCGCTTGGAACCGTTTACCTCAGTCCCGACAAAGAGTACAGCGACCAGCAAAACAATGGTAATAATCCATAAAAAGAAGGTGTTATTGAACCAGACTTTTAATGGAACTTTATAGGCTAAAAAGGCTGCACCTGCCGCAACCAGAATCGAGATTGCATGCCGGGTTACATAGTGGAAAGCATTTTCATGCATCCGTTCCGCATAAGGCATCGATGCCGAGGCCACCATGATCGAACCGATGCACAGCAAAGCCAGTACACAAAAAATCAGCACATTACGTGGATTAACTTCAGCAGGCAGCTTAGGTACCCACTGCTGATAAAATTGATTAATTTTATTGATCGCAGTCTGAGCAAACTCAGCCATATCACGAATCCTTGTTATTCTTAATTGAGTTCATTCACATAGGCCACAAACTTGCGACCACGTTCCGGATAACCGGAGAACATGTCAAAACTTGCACATGCAGGAGACAATAACACGACATCATGTGCCTGAGTGCGCTTCTGACAAATTTCTACTGCTTCCTGCAGGCTTTCCGCATGAATCAATTCAGTCGTACCAGCAATCGCTTCTTCAATAATTGGGTGGTCCACACCAATCAATACGGCTACTTTTGCATACTTAGATAATGAGTCACGTAAGGCAGTAAAATCCTGACCTTTACCCTGACCGCCAAGAATAATGGCAACTTTACCACCTTGAGCTTCGATTGCCATGCCCAAGCCATCAAGTGCTGCCAGTGTTGCACCAATATTGGTTCCTTTGGAGTCATTATAATAACGTACCCCATTGACTTCTTTAACAAATTCGCAGCGATGTTCCAAACCTTTGAAGGTTTTTAACGTATCCAGCATAACGTCCATTGGCAGGCCAATTGCTTCACCTAAAGCTAAGCAAGCCAAGGCATTCGCCACATTATGGGTACCTTGAATGTACATGCCGGAACTTTTGAGCAGACGTTCACGACCACGTGCCAGCCAGATTGTGCCATCCGTATCTTTGAGAATACCGTACTGGTTGATGTCCGGTGCATTCAAACCAAAGCTCTGCATCGGTGTTGCATCTGGAACCAGTGGACGGGTCAGTGAATCATCACGGTTAAACACCACTTTTTTCACGCCTTGGAAAATACGGTGTTTGGCGGTGTGATAACCCATCATGTCGCCATGACGATCCAGATGGTCTTCACTCATATTCAGAACAACAGCCACTTCAGCCTGCAAGTTTGATGTGGTTTCTAACTGGAAGCTCGACAACTCCAAAATATACAGTTCAGGATCATCTTTGGTCAGATCCAGTGCTGGACGACCAAGATTCCCCCCAACCGCCACTTTTTTACCCGCATTCGCTGCCATCAGACCGATTAAAGTAGTTACGGTACTTTTGGCATTGGAACCGGTAATCGCCACAATCGGCTTATCAGTCGCACGACGTAAAATCTGGATTTCACTTACCACAGGAATACCTTGATCTAGTACTGCCTGGATTTCAGGCAGTTTTGGATCGAGTCCCGGGCTGATGATAATTTCTTCGGCAGAGAGCAACAGATTCTGGTCAAACTTGCCAAAACTAGTCTGTACTTCCGCAGGAATCTGGTCATGTCCTGGTGGGGTAGCTCTTGAGTCCGTTACTGCAACGCGGTAGCCCTGGTCATGTAAGAAGTTGACCGCTGCAACACCTGAAATCCCGAGTCCTGCAACGACTTTTAATCCACCACGTTGTATTAACATTTTCGCCCCATTTTCTGGTCTATTTTAAAACTGACGAAATGGTAGCACTTTGCTGTTTTGAATGCTTTTTCTGTTTTGACTTTCTCTGGCATTTTTTGTGTCAGGGCGTAAAAAAATACCGTTAAATCTTCATCTTTAATCGGTTTAATAATTAATAAATTTTTATTGGAGCCATCATGGGAATAAAAGTTAAGACTATGCTAGCTATAACTTGAAAGGAAAATCAGATAACGCTTCCATTCATAATATAGAAAAATAGTGGATTCTTTTCACCTAGATAAATTAATAAGTTTTTAAAAAATAAAAAATTAGGGAGCTTATTTCTAAGCTCCCTACTCATTTGCATGCTCAGTTTTTATTCTTAAACAGAATGAAAGTTTACTTCCATTTCACTGCCTGAGCTTTAGGTTTTGTACTTGAGCTTTGTTCCGATGCCGGACAGGCACAGTTACCACCACAACCACTGGCCATAGCCGGTTTTAACCATTTCGCCAGCGTATGCCAGCCTTTGGCTGCACAGGTATCAGACAGCTTCTGGAAGACTGAGCGTGAGGTATTCGGAAATACCTTTTTAAATACCACGAGCGCACTCCAGACAACCAGTACCGCTACAATCAGAATTTCAATCATCTCAATCTCCCATTCACATGATCAGTCAGATCGAGCCGAGGTTTCCCTTCAGCCAGTTTAACCCAAATAATGTGATGCAATTTGATAAGTCAGGAATGACATGAAATATGCCAAACCAAACAGGTAGAAGGTCATAAAGCTGACCGTTTTCCATGAACCGGTTTCACGCTTCACAGTGGCTAAGGTCGCCAGACAATGTGGTGCATAAATAAACCAGACCAGTAGAGACAAGCCGGTCGCGATCGACCAGCCCAAATCACCGCCGCCACTAATCAGTGCCGCCAGACCCTCAGACATGGCATCTTCATCAACTGCAGACAAGGCATAAACCGTACCCAATGCTGCCACAACGACTTCACGCGCTGCCATCGCCGGAATCAGTGCAATACAGATCTGCCAGTTAAAGCCCAATGGGGCAAAAATAGGTTGCATTACATGGCCCAGCATCCCGGCAAAGGAATAATCGATATCCGGTAAAGTTGCACCTTCTGGTGGCTGCGGGAACGTACACAGGAACCATAGCAGAATAGATAATGCAAAGATGATGCCGCCGACACGCTTCAAGAAAATTTTGCCGCGATCCAATAGGCCAATCCAGACGTTTTTCACATCCGGGAAACGGTAACTTGGGAGCTCCATCAACAGCATGTGCTGAGACTTGTCCTTATGGAAAAATTTCAGAATAAAGGAAACAATCAAAGCACTCAGGATACCGGCCATATACAGACCAAATAACACCAGACCTTGTAGGTTCATGAAGCCCCACACGGTTTGCTCAGGAATGAAGGCTGCAATCAACAAGGCATATACTGGCAGACGTGCCGAACAGGTCATCAGTGGTGCCACAAATATCGTGGTCAGACGATCACGTGGGTCACTAATCGTTCTTGAAGCCATAATTCCCGGTACGGCACAGGCAAAGCTGGACAATAATGGAATAAAGGCTCGGCCCGAAAGACCTGCCTTAAACATCAATTTATCCAGCAGGAAGGCGGCACGTGGTAAATAGCCGGACTCTTCTAGTACCAGAATAAAGAAGAACAGAATCAGAATCTGCGGCAGAAAGACCACTACCCCACCCGCGCCGGCAATAATCCCGTCAACCACCAAGCTGTTTAATAAAGGATGAGCGATCAGTCCACCCATGTACTCGCCCAACCAGCCGAAGAAAGTTTCAATCCCATCCATGAATGGCGCAGCCCAAGCAAAGACCGCCTGAAACACCACAAACATCATAATGGCTAAGCTAAGCAGGCCCAATACCGGATGCAGGAATATCTTGTCCAGAAAATCAGTACGTTTATCTTCCTGATCGGCATAATTCACCACATCTTTCAGAATGCTGGCAATCTGATGATGGTGATCGCCACTCAAACCGCTGAGTTCAGTTTGCGGGGCAGAAAATTTGTTTTTATCCAGTGCATTTTTCAGGTTTTCAATGCCTGAAGTACGCACGGCTACTGTTTCAACCACCGGCACACCCAAGCGTTCAGACAGTTTCTGAGTATTAATCTGCATGCCACGACGGCGTGCTTCATCCATCATGTTCAGCACCACCAGCATTGGACGACCCAGCTGAATCATTTCCAGTACCAGTCCCAGATGCAGTTTTAGGTTGGTTGCATCTACAACGCACAGGAAAGTATCCTGCTGGCCTTCTTCTGCAATTTTACCCTGAACCACATTACGGGTAATTTCTTCGTCCGGGCTAGTCGCATCCAGACTATAAGTACCTGGCAGATCCAGTACACGTACCGGTTTGCCTGAAGGAAGCGTAAAATTCCCGACTTTACGTTCAACCGTAACCCCGGCATAGTTGCCGACTTTTTGACGGGATCCAGTTAAATGGTTGAATAAAGAAGTTTTACCGCAGTTTGGGTTACCGACAAGGGCAATACGTAAGGTATCACTCATGCCGCGGCTCCCTGTTCAATTTCAATCTTGGCCGCTTCCGATTTTCGTAAAGCAAAACGCGTAAACCCTACCTGAATAAGAATCGGATCCCCACCAAAAATACCTTTGGTAATGACTTGTACCTGAGTCCCTGGTACAAAACCTAAAGTTTCCAAGCGACTGGCCACAACATCGTGGGAAGCGCCTTTACCATCAGTAGTTCGATTAACTTTTCGAATGATGGCAGTTTGTTTTGCTTTCAAATCAGACAAACGCACCGTGAAAATTCCTAAGACTTTTGTACAGTATACAAACAAATGAGAATAATTAACAAATAAGTATTAATTACATTTCTTCTTGGCTGTATAGCACATCGACATGTCAATAAAATTAAACTAGAGTGGAGAATAGCAATCAGGCTTCTCGCTTTTAAAAATTATCTTCATTAAACATCATGCTGAATAACAAACCTCGCATTCCTAGTCCAGTTCAGATTCCTGAAGCTTTCAGTTACTTACAGGGTTTTCGTGATTATCTGATTGCCCAGACAGTGAGCCCTCATACCCGAAATGCCTATTTGTCTGATCTGATCCAGTGTGCTGAATGTCTGGTTAAACCTTTACCAGAATGGAACCATGATGATATTTCCGATGTGCTGATTGAACTGACCAAACAGCAAAAAAGTCCACGTTCAATTGCACGATGTTTGTCCGCCTTACGTTCTTTTTATAAATTCCTGCGGGAACAAAAACTGCGGAGTGACAATCCGGTCGCTGCCCATAAAACACCAAAACTGGGCCGTGCCCTGCCCAAAGACCTGTCTGAAGCTGATGTCGAAGCACTGATTCATGCACCTGATATTAATACTGCCCTTGGTTTACGTGATCGTGCCATGTTTGAAGTGCTTTATGCGTGCGGTTTACGGGTGACGGAACTGATTAATCTGCGTCTGGATCTGATTAATTTAAAACAGGGCTATTTGCGTATTGTCGGTAAAGGCAATAAAGAACGTCTGGTGCCGATGGGACAGATGGCCTGTGAATGGGTAGAAAAATATTTACAGGAAGCACGTCCGCAACTTTATAAGACAGCGACTGATTATCTGTTTCTCACCCAGCATGGTGGGATCATGAGCCGGCAGAATTTCTGGTATGCCATTAAACGCTACGCACTACAAGCCGGAATTCAGGCTGAACTGTCTCCACATACTTTGCGCCATGCCTTCGCCACGCATTTACTTAATCATGGCGCTGACTTACGGGTAGTACAAATGTTGCTAGGTCACAGTGATTTATCAACCACACAGATCTATACCCATGTGGCACAAGTTAGAATGCAGCAACTGCATGCAACCCATCATCCACGGGCTTAGGAGCTGATTTGAATAGAATAAACTGAGAAGTTTGACGTAGCTCTATCTTTTTTTGCTATGCTAATGCTCTGTTTTTAGTCCAAGAAAAAAAGGGTTATTATGACATTTGCCCGCACCAAAATTTTTATCGCTTGTCTGCTTGCTACCGGTCTGGGACTGAGCGCATGTTCCAATTCAAATAATTCAGATAAAAAGCAAGATACGCTTACAGCAAGTGCACCGGCAACGGGTGAAGCCTCTAACCTTAGCGAACGTAATGCACAGCAACGCCTGATTTCCACGCTAGAAGGTCATTTCAAAAAAGCCGGCATTAACGCAAAAATCACGGGTATTAAAACCACTGAAGTACCCAACATGTCTTGGGTCAGCCTGGAAGGTATGGCACCCGTCTATGTGACAAATGACGGTAAATATCTGATTCAGGGCGATGTCATTCGTCTTGGTGATAAAGAGCTGCACAATGTCAGTGAAACCCTGCAATCTGACGTGAACAAGAAAATCTTTGCAAACCTTAAAGCGGAAGACCTGCTGATTTATCCAGCCAAAGGCAAAACCAAGCATGTGATCTATGTCTTTACCGATGTCAGCTGTCCGTATTGTCACAAATTCCATGAACAGATGGATGAAATGAACAGCAAAGGCATCGAAGTACGCTATATTGCCTGGCCACGTGGCGAGCAGCATATGCCTGCCATGGAAGCCATCTGGTGTAATTCTGACCGTCGTGCAGCCTTCGATCAAGCCATTGCCGGTGGATCTATCACACCAACGACTTGTAAAAATCCTGTGAAAGATCAATATCAAATGGGTCTTAATATTGGTGTTAATGGTACCCCGGGTGTATACAGTTCTGAAGGACTTTATCTCGGTGGCTATATGAGCACATCAGAATTATTGGATCGACTTAAATAACTCATTTTAATTAGTTATTTAACTTTATTTTATAGATGAAGATATTCTGAAATGACCCTAGAGTCAGGCCGCTTTTTTAGCTATGATCTAGGCTCTCGTAAAAAACTGTTTATATTTGGAGTGTGACGTGAAACCAGTTCGTCTGGCAATCCTCGGTCTTGGTACTGTGGGTGGTGGTGCCCTTAAACTATTAAAAGAAAATGCTGCTGAGATTAAACGTCGCACCGGTCGTGAAATTCAAATTACCCATGTTGGTACGCGTCGCCCGCGTCCTGATCTGGATCTACCTGAATCAGTCAAACAAAGTGCAGATCTGCTCGATATCGTACGTCAACCTGATGTAGATGTGGTGGTTGAAGTCATGGGCGGTATTCACCCTGCTTATGAAGTGATTAAAGAAGCCATTCTGCATGGCAAACAGGTCGTAACTGCCAACAAGGCCCTATTGGCTGAACATGGAAATGAACTGTTCAAACTTGCCGATGACAACGCTGTGCAAATTGCTTACGAGGCAGCGGTAGCTGGCGGCATTCCAATTATTAAAGTGATGCGTGAAGGTCTGGCAGCCAACAAGATTGACTGGCTGGCTGGCATCATCAACGGTACAGGCAATTTTATCCTGACTGAAATGCGAGATAAAGGCCGTGCCTTTGCTGATGTACTGAAAGAAGCGCAAGAACTGGGTTATGCAGAAGCAGATCCAACCTTCGATGTAGAAGGCATCGATGCAGCACACAAACTGACATTACTGGCCTCTATTGCTTTTGGTATTCCGTTGCAGTTTGATAAAGTCTTTACTGAAGGCATTAGCAAAATTACTGCACAAGACGTGAAATATGCTGAAGACTTAGGCTTCCGTATCAAACACCTCGGTATTGCGCGTCGTGCTGAAACCGGTATTGAACTCCGTGTACACCCTACCCTGATTCCTGAAGAGCAATTGATCGCTAATGTGAATGGTGTGAAAAATGCAGTTCTGGTTCAGGCCAATGCGGTTGGTCCTACACTGTATTACGGTGCAGGTGCGGGTGCAGGTCCTACAGCTTCTGCAGTAGTCGCAGATGTCGTGGATATCGTACGTGATATTTCTTATACTGAAGATGGTGCTGGTACAATTCCGCAACTGGCTTTTGAAAGCTTAAGTGACCTGCCAATCCTGCCACGTGAAGAAATGACAACTGGATACTACATCCGGATCAATGCTGAAGATCAAACCGGAGTACTGGCTGAAGTAACCTCTATTTTAAGCCGTGAAGGCATCAGTATTGATGCGATTCTGCAGCAGTCACGTCTGAAAGATCTTATTCCTATCGTGATCCTGACTGATCCAGTCAAGGAAGCGAAAATGGATGAAGCGTTAAAACAAATTCAAGCTCTCCCTGTCATTCATGGCGAAATTGTACGAATTCGTTTAGAATCGCTTGATAATTAATCGGGTCGAGGGGACACTCTCCCCTTGCCAAGCTCTACACACAATTGGAACATCATCATGTCGAATGCCAATCGTTATACTGGTTTAGTTGACCGCTATCGCGACCGTTTACCAGTGTCTGCAACTACTAAAGCCGTTTCTCTGGGTGAAGGTAACACGCCACTGATTAAGCTTGCGAATATTCCGCGCATTATTGGCAAAAATGTTGAAATTTATGTGAAGTACGAGGGCTTAAACCCGACTGGTTCATTTAAAGACCGTGGTATGACCATGGCGGTAACAAAAGCGGTTGAAGAAGGCTCTAAAGCCATTATCTGTGCATCTACAGGTAATACTTCAGCAGCAGCTGCAGCTTATGCTGCGCGTGCAGGTATCAAAGCGTTCGTTTTAATCCCAGAAGGCAAAATTGCGATGGGCAAAATGGCGCAAGCGATGATGTATGGTGCGATTACCATGCAAATCCGCGGTAATTTCGATGACGGTATGCGTCTTGTAAAAGAAATCGCTGACAAAGCACCTGTGACGATTGTTAACTCAATCAACCCGTACCGTCTGCAAGGTCAAAAAACCATTGCTTACGAAATCGTGGATGAATTGGGCCGTGCACCAGATTACCACTGCCTGCCAGTAGGTAACGCAGGTAACATTACTGCGCACTGGATGGGTTATACCGAAGCTGTTGCCAACCAGCCTGCTGGCGAGTTTGAGCAAGTGGTTTACGATGCTGCAACTGATGCCTTCACTGGTCCTAAACCTGAAGGTCTGCCAACAATGGTAGGTTACCAAGCTTCTGGCGCTGCACCTTTCCTTCGTGGTGCACCTGTTGAAAACCCTGAGACTGTTGCAACTGCAATCCGTATCGGTAATCCACAAAGCTGGAACCATGCGAAAGCGGTTGTTCGTGATTCTAAAGGCTGGTTCGATGAACTGACTGATGCCGAGATTCTGGAAGCGCAACGTCTTCTTTCTATGTATGAAGGCGTATTCGTAGAACCTGCATCTGCAGCTTCAATCGGTGGCGCAATCCGTGACATTAAAGCAGGTAAAATTGCTGAAGGTTCTGTGATCGTGTGTACCGTAACTGGTAACGGTCTGAAAGATCCGGATACTGCGATCAAACAATGTTCTGATGCTGTAATGCTTTCAATTGACGCAACTTTAGAACAGGTTCGTGAATCTATTCTTTCTAATATGTAAGATACAAAATCAAAAAAGCCCTGCAATTGCAGGGCTTTTTATATGCGCTTAAAAAAGATTAAACACGTTGTTTAGGCAGGCTAGACACCCAGGTCATCAGACGAGTCGCATCATTGGTACGTGCAGCAGTTGAATCCGCACCTAATACCACGACCACCACAGGACGGTTATTCAAGGTGGTGTGCATGACGACACAACGTCCTGCTTCATTAATATAACCGGTTTTAGACAGATTGATATTCCAGCCACCATTACGCACCAGTGAATTGGTGTTGTTGGATTTCAATACACGGTAACCTAGGTTGAAATCATAGCTGGCAGTGGTAGAGAATTGACGGATCAGGCCATACTGTGAAGCGGTATTGACCAGAATCCCCAAATCACGTGCAGAAGACACATTGCCAGGATGCAGGCCAGTAGATTCCATATAGTGGGTTGAATTCATGCCCAGCTCTTTAGCTTTGGCATTCATCTTCGCAATAAAGGCTGCACGACCACCTGGATACGTACGCGCCAATGCGGCTGCAGCAGGGTTCTCAGACTTCATCAAAGCAAATAATAAGGCTTCAGCACGATTCATACTGTCCCCGGCTCTTAAGGTAGAACTTGAGCTCTTACAGCCTGCACAGGAAAAATCAGCCTGTTGCAGGGTAATTTTTTCAGACATATTCAAACGCGCATCTGAAATCACTACTGCAGTCATCAATTTGGTAATCGACGCAATCGGGTAAGCATTATTGGTATTTTTACTGAATAACACTTCACCTGTCTGTGAATCCATCACCAGAGCTGCACGCGCACTTACAGCAGGTTGATTACTAAAGTGACTATTATCAATAATCTGCACAGGTTTTGTCAGCACTGGCGCTGGTGCGCCGCCCTGACGAATTGTCGTCGTAACAGTTGCTGAACCTGGTGGTGAAGGTTCTGCAGCAGATACGCTCAAATTATCATTCATGAGCTGATTGACTTCATCAGAAGACCAGCTGATGCTGGATCCACCCTCTGTTGTGCCAGAATTCATAATGATTTCAGCAAAACTTGTCGTGCTCATGCTGATTAACACGGACAGGCCAAGTAGATGCCTTAAAGACTTGTTTATTTTCTTCACTATTCCTTCACTCAACTAACAGAGGTAAGATTGATTTGCGTATTACCTCTAATATGCCTTACATTTAAACACAATGCCGAACATTTTTTGTTCTTGACACTATGTGATAAGTTTCAGATTTAATCTGCGAATAGGATTGCTAATTTTGTAGTTTCATTGCAAGCTTATTTTGCTTTATGTAACAAAAAAATGATTTTTAATAGAGGGAGAGTCTAGGTGATCACAGTTTTAGTTGTCGACGACCATGAATTAGTTCGTACTGGAATTTGCAGAATGCTGGAAGACCATGCGGATGTTCAGGTGATTGGACAGGCTGAATCTGGTGAAGAAGCAATTACCCTCGTCCGTCAGCATCATCCCAATGTGGTTCTATTAGATGTCAACATGCCAGGTATCGGTGGTGTAGAAACCACACGCCGTTTGCTACAGACTGCTCCTGAAACTAAAGTTCTTGCGGTGAGTGGTCTGGCTGAAGAACCTTATCCTTCTCTTTTACTTAAGGCAGGCGCCAAAGGTTATATCACCAAAGGTGCACCTGTATCAGAGATGGTTCGTGCCATCAATAAAGTCATGCAGGGCGGTAAATATTTCAGTGCCGATATTGCTGAACAGCTGGCCAGCTCCTACCTGTCTGATACCCAGCAGTCTCCTTTTGACGCACTGTCTGAACGTGAAATGCAGGTAGCCATGATGGTGGTGAACTGTATCAGCGCGCAGGAAATTGCCGACAAGCTGTTTGTGAGCGTTAAAACAGTCAATACTTACCGTTACCGGATCTTCGAAAAACTGAATATCGATAGTGATGTTAAACTGACCCATCTTGCAATGCGCTATGGCCTGATTAAACCTTAATTTAACCCTCTGCTTAATGCGGTTTCTATGGCGCAAACATCCAGTTATTCTGAACTGAATCAATATCATCTGGGCCTATGGTATAGCGCCTACCGCCTGATTATCAGCACGGGTCTGTTGCTGATTTTCCTGCTGACTTATCCCGATATGACTGCGGATTATCAGTATCCTAAACTCTATCACTACGCCTTAATGATTGGCGTCGCCGTCAATACGGTGCAACTGTTTACGCTGAGATGGGTAAAGCGCCTGATTCAGCCACAGTTCATTCTAATTTTTGCCAGCGATGTCTTTTTTCTCAGTTTATTGACCTTGGCCAGTCAGGGTCCAAATGTCCATCTCGGACTGATTTTTGTTATTACCATTTTTTCAGCTTCATTATTACTGGATGCCAAGAAAGCCCTGATCATCACCCTGATTGCGGTGATTAGTATCATCTACCAGCATTTTATCGGCAGTATTTTTGCCTTTTCCTCGCTTACCAATATCGGGAATAGTGCCCTGCTGGCCTTTCTATTTTTTGTCGTCTATGGCTCGGGACAAATTGCGGTACGGCGCTTTCAGATTCTAGAAAACCTGAATTTTTCTCAATCGCTGGAACTATATCGCTTACAGAATATTAACCGCTATATTCTGGAACAGATTGAAACCGGCTATCTGGTCTTAGATGAGAATTACCATGTGGTGCTCAGCAATCCGGCTGCCTGTCATCTGCTGGGTATTGAGCCAATGTATACCCATGAAAGATTTTCGTTATACCAATCTCAAAATGATTTGTTTGAACTGATCCGTTTTGAAAATCTGGAAAATGGCGAGCGGTTTCAATTTGAATCCCAGCAGAGTCGTTATAATATTCACGTGCAGGTACAAAAGCTGATTGTGCCGCACCAGACTCTGACTCTCCTCGTGCTGCAAGATGCCCGCAAACTTAATCAGCAGGTGCAACAGTTAAAGCTTGCTGCTCTAGGCCAGCTTTCCGCCAGTATTGCCCATGAAATTCGCAATCCTCTGGCTGCCATTGTACAGGCCAATGATCTTTATCTCGATTCTGAACCTGAACAGCAACAGGTTCTGCATCAGATGATCAGCCGACAGGCTACCCGTATTGATCGGATTATTCAGGACACCCTGAATATGGTGAAAAACAAGGAAACCCATCCGGTCGTAATTCAGCTGAATGAATTTATACCACTGTTTATTCAGGAAGATTTAGCAGATGTGGCGGATCAGATTCAATTTAATATTGATGTACCACTGGCAATTCAGTTCGATGAAGCCCAGTTACGTCAGATTCTGATTAACCTGATTCGTAATGCCATCCGTCATAATTCACCGGATTCACCCCATATTCAATTGAATATTCACCCATATGAACATAAGGTATGGATAGATGTCCGGGATTTTGGCTCTGGTGTTGCCACCCATGATCAGGAATTATTATTTAAACCTTTTTTCAGCACGTCTATCCATGGAACGGGACTCGGACTATATTTATCACACAGTTTTTGTGAAGCCAATCAGGCACAACTCAACTACATTTCACAAGAACAGGGCGCATGCTTTCGGATTAGCTGTCAACGTGCGACAGCATAAAAGGAATAAGGGGAAATATTGTGGAACAACAACCACTGGTCTTATTGGTGGATGATGAGGAAGATCTGTGTACCCTCATGCAAATGTCATTAATGCGCATGGGAATCCGTACGCATATTGCCCATCGTCTGGAAGATGCAAAAAAATTTCTGACAGATCATCAATATGATGCCTGTCTGACAGATCTAAATCTTCCTGATGGCAATGGTCTGCAATTATTGGACTGGATTAACCAGCACTCCCCTCACCTTCCGGTAGCTGTTCTAACGGCTTATGGCAATATGGAAATTGCCATTGCTGCACTCAAGGCAGGTGCATTTGACTTTGTCAGTAAACCGATCAATCAAAAGCATCTGGAACAGCTTCTACAAAAAGCACTGAATAAACCAGTAGACTATTATCAGAATAATTCCAATGATTCATTAGAACATAAATTGCTGATTGGACAATCTCTGCCTATTCAGCAATTGCGGGTCACCTTGAAAAAAATTGCCCGTTCTCAAGCTCCGGTATTTATTACTGGTGAATCAGGGACCGGGAAAGAAGTGGTGGCCAATCTGGTCCATCGTCTTAGTAACCGCAATGAAGGACCTTTTATCGCGATTAACTGCGGTGCAATCCCGACTGAATTAATGGAAAGTGAACTGTTTGGCCACAAGAAAGGCAGCTTTACTGGCGCGACTCAGGACAAACAAGGACTAATTCAGTCTGCCCATGGAGGTAGTTTGTTCTTAGATGAAATCGCCGAATTACCGCTATCTATGCAGGTTAAACTGTTACGTGCCGTCCAGGAAAAACGCATTCGTCCCGTCGGTTCCGATACTGAAATTGATGTCGATTTCCGTGTCATTAGTGCCAGCCACCAGGATCTCGATGCGCTGGTACAACAAGGCAAATTCCGTCAGGATTTGTTCTTCCGTATTCACGTGATGGATCTGGTCTTACCACCCCTGCGTGAGCGCGGCCAAGATATTCTGCTCCTCGCTGAGCATTTTGTTCAAAAGATCTGTCAGGAATGGGAGATTCCTGCGAAAAAACTGACGGAACGGAGCAAGGAATTTTTACTGGAGCAATACTATCCGGGCAATGTACGCGAACTGCGTAACATTATTGAACGAGCTATTACTTTGAGTGATGAAGACAAGATTGATCTTCAGCATCTGCAAACTGCTCCACTGCGTCATACGGTATCCGTCCAATCAGAAACGGCAAATCTGGCAGAGCCGACCTCATCTACGGATCAGATCATTATTCCCAAGAAACTCCCCGAGGAAGGTCTGGAACTGTATTTAGAAAAGATTGAAAAAGAAATTCTGCTGAATGCTTTGAATCTGACGCATTGGAATCGTACATTGGCCGCCAAAAAACTCGGTATGTCGTTTCGCTCTTTACGTTATCGTCTGAAAAAATTCGGACTGGATACCGAAGAAGAGGAATAATTATTTCTGCAGGAGCAGCAAGTCTGTGACGTGATCCAGATAGCTCTCCTCACGTGCATCCTGACCGAGAGGATAGGTGAAATGTGGCTGAATCCCCTGTCCTTCGATCATATTGCCGCTCGGGCTAAAGTATTGCGACACCGTCATCTGCAAAGCAGAGCCATTACTTAAAGGGAATAGCTTCTGCACTACCCCTTTGCCATAGCTCTTTTCCCCTACCACCCAAGCACGATTATGCTCTTTCAGAGCAGCAGTAAATACTTCTGCAGCAGAAGCAGAACGGTTATTGATCAGAATCCCAACTTTCAGGTTCTGAAACTCAATTCCTGGTAGTGCCTGAAATTGCTGATTACCTTCAGAACGGCTCTTGGTCGAAACAATAATACCCTGATTCAGAAATAAATCTGCCGATTCAACGGCTGCAGACAATAAACCACCCGGATTATTACGTAAGTCAAACAGCACTGCTTTCAGGCGATTGGTTGAATAACTTTCAATAATTCGCTTGATTTCATTAGCAGTATCTTGCTGGAAAACTTTGACCTGCAGCACCAGAACCTGATTACTGTGTAAAGTCGATTTAATCTCGGTATCCACTTTGGTATTGCGGACCAGTGTAATCGGTACACTTTGCGCAGAAAGCTGGAGCGTTAAAGTAGAGCCAATGGCACCGGTTAATAAATCTCGCACTTGCTCACGTTTCAGCGCACTCAAGACCTGATCATCAATCTTGTAAACTGTGACACCATTGCGAAGGCCTTGTTTGGCAGAATCAGCATCCAGACTTAAGCCTTGTACCATCCATTGTTTTAGCTGTGGATTAAAATGCAGATCAAAATCAATACTGGCCAGATCACCTTCAGTATATCCACGCAGCTGTTTATAGTCTTCAGGAGATAAATAGCGGGAATAGCGGTCCAGGCCACTCACCAAACCTTGAATGGCCTGCTGGAAAAGCACATCGTCATTTTTGTCTTGAATATAATTATCTTTGACGATGCCATAAATCTGAACAAATTCCTGGATGGATGTAACAGGAATTTCATTATAGACCTGTTCGTCCATTTCCAGTTCATCGAGTGCCATCTCGGTTGAAACAGCACTCCAGGCGGAATGACTCAAACACATCAGTAAGCAGGATAAGACTACAGACTTGCCATGTGTTTTTATCATTCTTATACCTGTTTTATAAAAGATTAAGCGTGCAGCTCAATAAGATTGCGACCCTGCATTTCAGCTGGTACCGAAATTTGCATCAGGTTCAGCAGGGTTGGTGCGACATCAGCCAATACACCACCTTCTGCGATTGTTGCAGAACTTGGACCCACATAAATAAATGGAACCAGTTCAGTGGTATGCTGGGTATGCACCTGACCACTCTGATAATCCTGCATTTGCTCCACATTACCATGATCGGCAGTAATAATCATATGACCTTTTTTCGCCATCACAGCCTCATAAACACGGCCTAAGCAAGTATCCACGGCTTCAACGGCTTTCACTGCTGCATCAAATACACCGGTATGACCGACCATATCACCGTTGGCATAGTTCACAACCAGTAGGTCAAACTCGCCTGAATTGATCGCTGCCACCAGTTCATCAGTGACTTCATAGGCACTCATTTCCGGTTTCAGGTCATAAGTCGCAACATTTGGAGATGGGATCAGGATACGTTTTTCACCTGGATATTCATCTTCACGGCCACCGCTAAAGAAGAAGGTTACATGCGCATATTTCTCGGTTTCTGCAATACGTAGCTGAGTTTTACCCAGGTTCGACAGATACTCACCTAAAGAATTTACCAGCGCTTCTGGCATATAGGCTATTGGCGCATCAATGGTCGCCTGATAACGGGTCAACATCACGAATTTCGCCAGATTCGGTACAACCTTACGTTCAAAACCGGCAAAATCTTTTTCAACAAAGGCACGAGTCAATTCACGGGCACGGTCAGCACGGAAGTTCATGAATACGACGCTGTCGCCATCCTGAATCTTCACAGTGTCGCCAATGCGAGTCGCTTTTACAAATTCGTCTGATTCCTCTGCAGCATAAGCCTGTTCCAGACCTTCAACTGCACTAGCTGCAGTACGCACTGCTTCACCTTCAGTCAGCAGACGATACGCTTGCTCTACACGATCCCAACGGTTGTCACGGTCCATGGCAAAATAACGACCGATCATGCTGACAATACGACCCTGGCCCGGATATTGAGAAAATAATGCATCCAGTTTTTCTAAAGAGGGTTGCGCACTTTTTGGTGGTGTATCACGGCCATCGAGGAACGCATGCAGATAAACCTGAGCACCGCGTTTTAAAGCCAGTTCAGCCATCGCAACGATATGATCTTCGTGTGAGTGCACACCGCCTTCAGACAGCAGACCCATAATGTGGACTGCGCCATTTGCTGCTTTGGCTTTCTCAACCGCATCTACCAGCACTTCATGTTCGAAGAAAGCCCCAGTACGGATATCTTTGGTAATACGGGTAAAGTCCTGATACAGCACACGGCCAGCACCAAGATTCATATGACCGACTTCAGAGTTCCCCATCTGACCATCAGGCAGGCCGACATCTTCACCTGAACCTGAGATCAAACCATGCGGATGCTTTTCCTGCATAGCAGTTAAATTTGGTCGTTTAGCCGCTAAAAACGCATTGTCTTCGACCGCTTCGCGATGACCCACACCATCCATAATCACCAAAACGTGAGGGATTTTGCCAGCAGTTGCATCCGTCATAATGAAATACTCTTTTCGTCTACGAATTAATCGCTCTAGTTTACCGAATTTTGCAAAAAGAGGCCATGACCAGTCGATGGTTTAAGCCTCTTGTTGCGATTGATTTCT
The DNA here is from genome assembly GCF_002934695.1 of Acinetobacter sp. ACNIH1. NCBI lineage: Bacteria > Pseudomonadati > Pseudomonadota > Gammaproteobacteria > Moraxellales > Moraxellaceae > Acinetobacter > Acinetobacter sp. ACNIH1. Next base: position 3,265,436 of record NZ_CP026420.1, on the reverse strand, counting down.
TCTATTTTCCTGTGGCTTAGCGGGCTCGATGGAGCAAGTAGCCGCCAATAGCAAACATCAGCAAAATAGGAATAAATACGAACCATGCCGGTGATGGCGCATAGACCAGACTGGCATAGCCGAGAAAATCCTGCAGGTAGAAGAAGCTTAACCCTGCGAATAACGCAATCACCAAACGGAAGCCCATCGATTGCTGACGCAATGGCCCGAAAATAAATGAACAGGCAATCACTACCAGCGCAATCAGGGCAAATGGCGAACCAACTTTCTGCCAGAAAGCCAGCTGATAGGTTTTCGGTACCTGACTATATTCATTCATATAGCTCATAAAGCTTACCAGCTGGCTTGGTGATAAATCTTCCGGATCAATCGTGACCATATGCACATATTTCGGCTGCAAGGCCAAAGCCAGTGGTTGCTTATCATGCTGTACCAGTGTCGCATTGCCGTTTTGTAAAATATCAAACTGTTCTGTGCTATCTAGTTTCCAGGCCCCATCTTTGACGAATTCACCCTGCTTGGCATCCAGAGTACCCCGCAGACGGTAATTGTCATCAAAGTCCAGCATCTGTACATTTTTCAGCTGGCCTTTGGCATTGGCATAATCAATATAGATAAAGCGATTACCCTCACGCGTCCAGTAACCTTTAACTTCACCAATTTTTACCGGCTTGTTATAGCTTTTGACTGCTTTGGCCTGTTCATTGGTATATGGAATCACCCATTCGCTCAGGGCAAACGACAATACGACCAATAGCAATGCTGATCGAATAACCCAGCCGACAATCCGCCAAAGACTAACCCCCACCGAACGCATTACGATCAGCTCACTATTGGAAGCCAATGCACCTAAACCAAGTACCGCACCAATCAGTGCGGAAATTGGCAGGATTTCATAAAGATAATTCGGTGCGCCCCAGAGTACATATTTTAAGGCATCCCATGCACCATAGCCTTCTTTCAGGGAACCCAATTCACCTAAATACGTAAATAAGACCTGCAGACCTGAAAGAACAGCTGTTGCCCCAAGCATCGCCAGCGCAGTGGTTCCGGTTACATGTTTGGCAACTATACGACGTGCTAACATTGTTAAGACCTCACTCGCTGAATCCGTTTTTTAATTTTTGGCGCCAAATTCTGTTTACGTGAGAACAATGCACCGGCTATGGCATAAATAATCAGGACTAATGGATAAGCCCAAATGCCCATTTCCGCCTTGCTGACCCGGGTTTTGATTGCCATCAGGGCGACAATCAGGCTAGCAAAGATCATCAATGCCGGGAATAATTTGAGATAGCGACCTTGACGCGGACTAACTTCCGACAGTGCCACAGACAGAATCAGGGCAATTACAATGGCAAATGGTACAAAGACACGCCAGCCAAGCTCACTGGCTACCACTGGATCCTGACGGTTTTTCCAAAGCTGTCCGGTCGGCAAGGCTTCAACTTCATCACTGACCAGTTCTGCTTCTTTATTACTTTCGATCCGTAAACGATAGCTTTCAAATTCAGCTTGAGTATATTGCGGGGTGCCTGGATAAATTTCATAGCGGCGACCATTGACCAGGTCGACCACATTGGCTGCATCATTCGGCATTTCAATTCGAGTCGCTTCCTGCGCCAGAATCATCACATCCGGCTTGCCTTCTTTTTCCGCACGCTGATAGAAGAAAATATCTTTCAAGTTTTTGCGATCTTCGGATAGATCTCCGGCATAAATCGTATAAGGTCCAGACGAAATAAATTCTTTGGGCCGAACCAGATCAAAGCCGGTTCGTACTGCCTGCTCACTGGTCAAGGCTTCAAACTGGCGAATCCCCCACGGCGAAGCCCACAGCATGAGAAAGCCTTGTGCAAGGAGATAGACTAAAGTCATTGGAATCAAAAGACGTGCCAGCTGATGCCGACTAATTCCACTACCATTTAAGACCGCCATCTCATGATCAACATAAAGACGGCCAAAGACCAGCATTAAGCCAATAAAGAACCCAAGTGGAAGAATCAAGGTCAGGAATTCAGGCAAACGATAACCAATGATGCTGAACAGGATTCCAGCATCCAGACGCCCCTGTGCGGCCACACCAAAATACTTGATCAAACGACCGCCCATCATGATAAGGGTCAGTAAGGCAATCACCACCAAGGAGGTCGATACCACTTGCTTGACCAGATAACGCCGAATAATCAAATTAGTTCTTCCAAAATGAGCTCCATAAAACGAATGCTAGTTTACCCGAATAGCAAAAATATAAAACCTAGGTGGCTCTGCCCATTGAAAATCTATTCGGATAAATGTTTCAATGCTTGAATGATTTGCAAATCTAAACAGGCGTGAAAACAAGATATGAACCTTACAATTAATACGTCATTCCCAGAGAATGGATCAAGTCAATCTTTGTTGATTTTAGTCGACTCAGAGCAAATTCAGAGCGCTGCATCAACATACCAAATCAACAACCTAGACACATTAATTGAAGCCTCCCAATTCAAGGCCGGTCTAGCAGAAAGTTTAAGCCTGATTGGACAGATCAGCCAGTCTCAGCATGCAGCCCTGATCGGCCTCGGCAAGACTGCCGAATTACAAGCGGGAAAACTGGCGAAAATTGCCCAGGCCATTATTAAAGCCTCTCAAAAAAAATTCAAACAGATTTCTGTTGATCTGACACAACTTCCACAAGAATTGCACTATCTGTTTGCATTGGCTTTAACTCAGGCCAGCTACGGCTATGACGAATACAAGTCGAAAAAGAACGAATTTATTCTGGAGCAGATTGATTTTATCGCTGCCGAAACTCCGCTAACAGCTGAACAGTTGCAATTGATTCAGGCCGTTCAGACTGGTCAGAATCTGGCGCGTGATCTGGGTAACCGCCCTGGCAATATTTGTTTCCCGGAATATCTGGCAGAACAGGCCCAGGCGCTGGCGGCTCAATATCCGGACCTGCTTAAAGTAACTGTGCTCAATGAACAGCAAATAGCTGACCTTGGCATGGGTGCCTTCCTTGCAGTCAGCAAAGGTTCAGACCGTCCAGGCCGTATTATTACGATTGAATATCTGGCGCATCGTGAAGAAGCACCAGTGGTATTACTGGGTAAAGGCATTACTTTTGATACCGGCGGTATTTCATTAAAACCAGGCGCTGGCATGGACGAAATGAAATATGATATGTGCGGTGCGGCTTCAGTTCTAGGCACCCTTCGTGCACTATGCGAATCTCGTTTACCAATTCATGTAGTGGGTGCGATTGCTGCAGCGGAAAATATGCCTTCTGGCAAAGCCACCCGTCCAGGTGACATCGTAACCACTATGAGTGGTCAAACTGTTGAAATTTTAAATACTGATGCTGAAGGCCGTCTGGTACTCTGTGATGCGCTAACTTATGTGAAACGCTTCAACCCTGCCCTGGTGATTGATATTGCAACTCTAACCGGTGCTTGTGTAGTGGCCTTAGGTTCAGTCTTGACCGGTATGTTTACGCCAGACAATGAGCTGGCTGCAGAACTTGAAACCGCCGGTCAAAATGCATTTGACCGTGTATGGCGCATGCCGGTACTGGACGACTATCAGGAACAACTGGATTCACCATTTGCCGATATTGCCAATATTGGTGGCCCTAAAGCCGGTTCTGTAACAGCTGCATGTTTCCTGCAACGTTTTACGCGTGACTATCGCTGGGCTCACCTGGATATCGCAGGTACGGCATGGAATTCAGGTCCAAATAAAGGCGCAACTGGTCGTCCAGTACCTCTATTAATGCAATTCCTGGCTAATCGCGTTCAAAAGCATGGCTAAGGTCAACTTTTATTTATTTGAAAAAAGCCCTGAACGGCAGGTGGACAGCACTTGTCGTTTATGCCGTAAAATTTTGCGTCAGCCAGAGCGCATCTGGCTGCTGTGTGCCGATCCTGCCTTACAGCAGGAACTGGATGAAAAGCTGTGGAACTTTGATCCTGCCAGCTTTATTCCACACGGGATTGATCAGCCAGATGCAACCGTCTGTATCTCGGCTCAATTACCAGAGCAGTCGGGCTGGATTATTTTTAATTTTAATCCGGAAGCACTTGAACCTGATGCGAAATTTAGTCACATTATTGAGATTATTGAAAACAATGAACCAGCCAAACAGCTGGGACGTGAAAAATATAAACAATATCGTCGCTTTGGCATTCAGCCAAATACCTTTAAGCTCTAAGTAATCACGTGAACAAGGAGATGCAAGTGGCATTAAATGTAGGTCCAGATTTTAAACAGCGCTGGTTAAACACGCCTGAGGCTGTACGTCAGACCTTTATCGATGACCTCTCGCGCATCTGTGAAGTACTTAAGCCTGAAACTGCTATAGAAGAATGGCTCGTCCGTGACCAGCAGTTACAGAAAGAGTCTGAGCGTAAGATTGAAGCAGCGTATGCACAGCGCAAGGCTGAACTGATTGAAGAAGCACGCATTCGCAGACAACGGGCACTCGAAAAAGCCTTAGCCGAAAAACGCGCTGAAGAACAGGCTTATGCTGAACAGCTACGCCGTGATGAAGAGCGAAAATTTGCCGAGCAAACCCAGAAGCTGGCTGAAATGCGTCATATGCTGGATACTGAAGTTCAGGATTATGCCGCGCGTTATCAGAAAAATCCGGATCAGGTGTTCGACTTTGCCAAAGGTCGCTTAGATATCAACGATACCCAGATTTTGTCTGAGCTAGAAAGCTTACGGTTACGTCTGGAACTCGAAGCAGAAACTGTGATTGAACAAACCGTCAATGCACTGCGTGAGAAATTACGCGCTGCAGCCAAGGAAGAAATTGACTATATTCTGAAAAATTCTGATCTGGCTGAGTAAAGTTGATGGTCAGTTGGCTGAAAGAGTCTTTTTATTTTTCAGCCTTAGCGCTTGCTTGCCTTATTTAAACTTATTCTATCTAGTTAAAATCTACTTTAAAATTAAAACAAGTCAGCCAGTAAAAATGCGGTATTGCCAAGCAGATAGCCCGCCCCTAGCAAAGTGCTGATCCAGAGAATTCCCCCAGTCACATTATAGAAACTGAAAGTCGCAAAGCTCATATGGCCAGAACCTGCCGCAAAAGGGCCGAAGGAACGTACAAAGGGAATAAAACGCGCAATTAAGATTGTCTTGCCACCGTGTTTCATAAAATAATGATTGGTTTTGACCATATATTCGGGTTTGAAAAACCGTGAATGCTCATTGAAATACTTTAATCCGAGCACCCTGCCCGAATAATAATTCACGGTATAGCCCAAGATCGAAGCAATCAGCAGCAATAAACCCATGGAGTGCAAGGTAATCAGGTCAGAGCTGGAACACAGCGCACCGACAGCAATCAACAAACTGTCACCTGGCAAAAAGAAGAAAAACGGCGAACCTGTTTCCGCAAAAATCACCAGGAACAAAATTGCATAGATCCATACCCCATACTGCTCCAGCAATAATGGTAAAGACTGTTCAAGATGAAGTAAAAAATCGAGCATTCGACCTGTCCACTGGGGCTAAAATCGCGAGTTGAGCTACGTATTATCCCGAAAAATAAAAAAACAGTCTAATTTTTCAATTAGATTGTCTGGTAATTGCTCAGCGGATTTATTTCAAAAAACCATTTTCGGCTAAGAATTCCATGCTGATTTTAGACTGTTCTGTAGTTTCTGCGGCCTTTTCACCAAGCAATAAACGCTCGATATAACGTGCCAGTACATCTACTTCCAGATTGACTTTTGTGCCTAACTTCCAGGTACTAATATTGGTCCGTTCTGCCGTATGTGGAATCAGATTCAGACTAAGGATATTTCCACGTAAGTGATTGATGGTCAGACTGATACCATCTACTGTTATAGAGCCCTTCTCTGCCAGATATTTGGCAATTTCTTTTGGTGCAGTCACTTCAAAGTAGATGGAACGGGCATCGGAACGTACTACCGTAATTTCACCTACCGCATCCACGTGGCCAGAGACAATATGTCCGCCAAAACGTGTAGTTGGCAGCATTGCCTTTTCGACATTTACAGGTTGGCCGACTTTCCAGTTAGCCAGTGTAGTCCGGTCCAGGCTTTCACGTGATACATCTGCAGCATACCAGTTCTCGCCCCAGTCAATTACGGTCAGACAGATGCCATTGGTGGCAATCGAATCACCTAGATGTACATCGGACATATCCAGATCCGTCTGGATGCGTAAACGCACATCACCACCAACGCTTTGCAGGCTCTCGACCTTGCCCAGACTTTCAATAATACCTGTAAACATCTTTATTTCCTTTTTCTCTGCGCTTACCACAAGGCCAATTGGGTACTCACCCCGGTCGTATCCACACCACCCAGCTCGGCATAATGATGCAACTGGCTCAGTAACTGACGAATTGGTGGACCTGACTTGGCATGCGTGTCGGTAATTACAATAAATTCTAGTACGCGTGCACGTTCAGACTGGCGCTGTTTGCTGACACGATAACGTGGCACATCCTGAGTGAGCAAGGTTACACGGCCACGTTTCAGGTTGGCCTGCAACAAATCTGTGGCACTGATATTACCATCGGTCGAATAACTGGTCAGGATAAAACGCGCATTAATGGTCGCTAACAAAGTTTCATAGGCTTCTTTGGCATGCTTGGACGAGTTGTACTGACTTGGACGTTCTTTACGCCATGCACGGTCAATTCCGCTCTTGAAGCCTTTAGTGTCTGGCGTAGGCAGATCCACCTGATCCCAGAGTGTTAAAGCATTCAATACATGGTAGTTACTGCTATAGGCGTGCTGGTTATACGGTGGATCCAGATAAGCTACATCGACTTCAAAACCACTCATCTGATTGGCTAAGTGTTGGGCATCCACACACCACATTTCTGCGGCAGGTCCTTGATGCTTGGCATCTTCACAGAAACGGCTTGGCGTTAACCAGAGCAAGGATTCAATACGTTCAAGTGCAGTTTGGGTCTTACCGCCCCAACCATGATGGAAACTTTTAAATACCCCTGAAGTATTGCTGACAAAACTGGCTGAATAGAGCAGCGGTGCCAACAAGGCACTCATTTCCACGTCATCGATCGCACCTTGGGCTTGCCAGGTGGCAATCTGCTGACGAATCGCATCAATACGCATGCCGTTACGGCGTTTGAAGAACAAACGGTCTCGGGTCGGATCATAGATTTCATCATTACGCGGACACAGGTTATGCGTCACCCAACCTTTGACTTCAGGCAGACGGTTTAGATAGTCGATCGCTTTCTGATAGCCACCCAGCTCTTTAAATGCAGGTGCATCAGTGCAAGCCAGAACGGCATGATTCAGCGCATGGCTATACGGTTCCCAGTCATTGGCAATGACACGATAGCCATTTTGACGTGCCAAACGTGATACTACACCGGAACCGGCAAAGAAATCGGCAAAAATAGGCGCACGGCCATCTTCGCGTTTTAAGGTTCCCGTGCTCTCAAGTGCTTCCAGAATTAAATGTAGTAAACGGCGTTTGTTCCCCAAATAAGGAACCAACTGATGGAAAAGATATTCATCGGTAGTACGTGCCGCATGGCGGCGTTTGTGATAAACCGTAGACTCTGAATTCATAGTGTCTCTTGAGAAGGAATTAACCTGAAGCGCACGTCGTCACCCAAACGGGTCACGTCTTGCAACTTGAATCGAAGTTGTTCTGCCATTCGGCTAAATTCTGCATTGAACATACTACGCGCAGTTTGCCCCAATAGAGTCGGTGCAACATAACTGATGAGTTCATCCACCAGTCCTGCCTGTAAAAATACGGTAGATAAGGTCGCTCCTGCCTCAACCAGCACGTCATAAATCTGATGCTGCTGAACCAGGTACTGTAATAATTCTTTTAAAGGCTGAATCTCAAGCTGGATCACACCGAGATCGGCCAGTTCCTGACGATAAGGTCCCATTACCATCATAGTTTCTGGTTGTTCCAAAATCTTGGAAGTGAGTGGCAAGCGACCTTGGCGATCCAGAATAATCCGTTTTGGCTGAACAATCCTGCTGATGTCATCAATGCCATTCAGACTACGGACATTGAGTTGGCAATCATCGGCCAATACCGTTTCAATCCCGGTAATCACCCCACCAGAAATCGCACGCCAGTGCTGGACATCTTGCCGAGCCTCTATACCAGTAATCCATTTCGATTCACCCGAAGCCATGGCTGTACGACCATCTAAACTCGATGCAATTTTCACACGTACATAAGGCATCCCAGTCGCCATCGCTTTCAAGAAGCCATAATTCAGTGGATGCGCTTCATCTTCACAGATGCCAACTTTCACTTCAATACCGGCATCTTTCAGGATCTGCACGCCTTTTCCAGCGACCAGTGGATTCGGATCAGGACAAGCCACCATCACTTTGGCTAAGCCTGCTTCAACCAGACCTTTGGCACACGGCGGTGTACGACCATAATGTGCGCACGGCTCCAGAGTGACATAAGCCGTTGCTCCACGTGCCTGTTCACCCGCCTGACGCATGGCAAAAACTTCCGCATGCGGTTGACCTGCTTTGGGATGAAAACCTTCACCCACGACTACGCCATCTTTGACAATGACACAGCCGACATTCGGGTTGGGTTTGGTCGAGTACTGTCCCTGACGTGCCAGTTCGATGGCACGGCGCATCCAGATTTGATCTTGAGTGAGTTCAGTCATGCTTATTCTTGAAACTCACCGCGTTGCTGCATTTGTTCAATCTGACGACGAAAGGCTTCGACATCCTGGAAGTCCTGATAGACTGAAGCAAAACGGACATAAGCGACATGATCAAGTGCAAATAGAGATTGCATGACTATTTCACCGATGGTACGTGATTTCACATCACGTTCACCCAAACGGCGAATCTGTAATTGAATATCACTGAGCACCGTTTCAATCTGTTCTTGCGTCACAGGACGTTTCTGCAAGGCATGCATCAGTGAACGGCGTAATTTGGCTTCATCAAAGGGTTCATTTTTGCCATCAGATTTGATGACACGCGGCATCACCACTTCATAACTTTCAAAGGTGGTAAAGCGTTCATTACAACTGACGCATTCACGACGGCGGCGAATCTGGCAACCTTCAGCGGCCAGGCGTGAATCAATCACTTTACTGTCTGGTGTATTGCAAAATGGGCAATGCATAGCGGTTTAATTGAACAAATCCTGATGATTTCCGAGTGTAGCAAAAATTCCAAACTTTGTAGAGTTTTACGCAACATATAGAAAAAAAACAGCCCATATGGGCTGTTTTACACAATATATTGATTATTGTTTTAGCAGATTATTCTACGCGTTCGCCATGTTGACTCAAGTCCAGACCCATACGTTCATCATCAGAAGAAACACGAATACCGATGATCAGATCGATCACTTTAAGAATCACAAAAGTTAATACTGCAGAGTAAGCGATGGTTGCAAGTACACCTTCAACTTGAACCCAAAGTTGGCTCATTACATTTGCTGGAGCAGCATCACCCATGATGAATTCGCTTGCAAAGAATGCTGTCAGAATCGCACCTACGATACCACCTACACCATGCAGGCCAAAGGCATCCAGAGAATCGTCGGCTTTCAGTACACGTTTCAGAGCAGTAATACCCCAGAAACATACCACACCACCGATCAGACCCATTGCTAGTGCACCACCGACAGTAACGAAACCAGCTGCTGGAGTAATCACCACCAGACCTGCTACCGCACCAGAAGCGCCACCTAATACAGAGGCTTTGCCACGTACTACTTTTTCAGTAATTAACCAAGAGATTGCTGCTGCCGCTGCTGCAACTTGAGTTACGATCAGCGCATAACCTGCAGAACCATTCGCACCCAATGCTGAACCACCGTTGAAGCCGAACCAGCCTACCCAAAGTAAGCTTGCACCGACTACAGTTAAAGTCAGGTTATGTGGCGCCATTGATTCACGGCCCAAGCCCATACGTTTACCTAGCATGTAGGCTGCAACCAGACCCGCTACACCTGAGTTGATGTGAACGACTGTACCACCAGCAAAGTCAAGCGCACCATCGTTGCCTAACCAGCCGCCACCCCATACCCAGTGAGTAATTGGCGCATAAACCAGAATTACCCAGAGTGCAATGAATGCCACAAAAGCACCAAACTTCATACGCTCTGCAATCGAACCGCTGATGATGGCAACCGTAATGATGGCAAAGGTCATTTGGAAGATCACGAACAGGATTTCAGGAATTGTGCCGGATAGCGCATCGGTAGTTATTCCAGCCAGCATGAGCTTGTCCAGACTGCCGATAAAGGCATTTCCTTCACCAAAGGCCAAAGTATAGCCAATCACGACCCAAGCAATACTGACTACGGCTGCAGCAACAAAGCTGTGTGCCATTGTTGCCAGCACATTTTTCTTACGGACCATACCGCCATAGAACAGGGCTAAACCTGGAATGGTCATCAGTAATACAAGGGCTGTTGAAGTGAGAATCCAGGCTGTATCGCCAGTATCGAGAGTAGCTTCTTCTCCTGCAGGCGCTGCTGGTTCAGCTGGCGCCACTTCAGCAATCTCTGCTGTAGTTGTGTCTGTTGTTGTAAGTGAAGTATCACCAGTCTCTGCAACAAGTGCGACTTCTTCAGTAGGTGTTGGTGCTGTTACGGCCTCTTCAGCCCACGCAACAGAACCACCTAAAAGAGCGCTGGACAAGCCGAACGCCATTAGCATTTTTTTCATTCGTATCCCCCAACCATGTTTTTTGTGAGTTATTAGGTACTCAGCAAACTTCGTGCCAAATTAAACAGCGTCTGCACCTGTTTCACCGGTACGAATACGGATGACTTGTTCTAAGTTAGTTACGAAAATTTTTCCGTCACCGATTTTGCCAGTGCTTGCAACACGAGTAATTGATTCAATTACCGAATCAACCATTTCGTCGCTGATTGCGATTTCAATTTTGACTTTCGGTAGGAAATCTACAACGTATTCAGCACCACGATAAAGTTCAGTATGGCCTTTTTGACGACCAAAGCCTTTGACTTCAGTCACAGTGATGCCTTGAACACCAATTTCAGATAATGCTTCACGCACATCATCCAATTTGAAAGGTTTTACAATTGCAGTTACGAGCTTCATGTTTGTTTTCCTTCGGCTTATTTCACCAGTAAGGTTTTATGTTCAAATTTCATGCCAAGATTCCTAAGGTCGGGGGAAATTAGAAAGCCCGGCACGATGTTTCTTGCTCTTTTATTTTATACTTATAACGTATTGGAATCTGCACAAATTGGATATTTTTTATGTGGATTTTTACAATATTACTAATCGAAGCAGCCTATATTTTATCTGAAATACTGTAAGTCACTCTTGCAGCAATGCTACACTGTCCGCGCATTTATATGGCGATGGATCGGATTATGATTGAAACCCTGTTACAAGCAATTTTGCAGCAAGTTGAACAGCCTAAAAAGGACCTGGAACATAACCTGCGTGCCCTGCTCAATGAAGCCGTTAGCAAAATGGATTTAGTGTCTAAAGAAGAGCTCGAACGTCAACGCACTGCCCTAAATAATGCCAATCAGCGTTTAAATGAGTTACTAAAACAAGTCGAAGAGCTAGAAGAAAAAATCTCGATTAAAAAATAAGCACAACCACAGTGCACAAAAGACACGAGAACAATAAAAATAATGCACTATATTGGAACAACAATATGTCTTTTGCCAAAATTTATACGCGAGGCCTGTTAGGCCTGCACGCACCTTTAATTGAAGTCGAAGTTCATGTCAGTTCTGGCATGCCTTCCCTCACCATTGTGGGGCTTCCTGAAGCCGCAGTCAGGGAAAGTAAGGACCGGGTTCGCTCAGCCATTCTGAATAGCGGCTTTCAGTTTCCGACCAAACGCTTGACCATTAATCTGGCACCTGCCGATCTACCTAAAGACGGCTCACGTTTGGACTTACCGATTGCGCTAGGAATTTTAGTAGCCTCAGGACAGCTTCCAGAAAATTGCACAGATAACCTTGAATTTATTGGTGAACTGGCCTTAGATGGTCAATTGCGGCCTGTAACAGGAATCCTGAGTATTGCAATCGCCTGCCAGCAGGCACAGCATCAACTGATCTTGCCTAGTCCGAATGCTCAGGAAGCCTCTCAGCTCCCAGATTTTCAGGTATTTGCCGCCAATCATTTACAGGAAGTCTGTGCACATCTGGCTCAAGCAGAAACCTTAACCCCGTTTAAGACCAGTCCATTAGATCAGCACTCTTTTTATAAATTTGATCTGGCGGATGTGAAAGGACAATTGCGACCGAGACGTGCCTTGGAAATTGCAGCCGCGGGTGGTCATTCCCTGCTGTTCCGCGGGCCACCTGGTACAGGTAAAACCTTGTTAGCATCGCGCCTCGCCAGTATTTTGCCTCCCTTAAATACTCAGGAAAATCTGGAAGTTGCCAGTATCTATTCGATTGCCAATGCCAATCATCCTTTTGGCCAGCGGCCATTTCGGGCACCGCATCATACTGCCTCTGCCATTGCACTGGTCGGCGGTGGCTCACATCCTAAACCCGGAGAGATCACACTGGCACATTTGGGCGTTTTATTTTTGGACGAACTGCCTGAGTTTGACCGCAAGGTTTTAGAAGTATTACGTCAGCCGCTTGAGTCCAAAGAAATTGTGATTTCGCGTGCTTCCCGGCAAATTACCTTTCCAGCCAATTTTCAGCTGGTGGCAGCCATGAATCCCTGTCCATGCGGTTATGCATTTAATCAGGACATCCGCTGTCAATGTTCAGCGGAGAGCATCAAACGTTATCAGAACCGAATTTCTGGCCCATTACTGGATCGGATTGACCTGCATATTGACGTACCACCTTTACAGGCACAGGAATTACAGGACAATAAACCCGTCGAAAACTCTGAAACGGTCAGACAGCGTGTGATCACCGCCTATAACATTCAGATCGAACGGCAAAATGTCTTGAACATGAGTCTTAGTCCAAAGCAACTAGAACAATACGCCCCTCTCGATCCACCAGCTCAGAAAATGATTGAACTGGCTCAGCAGAAACTGAATTTATCAGCACGAGGCTATCATCGGATTTTGCGTGTTGCCCGAACCATTGCCGATCTTAACCAAAGTCCAGATATTCAGACTGGGCATTTATCGGAAGCCTTGTCTTATCGCGGGCAGCACATTTAAACAATAAAAAAGGCGACCTAAAGTCGCCTTTTTTATTTAGAGAAATGTCCCGTCCTGAAATAAGTTTACACCTTAAGAGACTTATTTTATGGAACATGCACGAGAACAACGAGTTAAGCGCACACAACGTGATTATAGCTTCGCCTTTAAAATGATGGTGGTACATGAAGTAGAAAAAGGGCAAATTACTTATAAACAAGCTCAGGCAAAATATGGTATTCAAGGAAGATCAACTGTGCTGGTATGGTTACGCAAGCACGGACAACAGGATTGGACTTCGAATATGCCGACTTCTTCTAAACGCCAATTGACACCCCAACAACGAATCCGCCAATTAGAAAAACAGTTAGCCGCAGAAAAGCTCAAAACTGAATTTATACAGGATGTGATTTATCACATTGATAAAGAGTGTGGGACTGATCTTGGAAAAAAGTATACCGAGCACGTTTCAAAGATTGGCAAAGCCAAAGAAGACTAAGCGTTTCACGTTATTGTCAGTGGTTAGGAATCACTCGACAAGCTTATTATCAAGCAGAAAAACGTGCTCAAATGACTGCACAAGTAACAGAACAAATACTCGAGTTGGTTATGGAGTATCGCTGTCTCATGCCAAGTATCGGAACACGTAAGCTGTATTGGCTTATTAAAGGCAAATTGTTGCAGCGTGGTTTAAAGTGTGGACGGGATCAGTTATTTAAAATATTGAAAGAAAATAATTTATTGATTCGCCCCAAGCGTCGTTATACAAAAACTACGGATAGCAAGCATTGGATGAAGAAGCATCCAAATTTATTAAAGGATTATTCAGCGGTGCAAGCCAATGAAGTCTTTGTCAGTGATATTACCTATGTTGAGAGTGCTGAAGGCGTACATTATTTATCCTTAGTGACAGATGCTTATACCCGCCAGATTAAAGGTTATAAGTTATCGAATGATATGCGTGCAGAGAATGTTGTGCAGGCACTACATATGGCGATGCAGCATGTGACAGATCGGGCAGCCAGGATGATTCACCATTCAGACAGAGGCTCTCAGTATTGCTCTGAACTATATCAATCGGCATTACGCCATTATGGGGTATGTCCTTCTATGACAGATGGAGGAGACTGTTACCAGAATGCATTAGCAGAGCGGATTAATGGAATATTAAAGCAGGAGTTTTTAACTACACGATGTCAAACCATGAAAGAGTTAGATCACTTAATTGCGGAATCTATCATGATTTATAATTGCTATAGACCACATTTAAGTTTAAATATGAACACCCCGAATCAGACGTATGAGCAAACTAAAACCGAGCTAATTGCTTAACTCGGTTTGAAGTGGAATACTGTCAATCTATTTCAGGACAAGACAAAAATTAGAAGCTATAACCTAATCCGAATACTACTTTGTTCTTTTGTTTCACATCCATACGATCATAACCACCGATGATGTAATTGATGCTTGCAGTAACCCCAGTATCTGCAAGAGGTTTACTTAAACCGATATCAAAATGACGGAAACCAAAGCTTTCACTGGTCTCTTCTACATAGTCACCTGACTTTTCATAAGCATATAAACCTAAAGCGGTGTCTAAGCTAAAGTCATTAGGCAGTGCGTAGCTATAAGTACCTTTGATATAAGTATCCCCTGCATTCCCCCAAGTCGTATCTTCAAGAAGGGTTTGTGCTGTAATGCCTAAATCTTTATAGCTCAGACCTAATAACAGCTCAAATCCATTCGTTTCTTCATCAGATTCATAATAATAGTAGTAAGTCGTACCAATTGTTAAACCCAAATCATCATTTACTGAATGGCTGTAGCCTGCATAGAAATTATTTTCAAAAGCATCACGGCCTTCCTCAACCAAAGAATAATCTAAGGTAGAACCCCACCAACCAGCATAGAAGCCAGAGGCATGATTATAGTCAAGCCCACCTTGTAAAGTAGCTCCGCTATTTTCAGGTGCATTAGTAATCCCACGTAGGTTATAGCTTGAAAGTACACTGATATTTCCAGAAACTGAATGTTCAGCAGCTGGTTCATCCGCGAAAGTGAAAGAAGATGCAGCACCTAGTAAAGCAAAAGATAATACTTTTAATGTTGATTTCATTGTATGACTCCCCCCCAGATCGTCTGAGACGTTTTTATGATATTGATTAAACTCAAGTTCGAAATTTGCAAGAGCTATGCCAATCTGGAATAAAACAACTGAAATCTGATAAATAAAAATAAAATTAATATCTATGTTTTTGTTTTTAAATTATATTTAATTTTTTTAAAAAAGGACTTTAATAGATTTTTTTTACCATTAGCTCTTTTTCAAAGATTTACTTTCTCTTTTCGGCCCTATACATAATCATTTACAAGTTGCGCCATTTTGAAACTATTTTTGCATTGATTAAATTTTGTGCTAAAAAAAGGTGCAGAAATAAAAGGTAAAGAAGCAGATTGCTCTATTCGAGTTTTTGATTCTTGCTCAAACTCAGAAATTTCTGGATTAAAAAGTTCAAAATAGTGCTAAGCAACAAAAAGTGACTCTCATAGAATGACTTTTTATTATTCGTAAATTTATGCGCATTTTTGGATTTATAAACATTTAAATTAAATATTTATATATTAAAATTCAATAATTTATAATCAATTCTCACTTTTAAGAAATTATTAATGAAGAGTCTGATACAGAAAATGAAGATTTTGAACACTCAACTTTTTCATTCTAAGAACTTTAATTTTAAATATTATTGATGCACTCATGAGTCATACCCCTCAGAGAATTTAGATTTAAAAAATATCTTTGTTTTTATTTGTTTTTTACTGTATGGTCAGGATTTAGACTGTTAGATCTCTTACCATTATTCACTTTAGATTAAAAAAATCCCTCGACTTTAGTGGAACATCGTAAATAAAAATGACATTTATTCAGCGAATCTTATACAATTCCTAAAAATTTCCATCAATTTGTATAAGGCTCTCTCCCAATGCAAAACACAAAAAAATTAACATTGGCAGTTTTGATTCAGGCTGCATTGATCTCAACCGCTTTTGCTAGCGAGCAGAGTGAGTCTAAAGGTTTTGTAGAAGACGCAGAAGGATCTGTACTTTTCCGTACTGGTTATTTATCTCGTGATAAGAAAAATGGCGTAGCAGATACAAGTTCAGCTGCACAGACTGCAATTGTGAAACTGGATTCTGGCTTTACTCAAGGTGTAGTCGGCTTTGGTGCCGGGATCATCGGTGATGCTTCTTTCAAACTAGGAAACAACAAAAATGCCGGTAATGGCATGATTCCTCGTGAAAACGGTTTCAATGCTAAAGGTGAGTACGTTAAAGGTGCTGGCGATACTTATGATCATTGGGCTCGTGGCGGCGCTTATGTGAAAGCTCGTGTATCTAATACCACTGCTGTATATGGTACCCAAGTTTTAGATCTTCCTGTATTGGCATCAAATACTGCACGTCTCGTTCCTGAATACTTTGAAGGCGTATTAGTGACTAGCAATGAAATTGATAACCTGTCATTAACAGCTGGTAAATTTACTAAAAACCAATATTCAGACCAAATCGACTCTGATGGTAACGAGCTTGATCGTGCTGTTGTTTGGGGCGCGAAATATAAATTTAGTGATGCTCTAAACGCTTCTTACTACGGTACAGATATTAAAGACCGTTTAGACCGTCATTATGTGAATGCGAACTATAGCTATGCAGTAGCCAATGGCGGCACTTTAACTCACGATTTCAGTGGCTATCATACTGAGTGGGATAAAAAAGCTGACGGTGGTGCATATACTTATTCTCATACCACAAATGACTTAAGCAACTTAAGCAACAATATTTGGGCTATTTCTACCACTTACAATACTGGTCCGCACAATATCATGGTGGCTTACCAACAAAATACTGGTAACACAGGCTATGACTATGGTTTGGGTCGCGGTGTAGGTGATGGTCATCAAACGATTTATCTACCAAACTCATACCTGTCTGACTTCATTGGCAATAATGAAAAATCAGCACAACTTCAATACACATTTGACTTTGGTGCCGTAAATGTTCCTGGTCTATCTTGGACTTCAGCATTTGTATATGGTTGGGATATTGATGTAGCAGGTAATCCAGATCGTTCTCAGTTAGTAACTAGCGATGCACAAGAACGTGAATTCTTTAACCAGGTGAAATATACTGTTCAATCTGGTTTTGCTAAAGATGCGAGCTTGCGTTTACGTCACTCTTACTACCGTGCAAGCGATGATTATCAAGCTGATCGATACATTGGTGACACCAACGAATGGCGTATCTGGTTAGACATTCCTGTGAAATTATTCTAATTCACCCGGATTTCAAGCCATAATAAAAAACCTGCACAATGTGCAGGTTTTTTTGTTTAAGCTTTAAAAAGTTAAAGACTTAAACTGAAAAGCAAATGAATTATTTATTTGCTTCTGCATAAGCTGCAATTGAGCTAAGTACTTCTTGTTTAGCAACATCAGCACCTTCCCAACCACTTAACTTAACCCATTTACCTGGTTCCAAGTCTTTGTAGTGCTGGAAGAAGTGTTCGATTTGGCTGATCAGTAATGGAGGAAGATCAGTATATTCCTGAACATCTTTGTAGATCGGAGTCAGTTTGTCGTGTGGAACTGCAACCAGTTTCGCATCAACACCACCGTCATCTTCCATGTTCAGTTTACCGACGGGACGGCAACGAATGACTGAACCTGGCTCTACTGGATGTGGAGTTACCACCAATACGTCTAGAGGGTCACCATCTAGAGAAAGTGTATTTGGTACATAACCATAGTTTGCTGGGTAGAACATTGCTGTACCCATGAAACGGTCTACAAATAATGCATCAGAATCTTTATCGATTTCATATTTGATTGGTGCTGCATTTGCAGGAATTTCGATAATGACATAGATGTCGTTTGGCGCATCTTTACCCGCTGGGATATTGCTGTAGCTCATAGCATCACTCTTTAACAAGTTATATCTTTTAAAAACCGCGACAATTATAACGGTTTTTACAGATTTTTTTTGATTTTAAAATATCGAACTGTAAATATCTCAAACTGCTTTATTTTTGGCTTAAGAGATCTTGATAATTAACAGCAGTAAGGTTATTGGACATAATAAAGATAACAGCCAGACAATTGAACGTAATGTCGACCAGTTCGCCAGATAACAAATCCCATAGATGACCCGAAAAACCAGATAGGCAATCCCAAAGGTCATGACCAGACTTTGTGAAACGACCATATATTCTGCCATCAGAATCGAGGCGATAAAGAGCGGTAAGCTTTCAAAGCTATTTTGCTGAGCGGCATTGGCGCGACTGGCCAGGCCTGTAGACTTTTCTAAAAATGCCCGCGGATTCTGATTGTCTTTTGCACGAAACCCTGCCGATTTTTTCGCAATCAAGGTAAAAACATAAGGTAAAAGACAAGCTGCCAAAATGAGATAGATAACCCCACTAATGCTATGCATCTGATTTTTCTCTTGAGAATTTTTATGTCTATCATAGCATGGCGTTTCGTGAATAAATTTTGTTAAATAGAGTGTTTTTATAAATGATTAAGGATTCACTATGGTCAGCCCTGATCAAAATGAAATGTTCGATGTCCTCGAGAAACAGCGCCAGCATCAACGTCAAGTGGATCGCGTATTAAAAATCGTATTGCCGATTGTGGCATTTCTGATGGCGGTCATTTGTGCCAATATGAATATCTGGTCTCCCCTCTTTACCTTTGCTATCTTATGGATTGCCTTCTATGCCGTGGGCATCAAACGCATGCCGATCTGGCACTGGGTGGTCGCAATCATCATTTATTGCCTGATAGATAATATTCTCAGTTATGGCAGTTTTAATTTGAGAGGATTTAACCGCCAGTTTGGTACCATGTTTATTTTTTTGGGTGTGATCGGTGTAGGACGTCCTTACTTCGACCGCTGGCTAATGAAAAAAGAGAATTAAAAAAAGCGCCCTTAGGTGCTTTTTTTAATTGCAGGATTTATGCAGACTTACGTAGGTCTTTACGCAGGATTTTGCCTACGTTAGATTTCGGTAACTCGTCCATAAATTCCACATAACGTGGGCGTTTATAACCGGTCAGGTTTTCTTTCGCAAATGCCAGAACTTCTTCAGTCGTCAATGAAGGATCTTTCTTCACAACAAACAATTTTGGCACTTCACCTGATTTTTCATCTGGTACACCAATTGCAGCCACTTCCAGTACCTTTGGATGTTTCGCAACGACTTCTTCAATTTCTGAAGGATAAACGTTGAAGCCAGAGACCAGAATCATGTCTTTCTTACGGTCAACGATTTTGATGTAACCACGTGAATCCATAACACCGATATCACCGGTACGGAAGAAGCCATTTACCATCACTTTATCGGTTTCATCCGGACGGTTCCAATAGCCTTTCATCACTTGAGGACCACGGATTGAGATTTCACCCTGCTCACCGAGTGCAACCTCATTACCGTCATCATCCAGAATTGCAACTTCAGTCAAAGGTAACGGAATACCAATCGTACCGCTAAATGCTTCAGATGCTGGCGGGTTCGCAGTTGCTACTGGAGAAGTTTCAGACAGGCCATAACCTTCAATGATGTTAGTGCCAGTAATTTTCTTCCAAGCTTCTGCAGTAGAAGGCAGAACAGCCATACCACCGCCCATCGCCATTTTTAAACGGCTATGATCCAGTTGCTTGAACTCTTCGTTGTTTACAAGCGCATTAAACAGCGTGTTCACAGCAGGGAAGAATGTTGGCTGGTATTTACGTAATTCTTTCATCACCGCAGGCAGATCACGCGGGTTAGGAATCAGAACGTTCGCCTGACCTTTATACATGCCGTAAAGTGCACAGACCATGAAAGCAAAGATGTGATAAAGCGGTAAAGCACAGAAAATACGGTCATCTGGCTGGCCATCTTGCGCACCGAATTTGCTCTGGAAGATACCGTCACACTGCAACAGGTTAGCAACCAGGTTACGATGGGTCAGTTCAGCACCTTTAGAAACACCAGTAGTACCACCTGTGTACTGAAGTACAGCAGTATCACTCAAAGTCAATTCAGGGCGTTTATAGTTGCTTGGGTTAACTTTATTCAGGGCTGCATTGAACTTGATGTGACCTGGAATATCCCATGCCGGAATCTGCTTACGTACTGAACGTAATACAAAGTTCACCAAAGTACCTTTTAAAGCACCCAGCATGTCACCCACAGAAGCAACCACGACGTGCTTCACAGGTGTTTTGCCAATAATTGACTGATAAACGCTTGCAAAGTTCTCAATAATGACCAGAACTTCAGCGCCAGAATCTTTTAATTGATGCTCAAGCTCACGTGATGTATACAGTGGATTTACATTCACCAGTACTAAACCAGCGCGGAACACCCCCAATGCTACGACCGGATACTGAAGAACGTTTGGCATCATTACGGCAACACGTGTGCCTTTTGCCAGACCCAAACTTTGCAAATATGCTGCGAATTTACGACTAGCTTCTTCCAACTCATTGAACGTTAAAGTCTTATCCATAAAGATAAAGGCATCACGTGAGCCAAATTTTTGGAAATTGCGTTCAAAAATATCAACCAGAGATGTATTTTCTGCTGGTAATTCTACAGTTTCTGGAATCCCTGTTTTTTGGTATTCAGCGAACCAAATCTTTTCCATAATGCCAATCTCTCCAATCATAATCCTTAGTAGTTCAACTGTTTTTTTCAATGCTGCACGTCATTTTTTAGACTTGTATATGTGCAACATTGCATCCATTTGTCGAATCGTTACTCATATATAACGTATTTCGATTCATGGATGCTAGTATTATCTTTGAATCAACAGTTTATTTGCTTTTTGATATCCACGTGGTAACAGGGTTCCTTTAGAGCCTCGTTTCCCAATATATTTTTGCAGGTCATCCCCTTTAAGTTTTAATTGTTGCTGTCCTGCAAGCACTTGAATTATTTCATCAAGTTTCAATATTGTCATGGATAAAATTTGATCTTTATTTTCAAGTTGTATCAATTTATTACCTTTACCTTTATTGAGTACAGGTAATTCCGACAGATCAACAACCAGTAGACGGCCAGCTGAACTGAGTAGTGCAACATGAGTTGCGTCTTCCAGCGGTTGCAGGTTCATGACCTGTGCACCTTCAGATAGGTTCAGGAAAGCCTTACCAGCTTTGGCATTGGTATCCAGCTGCTTGGCCTGGGTTTTAAATCCATAACCTTTACTGCTGACTGCCAAGATTTCCGCATCATCTTCAGCGACCAACACCTGCTTGAAGCCTACCCCACTTGCCGGAGACAGTTTTGAACTCAATGGTTCACCAAGTCCTCGTGCCGATGGCAGGCTATTGATTGGCAAACCATAGCTACGACCACTATCGTCTAATACATAGACGCGTTGATTAGACTTACCTTGGGCATGACTGAGATACTGATCGCCCACACGGAAATTCAGATTTTCAGCATCCACCTCATGCCCTTTGGCACAGCGAATCCAGCCCGCTTCAGACAATACGACCGTTACAGGATCCGCTGGCAGCATTTCAGTTTCATCAATTGCAGCGGCTTCGGCACGTTGTACGATTGGAGAACGGCGATCATCCCCAAATTTCTTGGCATCTTCTTTTAATTCATTGATGATCAAGGTTTTTAAAGACTCAGGATTCGCCAACTGTTCACGAATCACCGCAGCTTTGGCTTCCAGCTCTTCCTGTTCGCGGCGCAGTTCCATTTCTTCGAGTTTGGCCAGATGACGCAGCTTGAGTTCTAAAATGGCTTCGGCCTGAATCTCATCAATACCGAACCGTTCCATCAACACCGGTTTAGGCTGATCTTCCTCACGAATAATCCGAATCACTTCATCAATATTTAGGTAAGCAATGATCAAACCGCCGAGAATATGCAGGCGTTTTTCGATCTTGTTCAGATGATATTGCAGACGGCGAGTAACAGTAGTCTTACGGATTTCGATCCATTCCAGCAGAATACGACGAATCGATTTCACTTGTGGACGGCCATCCGCGCCAATCATGTTCATATTGACGCGATAGCTGGATTCGAGATCAGTGGTCGCAAATAGGTGGCTCATTACCGCTTCCGCATCAATACGGTTCGAACGCAGTACCACCACTAAACGTGTTGGATTCTCATGATCCGATTCATCACGAACATCAGTGACCAATGGCAGCTTTTTTGCCTGCATTTGATCTGCAATCTGGCTGATGATTTTTGAACCGGATACCTGATACGGCAATTCGGTAATCACGATTTCATTTTTATCAATGGTATATACCGCACGCATGCGATAGCTGCCACGACCTGTCGTCTGAATTTTAAGCAGCTCTGATGGTGGGGTGATGATTTCTGCTTTGGTCGGTAAATCCGGTCCCGGAATGTATTCTGCCATTTTGGCATCGGTCAGGTTCGGATTACGGATCAGGGCGATAGTACCTTTCACCACTTCGCGCAAGTTGTGCGGCGGAATATCGGTCGCCATCCCCACAGCAATCCCGGTGGTACCATTTAGCAGGATATTGGGAACACGTGCCGGCAAGTTGATCGGTTCTTTCATCGAACCATCAAAGTTATCCTGCCAGTCACAGGTACCCTGTCCTAGTTCGGATAAAAGCAGTTCACTATATTGCGATAGCTTGGCTTCAGTATAACGCATCGCTGCAAAGGATTTAGGATCATCCGGTGACCCCCAGTTGCCCTGTCCTTCAATAAATGGATAGCGATAACTGAATGGCTGCGCCATCAGGACCATGGCTTCATAACAAGCCGAGTCACCATGTGGATGGTATTTACCCAGTACATCCCCGACAGTACGTGCCGATTTTTTCGGTTTGCTGGTCCATTTCAGTCCCAGTTCACTCATGGCATAGACAATACGGCGCTGTACCGGTTTCAAACCGTCACTGATATGTGGCAATGCACGATCCATGATCACGTACATGGCATAATTTAAATAAGCTTGTTCGGTAAATTCGGCTACGGAACGGTTTTCTGTCGCATGATGCGCAAGGCTTGTCATAACAACCTATAATCCTAAAATTCGTTTTTGTATCAATGTTTCTTATGCTAAGTCGCGGCTGTGTGCTGCACAAGGGCAGTAAACTACACAGCGCGACAAATCGTGTCTTATGGGCTAAAAATATCCACTTTATAGCAGCTGAGCAACTAAAAAATCACCAACCTTATAAACCCATGGATTCTAGCGTCTTGCCCTTGGTCTCTTCACCCAGGACTAAAATGACTATAGCCACTGCAATCAGCACCGCAGTAAACATGGTAAAGACGTAACTGAAACCATTTGGCATCCCCATCAAATGGGTTACGGCAAAAGGTGCAGCAATCCCGCCAATACGGCCAATTGCACCGGCCCAGCCTGAACCAAAAGCACGGATATTGGTTGGATACTGTTCTGGTGTATAGGTATAAAGAACGCCCCATGCCCCCAGATTAAAGAAGGACATCAGACAACCCCAGATCATGATCTCGGTGACACTACCAGACTGGCCAAAGAAATAAGCAGAGATGGCACACATGCCAATAAAGCCAGCTAAAGTTGCCTTACGACCGAGTTTTTCGACCAGCCATGCTGCCGCAATATAACCCGGCAATTGCGCCAGAATCATAACTAGGACGTATTCAAAAGACTGCACGATGGTATAGCCTTCCTTGACCAGAAGGCTTGGTAACCAGGTAAAAATACCATAGTAGGAGAAAACGATCCCAAACCAGATTAGCCACAGCATCAAGGTGCGGCGGGCAAAAATACCACTCCAGAGCTGGGTAAACGAGATATTCTGCTTGGCAGCCACGGGTTTAACTTCAAAGATTTCCATGACTTCGACGCCGCATTTGCGCTCAATCTTTTTGACCAGAGCCTGCGCTTCATCTACCCGGCCACGATTGATCAGATACGGCACCGACTCAGGCACCAGTTTCCAGATTACGATGGCATACAGTGCCGGTATCCCGCCAATCATGAATGCAGCTTGCCAGCCAAAATCAGGAATCACAAAACGTGACACCAGTGCAGCCACCAACCAGCCCAAGCCCCAGAAACTTTCCAGCAGCACAATGAAACGACCACGTACCCGTGCCGGGATATATTCACTGACCAGCGTCACCGCAACCGGCAACTGCCCCCCTAATCCCAGACCGACAATAAAACGGAATACCAGTAACCAGGTCAGATTCGGCGCAAAGGCACAGGCAGCAGTCGCCAGACTATAAATCACCAGCGTACTGGCAAATACCGTTTTACGTCCCCAGCGATCTGCCAGTCCACCTGAGAAAATCGCCCCGATCGCCATACCGATAAAACCGATCGAAACCACCCAGCTTTTCTGGTCAGCGGTCATCTGCCAGTCTTCAGCCATTTTCGCCAGAATAAAGGAAATCAATCCCGTATCCATGGCATCAAACATCCATCCAAGACCAATCACCCATAAAAGAGTGTAGTGGAACTTGCCGATCGGCAAGCGCTGTATCCGAGAAACTAAATCCATAACAAAAATCTCTGATCAGGTGAAAAGGGAGATGCTGCTGTCCCAACAGGAGGTTTGATTTTTTATTTTTTTATACTACGAATACGTACGCCTGCGGGAAGTTTTCCCTCCCGCAGTTACCATAATTCATATCAAGATTCGTCTTTGGATGAAGCGGACTGTTCGTCATCATCCTTATAGATAAACTTCGGCATTTCCAGACCGAAATAGATTGCAATCAGACGCAAGCTAAAGCCAAAAATCAGGGTGGAAATAATGGTCAGTTCGAGTGACAGACCGAAATTGCTGCAGAGCCAGTAGAAAATGACCGCCACAAAGGAAATACTGGCATACAGTTCACGGCGGAAGACTAAAGGCACATCATTACATAAAATGTCACGTAAAATACCGCCCGATACTCCGGTCAGAACTCCAGCAACCGCACTGACTACAAAGCCATGGCCCATCTCTAGCGCAATCTGGCAGCCAATGATGGTAAAGCCAATCAGGCCCAAGGCATCCAGTACCAGGAAGATATTGCGTAAATGGCGCATCCATTTGGCAATCAGAATGGTGATAAAGGCGGCACAACAGGTCAGCACCAGATATTCCGGGTGTTTGACCCAGGTCAAGGGATAATGGCCAAGCAGTACATCACGTACCGAGCCACCACCGAGCGCCGTGACACAGGCAATAATCGTAACCCCGAACCAGTCCATACTACGCCGACCGGCAGACAAGGCTCCGGTCATGGCTTCAGCGGTAATTGCAATAATATAGATGACGGTCAGTAACATCGCCCTGCTTCCATCTGAGGCTTTGAGATGGCGGCTATTCTAAGCTAAATCTATGTGAAAATTATAAAAAATGCGCACAACATTGCTTAAATTTTTTCCCAGAGCCACAGATGCACGGCTGTTTCATTGTAAGCTGTTGATCTGTCGTTGGATCCAGAAAGTACCAGCGATTCTCGAACTTCACAAAATGTGAAATTTCATGATGAATCTGGGCCTGCTTGCCATCGTGATAATGTGCTTTGAACTCGACCAGCGCATGAGTCTTGTCCAGTTTTTCATTCGCCTGCACGATTTCCAGCTTCAGCCATTGATTGCTTTGGCTCCATTCAGCAATGGCTGCCATGTCCAAAGCCTGTTGCTGTCCACGGGCGGTAGTCTGCTGGATATAATCAATTTCATGCTTGGCAAAGGCACTATAACGCGAGCGCATTAATTGCTCGGCGCTTTGAGCCAATTGCTGGCCCTGATGTAGTGGCTGGCAACAGCTTGCGTATTCACCTCGTCCACATGGACATGCTTCTGACATATTGATTCCATAAAAAATAGCCCGACAATGCGGGCTATTTTAGCAAAATTTTAGCTTTGCCCTTCGGGCGTTGAATTAGTCTTTCCGGTTCGCTGGGGCAATAATATGCACCTTATCAATCTTGTGGCCGTCCATAGTAACCACCTCAAAGATATAATCATCTGCTTCGAGCTTTTCGCCATTTTCCGGCAAGCGTCCCAGATGGAACAGGATATAACCCGACAAAGTTGAATATTCTTCCGTTTCATTGACCAGATCACGATCCAGAAGCAGTGACACATGGCGAATATCGGTTGAACCATCCAAAATCAGGCTGCCATCTTCCAGGCTCTCTACGGCTGCTTCTAGCTGATCTTCATCCGGGAATTCACCGGCAATCGCTTCCAATACATCAATCGGTGTCGCTACACCTTCAATGGAACCATATTCATTCAATACCAGGGCCATTTGTAGCGGTGCCTGACGTAGCTGATCCATGACCATCAAGACCTGAGCATTTTCATGCACAATCACTGGTTCACGCAGATGTTTTTCGAAGTCCAAAATACCTGTTTCGATATATTCATTCAGGACTTTATGGGTTAGCACGACCCCAGCAATATTGTCCAGTTCACCACGCGCCACAATCAAACGTGAATGACTCATATGCAATAACTGCTCTTTGATGCTGGCATGATCATCTTCCAGATCAATCCATTCCAGTTCAGGACGTGGTGTCATCACCGATTTTACCGGACGTTCTGATAGACCTAGTACGCCCTGCACCATGACGCTATGGTAGACCCCACTTTCGTCGTCATCAAAGACTTCATCAGCAAAGGCACGGGTCGCCAGTACGTCTTCCGGCTCAGAAGAATCATTGTCCTGAGCCGGTTTCCCGCCCAGCATACGCATTACGGCAGACGCAGTACGGTAACGCATATCAGTCGTGGTGACCATTTTTTCCTGATTGCGTTTCATGGTCTGGTTAATGAACTCGACAATTACCGAGAAACCAATCGCGGCATATAGATAGCCTTTTGGAATATGGAAACCGAAGCCTTCAACCACTAGCGAAAAACCAATCATCATCAGGAAGCCCAGACAGAGAATCACTACTGTCGGGTGTTTGTTGACAAAATCCATGAGGGCTTTAGAAGCCCACAACATGATACCGACTGCGATAATCACCGCGATCATCATCACAGACAGGTCTTTAACCATGCCAACCGCAGTAATCACACTATCGAGCGAGAACACGGCGTCCAGTACCACGATCTGCACAATCACCATCCAGAACACCGCCTGAACCGGATTTTCTTCCTTGGTCACAGGTTTGGCTTCCAGACGCTCATGCAATTCCATGGTGCCTTTAAACAGCAGGAATACACCACCGAATAATAAGATCAGGTCGCGTCCTGAAAATGGATGCTCAAAGATATGGAATAGCGGTTCGGTAAGCGTTACGACCCAGGCAATCGATGCCAGTAACACCAGTCGCATTAACAGGGCTAAGCCCAGACCGGTAATACGCGCCGCATTACGCTGTTCGGGTGGAAGTTTTTCCGCCAGAATTGCAATAAAGACCAGGTTATCGATCCCGAGTACAATTT
This sequence comes from Acinetobacter sp. ACNIH1, assembly GCF_002934695.1. Lineage (NCBI taxonomy): Bacteria > Pseudomonadati > Pseudomonadota > Gammaproteobacteria > Moraxellales > Moraxellaceae > Acinetobacter > Acinetobacter sp. ACNIH1. Next base: position 3,237,883 of record NZ_CP026420.1, on the reverse strand, counting down.
CAAGAACAATCAGTGTGAGTAAGCCAATCCAGGCAGAGGGATCTGACATCCATTCAAAAATCATCGCATCTGCTCCTCTAACCGAGGAGAAAGGCAAGTATTTGCATGATGAGATACAGGTTGATACCCGACTTGAATTAAAGACTTGATAATGTGACGTTTTATTAAATTAAAGCGCCAACTTCGACTACCCATGTGAGTTCTATTGTAGTAAGACAGACTTTCAGTATATCAAGAACAGCATGAAATTCACCTGTTTTCATCCGGGATTATGGATGAATTTGAATGAAAGATTTTGTCCTAAAATGAGGCCGACTCATGGAATTGTCATATTTGTTAACTAAGTTATAGTAAGTAGATAAAAAAATGATAAGGTGAAAAAAATAAATGCAAAGTGTAATGAAAATGACCGATTATTTTAATGATAACTCCCCAAAAACAACACGCCCGCTAGTGGCTTTATACTGTGGCTCTCGTGCCGGCAACAAACCGATTTATCTTGAAAAAGCGATTCAACTTTCTCAAGGTCTGGCCGAACATGGTTTTGGTCTGGTCTATGGCGGCGCCAGTATTGGTCTGATGGGTCAGGTGGCAGACACCATGATTCAGCATGGTGGTGAAGCGGTGGGGGTGATTCCGGAATTTATGCTGGATTATGAGATTGCTCATCCTCAACTCACAGAACTGCATATTGTCACCAGCATGCATCAGCGTAAAGCCATGATGGCAGACCGGGCCTGTGCCTTTGTCGCCTTGCCGGGTGGTTTGGGCACTTTTGAAGAAATTCTGGAAATTGCGACCTGGGGTCAGCTAAATCAGCATCAAAAACCGATGATGCTGTATAACGTCAATGGTTTTTATAATCCACTGATTGCCCAGCTTGATCTTGCCGTGCAGGAAGGATTCTTGCCGCCCCAGCATCGGGCTAAACTGATTGTCTGTGAGCATGCAGATCAGATTTATACCACCTTGCTGAATCTGGATGCTCCGCAACGTTTTGTGGTTTAAATTTTCTCGTCTGCTTTAGATAACAATTTTTTAAAGCCATAAAAAAGCGAGCTTGATGCTCGCTTTTTTCATTTATACATGCAAAAACATTAACCTGAAATCGTGTGATAGAACCAAGGCAAAGTCGTCGCCAAGAACACACTAATGGCTAGGCCAAACATCAGTTTCATCGCATCTTTGCTGACATTCCGTGAAGTACGGTGTTTATTGACTTCGGTCACCAGCATCGAAATCGCAAATTCACGACCAGCCAGTAACCCCAAGAATACCCAAGTGGTACTCATCGGGATGTTACTCCACTCTTTGAACACCAGCAGAATCAGCGCATAGATAAAGTCGATAATCGTAGCAGAACGGACATCGGTGACCCCAGTCTTGGTATCGACAATATTCTGGATAGCTCCACCACGTTGGTAAAGAATCATGCCCAGCAGGATGACAAAGACAGAAATGGCAAAGATCAGGAACTCAAACGGCACCTGACGCGGCACATACACAAAGATATTGGCCAGATCCTGGATTAGCCACTGGCTCCACAGAAATGCCGTAGATAACCATTGCAAGGCCATCCACATTGGGGAGTGTTGCTGATCACGGGTTTCACTGAAATAGACCGCGAGTTTTTTCATGACCAGACGATAGATCACAATCGCCACAAAGAAAGCGACGGCGTAGCCCATCATTGACTTGGTCAGCATGGAACCCAGACTGCTCGGGGAGAAGATCGTGAGCACCAAGAAAGTAGTACTCACCGGAATACCATATTTGGTCAAAATGATCAGTAAAAGGGGTGGTACCACATATAGCCAGGTGACCCCATCTTCAGGAAAAGGAATGGTTTCCAGACGTCCATAAGAAGCATCCCCTACTCCAGAGGCAAACCAGCCATAAATTAACACCACAACCAGAATAGTACTGATGTAAATCCAGAGTACCCACCATGGGCGATGTGAGTTCGATGAAATAAATGTTCCTAATGTTTGCGGAACATCATTCCCCACGATGGAATAGGCGGCCAGACAGAAGCCAACTACCATCAGAATCTCGATGGTCATAAGTACAAAACCTTTTACTAGACAGTTCCCAGTACAGCAGTTCTGGAAGTTTGCCCCAGATTATGACGGTTTTATTTCATTTTTATGACATTTCTGTCATATTTTTTTGTAGCCGGCTCCTTACAAAGAAGCTTGAAGTGTTCCAAAAATGACCTATTTATGAATCCGTATAAGTTTGAGATGTTCACAGTATAGAAATATATCTTTTACCCTTTCTCTTCAATAACTGAAATCAGGCTGTGAATTCATTAGCATTTTGTCTACACGACTCCTATTCACAATCGTTTTTATTTCAGTCACACTGCTGCATAGATTTCTTTAAACTATTCAAAATATATGATTTTTTAAATCCATGAATGTCACGCCTACGCATCAATCCCTACAACCTGAATTCAGACTGCTGGTCTTGCTGGTATCGATTGGCTTTTTCATGCAGGGCCTCGATACCACGATTATCAATACGGCCTTACCTGCGATTGCCAGGAATCTGCAGGAAGATCCGCTACGGATGCATAGTGTAGTGGTGGTCTATGTGCTCTCTGTGGCGGCCTGTATTCCCTTGAGTGGCTGGCTGGCAGATCGCTTTGGAGTTCGGAATATCTATTTTGCAGCGATCATTATTTTTGCTCTGGCCTCACTCGGCTGTGCCTGGTCTGAGAATCTGAATGAACTGCTGGTTTATCGGGTATTTCAGGGTATTGGCGGTGCTTTGCTGCTCCCAGTCGGACGACTGGCCATGCTGAAAATTATTCCTCGTACCCAGTTTCTGTCTGCCATGAGCCTGATGAGTCTGGCTGGATTGATGGGCCCTCTGATCGGCCCGACCTTAGGTGGCTGGATGGTGGAGTACCTGTCCTGGCACTGGATTTTCCTGATCAATCTGCCGATTGGTCTGCTGGGTGCATTGATTACCTTTAAAGCTATGCCGAATATCACTGAACCGACGGTACAGCGTTTTGATTTTGGCGGTTTTATTCTGCTGGTCATTGCGATGATTGGTTTGTGTCTGGGGATTGAAAACTTTGCCAATCCACAATACCCCCTGTGGTGGAGCTTAAGTCTGGTCGGAAGTGGTCTGATTGCCTCACTCATCTATGCCTATCATTCACATACTCATCTGAACGCGCTTTTTCGTAGTAAATTATTTAAAAATAAGATCTATTCGATTGGCATTTTGGGTAATTTCTTTGCCCGGCTCGGCGGTAACTCGATTCCGTTTTTGCTGCCTTTAATGTTGCAGGTCGCTTTTGGTTTTGAACCTTTTATTACCGGTTTACTGATGATTCCAACCGTACTCGGTTCTTTAGCATCTAAACCGATTATTCGTAAAATCATTCAGCGTTTTGGTTATCACAGAGTCTTGTTGATCAATACTTTGCTGGTCGGTCTGTGTATCGCCAGTTTCGCCTTAACTACGGCGGAAACCCCAATCTGGCTAAGAGCCATTCATTTCTTTGTGTTCGGAATTCTGAATTCGCTGCAATTTGTCTCAATGAATACGCTGACTTTAAAAGATTTAAGCCAGCAGGATGCCAGCAGCGGCAACAGTTTCCTGTCGATGATCATGATGCTGTCGATGAGTATCGGGGTGGCACTGGCAGGTACGCTAGTGAATATGTTTAGTGCCTACTTCGGCCCTGAGCAGCTGGATAATGCCTTCCACGTTTCACTGCTCTGTCTGGGCTGTATTAACATTATTGCTGCCTATATTTTCTGGCATATCCCCAAAAACACGCCAGTCTAGGGCAGAATATATACTCGATATGAATATCCGTAAATCAGGCCACCACTCACAATGAAAGCAGCTCCCACCTCTAGCAACTGGAAAAAATACTCAGTGATTGCAGTCGGGCTGCTGATTACGCTTGTGGTGACGACTGTACTTTATCTGCTGGTTTTCAAACAGCCATCAGCGCATGCAGCAGATTATCCGATTCATGGTTTCGATGTTTCCCATCATCAGAAAGAAATAGACTGGAAGAAAATACCAAAACAGAAATATAAATTTGTCTATTTAAAATCTACAGAAGGCGGTGATTTTAAAGATACCAAGTTTCAGGAATACTGGCTGCAGGCCCGCGAACAGGGCTTTCTGGTCGGTGCTTATCATTTTTACCGGCTTTGCCGCGATGGCAATATTCAGGCTCAGAATTTTATAGAGTCGGTTCCGCGTAAAATGGATGCCCTGCCCCCTGTCATGGATCTGGAATATGACAGCAAATGCATCAATCACTATTCCAAAGAGCAGCTGCTCAAAGAAATCCGAATCATGCATGATGCCTTAAAACACCATTATGGCAAGCAGCCGATCTTCTATGTGTCCAAATCTTTTTATAACATTGTGCTGGCGGGAGAGTTTGCTGACGTACCGCTCTGGGTACGTGAATACCAGGGTTTGCCAGATTTAAAGGGTCAGCCTAAATGGACCTTCTGGCAGCATAGTAGTCAGGGTGAAATTCCCGGCATTGCCCGTACTGTGGATCTGAATGTGTTTTATGGCTCGGAGCAGGACTGGATCAAATTTTTACAGCAGAACAGTATTCCCACCCAAGATTAGCCCAAGCCTCCGGCCAAGAAATAAACCCTATTTCTCCCTGATTCAACCATGAAATGGATATTGAATCCTTTAGGCAGGATATGCTTCATATTGAATAATGCTTTAGCTTGTTTACTTATCAATCTGGTCTCTTCCCAATCCAACTAAAGCCGCTTAAGATACTGGATATGCGCAAAATTATTCATATCGATATGGATGCTTTCTACGCCTCGGTCGAGCTGCGTGAACGTCCGGAGCTAAAAACTTTGCCTGTGGTGATTGCCTCACATCATCCCCGGGCAGTAGTGGCGGCTGCCTCCTATCCGGCCCGCGAGTTCGGACTGCGTTCTGCCATGCCGATGACTCAAGCACGTAAGCTCTGTCCTCAGGTCATCGTGATTGAACCGGATTTTGCCAAATACCGTCAGGTCTCTGCGCAGATTCACCAAATTTTTCAAATTTATACTAAGGTCATCGAACCGCTTTCACTAGATGAAGCTTATCTGGATGTCACCGAAAATTTACAGCAGATTCCAAGTGCCACTGAAGTGGCACTGCGCATTCGTGAAGATATTTTTCAAATTACCGGACTAACCGCTTCTGCCGGCGTGGCGCCGAATAAATTTCTCGCAAAGATTGCCTCCGACTGGCATAAGCCGAATGGAATCTGTGTTATCAAACCTTCACAAGTACAGAGTTTTATTCAAGATCTTCCACTCAAGAAAATTCCCGGTGTAGGCAAAGTCACTCAAGAAAAACTAAAAAGTTTGAATCTGGAAACCTTGGGAGATTTACAGCAGATTGAAGAAGCAATCCTGATTCAACATTTTGGCAAATATGGACGGCGTCTTTTTCTTTATGCTCAAGGCATTGATGATCGGCCAGTCGAAGCTGAACGGGAACGCCAGCAGATTTCCAAGGAAACGACTTTCGATGATGATTTATATCTACCGCAATGCCAACCTTACTGGCAGCCATTAATTGTCCAGCTCTGGCAGAGTCTGGAAAAAAAGCAGCTCTCTGCCCGCGGGGTTACTGTGAAACTGAGAATGAAAAATTTTCAGACCATGCAGCATAGTAAAAGCTTCAGCCAGTTGCTGCGTAGCCCGCAAGAACTGGAGCAGGCTTTACACTTACTGCTTCAAGAGATGCATATTACTCCTCAACTGCAATTTCGGCTGATTGGGCTTGGCGTTTATCAGCTCGCTGCACGTGAAACAGAAACACAATTGCTGCTGCTTTAGGCCTATTTTGTACAAGTATTAGACGTTAGTTTAAAAATGCGGCAACTTTGTTTTTACATTTTGAATTTTTGGAGTACTCTATCTGCGCAATGCATTATCCATGTATGTGCTGAGATGCTGGAAATCACCTTTACTTTCAGCATACTGTCCTGTGATTGGCGTGACGATCAAATCCGAATATTACAGGGCAACTCTGATGTATCTCATGGAATCCCTCCCTGCATGTCCTCTGTAAATTCTTCTGTTATTCAAGAACGGCGCGCGCGTAAAGCGGCGTTATCCAGTTTTGTTGGTGCTGTTGTCGATTGGTATGATTTTCTCCTTTACGGCATTGTTGCAGCCTTAATTTTTAAAGACCAGTTTTTCCCAAGTATTGGGGCCAATATGGGCACCTTGGCGGCACTAGCGACCTTTGGTGTTGGCTTTCTGTTTCGCCCTCTAGGCGGTGTGGTATTTGGTCATTTCGGCGACAAGCTCGGCCGCAAGAAAATGCTGGTTCTGACTGTGGTCCTGATGGGGATTTCTACCGTCGGGATTGGTTTTTTACCTAATTTCGAAGCTATTGGCTGGTGGGCACCAGTTTTACTGGTGACACTGCGTGCCATTCAAGGCTTTGCAGTCGGCGGTGAATGGGGTGGTGCTGCCCTGATGGCGGTGGAAAATGCCCCTAAAGGGAAAAAAGCCTTTTATAGCAGTGGCGTTCAGGTCGGCTATGGCGTAGGTCTGGTACTGGCAACGGGCGCAGTATCCCTTATTATTGCTACACTGGGTGAAGAGGCTTTTGCTGAATGGGCGTGGCGTATTCCATTTATTGCCAGTATCGTGCTGATCGGAATTGCGATGTGGATTCGCCGTGATCAGGATGAATCCCAAGAATTCGTAGAGAAAGTGATTAAGGCAGATCATCATCCAGAAAAACTGCCGATCTTGCAGGCAATCAGCAAACATCCGAAAGCTTTCTTTTATATTATTGCCTTACGTTTGACCGAACTGCTGACCATGTATCTGGTCACCAACTTTGCCCTGAACTATTCCACCAACAACCTGAGCATGGACAAACAGTTCTTCCTGAATATCACCTTGATGGTTGGTGCGATCAGCTGTTTCAGTATTCCTTTCTTTGCCTGGCTCTCCGATAAAATCCAGCATAAAACCATGTGTGTCTGGGGTGGCCTGATCGGTGCACTGTCTGCCTTTCCGTTCTTTATGGCACTGGATGCACAAAATACCTGGATGATTATTGTTGGCGCCATTCTACTAGCCAATGTCGCGCATGACATGGTGGTCAGCGTGCATCAACCAATTTTTACCTCGCTATTTGGTACGGAATACCGCTATAGCGGTGCCGGAGTCGGTTATCAGGTCGCCAGTATTATTGGCGGTGGTTTTACCCCAATGATTGCAGCCTCCTTAGTGATTTGGGGTGATGGTTCATGGCATTATGTAGCCATCTATCTTGCGATAGGCTGCCTATTGACTGCATTAGTCGCAGCCTTGATGCCAAAAACCAAGGATTAAGCTGATGTCTGTTCAACGTTTGCATGTTTCACAACGCTTTTCTGAGATCGCCATTGCCGGCAATCTGGTTCATCTTGCCGGCCAGCTGGCGACAGATCTGGATCTGGATATCAAAGGTCAAACCCAGCAGACACTGGATATTATCGATCAGTTCCTGGCGGATGCCGGTACCGATAAAAGCCAGATCATGTCTGTGACGATTTATCTCAAAGATATTGAAAAAGATTATGTAACGTTTAATGAAGTCTGGGATGCCTGGGTATCGGATATTCAAGCCCTGCCCCGCACCTGTGTCGAAGCTAAACTGTATGATCCACGCGTGTTAGTGGAACTGACTGTCGTAGCCGTCAAAACTGAATAGACTTCTATTCAGGCCTAATTGCTACTCATCTAAAATAGAAAAAAGTATGCACTTGGCATACTTTTTTCATTTAGGTTCTATCAGCTTAATGCTTTGACTTTACGTCGTTCCAGATCTGAATAGAGATGATATTTTTTGAGATCATTCACAGCAGTAAATCTCTGGTCTTTACTGGAATGCTCCTGCTCACGCAGGAAATCTCCTCGTAACTGATAATATTCCGGTACATCTTCATAGCGAATGACCCGATAACCGGCCATAGTCAACAAGGCATCCTGAAATTGTGCCTGCTGTGGACGTTTTAAAATCACCGGATCATCGACGGCTACAATGGCAACAATCTGGTATTGCTGATCCAGAATCACAAAATCTGCAATCAGATCACGATACTTGTGCCGGGTACGGCCAAATTTAGTAGTAAGTAGTGCGTCATAAGAAACATGGGCCAGTACAATATAATCTGGCAACACTTCTTTCAGGCGTGTAAACGTCAGTTGTTCATTTGGATTAAAAATAGCGCGCTGTTTTAAGGCACTGTCTTGCGGTTTAGGGCTATTTCTTAGCTGCTTCCATGCCATGAGCACGACACAGAACACCAAGAAACTCCCTATAATCATATAGGTGGTCATGACTCAATCCTTGCATTCTTATAATCATTCTTGTTTTATTGTTATCCAGTATAAACCCATACTATTTTTAAAATTGCCCTGCTACCATTCTGTGTAGAGACCAATACAATTCGTAGCAAAACTTGATTGCCGGTTACTTAAAAACCGCTTTTTGCTATTTCAATAGAAATTAGGGTTAAATCCTTATACGCGACTGTAAAATAGTCTCCTGATAGATCGCAATATAAATCGGTTGAACTGTAAGACAATTCCGACAAAGTGTTATTTTTATATCATTTTTTAAAAATTTAAATCGACTAAAAATAAAATATTTTACATTTTAATTGAGAACCCGAAAGCTGCATCAATAAAGTCTGACCATAAAAAAAGACACCGAAGTGTCTTTTTTATCAGCTTAATCAAGCACGTGATTTTGGCTTTGATTTTCCTTTCGGTTTAGGGCCACCGAATGGCTTTTTCGCATCACCGGTTTCACGCGGTGGCAGACCGGTATGCTGGGTCAGAATCTGGCCTTTTTTCGGACGATTATTCTGAGCTTGGCCTCTATTACCTGGGTTACCGGTACGTTTCTGTGAATCGCCCGCAACCGTCGAGTTCTTCTTACGTGCAGACTGGTATTGCCCATCTGTACCTGCAGGTTGATAAGTCGGAATCAGATGCTGCTTCGAGTTACCAATCAGATCCTGACGCCCCATTTCCTTTAAAGCTTCACGCAATAAAGGCCAGTTGTTTGGATCGTGATAACGCAAGAAGGCTTTATGCAGACGACGACGTTTCTCACCTTTCACGATGTCCACATCTTCAGTATAACGCGCGACTTTCGCCAGCGGATTTTTACCGGTGTAGTACATGGTCGTTGCAGTCGCCATCGGTGACGGATAGAAGGTTTGTACCTGATCGGCACGGAAACCATTCTTTTTCAACCAGATCGCCAAATTCATCATGTCGTAATCCGTAGTTCCTGGATGCGCCGCGATGAAGTAAGGAATCAGATACTGTTCCTTACCGGCTTCCTTACTGAAACGGTCAAACATCTGTTTGAAGCGATCATACGTTCCGATGCCCGGTTTCATCATCTTCGATAATGGACCTTTCTCTGTATGCTCTGGCGCAATCTTTAGATAACCGCCGACGTGATGGGTGACCAGCTCTCTAACATATTCCGGGTTCAGTACAGCTAGGTCATAACGTAGACCTGAGCCGATCAAAATCTTTTTAATACCCGGTAAAGCACGTGCTTTACGATACAACTGAGTTAACGGTGCATGGTCAGTATGCAGGTTTTGACACACGCCCGGGAATACACAAGACGGCTTACGACAGTTCTTCTCAATCTCAGGATCTTTACAGGCTAAACGGTACATGTTGGCTGTTGGGCCACCCAAATCTGAAATAATGCCGGTGAAACCTGGAGCCGTATCACGAATTTTTTCAACTTCACGCAGGATTGATTCTTCAGAACGGTTCTGAATGATACGGCCTTCATGCTCGGTGATCGAACAGAAAGTACAGCCACCGAAACAGCCACGCATGATGTTCACCGAGAACTTGATCATGTCAAAGGCCGGGAAACGTGCATTACCGTAAGATGGATGTGGCAGACGTGCATAAGGCAGGTCAAACACATAGTCCATCTCTTCAGTTGTCAGTGGAATCGGTGGCGGGTTGATCCAGACATCACGTTCACCATGTTTTTGTACCAGTGCACGCGCGTTCCCTGGGTTAGTTTCCAGATGCAGAATACGGTTGGCATGCGCATACAGCACAGGATCATTCGCGACTTCTTCAAAAGAAGGCAAACGAATCACTGCTAATTCACGTGGTGGTAATTTATGTTTAATCGCTTTAGATGCCGGTTGTAGCTGCACGATTTGCGTATCTGGGTCCAGGTTATCCCCTTCACGCACGATTGGATTCGCTACGATTTCTTTCTGGAAATTCTGGTATTGGCTTAAGCTGTTGCCTTTATCTTTTTCGATTTCACAGCCGTCAATATCTTCGCTCATTACATATGGATTGATGATCGGATCAACACGGCCAATAGTATCGACATCATTGGATGCAATTTCGACAAACTGGGCTTTCGCAGCTCGGTTATGTTTATTAATAATGAATGCAGTACCACGGACATCGGTAATCTGATGAATCTTTTCACCTTTAGCCAGGCGATGCATGATTTCAATGATCGAGCGTTCGCCATTACCGTACATCAACAGATCTGCTTTAGAATCCATCAGAATCGAACGACGAACTTTATCTGACCAGTAATCATAATGCGCGATACGACGCAATGAACCTTCAATCCCACCAAGCAATACCGGCACATCCGGAAAAGCTTCACGACAACGTTGGCAATAGACGGTTGCTGCGCGGTCTGGACGTTTATTCGGCTGGTTATCTGGAGAATAGGCATCATCTGAACGAATCTTACGATCTGCCGTATAACGGTTAATCATCGAGTCCATATTACCGGCAGAAACACCCCAGGCAATATTCGGCTTACCGAGTACACGGAAGGCTTCTACATTGGTCCAGTCTGGCTGGGCAATAATCCCGACGCGGAAACCTTGTGCTTCGAGCACACGTCCAATAATCCCGGTCACAAATGACGGATGGTCAATATAGGCATCACCGCAGACAAAAATAAAGTCACAGCTGTCCCAACCGAGTTGGTCCATTTCCTCGCGTGACATCGGCAAAAAAGGCGCGGGTTCAAAACATGACGCCCAATATTTGTCGTAATCAAACAACGCTTTAGGCGCAGTCTGAGCGGTATAAGCAGTAGACATGGCTAGCAATTCTCGGCTGGCAGATGGAAGATCAGGAAAGTGATCAAAGATGAAAGCCGAGTATTTTAGCATGAATTCAGCTTAGGTTGCTTGATTATAATTTATACGAAAACAGCTTTAAGACCTTTATTAGGAATATATACTTATCCTGATTTTGAAGAATCATTTATAGGTTTTAAACGCTGTGCCATCAACAAGCCTAATCCTAAAATAATAGCGATAAATACACTTAGTCCTAACCATCCGGCATTTTCCCAGACTAGTCCACTCGAACTTCCAAGTAAGCTTGAACCGAGGTAGTAACAGAACAAATAAAGGGACGAACCTACCGCACGATACTGTAAGGATTGCACCGATACCCAGCTACTGGCAGTTGAATGAGCCGCAAAAAAGGAAAAGGTAAAAATCAGCAAACCAATAAAAACCAAAGCCAAGTTATCAATCAACATTAAGGCTAAGCCGAACAGCATGGTACAAAGCATGGCGGCAAGCACCTTATAACGTCCAAACTTTCTGCTCCAAGCTGCGGCTCGTGGAGAGCTATAAATTCCGGCCAGATAAGTAATCGAAATCAACCCTATCCAGACATGAGACAGTTCAAATGGTGGTTGAATCAAACGATAACTTAAATAGTTAAATACCGACACAAAGCCCCCCATCAGGATAAAGCCCTGTAAAAACAGAATTCTTAATTTAGGATCACTCAGATTCTGCTGAAATGCTCTGATAAAACGACTGAATTGTATTGGATAAGCTTTAAAATGCCTGGACTTCGGTAATAGAAAATAAAAAGTTGTCGCGATACATAGATTCAGCAATCCAATAATCAAAGTCGCGGATTGCCAGGAAATAAAATCGACCAATGTTCCAGCAATCAATCGACCACTCATACCACCAATCGCAGTCCCGGAAATATACAGTCCCATGGCAAAGCCCACATCCTGCTCCGCCACTTCCTCTCCGATATAAGTCATCGCCACGGCTGCCACGCCACTGACCGTGAGACCTATTAACACTCGTGTTGTTAAAAATATAGACCAGATAGGTAATAAAGCACTGAGTAATAATAAGACTGATACAGAGAATAAAGACCAAACCATAATTGGTTTACGGCCAAAACGGTCTGAAATAAGTCCTGTAAAAATCAGGCCAATAGCTAAGGCAATGGTAGAGAAGGAAAGTGGAAAACTACTTTGTGTTGGAGAGATATGAAAATAATCCGCCAGAATCGGCATCATTGGCTGGACACAATACAGCGATGAGAAAATCGCAAAACCCGCCAGAAATAAGGAGAATAAAATAGCTTTAAAAGCAGATGAACCATATTCGATATGGCTTGAAGATGAATTTGAGGACATATCCGCTCCTTAGACCGGTTCAGTATAAGCCTCCCAAGTTTATTTTTATGTGATATTTTAGTCGAAATAGCACATAAATAACATTTATTTGACTAAATCCTTCCCATAAAAAAAAGCCCCCTGCGTGAGCAGAGGGCTTTTGGAATAATGAGCTGGCGATGACTTACTCTCACATGGGAGACCCCACACTACCATCAGCGCTAAGAGGTTTCACTTCTGAGTTCGGGAAGGGATCAGGTGGTTCACTCTTGCTATGGTCGCCAGCACAACTGGTATGCTTACTCGCTATGGTCTTATCTACGTTGCTTGCGCTTCGTTTGCCTAGCTTTCTTCAAATAGAGTTCATTAACAGATGTATCCGAGTCGCAGTAGTTTGTTCGATTAGCTTAACTAAATCAAGGCTTCGTCTGATCGTTAGATCAATATAAAATCAATTGATGCTTTATATACAACTGCTTGGGTGTTGTATAGTCAAGCCTCACGAGCAATTAGTATTGGTCAGCTTCACATATCGCTATGCTTCCACATCCAACCTATCAACGTCGTAGTCTTCAACGGCTCTTTAGGAGACATAAAGTCTCGGGGAAATCTTATCTTGAGGTAGGCTTCCCGCTTAGATGCTTTCAGCGGTTATCCCTTCCGAACATAGCTACCCGGCGATGCGACTGGCGTCACAACCGGTACACCAGAGGTTCGTCCACTCTGGTCCTCTCGTACTAGGAGCAGATCCTCTCAAATTTCCAGCGCCCACGGTAGATAGGGACCGAACTGTCTCACGACGTTCTAAACCCAGCTCGCGTACCTCTTTAAATGGCGAACAGCCATACCCTTGGGACCTGCTTCAGCCCCAGGATGAGATGAGCCGACATCGAGGTGCCAAACACCGCCGTCGATATGAACTCTTGGGCGGTATCAGCCTGTTATCCCCAGAGTACCTTTTATCCGTTGAGCGATGGCCCTTCCATACAGAACCACCGGATCACTAAGACCTACTTTCGTACCTGCTCGACTTGTGGGTCTCGCAGTTAAGCGCGCTTTTGCCTTTATACTCTACGCGTGATTTCCGACCACGCTGAGCGCACCTTCGTACTCCTCCGTTACTCTTTAGGAGGAGACCGCCCCAGTCAAACTACCCACCAGACATGGTCCTCGCTCCCGATCAGGGAGCAGAGTTAGAACCTCAATATTACCAGGGTGGTATTTCAAGGACGGCTCCATGGCAACTAGCGTCACCACTTCAAAGCCTCCCACCTATCCTACACAAGTAAGATCAAAGTTCAATGTCAAGCTGCAGTAAAGGTTCACGGGGTCTTTCCGTCTAGCCGCGGGTACACCGCATCTTCACGGCGAATTCGATTTCACTGAGCCTCTGCTGGAGACAGCGCCGCCATCATTATGCCATTCGTGCAGGTCGGAACTTACCCGACAAGGAATTTCGCTACCTTAGGACCGTTATAGTTACGGCCGCCGTTTACTGGGGCTTCGATCAAGAGCTTCGCTTACGCTAACCCCATCAATTAACCTTCCAGCACCGGGCAGGCATCACACCCTATACGTCCACTTTCGTGTTTGCAGAGTGCTATGTTTTTAATAAACAGTTGCAGCGGCCTGGTTTCTGAGGCTGCCAACAGCTCAAGGAGCAAGTCCTATCACCGCCGGCAGCGTACCTTCTCCCGAAGTTACGGTACCATTTTGCCTAGTTCCTTCAGCAGAGTTCTCTCAAGCGCTTTGGTCTACTCGACCTGACCACCTGTGTCGGTTTCGGGTACGATTCCAGTGTAACTGAAGCTTAGAGACTTTTCCTGGAAGTATGGTATCAGCCACTTCACCAGTAAACTGGCTTGCTATCAACTCTCAGCATAGAGCACCCCGGATTTGCCTAAGATGCATGCCTACTGTCTTCCACCTGGACAACCAACGCCAGGCTGACTTAACCTTCTCCGTCCTCTCATCGCATTACACTGAAGTATTGGAATATTAACCAATTTCCCATCGACTACGCCTCTCGGCCTCGCCTTAGGGGTCGACTCACCCAGCCCCGATTAACGTTGGACTGGAACCCTTGGTCTTTCAGCGAACGGGTTTTTCACCCGTTTTGTCGTTACTCACGTCAGCATTCGCACTTCTGATACCTCCAGCAGACTTCTCAATCCACCTTCATCGGCTTACAGAACGCTCCCCTACCACTTGCAATAAATTGCAAATCCGCAGCTTCGGTACATAGTTTTAGCCCCGTTACATCTTCCGCGCAGGCCGACTCGACTAGTGAGCTATTACGCTTTCTTTAAAGGGTGGCTGCTTCTAAGCCAACCTCCTAGCTGTCTATGCCTTCCCACATCGTTTCCCACTTAACTATGATTTAGGGACCTTAGCTGGCGGTCTGGATTGTTTTCCTCTTGACTACGGACGTTAGCACCCGCAGTCTGTCTCCCGGATAGTACTCATTGGTATTCGGAGTTTGCATCGGTTTGGTAAGTCGGGATGACCCCCTAGCCGAAACAGTGCTCTACCCCCAATGGTATTCGTCCGAGGCGCTACCTAAATAGCTTTCGGGGAGAACCAGCTATCACCGAGTTTGATTAGCCTTTCACCCCTATCCACAAGTCATCCCCTGGCTTTTCAACGACAGTGGGTTCGGTCCTCCAGTTAGTGTTACCCAACCTTCAACCTGCTCATGGATAGATCACCCGGTTTCGGGTCTATACCCAGCAACTATACGCCCTATTAAGACTCGATTTCTCTACGGCTCCCCTATTCGGTTAACCTCGCTACTGAATATAAGTCGCTGACCCATTATACAAAAGGTACGCAGTCACCACACAAAGTGGCTCCCACTGCTTGTATGCATGCGGTTTCAGGATCTATTTCACTCCCCTCACAGGGGTTCTTTTCGCCTTTCCCTCACGGTACTGGTTCACTATCGGTCAGTCAGGAGTATTTAGCCTTAGAGGATGGTCCCCCTATATTCAGACAAGGTTTCACGTGCCTCGCCCTACTCGACATCATCATATCAGCCCTTTCGTGTACAGGACTATCACCCACTATGGTTGCACTTCCCAGAGCATTCCACTAAAACTGATATGACTTAATGGGCTGTTCCCCTTTCGCTCGCCGCTACTGAGGGAATCTCAATTGATTTCTTTTCCTACGGATACTGAGATGTTTCACTTCTCCGCGTTCGCCTCATAAACCTATGTATTCAGTTTATGATACCGACCTTATAGCCGGTGGGTTTCCCCATTCAGACATCTCCGGATCACAGGATATTTGCCGCCTCCCCGGAGCTTTTCGCAGGCTATCACGTCTTTCTTCGCCTCTGACTGCCAAGGCATCCACCACATGCACTTAATTACTTGACTATACAACCCCAAACAGTCGTTTATCCCACAAGTAAGATAAGCAACAGATTGTGATGATCTCTCATCACTCTCATACAGTTGGCGTTTCGTAGATTTAACTACTGTACAGCTTCAATTAGATTCATATACCAAAACGCTTGATTCAGTTAATTTCGCTAGTTCTCATTCAATCACTTCAACAATCAATCTTGCGATCTCTTGTTTCCGCTTTTGTATGAGTATGAACAAATTATTTCAACTCAAATATATTCTGTTAATGATTTAATGCATCCTCGTCGGACTGCATTACTGTGATAAATCACAGAGCTTAATAACAATGCCGCGTATTATACGCAACTTAATCACTAAGCTCTATAAGCTATCAGTTCGTTTGCTTAATGTTTAACTCATTGCATCGCAATGAGTGGTGGAGACTAGGAGAGTCGAACTCCTGACCTCCTGCGTGCAAAGCAGGCGCTCTACCAACTAAGCTAAGTCCCCAGCTTATCAATAAGTCAATGTACCGTTCCGTTTCTGTTCGCTCTGCAATTGCTTGCTTCGTCAGTAGTGGTGGGTCTGACAAGACTTGAACTTGTGACCCCACGCTTATCAAGCGTGTGCTCTAACCAACTGAGCTACAGACCCTCAGATACATCGTCATGAAGAACAACTTGTTGTGGATTCTTACCAATCGTCAATCTTTCGTTAAGGAGGTGATCCAGCCGCAGGTTCCCCTACGGCTACCTTGTTACGACTTCACCCCAGTCATCGGCCACACCGTGGTAAGCGTCCTCCCTAAGGTTAGACTACCTACTTCTGGTGCAACAAACTCCCATGGTGTGACGGGCGGTGTGTACAAGGCCCGGGAACGTATTCACCGCGGCATTCTGATCCGCGATTACTAGCGATTCCGACTTCACGCAGTCGAGTTGCAGACTGCGATCCGGACTACGATCGGCTTTTTGAGATTAGCATCTGCTCGCGCAGTAGCAACCCTTTGTACCGACCATTGTAGCACGTGTGTAGCCCTGGCCGTAAGGGCCATGATGACTTGACGTCGTCCCCGCCTTCCTCCAGTTTGTCACTGGCAGTATCCTTAAAGTTCCCACCCGAAGTGCTGGCAAATAAGGAAAAGGGTTGCGCTCGTTGCGGGACTTAACCCAACATCTCACGACACGAGCTGACGACAGCCATGCAGCACCTGTATCAGAGTTCCCGAAGGCACCAATCCATCTCTGGAAAGTTCTCTGTATGTCAAGGCCAGGTAAGGTTCTTCGCGTTGCATCGAATTAAACCACATGCTCCACCGCTTGTGCGGGCCCCCGTCAATTCATTTGAGTTTTAGTCTTGCGACCGTACTCCCCAGGCGGTCTACTTATCGCGTTAGCTGCGCCACTAAAGCCTCAAGGGCCCCAACGGCTAGTAGACATCGTTTACGGCATGGACTACCAGGGTATCTAATCCTGTTTGCTCCCCATGCTTTCGCACCTCAGTGTCAGTATTAGGCCAGATGGCTGCCTTCGCCATCGGTATTCCTCCAGATCTCTACGCATTTCACCGCTACACCTGGAATTCTACCATCCTCTCCCATACTCTAGCTAACCAGTATCGAATGCAATTCCCAAGTTAAGCTCGGGGATTTCACATTTGACTTAATTAGCCACCTACGCGCGCTTTACGCCCAGTAAATCCGATTAACGCTTGCACCCTCTGTATTACCGCGGCTGCTGGCACAGAGTTAGCCGGTGCTTATTCTGCGAGTAACGTCCACTTATCCCAGGTATTAACCAGGTAAGCCTCCTCCTCGCTTAAAGTGCTTTACAACCAAAAGGCCTTCTTCACACACGCGGCATGGCTGGATCAGGGTTCCCCCCATTGTCCAATATTCCCCACTGCTGCCTCCCGTAGGAGTCTGGGCCGTGTCTCAGTCCCAGTGTGGCGGATCATCCTCTCAGACCCGCTACAGATCGTCGCCTTGGTAGGCCTTTACCCCACCAACTAGCTAATCCGACTTAGGCTCATCTATTAGCGCAAGGTCCGAAGATCCCCTGCTTTCTCCCGTAGGACGTATGCGGTATTAGCGTCCCTTTCGGAACGTTGTCCCCCACTAATAGGCAGATTCCTAAGCATTACTCACCCGTCCGCCGCTAGGAATCAGGTGCAAGCACCCTATCCCCGCTCGACTTGCATGTGTTAAGCCTGCCGCCAGCGTTCAATCTGAGCCATGATCAAACTCTTCAGTTAAAATCATTTCGAGTTTTATAAGTAAAACTCTTAAACTTGGCTCATCAATTTCCTGACTTAAATTTCGCTCAAATAAACTTCGAGTAATTCAAACCAATCAATCAATGAAAATAATTTCGATCAATCAACCAGTAAAAATCCACACAAGTTGTTCTTCATAATCTCTTAATGATCTTCTTGCTACTTCGTCAGTAGCAAGCTAGGTCGGCTATATTACTCTCTATCTCTAGAAAGTCAACCAGTAATGAAAATTATTTTTAAACTTATCAAATAAAACCCAACTTAACTATTTCATGCTAAGTTACTGTTTTATCAGAAGTTTTAATCTTCATCACCGCCGATGGATGTGCATTCTACAGCATTTCAGAGGGCTTGCAACACCTTTTTTAAAACATTTGAAACGTGTGTTTATTTTATAAACCACAATATTTATAAATAACTGTTTTATATATAAAAAATATTTTAATAAAAATATTCATTATTTTATTTAGAAATTGTCAAAATAATTAAATATTTGATTATTATTAACTTTATTAAATTAAAAAAGCAAAAAGCAGAACTTTTGTCCTGCTTTTTGTACTGAATCTAATCAGATTAGAACTTCATACTGATTCTTGCCCAATAATTTCGTCCCATATTATTGAATTGTTCATTGGCCGCCAGACCGACACCTGCATTTCCCATCTTATTCAAATGCTCCGTATAGGTTTTATCTAACACATTATCAATACCCACTGATAAATCGATGTCTTCTGCTAAATTATAGGTTCCATTTAGCGATAATGTGCTAAAACCTGCGCTTGGCTGTAGATCGTATCCAACAATATTACCTTCATTCTTACTAATACGGTTTTGACCATCCACTACACGCCACAATAACCCAACATTGTATTTGTCTTGAATATAGCGCAAGTTAACTCGTGCTTCTAATGGAGAGATTTGGGGTAGCGGCGTATTGTCAGTTGTATTCTCACCCCAAGCGTACATTGCACTAACATCTGCTTGAATAGCATCTGTAAAGTTATAACCAATACCTGCTTCCGCACCAGCAATAATGGCATCAACATTTCTTGAATCGACAGTATTTTGCTTAGCACTCATATGCATTGAATGCCCATGCCCACTTGATTGTGTTTGTGGATATACCATCAAAATATAATCGTTAATTAAGCCTGTATAAGCCGACACCCAAGAATTAAATGCACCGTGTTCATGCTGATAGCCTAAATCAAGCTGTAATGTTTTCTCTGTTTCTAATTTTTTGAAAGTATTTGCCGTTACACCTTTGTAATCGGTTTTAAACAATTCCCAATAATCTGGCACACGTTCTACGTAACCTAAACCGATATAAGTTTTACCATCATCATGGTTAGGGTGAGTATTTTCAAAACGGATAAATGCACTTGGCAAAAGTTCTGTACGGCTGTGTTGAGTTTTTAAAGCATCAATTTCAACACGATCAATACGCGCACCTGATACAACACGATTGTTTCCTTCCAATTGATAAGTTAATTCACCAAAAGCACCATAAGACTGAAACTCCATATCAGCTTTTAATGGCATATCCATGCTATTCGACTTCATACCACCAGCATGTTTATTGTGTTGAGAATCAAACCCCGTAATAAGTTGAGTCTTATCCCATTCACTTGTCATAGCTAAACGAGTATTGAGTGTACGGCGTGTTACCTGCATAGACATTGGATTATCCACCATTTGATGGTTGTCATCGTGTGTCTGAGGTACTTTTCTCAAACTATAATTATCCATAATATGGTCATTAAAATTATAGTTCACTTGCGCTTCAATTTTCTTAATTACATCTGTAATATTTTTCTTCTCAACACGCAAACCTAAGCTTTCTCGTGCAAACTGTGAACCATCCATGCCACGCCCTGCATAAACAGCTTCGCCATCAGCTTTTCCGCCTGTTAACTCAATCCATGTGTTTTCATCAGGTGTCCAACCTAATGCAATATCGGTATTCCATCTTTCCCAATCTGATGGAACTCTATTGTTATCACCATCCTTATAACTATCCGATACAGATCGGCTCGCATTTAAACGAATGTATTTTTTATCATCCCCCAATGCTGCTTCAACATTATGATCTAAACGACCATAAGAGCCCATAAGTACACTAGCTTGTCCACGGTAATTTTTATCTTCTGTAAAGCTTTCAGGATTACGTTCAAAAATAACTGTTGCAGCAGAACCTGTATTGGCATATTGAACCGTTTGCGGGCCTTTAATCACTGAAATACGATCATAACTTTCTGGAGAAATATATGAAGTGGGCGAATCCATCCGGCTTGGGCAGGCACCTAGATTTTCTGTGCCATCGGTCAAGATTTTAATACGTGAACCGAACATGCCACGAAAGGTCACATCGCTATTGGTACCTGCTCCGCTATTGACCGAACTAAAACCTACAATACTTTGCAGATAATCTGCACCATCGGTTGCTGGCACTGGCTGAATCGGCTGTTTTGGATCAGCACGAACAATCAGACCATTGGCATCATTACCGGCAGTTGAAGTCACCACAATCGGTGCCATGGTTTGTACTGGCATGGCTTCATTTGCCAGCACCATCGAAGAATAACAAGCAACACAAATCGCAGCCGCAAGGGGCTGTAAAGAAAATTTAGGCTGAGCCATTTTCTATCTCACTGAATACATAAATTGAACACGGCCTAAGTCAGTAAAGACCCAGGCAAAACAACGTGGATTTATGCAAACAGTGGCGGTGCCCGTCCCTGCGGGATTAAAAAGAGTCGCTGAAGGATAAACCAGACATGCTTAAAGGCTTGTTCAAAAGCCAATAGTCTGACCTGAATTCGATCCAGGACTTCTTTCACTTCAAGCTCAGGCGGCAAAACCAGGTTGCCATAGACAGTACAGTACTGACACTGATGACTGGCATCGTGTTCATGCGCTATGGAGTCCGAGGAAATAGGATGCTGATCAAGATGATGAGCAGGATGTTCAGAATGAACATGCGAGGAAACTAAAAGGGCACGCGTGATGGTTTCACAGACCGGAGCAACCTGATATTGCTTCGGCAGCAAAGGCTGTAAGAATACAGCAATCTGTAGAAATACCGCTAGAAAGGAAAGTAGCAGACCTCCCCGCAGAACCATAGGCAAACCCTTAAATTTATCCAGGCTGAGTATAACAAAACCCAATCAAAATTGGGCTTTTTGAATCATAAAAATTGCTTGGAAAAATAATTTTAGCGTTTAACTGCAACTTTTTCCTTATTGCGCTGGCGAACCAGTTTTTCTACTTTTTCACGAGCACGCTGACGTTTTAATGGCGACAGATAATCCACAAAAAGTTTACCATTTAAGTGATCCATTTCATGTTGGATGCACACAGCGAGAAGTCCATCAGCCTCTTGTTCAAAGGGTTGACCATCCAGACCAATTGCCTCAATTTTTACGCGTGACGGACGCTCAACTTTATCGTATATTTGAGGAACTGATAGACAGCCCTCTTCATAAGGCTGTGTTTCTTCAGTCAATGGTGTGATTTTGGGGTTAATGAACACCATGGGTTGATCTTTGTTTTCAGACAGGTCCATCACAATCAGCTGAATATGACGATCGACTTGGGTCGCGGCGAGTCCGATGCCTGGCGCTTCATACATGGTTTCAAACATATCTGCAGCGAGCTGACGAATTTCATCAGTAACTTCTTCGACTGGTTGTGCAATGGTACGAAGACGGGGATCCGGGAAACTTAAAATAGGTAATAAGGCCATACTGCGTCCTCAATTATGCCATTGATCAAAAACCCAAATGAAGGGAATGCTTCATCAAAAAAATGTGTGTAAGATCGTTATTATAACGCAATTACGCACATAATTTTAGGAATTATGATAATGAAAAAGGTTTTGAAGGGCATGCCATTTTTTAGTGCCTTGGGGTTAAAAAATCAAATGCTCGCACTGGCAGTTTGTGTCGGAGTGAGTATGGGCACAATGTATTCAGCCGAGGCAGCTCCTGCCCGCAACGTCAATCCACCTGCTTTAAAAGCCAGTGCGCCTAATGTCTACGTGGTCAAAAAAGGCGATACATTGTGGGATATTTCAAAACGTTTCTTAAAAAATCCGGTGCGTTGGCCAGAAATCTGGGCCAGTAACAAGCACGTGAAAAATCCACATTGGATTTTTCCAGGTGACCGCCTGTTGATGTGTGACTATCAAGGTCGTCCAATTATCGGTAAAGACGAAGGTGATGGCTGTGAAGGTATCATCAGTCGTTATATCGGTAGTACTTCATTACAACCACAGGTTCGCGTTGAATCTTTAAATAATACGATTCCAGTGATTCCATTAGCGCATATCCAGCAATGGTTGGAACGCTATACCATAGTGGCAGCTGATTCAGTTCAGGGTACGCCTTATATTCTCGGCACTGCAGACCAGCGCGTACTGGCCGGTAAAGGCCAGAAGGTCTATGCACGCGGCAATGGTCTGGTGGTTGGCCAGCGTTATGCGGTGTATCGTGAGGCAGACCCTTATGTCTTTACCGATGCCAATGGCAAGAAATACACGGCTGCTCTAGAGCTGCAACAGGTTGCTTCCGGAATCGCAGTACGTGGCGAAGGTGATGTCACCACGCTGGAATTGACAGATAGCTACAATGCCGAAGTGCGTCGTGGTGACCGTGTATTACCTGAATACGATCCGATGTTGCCTACCCTGTTCTATCCAGTGAATGCAGAAAATACGGTTGCTGGTGGTCAGATTGTGCGTGTACTGGGTTCAATTGGTACAGCAGCACGTCATAGTGTCGTGACGATTGACCGTGGTACGGCACATGGGGTTCAGACTGGTCATGTCTTTAGCGTAAACCAGAAAGGTGAAGTCGTGACTGATCCGAAAACCAAAGAGCGCGTACAGCTTCCAGGTGAGCGCATTGGCAATGTGATGGTCTTTAAAACTTTTGACCAGCTGAGCTATGCTTATGTGCTGGAAAGTGAGTTACCTATCAAGGTGGGTGCCAATATTCAAGCGCCATTGTTAGATGAATAATAGATTGATCTAACTTTACAACTGAAAGAATAAGAAGACACACATATAGGTCTCGATATGCTGAACTCTTTATCACGCGTGCAACTGGAAATACTGACGTTATGGTATCTGGTTCAGCATTCTCTTTCGAGTTTCTATAAAATCAGTCAGCATTATTCAAGTCTGACCACAGCCATACAGCCTGATCAGGTGCCTACCTGGCAGGCGCTTGGCATTCATGCCAATCATGTCCAACGCTTAAAAAACTTCTCGCTTCCAGAATCACAACAGAAATTTCAGCGCTGCCTGGAAAAAGTTCAGCGAGATAGTGATTTTGTTCTACTCTACCATGATCTGCACTATCCGCAGCAACTCAGCCACTATGTAGACAAACCACCGATTATTTTTGGCCAAGGTCAGCCGGATACTCTGCTACAAGCCCAAATTGCAGTTGTGGGAAGTCGCAAGCCGAGTCCTCATGGCTGGCAAGTAGCTTATGATTTTTCCTTTTATTTGAGTGAACAGGGTTTCTATATTAATAGTGGATTAGCACAAGGCATAGATGAAGCTGCTCATCGGGCAGGATTAAAACATCAGGGAACCATTGCAGTGATGGGAACCGGACTGGATCAGACCTACCCTTCTCAACATGCACAATTGCGCCAGGAGATTATTGCGCATGGTGGTGCCGTCATTACCGAGTTTCTACCAGAAACCCTACCGTTGCAGCATCACTTTCCACGGCGTAACAGGATTGTCAGTGGCTTAAGTCTCGGGGTCATTGTGGCTGAAGCGACCTTAAAAAGCGGCTCTCTGATTACGGCCAAACTGGCTGCCGAACAAGGCAAGACTGTATTTGCCATTCCGGGACATATTTATAGTGAATATCATAAAGGTTGCCATCAGCTGATTCGTGAAGGCACGATTCTGATTGATCACCCGCAACAGGTGATTGAAGAACTGGCTCTGGCAACCCAATGGCAAGCCTTACAAAATGAAGTACAACATGACATGGCGGATGAACTTCCTACACACATACCGCCCCATTTGCTCAGACTTTATAACCAGCTGGACTGGGTCGGACAGGATCTGGATCATCTCAGTCATCATCTGCAACAGGATGTTTCTTCTCTCACCGGTCAATTGATGGAACTGGAGCTACTTGGCTTTTGCACCCAGCAAGCCGGCATGTATCTACGTTGTCGTCCGCATAAATAAGGTTCACAATAGACACTTCTTGTTTTGATAAGGTATACACATGATCACCACCTCTGTTGCCGAAGCAGCTGAATGTCTCAAAGCTGGACAGGTCTTGGCATACCCTACAGAGGCTGTTTGGGGTTTAGGTTGCGACCCCTATAATGAACAGGCATTTCACCAGATTTTAACCTTAAAACAGCGCCCGATTGAAAAAGGCGTGATTTTACTCGCAGCTCATATTTCACAAGTGGAACATTTACTTCAGGATCTAAGTGAAGAAATGCGTGAAAAAGTAATTGAGTCCTGGAGTAATGATCGACCTACAGACCGGGCGACCACCTGGCTACTCCCTGCCAATGACGATATTCCAGGCTGGATTAAAGGCAAACACCCTAAAGTGGCAGTGCGCGTGACCACTCATCCTCTTTGTGTAGCCTTGTGTCAGGCTTTTGGCGGTTTTATTGTTTCAACCAGTGCCAATCCTGCCGGCTTAGAACCTGCACGTTCCCTGCAAGATGCCATGCGTTATTTTGGTCAGGATCTGAATTATCTGAATGGTGATCTGGGACTGAGCCAGAAACCAAGCCGGATTATTGATGCCGTAACAGGTGAAATTATTCGTGACTGAGCCTTTGCTCAGTCATTTTTCTTTTCAAGTCGACTAAAGTTTTAAGACAAAAAAAAGCTCAACCATATAGGGATGGTTGAGCATAAAAAAGGATGTGTATCAATCACATCCAGAGGGTATCGAAATCTCTGGACATTTCAGCAACAGTTGCTGATCTGCGATGGAGCGTATTATGGGCGAACAGTTTAAAAAAAACAAATATATTTTAGCTCTTAGAAAGCAGCTTAAACCTATGATTAATCAATCATTATTTTAAAAAAATTCAAATTATCTTGCTCTTTTTAAAGTGCTTTTTAAAGAACCTAAAACCTCCCATCCTCGACTAAAGTCTATTTGTCTTTATTTACGAGATCATTCAAGCAAAAAAACTAAGTTTGTTTGTTCGTTTTTTAGGCAATTATTTGGCTTTTAGCAGCACCGGCGCCATGGTTTTTTTCTGGGCCAGTACAATGCCGAACAGAATAATCGCCCCACCAATACTGTGATAAATGGTCCAGGCCTCTTTTAACCAGACCAAGGCAATTAAAGCAGTAAACACCGGCATCAGGTTCATAAAGATACTGGTACGGTTCGGCCCCAGACGCTGAATCGCCATCATCCACAGCAAAGGTGCAATCAGTGACGGGAAAATACTGGCGTAGATGACGCTGCCAGCATTGGCCAGATTAATGACATCTAGACCCAACCAGGCCACAAACGGCAGGTGATACAGCAATGCAAATAGAATCTGCACATACAGGCTCAGCATGAGCGGAATCTGCAGCTGCCATTTTTTCAGAAAGACCCCGTAAAAGGCATAAAAAAATACGGCAATAATCATCAGCAGATCACCCCACTGGCCGCCAGCATGCAGCAACCCCCACGGATTACCCTGCCCCATCACATAGATCAGCCCGGCAAAGGACAACAGACTGCCAATAATCGCATAGCGATTCGGGATATCGCGCAGAATCAGCATCGACACAAAAATGGTGAAAATTGGAATAAAGGCATTAATAATGCCCATATTGGTGGCGGTGGTGTAATGTGCGGCGGTATACGCCAGGCCCTGATACAGCACCAGACCAAAGGCACTCAGCACTGCCAGCTGTTTCAGATGCGGGACGATCAGGGCACGTTCACGAATCACTCGCGGCAGAATAAACGGGGTCAGAATCAGAAAGGCAAAAAACCAGCGATAAAAACTGATGCTCACCGGCGAAATAAAGTCCGTCACATAGCGGGTCACGACAATATTCAGTGACCAGATCAGGACCGCAGTCAATGGAAGCAGCATGGCCCACCACATTGTTTTTTGCTGCTGCGTCATAACTTCATCCTTGTCTCTATCTATTGTTAATCTATACCTTCTTGGCAAGTGCCTAAGCATAATTGATTTTTCAACTAAAATTAATGCTATTTGTAGCCGGCAAGTAAGCATTTCACTGATTCCGACTTGTACTATATTTAAATACCCGTTAAAACAAATAGCCCTTATTCATTTAATAAAAAGGAAATCTGATGAGCACTTCTGTGTATGACATTCCGGTAAAAACGATTCAAGGAACGGACACGACGCTGAACCAGTATCAAGGCAAAGTCTTGCTGTTGGTAAATGTGGCATCAAAATGTGGCCTCACTCCACAATACGAAGGCCTGCAAAAACTTTATGATGATAAAAAAGCCGAAGGACTGGAAATTTTAGGCTTCCCTTCCAATGATTTTCTGGAACAGGAACCTGGAAGTGAAAAGGAAATTCAGGAATTCTGTTCCCTGAACTATCAGGTGGATTTCCCGCTGTTTGCTAAAATTCCAGTCGTGGGTGAAGCTAAACATCCTTTGTATGCTACTTTGACTCAAGCTGTGCCAGAACGTATCGGTGAAGGTCCGTGGTGGAAAGACCTGGTCGACTATGGCCTGACTCCAAATGAACCACCTGAAGTCCTCTGGAACTTTGAAAAGTTCCTAGTGAACAAACAGGGTGAAGTCGTTGCACGTTTTGCACCGGATATCACGGCAGATGATTCACGCCTGCTGGATGCAATCAATGCTGAGCTTGCTAAATAAGTCTTTTTAAATAGGTCGGTTGCAACTGATGATCAGTTTAGCCGACCTGGCTCATAGGCATGAACATTGAATTTCATATTTTTTTCAAAAACTTATCTAAAATTTATGTTTTCTGAAACCGCCAAGACCCGATAAAACATGAGTCTATTTCCATAACAATTCGAGCAAAACAATATGAGTCAGTCCATTTATGAGATTCCGGTAAAAACCGTCACTGGAAAAAATACGACTTTGTCCGATTATCAGGACAAAGTCCTGCTGATTGTGAATGTCGCATCGAAATGTGGTTTAACCCCACAATATGAAGGACTGCAAAAACTTTATAATGAGAAAAAAACCGAAGGACTGGAAATTCTGGCTTTTCCTGCGAATAACTTTAAAGGTCAGGAACCCGGCACAGATGAGGAAATTCAGCAGTTCTGCAGTTTGAACTATAATGTGGATTTCCCGCTATTCTCCAAAATCTCTGTCGTGGGTGAAGATCAGCATCCTCTTTACCATTATCTGACCCAAGCTCAGCCGCAACGTACAGGCGGCGAAGATTTTGCAGAGCGCCTGAAAAGTTTTGGCAATACGCCAAATGAATTACCAGAAGTGCTATGGAACTTTGAAAAATTCCTGGTCAACAAGCAAGGTGAAGTGGTCGCGCGTTTTGCACCCAATATTCCGGCAGATGATGCTCGCTTGCGAGATACGATCAATGCAGAATTGGCTAAATAATTTGTAACAGTAATGTAAGTATTTATTTCAAGAATAGATACTTATTCTTTATATTAAAATCAAATACTTAAAACCATATTTACGTAGCTCTAAAATCTCCATGATTTACACTTAATTTTTATTTTTCTACAACAATTCATTCCATATTTATCAATGAGTTGAGCCTAATATGCAGTTATCCCAAGAGAGATAACGATAGGTTCAAAACATGAAAAACTTAGTAAAAGCAGTCATATTTTCATTATCTAGTGCACTTGTGGCGACTTCAGCTTTTGCTGCAGCTCCAGAGCATCACTCGCAACACCATCAGCCACAAAAAACGCATGTTCAGCAGCATGCACAGCATAAAGCCCCTGCACACGATCAACAGCATAAACAGGTACATAAGAAAGTAGATCCTTCACGCGATTGGCGTGTAGGTCAAAAAGTACCGGCTCAGTTTCAGAGCAAAGTGTACAAGGTAGACCACAGCAAATACAAAAGACTCAGCAAACCTGGTAAAAACCAGCAATGGATCAAAGTGAATGGTGACTATATCCTGACCAATGTGATGAGCCATAACATTATCAAAATTATTGCAGGATAAGTTTTATCCTCCTCGGTGAAAAAAGAGTGCTTCGGCACTCTTTTTTAATGTCTTAATCATTTGTATTCAAAATATTTGTTATTACTTTGCAACAATCTTTTTTATCTCCACATTTTATTCTTATAGTCATGCCTTAGAACCACCTGCACCGAGACCACGATTTCATGTCCAAGATTCTTGTAAATGCTCTTCTTCCTTTTGCATTATTTAGCTCAGGCATTTTATTAATGGGCTGTGAACAGGCGACCGAAGCACCGGTCGAGCAAGAACAAAGTACTCTTTCTACTGATCTTGAACCTGCACAGCAAAGTGATCGCACGACGACTGCGCAAACAGAGCTGAAGTCTGGCAATATGTTTTATATGGTGCGTGATGTGGCTGATCTGCAATTCAAGGCAGGCAGTTATGTTGAACAGTTAAAGCAGACCCAAACTGATCTGCAAACTGCGGTAGATACTAAAGATACCCAGCAACTGCAAGCTACAGCAGGCAAGTTACAACAACAGTTGACAGGCTTTAATCAGGCCTTAAGTGAACTGAATTTAAAAAGTCAGGAAATTGATCAGGTACGTAGCAATATCATGAGTGCCAATCAACAGGTTCTAGCTTCTCCTTTACTGAATGGCCAAGTCGATTTCAGCCGGGTTGATTTAAAGAAAATTGAAAGCCAGATGGTCAGTGTGCAAGCTGAAATGCTTAAACTGGCAGGCATACTGATTCAAAACCCAGATAAAGACGCTTCATCAGAAGCTGAACCAGAAAACACCTGATTTACGTTGATATCTCGTTCAAAAAGAAGCCACTGTTTAAGTGGCTTCTTTATTTTAAAAATTCAATATTATTTTTTTGGGCTTTTCACCACTACCAATCGTTTCTGCACAAATTCTTTGAAACCATCAATTGAAAGTTCATGACCATAACCTGAATTTTTGATCCCGCCAAATGGTAGCTCTGGCGCAGTGTCGGTATACCAGTTAATCCAGATCATGCCGGTTTCTACACGTGAAGCCAGCTTTTTCGCCCGCTCAATATTTTGTGAATGAATCACGCCTCCGAGACCATAATTGGAATCATTGGCAATCGATACAATTTCATCTTCATCTTTTGCCACATAAATTTGAGCGACCGGGCCAAAGAATTCTTCATACCAAGCCGGATTATCACGGCTGATATTTTCCAGAATAGTTGGCTGATAGAAATTACCTTCATGTTCATAAGGCTTACCACCAGTCAAAACTTTCGCGCCATTCTCTACAGCTTTATCCACCTGCTTAGTCAGTTTTTCCAACGCATCTGCTGAAGACAGTGGGCCAAGAGTAGTTTCAGAATCCAATGGATCACCAATTTTTAAGCCTTCAAAGACCTCGAGCATGCCCGCTTTAAATTGTTCTGCAATTTTCTCATGCAGGATAAAACGTTTAGCTGCTGTACAAACTTGCCCCGTGTTATTAACGCGTGCCTGACAGCCAATTTTGATCGCTTTTTCCAGATCAGCATCATCCAGCACAATGAATACATCATTACCACCCAATTCTAATGTGGATTTGGTGACATGTTTACCGGCCTGCCCCGCTACTGCACGCCCTGCACCTTCTGATCCCGTAAGAGCAACGCCTTGTACACGTGGATCTGCGATAATATCTGCGACCTGATCACTACTGATAAACAGATTAGTCCACACACCTTTCGGTGCGCCTGCATCAAGAATCAACCGTTCAAAGGCTTCAGCACATTGCGGAACGATGCTGGCATGCTTGGCTACCACAGGGTTACCAATTGCGCAGTTGGGGGCAAAGACACGCATCAATTGATAGAATGGGAAGTTCCAGGGTTCTACCGCCATAATAATGCCTAAGGGATGATGTTCTACCCAAGCTTCTCCCAGTTCCGTTTTATAAGAAACTGGCGCTAAAAACTCTTTGGCATGATCAGCATAGTATTCTGCAATTTTGGCGCAGGTTTCGATTTCACCTTCACTTTGCTTAATCAGTTTCCCCATATCCTGGGTCATAAGCTTGGCCAGTTCAGCTTTTTGCGCTCGCATGTTGGTAGCCAATTTACGCAGTACTGCAATACGGGTATCAACCTGCTGTGACCATTCTGACTTTAGAATTTTTTCTGCAGTATCCAAGGCATTCTGGATATCTTGATCAGTATGTGACGGATAATCTTTTAATTTCTGGTTGTTAAACGGGTTAACGGATTGATAACTCATAATTAGATCCCTGCTTGGCCAATTCAATTTTTATAAATGGATAACAACGTGATTCGCGTCGTGACAGAGGTAGTAGAACCGTGAAGCTTTTTACTGAATAAATCTGGAAAGCTTAAAGACGCCATATCAACTTAGCATTGTTTTTTTCTGACTATGACTTTGCTTACAGATTGGTTCAAAAGATTACGCAGCGCAGGTAAAAGTTATATCGAGTGGTACAAATTGGGGTTATATAGTTTTCTTAAAATAATTATTCATAAAGCTAAAATTTGGTAATTTTTTTCAAAATATTTATAAAGCATGCATGAGCAAAATAGTTTTTATATGTATAAAAAAACCACCCTTTCGGGTGGTCTCTTCAATCTTAAACCAGCAATTACATTGCACGGTTTTTGATTTTGCGGATCGTTTCCAGCTGAGCAGCAGTTTCTGCAAGAGCAGCCAAAGCAGCAGCAGAGTCCAAATCGCTCTTTTGATTTGCTAGCAATTGTTCAGCGTGTTTACGCGCTTCAATAATTGCAGCTTCATCCAAGTTTTCTGCACGGACTGCTGTATCAGCAAGAACCGTAACAACATGCGGTTGAACTTCTAGAACACCACCAGATACATAGATTAATTCTTCTGTACCGTTTTCCAAAATAACGCGGATCGCGCCAGGTTGGAGCAAAGTTACCAGCGGAGCGTGACCAGGCATAATACCTAACTCACCGCCAGCACCTTTAGCAATTAGCATAGTTACAGTGCCTGAGTACAAAGACTCTTGAACACTTACAACGTCACATTGCATAGTCGCCATGAGAATCTCCTAAATTAGGGAACTAATTAAAGTTTCTCAGCTTTAGCAATCACTTCGTCAATACCACCAACCATGTAGAACGCTTGTTCTGGGATGTGATCGTATTCACCAGCTAGAAGACCTTTAAAGCCACGAATCGTTTCTTTAAGCGGTACAAGTTTACCAGGAGCACCAGTAAACACTTCAGCTACGTGGAACGGTTGAGAGAAGAAACGTTGGATCTTACGTGCACGGTATACAGTAAGTTTGTCTTCTTCTGACAATTCGTCCATACCAAGAATTGCGATAATGTCTTTCAATTCTTTATAACGTTGAAGAACGTTTTGAACTGAACGAGCGATTTCGTAATGCTCAGTACCAACTACAAGTGGATCTAGCTGACGTGAAGTAGAGTCAAGTGGATCGATCGCAGGGTAAATACCTTGAGAAGCGATGTCACGGCTCAATACAACAGTTGCGTCCAAGTGAGCGAACGTAGTTGCAGGCGATGGGTCAGTTAAGTCATCGGCAGGTACGTATACCGCTTGGATTGACGTAATAGAACCAGACTTAGTCGATGTAATACGTTCTTGAAGAACACCCATCTCTTCTGCAAGAGTCGGTTGGTAACCTACTGCAGATGGCATACGGCCTAGAAGTGCTGATACTTCAGTACCTGCTAGTGTATAACGATAGATGTTGTCGACGAACAATAGTACGTCACGGCCTTTACCGTTTTCGTCTTTTTGATCACGGAAGTACTCAGCCATAGTCAGACCAGTCAACGCTACGCGTAAACGGTTACCTGGTGGCTCGTTCATCTGACCGTAGACCATTGCTACTTTGTCTAGAACGTTAGAGTCTTTCATCTCGTGATAGAAGTCATTACCTTCACGGGTACGCTCACCAACGCCAGCAAACACAGATAAACCTGAGTGAGCTTTCGCGATGTTGTTGATCAACTCCATCATGTTTACAGTTTTACCAACACCGGCACCACCGAACAGACCAACTTTACCACCTTTCGCGAACGGGCATAGTAAGTCGATGACTTTAATACCAGTTTCTAGAAGGTCAGTAGAAGCCGCTTGTTCTGCATAAGAAGGCGCTTGACGGTGAATTGGTAAACGCTCTTCAGTCGCAACAGGACCAGCTTCGTCGATCGGGCGACCAAGAACGTCCATGATACGGCCAAGAGTCGCTGTACCTACTGGTACAGAGATCGGAGCGTTAGTGTTAGTTACGTTCAAACCACGCTTAAGGCCTTCAGTAGAACCCATTGCAATAGTACGAACTACGCCATCACCAAGTTGTTGCTGAACTTCTAAAGTAGTTTCAGTACCGTCAACTTGGAGAGCGTCATAGATCTTAGGAACGCTGTTACGTTCAAACTCGACGTCGATAACCGCGCCGATGATCTGAATGATACGACCGCTACTCATTGCTGTCTCCTCAATTCAAACTAATATATGTTAAACGGCAGCGGCACCACCAACGATCTCAGAAATTTCCTGAGTAATCGCGGCTTGACGCAGCTTGTTATAAATAAGTTGCAGGTTCTTGATCAATTCACCCGCATTATCAGTTGCAGCTTTCATTGCAACCATACGAGCAGACTGCTCACACGCGATGTTTTCGATCACACCTTGATACACCACAGACTCGATGTAACGAACCAACAAGCCATTTAAAAGCTCTTCAGCTTCAGGCTCGTAGATGTAGTCCCAACCGTATTGACGGTTAAGCGTCTTGTCTTCTTCAGCAGCTGCCAAAGGAACAAGCTGTTCGATCTTTTGGTTTTGAGTCATGGCGTTGACAAAGCCGTTAGAAACCAGATAAATACGATCTAATTCGCCTTTATCATAAGCGTCTAACATCACCTGTACAGAACCAGATAACTGTTCAAGACTTGGAGTGTCGCCCACTTGAGTGGTCGCACCAAGCACTTTACCGCCGTAGTTTTTAAAAAACGAAACCGCTTTTTGACCAATCAAAGCAAATTGAACTTCAATTGACTGCTCTTGTTGCTGCTGAACGTGTTTTACCACTTTCTTGAACAGGTTAATGTTCAAACCACCAGCAAGGCCACGATCTGAAGACACAATGATATAGCCAACGCGCTTAACAGGACGTTCAACCATATAACGGTGTTTATATTCAGGATTCGCTTGTACCAAATGAGCAATTACACGGTGCATATTTTCGGCATACGGACGGCCTTGAGCCATGCGCTCTTGCGCACGACGCATCTTAGAAGCTGCTACCATCTGCATCGCGCGAGTAATTTTCTGCGTGCTTTTGATACTAGCTACTTTGGCGCGAATTTCTTTTAAATTTGCCATACGCTTAACCTAGTATTCGAAGGCCCTTACGAGCCCTCGAAGGTTGATTCCGTGAACCAAACCAACACAAATCTAGCAAGTTGCTAAATTAGTAAGTTTGAGTCGCTTTGAATTTTTCAATACCAGCTTTGAATTCAGCTTCGATATCTTTATCCCAAGCACCAGTCTCGTCAATTTTTTGCATTAATGCAGCGTGTTCTGAACGGAAGTAAGCAATTAACGCAGCATCAAAGTCTACGATTTTCTTAACTTCTACGTCAGCCATGTAGCCTTCGTTAGATGCATAAACTGATACAGCTTGGTCAGCGATTGAGTATGGAGCATATTGTTTTTGCTTCATCAACTCAGTTACGCGTTGACCGTGTTCAAGCTGTTTACGAGTTGCTTCGTCAAGGTCAGAAGCGAACTGAGCAAACGCTGCCAATTCACGGTACTGTGCAAGTGCAGTACGGATACCACCAGACAATTTCTTGATGACTTTAGTCTGCGCAGAACCACCAACACGAGATACAGAGATACCCGCGTTCACAGCAGGACGAATACCTGCGTTGAACAATGATGTTTCAAGGAAGATCTGACCATCAGTAATCGAAATTACGTTGGTCGGTACGAATGCAGATACGTCACCTGCTTGAGTTTCAATAATCGGCAATGCAGTTAATGAACCAGTTTGGCCTTTAACTTCACCGTTAGTGAATTTCTCAACGTAGTCAGCAGATACACGAGAAGCACGTTCAAGTAGACGTGAATGTAGATAGAACACGTCACCTGGATAAGCTTCACGACCTGGTGGACGACGAAGAAGCAATGAAATTTGACGATACGCAACAGCTTGTTTAGACAAGTCATCATAGATGATCAGAGCGTCTTCACCGCGGTCACGGAAGTATTCACCCATTGTACAGCCAGAGTATGGTGCCAAGAACAGCATTGCTGCTGGATCGGCTGCAGCTGCTGCTACAACAGTTGTATACGCCATAGCGCCAGTTTCTTCTAGCTTACGTACTACGTTTGCGATAGTTGATTGTTTTTGACCAACTGCAACATAGATACATTTAATACCAGAGTTTTTCTGAGCGATGATCGCGTCGATCGCCATAGCTGTTTTACCAGTCTGACGGTCACCAATGATCAACTCACGTTGACCACGGCCTACTGGGATCATTGTATCTACTGATTTATAACCAGTTTGTACAGGTTGATCCACTGATTGACGCCAAATTACGCCTGGTGCTACTTTTTCAACAGCATCAGAAAGTTTTGCATCAATAGGGCCTTTACCATCAATTGGGTTACCCAAAGCGTCTACGACACGGCCAAGAAGTTCAGGACCAACCGGAACTTCTAATACACGACCGGTACAACGAGCTTTTTGACCTTCTTGAAGGCTTAAGTAGTTACCTAAAACAACGACGCCCACTGAATCCTGTTCTAGGTTCAGTGCCATACCGTATAAGCCGCCGTCGAATTCGATCATTTCACCGTACATTGCATCAGCAAGGCCGTGAATGCGCACAATACCGTCGGATACCATAACAATGGTACCTTCGTTTTTAGCGGTCGCGCTGGTGTCCAGATCGCCGATACGCTGTTTAATGAGCGCACTGATCTCGGATGGATTCAGTTGTTGCATTGCGCTATACCTCAATCTTTTTAAAGTTCAGTCTTCTTATTGCAATTAAGCTAGAAGACGAGTACGCATTTTTTCAAGCTTATTAAGCGCAGAATCATCTATCACTTGGTCGCCTGCACGAATAACCACACCCGCGATTAACGCCGGGTTAACTTCTACAGAAACATTTACTGCGGCATTGAATTTTTTCTCTAACGCATGAGTAAGAAGTTGTTCCTGTACAGAAGTCAATGGGAATGCTGATTCAATTACAACATCCACAGTATTGTTATTCTGTGATTTGAGCTGTTCATATTCTGCAGCGATTTCAGGAAGCAAAGCCAAACGTGCGTTTTCAGCAAGCATAGTCAAAAAGTTTGACACTGCAGGCGTTTGGTCTTCGCCTAAAACTTTAGCAAAAAGTGCCACCTGCTCAGCAGGTGTCAACTCAGGGCGATTTAGATAAGCTGAAAATGCTTCGTCTTGCACCGCAGCACTGAGCAATTCAAGTGCAGTTGACCAAGAGTCAGCTGTACCTTGCTCAGAAGCGTAAGCAAATGCTGCTTTAGCGTAAGGGCGTGCCAACGTCAAGAGTTCAGCCATAATCCGCCTCTCTTAAAGTTTAGCAGCCAGCTGAGTCAGCATGGCATTGTGAGCTTCTGCGTCAACTTGCTGGCTAAGAATTTTCTCAGCACCAGCAACTGCAAGAGCAGCCACTTGTTGACGTAATTCTTCGCGAGCAGCATTGATTTCAGTATCAACAGCTTCTTTAGCTTGTTGACGAATACGCTCACCTTCAGCTGACGCTTGAGTACGAGCTTCTTCGACCAATTGCGCTGCACGACGGTTCGCTTGTTCGATCAATTGAGCCGCTTGTGCTTTTGCCGCGTCCAGTTCAGCTTTCACTTGTGCTTGCGCATCTGCAAGGTCAGCCTTCGCTTTTTCAGCAGCATTTAAGCCATCAGCGATTTTACGCTGACGTTCACTAATCGCATTGATTAGTGGTGGCCATACAAACTTCATGCAGAATGCGACGAAAATCGCAAACGCAATCGCTTGGCCAAACAATGTGAGGTTGATATTCATTGCAAATTCCTCAAATAGTGAATTTCGGAATTAAGCTGATTAACCTACAAATGGATTAGCGAAGATGAAGAACAAGCCAATACCAACACCGATCATAGGCACAGCATCAAGAAGACCCGCGATTAAGAACATACGAGTTTGAAGTTGTGGAGCCAATTCTGGTTGACGAGCTACAGCTTCAAGGAAACGGCCGCCTAGAAGACCAAAACCAATCGCAGTACCTAAAGCACCGAAAGCGATCAAGATAGCAGATGCAATTGCAACTAGACCTAAAGTGAGTTCCATGATAATTCCTCAGAGGTTAGGTTTATACCAAATTAAGTTAAAAAATTGTGCCCAACCATCCCGTGACAGTTAGGCAATACCATTAATGCTTTTCGCTTGCCATGCTCAAGTATACGATAGTCAGCATCATGAAAATGAATGCTTGTAGCGTAATAACAAGAATGTGGAAGATCGCCCAAGGCACAGATAACGCCCACTGGATCCAGAACGGTAATAACGCGATAAGAATGAAGATTAACTCACCCGCATACATGTTACCGAATAGTCGTAGAGCCAATGAAACTGGACGTGCAAGGAAGGTTACCAATTCCAGAATCAAGTTCACTGGAATAAGAATCGCTTTTGCAACTGGGTTACTTGGGTTAAATGGGTTAAGTGCTAGTTCACCAACGAAGCCGCCAACACCTTTTTCACGGATGCTGTAGAACAAGATAAGTGCAAATACAGACAATGACATACCAAGGGTAATGTTAGGGTCAGTAGATGGAACGATCTTGAAGTATACGTGGTGTGGATCAATACCAAACAGGCCACCAATCACGTGTTGAGCGACATAAGGAATCCAGTCAACCGGGATAAGGTCCATCAAGTTCATGAGGAAAATCCACACGAAGATGGTTAGCGCTAGTGGAGCGATCAAACGCGATTTACCATGGAAGGTATCGCGTACACTTGAGTCAACAAACTCGATAATCATTTCGATTGCAGACTGGAACTTGGTAGGAACACCAGAGTTTGCAGC
Source organism: Acinetobacter sp. ACNIH1 (assembly GCF_002934695.1). NCBI lineage: Bacteria > Pseudomonadati > Pseudomonadota > Gammaproteobacteria > Moraxellales > Moraxellaceae > Acinetobacter > Acinetobacter sp. ACNIH1. The sequence continues at coordinate 3,200,546 of NZ_CP026420.1, read as the reverse complement.
TTTCGCTACGAGCCAGAATAACAAGCAGAAAATGATACCGAGGCCGATTGACCAACCCATTGAATCCAAGTGAATAGCAGTGAACCCCATCTGTTGAGCTTCAGCACCATTCTCGGCCAATTTCCATGTACCGTCTGGCATTTTGCCATAGGTCATATTGGTCAAGTGATGCTTGATATACTCGGTCGAAGTAAGGGCATGTTCTTCAGCAGCCATAAATCACACCTGGTCAATGTCAAAAAACTATAGAACAAACGAATATCGCGTGCTGCTTGATATCTCGCCTGCTCCTAAAAAAACTTTTCAATTTTTTGTTGTGTTTAAACTCGTTTTTGTAGACGTGACACCCAAAAAGGAGCGACCCACGACATGGCTTGAACGAGCATAAAACCACAAAACAACGCAACCGGGGATAACGGCTTGACATTGCTTAAAATTAAAATGAAACCAACAATCACAATTGCAAACTTGCCCATCAGGCCTTTATACATGTTCGAAAGAACCTGCTTAGATGCCCGGGCTCCTGCCGCTCGAAATGATTGCCATGAAAAATAACAACTCGCAAGCCAGCAGACGAACGCCCCCAAAGCGGCACTCAAGGCTAAGGTTGAGTCTTTCACGACCCAGCCAATCAAGGCTGAAACAGGAATCATTAATGCTTGTAAGAGGACTAAAGCTTTCGCTAATCGTCGGTCAATCAAGCGACTAGTTCGGCTCATTATTTATTCACTCACAGCAAGCATGCTTGACAAGTTTAGCTGATGATTATTTTTAATCGCAGGCATTATAGAGTTACACCCCTGAACATGCAATCTTTTCCCGACCTTAGTCGTGTTTTTTTCAACAGATCAAATGCTGGCAAACTAATCAAAACTTGATTATTTTTAAATCATTGATGGGCATTTAACACACATTTACGGGTTTGCTCGGCCAATTTCTGCCAGGCCTGGATAAAGTCCCCTGCCCCACTCATGCTTTCATCGACCCTCTGGAACACAATCGGTTTCAGTTTACGGTACTGATTTTCACCAGCATGTGCTTCTGCCAGCAGACACATTTTGCTCTGCACACGACTGTCTTGCAGATACTTGATCTGCGCCACGGTTGGTGACACATGTGGATCATCCGTCAAAGCCCCCATGAACTTCAGGTTCAATGGGCGTTCCAGATATTGATAGGCATCATGATAGGACCAATAAGGTTTAGCTTTACTTGTAGAATTATAACGCTGTGCAGTCAAAAACATGGTTTGGGCAAAGTCACGCGCATTTTTCCAATAGGCTTCCCGATGCTCAGGCAGCTGCTGAGAACGTAAGGCTGCAATAAAGAAACCGATACGTACCGCATTATTGGGATCGAGCCAGACATGGGTATCGACAGTATCTTTTAAGGCTTGCCCACGTGGATTACGCATTGGCAAAATGGTCAGAATACCCGAATCTAAAATCGCGATACTTTTATTGTTATTGTTCAATACTTTTGCCAACGGTGCTTCATGTGCCTGCCCTAACCAGATCATCAGACCAGCATCCTGAATTGTTTTACGGTGTGCTGGGGTCAGGCTGACATCATGACCGCTTTGATTGGCCAATAATAAAGTCGGCTGTTCCACGCCTTGAGTAATGGACTTGGCAATCAGATAAATCGGCTGCGTTGAAACCACTAGACTTTGCGACCAGCTTAGGGTGCTGAACAAAGTCAGGCTACACAGGGCAAGGAAACGGAACATGAAGAGAAATCGCTATATAAGGACAAATTTGATAGTGTTATAATATAACAAAATTACAAAAATACCTATGCCCAATCGAAACTCTGGACGCTTCATGTTAAGATTTGAAATCTTTTAATTTTCAGTTTCGCACCTGAGGTGAACTATGGGTTCATGTTCGCACGAACACCACAATGCATTGCACGGCGTACACGACCATCCAAATGTCGCGCAGCGTCTGGCCGAAGCAGAGAGTCTTTGTGCGGCAAGTGGCGCACGCCTCACTCCTTTACGCAAAGAGGTACTGGAACTGATTCTGAATGCAAGCGGCCCGATGGGTGCGTATGATCTGCTGGCACAAATGAAAAATGCCAGCGACCGTCCTGCTGCCCCACCAACGGTGTACCGTACACTCGACTTTTTATTAGAAAAAGGCTTTATTCACCGCCTGACCTCTATTAATGCCTATATTCCCTGCTGCCATCCGCGTGAAGGCCATCAGGCGGCATTCTTGATTTGTACTGAATGTAAAGCCGTAAAAGAAGCATCTGCACAAGGTTTATTAGAACAACTGGATGCCTTGGCGGCTTCAGACGATTTTAGTGCACACCACAGCATTATCGAAATTTCAGGAATCTGTCAGCAGTGTCGCAACAAAGCTTGAATGCATCACCCTTGATCCAGCTTTCCAAGATTTGGGTCAATATTGATGATCGTGACATTTTAAAGGCCATTGATTTCTCTTTGCAGGAGAAAGAGATTGTTACGCTGATTGGTCCGAACGGTGCCGGTAAGTCGACCTTAATAAAGGTCATGCTTGGGATCGTCAAACCGAAATCCGGTGAAATCAAAACGGCGCGCAAGCTGAAATTCTCTTATGTGCCACAGAAATTCAATCCTTCACATAGTTTACCGCTACGTGTCAAAGATCTGTTGGCGTTAGAAAAATGCCCTTCAGCTATTAAAGCTGAAATTATCCGTGATACCGGTATTGCCAAACTGGAAAATTCTAAAGTACAACAGCTTTCCGGCGGTGAACGTCAACGTGTTCTGCTAGCACGTGCCTTATTACGTCAGCCGGATATTCTGGTACTGGATGAACCGATGCAGGGACTGGATATTCAATCCGAAGCTGAACTGTATGAATATGTGCGTAGCCTGCCGGAAAAATATGGCTGTGCCATTTTAATGGTATCACATGACCTGCAATGGGTGATGCAAGGTACGCATCGTGTGGTATGCCTGAATAAACATATCTGCTGTAGCGGCCTGCCAGAAAGCGTACAGCAGCATCCAGAATATCAAGCCATTTTTGGTACCAACCGGGTGTTCTACCAGCATCATCATGACCATTGTGCGCATGGTGATTCAGCCACACCATGCCAGCACGATTCACGCCCCCACATTCACCCCGAGCCGGAAGCTTAAGCCATGATGGATTGGTTATCTCTCCTATTACCTGCATGGATTATGGGAACACTTTTGGTGTTCCTGACCGCACCACTCGGCTGTCTGATGTTATGGCGCCGTATGTCTTTCTTTGCTGACACGATGGCACATGGCACTTTATTGGGTGTGGCCATTGCAGGTGCACTCAGTTTGCCATTATGGACTGGTGTCACCTTAATCGCCTTACTATTGGTGGCGATTTTATGGGTACTTCATGACCCACGTCTCCCAAATGACGCGTTGTTAGCATTATGTTCAGCAACCCTATTATGTTCTGGCTTATTGTTCATTCAACATTTACCAAGTTTAAGACCAGAACTGCTGAGTTATCTGTTCGGTGATTTGCTGACGATTTCCTGGAATGATTTACCGACTTTTGCTGTGGTGATTATTGTTGCACTGGCTGTGATTTATAAAAGCTGGCAGGCACAGATCCAGATTGCCATTGATCCTGATATGGCGATCAGTGAAGGGGTGAATGCAAAACTGCAACGTCTGATCTTTATGCTGTTATTGGCATTGTTTACTGTATTGGCATTACGTGCGGTCGGTTCACTCTTGATGGGTGCATTGCTGGTGATTCCTGCACTCACTGCTCGCCTACTGGCAAATTCTCCTCGTCAAATGGTGATCTGGGCTTTTGTGATTGCACAAATTGGTGTGACAGTCGGACTCTGGTCAAGTGCAGGTCTGAATACGTCAACAGGTCTAACCATTGTGCTGACCATGTCAGTGTTGTTTGCTGCTATTTTTATCCTGCAGAAGTTTAAAAAACTGGCTTAAGACATGGCAGGCAAATTTTATCTAATTAGTGCCTGCTTGCTCGGACACAAGGTCCGTTATGATGGCCGCGACTGTCTGGTAAAAGAGTTGGTCGATCATTTGCTACCAGATCAATATGTCACGATTTGCCCTGAAGTCAGTGGTGGTTTGCCTATCCCCCGGCCCTCAGCAGAAATTCAAGGCGGTACAGGATTAGAAGTTCTTAAAAGTTTAGCTCAAGTAACAGATATTCAAGGACAGGATGTATCTACTGCTTTTATACAGGGAGCTTATGCTGCCTTGGAGCTAGCACAGAAATTTCAAGTCACCCATGCAGTCTTAAAAGCCAATAGTCCATCTTGCGGCAGCAAGCTGATTTATGATGGTTCATTTACTGAAAATAAAATTCAGGGTGATGGCGTGACGGCTGCATTGTTTAAACAGCATGATATTGAGGTCATGACTGAAGATGAATTTTTACAGATGATTCTTTAAGAGATCGTTGAATTGCCTCTCCTTTAAGGAGAGGTCTCCTTACTGATGCACTAGACTCAATAAAAACGCAGCTCCGGCGAACAAGCTGGCAAAAGTTCGATTCATGACTTTCTGCTGTTTTGGCGATTTCAGAAGACGCAAAACCTTGGCAGCCAGACCGGTATAACCTGCCATCACAATCAGATCAATCGTTACCATAGTCGCGGCCATAATCACATACTGAATCCATTGCGGTTTAGATAAGTCCAGAAATTGCGGCAATACTGCCAGCAAAAATACAATTGCCTTGGGATTACTCATATTGACCAGAAAACCGTGAATGACGAGTTTCCCAGCTGATTTTCGTGCGAGTTCATGTTTAATTTCAATCGACTGCGCCGGTGCTTTCCACTGCAAAAAGGCCAGATACAATAAATAGGCAACCCCAAACCATTTCACTGCAAGAAATGCCCAAGGTGTAGTCGTGAACAATACTCCTGCCCCGGCAGCCACAATGGCAATTTGAACCAATAGGGCGAATTGCAAACCGAGCGCATTCCAGTATCCATGTCGAAAGCCATAATTCAGTCCGCTCGACATTGAAGCAATAGCACCCGCGCCTGGGGAAATACTGATCACCCAACAGGCTAACATATAAGCAAACCAGACTTGATAGGACATGGAGATTTAACTCATTCAAATTCAGGATCTAATTATATGACTTTTCCAATATTTTCAGCCAAAAAAATTGCTTAAACATCAGACTGCATACTATTCACTCTATAGCGCTTCAGGCACAATAGCAGGATTGGATACAGAAATTTATTACAGGAGCCATGAATGACAGCCCAATCTGTAATTTTGCCATTACCTTCAGATCATGCTCGCTTTATTGTTTTACGTCTTAAAGATCTCAGCATTGAAGATTTCAAAGAGCAATTAGAACAATTATTTACGACACGCGATCGTCTGATTACTCAACATCCTAATGCGCAGATTAAAACAGGCGTGGCTTTTGGTCCTGAACTCTGGTCAAAACTTTATGACCAGGCTGCTGCAGGCTTTAAACAACTTGAGCCGATTCAAGGTTCGTTTGATATGCCAGTGGTTCCTGCGGATGTACTGATTCATATTGCCAGTGCGCGTGCCGATATCTGTTTCGCCTTGAGTCAGTCTTTCTTCGAAGGTATTCGCGATCAGGTTGAAGTATTAGATGAGCGTGTTTGCTTCCGTTACTTTGATGGCCGTGATATTACCGGTTTCATCGATGGGACTGAAAATCCACAATTTCCGGATGATCGTGCTGAAGTGGCTTTACTGGGTGAAGATGCTGGTATTTTCCAAGACGGTTCATTTATTTTTGCGCAGCGTTATGCGCATAACCTGGATAAATGGAAGAAACTCAAAGTCGATGCTCAAGAACAAGTCATGGGTCGTACCAAACTTGAATCGATTGAACTCGAGGATGAGGTAAAACCTGCCAATGCGCATATCGCTCGTACTGTTGTTGAAGATGAGGAAGGCGAGGAAATGGAAATTCTACGTCACTCTCTGCCTTATGGAGATGGTCGTGGTGACCAAGGTCTATTCTTCATTGCTTATACCAAAGACCTGAAAATCATTGATGCCATGTTAGTACGCATGTTTGGTACATCAGGCGATGGGATCCATGACCGCTTGCTACACTTCGTGACTCCAATGGATGGTGCGTATTACTTTGCACCAAGTGAGGAGTTGCTGGAAGAGGTTTTGGAAGGGTAAATAATAGGGCTAATTGATATCAATTAGCCCTAATCTTTTTAATTTACTATGGCTTTGTTGCACAAAGCTGTTCTTAAGGACTCCTTCGGCAATATAATTTCCAAATGAAGAAGCCTACACACAAAATCTACCGCACAACCAATTGGCCCGCATATAACCGAGCTCTCATTAATCGTGGGAATATTGCCATTTGGTTCGATCCAAAAACACAATGGTATGCAGAACCTCAAGGCAAACAAGGTCGAAGTCAAACCTACTCCGACATAGCGATTCAATGCTGTTTGATGATCAAATCTCTATTTAGACTCACTTTACGCATGGTTACTGGTTTTGTTCAAAGCTTAATTAAACTTTGCGGATTAGATTGGACAGCACCAGACTTCACGACGCTTTGTAGAAGACAAAAGTATATTGATATTCAAATTAACTACCAGAAAAGTCGTGATGGGTTACATCTACTCGTCGACTCTACGGGTTTAAAATTTTTAGGTGAAGGCGAATGGAAGCGTAAGAAGCATCAGCCTGAATACCGTCGGCAATGGCGTAAACTGCATATTGGTATAGATGCTGAAACACTGCAAATACGTGCCGTTCAGCTTACGACAAATAATGTCAGTGATTCACAAGTACTTGGTGATTTACTCGATCAGATTCCTCAAGATGAGCATATTGACTCCGTTTATACCGATGGTGCTTATGACACAAAGCGGTGTCGCCAGTTGATCACAGATCGAAATGCCCATGCGATTATTCCACCCAGAAAAAATGCGAAGCCTTGGAAAGATACAAAAGTTCATTCGCTAGAGCGAAATGAATTACTTCGCACTGTTAAACGTTTAGGCAGGACACTATGGAAAAAATGGTCGGGCTACCATCAGCGAAGTCTGGTAGAAACCAAGATGCACTGCATCAAATTATTAGGCGATAAGCTCAGTGCTCGGAATTTTGATAGCCAAGTCAACGAGATTCATGCACGTGTGGCCATCTTAAATAAGTTTACGGAGGAGGGTGTAAATAATTCTGTGTAAATACAGTTTTAAAAATACTTGGTTACACGCTCTTCAAACATGATACTAAAGCGATTCATGGCAGCTTTCCAATTCTGAATAGGCATCGTCCATTTTTTGCTTGCTGCCATAATTGCTAAATATACCACCTTTTTCACGGAATCATCAGTTGGGAAGATTTTTCTTTTCTTGGTTGCATGGCGGATAACGCTGTTCAATGATTCAATCGCATTCGTCGTGTAAATCGCTTTGCGAATATCCATAGAATAAGCGAAAAACGTGTTTAGATTCGACCAGTTGGCAAGCCATGACTTGCTGATTTGAGGATACTTCTCATCCCATTTTTGTCCAAATTCATCTAAAGCCTGTAAGGCTGCGTCTTCTGTAACAGCTTGATATATCTTTTTTAAATCGGCTGTGACAGCTTTGTAGTCTTTCCAACTCACATATTTAAGGTTGTTGCGTACCATGTGGATGATACACAACTGAATATGCGTATCAGGGTAAATTGTATTGATTGCATCAGGAAAGCCCTTCAGTCCATCTACGCAGGCAATCAGAATATCCTTTAACCCACGATTTTTCAGTTCTGTAAGGACTGAGAGCCAAAATTTAGAACCTTCGTTTTCTGACATCCACATACCTAATAAGTCTTTCTGTCCGTCTGTATTGACACCTAATGCCAGATACACCGCTTTGTTAATAATCGTACTATCTTGACGCACTTTCACGACGATACAATCCATATAGACAATAGGATAAAGGGCATCCAATGGTCGATTTTGCCATTCTATTACTTGTTCTTTAACTGCATCCGTCACTTTGGAAATAAGCGTTGGGGAGACGTCCGCATCGTACATTTCCTTGAATGTGGCAACGATATCTCGTGTCGTCATGCCTTTGGCGTATAGGGATAGGATTTGGCTATCCATTTGTGTGATACGGGTTTGACTCTTCTTGATCAGCTGGGGCTCAAAAGTGCCATCACGATCTCTAGGCGTGTCTAGTTCAAATTCACCATCATCAGTAAATAGCCGTTTGGTTGTATAGCCATTACGTGTATTTTTGCCTATACGAGGACTATTCTTCTCATAGCCTAAATGTTCAGTCAGTTCAGCATTGAGTGCAGTTTCAACGGTGAGTTTCTTTAAAGCTTTACTGAAATTATTCAGGTCAGCTTCTGTTTTTAAGTTCTTAGCAAATTCTTTTGCCAATGCCAGCATTGCTTCATCTTTCATGGTAAACACCTGTGTTGCCCCCCAACAGCGTTGAGGGATAGTTTAAGCGTTTACACAGTTTTATTTACAGTCTCTTACGGAGCTCGGCCGACCTCACACCCAAGTTGTCACTTAAATTTAAACAACTTAGGAAAGCTCTATCTTTAAAATCTTTATGCAACAAAGCCATTTACTATCATCAATTGCATATCTTAATTAAATACAATTTATACCTTTAATTCTTAAATCATTTTTTTCAAAGAAAGTTTTTTTCTTAGTTTTTAAACTAAAATATTCCACATTATAAAGAAGATAACCTTGCGACATGAAAGTATATTTCCCTGTTATTTTTCCATTAATCATTTCATTCATGGTTCTATAAATTTCTGGTTTAGCATTATCTCCCATATCAATACTTTTTTCTTTTATAGGTTTTGAAATTTTAATATTTTTTAAATAGGGATAATATTTTATAGAATCAATTTCGGGATAACGACTAGAAACTAATAGAATTGATTTATTATCGCTTGCCAAGCAATAGTATTTTTCATTAGATTGAACATTTGAACATGAAGTTAGAGCAAAAAATATGGCGATAATTTTCTTCATAATTCTTTTATTCTCTTTTTAGCTAAGAATTTTGCAGAATTTGCAGTGTAACCATATCTCTTTCTACTAACTTTATTACCTTTTTTATCTTTAGTATATCCAAAAGGAAACTCTTTATCTTTACTCATTTCTAGAAATCTCTGATATCCTTTTTTGGCTTCTTCAGCACTTTTTAATTTTCCTTTTTTATATCCCTTAGGATCATTCCATAACCCCCACCCAAAACTTTCTCCTATTTTATTAGCATAAATATAACTATTTTCAAATTTTGTATAATAATCAAGATTAGCTACTACTTTTTTATCTAAGTTTCTACATTTCTTTATATTAAAAGCTGCTATAGCTCTTTTATGATATTTTTCTCTATCATCAAATCCATTATATCCTCCGTTAATTAATGCACAAGTTGCTATTAGATCATTATTAATTAGACTTCCTTCATAAATCATTTTTCAATCAATTTAATTGTTTATCTTTCACCCAATCTAAATTGTATATGCCAGCAAGTAAATTAAACCGCAGGTTTAATCTTTTACGACGATTTCTATATACACAAGATAAAATCTTAAAACATTTCATCCTTCCAAATACATGCTCTACTTGAATTCGTCTACGACCAATCTCTTTATTTAACTTTTTTAATTCAGAATCTAGTTTTTCAGTTTTCTTTGCTTTAGATGGCATGAGGCATCCAAAACCCAATTTCTTTATCCCTAAATAACCCTTATCAACGATAAAAAAGGGCTTAAATTTTAATTTCCTCATGCTTTTTTTAAATATTTTAAAATCATGCATGCTTCCATGACTTCCACATACACTCAGTATTTCACCTGTTATATAGTGCATAGATAGCTGAAATTTAAAGGTATGTCGCTTTTTTTTACCGCTATACCATTTCTTCTGTTTTTTTTGGACGTTGAACTAATATTTCAGTGGCATCAATCACAACAACTTCCCAATCCACTTCATCTCGATTAGGAAGTTGTTTTGGCAAGTTGAATTTTCCAGAACGGATTAAGGTATCTTCAATAACACGTGTGATACGAATTGCACTCGTTTCAGATACACCGTAACTCATACCAAGATGGAAAAATGTTCGATATTCTCTCCAATATTCTATACATAAGAGCAAACGATCTTCCAACGGTAATTTATGCGGTCGTCCTTTACCAATATGACGAGGTAAATGCTTATTTAGCTCGGCCAACATGAGGTTAAATGTAGCCCAACTAACACCGGTAAGCCTACGAAACTTAACGTTTGATAATTTTTGAATATCTTTGAATTTCATCCAAGGATTATCTCTTGAATTAAATAATTTTGCTGATTAATCTAAGATCAAATAAATTGTACGTTTTTTGATTTATGACGGAAGTCTATTGCATGAGGAGTTAAATTACCAGCTTTAGAATGATGCCAATACCAAACTGCAGAACCTACAGCATGTTGTTTTTCTCTAGCAATTCTATGCCTATTATTTCCTAAAAAATTTTCATTCACTGCCAACCCATATGACTCATAATTAGTTTTATAAGTTATTTGTATTAATCCCCTTCCTTTATAACCATCATAAACTTCACTTTCAGATTTACCAGCTAATCCTTCTTCCATTAGAGAACAACTTGCAGTTTCATGCAGTGTATGTGCTATAAAATGGGCTTTTTCCAAACAGTTATTCATATTAAGTTTCTTAAACTGTTGATTTAAATATTTAAGAAAGCTTATAGCTGTAACACTAGTTGTTACTTTTTTGAATTCTTCTTCCATAATATCTCTATTACAGGCACATTCATTAACTTTTAAGTCCTTTTCTATTTCGGGTTTATTTACTGAGGTTTGGCCTCCTGTTATATCCACATCTAATTCCAATTTATTAGAATCTTCTTTCATTCTTTTAGAGTAATAATTATTGGCTTCTAAAGGCTTTCCATCTGGTTTAAATACTGTAATCTTTACTTTTTCTCCAACCATACTTTGAAGTGAAAATTTTCCATTAGAAGTATTTGAAACTTTCTTTATTCCACTTTCTAAATACAAGATTTCAATTTTAGTATTTTCAATATTGTAGTCATTTCCTAACCTGTCTACTATTTTGAAATTTGAGAGACTTTTAAAATTTTCATAAGGTTCATCTAGTTTAATTATTATTGGTATTTGGGATCCATTCCCAGAGTTAATAGAACTTTTTAAAGTAAATTCATCATTCGAAGTTAAAACCAAAATTTCAATATCTCGATTAGGTGAAGATAGGACTTCTACAATGCCCTGTTCATTTGAATTACGCTCAAATGACTTTTGACTTCCTTTAGGACGAGAGGTTACTGGGAAATTTATCAGGATTTTCTCTTTACTATCTATAATTTTAAATAAAGTTTTCACTATCCCTTTTGAAGTAGTGGTAACTTTTTTCTGTTGATATTGCTCTATACTTTTAGGTAAAGGTACTTTTACAGGGTCTTTTCTAGAAGAAACTATTGAAGAATTAATAGTTTTAACAACAATATAATCTTTGGTATTAGGTGGTTGGGCTAGAATTTCTACAGTTCGATTCGGTGAAGCATGAAAGATAAATAGACCGTTGTTAGCGGCAGTGTAAAAATGACCCCCTAACGGCATTTAAAAACTGACCCCCTTGGTTAATATAGCGGTCATTTTGGACTGCTCAACATGTTAACTTTGGAGCAAGCAGTGACAATCCAAATACTTCATCAGCAAGGTAAATCTATTAAAGCCATTAGTCGTGAACTGGGGGTGTCCCGAAATACCGTACGTAAATATTTACGGCAGAAGGAAACACCTCAGTATCGGCGTACACAACCTAGAACAAGTATTCTTGATCCATATAAACCCTATTTACTCAAACGTGTAAACGCAGCTCATCCTGAATGGATTCCTGCTGTTGTGCTCTACCAGGAAATTTTAAGGTTGGGATATCCAGGAAAGATCAGGATCTTGAGGGAATATCTCGCAACATTAAAACCAGTTGCTAAACCGGAACCGATCATTCGTTTTGAAACCCAACCTGGCCAACAAATGCAGGTGGATTTCACCACGATTCGACGCAACAACACGACTTTGAAAGCCGGTGGTGTTTCAAAAAGTATGCTGACATTAAATGAAGCCATTATTGATGTAAAAAAAGGTTAAGTCGAAAGCTTTAAAATGGTTTTCAATCTTTTTTGAAAAATTACAACTCCTTCTAAAACCGCGCCTAATTCGATGCCTTATTTTGCAATTATTACCTTCAATACCTACAGTAAAAAATTTACCAATACTTTGCTTGCAGTTTTTAAAAGCAGTGATGAAACTGTCCCAATGATCACTTGCAATTCGGGTGTAGTGAATACCTAATTGTTTAAGCTTTGTCTTCAATCGTTGAACTGTAGCTAAGTCTCTTTTACCCCAAACATAAGCAACAATCTCACCTGTTTCTCGATGGTAGGCGTAAATAAGCCATTGTTTATTATTTTTATTTCCCACGAAAGTCCAAAACTCATCAACTTCAAGAGACTCATAATGACTTTGTTTAGGCTGAATTTGGTAGGTCGATTCGGTTAAAGTACGTAAAACTTTACCGATACTGATTCGCTCAACTTCAGCGATATCTCGTATACCACTACCTCTGACCATCAACTGTAATATTTTTCGAGTAATGCCTGAATTACATCCTAGATAGCTCAGAGCATGGTCACCAATAAACTGACGTTTACAGTCTTTGCACTGATAGTTTTGTTTCCCATCTACTTTGATGCCATTTTTCTTTATACTGTCACTGAGGCAGGTTGGACATTTGATTTCTAGAGTTATTCGCATTTCTCTATTTTATCAAAATTCAACCTGCTTTGTTTCAGCATACTTTTTGAAACACCACCTGAAAGCCTTTGTCGCAACATTAGGGTATTCCAGAGCGACTTTCGTGAAATTTTATGATCATGAACGTACCGATGCATGGATCGATGGTCTAGAAAATGCATTTCAGTTCTTTGCAGGAGTACCTCAAGAAATCCTGTTTGATAACGCTAAAACGATCATGATTGAACGGGATGTCTATCAGGAGGGGCAGCATAAATGGAACCCCAAACTGCTCGACTGCGCCAAGAAATACAGCTTTCGTCCTCGCGTATGTAAGCCCTACCGTGCACAGACCAAAGGCAAAGTTGAACGCTTTAATGGATACCTCAAATCAAGCTTTATTGTGCCATTGAAAGCAAGCCTGAAGACTTCGGGTTTACTGTTAAATGTTGATGTCGCCAATGCCCACATTGGCCGGTGGCTGCATGAAACCGCCAATCAGCGGATTCATGCCACCACGCAAGAAAAACCGGCTGTTCGACTGCAACAGGAGCAGCAAAAATTTACGCCATTACCGCAATCAGATACAGGTTCTGGCACTGTACCTGTTGCAGCAGCACAGCATGTCATGCCCTACGAGAGTTTGCAGCATCCCTTATCGGTATATGATCAGTTGCTAGGAGTTTCCTGATGAATCTGCAATACGACCGTATAGAGCAGCTTTGCCAAAAGCTCAATCTGCCTGCCATCGCATCACAATGGTCACATCATGCACAACAAACATTAGGTCAGGATGGAAGTTATGCCGACTTTGTTGAAGCAATCTTGACGCATGAATATGCTGCCAGGCAACAGCGCAGTCAGCAGGTACTGATGAAACTCTCAGGCCTGCCTCAAGTCAAAACCCTGGAAGACTATGATTTTAATTATGCCCTAGGGGCCCCTAAATCACAGGTGATTGAACTGTTCAATCTGAGCTTTATTGCTAGAGCAGAAAATGTGGTGTTTCTGGGGGCTAGCGGAGTAGGAAAAACGCACTTATCTATGGCATTAGGCTATAAGGCCATCATGAACAACATTAAGATCAAGTTCATTACCGCAGCGGATTTAATGCTGCAACTGAGTACAGCCTATCAGCAAGGTAAATTGAAAACCTATATGCAGCGTGCGGTACTGGGACCAAAGTTACTGATTATCGATGAAATTGGTTATTTACCATTTGGACGTGAAGAAGCGAATCTGTTCTTTAACGTGATTGCCAAGCGTTATGAAAAAGGCAGTACGATATTGACGAGTAACTTACCCTTTAGCCAATGGTCTAAGTCATTTGCGGATGATGTCACGTTGACCGCTGCGATGTTAGATCGGCTATTACATCACTGTCATGTGGTACAAATATCGGGTGAGAGTTATCGTTTGAAGGGTAAAAAAAGAATTGGGATTCAGCCCCAGGTTGAAACTTAATACGAGATCAAAGGGGTCAATTTTACTTTGCCATTTGTAAGGTAAAAGGGGTCAATTTTAGAATGCCGTTGACACCGTCTTGATCTGTCTTATTGATGTTCTCTCTAGATGAACCTTTATAGCGTGATTTTACCTTTAAATTGATGACATACTTCCCTGATGCATCATAAAGTTTGGATGTAATAGTGACTAACTGACTCATTACTCAGTATCCTCTTTAGTGTATACCTCATCCTCAATTTCCTCATCTTCTAGGTCCTCCAATAACTCATCGATATCCTCTTTATTTAGCTCTTGACGTAGATATGTTTGACAAGAATTAAACCCAAAAGCTATAAAATCTGTTTTTTGAGAGGTATAGAACCGTAGACTACTTATTTGATTTACTTCATTTAGCAGGGATTTTTTGCTTTTAATTAATGTTCCCTCCTTCTTATCAACAATGAAAATTTCTTTTTCTCTTTCACAGGCAGTATTCCATTGATAATTAATTCGATTACTAAACAAAGTTTCCATTTTTGGTAGACTTATTTTTTGTTCAATAATATTTTGACCTTCTTTAAATATATGCTGCCCCGCTTTACACTCAAACTTCCCACCTGTTACTCCAAATACACCTTGTCCATTAATCTTTAACTGAGATCCACCGGCAGTAAGCACAATTTCTTTAGGGCTTATAATTTCAATTCGATCTTCAGTTGAAATAATTTTTACTTTATGACGAGCAATTGTTTCTATTGCGTCATCTTGTGCCTGGAGTTCGACTTTTCCCTTTGCCGCAACGACTTTTAATCCTTGTTGAGCTGCAAATAAGCTGATCTTGTCCTGAGCGTGAGCAATCAAAGATTTCCGTGTGGAAAAATTAATATTATCCGCAGCACTGTGGTTAATCTGCTGATCAGCTGAAAGATACAGATCTTCATTAGTTGAGAGTGCAATTGAATTCGGTGCACACAGCAGCATTAAAGCTTGTTTGAAAGTTTCAGCCTTGCTTTGATCTTGCTGTTCAATCTGATCCAGAAATTTTTTTAGATGATCTAACCCTTCTAAGGGGTCTGTTTGCTGATTTTTAGCAATCTCACTTAAGGCCTTACTATGATTCAAACTAGATTCAAGCTGGCTTTTCGCAGGACTGACATTTAAGTGATTGGCATTGGCATTTTCTTGTTTATAGGTAGAGAGAAGCAAGCCAGCTCCCGCTCTAAGTGCTCCCCATTGATCTGTTCTTAACTCAAAGCCCTCACCACGCCCGGCGCTAGCCTCATCTTCTTTTGGATGACTTAGATTTCCTAAATTTAGCTGACTGGCCCCATGACTACTTTGCAGCTGTGCACTAATCTGTCCAGTTGTATCATCGAAGCGAAGCTGGTTAAAACCTTCGCCACCCACCTCTTGAGAACGGATACCACTTAGTTTTTTAGTGAATGGCAATCGCCCCTTCTTATCAAACATAGTTTGAAAACGTTCAGCTTCATGAATACGTCCAACAATGAAGGGACGATCAATATCTCCTTCGAAGAAATCAATCACTACAATTTCCCCGATACGCGGATGGAATCGGGCGCCATAACCTTCGCCTGCCCATGGCGTTAGCACGTCTACCCAGGCCGAATCAGTGTCATTATCAGTGGCGCCAGCACCACCATCATGCTGATGATCTTCACTACGGGTAAACAAAAAACGGACCTTCACACGTCCCCATTCATCGACATAAATAGTCTCACCTTCAGGCCCTACTACTTTCGCCCGTTGTGGATAGGCCATAGGCCGATGTTGTAGTGGATGATATTCAGGTATCACCGGAATATCTCGACGAATTAAATACAGCTCATTACCTTGTCTCTCATCATCCAGAACTTTCCAGTGACTGGACTGCATGAGCTGATCCAGCTGTAGCAAAAGATCTTTCGGTAAATTATTTTGGTTATAGAAGTGTTTGCCCAAAATTAAAAATTCACGCTCATTGTGCGGATGTTGATCAATTTCGGGATGGTCATGCAGTTCAAACCAGTAACCGACTTGGGCATCACGAACACTACTGCTGGCCTTAAAATATTTGGACTGCATGGCATGATAGTGACTAAGTTGCTGACTGAGTTGATCCAGTTGAGCTGGACTGGATGATGTAGCCTGATCTTCTCTCTTTAGGTCACTGGTCCAAGCTGGACTGATGTTCCAGACATCTTCCAGACTTAAACTGGTATGATCCTGAACACTACTTTGCTGGATATTCACTAACTGCTGGTTTTGCTCCTGCTCCAGATCTATAGCTTGCCAGCGTTGCAATGCAACACTATTTGGTACAAGTTGTCGCTCAGCAATTAGGCTGGTGATAGTATCGAATTGCTCAGTTGCATGACTACGATGGAAGCGGATGGAACGGCGTTTTAAGGCTTGAAAATATTGCTGCCCATTAACAAGACGCAGGACTTGTGGCTGAATGGTTTGAGCTGAGATTGGAATAATTAATTCCTTTTCATCAATCAGCCAGTTAATACCCTCACTACGCCATAAGCGGGTCAGAAAATCATAATCACTTTCATTGGACTGTATGACCAATGGCCGTACATCATATTCACGATTTAGTCCGGAAAGATCCAAACTTAAACTTTTCGCAAATAAGCCACTTCGCTTTTGCCATTCAGTAAACAGAATCTCACTAATCGCTTTGATACTTTTATTCAAAAACACACGGCTATTACGGCGTTTATGCCAAAGTGAAGTCGCATCTTCGAGAGTCAGCTGATAGACACTTAAAGCACCATCGCTATGCCCCTGTTTAGCTGCGGTAATGATACCTGTAGTCCGAAAAAGCTCACCTTGATCAGTGACCTGATCAACAGCAACCTGACAGCCAATAAACTGTTTTAAGGCAATATAGGGATGGGTGGATAGACAAAGTAATTCAGCATGTAGTCCCTCATTGATCCAGTGCCTGCCTTCAATACGCTGAATCAGGACCTGAGAATTTAAAATTTCATTGGAAAATCGGAGATGAAGTGCACGCTTCTGTGAGCTTAGACCCAAGCCTTCAAGCACCGTATAAATACTCTGTAGCATTTTATAATTATTATTTGAGGTTATTTTTATCGCACTGATTTTAGGGAATAAGCTTAGAACAATCCATCTTGGTATTTATTTCACATGAATTAACCACAAATAACCTTACCCTGACCTAATATTCTCTATGTTTATGAAATAGAAGATGTATTCTGTTTCAACCTTTTCGATTTTTCTGATTATTTGCTGATTCACTTACTGCTACACTGAAAGCCGAATACTTTATATCTCCTACATCATCCTGGATTACAGGATAAGCCAGAGGCCAAGGACATGCTTGAGTTACATTCTAAACTTCCCAATCTGGGCGTTACTATTTTTAGTACTATGTCGGCCTTGGCACAAAAACTCGGGGCAATTAACCTGTCACAAGGTTTTCCAGATTTTCCTGCTCCACCGCAATTGATTGAAGCCCTCAGTCGGGCAGCTGAAAATGGTTTTAACCAATATGCACCGGGTGATGGCTTGCCAGTATTACGTGGTCTGGTCGCTGATCTTTATCAGCATCGTGACCGGCTCATTCTAGATCCGGTAGATGAAATCACCATTACTCCTGGCGCAACGATTGCAATCTTCTGTGCAATTCAGGCAACGGTACGGGCAGGTGAAGAAGTCATTATTTTTGATCCCAGTTATGACAGCTATGCGCCAAGCGTGAAGCTGGTCGGTGCCAAACCGGTACATATCGCTCTAGAATATCCTGGTTTTTCTGTGGACTGGAATAAGGTCAAAGATGCAATCAATGACCGTACCCGCATGATTGTAGTGAATACACCGCATAATCCCACCGGAACGGTATGGACAGAGCAAGACTGGCAGCAGCTGATTAAACTGATTCGTGATCGCAATATCGTGGTTCTGTCTGATGAAGTTTATGAACATCTGATATTTGATGAAGTTCGTCATCATTCTGCAGCATCTTTTCCGGAACTCCGTGAACGCAGTTTTGTGATTGGTTCTTTTGGTAAAACCTTTCATGTGACCGGCTGGAAGACCGGTTTCTGTGTCGCGTCCCCAGCCTTAATGCAGATGTTCAGACAGATTTACCAGTTTGTCAGCTTCTGTGGCGTAACCCCAATTCAGGTAGCTTTGACTGAATATATGCAGCTGCATTCTGAACATATTCATGAGCTGTCCGGTTTTTATCAGACCAAACGGAATTTGTTTAATCATGCACTGACAGATTCCCGTTTTCAATGGACACCGTCTCAAGGCACCTATTTCCAGAATCTGGATTACAGTGAAATTCGTCCTGATCTGGATGCACTGTCGATGTGTCACTATCTGGCGGAACAACACGGTGTTGTGGCGATTCCGGTATCAGCGTTTTATCAGGAGCCGCCTAAAGATTTACACTTATTGCGCTTCTGCTTTGCCAAAAAAGATGAAACCTTGATAGAAGCAGCACATATTCTTTCCAAAGTTTAAAAAAATAGACTTATTGGTTACTGAAAAGCTAAAGCGTTCTTGATGCTGATCAAGGATAATTTAGTCCTGATAAATATATGAAAAATCAAGAACAGGATGTCATATGGCACAGCAAGCATTGGTTCACCAGCAGAATTTATGGAAAACATTTTTTATTTTCCTGTTACCGCTGGTGGTTACCAACATCCTGCAAAGCCTGTCCGGTACGATTAATACTGTTTTTGTGGGGCAAATGCTCGGCGTGCAAGCGATTGCTGCAGTTGCAGTATTTTTCCCGATTCTGTTCTGTCTGATGGCCTTTGTGATTGGTCTCTCTGCAGGTTCTACGGTTCTGGTAGGACAAGCTTGGGGTGCCAGAAATCTTGAAAAAGTGCGCTGTGTAGTTGGCTCTACCCTGTTTATGACGCTGATTGGTGGCAGCCTGATTGCCCTATTGGGAGTATTTTTTGCTGAAAATATCTTGCAATTACTGGGTACAGATCCGGATGTAATGCACCTGTCTTTGCCTTATGTGCAATGGATGCTGGCTGGTAGTCCTCTAATTTTTATTTATATTATTTATACTTCAATTTTACGCGGGGTTGGAGACAGCACTACGCCACTGTTTGCCTCTGCCCTAACGATTGGTGTGGGCTTGATAGTAACACCGGTCCTGATCGCTGGTTATTTTGGTTTTCCTAAGATGGGGATCATCTCTCCAGCAATTGCAACCATTCTAGGTAACTTGGCTGTTCTGTTATTTCTTATTCTCTATTTAAATTATAAACGTCATCCTCTAAGACCAGACTGGGCTTTAATCAAAGATATTCGTCATCAGCCCCAGCTCAGCAAGATTATTCTGCGCTTAGGTATTCCAACCGGGGTTCAAATGGTCACAACTTCAGTCGCTGGTCTGGTCATTGTGAGTCTGGTCAACCGTTATGGTGCAGAAGCGACGGCGGCCTATGGTGCCGTGAATCAGGTACTGAATTATATTCAGTTCCCTGCTCTTTCTATTGCCATTGCAGCTTCAGTCTTTGGGGCACAGGCCATTGGTGCTGGTAAAAATGATTTGCTCAATAAAGTGACTCGAACTGCCTTAAGTATGAATATCTTGTTCACAGGTAGTCTGGTAATTCTGGCTTATCTGTTTTCTAAATATCTCATGGCACTATTTATCACTGACCCACAGGTCGTGGTCCTAGGTCAGCAACTTCTCTTCATTGTCCTATGGTCGATTCTGTTCTTTGGTGCTAGCGCAATTTTTGCTTCGATCATGCGGGCCAGTGGCACAGTGACAGTCCCGATGTTGATCAATATTATTGCCATTATTGGCATTGAAGTACCAGCTGCCTATATGTTCAGCCGCTTGTGGGGTTTACAAGGGATCTGGTACGGTTATGCCTTGGCCTTTGTCTGTCTTTGTATCATGCAAGGCCTGTATTACCAGTTTATCTGGAAGAAAAAAACCATCGAGGCACTAGTTTAATCTTCCAGCTTGGACTACTGGATAAACCTAGCAAAGCACTTCTAAATAGCGTATTTCCTGCTTAATCCATATTTTTTTATATGGATTCATTTTTATTATATTTTTCAGCCATGAAGATCCTTGTTATAAGCAGTGTATTGCATAAAAACACAAGGTCTTCTCATGGCTAAACGACAAATTAAACTGGGTGCTTTTATTCCAACGACTTCGCAACATGCGGCAGGTTGGCGCCATCCTGAGTCTCGTCCTCAGGATCATTTAAGTATTGATTATGCGATTGAATTGGCGAAAACTGCTGAATGCGGCCTGTTTGATGCTTATTTCCTTGCAGATGGTCTGGCAGTCAACTGGAGTCATGGCGCTTCCAAACATAATAAGAATGTCGGTTATAGTGATAAAGTCGTGGGCTTTGAACCAGTCACCTTATTCGCAGCGATTTCAGCCGTCACCCAAAATATTGATTTTATTGCCACTGCTTCTACCACCTATGAAGAACCGTATTTGTTGGCACGAAAATATGCCTCTTTAGACCATATCAGTAAGGGTCGTACCGCATGGAATGTCGTGACCACTATTTCTGCTGAAACCGCACGGAACTTTGGTTTTAGTGCACATCCGGATGCCAAAGTCCGTTATGAACGCGCGGATGAATTTATTGAAGTTGTACAGAAGCTCTGGGACTCCTGGGAAGATGATGCATTCCTCTATGACAAAGAAAACGGTCATTTCTTTGATGCATCTAAACAGCACGAACCACTTCATAGTGGCAAATATTTTAATGTCCAGGGTGCACTGAATGTCCCTCGTCCGCCACAGGGCTATCCAGTGATTGTCCAGGCAGGTCAGTCTGCAGATGGACGTGAGCTGGCCGCCAAATATGCCGAAGTGATTTTTACCGCCCAGCAAAGTTTAGCTGATGCTCGAGCCTTCTACCGTGAGGTCAAAGGACGCCTGGCTAAATATGGCCGTCATCCGGATGATCTAAAAGTAATGCCGGGGGGTTCTGTCTTTGTAGCGGCTTTGTTGCATAAACCTAGCCTAGAAAGATTATTCAGTCCTATAATTTCAATATGAATAAACCTGTTCCTAAAATCTATCGTACAACTAACTGGTCTTCCTACAATCGTGCCCTCATTAACCGAGGTAATATTTCCATTTGGTTTGATCCAAACACTCAGTGGTATGCACAACCACAAGGCAAGCAAGGTCGGAATCAAACTTACTCTGATACCGCTATTCAATGCTGTTGAATGATCAAATCTCTATTCAGACTCTCTTTACGCATGGTCACAGGTTTTGTTCAAAGTTTGATTAAACTGTGTAAATGAGCTGCTCCGAATATCAGCGATATTCGTACAGCACGCTTTGTCGAAGACAAAAACATATTGATATTGCGATTAGCTATCAAAAAAGTAGCGATGGGCTACATCTACTCGTAGACTCAACTGGTTTGAAGTTTCTAGGTGAAGGTGAATGGAAACGTAAGAAACATGGACCTGAAGATCGTCGCCAATGGCGTAAGCTTCATATTGGTATTGATGCCGACACCTTGCAAATACGTGCAGTACAGCTCACTACAAATAATGTGAGCGATTCACAAGTACTCGATGATTTACTTGCTCAAATTCCTTTAGACGAACGAATTGATTCGGTCTATACCGACGGTGCTTATGATACGAAGTACTGCAGACAAGTCATTTTAGATCGAGATGCACATGCGGTCATTCCACCAAGAAAAAATGCAAAACCATGGGAAGATCAGAAATTGAGATCTTTAGAGCAGAATGAATTATTAAAAACAGTGAAACGTTTAGGAAGAATGCTTTGGAAAAAATGGTCTGGTTATCATCGTCGAAGTTTGGTCGAAACCAAGATGCATTGCATCAAATGATTAGGCGATAAATTAACAGCAAGGAGTTTTCCTAGTCAGGTCAATGAGATTCATGCACGCATAGCAGTATTAAACAGATTTACAGAATTAGGTCGTCCTCATAACCAAGTTGTCACTTGAGTTCTGTTCAGATAAGCAGGTGCTGTCTTTTAAATCTTTGTGCAACAAAGCCTTTTTGATTTATAAAATACTTTAGCTGCTTAAGTTTTCGGGCATAAAAAAAACCCGCTTACGCGGGCTTTGATCAGAGTGTTTTAAGCTGACTTTTTCTTTTGCTTGCCGAGGCGGGTAGCTAAAGCCGTGACTTTCTGATAGCCAGTTGGCATGAGGCGCTGAATTAAATCAATCATTTTGGCATCATTTCCAATCAGCAAACGGCGTTTGTCTTTTTGTACCGCATCCAAAATTTGACGAGCTGCTTCTTCCGGTGGGCAACGCAGCAGCTTATTGAAATTCTGTGCAGATTTTTCCGGATGCATTCCCAGACTACGAATGCTGTCATTCATTTTCGCTGCAATGGCGATATTGGTGCGGATTCCGCCTGGGTGTACACAGAGTGCGCTTACGCCGCAGTTTTCCATATCCAGTTCCTGACGCAAAGATTCGGTAAAACCACGCACAGCGAATTTAGTGGCATTATAAGCAGACTGGGTTGGCTGGGCAGTTAAACCAAACAGGCTGGAAATATTGATGACATGACCATCACCGGTTTTCTCGATTAAAGGCAGAAACTCTTTGGTGCCATAAACTACACCCCAGAAGTTAATCCCGACGATCCATTCCAGCTCTTCATAGCTAGCACCTTCTACGGTAGAACTAAGAGCTACACCAGCATTGTTAAAGATCATATTCACGCTGCCATGATCTTTCTCGACCTCAGCGGCCCAAGCGTGCATTTCTTCCAGATTAGCCACATTGACCTTTTTGGTTGTGACACGAACAGCAGTACCTTTCAGCAGCTCAACGGTTTTAGCCAGGCCCTGTTCATTCACATCACTGAGTGCTAAATGACAGCCCTGCTTTGCTAAAAGCACCGCAAGTTGTTGACCGATACCTGAACCTGCACCAGTAATGGCCGCGACTTTATTATTAAAATTTTTCATTGAATTTCCTTGATTAAAACACTGCCCTTTCATGACAGCCTGTTTTTCTGTCGCATAGGGATACAGCACACCGTTTCAATATAGTTTTGACAATCCTTATTGTCAATAATTCCAGCATGTCTCTACGGGCCAATTTTCAGGTTTGAATTTCAGCATAGGTCAAAGCCGGATTTATTGATAAGATACTTAAAATCTCAAGCACATGAGTCTATGGTCTTTATGACGGATGCAGTAAATTCAGGGCAAAAACTAGCAAGTAAAAGTAAAGAACGCCAGTTTAAAGGACTTTCCATGGCTGAACGTCAGCAGGCGCGTCGTGAAAAGCTGATTGAGGCCGGAATCGAGGCTTATGGCCGTCATGGTTTCTTTTCAGTCACAGTGAAGGATATCTGTAACGAAGCCAAACTGACTGAACGTTATTTTTATGAATCCTTTAAGAAAAGCGAACATCTGTTCCAGACTATTTTCCTCAAGCTGATTGACCAGTTACAGCAGAATGTCATGCAGGCCATGATGCAAGCCTCTTCTGATCCAAAGAAAATGATCGAAGCCGGTCTGACTGCCTTGCTAACGACCTTACGTGACAATCCGGGTATGGCACGAATTATTTATATCGATGCGATGCTGGTTCAGGAACTGCATAATCAGGCCACGATTCATGAAACCATGGGCCGTTTCGACCGTATGATTCAGGCCTTTGTCATGCTGATGATGCCGAACCTTAATCGTTCTGAACGAGAGATTTCCCTGGTCTCGACCGGACTTAATGGTTATGTCACCCAGATTGCGATTCGCTGGGTCATGAGCGGCTTTAAGCAGTCACTGGAAGAAATTCTGTCTTCCTGTAGTCTGGTATTCTTTGCTTTACTAGATACTTTGGGTACAGAAAAACCAGCGGATCCGGTTAAATAATTTTTAAATCAAGATAAGTTCCAGATAGATTTACTTGTAAGTGATCTACAATATTTTGAATTAAGACCCTCTTATAAAATAACAGCTTAAATTGTGACAAATCTTTGCAAAAAGTCCCGGAACTACCTATTCTGCAATGATACTGTCATAATTAATCTTTGTAATAAGCCTGTCATAAATATAAAACGGTCCACCGTTTGCATGAAATAGGGTATTGCGCTGTGAAAGATGACTACATTCTAATTGTTGATGATGAACTGCCGATTCGTGAAATGATCCACACTTCTCTGGATATGGCAGGCTTTCAATGTTTACAGGCAGAAGATGCCAAGCAGGCTCATCAAATGATTGTGGACCAGCGTCCAGCATTGATTTTGCTGGACTGGATGATGCCGGGTGGCGTCAGTGGTGTCGATCTATGTCGTCGTTTGAAACGTGATGAAAACCTGTCCGAAATCCCTGTCATCATGCTGACTGCGCGTGGTGAAGAAGATCATAAAGTTCAGGGACTGGACGCCGGTGCCGATGACTATATGACCAAGCCGTTTTCGACCCGTGAGCTGGTTTCACGTATTAAAGCTGTTTTACGTCGCTCCAATGCCCTTAGTGGTGAAAAATCTATTGATGCTAATGGATTGGTATTAGATCCAGTCAGTAAGCGTGTGAATTTTGGCAATACTATACTGGACATGGGACCCACTGAATATCGTCTCTTGGCATTTTTCATGACCCATCCGGAACGTGCTTATACCCGTGCGCAGTTGCTGGATCAGGTTTGGGGTGGCAACGTCTATATTGAAGACCGGACCATTGATGTGCATATCCGTCGCCTGCGCAAGGTACTCGAACCTTATGGCGCTGACCGCTATGTACAAACTGTGCGTGGCACCGGTTACCGTTTCTCGACCCGTGTCGATGTTGCACTCGGTTAATTGTTTTTAGGTAAATCTCGTTTTATGTATGAGCCCTATCCTGTTCCCGAACTGTCACACGAGCACAAAAGATTTCGTTACAGCAGCTTATGGGATTTTGCCAAGCAAGATTTACGTCTCCTTCTTTTCTTCCTAGTAATTGCCAGTTGTATTGGCCTAGGCATCGGTTATTTCTGGATCTGTATCGTTCTGGCCTTTGTTGCCTTCTTTGGTACACAGTTGCGTTCACTCTACCTGGTCAATGAATGGATCTCGAACCGTCCCTATGATGTACCGCCAAATATCAACGGAATCTGGGGCGCTTTACTGTTTAATGTTTATCGGGCCCAGCGTCAGGAACGCGTTGTTCAGGCTGAAATGGTCGAGCTGATTGACCGTGCACAGTCCTCGCTAGTCGCCCTTCAAGAAGCTGTAGTGCTGATTGATGAAAACCAGCAGATTGAATGGTGGAATCCAGCGGCAGGACGTTTACTAGGGATTGGTCAGGAAGATCGCGGCCGTAATATCCTGAGTTTGTTACGTCAGCCAAATTTCATTGATTACTATCATCATATTGATAATGCACCTGATGGCCTTAAAATGAAGTCTTCGATATTAGAAGATCATTATGTGCAAATCAAAATGACCCGTTTTGGCGGTGAAAGCCGCTTACTGGTCGCTTATGATGTGACCCGGATGCATAATCTGGAACAGATGCGTAAGGACTTCGTCGATAATATTTCGCACGAACTGCGTACACCTTTAACTGTGCTCAGCGGCTATATCGAAACCTTTACCGATCAGGAAGATATTAGCCCGCGCTGGAAACGCGCCTTTGACCAGATGCAGTCTCAGACCCGTCGCATGAATGCACTGGTGAATGACCTGTTACTGCTATCCCGTCTGGAAAATGACAAGAATATTGCCAAGAACCAGATTATTGACATGCCGAATCTGATGAACCAGCTGTTTGATGATGCGCAAGCCTATAACGTGGATTATGGCCATACCCTAAATCTGGATATTGACAGTCACTGTGACCTGATCGGCTCAGATATGGAAATTGCCAGTGCCTTTAGTAACCTGATTACCAATGCCATCAAGTACACGCCTAAAGGTGGAACCGTGACCATGGGCTGGCATGATGATGGTGAATCGGCCTATTTTGTCGTAGAAGATACCGGAATTGGGATTGATCCTAAACACTTGCCACGTTTGACCGAACGTTTCTACCGGGTAGATTCTGACCGTAGCCGCCGTACTGGTGGCACAGGACTGGGGCTAGCGATTGTGAAGCATGTACTGATGCAACATCAGGCCCAGCTCGAAATTGATTCCCGTGAAAATCAGGGATCCACCTTTAAGGTGATTTTTCCTAAAGAACGTCTCAGTTTCCCGGACTGATTCAAAAATAAAAAAAGGTGCAAGTCGCACCTTTTCTTTTTTAGCGAAGGTTTTAAGACTTTAATGCCTGCTCTTTGGATAAGGCCCGGAAATAAGCTGCTCGATGCGAGATCCGTTCCAGATAGGCTTGAATCGCCGGATAACTTTTACCAGTACGGCTTTGCATGGCTTCGAGTGGGAAGCTCATCTGAATATCCGCAAAACTGAAACGACCGGCAAAATATTCATGCTGGCTTAAATGATCTTCCAGAAACTGGATATGGTCTTTTAGACGGCTTTGTACAAATTGCTTTTTCACTCCTTCACAAATTGTTTTAGCAACCGGACGAACTAAAAATGGCACTTGCTCAGGAACTTTGGTCATCACCAGTTGCATGACCAGCAAAGGCATCAAAGACCCTTCTGCATAATGCATCCAGTAACGGTATTGCGCCTTGTTCTCGGCACTGATCGGCTGAAACTGATGGGTCGAATCATAGGTTTCTTGGAGATACTCCAGAATAGCGGCAGACTCAGCCAGTACCAGATTCTGATCTTCCAGAATCGGGACTTTACCCAGAGGATGAACCTGTTTCAAAGAAGGCGGAGCAGAATAGTTTGGCAGGCGTTTGTAATACTTGATCTCATAATCAAGTTCCAGCTCTTCCAAGGCCCACATGATTCGAAATGATCTTGATTGTTCGAGATGATGTAAAACACGCATATTAGACTCATGATTTTATTGTTATTACTGCGTGAGCATAGCAAAAAGTCCAGATCTGATTAAAGAGTTTATTAGTCTACTTACATTTTCCCTACCGGATATAGCGTACCCTCTTTAGCTTAAATCAGGCTAGTGCGAATCTCCAGACTGCGTAACAGGGTTTTGGTCACCGGGGTTTTGGCACAAATCTCCAGAATTTTCTGCTGCAAAGCCGAATCATGAACAGTATCAAAACTTAAGCGTCGTTCAATCCATTCCTGCCCTTCTTTATTAGCAAAAAATTCTGCTTCAACCTGAAAGTCGCCCAGTTCAATATTCTTATGCTTGGCATACATGCGCAAAGTAATCATGGTGCAAGAGATCAGACTGCCTAAAAGTAGATCATAAGGTGCAGGACCTGCATCCTGCCCGCCGAAGGATTCAGGTTTATCGGTCAGGTAATGATGCTGGCCATGACTGATTTCTCCCTGCCACGGTATGGTTAAGCTCTGTATTTTGGCAATTGCGATACGGGCCATACTGATCCTTTGTTCTTATGATTATGTAAAAGTTATTTGGAAGCTCGCATATGTTCCGGAAATGCCGGTGCTTCCATACGTGGGCCATCATAGCTTGGAATGGTGCCAAAACGCGGGTGTCCCATCATCCACTGTTCACGGGCCAGCTTAAGTTCTTCCACATCACGACCCACCAGATTCCACCACAATAAAATAGGGCTTTCAAACGGCTCTCCACCAATCAGCAGGACTCGTCCACCGGCATGAATTTCGACATCCACATGCTGTAATCCGGGTTCAAGAATCACCATATTATCTTCAGTCAGTTCATGCCCATTAATACTTGCCAGCCCCTCAAGGGCCATAAAACCATATTCAAATCTTGGATCTAAACTCAGACGGGCACGGGTACTTTCAGCAGCGAATAGATTCACCCCCAAAAGTTCGGTATGAACCTTAACTGGTGATAGTGTATCCAGAAATTCCCCGACCAGGACCGTACATTGAATGCCCTGTTCTTCGATCACAGGTAATTCCGAATAATGATCAAACGCCGGAGCCATATTGATCTTGTCATCAGGCAGGGCGATCCAGAGCTGTGCTGCATGCATTTTGGTTTCAGTTTCCGGTGAAACCTCTGTATGCGAAATGCCATAGCCTGAAGTCATCAGATTAACCTGTTTCGGCCGGATCAATTGCCGGTTACCCAGACTGTCACTATGCATCATGGTGCCTTCAATCATCCAGGTAAAAGTTTGCAGGCCAATATGCGGATGCGGTCCGATATCCAGACCATCTCCCTGAGGAAATTGAGTGGGACCGGCATGATCCAGAAAACACCAGGCGCCAATCATGCGTTTATGCCGACTCGGCAAGGCGCGTTTAATGACGGTTCCCTGCCCGATTTCCGCACGCCGTAAAGGAACTTCCTGTATGAACTGATTGATATACTTTTCACAATCATCTGAATTTGACAGTTCAATATCATTATTATTCGACATGGTTGAGCTGACCTCGGCAAGTTCATTCTGGCTGTATGCTGTATCAAGACATCTTTCCCTGATCATCACAAGATGTCTACCTCATAGAACAATGTACCGCGTCTACCCGCAAAATCTATCTTTGGAAATATTTCGATACGTATAAAATGTGCTACTCATCAGAACAGTTCAGATACTTAAAAGCTTCAGTCTTCCAAAGACTGTAATCAAGATCTTGGTTATGAATTATATAATCATTCAAGTAACCAGCATTATCTCGTTTAAATCAACTTATTCATCCTGCTCATGTTTCACGTGAAACGCTCATTTTTATTTATATAAACTTTTAAAATCAGCAATCTATAAAAATGTGATCCGTCTAGCTTTATGTTCACAAAAACAAAAATTTTGTTACGTTTTCTTTTTAAAAATCGTGCTACCCCCTGATTCTAGGGAGATTGTTTTTTATTCATTTGGTTCATAATAAGGCCCAATAAAAATAAGATTGGATCAGGATATGTCATCCTCGAATGAAAATATATATTCAACGGCGAATATGTCTTTTCAAAACTCGACCACGGATAGATCATTAAAGTTGGCCGAATGTGATCTGCAAAATCGCCAGTTAATTGAAGATGCGCTTGTACATCGCGCTGCACCTATTCCTGTGCAATTCCAGCAGTACTTTTATAACTATCTTTATGTGCATCGTCATCAAAATCTTCGCCAGATTAATTACATGGCACAGATCGCCTTTTTGCTGTATTTCTTTGCCGATATTTTTATTATTCCTGATATGTTTTTCCTGTCTGGACTGATCCGGGTATCACTGGTCATTGCTGTCATGTTTTGCTGTTATTACCTGTTTAAGCATCAAAAGAATATCCGGGTTCTGGACATGATTTTGCCTGTGGGCACGACTGTGGCTGCAGCGACCTGGATTGGCCTGCTCCTGCTGTCGAGCAGCCCGCATGTGTCGACTTATATCTATGCTTCTGCGATCTTTATTTTAATTACCAACCTCTGTGTACAGACCGAGTTTAAGGGTGCGCTGTATTGTTCTATTTTTATCGCCCTGTTTATCATGATTGGGGTAACCCATCTCATGAGTCTATCGCAGGCCTTTATTTTCACCGTTGTTTTCACACCTCTCTGGGCGTTTAGTATTTATATCAACTGGAATAATATCATCAACATACGGCGATCTTTTCTACGCACTTTGCTGGATGAATGGAATTATCAAACCTTAAAGAATCTTGCCCATACTGATGATCTGACCCAATTATTTAATCGTCGTCATTTTGTGGATATGGCGGAACGTTCAATCCACCAATGGCCAAAGCCTGCCAGCACCTGCCTATTGATGTTTGATGTCGATTATTTCAAGAGAATCAATGACAACTATGGCCATGATGTGGGTGACCGGGTGCTACAACTGATTGCTGAAATTACCCGTAAAGAAATGCGCTCTAGCGATGTACTGGCACGTTTTGGTGGAGAAGAATTTATTGCCTTGCTGGAAGATACCCAGCT
This sequence comes from Acinetobacter sp. ACNIH1, assembly GCF_002934695.1. Lineage (NCBI taxonomy): Bacteria > Pseudomonadati > Pseudomonadota > Gammaproteobacteria > Moraxellales > Moraxellaceae > Acinetobacter > Acinetobacter sp. ACNIH1. The sequence continues at coordinate 3,170,413 of NZ_CP026420.1, read as the reverse complement.
ACAGGATTGCCTGATGATTGCAGAACGGATTCGCTGCTCGATTCAAAAGCAGGTGATGCACATCAATCCCGACCAGAAAATCCAGTTCACGATCTCCATTGGTATTGCTGAACTTGAATCTCCACAACAGGAACTTGAAGACCTGATTAAGCATGCGGATATTGCGCTTTACGAAGCCAAAAAAGCAGGACGAAATCGGATTCGGGTCTATCATCCTAATATGCTGCAACCGACTAAACCGCTCTCTCCAAATCCCTGGAATGTATTTAAACCACTGAATAAACAGGAGCAGTCTGGCGCTCATCATAAAGCGAAACAGTTTTGGTCTGCTTTGTAAGTTGAGAGCAAAACCAAGATTGTTAGACAAGAATTTAAGAATTAGACCTAAATCTGTTTGTGATGCTTTTCAAATAATTTCTAAAAGAATAGAATATTTTTCATACAAATATAAATATTCATCTTATTCATTTCTTTAGATTTAATGTAGGAAGGCGGCATGCCAGATAAATATGAAGAAGAAGTTCGCCTCCTGCTTCAGGATGCCCTTCAAGATCCTCTTGTTCGTATTCCTGGGTCTTTAAAACCTGCCTACTTCAGCTATCAGAAACAGCTCACTTTAAAATATCTGTTACAGGTGAACCTATTCGCACAGGTGGCATATGCCTCCTACACCCTTGCCGATATTCTGGTGCTAAATGACATTATGAATTTGCTCATTCTGACCAAGCTAGGCTATACCTTGGTAATTCTACTGATTACCATCTGGATGTATCATTTTTACCGGAATTTGCCTGTATTTGACCTGCTGTTGCCGACCTCGATTATCGGGGCAAGTGCAATCTGGTTTTTTAATCTGAATCAGTGTGAAAGTCCGCATACGTTCATTTATCAATATGCTTCACTGGTCTTTATTGTCCTGGCCAATCTATGTGTACAGATTCGCTTCTGGCCTAGCCTGATTAATTCCGGTCTGATTACACTGGTGATTTATATTGGTGTGTATTTCAATACCCAAGCTAATCTGTATCAGATGTTCTTGTTTTCCCTGATCTATATGCCGGCATTGACCTTCAGTTTATATATCAGTTGAAGCTCTACACTAAAATCCCGTTTGGTATTCCTGCAACATACCCTGAATGAATATCATCGTCAGACTTTTGAAAATCTCGCCCATACTGACTCGCTGACAGGCCTGAATAATAGACGCTGTTATGAATATCTGATACAACAGCTGATCCAAAACAATCTTAAACAGCCTGCTCCAATCAGTTTGCTGGTCTTTGATGCCGATCATTTCAAGCAGATCAATGACCGTTATGGACATGATGTTGGAGATCAGGTATTGCAGATGATTGCGCAGGCCACACGCAATGAAATGCGGCGTCATGATGTGCTGGCACGCTATGGGGGTGAAGAATTTATCGCATGCCTTACTGAAACTTCACTAGATGATGCACTCAAAATTGCCGAGCGTTTAAGACACAAAATCGAGAATATTATGGTCAATCTGAAACATGGGCATCATCTCGATTTCACCGTTTCAATTGGTGCAGCCATTCTGGAAAGTAGTGAAACAGATTTAATGGCGCTGATTAAATAGGCTGATATTGCCCTGTATCAGGCTAAAGCCAATGGTCGGAACCGAGTCGAGTGTTATGATCCTGAACTTGACCAAGGTTTGCTTGGAGAACTTCAAAACTGGCAGGTTAAACCGGCTTAAATGTCATTTCAAAAATAATAAAAAAGAGCGCCGAAGCGCTCTTTTTTATAGGTAATTTTCGTTAGAAAATTACTCCCATTCAATTGTTGCTGGTGGCTTAGATGAAACGTCATATACCACACGAGAAACTTCAGCAATTTCGTTCATGATACGTGTAGAAATACGGTCTACCAGGTCATATGGAAGATGTGCAAAACGCGCTGTCATAAAGTCGATGGTTTCAACTGCACGAAGTGCAATTACCCATGCATAACGACGGCCATCACCGACCACACCCACAGATTTCACTGGTTGGAATACGGCAAAAGCTTGAGCAGTTTTGTCGTACCAGCCGCTTGCGCGAAGTTCTTGCATGAAGATGTCATCAGCAAGGCGAAGAATATCAGCATATTCTTTTTTCACTTCACCCAGAATACGAACACCAAGGCCTGGACCTGGGAACGGATGACGATAGATCATGCTGTGTGGCAAGCCTAGAGTTGTACCCAATTTACGTACTTCATCTTTAAACAGGTCACGCAATGGTTCAACCAGGTCAAATGCCAAATCTTCAGGCAAGCCACCTACGTTGTGATGCGACTTGATGACATGTGCCTTACCTTGTTTGCTGGCAGCAGATTCAATCACATCTGGATAAATCGTACCTTGTGCAAGGAAGGTTACGCCATCGAGCTTACGCGCTTCTTCAGCAAAGACTTCGATAAATTCGCGACCGATGATTTTACGTTTTTTCTCTGGATCAACTTCGCCAGCCAAAGCAGAAAGGAAACGGTCTTCAGCATCAGCGCGGATCACGCGGATCCCCATGTTGTCTGCAAACATCTGCATCACTTGATCGCCTTCGTTCAAACGAAGCAGACCGTTGTCTACAAATACGCAAGTCAACTGATCGCCAATTGCTTTGTGCAAAAGCGCAGCTACAACTGATGAATCCACACCACCTGAAAGACCTAACAATACTTTTTCATTGCCAATCTGTGCACGAAGCTGTTCTACACGCAGGTCAATAATATGTTCTGGTGTCCACAGACCACGACAGCCACAAATCTGGTGTACGAAGTTAGACAGTAATTCTGCACCTTTCGAAGTATGTGTCACTTCAGGGTGGAACTGGATCCCATAGAAACGGCGAGTTTCATCAGACACCATGGCAATCGGACAGCTTGGTGTGCTTGCAGTCACCTGAAAGCCTTCTGGAATACGTGCAACCTTGTCACCATGACTCATCCAGACATGCAGCTGGTTTTCACGGTCTTGCAGCTGACCAATCAGCTGGTCACGTACCACGATATCCACTTCTGCATAACCGAACTCATGTACAGTACCTGGCTCAACTTTACCGCCAAGCTGTTCACACATGGTTTGCAAGCCATAACAGATACCCAGTACAGGTACACCTAACTCAAATACCACTTGCGGCGCACGCGGGCTGCCTTCCAGGTGAACACTTTCAGGTCCACCAGACAAGATGATACCGTTTGGATTAAATGCGCGAATGTCTTCTTCAGACATGTCATAGGCATACATTTCAGAATATACACCAGCTTCACGGACACGACGTGCGATGAGCTGACTATATTGAGAACCGAAATCCAGAATCAGGATACGATCTTCAGTAATTTGAGTATTGGTAGTCATGACAAACAACTATGAAAGGCAAACGAAAGATAAGCGCCGTATTCTAGCATTTTTATTAGGCTTAAGCACACTATTCCCATCCGCATAATAATTAAGCAGTTTATTTTTTTAAATAGAATTAAGCTTTCGATTCAGCAGGAGAGCTTTCCCTTCTCTCCCCAGAATTCAATATATTTACGCTATTTGGATTTCAATATTTTAAGACCGGCCAGTTAAGTTGCTATTGAAAGTTTATTTCGCTTACCTCTATCACGGTCTTCACTGGGATGGCGTTTAGGGTTAAACATGTGAGCCACCTTTTGATTTTTATTTTAATGACATTTTCATGCTAAGCCTGTTTTATAGGAATTTACCGCCAATTTGTAAGATAAATTTTTAATTCACCCATCAGGGATGAACGGGCAATTATTTTCCTGTTCGGTACTGACTTTCATGCCGCAGACTGTTAGGATTTGATCACCTTTTCGCTTGTTTTTTCCCTATGGAACTGCTTGATTTTATCCTCCACGTTGATGATCACCTGCTCGAATTCATTACCAATTACGGCATCTGGATTTATGGCATTCTTTTCCTGATTATTTTTGTTGAAACGGGACTGGTGGTGATGCCATTCCTGCCGGGAGACAGCCTGTTATTTGCATCAGGTGCACTAGCGGCTTCAACGGGTGCAATGGATCCATGGGTACTGATTCCGCTACTGTTCACTGCGGCAGTGCTGGGCGACACTCTGAATTATCATATTGGTAAATATATTGGGCCACGTGTATTTGAGATTGAATCACGTTTTATTAATAAAAAGCATTTGCTTGCTACCCAGCAGTTCTTTGTGAAACACGGTGGTAAAACCATTATTTTTGCCCGTTTCATTCCTTTTGCACGTACCTTTGCACCTTTTGTTGCTGGTGCGGGAAGTATGAATTACAAATATTTCCTGACTTACAATATAATCGGTGGCTTTCTCTGGATCAGTTCATTTGTGATCCTAGGTTATCTGTTTGGCAACATGCCAATCGTCAAAGACAACTTCACTCATCTGATTTTCGGTATCATTATTTTAAGTGTCATGCCAGGTGTGATTGGCTTTGTTCAGCAGAAACTCAAGAAAAATAAAATCGCCTGAAAGCCTAGAATTATTGATTGAAAATTTATTCCAGCCAATTGATCAACAAGGGCACCAGGCAAAGCAGTAAAAACAGAGCCGACCCTTTATAAATCAGGTCGGCTTTTCTTTTTGCTGACTCTCCCGCCAGAATCGCTTGTCCGAAGATCATCCAGAACAACGCAACAAGCAAGGCAATCCCGGTAAAAATCGCAAAGACCAGAACAAAGTTACTCGGGCTTTTCCAAGTAGACAGCGGCAAGATTCCGGTCGCCAGAAGTGCTGCTTTGGGGTTTTTTAGGGTTCCCTTAAACATCTGCCAGGGACGGATCTGAGGATGACTCTGATTATATTGTTCCAGTTGCCGTGCTTTGAATAAATGGAAGGTCATCCAGCCCACACCAATTGCACTCAGCATATGCACCAGTTCCTGAAAACTGGGCCAGATCGGTGAAAACAGATGAACCAGCAGAGCCCACCCATTGATCGCATATAAATACCCTACCAGAATGACGGGAATATACAGACTGGTTTTGGCTGTTCCCTGCTGATAGGCAGAACTGGCCACCAATGCATTGGCTGGTCCAGGGATCATCAGCACTGCTATTGTTGCAAAAACAAAGAGCCAGTTTTCAATCATGGTGGTTAAACATATCAGACAAGGTGATTACCTTAACCAATCTCGTGTTCTGATCACAAGACGGGATCTTTCAAAATTTTATGCGCATCGGTCATTTTTTCTGGTGAATACTGCGAACTGTGTCACTTGAGCAATCATTTTTAAGATAGAAAAAATGCCGACTTAAAGTCAGCATTTTTTTGATATTTAGAGGGCTATTTATTGGCGTTTTGACGGACAACAATTGGGCAAGCTTTAAATTTTGCAGCTTGTACAATAGCTTCCTGTTCACCCAGTAGACGTGCCGTTTCAGTGCGTTTGGTATTGGAAGACTGTCCCATATTCACTGATACACTCGGACCAATGCCCCAGCCACCGCGGCTGCCCCAGCCACCACCGACTCCTACCCCTACGCCGACACCTGTACGTTTAGGCGGCTCAACACCATTATCAAGATATTGCTGAATACGGTTGTATTCCCCCTGAAGCTGCTGACAGTTGAGGGTTTGATAATGAGTGGGTGAAACATAGGTCGGTTTGACCGTCGTTGCACAGGCACTCAGCAAGCTAAGTATACTGATCGCCAGGCTTATTTTCACAAGTTTCATAGTTAACTCGATCTTAATGCTGCTCTATCTCATTGAACAATGATTGATAGGCCTGAGTCAATTTATGATCAGTTGCCAAGTGAATTAATGGCTGATTTTTTTGATGTGACTCTTTCATCAGCACCGACGGTGGCAACATGCTGTTTAGTACCGGAAGACCTTCATCTCTTAGTTGCTGTACCACTTCGCGAGGCAGTTTTGCCTGAGCCTGAAACTGGTTGACCACGATGCCTTCAATTTCCAGACGTTCGTTATGATCATCCTGAGTTTCGATGACATTCTCAATCAGAGTTTGCAAGGCCCGTTTAGAAAACACATCACAGTCAAACGGAATCAGAACACGGTCTGCAGCAATCAGGGCTGAAAGTGTAAAGAAATTAAATGCTGGCGGAGTATCAATAAACACCCGGTCATAATGCTCAGCAAGTGGTTGCAAGGCATCGCGCAGCTTGTAAATCTTATGCTTGGATTCCAGTGCATGGGCCAATGTGCCCAAACTTGGACTGGCCGGAATGACATCCAGATTTTTAAAAGGTGATTGATGCAGATAACTTTCCAGCCCTTTAGCCCGGTTCTTGAGAATGGAACCAATCGCATTACCAATTAAGCTTTTGCTCTGCTGGTTCCCCAACACATCTTCAAAATAGTTTTCAATATTCGGCTCCAGCGCCGGCTTGTCACTCGAATAAGTTGCATCATCCCCTAGTAAATACTGGCTGGAGTTTGCCTGCGGATCAAGATCGATTAACAGGGTTTTAAGCCCCTGATGCGCACTGATTGCTGCCAAATTGACTGCAATACTCGATTTCCCCACCCCACCTTTTTGATTAAAAACCACACGAGTATGCATAAACACCCCTCTTTATTTTTCTAATGATCAGTATGTTTGAGTTCATTGACTGATGAATAATTTAGCCAAAATTCGGCTTGATCATGACCAATACCATAATCACAATAAGTGAAACCACAGCAATAAATAAGCCAGCACGGCGTTGTACCAGCAGGATTGAATCATCTTTTTTATAGGCTTTGCCCAAGGATGAAATCAGCACCAGAAATAAAATGATTTTGGCATAAAACCAAAGCTGTACATCAAAATTCTTTAAAAACAGGGCAATAATCCCAGTTAAGGCAATCACGCTAATCACCAGGTGCTGCAAAGCGACCAGAAATACACGTGCTTTTGGATTCGGTTGATTGCCCTGTGTACCCATAAACAGGGTAATAGCACGCGCAAGAATGGCCACAATGGCCAGTCCTGCCGCAGACATATGAATAATCTTGACTAAAAGCTGGGTATCCATAAAGTCCTCTTAGTTTTTTGGTGTATGTGCACATTCCGGACTAGACGTATCCTGTCCTGTCCACTCTTCAGGCAAGAAAGCATGAATTGCCAAGGCATGAATTTTATCTTTAGACAGCAAATCACCTGCCGCAGCATAGACCTTTTGATGGCGTTGTACCGCACGCAGGCCGGCAAAGGCTTCACTGACAATCACCGCCTTAAAATGCGATTCCTTACCCGGAAAATATCCACCATGACCTGAAGATTCATTCACGACTTCCAGGTAAGTAGGTGACAATTGTGCCAAACGGTCTTTCAGTTGTTGTTCTAAGCTCATGGCCTGACTCCGATTCAAGATATGGGTCCAGTATACCCTGTTCTACCCGCTATTTCGGTGCAAGAAATGTCTGCAATTATTTGATTGTGCCGAGATTTCATTAAATTTTGCATAAATTTTGTCTAATTGTTTGGAAGCACAGAGAATATTGCTTTTATTTTATGCAATCGACATAAGATTTTTCATAAAGTTATTGACCCTGTTTTTGCATGCTGTATTATACACGGCATGCGGGAATAGCTCAGTTGGTAGAGCACAACCTTGCCAAGGTTGGGGTCGCGAGTTCGAGTCTCGTTTCCCGCTCCAAATTCTTTTTTGTTCATTTTTTAAAGTAAAAAATCGATCGACCCTGCGGGAATAGCTCAGTTGGTAGAGCACAACCTTGCCAAGGTTGGGGTCGCGAGTTCGAGTCTCGTTTCCCGCTCCAGATTCAAAAAGCCCTGATCGAAAGATTGGGGCTTTTTTATTGTTGATTTTATTATATTTTTTAAAAACTCTCCTTCCTTTGTTATTCGATTCAATAAAAAATATTCTTAATGTAATTCGTATTTTGTGACCAAGATGTGACCATGGCGTGCCCACAACAAAAAAAATGGTCTCAATTGATCTTAAATGTCCTCAATCGATCACCACTTTCAGAGCTTTTTTGAAGGCAAAAATCACCCTGTTCTCTTCCAAACAAGGTATTTTTTACCAAATGATCAATAATTTGTGACCATTTCACTTTTTGATGTGACCATTTGTGACCAAACTACTCACTAACAGATTGTTCTTTATTGTCTTTTTCAAAAACAAATAAATCCCCTACCTGTACATCCAAATAATCACAAATTCGATCGATGGTCTCCAAATCAATTCGAGTCAATTCGCCATTATAAAGCTTATGCAAAGTTGTCTTATTAATGCCTGTACCACGAATTAAGTCAGCTACACGCATTTTTCTTTCAGCCAACAATATTGGTAGCTTACAAATAACCATTAATTTTTCCTCTAATACAATGAAAATTTAATTGCATTTAATTAAATTTGAGGTTATTTTAGGTCTAAGGATGAAAAATTCCTTACATCCGATGAATTACGCTAGGAATACAATTATGTCATATACCTATCTCACAGCCCAGCAACTGGCTGAAAAAATCCAGTACGACGCTCGTACCATTCGCAACCAGCTGAAGGACAGTGTCTTTATTGAAGGTGTTCACTACATCCGTCCTTTTGGTGGCCGCAAAATTCTTTTTGTTTGGGAACGTATTGAAACTGAAATGCTTAAATTCACTGGTTTAAGCATGGATGCTTTGCAATAAGGCTTAGGAGGTTTAACTGATGGCTACCATCCGGGAACGAAGTGGCAAACTGATTGCCGACTTTCGCTACATGGGCATTCGTTGCAGAGAAACAACCAATCTTGAAGACAATGCTTATAACCGTCGCATTTTGAAAAAACGTCTCGAACAGCTTGAAGCTGAAATTACTTTGGGAACTTTTGAATACGAAAAGTACTTTCCAAAAAGTAACCGTGTTGAGGAGTTTAAGGAAAAAAGAAGTCAGCAAATTGCTGTACAGACCAAAGTTCCTCTTTTTAAAGAGTTTACTGAATTGTGGTTTAAGCAGAAACAAGTTGAATGGAGAACCTCATATCAGCAAAAGGTTTCAATTGTGATCAAAAACTATTTGATTCCTGCTTTTGGTAATCAGGTTCTCTCGAAAATCAAGAAGTCAGACTTGCTGAACTTCCGTGCCTCTCTCGCCAAAGTGACACACGGAAAAGATCAAACAAGTCTGAAAGCATCGAGGATCAATCAAATCATGACGCCTTTACGTATGATACTCAATGATGCGGCTGAACGATACGAGTTTGAGTCGCCTTATAAAAATATTAACAATCTGAAGGAAAGCAAGATTGAAGTCACACCTTTTTCTCTGGAAGAGGTGCATAAAATTCTTACCACAGTGCGTGAAGACTTCCGCCCCTATTACACCGTTCGCTTTTTTACGGGTATGCGTACCAGTGAAATCGATGGTCTGCAATGGAAAAATATCGACTTACAGCGTCGTGAAATCCATATCAGAGAGGCGTTAGTGAATGGTGTGCTTGGTGGAACCAAAACTTATGGTTCTGACCGCACGATCCAGATGAATGACCGCGTTTACCAAGCCTTTCTCCAACAGAAAAGCTTAAATAATGGTAAATCAGAGTTTGTTTTCTGCAATCGTGATGGTGGACCTCTCGATTATCGTCTGGTGAATAAACGTGTCTGGCATCCGATCTTGCGCTTTCTAGGATTGAAGTCTAGAAGAGCCTATCAAACACGCCATACAGCAGCAACTCTTTGGCTGTCAGCAGGAGAAAATCCGGAATGGATCGCACGTCAATTGGGACATTCAACGACTGAAATGCTGTTTCGAGTCTATAGCCGTTACATCCCCAATGTTACGCGCCGCGATGGCAGTGCATTTGAAGCCATGCTGGAAAAACTAAATACAGAGGAGCTTGCACATGAATAGTAAAGCTTTCTTTGGTGGTGTGGTCGTCAGCCCTGAAGCAGATATGGTCGCTCGTGAATTAATCCATGAGCTACACATTCCCAAACTTCACAATCTAGCTTTTTTGTTGGAAATCAATAAATGCTTCGATGATCACCAGGCGTTGAGACTCTGGTTACAGCGAATGTTGGATGAAGGGCAAGCCCATTACGATGACTTGGCCCAACAGGCCCGTCTCCGCTTAATGAGTCTCGCTCACTAATAAAACAAACACAGACAGAAGGTCATCCAATCGATGACCTTAGCCCCTCTATACCTATAAAAAGGTGAACACATGCATAAAGATATTTCAATTTGGATGCCACTCTATATTGGCGACCTACAGGCAAAATTTGCACGAATGACGGCAGAACAAATTGGTGCGGCACTGCTGTTAATGATGGATTTCTGGAAAAATGGTGCCATTCCTCATAACCTAGCTACTGTATGTAGCATCACGAAATTACCTCAGCACACCAAGGCTAAAACTTTGTTGAATACGCTGATGGCTCTGGAATTGTTTGAAGTCGAGTCTGAGCAGATTCATTCAAGTTTTTTAACCAGTTTAAAAAGCCAGGCATTGCAAAATCAGCAAATGAAATCTGATAAAGCTAAAAATGCAGCTCAAGCACGCTGGAATAAATCCGCAAGTAATGCTCAAGCATCAACTAAGCAACGAAAAGTAAATACTCAAGCAGCTCCTGAGAAGAGCCCGAGTATTACTCAAGTCATGCTTGAATCATGCCCTTCATCTTCATCTTCATCTTCATCTTCATCTTCATCTTCATCTTCATCTTCATCTTCATCTTCATCTTCAAATTTTGAAGAAAAAAATGAGAGTTTTTTAGAAAATTCAAAATGGATTTAGGAGATCAGCCATGAAAACCATGCTTAAAACACTCCAGTTTCGCGCAGAAACAACAGAAACACTTTGCCCTACCCATCATATACCCCTGATGGAAATTGCAGGTCACAGGCTCTGTAAATTGTGTGCCAAAGAAACCGTCCATCACTCACATGCAGCCTATGAGGATGAACTGCAACAGCGATTGCTACAACAGAAAATTAGAAATTCAGGACTTAATAAACGATACCTGGATCGTGGCTTCAAGAATTATGTAATTGCATGCCCTGCACAAGACAATACCATCAAGCTATGTCAGGCCTTTGCACAGCAAATTATTTCTGACCACAACCCGAACATGTTGATGATTGGTACACCGGGTACAGGTAAAACCCATCTGAGTGCATCAATTATTCGCAACATTCTGCATAACAGTACAAAATCTGCGCGCTACTATACCAGTGCAGAAATTGCTCAAAAAATGATGGACACCTGGTCAGATGCTTCACGTTCTGAGAAGGAAGTTATCGACCATTTCTCTAGTTTTGATTTATTGGTCATAGATGAATATGGCCTGCATGACCGGCATGAAAAACGCCTGGAGATGGTGCATAAGGTTTTGTATAGTCGTTATGACAATATGAAATCTACCCTGCTGATTTCCAATTTCACAGTCCAAAATATGCAGCGGGATTTAGGTGTAAGATTATGGTCTCGGTTACATGAAAATAATTTGATTGTAGTGCCGTGTTATTGGGATGATCGAAGAATAAGCGGATAGCCAAACTCTTTGCTTAAGCCAATTATCTTACTGAGATAATTGGCTTTTTTATTACAAAAATTATTTACAGAAACTCTCGTTTGCATAAGTATTACTGAAGATAATACTTCAAAGCTGCCTATATGGCAGTGAACCGGGATGCTTCAATGCCGCAATACTGAATCAATTTCTAAGCTGCCTATATGGCAGTGAACGCTGCTTCCAAAGGCGATTGGTAGTTATGCTGTTTCTAAGCTGCCTATATGGCAGTGAACCCTTAAAAGCCCTCAAGATCATTAAAACTTGATTTCTAAGCTGCCTATATGGCAGTGAACCGCCGTCATACTTTCCTGAAACTCTAAATATCTTTCTAAGCTGCCTATATGGCAGTGAACGTGTTTCTGCAATCAAAGCGACGAGCGCGGTTTTTCTAAGCTGCCTATATGGCAGTGAACTCTTTCCTGCTCGGTCAATTGTTTGTTTCTAATTTCTAAGCTGCCTATATGGCAGTGAACAGACACATAGCTTAGAAAAGATTGTATTAGCTTTTCTAAGCTGCCTATATGGCAGTGAACTCTGCAATCCGGCTTCACGTACCGCCTGATTTTTTCTAAGCTGCCTATATGGCAGTGAACATCTTTCTGTTCGGCAGCATGATTTATGCTCTTTTCTAAGCTGCCTATATGGCAGTGAACGATGTTCAGCAGCCAGAGACGCCTGCATGTATTTTCTAAGCTGCCTATATGGCAGTGAACTATTATTCCCCAAACTGTAAAGCACAACTAATTTTCTAAGCTGCCTATATGGCAGTGAACTCCTTCCTCATGGCGCTTTAGACTATCGCAATTTTCTAAGCTGCCTATATGGCAGTGAACATCCACATCAAATGTCCGTACTGCGATGGGTTTTTCTAAGCTGCCTATATGGCAGTGAACGCTCTGACATTGGGTTACTCCACTTTTGGATATTTCTAAGCTGCCTATATGGCAGTGAACTCACAACCCTTCACGAGGGAATCACCTGTTTTTTTCTAAGCTGCCTATATGGCAGTGAACACTTACATCGATGTGCCAAACGGAACGAAAAATTTCTAAGCTGCCTATATGGCAGTGAACCAGTCACTATTTGTTTGCTTACATTGCTTAATTTTCTAAGCTGCCTATATGGCAGTGAACCGTGAACTCATGGTGATTTGGCCAAACTTCGTTTTCTAAGCTGCCTATATGGCAGTGAACAATACAGGGCGCAGGTGCGCGTCAAGCGACAATTTCTAAGCTGCCTATATGGCAGTGAACGCTCATTGTGGCACTGTGAAAAGGATCATTCATTTCTAAGCTGCCTATATGGCAGTGAACAGTTGTTCATGAGTGCAGAAAATGGATAGTATTTTCTAAGCTGCCTATATGGCAGTGAACATCAGCCGTTGCCCACAGGTTTTCACCAATCTTTTCTAAGCTGCCTATATGGCAGTGAACTGATAATGTAACCCAACAACAGCCCTAAAATTTTTCTAAGCTGCCTATATGGCAGTGAACAGGCACGAAAAGCCGGTATTGGCCCTCGATTTTTTCTAAGCTGCCTATATGGCAGTGAACTGACAGAGCCGCTATTTACTCGCTTGAATAAATTTCTAAGCTGCCTATATGGCAGTGAACCCTGGCTATGTGGATTGCCGCATCGGATGCATTTTCTAAGCTGCCTATATGGCAGTGAACATACATTAAATGGCTCTGGTAAAGGTTCTGGTTTTCTAAGCTGCCTATATGGCAGTGAACAGTGATTAACGTCTACGGCGAAAGTGCCGAATTTTCTAAGCTGCCTATATGGCAGTGAACTGCTCCCGATCTGTTAGATCAGGAATGTCGAATTTCTAAGCTGCCTATATGGCAGTGAACTTGCTGATCTAAAAAAGCCCTAATTTCATCAATTTCTAAGCTGCCTATATGGCAGTGAACTCCGGGAGAATATAGACTGAGACTTCTACTGATTTCTAAGCTGCCTATATGGCAGTGAACTCAATGATTTTGCGTGAGCGGATTACTCCAGTTTTCTAAGCTGCCTATATGGCAGTGAACCCAACATTCGATCCAGGCTGACAGAGTTGATTTTTCTAAGCTGCCTATATGGCAGTGAACAGGATTATCAAGCATCACTCATCAGGAATCACTTTCTAAGCTGCCTATATGGCAGTGAACATAGCACGGTATATTCATCGACATAACTGCACTTTCTAAGCTGCCTATATGGCAGTGAACCTGTACAATCAATTATTTCCTTTAAAGTAAGATTTCTAAGCTGCCTATATGGCAGTGAACTTTTTTCTGTTCCATTAACATCAGGTAGTAAATTTCTAAGCTGCCTATATGACAGTGAACGCCAGGAAATCAGCAGCTTGCTTTTCACTGTCTTTCTAAGCTGCCTATATGGCAGTGAACTTCAAGCCGTAACGGTAAAGGTCGTGGAATTAATTTCTAAGCTGCCTATATGGCAGTGAACGATTGCCAAGTCTTTTAAGTCTCTCTTGAACTTTTCTAAGCTGCCTATATGGCAGTGAACCACTACCAACGTTGTACAAAACTATTGCATACTTTCTAAGCTGCCTATATGGCAGTGAACGCGGATAATTTCAATGTATGAGTTTCCCCATATTTCTAAGCTGCCTATATGGCAGTGAACGAAAACCTCTAAATCACGCTGCGTAAACGAAATTTCTAAGCTGCCTATATGGCAGTGAACTGCAACTTAGCTTTCGCGAGATCAATCATTCTTTTCTAAGCTGCCTATATGGCAGTGAACCTTGAGGTTGCGTAGCAATTTGCTGTACTTGATTTCTAAGCTGCCTATATGGCAGTGAACAAGGAATAAAAAGTCTAAAAGTAAACAAATACTTTCTAAGCTGCCTATATGGCAGTGAACCCTGAGATTCAAAATAAGGTCAATTCCTGTATTTTCTAAGCTGCCTATATGGCAGTGAACCAGGGTTGGTGGTGGTTTGTTGTGTTAGTTATTTTCTAAGCTGCCTATATGGCAGTGAACTTTGTGGATAATAAATAGACTTCTCACCTTTTTTTCTAAGCTGCCTATATGGCAGTGAACTATTTAACCAATAGTCAGACCAAGCGCCACAATTTCTAAGCTGCCTATATGGCAGTGAACGTATAGAAATGTGCTTTGAGTATTTAAATCAATTTCTAAGCTGCCTATATGGCAGTGAACTCACTACGCAGTGGGCGTAGACCTGATTTCTTTTTCTAAGCTGCCTATATGGCAGTGAACATATGTTGCAGTACAAATTAGAAACGCTCGAATTTCTAAGCTGCCTATATGGCAGTGAACTTACATACCAGATTGACAGCCGGACTGTTGAATTTCTAAGCTGCCTATATGGCAGTGAACATCCGTCAGAGCGTCCGTACTATGACGAAACATTTCTAAGCTGCCTATATGGCAGTGAACTCCACATCGCGTAAGTCCATAGGTTCGCGCTTTTTCTAAGCTGCCTATATGGCAGTGAACAACTAATGTACGAGCAAAACTGCCGTCTGTTATTTCTAAGCTGCCTATATGGCAGTGAACTCCATGTCATGAAAATAATATTGCGAAGCAGTTTTCTAAGCTGCCTATATGGCAGTGAACGCTCAATATATCGCTTAAGCAGCACCCCCAAATTTCTAAGCTGCCTATATGGCAGAGAACTTTTTACCAAAGAAAAACGATAACGCATTATTTTTCTAAGCTGCCTATATGGCAGTGAACGCCACGGTACAAGAGTCCACTATTAAATAAGTTTTCTAAGCTGCCTATATGGCAGTGAACCGCCAGCGCAAAATTGATTAAGTCTGTTACTGTTTCTAAGCTGCCTATATGGCAGTGAACATAGCTCTTTTAAATCCATTGTTCTCTCCAGTTTTCTAAGCTGCCTATATGGCAGTGAACGAGCAAGAACTTTAGCGACACCAGTAGCAGTATTTCTAAGCTGCCTATATGGCAGTGAACGGGCTATAAAGCCTTATTGAAGTTCATAGAAATTTCTAAGCTGCCTATATGGCAGTGAACGAATTCTTTTTTCTCTGATCACAATGCTCCCATTTCTAAGCTGCCTATATGGCAGTGAACAAAAATGTCCTATTGGTGAAACGCTTGTAAATTTTCTAAGCTGCCTATATGGCAGTGAACGCCCGGATCAGGTTTTCATCTGCAATGTGATTTTTCTAAGCTGCCTATATGGCAGTGAACTAGAAAAATTGAGGATATTGACGCAACACACTTTTCTAAGCTGCCTATATGGCAGTGAACTAAAAGTTACAGGGTCTTACTCTGCTAAACTTTTTCTAAGCTGCCTATATGGCAGTGAACCAGCAGCATTAGCTGAACTCATTAAAAAGATTTTTCTAAGCTGCCTATATGGCAGTGAACAGATCACGGTTTTCTTTTTGATTTTCCATGATTTTCTAAGCTGCCTATATGGCAGTGAACGCAGTTATCTAAATAGGTGGCGACATGAAA
Source organism: Acinetobacter sp. ACNIH1 (assembly GCF_002934695.1). NCBI lineage: Bacteria > Pseudomonadati > Pseudomonadota > Gammaproteobacteria > Moraxellales > Moraxellaceae > Acinetobacter > Acinetobacter sp. ACNIH1. The sequence goes on along the minus strand of NZ_CP026420.1, from coordinate 3,154,474 downwards.
AATTTCTAAGCTGCCTATATGGCAGTGAACGTATTGTCACCCTGTATCCGCATATTTTTTATTTTCTAAGCTGCCTATATGGCAGTGAACTTTCTTAAATTCGTAATGCAACTGATCCTTATTTTCTAAGCTGCCTATATGGCAGTGAACAATTTAGCGGTGATGGTGTCGCCAATTTTGTATTTCTAAGCTGCCTATATGGCAGTGAACATCTTCAGTAATGGTCATAGGCTTGTCAAAGCTTTCTAAGCTGCCTATATGGCAGTGAACTTAAGGCTATAGATCAGCAAGGTAACTATATTTTCTAAGCTGCCTATATGGCAGTGAACTAGTACATAGAAACGGAAACAGGCATCTTATTTTTCTAAGCTGCCTATATGGCAGTGAACTATTTCTGGGCATTTTGGCGACTGCATACACTTTTCTAAGCTGCCTATATGGCAGTGAACTTCACTTCCTCGCACAACTGGCACATGAGTCATTTCTAAGCTGCCTATATGGCAGTGAACGAAAAAATACTTATCCAGAAGATTCAACTTTTTTCTAAGCTGCCTATATGGCAGTGAACTGGATTTTGCAGGGAATATTCATGCTGGTGTTTTTCTAAGCTGCCTATATGGCAGTGAACCGCAGAACGATGAGAACGCATATTTCTGAACTTTTCTAAGCTGCCTATATGGCAGTGAACGTACGCGTGATCGTCAAAAACGTGGTGTAGAATTTCTAAGCTGCCTATATGGCAGTGAACTCACAACTATAGAAAGCTTTACTGATTTTGAAGTTTCTAAGCTGCCTATATGGCAGTGAACTTAAAATTGTTTATTAAACCGTTTCTTGAAACTTTCTAAGCTGCCTATATGGCAGTGAACAACTAATCAAAAGTGAGGTTGAATCAGTGGAATTTCTAAGCTGCCTATATGGCAGTGAACTTTTGTGGATTGAATTGCATTTTTCGATCTCCTTTCTAAGCTGCCTATATGGCAGTGAACTACGTGATTATTATGTGTGTTCAGACATACACTTTCTAAGCTGCCTATATGGCAGTGAACTTTTGAAATGCAGTCCTTCTTCTTAGATTTTTTTTCTAAGCTGCCTATATGGCAGTGAACAAAACCTTTGTGATTTATCACGCAAACTACATTTTCTAAGCTGCCTATATGGCAGTGAACGATCCGTTTGGGCGAAAAACAAAAAGCATCTTTTTCTAAGCTGCCTATATGGCAGTGAACGGGCTATGGTGCGGTTTTTGGGAATCTGGACTTTTCTAAGCTGCCTATATGGCAGTGAACTGGCAGATCCAGTCAGCATGCTTAGACTTATGTTTCTAAGCTGCCTATATGGCAGTGAACGTCGCGTGGTTAGATTGAACAATGTTTTTAATTTTCTAAGCTGCCTATATGGCAGTGAACTTTCATCTTGAAGGCTTGTATGACTTGTACAATTTCTAAGCTGCCTATATGGCAGTGAACGTATGATTTACGTCAGACCAATTCATGTTGTTTTTCTAAGCTGCCTATATGGCAGTGAACGATAATTGGTCGTGACCGAAATACCATAGTTTTTTCTAAGCTGCCTATATGGCAGTGAACTGCTCTGTCAAAGCAGGACTGATCAACAAATTTTTCTAAGCTGCCTATATGGCAGTGAACCTAAGTTTTCGCTGGTTTCACTCGAAACATTTTTTCTAAGCTGCCTATATGGCAGTGAACTTGATTGCAATTGCATCAGCTCTGGGAATTCTTTTCTAAGCTGCCTATATGGCAGTGAACATTCATCAAAACGCATTAGTGTTCAAATTAATTTTCTAAGCTGCCTATATGGCAGTGAACCCCTAGCCAAGCGAGTACATCGACTGAAGCAATTTCTAAGCTGCCTATATGGCAGTGAACCATGAATGCGGCTTCTGATTTTGTAAGCGTTGTTTCTAAGCTGCCTATATGGCAGTGAACTTGCGGATGCAGAGAAGAACTTGGAACATGAGTTTCTAAGCTGCCTATATGGCAGTGAACCAATCCTGGATCAAGGTTGGTCTAAACTTGTTTTTCTAAGCTGCCTATATGGCAGTGAACTAAATTTCAAGCACTCATGCTTGCTTCGTATTTTTCTAAGCTGCCTATATGGCAGTGAACAAAGTTGCCCCGCTTGTTCAACAGAAATATCGTTTCTAAGCTGCCTATATGGCAGTGAACTTCTTCACGATCTAAATTTGCTTTTTCTTCATTTTCTAAGCTGCCTATATGGCAGTGAACTTGAAAGCGAATCAATTCAAATAAATTAGTAGTTTCTAAGCTGCCTATATGGCAGTGAACTCACATCCAATGCGTATTCCAAGAGTAAATTTTTTCTAAGCTGCCTATATGGCAGTGAACCGCTCACAAGCGTCAGAAGCCTTCTCGTTGATTTTCTAAGCTGCCTATATGGCAGTGAACCACCAGTTCTTCGGTGACAGCCTGGACGGTCTTTTCTAAGCTGCCTATATGGCAGTGAACGTTTGGATTCAGTCCGGTATCGTGCCGAATTTTTTCTAAGCTGCCTATATGGCAGTGAACATTTGGGCGCATCGTTACGCTGTTGATGTTGTTTTCTAAGCTGCCTATATGGCAGTGAACCGAGAAGGCATTTAGAAAAAGATGGTGCGAAATTTCTAAGCTGCCTATATGGCAGTGAACTGTTCGGGAAGGCGACACGCTGCATATCGGTATTTTCTAAGCTGCCTATATGGCAGTGAACATCGAAATGCAGAAAGACATTATGAAACAGCATTTCTAAGCTGCCTATATGGCAGTGAACATGGATATGCCTGAAACATTGGCGGTGGGTGTTTTCTAAGCTGCCTATATGGCAGTGAACAACCACACATTGCCACCATTTTGCAATTCAATTTTCTAAGCTGCCTATATGGCAGTGAACCGGTTGATGATGCGACCCTTCAATTTGTAGATTTTCTAAGCTGCCTATATGGCAGTGAACGGTACTTTATCTTATATACGTATTACACAAGTTTTCTAAGCTGCCTATATGGCAGTGAACCATAGAACGAAAGCCAATGCTTATTTAATGCTTTTCTAAGCTGCCTATATGGCAGTGAACTGGATGGTCGCGTAATCCATTTATCTATTCGCTTTCTAAGCTGCCTATATGGCAGTGAACGCGTTAATGTTGGCTCGGTGACTGTACCGCTTTTTCTAAGCTGCCTATATGGCAGTGAACTGCACTCTATAGCACTGTCTGCATAGTGGCTTTTTCTAAGCTGCCTATATGGCAGTGAACTGAAAACACAAGATCATATTTAGCTTTTTCATTTTTCTAAGCTGCCTATATGGCAGTGAACACGCTGAATGACCAATATGCTGAGATTGAGCATTTCTAAGCTGCCTATATGGCAGTGAACAATGAAAAATCTGACAGCCATATCTAGCATTATTTCTAAGCTGCCTATATGGCAGTGAACATTTTAACCTCCTCTTCGGCGCGGTGCGTTTATTTCTAAGCTGCCTATATGGCAGTGAACAAGGATAGCTGCAGCTACTTCTTTTGGTGATATTTCTAAGCTGCCTATATGGCAGTGAACTGGTTGGTACACTGACTGCGATAGCTGCTATTTTTCTAAGCTGCCTATATGGCAGTGAACTTCTAACAATGTTAATATTCTATTGTTATTTATTTCTAAGCTGCCTATATGGCAGTGAACGTTTAGATTCTGGAACATTTTTCTTAACTTTCTTTCTAAGCTGCCTATATGGCAGTGAACGACCACTCCAACTAGCAGAACAATTGCATCATTTTCTAAGCTGCCTATATGGCAGTGAACGTGCCAGGGTATGGCTTTTTGGGCGGCAATACTTTCTAAGCTGCCTATATGGCAGTGAACGGTTAGAAGGCTTGATCTAGTGCATCGTTATTTTTCTAAGCTGCCTATATGGCAGTGAACATTTTTTCAACTACCAAGGTTTATTTTTAGATTTTCTAAGCTGCCTATATGGCAGTGAACGGCAAGGAAGTCAATGAGGGCTATGCTTATATTTTCTAAGCTGCCTATATGGCAGTGAACTCGATTGAGCCTTTCGCTGACTTCGACATATTTTTCTAAGCTGCCTATATGGCAGTGAACATTTTGAGCCGATCCATTGACGCCATATTTTTTTTCTAAGCTGCCTATATGGCAGTGAACGCTGATCGACTATGAAAAGGAGCATAAATAATTTTCTAAGCTGCCTATATGGCAGTGAACCAGCATCAGTGGTTCGAGCATCACGATCTGATTTTCTAAGCTGCCTATATGGCAGTGAACGACAAATGGTTTGTTGTATCTGACCAGGCTTTTTTCTAAGCTGCCTATATGGCAGTGAACTCGATGTCTGGGGTGATATCAATGCACTAAGTTTTCTAAGCTGCCTATATGGCAGTGAACAATATGATATTTCTGCTAAAGAGGCTGCAGCTTTTCTAAGCTGCCTATATGGCAGTGAACATGGCAATGGGGATTATATCTGTCAGCAATGTTTTCTAAGCTGCCTATATGGCAGTGAACTTATGCTCCTTTTCATAGTCGATCAGCACTTTTTTCTAAGCTGCCTATATGGCAGTGAACAAGAAATCGGCCAATGACTTTCTGAAAATTCATTTCTAAGCTGCCTATATGGCAGTGAACGTTCAGATCAGCAGTTATCTAGAAATGCGAAATTTCTAAGCTGCCTATATGGCAGTGAACCAATGGCGCTACGTGCAGCGGTTTATAGCGATTTTCTAAGCTGCCTATATGGCAGTGAACTGTATCGAGCAACAACAGTTTTAATAACAGATTTTTCTAAGCTGCCTATATGGCAGTGAACAGCATTTGTTTTATTAAAAACGCTTTAAAGCATTTCTAAGCTGCCTATATGGCAGTGAACCCGCTTTTTAGTAGTGCTCTTATTCATTGAGTTTTCTAAGCTGCCTATATGGCAGTGAACAGCAATTTTAAAGCAAAAAATAAAGTTATAACAGTGATTTAACTCTTAAATCTCTCAAAAGACCCAAGTTTTAAACCACTATCATAAGCTATTGATTTTATTAAGCTGTTAAAGAGTATAAAAATATTGGGTTAAAATTCTGGTACAGATGACACCGAACTTAATCCATAAGTGCTAAAAACCTGAGTTTCAGATTTTTCAGCAGATTGCTTTTCGATAAACAATTTAAAACGTTTTTCACTTTGCTGATCTGAAGTGCTCAGGCTTTTCATTTCAATATAAGGCATGTTGGTTGTCGTAACTACATTGCTGTATCTGGCTAATGCCTCATCAAAGCCAATATCCCCACGTTTTACACGGTGACGCGCCAAACGTTGTGCATTGGTTTTCACTTGCTTACGCTTATAAATGGCATAGTTCTTAATATCATTAGGTACTTCACGAATAGAAGTGACATGTACATAATCTTCTAAACGCTCAAGCCAACGTCGAATGTCCAGTTTCTTCAAATCAGCTTCAGACTCAGCAAATAAACGTAATTTTGTACCTATAAATCCAACACCTTTATCTTGATGAAAGCGGTATTGAGGGAACGAAAATCCAATATTCACTTTATTGTCAGCATTTTTGGCTTCAACCAATGCAAGATGCAATTGAGGATAAAGTTGTGACCATAATTCATAAGGAGAAAATTGATCATTTTCCATTAATGTTACTTCAATGTAATAGTTCATATCTCTTCCTTAAGGTCTAATATCCGTGACATAAGCCAAGCCCTTTTTACCTAAGTAAAAAGATGAAACCCCTGCATTTTCAATTTTTTCTTCTAAATCTCTTGCTTGTTCTTTAGAAATATTCAAATTTATAATGAGCTTTCCACTAGCTTTGGTTAAAACAGATACGATTTCACCCTCACCTTTTTTCTTTTCTTTCAATAAATAGGGATTGCCCCAAATGAGCTTTTTACTTCCTGTCGTATAACGATCCATAAAATCTTTTTTGGTAAATCCACGCTTTGAGATTCCACTCAGTCCGCCACTTTTTGTTAAGACAGTTGAGAGATCATATCTTTGAGATAATCTTGTAATTTGAAGATATAAAGCAGAGGCATAAATACTGATCAAAGGTAATTGCTTTTTTGCAGTCAAATACTTTGTATCGGGGAAATGATTCAATAAATAGTCTAGTACAGCTTGAATATCCTCCGTCAGATCCATTGGTTTTTCTGCACTCAAAACTTCAATACGATTACACACCGTAATTGGATCTAAAACTTCAGAGTAGGTCACAGAATATGACTCATCCAAAATAAATTTGGAAACTTCAGATAAATTAAGCCATAAAACACCCCAAAGTTCAGCTGAAAAACTCGAGCTAAAGGATGGATCATTTGCTTTAATTTCACCTGTAAATGAATTTTGATCTGTACTCCCTGAAACATTACGGATATAAACCATCTCGTTACTATTTAAAGCGTGATCGACAATATCATTCTCCTGAAGTACTTTTTCAACTTCAGTAAAATAATAATTTTCATCCTGTCGTGCCTGATAAAGTTTACGTTGATCACCAATCAAACGATTTAGAATGCCCATGACGGTATCTTTTGAAATACTACGCTTTTTGTAATTGCCTTCTTGCTTTAATGTTGTCATTGAAGCAATAAAATTACGTCCGCCTTTAGGCAAGGGTTCATTATTAGAGCCATCTAAAAATGAATTTCGCCAAGAGGATTCATATTCAATAATGATTTGCATAAATCACCTCATTATTGGGCTTCAAAATAAACTGCATAATCTTGTTGTAGCTCAGGATTGGCTTGGTCTGGATTGCGTTTAATACGCATCATTTTATGACTGTCGTTATAATCCACTTCTACCGTATCTGCGCACATATAACCTTTGGCTTGCTTAATAACGAGTTCTTCAAGCATTGAAAGCGTTTCTTTGACTAAAATATCAATTGCAGTGTTGTCGAGTAAAATACCCACTTCACCTTCATTAAAGATTGTTCCCTTACGGACATAATTTTTATGGAAAATTGCTTTTGGTTCTTTCGATGGATCAAGGCTCTTAATAAATTCCTGTACTCGCTCTGCAATCTTTTCACCTTCTCCTTCTTTAATAATCATCGAAGCACGGTCAAATTTTTTATCGAGTGAAATGAACTGCAATTGTTCAATACTAATCGAGCCATAAGCGATATATTCGGTATCACCAAAGGTCGTTTTAGAGAAGATTGAGTTTTCACCACGTTTATATGTTTTTGAGCCATCATCTTGCGTAATTTCTTCACTTGAACTTGCATTCGAAAGCTGTTCAAAGTTGCCATTACCCAACTGATCAATAAAATCAGTAATCAAAAGTGGACTTGTACGTTTACATTGACTCGATGGCACAACATAACCACGGATTAATCCCGTAATAGATGCTAGAACATCAATCAAATTCTTATCTTTTGCATAATGTAAATCAAAAGATTGGTCACGGAATAAGTGATGGCGAATACAATTTTGGCTGATATATAAAGGCGTTTCGTTAAAATCAATGTCTGATGCTTCTTTACGGTATTTGTAGCCTGTTTCTTCTTTGACTCTACCTGATAAATTACTGAAACCACGAAGTTTAGGTAATGTGTGGTTATCCACTGTCTTACCATCATTACCTGTCAGTGACGTTGGACCATTCCAATTCACCACCCCATAACCATATGCTGTAATTTTAAAATCTACGCTTTTTACGCCTGTTACTTTAGCCATATTATTTACCCTCTGGTGATGTTGTTAAAATATGAAGTTTGTCTAATGTAATTGAACCAATCGGTTGCTGATCGCATACCGCATAATAAATTGCTTCAGGATGTCGAACCCCTGTGCCACCCACTTTATTTAAGTCATCTTCGATGTAGCTCAGATACAAAGGGAAATCTGCATCTCTTGCATAATTTTCTAAGACCATACATCGTGATTTTTGTTTTTTCTCAGGAATGCCTTTTACTGGATGTGACGGATCAATATTGCCATGCTTTTGGGCAATAAAATTAATCAATCCAAGTTCTTGAATAATATTTAAGGACTCCGTCAAATTATCATATTCAGTTGTATCATCTAAAGGTGGTTGATACGCATATTCATTTTCAAATACAGGCTTGGCATAATCATTTAAATTCAACTTAGCTAACTGTACAAAACGGCTATCTCCACGTAATGAGTTTTTACTAATCTTAGATTTACGCTCTGTCGTTTTAGGTTTTGACACTTTGGTGGGTTCAGTCACCTTATTATTAATTCGATCAATACTTTTCTTCAAAGCTTTTTGCATATCTTGAAAAATAGCAGAGTTTTCTTGATCTTGTTGCGTATGGAATGCTTTGTAGAGTTGATAAAGCTTTGATAACTTAAAGCTTTGCCCTGCAAGCTGATCTTGTAAAAAATCGTACCAAGCCTTTGTAGTTTGCAAACAATTTAATTGATTTAAGAAAAATGCTGAAGAACCTTTACAACTGCCATTTTTTACATTTTCAGTAATCGCAACTTTTAAAACATTAAGACTTTCACTTTCGCCAAAACGATCTAAGCGTCCTAAACGTTGAAGCATATTTTCAGGTGAGGTCATTTCTGTCAGCATATTTTTGGCTGTTATATTTAATGATGCTTGTACAATTGGACCACTACGTAATACATCAAATTTATGTGTACCCTCTTTTTTAAATGCCTCATACACTTCATTAAACCAATATTTTTTATCACTGCGTTTAAACTTTGAATGGAAAAGTACACTTTGCTCTTGATTCTTCTGATAAATAAAGCCCAATTGTGCTGTTAAAGCCGTATTTGAAATGATAAAGGTTTGTCCATCATAGACTTGATAAAATGGATTTCCCTCAATGACAGATTCGTCATAATCTATAAATTCAATCTTATAGTCACGATCATTAAATGATGGCATTGCGATAACGTCATCTTGATGCAAACCTAAGACTTGTTTTAAATAAGAATAGTGTGGTGTTGCTGAAACCAATAAAGTATTTTTTTCGTATTTCTTACGCATATTTTTATTGGCAATCAACTCAGCAAACAATATGTTGAAAATCTCCATCCCAATATATTCATGGTATTCATCAAAGACCACATGTACATCTATAAATGGAATTAAACTATCCACTTTACTATGTGTCACAATTGATCCTAATATTTGATCAATCGTTGTAACCACCACCTCACCCGATAGATATTCATGTTCAGGGGTGACTTTGTCCCAAGCATTAGTAAACTTAAATTCTCCCGTGAAGATCTCCACTTTTGCATCTGGTAAATAGCTTTCTGTGAGTTCTTGAAAAATCCCCTGACAAACTTGTACACGTGGGCAAATCCAAAATATTTTTTTTGCATTTTTTAGTTTTGCCCACTCTAATGCAATTTTAGTTTTACCACAGCCTGCTGGACCTGCAAGCACAGCAATATCTCTTAAATCAGCAAGTTGTTGAGCGATTTCGTTTTGTTTCTGAGTGCGTTCACTGTTTGGAAATTTTGTCGAAACATTGTTTAAATGTTCAGATAGATTAGAAAGCGTTTCTTGTGAATCCAATAACTCATCTAAGCGGTGCTCAGCAATGTATTCCATTAAATCTTGCGCAGACAGTTTTGAAATCAAACGGTCTGCACTAATCACACAGGCACGTAATAAATTATGTTCTGAGTTAATACGCACCTTATCACGTAATATGTCTATAGAATCTGTATTGGTATAATGTTTAAATTCTGGAAAATATTTACTTTTGAATTGATATTCAAAATTATCTTTTAGCTCTTGTGCTTGATCGATATTCCAATCGATATGCTTTTCGATACTTTCATTGGCATAATAATTTTTTGATAGGTTGTTAATTCTTTTAACTAAGTCAGATGTCCGTTGAATCAAGATTTCAAACTGATCTACTTGAATGTTTTTGATTAAATATTCGTAGGCTTTATACACCCCTGTAAAATCATCATTTTGACGATATGGCTTCGCATGATGCCAATACAAAATATGCTGTAAACTTTCTTTTTGACGATTATTCAATCCTTTACATTGCTGTTCAAAAAAATTAAATAGCAATAATGACACCTCATTATGACGAGGGTGTTTATCAAAGGTAAATTTAACATCGATATGCTGACCATCATCTTCAGGATCTTTCCGTTTTCCTTTTTTAACCCATTCTTGAAATAGAGGGTCTAATTTGCCTAAATCATGCAAACAACCCGCTAAAAATACAACTTTAGATAAGTTGTCATATTCATCGTTATCCACTACTGTTTTAAATAATTGCTGTGCCAAATAACCAATTGCAAAACTATGTTCTGCGAGTGGCTGTAAATGCGTATTCGCATAAAACTCATCTTGTTTTGCTTTCATTGTTACAACATCCATAAATACATCTTTTTGTGTGCTATTCACAGGCACGACCCCAATGTTATTAAACTTATTCCGATTCCCAACAATCCACAGTAACTCACTGCGCCTTCTACCCCGAATCCAGTGACAACTCACCGCTGTACTTTTGGTTACGGTTTTACGCAGCAATTTTTTAACTGCAATTAAACCTTCCTCAGTAATTACTGTCTGCCAGGTGTTATCACCAATTCGGTCTGCAAAAGCATCCAATACTCGTCGGGTTCGTGGAATCGCTTTCTTTTCACATTGACTAATAAAGGTCACAATCATAATGCGTCCCCATCTACATCATGATTTTTACAAGCTTGTGCTTTGACCTGATCAAACATAAAGTCCAAACACTTATGCTCAGTAAATTTCTGCAAAATCTGCTGTCTAAATTCCTGTTCGGTCATTTTTTCTTTGGCACAAATAAAAGCATACGGTAGAACCACTGCATCCTTAATTAAATCAGCCACATCAAACACTAAAGCTCCACGGCGAGTTTTACCATGCATTACGGCAAAACCATGTGGAATTCCAAGTACCCAAAGCGTGGTTGCTGCTAAACCATAAGCCAGATAATTGCCATGATTTAAAAAATCATTGGCTAAATCGCCTTGTTCAGGATTGCGACTAAAATCCTTTAAACCTGTACGAGTCGCTGCAATTTTATAAAGTTGCTTTGTGGTTGCAGCTTCTGCAAGTAGTAAGTCTCCGACTTTACTTTGTTGTGAAATTCTTGCTGCATAACCTGTTAAAGCCTGTTGAATATCTAAATCATCTACATGAAAGGTATATTCTTTTAAATCTCGCTCTTTCGACCAAATCTTCTGAATATATTCAACTCGAGCCAATTGAAACTGTTTAGCAACATCTAAGCGTTTGGCTTCATCAAACCAAAATTGCATCCATCCTTGCATATACTCAGTTGGACGGTATTCACTTTGAGGTGTCATCCATTCAATTTCACAGCCCATAAACAAAGGTGTGCCACCTCCACCTGCAAAACCAACCAGAACACCTGCACTTGCGAGCATGCGCATTGCTGCTTGCGTAATTGATGTGCCTGTACCCAATAAAATCACTGTGGTATTGGCAATCGGAATATTCCAATATTGATTTTCGTTTTTAGCCTCAGTCAGATAAAGTACTCGACCATCTTTCTGCATCACACGACAATGTTCAAGATAGTACAGATTGGCACGTTTCGAATGTAATATTGCTTTTAGATCTGATGGATTGAGCTGTTCCATTCTTATCATCAATTATGAAGAAGAGTTGTCCTTAAAATATCCTTTTCCAATAATTATTTGAAGAAATTTCAGGAAATTAACGTCACATATTGACGCAGTCTTTTTAAAGAATTTGTGTGATTCATACAGTTAAAAATATTTTTGAAACTTAATAGTTTAATACACTCGGGCTAATATCTTCTTCTCTTTTCCCCCTAACCAGACTAAATACTCATTCTCTATCGCCTGTTTATAAGCCCAATCAGCAACCCGATGCGAACGCTGCAGATCCGTTAAGAAGCCAAGTTGAGAAATCTCTCGTGTAATGGCTTGATCATGCAGATGATTACGTTCTCTCCATTGCTCAAAGAATTGCTCAGATGCCAAATAATTACTTTTCTGTGAGTTACATTTATCATCTGCCAGAACAAAATTATGTCCGGTATCAGCAGGATATAAAGACCATGGAATAAAATGATCCACAGCATATTTTGAATTTTTGAGACTTTTTCCACAGTAAAAACACTGGCATTGCTGTAAGTCAATTAAGAAGTCCGCGACCTGCCCCAATTGATTACGACTTGGAGCAAACATGAATTCATCTAGGTCAGGCAAACCATCCAGTACCACCAGGTTCTGCTTGTTTAGTCGAACAAAATCAATCCAGCGCTTCTGGCACAACTCTTCAATGATTTCACTAAATTGTCTTAAGCAATACATCACCTTGGGCAACAAGTTGAGGGACTGTTTGGAGTCTTCAAGGCAATAGAGAAATTCTACCGTTTGACCATTCAGATTCTGCAAATATACCACCGGCATTTGCTTTACCGTTGTTGCAACTGCTCGCTTCAACCTGTTCCAGTAAAGTACATCCTTTCTAAACGCAGCCAAGGTCTTGAATTGTTGCTGTGCATTCTGGATTTCAGTGATGATCTTTGCCTGCTTACCAGTGCTTTGATGAATAGTAAAAGGCTCATACTGGTTAAACTGAAACGGCAGTGACTGTTTCCAGTATAGGTCAATAAACTTTTCAGCAATATCTTGATATTCTAAATGCAAGACAGCACCAGTATCTTGCCCCTGTTCAATCGCCAGACGCGTGATACTTATCAGTAAGGCAAACTTATATGTCGAAGTAAACGTCCCTGACTGCAAAATCTGCTGAATATGCTTTAAGAATTTCAACTGTTCTTGAGGGGTTGGTATTTCGGCTATACTGAATAACATATCTAAGCCTGCACTTTTCTAATCAGAATATTCATCCACTCTTCTGTACGCTCTGGACGTTTATCTACAGTAATCCATTGTTGTAACAGTAAAGCCTGATCGATCTGCTTAAGTAAGTCATGAGCTTGCTGTTCATTCAAGTCAGTAAAGCTACGCCCCTCTATCTCACGGTCTGTATTGCCATACTTAAAAGACATGTAACACACACCATTTAGCTTTAATGCTTTGAATATAAGCCCCAGCACTTCAGTTAGGCGATCTCTTTCACAATGTAAAAGAGATGCACAAGCCCAAATACCATCGTATTTATTATTCTCAGCTAGGTCATAAAAACTTTGCTGACGTACTTCAATATTGGTCAGCTCCCTGGCCTTTTTAACCAGCTCGGCAGAATAATCAATTGCCTCAACTTGATAACCTTTTTTCTTAAATGCCAAAGTGTCCCGCCCCGAGCCACAGCCCAAATCCAGGATCAATGCCTGTTCCGGCAAATATCTTAGAAATGGTGCGTAAAGACTTTCCATTTCAACCTGATAGGTATTTTCAAAAAATGCTTGAGCATGTTGATTGTAATAATTTGATGTTTGATTCATTGTCTAAAAGCCAATATCTTATGTTAAAGAACATACTGATTTTTCACTAGATAAGTCAAATGATCAGTCCTATGAATGAATCAAACTCTTATTTCACTGTATCCGGACAACTGAGATAGAAACCAAACTGGTTCTTGTAAATGGAAAAAATATGGGCTTCAGATTTCGCAAGAGTATTAAACTGCTACCTGGATTAAAAATTAATCTGACGCATAAAGGCATTAGTAGCGCGAGCATTGGCAAACCTGGTGCTTCTTTAAATATTGGCAAAAAAGGCACCCGAACCAGCGTTGGTATTCCAGGCACAGGCCTATCCTATTCCAAGCACCAACCCTATAAAAAAAGAGCAGGCAACCAAAAAATTCCTGCTCAGGAACAACAACCACTCTATACATCACATACTGAGAAACCCAAATCGAATGTCTGGATTTGGGTAATTTTTGGATTATTTTGTTTTATTGTCGGGGCAATTATTTTTTGAATTTAGCCATTCTTTGTACCCCATAATATCCACTGCTAGGCAAAATTTAATTCATTCATTACTATGGACGGATGTTAAATACAATAAAGGCTGCCGCTGATGTCTGATAATGACAGTACTATGGATTATGATGAAAATGATTTAATCGATTCTCCCTTGTCTCAAATTTTAAAAGAGGATAATGAGCAAATTGAAGTTCTAATTTATCGATTACCCGATAGTGACTGGACACTGGAAGTGGTAAACCAAAATGGTACTTCTACGGTATGGGATGAAACATTCCCGTCAGATCAGGAAGCTCTATCTGTCGCTTTAGATGGAATTAAAGCCGCAGGCGGTATTCAGGCCTTTTACGAACTCAGCGACCTCGAAGCAAAGAAAAATATTTGGTGGTGTATCAAAAAGTATGCTAAAAAAAAGCAGGTTGAATTTTGATAAAACAGAGAAATGCAAATAACTCTAGAAATCAAATGGCCAACCTGCCTCAGTGACAGTATAAAGAAAAATGGCATCAAAGTAGATGGGAAACAAAACTACCAATGCAAAGACTGCAAACGTCAGTTTATTGGTGACCATGCTCTGAGCTATCTAGGATGTAATTCTGGCATTACTCGTAAAATATTACAGTTAATGGTCAGAGGCAGCGGTATACGAGATATCGCTGAAGTTGAGCGCATTAGTATCGGTAAAGTCTTACGGACTTTAACTGAATCGGCCTATCAAATTCAGCCTAAACAAAGTCATTATGAATCTCTCGAAGTAGATGAATTCTGGACTTTTGTTGGAAATAAAAATAATAAACAATGGCTTATTTACGCCTACCATCGAGAAACAGGTGAGGTTGTTGCTTATGTTTGGGGTAAGAGACATTTAGCTACAGTCCAAAGGTTGAAGACAAAGCTTAAACAATTAGGTATTTACTACACCCGAATTGCAAGTGATCATTGGGACAGTTTCATCACTGCTTTTAAAAACTGCAAGCAAAGTATTGGTAAGTTGTTTACTGTAGGAATTGAAGGTAATAATTGCAAAATAAGGCATCGAATAAGGCATGGTTTTAGAAGAAGTTGTAATTTCTCCAAAAAGCTTGAAACACCACCTGGAAACCATTTTAAAGCCTTCGACTTAACCTTCTTTTACATCAATAATGGCTTCATTTAATCTCAGCATACTTTTTAAAACACCACCAAATAATTTAATGAGCATTTAAGAATATCAAGCCCATTAAAAATGGGATTGATATTCTTAAAAATTAGGTAAATTTCACTCAACTATTCATCTCTGATTTCAATAGATGCAAACTCTTGTTCAGGCGTGCCTTCCACCAGATGATGTCTGCTATACAGCAGATAATACAGAATGAATAAACCATAAATTAGCGCTGCCAAACACCATACTTTTGGATTAACCATTAAACCCGCCACCACTGCAGCACAGGCCAAAACCAATGCTATACTTGAAGTGACGATGCCGCCGGGTGTTTTATATGGTCGTGCTAAATCTGGACGGGAAAAACGCAATTTAATATGCGACATCATCATCAACACATAAGAAATGGTGGCACCAAACACCGCAATCAAAATCAGCAAATCTCCTTCACCCGTTAATGACAATACAAAGCCAATTACCCCAGGAATCACAATCGCCCATTTCGGCGCTTGTTTATTATTGGTGAGCGATAATATTTTCGGTAAATAACCCGCACGCGATAGGGCAAACACTTGACGCGAATAAGCATAAATAATCGAGAAGAAGCTTGCTACTAAACCTGCTAATCCCACAAAATTCACAAAACTGGCAATCCATGAATGCTGTCCATAGACTGCAATTAATGCATCAACCAATGGTGCTCCTGAGTTTTTCACTTGCTCTGCACCCATCGCACCAGCACTTAAAAACAAAATCAGCAGGGCAAATGCAGCCAGAATCAACATTGAACCAATTAAACCACGTGGTAAAGATTTGACTGGATCTTTGGCTTCTTCAGCAGCCAAAGGCACGCCTTCAACTGCAAGGAAAAACCAGATTGCAAACGGGACAGCAGCCCAAATGCCCATGTAACCGAGAGGCAAAAATGAACTCGCCCCCGCAGTATTTGGCATTACTGCAATATTAAATAAATTGGCAGCATTAAAGTGTGGAACCATTGCCACTATAAACACCAACAGCGCCACACAAGCAATTGCGGTAATGCCAAACATTATTTTCAGAGCCTCACCTGCACCTTTTAAATGAATTGCCATGAAAAACACATAGCAAAACAGATAAATCGGCCAGCCACCTATGCCAAATAAAGCTTCACAATAATTGCCAATAAAAACTGCAATTGCGGCAGGTGCGACTGCATATTCAATCAGAATTGCAGTCCCTGTAAGATAACCACCAAATTGCCCAAACGCCACTCGCGCAAAACTATAGCCCCCGCCTGCTGTTGGCAGCATGGTCGACATTTCTGACATCGACAAGCTCATGCATAGATACATAAATGCCACTACAATCGTAGCAACAAATAATCCGCCCCAACCACCTTGCGCAATACCAAAATTCCAACCTGCGAAGTCACCCGAAATCACATAAGACACCCCTAACCCCACCAACAGTAACCAACCGACGGCACCCTTTTTCAGTTGGCGTTGGGCAAAATATTCGGTGTTATCTGCGACACTCTCCGTCATTATCATTTCATTTTTCATGATGCTCGATCACCTTTTCACCAAATTCGACCACTTTAATATCGGTGAAATATCGGCTTTAAACTTGACAATAAATCATGAGCATAGTCGCTTGAAGTCAAGTTGCTCTTTTTTTTCTTTTATAAGATCAGCTCAAAGTCTGGGACTCCGCACCCAAGATCAGCATGAAAAGGAGTACAACATGAGCGTCCAACAAAATGAATATTTAAGCATTCAACAACTCTACGAATTGGCAAAAAAAGCCATGCAAACCTATCCAGCATGCTATCAAGGCGAGATCAAATTACTCTGCCAATCTGAAAATGCCACCTTTGTTGTGAAAACCGCTCAACAACAATATGCACTACGCATTCATCGTCCCAATTATCATTCCAAACAACAAATCGAAAGTGAACTAGCATGGTTAGATGCGTTAAATGCGCATGGCATCGCGGTGCCGATTGCCATTGCCGACTGTCATGGAGATAAAGTCCAAACATTGGCACTCAGTCCAGATATTTCAAGGCATGCAGTGCTCTTTCATTGGGTGAAAGGTGTAATGCCTACAGCAGATAATGTCGATCCATGTGATTTTAAGCAGTTGGGTGAAATCACAGCACAACTGCACCTGCACAGTAAAACATGGGAGATGCCAGCCTACTTCCAACGTATTGTTTGGGATCATGAAAGTATGGTTTTTGCCGATGGACATTGGGGTGACTGGCGTCATGCCCCACAGTTAAAATCGGTAGATCATGCCGTGATTGATGAGGCAATTTGCCGTGTTGCCACCGAGCTAAATCAATTTGGGAAGTCCAAAGATCACTATGGGCTGATCCATGCTGACCTCAGACTGACCAATCTGTTGTTGAATGAAAAAAAGGTTGGTGTGATTGATTTTGACGACTGCGGCATGGGCTGGTTTATGCATGACTTAGCTGCAGCAATTAGTTTTAATGAACACTATACTGCTGCACCCAAGTGGGTCGAACAATGGTTGAATGGTTATGAAAAAATTGGGCATGTGAGTGCAGAAGAGTATGCGTTGGTTCCCACCTTTATTATGCAACGTAGAATCCAATTGATGGCTTGGTTCGGTTCACATGCCTATACCGACATGGCCAAAAGTTTGGGAGCGCAATGGTCGGATGAAACTGTGCGACTTTGCAAAAAATATCTTAACAACCAAATTCCAGCAGGTATATAAAAAAATACCTGTAGGCAGAAGCAAACCGTAAAGCATTGAATGGCATAGCTCTTGCTTAATTTAGAACAATAACGGTTCTGTATTAAAAGAGGCTATGCATGATTCAATTTAATCCTCTCTCCATCAACGCTCAAGACATCAGCAACCAAGGCATTTTATCAGCTGCCGCGACAGGCCTAAGTGACTTTATTCTGCATAAAGGTGCCGATGTCGATCGCATTTTTGGGATCAGTGGTATTAATCCTGAATTATTGCTCAGCCCCACCCTCAGTTTGCAACTCACCAATTATTGCGAAGTCTTGGAACAATCCGCAAAACTATCACATTGCGATAATTTCGGACTGCATTATGGACAGCAATTTCATCCCAAAGCTTTAGGACTGATTGGCTATATTGGTTTATGTTCAGCATCGCTGGAAGATGCATTAAAGAACATGACCTCACATTTTAATCTGCATCAAAAAGATACTTTATGCCGTATGGTTGAAGTCAATGATGCCTATCGTTTCGACTACCAAGTCCAGCATGGTGCAATTTTATCGCGACGACAAGATGCCGAACTCACAGTGGGCATGTTTATGAATGTAATTCGTGAAGTCTTGGGCACACACTATTCACCACGCGAAATTCATTTTGAACACCCACGTCCCGAGTTTTGGCAAGAACACAGTAAACTGTTTAATGCATCAGTGTTTTTTGATCAGCCATTCAATTCAATTTTGATTGCCAAATCAGACCTTAAAACCGCAATGCCACAGTCAGACCCGTTGCTGCTCACCATGATGCTCGACACTTTAAAAATTCTGAATACGCAATCGCAGTCACAAAGTTTAACCAATCAAGTCCGTGCACACATTCAGCAAGATTTGATTCATGGTGAACCCAACTTGGAAAAAGTTGCACTAGATTTACATATGAGTCCATGTACCTTATCACGGCGCTTAAAATCACACGACATCACCTTTACTCAACTAATTGATCAAGTTCGTTATGAACTGGCCAAACACTATATTCAACAGAAGAATTTACCGATTTCTGAAGTAGCATTTTTATTAGGCTATTCCGAAGTCAGTGCCTTTTCCCGTGCATTCAAGCGTTGGTTTGGCTGTACACCACGCCAATTACGACATTAAGTGGTAAGACATCAATAAAAAAGAAACCCCGCTCATTGAGCGGGGTTAAATATGTATGACATTTAAGTTTATTTTTGCAGTTTACTTAAGGCTTGATCCAACGCTCCAACCAACCAATCAATATCTTTTTCTTGGAACACCAATGGTGGACGTAACTTCAAGACATTGCCATATGGTCCCGCAACAGAGGTCAGCACACGATGCGTATTACGCAATTCTTCAATCAAATCCAGTGCCAGAGCTTTATCAGGCATTTTGGTGAAACGATCTTGTACCAATTCGAAACCAATAAATAAACCAGCACCACGCACATCACCAACACAGTCATACTTTTCCATCAGCTTACGCAATTCTGTCAAAAGTAGACCACCAAGGCGCTGACTATGGGCTTGTAACTCTTCTTCTTGAATAGTTTTCAGCACGGCCTGCGCCGCTGCCATCGCCACAGGATTCCCCCCAAAGGTATTGAAATAAGGGATTTTTTGACTAAAGGCAGACAACACATGATCTTTCGCGAGTAAACCTGATACTGGAATACCATTGCCCATCGGCTTGCCTGTGGTAATGATGTCGGGCACCACACCATGACGCCCAAAACCCCAAAAAGAATCGCCTGTACGAGCAAAACCAGGCTGTACTTCATCAGCAATGAAAATACCATCATTGGCATGCACTACATCCACTGCTTTTTTCAGGAAACCAATAGGATTTGGCATTACCCCGTCTGATGAAAAAATGGAATCGGCTAAGAAGCCTGCAAACTTGATGCCATTGGCATTCATATCATCAATTTGTGCTTGAATTTGCGCGGCGAACCAGTCACCTAAATCTTCACCCTCAAAACGATATTGATCAGGTGCTGCCACCAAACGAGTTGTAGCAGCTAAGGTCTGTCCTGTACCAAGCGCAGGCGAACAGCCCGAAGTAAGATCACTAGTACCATGATAGGCTTCTTGCGACACAATAATACCCGTACCACCACTGTATTCACGGGCAATACGAATGGCCAAATCATTCGCCTCAGAACCCGTACACATATACATGGCTTTGTTAATTTCAGTCGGTGTGGTCGCTAAAAGATCGTCGGTATAATCTAAAATGCGCTCATGTAAATAACGAGTATGTGTATTCAACATTTGCATTTGTTCATTTACGGCATTGATTACCGCAGGATGGCAATGTCCTATACTAGCGACATTGTTATAAGCATCCAAGTATTGATTGCCTGCAGCATCCCAAAGGTATTGTCCTTGCCCTTTTACAAGATGCACTGGGTTTCGATAAAACAAGCGGTAAGATTCACCTAAATTTTGGCTACGTCGATCGGTCAGTTTTCGGGTTTCAGAATCTAGTGCACTCGCATGCTCGGCACGGAAGCTATTGGTATCCATAATGGTAGATCGCGTATTCATCTACTATTCCTCTCTCACAAACTGTTTTTTAGTGCATTTGAATGATTTTTATATTGCACACTGCTCATTTTAAAGACTTGACTTTAGAGCGCGATATGTAATTTTTGAAGTCAAATCTTATAAGATAATTTCTTCACAATACGAGTGATAGGATATCTATCTGAGCACTTTTATTATGAAAAGTGAATAAATAGCCTTTAAATGAATTCGCTAAAGAAGCCTGACAAAAAATAAAGTTGAATTCCATCATCCCTAATAAATGATAAAACTACTGAAATTTATTTACAGGCTCTATATTAGTAATATGCATTTATCAACATACAAACTGAACTTTGAGCTATTTAGCAAAACTCATCCAATTTTTGGTGGTGTATCAAAAAGTATGCTAAAAAAAAGCAGGTTGAATTTTGATAAAATAGAGAAATGCAAATAACTCTAGAAATCAAATGTCCAACCTGCCTCAGTGACAGTATAAAAAAAATGGCATCAAAGTAGATGGGAAACAAAACTATAGCTAAATTCTAAAAACACTAGCACATGGAAACATCTGTAAAACCTCATTTCCTATGGTTTTAAGTGTGATAATAAAGTAAGTATTCAGCTATAGCTGGGCTGCATGCCTTGCATGGTTAAAATAGGTCCACCATAGACCAATAAGGCATTTTGCGCCTGTTGTTGTGTGTTTGAAGCGGTGCTAGACAGACTGGGTGCACAACCACTCATCATTACCACAGTGGAAGAAATCAGAGCCGTGAGTGCAAAAGGAATTTTATTAAAAAGCATGGGTTAAACATTTCATATTGCTAAATATTATATTTTGCTCCATACGAGCATTCGTTATAGGTATAAAACTTTAAATACAACACATCATCACTCTGACCTTAGTACTTTAAGCAAACTCTTGTCAGGCAGAATAAAGTGCTCAATATTGAACGAATTATTGCAATAACTTTAAGATGTGTTGCAAACGGACATTGTCTATATTTTCTTTATACACTGCATAAATCGGCGCAATACATGGATTGTTCGCCTTGAGTGCTTTATAAACAATCTGCTTATTCCAAAAGTCACGAATGGCCTCAGGCACGATGGATAAACCAATCCCTGCAGCAATCAAGTTTAAACTCGAGGTTAAACGTGGCGCTTCTTGTACAATTTTGGGACTAAATCCAGCTTGGTAACAACTGGCCAAAATATTATCAAATAAATCTTGCCCCGCTAAACGTCGGTACAACACAAAATCATGCGGTTCAAGATCCAGCAAATGAATTGGTTCGGCTTGTTCAGCCAAAGGATGATTGTTGGGTAAGGCCACAATGAGTGACTCATCTAGTATATGTAGACTGGTTAAACCAAGGCCAATCGGTGCAGGTTTGCGTAAGAACACAATGGGCTTTGTTGCATAAATATGTAAGCATCTGATTTAAATAAATTTAATTTTGGATCAAAAAATAATCAAAACTTTTAAAATCATATAGTTATGAAATCTTTGTGCAACAAAGCCACATACTTATCAAAAATTGATTCCTGTTTGGTTTTAATTACCATTAAAAAAGATCAAATTTGAGCATTGTTATTGTAATAATCAACTATACTCATCCCTACTGTATTCATTGTAATCTGCTATGTGAACATCATAATAGAAACATGATATTTTTTGCCAACTCACAAATATAGCTAACTAATAGTGAGTATCTAATCGAGGAGGAAAATTTGAAACTTTCAATAATAAATAAACTTTAAAAACAAGGAAAAAATGATACCTCCTGCCATATTCAAAAACTCTAAATATACGTGAATATTGCTGTATTATTTTTATTCAATAGCACACATGGATCTGACATCTGAACTACTTTTGAAGTTTCCAGCAACACAGATAAGTACTCTAAAAAATTTCAAAAAAAGCAGAATCACCATTCATCCACAAGCGTATGGTTTCAACTTATGCTACTTAAATATGTTTAAAAATCTCACTGCAGATTTAGATATTTCTAATCGCATAAAAGAACTCCATGTGTGGAAAACTTCAGAATTTGATGGCTACTCCATTTTCAATAATATTCACTTATATCTTAGCTATTTAAAGCAAGATATTAATGAAGTCACTTTAATTATTCACAATCAACAATCTTTTTCAGATGATGAGTTAGCATTTCTGATGGAGTTATGCAGTCGTGAATTTATTCAATTCATCAAATCTACAAAATTTGACATTAAGCCTTTGAACCCACGAAAAACATTGCACTTGATTAATACACATCTTTCACGTCAAACACTATTAACTCTTAACAAAGAATCATCTTTGAAGCCACACCATCAAATGAGCCTAGAGTTACTTGCACACTTGCTTTCATGCTCTCGAAACCAACTCAATCAGCGGATGAAAAAGATCAAGCAAGAACGTACACAGATTTTTAATGAATTATCATTACACAGCAGATGTGTAAAAGATCTCTTAGATCACTCAAATAGCGATCTGAGTGCAGAAAAAATTTGGAGATCTTAAATGTCTAATGATCTAAACGAACATTTTGATTTACCAATGATTTCAATTAAAAGAACAATTGAAAAATTGTTCGGTGATGAGCAATTTGAACGTGCACAACATATCAACTTTGTGATTGAACTATTGTCTTCTCAACAGACTGACAACTGTCTAGATGGTCTCAATCTCGATTGCTTTGACATCGATGTAGAATTTCAGTCAAATCTGCCCAAACCTTCAGTAATCTCTTTTTCTAAAAAAGTTAAGATCAGTGATCTACCGATTACTTCATATGTCAATTCAATTTCGCAATTATCTGAATCGCAGACGCATGCAAAAAATTGGAATATTCTAGTTTTAAAAGCAGCAATTTATTTAATTGCTCTTCCTGAGCTCAAGCCAGATCTTTTTAAACAAGCGCACGCCGAACACTTCAATACAGTAAAGCGCTTATTCCAACGTTTTAGAACTGCAAATAAAAATTTAGATACTGAAAAAAAATATCATAATACAGAAGAATATAAACGCCTCTGGAATGTCTATCTTAAAGATCTAACGCTGAGCTTAGAACAATTTATTCAACATCTGATCACATTAGATACGGATGAATTGCCTGAGTTTGATCGCAATCTACTCAATGATATTCGGATTACTTTTAACTACATTTTAAAAAACAAAGCGAAGATTGCACGTGCAAGTATCGATACGCAGCTTCAACATCAGTTTCTTGATGAAGAACAATTCATTGAAGAAAGTATCGAAATCAAAAAAGGGGCTAAATCTAAAGCACTGAATATAGAAACCTTAATCGATGAGCCGATTAATCGGCAAATTGTTGTCAATCCAACTGACGTCACACCACTCGCAGCACATTCAGAAACGAGTCAAAACTATGTTCTACCGCTTGTTGCAAAACATATTCAACGCAAAGAACATTTACTCACGTCGAGTAGTTTTTTTCCGAATCCATCTAGCGTGAACCATCTACTGAAAAGACTTCATGTGGACTACTCTGAACATCAAAATAAAAGTGCTTTAATCCTGATGCTCGCATTTTTGACAGGCAACAGTGTGAATGAGTGGCTATATATACAAAGCAAGCGAGCTAAAAACTTAAATAACCGCCAAAAATTGATCCATAAAAATGATCAATTCTTCTTAAGCAGTAAATTTAATGTATTTGAGAACCGTGATTTTGAGTATTCAACAAGCTTACTTAATCAGACGATCTATTTAGACATTCCAATCCCGAATCTATTCATTGAGGATCTCCGCAAAATGGATTCGGTTAGTTTCGATGATATACAGCAATATTTACGCAAATTAAGACAAGAATTATTGATTCCAAAACTGTCTGTCGTAAAGGTGAGTTCTCTACTGCATCATACGGTTCTTGCAAAAACAGGGAATAAACAACTCGCAGATTTAATCACAGGGATTGATGCCAATCAGTCATCATCTATTTCTTATTGTCATCAGAATATTCCACGATTACATGCACAATATGTTGATATTCTAAAATCACTTTGTGCAGATATAGCAAGCACATATGAAAGTTGTGTACCTTCGCCCCCTGATTCAATAATTCATTTTGGTAGTCGTAAAGCTCCAAAACCACAGATCATTACAGAGATTTTTGCTGTATTGAAGTTTAATATTTTTTCACAAGCTGAAAACGATCTGATTGCTATATACAACCACTACAACATATGGATATGGCATATCCTCCTTCTTTTTACAGCAGCACGCCCCGTTGCTGAATTCCCTGGATTTCTTAAAAACTTTAATTTAAAACGCCAAATTTTGATGGTTTCTGACAAAGAAGCAGGCGGCCGCAATGGATTCGGACGTTTAATCCCACTTTGTTCATTTTTAGTTGAAGAGATAAAAAAATTCCTTAAATTTTTAGAATATTTTTCGACTCAAATCATGATGAGTCATCCAGCTTTAAGTGATGCTATACAACAAATAGAAGCAAGTAAGTTACCCTTGCTTGGAATCATTCAAAATAACAAGTGGAAACCACTAAGTCATTCTACAGTCAAAAATTTCCATCCTGAATTAGGACTTGCTCATGAAAATTGGCATCGCCACACAGCTCGTGCATTTTTGACTCATAAATTTTCTGAACCTGAAATTTTAGCTCTCTTTGGACATGAGCTCATGCAACAAGAAGCAGCACATCCTTTTTCCAGTTTATCACTATCTCAATTTTCTAAAATTGCGAATGTTTTAGAGCAAATGAAAGATCAATTTAAAATTAGCGGGATTGAAGTTCATGTCATCATTCAATAAAAAAATCCCAAAAAAACGCTATGCTGAAGATAGACGTCAATTCAAACGAGATGAGCCTAAAAAGGACATACGAGCTGATGCAGAACAAGAGCTCCGACAATACTTTGATGAACAAAAATTCTCAAATGAAGACTTAATTCAAGCTTATCCTGCAATTTATGAGTTTATTAAACGTAAAGCACCGAATCTTGCCTGGAAAAAATATGCTCATGAATTCTTCCGAACATATATCAAAGATCTTAATAAAAGTAATAACCTAGACCTCCCACTACCTTATCTCACCTTTGAGATGAAACGCGATGAACCAATTTTCACCCTAGATTGGATCCAAGCCGGTCATGAAATTGACATCATCCTCGAAAAACTGTGGGATTACTGGATTCTTGCTCAAGATAGTTCCGCTTTTTCTGATGATGAAATTATTGGAAATATTCTGCTTTGCTCAATGTTATACGGTGGATTAAATCAAACAGCTTCATTAAATGCTTTGCTCGAACATTTAAAAAACCCTGAAAAAATCCAAAAAATTTGCGATTTTAATATCATCTTTTTAGAGCCACTTTCTCCAAGCTATGGCGATCTATTTGTTGATGAAAAAACAATACGAAAATCACGTAATTTTGTTCCAGATCAACTCACACGACTCTGGCTCATTCACTTCAATACAAGACAAATTCGTGACATCAGTCTAGACGTGAATGCGTATCTGCACCTCATTTTTCAAAAAATAAAACATCCATACACCAAAAAGACTTTTAAGTTTTTACGTGACTACGCCAATTTTAATTGGCTACAACTGCAGAATGCAGATGTTGATCCTGCCCTTTCACAATGTTTGTTAGAAAACACACTCACGTGTGGTTTATCAGAACATGAGTTTGAAAACTTTGCATTCCCAAAATTTAAAACTCAATTAAGTGATGAAATCGAACGAAATGTCTCTTCTACAGCCAAAGTCCTACCAGATCTCAATACGTCTGAAGCAGTAGAGAATGTGATATTTATTCATAAAAACTTGCTGAAAATAATTCGCACATCATCAACGGACCAACCTATTGCTGAACTCATTATTGATTTTTGCCTGCGTCACCAAGAGCAGTTTAATGAGTTTTCTAAACGTATTATTTTGTGGCTCATCAGTCTCTATCTACCAACTTCAGAGCAAATAAAAAAATTATCAGCCACCTTTGATTTTGATACAACTCAGTACACGAAGGCATTTCAAGACAATCAAAAACTCGCAGATAGTTCAATCTATACATATTACACCCGGATCGCAGAACCGTTTTTAACTCATGCCTTACAATACTTCGATGCCGACAATGACATTAATGATCTGCTGAACAAAATCTATCAACAAATCATTAGCAATACACGACTTGCTGATGAAGCAGATCGACCTGAGTTTAAAAAATCTAAAAACCAAACAATCCGCATGTTGAAACGCTTTCACACCTTTCAACAAATTGTTTTTCAAGCAGAAGATTTCGAACTTGAATTTATTGCATCGCAAAGTAGACCTCGTGCACGCATCATTGGTCATACAGCCTTCCAGGTCATATTAAAGAAGTTAAATCAGCTCTTACATGACCAATCCATCTCAGACCATCACTATAAGTTATTAAAAATTATTTATATTTTGGCTTACCGTACTGGTATGCGTATTAACGAAATACTCGGGTTACGTGTAAAAGATATCGAGGGTTTAAATCAATTTTCTATCTGGGTTCAACCTTATGGTTCAAAAAAACAAGGTAATCAACATCTGCTCAAAACGGATAGTGCGGAACGGATTGTGCCTGCATACGCTTTGCTAAAAGATGATGAGTACCAATTCTTTAGCGATTTTGTTGTTGAAAAACGTTTAGAGAATAAGAAAAGTTTATATTTATTCAGCAACTTGAATGAAAATAAAAAACTGAATAAACATACTGTCACCGTACCCCTAAAACTGATATTAAATCAGGTCTTTAAAGGGCATCATTACTCCTTTCACTCTTTTCGTCACACTGCAGCGAATCATTTATCGCTTTTACTGAACTGTGAATATGCACCACTTGTGCAAAAGCTAACCGACTATAGCGAAAACGAATATCAAAAAATTCGAGCTGAGCTACTTCAAAATCAACATGGACAAAACCATTGGTTTGTTATTGCACATCTCTTAGGACATATAGAGCCAGTTGAAACATTCAAAAGCTATATTCATTTAAGTTATCTCATAGCTGGTCAAAAACTACTAAAACATCATCCAGATATGCCTAATGAATTGGCTAAAAAAATTATGGGCCACAATGCAACGTTTAAAAATTTGAAAATAACAAATGATGAAAAAGACTTTAATTTTGAAAAAAACCAGGCCGCTCTAGCAACTATATTATTGAACGATCAAACAAAATGGCTTCAAAGTAATGCTACTGACATTTTAGATGAACTGTCGGTACAAATAGATCAATCCCATAATTTTTTTGCTTTCTTTGTTGGAACAGAAGATTCTAAAATTTCACTTCAACGCTTTTATGAAACCTTAAATCAATTAGAGATTCACAATGATCCTCAAGCTGTATCTCAAAAAATGTATTTACCAGAAGAGCTTGTCAATTATTGGTATGAAAATGCCCTAAATTTAGCAAAAATTAAATCAAAAAAAGGGAATCCTCGTTTATTTAGTATTGATAGCTCAACCCAGTTAAAGCCAGCGATGCTTGATAGCGCTGAAGAGCTTCATGCAGTGACCTATTTTTTTGAACATCTACAGAAAATAGCTTGTAAAAATCCAATACAAATTGCATACGTCCTGAATGTATTTTTAAATCGAGTGACCGCATCACATACCGGTATCCATTATCGCTGGAAGGATATCGATCAACTCGAACATTTTTACTCCCAAGTTAAGGCTTTATTTCCTGCCAAATTTTGGCACTTACTTGGACAAGATTTGCAAACAAAGTTAGATGCTAAACAACAGCCTCAACTATTCAAATTAGCAAAAGCATTAACAGATAAACATCCATCAACTCAAGAGGAATTTCCTCGTCTACAACTCTACTCAGTAAAAGATGGTCATGCTCTTGCTGCATTTAAATTTTGCTTACATCTAGCATGTATCGGCAGACCTCGATCTCTTGAACTTAAAGCTGAAGGTCTAAAAATAACCACATGCTGTTAAATAATTTAACCGTTGCTTCCTTATCTAAAGCCAAATTTAATATATCTTCAGTAAAAATTGGATGTCTGAGAAACGATAATCAAATAGTATAAACTCTAGGTATCAGCAACGTCTGAAACTGAGATCAGTCATGCATAAAACGTCAGAAAAAATTGCAAAACAAAAAAAAGTATTAACTAAAGCTGTTTTATCATCTGCAAAACAACTTGGTTTGACACTGGACCAGCTTGCTATCGTTATCAATTTAGATTCAGTGGAAACTTTAAATTCGCTTGAGTTAGATCCCGATTCAAGTCAGGGAGAACTCGCAATTATTTTAATTCGTATTGCGATATCACTAGATGCTCTAACAGGTGGAGAGGCTAAATGGATGCAGCATTTTATGAAGTCACCAAATAAGCTAACCAAAGGCATTCCGATAAAACAGATTCAGACTACTCAGGGATTAGCTACAGTATTAAACGTAGTCGAAGGACTTCGGCTTCAGGGTAAATATTAAGAATATATAAAGCTTCATTACACAGAAAATTAAAAGTCATAATTTTGTCTAATAATTCAAATTCAAGGTATAAGAAGTTTCTCTTCTCAAGAGGTATACAACTGCCTCATTATTGAGAACTACCATACATATATGGATTCTATTAACCTAATTTGAGGCTAAATTGAATCTTATAAGTTCAATTTAGCTATTCAAGAATCATTATAAAAGTTTGCTATATAGCGAATATTAACCATAATTAGTTAAAAGTTTGCTATATGGCTAACAAATTTCGGGAGAAAAAATGGCTACACGAGGTGAAATAGGTAAAGAAATACGTTTGGCAAGAAAAGGGTTAGGCTATACACAGAAAAGCCTTGCAGAAAAAACTCAAGTCAATAAAACAACAATTTCAGAGATGGAAAATGGCCATTTTACAGGTTCATTTGACATATTTGAACGTGTGCTTGATGGTGTTGGTTTACAATTCGAAGTGAATAAAAAAAAGCATAAATTGCCGCAGTGGGATGAAATTGAAGAAATATTTTCAGAATATGATGAATAAATTGTGAATCGGTACCGAATAAGGTATCAGAAAAGGCAAAGCCCTGCCCATCGACCTCATTGCTCCAGACCACTTGTGCCAGATATTCCAGATTGACCTGATGGCAAATTCCGGTTCTTGGCGGCACCACGCGAAACTGATTGAGCACCGCCTGCCCCCAACGTAGAAACTGGTAGCGCTCGCCATTGCGTTGCATCTCAATGGCGATATTCTACTCAAAAGCTTGCGGGCTAGCAAAGTAATCGACCATCACCCAGTGATCGATGACTAAATCCACTGGTGACAACGGATTAATTTTTTCCGGATCACCACCGGCTTCGGCCACTGCTGCACGCATTGCAGCAAGATCAACCACTGCAGGAACACCGGTAAAATCCTGCATCAGGACCCGTGCCGGACGATACTGGATTTCCTGTTCTGAAGTTCGATCGTTAAGCCATCCTGCCAAGGCGTGAATATGCTCGGTTTTCACCGTGAGCTGATCTTCAAAACGTAGTAAATTTTCCAGCAAGACTTTTAAAGTTTTTGGTAGTCGGGACAGGTCACCTAACTGCACTTGCAATTTAGACAGGTTGAAAATCTGATAGTGTTCTGAACCGACGGTTAATGTTTCTAAAGTATTAAAACTATTGATATTACTATACTTAGCCGTCTAGTTTCCCTCCGGCTTGATATGCTATTTTTATGATCACAGTCAACCATTCCTTTACTTACTGTATGCTAACTGCACGGCGGGTTTGTTATTATTTATTATCAGATTGCGCTAGGCAGTTAAATGCAGGGCTGCCAGGAAATTTTGCCAGAGAGTTGCCAACAGTTCAGATCTGGCTGCCAATTACGTAAGGAGATTAAGGTAAATTGAACCGCGTATTTTAACTGTATTTTCAGAGTGATTTCAGATCACTACGTAGCTAAGGCTTTTATAGATCGAAATGATAAAGTCATAAATTGCTTTTCAAAAAAAAGAAACTAATATGTTTCTTACAGAACCTAAAAGCAATAAATGTATCTACAATGAATAAATCTTTACTTCAGCAAATCAAAAAAAGACGAACCCAATTGGGCTTAAAGCAAGTTGATATGCAATCCCGTACAGGCATTTCAAGACAGCAGTACCAAAAACTGGAAAGTCAGGGCAACCCTCGATTAGAGACTTTAGAAATTATAGCGGCAGGATTAAATGCTCAACTGATGCTCATCCCTGATGATAAGGTTCATTTGATCAGACAATTATTGAATGATGGAATTAAAGTCACTATTGAAGATCAGGATGACTTAATGACTAACCCATGGAAGGGTCTTCTCGGAGGAGAGGAACCATGAATACTGTTGCCGTCCTAAAATTAACATTACATCACGGTATCGTTGGATACTTGGCAGGATTTCAGAGCGGAAAAAATATTCTGGTTTTTACAGATTCTTTCCGCTCTGATCAGCAACGCCCGACCTTGAGCCTGCTGACCTCCTCCTTGTATCCACAAGTGGATAAGATTTTAGAAAAGACCTATGTTACACATCAGCGTTTACATCCCTTGCTATCAAACTTGCTACCAGAAGGTGCATTACGCGAACTGATTGCACAAATCCTCAAAGTACATATAGACAATGAATTTCAGTTATTGGCAGCTTTAGGTCATGATTTACCTGGAGCACTCATTGCGACTCCATTAGATCCAGAAGAAATTCCAGATGAAATAAAATTCAAACTGCAGATCTCTAATCCAGATCAGATCTTAAAGCAAGAGATTCGAACAGATAATAAGTTTTCCTTGGCCGGCGTCCAAATGAAGTTTTCCATGAAAGCCAAAGACGGGCATTTTACATTAGCGCGGGCAACGGAATCCAGTCTACTCGGGGATTGGATTATCAAAACTCCTTCTTCCAGACATGCTTTTGCTCCACTGAATGAATATTCTATGATGACCCTTGCCAAAATGGTCGGAATAGATGTCCCTGAGATTCGCTTGGTGGATATGGCACTCTTACAAGACCTTCCACCATTAAATTTACCCCAAGAGCAATATGCTTTTGCAATTAAGAGATTCGATAGACAGAGTACTGCTAACACTACAGAGCTTATTCATATTGAAGATTTTGCTCAAATCTTTGGTGCATACCCACATCAGAAATACAGCACCACAAATTATGAACAGATAGGCAAGATCATTTACCTGTATTCAGATAACAAAATTTTTGATATTCAGCAATTTGCCAGCCGTTTACTCATAAATATTTTACTCGCCAATGGAGATGCACACTTAAAAAACTGGAGTATGATTTATCAGGACAAAAGAACACCAAGATTATCTCCCGCATACGATATATTGATGACTAGTGTATATATTGAAAATGAGCTTCATTTCGCATTGAATCTTGCCAAAAATAAAGATTGGTATTTAGCTGAGATGAAACACTTTGAACAATGGGCTGAAAAAGTCGGTGTTCCATGGCGTGTTATTGAAAAACAACTTCACGCCATTATGGACAAAGCACGGTCAGTATGGCCAGCGCTATTACTAGACTTACCTATGATTTCTGTTCATAAAGAAAAATTAAGAGAACATTGGAAAAAATTGCATCCAGACTTTCAGATACTTACAGATGATTAGAGGAAACCTGTAACCAAGCTAAAATTTCTCAAACAATTTCATCACATCATTTTCCGTCAGTTTCGCTTCTCCCTCATGATCTGTGCTTAGAATAGACTGTGCCAGTTCTGCTTTATTCTGCTGCAAGGCAATAATTTTTTCTTCTATGCTTTTATTGGTAATCAGCTTATACACAAATACCGGCTTGTCCTGTCCAATCCGCCATGCACGATCTGAAGCTTGATCTTCAGCAGCAGGGTTCCACCATGGATCATAGTGAATGACCGTATCTGCGGCAGTTAGATTCAGACCAACCCCTCCTGCTTTCAGACTGATTAAAAATACCGGCACTTGTCCAGACTGAAATGCTGTAATGACTTCATCTCGTTTTTTGGTCTTTCCAGTCAGCTTCACATAGCCAATTTTTGCGTGATAGAGCTGTTGTTCAATCAGTTCCAACATTGAGGTAAACTGAGAGAAAATAAGAATTTTTCGTCCCTCTTCCACCATTGGAACAACCATATCCATCAACTGTTCAAGTTTGGCAGAATACGCCTGCCCGGTTTTAACTGAATCCAGTTTCAGCAAGCTAGGATGACAACAGACCTGACGCAGCTTCAGCAAGGCATCTAAAATTTGGATTTGACTACGCTTAAAGCCTTTTTCTGCCACAATTTTCTTAATGCTTGCCTGCATCGTGGCACGAACAGCCTCGTATAGCTTGGATTGCTGCTCATTCATGTCAATATTGACTTCAATCGTGGTTTTTTCAGGCAATTCCTTGGCAACGTCAGTTTTCAAGCGACGTAAAATAAAGGGTTTAATGCGGTTGACCAACTTTTGCCTTAACTGCTGATCACCGCGTTTTTCAATAGGATAGCGGTACTTTTTATTAAAGATTTCTTGTGAATATAAAAATCCTGGCATTAGAAAATAAAATAGTGCCCACAGCTCACCCAAATGATTTTCCATAGGTGTACCAGTTAGACATAGACGATGTCGCGCTGTTAATTGCCGTACTACCTGTGCAGCTTTGGCACGCGGATTTTTAATATTCTGCGCTTCATCCAGAATGAGTTGATGATATTCATATTGCTTCAGTTGCTCTTCATCTCTCGCCAAGAGCGGGTAGGTGGTTAACACAATGTCATAGTGTGAAATCTGCTCAAAATACTGATGGCGGTCGGGGCCTTGTAGCAGCAGTACCTTGAGCTCAGGGGTAAATTTTTCCGCTTCTTTGAACCAGTTATGCATCAGCGATGTGGGTGCAACAATTAAGGCGGGTCTGTCCTGCAAATGACCAGCCTGCTTTTCCATGAGTAAATGGGCTAAAGTTTGTGCTGTTTTCCCCAAGCCCATATCATCTGCCAGAATCCCGCCATGCTGGGTTTCCCTTAAAAACTGTAACCAGCCTAAGCCCTGCTGCTGGTATGGACGCAACTCCCCCTGAAAACCTTGTGGTGTCGGCAGTTGTTGCTGGTAGCCTTGTTTGAATTTCTGTACAAATTGCTGCAGCTGGTCACTAACCTGCCATGTCATCCCAAGATTATGCTGCAATTCTAATAATTGACTCGCATCATAGCGATCAATACTGCGCTCTTCTTGCTGTAAAATACTCTGCAGATGCAACAATACCGGCTTAATATCCCTAGCGGATAGCGCCAAATCAGGTTGATCAACTGCAGTTTTCACGGTGAAAATTTGACTGTCATGCAGATGAATAAAAGTCCGTGGATCAAGTAAATCAGGATTTACTCGCACCAAAGCTACGAGCGCATCAAGCAAATTATAAGAATTGCCTGCACTGTCTTGAACCGTCGCCCCGATATTGAACCAGTCCTGCTGGCCTTCAGATTCAGTGATAGAAATATTTAAATTTTCAACATATTGCAGATTAAAGGGGCTGTGTTCCAGATGCTCTATCTGCCAGCCCATCAACTCAATTTGATTGATGGGCATCAGCTGTTTGATCCAGTCTCCATAGAACGCAAAAACCATAGAATCAAGACGTTGTTTATCCAGTTTTAATTGATGGTCATAACTAAGATCTTTCACCCACTTCAGTGATTCGACCAATAGCTGTAAACGCTGGATTGACTGTTGTTCCTGAACTAAGTCCCGAAGCTGTCGCACCATTTTGCCATGCTGCTCACCAATAAAACTGTCACCTGATGTACCTGCTTTTATTCGTCCGCCTACATAGGAGAATTCAATTTCGGCACAAACAGACTCTTCCCATTTCCAATCAAATTTATCTAAAACACCGAAGCGTAAAATTGGCTGGGGACTTCCCTCAAGGACATCAATATGCTGAATAGACTCGGGCTGAGGCAGATTTTTCACGTCTGAATATTGATGAGTCAGTTTCTCAAACTCTGGCAAGAGCATAGATGGAAGATCAGGCATCTGTAAAAAATGGTACAGAAGATTTGCCGTATATTCACCATATAACTGGCCCACCGTGTTCTGTTGAATATCCACATAACACGGTGGCTGGCTAGCGAGAATCTGAATATGAGGATTTGATTTTAAATCGAGTCGAATATCACCATTGACCAATTCAATATTTAAATGCTCAGTCTGTTGTTTAGCCCCTTGTTCCCATCTAAATTCGATGTTGTAGCCTTGTTCTGACCATTGAAGTGCAGCATGGCTCTTTTTTTTCCAATAAACATCGCCACTTTGAATAAAAGATTTGAAATGCTCCAATAAAATTCTAGAGATATCAAGATTGCTTTGATAAAAGCGTTCGTCACTGTTTATTTTGGCATAATAATAAATCTGGTTAAATAATTGTCGTTTTTGTTCAGGTAAAGTCAGATGCTTTCTGGTGATATTTTCATATTGGGTATAATAACTTTCCCCCGCAATTGAGCCGTTTTTATTGCGTCTGGCTTTCTGAACATCAACTGTCAATTTCTTTAAGCTGACAGACTGATCTAGCAGGTAAATTAAATAATTGTTTGTTTTGACAGATTGCTCTGGTTCAGTCTGTTGTAAATACCGTTTAAAATCATTCAACCAGCGCTGCGCCTGATCATCCCCCCGTTGGCGTTTTGTGATTCCCTGCGGGGATTGAGAGTCAGCATAACGCTGCTGAAATTCCTGGCGATATTCCTGAAAGAATAACCGCGCTAAAGCAGCAGCATGTTTACAGTTATATCCAACCGGACAAGTGCAGTCGTCATCGATTAAACGGTCTTTTTGGGGATTATAGGTAATTGCGGTATCGTAATAATCTGTTCCTTCAATTTGGGCATACATCGTAACCCCGTCTTTTTCCTCAAAGAACTCAATCGTTTCCCTATCAATGTGTTTAGCATAGCTCAGACTGCGCTGAAGAGTTGCAGTACTAAAGCGAGATAGAAAATTGATCAATGAGGACATAATTACCAGAAACCAAAAATGTTTATACAATTATAACGGACAAAGCTGTCATTTCAGAACAGTACTGCTCGCCAACGTATCAAAAGGAAATAAATCCATGCTCAAAAACTTAATGTTTACTACAATGGATGGGGTAAATATTGGCTTTGGGGTACATTGGTCTCCTCAACCGCAATCACAGGTCGGCCATTAATCGCCTTTGAATACAGTGCAGAAGCGATCAGTAAAGGTTTAGAACTTTCCTCCACATCAAATGGATATCATGGGTGAGGCACTGAATATTCCTCGACAAGCTCTTGTGAAACTTGGTACTCAGGAAGCGGAACTTTGTGTCCAAGAAGTTGATGAAATTATTGGCTCGATTTGTAAGGTTACAATCTGATTCAGCAATATCGCTCATGACCTATTACCTGGACAAATTCAAGCAGAGACTCTCCAACTGATCCAAAATAGGATTGAGCATAATATTCATTTATTGCACTAAATAGCTTTCACAAAGCTTCTATGAAGGGCTTATTCTAACCGTTGTTTTATTACGGCATAAGCTACACCAGTCACCACACTTCCAATCGCAATCGCCAATAAATATTTTAATGGATAATTCATCGCATTCGGAATGATCAGTACCATTACACCGCCATGAGGAGTGACTAGTTCACATTTAAATAATGCAACCAAAGCCCCAGTTACAGCACCACCTGCGATCGCACATGGAAGCACTCGAATCGGGTCTTTGGCAGCAAACGGAATAGCCCCTTCCGAAATGAAACATAGGCCCAGAACTACAGCAGCCTTCCCTGCATCTTGCTCAGGTTTGGCAAATTTATGCTTTGCTAGAAAAGTTGCAATTGCCATACCCAATGGCGGTACCATACCCGCAGCCATGGTAATCGCCATCGGTCCGTATGTTTGTGACGTAAGTAAGCCCACCGTAAAGGCATAAGCCGCTTTGTTTATTGGGCCCCCAACATCAATACACATCATACTCCCAAGGATAACCCCCATGATCATGGCATTGGTCGTCCCCATATTGGCAAGGAAGTGTGTGAGTAATTCAAACAATTGTGCAACAGGCTGTCCAACCACATAAATCATGATTAAACCAACAGCTAAACTGGCCAATAGTGGAATAATCAATATTGGTTTTAATGCTTCTAGGCTACTCGGGAGTTTAAGCTGTTTCGATAAAAATAACGCAATATAACCTGCAATAAAACCTGCAACTAATCCACCGAGAAAGCCTGCCTCTAATTGTGTGGCAAGTAAACCGCCAATCAAACCTGGAGTTAAACCCGGACGATCCGCAATAGAATAAGCAATGTAACCTGCCAGCATAGGTACCATAAGAGTAAATGCTGCAGCACCTATTTGCTTTAAGGATGCGGCAAAGCTTCCTTCAACAGGATTGAGGCCAAACATAAACGAGATGGCAATGATCAAACCGCCCGCCACCACCATCGGCAGCATGAAAGACACCCCTGTTAAAAGGTGTTTATAAATTCCTGTTTTTTCTTTGTTTTCATTTCCTGTCTTAGTGGCTATTTGCTTACCCGTTTCAAGCACTTTGGCCTCAGCAATTGCATTTGCAAAAGTCTTATCCGTTTGTTTAAGGGCAAATCCTGTACTGCAGCGATATACACGTTTGCCTACAAAGCGATCTGTATTGACCTCAATATCCGTTGCTAAGATCACCACATCTGCTTTGGCAATACTTTCTGCCGATAAAATATTTTTAGCCCCAACCGATCCTTGGGTTTCAACATCAATCTGATAACCGTGCTTTACTGCACCTTGTTGTAAGGCTTCGGCCGCCATAAACGTATGCGCAACACCAGTGGGACATGCTGTAATGGCGACAAACCGTGTAACCCCTACATTGGCTGCAATAGTTTCATCTAAAGCCTCTGAATGCTCAAGAACTTGTTGCAAAAGCATGATCGCATCGTGTTGTGCGTTATTCAAACCAATGACTTTCACAACCTTGTCACGCAGTTGATCCGCTTCTGCCGGCTTCTGTCCAACAAAAACAACAGTATCAATCACATTTGATAAATCAAGATGCTCAACTGATGTCGCCACATCATTGGAAATACCAAGTGCT
The DNA here is from genome assembly GCF_002934695.1 of Acinetobacter sp. ACNIH1. Lineage (NCBI taxonomy): Bacteria > Pseudomonadati > Pseudomonadota > Gammaproteobacteria > Moraxellales > Moraxellaceae > Acinetobacter > Acinetobacter sp. ACNIH1. Next base: position 3,117,077 of record NZ_CP026420.1, on the reverse strand, counting down.
GTTGCTGCTTTGGACAATTTTTTGGCCAAAATCACTGCATTAATCGGCTGCTCGGGACTATGTGGCACAAATAAAATATGTTTTATCTCTTGCATCGTATTAACTCAATGATTGGACTGAGATTTGCGATTTCAAATCTTCAATAACAGCAAAGTCTGGAAGGGCAAACCCAATTTGGGTCACAGCATTGCTCGCAATTGCGGTTGCTGTTTTCAATGTTTCTTCTGGGGAATTTGAACTCAACAAGCCATGAATCATACCTGCCAGCAAGGAATCTCCCGCACCCACCGTACTTTGGACGGTGACCTTCGGTGCAGTAGCATGCAGGGGTTGCGTGCGGTGAAGCCAGTTCACTCCGTTTTCACCCATCGAGACCACAATATGTTCGATCTGACTATTTAAACTGGCAAAAAGATGCTGCTGTTCTGCAAACGTTTCTGCTGGCAAATGGTAGGTTTCTGTCAACTCATCTGTATTAGGCTTAATCAACCAAGGATGGGCAGCAATTGCTGCTTTCAACGCAACACCACTGGTATCTACTGCGACTTTTTTACCCGCAGACTGTAACCATAGAATCAGTGTCGAAAGCTCTTCTGCAGAAAACCCTTGTGGCAAACTGCCAGCAATCACAATCACATCAACCTCTAAAATCAGTTGAGATAGGCGTTCACGTAGTTGTTGTTTTGCTGAGGTATCTACAAAAAAGCCCTTGCCATTGATGTCAGTCATCTGACCAGAAGCTTCTGCAACTTTAATGTTTTGTCGTGTTTCACCTGCAACATAAATAAATTGGTTATCAAATTGCTCTTGCTGGATATGATGGTCAAAAATTTGACGGTTTTCTTGCCCCAAAAAGCCACTCACAATCAGTTCATGTCCCAAATCCTTAAGGACCTGTGCCACGTTTAAGCCTTTACCTGCTGCATGGCTTTGGGCCGTTAACTGACGATTGACCTCGCCAACTTTTAGTTGATCCAACTGCACGGTGAGGTCAATTGCAGGATTCAGAGTAATACTTAATATCTTAGCCATTCGTAATTACTCCACCAATGCACGTACGGCAGACGCACTGTCACAAGTTAAGGCTTGCTGTGCGACCTGTTGGCAATTTATATAGTTCAAACCACGAATTTGCGCCTTCACCAATGGAATACTGGTACTCGACATACTCAACTCATCCACGCCCAAGCCTATCAATACAGGCACAGCTTTTGGATCAGCAGCCAATTCACCACAAATGCCCACCCATTTACCATGCTGATGTGCTGCCCGAACAGTTTGATCAATCAATAGCAAAATACTCGGATGTAAGCCATCAGCTTCAGCAGACAACAGTGGATGACCACGGTCAATCGCCAGAGTATATTGAGTCAAGTCATTGGTTCCAATACTAAAAAAATCAACTTCTTGAGCAAGAATTGGAGCCAATAATGCTGCCGCAGGAACCTCAATCATAATACCGACTTGTAAGTTTTCACATGGATGCTGTATGCGAACCTCATCCAAAATTGCTTTTGCTGCTCGCCATTCTTCAACCCGCCCAATCATCGGAAACATAATTCTTAATGGGCGATTATCCGCTGCTTTAAGTAAAGCAACCAATTGCTGACGTAACAACTCTGGCTTACGTAAAGTCAGACGAATACCACGTAAGCCCAAGAATGGATTTTCTTCCTTTTCAATAGGCAAATACGGCAAAGGTTTGTCCCCGCCCACATCAAGTGTACGTACCACCAATGGACGACCCGCCAAAGCATCTAACACCACCCGATAATCGGCTTCCTGTGTAGCCTCATCAGGCGCACTGCTGTGTGACATAAAGACCAATTCTGTGCGTAGCAAACCAATTGCTTCTGCCCCATCGGCCACAGCCTGTATCGTAGCGCCCACTTTGCCAATATTGGCTGCGATTTCAACTTGATGTTGATCCAGTGTGATGGCAGATTCTAAACAATGCTGTTCCGCTTGTTCTCGTAACTCACGCTGGCGTTGGCGCTCTGCAATGGCATGATCAATCTGACTTTGCTCGGGTGAGACCACATACTCACCAGTATCCCCATTAATTAGCACTGTGGCATGGTTCTCAATATTTAAAACAGCTACACCCGCACCTACGACTGCTGGAATAGCCAGAGCACGCGCCACAATGGCACTATGGGCACTCGCTCCACCAACCGCGGTCAAAATGCCTGCAACACGATCTTTATTCAGACGCGCTACATCACTCGGACCAACATCATGCATAATTAAGATATAAGGTTGCTCGGGTTCTGTGACATCGGCCACACCGCACAAAGCAGCCAAAACACGCTCACCAATATCCCTTAAATCAGCCGCACGCTCTGCCAGTAAACGATCGCTAAGTGCAGCCTGTGCGGTAGCAGCCACTTCAATATGATCATGCCAAGCTGCAGCAGCAGACAACCCCTGTTTTAAACCGCGTTGTACACTTTGGAGGAGGTCTGGATCATCCAGCATTTCCAAATGTGCCATGAAGATCTGCTTAATGGCAGTAGATTCAGTATGTGCAATGAATTGACGTAAGCTATTTTTCACCTGATGAAGCGCAATTTCGAGCTTTTCATTCTCAGCTTTAAAACTCTGTCCGCGACGTTCATAACTAAATTCGCGTGGCTTCACCACATGAGCAGGACCAAAAGCAAGGCCAGTTGATGCCGCAATACCGCAGCTACCCGTATCGCCATGTGATTCAAAAGGCATTAATTCCAAAGTATTTACGACTGGGTCACTACTGCTATGCTGATGAGATGCAAGGTCAACAGCTTCAACCTCTTCTCCTAAGCCCTGCTGAACTGCATCAATAATCTGTTCTAAGCTTGCTACAGCATCGGTATCAGGTTGTGCAATAAAAGTCAAAGTTTGTCCACGACGGCATCCCATAGCTAATAATTTGGTTAAACTTTTTGCCGAAACGTAAGCCCCCTCATCTACAGCAACGAGAATATCCCCTGCAAATTTCTTGGTCATATTGACCAAGTGTGTCGCGGGACGCGCATGTAGACCATGAGCATTAGCTAAGACAATACGACGAGATGGCCAATCAGGAATTAGTTCAGCACCAATTAACTGCGCCAATTGGTGACTATCTTGCTCTTGGTTGAGGATATGAACTTGTTCAGTATCAAACAAAATATCCATTAACCGTTGAAACCGTTGCATATCCAGTTGCTCATTACTGGCAATACACACCAAAGTCTTGAGCATTTCCTGCTGATGGCTTAAAACCTGTTCCGCTTTTACCAAACTTACAGCTGGGCTCAAAACATGCTGGTTAGAAGTGATCGACCAGACCCCCTCCCCTAAATGAATCATGCTGTTTAGGTTTAAACCCGACAGAAAACCACACTCCACCATTTTTTGCTGTTTCAGCAGCTGTGTTGCCTGCCAAATTAAATCTTCTACATCAAGTGCGGGAACTTGAGTGGCGATTAAATTTTCATGCAATGCCAAAGATGCAGGTTGGGCTTGTAATAATGCAATAATTTGCTCTGCGGATTGAGCATGTTTCACTTGATCAGCGACATCATTAATTAAAGCCCGCGTCAAAATTTGTAAGACTTGCAAATGCTCATCTGATTTCGCAGCAATCACTACTGCTAAATAAATTTTATTTTCACCGTCCCAAACAACTCCTTCAGGAAAGTGCGCCAGACGAATCCCAGTTTTTAAAATATATTGGCGAGACTGAGGCGTCCCATGCGGAATGGCAATTCCTTGCCCTAAATACGTTGCACTTTGTTGTTCGCGCACGGTCAACCCATGAATATAATCAGGTGTAACCAATTGGTCTTCGACCAAGATATCGACTAGACATTGCAACGCTTGTGCCTTATCAGTGGCGTGTTGTTTCATTCGAACATGTTGTATATCTAGCGCGAGCATAAAACGTCCTTGCAAAGCAGCATAGTGAGAAGATGCTTTTTACTGCAGAAAAAATAAGTCGAATTCTACTCAGGATTTACACAAAAATCTGTATTTTTTGATTTTATCTTCATGATCATCATTACAACGTAATTAAGAAACGACGAGATTCTTCAGAGTTCAGTGTTGCGATTATTAAGCTCGGGTAAGAATAAAATGTGTGCTTTAGGTGCTGCAATGCGCAAGCTTATATATCTGTGTTATAGCGTTTTAAAACATCAGACTGCCTATCAAAGAGATTATTTATTAGCCGAATAATCTCAAAACCTGATTGACTACCAAGACGATATCTCAGGTCGCTGACTTCACGTATATTAAAACTCATTCAGATTGGGTCTAAACCACATTTATTATTGATGTTTTTTCATGTGCAATTGTTGGCCGGAAAGTATCAACACGTAAGAATACAGATATGGTGCTTGATGCGCTGAGTTATGTATCGTCTTTTGAGCTTGAAGCAATGTACGATTATAAGATTAACCCGTTAGGTCAGGTGGCCTAACTTAAATAAAAAAGTCTCCGACAAACCCGGTACGGTTCAGTGCGTACACGGCCTCAACTTTCAATAAAGTATAAAAGGTGTTTGTGTAGGCAATACCCTTACTTTTGATAAGCCAAAAGAAAGCAAAAGCCTTTGTTACCCATACATAACATCCCTATTATGATGGATAACGTGTGGCATCCCTGCCACACTCGTGTATCCAAACGTTGCTTAAATTAAACTATGTAATAGTGGCGACATAAAGGTGCTCTTATCGCTATATATTAAAAACTTAGTGGAACACTGTTTCTAAAGCTTTTAAACCCACTTTGGGATCAAGTAGACCGTTGTAAATTTCAGGGATTTCACGTTCCACCCCAAAAAATTCATAAATGGCAAGCATCGCCCCACGAACTGAATATTCCACAGTAAAGACCACGTCATCTTCAATTTCCACAAACTGTCCAAGGAAAGCAAAGTTTTGTGAGCCTTGTGGAATTACCTGTGGACGGTCCCCCGGTTTACGGCAGGCGAATAGGGCAGAGGCGTATGGCATCATGGCGGTAGTAACATCAGTCGTTGCCAAAACATGATCTAAAATGTCGTCAAAACCGAGCTGTTTAATCAGTTCTGTTAGGATTTCTTGCCCCGTGGCTTCGGACATTGGTTTTTTGATGTAATCGCCTATATGGTCAATTTGGAAACCGTAGCCCCATAAGGTATATAAACCTTCAGGTAAGTCGGCAAAGTGTGGCTGTGCAGGAACCACGATGGATAAATGCCAACCCGACTCATACCAAGTCATGAGTGCGCCTGTGCCTGGTTCATTGCCTGTATAGTCAATAATACGTTTAAGTAGCACGTCATCTTTCATGGTCAGAGTGAAAGACTCCCACTTATGTTCATCGACATTGCCATAAAAAGTCATTGGACGGCCAAAGTCTGGGGCTTTTTGTGCCAGCGTTTCCCAAAGCGTCCAGCCATGATCTTCTCGATGACGAATAAGGGCAGGCACGTCATGATTACCGCCATAACGTGAGTCTGCTGTAATAGAGCCTAAAGTGAAAATAGCTAAATCATTGGCTTTCAGATTAATTTGCTCTGAGCCTTCAGGCAATTGTACATATAGGCGTGAAGCGTAGCGTTCTTGAGTTTCAGCATTGGTAATGAAGTCTGCATCTGTGACATAGTGTCCAAAACGCACATCGACGCCTTGTGCGACTAACCAACGCTGTAGGGGCAGAATCATCGAGTCATATTGGTTGTACTTGGTACGTTTCACACCCGCTAAGGTATGAATGCGTGGCAATTCTTGAATAAAACGCAAGAAATAGCGTCTTAACTCTGCTGCACTGTGCCATTTTTGAAAAGCGAAAGTCGTGCGCCACATGCGCCAGAAATTGGTTTCAAAAAAGGTATCATCAAAAAACTCATCAATGCGGCGACTGCCAATTTTTTCTTCTTTTGAAGCTAATAGGCGCAGCATCTGTGCACGATGTAGCGTATTCAGACCAAGCTTTGCTGCATCCGCAATGACATGTTCGGCATCAATCAACCGTGCATTGGCGTGGGTTTTCACTTTTTCATTAAACTCACGACATTCTTCACGCACCGAAATGTCTGGATTTTCCAAAGATGGAATACTGGAAAATAAGTCCCATAGGCACAAATAAGTTTCATCGGTCAGCATTCGCCCACCACGTGTTACCCAAGCTTGCGCGGCATGCGGTGTATGTCCACCATCCATCGAACCACCTGAAATATCGAGTTCTTCTAAAATATGGATATTTTTGGCAGGGACTTTGGCATCACGGATTGCAAATGCAGCAGCAGCCATACCTGCGATACCACCACCAATAATCCAAAGATGGGACTGTTGCGCGTCTAATTGGGTGCGCTTCTTATTTTGCATGGTTCACCTTTAATTATGATATTAAAAATTATGAAGTAAAAAAATTGGTTTAGAAAAACCTTAAAAATAGTATGTCTTTTTATATATGAAAAATGTATGAAATGGGAAGCAATCCCCTCATTATATTTTGTAATCAAAAATAGACGTATGATGGCTATTTTTAATACACATTTGTCTTTTTATTAAAATTGAATATGATCTAAATAATTGATGTTAATGTTTATTGTTGAGTAATTGCTCTATTGTTGTTTTCACTATGCCGTATGCTAAATTTCTTTAAAAATAGGCTTTTTATTTATCATTAAAAAATATTTTTGTACACGACAAAAAAAGATAACTCATTGAAATAATGGCATAATACTTGTTTTCTGACGACGAATATGATGACACATTTCAATGAGTTACATCTCATCTTAAACAAATATCTAAAGTGGAACAAGTCACATGCAAAATGTTTTACACTGATTATGCTTGCATTAATTGTAAAACAGACATGTAATCTTTCTTCTGCATCTAAAGCCTTACCCATCAAGTGCTTACCACAATCATTTTATCGACGTATACAACAACGCTTCTTTGCAGATCAGTATTTCGATTATCGTCAAATTTCTCAGTTAATTTTCAATATATTTTCATTCGATAAAGTCCAATTAACTTTGGATAGAACTAATTGGAAATGGGGAAAACGAGATATTAATATCTTGATGTTAGCCATCGTCTATCGTGGAATAGCGATACCTATTGTTTGGACATTGCTCAATAAACGTGGAAATTCAGATACAAAAGAGCGTATTGCTTTGATTCAACGCTTTATCTCCATTTTTGGTAAAGATCGTATTGTGAATGTGTTTGCAGACAGAGAATTTATCGGTGAGAAATGGTTTACATGGTTAATTGAAAATGACATTAACTTCTGTATACGTGTTAAAAAAACTTTATTGTGACCAATCACTTAGCCAAGAATCATAAAATTAGTGATTTATTTCGTCATCTTCAAGTTGGTCAAACTGAATGTCGTAAACGACGTATTTGGGTTGGTCGAGTGAAACTGTATATTAGTGCGCTACGATTAGAAGATGGAGAGCTTTTACTTGTTGTTTCTCCTATGTTTAATGCTTCTGCTATTCGTGATTATGCATTACGCTGGCAAATCGAAACGTTATTTAGTTGTCTCAAAGGACGTGGATTCAATCTTGAAAATACTCGTTTAACAGACCCTAGACGAGTCAAGAAATTGATAGCAGTGCTAGCTATCGGTTTCTGTTGGTGCTATTTAACAGGTGAATGGCAACATGATCGGAAAAAAGCGATAAAAATAAAGAAGCATGGACGACTTTCAGTAAGTTTATTTCGCTACGGTTTGGACTATGTTCAAATGGCTATTCTACGTTTGATTGGTTTTGGAAAAAAAGAAGAATTTAAGAAAGTGCTAGCAATTTTAAGAAAGAAAAAGCCTGATAGGACAAGGATCCTATGAAATTTGTCGTGTACAGAGATCTGTGTTATAGCGTTTTAAAACATCAGACTGCCTATCAAAGAGATTATTTATTAGCCGAATAATCTCAAAACCTGATTGACTACCAAGACGGTATCTCAGGTCGCTGACTTCACATATATTAAAACTCATTCAGATTGGGTCTAAACCACATTTATTATTGATGTTTTTTCATGTGCAATTGTTGGCTGGAAAGTATCAACACGTAAGAATACAGATATGGTGCTTGATGCGCTGAGTTATGTATCGTCTTTTGAGCTTGAAGCAATGTACGATTATAAGATTAACCCGTTAGGTCAGGTGGCCTAACTTAAATAAAAGTCTCCGACAAACCCGGTACGGTTCAGTTTTTGCATAGACCCAAGTGTTAAATTATCATTATGATTCTTGCGTACCACACCATGGACACGTGAAAAAGTAGAAAGCTTATATTTGTACGTCTTACGCCAAAAGGCCAAACAGAAACCGTAGCCTCAGGCAACACCCCTCTCATCATAAAATTATACCAGTCAGTAAAACACTCTTAGATTAAGCATATGAATGTTGGTTATTATTGTTGATTATCACAATAAATTAGTGACCAAAAATCAAAGTACCCTACCCCACCTTAAATTACGTCACACAAAATTAAAACTCTATATAACTGTTATATATAGAGTTTATTAACATACCAATTATGTAATTTAGTGTATTTTATGTCGGTGACTCTTGCCAAGGTTGGGGTATTACTCATACCGATTCTACTGCCTTTACGCTTTTATTCCATTTCGGTTCAGGCGCATGATAATGCTCCACAGCATCCAATACTTCCTCAATTGAACTTGAGAAGATCAAGGCATCGGTAAAACGTGACTGGGTAAATCCAGCCTCAGTCGTTTTCATCAGGAAATTTAGTAATTCATCATAAAATCCGTGGATATTTAAAAATGCACAAGGTTTCTGATGAAGGCCCAACTGCCCCCAAGTCAACTGCTCAAAAATTTCTTCTAAAGTCCCCACCCCGCCCGGCAAGGCAATAAACGCATCTGCCAGATCAGACATTTTTGTTTTACGTTCATGCATATTTTTCACTACATGCAGCTCTGTTAACAGCGGATGAGCCAATTCTGCATCGACCAGATTTTGTGGAATCACTCCAATGACTGTTCCACCGGCATTTAAGGCACTATCAGCCACAACACCCATCAGACCAGCTCGGCCACCCCCATAAACCAGTGTGATTCCACGATTCGCAATAGACTCACCCAAAGCTTGGGCCTGCTCTTTAAAATTTTTGCTATTCCCCATAGCTGAACCACAAAAGACTGCAATAGATTTCATTTTTTATCCCCTCATCAATCAACATATTCTAACTGCATTAAAATAAAAAAATTGTCTTAAAAACAGGCAAAATAGCCATAAGCGGCTAGTTTATCGAAGCTCATGATTCAGAATAAATCCTCACTTCTACAGAAAATATGGATAATTTTTAGTCAGACATATACGCATTGACTTACATCGATTCTGGTTCTTTGCGGCTATCCCGGATAGTGGAATTTTCCTATGATACTTACATCAGGAACAGGAAGTTCCATATAACAATCACAATAGATAAGCACAAGGATTGTAAGGTACGACAGGAGTTATACCGAGCTAACCAATACGAAAAACCCCGGCAGGATGCCGGGGTTTTTTATTAATCTTTATATTAGTCAATCAGGTTACTAATGACCTGAGATTTTATATTTGGCTATTCTCTGAATGGTACTACTGATCTGGAATGGGTCAGACAGCAGGATTTGACAAATGCAAGCCAATCCACAAAGATAAGTGAATAAAAATAATCATGAGTAGAACAATATGTCCCATCCGCTTTCCAGCCTTGAATATCAACCTGATATTCTGGGTGAAGGTTATGAACAGGCCACTTTAGAATTTCCGCCAGATACTGAAGGTACAGTAGTTGCCACACTGATCCGCAAAAAGACAGACCAGCCCACCTCTAAAGCTGTCCTCTATATTCACGGCTTTATTGATTATTTTTTCCAGACTGAAATGGCAGAGCGTTTTAATCAGCAAGGTTTTGATTTTTATGCGTTGGATTTACGTAAATATGGCCGATCCTATATGTCCCATCAGAAACTTTATAATGTCTATCATCTATCAGAATACGATGCAGAAATCAGTCAGGCTCTCGAAATTATTGGACAGGAAGGCCATGATACGGTTTTACTCAGTGGCCATTCTACCGGCGGACTAATTACTACCCTGTATGCAGCACATCATCCAGATCATCCCTTAATTAAAGGCTTATGGCTCAATAGTCCTTTTTATGACTTTAATATGACACCTTTTGAGAAAAAGTTTCTGGTGCCTAAATTGAGCCGTCTGGGAAAACGTTTTCCGGAAATGCTATTTCCTAGCCGCTTAAACCGTCATTATGTGCCCAGCCTGCATATTAGCTATCAGGGGGAATGGCATTTTGATCTGGAATGGAAAAAACCCAGCTATCACTGGGTGCGTCTGAGTTTTGTACATGCCATTCACGAAGCACAAAAAGAAATTCATCAAGGTGTACGTTTAAATATTCCGACTTTGCTGATGCATGCCCATAAAACCACTTATCCCCTACGTTTTAACCGTAATGCCCAAACCAGTGATGTGATTCTTCAGGTACACGACATGATTGAACATGCACAGAAAATCCAGGGCGATGTGCAACTCTGTTCGATTCAAAATGGGGTACATGATCTGGTTCTTTCAGAAAAACCGGTTCGTGAGCAGGTCTATCAGCAGCTATTTCAATGGCTGGAGAATAAGGCCCTATAAGCCAGATGAATAAGATAGGTAGAAAGCTCTGCCTGTCTTATTTTCCAATAATTTTATTTACCTATTTTTCCTGAATATAAAATAAAAATATCAAGCTGATCAGTAATGCTTTTTACATATTAAAATCATCTCATTACAACAATAAGATATTGAAATTTATAAAAATAATAAATTCTATTTTTATTCAAATGTTGCCTTTTGTAGCAAGCTTGTAAGTATTTATCCTGCGATTTTTTTCCCTCTCTATAGTAGAGCTGAGATGTTGAATCTGAGGACTTTTGCAGAGTAGAAGTGGTTCGGCATTCATCAATAATAATCATATCAAGGAATAGAATTATGCGTTATGCAGATCCCAATACTGACGGTTCAAAAGTGCAATTTAAATCCCAATACGAAAACTTCATTGGCGGAAAATGGGTCCCACCCATCAAAGGTGAATATTTTGATAATGTCTCTCCCGTAGATGGTAAAGCCTTTACCAAAGTTCCGCGCTCATCAGTGGAAGATATTGAATTGGCCTTGGATGCAGCGCACAAAGCCAAAGAACAATGGAACAGAACATCGCCGACCACCCGCTCCAATATTCTGTTGAAAATTGCCGACCGTCTGGAACAAAATCTGGAAATGTTGGCTGTAGCAGAAACCTGGGACAATGGAAAACCGATCCGAGAAACCCTGGCAGCAGATATTCCTCTCGCGATTGACCATTTCCGTTATTTTGCCGGCTGTATTCGCGCCCAAGAAGGTGGCATTTCCGAAATTGATGAAGATACCATTGCCTACCATTTTCATGAACCTTTAGGTGTGGTTGGGCAGATTATCCCGTGGAACTTCCCGATTCTAATGGCTGCCTGGAAACTGGCCCCTGCTCTCGCAGCCGGAAACTGTATTGTGTTGAAACCCGCTGAACAGACGCCGGTGAGTATTTTGGTACTGGTTGAGCTGATTCAGGATCTGTTGCCTGAAGGTGTGTTAAACATCGTGAATGGCTACGGCGTTGAAGTCGGCCGTCCACTGGCGACTAATCCACGCATTGCCAAGATTGCCTTTACCGGTTCTACCGCTGTGGGTCAGCTGATCATGCAATATGCAACTGAAAATATTATTCCGGTAACGCTGGAACTTGGCGGTAAATCACCAAACTTGTTCTTTGCTGACATCATGGACCAAGAAGACGATTATCTGGAAAAAGCTCTGGAAGGCTTTGCCATGTTTGCCCTGAATCAGGGTGAAATTTGTACCTGTCCTTCACGTGCGCTGGTTCAGGAAAGTATTGCCGACCAGTTCCTGGAACTCGCAGTAGAGCGAGTGAAAAAGATCAAGACTGGTCATCCATTGGATACTGAGACCATGATCGGCGCGCAGGCTTCTCAGGAGCAGCAGGACAAAATTCTAGGCTGTATTGCAACGGGCCGTGAAGAAGGTGCTGAAATCTTGTTAGGCGGCAATGAACGTCAGGAAGTGAGACAAGGCTTTTATATCGAGCCAACGATTTTTAAAGGTTCCAATGACATGCGCACCTTCCAGGAAGAAATTTTTGGACCGGTATTGGCAGTGACGACTTTTAAAGACTTTGATGAAGCCATCAAGATTGCCAATGATACGATTTATGGACTCGGTGCCGGTGTCTGGTCACGTTCAGCACATACCTCTTATCGTGCTGGTCGTGCGATTCAGGCCGGTCGGGTCTGGACCAACTGCTATCACATCTACCCGGCTCATGCAGCCTTTGGTGGATATAAAAAATCCGGGATTGGCCGCGAAAACCATCGCATGATGCTGGATCATTATCAGCAAACCAAAAACCTGTTAGTGAGTTATTCAACCAAACCAGCAGGCTTCTTCTAAACTGATCTAAATTCGGGTGGACTTCAGTCCGCCTGATTCATTCATTATTTCAAACAGAATTTTAAACTGATTGGTAAAAAATTTATAAAGGAAAGAATGAGGAGGTATACGTATTCTTAGGGACTGTATTAAACTAATAAATAAAACTGCATAAAAAATAAGAGATTATTTATAGTTATGTTGATTTTAAATAAGTTTGTCATTTTTTATGCTTTCCGATCGTTTAAAAATCCAGCATAAAGCCTGTGCTTTCATTTAAAGTCGACTTTTCATGCTACGCAAGACTGTGTATAACAATGAACCCCTGAGGGAAAGCAATAAGCATAGGCAAAATTGCTTAAAAAGCGTTAGACTATGCAGTAATAACGTCATGATTCGGTCTGGTATAGATCAAAAAAGAAGGTGAAGGTTGATGCCGCTCAATACAGTTGAAGAGCTTGTAGCAGATATCCGTGCAGGAAAAATGGTTATCCTGATGGATGACGAAGACCGTGAGAATGAAGGCGATCTGGTGATTGCTGCGACCCACGTGCGTCCTGAAGACATCAACTTTATGATCACCCATGCGCGTGGTCTGGTTTGCCTGACTTTAAGCAAAGAACGTTGCCAGCAGTTAAATCTACCCTTGATGGTAGATGCCAATGGCGCTCAGCACGGAACCAACTTCACCCTTTCAATTGAAGCAGCCAACGGAATTACTACCGGTATTTCTGCAGCTGAACGTGCGCACACCATTCAAACTGCGGTGGCTGCACATGCCAAACCAAGTGACATTGTGCAACCCGGTCATATTTTCCCATTGATGGCGCAACCAGGTGGCGTATTGCACCGTGCCGGTCATACTGAAGCCGGTTGTGACCTGTCTCGTCTTGCGGGTCTGGAACCTGCATCTGTGATCTGTGAAATCATCAAAGAAGACGGCACCATGGCGCGTCGTCCAGATCTTGAAATTTTCGCAGAAAAACATGGCCTGAAAATTGGCACTATTGCTGATCTGATTCACTACCGTATGACCAATGAGCAAACGGTTGAGCGTATTGATCAGCAAACTATAGATACTGAATACGGTGTGTTTGATCTCTATCGTTACCGTGAAATCGGTAACCCGGACATTCATTTAGCACTGGTGAAAGGTCAGCCTAAAGACGGCGTGACGACTGTACGTGTGCATGGCTTTAACCCAACCCGTGATTTATTAAAGCTGAACAAGCAAGATGGTGAACCGGCCTGGAATCTGGACCGTGCCTTAAAAGAAATTTCAAACAGTGATCGTGGTGTTCTGGTCTGGATTGGCCAGCGCCATTTACAGGACTTAGGCCCTGCCCTAGATACACTGACAGCACCAAAAAATGTAAAATCCAATGCTGCACTTTCCCAGCAGTATCAGACCATTGGTGTCGGCGCACAAATTTTACGTGACCTCGGCGTGGAAAAAATGAAGCTGCTCAGCTCTCCATTACGTTTCAATGCCCTGTCCGGCTTTAACTTAGAAGTGGTGGAATACATCACCGCACAACAAACATCAGAGAAATAATCGAGGTTCCTATGGTAGTTCGCCGTATTGAAGGTATGTTGCATCTCGCGAACGAAGACCGTTATGCGATTTTAGTTGGTCGTTTTAATAGCTTTGTTGTTGAACATCTGTTAGAAGGTGCCATTGATACATTGAAACGCCATGGCGTATCAGAGGATAATATCACTGTTGTTCATGCACCTGGTGCTTGGGAACTTCCTGTAGTTGCGAAAAAACTGGCAGCTTCAGATCGTTTCGATGCCATCATCGCGCTGGGCGCTGTGATTCGTGGCAGCACGCCTCACTTCGATTTTGTAGCTGGTGAGTGTGCCAAAGGTCTGGGCGTAGTTGGCTTGGACACTGGCTTACCAGTGATTAATGGTGTATTGACTACGGATAGTATCGAACAGGCGATTGAACGCTCGGGTACAAAAGCAGGTAATAAAGGTAGTGAAGCTGCCTTAACTGCTATTGAAATGGTTAACTTGTTAAAGGCTATTTAACGTTATGTCGCAAACACTTCAAGCAACTTATGCAGCAAAACGTAAAGCACGTCGCTTTGCTGTACAAGGAATTTATGAATGGCAGATGAGCCACAATCCGGTGCATGAGATTGAAGCACGTACTCGTGTGGACAATGCCATGCACAAAGTGGATCTCAGCTATTATCATGAATTGTTGACTCAAGTGGTTGCCAATCATGAAGCATTGGATGCTTTGCTTATCCCTGTGCTGGATCGTGAACTTTCTGCACTTGATGGTGTAGAACTCGCTACACTTCGCCTAGGCGCCTATGAACTCAAAGAACATCTTGAGATTCCATACCGCGTGGTTCTGGATGAAGCAATTGAGTTAGCTAAACACTTTGGCGGTGCAGACAGCCATAAATACATCAATGGTGTATTGGACCGTTTAGCGACAACTTTACGTGCAGCAGAAAAACAGCAAGCCAACTAATCTAGTCGAATTGTTGTATGGCTGAGTTTTCGATTATCGATACCTATTTTAATCGTCAGAATAAAAATTCTGTCGATTTAGGCGTTGGCGATGACTCAGCCTTGCTCACCCCTCCTCTACAGCAACAACTGGTCATCTGTGCCGACACCCTCGTTGCTGGACGTCATTTTCCTTTAGACACCGATCCTCATGCGATTGGCTGGAAATCTGTCGCTGTTAATCTTTCTGATATTGCAGCCATGGGCGCGACCCCGCATAGTATTTTACTCGCCTTGAGCCTACCCCAAATTGATCATGACTGGTTAAAAGCCTTTAGTCAGGGTCTCTATGATTGTTGCGATCAATTTGGTGTGAGCTTAATTGGTGGTGATACCACACAAAGTCCTCATTTGACCTTATCTGTGACTGCCCTGGGCTGGGTAGAGATTGGTAAAGCTGTACCCCGTTCAGGTGCCAAGCCTGGTGATCTGATTTGTGTATCCGGTACAGTGGGTGATGCTGCTTTTGCTTTAAATCATTTTGGTCATCCATTACAGAAACGTTTGGATTATCCAACCCCACGCTGTCAGTTGGGTACTGCCTTAAAAGGCCTAGCCAACAGTATGATTGATGTCTCGGATGGCCTCGCACAGGATCTGGAACATATTCTCAAAGCTTCTCAGGTAGGAGCGACTTTAGGACTTGAAAAGTTACCGATCAGTCCTGCCCTGCAGGCATTAAATGATGAACAGCGTTGGCAATACGCACTCGCGGGTGGTGATGACTACGAGTTATGCTTTACAATAAGCCCGCAAAATTACGAAAAATTATTGCAAAAACATCTGGATGTTTCGATTAGTATAATTGGCTCCATTCAGCAGCAACACGGTTTAACTTTTGAAAAAGATGGCGTAGATCATTCACTTCAATTTAACGGATATCAACATTTTGCATAAACTTGCGATCAATTTTAAAAGCATGTCATGGATCAACCGGCTCATTGTCTTTAGTGGGGTAGGATTTGGTTCTGGTCTGGCGCCTAAAGCGCCCGGAACTTTTGGTTCAGCTTTTGCACTTTTATTTGTACCCATCTGGCTCTACTTAGGTTTTGTAAATAGTCTTTTTGCCATTGTCATCATGTCCCTGATTGGCATATATATCTGTGGCCAAACAGCCAAAGTCATGGGTGTACATGATGATGGACGCATTGTCTGGGATGAGTTTGCAGGACAATCCATCACCTTTTTGCCACTGATCTATTTAGGTCAGATGAACTGGTTATGGCTACTCATTGGCTTTGCCCTGTTCCGATTATTTGATGTCTGGAAACCTTGGCCGATTCGAGTCATTGACCGTCAGGTTGGGGGTGGTTTTGGCATCATGCTGGATGACATTATCGCTGGCCTCTGGGCAGCACTTTGTATTTGGATTTATTTTTACTTCACGATGGCTTAAGCCATATCTAGGATTAGAACATGTCTACGACTGTGATTATTCTTGCTGCAGGTAAAGGAACCCGTATGCGTTCCAACTTACCGAAAGTATTACAACCGCTTGCAGGACGACCTTTACTCGGCCATGTGGTCGACACAACAAAAAAACTCAATGCAGACAATATTATTACCATTTATGGTCATGGCGGTGAGCAGGTTCAGTCCGCATTTGCAGACCAAGATATCCAGTGGGTAGAACAAGCTGAACAGTTTGGTACTGGTCATGCCGTACAAATGACACTACCTGTTTTGCCGAAAGATGGTATTTCACTAATCCTGTCTGGTGATGTCCCTTGTATTAGCCAGCAGACGCTTCAGAATCTGCTCGATGCTACTCAAGAGCAAGGTATTGGCCTAGTGACATTAACGCTTGCAGATGCCAGTGGTTATGGTCGTATTGTGCGTAAAGATGGTCAGATTCAAGCCATTGTTGAACATAAAGATGCTTCTAAAGAACAGCGTCAAATTAAAGAAATTAATACCGGTATTTATGCAGTCAGCAATGCCAAATTACATGAATGGCTTCCACGTTTAAGCAATGACAATGCCCAAGGTGAATATTACCTGACGGATATCGTGGCAATGGCACTGGCAGATGGTATGAGTGTTGCATCTGTAGAACCTGAGCTGGCTTTTGAGGTGGAAGGCGTCAATGACCGTGTGCAACTGGCTGCATTGGAGCGTCAGTTCCAGGCTTATCAAGCTAAACAGTTGATGCAGCAAGGTGTACATCTGATTGACCCAAGCCGTTTTGACTTACGAGGCCAACTCACTGTTGGTAAAGATGTGCGTATCGATATCAATGTCATTATCGAAGGTGATTGCGAACTCGGTGATAATGTTGAAATCGGTGCAGGCTGCGTGATTAAAAATACCAAGATTGCTGCGGGTACTAAAGTTCAGCCATATAGCGTGTTTGATAATGCTGTTATCGGTGAAGATGCACAGATTGGTCCATTTGCACGCTTGCGTCCAGGGGCAAAACTGGCAGCTGAAGTCCATATTGGTAACTTTGTTGAAGTCAAAAACTCAAGCATTGGTCTAGGTTCTAAGGCGAATCATTTCACTTACTTAGGTGATGCTGAAGTCGGTAGCGGTTCCAATATTGGTGCAGGGACGATTACCTGCAACTATGACGGTGCCAACAAATTTAAGACTATCATTGGGGATCATGCTTTTATTGGTTCTAACAGCTCTCTGGTTGCACCGGTCCAGATCGGTAATGGCGCGACAGTGGGAGCGGGTTCAACGATTACCCATGATGTGGCAGAGAACAGTTTAGCGGTAGAACGTTCTAAGCAATTTGCCAAAGAAAACTATCAGCGTCCGCAAAAAATCAAGAAATAAGAGGAAGTTAGTATGTGTGGTATCGTCGGTGGCATCGCGGAACGTAATATCAGCAATATCTTAATTGAAGGCCTAAAACGTCTTGAATACCGTGGTTATGACTCTGCGGGTCTGGCCTTAATCAATAATAGCCAGGTGCTCCGTGAACGTCGTGTGGGTAAAGTCGCGAACCTTGAACAAGCTGTGAATGAATCACAGATTAATGGTTCATTAGGCATCGCTCATACACGCTGGGCAACTCATGGTAAACCGACTGAAAACAATGCTCATCCCCATATTTCGGGTAATGTTGCTGTGGTTCATAACGGTATCATTGAAAATTACCAGGAGCTGAAAGATGATCTTGAAGCTTTAGGCTATGTATTCACTTCACAAACTGATACTGAAGTGGTTGCCCATCTGGTCAATGATGCACTGAAATCTACCCCTAGCCTGCATGAAGCTGTTCGTCAGGTCGTACCACAGCTGAAAGGCGCTTATGCGCTCGGGATCGTACATACAGATCATCCAGATGAATTGATTACTGTTCGTGAAGGTTCACCATTGGTGATTGGTGTCGGGATTGGTGAAAACTTTATCAGTTCTGACCAGTTGGCTTTATTACCAATTACCAATCGCTTCATCTATCTCGAAGAAGGCGATATTGCACGTTTAACCCGTACTACCATTGAAGTATTTGTTGATGGCCAGTTGGTGGATCGCCCAGTAAAAGAACTGGATGCAACCGTGAGCAATGCTTCTAAGGGTGAATATAAGCACTATATGCTCAAAGAAATCTATGAGCAGCCTGAAGCGCTACAACAGACCATTTCACAAGCCCTAAATGGCAATACACTGCGTGAAGACTTTCTGGTGAATGCTGAACAGGATTTTTCAACAATCCAGCAAATCCAAATTATTGCCTGTGGTACCAGTTACCATGCCGGTATGATTGCTAAATACTGGTTTGAACAGCTGATTGATCTGCCTTGTCAGGTCGAGATTGCCAGTGAATTCCGCTACCGTACGCCAGTGATTGTCAATAACACACTCTATGTGTGTATTTCCCAGTCAGGTGAAACAGCTGATACCTTAGCTGCTCTGCGTGATACCCAAAAACGTGCTGCATCAAAAGGTGTAAACATTACGACGATGACGATTTGTAATGTCGCTACATCTTCAATGGTACGTGAAACAGATTACAGTCTGCTGACTTTAGCGGGTCCTGAAATTGGTGTGGCTTCTACCAAAGCATTTACCACTCAGTTGGCTGCGCTGATGCTACTGGTACTGAAAATCGGTACAGTGAAAAATGCCATTTCAGCTGAACAGATGACTGAGATCACCACTGGACTATGGCATATGCCTAAGGTACTTCTGGATACCTTAAGTCATGATGATGAAATTCTGCGTCTCTCTGAACTGTTTGTAGAGAAACAGCATTGTCTGTTCCTCGGTCGTGGTACACACTTCCCGATCGCATTGGAAGGTGCTCTTAAGCTAAAAGAAATTTCCTACATTCATGCGGAAGGTTATGCGGCGGGTGAGCTGAAGCACGGTCCATTGGCACTGGTGGATAATGATATGCCTGTAGTGATTCTGGCGCCACAAGATGACATGCTTGATAAACTGAAATCCAATATGGAAGAAGTTCAGGCACGTGGTGGTGAATTATTTGTCTTCGCTGATGAAAATAGCGGTATTAAAGCCAAAGAACGTCAGCATGTCGTGCATATTCCTGAAGTAAACGCTGTTTTAGCGCCAATTGTTTATTGTATTCCAGTACAGCTACTGTCTTATCATGTGGCAGTCCTGCGTGGTACTGATGTTGACCAGCCACGTAATCTGGCAAAATCAGTAACAGTAGAATAACTCATAAAATTAGCCTGTTATTGTGTTCGTATAATTAAGTTTGTATCAAATAATTAAGTTTAGATTTAATTATTTAAGTTTGTATATTAATGAAGTAAACGAACAAAACTCTACCCTGTAGACCCAGTGATTCTTCACCAAGTCTACAGGGTTTTTAATATAATTAAATTCAAATTAGAATCACACCAGAAATATAAAATTATTACTAATACATTCAACGATATAGATATATAAAAATCTCACCCTAGATTCAAAAAGCATCCCTTTTTGACCTCATCTTGAAAACATTTCATTTTTATTTAAAGTATGCTTCACCTTTCTGAGCAAGAATTCGTATTTTAAAAGTGGAAAAATCCAATACTTAATACAAACTTAATTTCACCTAAAATTCAGGATACCAAATCTTAATACAAACTTAATTTTAAAATTGAAAAACAATGAATAATATATATCAAAAACTTATGATAAAAAATAAAACAAACTTAATTAAATTACCATAATTAGACGCAATATTTGGTCATAAAGCAAAATAAGGGATAAGGAACTATGTGCAAACTCTGAATAAGTCTATTAGCTATTCCTGTTACTAGGGTGTGTCCTCATTTGGCTTTGCACCAAATAAATATGCA
Source organism: Acinetobacter sp. ACNIH1 (assembly GCF_002934695.1). Classification (NCBI taxonomy): domain Bacteria; kingdom Pseudomonadati; phylum Pseudomonadota; class Gammaproteobacteria; order Moraxellales; family Moraxellaceae; genus Acinetobacter; species Acinetobacter sp. ACNIH1. The sequence continues at coordinate 3,096,822 of NZ_CP026420.1, read as the reverse complement.
GGCTATACGCATAGATTTATAATTGCGTGCTAGTTTATCAAATCGAGTTGCAATAGCACGGAAATGTTTTAATCTCGCAAAAGCATTTTCAACTAAATGTCTTAATTTATATAGATATTTATCAAATTCCTTATTCGATCTCTTACTGTTTGATCTCAATGGAATAATAGGAATCATATTCTTGTTCTTAGCACATATTCGAATGTGCTCAGCATCATATCCCTTGTCAGCAATGAGATATGTTGCCTCGCCTACAATATCAATCAGTTGTTTTGCAACTTGACTGTCGTGGACGTCACCCCCAGTGATTTTAAAATCAATCGGTAATCCATTCGCCTCGGTTGCAAGATGTATTTTTGTTGTTTGTCCACCGCGTGATTGTCCAATTGCTCTTTCGAAACCATACCGAGCTCCACTTGCATGTTGATGCACGCGTATGTAGCTTCCGTCAATGAATACCCATTCTTGATCCAAGACGCCTCGTAATCTAAAAAAAATTTATCCCATAATCCCTTACTTGCCCAGCGATTAAAGCGATTGTAAGCAGTTTGCCAAGGGCAAAATTCTTGAGGAATATCGCGCCATGTGGCACCTGTGCGCAGTTTCCATAAGATGGCCTCCATGATATTTCTACTGTTTTTTGAACAGTAACAACCATGTAATCGCATAGTATCTTGAATTTGCTGCCAGATATCATCGGTAAGAAGAGTACGTGCCATTGAAAATATAGAAATAAAAATAACTCAAAGGAGGATTTTAAGTATTTAAAACCAATTCTTCAAATGAGGACACGCCCTAGCAGCCTACCTTATTTAAAATGAGGTATTTCATTCACTGGATATATTAATGTTAATGGATTTGATGTTAATGAGATAAAGCCAAACCGCTGATAAAACTCCATAGCTTTTTGATCCTTAGCATGTATTACAACAAAATTAACACCAATAATTTGAGCAACTTTTGAAACTTGTTTAAGAGCATGTGCTAAAAGTACTTTTCCAACTCCTTGCCCCTGTGCTGCTTGATCAACGGCAAAGCGCCCCACAACCACACAAGGTAAGGGATAACGAGGTAATCGTTTAGTGAGAACAGCATCAACCCCATCAAATCCTATAGAGGTACTTGATAGACAATAAAACCCCCTCACCTGTGCATCATCATCAATAGCAACATAGGTTTTACTTGTTCCTGATTTCTGATGTTGGGATGCGTATTGTTTTATGAACTTATTTAAATCATCTTGCCCACAATTAAATGATTTTTTCTGATGATGGGCTTGTAAAACCTCAATTTTCATCCAATAAACTCATTAAATTTTTCATCTCATCATTTGCAGGGCGCGGATTTTCAAGCAAATTCATTAACATATCACGATCAGCATTATTTACTTTTAACTCGTGATTAGATTTAAGTAATTCTTTTGCTCGTTCAAATGAGGATTGGATCATAAAGGAACTCACACTAAGACCCAATAAATTCGCAGCTTGCTCAATTACATTCTTTGCATCTACGGTTGAACGAACATTGATTCGTTCTGTTGCTAAGTTAGCCATATTTTCCACCAATTTGTACATCATAATGATGTACAAATTATAGCAGATTAAGGTAGTACTTTAAGATCTAAATTTACATATTTTGTTCTAAAATATTTGGAATAGAAAATAAGCATTTTACTATGAACCAGAATGAATGGTCGGGTTTGAGTCTGAATATGCAGTTGGTTTACATAAGAATATGCAACGATGTTTACTAAGATGTAATTTGAATACTTTTGCCTATCATCAACGTTTTTTAAACTCATCAATTGAGTATTAAAATACTAGATTAATCATTAAGTCACTGAATTAAATAAATAATTAAATAAAAATTATAAAATTTTGTTTGTATATAAATATATTTAAGTTTGTATGTTTTTGCCAAATACAAAATTACCCCCCTTCAGATATGATTAATTATCCACCAAAATCCACAGGTCTTCTGTATGGCAAAAACTATAAAAAACTATGAAGAACTAGTAACAGAAGGGTATGGTCAGGGCCATGGACGCGATTATAAACCTTGTAAAACTGTTCAAAACTTCAGTTCAATTGGTCGCTCTCACAGAGTACAAGGCCGTGTCAGTAAACGTCTTCATCACTTATTTTCTGATCTAGAGCTATCTACCTTTTTACTGCTTGACTGGAATCAGAATGTTACAGATATTCGCGAACATTATCCTTTGGATATCTATGATCTTAACTCCATCTGTTCTCGTTTCCGAATGAAAAAAGTATCGGTTGACTATCTACCTTTTACCCTATCTTCAGATTTTTTAGTTGATTTTGGCAAGTTTTCTATAGCCCTCGACACTCTTTATAGCAAGGATCTGAATAAAGCTCATATTATTGAGTCTTTAGAAATTAAACGTCGTTACTGGGAAGAAGAGCACAATACGCCATTCAAGCTGATTACTGAAAAGGATATTCCTGCTACGGTACTAGAGAACATTAAATGGCTATATGTAGAAAAAAATGACCTTGAAATAACAAATCATATGATTGATCAAGCAATTTATTTTATGGAAGAAATTAGCCAGTATCCTCAAAGCTCATTGATCTCCTTCTGTAACCATACTGACCAAACTCAAAAAATGGGTATCGGAACGACGCTCGCATTGTTTAGAAAAATATTTGCCCTGCGAATACTGCAATTTAATCTAGAAATTTCATACCTGGAGCTTAAACTTTCTGATATTCATGCAAGTAATTTGCTCCAGAATGAGAATACTGTCCATGCAACTAATTAATTCAGTTTACATCTTGAATTCAACACAATACCGGATACTCAAATTCTTACCGAAGTATACGGTATGGATTGCGATTGATAATAAAAATGCTTTTCCTGAACTCATTTTGTCCAAGGAACTTCAAACTCTCTCAGATGATCAAAGCCTAATACCAGCTCAAGATCCTTATGAATACTTAAAACGATTAAACTTGAGTGAAGATTCTATTCAACTCAAAAAAAGGGATGAAAACTTTCTAATTATTCAAGATCTAATTAATGATGAACAAGTTCTTATCAATGCAAAAATCAGGACTGCAAAAATTAAAACTATACATCTAGAGAAAGAAGTATCAATTAATAAAATTCTACGACTCCTAAGACGCTACTGGCAGCGTGGTCAAACTATAAATGCCTTGGTACCGGACTATGAAAACTCAGGTGGAAAAGGCCAAAAAAGAGCTATAGGTGATAAAAAAATTGGCAGACCACGCATCTATGAATCGAATGAAGGTAAGAATGTCACTGAACAGGTTGAATTATATTTTAAGAAAGCCATCGAAGAGTATTTAGTTCCTGTTAAAAGACAATCCATTAACGAAACTTATCTTCGATTTAAAAATTTATTTTCCAAGCACTTTCCTCAAGTGCAAGCCGCAGATATTCCAACATATGCCCAATTCTATTATTTTTATAATACGCGATACAGGAATAAGAACAATTCCAAGGCAATTCTGACGAATCAGAAAACTCTGAAAGATCACAAACCTCTGACTTCAACAGCGACCAAGCACGCAAATGGTCCTGGTGCACGTTATGAGATAGATTCAACAATCGCTGATATCTACCTTATATCATCACGAGATCCATCACAGATTATTGGCAGACCTACCGTATATATTGCTATCGATGTATTTAGCCGGATGATTACTGGGCTTTATGTCGGTATGGAAAACAGTTCCTTTAACACAGCCATACAATGCCTCAGCGTCGCAATCCAAGATAAAGTGATATTCTGTCAGAGTTACGGCTTGCAAATACAAGCGGAAGACTGGCCTATTTATGGTTTACCTGGTGCCATACTTGCAGACCGCGGTGAACTAATTGGCTATCAAATCGAACTTCTTGAAAAAAACTTTTCTGTTCGAATTGAAAATGCACCACCGTATCGAAGCGATGCCAAAGGTATTGTGGAGAGGGCTTTCGGACTCATTCAGTCACGCTTTAAATCCTACGATAATATCGGTGTCGTTTCTGGATTCAAGGAAAAAAAGAAAGGCGGGCATGATTATCGGCTAGAAGCTTGTCTGACTCTGGAAGAGTTCAGAAAAATCATATTAAGCTGCATCTTATTACACAATAAGTTTGATGTCTTGACGAAATATGATCGCAGTGCCGATATGCCAACTGACTTGCCTTCTATTCCCCTTAACCTCTGGCAGTGGGGTCTACAGCACCGTACTGGGATGTTAAGACAAGTGGATAACAAATCACTATATGTTGGTTTGTTACCTAGGATCGACGCTTCCTTAAGTGACAAAGGACTTAAAGTCAAAGGCTTACTCTATCAATGTTTGGAAATGCATCAACGAGGATGGTTTATTCGTAATACGACCAAATCCCGCCCTAAAAAGTTGCGAATTGGTTTTGACCCATACTCAGTAAATACTATTTATGTTTTCTTTGATGAAAATAAATTGGAATATTGGGAAGCCCATTTAAGCGATGCCTCACGTCAATATAAAAACCTGACTTGGTGGGAAGCTGAACAAATTCAAAAAGCAATCAAAACTGTTGAAAAACAACATTCGCAACTCAAGTCTGTAGCCATCAGTGAATTGCAAGATTTTACTGACAACATCATTAAGTCAGCACAGAGTCGGCGAGCTCAAGAGGGAGTTCACCAACTTTCTAACGCACAACGTACTCGAAATATCCGTCAGAACAAACAAGAAGCCATGCAGATGGAACGTGCGGAACACCTACAAAACAGGCCTTTTAATTCTATCCGGACTATCAATCCCAACAAAGATAATACTCCCCCCCCCTCATCTCAAACTGGCAATCTAGATTTGACAAGTCAACCAGATTTAATGAGACAATTATTTGAAGAGGACGATGAAGAATGAATAATAATGAACTCGCGATTAATACATCAATAGAAGACATCTATGGGGATAATCCTCTCATTACTCAATTACCGCCCATTCTTGACACGAAGTCGGTTATTAAACACCTACGAGGGAAACTAAAATTTATTCCAGAGCAGCGTTTTTTGCCTCAACCGGAAAGAATTCATCTAATTGCTCAACTGCCTCATGATTTTTTCCAACCACTCACCAAACATCTATCCCTTGAACAAAAAATTTCTATCATGATCCGGCAAGGTTACGTGAGTAGAAACATCAATAATGGTGATAGACACAGGCATTTGCACGCGGCTTTTCAACAACTAGAACCTTCAAATGAAAACTCTTACCGCTATGCCCCTCCAGAATCAACAGCAACTAGCATGTCCATTATAGGATGTTCAGGAAGCGGCAAAACAACGACGATGAACAAGATTTTGCGTTATTACCCGCAAGTGATTGAGCATAAACAACTGGGGTTAAAACAAATTGTTTATCTTAAAATTGATTGCCCGCATGATAGCTCTTTAAAAAACTTATGCTCAAACTTTTTTAGAGCGGTAGATTTAGCATTAGGAGATACTAACTTCGAGCATCGTTTCACCAGAAGTCGCTTAAATGTGAATGCTATGCTGCAGCAGATGAAAATTATCGCAAATAATTATTCTATTGGACTTTTAATCATTGATGAAATCCAGCATTTGAATACAAAAAAATCTGGCGGGGCTGAAATCATTCTTAATTTCTTTGTCACACTTGTGAATGTGGCATCCATTCCAATTGTGATGATTGGGACACCCAAAGCCAATGAAATTTTGCAAGAAGACTTGAGATCAGCTAGACGCAGTGCGGGATTAGGCTCTTTAATTTGGGAACCTATGCGCAATGAAGCGCCTACTCCCAATCCTAGTGCACCTGATCAAATGATTATTTCTGAATGGTATGCTTTTACCAACAAGCTGTGGCAATATCAATGGGTTCAACAACCTGCTGAACTGAGCGATGAGCTACGAGCCACTTGGTATTATTATACGCAGGGTATTCCAGATCTAGTGGTTAAGTTGTTCTGTCTGGTACAAATTCATGCCATCACCATCGGCCTGGAAAAAATAACATCAGAATTATTTAAAAAAGTCTATGAAGAACAATTGCAGCCAGTTCACGATATTCTAGATGCGCTGCGTTCAGGTAATCCTGCACGTATTGCACGGTATTCTGACCTCACTATCCCTCAAGTTCAAATTGAGGAGTATGTTGAACAACACCGTTTTAAAGCCGCATTAAAAACAGAAAAACAGCATAAAGATCTAGGACCGCATTATTCTACCCTCATTGGCATGCTGACAGCATTAGGTCATCCCGCTGCTACAATAGAACCGCATGTCACTTCTGCATTAAAAAAATATCCAAAAGAAAACTTACAGGTTCTCCTCCAGCATATTCTGGAAGTATTAGACAGTTCTGTAGCAGAAGATAAGTATAGACAGCATCAAACCACGACTCCGGCAAGGAAGCCAAGGACCTCTCGTAAAGTCATGAAAATGGAGGAATGGAAGAGTACTGAAACGAATGACTTACGAAACTTTTTCAGTCAAGCACAAGAACAGGATGTAGATGTTTATGAGTTATTAAAATCATCGCACTATTTGTTTGATCCTACCCGTCCCATTTTGCATTAAGCAACAAAGAATGGAGAGCACGGTATTATGATTTCGAATTTTCCAATACCATATCAGGATGAGCTGATTTACAGCGTAATTGCACGTTATGCAGTTCACAATGGGATTCTGAGTCCAAAATATCTCACCGAAGAATTATTCAACAACAGAAATTTAACACCAACTTACGATTTACCCTCTCATCTAGACAGGTTGGCCAGCTATTTACCAGATCAATATGATGCACTTATTTTAATCAGCCAACATACCCTATTACCAATTTATCCACTATTTCAAACTAAAACAATGATGAGTTATGCTGTGCAGGCATTAAGAAATGAACAGTATCAATCACTGCACATTAAATTGGGAAAAAATGCATCGCGGATCAAATCTGTGAGTCTTTTTCGATTTTGTCTACATTGCTGGCAAGAACAGATGGAACAATATGGAGAAGTTTACTGGAAACGTAGCTGGCAGATTACTGGATACGAGTATTGTACAAAGCATCAGCAACCGCTCTTTATGAGTTCTATCCCTTGCAATGGGATAGACCGAAAATTCTATTTTGCTCATTTGAATGCGCTGAAAGACTCTTCACAACTTCCATTTAATCCTCAGGACTCACGTCACCATATCGAGCTTGCGGAACTAATCGAAGAGCTACTTGCTCATTCAACATCCATTAGTATTCCAGATTTTTCGACTGTATCAGATGCTTATTTTCTGATTTTAAAAGATAGAGACTTACTATCAGGCCGTAAAAACATCCACTACGAAAAAGCTCGTCAGTTAGTCATAGATTACTGGGGTGAAAGTTTGCTTGCATATTATCAATTAGCAGATTTAGATAGTGAAAACTGCTGGCTGAAAAATATATTAAGAAAACATCGTAAAGCGTTTTCTTATCTTGAGCATCTCATCGTATTAAAAGCTCTTGTTCCAGAGAAAAATCCGATTGAAACATATAAGCAATATATTCACCTAGCATCCATGGATCTAGAAGAAGCCACCGAAACAGCAACAATATGTATTAATAATAAAGTAGATCGAATGTTATCTGAGGACCAAAAACAATGGACAAAATTAATCCTAGAAAGGCCAGTCAAACAGGCTCGCCAACAAAATGGCTCACTGTATGCTCGCTTATATCGCAATCATAAAGATTGGCTATTATTTATCAATAAATCAGCTTTAACTCCCCCGCCTTCTATCCCTAAACCACGTATTGACTGGAGAGCTCGAGATCGACAGTTTGTTAAACAACTCATCAAAATACGCGATGAATTATTAGAAGATCTAGACTCCCCACAATGGACAAAAAAGTTTTTTATTAGACAACTGGGTTCAGTGAGTATGATTGAAAAAAACTGGAATTTTTTCCCATTGACTTCAGTCTTTTTAGATCGTTATGCTGAGTCTGTGGATTGTTACCAAATACGTCGCCTGACTCGAACCTATATTCATCAACAAATTGAAAATAAAGACTATCCACCAAGTGTTTTTTTACGTGAATCTGGATTAAGTGAGCAGCGATTGACACCAGAAGCACGTCGATTCTTTAAGAATATTATGGGAAAATAAAAGTGGCTAACCTTCCATTCGTATGTTTACCTGAAGCAACACAATACTACAGTGCAACACAGATAACTCATCGTGGTAAAACTCGTTTCAATATTAAAACTACAATGCGCAATCCCGAAGAAAAGCGTTTTTTTTATTCAAAAAGACCAATTGAAAGTATCCTTTTATATCACTACAAAACACCACTGAGCAGTGTTTTCCCTGTACGTTTAGTCAACCATAAGCTCACTCAAATCAATTTGGGATTTTTAAACGAGACCAATGCAGAAAATTCAACTGTAAATACCCATCCGACATATCGCAATCGTCCCTGCTTCAGTTTCCAATATCACAACCCAGGAGATGCTTTGGAGGGGTGGACCATCCAATTACCTAAACTGGTACTCGCACGAGATCTTTTTTTCTCTCATCCGTATTTATTACGTGCTGCATTATTTTCTGAAAGATATACAACTGATGTCTTAATTGATCGTAATGATGCTAAAGCCTTTCATATTTTTGTTGCACCAAACAGAAAAATAACAGCCAAGGATCTGAAGGACCCTGTTTTTCTAAAAAAACTAGCATTAATTTTATTACATCCTGAATTAAATCAATCTTTTTTAAGTATTTATGAAAAAACCATTAAAAACCAAGCTCAATCTAAAGCCTATGATTTTGATATGGATGCTCCTATCCTCAAAAACATTGAACTTGATGTTGATGGATGTATTTATTCAGACAGCAAAATATTTCGGATCGAACGTATCAATTCATTCGGAAATTTAGAAACAGGAATACATAAACCTGTTAAATTTCATTTTTTATCCCAAAAAAGTTTTGGACAGGCTAAAGATATACTAGATAAAAACCAGCATACTAAAAAACAGACAAGTCAGGATAAATCTAAATTTGATGATGAAGCTAACGCTGATATTGATCAGGAAATTACACAACTCAAAAATATTGTGGGGGAAATTTATACCATAGAAGACCTACAAATCTCACTAAATACTTCATGCTCAGAAATTAATATAACAAGACGAAATACAAGTAGGGAAGCTCTTCATGAGGACCAACCATTTGCTGGTGGAGAAGGAGAAGACGAAGGCACCCTTCCAGGATTTAGCATAGAGGCAGAAAATAATTTTACAAGTTCAACTTATCAAGACCTTAGCAAAATGCTAAAAAAAATAGAAGGCAAAGGCTATAAAGTCAAACAAATTCATAATAAGTCTTTCATAAAATATGGCCGATTCAGAGGGCATAAACTGACTAATGGTCAAAATCGCCGATTTTATGTAAATCTAATACTCGACAGAGAAGATAATGAGCTTTTTTATTTATGTGAAATTGATACCTCTGATGGAAAAAAGAATATTTCCACATTACTGATACCATACGATGTTAATGCAAATAAAATCTTCCTGAACAAAACTTTAGAATCTTTCAAAATTGCAATTTTGTCACAGTCTTTAAGTTGGCCAAAAGACTTTATTAACAAAGTTTGTAATATCCAGTCATATATAATGATTAACCATATTTCAAAAAAAGATCACGTTGTATCAAATACTTATCATGCAGACTGGGCACAGCGCATTCTAGAAAAATGGAAATCTATATATGACTCACCATAAATCTCCAAAGTTATTCTCTAACAAAAGTACTGATCGTGAGATCTTACAATTACTGGCTGAATATTCTGGAATGCTGGCTCACAAAATTACGAATGAAGGAAGCTGAATTAAATAATTTTGGCTCTATACTACCAGCATATATTATATCTTTTTCTTATTTTCAGGGATTTTAATGACTTACATGACCAAACTGACCTGCTTTAAAGCCTATGATATTCGTGGCAAACTCGATACTGAACTCAATGAAGATATTGCCTATCGGATTGGTCGTGCCTATGGACAGATCTATCAACCAAAAACCGTGGTGATTGGCTGTGATATTCGACTCAGCAGTGAAAGCTTAAAACAGGCCACCATTCACGGTTTAAATGATGCGGGTGTCAATGTTCTGGATCTGGGCATGACCGGCACGGAAGAAGTCTATTTTGGCGCCTTCCATCTGGATGTGCAAGGTGGCATTGAAATCACGGCCAGCCATAATCCGATGGACTATAATGGCATGAAACTGGTACGTGAAAATGCCCGTCCAATTAGTGCCGATACTGGTCTTAAAGAGATTCAGGCTTTAGCAGAATCAAATGAATTTATTGACGTCAGCAATAAAGGCCGTACTGAGAAATATAATATTCTGCCTGAATTTGTAAATCATCTGATAAGCTATATTGATCCGGCAAAAATCCGTCCGATGAAACTGGTCATGAATGCCGGGAATGGAGCAGCAGGCCATGTGATTGATGCCATTGAGCAAAAGTTCCAACAACTCAATATTCCGGTCGAATTTATCAAAATTCATCATGAAGCTGACGGCAATTTCCCGAACGGGATTCCCAATCCGATTTTAATTAAAAACCGTGACAGCACCCGTGATGCGGTCATTCAGCATGGCGCAGATATGGGCATTGCCTGGGATGGTGACTTTGACCGCTGCTTCCTGTTCGATGAAAAAGGCCAGTTTATTGAAGGCTATTATATTGTCGGCCTTCTGGCTCAAGCGTTCTTGCTGAAGCAATCTGGCGAAAAAATTGTACATGATCCGCGTTTGGTCTGGAATACACTGGATATTGTAGAGCAATACCAAGGGATCACGGTTCAGTCAAAATCAGGTCACGCCTTTATTAAAGATGTCATGCGTGAACATAATGCGGCCTATGGCGGTGAAATGAGTGCCCATCATTATTTCCGCGACTTTGCCTATTGCGATAGCGGCATGATTCCATGGTTACTGGCTATTACCGTATTATCAGAAACACAGCAATCTTTATCTTCTCTGGTAGAGGAGATGATCGCCAAGTTCCCATGCAGTGGTGAAATCAACTTTAAAGTCGCCGATACCCAAGCGACCATCCAAAAACTTTTCGATCATTATGCCAATCAGCAGCCGGAGATCGATCAGACCGATGGGGTCAGCCTTAATTTTGGTGCATGGCGTTTTAATGTGCGGGCATCGAATACTGAACCGCTATTGCGTCTGAATATTGAAAGCCGTCGGGATCACAATCCCCGACCAATGCAGGATTATGTCGATGAATTGACTCAACTGATTCGGAGTTAATCTTCACGCATACAGTACAATAAAAAATGGGAGCTGTTCATCAAAAGCTCCCATTTTTTATTTATATCGCTATAAAGATTTTAACGATAGCCATTCGGATTCTGCTTCTGCCAGTTCCAGCTGTCAGCGAGCATGTCCTCTAAACCATACTGAGGTTGCCAGCCCAACTCTTGGACTGCACGGGTATTGTCTGCAAAACAGGTGGCCACATCGCCTTCACGACGAGGGGCTAATTCAAATGCAATCGCCACACCATTCACTTGCTCAAACGTATCTTTAACTTGTAGCACTGAAATACCATTACCTGTACCAATATTCCAAGCACGGCAACCTTGCGCAGTTAGACGATTATTGAGGGCACATAAATGTGCATTGGCCAGATCCACCACATGAATATAGTCCCGCACACCCGTACCATCCACCGTGTCATAATCATGACCGAAAATAGATAGCTTTTCACGACGACCGACTGCCACTTGAGTCACAAAAGGCATCAGGTTATTGGGAATACCTTGTGGATCTTCGCCAATCTGGCCACTTTTATGCGCGCCGACTGGATTAAAATAACGTAATAAGGCAATCGACCAACGTTCATCCGCCACAGACAACTTTTCTAACAGCTGCTCAACAATCAGCTTGGTATAACCATAGTTATTGGTCGGCATTCCGGTAGGCATTTCTTCATTTAAAGGGGAAGGATTATTTTCGCCATACACCGTTGCTGAGGAACTAAACACCAGTTTAAAAACTTGCGCGCGCTGCATCGCCTGAACCAGGCTGATTGAACCGGCAATATTATTGTCAAAATAAGCCAATGGTATTTGCTGGCTTTCTCCGACCGCTTTCAGACCGGCAAAATGAATCACTGCATCAATACTATTTTGCTGAAAGACTTGATCCAGTAACTGGACATCCCGGATATCACCTTCAACAAAGGTCAGGCTTTTCCGGGTCAACTGTTGCACCCGATTTAAAGACTCAGCAGCGCTATTGCAGAGATTATCTAAAACGATGACCTCATACCCGGCATTTAATAATTCCACACAGGTATGTGAACCAATATAGCCTGCCCCACCGGTGACCAGAATTTTAGCCATGTGACTTTCCTAACAGAATTTTAATTAAACCTTGGGTTGAACCATCCAGACTATCCAGATCGCTCTGTTCGCCATTAAGGATCGGCAATAACTGATTGGCAATTTCCTTGCCTTTTTCTACGCCCCATTGGTCAAATGGGTTGATGTTCCACAACACCGACTGAACAAACACCTTATGCTCATACAATGCAATCAGCATCCCCAGACTATAGGGATTCAGCTCTTGCAGTAACAAGGTACTGCTCGGCTGATTGCCTTCATACTGCTTATAAGCCGGCAAGCTCGCCAATTCGTTTTGATCCAGCGCTTCATTACCAAATGCCAGTAAACGTGATTGTGCCAGACAATTAGATAAAGCCAAATGATGCTGTTCGATCAAAGCATCAGCATTATCGACGTAGGTATATTGTTGACTGTTATAACGCTTCACTGGGGCGATAAAATCGCAGCTGACTGCTTGAGTACCTTGATGTAACAGCTGGTAGAAGGCATGTTGGGCGTTTGGTCCAACTTCGCCCCAAATAATTGGACAAGTGTCGAGCTGAACTTTTTCACCATTGCGCTGGATGGATTTACCATTAGACTCCATTTCCAGCTGCTGCAAATAAGATGCAAAATATTTCAGACGTCCATCATAAGGCAAGATGGCATGGGTCTGAATATCCAGAAAATTCGTATTCCAGGCACCCAGTAAGCCCATTAATACTGGAATATTCTGTTCCAGAGGCTTGTACTGGAAATGCTGATCCACGGCATAAGCACCAGCAAGCAGTTGTTTAAAACCGTCCACTCCAATACTGAGTGCAATCGGCAAACCAATACACGACCAGAGAGAATAACGCCCACCGACCCAATCCCATAACAACAGCTGATTTTCGGGTGCAATTCCCCAGGCTGTCATTTTTTCAGGTTTAGTGGATACCCCAATAAAATGATGCTTCACGATAGAAGGATGTTGGCCTAAAGATTTTTCCAGCCATAAACGTACTGTTTGAGCATTGGATAAGGTATCAATCGTTCCAAATGACTTGGAAGAAATAATGAAAAGTGTTGTTTCCGGACGTAACTGATGCAGCAATTCAGATAGCTGGCTACCATCCATCGTCGAAACAAAATGCACATTTAATGGCTTGGCAGATTGATATTTGAAATCCGAGAGTGCATGACTGACCATTAATGGTCCTAAGTCAGATCCCCCCACCCCGATATTCACTACATCTTGAATGACTTCACCGGTAGCGCCACGGCGTTGTCCGGCATGAATCTGCTCGACCAAAGCATACATACGGTCTAATTGAGCATGAACTTCAGCTGCCAAATCTTCATGTTGCTGGTCCTCTTTCGGCAAACGTAAGGCCCAGTGCATGGCTGCACGTTGTTCAGTATAGTTAATCGTCTGAGTGGAAAATAAAGACCCGATCCAGGATCTTAGATTTTGTGTCTCTGCCCATTCGATCAGATGCTGCACAGCATCATGATTGACTCTATGTTTGCTATAGTCAAAAACTACCTGCTCAAATTGCACCGAGTACTGATTAAAACGTTCAGAATCTGCTGCAAAGAGTTGGCGTAAATGGATCAATTTCAATTGTTCTTTTACAGAATTCAGCTTTTTATAAGCATTATTGGTATTCTGGTCTGATTTAAGCTGGTCTAACATCAACGTCCCACCCCAATATAGTTAAAACCGCGTGACTTGATATAAGCAGGGTCATAGAGATTACGTCCATCCAGAATCAAAGGATGCTGCATCAACTTGCTGAGATAAGCATAATCCGGGCTACCATACTGTTTCCAGGCCGTGATTAAACACAATGCATCTGCATCTTCTACCGCCTGATACTGGTCTTCACATAAAATTAAATCGATACGTTGACCATAAATCTGTTCAATATTGGTCAAAGCCTGTGGATCATGCAGTTTCACTGTTGCACCTTGCGCCCACAATGCTGCCAACATGGCATGTACCGGAGATTGCTGGATACTTGGGGTATTTTCTTTAAATGCAGCTCCCCAGATGGCGACTGTTTTCCCTTGCAGGTCTCCACGGAAATAATTCCATAGCTTTCGGAATAACAATTCTTTCTGTTGCTCATTGATATCCCAAACCTGTTCCAGTAACTGGTTTTTCACCCCTGAATCCGCTACCGCGTGAGTCAGCGTCCGGATATCATGAGAAAAGTTTTCTCCACCAAAGCCCACGCCAGGAAATAGATACGCGGAACCAATACGATTGTCGGCTGCCATACCCTGACGGACCTGTTCAATATCAATCCCCAGTTTTTCCGCAACGCTCGCCAGATCATTCATATAACTGATCCGGGTAGCCAGCATGCCGGAAATACTTAGCTTGGTAAATTCTGCATCCAGAATAGGCATAAACAGATATTGCTGGGCTCGAGGAAACAAGGGACGTAACAACTCTCTAACTTTGAGCTGCACATCTGGCTGATCGCAACCCACAATCAGTTGAGTGGCTTGAACGAAACTGCGAATAGCATTTCCTTCCTGGATAATATCTGGAAGATAGACCCAGTCATCATTCGGCAAAAGCTGCTGGAATCGCGCTGTACCATGCAAACCAAAGGTGGATGCATTAATCATCAGTTTAGGGTGCGCAAAGCAGGCATGATGAATGGTATTTAACATCTGAAATGCCAGCTGCTCTTCGGTTGCATTAAAACTGAAGAAAAAGACATCCTGATTAAAGGTTAGATGCTGAAAATCACAACAGTTTAAGAATCCTAATTCCTGCTGTTTTTGTAACAATACCTGTAAAGATTCATCTTGGAAATATGTCCGTGCAGGCTCATCAGTATTAAAACTATTACACCATACGACCTGATGGCCACATTCAGCTAACAGGGCTGAAATAACCCCTGAAAATAAGGTTTTTCCTAATACTGCGACTTTCATAATATCCCTTTTTTATTATAAGGCGAGTTCCTGAATCAATGCTTTAAACTCTGCACCGAGTTTAGGATGATCTATGCCATAATGTAATACAGCCTTAAGATAGCCGAGCTTGCTACCACAATCAAAGGTCTGACCCTTCATCCGATAAGCTTCGACAATCTCTGTTTGCTGCAATAGCGCAATCGCATCAGTCAACTGGATTTCATTGCCTGCACCTTTCGGTGTCTGCTCCAGTAGTTGCATAATCTTTGCCGGAAGGATATAACGGCCTACTACTGATAAATTTGACGGTGCCGTACCAATCGCTGGCTTTTCCACAATACCTTCCATCACCGCACTTTCACCTTCTGCAGGCGAAGCTGAAACATCCACAATCCCATATTGATCAACCAGATGATCAGGAACTGCTTCAACCATGATTTGTGATGCACGAGACTGTTCATAACGTTGAATCATACGAGACAGGTCATTTTGTGTATCTTGATCCTTAACCAGAACATCCGGTAACAGGACAGCAAAGTCATCATCACCAATGACAGCCTTAGCACAAAGTACCGCATGACCAAGGCCTAAAGGCTGTGGCTGACGTACGCTAATCACACTAACATGAGGGGGTAAAATTTCAGTAACTTCTTTAAGCAAATCGGTTTTATTTTTTTGCTCAAGTGTAGTTTCAAGTTCAAAGTTACGGTCAAAGTAATTTTCAATCGATGCTTTGGAAGAATGCGTCACCAGAATAATTTGTTCAATTCCAGCTGCAATCGCCTCTTTTACCACATATTCAATTGCTGGGCGGTCAACTACCGTCACCATTTCTTTGGGAATGGATTTGCTGGCTGGTAAAAAACGTGTGCCAAGTCCTGCGACAGGGAGAATTGCCTTTTTAATCATGTTATTCAACCTAATTATTTCCAAATTTAATTTACTTTAATTTCCTGACCACGCTGATAACCATCGACATAATGTTCAAGCTGCATTAACGCCCAGTCCACATCACTCTGAGTCGCTGTCAGCACATGCATACGATTAAATACTTCCAGAATTTCAGCTAAAGGATAATGCTTTTCTACTGATCTTAAAATTCGCTTATGTGAAGTAATCTCTGTATTTTCCTGGTCAATTAACAGCTCTTCATACAATTTTTCACCTGGACGCAGTCCTGTATATTGAATTTCAATGTCACCATCGGGATTTTGACTGTCTTTCACCTTTAAACCACTCAATGAAATCATCTGACGAGCAAGATCTTGGATTCTTACCGGTTCACCCATATCGAGTAGGAATACATCGCCACCTGTGCCTAAAGCACCTGCCTGAATCACCAACTGCGAAGCTTCAGGAATCGTCATAAAGAAACGTGTGACTTCAGGATCAGTGACGGTGATAGGTCCACCTTTAGCAATCTGCTGCTTAAATAATGGCACAACTGAACCCGATGAACCTAAGACATTTCCGAAACGTACAATACTTATCTGGGTTTGATTCTGTGCTTCCGCCATAGCCTGACAATAAAGCTCTGCCATACGTTTGGTTGCACCCATGACATTGGTCGGACGTACTGCTTTATCAGTCGAAATCAGCACAAAGGTTTCTACACCTTTTTTAACTGCGGCATTGACACTAAAGGCAGTCCCTACAGCATTATTTTTTAAGCCGGCCAATGGATTACATTCGACTAGTGGAACATGTTTATAAGCAGCAGCATGATAGACGGTTTGAACGCCATATTGCTCAATGACCCGTTCCAGTTTACTTTCATCTACTACCGAACCTAGAATTGGAATAATTTCACAGTTGGCACTAAGACGTAACTCTTTATCGATACTATATAAAGCAAACTCTGTCAGTTCATAAATAATAAGTTTTATCGGTTGATTTTTAATAATCTGACGACATAGCTCTGAGCCAATTGAACCTCCTGCCCCTGTAACCATCACGACTTTATCTTTGATATTTTTTTCTAATAATTCTGCTACAGGAGGAACTGGATCACGTCCTAAAAGGTCAATAATATCGACTTCCCGAATATCAGAAACCCGAATTTCACCATTGACCAGTTTAGTCAGTCCTGGAATCTCTGTAATTTTTAAATGTGCAGGTTCCAAGAATTTTACAATTTCGCTTTTTCGGATACGACCTACTGAAGGAAGTGCAATCAGAATTTCATCAATACGTAGTTTAGTAAAACATCTTAATGCGGTTTCTGGTGCATAAACTTGGATCCCACCAATATTTTGCCCATTTAGAGAAGGATTATCATCAATAAACATGACCGGTAAATGTTCATTTGAACGATTTAAAGTTGCTGCAACCTGCTGTCCCGCATAACCTGCACCGTAAATCGCAATCCGTTTTTTCGATACTCCTGCATATAAGTAAGAACGAACAATAAAGCGGATCAATCCTCGACTAAACCAGACCCAGGCAAACATCATGAAGCCAAACATCAAAGGAATAGAAGTAGGAATGAACGCATGTGTTGCATACGCAAGCAAATACAAACCAATGACTGCCAGAACAGTGGCTAGCCCTAATTTAACAATAAAAAATTCATTAAAAGTACGAACAATAAACCGATAAACACCACAAACAAATAAAGCCAATACGGCAATGGCACTGACCCAAACTGTACCAAAAGGAATATTGGGAACGACTTCTGCACCCAGATCGAATTGACGAATGGCATAGCAAAGCCAGATCAGGACAGGAAATATGCAGAAGTCCAAAATAACGAGAAATGTCTGTTTAGCCGCACGTGGAGATTCAACTAAAGGTAGAATGATAGATTTCACTTGCTGTGTCTTCTCAATAATTATTTATAAATTTTTACCTCATATTAAATATTAGAGAGAATTGAGGTAAAAACTTGGATAAATTTTTAAAGTGTACCTATAATGATACACTTTACATGATTGAATCTTAGAGAATTATATGCGACTAATCACCTGCTGAATAACATCTTTAGTTGTTTGAATATTATTTTCTGTTAACGTTGGATGCACGAGGAACATCAGACTGGTTTCACCCAGTTTTTGAGCATTCTTCAGACGCTCTTTTGGACGCCATGGCGTGTCATCAAAAGCATGCTCCAAGTAGACTTCTGAACAAGACCCACTAAAGCATGGTACACCTTCAGCATTAATTTCAGTCATGATTCGGTCACGTGACCAGCCTTCTGGTAAAGCATCAGTATTGACTTGTACATAGCATTTATAGGCAGCATGCACATAATCATCTGATGAACGATGAACTGTAAAATATGGGCTATCTGCAAATGCAGCATAAATTTTTTCCATATTTACATTACGCTGTGCTGTCCATTCAGACATCTTTTTCAGTTGAATCCGTCCAATCACAGCCTGCATTTCCATCATGCGCCAGTTCGTACCAAAAGAGTCATGTAACCAGCGGAATCCCGGTGGATGCTGTTTGTTATATATACTGTCAAAGTTTTTACCATGATCTTTATAAGACCACATTTTTTTCCATAAATTTTCATCATTGGTAGTGACCATTCCTCCTTCACCACCCGTGGTCATAATTTTATCCTGACAGAATGACCAAGCACCGATATGACCGATTGAACCTGCAGATTTCCCTTTGTACTTGGCACCATGGGCTTGGGCACAATCCTCAATCACATACAGACCTTTTTCTTTTGCCAATTGCATGATTGGATCCATATCACACATCCAACCCGCCAAATGCACACAAATGATGGCTTTAGTTTTTGGTGTTAGTACGGCTTCAATCGTACGTGCAGATATATTTTGCGAATCTAACTCTACATCTGCAAATATAGGGTTTGCACCAGCCGTCACGATGGAACTTGCAGATGCTAAGAAAGTACGTGAAGTAACAATCACGTCATCCCCTGCTCCAATGCCCAAGGCTTTTAATGCAACATCAAGTGCTACTGTCCCATTAGCCAATGCGACTGCATATTTAGTTTCTGCGAACTGAGCAAATTCTTTTTCAAACTCTCGGCATTCCTGCCCGGTCCAGTAGTTGACTTTATTCGACAACAAAACCTGGGAAACCGCATCCGCTTCTTCCTGAGTAAAACTTGGCCATGGTTCAAATGCAATGTTTAACATGATGTTTCCTGAATTTTTAAAATTTAAAAACTTATTTTTTCTCTAGAATTCTTGCTGGATTACCAATCACCGTTACGCCCGGTGGAACGCTCTTGGTGACCACAGCACCCATACCCACTACCGCACCCTTGCCAATGACTAAAGGTTGGTCAGGTGTACCCTGTTTAATCACGGCACCTGTACCAATATAGGCATGATCTTCGATATGGATATTGCCATTGCATTTCACCCCGGGAGCAAAGGTAACGTAATCGCCAATGATGCAATCATGCTCAACATAACTATATAAATTGGCATGAAAACATTTACCAATCTTGATATTGGAAGTCAGGGTCACAAACGGGCTTAAAGCAGCACCGGGGGCAATTTCTATTGCATCCATGCGCACGACATTATCTGCCTGAACCGCCCATAGCTCAATTGCATCTTGTTCAAGTTTTTTAGCTATTTTTTCACGGATCTGACTATTGGCAATCGCAATGAGAACTGACTTTCTATCAGCCTTTAGATTTTTAAATGCTGCATAATTTAACGCTGTATGTCTATTAACCGTCATTTCTTCGATCAGACTATCATCTATAAAATAGATTTCGGCATTTATATTCTGACGCTGTAATTGCTGGCGAGCCACAGGCATCAAGCTTCGGCCACAACCTGAAGCGCCATAGACGGCATAGATTTCAGTCATGGAGATTGTCCGTTTTTGTACCGGTAAATTTGGTCATTGTCGCTTCACCCTCTGCACTGATATCATCTTTTGCTAAAACTTTATGTACCGTTTTAAACATGATTTTGAAGTCCAGCCAAATTGACTGATTTTCGACGTACCAGGTATCCAGCTTGAATTTTTCTTCCCAGCCAATGGCATTGCGACCATTGACCTGCGCGTGACCCGTCATGCCCGGTCTTACATCATGGCGTTTGGCCTGTTCAGGGCTGTAGAGCGGTAGGTATTCCATCAGCAGCGGGCGTGGGCCGACAATACTCATATCGCCTTTAATCACGTTCCACAGTTCGGGCATTTCATCCAGACTGGTAGAACGTAGCATTTGACCAAAAGGCGTTAGACGTTCACTGTCCGGCAATGGGTTACCTTGCTCGTCCACAGCATCTTTCATGGTCCGGAACTTGATCATCTCAAAGGGCTTGCCATGTAAACCTGGACGCACCTGGCGAAATAAGACAGGCGAACCCAGATTTTTTTTCACTTTATAGGCTACAAAGGCATAAAGTGGTGAAAGCAGGATCAGGGCGATGGAAGCGATGATAATATCGAGTAATCTTTTCATGAATCTGCATTTTCCGGAAAAATGATAATTTCTAATTTTTCGGCAATCATTTTATATTCTAAATGTTGCAATACATATTGATGGCCATTGTTGCCGAGTACCGATCTTTCAAAATCTGGCAGCTTATATAATTGCATAACTGCATCTGCAATCGCTTGAGGATCTTCCGCCTCAATGGTAATACCTGCATTAGCCTGCTGCACTACATCGCTTTTACCAGAAAAAGCATGAATAATTGGTTTTCCTGCATATAAATATTCAGGCAATTTATTGGGAGCAATTCCAAATCTGTACAGTGGATTCTTTTGCCAGCCTATGTAACATACATCGAAATGTTCTAACATCGATTGAATTTGTTTTTTAGGAATAGGATCAATAAAACTAATATTTGTTAATTTTAAGTCCTGTACCTTATTTTGCATTTCCTGTTTTTCTTTACCTGAACCGACAAGCACAAAATGAATATCTGGATGATGAGAAACTAATTGAGCTGCTTCGATTAAATCATCAATTGCATTTGCTACACCGATGGTGCCGGTATATCCCACAATAAATTTATCTTGAGGGAGCTGCTTTAATACATCTACAGATAAAGCCTCTTTAGCTGAAACTTCTGCAAAAGATACTCCATTTGGTATCCAATGAAATTTAGCCTTGTCTAAGCCCCGAGTCTGCATATGCTCAACAGCATTGAACAAGTTAGAAAAAACGAATTTTGCATTTTGATAAGAACGGTCTTCTATCCATTGCATCAGGCGTATAAAAGGGTGGTTAGCGGAGTGCCCACCTAGCTCTATTAAAGTTAAAGGCCATATATCACGAACCTCAAATATAAATGGCACTTTAAAGGATTTCGCCAGATATTGTGCAGCCAAACTACCAATTGGTGAGGGTGATGAATACAAAATCATATCAGGCTTTTGTAGGCTAGAGTTCTTCAAGCCCCTTAATGCCCAAGCAAATTTAAACCAGTTTAGTACCCTCTGTTTACTATGTGCTTCTGCATATTCAGGAAGATTTATCCATATAAAAGAAAAATTAGGCGTAATTTCTTCAATTAAATATTTTTCAGAGAACTGCTTTGGATTTCTTAAAAGATGGCTATAACGTCCAGCAACCACATAAACTTGATGACCTTTTTTAACGAGCTCTTGTGCCAAATAGTAGTGTCGCCCCCCCATTGCTGTTTCAGGGGTTGAGCTATATTGGTTAATAAACCAAAATGTTTTTTTTTCACTCATTTCTATATTAAACACTTTTAGATAAAAGAATCAGAAAATATCTAAATTATTAGAATCTTCGAACTCACCTTAAATTAACCAGGAATAACATCTTTTAAAGAACTCGTGTCTTTTAGAAAGTCTATTATTTTCTCGCATGCTGTGCCATTACCATAAGGATTGTGGGCTTCAGTCATTTCCGCATAAACAACTGAATTATCAAGCAATTCTGACACAGATTGCTCTATATCCTTCGTCTTTGTTCCAACTAAACGCACCGTTCCCGCCTCAACAGCTTCTGGACGTTCTGTTGTATCCCGCATCACCAAAACAGGTTTACCCAAAGAAGGTGCTTCTTCTTGAATACCTCCAGAATCAGTAAGAATCAAATAACTGAGGTTCATTAAGTAGACAAAAGGTAAATAATCTTGTGGTGCGATAAGATGAATATTCGGAATATCTGTTAAAAGCTCATTTACAGGCTGCTGTACATTAGGGTTTAAATGAACAGGATAAACAATTTGAATATCAGGATACTTTTTAGCTAAATTACCTAACGCCTTACAAATGTTTAAAAAACCTTGGCCAAAATTCTCACGACGGTGTCCTGTTACCAATATCAATCTTTTATCCGTATCGAGAAATGAAAATTCTTTTTGAAATTGATTAGTAAGGGTCTGGTCATATTCAACTTTTTGCTTCACTTGTAGCAAGGCATCAATTACTGTATTACCTGTCACTACAATATGTGATGGATCAACATTTTCTTTAATCAGGTTATTATATGATAATTGTGTGGGAGCAAAATGATAGCTTGCTAGCACACCTGTTAATTGTCGATTCGCTTCTTCTGGCCAAGGTGAGTATAAATCTCCCGTCCGAAGCCCAGCTTCAACATGACCTACTTTTATTTTATGATAATATGCAGCCAATGAAGCTGCAAATGTGGTTGCAGTATCACCATGAACCAAAATTAGATCAGGCATCCATTGTTCAAATACTTTTTCAAGACCTTTGAGTACACCAGAGGTAATATCTGACAATGTTTGCCTTGGCTTCATTAAATTTAGATCAAAATCAGGCCTTAAATCAAAAAGCTCCAAAACTTGGTCTAACATCTGTCGATGCTGTCCCGTTACGCAGACTTTAGTTTCAAAAATTTGATCAAATTGTTGCAGTTTTAAAGCCAAAGGCGCCATTTTTATCGCTTCAGGCCGAGTTCCAAATACTAATAATACTTTCATACTTACCACTCAATTACGATAAAATAAAACTAAGTTCTTTTAAAGCAAGTTTTTCTGGATTAAATCTCTCAACCTGATCAAATCCATCTAAGGGAACTAGCTCTAACGTATTGATTTTTTTATTTAAGAAATCATCATTTTTAATAAAATAAACATTCGAAAAATCATCTAACATTTCATGACAAACTGGTAAATCAGATACAATAGTTGGAATTCCATAACTAGCCATTTCACACATCATTACTCCTTGCGCATCAAGGCGAGTAGGCATGACAACAGCCTTATAGTTATCCAATAGATCAGGGATACTATTTTGCGGTATAAATTTATCAATATGCCGTACGTTTTTAGGCAAATCATTATGTAAAAAATAGTCGCCTCTTCCATATATATCAAAAGATAAACTAGGATTTGCCTTAGCTAAGGCTACCACTAAATCTACAGCATATTTTGAACCATTTAACGGTCTTATAGTAATAAAATCCGAATAGTTTTCTGTTTCTTTATACTTATACTTTCTTTCATAAAAAGAGTAATTTATTGGATTATGAACAATAATTTCTTTAGAAGAATAACTAGCTTTCAAACATTTATTTGCCTCTGACCTCATCCACTCACTAACATATATAATTGAGACTTTATCAGAATTAAGGATCTTATTAAGTATTTTTAATTTAATTTTATCATAGAGCCATCTTAAAAAAGAATTTTCAGTAGACTTTTCCCATTTATAAGGTTTTGGATAGTATTTCAATACCTCTAAAACCTCATGACCATGGAATACAAATACTATTTTTCTTATTTTAGTTAAATTTTTAAATAAAAATAAAATATGGTTTCTTATGTTGGGTGCATGTGAGACAACCGAGTCATATTGTGATAATTCCAATACACTATCGGGAGAAACAACATTAATACCCTCATACACATAATTAGTCTTTGCACTAAAATTTAAAACAACTACTTTTACATTTTTCTTTTGATATTCTAAATTTCGGCTATGTACAAAAGCTAAATTATAAATATTTTCAGGACTAGGATAAGACTGAGCTAAAACAAGTATACTTTTCACAATAATTCCTTACAAAAATTTATTAACAATCAAATAGATCATGTATTACTGTACTAGCTCGACTCTTCCATGTTTCTGTCTTACTAAATTCCAATATTTTTTTTGTTTTACTAATAACATCCATAGACTCTAAGCCAGTAAGTAATTCAACCAATGACTCAACCGTATAATCAATTGACCACCCAATGTTATTAGAGCTCACAATATTACCGACCAATGTATCTCTACAACAAATTATAGGTTTATTTCTTCCAATATATTCATACAGTTTAAAAGGAACAGCAAATTCCCAATAGCTCTTAGGTTCGACAAATAAAACTCCAATATCAGCATTTTTATATAATTTATCTAACCCTTCAGCACTTTCATGAACTACTCTAATATTATTAGGGATACTGTCGTAACTAAATTTTGCATTACTCCAGTCCAATTCTCTTGTACAAACTGTTAACTGAATCTCTGGCAATAATTTTAATGCTTCAAATAATTTATGAAGTTTATAACCTTCACCAACTCCACCCACGTATAGCAAATTTATACTTTCAGTTAAAATTCCTGGTTTCTCAGAAAAATATATATCATGCGCTGGAGGTAAAGCTTTAAATTTATTTGAATCAATAAAATCAATATATTTACCCATTTCCAATGATGGCAAATATAATACATCAATATATTTATTATATGCTTTCAAATCAAAATAATAAAAAAATAAAGCAAGTTGCTTCTTGTACCAAGGTAAACCCAAACCATAGTGATCAAATTTCCAATGAATATCTCTATAAAATAAACCAATTTTTACATTATTTTTTTTCAAAAAACGGAAGAAATTAAAATCCATAAAAGGATGAATTGGCAAATGATGCGTATCAGTTAAAGCTGTAGGCATTGTTGATGACTCAGAATAAACAAAATTATATTTATAACCTTTTTTAATCTTACGCTTAATAATATTTATTGCTTCACGACGCTCATCAGAATATCCAACCACTAGGTCAATATTACAACCTAATTCTTGAAAAGCTTTTAAAAGTTTAATTGGCCTAATTCCACTTGCAGATTTAGCTTGAAAAGCTAATGGGAAAGGACAATGAAAAATAATATTAAGATCTTTCATATATAACCACTCAAAAAAAATAGATTTACTGTCTATTAGCTATATTAACAATTGCTTTATAAGAAGAATGATTAATATCAAATATTGCAGATTTTCTATTATCATCTTGAACAGCAGCACCACTTTCCCATATCACAACTCCATTAGCACCTAATAGTTTTAGATTCTGTATTACAATAGACATTTCATGTTCAGTCAGAGGAGTTATTTTAAATCTACCATTAACATTTTCCCATGTACTCAATGAAACAAAAGGTATAATTTTTATATTGTATTTTTTCGAATAACGTTTTGCTTCCGACATATTAAATTTAGCCTTATCATTCCAAATATTTATATCTTTTAAATCATAAAAGTATAATGTAGGAGCTAAGAAATCCACATTTTGGGCAATCTCTTCATATTGATTATTTAAGCTAGAAATTTGAAATTTACCACTTTTATTTAATATTTTATTTGGGCTTTTTTGTGGTAATACACCGTAGACACCAATAGGTGCAACTCCACCATATTTCTTATATAACTTTAAAGCATCTAATATTACAGGTAAGTTTGTTTCTGGTTTACTAGCTTCACCAATTTCAATATCAAAGCAAATCGGTATATTTGGGTTCTTTCTTGAATCCTCAGCTATTATTTTTATTTTTTTTGGATCAGCCTTATTATTAGTTAATATTTTTTGAGGATAAATTACATTCATTTTTTTAATTTTTAAAGTAGCTAAATATTGTTGAAACTCCTCAGTATCTTTTGTACGAATAACTTCACCCTTATCATTTTTATAAAACCGCCAATTAATAAATTGATACACATCAAAAGCCATTACCTGTGAGGATAAAGTTATAAACACAATACTTGCTATACATAGAGTTAAACTAAGCGACTTGGACATTATTTCACCTTTTTTGTAGAAATTGCACGATATAACAATCCAAGAGCAAAAAAAGGAATTAACCAATAATAACTCTTAGCTAATGCCACACCTATAATACCAAAAGCACTTGTAGAAAAAATAAAGATATTGTAGTCGGTTCTATCTCTAAAATTTAAAATACAAAACTTAATATAGAGCCAAATTAATACAAGTAAAAAAACAACTCCCCATACTCCAAAATCTGATAAAAAGGATAAATAGTTATGAGCATATGCACCCTCCCCATAAACTTTACGATATAATCCAAAATCTCCCACTATGGGATTTTTTAAAAAAGTATTATATCCAAATTCATTTAGTTCTTTTCGGACATTTAATGAAGTATCCTCTTCTGAGTCAAAAATCAACCTAAGAAATCTATTATCCCCATATCTAACGATTGTTGAGTTCAGCTCAATAATAAACATCACTAATATATAAATCACTGGAGGTATGAAAATTGAAAAACGCATCAAGCCAAATTTTATATAAATTAAAATAATAGCAATTAAAGAATAAATCATTAATCCTGCACGCGACCCTATTAGATATAAAGCATAACAGGAAATGCTTATGGTTATTAAAGTTAAAAAGAAACGCTTTTGGTAAGAAATTAAAAATAATGAAGTTATCACAAACGCATCTGAAAGCCTTAAATAATTCCCATCAGATGAATACTGCAAGACAAGCAAGCTCATTATAACAAATAAAAATGCAATTATATACTTAATCGAAACATCATTCCTTTGTTTAAAATAATCAAATAAAATCATTCCAGTAAAGAAAATTCCAACTGTTTTAAGCCAAAATAAATAATCTACGGCAAGAGAGTTTTGCGACAACAAGATAAAGAAAAGAAACCCACTCAACAGCCCAAACATATATATATCTGAAATTTTTATTTTTTTGTTTAAGAAAAATACTCCTATTAAAGTGAAAGATAATAAAGTACCTAAAAAACCTATCGGAAAGCCAAATGACGCAACACTGCTTGCAGTATATGCTATATAATCAAGTGGGAATATTAATAAAAAAGCAAAAAAGGCCAATAGATTAATATTAAACTTATTAAAATCCATTTTATTTTCTCTCATAAGCCTTCAATGCTTTTAAAATCACTATTAAGTAAATTGCATAAAACATAAAACCAGATAAAACATAATAAAATATTATCCAATTAGTTTGATACATAGCAATCAAAATTAATATTAACACTCTCATTACAAAGCCTAGAATCTGTAAATAAAGCGCTTTTTTTTGCTCCCCTATTGCATGCAGAGACATAGATACAGGAGAAGATAAAATTTGCATAAAATACCAAGGAATCATCGCTAAAATATAATATCCAACTTCACTCCATTGCTCCCCTAGAACTATTCCAAATATATATGGACTAATTAAGGCTAATATAAAAAAGGGTATAAAAGTAATTTTTAAGATTTTTTTTATAACATCTAATGTATACTCATATAACTTACAATCTTGATGATACTTAGGAGCATGTGAAAGATAAACTTGAGACATTGCTGACCCTATAAGTCCCATTGGAATCCCTAGTACTTTCATCGCCAACATTAAAAAACCGACTTCTGGCCCTAATAAAAAATATGCAATAATAATTAATGGTAATTGAATTGCACTCGTATTTGCTAGCGCTTCAAAAGTTGAATATTTAGGAAAGTCTTTATATTTATACAAAGTTAGTTTTAAATTTGAATTTTCTTTGACTTCTTTTAAGTCTTTATAAGCACTAATGCTTAGTTTTAGTAAACCTCCTCCAAAACTAAACAATTGCCCTAGAATCAGTCCACCAAAACTTCCTGATGTAGCGCCGACTACAAGACTGGCTCCATTTCCAGAAATAGCTTGAGTCATACGAGTTTTCGCAATTTCTCTGAAACGTTTTTTGCGTGTAGACCAGTACTGTAGCGTAGAATATATTCCTGACAATAAGACACCTATCGGGATAAACCATATCCAGAAAGATAGTTGTTGAATAACATGAAATCCTTCTAAAAAAGGATGAAGTAAAGCCAAGAGAATGTATAAAAAAACAATAAAAACAATATTAATAATAAATGCTAGAAGCAATAAATCTTTAGCCTCTCTATCGCTATCTGGTATAGGAATAGCAATTTCAAGTCTTAGACAAGCAATAACTGATAAAATTGATACAATTGCAATATAAACACCTAAAACTGAATAATCTTCTGGACTATATAATCGTGTAAGGATAGGTAGACAAATTAGTCCAATAACTTGCGCAAAGGCTGTGCCACCTACAAGAACAGAGACAGCTTTAAAAAAGCCTCCTTGAGCATTCAGCTTATTATTAATTTTTACAAGAAGGCTTTTCACTTTTACATTAACCTAAAGCTTGAACAATTTTCTCTTGAGCTTCGACCGTCAAGTAGGGATGCATTGGCAAGCTCATAACTCTTTCCGCAATTTCATCACCGACAGGTAGACTCACACTTGCATCAGCCACTGCAGGTTGCTTATTCAAAGGAATTGGATAATGTACTGCTGTTGGTATACCCTGCTCTTTTAACTTTGCTTGTACTTCATCACGGTTTTCAACTTGAATGGTATATTGCGCCCAAGCGCTTTGGTTATGCTCTTCAATAAACGGTGTGGTCAAAATACCTGCTTCATTGAATAACTTCGTATAAGTATCCGCTACACGCTGGCGTGCCTGCATTTCATCATCCAAAATTTCTAGTTTTGGCAATAAAATGGCTGCTTGCAAGGTATCTAAACGGCTGTTTACTCCAACACGAATATGATGATAACGACGATCCTGCCCATGGCGTGCAATCTGACGAATCACTTTTGCCAGCTCTTCATCATTTGTAAAAATTGCCCCTCCATCACCATAACAGCCTAAAGGCTTGCTTGGGAAAAAACTGGTACAAGCCACAGTACTCAGGTTACAACTTTTTCGACCTTTGTATGTTGCACCAAAACTTTGTGCAGCATCCTCGATCACAGGAAGATTATATTTAGCTGCAATAGCGTTAATAGCATCAAAGTCAGCACACTGACCATATAAGCTGACAGGAATAATGGCTTTAGTGCGTGGTGTAATAGCAGCTTCGAGTTTTTCAACATCTAGATTATATGTTTTAGGATTAACATCCACATATACAGGTGTTGCACCCAATACAGCCACTGTTTCAGCAGTCGCAATATAGGTAAATCCTGGAGTAATCACCTCATCACCTGAGCCAATACCAAACGCCATTTGGGCAATTTGCAAAGCATCGGTACCATTGGCACAAGTAATACAGTATTTTGCACCCACATACGCTGCCAGTTTTTCTTCTAGTTCCGCAACTTCCGGCCCCAAAATATACTGGCCATGTGATAATACACGCTGAATACCTGCATCAATTTCAGCCTTGATACGTGACTGCTGTGCTTTTAAGTCAATAAATTCAATCATGCTGCCACCTGCTCTTTCGTTACAACCTTACCGTTTAAACGATAAATTGCACCCGTGTGTTCACACGCGACTTGTGCTTTTCCTTCCAGAGGTAAATCCAACTGTTCGCCAAATTCACTCATCCAGCCAATTTGTTTTGCAGGAACACCCACCATAAGCGCATAGGCAGGCACGTCTTTATTCACCACTGCACCTGCACCTACAAATGAATATTCACCAATAGTGACACCACAGACAATGGTGCAGTTAGCACCTAAAGTTGCACCTTTTTTTACTAAGGTATTCCGGTATTCATCTTTGCGCTCGATTAAAGAGCGTGGATTATAGACATTGGTAAAGACCATGCTTGGCCCACAAAAGACACCCTCTTCAAGGGTGACATTGTCATAGACGGAAACATTATTTTGTACTTTACAATGATCGCCAATAACGACTTTGTTACCTACAAAAACATTTTGGCCTAAAGATACACCCTGCCCAATTCTAGCCCCCCCACAGACATGGACGAAATGCCAGACACGAGAGTTCTCACCAATTTGAGCCCCCTCATCCACAATTGCACTTTCATGTTGATAAAAACTCATCGTGCTCTCTCTTTTTATTTTACTTTAGACAATAGGGGATGCGGATTCTCTGGATTTTCAACTACAGGTGCAACACGAATTACTTCAACTGTTTCTATCGCAGCGCGGTTTTCTTCTACCCCGTAACCTTTTCCTTCGAGAATACGTTGGTAACTTTGAGTATGCAGGTCGGTAAAGCCACCTGAGAATTCAAGCTCTTCATTTTCAATA
This sequence comes from Acinetobacter sp. ACNIH1, assembly GCF_002934695.1. Classification (NCBI taxonomy): domain Bacteria; kingdom Pseudomonadati; phylum Pseudomonadota; class Gammaproteobacteria; order Moraxellales; family Moraxellaceae; genus Acinetobacter; species Acinetobacter sp. ACNIH1. The sequence goes on along the minus strand of NZ_CP026420.1, from coordinate 3,066,319 downwards.
GTAATACTGCGATAAGTGAGTTTCTCGCCTTTCACAGCATTTGATGGCAAATTGTTCGCATCTATAGACAAGAACCAGCGTACGCGGGCACGTTCATACTCTAGATATCCTGAAGCTGTTTTTTCATCACGATAATGCACTTCATTTTTTACGATTTTACCAAAAATAAAATGCAACATATCGTAGAAGTGCACACCAATATTAGTTGCCACACCACCCGATTTTTTATCTACGCCTTTCCATGATTTTAAATACCACTTACCACGCGAAGTTAAATAGGTCAGATCTACATCAAAAACCTTATCCGCAGGTGCTGCCTGAACTTTGTCACGTAATGCAATAATAGATGGATGTAAACGCAGCTGCAGAATCGAATTTACTTTTGCACCATATTGTTTTTCATATTCCGACAATAAATTTAAATCCTCTGAACTCAGAACCAGAGGTTTCTCACAAATGACATCAATACCATTTTTCAATGCGTACTTCATATGGGGCGCATGTAGATAGTTTGGTGAGCAAATGGCGACATAATCCAGCTTTTCACCTTTCAACTTTTGATCTTCTACATAAGCTTCAAATTCTTCAAACTCAGTAAAGAATTCTGCATCTGGGAAGTGGCTATCCATAATCCCTACAGAATCATTTACATCCATAGCAACAGCTAATGTATTTCCTGTTTCTTTAATCGCTTTTAAATGACGAGGAGCGATATAGCCGGCAGCACCAATAAGAGCAAATTTTTTCATGTTTTTCACTTATATCAATAAATTTTAGAGACGGAATACTGTAAAGCCTTGCGCAGATAATGCTTCTCGATTAAACAAGCTTTTTACATCAGCTATAACAGGTTTAGAAGCATTTACATAAGTACGTAATTGTTCTGGTGTCAGGGTGCGGAACTCATTATGTCCTACGGCAACAACCAAGCTATCTACTGGATGATCTGCATCAATTGTAGATAACTCTACTCCATACTCCTGTCGTACTTCTTCAGCATCGGCCCACGGATCACACACTACAACTTGTGCTCCCCAAGCTTGAAATTCTTTAATCAGATCTTCAACTTTACTGTTACGAATATCTGGACAATTTTCTTTAAAAGTAATCCCCAGAACACCAATTTTTGCACGTGGCACATCAATACTATTCTTTAACATGTGTTTAATAGTATTTCGAGCTACATAACGAGCCATATTGTCATTGATACGACGACCAGCCAAAATGACTTGAGGGTGATATCCTACTTCTTCTGCCTTATGAGTTAAATAATAAGGATCAACCCCAATACAATGTCCTCCAACTAAGCCAGGACGGAATGGTAAAAAGTTCCACTTACTTCCTGCAGCTTCTAAAACATCTAGGGTATCAATCCCAAGACGATCAAAAATTACAGATAACTCATTAACCAAAGCAATATTTAAATCACGCTGGGTATTTTCAATTACTTTTGCCGCCTCTGCTACTTTGATACTAGAAGCTTTGTGTGTACCTGCAGTAATGATACTGCTATAAACCTGATCAACAAGTTCAGCAATTTCCGGTGTAGAACCCGAAGTAATTTTTTTGATTTTAGTTAAAGTATTTACTTTATCGCCTGGATTGATACGCTCAGGACTATAACCAGCAAAAAAGTCCTGATTAAAAGTTAAACCAGATACTTTTTCTAATACTGGAATACAAATTTCCTCGGTTGCACCAGGATATACAGTGGATTCATATACCACTATATCCCCCTTCTTAAGCACCTTACCGAGTGTTTCACTGGCTTTCTTTAAAGGAGTTAAATCAGGTCTATTTACTTCATCTACCGGAGTAGGAACAGTAACAATAAAAAAATTACATTTTTTTAAATCTTCTAACGTAGAAGAGAAACTTAGCTTCTTAGCTTGATTTAATTCTTCTGGTGATACTTCTAAAGTATGATCTTGACCACCTTTTAATTCATCAATACGCTTCTCGTGAATATCAAACCCTACAACTGGTAAGTTTTTCCCAAATTCTACTGCAAGTGGCAAACCTACATAACCTAAACCAATCACCGCAATTTTTAAATCTGCAATAGATAGCATGTCAACGCCTTATTTATACTGTGCTTATAAAGATTAAAGTCTTCCGGCACGAATAGTATCAGAAAACAATAAAACTTCTATTATGATTTGTGCTCAAATAACTCAAAATATAAAATAATGTATATTTTTTGTGAAAATTTAGTATTTTATTTATTATAAGTATCGTCTCTTATAAGCTTAATTTTTCTTTTAAAAGATGGTAATAAGTTACAATTTGTGATGTATATAACCAGTAACTTCGGTAGAATAGCTTCAATTTGAATGAATCTAAAAATTAATATTTAGGAAAGCCTGTGCGACACTTTCAATTAGCTGTTTTATTGGCATGTGGTATTACCACTACAGGGTGTGCAATCACCTCTGGTCTACAAACAAATGACTTACCAAGTGAGGGCGTCTATCAAACTGATCTCGGTACTACAGTAAATGTCATTAAACTAGATCAAGAATCAATTATGGCTGCTCAGCCCGCTGTACATAATATTCAACAAGAATATGCTCATCTTTTTAGTACATCACACCGCAGCTATCAGTTGAGTCCGGGTGATATTTTATCTATTTATTTATGGGCTTACCCAGAACTTAGCTCTGCAAGTAATGTTACGAGTGATCAGTCTGCGCAAGCGAATGGCTTCCAGATCGATTCAGATGGCTATATTCATTTTCCAATTATTGGACGCTATCAAGCTTCAGGAAAATCAGTAGCTCAGGTCAATCGTGAATTACGTACCCAATTATCACGTTACTTAAAGACTCCAGATGTCATCGTCCGGGTATTATCATATCAAGGTAAAAGATATTCGGTTCAGGGCAATGTTGTAAAAGGCGGCCAGTTTTATCTCAATGATCAACCTGTTAGTGTTTATACCGCATTAGGAATGGCAGGTGGTATTAATCCTGCACAAGGCGATAATACTTCAATTACATTGGTCCGTCAGGGACGTTCCTATAGTTTAAATACAATAGAATTAGAAAAGGCCGGATTCTCTCTACATAATTTATTAATACAGCCTAATGACACCTTATATATCAATAATCGTGAGAATCAAAAAATTTACGTTATGGGTGAGTCAGGTAAAAACCAGTCTCTACCTATACGTGACCAAGGCATGAGCCTTAGCGATGTAATTGGGGAAAGCTTGGGATTAAATCCACTTTCTGCGAGTCGCAGTAAAATTTATGTAGTACGAAGTAATGTAAATTCTCCAATAACAGAAATATATCATATGGATCTCAGTAATATTGGGGACTTTGGCCTAGCAAATCAGTTTAAAATGCGTAGCAATGATATTGTTTATGTAGATGCTTCAGGTCTTGCACGCTGGCAACGTGTAGTTAACCAGGTTATTCCTTTCTCAAATGCATTGTATAATTTAGATCGTTTGGGGAACTAATGAAAATTAACAATATTTTAGTGGTCTGTATTGGTAATATTTGTCGTAGCCCAATGGCAGAATATTTTTTAAAACAGGAATATCCTCATTTAAATATTGAATCTGCAGGTATTTCTGGTTTAATTGGCCATGCAGCTGATGAAAAAGCGAGTCTATGTATGCAACGCTTTGGAATTGATATGAGTCCTCATGTTGCAAAAAAACTGAATGCAGAACTCATTAAAAAAGCCGACCTGATATTAGTTATGAGCCAGAATCAGCAAAAACATATAGAACAAACTTGGCCTTTTGCTAAAGGTAAAACCTTTAGACTTGGACATTGGCAAAGTAAAAATATTGCCGATCCTTATCAGCATGATCAAACAGTCTTTGATGAAACTTGTAGATTGATTCAAGACTGCATTACTGACTGGAAAAAATATATTTAAGTTTTTTAATATTTTCACTTTTTGATATTTAAATTATGAGCCAAACTGCCAATACCGAAGATACTATTGATCTGAAGGAATTACTTTTTTCCTTAATTGCTCAATGGAAACTGATCACGATCTGCATATTATTAAGTTTAATTGCGGCTTTATTATATTTACGGATTACTCCAGATACCTACAATGTAGATGCTCTGGTACAAGTAGAAGATAGTAAAGGTGCATCATCAGCTCTATTAGGTGATCTATCTAATATGATTGAGCAGAAATCTCCTGCTCAAGCTGAAATCGAGATTTTAAAATCACGTCTTGTCCTTGGCTCAGTAATTAACCTGTTAAACTTGGATCTTGTAATTTCTGGTACTGAAGATTCGATCTGGAATCGATTATTAAAAAATCATAATTATGATATCCAATATACGACAAAATCAGTGCTCTTTAAGGATAATGAACTTAGTTTCGACGTAAGGCAGTTTGATATTCCAAACTATTATAAAAATAAAAATTTGTTATTAAGTTTCGATCATAATAAATATAATCTGACTGATGCTGCAACAAATGAAATTATATTTACTGCTCCTTTAAACCAAACCAGTCAAGTTCAATCAAGATATGGTCTTTGGAAAGTCGCCATTTATAGTAAAGATCTCTTAGATTCTACTTATAATATTCAAAAGCTGACTTTGCCTGCGGCAGTGCAACGTGTACTTAATAATTATTCCGTTGCTGAAAAAGGTAAAATGACCGGTGTTCTAGGATTAAATTATCAAGGCTATGATAAACAGCACATTACCCAAGTATTGAATGCAATCTTAGCAGCCTATAGTCAGCAAAATATTGAACGACGTTCAGCTGAATCGGCTCAAACGCTGAAGTTTCTAGATGAACAACTCCCTGAGTTGAGCCAACAGCTAGATCAGGTAGAACGTGAATTTAACCAGTTCCGCCAACAATATAATACTGTGGACTTAACTAAAGAATCAGAACTGTATTTGACCCAAAGTATCGCTCTAGAAACACAAAAAGCTGAACTTGAACTTAAAGTTGCTGAAGCTTCTGCACGTTATACTGAAGAACATCCAGTAATGGAACAAATGAATGCTCAACTCGGTGCAATTAACAGTAAAATTGCAGCATTGAGTAATACTTTAAAGCAGCTCCCTGATTTACAGCGTCGTTACTTACAACTCTATCGCGAGGTTGAAGTTAAACAACAGCTATATACAGGATTGCTTAATACGTATCAACAGCTTCGCATTGCTAAAGCAGGTGAAATTGGTAATGTGCGTATTGTTGATACTGCCGTAGAACCAATTGAACCGATTAAACCAAAGAAATTACAAATTATAATTCTATCTATCTTCTTAGGCGGTTTTTTAGGAACATTACTCGCTTTATTACGCAATATGATGCGTTCAGGAATCAAAGATTCAGCACAAATTGAAAGAGAGCTGGATCTGCCTGTATATGCAACAGTTCCTCGATCTCCTCTCCAAGAAAGTCGCGTCAATTTGCTGAAAAAGAAAAAGAGCATTCCTATTCTTGCGGTTAAAGATAGTAGTGATATTGCAATTGAAAGCTTACGCAGTATGCGTACTGCAATCCATTTTGCTTTGAGCAATGCCAAAAATAATATTATTGCACTTTCAGGTCCAGCTCCTGAAATTGGTAAATCGTTCATTACTACTAACTTAGCCACTATTTTAGCTCAAGGCGGAAGCCGGGTATTAGTGATTGATGGTGATTTGCGTCGTGGTTATTTAAATAAATATTTTAATAAAGAAGTGCAACCAGGCTTATCTGAATTATTAAATCATCAAAATAGCTATGAAGATGTAGTTCAAAACTCACAGGTTGATAACTTGTTCTTTGTTACTCGAGGTAAAAGTCCAGTAAATCCATCTGAATTACTCAGTACAGATAAGTTCAAAGTTTTTCTTGAACAAGCTTCTACTAATTTCGATTACGTATTAATTGATACTCCGCCGATATTAGCCGTAACCGATGGTATCATCATTGCGCAATATGCTGGTGTAAATCTATTAATTGCACGTCATGGTAAAACACAAATTAAAGAGCTTGAGATTACTGTTACTCGTTTTGAACAGGCTAATGTAAAAGTTAATGGTGTTATTCTGAATGATGTACAAAAAGGACCAGGTAATGGCTATGGGTACGGATATAACTATGCTTATGCTTATAAGGCTTCAAAAGATGGAGACTAAGGTAAATTTAATTCATAGCAATCAAATTTATCCTAAAAAATAAAGATAACTTTATTGTTATCATAAAGCTTCAAACTAAGGTCGAGCAATCAAATTAGTTTGAAGCTTTTTATATTTATCTTACTATGAAATTAGTTATAGTCTTATAATGACTGATAAAATTAAAAATAATATTTAAAATTTAGGTATCTTTTTTATTATTAATATCATTAGTATATTTTTATATATTAAATTATTAATAAATTTTATTTTAAAGGAATAACTTTTATTAGATAAGTCTTTATCAGCTTCCTTGCTTATTTTTAATATGAAAAACCTTAAATAAATAATTATTATAAAATTTTACTAGACCTTTCAATAGATCTCTTTCATAAATCAAAAAACGATCTTCTTTTTGGTTAATATTTGCCCTCTGGATTTCTTAGCATTCGTGCATAATCTGCGGATGAAATACATCGATTCAAACAAGCTTTCTGATCCTCAGTTCAAGCGATACACAGGCATCTCATGGTCAACTTTCTATTTGATGGTTGAGCAATTGCAGAAGCATGTCTCTGCCAAAGGCAGACTGCCCAAGCTAAGCTTGGAGGATCAGGTTCTGCTCTGTCTGAGCTATTGGCGAGAATACCGAACCTTATTTCACGTTGCGACGAGTTACGGGGTTTCAGAGCCCACAGCCTCAAGAATTGTCCGTCATGTTGAAGACTGCCTGATTCGGTCCAATCTGTTTAATTTACCCAAAGATTTACCCGAGGGCGAAGGCATCGACTGGAATATTGTGATCGTGGATGCCACGGAAATTCCAATCCAAAGGCCTAAAAAAACAGAAGAAAAGCTATAGCGGCAAGAAAAAGACCCATACCTTTAAAATACAGGCCATGATTCACTACAAAACTCAGCAAATTCTGAGTTTATGTACCAGTCGCGGTGCAGTGCATGATTTCGAGTTGTTCAAACGCAATTTAAACCAGATTCCTTTTGAGGCTTTTATCCTTGCAGATAAAGCCTATCAGGGGATTTATGTGTTGTATCCGAATAGCCTGTTACCATTAAAAGCCAAAAGACACTGTAAATTGGATCCTGAATTGAAAATCTATAATCAGGAAATCAATAAAAGAAGAATCGGAATAGAGCATGTATTTGGCAGCCTGAAAACCTTCAAAATCCTTGCTGAGCGTTATCGAAATAGAGGTAAAAGGCTTGGTTTGAGATTCAATTTAATCGCTGGAATCTACAACTTGGAACTGAGCAAAAAATGATTTATGAAAGAGATCTAATATAAATAACATAAAAAAACCAATAATAAGATTAATATATTTTATTTAAAAATAATTAAAAACCCCTATTAAACTAATAAGATAAAATTAATAGGAATAAAAGATGTCTTCTAAAAAACTTAATTAGAAGAAGCTAAAAATATTTTTTAGTAATAATGAAATTTATTTAATTATTTTACTTCTTTTGCACGTAAATGGTTCTCGGTGACCTCCTTTCTACAAAATCGTGCAGCACCAACTTCTTGATCTGGTGCATTAATTCCTTCTTGATTAAACATCACCTTAGCTGTTTTAAACATAATTTTAAAATCTAGCCAAATGTTATTTTTCTCTACATATTGAACATCTAAGTCGAATTTTTCTTCCCAAGATAAATTATTGCGTCCACTGACTTGGGCAAGCCCTGTCATACCGGGTTTTACCTCATGTCTTCGCATTTGTTCAGCCGTATAATGTTCTAGAAATTCTTTCATTTGAGGTCTAGGCCCAACAATACTCATATCACCTTTTAAAACATTTATAAGTTGAGGCATTTCATCCAAGCTTGTAGAACGTAGTTTTTGACCAAATGGTGTAATTCTAAATTTATCTGGTAAGAGATTACCTTCTTGGTCAAATGCATTTCTCATTGACCGGAACTTAATCATTTTAAAGAGCTTTCCATTTTTACCAGGTCGTTCTTGATAAAAGAAAATTGGTGAGCCTAGATTTCTACGTACTTTATAAGCAATGATGATAAAAACTGGCAATAATATAAATATAGCAGTAAGAGAAATAATAATATCGATTAATCGCTTAGCAACTTTTATATCATTCCTAAAAAGGTCAGCACTAGAATATAGATAAGGGTAAGATGTTAAAGAATTTTTTAAAATTAGATCTTTCTTCCCTCGATAATACCAAGATTTTTTTTCTCTAGCTTAGCCACTTTATTTATCTGTGGAGAAAATTGAATGATCTGGTTCTTATACCCTTCTTTTTCTATAAGGTTTTTTTTTAAGAAAATATTATCTTTTTCAATAAATAAAGATTTACGTGTTGTAATAGAGCTTTTTACAAAGTTTTTGATCTTATTTTTTTCTTGTTGTAGATCCATTAATAAACACCTCACTATGTCTATCTACGCATCATATCAATTGTATTTTTATTAAAGTAGAGAGACTATTGTTAGCCAATTTCCTATTTTAGTTTTTTAGAAATATTATTATTATTTTTATTAAAATATATATTTAACTAGAATTAATCAAATTTCACCTAACAAGAAACTTGTGTTTATATTTTTTTCTATAAATATTAGACACTTATATCAAACTAAAGTAAATAATTTATAATTACAATAGATCAGTTAATAATGAAATATATTTCATTATTAAGATAAATAATTTTTGTAAAAAATAGCAAATCTCACACTAAATAAAATGTGACAAAATGTAATTTATTTATAAATGATGAGCCTTATATCACAATGAAATTCTATTTTAAACTTATAATTTAATATATTTCTAATTAATTATACAACCCAGATAACGTTATTTTTATTCTATTGCAAAAAACCTTAAGAATATAAACTTTATAAAAACATAATATCTAATCAATTATTATTTTTAATTATTAAAATTTAAGAAAATTAGAAATCCACCTCTGGCTAATAATGAGGTGGAGTAATTCTAGTTCAAATTAGGTGATTATAAATCTATACTATAATAATCATGCACAATACCACGTGCACCAAACCTTTCTTTTTGATCAATCAATCCTATATTTAAGTATTGCCCTTCATTCTCATTGGAAGTACCGAAATCAAATATTTTGGCATTTTTCTTACTTTTATCTATTAAATAATCAATGACATAATCTAATACTTTGTTTTCCCTACCTTTATCATTGCTAGCCAAATATTGAGTATGAACTACTCTTTCAGTTTCAAAAGTCACAGCTGCTGCCACAATATTGCCATCAAGACAACATTTATATGCTCTTATATCATTAGGGAAACGGCTTTTTAATAAATCTATTTCATCTTCATTATGTACAGGTTGTTGGTTATGATGCTGACGCAGTACTTCCCGGATTACTCCCCAAACCATACTAGGTTGATCTACTTCCTCACAGCTAACCCCATTTTTTTTGAGCTTATTGACTGATCTTCTTTTACTTTCTGAGTATGAATATTCTTCATTTAGATCAATAGAAACACTAATATCTCGTCGATAAAGCTTGGCATCATTACGAAATAAAGCATACAAGTCTTCTTGAGCAGGATAATTATGATAAATAACAGGAATACATTTATATATAATCTTATCAATATTTTTTTGTTTTAAATAAATTTTTAATAAAGTAAATAATTCTAGCATGTCAGATGCATGAACATCTCTATTAATTAAAAAACCTCCAAAAGTTAAGCCTTGATGACTATAAAAAATATTATCTTCAATATTTCCAGGCAATAAAGCTACAATTTTCCCTTTTTCATTTTTAAATATTAGTGAGAAATCCTCAAATCGATCAGCATGATATTCCATAAAATCGCGATTAAACATAAAATGATAATTTTTACATTTTAATAAAAACTCATTCCATATATTTTTGTCAGAAGCTTCATATTTATGTATTTGAAAACCTAAGTCTTCTTTCATTATAATACCCGGCAGAGTAAAACTTGAAGTGCGACATAAACCACCTAATTAATTTAAAGGGTTTATGGAGTATATAAAATTGTCATACCATCATCTTAACTTTGAAGATCGTACTGCATTAATGCTTGAGTCAAGAAAAGAAGGCTTTTCAGCCAGAAAATTTGCTGAACTCATTAAAAGACATCCTAGTACGATCTATCGTGAGCTTAAAAGAAATAGCATCAATGACGTTTATCAAGCTCAATATGCTTCTGATAACACCTTCGCTAGACGTAGACGCGGTCACAGAAAACTCAAAATCGATTCAATCCTCTGGAAATTTATTGTTGAAGCGATCCGTTGTTTATGGTCTCCTCAGCAAATAGCAAAGCGTTTAAAGACATTTCCTGATTTGGATCAAACAATGAATGTAAGCCATACAACGATTTATTCAACTATACGAGCATTACCAAAGGGTGAGTTGAAAAAAGACTTATTATCCTGTCTGCGTCATGAAAATAAAAAGCGAAAAGCTAACGGTGAACCTAAAAAAGATTCTATATTACAGGATATTAAAACTATTCATGAGCGCCCAGCCGAAGTTCAAGAAAGAAAAATACCGGGTCATTGGGAAGCCGATTTAATTAAAGGTAAAGACAATAAAAGTTCGATAGCAACACTTATTGAACGAAATACACGGCTCTGTATCTTGGCAACATTACCTGATGCAAAGGCAGAATCAGTGCGCAAGGCTTTAACTGAAGCTCTGAAATATTTACCTGCAGAACTACGTAAAACGTTGACCTATGACCGTGGACGTGAGATGTCAGAACATAAAATCCTCGAAGAAGATTTAGGCATAGATGTATATTTCTGTGACCCACATTCGCCATGGCAGAAAGGTACATGCGAAAATATGAATGGTTTAATTAGGCAATATTTACCTAAAGGGATTGATTTAAATCAGGCAGATCAGCATTATTTAAATCAAGTTGCCATGTCACTGAATACTCGTCCTAGAAAAGCGTTAGATTGGCTTACACCATTAGAGAAATTTGCTCAGCTTGTTGATTATCATAAGGCTTTTGAAACTGTCGCACCTCATGTTTGAATTCGCCCCCATATCTATATCCTAGTTATTATTTTTGAATAAAATATAATTTTCTATTTATTAAGGAAAATACTATTACTTTTTTAAAGCCTATTAATGCTCATCATTTGTAATAGTCTATGGTTTATATGATCCGCATTAAAATTTTTTCTAGCATAAAGGAATCCTTGATAGCCCATTTTATTTATTTTTTCAGGATGTTCTATAAAATAAGTCAGTTTCTCTACTAATGCATCTACATCCCATTTAGGAATTAGGAAACCTGTCACCCCATCGACTACAGTTTCATTGCAGCCTGGAACATCAGTGGTGATGACTGGACGTCCTATAGCCATTGCTTCTTGTGTACTACGGGGCACCCCCTCTCGATAATAAGATGGTAATACAAAAACCGCGCTATTACGTAGCCTTTGATCTACATCAGTCACAAAACCATTATATTCAATAATACCTGTTTGTATTAGCTGATCTAATTCAGCTTGCTTTAAGCCAGTTGGATTTTCAGGATCTAATCCACCAATAATTTTAAATACAACTTCAGGATATTTTCTTTTTACTATTCGTGCTGCTTCTATATATTCAAATATTCCCTTTTCAGCGATCAATCTAGCTATAAATATAAATGATATATTGTCCTGATTATTCCATTTTGTATAAGCATAATCTTGTAAATTAAGGCCAATCGGCCCCAAGACTTCGATCGCATTTTTTTTATGTGGCAAATTATAATGATGGACTAAATCCTTAGGATCATCATGAGTAAGCGTCCGCTGAACCCCATGCCTATTTTTTAATTTGAGTTGGATTTCCAGCGATGTGGTAGTAATTCTTCTATTTGGGTCGCTTTATGCGTCGGCAGCCTTTTCAGCACATCACTGAGATAGGCATACGGATCCAACCCATTCAGCTTTGCTGACTGGATTAAAGTCATGATATTTGCCGCTCGCTGTCCACTGCGCAGCGAACCTGCAAACAACCAGTTCTTACGGCCCAATGCCCAGGGACGCATTGAGTTCTCTGCCCAGTTATTGTCAATGGGTAGATTGCCATCATCCAGATAGCGGCTTAAGGCTGGCCAACGCTTCAGACTGTAATTGATGGCCTTGGCGGTTGGAGAACTCGATGGCACCGTCAGATAATGTTGGTTGAGCCATTCATACAGTTGTTGCATCACCGGTTGGCTGTGCTGTTGTCGGTATTCGCGGCGGTGTTCTGCTGTACTATCGGTCTTTTTCCTGAGTTCTGCTTCTATCGCATACAGTTTCTGAATCATCAGTAATGCCTGTTCAGCGATCTGACTTTTCCCAGTCACATGTAGCTCATGGAATTTACGACGTGCATGCGCCATGCAGCCCACCTCAATGACATCGCCTGATTTAAAGCGTGCTTTATAACCACTGTAATCATCACAGACCAGATGGCCCTGCCAGCCATTCAGGAACTCTTCTGCATGCTGACCTGAACGGCTATCCTGAAAGTCATAGATCACCGCTTGAACTGGATTGTACTGTGTAGTGGCATAGGCCCAGACATAACCTTTCTTCGGTTTTTTCTCATCATCACCCATCCGCATGATGGTGACCGGCGTTTCATCGGCATGGATCACCCGCTGTTGCAGCACCACCTCTTTTAAGGCATTGGCCAGAGGCTCCAGTTCTACACCGCAGCGACCTATCCAGTCAGATAAAGTAGATCTGGACAGATCAATGCCCGCCCGCTGATAGATCAGGCGCTGACGGTACAGCGGCAAATGATCGGCATACTTCGATACCAGCACATGGCTGAGCAGTTCAGGTGAAGCAATGCCTTTATCAATCACATAGGCGGGCATCGCTTGCTGAGTCAGGGTGTCACACTGATCACAGACCCATTTGCCACGCACATGCTGTTCCTTATAGAACTGTGCCGGTCTGAAATGCAGTTTTTCACTGATATCTTCGCCGATACGACGTAACTGGCAGCCACAACTGCATTGGGTTGATGCAGGTTCATGCTCAATACGGATGGTGTGTAGATGATCCGGCAGCAGTCGACGTTTAGGTTTGTTGACTGTGGCTTTCTCTGTCGCTGCATCGGTTTTATCTGCATTCAGCCGCTCCAGTTCCAAATCAACTGCTGCAATATCTTCTTCGACCGCTTCGTCCCACAGATGGATTTGTTTTGCGGTGAGATGTTCGTTTTTACTGCCAAATTTGTGCTGTTTAAATAGTGCGAGCTCATGCTCGTATTTTTGCGTGAGAATGGAAAGATGTTGAACTTTGGCATCCAATTGCTGGTTTGATTTTTCTAATTCTTGATTTGATTGTGCCAGAGACTGATGCTGCATTGCCAACTGTCTGGTAAATTCCAGCAGTTGTTCATGGGTCAGTTGGCTTAAGTCTGGCAGCGTATTCATGACCGCAGTATGCCTGAGGTCATGACGCAGAGGAAATAGAACGTTTGGAGAATAGCAGAATGGACCAGCCTAGTTTAGAGCATCGTCACCACCTGCTGTCGTCCAATGCGCTGCCAAGGTAAACCCTGGATCAGTGCATGTAACTGTTCCGGACTGATCGCCATGCTTTCACCCTGGTGAACCTGCGCCCAGTGGAATTTTCCCTGTTCCAGCCGCCGGGCACACAGCCAGATGCCCAGTCCATCATGTACCAGCACTTTCATGCGATGGCCACGTTTATTACAGAACAGGTAAGCACAATGCGGTTTGATGTAGCCAAAGGCTCTCACCACCTGAGCCATGATAGTATCCATCCCTGCTCGCATATCCAGAGGTTGGGTAGAAAGCCAGATTTCATCAATGCGGATCATGTTGCAAGTGCCTTGAGTAATTCTGCTAAAGCAGATATTTCTGATACTTGCCATTTCAAGCCAATTTCTGCTTTTGAGTGGGGTAAAGTAATTTGAACCGTTAACATGTCAGTAGGAGTAGGATCTAATGGTGTAGAGCAAGATAAGGCAATAAATGCAGGTTTATTCGGTAGTGGTGAGCGATCATTCCCTGGCTTAGCATCAATTAAGCGAATCCATTTGGATACGAGATTTGTATTCAATCCATGTTGCAAAGCGACCGAAGCAATTGAAACGTCCGGTGCTTTACAAGCCTGAACGATCTGCTGTTTAAATTCAGCACTGTATGTTCTTCGTTTTTTCGCAAGAGATGCGATGGATGTCTGGTGATTTGTAGTCATAAATTTTAGTCCCCACTTGTTTTTAAGTGGGGACTAAATTAAGGCTTATAGGATGAATTCATAAGGTGTGTTCAGCGGACGCTTACCATCATGATTTAAAAAAATAATTTTATCTAAATATGGAAAAGCAAGCCGATATAGTGACACCTGCACAAAACGTATGAATTTAGCCTTTAAGCTTTGGCCATATTTATGAATAGTAAAAGGTGATCCTAGTCCTTCGATCATGCCATAAATATAAGGCACTTTAGTCTTATAGGCCGCTAGCGTTGCATAGATAACAGGCTTAGTTGAATAGGAGAATACGATATCAGGTTGAATTTCTTTTATTTTTTTAGCCAGCTGATAAGTTGAACGTAGATCAGCCAAGGGATTCAATCCTCCTCGACTAAGCTGATATGTCACTAAGGTGACTCCTAAATCTTGAATTTTGCCCACCCACTCATTTGTATATTCGGATACAAAGGCATAAACATGATAATTTTGTGCCAGACAAGACAAAATAAAATCTTTGCGAAAACCGTAAAGATTAGAGGCAGTCGTTCCAATGATAATAATTTTTTTAGAGATCATGGCTTTATACGCTCTATGAGTTCTAATTGTGCAGCATAAAAATTTTTATCGGAGTCAGAGACTGATGTAACTCTACGCTTATGTAGGATCTGCATTAAGTTCAAAAAATTTAGTACTTTTACAATAATTTTTTTAATTTCAAACTTTAAAACAATCTTATTTTTTTCAAGATCGGAAATAGTACTATTATAATATTTTTTGATTACTCCGATCTGGGTATTGTAACCACGGATCATTTTTTCTTTTTTTACATTTTCAACTTCTCTATAAAAATACAAGGGTTCCTGTAAAACCACATAATTAAAATCATTTTTTATCGCAGCTGAAAGCCATAGTTCATAATCTTCTGCTAGACAATTATCGACTTGATACGGGTTCCTTTTACACCACTCCTTTCGGGCAAATAATGAAGGATGCAGTATATTGGCAGAGTAAAACTTGAAGTGCGACATAAACCACCTAATTAATTTAAAGGGTTTATGGAGTATATAAAATTGTCATACCATCATCTTAACTTTGAAGATCGTACTGCATTAATGCTTGAGTCAAGAAAAGAAGGCTTTTCAGCCAGAAAATTTGCTGAACTCATTAAAAGACATCCTAGTACGATCTATCGTGAGCTTAAAAGAAATAGCATCAATGACGTTTATCAAGCTCGATATGCTTCTGATAACACCTTCGCTAGACGTAGACGTGGTCACAGAAAACTCAAAATCGATTCAATCCTCTGGAAATTTATTGTTGAAGCGATCCGTTGTTTATGGTCTCCTCAGCAAATAGCAAAGCGTTTAAAGACATTTCCTGATTTGGATCAAACAATGAATGTAAGCCATACAACGATTTATTCAACGATACGCGCATTACCAAAGGGTGAGTTGAAAAAAGACTTATTATCCTGTCTGCGTCATGAAAATAAAAAGCGAAAAGCTAACGGTGAACCTAAAAAAGATTCTATATTACAGGATATTAAAACTATTCATGAGCGCCCAGCCGAAGTTCAAGAAAGAAAAATACCGGGTCATTGGGAAGCTGATTTAATTAAAGGTAAAGACAATAAAAGTTCGATAGCAACACTTATTGAACGAAATACACGGCTCTGTATCTTGGCAACATTACCTGATGCAAAGGCAGAATCAGTGCGCAAGGCTTTAACTGAAGCTCTGAAATATTTACCTGCAGAACTGCGTAAAACGTTGACCTATGACCGTGGACGCGAGATGGCAGAACATAAAATACTTGAAGAAGATTTAGGCATAGATGTATATTTCTGTGACCCACATTCACCCTGGCAAAAAGGCACATGCGAAAATATGAATGGTTTAATTAGGCAATATTTACCTAAAGGGATTGATTTAAATCAGGCAGATCAGCATTATTTAAATCAAGTTGCCATGTCACTGAATACTCGTCCTAGAAAAGCGTTAGATTGGCTTACACCATTAGAGAAATTTGCTCAGCTTGTTGATTATCATAAGACTTTTCAAACTGTCGCACCTCATGTTTGAATTCGCCATTAGTAACACCTTGTAAAATTTCTTTGGGTTGCATTTGATGATTAGAATAGATTCTCTTTCCTAAAATTTCATTCTTATCTCCAATTGAATATAAGCTGGTGACTACGACATCAATATCTGGATTTTCATTTAGTACTTTAATTTGCTTTTGAAGACGATCGACTGCCATTAAATCATCGGCATCCATACGTGCAATAAAATCATACTTTGCTTCATTGATAATCTGATTTAAGCGGTAAGGTAATCTTCTATTATGCCCATCAGCTATGATACGGATTCTCGGATCATTAAATGAGCGGGCAATTTCTAAAGATCGATCTGTTGAACCATCATCTACCAGAATTAATTCCCAATTTTGAAAAGTTTGCGCTAATACCGATTTAATCGCATCTTCTAAATATCTTTCAGCATTAAAAAATGGAATTCCTATAGAAATATACATATTTATTCTTCCTTATTATTATTTGAGAATAGTAAAAAAGCGGCCAATAAAAACCAAAAAATGAGTGTCCTTGCACTATAAGTTGTAAACCCATATAGCATCGGTCCCAAGAATATCAACTTGTTTGAAAATGATAATTTTTTAAAAATTTGATATAAAAAGACTAAAAATAAAGAGATACCGACGATCCCATAATAAAAAAGGATACCTAACCAAGTTGAATGAATTTCGTTTCCCTTCGGGTTATATAACCAGTATGCACCTTGACCAGCACCAAAAACTAAATATTGAGGATATTCAAGGAAATTAAAAAGACCTCGTACTTCAGCCTGGCTGTCTTTTTGATCCAGGCCTTCGACAAAACGCAGAACGACACTATCAAAAGCCCCTAAATGATATAAAAAGTAACTGAGGGTACTAAAAATGACTAATATGCCAAAAAATACAAATATTCTTTTATTCAGATCCCCTTTTTGACTAAATATAAATCCTAAAGTCAGCATTAAGAAGCCAATTGAAGCAGACCTTGACATGGTCAATAGAATTAAGAATAAAGCTAAAAAATAAACGATTATCTTTTTTAAATTACTTTCAGAAATATATAAAAAAATAGCACAGGTAGTTAAAACCCAAAATGCCATTTGATTGGGATCATTAAAAAGACCATTGTATCGTGGTTCAAAATTGTAACGACCTAATCCACTTGCCCAGATCGCAATTTCTATTACATAGGAAAATGGAATAAGAAACAGTATTTTTTCATAAAAAAAGTTAACTTGAGAGGAACTCAAATTCATTAATAATAAAAAAAACAACAAGTTAAAGATCCAGTAAATGGTAGAAACCATATAACTGGGATCTAGAACGATCAAATACCAAGCAAAATTTACACAAACTGTATATGCGACAAAGATTAAGGCTACACTTGAGTATTCGATGGTTATTTTTGAGCTACGACTGAATAATAAAAATATAGCCGCTATAATAAAAAGGTGACTAAATTGTGGAACCCCACTGGACCAAAAATAAAACTGAGATAAGAAAAATGATAGTAAGATAAAGTATATGACTACTTTATCTTTTAAATTAATATCATCTAAAAAAATAATGTTATTTTTTGAATTACTTTCATTTAAAATAATCATTATCCATTCCTTTTATTATTATCTAATGCCTAGAATCAGCAAAAGAAATGATTAATATTTTTATATTACTAACTAAATTATTTTATTAAATATAGTTAAAATACAATTATTGATATAATTTTTTTAATTATTAAAAATCTTTTTTAATTAGTAGCCAATAAAAAAATCTAAAAAAATCATATGTTAAAATTTCTGAAGGATATTCTTTTAAAATTTTTATCATCTTTTCTAATGATTTCTTTTTAGATAATAGCCCTAATTCAAATGCATTAATCCACAAAGCTCTCTTTTTTGCTTTATTAAATAAAATATGATTCTGATATTCACTTAGAATCATCATTCTTGAATCGTGCATAAGAGTCGTTTGCTTATGCATATTATTATCATGCAAGCGATATTTTGCAAAAAGCACAGGGAGATAGCATAACTCCCCTTCTTGCGCTAAAAGTAGCCACATATACCAGTCTTCTATTTGTACTTCTGCATTGTAGCCACCTATTTCTCTTAAAGCTTGAGTACGAATAAGTTGTGTAGTAGCCGGCAAATCATGTTCTAACAATAAAATCTGGTCGAAGGTATAACTTTTTCTTTTTTTAACTCTATTTTTCACAAGATTAGAATCATTATCAATAATTGATACTCCTCCAAATACAGCTATACAGTTCTTATTCTGGCTTAGAAATTTGGTTTGTATTTTTATTTTATCTTTTGAGATTATATCATCAGAAGCAAGGGAGGAAAAATATTCCCCCTGTGCCCATTCTAATGCTTCATTTAGAGTTGCGCTTAAGCCCTTATTCGGACGATGTCTAAACTCAAATCGGGTAAACCGTTTTTCACATAATGGAATTAATTCTTGTATTTTTTCCACTGAAGCATCTGTAGATCCATCATCAATAATAATTAACTCAATATTCTGATAAGACTGGTCAATGACACTCTTAATGCTATCATGTATAAACCTTTCATGATTATAACTTGGTATAACTATAGAGACTAGGGGTTGTTCACTTATCATCATATTATTCCCTCTTTATTTTAATTGTTTAAATATAAATAAACTGATTACGATCCAATACAGCCCATAATTTATGAGATGAGCAATAGAAACACCTTCAAAACCAAATACTTGAGTACATATATAAGTTAAAGCAATGAGAGACACTGTAAATATAATCTCTGTACAAATATAGAGTTTAGTCATTGCTTTACTGAGCATTAAATAAGCCAGTATCCAGCTTCCTATCTTCAAGGCATCTCCCATCATTTGCCAAAGAAATAAATCCTGCATAGGGGCAAAAAATGGACTAAATAATAAGTTGATAATCCAATCACGTAGTATGAAAACGCAAATTCCGCCTAGAACAGCAAGTGGAAAAATAAACTTGTAGCCTAAATAGACCTCTTTCTTAATTTCATCAATTGCATTTAGTTCTGATAAGCGTGGCAAGTAATACACGCCTAATGTAGTGGTTACCAGCAAAAGATATACTGTGCTTAGACGGATCATCGCCTCCCAATAGCCCGCATAAGCCAGACTAAATTCTTGGGTCAAGTAGGCCCGAATTAACATTTGCGATAGCGGCACGCAAATCGCACTGACTAATGCCATGAGAATAAATGAGGCAAACTTTTTGGTAATTCCTAAGTCTATTTTTCCTAATAGTGAGGAAAACTCAAACCAGTCTGCTCTATGACAGAGTATTAATGTCACTATAAATGCAATTGACTGATAAATGGATAATGCAATTAAAGCTCCATATAACTGCAGCTTGATTGCCAAAATACCAGTGATCACAAGTGCAAATAAACTACCGGCAATATTTGCAAGCACCAGTTTTAAAATTTCTTTTTTTCCATTCAATATGGCTAAAAATAGCGTATTGAAATTGAAAAATATTAAAAAAATGGCAAACCATATAAAAATCGTTTGGTACTTAAGTGATTGAAATATATATAATGCCAGCTGCTTTTGAAAAATAAGTATGAGAATCGCAAAAAGGAGACTAAATAGAAAAACAATAGTCCCTGCTGTTTTCCAGACTGCACGTTGTTTAGTCTCATCTTCATGATATTCAGCCGTATATTTAACTACTGCGGTATTAATGGCACTACCAGCAAAGGTCGTCACCATTTGAATAAAATTCTGGAATTGGCCGATCGCTGCATATCCAGTGGGTCCTAGATATACAGCCAGAATTTTATTTAGTACAAACATGGTGATGGTTTTAATCAAAACGGCTACACCATTCAGTACACTGGTCCTAAATAGATTCATCTATGCCTGAAAACCATTACATAACTGAACAACCTGCTTTGCTTCATCCATAGATAAAGTTGGTCCAATTGGTAAGCTTAGGACCTCCGCATGAATTTGTTCTGAAATTGGAAAACTTAAGCCATTCCATTCCTGATAAGCCTGCTGCTTATGAGGAGGAATTGGATAATGAATGAGTGTCTGTACCCCGTTTTCTGCTAAATATTGTTGTAATTTTTCCCGATATTTTGTTCTGATCACAAATAAATGCCAGACATGTTGAGCATAAGTCTCGGTATCTATATTTTTGCACGGTAGCTCAATTGCTGGATTGTGAATTTCTTTTAAATATAGATCTGCAATATGTCGACGATGCTGATTCTCTTGATCTAAAAATTTAAGTTTCACATTCAGAATGGCAGCCTGAATTTCATCAAGACGACTATTTACACCTGGTACCAGGTTTTTATATTTTTCATGTGAACCGTAATTACGTATAGCTTTAAGCATCTGCGCTAACTCGGCATCATTGGTGGTAATTGCTCCCCCATCACCGAGTGCGCCTAAGTTTTTACCTGGATAAAAACTGAAACCTGCAGCATCTCCCCAACTTCCTGCTTTTTGACCATTTATTTCAGCACCATGACCTTGTGCCGAATCTTCTAAAACCAATAAGTTATATTTTTTGGCAATGGTCATAATTTCTGGCATTGCAGCGAGCTGTCCATATAAATGCACAGGCAAAATTGCCTTTGTTTTTGGAGTAATGGCTGCCTCAATTTTCTTGGTATCAATATTAAAAGTCGTTATATCCGGTTCAACCAGTACCGGTTTCAGATTATTCTGTGAAATTGCTAAGATACTTGCAATATAGGTATTTGAAGGGACAATAACCTCATCTCCTTCCTTGAGTTTTCCTAATTCTTTCCATGCGCGTAGTGTTAAAATAAGAGCATCCAAGCCATTGGCAACACTTATGGCATATCGTGTTCCACAATAATTTGCAAAATTATGCTCAAATTCTTCTAATTCTTTGCCACAGATATACCAACCAGAGTCGATTACCTGAGTGCAAGCTGTAATCAGTTGATCACGGTATTGAGTATTTATCGCTTTCAGATCAAGAAAAGGAATCATTCTTATCAATCTCATATAAAAATTTATATTTATTTTTAGTCTCATATTAATTAAAATTAATATACCTATAGTAGATCTCTTGCGAAAGTCGTTATTGCAAGTTCATCCGGTTTACCAGTGCAGCGATTAAGTTAATGCGTAAACCGAATCTTTTCCGTCTATTTCGATAGCGTTCACTTAGTATTCTAAATCTTTTCAATTGACTGTTAATATGTTCGATTACAACTCGTATTTTTCCAATCATTTTATTGTAATTTTTCTCAGCATCAAATAAGGGTAAATTCTTCTTTTTCTTTATTGGCATCAATAATTTAAAGCCATCTTGCTCTAATCCATAGTACCCTAAATCGGTCATAACATAGTCACAATGTTTGAATTTCTTAACTGTTTTTCTTGCCAATTTAATATCATGCTGACTGCCAGACGATATATCTACTCCTATGATTTGTTTGCTCTTCGGATGATAGATCACTTGGGCTTTTAACGTATGTTTCTTCTTTTTACCACTGTAGAACTTACTCTGATTTTTTTTTCGGGCGTTCTATTAAGCATTCTGTCGCATCAATAATTACCCAGTTAAATTGTTCGTCTGCTGTGGTAATGCTTCGTTTTGGCAGGGTAAAACGTCTTGATTTCATTAATGCATCTTCAACCTTTTTAATAGTTCGATTCACATTACTTTCAGCGATATGGTAATTTGCCGCCAATTCCAATTGGGTGTTGTAGCTCCGTAAGTAATTGAGTGTTAGTAATAATTGATCCTCTATAGCTAAAGTATGAGGACGCCCTAATTTCTTTTTAAGTGATTCTGCTTCTTTTAAAACTTCGACCATTTCACTAAAAACTGCTCGAGGTACACCAACCAAGCGCTGGAATTCAGAATCTGAAAAACGATTTAATTTCTGATATTTCATGAAATCTATATTGAGGCAGTTTTTACTTTCGCAAGAGGTCTAGTATTTAAATACAATCCTATTTATTCAGTTCATAACCTTTAGATTTAAAGCTTGACTCCAATAAAAATTGTTTTACTTTCTTATTTAGCGGTTTTTCAATAAATCTATACATTAAAAAGCTAGCGATTAGAGTGACAATAAATATAAAAAAGGAAAACAGCATTAAGTCCATATTCAATGAAAATATTCTTCTTATATAATTTAAAATTTGTATTTCCAGAACATGCAGCAAGTAAAAAGAAAAACTGATTTCCCCTGCTAACACCATGTATTTATTTGACAAAAACTGGGTGATTATACTTTTGTTCTGAGCAACATGAGACAGTGAAAAAATTAAAATAATTGCTGCCATAGGCACCCAGTAGTAAATTGAATACCTGTAACTTATATCTATTTTATTATGAAATATAAAGAATAAAATAAAAAGTAAAATAGCCCCTAATTCAAATATAACTATAGGTTGCTTAATTTTGGAATAGCCCACTTTTACTTTTTCAAAAATATCAAACAGGATAATACCGAGTAAGAAGTCAGAAAAACGTATGTATGGCGAAATATATAACCAATAGTGATCCTGATTTTTATCGAGCTGAATATTTAGAATCAAAATACCTATAAGATATAATATAAAAATATAACTTCTGATTTTTTCAGAAATCAAAAATGCAAATGGAAACAGCAGGTAGAAGAACATTTCATCCGAGATGCTCCAGGACGGAGAATTCAATGAAAAATGGATCTCTTCTGATGTAAAAAAGCTTTGTATCAGAAAAACATGCTGGATTAAATATTCCCAACCCTTGCCAGACTGAGCAAAGGTTAATAAAAATACCAGTGCGGTTGTGGCAATATGTACAGGATATATTCTGGCTAAACGAGAAATATAAAATTCTCTTTTTGAAATATTTCCGATTAAAAACTTTTCTTTATAATTGTAGGCTAAGATAAATCCACTCAAAATGAAGAAAAAGCTGACCCCTAAAAAGCCTTCGTCAAAGATACTATTAAAAATATTGGCATAATTGGTTTCTTTTAGAAAAGCCAAATGACTCAGAAAAACAAAAAGTGCAAAAAACATACGCAATGATGTAAGCGGCTTAATCACGTCATATATCTCCTTAATATTTATTATTATTTTTTTAATTCTATCTTCTGAAGCTTCTTCTTTTGTAAGGCCTTCATTCTAATGAATTAACTTTAATTTTATTCTTTAGTGATCTGCTCAACCAAAGTCTGATCTACTTCATTTAGAAACTGGTCATAATTACGAATGTAATCACTTTCATCATAGTAATCGTTTGCCAGCACCAATAGGATGCAATCTTGTGAAAAATCATGCATCTCATGCCAAACCATAGGTGGGATCAATAATCCCTTATTAGATTGAGCGATTAAAACTTCCTGTTTTTCTTTGCCATTATCCATCAGCATTTTGCAACTTCCTTGGACTCCAAAAGCAATCTGTTGAAGTTGCTTATGTGCATGGAAACCGCGTGGAACATCGGGTTGAGCACCAGAAATATAATAAAGTCGCTGTATACTGAAAGGTATATTCCGATTGGCTTCTGCGACGATCAGACTGCCACGGTGATCTCCCAGGTTAGGCAATTCAATCCACTCAATTAAATTCATGGTCATTACCCCACCAAAGAAATCAGATATTGACCGTAGCCATTCTTATGCATGGTGTGACCAATCGCTAAAACTTGTTCTTTGCTCAACCAGCCATTGTTCAAGGCAATTTCTTCCAGGCAGGCAACTTTATAACCTTGACGTCTTTCGAGGGTTTCAACAAATTGAGCCGCTTCAAGCAAACTTCCCTGGGTACCTGTATCTAACCAGGCAAAACCACGTCCCAGCAGTTCAACATTTAGGTCACCGCGTTCCAGATAAGCCTGGTTAATTGAGGTAATTTCCAGCTCACCCCGTTCTGAGGGTTTGACCTGTTTGGCAATCTGGATGACATCATTGTCATAAAAATATAAACCTGTCACCGCAAAGTTAGATTTTGGATTTTGGGGTTTTTCTTCAATTGAAATTACCCGTTGCTGTTCATCGAATTCTACGACGCCAAAGCGTTCAGGATCTTTCACCTGATAGCCAAATACTGTTGCACCTTTTTGTCGTGCTGCCGCCTGACGTAACATCGGAGTAAAACCTTGGCCATAAAAAATATTATCGCCCAGTACCAGACATACATTGCTTTGACCGATAAATTTTTCACCCAGGATAAAGGCTTGTGCTAAGCCATCAGGACGAGGCTGAATCGCATAACTCAGCTCCATGCCAAATTGTGAACCATCTCCTAATAAGCGCTTAAACCCCTCAATATCTTCTGGTGTACTAATCACTAGGACTTCACGAATACCGGCCAACATTAATACAGATAAGGGGTAATAAACCATTGGTTTATCATAAATCGGAAGTAACTGTTTTGAGATTCCTTTGGTAATAGGATGCAAACGTGTACCTGAGCCACCTGCCAAGATAATCCCTTTTGTTGTTCTTAACATTATACTGCCTCCCCTAAACGTTCACGCTGATAAGAACCATCCTGAACACGCTGACACCATTCCAGATTATTCAGATACCATTGCACCGTTTTCCGGATACCTGTTTCAAAGGACTCTTGTGGCTTCCAACCCAGTTCGCGCTCGATTTTTGAAGCATCAATCGCATAACGTAAATCATGACCTGGCCGATCGTTAACAAAAGTAATGAGGCTTGTATAAGTTTTTCCCTCCAGACGAGGCTTGAGCTCATCCAGAATTTTGCAGATGGTTTTAACCACCTCAATATTCTGTTTTTCATTATGCCCCCCGATATTGTAGGTTTCTCCCACGATGCCTTCGGTTGCAACCTGATATAAAGCACGCGCATGATCTTCTACAAAAAGCCAGTCCCGGATCTGTTGACCATTGCCATAAACCGGCAATGACTTACCATCCAGGGCATTTAAGATCATTAAAGGAATCAATTTTTCAGGAAAGTGATAAGGACCATAATTATTTGAACAGTTCGTGATTACGACTGGCAAACCGTAGGTTCTATGCCAAGCCCGAACCAAATGATCCGAACTGGCTTTACTTGCTGAATAAGGTGAGCTTGGTAAATAAGGCGTAGTTTCAGTAAATAAGTCTGTTGTACCTTCTAAGTCTCCATATACTTCATCCGTTGAAATATGATGGAACTTGAATCTAGACTTTTTAATCGTAGATAGATTTTGCCAATACTTTCGTGCTACTTCCAATAAGGTGTAAGTTCCCACAATGTTTGTATTAATAAATTCTGCCGGACCATCAATCGAACGGTCCACATGAGACTCTGCAGCCAGATGCATAACGATATCTGGCTGAAACTCTAAAAATAATCGGGTTAAAGATACATGGTCGCAAATATCAGTTTGCGTAAATTGATAACGAGGATGATCCGATACAGAAATAAGTGACTCCAGATTACCTGCATAAGTTAACTTATCAACATTTAATACATGATGTTCAGTCTCGTTAATGAGATGCCGAATGACGGCAGATCCAATAAAACCGGCCCCACCGGTTACCAATATATTCATCACCATTTTGAGTATCCTTTAATATTTTTTATTTTACTTTTCACAAATTATTTTTAATGTATTGGTGCCGTCTAGGCACGTCTGTTTTTATTGATTTGTCTATAAGATATATTAATTTTATTATACAAACTACCCATAGAACAGCTAATCATCAAATGTAGTTACATTTTAAAAATCTGGATAATTTTTTTTAAACTTAATCCATCTTATATAGGCTTTTAGTTTTCAGATAATTTTCCACTAATATTAATTTAACAATCACCTAAACTAATTAAATATTATTTTAATTAACAACGGATTATTTTGATTAATATAAAAATAAAGTATCTTAAAATTCCTCAAAATATAATTGAATATTAAGAAAAATCAATGATCTAAAAAACCTCTAGATTAGATAAAAATTAGACCTCTTGCGAAAGTATCGTTTTACCTAATTTTTGAATTGGCTAAAACCTTATAAATTGTAGCTTTAGGCTGTTTAAATTTTAACTAACGCAAGAAGTCTATTATATGAAAATACTTTTCTATATTAATTTCAGGGCTTAATTCCTTCTATCATTGAAGAATAGTACTTATTTAAAAAATAACAATTGGAAACAATTAATATTCTAATGCGATCTTAAGCAATTCACTATATCTCTATAGCTTATTTAATCACGGTTTCACGTCCATTTTTGTCAATCTTACAGTTAAATTTCAGCTCAAACTTGTTAAATTGACTTAAGAATAGCTATAGACAAGGTATGTGATCTATTATATTTTTTAGACGTTAATCACATAAACCGAATTCAAAAAAATTAATAATTATTAATAAATACCAATTCTGAAAATATAAAAATAAAGGGGTTTCAAGTGAACTATAGACACCTTTTAGGTACTTTTACCTTAAGCCTATCTCTGGTTGGATGTGCAGCAACATCCGGCTTTCAAACGTATGATTTACCGACAGAAGGAATCTATCAAACTGAACTGGGAACTCCAGTCAATCTGGTGAAACTGACTCAGGATACATTACCTGTAGTACAGTCTGCGCAAACGCATAATCTCAGTCATTATGCTCCTCTATTTCAGACTGAGGTGCAGGATTACCGCTTGAATCCAGGAGATATTTTATCTTTCCACCTATGGGCTTATCCCGAAATTAGTGCCGTTCCTACAGCAAGTGACAATAACAATGGTTATCAGATTGACCGGAATGGTTATATCCAGTTTCCATTCATCAATCGTTATAAAGCAGCCGGAAAAACCCTTCCACAAGTGAATCAGGAAGTACGACGTCTGTTAATTCCTTATTTGAATAATCCAGATGTGGTCGTGAGAGTAATTTCCTATCAGGGACAGCGTTATTCAGTAGTGGGGAATGTAAAATCAGCTGGACAATTTTATCTGACTGATCAGCCGGTAAGTGTGTATACGGCGCTGGGCCTAGCCGGTGGGATTAATGAACAAGGTGATTCCACTTCAATCCAGCTCGTACGCCAAGGTGTGACCTATGATCTGAACACAATTGCTTTGGAAAAAGCGGGTTATTCCTTACACAAGCTACTGATTCAACCCAATGACACCCTGTATATCAGTCCTCGGGAAAACCAGAAAATCTATGTCATGGGTGAAGCCGGCACCAATAAACCATTACCCATTCGTGATCAGGGCATGACGCTCGCTGATGTACTGGGTGAAAGCGAAGGTATTAATCCATATTCTGCCAATCCGAGTCGAATTTATGTCTTGCGTGGCAATTCTGACAACAAAATGACTGAAATCTATCACTTAAGTCTAAAAAATCTGGGAGATTTTGGTCTGGCTAAACAGTTCAAGATGAATAGTAACGATATTGTCTATGTTGATGCTACCGGTCTGACCCGTTGGGAACGCGTAGTGAGCCAGATTCTTCCATTTTCATATGTCGCTGGTTCAGCTATACGATAGGTGAAAGTATGAAAATTAAAAATCTTTTAGCAATCAGTTTTGGACATGTTAATCATCAATCAGTGGCTAAACATTTATTTATAGGATCTACCCGTACTTTCAGGTTAAATCTATAAGGTTGGGTCATTGAAATAATGACTGTTAGTGGTAATAAAAAAACAATTTTTAATTCCTCCATGGACTTCACCTGCAACTCCATGGTGCTCAAAAACCGGATATGAAACAGATGAAATTAAAGACCACATTATTCTGATCAGAATCAGAATGTCTGGTTTTTAGCAGATTAGACATACCCAGAGAGGATAAAAAACAGAATATTGAGGATCCTTTCTCACAGGGGCAGCAAGTCATTGATGCAGTTTTTTTGAGTTAATTCAAAACGGTATCAGCGACTGGAAAAATCACTTTTAAACTTTTAGATAGTAAAATTATGAACAAAAATAACAATACCGATAATATGATTGACCTAAAAGGGGTGTTCTTTTCCCTGCTCGCGCAATGGAAGCTCATCCTGCTATGTGGTTTGCTCAGCCTGATTGTAGTGCTGCTTTACATACGCACTGCAGCAATTAACTATAAGGTTGATGCAATCGTCCAGGTCGAAGAAAGTAGAGGCTCATCAGCTGCTTTACTTGGTAGTCTGTCCAGCATTGTGAGTCAGATGTCTTCATCCAATGCCGAGATTGAGGTTTTAAAATCACGCACGATTCTCGAATCCGTAATTGACCGTTTAAATCTGGATCTGCATATTGCCAGCACTGAAGACTCTTTTATCAACCGTTTGATTCAAGGCAGAACTTCTCAAACTGAATATCAGACCGAAACCGTACGCTTTAAGGATGGTCAAAAAAGTTTTGATATCCGTCAGTTTGACGTCCCTGTAGCATATCTGGATAAAAATCTGCTGCTGAAATTTCAACAACAGAGCTTTAGCTTAATCAATCCACTGACTGAAGAAATTGTTTTTCAAGGCGCATTGAACCAGCCGGTTGAGGCTAAAGCTGCACAGGGCGACTGGAAAATTGCCATCTTTACTCAAGATAATCTCGATAACAGCTATCAGGTGAAAAAGCTCTCATTGCCTGCAGCGATCGATTCTATTCTTGCCAATTATACGATTACAGAAAAAGGTGATCTGAGTGGCGTTTTACAACTTCGCTATCAGGGTCAAGATAAACAGCACATTACTAAAGTCCTGAATACGATTTTAGCAGTTTACAGCCAGCATAATATTACACGCCGTTCCACAGACACTGCACGAACACTGGCTTTCTTGGATGAACAATTGCCGGATTTAAGGAAACAGCTTGATGATGCAGAATTTGCCTTCAATCGCTTCCGCCAAAAATATAATACCGTTGATATCACCAGAGAATCAGAATTATATTTAAATCAAAGTGTTGATTTAGAATCACAAAGAGCCCTACTTGAACAGAGACAGGCAGAAATAGGTGCCAAGTATGCAGCTGCCCATCCAGCCATGCGTGAAATTACGGCCCAACTTCGCGTAGTGAATGGCAAGATTCGTGAATTGAATTCAACACTTAAAAATATTCCAGAGATTCAACGCCAGTATTTACAATTGTCTCGTGACGTTGAAGTGAAACAGCAACTGTATACCAATCTGGTAAATTCTTATCAGCAACTGCGTGTTGCTAAAGCGGGTGAAAGCGGTAATGTTCATATTATTGATACCGCACTTGAGCCAGTTGACCAGATTCAACAAAAACAGCCTCTGATTTTATTTTTAACCTTCTGCTTTGGTATTTTCCTGGGCATCTTGGTGGCATTGTTCCGTAACATGCTACGTTCTGGTGTGAAAGATAGCAGTCAGATCGAATATCAGTTAGACCTTCCAGTCTATGCCAATATCGCGCACTCTACTGTTCAGAAGCCCGGCCTGAAATTACTGAAAAAGAAAAAAATGCCTTTCTTATTGGCATTGAAACACAGTGATGATATGGCAGTTGAAAGCTTAAGAAGCATTCGTACAGCGAGCCACTTTGCTCTGACTCAGGCCAAAAACAATATCATGATGATTTCAGGTCCAGCACCAAAAGTTGGAAAATCTTTTGTTGCCAGCAATCTGGCAGTCATCATGGCAGAGAAAAATAAGCGTGTACTGATCATTGATGCAGACCTGCGCCGTGGTCATATACACAAATATTTTAATCTGGATAACCAGTATGGATTAACTGAATATCTGAATGAACACGTGTCTTTGGATAAAGTGGTACAAACCACCAATGTGCCGAACTTAAATGTCATTAGCTGTGGTGAAAATGCAACTAATCCAGCTGAGCTTCTGAATTCAGAACGCTTCCAGGAGTTGTTGCAAAAACTGATTCCACACTATGACCATATTATTATTGATACTCCACCGGTACTGGCTGTTACGGATGCGATCATTGTTTCCCGATACGTCGGACTTAATCTGGTTGTAGCACGCTATGCAAAAACCCAGATGAAGGAACTGGCACTTACAGTAAACCGCTTTAAACAGGCTGGCAGTACTGTCAATGGTCTGATCCTGAACGATATCCAGCGTTCAGCAGGTGGCAGCTATAGCTATGATTATACATATAGTTATAAGCCGAAAGCCAAAACCAGCTAATCTGATAGCTTCTAAAAAACCAGCAATCATTGCTGGTTTTTTCTTTTTTTAGCCATACCAAACACAGGTATTCACTTGCTAAAAAACCACCCGTTCTACAAGATTTCTTAAAATTTTCTGCTAAGATGGACTGAACCTCAACGATAACATTAGATTGGACAAATACATGAGTAAGGCCTTACCGATTGCCGTCGCTGTTCTTTTAGGCGGTGCCGCGCTAGTACCTGTTTACTATGCAACTCAAAACCCTGCTACTCAAACTACAAAAGCATCTAAAGATGCCTCTGCTGTCTCTAAAATCAGCTATGCACTCGGTTATGAAGTGGCTCATCAGACTCCTCCTGAGCTGGACATTAACAGTTTTGTGACCGGTGTACGTGAAGGACATGCACGTTCTGCACCTGCCTATACGGAAGAAGAATTACAGGCAGCTTATGAGCAGTTCCAGAAAGAAATGCAACAAAAGCAGCTTAATAGTGCAAAACAAGCTCAAGCTTCAAGTGATACTTTCCTGACTGAAAATGCGAAAAAAGCAGGCATTAAAACAACCGCTTCCGGCTTGCAGTACCAAGTTACTAAAGAAGGTACAGGTAAACAGCCAAAAGCCTCTTCAATTGTGAAAGTACATTACACTGGTAAACTGGTAGATGGCACTGTATTTGATAGTTCAGTAGAACGCGGTGAACCGATTGAGTTTCCATTAAATCAAGTCATTCCAGGCTGGACTGAAGGTCTGCAGCTGATGAAAGAAGGCGGTAAGGCAACTCTATATATTCCGTCAAATCTGGGTTATGGTGAACAGGGTGTCCCTGGTACGATTCCTCCGCATAGCACTTTGATTTTTGATGTGGAATTAATCGAAG
The DNA here is from genome assembly GCF_002934695.1 of Acinetobacter sp. ACNIH1. Lineage (NCBI taxonomy): Bacteria > Pseudomonadati > Pseudomonadota > Gammaproteobacteria > Moraxellales > Moraxellaceae > Acinetobacter > Acinetobacter sp. ACNIH1. The sequence continues at coordinate 3,035,008 of NZ_CP026420.1, read as the reverse complement.
TAAAATAATACAAATAGGGAGAGTGATCAGCTCTCCTTTATTTTTGAGAATTGATAATGAAAATACAAATCAGTTTAATGGTTTTGCTGCTCAGTTCAGGCAGCCTTTTTGCTAAAGAGATCAATAATATAAGTAGTGAAGCTGAGAAGATTGGCTACAGCTTTGGTTATCTGATGGGTCGTAGTAATGCTGACACTTTAAAGGATCTTGATTTAGATGCATTTAGCCAGGGCTTAAAGACAGCCGCTGCTGGACAACAATCCAGTTTAAGCGATGAAGAAATGACCCAAGTGCTGACTCAGTATAAACGTCAAAGTGATGCCAAAGAACTGATTGTGCTTAAACAGAAAGCTGAAGAAAATGCCAAAGCTGGTAAAGCATTCTTGCAGGAAAATGCCAAAAAGCCCGGCATTAAAACCACCAAATCTGGTCTGCAATACCTGGTGCTGAAAGAAGGTAAAGGGAAATCACCAAGCGCTAACAGTAATGTCCGTGTCCATTATGAAGGTCGCCTGATTGATGGTACCGTTTTTGACAGTTCGATTGCCCGCCAGCAGCCAGTCGATTTCCGTACCACCCAAGTGATTACTGGCTGGACAGAAGGCTTACAGCTCATGAAAGTCGGTGCCAAGTACCGCTTCTTTATCCCTACTGATCTGGCCTATGGACAGATTGGTTCGGGAGATATCATTGAACCAAATAGTACCCTGATTTTTGATATCGAATTACTGGAAATTATTAAATAAAAATTCCTTTAATTGTAAAAACTAAAAAGAGAGGCAAATTATTTGCTTCTCTTTTTTTGTACTGATGAGAAACGAATTAGTTGGCGGTTTTCATGTATATTCATAGCAGTTTTGCTATTTTATAGTTTAATCAAAATATTCAACAACAATAGAGGACTTCAGCATGGCAGCAATCAAGACCCACGAAATTCAATATACTGCGCAGGATGGCAGCACTTTGATTGGTTATTTTGCCGCACCAGAAACTGATGCACCTGTAGCAGGTGTCATCGTGGCACCAGAATGGTGGGGCCGCAATGACTATACTGAACAGCGTGCCCGTGAACTGGCTGAACATGGGTATGCCGCGCTGGCAATTGATATGTATGGTGACAAGAAAGTGACCACCAGCTCTGATCAAGCTTACCAATGGATGATGCAAACGTTTGAAGATCCGGACACTATCGTGAACCGTGCAAAAGCTGCTTTAGATACTTTGGCGGCACAAGATGAAGTCAATCCGGAAAAACTGGCTGCGATTGGTTTCTGCTACGGCGGTAAAGTGGCTCTGGATCTGGCTCGCTCAAATGCACCGTTAAAAGCTGTGGCTACTTTCCATGCCAACCTGTCTCCTAAAGCACCTGCACAGAAAGGCCAGGTACAGGCAGAAATTCTGGTCCTACATGGCGAAAAGGACAGTATGGTGAGCCTGGATGACGTCGCCAGCTTTAAAGAAGAGATGCAGGCGGCTAAGGTCGAGCATAATGTGATTGTATTTGAAAATGCCAAGCATGGATTTAGTAACCCGCTGGCGGATGAGCGCGCCAAGGCCAATGGTGTAGATCTGGGCTATAATGCTGAAGCAGAGAAACAAAGCTTGGCTGCCATGTATGAATTACTGGCACGACAACTCGCCTAATAACAGATAAATTGATCCGGCTCATGATCGAACTGGGTCATACCTGAAAAAAATAAATTCAATGAAAGGAGCCAATATCATGACTGAAAATAACTGCCCGTACTGTAATTTTGACGAATACGATATTCTGGCTAAAAATGATTTTGCTGTCGTGTTACCTGAACCGAACTCCCTGTCCAAAGGACATTATGTAGTTACTCCATTACGTCATGTGGCGTCATTTTTTGAAATCACAGATAAAGAACGTAAGAGTATGATGTCCTTACTTGAACAAGCACGTAATGAATTACAGTTACGCTATCAGCCTTCCGGTTTTCATGTCGGGTTTAATGATGGTGAAGTATTTCAGGAAAAATCAGAACATTTACACATTCATATAATCCCGCGTTATGAAGGCAAGGTATTAAAGCTGGATGCACGCTGGGGTATTGAAGAATAAGAATTTAATTTTTTTTTGCCGAGTGAATGCTTTTCGAAGTGTTCACTTGTCCCTTCCATTTATTCATTTTTACTCTTTTTCAGTCTTGCTGTTTTAGCAGACTTTTCATCTTTTAGCTGAGGCTCTTCAGTTATACTAAGCCTCGTTTTCCAGTTTTTATATCTTCATGTTTGTATTTTCAGATGCCCTTTTAGAATGGTTTGATGTGCATGGCCGCCATGATTTGCCGTGGCAAGTGGCTGATGATCCCTATAAGGTCTGGGTCTCTGAAATCATGCTACAGCAGACTCAGGTCAAAACCGTTCTGCAATTTTTTGAGCGGTTTATTCAGCGTTTCCCGACGGTACACGACCTCGGTACAGCTTCCTGGGATGAAGTTGCGCCCTATTGGGCGGGGCTGGGCTATTATGCCCGTGCCCGTAATTTACATAAGGCAGCCGGTATTGTGGCAAGTCAAGGTCATTTCCCGAATAGCTTGGAAGAATGGATCGCCCTGCCCGGCATTGGCCGATCAACCGCTGGTGCTTTAATGTCTTTGGGTTTACGTCAGTACGGCGTGATCATGGATGGTAATGTTAAACGGGTGCTGGCGCGGTTTTTTGCGATCGAAGATGATCTGTCTAAACCGGTTCATGAACGTGCCTTGTGGGAGCTTGCTGAGCAGCTTTGTCCGGTTGAACGGAATCATGACTATACCCAAGCGATCATGGATCTCGGTGCGACCGTCTGTACTCCGAAAAAGCCTTTATGCCTGTATTGTCCAATGCAGCAACATTGCAAGGCACATCAACAGGGTCTGGAAAATGAATTGCCCTTTAAAAAAGCCAAAAAGCCGGTACCGGTCAAAGCAGCTCAAGTGCTGTTGATCCAGTCAGGTGATGAATGGCTATGGCAACAGCGTCCTAATAGTGGTCTTTGGGGCGGGCTCTGGTCTCTGCCAATTATTGAAGACACTCATGCATTTGAACAACTGTGCCAACAACTGGGTCTGAAAAATCTCGTACAAAAGGTCCAGATCAGCCACAGTTTCACCCATTTTACCTGGCAGCTTGAAGCCATGGTTTTTGCAGTCGATGCAGATCAGCAGGAACGTCTGGCGATTGAGTTACAGGGCTTCTGGATGAACCCGGAAACTGCGGTCAATGCAGGTATTCCAACCGCCATGAAAAAATTGATTTCTACCGTAAATTTATGACATAGTCTGGAACAAGAAGAATCATACTGGCCTCATTTAAGGATAAATATTTTGCGCCATTCTCTTGCGTTTGTCGGGCTTTCTTTAGTGATATTATTTCTGGTGGCGTGTAGTAGCGCACCGAAACATCCTTCTGCGGTTCAGCTTAATCCGGCACTGGTCAAAAAACTGAATCATATGCGTATGCCCTCTTCTCTGCCGATTCCGGTAGATCGGGTCCAGGCTCGTGAATTGAAAGATACCTGGGGAGCTTCGCGTAGTAGCGGCCGTTTGCATGAGGGCATTGATATTCTGGCTCCACGTGGAACCAAGGTTCGTAGTGCGACGCCTGGTCTGATCGCAGATTTACGGAATAACAATTTGGGTGGTAAAGTAGTCTGGATTCTGGGTCCAGGCGGCACTTGGCATTATTATGCACATCTGGATGGTCATAAGCGTGGCCTGAAAGTCGGTAACTATGTCAAAAAGGGCGATGTCATTGGTTATGTCGGTAATACTGGCAATGCCCGCCATACCGCGCCACATCTGCATTATGGTCTCTATTTAAATGGTAAGGGCCGTGGTGTCGTTAACCCTTATCCATATTTACGTTAATTTTAGGAAGTTTACATGTCAGAAGCGTTGATCAACCGTCTGGTCGAATTTGCAGAATCAGGCAATCAACAGAAAATCGTGCTCAATGGCCAGACCTATCAGGGCTGGATCATGGAAATTACTGAAGAGGCGCTTCTGATCAGTACCGGTTATGCCGACAAAAGTGGTAAGGATATGTGGATCCAGTTCAGTGATCTGCAGCAGGCAGAACTGTCCTACTGGGATAATCAGCAAGATCAGTGGACGACATTTAAATTATAAGATAATCAAAAGGAGCATCCCTTGACGATCCAACGCTGTGGCTGGTGCTCTGATGATCCCCTCTATACTGCCTACCATGATCAGGAATGGGGACAGGCGCTGCATGATGAAAAACGCCTGTTTGAAATGCTGTGTCTGGAAGGTCAGCAGGCCGGTTTAGCCTGGATTACCGTACTCAGAAAACGTGAATCTTATCGCAAACATTTCTTTCAATATTCTATTGAAACGATTGCTTCTTTTACAGATGAGCAACTCACCGCAAAACTGCAAGATGCTAGTCTAATTCGGCATATCGGTAAACTGACTGCAATTCGCGATAATGCCCGGGCCTGGCAACAGCTTAAATCTCAAGAGATTGATGTGGTCACATGGTTATTGTCCTTTGCCCAGCAGCCCCGATTGAATAATGATGTGGCAGATTATCGCCAGGCTCCGGCACAAACCATTGAAAGCCAGAACATGTCCAAAGCCTTAAAAAAAGCAGGCTTTAAGTTTGTCGGTCCTACGATCTGTTATGCCTTTATGCAGGCAGTCGGCATGGTCGATGACCATGAAAATCACTGTCACTTTAAAACAATATCCTCCCATTCAAATAAGAGCTGAATCTATGTCCAATAATACTATTCACGCTTACGCCGCAATGTCTGCGGGTGCCGCCCTGGAACCTTATCAATTTGATGCGGGTGAACTTCACCCGCATCAGGTCGAAGTGAAAGTTGAATACTGCGGCCTATGTCATTCTGATATTTCAGTACTCAATAATGACTGGGGATCTTCAGTATATCCTGTGGTGGCCGGACATGAAGTGATTGGTACCATTACGCAACTGGGTTCTGAAGCTAAAGGTCTAAAAGTAGGTCAACGTGTCGGTATTGGCTGGACTGCGGAAAGCTGCCAACATTGTGATTCCTGTATTTCAGGTCAGCAAGTGCTGTGCACCGGTGGTCAGGTTGCAACCATCGTCGGTCATGCAGGCGGTTTTGCGGATAAAGTCCGTGCTGGCTGGCAATGGGCAATTCCCTTACCTGAAGATCTGGATCCGGAAAGTGCCGGTCCCCTGCTTTGTGGCGGGATTACCGTATTTGATCCGATTCTGAAACATCAGATTCAGGCCATTCACCACGTTGGTGTGATTGGTATTGGCGGTTTGGGACATATGGCGATCAAGCTGCTGAAAGCTTGGGGTTGTGAAATTACCGCCTTTACTTCAAATCTGGATAAAACCGATGAGCTGAAAGCCATGGGGGCAGACCATGTAGTGAATAGTCGTGACCCAGCAGCGCTTAAACCGCTTCGTGGTAAATTTGACCTATTAATGAGTACTGTGAATGTCACATTGGACTGGCAGGCTTATTTATCAACACTGGCACCAAATGGCACGGTACATATGCTGGGCTTACCACTGGAACCCATGCAAATTTCTGCAGGTTCACTGATTGGTGGTGCTAAATCAGTGACTGGCTCACCAACAGGTTCACCAGCAGCTTTACGTCAGTTATTGAAATTTGCAGCACGTAAAAATATTGCGCCACAAATTGAGTTATTCCCAATGTCGGAAATTAATACTGCGATTGAACGTCTGCACTCAGGCAAAGCCCGTTACCGGATCGTACTGAAAGCCGATTTCTAATTTGTCCTAATCATTAGTAAATCTAGATCTGCCCTAGCCTCATGTTAGGGCAGATTTTTTATGGCTGTATTTGCAAATAATTGGTTTCATGAGATTATTAAGAATTTGATATATAAAATTAATTTTTAGGCTGACAATCTTACTAAATAGAAAGGATTTAGAAGGTTATTTAATCTGTCAATTCCTCAAAACTTGCAGAACTTTTTCTAATTTGTAATCCTTGCGACCAAGGGTGTCTAGCTGAGCTAAGGCAGGTATTTGTTGTAGTCGGGCCGCTACAACTGATAACAGGTGCCTATATGTTTAATTTAAAGATTTTTAATAAGATCTCTACTGAAGTCTTGACCTTAAAAAATGACCTGGAGCTGAATTCCGAGATTCAACTCATCACTAAATATAAAACATCTATCTCCAAGTGAAAGAGGACTCCACCCGTCAGTCAGGGTGGAGGTGAATTTCACAAATTTCAACCTTGTTGATTCTGAATATATTGTTTGATTATTTCCAAAGGCGCACCACCACAAGACCCTGCAAAATATGATCTTGACCATAAAACAGGTTTTGTATAATTCCCTCTCAAGTCTAAAAACTCATTTCGCATTCTTCTACTTGTTACAGACTTTAAATTATTAACCAATTTGCTTAACTGTACCGTTGGTGGATACTGAATAAGCATATGAACATAGTCGGATTCACCATTACATTCCTTTAATTCAGCATCAAAATCTTTACATATTTCAGTTGCACACTCATTAAAATATTTATGATGCAACTCACCTAGTATTTTTTTTCGATATTTCGTTATAAAAACTAAATGAACATGAAGATTAAAGGCTGAATGTCGGTTTTTATATATCTCACTCATTGAAAAATTATACCTAAAATGTTAAAATCAGCACCATATTAACAGATACACACTCATTAATGAGAATCAACAAAGCGTATAAATTTAGGCTTGAGCCTAATGTCGAGCAAGAGGTTATTTTAAATAATCTTGTTGGCTCTGCACGCTTTGTTTGGAATCAAATATTAGCAATTTCATTTGAAATGTTTGCTCAAAATGAACACATTAATGCGGTGAATCTAGTAAAAAAGATAACAGCACTGAAAAAGAATCCTCAGTTTAGCTTTTTAGATGGAAATTCAAATGCTGTGTCACTTCAACAAAAAGTTCGTGATCTTGCATCAGCATGGGGGAAGTTTTTCAACCCTAAAGAACATGCTCGACTAAAAGAAAAAAAGCGCAAACCTAAGAAACCTAAATTTTTTAAATTGGCTGATGGCACTGAGGTTCAGTTGCGCCCACTTATGCCTAGATTTAAGAAAAAATCAGACGGTTATGATTCCATTCGCCTTGTACAATTCGATAAATACTGTTGGGTTAAAGGAAATAAACTCAAACTCCCTAATGGCGTAGGTGTTATTAAATTCAGGAAGTCGCAAGAGATTCTAGGCACAATAAAAAATGTGACGATCAGTAAGGTGTCAGGACGTTGGTACGTTTCATTCTGTACTGAAACAGAACTTACTGAAATGCCGATCCACCCATCAAAATCAGCGATTGGTGTTGATCTTGGTGTTAAGAAATTAATCACCACCTCAAATGGTCAGGTCTTTGACCCGATCAATAGCTTTAAAACCAATCAGATTAAATTAGCTAGACTTCAACGGAAGCAGAGAAAGAAAGTTAAATTTAGTCAAAATTGGAAAAAACTGAATTTTAAAATCAATAAACTACATCATCATATTGCCGATATTCGTCATGACTACTTGCAAAAAATCACTACAACGCTCAGCAAAAACCACGCAATGATTGCTGTTGAGGATTTAAAAGTAGCAAATATGTCGAAGTCAGCAAGTGGCACAATCGAAAATCAAGGAAAGAATGTAAAAGCTAAGTCAGGCTTAAACAAATCAATCCTAGATCAAGGTTGGGGCATGCTCGTTAGTATGTTGGAATATAAGCAAGAATGGCGAGGTGGATTACTTGTAAAAGTTGATCCGAAGTACACAAGTCAAACCTGCTGTGAATGTGGTCATGTAGCAAAAGAAAACCGACAAACTCAAGCTAAATTTGAGTGTGTCGGATGCGGTTATGTTGCGAATGCGGATTTAAACGCATCTCGTAATATATTGTCGGCAGGACATGCCGTTTTGTCTGTGGAGGGTGGATGCGGTAAAGGTCGCTCTAAGAAGCAGAAAGCAAGCGAAATCCGTGAGGAAGTCGCCTAAGAGCTTTGCTTTTAGAATCCCCCACTTTAGTGAAAACGAAAGTGGTGGGAGTATGTCAAAGTGCGGTTTCATTTGCTGGTGCTGGGCTCAGTGCTGTTGCTTTGCTTTTAGTTTTAATTCAAATGAAACTGGTTCCCCAGCAAGATATGACTACGCAGCAATGCCCTTAAAACTTCTTTCATAAAAAAGTCCGCCTAATGCGCAATGCTGTTCACTTAAGCATTTGAAGCCCCGCGAAATTTATTAGAGAATCCGATGTCAGCTTTGGCATCGGATTTTTTATAGTGTTTCAGCAGGATCTTGTCGACCTCAATAGTCTGTTTAACTTCTCTGATCTCAGTATCTTTACTGACAACATCCCCATTGAGTGGGTCGAATCTGCACTCAAGTTGAGCAGTTCAGCTACTATCCGCAGGCGGCGCTTGCCTGCAGATCAAGTTCTCTGGCTGGTTCTTGGGATGGCAATTTTTCGGGATGAGCCCATCCATGAAGTGGCAAGAAGACTCAATATTTGCGCTCAGGGATTAGCCTCTCTTGAACTACTGGCGCGCAGTGGTTTGACTGAAGCACGTAAGCGTTTGGGTGCAGATCCTGTAGAGTGGCTATTTCGCCAAACGGGTCAATACTGGGGATATGAGATGAGCGATATCCAGATGATCATTGGCAGGGGCTTCAAATCTTTGCTGTCGATGGTGCGCTCTTCCGGACTCAGGATACGATTGATCTGCGTGAGCACTTTGGCTCAGGCAACACTTCTACGCAGCGCCAGACGCCATTTCCGATGCTACGGCTCGTCGCGCTGATGAATGTACGCTCACATACATTGGTCGATGCACAAATTAGCCCCTATCGCAGGGGTGAGATTCCTTTGGCTGCAAAGTTCCTCAGTCAGATTCCGAATAACTCCATCACCTTTTTTGACAAGGGTTTTTGGAGTGCAGATTTATTGCTTTCACTCTCGATACAAGGCCAAGGTCGTCACTGGCTGATTCCAGAGCGCAAAAATCTGAAAAGTGATGTGATCGAGACGTATGCTGAAGGTGATGTGAAGGTACGGATGAAAGTGTCATCCCAGGCAAGAAAGAAAAACCCGATGCTCCCCGAATATTGGGAAGTCAGGCAAGTCAGTTATGCTGTGCGGGGTGGAATCATGAAAACAGTTCTGACCTCACTGCCGGCTGATCAATATCCTGCCAAGGATATCGCTAGGCTCTATCAAGAGCGTTGGGAAATCGAGCTGAGCTTTCGGGATATCAAAAGTTCGATGCAACATAATGCCATCACGCTTCGCAGCAAGACAGTAGAGCTAGTTTATCAGGAGTTGTGAGGGTTGTTGCTGACCTACAATATTATTCGGCGAGAAGCGGCATTTGCAGCAGTGGCCTTTGGGCGTTCACCATCGGATATCAGTTTCAAGCCTGCATGCCAGTACATAGCCGTTCAGCTGATTGTGATGGCGAATGCTAACCCCTTATCAGGGACTGGTAGGCGGCTATCGGAGCTGAGATCAGGGATAGGTAGCCTGTTTCTGAAAAGGCGTTCGAGGCCAACAACACCTCGAACAGTTAAGATGTCAAAAAACCGTTATCCGGTAGATCGCAATGCTGCTCCTCTTAAGTGAACAGCATTGCGCCTAATGCGGACTTTTTATTAGCTATTTAGCGTAAAGCTTCGGGTAACACAGGCGTTGCCACAGGTTTAGCCAGTTCGGTTTTCATCTTTTGCAGCATCTGATAAGGCTGCTGCTGCACAAACATATTCACAAAGGTTAAAGGAATCGAACCTTCAGGATTGGCATAGCCATAAGTCGATACCTTGACCTTGTTATTGGCCAGTTTCTGGAAAGTCCAGTCTCCCTGATAATCAGTCAAACGTACATAATTCGGGTTTAGGGCATACCCAGTCTGAATCGCTTTATTTTTGATCGTAATCTGTCCATTGGCATCCTTGATCATTTTGCCTTGTACGATCAGATCACGGTCTTTTAAAGGGAATGGAAAATCCAACACCATATACAATGTGAAATCACCTTTTTTATCATCACGCGACAGCACCTTGATACTGCCCATATAAGGCACCCATTTCACTGCATGATCAACATCCAGAATCAGAGAAACGGCATTCTCAATCGGGACATTGTAGGTGGTTTCGGCTTTATAGAGAAAAACGGGATTCCGCTCATCCTGATAGGTCCAGACTTTAATATTATTTTTATTAATGCTGAGTTTGGCATTCTGCACAGAGGTCGACTGTGCTGTAGCGGCAAAGGCTACAGCACACGCCATTAATATTAATTTCTTCATTCCATTGTCATCTTATTTTAGTTTTAAGTTATTTTTATATAGGATTTTGACGAAAATTTATACTTGAATATCGTTAAAACCAAGTACGTCCTTCATGTCATATTTACGTGCATCACGACCAACGACCCAAGCTGCTGCACGTACGGCACCCGCTGCAAAGTTCATACGGTTGGTGGCTTTATGCGTAATTTCAACGCGTTCGCCTTCGCCAATAAACATTGCAGTATGTTCACCAACGATATCACCGCCACGAATGGTCTGAAAACCAATGCTTTTACGTTCACGTGGACCCGTATGTCCTTCACGGTGATATACCGCATCTTTTTTCAGATCACGACCCAGTGCTCCAGCAATCGCTTCACCCATCATGAGAGCTGTACCTGATGGCGCATCCACTTTATGGCGGTGATGTGCTTCGATCACTTCAATATCGACCGTATCACCAAAGACTTTAGAGGCAAGTTCCAGTAGTTTGATCGAAACGTTCACACCTACTGAATAGTTCGCTGCATAGACCACTGGTGTTTCTTTTGCAGATTCATCCAGATAAGCCTTTTGTTCGTCATTCATACCAGTCGTACCAATCACGATCGCAACGCCATTTTCACGGCAGATTTTAAGATGATTCACCGTCGCAGCAGGTGCAGTAAAGTCGATCACCACGTCACAGTCTTTGACCACTTCTTCAAGATGGCCGACAACCTTTACACCCAGGCTCCCTACGCCAGCCAGTTCACCGGCATCTGCACCAATGAGTGAGCTTTCAGGGCGCTCAACAGCTGCTGCCAATTGGTAACCGGCTTCTTTCACCGCCTGAATAAGGATGCGTCCCATACGGCCGCCTGCACCTAAAATCCCAATGCGTGGTGTCACTGACATAACATAGTCCTGATGTTGATTCGAAATTGCTCTTACTATAGCAAAACTCGCTCATAACACTAAGATTGATCGCATAAAAATCAATGAAAAGAATTAAAGAAGGTCATGAGGGTTTTTGATATGCAGTCCATTTAAACAATAGTTTATGGACGAGTAAAAAGAAAAATAATTCCATTAGAGGAATAATGATTAAATGCTTAGTCAGAGATAAACTCATTTAAAGAAAAATTCTAGTTAATAAAGATTAAATTTTAATTATAAATAATTGAATTTAATAAGATAAAAATATTTTTCCATAATACGTATGATCTTGATTTTTCATATTCAGATCATTTGCATTTAAGGGAAATATATTGAAACTCCAACTTGACCGCCTCAGCAATATAAGTATTACTGATATTATTGAATTAAATATCCATTATCGCGTACTGAAGCATATGCCTTTAGCGCATGGCATTATTTTCGATGAAACGCGATGGATTGCTTGGGTAAATGAAAGTATAAATCCATACTTTTTTAAATTTAGGAATGTTTAAGGATCAAGCATCAAGTAGTTGACCGACTTCCAAGCTGGTATATCCACGTTCTTTAAAGATCAAAATAATCGCTTTTTTATAATCTTCACAAATCGATGTTTTATATTTAGTGATGAGTTGAATCTCGGAATTCAGCTCAAGGTCATTTTTTAAGGTCAAAACTTCGGTAGAGATCTTATTAAAAATCTTTAAATTAAACATACAGGCACCTGTTATCAGTTGTAGCGGCCCGACTACAACAAATACCTGCCTTAGCTCAGCTAGACACCCTTGGTCGCAAGGATTACAAATTAGAAAATGTTCTGCAAGTTTTGAGGAATCGACAGATTAAATAACCTTCTAAATCCTTCCTATTTAGTAAGATTGTCAGCATAAAAATTAATTTTATATATCAAATTCTTAATAATCTCATGATTGCTAAAAATTTAATAGAAATCAGTTTTTGTAACAATTCTTTTAATATTCCCGATTATTCACAATATTTTATTAGTTAAATGAATGGAGAGATCATTAATTCAGGATTTTCATATCCTGATGATGAGGTCTTAAAAGACAAAGTATTTTTTCTATCTGGCAAAGGTAAAGCCAGACTCTTTGTACGCTTTGGCTCACATTAATCTCGGCCTTTTGCTGCTATCCAGAATACTGGAAGTTTCCTATGATGAACTCATCAGGAACAGGAAGTTCCAAACAAGAATAACAATAGATCAGCACAAGGACAGTAAGGTACGACAGGAGTTATACCGAGTGAACCCATACGAAAAACCCCGGCAGAATGTTGGGGTTTTTCTTTTAGAATTTAAATTAAATTTCATCCTTTAGATATGAAAATATGTAACATACATCACATTAAAGGATCCATTTTCTTATATATTTTGCCACTTGCTCAATTTTATGAGATTAATGATTAATCTTATATTTCAATTATTTAAATAACACCAAATTACATTAGCAAACATAAGTACACACAAAAAAACATCAATATCTACATTTTATGTCAATATTTTTGCCAAGTGTACTGAGTAGTACACTATTTTTAATACAAGGAAATTTATATGAAATTAGTTCAATTAACTTTTGCCGGGGTAGCGTTAATTGCTGCATCACAAACTTTTGCTGCTGAAGAAGTAGCACAAACAGCTCCTGCTGCAACTGAAACAGCTGCATCTGAAGTTCAAGCTGCTGAAGCACCTGCAAGTGAAGCTCCAGCATCAGAAGCTCAAGCCACTGAAGCGCAATAATATGACAGGATTTATATTTCTCTGCGTGAGGAATATAAATCCTTCTTAAAAAGCTAATACTATTAAAAGAATAATTTTCTTATCATTTCTATCTAATAATTAACTCATACGCCTTTCCCGAATTTAAGCCATAAAAAAAGACGCCTGAGCGTCCTTTTTTATCTATCCAGATCAGTCAAACAACCGATCAAAGAAAGATTTTTTCTTTGGAGAAGACTGGCTGCCCTCATCTTCCATGGTCGCTTGCAACTCTTTCAACAGTTCACGTTGACGTGCAGTCAGGTTCACCGGTGTTTCTACAACAACACGGCAAAGCAGATCACCCTGCATGGTTGAACGTACTGGTTTCACGCCCTTACCACGTAGGCGGAACAGTTTACCGGTTTGCGTACCTTCAGGAATTTTCAGGCTGACACGACCATCTAATGTCGGAATCTGAACTTCTTTACCCAAAGCTGCATCCGCAATTGAAATTGGCACATCCATATACAGATCTGCACCGTCACGCTGGAAGATTTCGTGTTCACGTACCACGACTTCAACGTATAGATCACCTGATTGGCCATCACGGATCGCTTCACCTTTACCAGTCAAGCGTACGCGGTCGCCATTGTCCACCCCGGCTGGAATAGTAACTTCCAAAGTTTGCTGACGGTCAGATACACCTGAACCATGACATTTATTACATGGATTCTTGATGATCTTGCCCTGGCCACGACAGGTACTACAGGTTTGCTGTACCGAGAAGAAACCTTGCTGCATACGTACCTGGCCGGCACCATGACAGGTTGGACAGGTTTCAACATCGTTCGGATTTTTAGAACCTTTACCATCACAGGCGTCACATGGCGCTGGTGCAGTAAAAGTAATGGTTTTCTTAACGCCTTTCACTGCTTCTTCAAGGGTCAATTCCATCACATAGCGTAAGTCTGAACCACGGCGTTGACGTTGCTGGCCACGGCCACCCCCACCAAAGGCTCCACCGAAAATATCCCCAAACTGGTTGAAAATATCTTCCGCACTGAAACCACCGAAGCCGCCAGCACCACCACCCATACCACCTTCAAAGGCTTGATGGCCCATGCGGTCGTACATGCTGCGTTTCTCGCTGTCTGACAGAACTTCATACGCTTCTGAAGCCTCTTTAAATTTCTCTTCAGCTTCAGGATTGTCCGGGTTACGGTCTGGATGATATTTCATCGCCAACTTACGGTAGGCTTTTTTAATTTCATCATCACTAGCGGTTTTAGAGACGCCCAAAACCTCATAATAATCACGTTTAGCCATGTCTGGCGATGCTCCTCACGGAATTCTATTTAATATTGACTGTGGTCTAAAATTGGGGTTAAACCCAGCTTTACAAGGGGAATTCTGAAAAAAAATTGAAAGCTTAGAATACGGCTTTGTTTTGAGAAAATTTGAAGATGCCTTTGAACCAGGCATTAATGAGGAAAATAATGGCAATAAAGCTGAATACTACACCTGCGACTGTGCAGGCTTTCACCCAAAGCTGGCTATCCCAGGCGAAGAAAAATAATGGAATGAACCAGAGCGCTGCAAAAATCGCGAGTACTGAATAAATTACAATATTACGCATGATCCAGAGTGCCTGTGCCTGTAACCAGACTTCGGCATAATCAATCTGGGTCACCTTACGTGCATACCAGTAGGCGAATATGCCGCTCACCACTGTAAACAAAGCAAAAAACATGAAGACATAAGCCATCGCCACGGAGCGTCGCATCTTGGTGAGTGTGTCTTGAGTCATGTTTAGTCAACCTTAGTGTGCGGCCCAGCACAAGCAAGTTCCGCAGCAGTATGTCTTTTTTGAATTATTAAAAAATCAGGCACTACTATATTGAAATTTTCAATATTTCGCACCTGAAATTATGACAAATTTAAACAGAATTTAAACTTTTTTCACTTTAAACCATTGTGCATATAAGGCTGGCAGGAAAAACAGCGTTAATAGCGTTGCAACGATCAATCCTCCCATAATGGCAACCGCCATTGGCCCGAAGAAAATGCTTCTGGATAAAGGGATCATGGCCAGAACGGCAGCCAGTGCAGTAAGGACAATCGGACGGCAACGGCGGACTGTGGCATTGATAATGGCATTCCATTGCGATTCACCTGCCTGAATATCCTGTTCAATCTGGTCAATGAGAATCAATGAGTTACGCATGATCATGCCTGACAAAGCAATCGTACCCAGCATGGCCACAAAGCCAAAAGGTTTATTGAAAATTAACAGGAATAAGACCACGCCAATAATGCCCAATGGCGCCGTTAGGAAGACAATAAAGGCACGTGAAATACTTCTAAGCTGGATCATCAATAAAGTCATCACCACTGCCAGGAACAATGGCATACCCGCATTCACTGAATTCTGCCCTCGCGCAGATTCTTCGACTGTTCCACCTACTTCAATCAGATAGCCACTTGGCATTTCTGCTCTGAGCTGCTCAAGTTGATCTTTCAACTCATTCACCACGGTTGCCGGTTGCAGTTGCGTCCGGATATCGGCCCGTACAGTAATAGTCGGCAAGCGATTCCGATGCCAGATCAGGCCTTCTTCAAAGCTGTATTCGATCTTGGCAATCTGGGCCAGAGGAACTGAACTCCCATTTGTAGTTGGTACAGCCAGACTACTCAGTGAACCGACATCGACACGTTCAGCCTGATCACCCCGTAAGCGGATTTCAATCAGTTCACGTTTTTCACGGTATTGATCAATCGCAGTTCCAGAAATTGAACTATTTAGAAAACTGGCCAAATCGCTACTACTCACGCCAAGCTGACGGGCGCGGTCCTGATCGATATCCAGTTTAATCACTTTACTTGGCTCGCCCCAGTCCAGATGTACATTGGTGGTATTCGGATTGTCTCCAACCGTCGCTGCAACTTTCTGTGCCCATTGTCGGACTAATCCAAGGTCTTCACCCGATACACGGAACTGTAATGGATAACCGACGGGTGGGCCATTTTCCAACAGAGATACGCGGGTACGGGCTTCTGGTAACAGCACCCGAATCTGGTCGCTTAAGGATTTACGGATTTCATTGCGGTCTTCAAGTGATGAAGCCAATACCACAAACTGGGCAAAGCTGGCTTGCGGCAATTGCTGATCTAGAGGTAAATAAAAACGTGGTGAACCGGTACCGATATAGACCACATAATTATCAATCCCCTCCTGTTTGGACAGGAAGTTTTCAACTTTTTTCACCGCAGCCTCAGTCGCTTTTAATGAAGCGCCCTCTTCCAGTTTCAGATCCACCAGAATTTCGGCACGGTTCGATGGCGGGAAGAATTGTTTTGGCACCAGATTAAACATCAAAATGGATAGCACAAAAATCCCGACAGTCGCCGCGATGACCGTTTTACGGTAGGTGACACAGATATTCACCCAACGACGAAAGCCCTGATAGAACTTGGTTTGATAAGGATCATGATGCTCACCCGCATGATGCACCAGCGGCTCCGGTTCAGGGCGTTTGCGTAAACGCGCCCAGAGACGCTGATACCATGGCGCTCTCTGCACCAGATCCTTATTGAAATCTGGCAGGAGTTTGTCACCCAGATAAGGCACAAACAGAACTGCGGCAATCCAAGATACTAATAGCGCCAGCGTCACCACCTGGAAAATCGAGCGGGTATATTCCCCGGTACTCGACGCTGCTGTCGCAATCGGCAGGAAACCGGCAGCAGTAATCAGGGTTCCAGTCAGCATTGGAAAAGCAGTCGTCCGCCAGGCATGACCGGCCGCCTGTAAGCGGCTAAAGCCCTGCTCCATTTTGATTGCCATCATTTCAATGGCAATAATCGCGTCATCCACCAGAAGGCCAAGTGCCAGAATCAGGGCACCCAGAGAAATCTTATGCAGACCAACATCAAACAGCTGCATCCCGGCAAAGGTCATTGCCAGTACCAGCGGAATCGAAAAAGCCACCACCAGACCGGTACGGAACCCGAGTGAGAAAAAACTCACCAAGAGAACAATAATTACGGCCTCGGCCAGAACTTTCATAAATTCATTAATACTGCGTTTCACTGCTACCGGCTGATCTGAAACTTTTTGCAGATCCATTCCTAAAGGCAAAGTTTTCTGCAACCGGGCAAATTCCTGTTCCAGATTTTTACCCAAGGCAATGATGTCACCGCCTTTACGCATCGATACGGCAATACCGATACCATTTTCGCCCATAAAGCGCATACGCGGTTGTGCCGGATCAGTAAAGCCGCGATAAACCTCCGCCACATCGCCAAGCTGGATGGTCTTGCCATTCACCAGTAAAGGTAGCTGCTGCAGTTCTTCGACATTATTCAGCGCACCACTCACCCGTACCTGAATCCGGTCAGAACCGGTTTCAAAAAAGCCCGCCTGAGTCATGGCATTTTGCTGCTGCAGTGCCTGCTGAATGGCAGTGACCGGAATACCGAGCTGGGTAGCTTTGGTGTTGGAGATTTCGATCCAGATTTTCTGGTCTTGAAGTCCAATCAGTTCAACTTTGGCAACATCCTTGACCCGTTGCAACTGTAACTGCAAACGGTCGGCATATTCTTTAAGCGTGGCATAATCAAAGTCATTGCCTTTAATGACATAGATGTTGCCGAAGGTATCGCCAAACTCATCATTGAAGAATGGACCTTGTACGCCTTGCGGCAATTCATGGCGAATATCATTGATTTTCTTGCGGACGTTATACCAGACATCTGCGACATCCTTGGAAGCCAAGGAATCCTTGGCAATAAAAGTCACCATGGATTCTCCCGGACGGGAATAGGCCATGATCCGGTCATACTGTCCGGTAGTCATCAACTCTTTTTCAATCCGGTCGGTGACCTGTAAGGACACTTCTTTAGCACTGGCACCCGGCCAGTAGGTCTGGATTACCATCACCTTAAAGGTAAATGGCGGATCCTCACTTTGTGACAGTTTGGAATAGGATACGATGCCCACCAAACCGAGCAGGATCATGAAATACAGTACCAGACCTTTATTCTTTAAGGCCCATTCAGACAGGTTAAAGTTCATATTTAACTCCCTGCCTGAATTTTCACACTACGGTTTTCACGGTCAATCGGATTGATTTTTTGCTGGTCACGCAGCAGATGCACTCCACCAATTACCACATAATCATCAGCCTTTAAACCACTGAGGACTGGCACAGAATCACGGCCATAAGAACCCAGCTGCACCGGCACTTTGCGAATAGTATGATCCGGCTTGACTACCATTACATAGGCCTGCTGATCGGTCGCTGAAACACTGGATAAAGGAACGCTAAGGACATTGTCCTGACTGTTCTGAAAGAACACCCGGGCACTCTGACCGAGCTGGATCTGGCTATTACCTTCGCGTAAAGCCACTTTCACCCGGAAGGTACGCGATTGATCTGCTGCTGGTGAAATCTCACGAACAAAGGCGGTGAATTTTTCATTCGGTTTAGACCATAACGTGACCCAGGCCGGCTGACCGGTTTTAATTTCGGAAATTGCCTGTTCAGGAACCCCAATTACGACTTCACGCTCACCAGCTATCGCCAGTTCAAAGGCGGCCTGCCCTGCTGCAACGACCTGACCAATTTCGATATTGCGTGCAGTAATTACCCCACTTTTATTGGCAATGAGCTGGTTATAAGCGGTCTGGTTTTTAGCCGTATCATAATTGGACTGAGCTTGTTTCAGATTTGACGCGGCTGCCTTGTATTGATTTTCAATCGCATCATATTGCGAGCGGCTCACGGCATTGGTCGGTAACAGCTGCTTGAAACGCTGTAATTCATCCTGAGCAATTTTACTGGCCGATTGAGCACTTTCCAGCTGGGCACGTGCTGCATTGAGCTGGAGCTGGGCATCTTTCACATCTAGGGTCGCCAAGACCTGCCCGACTTTTACCTGATCGCCCACATCGACAAAGCGCTGGGTGACCTGCCCGCCTACCCGGAATGCCAGTGCTGTTTGCTGACGTGCCTGGACATCACCGGCATAGCTTTTCAATTCCTGATGTGAAGTTTTCGGTGTGGTCACCATGACAAATGGAACTTCCTGTTCTGCTGCAGCGCTGTCCTTGCTACATCCTGAGAAAGCCATACTGCATAGGACGATCATGCCAGCCAGTGCGATCTGTATCGTGCTCATTATTGTTCGCTCTTATCTAATCATCATTTTTAGGGCAAAATAGGTAGATATATAAATTGCTTATTTTTTAATTAATATACCACCCGGTACACTAATTAGGATTCTGCAGTTAAAACAGAGGTGGTCCCACATGTTTGAACAACTAAAAGCTTATTTATAAGTGATACTCTGCTCTAGTTAAGCTACCTTATTTTGTTGTGGTAGCTGGTCATAGTAAAACTCATCTGGAGTCATTTTGTCCAGACTCGAATGAGGTCGTTTCAAATTATAAAATTCAAAATATGCGTTTAATTGCTTCTTCGCATCCAAAACATTGCTGTAGGCTTTGAGATACACCTCTTCATATTTAACGCTCCGCCATAATCGTTCAACCATCACATTATCAACCCATCGACCTTTACCATCCATACTGATTTGAATGCCATTTGATTTCAATACATCAATAAATGCATCACTGGTAAACTGACTGCCTTGGTCTGTATTAAATATTTCAGGTCGACCATATTTTTCAATAGCTTCATTTAATGTTTCTATGCAAAATGTAACCTCCATACTAATCGATACTCTATGCGCAAGTACCTTGCGGCTATGCCAATCAATCACAGCACATAAATAAACAAAGCCTTTTGCCATAGGGATATACGTTATATCCGTAGACCACACTTGATTACTGCGCTGAATAGCCAATCCTTTGAGCAGATATGGATATTTGCGGTGAGCTTGATTAGCCTGGCTTAAATTTGGTTTGCAATATAACGCATTAATGCCCATTTTCTTCATTAAAGTACGTGTATGACGTCGTCCTATATGATGTCCTTGACGATTCAACAAATCACGCATCATACGGCTACCTGCAAAAGGGTATTGCATATGTAACTCATCCATACACCGCATCAGCTTCAGATCTGATGCACTCACAGGTTTTGGGCGATAGTAATAACAACCACGGGAGACTTTCAGCAGCTGAGCTTGCTTAGATACTGAAATCTGAAGTGAGTCATCGATTAACTTTTGTGGTTGAAGCGGCCCAGTTTCTTCAACACACCTTCTAAAAAATCAATTTCTAATGCCTGCTCACCGATTTTTGCATGTAGTTTTTTTAGATCGATGGGTGGTTCTGTTGGAGCTTTTGATTGATCGAAAGCTTGCGAGGAAGCTGAAATCAGTTGATTTTTCCAGTCGATAATTTGGTTTTGATGAACATCAAATTCAGCACTCAATTCAGCAAGTGTTTTTTCTGCTTTAATCGCAGCAAGTGCTACCTTAGCTTTAAAATCATTTGAATGATTTCTTCTTGGTCTACGTGCCATAAAATACTCCATATATTGATGTTTATAACATCATTTGGGAAGCAAAATATCACTTATAAGTGTTGTTCAAATTTCCTGATCCACCTCTAAACAATGACCATATTGATTTTTTTTGGATGGAATTGTGCAAATACCGGTTGGACGACCCAAGGATCTGGAGAAACGCCAGCGTATTCTGAACGCAGCGAAACAGCTGTTTTTACAGCATGGTTATCATGGTTCCAGCATGAACCAGATTGCGCTGGAGGCAGGTGTGACCAAACTCACTGTCTATAATCATTTTCAGGATAAGGCCACGCTGTTTAGCTGTGCGGTTGAAGAGACCTGTGAGGCAATTCTGCAGGAATCTCCTAAAGTTCTGCAGCCTGATAATGATTTTCAGCAGAAGCTATATCAGATCTGTCTGCGCTCATTCAATATTGCCAATCTGCCGGAAGCTCTCAAACTGGACCTGCTCATCATGCAACTGGCTTATGAAAAAAATCCGTTGGCGGAACGTTTTTATACGGCCTCACATATCAAGCTGAATCAGGCCTGGCATGATTTCTTTGAGCAGGCGCAGCAACATCAATTTATCCAGACTGATGATCCGCAGCATCAGACCGAACTGATGGTGTCCTTACTGTTAGGTATGCGACATCACAAAGTCTTATTGGGCTTAAGTCCGCTACCCGACATGCAGCAACGCCATCAGATCATCCAGCAGGCCATCGAGATCTTTATGCTGAAATATGCCATTTCCTGTTAAATTTCTTCTATCTGGCCTGATCCTTGCAACAGCGTAAGGACTAAAATTCATCCAATTATCAACAAATAATATTCAACTTTTGTCTGCAAAAGACTTGGATTGTCATGCAGTCGGGGTATAGTCAAAGGAAGAATCGGAGGAATATAAAAAATGGTTCAACAGATTGATGCACCTCTACGCGAAGACGTACGTTTACTGGGTAATCTACTGGGAGAAACCCTGAAGTTACATGCGGGGCAAGATTTGTTTAATCAGGTCGAGCAAATTCGGGCCTTATCGAAAGGTGCTCGCGATGGACAGGTTGAAGCAGAAAAACAGCTGGAACAATTATTCCTGACTTTAGAAGATCATGAAATCCTGCCATTGACCCGTGCCTTCACCCATTTCCTAAACTTTGCCAATATTGCCGAACAGTACCATGTGGTACGTCGTCGCCGTCAAAGCGAATTTGAGGAAACTACAGAATCTCCAAATCCTCTGGTGCCTTTATTTGAAAAATTCAAACAGCAAGAAATTTCTGCAGAAACCTTATATCAGCAAATCTGTGAATTAAAGATTGAACTGGTGCTGACCGCACATCCAACAGAAGTCAGCCGACGCACCTTGATCCAGAAATATGATGGTATCAATAATGCCCTGTCCAAATTTGACCAGCAGAAATTGACCCCACGTGAACGTCAGGCAGTTTTGGCTGACTTAAAACAGCTCATCAGTTCTGCCTGGCAAACTGATGAAATCCGTCAGCATCGTCCAACCCCGGTGGATGAAGCCAAATGGGGCTTTACCACAATTGAACAAACCCTCTGGAATGCGGTGCCTAAATTCATCCGTGAACTGAACGGCATGGTTGAGGAACAATGTGGCCAGACTTTGCCGCTAGATGTTGCTCCGGTACGTTTCGCTTCCTGGATGGGTGGCGACCGGGATGGCAACCCGAATGTGACGCATAATGTGACTCAGGAAGTATTGTGGTTGTCACGCTGGAAAGCAGCTGATCTTTATCTGCGTGATATTGAAAACCTGCGCTGGGAACTTTCTATTCAGCAATGCAGTGATGAAATTACACAGGCATTAGGCCATCAACATCCTGAACCGTACCGTGAATATTTACGCGATATCCGTGAACGTCTAAAAATTACCCGGGCTTGGCTGGCTGAAAAACTGCATGGCAAAGATGCTGATGATAGTCGAGTGATTAAAAGTAAAGATGAGTTATTAAAACCTTTACTGACCTGTTATCGCTCATTGATGGCGTGCAATCTGGCAGAACTTGCCAATAGCAGTCTGCTGGACCTGATTTACCGGGTGAACTGTTTCGGCATTGAACTGCTCAAACTGGATATCCGTCAGGAATCTGGTCGTCATCGTCAGGCCATTTCAGCCATTACTGAATATCTGGGTCTGGGTAATTTTGAAACCTGGACTGAACAGGCCCGTCAAAACTTCCTGTTGCAGGAACTGCAAAGTAAACGTCCTCTACTACCTAAACACCTGAATGAACCAGCGGCTAGCCTGATTGAACATCCAGATGTACAGGAAGTGTTTACCACCATGCGCACATTGGCCGAACAGCCAAGTGAGTCTCTGGGCGCCTATATTATTTCCATGGCCGAATATCCAAGTGATGTGCTGGCCGTCTTGCTGCTGCAAAAAGAAGCCGGGATTAAACAGCCTTTACGGGTAGTGCCTTTATTTGAAACCTTAAAAGATCTCGACGGCGCTGCTGACACCATGTCGACACTCTTTAATATGCACTGGTACAAGCAGCATATTCAGGGCAAGCATGAAGTCATGATTGGTTATTCGGATTCGGCCAAAGATGCCGGCTTTATGTCAGCCAACTGGGCACAGTACCGTGCGCAAGAAGAACTGACCGCAGTTGCTAAACAGCATGGTATACAGCTGACCCTGTTCCATGGTCGTGGCGGCTCGATCAGCCGTGGTGGTGCACCCACCCAGCAAGCGCTGTTCTCACAACCGCCGGGTTCGATTTCAGGCGCCATCCGGGTGACTGAACAGGGTGAGATGATTCGCTTTAAATTTGGTCTGGAAGAAATCGCGCTACAAAATCTAGAAATTTATACTGCAGCGACTTTGGAAGCGACTTTATTACCGCCACCCGAACCGAAACCGGAATGGCGTGATCTGATGCATAAAATGACGGATCTGTCGGTACAGGTCTATCGTCAGACAGTACGTGAAAATCCACATTTCGTGAAATACCTGCGTACCGTAACTCCAGAACTGGAATTACAAATGTTGCCGCTTGGTTCACGTCCGGCCAAACGTAAGGTCAGCGGTGGGATTGAATCCTTGCGTGCCATTCCCTGGGTCTTTGCTTGGACCCAGATCCGTTTGATGTTACCGGCCTGGCTGGGTACCGGTGCCGCATTAAATGAGGTACTGGATCAAGGGCAACGTACAATTCTAGATGAAATGCTAACTGAATGGCCTTATTTCCAGACCCTGATTGATATGCTGGAAATGGTACTCTCCAAAGCAGACAGCAATGTCGCGCTCTATTACGAATCGCATCTGACTCAGGATGAAGATCTGAAAGAGCTCGGCACGGAACTGCGTCAACGCTTGCAGGATGCTATTCAGACCTTATTAACCTTAAAAGGGGAATCAAAACTGCTCAGCAGTAATGGCGTCTTGGATCAGTCCATGACCGTGCGTAAACCT
Source organism: Acinetobacter sp. ACNIH1 (assembly GCF_002934695.1). Classification (NCBI taxonomy): domain Bacteria; kingdom Pseudomonadati; phylum Pseudomonadota; class Gammaproteobacteria; order Moraxellales; family Moraxellaceae; genus Acinetobacter; species Acinetobacter sp. ACNIH1. The sequence goes on along the minus strand of NZ_CP026420.1, from coordinate 3,011,170 downwards.
TATCTGTTACCGCTCCATTTACTACAAGCCGAACTGATGAAACGTCGTCGGTTATATCTGGAACAGCAGCAGGCTGAACACACTCCGGTCGATCATGCCCTGATGGTGAGTATTGCCGGCATTGCCGCCGGTTTACGAAATACCGGTTGATTTTTTTCTCTTCCATTTAAAGCACATCTACACGATGTGCTTTTTTATTGATCAGTCAATAGCCAAAAAAAGCTTTATTTATATATCAAATTAAAATTACTTATAGAAGTTAAATATGAATTGTCCGGGAATTAATCCACTGATTTAACTTTAGTTTTGATTTAAAAAACTTTTACCGCACGGTAAAATCTCAAATAAAGTCATAGAATTAATTTGAACAAAAATTTTGTTTCAGTGATTAAATCTTCTAAAAAACAAGAGTATGATGTGCACAATTTATCTTTTGAGTGCTCATTTTATGTCCAATTGGTTTCCCAAGTGGCGCCCTTATAAGGGTAGTATCGATGCACGACCAGTAGGTACCGCAGAGTATTTACCGCCTGCCCAGACCCTGATCTTGGGGGTACAACATGCCTTTGCCATGTTCGGTGCGACGGTACTGGCGCCATTTCTAATGGGTTTTGATCCCAATCTGGCCATTTTAATGTCGGGGATCTGTACCATCCTGTTCTTCCTGATCACGGGTGGTCGTGTACCAAGTTATCTGGGTTCAAGCTTTGCGTTCATTGGGGTAGTGATTGCGGCAACCGGTTATGCAGGTGCTGGCGGACTAAATCCAAATATTGGTGTCGCCGCTGGCGGGATTATTGCCTGTGGTGTGCTTTATGCCTTGATGGGTGTTCTGGTCATGGCAACAGGAACCCGCTGGATTGAAAAATTGATGCCGCCTGTAGTGACCGGTGCGGTGGTGATGATTATTGGTCTGAACCTGGCCCCTGTGACTGTGAAAAACGTCATGGGCAATACCTTTAATATGTGGATGTCACTGGTGACCGTCCTGTGTATGGGTTCCATTGCGGTGTTTACCAAAGGTCTGGTACAGCGTTTATTGCTCTTGATCGGTTTATTGCTGGCTTACTTCATTTACTACATTTTAAGTAATGTAATGGGCTATGGGACTGCAATTGATTTTGCGCCCATTCAGCAAGCTGGCTGGTTTGGTGTTCCGAGCTTCCATGCGCCAGTATTTGATACCAATGCCATGCTGATCATTGCGCCTATTGCCCTGATTCTGATTGCAGAAAACTTGGGACATATTAAAGCCGTAGGTGCCATGACCGGTGAAAATCTGGATCCGCATATCGGTAAAGCCTTTGTAGCGGACGGTATTGCAACTACCTTGGCAGGTGGTGTGGGCGCACCGGGTATGACTACCTATGGTGAAAATATTGGTGTGATGGCCGTTACCCGGGTTTACTCGACGATTATCTTTGCTGTTGCCGGTGTATTTGCGGTATTCCTAGGTTTATCGCCGAAATTTGGTGCGATTATTCATACCATTCCAACAGCGATTTTAACCGGCGCCTCAATTGTGGTCTTTGGTCTGATTACTATTGCCGGTGCGAAAATCTGGATCGAAAATAAAGTCGATTTTTCACAGAACAAAAACCTGATGGTGGCAGCAGTAACGATTATTCTGGGTACAGGTGACTTTGCTCTAACCTTTGGTAACTTTAACCTCGGTGGAATTGGTACAGCGACCTTTGCTGCGTTATTCCTGAACTGGTTCTTTAGCCTGGTCGATAAAAAATAATTCGAAGACTTAAATTTTCAAGCAGCCTCCGGGCTGCTTTTTTTATATCGCAAGAATTGTTTAAATAGGCCTGATCTTTTATATGAGCATCCTGCCGATGCGTCTGGATTTTTTTGATTTACGTCTTTTTCTCAATATAGTCGACACAGGTAGTCTGACCAAAGGTGCTGAACGCTCTGCCATTTCCTTACAGGCAGCCAGTGAGCGGATTAAAAAGCTGGAACAGCAATATCAGGTCAGTCTGTTCAGCCGCCATTCTGGCGGGGTGAAAATGACTTTTGCGGGACAGGTCTTTGCTGAGCATGCCCAAGCCCTGTTGCAACAGGAACAACAGTTGTCTCAAGCCATGGCCGGTTTTAGTGAAGGACTCAATTCCAATATCAGCTTATGGTGTAACTCTTCAGCACAAAGTGAGTACCTTCCTCTATTATTGCCACAGTATCTGGTGAATAACCCAAATATCCAGATCGATCTCAAAGAAGCAGAGAGCAATGACATCATTGCGACTTTGGCGAGTGGTACTGCCAAACTAGGACTTATTTCCAGTTTTTTTCCTGCCCCTCAATTACAGACTCTGGAATTTTCAGATGATCCTCTGGTGCTGATCTGCCCTGAACCGCATGGTCTGGCAACGAATCAGGCATTAAAATTAGCAGACTGTCTGAGTTATCCTTTTGTTGGTCTGATGCAATATCACTCTTTGCAGCAATCCATCGAAACTCAGGCTCGCTTGCTGAACTGTGAAATTCAATACCGCTTACGCTTACCAAATTTTGCCGCCATTGCCCAGGTTGTGGCCAATGGTGTAGGTATCGCGATCATGCCAAAACGTGCTGCACAACGTTTGTCGAAGCTCTATGCATTTCAGCAAATCCAACTGACGGGAGATTGGGCCAACCGCAAGTTATTGTTAGCTGCAAAGAACTTTGATGAACTAAGCACGGCCTATCAGCACTTTAGCCAGTTCCTCATTTCTGCGGATGTACAAAAAATCCTGAATTAAATCCAGCCGAATTGATGCAGCATCATATAGCTGCCTAAGGCGATCAGGCCGATAAAAAATACTGTCCGGAATTTCTGTTCAGGGATACGGGAACGGATTTTTTTGCCGAACCACATCCCGATCAAGGCCGGAATCAGTGCAATCGCCGACATGGCATAATCAATCGGCATATCTTCCACCGGGTTTTGGTGCAGGAAAATTGCCAAACACACTGTCGAGGTGGTAAATACCAATCCTAAGGCCTGAACCAGATCATCACGTTTTAAATGCAGGGTTTGCAAATAAGGTACCACTGGAATTACCACTACCCCGGTTGCCACGGTCAAGGCCCCCCCGAGATATCCCATAATCGGAGAAAGCCACTTTTCATACTGGCTTAAATCTGGCATCCGTTTCGCCAGTAAACCATATAGGCCATACAGGGCAAGCATCCCCCCCAGTAAGGCTTCACTATGAAATTCAGAATGGCCTAAGGTCGGGAAAATACTCCAGACTGAACCCACAATAATGCCTGCCAGCAATAGCCAGAAACGGCGAATCAGTTTCAGCACATGACCTTCGGCAAAGAGTTGCCAGAAATTGGTCAGCATCGAAGGCACAATCAGTAAAGTTGCTGCCTGGAATGGGCTCATAAATATGGTCAGCAAACCCATGGACACCGCAGGCAAACCTAATCCAATGGTGCCTTTAATCAGACCAGCCAGAGCAAAAATAGCAATAACAAAAGCAGTCATCTGATGACCCTAAATTGATTTAAGCCCATGCTATAGAAATCACGAATAGAGTAAAATCAGGGTTTTAAGAAGGAAGCCTCAAGTAAATCTTGAGGCTTCAGATGGAGGTGCTGAAACTGATCAGATTCATCAGCAAAAATCGGATATGAAAATTGTTTAAGGACGAAACTCTTTCAGTTCACGCTGAATGAAATACTGGAACATTTCCCGGTACAGATGCTCAATAAACGCCTGATCCACACCCTGCTGTTGTGCCAAGGCTTTGACATTTTCCACAATCTGCTCCATACGCTCCGGTGATTGCAGATCAGTTTCAGTTTTTTTAAAACGGGTGGTTTGATCAACATAAAATTGACGCGCAGCGATCAGCTCGACTAAAGCTGTATCAATGGCATCGATCTGTTGACGTGCATGTTGTAATGATTCAGCTTTGATTTTTTCCATGTTTATTCAGTCACTTTCAGTTTAGTTATCACTCTTATACTTTTCTTCTAACACATTACTGAAAATACTTTCAATCATCCAGACACGATATAAGCTATTAAATGTATAACTTTGCCCATCAATACGCAGTTCTAGGACCGGTAAATTCGGCTGGGACTTCATTTCACATAAGGTGTCATTTTCCTGCAACTTGGCCAGAACATCTTCCTGAGTCAGTTCAGTAATATTCAGTTCCTGCTGCATACGCTTGAAATGCGCTGCATAAGACAGATCATAACCACGAGTCCAGACCGCTTCCAGAATCTGGTACATGGCTTCAATCCGCTGCTCTTCCGGACAGCTATAAAACAATTGCGCCATCGGCATCACGGCCTGCTCGGTTGGCCGGCAGAATGGGGTAAATTTGACTTCAGTTCGCTTGGATAAGCGCGTCGCCAGACTCCAGTCAAACCAGTCCCGTCCCTGATAAGACAGCGGATAAACATTCAACTGGATATTATAAAAATCAGCCAGCTCTTCTTTAATATAGGCCAACAATAACCAGGAAATCGGATCTTCCAGAGCGATATACAGGTCTAGCTCCGGGTCCATGGACTGGATTTCATTCAGCTCTTCGGCATCACTGATTAGATGCTCGCGCCATTCAATATGATTGATCAGGAAAATCGGGTTGCCGGTCAGTAATCTCTGCTGTTTCAGGCGACGGGTCAGACGTAACAAGTCATCTACCGCCTGATACTGGCGTCCGCCAAACTGGAAATAGCTGGCCAGAATCGGACTATGCTCAAAAATTCGTTCCGGAAAATTCTGCGGCGCATAATGACGGCTGGCCATCGCATATAAGGTGCGCAATTTTCCGTTCTGTTTTTGCCAGAGCATATGGAATACATCTTCTAGCAAATATAGAAAATCCTGTCCGCGTAACGGTGTATTTCTCAGGATATTTTCTGCCTGCTTTAAGGCGTCAGCTGTCGGTAATTCTGGGGTGTCATGAAAGCTGAAACGATGCTGTTTAGATAAAATTTTGGCATCATTCAGGCAATAGTGCTGCCATTCATCAAAAGACATTTGATTAGGCGGTTCAGCCCGCTGATCTGAAATGATGACTTTGAGTGGCTTCAGTTCCGGACTGAGAATTTCTTCTAGTTGCGGTAACTGTTGTACCGCCAGATAACTATAAACATCATCCAGTCTTAAATGGATGCTCAAGCCATCTTCAATAGATAACACCGTTTGACGAACTGGTTTCTGGTAAAACCAACTCGATCGGATTGGATCAAACCAACGGCGTAGCAGGGACATGAGAGGTGCCTCGAAAAGATTTTGTCATGCCAGCCCTTGCCAGCAGGATCGTTTTATTCAACATCCTATTATGAGGATGTTTATGACCTGATATAAGTCTTGTGCAAAACTTATATCAAGTCAGCAACAAATGTTCAATGTTTTCTAGGACTTTAGATTTCAAGATTTAGGTCAGTCACGGCCCCGGTCTCCGCCCCAGAGGTTAGTTTGGCGAATTTCGCCAGTGCCCCGTGAGTGTAATTCGGTTTCGGTTTCACCCAGGCCGCCTGACGTGCAGCAAGCTCTTTATTCGAAATATGCCAAGTCATTTCACGGGTTTCCGCATTAATGGAAATTTCATCGCCATTTTGTACCAGACCAATCGGGCCACCCTCATAGGCTTCCGGTGTGACATGACCAATCACAAAACCATGACTTCCACCTGAGAAACGGCCATCAGTAATCAGTGCGACTGAATCCCCCAGACCTTTACCAATAATGGCAGAAGTCGGTTTCAGCATTTCCGGCATACCCGGCCCACCTTTAGGCCCGACACCGCGAATGACAACTACTTCACCTGGTTGAACTTCGCCATCCAGAATCCCGCGCATCGCGCCCTGTTCGCCTTCAAACACCCGTGCCGGTCCTTTGAAATATAGACCTTCCTTACCGGTAATTTTGGCGACTGCACCATTCGGTGACAGGTTGCCTTTCATAATGATCAAATGCGAATCTTTTTTCACCGGTTTGTCGAATGGCAAGATAATCTGCTGACCTTCAGGATAATCTTCTACATCGGCCAGGTTTTCTGCCAGTGTTTTTCCAGTCACAGTCAGGCAGGAACCATCTAGCATGCCAGCATCCAGCATGCGTTTCATCAATGGCTGGATTCCACCAATAGCAATCAGTTCTGACATCAGGTATTTACCGGATGGGCGGACATCAGCCACGACAGGAATTTCTTTTCCAATTCGTACAAAGTCATCTAGGCTCAGCTCCACACCCGCCGTATGCGCCATTGCCAAAAGATGTAGCACCCCATTGGTTGATCCACCCAATGCAATCAATACTTTAATTGAATTTTCAAAAGCCGCTTTGGTCATGATGTCACGTGGCTTGATGTCCAGACGAAGTAGGTTCATCACTGCTTCACCAGCACAGGCACAATCGATCTGTTTGTCTTCAGACACCGCTTCCTGTGCTGATGAACCCGGTAGGCTCATACCGAGGGCTTCAATCGCAGAGGCCATGGAGTTCGCGGTGTACATCCCGCCACAAGAACCTGGGCCCGGCAACGACACTTCTTCAATGTGTTTCACCTGAATCGCATTAATTTCGCCTTTGGCATGCTGACCGACCGCTTCAAATACAGAAATCATGTCAGTATGGCCTTCACCCGGCTTGATGGTACCGCCATAAATAAACAGACCCGGACGGTTTAAGCGTGCCAAGCCCATGATGCAGCCCGGCATATTTTTATCACAACCGCCAATGGCAATCACGCCATCATAGGCCTGACAACCAACTACTGCTTCAATCGAATCGGCAATAATTTCCCGCGATAGCAAGGAATATTTCATGCCTTCAGTACCGTTGGAAATCCCATCAGAAATAGTGATGGTATTGAAGATAATGCCCTTACCACCGGCAGCATTCAAGCCCTGCTCGACTGTACGTGCCAGGCCATCAATATGCATATTGCAAGGGGTCACATTGGCCCAGGTTGACGCGATCCCGATAAACGGACGAGTAAAGTCTTCATCCTGAAAACCGGTGGCACGCATCATGGAACGGGCCGGTGCATTCTCGATGCCTTCATAGACGGGAGCAGAATGTTCTCGGATATTGTCTTTACTCATTTTATTCGTCCTGGATGTAATTCTTGTGAAGCCTAAAAGCTGTCTAGGTTTTATTTGATTGTATAGAAAGCGATCTTTAGATAAAAGTAAGACTCTGTGTATCTGATTCAGTTATTTGAGGTAGTGCAATTATCAAAAATAAAAAAAGCACCCCTCTGGAGTGCTTTTTTGCGCTATAAAATTTACAGCTTAGATTTCACGTACCGCGCCTTTTGCCGCACTTGTGGTATGCATTGCATAGGCTTTCAAAGCTTTAGAAATCTTACGTGGACGGTCTTCCACTGGATGCCATCCTTTTTCATCTTGAGCAGCACGACGAGCGGCCATAGTCGCATCATCCACAGCCAGGTGAATGGTACGGTTTGGAATATCGATTTCGATACGGTCGCCATCTTCAACCAGACCAATTGCACCACCTTCAGCCGCTTCCGGAGAAACGTGACCAATCGACAGACCTGAAGAACCACCAGAGAAACGGCCGTCAGTCAGAAGTGCGCACTCTTTACCAAGACCTTTAGATTTCAGGTAGCTGGTTGGGTACAGCATTTCCTGCATACCAGGGCCACCACGTGGACCTTCGTAACGAATCACAACTACATCACCTGCTGTGATTTTGCCACCCAGAATCGCATCTACCGCAGAATCCTGGCTTTCAAATACACGTGCAGCCCCGTTAAATTTCAGGATTGATTCATCTACACCAGCAGTTTTTACGATACAGCCATCCAGCGCGATGTTGCCATAAAGTACAGCCAGACCACCGTCTTTAGAGAAAGCATGTTCTGCATTACGGATCACACCATTTTCACGGTCGCCATCCAGACGTGAGTAGTAACGGTCTTGTGAGAATGCAGTTTGAGTTGGTACACCGCCCGGTGCTGATTTAAAGAATTTATACACTTCTTCATCTTCAGTACGGATGATGTCCCATTTATCTAAAGCATCTTTTAATGTTGCTTCGTGAACCGTACCGACAGAGGTATCTAACAGGCCTGCACGATCCAGTTCACCGAGAATCGACATGATCCCGCCGGCACGGTGCACATCTTCCATGTGCACGTCATTCTTCGCAGGAGCAACCTTACACAGCACTGGTACTTTACGAGACAGACGGTCGATATCATCCATCGTAAAGTCTACACCAGCTTCGTTTGCAGCAGCTAATAAGTGCAGAACAGTATTGGTTGACCCCCCCATTGCGATATCTAAAGTCATGGCATTTTCGTACGATGCTTTGGTCACCATTGAACGTGGCAATACGCTGTAATCGTCCTGTTCATAATGGCGTTTTGCCAGTTCAACAATGAGAGAACCTGCACGTTCGAACAGTTTTTTACGGTTCGCATGAGTTGCCAAAGTTGAACCGTTACCTGGAAGTGACAGACCTAAGGCTTCAGTCAAGCAGTTCATTGAGTTCGCAGTGAACATACCTGAACATGAACCACAGGTTGGACATGCAGAACGTTCGTATTCTGCAACTTCTTCGTCAGTATAGTTATCATCTGCAGCGACGATCATCGCATCGATCAGGTCGATCGCTTTGTCATTACCACGGATTTTTACTTTACCGGCTTCCATCGGACCGCCAGACACGAACACCACTGGAATGTTCAGACGCATTGCTGCCATCAACATCCCCGGAGTGATCTTGTCACAGTTCGAGATACACACCATGGCATCGGCACAGTGTGCGCTGACCATATATTCCACCGAGTCAGCAATCAGGTCGCGTGAAGGCAGTGAATACAACATACCGTCATGACCCATCGCGATGCCGTCATCAACAGCAATGGTATTGAATTCTTTTGCTACACCGCCTGCCTGTTCAATCTGACGTGCCACGAGCTGGCCTAGATCTTTAAGGTGAACATGACCCGGTACAAACTGAGTGAATGAGTTCACCACTGCAATAATCGGTTTACCGAAGTCTTCATCCTTCATCCCAGTTGCGCGCCATAAGCCACGCGCACCCGCCATGTTTCTTCCGTGTGTCGATGTTTTTGAACGATAGTCAGGCATTTTATATTTCCAACAAAGTTTGAGCTTGAAATGAACCGAAAAAGGTTCACTCTGGCTAGATCATACTGACAATGAGCTTAAATCAGTCGAATGTTAGACCTATCATACTACAAGCCATTGTTTTACAAGATGACCTATTCGTTGTAGATGCAGACAAAAATGTCTATAGAGAGGTCTCGGTGAGCTGACAATAAAAATCTCTTAATAAAGCTACTATACCGCCATCATGGATCGGACAATACAAAACTTTCATGAATAATTTTTAGAATTTGCATGAGTTTTTTTTATATAAAATTTAATTAAAAGTGGGAATCTATAATCGCTGTAACAGTTAAGTGCATTGTAGATTAGGCGGCCATTTGGCTTTTAGCTTATAATAGCTGCCAAGTTTATTTGGAATTTCATGTGTGAAAATCATATTTGCAGGCACACCAGAATTTGCAGCAACTGCATTGGCTGCGCTTCTCAAAACCGATCATGAAATTGTGGCGGTCTATACTCAGCCGGACCGTAAGGCTGGTCGTGGTCAGAAACTTACCGCTTCTGCTGTAAAACAGCTGGCGCTTGAACATGACATTCCGGTATATCAGCCACTTCATTTTAAGTCTTCAACTGAAGAAGGTCTGGCAGCTCAGGCTGAGCTAAAAGCCTTGAATGCTGATGTGATGGTCGTAGCTGCCTATGGTCTAATTTTGCCGCAAGTGGTTCTGGATACGCCTAAATATGGTTGCCTGAATATTCATGGTTCACTGCTGCCACGCTGGCGTGGTGCTGCGCCGATCCAACGTGCAATTGCAACAGGTGATCACGAAACTGGCGTGACCATCATGAAAATGGCTGCCGGGCTGGATACTGGTGACATGATGTATAAAACCTTATGTCCAATTACTGCAGAAGATACCTCAGCCAGCCTGCATGATAAACTAGCTGCTCAAGGTGCTGAAGCAATTGTAGCGGTACTGGAATCTGAAGAAAAATTACAACAGTATTTAGCTGCCCGGGAAGTGCAGGACGAAGAACTTACCGTCTATGCTCATAAGCTGTCTAAGGCAGAAGCCCGAATTGACTGGAGCTGTACTGCCTCTAATATTGACCGTAATATCCGTGCCTTTAATCCTTGGCCAGTCGCTTTTATTCCTCTGGATGAAAATAACAACCTGCGGGTTTGGGGTTCGATACTTTCAGAAAAAAATGCGCACTGTCATGCCGCTGGTACGATTCTGGCGATTGATAAACAGGGTGTGCATGTAGCCTGTGGTGATGAAAAAGCAGTGTGTCTCACTTCACTGCAATGGCCGGGCGGTAAACCGCTCAATCCGGTACAAATTAACCAGACCCAAAAATTACATGTAGGACAATTATTGGCATGAGTCATTCTGAATCAGGCACATCTCACCTTAACTTGCGTGCCCAAGTGATTCGTACCTTACTTGCTGTACAGCAAGGACAATCTCTGGCTAGCATTTTGCCGCTACATTTAAAGAAAGTGGCTGACCGTGACCGTGCCCTGTTCCATGAACTGGTATTGGGTACTTTGCGTCAATGGTATGCACTTAAAAGTATTACCTTGCCTCTGCTGGTCAAACCTTTAAATAATGACACGGTTGAAACCTGTCTCTATGTCGGCCTATACCAGTTACTGGAAACCCGGATTGCACCGCATGCTGCCATTTCTGAAACCGTGACTGCAGTAAAGCAACTTGGTTATCAGGCTTTAAGTGGCGTAGTCAATGCCATCCTGCGCCGTGTTTCACGTGAAACATCTGAATTTCAGGCAGCATTGGATCAAGCTCATGGCCTGCCAAGCTGGCTCTTTAAACGTCTGAAAAAAGACTGGCCAGAGCAACTTACTGAACTGAGGCATGAGTTAAAGCAGATTGCTCCACTGACCTTGCGCGTAAATGAACGTCAGGTTAGCCGCGAAGACTATCTGGAAATTCTGGAAGAGCACGAAATTCCTGCCCATGCCTGTGCTGTTTCCAAGGCCGGAATTGTCCTGGATGCCAATATACAAGTACCTGACTTACCCGGCTTTGATGTCGGTGGTTTTTCGGTACAGGATGAACATGCCCAGCTTTGCGCTACCTTGTTGCCAGATCTGGATGACAAGTATGTTATTGATGCCTGTGCAGCACCGGGTGGTAAAACGGCGCATATTCTAGAAAAATATCAGCCGCGTAAACTGATCGCTCTTGATCAGGATGCCAAGCGTTTAACGCGTGTCACTGAGAATCTAGAACGTCTGTTATTAGAAGGCGAACACGTTGAAATTAAAGCCGCAGATGCCATTACCTGGCAGGCACCGGAACAGCCGGACTGTATCGTACTGGATGCGCCTTGTTCAGCCATCGGTGTAATGCGTCGCCATCCAGATATCCGTTTACTGCGTCATTCAACAGATATTACCCAGACAGTAGAGCTGCAAAAGCAGATTCTGGAAAATATGTGGCAGCAACTCAAAGTCGGCGGCACCCTGCTCTATATCACTTGTTCAATTCTTAAAGCGGAAAATGAACAGCAAATGGTCGAATTCTTTAGCAAGCATGTAGATGCTAAGGAAATCAAAATTGAAGCCGATTGGGGTATTGAACAGATCCATGGCCGTCAGCTTTTACCTAAAACCGGTCAAGGCGATGGCTTCTTCTATTGCCGGATTGAAAAAACTGCTTAAATAATATTGTTAAAAGAGAGGGTAGCTTCGGCTGCCTTTTTTATTGTTTTGATTTGAAATTCTTATTGTACAAATTTAAAAATCACTAGACTGGTCGCCAACGCCGCCATCCCACTGACCAGACCATAAACGGTTTCATGACCTTTAGAAAAACGTTTTGCAGTCGGTAAGAGTTCATCTAGTGCCAGATAAACCATCACCCCACCGATAATCCCAAACACCATGCCATAAATGGTATGACTCATATACGGCGCCAGAATGAAATAACCCAGCGCAGCGCCCAGAGGTTCAGCAAAGCCTGAAACCAGACTGGCCACAAGTGCATAGTCTTTACGGCCTGTTGCACCATAGACCGGTAATGCAATCGCAACACCTTCAGGCACATTATGAATCGCAATGGCAACCGCCAATGGTGCACCCAGTGCAGGACTTTCCAGCGTCGCAAAAAAAGTCGCCAATCCTTCTGGCAGGTTATGTGCACTAATCGCAAATAACGTCAGTAGTCCTGTTCTTAGTAATTGCGGCTGACTCAGATCCTGTTTCGATTGTGCCTCAATGGTTTCATGCGGATTAGGAACGAATCGATCCAGCAATAAGACCAGTACCACACCCAATAAAAAGGCAAAAGTACCATAAGCAAAACCGGATTTTTCATCAAAAGCCAGGCTAAAAGAACTAATAGATTTATTTAAAATTTCTGTGAGCGAGACATAGATCATTGCTCCCGCAGCAAAGGCCAGTCCGAAGGCTAAAACCCGGTAATTCGGTTTTTTCAAGAACAGCACCAATCCCCCACCCACGAGGGTAGCCAGACCTGCCAAAAATGTCACTGCAAAAGCGGTATAGACTTGTGCATCGGTAACGGGAGCAATTCCCATAAGTCTGCCCATTAAAAAAGTCATTATCACCAAAGATGATAATGACTTTCATTTACAGCAACAATGTGTTTATGTGAAGATTTTTAGTCTTCTGGTTCTTCTGGATTTTTTGCCAGATGCATGACAGCCAGTGCCAGACCACCCCATAATAAAACCATGGAGAAAATCATCATAATCAATGCAGATGTATTCATATTGGTTCTCCTAACTATGACGGTCTTTCACTAGACTGAACAGAATGGCGCCCAGAATAAAGAATGCAATCGTGCCCCCACCAATCGTCCATAGCGTACTTGCGGGATAACCACCATAGCCTTCTGCCATGATTGATTTCAGGGTTAAACCCAATGCCAGCAATAATGATAAAGGCGTGATCACTGTCAGCATGAACTTCCAGCTGGCACCAAGTTTCACGCTGGCAAACTCGTTCACATGTGTTTCCAGCTGTTTCATCAATGGACGACGGAACCAGGACAATAAAATAATCGAGAACAGTCCACCACCCACAATACCAATGTTGTTAGCGAAGTAGTCAATGATATCGACAAAGGTAATGGCACTATGAGTCGAGAACATCAAGGTGGATACAACTGCTGAACCACCCGCAATAATCGTCACTGACTTGTTCTTTGACCAGCCCAGCTTGTCCTGGAATGCCGCAATCGGCACCTGCAGGATACTGACCATGGAGGTAATACCCGCCACTGTTAATGACGCAAAGAATAGGAAGCCGAACAGGTCACCACCTGCACCTAAACTGGAAATGATTTTCGGGAAGGCAATAAAGGCCAGACCGATACCACCAGATACCACATCTTCAACTTTCGCACCTGAACTGAACGCCATAAAACCAAGTGCTGCAAAAACCCCAATACCTGCCAGGATTTCAAACGACGAGTTAGCTAATGCCACCACGACACCTGAACCGGTCAGGTTTGTTTTACGTTTCAGGTAAGAGGCATAAGTCAACATAATCCCGAAGCCCACTGAGAGTGAGAAGAAGATGTGACCAAAAGCAGCCAGCCAGACTTTATAATTGGTCATGGCTTCCCAGTTTGGGGTAAAGAAGGCATTTAAGCCATCGACTGCACCCGGTAAACGTACCGCCTGAATCACCAGAATCGTGAATAAAATTACCAGCAAAGGCATAAAGATTTTATTCGCCAGTTCCACCCCACGGCGTACCCCACCGTAAAGAATCAGCATCACGGCTGCCCAAACGATCACCAGACCAAAGAACAGTACAGGGACGAAACCGAAGGTTAGGCCCTCACCATTTTGCAGGTAGCTATTGAAGAAAAAGGCTTGAGTATCTGTGCCCCATTGCTGCCCAAAGGAATAAATCATATAGCTGCCGGCCCAAGACAGGACGCTGGCATAATAAATCCCGATGATCAGGGTCACCATGACCTGCCACCAACCCAGAGATTCTGCATTCATGAGTTTTTTATAGGCCATCGGTGGTGCGTTGCGGAACTTATGTCCGACTGCATAATCTAAAAATAATAGAGGTAAACCTGCTGCAAAAATCGCAATCAGATAAGGAATCAGGAATGCCCCGCCGCCGTTTTCATAGGCAACGTATGGAAAGCGCCAAATATTCCCCAAACCAACGGCAGAGCCAATGGCTGCAATAATAAATCCTGATCGTGCCGACCAATTCTCTCGAGTATCTGTCATAGAACACCTAAACTTTAAACTTCATTCAATACTGCTTGTTATGGTTATGTCGCGAGCACTGAAGAAGCATTTCAATTATTTCGGGTGTTTGAATTAGAGTTATACCTTTTGGGCATCGAATTCTAATATACAAACAGGTCAGCTAGCCGGACAGCTTGCTTAAAGTCTGAGTAGAAAGCCGACCTTGTAGATGGTTCAACAATACTGACTTTTTCAATTTTTTTCTGTAATTTCTGCTTAAAACATTCTTTTTTTATAATCTATTCTTATCAAATGCTCAATAATTCTACGCTGAGCCCTTGATTTTATTGGTTATATGTATATAAACTTTTTGGAATATATTGTTTTTAAGTTTTACTACAGTTTTCAAGCTATTTTTCGCTCTTAATTTATCAAGTATTAAATAGAGATTGAAAAAGTGTTTTTAAATCTTCTTCGTTCATTTTCTTCTGAATAAAAACAGAGCTGTGTCTTAGTTTATTCAGCTTATCTTTTCTACCTAGCCTGCTACCTTTTTAAGCAATAAAAAGCAAAATTCCACAACCGACCTGCCTTATGCCGATTGTGGAATAGTACTGATTGATTCGGTCAGCTTAACATTTGATGACAAGCATACGTTCTTCCTGCATGTCACGAATCGCAGACTGAATGCCTTCACGGCCCAGACCGGAATCCTTGACACCGCCATAAGGCATATTATCAACACGGAATGACGGAATATCATTGATAATCACACCGCCGACATGCAGATGCTCCCAGGCATACATCATCTTCTGCAGATTCTGGGTATAGATGCCGGCTTGCAGACCAAAGCGACTACTATTAATACAGGCAATCCCTGATTCAAAATCGCTATAAGCTTCAATAATGGCGACCGGACCAAACACTTCATTACGGTAAATTTCCAGTTGATGGTCTACCTTTTCCAACAGGATCGGTTCAAACATCGCACCCTTCACTTCACCACCAGTCAGTACATTAGCACCTTGCGCTACGGCATCTTCCATCCAGCGATGCAAACGTTTAGCTTCAGCTTCCTTGATCATTGGCCCTAACAAAGTTGTTTCCAGATCCGGATCACCGGCTTTCAGATGTTGCAGTTTCTGAACCAGCTTGTCTTTCAGTTCTTCAAAAATATCCTGATGCACCAGAATACGTTGCACACTGATACACACCTGCCCTGCATGACCATAAGCGCCACCAATCAGACGGTCAATCAGCTGTTCACTGAGTTCAGTATCTGGCTCAATCATCACTGCGGCATTGCCACCGAGTTCCAGAGTAACTTTTTTGCGGCCGGCACGGGCTTTCATATCCCAGCCCACGACATCGGAACCGGTAAAGCTTAGCAATTTAAAACGGTCATCTGTAACCAGTACATCTGCAAGATCGCGTGGACACGGCAGAACTGAGAATGCATTCTTCGGTAAATCAGTTTCTGCCAGAATCTCGGCAATTTTTAAGGCTGAAACTGGAGTCAGACTCGCCGGTTTCAACACGAATGGACAACCTGCAGCAATTGCCGGCGCAATTTTATGTGCGGTCAGATTCAATGGAAAGTTAAATGGACTAATCAGGGAAACAGCGCCAATCGGTACCTGTTTCACCATGCCCTGATAACCGGAAGCTGCGGCGGTGACTGCCAGAGGTAAAATACGCCCCTGATCCATTTGGGTGACCGCATCTGCCGCAATCTGGAAAGTATTGATCAGACGTTCTACTTCTGCGCCAGCTGCTTTACGTGGTTTGCCACCTTCGGCAATCAGGATTTCAGTCAGTTCTTCACGGATTTCATTAAACCGCTTCACACAATGCAACAGAATTTTCTGTTTCTGGAAAGGTTCCAATGCTGCCATTTCTGCTTCTGCCTGAGTCGCAGACTGAATTGCCTTTTCTAAAGTTTCAGCATCTGCCAGCGCGACACGTGCATAAAGCTCCTGACTATATTTATGTTTGACCTCCAACCATTCACCCGTTTGTACCGGCTGTCCTGCCACATATAATGGATAGTCTTGATGATGTTGTGCTGCTGTCGATCCCATTATTCTGCCCTTCACATTAGCATATACATTTTAGAAATTACCTATATCATGCACTTACTGATTACGTTTAAGAAGATGTATTTAGGTAACAAAATCGCTCAATTTAAAGAAAGCGTAAGGAAAATTAGAAATGCGTACACAATTATTCACTGCATTATTACTAGGATTAGGACTGAGCAGCATAGGCCATGCCGATGTGATTGGTCTTAAAGCAGATGCCAGCTACTGGAATTTTGACGGTTATAGCCAATCTGCCAATACCAGCAAACAGGACCTGGATCGCCAAGGCACGGCACAACTGTCGGTTGCATTTGAACATCCAGTACCACTACTGCCAAATGCCAAAATCAAATATGTGAGTCTGGACAATAATAGCGAACAAATTACCCCGCTGAATGCGGCTGATATCGAACTCAATAATATCGACTATATTCTGTATTACGAACTGCTAGATACCATTGTGCATGCTGATATCGGTGCTGGTCTGACCAATCTGGATGGTACAGTCAGAAACCTGAATGCAGGTGCCCTGACTCAGTACGATCTAGATGAATACAGTCCATTACTCTATGCTACAGCTGGGGTAAAACTGCCATTTACTGACATGAGTGCTAAAGCTGAAGCGGTTTACAGTCATGGTAGCGATATTAAAAAGACTGATGTTCAGGCTGAACTGCAATATGACTTTATTGATAACCTGCTGGTCGATGTAGGGGCTAAAGTCGGCTATCGCATCATGAATATTGATGCCGAACAAAATAATGCGCCAGATTTGGAACTGGAATTTAAAGGTCCTTATATCGGCTTAGATATACACTTCTAAGGAATATAATGACTTATGAAAATTGGTCTTCACCCTGTAAGCCCAGACGTATAAAGATAGATGTCATCGACGTCTATGCCAACTTTCAGGTTCAGACTATTCTACAAACATACAGAGCAGGAAGCTCAAATACCTAAGAACAAGAAGAATAAAGTAGTGCACCAGGACGTGAGGTACGACAGGAGTTATACCTAGACACGAGATACGAAAAAAGCCCCAACAGGATGTTGGGGCTTTTTTTATCTATAAATTGTCCCGTCCTGAAATAAGTTTACACCTTAAGAGACTTATTTTATGGAACATGCACAAGAACAACGAGTTAAACGCACACAACGTGATTATAGCTTCGCCTTTAAAATGATGGTTGTACATGAAGTAGAAAAAGGGCAAATTACTTATAAACAAGCTCAGGCAAAATATGGTATTCAAGGAAGATCAACTGTGCTGGTATGGTTACGCAAGCACGGACAACAGGACTGGACTTCGAATATGCCGACTTCTTCTAAACGCCAATTAACCCCCCAACAACGAATCCGCCAATTAGAAAAGCAGTTAGCCGCAGAAAAGCTTAAAACTGAATTTATTCAGGATGTGATTTATCACATTGATAAAGAATGTGGGACTGATCTTGGAAAAAAGTATACCGAGCACGTTTCAAAGATTGGCAAAGCCAAAGAAGACTAAGCGTTTCACGTTATTGTCAGTGGTTGGGAATCACCCGACAAGCTTATTATCAAGCAGAAAAACGTGCTCAAATGGCTGCACAAGCAACTGAACAAATACTTGAGTTGGTTATGGAATATCGTTGTCTCATGCCAAGTATCGGAACACGTAAGCTGTATTGGCTTATTAAAGGCAAATTGTTGCAGCGTGGTTTAAAGTGTGGACGGGATCAGTTATTTAAAATATTGAAAGAGCATAATTTATTGATTCGCCCCAAGCGTCGCTATACAAAAACTACGGATAGCAAGCATTGGATGAAGAAGCATCCAAATTTATTAAAGGATTATTCAGCAGTGCAAGCCAACGAAGTCTTTGTTAGTGATATTACTTATGTTGAGAGTGCTGAAGGCGTACATTATTTATCCTTAGTGACAGATGCTTATACCCGTCAGATTAAAGGTTATAAGTTATCGAATGATATGCGTGCGGAGAATGTTGTGCAGGCTCTACATATGGCGATGCAGCATGTGACGGATCGAGCGACAAGGATGATTCATCATTCAGACAGAGGCTCTCAGTATTGCTCTGAACTATATCAATCGGCATTACGCCATTATGGGGTATGTCCTTCTATGACAGATGGAGGAGACTGTTACCAGAATGCATTAGCAGAGCGGATTAATGGAATATTAAAGCAGGAGTTTTTAATTACACGATGTCAAACCATGAAAGAGTTAGATCACTTAATTGCGGAATCTATCATGATTTATAATTGCTATAGACCACATTTAAGTTTAAATATGAACACCCCGAATCAGACGTATGAGCAAACTAAAACCGAGCTAATTGCTTAACTCGGTTTGAAGTGGAATACTGTCAATCTATTTCAGGACAAGACAAATTCTTAGCATTGTTTAACAGTTCCGAGCTAAAAATCCAACATTGTAAGAATCGCTTTGTTGTTAATCTGAAAATCCTCACATTTTTTGGGAACAGCAATCATGGTAAAAAAGGTCCTCTTTATTACTTCAAACCAAGGCGTTGAACATGATGAACTGGTCGAGCCTCTAAATTTTCTAAAATCCAAAGGATTTGAAGTGATTCATGCGGCAGAAAAAAATGAAGAGGTGGCGACTGTAAAAGGCGATACTAAAGCTGCTACCTCATATACGCCTGATACCAGTTTTGATCATGTCACACTGGATGATTATGATCTCTTGGTTGTTCCTGGTGGCACTGTGAATGCAGATACTTTAAGAATTAATGAATCTGCCCAGAAAATCGTGCAGCATTTTGCTGATCAGCAAAAACCAATTGCCGCAATCTGTCATGCGCCATGGGTTCTGATTGATGCACAGCGAATTAAGGATAAAAACCTGACTTCGTACAAGAGCCTCAAACTGGATCTGGAAAATGCCGGTGGTAAATGGGTCGATGAACAAGTTCACCGTTGCAATACTGGCGACTGGGTACTGATTACTTCACGTAATCCGGATGACATTCCTGCTTTCAATGACGCCATCTTAAAAGAGCTGGAAGGCGATGCTGCCTAAGTTCACACTATAAAAAGCCTCCATCTGGAGGCTTTTTTATTTTCTTGATCTTATTTTATTTAAATGCCGCCTTTCAGGCTTTTTAGATAAGCCACTACATCTTTATTACCGGCCATTTCTGCCAGTTCTAAAGCGGTATAGGTACTGCGATGATCGACATCTGCGCCTTTGCTAACCAAGAGTTTAACTACTTCCAGATGATCGTTTTCAGCCGCGGCTTGCAAAGCGCTATAGCCTTCTTCATCGGCAGAATTGACGTCCAGACCTTCTTGTATGCCGTTCTCAACCTGTTCAACATCACCGATCGAGGCCCAGTATACCAGTTCAGGAAGATGCAGTTCGTCGTCATTTTCAGGGATTGGGGAGATAGAATTGAATTCCATAGTCATTTCCTAATGGTAATTTAGTTGAGTTAGCTTTTTACACAGTTCACTTTCTAAATTTTTTAACCCTTCCCCATTCTTTAAATAGATTAGAGATCTATGATGAATCATATCAGATGGAATATCACTTACACTTTGAGCAATTGGAATAACTAGTTTACCTAAAGTATGTGCAATTCCTGTTTCATACATGACATTTGGATTTTTACCACTGAAATCGACAATTACTACTCGAGCCCTAAATATTAAATCAAATATATCCTGAATGATCGTACTGTTATCCCAAATATCATCCGCTCTTAAACATCTAAAATTGGATCCTTTAGCAGCCTCTTTAATAGAAGAATAGACACCATCAAAACCTGAAAAAGGCATCATTACAGCTATTAAATCATTTTCTAAATCTACACTGGGTACATTAAATACTGAAGGAGAAAATGTAATTTTATTTGTAGCTACTTGATGCGATACATATAGAGTATTTTCATCATGGTATTTGTGATCTAGATAGTCTTTAATTGTTTGTAAGTAATGAGGGTTTTTTAAACTAATTGCCCTTAAAACATCAATAATATTAGCACCATAATCATCATCCCCAAAACTCAAACTTCTTAGCAGCCTAGGATGATTATGGACTATTTGATCCGCATTAACTAAAAGAGCAATTTCACTCCAATCACTAGCATTGAATTCTTTTTCTATTACTCTTTTTAATTCCAAGATAAGTTTATTAGTCTCTATCTGAGTATCATTCGAAGTTAAATTTGAATTAAACATAAATAGTATTTTTTGATTAAATTTTAGACATAATACTATAGATGTGAACAAAAAAAGCCTCCTTTTAGAGGCTTCTTATTTCAGACTTAAGTTTTAAGCTTTTGCAGGAACGGTATCTGCTGAACCAATCTTTTCAGATTCATCATCATGCATGATCAGAGCAACCGCAATCGCTGTAATCAGTACCGGTAAACCGACTGCCATAAAGTTAAAGTGTGCAGGCAGATTCATACCCAGTAAGCCACCGATCAGGATCGGGCCAACAATCGCGCCCATACGACCAATTGCAGATGACCAGCCAATACCTGTTGAACGAACTGCCAACGGGTAGAACTGTGCAACATAGCTGTATAGCAACATTTGCGAACCGATTGATGCTGCACCAGCCAGGAACACCAGGATGTAAAGCAGGAACTGGTTAGATGCAAAGCCCATCGAGCTCATCACAATCGCACCCATCATACCGAGGAACATCAATACCGGTTTCAAGTGGAAACGGTCAGCCAAAATACCACCACCGACAATACCAACTACTGCACCCACGTTCATCGCCATCATGAACATCAGGCTGTTATCCATTGAGTAACCTGCTGCCATCATCAGCTTCGGTAACCAGCTGCTTAGTGCATACATGGTTAGTAGGCAAGTAAAGAAAGCAACCCAGAACAATAACGTATTTACTGCACGACCACGACGGAACAGGCTCACCACGTTTGCTGCTTCAGGTACATTTTCCTGTGGCAGTTTAAATGTAGTAGTTTCTGTAACACTTAGATTTGGAGCCAAACGACGTACAATTTGACGTGCTTTTTCCTGTTTGTTGTCTTTGACGATAAAAGCTAAAGATTTCGGCAGGAATTTCCAGATCACAGGCAATAAAAATAATGGAATACCTGCGATAAAGAACATGATTTGCCAACCAAAACTTGGGGTAAACCATGAACCCAATAAGGCAGCCATCACACCACCTACCGCATAACCACTAAACATGGTGGTCACTAAGGTACTACGCATTTTTTGTGGTGCATATTCAGAGGTCAGTGCCACCAGGTTTGGCATTACACCACCAATACCCAGACCGGCAAGGAAGCGTAAAATACCGAACTCAGTCGGATTTGAAGCAAAACCGCCGGCAAAGGTCAGGCCACTGAATAAGACGATACAGATCATGATGACTTTTTTACGGCCAATTTTATCTGCCAGAGAACCAAAGATCATCGCGCCAAACATCATGCCGGCAAGCGCAGTACTGGCAAGCATTCCCGCTTGAACGGCACTTAGGCCCCAGTCCTGCATTAATAAAGGTAAAACAACACCATTGATTGCTAAATCGTAGCCGTCAAACAAGATAATGAGTAAACACCAAGCAACTACATTGAAGTGAAAAGGCGTAAATTTCGCATTATCGACTACAGAATTTATATCTACTGTTTCCGTTGTCATCGTTCTCATCTCCCATGAGTACTTGTCCATAAAATCCTTTTGAATATCCGGGGGAATATTCAAGTTTTAGCAATATACGCAAGTGAGATTTAGCACACAATAAGACCAAATGATGGAGCAATTTCGGCCATAAAATAGAGGCTATTTGTGTGACTTATCACATTTTTATAAAGCTAAATAATTGAATATTTAGACATTTATCATTCTCATTAAAATGCCTATATAAATAGTCTATAGACCAATGATTTTTTGATTTATTCGATTTTTTATGAATGATTTCTATACTTTAAACAAAAAATCCCTTTCTTATGAAAGGGATCTTTTGACTCAATTTAGATTTATAGCAAGTTGATTGGCAAAAAGTGACTAGGTTTTAATAGAATTCAGCTTCTGTTTCGCCAGTAAGGTCTCAGCATTCCGTTCTGCATTCAGATCTTTACGTACAATCATAGCCACTGAAATCGCACCAATAATGGCTGGAATCGCAACTGCCAGGAAGTTCATTTTATGTGGCAGCTCCATACCCAACAAGAATCCAATAATAATTGGACCAACGATTGCCCCTACCCGACCGACTGCGGACGCACAACCAATACCAGTAGAGCGGATTGCCAATGGATAGTACTGAGCCACGAAACTATAGAGCAGAATACTGCTACCAATTGCCGAAGCACCTGCAGCAGCGACTAACAGATAGATCACAGCCTGTGGAGAGTTAAAGCCTAATCCAACTAATGAAACTGCACCCAACAGGAACATGCCAATAATGACCGGTTTCAGATGGAAACGATCCGCCAGAATACCACCACCAATGGTTCCAACCACTGCACCAATATTCATCGCCATCAGGAACATTAAACTGTTACCCAGAGAATAACCCGCTGCCATCATCAGTTTTGGTAACCAGCTACCCAATGCGTAGACCATAAGCAGACACATAAAGAAGCAGCACCAGAATAATAAGGTACTCATGCTACGACCCTGCTTAAATAAAGCAGCAATGGAAGCATCCGGCGCATGCACTTCATTCAGTACAAACTGGGTACTTGCAGTGACATTTTGCTCAGGACTGATCTGCTGAACAATTTCGCTGGCCTTTGCATTTTGCTGTTTTTTTACCAGGAAAGTTAGAGATTCCGGTAAATATAAATACAGGATAGGCAGCATCAATAATGGAATACCTGCGATATAGAACATGATTTCCCACCCAAAACTTGGGGTAAACCAGGCACCTAATAACGCCGCCATAATCCCGCCAACTGCATAACCACTAAACATGGTAGTGACTAAGGTACTGCGCATTTTTTGTGGCGCATATTCAGAAGTTAATGCGACCAGATTCGGTAAAACACCACCAATACCTAAGCCGGCAATAAAACGCAGGATGCCAAATTCAGTCGGACCAGAGGCAAAACCGCCCCAGAACGTAAATCCACTGAATAAGGTCACACAAATCAGGATGACATTTTTTCGTCCAATTTTATCTGCCAGCATACCGAAGAGCATGGCACCAAACATCATGCCTGCCAGAGCGGTACTTGCAAGCATTCCGGCCTGAACTGCCGTCATACTCCATTCTTGCATCAGTAGGGGTAAAGCAACACCGTTGATTGCCAGATCATAACCGTCAAAAATAACGACAAATACGCACCAAAGTACGATCTTTAAATGAAAAGGTTTAAACTTTGCTTCATCCACTACAGCATTCACATTCACTGTTGTTGCTGTCATTTTTCCTCACCTCCAATTGTGAGCTTTTTTATTCTATGAAAAAATGAACGTTCATTCACTTTTGTATATAAAATGGATGATTCTTTAAACCTTGTCTACTGCAAAACTTACCAAGTTAGATTTTTTTAATAAAATTTAGGCTAAAGTTGTAGATTGAATATTTTTTAGACAGACCAATAAAAAATAAGACGAAGTTGATTAATTATACTTTTCACGTTATTTATATTTTTATTATCTAGGCACAATTAGGAGGTTATTTACTTCTTTTCCTAGAAATCTCACGCATAAAAAAAGCCCCCTGCGCTAGCAGAGGGCTTTTGGAATAATGAGCTGGCGATGACTTACTCTCACATGGGAGACCCCACACTACCATCAGCGCTAAGAGGTTTCACTTCTGAGTTCGGGAAGGGATCAGGTGGTTCACTCTTGCTATGGTCGCCAGCACAACTGTTTATGGATACTTGCTTTGGTCTTATGTCTCACTTTTCAGTGTATGCCAATGCTTTTTCCAAATGAGTTATTAACAGAATATCTGAGTTCTTGCGAGTAGAACTAAGCAGTGCTTAATTATACTCTCATTTGTTCGATTAGCTTAACTAAATCAAGGCTTCGTCTGATCGTTAGATCAATATGAAATCAATTGACGCTTTATATACAACTGCTTGGGTGTTGTATAGTCAAGCCTCACGAGCAATTAGTATTGGTCAGCTTCACATATCGCTATGCTTCCACATCCAACCTATCAACGTCGTAGTCTTCAACGGCTCTTTAGGAGACATAAAGTCTCGGGGAAATCTTATCTTGAGGTAGGCTTCCCGCTTAGATGCTTTCAGCGGTTATCCCTTCCGAACATAGCTACCCGGCGATGCGACTGGCGTCACAACCGGTACACCAGAGGTTCGTCCACTCTGGTCCTCTCGTACTAGGAGCAGATCCTCTCAAATTTCCAGCGCCCACGGTAGATAGGGACCGAACTGTCTCACGACGTTCTAAACCCAGCTCGCGTACCTCTTTAAATGGCGAACAGCCATACCCTTGGGACCTGCTTCAGCCCCAGGATGAGATGAGCCGACATCGAGGTGCCAAACACCGCCGTCGATATGAACTCTTGGGCGGTATCAGCCTGTTATCCCCAGAGTACCTTTTATCCGTTGAGCGATGGCCCTTCCATACAGAACCACCGGATCACTAAGACCTACTTTCGTACCTGCTCGACTTGTGGGTCTCGCAGTTAAGCGCGCTTTTGCCTTTATACTCTACGCGTGATTTCCGACCACGCTGAGCGCACCTTCGTACTCCTCCGTTACTCTTTAGGAGGAGACCGCCCCAGTCAAACTACCCACCAGACATGGTCCTCGCTCCCGATCAGGGAGCAGAGTTAGAACCTCAATATTACCAGGGTGGTATTTCAAGGACGGCTCCATGGCAACTAGCGTCACCACTTCAAAGCCTCCCACCTATCCTACACAAGTAAGATCAAAGTTCAATGTCAAGCTGCAGTAAAGGTTCACGGGGTCTTTCCGTCTAGCCGCGGGTACACCGCATCTTCACGGCGAATTCGATTTCACTGAGCCTCTGCTGGAGACAGCGCCGCCATCATTATGCCATTCGTGCAGGTCGGAACTTACCCGACAAGGAATTTCGCTACCTTAGGACCGTTATAGTTACGGCCGCCGTTTACTGGGGCTTCGATCAAGAGCTTCGCTTACGCTAACCCCATCAATTAACCTTCCAGCACCGGGCAGGCATCACACCCTATACGTCCACTTTCGTGTTTGCAGAGTGCTATGTTTTTAATAAACAGTTGCAGCGGCCTGGTTTCTGAGGCTGCCAACAGCTCAAGGAGCAAGTCCTATCACCGCCGGCAGCGTACCTTCTCCCGAAGTTACGGTACCATTTTGCCTAGTTCCTTCAGCAGAGTTCTCTCAAGCGCTTTGGTCTACTCGACCTGACCACCTGTGTCGGTTTCGGGTACGATTCCAGTGTAACTGAAGCTTAGAGACTTTTCCTGGAAGTATGGTATCAGCCACTTCACCAGTAAACTGGCTTGCTATCAACTCTCAGCATAGAGCACCCCGGATTTGCCTAAGATGCATGCCTACTGTCTTCCACCTGGACAACCAACGCCAGGCTGACTTAACCTTCTCCGTCCTCTCATCGCATTACACTGAAGTATTGGAATATTAACCAATTTCCCATCGACTACGCCTCTCGGCCTCGCCTTAGGGGTCGACTCACCCAGCCCCGATTAACGTTGGACTGGAACCCTTGGTCTTTCAGCGAACGGGTTTTTCACCCGTTTTGTCGTTACTCACGTCAGCATTCGCACTTCTGATACCTCCAGCAGACTTCTCAATCCACCTTCATCGGCTTACAGAACGCTCCCCTACCACTTGCAATAAATTGCAAATCCGCAGCTTCGGTACATAGTTTTAGCCCCGTTACATCTTCCGCGCAGGCCGACTCGACTAGTGAGCTATTACGCTTTCTTTAAAGGGTGGCTGCTTCTAAGCCAACCTCCTAGCTGTCTATGCCTTCCCACATCGTTTCCCACTTAACTATGATTTAGGGACCTTAGCTGGCGGTCTGGATTGTTTTCCTCTTGACTACGGACGTTAGCACCCGCAGTCTGTCTCCCGGATAGTACTCATTGGTATTCGGAGTTTGCATCGGTTTGGTAAGTCGGGATGACCCCCTAGCCGAAACAGTGCTCTACCCCCAATGGTATTCGTCCGAGGCGCTACCTAAATAGCTTTCGGGGAGAACCAGCTATCACCGAGTTTGATTAGCCTTTCACCCCTATCCACAAGTCATCCCCTGGCTTTTCAACGACAGTGGGTTCGGTCCTCCAGTTAGTGTTACCCAACCTTCAACCTGCTCATGGATAGATCACCCGGTTTCGGGTCTATACCCAGCAACTATACGCCCTATTAAGACTCGATTTCTCTACGGCTCCCCTATGCGGTTAACCTCGCTACTGAATATAAGTCGCTGACCCATTATACAAAAGGTACGCAGTCACCACACAAAGTGGCTCCCACTGCTTGTATGCATGCGGTTTCAGGATCTATTTCACTCCCCTCACAGGGGTTCTTTTCGCCTTTCCCTCACGGTACTGGTTCACTATCGGTCAGTCAGGAGTATTTAGCCTTAGAGGATGGTCCCCCTATATTCAGACAAGGTTTCACGTGCCTCGCCCTACTCGACATCATCATATCAGCCCTTTCGTGTACAGGACTATCACCCACTATGGTTGCACTTCCCAGAGCATTCCACTAAAACTGATATGACTTAATGGGCTGTTCCCCTTTCGCTCGCCGCTACTGAGGGAATCTCAATTGATTTCTTTTCCTACGGATACTGAGATGTTTCACTTCTCCGCGTTCGCCTCATAAACCTATGTATTCAGTTTATGATACCGACCTTATAGCCGGTGGGTTCCCCCATTCAGACATCTCCGGATCACAGGATATTTGCCGCCTCCCCGGAGCTTTTCGCAGGCTATCACGTCTTTCTTCGCCTCTGACTGCCAAGGCATCCACCACATGCACTTAATTACTTGACTATACAACCCCAAACAGTCGTTTATCCCACAAGTAAGATAAGCAACAGATTATGATGATTACTCATCACTCTCATACAGTTGGTGTCTCGTAGATTTAACTACCGTACAGCTTCAATTAGATTCATATACCAAAACGCTTGATTCAGTTAATTTCGCTAGTTCTCATTCAATCACTTCAACAATCAATCTTGCGATCTTTCGTTTCCGCTCTTTCATGAGTATGAACAAATTATTTCAACTCAAATATATTCTGTTAATGATTTAATGCATCCTCGTCGGACTGCATTACTGTGATAAATCACAGAGATTAATAACAATGCCGCGTATTATACGCCGCTTTCTTACTAAGCTCTATAAGCTATCAAACCGTTTGCTTAATGTTTAACTCATTGCATCGCAATGAGTGGTGGAGACTAGGAGAGTCGAACTCCTGACCTCCTGCGTGCAAAGCAGGCGCTCTACCAACTAAGCTAAGTCCCCAGCTTATCAATAAGTCAATGTTCTGATTTTCTGTTTTCTGGCAGATGGTGGGTCTGACAAGACTTGAACTTGTGACCCCACGCTTATCAAGCGTGTGCTCTAACCAACTGAGCTACAGACCCTCAGATACATCGTCATGAAGAACAACTTGTTGTGGATTCTTACCAATCGTCAATCTTTCGTTAAGGAGGTGATCCAGCCGCAGGTTCCCCTACGGCTACCTTGTTACGACTTCACCCCAGTCATCGGCCACACCGTGGTAAGCGTCCTCCCTAAGGTTAGACTACCTACTTCTGGTGCAACAAACTCCCATGGTGTGACGGGCGGTGTGTACAAGGCCCGGGAACGTATTCACCGCGGCATTCTGATCCGCGATTACTAGCGATTCCGACTTCACGCAGTCGAGTTGCAGACTGCGATCCGGACTACGATCGGCTTTTTGAGATTAGCATCTGCTCGCGCAGTAGCAACCCTTTGTACCGACCATTGTAGCACGTGTGTAGCCCTGGCCGTAAGGGCCATGATGACTTGACGTCGTCCCCGCCTTCCTCCAGTTTGTCACTGGCAGTATCCTTAAAGTTCCCACCCGAAGTGCTGGCAAATAAGGAAAAGGGTTGCGCTCGTTGCGGGACTTAACCCAACATCTCACGACACGAGCTGACGACAGCCATGCAGCACCTGTATCAGAGTTCCCGAAGGCACCAATCCATCTCTGGAAAGTTCTCTGTATGTCAAGGCCAGGTAAGGTTCTTCGCGTTGCATCGAATTAAACCACATGCTCCACCGCTTGTGCGGGCCCCCGTCAATTCATTTGAGTTTTAGTCTTGCGACCGTACTCCCCAGGCGGTCTACTTATCGCGTTAGCTGCGCCACTAAAGCCTCAAGGGCCCCAACGGCTAGTAGACATCGTTTACGGCATGGACTACCAGGGTATCTAATCCTGTTTGCTCCCCATGCTTTCGCACCTCAGTGTCAGTATTAGGCCAGATGGCTGCCTTCGCCATCGGTATTCCTCCAGATCTCTACGCATTTCACCGCTACACCTGGAATTCTACCATCCTCTCCCATACTCTAGCTAACCAGTATCGAATGCAATTCCCAAGTTAAGCTCGGGGATTTCACATTTGACTTAATTAGCCACCTACGCGCGCTTTACGCCCAGTAAATCCGATTAACGCTTGCACCCTCTGTATTACCGCGGCTGCTGGCACAGAGTTAGCCGGTGCTTATTCTGCGAGTAACGTCCACTTATCCCAGGTATTAACCAGGTAAGCCTCCTCCTCGCTTAAAGTGCTTTACAACCAAAAGGCCTTCTTCACACACGCGGCATGGCTGGATCAGGGTTCCCCCCATTGTCCAATATTCCCCACTGCTGCCTCCCGTAGGAGTCTGGGCCGTGTCTCAGTCCCAGTGTGGCGGATCATCCTCTCAGACCCGCTACAGATCGTCGCCTTGGTAGGCCTTTACCCCACCAACTAGCTAATCCGACTTAGGCTCATCTATTAGCGCAAGGTCCGAAGATCCCCTGCTTTCTCCCGTAGGACGTATGCGGTATTAGCGTCCCTTTCGGAACGTTGTCCCCCACTAATAGGCAGATTCCTAAGCATTACTCACCCGTCCGCCGCTAGGAATCAGGTGCAAGCACCCTATCCCCGCTCGACTTGCATGTGTTAAGCCTGCCGCCAGCGTTCAATCTGAGCCATGATCAAACTCTTCAGTTAAAATCATTTCGAGTTTTATAAGTAAAACTCTTAAACTTGGCTCATCAATTTCCTGACTTAAATTTCGCTCAAATAAACTTCGAGTAATTCAAACCAATCAATCAATGAAAATAATTTCGATCAATCAACCAGTAAAAATCCACACAAGTTGTTCTTCATAATCTCTTAATGATCTTTCTAACATCTCGTCAATGCCAGAAGCTGGACTCCGATAAACTTAACAACTCAGCAATCTGCTTCGTTCGTTTCCGTCTATCTCGTCGGTATGGGTGCATTCTAGAGGATTTCAGAATCATTGCAACCCCCAATTCACTATATTTTTCACGTATGTATCTTTTTTCTACGAATTTCGTTAAAAAATCGCTTTTTTATCTAAATTTTGAGCATTTTTCTTCAATAAAAGCCGTATTCATTGCAATTCAATTTAAAACAGTAAAATTTATTAAGACCTGATAACTATCAAAAAACTGTGATTTTTAAATAAGACCGTACAATTTAAGGGCTGTATCCAGAATTTTCCGAAACTCTCTTATATCAGGTTACATATTTTGCTGTTTTCTATCCGACTTATATATAGAGCTTTTTGTAAGATCAAAATCTTTGCTGTATACAGATTTTTCTTAACACTCGGTTTTAAAGAACAAAAATAAGGATATGATCTTTCTAGGTTTCAGATCATCCGGAAATCTTACTTAAGCGCAGAAGAATAAGCAGAAGATTAAAATCGATTAAGCCACATTTGAGTATTTATCTTTTATCCAGTGCTGCATCACTTCCTCAATCACTTCTTTCTTACCACTATAGTCTTCAGCAGCAAACAATAATTTGGCCCGACGTGGCAGGCGTTCTTTGACTAATGAAAAGAGTAAATAGTGGGAGGCAAGATCTAATTGCTGAAATAAGGCCTGTACCTGATCAAAAGATTTTTGTTTTCGCTCAGCAGACTCATATTCGAAGAGAAAACGCAAAATGAAATCGATGTCTTCATCAAACATCTGTTCAGTCTGGTATTGATACACCTTATTTACCTTTCTTTTTATAGATGGATTGAGATTCAAAGATAATTCATTTACCTCACCATGGATTTAACCTTAATCCAAGCTGATTCATCCATCTTTGTTTTGAATTTATTGAAGATTGAACATATAGCCAGACAACACCAATAAAAAAGGAAGAGATCTCTCCCAAAATCTCTTCCTTAGAATTGAATCTTTACCCGATCCATTACGTCATTATTATAGTTATTCACATTATATTAACTTGTCTCTTTACTTAGAGACCTGATCAATTATGGAGTTGTCTGTTATTGATCATTACCCTCTAGATATGCTTTTCACGGAATCTCTAGACGAATAAATCTTATACACAAAAAACCTGAAATGCAAGCCAAATGGAAAAATTTAAATGTTGTTTTTATAAGGTTTTTTTTGAATTTCTATATTTATATAATTCATATACAACTTAAAAAATAAAAGCAGGTCGAAGCCTGCTTTTATTTCAATAACTTAGAACCAGCTTTAGTCAACGAAGGTCACTTTTGCAATTGCTTTTTTGCTGGCCTGAATAATTAAAGTTACGTTCTCTTTCACAGAAAAAGACGCATCAACCGGTTTCCAGTCCACTTTCACAGTGCCGCGGCCTAAGGCATCTTTAGCTTGAGCAGCATTTTTGGTTAAGCCAGCTTCACGTAAAATTGAAGTAATGAAGATCTCACCACCAAATTCGCCACGTGAAATAGTCACTTCTGGCGTACCTTCAGGCAGTTCACCTTCAGTAATGATATTACCTGCACCTTTATGGGCATGAGCGGCAGCTTCAGCACCGTGGAAACGTTCTACCAGTTCCAGGGCAAGAATGCGTTTCACTTCCTGCGGGTTACGGCCTTCTTCGATTTCTTTCAGCAAGCCTTGAATTTCTTCTATAGATTTGAAGCTGAGCAGATCGAAATAACGCTCAATCAATGAATCTGGCATAGACAGTACTTTCTGATACATCGCGCCCGGTGCATCGAATACACCAATATAGTTGCCTAAAGATTTAGACATCTTGTTCACACCATCCAGACCTTCAAGAATTGGTACAGTGATACACACCTGTGCTTCCTGGTTATAACGGCCTTGCAGGGTACGACCCATCAACAGGTTAAAGGTCTGGTCTGTACCCCCTAACTCCACGTCAGCTTCCAAAGCAATTGAGTCATAACCTTGAACCAGTGGATATAAGAATTCGTGAATCGCAATCGGTTGCTGGTTGTTATAACGCTTGGTGAAGTCATCACGCTCTAACATACGTGCAACTGTTTGTTGTGATGCCAATTGAATCAGGTCAGCTGCAGTTTTTTGTGCAAACCATTCCGAGTTGAACACGACTTTGGTTTTGTTTGGATCAAGAATTTTAAATACTTGTTCCTGATAGGTTTTTGCGTTTTCCAGCACCTGTTCGCGTGACAATGGCGGGCGGGTTGCGCTCTTACCCGTCGGGTCACCGATCATCGCAGTATAATCCCCGATCAGGAAGTACACTTCATGACCCAAGTCCTGGAATACTTTTAATTTATTGATTAAAACTGTATGACCTAGGTGCAGATCCGGTGCAGTTGGGTCAAAACCCGCTTTAATTTTTAAAGGACGATTCTGCTTTAATTTCTTCAGAAGGTCTTCTTCAGAAATAATTTCGTGGGTGCCTCGTTGGATGAGGGCAAGTTGTTCTTCAGCCGGCAGGAAATTTGACATCACAAAATCCAAATACATCAGTTATTCAATTTGTGCGATATACTAACACTTTTTCAGCACATTGCAGGCTTAAGAATAATCATGACAGCGATCTATATTGGGGTAATGACCGGCACAAGCATGGATGGTGTCGATATTGTTGCTGCTTCTTTTGATCCACTTCAGCTTCATGCTACCCTCACCTTGCCTTTTGATCCCGATCTTCGTGATGAACTGATGGCACTGACTTTGCCAGATGACAATGAAATCGACCGCATGGGCAAAGCTGATGTTGCACTGGCACAGATGATTGGTCATGGCATCAATACGCTGATTGAAGAAAATAATTTAAACAAATCGCAAATCAAGGCAATTGGATCGCATGGTCAGACCATCCGGCATCGTCCTGAACATGGCTTTACCCTGCAAATTGGTGATCCAAATATCATTACTGAAATCACCCAGATTCCGGTCATTTCCGATTTCCGTCGTCGCGATCTGGCTGCTGGCGGCCAAGGTGCACCTTTAGTCCCCGCTTTCCATCAAGATATTTTCCAGCATGAGAGTATTCACCGTGTGATTCTGAATCTGGGCGGCATTGCCAATGTGAGTATTCTGCCGGCAGGTCAATCGGATCAGGTCTATGGCTTTGATACAGGCCCTGCCAATATTCTGATGGATGCCTGGTGTCAGCGTTATACCGGCCAGCCTTTTGATGAAAATGGTAACTGGGCAGCTTATGGCACGCCAATCCGTAGCTTATTGGACCGTTTACAGGAACATGAGTTCTTCTCAAAAGAGCCACCTAAAAGTACCGGCCGCGAAGACTTTAATCTGGAATGGCTGGATGAACAGATTGCTGATTGGCGCAATGATCTTCAATATGATGAACTTGAAGATACACCAGAGAATGTGCAAGCTACCTTAATGAAGCTCACGACCCGTGCGATTAAAAAAGCCATTTACCGTTCCGGTCTGGATACCGGTGAAGTTTATGTTTGTGGTGGTGGTGCCTATAATTCACATTTATTGGAACAGTTACGCTGGCGTTTGCGTAAACATCATTGGAGCGTACAAACCACAGCCGACCTTGGCTTAAATCCGACTTGGGTGGAAGGCACGGCTTTTGCCTGGCTGGCGATGCGTTTTATGAATCAACTCAGCGGCAATCTGCCGGCTGTGACAGGCGCATCAGGTTATCGCGTTCTGGGTACAATTACCTCTGTATAAGAGCAGCTTTAAGCTCACTATATAATAGTTATAAAAAGGGTCTGCATATTTGCAGACCCTTTTTATGATGAAGAACTATATTTAGATCATGTCTAAATTCTTCCTAACGCATCATTAGTTTGGCATTTTCATTTCTAAATGCACGCAGGATTTGCTGTCCTGCACGACCGGTCGGGCTTAAACCTAGACGGTTCTGTTCCTGACGAATCGCCTGACGGGTTTTATCTCCAATCAAACCATCCACCTCACCAATATCATAGCCACGGTGTAACAAGAATTGCTGGATCTCACGGCGTTCCGCACGTGACGTACCCGGATCATCGGTTGGCCAAGTTGCCTGGATGCTCCCTTTACCTTGTAAGCGGTCAGATAAATGTGCAATCGCTAAAGCATAACTTTCTGCTGCGTTATAGCTGTAAATAGCATCAAAGTTTTTAAAGACTAAAAATACCGGTCCATTTTCGCCTGCAGGCGCCAATAAGCCAGCCTGAGAAGATTCTGATAAATTGCCCTGCAATAGCAGAGTACCGTCAGCACGCACCACACCACGATTCATCCAGCTACTCAGTGATTTTTTATTGCGTCGGCTTTCGCCTGCAACAGACATGCCTTGTGGAATTTTTACTTCAAAGCCCCAAGGTTGGCCAGTCTGCCAGCCACGTTTTTTCAGGAAATTGGCTGTAGAAGCCAGTGCATCAGGAATACTGCTGACTAAATCACGACGACCATCCCCATCAAAATCAACCGCCAGCTCATCATAAGTCGATGGCATAAACTGGGTATGACCAAAAGCCCCCGCCCATGAACCTTTTAATTGGTTTTCATAGACATCACCCCGTTGCAGCAATTTCATGGTGGTAAAGAACTCACCACGGAAATAACTTTGACGACGACCTTCACAACTCAAGGTACCTAAGGCCTGTAATAAAGGATATTTTCCAGAAATATCCCCAAAATTACTTTCTACGCCCCATACAGCTATGATCGTTTCTGCCGGCACTCCATAGGCTGCGCTAATCCGGTTTAATACCTCACGATGTTGCTGCAGTTTTTGTCGACCCAGCTGTACACGTTCTTCATCCACCAGTCCGGACAGATAATCCCAAATTGGGGTCGAAAACTCAGGCTGATAATTCAACTTTTCAATCACAGAATAATCAGGTGTTAAATTTTGCGTATAACGATCGTAGGTTGAACCACTTACGCCTTGCGCAATCGCCTGACTGCGTAAATTGGCAAGACAATTCTGAAAATTATTTTGGGACGCATAATTGACCGGACTGCTCGGCACAGAAGACATATCCGTTGATGTCACACGCTGACCATTAATAATCAGTTCTGCCTGTGCCTGTGTAGCAGCTAAAACCAAAGAACCAACAAAAAGTGCAAGCCGTTGCATAAGACCCTTAAATATTTAGATTTTGAATTATGTTTCTACCTTAGCAGTTCATGATGAAAATTAAAGCGCCAATACGTAAATTTAAATTCATAATTCCTACACTTTTGAATTCATTTTGTAGCTTTTAAATTTAAAAACTTATCCACAAACTCATTTTAAATTCAAATCAAGCTTATTTTTAAATTTAAATTCAAAATTCAGGAAATTACTTTTGAATTTAAAAATGATTGTGGATAACTTACCTTTAAATCAGGATTCTTCAATCAATCAAAGGCTTATGGTATATAGCATTTCTATTTTAAATTCATTTTTATTAGAAGTAACTATTTTTAAATTCAAAACTTTAAATTCATTAATCAGCTTTTAAATTTGAATTCATATTTTTGAATTTAAATTTAAACAGCAAAGTTTAAATTCAAAGTTCATTTTTAAATTTGAATTTATTTTTATGAATTTAAATTCAAAACCTATTTCCAGTTTTAAATTCAAACTCAATGTTAATTTTATCCACAAGTGAATAACCTAGAATTCAGCTCAAAATAGCAGCAAATTAAATTATTATATTTATACTCAATTGATCAGTTTATAAGCAATTGATTTTAAAAATGATCCGACCAATGGCAAGGGATTTTTAAAGAGGCGCAATCATGCCTGAATCTGGACAAATAAAAAAGCGATCACCGAAGTGATCGCTTTTTTTATCAGCAGCTTAAAGCTTAGATGGTCATATCTTCGCTCAATGCCAGCGGATTTGGCAAAATCTTCGCCAGTTGACGACATAAAGTGGTCAGCTGAGCGCTGTCTGTGGGCATCAAAGTAATGTGGCCAATCTTGCGACCTTCACGCTCTGACTTGTTATATAGATGCAAGTGAGCGCCTTCTAAAGCCAGGACATCTTCAGATTTGGGATGCTGACCGATAATGTTTACCATCACGGTTGGACGCACCACTTCAGTTGAGCCCAGTGGCAGACCTGCGACCGCACGAACATGGTTTTCAAACTGCGAGCAAACAGCGCCTTCAATCGACCAGTGACCTGAGTTATGCACACGTGGTGCCATCTCGTTTGCATACAGGCCTTTGTCTGTCACAAACAGCTCAAGAGTCAATACACCCACATAATCCAAGTGATTCAGCAGGCGAGTGATGTAATCCTGCGCGACTGGTTGCAGATCCGCACTATTGGGTGCCGGAACAATCGAGTGCGACAGGATGCCGTTGTGGTGATAATTTTCAGCCAATGGCCAGGTTTTCACATCACCATTTTGACCACGTACCGCAATGATCGATACTTCACGCGAGAAAGTCACAAAACTTTCTGCGATCAGTTCACCAGCAGGGCCGAGTTCCGCCCAAGCCTGATCAATTTGATCAGCTGAACGTAAAACAAACTGACCTTTACCATCGTAACCACCACGAGAGGTTTTTAGCACGATCGGCAAGCCAAGCTCAGCCACGGCCGTCTGCAAGCTTTCCAGTGAAGTTACCGCTTTATACGGTGCAACCGGAATTTCCAGTTCATCAAATAGGGCTTTTTCAGACAGACGATGCTGTGCGATGGCTAAAGCCTGACGTGGTGGATGCAAATCTTTGTTTTGCGTTAAAACATCGATATCAGCCAATGGTGTATTTTCAAACTCCAGGCTAAAGACATCTGCGCTATTGATAAAGTCCTGCAAGCCATTTACAGCTTTGGTGGAGAAAACCGGACCTAAAGCCGCAGAAGGGCAGTCCGTATTGGCTTCAAAGAACGTACATTGAATATTTAGAGGTAGTGCGGCTTGTGCCATCATCCGGCCTAGCTGGCCGCCACCAAAAATACCGATGGTTTTATCCATTGTGTTTGATCCCGTATTAAGCTTGGACTTACATTTGACCTGGAATATTGTTACTTGCGATTTTCTCGGTTTGTGCCGCGCGGAAATCTGCGACATTTTTTGCGATCTCTGGGCGGGTTAAACCTAAAATCTGTGCTGCCATAATGGCTGCATTGGTTGCACCGGCAGGACCAATGGCCAATGTTCCTACGGCGATACCCGCTGGCATTTGCACGATAGAAAGCAATGAATCGACACCATTTAAAATCGATGATTTGACAGGTACGCCCAGTACTGGCAGATCAGTTTTGGCTGCACACATACCTGGTAAATGCGCTGCACCACCTGCACCGGCAATAATCACCTGAATACCACGATCACGCGCTTGTTCAGCATATTCAAACAGACGGTCCGGGGTACGGTGTGCGGAAACGACTTCGGCTTCAAATGGGACACCAAGCTGCTTGAGCATATTGGCAGTGTGTTCGAGAGTTGCCCAATCTGATTGAGAACCCATGATAATACCTACGAGAGGAGTATCTTGTGCAGCAGCCGCATTCATTGCAAATTTTCCAGAGATTAAAGTAAGAAAGATAAATCTCGACGAGAGAGCCAAGCTTGAATAGGAATGCATATTATAGACTGATTTTTCAGCTTCATAAAATTTAACGGTCAAAGCAAGGCTCGATTTTTCTTATTTTTTTAGCAGATTCTTAAAAACTGGAATAAAAATAGGGAAGTAGTGGCTAGTAGATGATTTCAAGAACTGCGGAATACAAAATAGACACAACCACAGAGACATAGCGCCGCCCATAAATAATCCAGTTTAAACGGCTGTTTGAACAGGAAGATCATAAAGGGAACAAAGACCAGTAGAGTGACGACTTCCTGAGTAATCTTCATTTGACCCACCGCCAGTCCCTGTTGGGCTAATAATTTGGTCGCTGGAATCATCAGGCTATATTCAAACAAGGCAATGGCCCAGCTAAATAAAATCGCCTGCCACAGCGGTGCATCATGCGGCAGGAATTTGAGATGTCCGTACCAGGCCAAGGTCATAAAACAGTTGGCAATCACCAGAAGAAATAGAGCCGGTAGCATCTGCATGCACTCTGCAAAAAGTTCGGGCTTATTTTACGATTTATTTTGCCAAAAGATATTCTGGAAGCTTGAAAATTTCCCTGAATTTGTCTGTGAAACAGGATTTAAAAAATCCCGCAGGAATGCTTGAACTTTGACTATCTTTTCGGTCAAAGCCTTGCTATCGTTGCTTGCAAATCGAATAAATCATGGCAACAGCACCAGTACAAAGTGATGTGTCAGGCAAAATGGAGTGAAGTAGATGCATCTGCATATTTTGGGTATTTGTGGCACCTTTATGGGTTCACTGGCATTACTGGCACGTGATCTAGGCCATAAGGTGACAGGATCGGATCAAAACGTTTATCCACCGATGTCGACCCAGCTGGAAAATGCAGGCATTACTTTAATGCAGGGCTACGACCGCAGCCATTTACAGCCGCATCCGGATCTGATCATTGTCGGCAATGCCATGAAACGTGGTATTGATGCTGTAGAATATATGCTGAATGAAGGCCTGCCTTATATTTCAGGTCCACAGTTTCTGGCAGATCATGTCCTGCAAGGTAAACACGTTTTAGGTGTAGCTGGTACGCATGGTAAAACCACAACTACCACCATGCTGGCATGGGTACTGGATCAGGCCGGTTTAGAACCTGGCTTCCTGATTGGCGGTGTACCGCTTGGCTTTTCTGAAAGTGCGCGTTTAGGTGGCGGGAAATACTTCTGTGTCGAAGCCGATGAATATGATTCTGCCTTTTTCGACAAGCGTTCCAAGTTCGTGCATTACCATCCTAAAACTGCGATTCTGAATAATCTGGAATTTGATCACGCCGATATCTTTGATGATCTGGCAGCGATTCAGAAACAATTCCATCATTTAGTCCGCACTATTCCAAGCGAAGGCCGGATTATCGCGCCGATTACTGAAAGCAATATTGATAAAGTGCTGGAGCAGGGCTGCTGGACGCCTGTAGTGCGCACCAGTCTAGATGCCAACGAGAAATCTGAACTTTATGCAGAACAATTGTCAGCAGATGGTTCACATTTCAAAGTCCTGCAACAGGGCGTAGTCAAAGGCGAAGTACAGTGGAATATGACGGGTCAGCATAGTGTAGCCAATGCACTGGCAACGATTGCTGCTGCTGAACATGTCGGTGTCTCTATTGAAACGGCTTGTGAAGCACTTTCAAACTTTGGCGGTGTTAAGCGCCGTATGGAACTGCTGGACACTGTACGCGGCATTGAAGTCTATGATGACTTTGCCCATCACCCAACCGCGATTGATACCACCCTTGATGGCGCACGCAAGCGTCTCGGTGAACGTAAGCTGTGGGCAATTATTGAACCACGTTCCAATACTATGCGTATGGGCAGTCATAAAGATGGTTTGGCACATTCCGCGCGTCTGGCGGATGAAGTGATCTGGTATCAACCTGAAGGTCTGGACTGGGATCTGCAACCGGTAATTGACGCTGCACTGAATAAAGCTGTAGTCGCACGTACTCTAGATGAGATTATCCAGACCGTAGTGGCTGAAGCAGGTGAGGGCGATGCCGTGGTGATCATGTCCAATGGCGGTTTTGGCGGGCTACATCAGAAACTGATTAGCGCTTTAAAAGCTTAAAAATTTATATGAAAAAGCCCGTAATTGCGGGCTTTTTTATTTTAAAAATTAAATTCGCTTTCTATCTTTTCTTAAGAAAATTGAACCTCATTCAAGTTCAAATCAACTTTCTTATTTTACTATTAAAACAGCTAAAATTTATCTTTTTTCTTTTCATTATCTTTTGTTGCAATCTGGACATAAGACTCATTGCAGTCTTTGAGTGCCCTAGGCACAATCAATAAGAACAACAGTATTTCGATCCTCTTTTATCCTTCACCCTCCTGATGATTTTCCAGGCTGTAAAGGCAGCAAAAAAATAGCTTTATCTCTCTTGTTCAGACCCTCATTTCCTTAGGAGATCTGTCATGACAACAATGAAAGCCATGGTTTATTACGGCGCCAATGATATCCGCTTTGAAGAACGTCCTATTCCCCAAATTCTGCAACCTACTGATGCCATTATCAAACTTAGCAAAGTCACCATTTGTGGTACTGACCTCGGGATCTGGAAA
This sequence comes from Acinetobacter sp. ACNIH1, assembly GCF_002934695.1. Classification (NCBI taxonomy): domain Bacteria; kingdom Pseudomonadati; phylum Pseudomonadota; class Gammaproteobacteria; order Moraxellales; family Moraxellaceae; genus Acinetobacter; species Acinetobacter sp. ACNIH1. The sequence goes on along the minus strand of NZ_CP026420.1, from coordinate 2,971,318 downwards.
GGTAAAAATCCCGAAATTGAGGAGGTCGCAAAAGAAAAAACCGGCAGTTTTAATGGCCGGATTCTCGGTCATGAAGGTATTGGTATTGTGGAAGAAGTCGGCTCCGCAGTTCAAAACTTTAAAAAGGGCGATCGGGTGATTATTTCCTGTGTCAGCCGCTGCGGCACCTGTGAAAACTGTCAGAAACAGCTGTATGCCCATTGTAGAAACGAGGGTGGCTGGATCATGGGTTATATGATTGACGGTACACATGCCGAATATGTCCGAACCCCATTTGCCGATACTTCTCTCTATCATTTACCGGAAGGTCTGAATGAAGATGTTGCGGTCTTTCTTTCAGATATTTTGCCGACCTCACATGAAATTGGCGTGCAATATGGTCAGGTCAAACCAGGAGACAATGTAGCGATTGTCGGTGCCGGCCCGATCGGCATGAGTACCTTGCTCACCGCGCAGTTTTATTCTCCAGCCAATATCATCATGGTCGATGTCGATGACAACCGGCTAGAATTTGCCAAGACTGTTGGTGCCACCCATACCGTGAATTCAGCCAATGAAGATGCCATTCAACGTGTACTGGACCTCACTGATGGAAGAGGAGTGGACTGTGCCATTGAAGCGGTGGGCCTGGAAGCCACCTGGAATATTTGCCAGCATATTGTGAAAGAAGGCGGTCATCTGGCCAATGTCGGTGTACATGGCAAATCCGTCAATTTTGAACTGAATAAACTCTGGATCAAAAACCTGACCATTACCACAGGCCTGGTCAATACCAATACCACCGGGATGCTGCTCAAAACCTGCTGCTCCGGCAAACTGCCACTGGAAAAACTGGCCACCCATCACTTCAAGTTTGCTGAATTTGAAAAGGCTTATGAGGTGTTTAAACATGCCTCTGACGAAAAGGCGTTAAAGGTCATGATTGAAATGACTTAAATCATCATTGGCAACAAAAAAAAGTCCGCTATGCGGACTTTTTTATTTTTTAGCATCAATTAAAAATAGGGAATATAACCACGCTGTTTATAACCTTGAGGAGAAGCAAGATTGGCCTGATTTTCATCCAGACGATAGAGCAGTTCCAGGAATCCGCCCAGCTGTTCCTGTTGCAGTGCATGAGGTTCAAACTGGCCTAAACCGAAACGTGAAAATAAAGAAGAAATCTCACTATGTTTATGCACATATTTCATCGACCATTCCGAGAAATGTGGACGTTCTACCGTTGCATCCTGAAAGCGAAGCACCTGATGATGGCGTGGATCACGGCGAATGCTCTGAAACAGATTTTCTACCACCTCTGCTTCACCTTCCAGACATTGAAAAAACTTGCCATGGGAATAATATAAAACCCCGTTAATCTGATGATCTTTATTAAATTTTCTCGCTACAGATAATATATCGCTAAGATCCTGTAATAACTCTTGTTCAGATTCTATACGTTCACTGGCGTAGCAAAGCTGTAGCATAAGGTCATCTCACTGAAGAAAGAATTAAAAGCATAATTTAATCAATTATTTTAATTTAAGTCGATCATTTTTTAAGCAAATATCCGTTTTTGCTTACATTATTTTAGGTTTGCTTTTCCAAAGAAAACTTCTAACAATTACCTCCTGAGAGGAAATCAATGATTTCAGATGTATAGCGATAATGATGAAGGAGTGAAACCTGATGTTAAAAGATCTGATTTTCACTGTAGCGTTGTTGTGTATATGTTTTATGCTTTTGATTATGCTGAATGAGATGGCCTTGACGACAGAGACCAACATTCTGCTCAGTTCAGTTTTTGTAGGCTGGACGCTTTTACAGTTTGTTCGCCGTCGTATGTTTTTTTATATCAGTGTAAGCCTGATGATAGGAATACTTACGCTGTTAGGCAAATATGAAGAAGTGTTATGGAACAGCATAGGCCTGATGGCAGGTTATGGCGTATATAACCTGCTACAGCGTATTTCTGTACCTGCGCTTAAGGGCAAATTACAACATATCTCTATCTTGGATAAGTTTAATTCAATTGCTAAATAGCAGCTGCCACATCCTGTAGGCTGCGATCACGTTTAAACATGACATCTACATAGGAACACTGGGGAATAATTTTTAAGCTATTCTTGCGGGCAAAGTCGACCAGCACATCCAGCATTTTGCGTGCTACGCCTTGACCGCGTAAGGAATTATCTACCCAGGTATGATCAGCCACGATGGTCGATGCTTCTTGCCACTGATATGTAATTTCAGCAAGATGTCGACCATCTTCCTCCATAAAAAATACACCGCCGCGTTTTGAATCTTGATGTTGAATGTCCATACTGAAGGCTGATCCCTTGATAAGATTATTGGTTTATTTAATTTAAAACATCTTCCTGAAGAAATGATATGAATTATTGTTAAGTTTTTAATATTGGATGAAATTGTTTTATTTTCTTTCATCATTTCCTGTGAATTTTTTCAAATATTGATAACTTTTTATTTCTCTATTTTGCCTGATTAAGGGTGATGCAGTTTGAGTCATCACATATCACCCCCAAAAATTTAATTTTACCTACTCCCTAATTGAGAAAGACAGGATTAGAATGCAGCATCTTTTTGCATGCAACTTCGTATGTCTGACTCATCTTCCGCTTCTTCCGTCACCAAGCAATGGATTGGTGTCATCGCTTTAGCCTGTGCGGCTTTTATTTTTAACACTACCGAATTTATTCCTGTGGCATTACTGAGTGGAATCGGGCAAAGCTTTGCCATGTCCGCCACTCAGGCCGGCATCATGCTGACCATTTATGCCTGGATCGTGGCCCTACTATCTCTTCCGATCATGCTGCTCACTAAAGCCATAGAACGGCGTTTTCTGCTGATGCTGGTCTTTGCGGTCTTTATTTTAAGTCATGTGCTGTCCTATTTTGCCTGGAGTTTTAGCACGCTGGTGATCAGCCGGATAGGGATTGCCATTGCGCATGCCTTGTTCTGGTCGATTACCGCATCACTTGCGGTTCGGGTCGCACCGAAAGGTAAAGAGTTTCAGGCACTCGGTTTATTGGCCACAGGAACAGCGATGGCGATGGTGCTCGGTATTCCATTTGGCCGGATGATTGGTGAGGCATATGGCTGGCGTAACAGTTTTGCCTTGATTGCATGTCTTGCATTGATCATTTGCCTGATTCTGGCCAAAACCTTGCCCTTACTTCCAAGTGTCAATTCAGGCTCCCTCAGTAGCTTAAAAAGCCTGATCAAACGTCCCAGCCTGATGCTGGTCTTTGCCCTCACTATTCTGGTGATTACGGCGCAATTTACTGCTTATAGTTATATTGAACCGTTTTCCCTGAATATCGCCCACTTTGATTCAGCCCAGACCACAACTTTACTCTTGGTCTATGGCGGGGCAGGATTCCTAGGCTCCTATCTGTTTGGCCGTTTTGCTGCGCAGTTCCCAAAAATGACTATTCCTGCTTTTACTTTTGGACTGGTTATTTCCATGCTGCTGTTATTACCACTGTCGAGCACAGTCACAGGCCTCTCTGGCTTGTCTCTGCTGTGGGGTTTGAGCATCATTGGTTTTAGCCTGGCCCTACAATCCAAAACCCTGAACCTGGCTGCAGATGCCACAGATGTTGCCATGGCCATTTATTCAGGCCTGTATAACGTCGGTATTGGTGGAGGAGCTTTGCTTGGCAGCATAGTCACGCTTCAGATTGGACTATCGAGCATTGGCTGGGTAGGCGCAGGGCTGGCGATTTTTGGATTTCTGCTTAGTCTCTATTTGGTTCAGCGCCTAGATTTTTTGCCAAAAGCTGCTGATTAAACGCTGCTTTTTGTAAAATAATTTGTGATTATGCACAAAATCTGTCATGCTCATCTGATATTGAGCAATTGCTCAAACAGAATTGAGTTTGAACAAGGGGAGTAGCCTCCTCCAAACGTTTAAGAATGAAATTTCAGTTTTTGAACGTGTCAGAATATCGTCATTACACTTTGCAAAAAGTCGGTATCTGAGCATCTTTAGGTCACACTTGATATAAAAAAGTGAAACACTAAGATGTAGGCAAGACCTTGATCATGTTGTTATAGATGTTTTTCATCTGGCAGCTGGTCAAGGTTTTTTTATGGCCAGTCGTCCGATGTGGAGAATTCACATGGAAACAATTGGTACGCTCTGGCTGTATCTTGTCTTTTTCGCAATTGTCGCCGTCATGCTGGTGATCGATTTTGTCGGCTTTAAACATCAGCATGGTCAGGAAGTAAAAGTCCGTACCGCTGCCTACTGGAGTATCGCCTGGGTCAGTGTCGCGACTTTATTTGGTGGTGGATTATGGCTGTATCTGGAGCAGACTGCAGGTGCGGCAATTGCCAATACCAAGGTCATGGAATACTTTGCCGGTTATCTGCTGGAAAAATCCTTGGCAATTGATAATGTCTTTGTCTGGCTGATGATCTTTGCCGCCTTTGCCATTCCACCAGCGCTACAACGTAAATTGCTGTTATATGGTGTACTGGGTGCAATTGTGCTCAGAACAATCTTTATTTTTATTGGTGCCTGGTTTGTACAGGAATTCTCCTGGATTCTGTATCTCTTCGGTGCGTTCCTGGTGTATACCGGCTTCAAATTCCTGCGTGGTCAGCATGAAGAAGACAGCAATATTGAAGATATGGCCATTCTGAAATGGCTACGTAAACATATGCGTATCACCCCGCAACTTCAGGGCGATAAATTCTTTGTCCGTCAAAATGGTTTGCTTTGGGCAACGCCGTTATTCTTAGTGCTGATTCTGGTCGAAGCCTCTGATGTGATTTTTGCGGTAGACTCTATCCCGGCTATTTTTGCTGTCACCACCGACCCCTTCATTGTGCTTACTGCGAACCTGATGGCAATTTTAGGCCTGCGTGCAATGTTCTTCCTGCTCTCAGGTGCAGCCTCAAAAATGCATTATCTGCCTTATGGCCTAGGTTTGATTCTGGTCTTTATCGGCTTTAAGATGCTGATGCTGGATGTATTCCATATGCCGATCTGGATTTCACTGAGCTTTATTGTGATTGTCTTGACGGTGACTGCGATTTTGTCGATTCGTCATAGCAAGAAACATAACGAAACTACGCTGTAAAGCTAATCATAAAAAAAAGCCTGCTGATGCAGGCTTTTTTATTTGTCTATAAGCTCAGCTGCATACGCACGCTCTGTTGAAATTATTCGTGATTGTCTGATCTCATAAAAAATACGCATGGTTAAATATGAATGTTCATATAAACATGCTAATTTTTTCAGCTACAATCAATCGAAAAAATCAAAAAGCGCAGGTTTTAAATGTCTTCTATCATTGCAACGACGGCAATACGCGGTCGCTTCCTGGATATCAAGAATACGGTTGCCCAAGCGCGTGAAATTCACGACCAAGTGCGATATGTAGAAGATGGCTTGCTCATCAGCCAGAATGGTGAGATTCAATGGTTTGGCAGCTGGGAAGAGGAGCAGCAGCATCTGCCTGAAGGAGTGCAGGTATCTCATTATCCTGAGCAGCTGATCGTGCCAGGTTTTATTGATACCCATATCCATTTCCCGCAAACCGAAATGGTCGGTGCCTATGGTGAACAGCTACTGGAATGGTTAAATACTTATACCTTCCCGACTGAGATCCAGTTTCAGGATCCAGCTTATAGCCAGAAAATTGCACAGTTCTTTATTCAGGAACTGCTGAAGAATGGTACAACCACAGCTTTGGTGTTCTGTACCGTTCATCCGGCTTCGGTAGAAGCACTGTTCGAAGCGGCTACAGCACAGAATATGCGACTGATTGCCGGTAAAGTGCTGATGGACCGCCATGCACCTGAAGCCCTAACCGATACCGCAGAATCTGCCTATAGCGATTCTAAAGCCCTGATTGAGAAATGGCATGGTAAGGGACGTAATCTTTATGCGATTACGCCCCGTTTTGCTCCAACCTCAACCCCTGAACAGCTAGAAAAAGCAGGTCAGTTAAAAGCTGAATATCCAGATGTCTATGTCCATACTCATCTCAGTGAAAATAAAAACGAGATTGCCTGGGTAAAAGAACTCTTTCCGGAACGTGAAGGCTATCTGGATGTCTATCATCATTATGGGCTGACCGGTGCTAAATCCGTATTTGCCCATTGTGTGCATCTGGAGGAAGGGGAGTGGGATTGCATGCATCAAACCGACTCTGCGATTGCCTTCTGCCCAACCTCAAACCTGTTCCTGGGTAGTGGTTTGTTTCCGCTAAAGAAAGCCTGGGATAAAGGCGTAAAAGTCGGCTTGGGTACCGATATCGGGGCAGGAACCTCCTTTAATCAGCTCCAAACCTTAAATGAGGCTTATAAAGTGCAACAGCTGCAAGGAGAAAAACTTTCGGCTTTTGAGTCGCTATATCATGCGACCTTGGGTGGTGCGAAAGCCTTAAGTCTGGATGACCGCTTGGGGAATTTCAATGTGGGCAAAGAAGCAGACTTTGTGGTGCTGGATCTTAATGCCACAACCTTACAACAACTGCGGCAGAGCAGAGCCAAAAATATTGAAGATACTTTTTTTGCACTGACCATGCTGGGAGATGACCGTAATATTGCAGCAACTTATGTCTATGGACAGGCTGTCTATGTCAAAGCCCAATAAATCGCGTCAGCGTAGGATCATTTTGGCTGCAATCGTCGCCGTCTGTGCCTTTGCGCTAAAGAGAGATTCACAGCAGCCCAAAAATTGATTACATTTACAGCAAGTAAAACAGGTGCATCTCAAGCAAGGATGTATTAAAATTGCTGCAATTCAGGTGTTGCAGGTCAACACCTTTTTTATTTTGCTATTTTTATTTTTTAGGTATCTACCCATGACCGTTCAAATGAGCGTAATGATTTCCGCTGAAGAAATTCAAGCTAAAGTCAAAGAGCTTGGTGCTAAAATCGATGCACACTATGCCAATAGTGACAAAGAGCTTGTACTTATCGGTTTGTTACGCGGTTCAGTGATTTTCATGGCAGACTTGTGTCGTGCCATTACCAAGCCACATGAACTCGACTTCATGACTGTATCCAGCTACGGCGGCGGTACGATTTCGAGCCGTGATGTCAAAATCCTGAAAGATCTGGACGGTGAAATCCGTGGTAAAGATGTGCTGGTGGTTGAGGACATTATCGACTCAGGTAATACCTTAAGCAAAGTCCTGGAAATCCTGCAAACCCGTCAGCCAAACTCAATTGAACTGTGCACTTTGGTGAGTAAACCTTCACGTCGTGAAATCGAGCTAGAAGTAAAATTCCTGGGCTTTGAAGTCGAAGACAAGTTCATTGTTGGTTACGGTTTGGACTATGATCAAAAATACCGTCATATTCCATTTATTGGTGAAATCGGCATTTAAGAACCGGTTTAAAAGAAGTGGCTTCGTGCCACTTTTTTTATTTCTTGAATCATTTCAGTAACACAGCAAACAAAAACGCAACAGCCCGTTGCAGGACATGACTTTTTTCAGAGCTTTTCTTGTCGCAAGATAAACCTGATGTAAAAACAAAGACATGATAACAAGGAGTATGCTGATGTGGTCAATTATCGTTGCGATTGTGGTGGGTTTTATTGCGGGTCTGGTTGCACGCGCGATTCATCCTGGTGATGACAAAGCTGGATTCATTGTTACGACCCTGCTGGGGATTGCCGGTTCACTGGTTGCGACCTTTGCCGGACGTATGCTGGGCTTGTACTCCCAAGATTCTGCCGCAGGCTTTATTGCCTCAGTGATCGGTGCCGTAGTCATCCTGTTTATCTACAATATGGTGACCAAACGTAAACGGATCTAAGCCCTGCTTGGAATAAGTTTCTTTCATAAAAAAGAGCGCCTAGATAGGTGCTCTTTTTTTATTGATCATAGTAAGAATTTTACAGGCCGAATTCTTTGAAGCCTTGTTCAATCTGTTCTGCCGGCTGAGCGCCCATGACCTTAAAACCATTCGAGAAAATAATCGCTGGAGTGCCATTTACACCGAGTGATTGTGCCAGCTGTTTATTACGTTCAATTGGATTGCTACAGCTCTTTCTCGATTTAGGCTGTATACCTTGACCAATCAGGTCTTCCCAAGCCTGGGCCGGATTTTTTTCACAATAAACCTGTTTAGATGGCGCAATTGACTGCTGTTTTAAAGGCAGGATGAAGGTATAAATAGTGACATCTTTGAGTTTTTTCAGCTCTACTTCAAGTTGTTTACAATACGGGCAATTTGGGTCAGAAAAGATGGCAAGCTGACGTTTTCCTGTCCCTCTGACTGATTTAATCGCATCCTGAAGCGGTAACTTTTTCCAGTCGACACTGTTTTGTTTGAGTAATAAATCCTGAGTCAGATTATGCTGGTCCTGGATACGAAACATTGAACCGGCTAGGAGATGCTGGGCATCTTCATTCAGATAGACAATCTGCCCCTGCATGGAACCGCTATAGATTCCTTTCATTTCGGTAGGCTGAATATTTTCAATTTTCAGGTTGGGACTGTTTTTTGCCAGATTGGCTTTAACTGTATCCACATTGGCAAAGCTAAGGCCAGGGAAGAGGGTCAAAGCCAGCAGCATATTTCTTATTTGCATGAATGTCCTGCTCAGGTCCAAGTTAAATGTGTTTTGATTCTAGTCTTTTTAAAAAGAAAATTCTGACTATTTTATGTAGCCTGATGTTCAAATCGAACTGATCAATCAGTTATGTTTCACGTGGAACATTGACCCCTTAATGCTGATTGACTTCTATCGAGATATGCACGATTTCTTCATGAATAGAGATCGCCTCACGGATTTGATCGGCACTAATGGGGATTCCCGTTTGAACGGCAACAAAACAGGAAAATTTACCTTTACCGACTCTCGATACATGCAGGTCAGTTAAATGCAGATCATTCCCATATTCAGCAATGACTTCACGTATTTCTTCGACCACTGGGGCATCCATATCGGCATCCAGTAAAGTCTTGGCACTTTGCTTTAGCAGGCCAATCGCCCAGCGTGCAATCAGGATTGAGCCGACCAGTCCCAGTACTGCATCGAGAAAATCCCAGCCCATATATTTTCCAGCAATCAAAGCAATAATCGCCAGAACAGAAGTTACAGCATCAGCAACCACATGCAGAAAGGCCGCTTTATGGTTCAAGTCATGATGACCATGATTATTATCATGCTCGTGATGGGAATGCCGATGATGATGATCATGGTGATGGTGATGGTGCCCATCATCATGCAGCAACCAGGCACAGGCCAGATTAATCAATAGTCCTAAAATCGCGATTGGAATGGCTTCGTTATAATGAATCTGAACTGGCGAAAATAGACGTTCTACTGAATGAATCGCCATAAAACCGGCTACCACAAGCAATAAAATTGCACTGCTATAACTGGCCAGAATTTCAATCCGCCAGGTGCCCATATTAAAGCGGGGATCATTCGTATAATGGCGGGCAGCTTTATAGGCAAAGTAAGCCAGCCCCAAGGCCAATACATGCGAGCCCATATGCCAGCCATCGGCAAGCAAAGCCATTGACTGGAAGATCCATCCTCCTAATACTTCCAGCACCATCATGACGGCGGTCAGAATCGTGGCAAACAGAATCTTTTTCTGTGCGAGTGGATTACCTTTATCAAATTGATGGCTGTGCGAATTGGCGGTATGTTTTTGCATAAAAGGGAACTGTTATTAATACTCCCCCCTAGTATATTTATTTTTGGAGATTTGTGGTGAGTCATGTACATGATGATAAAAAAATATTAAACCGGATACGGCGCTTGCAAGGCCAGATGAACGCCGTAGAGCAGTCTCTCCAGAATCCTGAGACAGGCTGTATTCAGGTCCTGCAGCAGGTTGCAGCCGTTAAAGGTGCTATAAACGGTTTGATGAATGAGTTGATCGAGACCCATTTAAGAGAGCATGTCATTGGAGAAGCTGCGGTTAATGAAGAAGAATTGGCTGAGTTTTTAAAATTATTAAAACGTTATGGCTGATTGTTTAGTTCAACATTTTTGTTTTCTTTACAGCAAGATAATTGACCGCTTTTTCATCTAACCGATACACTGCCACCCATTCTCTTCTTTCTTCCACATCATTCTTTTTAAAATGTGGTGAAACTTTTACGGAGCTACATGACAGAAAATATCTCATGGCGACCTTTCGCCATGGTCAGTCTTGCATTGATTATGGGTACCATCGGCACAGCACTGGCAAGTCCGCTTTACCCCATTTATCAACAGATTTGGCATTTATCCCCAAGCCAGATTACCTATATTTTTGTCGCCTATATGTTTGGCTGTCTGGGTACCTTGTTATTCCTGGGACGTACCAGCAACACGATTGGTTTCTTAAGAACGCTACAAATTGGCCTGGTATTTATTAGCATCGGCTTGGTCATTTCAGTCTTTGCCGAGAATGCGCTGATTTTGTCGGTGGGTCGTTTTATTATTGGTATTGCTTCAGGCCTGATGACCACTTCAGCAATGCTGGGCATGATGCAAACCATTCCAGAGACTCATAAGCAGCTTGCACCACAATTATAGCTAAATACTAAATAAATCATTACAGTAATCTTTAAACAATTTATCAATATCTTTAACTCTAAATTTATTGCGAATCATTTTTACTCGTGACCACATTTTTTCTATAGGATTTAAGTCCGGGCTATATTTAGGAAGCCACACAATGTAATGGCCTGCACAACGTATCAACTCCTGAAGCCTTGTTCCTTTGTGAAAGGTGGCATTATCCATAATCAATACACTGGTTTTTTTCAGCTTTGGCAATAAATCCTGTTCAATCCAGCATTCAAATACCTCGGTATTCACTGAACAATCAAATACTCCAACTGTAAGCAATCTATTTTCGATTAATGCGCCAATCGCATTGCTACAATTTTTTAACTGCCAGTTAAATTCAGCTTCAGCTCGCGCTCCTTTATAGCTATAACTATGCGATCTCGTACTTTCGCTTTGAAAACCACTTTCATCGATATAAACCAGTGGTAATTGTTGTTCTAAACATTCAATCAAGTTCTGAAATTGCCGACGTTGATTTTGATCTGCTTTAGGGTGCTTTAACGTCTTTTTTTACGCGATATTCCTGCAGCATGTAGCGCATTAAATACTGCATGTGTACTGACACCAAAACGTTCTGCCCGTTCACTGATGTAATCATCGGGATATTGTTCAACATCATTCAATATTTGCTCTTTGCTAATTTTAGCTGGGCGACCAGGAATAGGTTTAGTTACAGTGGACTTTTTCCAATTCTGAATCGTCTGTATACAGACGTTAAAATGCTGTGCTGCTTTTCGCACAGACATTTTATCTCTAGTCATAATTTCTATGACTTTGTCTTTAAAATCTTTTGAATATCCCATGTTTCTATTGTTCTATATTTTTAAGTATTTGGCTATAGTATCAATTTTGACGGCCATAGGCTTTGGTTTGGGACCGTTTGTGGGTGGGGTAATTGCGCAGTTTTCTCAAGCTCCATTAATTACCCCATACCTCCCAATTATTCTTGGGGCAGTGCTGTGTTTTGTCGGATTATTCTGGTTAAAAACCCCTGCTTTTGAACGCCAGCCTTTTAGTATTGCACCGAAATTACTGCGTCCTGAACCTCAGTATCATGCTGTGTTCATGATTGTGGGATTAACTGCATTTAATGCCTTTGCTGCTTTCAGTTTATTTGCTTCACTGTCACCGTCTTTTGTGCAGGACATCTTGCCCTGGCATGGTCCTTTGGTCAGCGGTACTGCCATTACCTGCATTTTGCTGATTTCTGCTGTGGTGCAGTTCTTTGCTAAAGCTGTTCCTGCAAAAAAATGTCTGAATATTGGCCTGATGATTATGCTGGTGAGCTTGGTTAGTCTTGCTCTCTGCATGATCCTTAAAGCAAGTATCTTGTTCTTTGCCAGTGATATTCTATTCGGGATTGGACATGGTTTTGCCCTGATGGGCGCATTCGGTGTAATTCATGCGATTACAACCTTGCAAAACCGTGCAGCCGTGATGTCGACTTACCTGTTTATTGGCTATTTGGGCACGATTGTGCCGATTATCGCGGTGGGATATCTGGCTGATCACTTCGGCTTAGGATTTGCCGTGATCAGTTTCTGTGTGGCGATCAGTGCACTCTGTCTAATCCTTTGGTTATGGCATCAAAAACTGCAGGTAAAAGCCTAATAAAAAAGCCCACATTTGAGGGCTTTTATTAAACTATCTTCTAAAACAACTCTAGTTGATAAAAGTTTTCTATTTCTCGCATTTGCTTTCTAAGCAATGGTTTAAGTTGTTGCCCATAAAGTTTCAAATGCCGCCCTGACATACTGGCAATTTCACTCGCATAGGCATAATCCCTACATAACTGCTCATACATCAACTTCAAAGATTTTGAATCAAACATTGGGTTTTGAATCACATGCATTTGCATAAATTTTTCCTAAAATTTACTTTCAACAAAAGCAACGCGAATGAAGTATTCCAAAATTCAAGACAAAACTCCTCTAAAGCTCAATAAGGATACAAGTAGAAAATTGTATTTACTGACGTTATAGAAAAGTCTATATTGATTTCTTAATAAAAAGCTTTGGTTTTCATTCTAGTCGCTCTAGTTGTTTTCCATTGTTTAGGGATGTTTGCAGACATCCCACCTTAAAATGCCCAGCCCCACGCTGGGCATTTTATTTTTTAAAATAAAAGAGTTTATGTTTCAGGGTCTCGATCTAAAGTACCAAAAAGATTGACCTTATTAACACCATGCATCAGACGTACACTTCCTATTTATTTCTATGAATTACTTTAAAAGAGTTATACACAAAGGGCTACCTGTTTACTGAACAAGTGCATTAATTGTTGTCGCGAAATATCATCAAAAGTTCATAAAAATATTTTATCAGCCAGTTACTTATAAATCTTCAAATGATAATCTAAGGCTAAAATATAAATCCACAAGATATAAAAAAAGCATCCGAAGATGCTTTTTAAATACGTTTAGTCTTATTTACCAATACAGAATGATCCAAAGATCTTACCCAGCAAATCATCCGCACTAAAGTCACCCGTAATCTCACCCAGTGCATTCTGTGCCAAACGTAAAGACTCTGCGACCAGTTCACCTGCATTATAAACAACAAGTTGCTCACGAGCTTCAGCCAAATACATTTGAGTGCGCTTCATTGCGTCTAAATGACGGGTACGGGCAATAAAGGTATCTTCTTCTGGCTGGAAGCCTGCATGCGCTGTAATCGCATCTATGAGCGATTGAACGCCAGTTTCCTGCTTGGCTGAGACAGTAATATGACGGAAGCCGTTAAAATCTCCCATGACAGCATCGGCACCGGTCAAATCCGCTTTGTTCCCGATCAGGACCAGACGTTTCGGCTCGAGATGCTCGGCAAAATATTCTTGAGCGAGTTGTAATGGATCATCACCTTGGCTCAGGTCATAAACCAGCAACAGCAGATCGGCCTGTTCAATTTCTTTAATTGCGCGGCGAATACCTTCTTTTTCCACGATATCGCCGGTTTCCCGCAGACCAGCAGTATCGGTCAGGGTAATCGGCAGGCCATTCAATGTGATCTTTTCATGCAATACATCACGGGTGGTTCCGGCAATATCGGTCACAATCGCACGTTCATTACCTGCTAGGGCATTAAGCAGGGAAGATTTGCCTGCATTGGGTTTACCGGCAATCACCACTTGCAGACCTTCACGCAGTAACTGTCCCTGACGTGCAGATTGCTGAACCTGAGTGACGGCATTTGCCACGCCATCCAGCAGATTTAAAATCTTGCCATCCGCCAGGAAGTCAATTTCCTCTTCCGGGAAATCGATCGCCGCTTCGACATGCAAACGCAAATGAATCAGCTGTTCCAATACCGTATTGACCTTGGTCGAGAAAGCCCCTTGTAGCGAACGCACGGCAGACCGTGCCGCCGCTTGGGAGGTCGCATCGATCAGATCGGCAATCGCTTCTGCCTGTACCAGATCCAGCTTGCCATTTTCAAAGGCACGCATCGAGAATTCACCGGCTTTGGCTGCAGTGGCACCCAGTTCCAGCAAACGGCCCAACAGGGCATTCTGGATCACTGGACCACCATGGCCTTGCAGTTCGACCACATCTTCACCAGTAAAGGAATTCGGATTCGGGAAGCAGATCACCAGACCTTCGTCCATCACTTCGCCGGCTGCATCATAGAACTGGCGAAACCCAGCAAAACGGGCTTTGGGCAAATCTTTTTGGCTCAAAGCCTGGGCAATTTCATAAGACTTGGGACCCGACAGGCGAATGACACCTACACCGCCACGTCCTGGGGGAGTTGCAATCGCAGCAATCGTAGTTCGGTCGAGCATAACATTCACCTAGAAAAAACTTAAAAATACAGCAAAAAAAATCCGCTCAAGATTACCATCTTAAGCGGATTTATTCAGCCCATCAGTACAACTTAGTTGACTGGTGTTGCCTCATCGCGTTTAGCACGGTCTTTAGCAACCGACTTGTTGATCAGTGTTTGCTGCAAGATCGTGATCAAGTTGTTCACAATCCAGTACAACACCAGACCTGCCGGGAAGAACAGCAAGAATATTGTAAAGATCACTGGCATAATCTTGAACACTTTCGCCTGCATTGGATCAGTTGGTTGCGGATTCAGCATCTGCTGAATATACATGGTCGCACCCATGATCAATGGCAGGATGAACCAAGGATCCATTGAAGATAAATCCTGGATCCAGAACATCCATGGTGCATGGCGCAGTTCTACAGATTCCATCAGTACCCAGTACAGTGCCAGGAAGATTGGCATTTGCAGTAGCAGTGGTAAACAACCAGCAAGTGGATTCACCTGCTCACGTTTGTACAGTGCCATCATTTCCTGAGAGAAGCGCATACGGTCTTCACCGAACTCTTCTTTCATGCGTTGCATTTCAGGTGCAATCACACGCATTTTCGCCATAGAGCGGTAGCTCTTCGACGACAATGGCCACAGAATCAGTTTAACCAGTACAGTTAACAGAATGATCGCCCAGCCCCAGTTACCCACTAGACCGTGGAAGAACTCAAGACCAACAAACAGCAGTTTGGCAATTGGCCATAACCAGCCATAGTCCACCGTCTGGTTCAGACCAGTCGCCAGATCTTTCAGCTCTGATTGAACTTTTGGACCAGAGTAGAAGGTCGCATCGATTTCAGCTACGGTACCTGCAGGCACATTGAAAGTTGGAGAAGTAAAACCAATGATATTCATGTTATCAGTTGATTTACGTGATTCCAGCTTTGCGCTGTAAGCTTCACCATTGGCTTGAGTCAGCTTCAGGTTACCTGGCACCCAGGCACTCACAAAGTAGTGCTGAACCATCGCAACCCAGCCACCTTTAGCTTCGGTATTCAGTTTTTCTTCAACAAAGTTGTCAAATTTTAACTTGTTGTAGTTTTCATCCGGTGTACCCCAAGCGCCGCCCAGGAACGTTCCCAATGTGAAGATACCCTGATCAGATTTACCTGGATCTTCAGAGTTGTCACGTTTGATCTGACCGAACATCTGACCTTGCCAGGTCTGGCCGCTGCGGTTGACCACTTTGTGATTCACAACTACCGGATATTCACCTTCAGTAAAGTTGAAGGTTTTAATAACTTCTACACCATCAGCCGTTTTAAAGACCATAGGTACAGAAAGTACTTTGACAGTTTCACCATCTTTATTTTTAGCAGCTTTGGCATCTGCCATTGTATAAGCCGTTTTTTCCAGCTCATAAGTTGGACGGCCATTACGGCTGCTGTCCGGTCCATTCAGACCGATCAGACCCGACTGAGCGACATACGTCCGTTTCGCATCGCTTTCCAGCATGACGAACGGTTCATCGCTGTCTTTATTCTTGTCATGATTGAGTAATTCAACACGAACAATATCACCACCTTTAGGATTGATCCAAAGATGATAAAGGTCAGTTTGTACTGAAATAAGCTGCTGACTTACAGGTGCGGTGGCATCCGTTGCTTGCTGCGCTGGCATATTTGCTTGTGGCAGATCAGAGGCGGTCGTCGCCGTCTGAGCATTTGGCAAATCTGCAGATACTTCATGTGAAACAACCGCAGCTTCTTGCTGTGGTTTGGTTTCAGCATTGCCATAATCTTTTTGCCACGCCAAAATGAGCAAATATGCGACAACAAACATGGCTCCGAGAATTGCAATCCTGGCCCATTGTTGCATATGTATTACCCCAAGTGGTTAGAGTGATTTTGGTTCAATAAACGATCACGAAAGGGTACAGCAACGTGAAGCGTTTGAGAATCTATTTGCTGAAATGAAATAAAACGAATCGCTTTCGGGGGAACCGGATCATATCCAGAGCCACCCCACGGATGACAACGGCAAATACGCTGAGTAGCCAGCCACACACCACGTACAGCTCCATGTGTATGGACTGCTTCCAAGGAATATTGAGAACATGTTGGAATATAACGACAGCGTGGTCCCAATAAAGGACTAATCGCAATCTGATAGAAACGTATTAACCAATGCAGTAAACGTACCATTGGCCATCTCTACTTTTGTGGGGAGGATGATGCTATTTTGGAATGCTTTTTGGCAAGACGGTTGAGTTTCTGCCAGGCAAATTGTAATTGCTGATGCAACTCTGCGTTCGGCACTGCTTCTATACCTACTTTAGGCATAACCACAATATCCAAATCATCTAGTTGCTGTTGATGCAGGCGAAAACTTTCGCGAGCAAGTCGTTTTACTCGATTTCGTTCGTGCGCACGGCGCACTTTTTTCTTGGCAACAACTAAACCCAAACGGCTGTTTGGCAGTTCGGAATGTTTTGCAAGAAAAAGGAAATGGGGTTGATGCACTTTAAAAAGCGCACCATCAAAGACTCCTTTATAATCTGCAGCACAGCGTAAACGAAGCTCTGTACCAAAACTATAAAGTGTAGTCATAACACCCAAAATCGGCAAAGCCTAACTGATTAAACAGTTAAGCTGTGACGACCTTTTGCACGACGGCGAGCTAGAACTTGACGACCAGCTTTAGTAGCCATACGAGCACGGAAACCATGAACGCGTTTACGCTTTAATTCAGATGGTTGGAATGTACGTTTCATATTGAAACTCCAAAAATGATCTTTCTATAAAGGTCCGCGATTTTAGTGCTCATTGCTTGAGCTGTCAATGCAAAAGCCATTTTCTTTTCAAATAAGACTGAAATCAAAATTGTAAATAGGGGTTAAAAAAATTGGATTCAAATACCTATATATAAGTTAACCACAATATAACTATTTGTTTTAAAATTAAATATAAGTTATTAACACTTATATCAACATAGTTATCCACAACTTATGTGAAATCTAAATTTAACTCTTGAATTTTGAATTTAAATTTAAGCTTTTCTCAGTTATCCACAAAAGAATCGAATCTTATAAATAAATTCAAATTTATAAATTTAAATTTATTACTATTAGGGTGGACTTTTTCTGTGGAAAAGCTAATTTTGTATAAAATAAACAAAAACTTAGTTTGTGGATAAAACTGTTTTTATTAATTTTATACTTTGTGGATAACTTTGTGCTATATTTTATCCACAGCTTGCGGATAAACTTATCCACACCAGCTTTTAAATTTAAATTTATCCACCATGACTGCTTTTTGCACAAAATCTGTGGAAATTGCCATGACAGATGTGGATAACTTGGTTAGAATGGCGACCCGCTTTGGTCGCGGTCAGCCTTTTTTGATTAACAATGGAATGAATAGGGGATTCACATGCTTTGGACAGACTGCTTAAATCGCTTGCGACAAGAGCTCTCTGGAAATGTCTTTACAATGTGGATTCGCCCGTTGGTTGCAGAAGAGCTGGACGATACCCTGCGTCTTTATGCACCTAATCCGTATTGGACGCGCTACATTCAAGAGCATCATCTGGAACTGATTTCGATTTTGGCCGAACAGCTATCTGAAGGTCGCGTACGTAAAGTTGAAATTCTGGTGGATTCCCGCCCAGGTGCAATTTTATCTGCCAGTGAACAGCCAGCGACGACAACAGCGGCTTTGGAATCTGCACCTGTGGTTGCGCCAGCACCGCGTCCTAAGAAAGAAAAAGAAGATTCAGGCAAAAATAGCCGTAAACGTCAGCTGAATCCTTTATTTACCTTCTCGTTATTTGTTGAAGGCCGTTCTAACCAGATGGCGGCTGAAACCTGTCGTAAGGTGTTAACCCAACTTGGGGCTTCGCAGCATAACCCGCTATTTTTATATGGCCCGACTGGTCTGGGTAAAACCCACTTGATGCAGGCAGTCGGGAATGCATTATTACAGGCAAAACCCAATGCCCGCGTGATGTATATGACTGCAGAAAGCTTTGTACAGGATTTTGTCAGTTCCTTACAACAGGGCAAGGTTGAAGAGTTTAAGAAAAACTGCCGTTCACTGGATCTTTTGCTGGTCGATGATATTCATTTGCTCGCAGGTAAAGAAGCCAGTCTGGTGGAGTTCTTCTATACCTTTAACGCACTATTGGATGAATCGAAGCAAATTATCCTCACCTCGGATCGTTACCCTAAAGAATTGACAGAACTGGATCCACGTCTGGTTTCACGTTTTTCCTGGGGGCTTTCTGTGGGGGTGGAACCACCGGATATCGAAACCCGAATTGAAATCTTGCTGAAAAAAGCCGAAAACACCGGTGTAGATTTACCACGTAACTGTGCGCTATTTATCGCCCAACAAGTGGTAGCGAACGTCCGTGAACTAGAAGGTGCGCTCAACAAAGTGGTGGCGATCTCGCGTTTTAAAGGAACGCCGATTGATTTGGATGTGGTGCGTGAGTCTTTGAAAGATGTCCTCGCAATTCGTGCCCGTACCATCAGTACTGAAAATATTCAGCGTGTAGTGAGCGAATATTTCCGCATCCCGCTTAAAGAGCTGGTAGGTCCAAAACGTACCCGTATTTATGCCCGTCCACGTCAGCTTGCAATGGGTCTGGCACGTGAACTGACTGGAGACAGTTTCCCGGAAATTGGTATGGCTTTTGGTGGTCGAGATCACAGTACAGTCATGCATGCCTGCGAAAAAGTGCAAAGCTTGCGTGAAGAAGATCCGATCTTCAATGAGGACTATAAAAACCTGCAACGCCTGTTGCAGAGTTGACCTAAAACGCTCAAATTCTGTTCTTGCTATGCGGCCTGTTTTGCCGCATAGTTAATTGCTAAAAATTCAACTTTTATCTTATTAATCTTCAGCTATAGAGGAATGTACCGTGCGTTTAAAAATCGCGAAAGAAAGCTTACTGAATGTTCTCTCACATGTCGTAGGAGCGGTTGAACGTCGCCATACCTTAAATATTCTTTCAAACCTGAAAATCCAGGTGACTGCTGAAGCTTTAACCGTCACTGGTTCGGATCTGGAAGTGGAACTGGTTGCCAGCACCCAGTTGGCTGAAGGTGCATGTCTGCAAGCCGGTGAAACCACTGTTCCAGCACGTAAGCTGATTGATATCTGTAAATCTCTACCATCAGCAGCCCTGATCGACCTGCAAATTACCGATGACCAGCGTTGTATTCTGAAATCTGGAAATAGTCGTTTTGTGCTCGGTACTTTGCCTGCAGATGACTATCCATTATTGAATACTGAAAATAACCAAGGCACGCAAGTGACTGTGACTCAGCGCGAATTAAAGCGTCTGTTTGAAAAAACGGCTTTCGCGATGGCAGTGCAGGACGTACGTTTCTACCTGACTGGTACTTTACTTGAAATTGATGCCAATCAGCTTCGTGCGGTAACGACAGATGGTCACCGTCTGGCACTATGTGAAACAGCAGCACAATCGACAGCAACTCAACCGATTCAAGCTATTGTTCCACGTAAGGCAGTCGCTGAATTGCAACGTTTATTAAGCGTTGAAGATGAGCAGCTTTCTCTGCTGATTGGCCGTGAATTATTGAATGTGACCATTCGTATGGCCAGCCGTGATAAAGAACAGGCAGATATCACAGTTCGTTTCACCACGAAACTGATTGACGGTAAATTCCCGGACTACCGCCGTGTGATTCCACGTGGTGGCGACAAGAATGTGATTATTGCGCATGACGTGTTCAAGCAATCTTTACAACGCGTGGCTATTTTGAGTAATGAAAAACTACGTGGCGTATTCCTGAACTTTAATGCTGGTTCATTACAACTTCGTGCCAATAACCCGGAACAGGATGAGGCGATTGAGGATCTAGCCATCCAGTATGCAGATGCACCACTGGAAATGTCATTCAATGCGCAATACCTGATTGAAGTCCTAGGTGTGCTAGATGGTGAAGATGTATCCATGACCATGACTGAAGCGAATCAGTCTGTACTGGTTCAGGATCCATCTCATATCGATCAGACTTATGTCGTGATGCCAATGCGTGTCTAAGCGACAGCTGAGCTAAGCCAACGCTATGCATATTACGCGTCTTCATATTGAACGTGTACGAAACTTAAAAACGGTTGCACTCCAGGGATTGCAACCGTTTAATGTTTTTTATGGCCAGAATGGTTCAGGCAAGACTTCAGTACTGGAAGCTATTCATTTACTGGCCACAGGACGTTCCTTTCGTACCCATATCCCGAAAAATTACATTCAGCATGGCGCCTCGGATGCGATTGTGTTCGCCCAATCGGAAATAGAAAAAGTCGGCATGCAAAAAATGGCAAGCGGGGAACAGCTGATTAAGGTCAATGGCGATGCGATTGCAACCCAGGGTCAGCTTGCCAAGATGTTGCCCTTACAACTGCTTGATCCACAAAGTACCGATATTATCGATCATGGTGCCAAACCACGTCGTCAACTATTGGACTGGTTAATGTTCCACGTGGAACCAGAGTTTTATCATGCCTGGCAATATTATTCACGCGCCCTAAAACAGCGGAACAGTCTGCTTAAATCCAAGCGTTTCTTGAGCCTGTCAGATCTGGAACCATGGAACCAGATGCTGAGTGAATATGGCGAGATTTTGCACTCCCAGCGTGTCGGCATCGTGGAACAGTGGAAGCCATTTTTTGAGGATGATCTCAAGCATCTACTGCCGGATCTGGAGATCTCTCTGGAATACAGTCCCGGCTTTCACAGTGAAAACGGCCTGCTGAATGACCTGACCAATCACCATGACAAAGATGTAGAACGACGCTATACCGAATATGGTCCACATCGCGCAGATTTGCGCCTCAAGACCCCTTTGGGGGATGCTGATGTGATCCTGTCCCGTGGACAAAAAAAGCTTTTAATGATGGCACTTAAACTGTCGCAAATCGCAATGCTGCATTCTTGTAATAAGGAAACTGTGGTATTATTAGATGATGTGACAGCAGAATTAGATTTAACCGCACAACAACGTTTAATTGAGCGATTGAGCCAGCTTGGTAGTCAAGTTTTTATTACCACTTTAGACCATGAATCAGTACAAAAGCACCTACATGATCTGTCTATCTCATATCAGTTATTCAATGTTGAAAACGGTACAGTTCAAGTTGTTGTGCAATAGTTTTTAAATTTTTTACCTATCTTTGGATAAACCTATATTTCACTAGGGAGAAACCATGAGTTCAGAAGATCAAGCTGCTTCTCAAACAGAACAAACCACTGAAAAAGCTTATGATTCCTCTAGCATCAAGGTATTACGTGGTTTAGACGCAGTACGTAAGCGTCCAGGCATGTACATTGGTGATACAGACGATGGTACCGGCTTACACCACATGGTCTTCGAGGTCGTAGATAACTCGATTGATGAGGCGCTGGCAGGTCACTGTGATGAAATTTTAGTGACTATTCATGAAGATGAATCAGTTTCAATATCAGATAATGGCCGTGGTATTCCGACCGACATTCATCCTGAAGAAGGTGTGTCTGCTGCAGAAGTAATTCTAACCATTCTGCATGCTGGCGGTAAGTTTGATGATAACAGCTATAAAGTTTCTGGCGGTCTGCACGGTGTAGGTGTATCCGTAGTAAATGCGTTGTCAGAAAAACTGGAATTAACTATTCATCGTGCCGGTAAAATCCATGAACAGGAATACCGTCATGGTGATCCACAATTCCCGTTAAAAGTAGTAGGTGAGACCGATAAGACCGGTACTCGCGTGCGTTTCTGGCCAAGTGCTGAAACCTTTAGCCAGACCATTTTTAATGTCGACATTCTGGCACGTCGTTTACGTGAACTGTCCTTCTTGAATGCAGGTGTACGAATCGTATTACGTGATGAACGTATCAATGCCGAATACATTTTTGACTATGAAGGCGGTTTGGCTGAGTTTGTTAAGTACATTAATCAGGGTAAAACCCACCTGAATGACATTTTCCATTTCACCACTCAGGCAGAAAACGGCATTGGTGTGGAAGTTGCACTGCAATGGAATGATTCTTATCAGGAAAATGTACGCTGCTTTACCAACAACATCCCGCAAAAGGATGGTGGTACTCACTTAGCCGGTTTCCGTGCAGCTCTGACCCGTGGTTTAAATAACTACATGGACAGTGAAAATATCCTGAAAAAAGAAAAAGTTGTGGTATCAGGGGATGATGCGCGTGAAGGTCTGACTGCAATTGTGTCAGTAAAAGTGCCTGATCCGAAATTCTCTTCACAAACCAAAGAAAAGCTGGTGTCGAGTGAAGTGAAATCTGCCGTTGAGCAGGCCATGAACAAAGCCTTCTCTGAATATCTGTTAGAGAATCCACAGGCGGCTAAATCAATTGCTGGCAAGATCATTGATGCAGCGCGTGCCCGTGATGCGGCGCGTAAAGCGCGTGAAATGACACGTCGTAAGAGCGCGCTCGATATCGCCGGCCTTCCAGGTAAACTGGCGGATTGCCAAGAGAAAGATCCAGCTTTATCTGAACTATACCTGGTCGAAGGTGACTCTGCGGGCGGTTCTGCAAAACAGGGCCGTAACCGTAAGATGCAGGCAATTCTGCCGCTAAAAGGTAAGATCCTGAACGTGGAACGTGCCCGTTTTGACCGTATGATTTCTTCTGCAGAAGTGGGTACGCTGATTACGGCACTCGGCTGTGGGATTGGTCGTGAAGAATATAACCCGGACAAGCTGCGTTATCACAAAATCATCATCATGACCGATGCTGACGTGGATGGTTCACACATCCGTACGTTGCTGTTGACCTTCTTCTTCCGTCAAATGCCGGAACTGGTCGAGCGTGGTCATATCTATATCGCACAGCCGCCGTTGTACAAGCTGAAAAAAGGTAAACAGGAACAGTACATCAAGGACAATGATGCACTGGAAACTTACCTGATTTCCAACGCGATTGATGAGCTGGAACTGCATATCAGTGCCGATGCCCCTGCGATTCGTGGGGAAGCTCTGGCCAATGTGATTACCGATTATCAAACTTCACAAAAGAGTTTGGCACGTTTAACTGTACGTTATCCTGCAAGCTTGCTGGATGCCTTGATTTCACTGGAAGCATTCAAGCTAGATCAGCTGGAAGATAAACCTTATGTGGAAACTTGGGGTGAAGACCTGCGTGCTGCGATTGAAAAAATCCAGCCAAGTTTACGTCCTGAATTGAGTCTGGAGCGTTTTGAAAAAGATGTTGATGGCCAGATCGTAGAAAGCTGGTTACCACGGATTACAATTTATGTGCATAACCTGCCACATCATTACCTGCTAGATGCTAGCTTGCTCAGCTCAAGTGAATATGCGCGTTTACTGAAAAACTCGAAAAGCTGGTTCACGCTGCTTGAAGAGGGTGCTTATTTACAGAAAGGTGAGCGTAAGATTCAGGTCAGCAGTTTCCATCAGGTTTGGCAGCATATTCTGCAAGACTCTCGCCGCGGCATGATGATCCAGCGTTATAAGGGTCTGGGTGAGATGAACGCAGACCAGTTGTGGGAAACCACGATGGATCCGGAAAACCGTAACATGCTACAAGTGACGGTACAGGATGCGATTGAAGCAGACCGCATGTTCTCTTGTCTGATGGGAGATGATGTAGAACCACGTCGTGCCTTTATTGAAGAAAATGCCTTGAATGCTGATATTGATACCTGATCCATCGGAATAAATCGAAACGAAAAAGCGCCTTTTAAGGCGCTTTTTTTACGTAAATTTTCTATTAATACCAGATGAACTGTTTAGAATAATTTTAATCTAAGCAGTTTTTAGACCAATGATCCGCTGATATTAGGTTTCAAAAAAGCCTGGTTCAGGAGAATCAAGTCTTATTTATAAAGAGGTTTATCCATGGATAGCCAGCTTGAAGAAATACGTGAGATCTGGGCAAATGCATTCTACAGTGGCGACTATGATCTGCTGCGCCACTATGAACATCAGGACTTTCAGGTGATTTTTGAACAGGAAGGGCGTGTAGAAGGAAGTTATCTGCGTTATGACCGGATTGCTCATGCGGTACAAAACGGCGTATGGAAACCGCTGAAGCCAGAAATAGAATATGAAGAATACGAGTACAATGAAGACCAGACCGAATGCCGGATCTTGATTGGACTGGAAAATAATAAACAGCGTCTTCAGGAGATCTGGAAGCTAGAGGATGAATGGAAAATTCTAGAACTTAGATTTTTGAAATCCTAAACTTTCGATGATTTATCAAGTTAATTCGAAATTTTCTAAAAATACTTGAATAGTGTTATTTTAAATCTTGCTTAAACCCTGATCAATTGTGTGGATAACTACAAAGTTATCCATATTTTTTATGTGAATAAGATAGTATTTATCCACAAGTCATATTGTCTTTCTTGTTTTTCATTTTTTAAATTCAAATTTACTTTCTATATCTTGTGGATAAGTATTTTTAAATTTAAAATAGGGTTTTGAATTTAAAAGACTAGCTGGAGCCATATCTTCTCTGTTTTTAAAATTGACCAGTTCAGGTGATTTTTTATCTGTTTTTAATGGAAAAATTATATAAATAACTTAAAAATTAATAGCTTATGTTAATATTATAGATTTAATTAACAATCAGCGTGGAACATATTTTAATTATAAAAATCTTCACTGTAGTTAAACTACATAATTAATTTAATAATCAAGTGAAATTTCATTTTTTTCAATGAATCATAGGGTTATAGATTTTTCTAACTTTTACTTCTATAGCTTAGTCTTTTAAGCTGGGTCATCACCTGACCTAGTGCCAGTTCATCTGATAACAGGCAATAGATCTGAACTTTTAAAACTGAAAATAGAAAAAATACGATTTATAAAATAAGTGTAAAAATAAAAAAAGCGCCTAACGGCGCTTTCTATTTTTTTAACCATTCTATTTATGGGGTCAGAATAACTTTACGACAGTCTTCTTCTTTTTTATCAAAAATACGGTAACCTTCCGCAGCATCTTCCAGTTTCATGCGATGGGTAATAATCAGATCTGGAGACAGATCTCCATTTTCAATATGTTCTAGCAACTGCGGCAAGTAATTATGCACATGAGTTTGTCCCATTTTAAAGGTTAAACCTTTGTCAAAGGCATCACCAAACAGGAAGCCATGAATTGGACCAGCATAAACTCCAGGTACACTCACCACACCGCCGCGGCGGACCGCTGCAATACATTGTCTTAACGCTGAACCACTCGAACCTTCTAATTTCAGGTTAGTCATTACGGTTTCCAGCATGCTGCCTTTGGCTTCAAAACCGACCGCATCAATGACGGCATCGACTCCACGATAACCCGTGGTATTTTGAATGATAAATTCAGCGGCATCGACTTCATCAAAATTGACCGGAATCACCCCATAGGTTTGATGTGCGAAACTCAGACGATAAGGATGGTGATCGACCATAAAAATCTGCTCGGCACCGAGCATCCGTGCACAGGCAGCAGCCAGCAGACCAACTGGGCCAGCACCATAAATCGCCACACTGGAACCTCGACCAACTTGGGCATTGTTCACTGCTTGCCAGGCGGTTGGTAGAATATCGGTCAGGAATAATACTTTTTCATCAGGCAGGGAGCCTGGCACTTTAAATGGTCCGACATTGCCCTTGGGGATCCGCACATATTCAGCTTGACCACCCGGTATACCACCATACAGATGGCTAAAGCCAAATAAAGCTGCACCCGGTGGAATCTGTTTTTTATTGATAATTGCACCACGGCCGGTATTGGTATTTTCACAGGCAGCCATCAGTTCATGTTCACAGAAAAAGCAGTGACCACATGCAATCACAAAAGGAATAATGACCCGGTCGCCTTTTTTGACTTCTGTGACTTCAGGGCCGACTTCTTCTACAATTCCCATAAATTCATGGCCGAAAATATCGCCATCTTCAGTGGCCGGAATTTTACCCCGGTATAGGTGCAGATCTGAGCCACAGATGGCAGTCGCTGTCACCCTTAAAATGACGTCATCTGGTTCCTGAATCACTGGATCTGGAACGGATTCAACTCGTACATCCCGAGCACCATGATAGGTAAGAGCACGCATGCGGATTTCCTCTCTCTAGTTCAACATTAAACAGACTCGTATCAAGGCTGCCAAAAATAAAAAACACTTTTATTAGAGCCTTATGCGCCAAGAAACCGCTGTAAATTAATGTATGAAATAAGATATCCGAGTGTTTAAAAAATAAACTTATATAGGATTTGCGTAATTCACTACAAAATATGTCAAAAATGGTTTCGATGAAGAAATCAGGGAAAAGATGGAGAGAGCAATATATAAAAAGTATAAAAAAAGAGATTAGCTCCAGTTGTAGCTAATCTCCAAGATTTGAATCAAGGTTTAAAACTTAACCTTCCTGAAAAGATTGCTCCAAACTTTCCAGCTCCATCATCAGTTCTAGCATTTGCTCTTCGGCAGTTTCCAGTTTCTGTTTCAGTTCTGTCTGCTCATTCATGAGTTTTAGCAAGTCATCTTTACGTGCAGCTTCATATAAAGCGCTATCTGCCAGTAATTCTTCAATTTCTGCCAGACGCGGCTGTAGTTTGTCGATTTGAGCTTCACATTTTTCAATATTCTTGCGAATCGGACGAGTCTGCTCACGACGCTGGGCGGCCAGTTTACGCTGTGCTTCCTTATCTACTTTGGCTACAACTACAGGTTTAGTTTCTGTTTCTACTACCTGTGCTTTGGCCAAGGCGTTCTGCGCATTGATCTGCTGTTGACACGCTTCACGTAACCATTTGGCATAGTCCTGCAGATCGCCTTCAAATTCGGTACAACGTCCGGCATGTACTAACAATAATTCATCACATACTGTCGCAATCAATTGACGTTCATGCGAAACGAGTACCACCGCACCTTCAAAATCCTGCAAAGCCATAGTCAGGGCATGGCGCATATCCAGGTCCAGGTGGTTCGTCGGTTCATCCAGAATCAGTACATTTGGACGCTGCCAAACAATTAAAGCCAAAGCCAAACGTGCACGTTCACCCCCAGAGAAATTCTCACATGGAGTATCCATGCGCTCACCGCTAAAACCGAAACTGCCGAGGAAAGAACGTAAAGAAGCTTCACTAATTTTTGGATCGGCGATACGTGCCAGTTGTAGCATTGGGCTGGCATTAGCATCCAAAGCATCCATCTGATGCTGAGCAAAATAACCAATATTGAGTAATTCTGAGGCCTTGCGTTGACCATTTAATAACGGCAAATCTCCGACTAAGGTTTTGATCAGGGTTGATTTACCCGCACCATTCATCCCCAATAACCCAATGCGAGAATTTGGAGTGATTTGCAGGTTAATTTTGCTGGCAATCGATTTATCGCCATAACCAATTTCCGCCTGTTCCAAGGCCAGAAGTGGTGAACTCATTTTGGTCGGTTCACGGAAACTGAAGGTAAAAGGTGTATCGACATGAGCAGGGGCGAGATCCTGCATGCGCTCCAGCATTTTAATCCGACTTTGGGCCTGACGTGCTTTGGTCGCTTTGGCTTTGAAACGGTCAATAAATTTTTGTAGATGTGCCCGGGCTTCCTGCTGTTTCTCAAAGGCCTGTTGCTGTTGTGCCAGACGCTCGCTACGGGTCACTTCAAAAGTTGAATAATTGCCAGTATAGAGAGTCAGTTCCTGATTTTCGATATGCAGAATATGATCCGTCACGGCATCCAGAAAATCACGGTCATGCGAAATTAGCACTAAAGTGCCTTCATAGGCCTTTAACCAGTCTTCGAGCCACAAGATCGCATCCAGATCCAAGTGGTTGGTTGGTTCATCGAGTAATAGCAGGTCTGAACGGCTCATCAGGGTACGGGCCAGATTCAGACGCATCCGCCAACCACCTGAAAAGCTGGAAACATCTAGACGGATCTGATGATCCATAAAGCCTAAACCGGCCATCAACTGAGCTGCTTTAGAGGGAGCGGAATAGCCATGAATCTCGTCAAAACGGCCATGTAGCTGTGCCAGTTCTGTATCGGATAGCTGCTCTGGGTGTGCCAGTTTGGCCTGTATATCCCAATACTCTTCATCGCCTGACAGAACAAAATCAATGGCCGGCATATCTAGCGCTTTAATTTCCTGAGCCATATGCGCCACTGTCCAAACGGATGGTCGGGTTAGCGAACCTTCATCTGCACTGAGCTCACCTAGAAGAGCCGCAAACAGGGTCGATTTTCCTGCGCCATTCACGCCGGTTAAACCAATTTTCCAGCCGGGATGAAGCTGCATGGAGGCTTTTTGAAATAACACTCGCCCACCACGGCGTAACGAAACTTGGTCTAACTGAATCATTGAACTTACTAACAAGGGCAAAAGAGAATGCCGCTATTCTAAAGGAAAGCCGGAAGAAAACAAAAAATCTTCGTTGCAGTTTATCCTGTTCAGGCTTTAAAAATTTAGGTGGTGTTTTAAAAAGTATGCTGACATTAAATGAAGCCATTATTGATGTAAAAGAAAGTTGAGTCGAAGGCTTTAAAATGGTTTTCAAGCTTTTTGGAGAAATTACAACTTCTTCTAAAACCACGCCTTATTCGATGCCTTATTTGCAATTATTACCTTCAATTCCTACAGTAAATAACTTACCAATATTTTGCTTGCAGTTTTTAAAAGCAGTGATGAAACTGTCCCAATGATCACTTGCTATTCGGGTGTAGTGAATACCTAATTGTTTAAGCTTTGTCTTCAACCTTTGGACTGTAGCTAAATCTCTCTTACCCCAAACATAAGCAACAATCTCACCTGTTTCTCGATGGTAGGCGTAAATAAGCCATTGTTTATTATTTTTATTTCCAACAAAAGTCCAGAATTCATCTACTTCGAGAGATTCATAAGGACTTTGTTTAGGCTGAATTTGATAGGCCCATTCAGTTAAAGTCCGTAAGACTTTACCGATACTAATGCGCTCAACTTCAGCGATATCTCGTATACCGCTGCCTCTGACCATTCACTGTAATATTTTACGAGTAATGCCAGAATTACATCTTAGATAGCTCAGAGCATGGTCACCAATAAACTGACGTTTGCAGTCTTTGCATTGGTAGTTTTGTTTCCCATCTACTTTGATGCCATTTTTCTTTATACTGTCACTGAGGCAGGTTGGACATTTGATTTCTAGAGTTATTTGCATTTCTCTATTTTATCAAAATTCAACCTGCTTTTTTTTAGCATACTTTTTGATACACCACCTGGATTTAACCAAGCAGGGTATCTATGACGCTGGCATGATGACCGTATTAAAACGGGCACGCTGTACTGTAGAAAGAACTAATTTCGAATGCTCAATTAGTGGTGAATAGTTTTAAAATCATGTATATCTTTGTAACTACATCGAATGAAATGTAATTCAAAGTAATCAAGTTAAAATATTAAGATACTGATATATTTATAAAAAAATAAGATGAAAGAAATCAGAAAAAGCTGATTTATCTTTATAGGCCAAAAAGCCGCTTTTATCTGGAGTAAAAGCTCTATTTTTTTGAAATAAATTTGCTTAATATTTGACGCGTGTACGGACACTCAGCTAACAACAAGATTTCAAAGGATAACTAAAATGAAAAAAACACTCTTATCATTGGCTGCATTTTCTGCATTTGGTTTTGCAGGTGTGGCACATGCAGAAAGGGTCGATATCTGTGTGTTTGACCTACTTGGTAAATCTGGCGAGTCTTTCCAGATGGCTCAGGAATGGGCGCTGGCAGCAAAAGGCTGGGGCGCAGATATCAATCTGATCGCCCGTCAGGATGAAGCCGTCGCTGACAATGATTTCAAGGCTGGCAAATGTGATGGTGTATTCATGACTGCTATGCGTGCCCGTCAATACAACAAGTTTGCTGGTTCAATCGATGCCTTAGGTGGCGCACCAAGTAATGCCATTGTGCAGCGTGCGATTAGCTTCGCTTTGGATAAGCGTAATGCGGCTAAAATGGTCACGACCATGGGCGGTAAAAAATATGAGGTGGCCGGGATTGCGCCACTGGGTTCAGCTTTTATCTTTGTGCGTGACAAAAATATTAACTCTATTGAAAAAGCAGCAGGCAAGAAGTTTGCAGTTCTTGGCTATGATGATGCGCAAAAAATCATGGTTCAACGTGTAGGTGCTCAGGCTGTAGTGTCTGATGTATCCAACTTCGTGGCCAAGTTTAATAATGGTCAGGTCGATATGGTGGGCGCACCGGCGTATGCGTACAAGCCACTCGAAATCTATAAAGGTTTGGGCAATAGCGGTGCGATGTTTAACTTCCCGGTACTGCATGTTACCTCTGACTTTGTGATTCGTCCGGAAAAATTCCCAGCTGGTTTCGGCCAGAAGTCTCGTGACTGGTTCATTAAAAATCTGCCTAAGAGCATGGCGATGATTAATCGTCTGGAAGCCGGTATTCCAGCGAAATATAAGCTGAATCTGAGTGCAGAAGATAAAACCAAGTACCAGAAGTTATTACGTGAAGGGCGTATGGATATGACCAAGCGTGGAATCTATGATGCCAGCATGATGTCGGTACTGAAACGTGCGCGTTGCTCTGTCGATAAAGCCAACTTTGAATGTTCACTTTCTGGTGAATAATTTGATTTTTAAGGAAAAAAGCTTAGATTTATCTAAGCTTTTTTTATATTAAACAAAGTCAGATCTGCCATTGCAGATCACAGCAAAGCAGTTAAGCTGATTAAAAATAATGCTTTCATGTTTAGTATAAAAAACAATAACATGTAGCACTTAAAGCAGATAACAAAAACAAGGCAATCAAGGAAAGCAAAATGATGCAGAGAGGATGGAAAGCCCTGGCTGTAGGTGCAGCACTCACGGCAGTTTCAGGTCTGGCGCAGGCTAAACAGGTGGTATGTGTATTCGATCTGGTCGGCAAAAATGGTGACGTCTATGCCGTAATGAAAGACTATCAGCTGGCCGCAAAAAACTGGGGTGCTGATATCGAGCTCAGGGTAAATACCAATGAAGCCGTCGTCGCAGAAGATTTTAAGGCCGGTAAATGTGACGGGATCAGTGTCACTGGTATGCGCGGCCGTCAGTTCAACCGATTTACCGGTTCACTCGATGCGATTGGCGCGATTCCAGATTTGAACCTGGCGGTAAAAGTCATGCAAGGCCTAGCAAGTCCGACCTTTGCCAAGCTCATGGTTCAAGGCAAATATGAAGTCGCAGGGGTGATTCCGGTAGGCGATGCCTTTCTGATGGTCAATGACCGAAGTATTAATACTGTGGCGAAAGCAGCAGGTAAAAAAATTGCTGTACTCGACTATGACGAAGCACAAAAAATCATGGTTCAACAAGTGGGTGCACAGGCAGTCAGCGCTGATGTGACCAACTTTGGCTCTAAATTTAACAATGGCCAGGTCGATATTATTGGTGCGCCAGCTGCCGTATTTAAACCATTAGAATTGCATAAAGGTTTGGGAAGCAAGGGTGCTATTGTGAATTATCCGGTGTTGCAGGTCACTGGTAATATCATTATTCGTCCGGATAAATTCCCGGCAGGATATGGACAAAAATCACGTGAATGGGTGAAGAGCCAGTTACCACGTGCTTTTGGTATTTTAGGTAAGATGAAGGCAGATATTCCATCTAAATACTGGATGGATATTCCGGAGGCAGATAAGCCAGGTTACCAAAAGCTGATGCGTGATTCGCGGATTGATCTGACCAAACGCGGTATTTATGACAAACGCATGATGAAGTTACTCTGGCAATTCCGCTGCAAGCAGAATCCGAAAAACTTCGAATGTGCATTACAGGATGAGAACTATAAACAATCCTGATAAAATTACTCTGATTTGACTTTTAATCTCTACAGACTGACCATATATTGAGTGTGTTATACTTGAAATATGGTCTTTTCTTTTTAAAGACATTCCATTCAACAGAGGAATCCGCCATGAATGCTCAAGCGCTTGTGCTCACCGACAATGCCGCAAATAAAGTACGCCAGTTGCGTGACAGTGAAGGTA
This sequence comes from Acinetobacter sp. ACNIH1, assembly GCF_002934695.1. Classification (NCBI taxonomy): domain Bacteria; kingdom Pseudomonadati; phylum Pseudomonadota; class Gammaproteobacteria; order Moraxellales; family Moraxellaceae; genus Acinetobacter; species Acinetobacter sp. ACNIH1. Next base: position 2,939,012 of record NZ_CP026420.1, on the reverse strand, counting down.
ACCAAGACTTAATGCTCCGTGTGTATGTCACCGGTGGCGGCTGTTCAGGTTTCTCTTATGGCTTTAACTTTGCAGAAAGCCAAAATGAAGATGATGCAGAATTCGTCAATGGTGATGTCAAAATGCTGGTTGATTCTCTGAGCTATCAATATCTGGTTGGTTCAGTGGTTGACTATGTTGAAGGTCTGGAAGGTTCACGTTTTGTGGTACAAAACCCGAATGCTACAACGACCTGTGGTTGTGGATCTTCATTCTCGATCTAATCCCTATTGAGTCGATAAAAAAGTCCTCATATGAGGACTTTTTTATGTCTGAAGAAAGCTTAGCTTTCCAGTTTGACCGCTTCAAGCAGGTCAAAAATCACTGTAGTGACATCCTGACTCAGTTCACGGTTATTAAATATCTCGTAGGCTGTAATGGTAATGTCTGTATCGCTCGGCAATAGACGTTGTTCCTCTTCAATTAAGTCATTGATCGGCAATAAGGTCTGTTTCACCTGCAGATGCAAAATATCCTTAAATTCAAGATTTTCATCATCCAGCTCGATCAGCTGTTCATTGAAATAAGGCAGCAAAATTGAATGAAGATAAGGTTGAATATCCTCGATATCAAAGATCTCGATATCACGGGTTTCATCAATCGTACTAATGTGGTCATTTACTTCAATTAAAATATGGTAGTAACTCACATGAATCTCCAAGAAAGTTGGCCTAAGACGTCCTACTGTTCTTCACAATAACATGAAATGAAACCAGGTTGTATTTTTACTAGCCTAAACACATAAATAATATAGGGAATTAAAACCTGAATTTTATCGGGTATACAACAAGGTCTTGTCTGCCGGACGCAGTCTGAAATCTTGCAGATTCTGTTCACCCAATACGGGATACATCAAGGCTTCCGGATCATTATGATGATAGAGGCCCAAGGCATGGCCCAGCTCATGTGCCAAAGTTAAACGTAAATCATCTTTGGCATCAAACTGGTAAATCTGGATCTTATCTCCCATAAAAATGCCTTTATGAAACTGGCGTGGGGGAAAGCGCTGCTGGGCCTGCTTGATATTTCGCTGATGACTTTGCACACTATTTTGATGAACAGAAACCTGCTGGTTAAATGAAGATAGCTGTGCCTGAAGATAGGCATATTCGCGCTTAAAACTTTCCAGTTTAGGCTTGAGCATTTCCATCTCATACTGAAGCTGTTCACGCTCGGCAGATGAGTTGGCCTGTTGACGGCGTTGCAATAGGGTTTGAAATTCAAATTCAAGCTGACTTTTTTGCTGGATCAGGCGTTGCTGCTGATCTTCCAGATTTTTTTGCGAAACTTGCAGATTGCTGACTTCACGCTGATATCTGGCTTCATCGGCAAGTAACTTTTTTTCGACCTTTTTAAAGGCTTCATAGTCCTGTTGGCGTTGATCATAGATCAGTTGAATGGCCAGCTGAGCATTCTCATCATAGACCATCAGATCATCGCGATTGGTCCCTTCATGCCAGATCTGAATCGCTTCCTGACCTAATTGAATGACCTCATCACGGGTCAGGCCAAAACCCGGATCGACTTGGTCAATCCGGAAACGTAGGCGGGTATCAAAAGGATGGGTCAAACGGTCAGCCAGGGAATTAAATTTTAATTGTGGATGGGTCTTGGTTTGTAGATGCAAAAACAGTGACACAATGAAAACGACAATCCCCAGAAAGCTTAAAAGACGCATAGTATTTTTTTAAATATTGTTTGGCTCAATGTAGCTAAAAAAACAGCAAAATCCTAGCGTCAGAGCGATAAAGAGTGGCAATAAAAACCGTGCTTATGCACGGTTCTGCTCAGGTTAGATTATGATTTTTTACCTTTCCACTGTTCAACCTGTCTTGGCATATTGGAATGATAAATAAAACCAAGGCCTATACCATTCAATAAGAAGATCATAAATTCAATTAAATATTTCAGATTATAGGAATGTCTGGTTTGGTGATTAAAGGCATACAGCGTGATTTCAGATTTAAAGATCTGGAAAATAATATAGCTCAGCAATCCAATACCTAGAATGATAAAACCTTTTCCAGAAGGGTAACGTTGAGGTACAGCCAGGATCAGCAACACAATGATGGCAATCAGAAAGCCTAAGGAAAAAGAAGCTTCAATTCCGAAGGTTTGCAGGTAATTAAAAGGTGCTAGTACCACATTCGGCGGTAAGATCAGAAGCAGATTGCCCATCGGGTAGAGCAGCATGATCGCAAGCCCGGAAGCCAGAAGAAAAAGCTTAATAAAATTCTGCATACATTTTTATTTTTAAGTTATTTATTTCATTATAGTTTAATTAAAAAAGATTCTATTGCCTATGCATTGAGCAAAAAAAAGACCGCATAAAATGCGGTCTTTTTCTCAAAGTGACAAATTATTTTTTGTCATCTTTTACTTCAGTGAATTCAGCATCAACTACGCCGTCATCTGCTTTTTGGGCTTGGCCTTCGCCGCCTTGGAATGCATTAGGATCGAAACCTTGTGCACCGCCTTGGCCTTGAGCTGCTTCATAAGCACGTTGAGTGATCGGCATAATAATGTTTTGCAATGCTTCAGTTTTCGCTTTGATTGCTTCAACATCATTTTCTTTCGTAGACGCTTCTAACTCAGAAACCGCAGTTTCGATTGCAGTTTTTTCGTCAGCAGTCACTTGTTCGCCAAGATCTTTTACTGCTTTTTGAGCAGAAGAAACTAGCGCATCCGCTTCGTTACGTGCTTTTGCAAGCTCTTCGAACTTACGGTCTTCTTCAGCATTCGCTTCAGCATCTTTGATCATTGCTTCGATTTCAGCATCAGACAAACCTGAGTTTGCTTTGATCTGGATAGATTGCTCTTTACCAGTGCTCTTATCTTTCGCAGATACTTTCAAGATACCATCCGCGTTGATGTCGAACGATACTTCAATTTGTGGCACACCACGTGGAGCAGGTGGGATGTCGCCTAACTGGAAGTTACCCAACAATTTGTTTTGTTGAGCCATTTTACGTTCACCTTGGTAAACTGAAATGTCTACAGCAGGCTGGTTGTCCGCAGCAGTTGAGAACACCTGAGATTTCTTCGCAGGAATCGTCGTGTTTTTCTCAATGATTGGAGTCAACACGCCACCCATGGTTTCAATGCCAAGAGTTAGTGGAGTTACGTCAAGAAGAAGTACGTCAGTTTTATCACCAGACAATACCGCACCTTGGATCGCAGCACCCATTGCGACTGCTTCGTCCGGGTTCACGTCTTTACGTGGCTCGCGACCGAAGAATTCTTGTACTTTTTGTTGTACAAGTGGCATACGAGACTGACCACCTACCAAAATTACGTCAGAGATGTCAGAAGTTGAAAGACCTGCATCTTTCAGCGCAATCTTACAAGGCTCGATGGTACGAGCTACAAGATCAGCAACTAAACCTTCAAGTTTTGCACGAGTTACATTGATCACTAAGTGTTTAGGACCAGTCGCATCTGCAGTGATGTATGGAAGGTTGATTTCAGTTGCGTTAGAAGAAGAAAGCTCGATTTTTGCTTTTTCAGCTGCTTCTTTCAGACGTTGTAACGCAAGTGGATCGTTCTTCAAGTTCACATTTTGTTCTTTCTTGAACTCTTCAACCAAGTAGTCGATCAATGCGTTATCGAAGTCTTCCCCACCAAGGAAGGTATCACCATTAGTTGATAACACTTCGATTTGCTGGTCGCCATCAAGGTCAGCAATTTCAATGATTGAAACGTCGAATGTACCACCACCCAAGTCGTATACCGCAACTTTACGGTCGCCTTCTTTCTTGTCCATACCGAACGCAAGCGCCGCAGCAGTTGGTTCGTTGATGATACGTTTAACTTCTAGGCCTGCAATTTTACCTGCATCCTTAGTTGCTTGACGTTGTGCATCGTTGAAGTAAGCAGGGACAGTAATCACCGCTTCAGTGACTGTTTCACCCAGGTAGTCTTCTGCAGTTTTCTTCATTTTTTTCAGAACTTCTGCAGAGATCTGTTGTGGAGCAAGTTTCTTGTCGTTTACTTCAACCCAAGCATCGCCATTGTCAGCTTTCAGGATTTTGTAAGGAACCAGACCGATATCTTTTTGTACTGCCTGGTCTTCATAACGACGACCGATCAGACGTTTGATCGCGAATAATGTGTTTTTAGGGTTGGTTACCGCTTGACGTTTAGCTGATTGACCAACAAGGATCTCGCCATCTTTGTACGCAATAATAGATGGAGTTGTACGTGCGCCTTCAGCGTTTTCGATAACTTTAACTTTGTCGCCTTCAAGTACTGCAACACATGAGTTTGTAGTACCTAAGTCAATACCAATGATTTTAGCCATTTGGATGTTTCCTCAAAAATTTTTTTGTGATTTACACTTGTTATCCGATATGAGAGCCGTTCAATTTTTTTCAAGTAAATTTTTAGAAAAAATTTCACAAACTCCCGATTTATTTCGCTTAAGCGCCAACCATGACCATTGCAGGACGTAATAAACGACCATTGAGGGCATAGCCTTTTTGCAAGACTGTACCGATTTCATTAGATTTGGCATTTGGATCAATACCGACTGCCTGATGCAATTCAGCATTAAAACCATTTGCGGTATCAACTGCGACTACACCAAATTTCTCTAGTGTATTGAGCAACGCTTTCAGCGTCAGTTCTACGCCTTCACGTAATGGGCCCTGTTCTTCCCCTGCAGCAACAATCGCGCGCTCCAGGTTATCTACTGTATCTAGCAGTTCTTTAGAGAACTTTTCCAGAACAGTGTCTTTATGCTTTTCTGATTCACGCTGGATACGTTCTACACTTTTTTGTGCTTCGTAAACTGCATTGGCAGTGCGTGCTTTTTCTAACTTTAAGTCACCTTCAAGTTGTGCAATCTGCTCTTGTAAAGATTCAACGGTAACTTCTACTTGCTCAGGTTCAGCTTGAGTTTGCTCTATCTCTTGTGTCGCTTGCTCTTGCTCAAGATCTTGAGCTTGTTCGTTCTGCTCAGTTGCCATTGATTTACTCCGTTTAAATGGGTTCTTAAACATGTACAGTCCTTGGGCGTCAGAGTTAACTGCGTTAATACTGAACTGCCATGATTGAAATTTTTAATTATTTAAAGAAATCGGGGCAGGGGCAAAAAATTCAAGCACAAGTACAGATTAATTTTAGGATTTATTTGGATTTAATGACTTTAATAAAAGCAGCATCGTATTTTTAGATAGAAATAATAATTTTTATCTGTTTTAAATATTTTTAAGACCGGTGCATCATAGCGTCATTAACAGCGACCTTGTTCTGAGGAGAGAGCTGAACCAGGTTGCTGTTGCCTTATTTTTTAAACTGTTTTTTCCAGTCGGATCCCTCACACAGGGTCCGGCTTTTTTTGTCCAGATTATTTTTTAGACATAAAAGCGATTAATAACCAAGCAATAAAGTATTACACAAAAAATGAGCAACGCTATATTATTCATTTCAGATTCTATCGCTGTAGTTTCTTCTCTTTTTTAGAAATGTGTTTTCGTGGCTTATCTTTTCTCTAGATAAGCCTTTTTTTGCCTGAGATTTGTTACGGTTTTTCGACTTATAAGATGGGATCATCTTAATCAAGACTATGCTGAGTGAAAACATTTCTTCTATTAAAAGAAAATAACTAGAATGAGATCAAAACCATAAAACTCAGTCCATAAAAAAGCCCTGATTTAAATCAGAGCTTCTCTGTTTATTTATATTCTGCCTAATCGCGACGATTACGTGGTCGCTGCTGTTCCTGTTTACGTCGCTGATCATTCCAGCGTGGATTATTGGAGCGGTTTTGCTGAACCCGTTTTCGCTGCTGTTCTGCCACATTCTTACGTTGTTCCAGCTGCTGGCGACGTTTACGTTCGGCCTGAGCCTGTTTCTGACGCTGATTACTCAGATTCTTGCGTTGCTGTTCCAGACGTTGTCGTTCCAGCTGAGTTTTACGACGATCCAGTTCTATTTGCCGACGCCGTTCCTGTTCCCAGTTACGCTGCTGAATATTTTTGCGACGTTCCAGTTCCAGTCTTTTACGCTGCTGTTCGTATTCCCAGCGTTGCCGGTCATAGCGACGGTCTTGATCATAACGATAATCATAACCTCGATCGCGACGGTCATAACGTCCATCATAATAACCATCATCAGGAAAAGCCACACAGCCTACGGCTAAAAATGCAGTGGCTAAAGATACCGTTATTATTTTTATCGCCATAAGCTATCTCCTTTTATACAGACTTCTACATTAAAGTCGCAAAAGTGCTGTAAAAATCTCACTTAAACTATCAATGACATTTGATTAAATTCAGGTTAGCGTATTTGGCAGATGAGCTATGTACATTGATATTAAGACTTATATAAGAATATGGTCACTAAAACCCTGATCATGTAGAAAAAATGAAGAATTATGGGAAAAGGATGAAAACTCATGGGTGCGAATAATCCGGTCACGAAATTTGTAATGGATAAGGAGCAGGGTGCTGCAGCACGTTTGCTGGATTGCCTGCCGAGCTTTGCACAAGAACGTCTGGTAAAAGCATTGGATTATCCTTATGACTATCCTGATTTGGATCCTTATATAAAATGCTTGATGGCGACTCAGATCAAACAGGGACAGCACAGTTTTATTAGTGAAGATGCGGTGCAATCACGTCAACTGTTTGATGAACGCATGAAAGCTATTCAGGCAAAACCGACACCGGTCAAGGCAGTCGAGGATCTGCGTCTGCCATTGCAAAATGGCACTATCTTTGCCCGACATTATCATCCGGCACCACAGAAAAAATTGCCGATGGTCATTTTCTATCATGGCGGTGCATTTATAGTGGGTGGTCTGGATACACATGATGAGTTCTGCCGTTTATTGGCGGTGCATGCCAAGGTGCAAGTGCTCAGCGTGGCTTATCCGCTAACGCCAGAATACAGTCCTTTGCAGATGGTACAGGTCTGTGAAGATGCTCTGGCTTGGGTACATCAAAACATCAAGCAGTTGAAAATCTATAAAAACCAGATTGTAGTGGCAGGGGATAGTGCAGGTGGAAATCTGGCGGCAGTGGTTGCGCAGCGGAGTGCCGATAAAATCTATGCGCCTCGCGCACAGTTATTGCTTTACCCGGCTGTCGATTTTAAAAGCCGTCATCCTTCTTTTTATGCATACAATCAAGGCTTGGTACTTTCAGCTCAGGATATTGATCTGGTGACCAAGCTATATGCTGAAACACATCAAGTCGAACTGGACGATCCGCTGATTTCACCGACCTATGGTGAACTGAAAAATCTGCCACCTGCCTATGTGATCACTGCCCGTCATGATGTGTTACATGATGAGGGTTCAATCTATGCACTGAAGTTACGTGAGAATGGGGTACGAGTGTATTATCAGGAATATACGGATCAGGCACATGGTTTTATCAATCTGACCCCAATTCATAAACGTTCGAAAAAGCAGGTCATCGAACTCAGCAAGAATTTCCGTAAATTTCTAGACAAAAAGATCTGATTCAAAAATAGATGTAAAAAAGGTGTTTCACGTGAAACACCTTTTTTATTTTTTATGGATCTTGGCTTCTGGAAAGACCAGATTGAATTTAGGCACATAAAAGCTTTGTAAATATTTAGCCTTAGAAAAATCCGGAAATATATTCTGAGTATCTTGCCACTCTGCCTGAGTAAGCTTGGATAAATAACCGCGGAATTGAGGGCTAAACTGATAATGTTGGGATTTCCAGGTTTGCCGGATTTTTAGCATGGAGCTTGGAAGATGATGACTATTTAAATAGAAGGAACGAGGAGATTTAGGTTTTTTAAGACGAAGCGTCATGCTTTGCCCACGATGAGTAATGCGACAAATCGTTTCCTGCCCCTGTTCTTGCCAATCAAACTCTGCATATTCTTTAGGAATGCCCCACAAGTGCTGACCATGCACAATAGATTCATGAGTAGAGACATAAATTTTCGGAATAGTCGAAAGACGCCGTCTGCTAATTAAAGGATGATCCATAATCAGCAATTCATCATAAGGACCCACAGGAGAATGATGATAGCGCACCAATAGAACCTGAACGACACGGCCGAGTGGAGATGGCGCAATCCGAAAACTCTGAAATTCACGAATGAAATGAGGGGTAATCCAGTAATTCAGAATAAAACCCTCCCCCTGCAAATGCCAGGGCGGAAATTGATGGACGCTTTTCTCCTGTAGTAATGCCCTGTAGTAATGCATGGCTCATTATTATTCTCTTGTCTTTAGTCGGCAGGTCACTGCATTATTAGTCATTAGTCATTAGTCATTAGTCATTAGTCATTAGTCATTAGTCATTAGTCATTAGTCATTAGTCATTAGTCATTAGTCATTAGTCATTAGTCATTAGTCATTAGTCATGAAAGATTAATATGTTGTGAATCTCAACCTTTCTTTATCAGTAGATGAGTTAAAAAATGTTAAAAAAATCATTATCTGCTATCGCGTTGATCGCATTTAGCTTGCCAAGTTTTGCTGCCAATACCCTGATCGAGATGAAGACCTCATCCGGTAATATCGAAATTGAACTCTTTAATGACAAAGCACCGATTACGGTGAAAAACTTTGAAGAATATGTCAAAAGCAACTTCTATACAGGAACCATCTTCCATCGGGTTATTCCAGGCTTCATGATTCAGGGCGGAGGCTTTGATCTCAACATGCAGGAAAAAGCCAATAATAAAGCTTCAATCAAGAATGAATCAGATAATGGTTTGCAAAACAAACGTGGCACTTTGGCCATGGCACGTACCAATGATCCTAATTCGGCTAAAGCGCAGTTTTTTATTAACCTGGTAGATAACAGTTTTCTGGACCGTTCACCAAGAAATGCTGGATATGCGGTATTTGGGCGGGTTACTAAAGGTATGGAGGTAGTCGATAAGATCGCTCAAGTACCTACTCAGAACTATGGCATGCATCAGGACGTCCCGAAAACAGCAGTAAAAATTAACAGTGTGACTATTAAAGCACCAAGCGTGAAAAAGTAAGTGAAAAATAAAACATAAATGTTTTGTTTATATTTTCTTTGGAATATTATGAACTTATGTAACAATTGGTAGAAAAATGAACCAATTTGGTGCATAAAAATGAAACAGTCATGATTGGTGTGCGTTAAAAGCACTTGCTTGTGTAGGAAATTGCCCTATAATGAGCTCATACCGACGAGATAGACGGAAACGAACGAAGCAGATTGCTGAGTTGTTAAGTTTATCGGAGTCCAGCTTCTGGCATTGACGAGATGTTAGAAAGATCATTAAGAGATTATGAAGAACAACTTGTGTGGATTTTTACTGGTTGATTGATCGAAATTATTTTCATTGATTGAATGGTAGAAATTACTCGAAGTTTATTTGAGCGAAATTTAAGTCAGGAAATTGATGAGCCAAGTTTAAGAGTTTTACTTATAAAACTCGAAATGATTTTAACTGAAGAGTTTGATCATGGCTCAGATTGAACGCTGGCGGCAGGCTTAACACATGCAAGTCGAGCGGGGATAGGGTGCTTGCACCTGATTCCTAGCGGCGGACGGGTGAGTAATGCTTAGGAATCTGCCTATTAGTGGGGGACAACGTTCCGAAAGGGACGCTAATACCGCATACGTCCTACGGGAGAAAGCAGGGGATCTTCGGACCTTGCGCTAATAGATGAGCCTAAGTCGGATTAGCTAGTTGGTGGGGTAAAGGCCTACCAAGGCGACGATCTGTAGCGGGTCTGAGAGGATGATCCGCCACACTGGGACTGAGACACGGCCCAGACTCCTACGGGAGGCAGCAGTGGGGAATATTGGACAATGGGGGGAACCCTGATCCAGCCATGCCGCGTGTGTGAAGAAGGCCTTTTGGTTGTAAAGCACTTTAAGCGAGGAGGAGGCTTACCTGGTTAATACCTGGGATAAGTGGACGTTACTCGCAGAATAAGCACCGGCTAACTCTGTGCCAGCAGCCGCGGTAATACAGAGGGTGCAAGCGTTAATCGGATTTACTGGGCGTAAAGCGCGCGTAGGTGGCTAATTAAGTCAAATGTGAAATCCCCGAGCTTAACTTGGGAATTGCATTCGATACTGGTTAGCTAGAGTATGGGAGAGGATGGTAGAATTCCAGGTGTAGCGGTGAAATGCGTAGAGATCTGGAGGAATACCGATGGCGAAGGCAGCCATCTGGCCTAATACTGACACTGAGGTGCGAAAGCATGGGGAGCAAACAGGATTAGATACCCTGGTAGTCCATGCCGTAAACGATGTCTACTAGCCGTTGGGGCCCTTGAGGCTTTAGTGGCGCAGCTAACGCGATAAGTAGACCGCCTGGGGAGTACGGTCGCAAGACTAAAACTCAAATGAATTGACGGGGGCCCGCACAAGCGGTGGAGCATGTGGTTTAATTCGATGCAACGCGAAGAACCTTACCTGGCCTTGACATACAGAGAACTTTCCAGAGATGGATTGGTGCCTTCGGGAACTCTGATACAGGTGCTGCATGGCTGTCGTCAGCTCGTGTCGTGAGATGTTGGGTTAAGTCCCGCAACGAGCGCAACCCTTTTCCTTATTTGCCAGCACTTTGGGTGGGAACTTTAAGGATACTGCCAGTGACAAACTGGAGGAAGGCGGGGACGACGTCAAGTCATCATGGCCCTTACGGCCAGGGCTACACACGTGCTACAATGGTCGGTACAAAGGGTTGCTACTGCGCGAGCAGATGCTAATCTCAAAAAGCCGATCGTAGTCCGGATCGCAGTCTGCAACTCGACTGCGTGAAGTCGGAATCGCTAGTAATCGCGGATCAGAATGCCGCGGTGAATACGTTCCCGGGCCTTGTACACACCGCCCGTCACACCATGGGAGTTTGTTGCACCAGAAGTAGGTAGTCTAACCTTAGGGAGGACGCTTACCACGGTGTGGCCGATGACTGGGGTGAAGTCGTAACAAGGTAGCCGTAGGGGAACCTGCGGCTGGATCACCTCCTTAACGAAAGATTGACGATTGGTAAGAATCCACAACAAGTTGTTCTTCATGACGATGTATCTGAGGGTCTGTAGCTCAGTTGGTTAGAGCACACGCTTGATAAGCGTGGGGTCACAAGTTCAAGTCTTGTCAGACCCACCATCTGCCAGAAAACAGAAAATCAGAACATTGACTTATTGATAAGCTGGGGACTTAGCTTAGTTGGTAGAGCGCCTGCTTTGCACGCAGGAGGTCAGGAGTTCGACTCTCCTAGTCTCCACCACTCATTGCGATGCAATGAGTTAAACATTAAGCAAACGGTTTGATAGCTTATAGAGCTTAGTAAGAAAGCGGCGTATAATACGCGGCATTGTTATTAATCTCTGTGATTTATCACAGTAATGCAGTCCGACGAGGATGCATTAAATCATTAACAGAATATATTTGAGTTGAAATAATTTGTTCATACTCATGAAAGAGCGGAAACGAAAGATCGCAAGATTGATTGTTGAAGTGATTGAATGAGAACTAGCGAAATTAACTGAATCAAGCGTTTTGGTATATGAATCTAATTGAAGCTGTACGGTAGTTAAATCTACGAGACACCAACTGTATGAGAGTGATGAGTAATCATCATAATCTGTTGCTTATCTTACTTGTGGGATAAACGACTGTTTGGGGTTGTATAGTCAAGTAATTAAGTGCATGTGGTGGATGCCTTGGCAGTCAGAGGCGAAGAAAGACGTGATAGCCTGCGAAAAGCTCCGGGGAGGCGGCAAATATCCTGTGATCCGGAGATGTCTGAATGGGGGAACCCACCGGCTATAAGGTCGGTATCATAAACTGAATACATAGGTTTATGAGGCGAACGCGGAGAAGTGAAACATCTCAGTATCCGTAGGAAAAGAAATCAATTGAGATTCCCTCAGTAGCGGCGAGCGAAAGGGGAACAGCCCATTAAGTCATATCAGTTTTAGTGGAATGCTCTGGGAAGTGCAACCATAGTGGGTGATAGTCCTGTACACGAAAGGGCTGATATGATGATGTCGAGTAGGGCGAGGCACGTGAAACCTTGTCTGAATATAGGGGGACCATCCTCTAAGGCTAAATACTCCTGACTGACCGATAGTGAACCAGTACCGTGAGGGAAAGGCGAAAAGAACCCCTGTGAGGGGAGTGAAATAGATCCTGAAACCGCATGCATACAAGCAGTGGGAGCCACTTTGTGTGGTGACTGCGTACCTTTTGTATAATGGGTCAGCGACTTATATTCAGTAGCGAGGTTAACCGCATAGGGGAGCCGTAGAGAAATCGAGTCTTAATAGGGCGTTTAGTTGCTGGGTATAGACCCGAAACCGGGTGATCTATCCATGAGCAGGTTGAAGGTTGGGTAACACTAACTGGAGGACCGAACCCACTGTCGTTGAAAAGCCAGGGGATGACTTGTGGATAGGGGTGAAAGGCTAATCAAACTCGGTGATAGCTGGTTCTCCCCGAAAGCTATTTAGGTAGCGCCTCGGACGAATACCATTGGGGGTAGAGCACTGTTTCGGCTAGGGGGTCATCCCGACTTACCAAACCGATGCAAACTCCGAATACCAATGAGTACTATCCGGGAGACAGACTGCGGGTGCTAACGTCCGTAGTCAAGAGGAAAACAATCCAGACCGCCAGCTAAGGTCCCTAAATCATAGTTAAGTGGGAAACGATGTGGGAAGGCATAGACAGCTAGGAGGTTGGCTTAGAAGCAGCCACCCTTTAAAGAAAGCGTAATAGCTCACTAGTCGAGTCGGCCTGCGCGGAAGATGTAACGGGGCTAAAACTATGTACCGAAGCTGCGGATTTGCAATTTATTGCAAGTGGTAGGGGAGCGTTCTGTAAGCCGATGAAGGTGGATTGAGAAGTCTGCTGGAGGTATCAGAAGTGCGAATGCTGACGTGAGTAACGACAAAACGGGTGAAAAACCCGTTCGCTGAAAGACCAAGGGTTCCAGTCCAACGTTAATCGGGGCTGGGTGAGTCGACCCCTAAGGCGAGGCCGAGAGGCGTAGTCGATGGGAAATTGGTTAATATTCCAATACTTCAGTGTAATGCGATGAGAGGACGGAGAAGGTTAAGTCAGCCTGGCGTTGGTTGTCCAGGTGGAAGACAGTAGGCATGCATCTTAGGCAAATCCGGGGTGCTCTATGCTGAGAGTTGATAGCAAGCCAGTTTACTGGTGAAGTGGCTGATACCATACTTCCAGGAAAAGTCTCTAAGCTTCAGTTACACTGGAATCGTACCCGAAACCGACACAGGTGGTCAGGTCGAGTAGACCAAAGCGCTTGAGAGAACTCTGCTGAAGGAACTAGGCAAAATGGTACCGTAACTTCGGGAGAAGGTACGCTGCCGGCGGTGATAGGACTTGCTCCTTGAGCTGTTGGCAGCCTCAGAAACCAGGCCGCTGCAACTGTTTATTAAAAACATAGCACTCTGCAAACACGAAAGTGGACGTATAGGGTGTGATGCCTGCCCGGTGCTGGAAGGTTAATTGATGGGGTTAGCGTAAGCGAAGCTCTTGATCGAAGCCCCAGTAAACGGCGGCCGTAACTATAACGGTCCTAAGGTAGCGAAATTCCTTGTCGGGTAAGTTCCGACCTGCACGAATGGCATAATGATGGCGGCGCTGTCTCCAGCAGAGGCTCAGTGAAATCGAATTCGCCGTGAAGATGCGGTGTACCCGCGGCTAGACGGAAAGACCCCGTGAACCTTTACTGCAGCTTGACATTGAACTTTGATCTTACTTGTGTAGGATAGGTGGGAGGCTTTGAAGTGGTGACGCTAGTTGCCATGGAGCCATCCTTGAAATACCACCCTGGTAATATTGAGGTTCTAACTCTGCTCCCTGATCGGGAGCGAGGACCATGTCTGGTGGGTAGTTTGACTGGGGCGGTCTCCTCCTAAAGAGTAACGGAGGAGTACGAAGGTGCGCTCAGCGTGGTCGGAAATCACGCGTAGAGTATAAAGGCAAAAGCGCGCTTAACTGCGAGACCCACAAGTCGAGCAGGTACGAAAGTAGGTCTTAGTGATCCGGTGGTTCTGTATGGAAGGGCCATCGCTCAACGGATAAAAGGTACTCTGGGGATAACAGGCTGATACCGCCCAAGAGTTCATATCGACGGCGGTGTTTGGCACCTCGATGTCGGCTCATCTCATCCTGGGGCTGAAGCAGGTCCCAAGGGTATGGCTGTTCGCCATTTAAAGAGGTACGCGAGCTGGGTTTAGAACGTCGTGAGACAGTTCGGTCCCTATCTACCGTGGGCGCTGGAAATTTGAGAGGATCTGCTCCTAGTACGAGAGGACCAGAGTGGACGAACCTCTGGTGTACCGGTTGTGACGCCAGTCGCATCGCCGGGTAGCTATGTTCGGAAGGGATAACCGCTGAAAGCATCTAAGCGGGAAGCCTACCTCAAGATAAGATTTCCCCGAGACTTTATGTCTCCTAAAGAGCCGTTGAAGACTACGACGTTGATAGGTTGGATGTGGAAGCATAGCGATATGTGAAGCTGACCAATACTAATTGCTCGTGAGGCTTGACTATACAACACCCAAGCAGTTGTATATAAAGCGTCAATTGATTTCATATTGATCTAACGATCAGACGAAGCCTTGATTTAGTTAAGCTAATCGAACAAATGAGAGTATAATTAAGCACTGCTTAGTTCTACTCGCAAGAACTCAGATATTCTGTTAATAACTCATTTGGAAAAAGCATTGGCATACACTGAAAAGTGAGACATAAGACCAAAGCAAGTATCCATAAACAGTTGTGCTGGCGACCATAGCAAGAGTGAACCACCTGATCCCTTCCCGAACTCAGAAGTGAAACCTCTTAGCGCTGATGGTAGTGTGGGGTCTCCCATGTGAGAGTAAGTCATCGCCAGCTCATTATTCCAAAAGCCCTCTGCTATCGCAGGGGGCTTTTTTTATATATAACATATAAACCTTTTTTTATCTTTAACGACTAATTTTTTACGGCTGTATAATCTCTGATCAGCTGTAAAATGTTATACTACTCGTGTAAATATTTTTTTATTCTCTGAGTCATATGCAGCAGATTCTCATGAACACATTTGTGTTGATATGGCTCAGTTTGATTTCTCCACAGCTATACGCTGTAACAGAATTAAATTTTGGGTGGTGTTTTAAAAAGTATACTGACATTAAATGAAGCCATTATTGATGTAAAAGAAAGTTGGTGGTGTTTCAAAAAGTATGCTGGCGTTAAACAAATCCGTTATTAAGGTAAAAGAAAGTCAAATCAAAGGCTTTAAAATGATTTTCAAGCTTTTTAGAAAAGTTGCAACTTCTCCTAAATCCACGCCTGATTCGATGACGAATTCTACAATTGTTACCTTCAATACCGACGGTAAAAAACTTACCGATCACTTGCTTGCAACATTGAAATGCTGTGATAAAACTATCCCAATGATCACTCGCAATTCGAGCATATTGAACCCCAAGCTTTTTAAGTCTAGCTTTAAGACGTTGAACCGTTGCTAAATCCCGCTTACCCCAAACATAAGCAACAATTTCTCCAGATTCTCGATGGTAGGCATAAATAAGCCATTGTTTATTTTGCTTATTCCCTACAAAAGTCCAAAGTTCATCGACTTCAAGACATTCGTAGTGGCTTTGTTTAGGCTGAATCTGATAGATCGATTCACTTAAGGTTCGTAATACCTTGCCAATGCTGATACGCTCGACTTCAGCAATATCTCTTACACCGCTTCCTCTGACCATCAAATGTAATATCTTGCCGGTAATACCTGAGTTACACCCTTGATAGCTTAATGCATGATCACCAATAAACTGACGTTTGCAATCTTTGCACTGATGGTTTTGTTTCCCATCTACTTTGATGCCATTTCTCTTTATATTATTACTTAGACAGGTAGGACATTTGATTTGTAGCGTTATTTTCATACCTCTATTTTATCAAAAGCCATATTGTTTTTTTCAGCATACCTTTTGAAACACCACCAGAAAGTTAAGTCGAAGGCTTTAAAATGGTTTTCAAGCTTTTTGGAGAAATTACAACTTCTTCTAAAACCACGCCTTATTCGATGCCTTATTTGCAATTATTACCTTCAATTCCTACAGTAAATAACTTACCAATACTTTGCTTGCAGTTTTTAAAAGCAGTGATGAAACTGTCCCAATGATCACTTGCTATTCGGGTGTAGTGAATACCTAATTGTTTAAGCTTTGTCTTCAACCTTTGGACTGTAGCTAAATCTCTCTTACCCCAAACATAAGCAACAATCTCACCTGTTTCTCGATGGTAGGCGTAAATAAGCCATTGTTTATTATTTTTATTTCCAACAAAAGTCCAGAATTCATCTACTTCGAGAGATTCATAAGGACTTTGTTTAGGCTGAATTTGATAGGCCCATTCAGTTAAAGTCCGTAAGACTTTACCGATACTAATGCGCTCAACTTCAGCGATATCTCGTATACCGCTGCCTCTGACCATTCACTGTAATATTTTACGAGTAATGCCAGAATTACATCTTAGATAGCTCAGAGCATGGTCACCAATAAACTGACGTTTGCAGTCTTTGCATTGGTAGTTTTGTTTCCCATCTACTTTGATGCCATTTTTCTTTATACTGTCACTGAGGCAGGTTGGACATTTGATTTCTAGAGTTATTTGCATTTCTCTATTTTATCAAAATTCAACCTGCTTTTTTTTAGCATACTTTTTGATACACCACCTTAAATTTTGATCATCATCAGTATGTCAAACTTGATGGCGAATAGGATTTTTATTCCAATCAGCTGATTGATCCCATTTCTGAGCAGCAGCCCTCTCAATTAAATTCCCCTAGTCAGACTCTTGCTGCTGAAAAAGTTCATTTACCTAATTCTTTCCTGACCTTAACAGGTCATAAAGACCATATTGGAACTTTTCAAAAAGCCTTCAGGCTGCCTGAATCAGTCATCAATCATGCGGTTTATATTTATGTGCCTTATCAGTATGGGGCTTATCGCATGTATGTCGATGATCATCTGCTGATAGAAGTAGGGCAGGTAGGCATACATGGTCAGCATCAGACCATGATGGCGCCAAAGTTGGCTTCTTTCTTTCCCTCACAGCGGGAAGTGACGATTACCATTCAGGCTTCAAGTTATCACCATATCCGTGGCGGGCTGGAAAACAGCATGTTTATTGGCTTTAACCAGCCTATTCTGGATAAGTTTTATGATCAGGTAATTCCTTTAAGTGTGATCAGTGGCGTTCTGCTGATGATTGGCTGCTTTATGGTGTTCTTTGCAGTATTTCGTAGCCTTAAAACGCAAGCAGGTAATTTGCTGCTGTTTCTAGGGTTATTTATTCTGTGCTTGAGCCTGCGTAGCTTCTTTGCAGTCCCATTCATTTATACTTTATTCACGAATATTTCCTGGGTATGGGGCACACGATTTGAGTATTTACTGAATGAATTGGCGACTCTGTTCTTCTTGATTTATATCTATTTATTGCCGTATCGACTGTTAAATCCTTATTTAATAAAAATCACAGCTTTGTTAATTAGTATCAATGTGGCTGTGACCCTGTTTAAGCTGCCTTATATCTTCCAGAGCTTCTTTTTTCCAAAGCTTTAGTATTGCAGTACTGGTTTTTATTAATCTGCTTTATGGCGCTTACCGCATGCACAAATCGCATGTGCGTTATTCCAAGATCAATTCTATTGCGGTGGTGCTGGTCTGCCTGACCTTCCTGCATGACTATTTACTTGCGCTTAAGGTAATTGATTCGGTTGAAATTGCATTTTATACCTCCTGTGCCTATTTTATTTTAATTACCTTTCAGCTCAGCCGTGATTATGCGGTGCAAAGTATTAATACCGAGTTGTTAAACAAGCAGCTTTTGCGACTGAATAAAGAACTTGATCAGAAGGTTCAGGACCGTACGCATGATATCACCTTGCTCAATAAGGAACTCGCGCAGCAGGTGAGGCTGGATTCGCTGACAGGTGCCTATAATCACTTTGCCTTAATATGAACAGCTTCAGCAGCAATATGAGCATGCGATAGCAAACCAATCTTCGCTGGCTGTTTATATGATCGATGTGGATTATTTTAAAAACTATAATGACTATTATGGCCATCTCAAAGGTGACTATATTTTAAAAACACTGGTTCAAACTATTCAGCAAATATTGCCTGAAAATGGCTTTTTGGCCCGCTATGGTGGAGAGGAATTTGCAGTTTTACTGGCAGATATTTCCTGGCAGGAAGCTAAAGCTTTTGCCGAGCAACTTTGTGAGGTTATTCGTCAGCTCAATTTAGAACACGCCAATCGTGGGGATGACAAAACCTGGATCAGTATCGGTGTCGGAGCAGCGATTATGGATGCAGAGCATATTTATAAAAATGTTGATCGTTTACTAAAAACAGCCGATCAGCAGTTGTATCAGGCGAAAATTCTTCACGATTCAGCCTGTATTAAATAATAAAAAACTCAATTAATGCATCAGCTATCTTATTGAGATTATGTTATATCCGCTTACGATTCCTTTACTTTTTTATTATTTTAGCCGCTGTCTGGAATGCTAAATTGGTACTTATCTGAATGAAATTAGCATGAAGAATAACAATGAAACAGACTCAAATAGCAGCAATTTTATTATTAGGCTTAGGTTCTTATAGCCTGACTGCCTGTGCCCAAGACAAGACTTCAGCATCCCCAGCTGGACAATCTGCTGCCAAAACCACACAGCAAGCTTATAAAGTCGAAGAGTTTGCGCAGTTGAATGAGCCATGGGCACTGATTGAGCTGCCAGATCAGCGTTTACTGATTACCGAAAGATCAGGAAAATTAAAATTATTTAATCCAGCCAATCGCAGCACTCAAACTGTTCAGGGTATTCCTCAAGTGGCCTATGGCGGACAAGGTGGCTTAGGCGATATCGCACTCCATCCTGACTTTGCCAAGAATCAGTGGGTATATCTCAGTTATGCCGAACAGGGGCAGGGTGGCTATGGTGCAGTTGTGGTTCGTGGCAAGCTCGATCTCACCAAGAGCACGCCACAGCTCACTCAGATTAAGAAAATCTGGACTCAGGTACCGAAATTTTCTTCAGGACAAGGCCATTATGGGCACCGGATTATCTTTGGCTCAGATAATAAACTCTGGATCAGTTCGGGTGAACGTCAGCAATTTAATCCAGCCCAGGACATGAAATCCAATGCCGGCAAGATTATTCGTCTGAATGACGATGGTTCAATTCCTTCCAATAATCCATTTATGAATCAGGGCGAAATTGCTAAGCAGGTCTGGAGTCTGGGACACCGTAATCCTCTCGGTTTGGCATTTGATCCACAAGGGCAGCTTTGGGTGATTGAAATGGGTCCTAAAGGCGGTGATGAGCTGAATAAAGTGATGAAGGGCAAAAATTATGGCTATCCGATCGTCTCCAATGGGGAGCATTATGATGGCAAGCCGATTCCAGATCACACTACCCGACCAGAGTTTGAAGCACCAGCATTAGATTGGACTCCGGTAATTTCTCCTTCAGACTTGCTGTTCTATACTGGCAATAGCTTTCCTCAATGGAAAAATAAAGCCATTGCTACAGGTCTGTCTTCTCAGGCAATGATCGTGATTGATACCACTCAAAATCCTGCGAAAGAAATACAGCGACTGGATATGAAAGAGCGGATTCGTGGTGCGATTCAGGCCAAAGATGGCTCACTCTGGGTGATTGAAGATGGTCCAAAAGCCAAGTTGCTTAAGATGACCGCACCTTAGTAAAAAGCTAAATAGTTAATAACACAATGAAAGAAAAAGGCCCCAACTCCTGTGAGGGCCTTTTCAAATTTAGCTCAGATACCTTTCCTCCGGTATCGATCAGCATCCTGCCGATGTTTTATTCTTGTTTTTGCAAGGCTTCCTGTCTTGGTATGCACTCAATATAACCTGAGTCAGAAAAACCGAGTAGAGGCGACAAGCTCACTTAAGAATATTTATCCGATTAATTCCAGAGTTCTCAGGATAATTTTACGATATGGTAGAGATAGGAGGCCTTATTGAAGCTCATCTCTCTATTCAATAAAAAATATCTAAAAGAATTCAATAAAATAATAAAAAGGAAAAGCACATGCCTACCGTTCAAATTGAAGTCCGGCAGCAGTATTCCCAGGCTGATGAAGAGCAGTTACTCGACAGCGTATTTCAATGTGTGAAAAATGCGTTTCAGCTGCCTGACTATGACCGTAATATCCGGCTGGTGGTACATGAAGCCCATCGTTTTCAGTATATGACTCATCTGACCCAGCCTGAATACTTTACCTTGATCGGTATTGACTGCTTCGCTGGCCGGAGTCTGGAGACCAAGCGCAAACTGTATCAGCAGATTGTGTAGAAAGCTTGGGAAAACTGGGCATTCCGCCTGATCATATCCTGATTCATCTGTGAGAAAGTCCATTGGAAAACTGGGGAATCCGAGGCGGACAAGCAGCCTGTGATGTCAATTTAGGCTTTAATATAGAGATCTGATTTTTTAAAAAAATACCAGATTTGTCTTGTCCTGAAATAGATTGACAGTATTCCACTTCAAACCGAGTTAAGCAATTAGCTCGGTTTTAGTTTGCTCATACGTCTGATTCGGGGTGTTCATATTTAAACTTAAATGTGGTCTATAGCAATTATAAATCATGATAGATTCCGCAATTAAGTGATCTAACTCTTTCATGGTTTGACATCGTGTAATTAAAAACTCCTGCTTTAATATTCCATTAATCCGCTCTGCTAATGCATTCTGGTAACAGTCTCCTCCATCTGTCATAGAAGGACATACCCCATAATGGCGTAATGCCGATTGATATAGTTCAGAGCAATACTGAGAGCCTCTGTCTGAATGATGAATCATCCTTGTCGCTCGATCCGTCACATGCTGCATCGCCATATGTAGAGCCTGCACAACATTCTCCGCACGCATATCATTCGATAACTTATAACCTTTAATCTGACGGGTATAAGCATCTGTCACTAAGGATAAATAATGTACGCCTTCAGCACTCTCAACATAAGTAATATCACTAACAAAGACTTCGTTGGCTTGCACTGCTGAATAATCCTTTAATAAATTTGGATGCTTCTTCATCCAATGCTTGCTATCCGTAGTTTTTGTATAGCGACGCTTGGGGCGAATCAATAAATTATGCTCTTTCAATATTTTAAATAACTGATCCCGTCCACACTTTAAACCACGCTGCAACAATTTGCCTTTAATAAGCCAATACAGCTTACGTGTTCCGATACTTGGCATGAGACAACGATATTCCATAACCAACTCAAGTATTTGTTCAGTTGCTTGTGCAGCCATTTGAGCACGTTTTTC
The DNA here is from genome assembly GCF_002934695.1 of Acinetobacter sp. ACNIH1. Taxonomy (NCBI): domain Bacteria; kingdom Pseudomonadati; phylum Pseudomonadota; class Gammaproteobacteria; order Moraxellales; family Moraxellaceae; genus Acinetobacter; species Acinetobacter sp. ACNIH1. The sequence continues at coordinate 2,917,661 of NZ_CP026420.1, read as the reverse complement.
TGCTTGATAATAAGCTTGTCGGGTGATTCCCAACCACTGACAATAACGTGAAACGCTTAGTCTTCTTTGGCTTTGCCAATCTTTGAAACGTGCTCGGTATACTTTTTTCCAAGATCAGTCCCACATTCTTTATCAATGTGATAAATCACATCCTGAATAAATTCAGTTTTAAGCTTTTCTGCGGCTAACTGCTTTTCTAATTGGCGGATTCGTTGTTGGGGGGTTAATTGGCGTTTAGAAGAAGTCGGCATATTCGAAGTCCAGTCCTGTTGTCCGTGCTTGCGTAACCATACCAGCACAGTTGATCTTCCTTGAATACCATATTTTGCCTGAGCTTGTTTATAAGTAATTTGCCCTTTTTCTACTTCATGTACAACCATCATTTTAAAGGCGAAGCTATAATCACGTTGTGTGCGTTTAACTCGTTGTTCTTGTGCATGTTCCATAAAATAAGTCTCTTAAGGTGTAAACTTATTTCAGGACGGGACAATTTTAAATACAAAAAAGCCTCAACATCCTGTTGAGGCTTTTCTGGATTTGCTTCTCAGATCTGACTCCTGTCTGACCTGTCAACGTCCTGTTACTCTGCGTTTTTTATTGTTGTTGTATCGCTTTGCAGACTTCCTGTCTGTCTATGAATCAAACTATAGCCTTGAACTGAAAGTGAGAATAGCCGACAAATTCTGCGCTGCCTGTAGGCTAAAGCGCACATCGCTGTCGTCCTCAGGCACTGACATACTGGATCAGCTTATCCACGACATCTCTAAGTGTTTTATTGTCGAATTCATTTCCTTCAAAGCTGTAGTCTTTATTGCGACTAAAAATGTCCCGCAGCTCTACAATCGCATTGGTATCCACCATGCCAAGCTGAGTGCCGACCTGACGGATCTGATCAATGGAACGTGAGCCGTTGGTGACGCCATAACCGATATAAGCTGCCGGTTTGCCTTGCCATTCCTTGGCTAGATAATCCAGCGCATTCTTTAATGCTGGGCTATAGCCATGGTTATATTCAGGACTGATAAAAATAAATGCATCCGCAAGAGCGATAAAGTCGGCCCATTCCTGCTGTTTCGGTTGATCATAAATACCGGTCAATGGGGGATGAGAACCAGCAAAAAGCGGAAGATCCCATTCTTTTAAGTCGACAAGTTCGGTTTCAAGCGTGCTAAAACCATATTTTTTAATTTCCTGTAGTACCCAATGTGCGACCTTAATTGCTGTACGTCCTTCACGCACACTGCCAACCACAATATAAATTTTCATATCTTTCCCTTTCTTATCGCATGCTCATCAAATTAAATTAATCAGATTTCTGAACAGAGACTAGAGAGGATTTGTATCCAGAAACTAAAAAAGCTCCCGAAGGAGCTCTTTTAAATCATGTGATTAGCCGATATTACATCAGCTTCACGCCTTGCTGGCCAGCTGGAGTAACTTTGAAGATTTCAACTTCAAAGGTGATATTTTTACCTGCAAGCGGATGATTAAAGTCCACTTCGGTAATATCATCATTTACGGATCTTACTACGCCATACAAAGTCGATTTGGCCTTGTCTTCAAACTCGATCATGTGACCTTCGATCGGACGTTCGCCAAATTTCACCGTATCAAATTTTTGGACATTTTCAGGATTCCACGGACCAAAAGCATCTTCGGGCGGAAGGCTGACAGTACGACGGTCACCAGCACGCAAGCCCATTAAAGCTTTTTCAAAACCTGGTAATAGGTTGCCATCACCAATGGTCAGGCTTACCGGTTCTTCACGGCTACGGGTATTGTCAATTTCTACGCCACTTTCGATCGCGACAGAAAAATGAAGCTCGACTTTAGAGCCGTCTTCAACACGAGTTTCCTCGTTAGGATTAATAAAATCAGTCATGTTGCGCCTGTGCACGTTGAATTCGGTGTTTTTCCAGGAAAAACGTATCAATCAGCAGCAGAATCGTACCTAAAGTAATGGCACTATCCGCAATATTAAAAGCAGGGAAGTGACTGTTCTGATAATAGACATGAATAAAGTCGACCACATAACCTAAAGAAATGCGGTCAATCAGGTTACCAATAGCACCACCCAGAATCAGGGCAACTGCTAGTGGCAAGACTTTCATGCTCTTTGGCATACGCATCAGCCAGAACACGAAAACCACAGACACTAAACCTGCAAGAGAGGTAAAGAAATAGCGTTGCCAGCCACCAGCATCGGACAAGAAACTAAAGGCAGCGCCATAGTTATGTAATAGTGTCCAATTTAAAAAGGGCAGGACGGGCACCGGATCTGCATATTCCAGATGTGTTACCGCAATCCATTTGGTCCATTGATCTAGAATGATCGCCAGAATAGCCAGTCCGATCCACCACAAATTGTGAGGATAGAACTGGAACAGACCCTTTTTCTGCTGTGGGTTAGGCATATTTTCTCTCTTCACCTTGGCCGCTCGGGAGGTTAATGATACAACGACCGCATAGTCCTGGATGTGAAGCATGTGTATTCACATCAGGAAGCACATGCCAGCAGCGTACACATTTCTCGCCATCTGCCGCAGATACTTTTACGCGTAGGCCTTCAAGTTCAGCGTCATTGCCTTGAGCAGCATCAAACGGATTCACGATTACCTGAGAAGTGATCAGAACGAAACGCAGCTCATCACCCAGACGGTCTAGAACAGCTTTCAGTTCATCATCGGCCCACAGCTCAACTTTGGCAGACAGGTTTGAACCCACTAGTTTCTCGTTACGCGCATTTTCAATGTGCTTGTTGACCGCAGATTTGACTGCAATCAGGGTTTGCCAGTCTGCTTCAGACAACAGGTTTTCTTGTGCTGAAACTGGAATATCGTACCATTCAGCAGTGAACACATATTTCTCGCTTTGACCTGGAATTAGTGGCCATGCTTCTTGAGCGGTGAAGCTCAGGATTGGTGCCATCCAGCGTACAAAGGCTTGTACCAGATGATATAGCGCAGTTTGCGCAGAATGACGTGCCTGTGAATCTGCTTTAGTGGTGTACTGACGGTCTTTGATGATGTCTAAGTAGAAACCACCAAGGTCGTTAATACAGAAGTTGGTCAAGGCATTGGTCACGATATGGAAGTTCATATCTTCATATGCTTTCTTGATGGTTTCCTGTACATCATTCGCGCGTTGCAGGATGTATTGATCCAGTGCAATCAGTTGATCTACAGGTAGAGCATCAGTTGCCGGGTTGAAGCCATTCAGGTTTGCCAACAAGAAACGCAGGGTATTACGGATACGACGATAACCATCTGACGCACGGTTAAAGATTTCTTTACCTGCGGTCATTTCATAACGGTAATCTGCTGAAGCGATCCAGAAACGCAGGCCGTCTGCACCCATGTTCTTGATAATGTCTTGCGGAGTAATGATATTACCCAGCGATTTCGACATCTTGCGGCCTTTCTCATCGACCACGAAACCGTGAGTCAGCAGACCTTTGTATGGCGCACGTTGATTGATTGCCATAGAGGTCAATAATGAAGACTGGAACCAGCCACGGTGCTGGTCAGAACCTTCAAGATATAGATCAGCTGGATCGGTCAATTCTTCACGGTCACGCAGCACTGCATAGTGGGTTGTACCAGAGTCAAACCATACATCTAAGGTATCGCGAACCGCGTTGTACTGCTCAGCATCATCACCGATGAAGTCTTTGGCTTCACGGTTATACCAGGCATCAATACCTTCCTGTTCGATCAGTTTCGCGACTTCTTCGATCAGTTCAGGTGTACGAGGATGCAATTCATTGGTGTCTTTATGCACGAAGAATGGAATTGGTACACCCCAGGTACGTTGACGTGAGATACACCAGTCCGGACGGCCTTCGATCATCGCCTGGATACGGTTTTTACCCCAATCCGGTACAAAGCTGATGTCATTTTCAATGGCATTCAACGCACCCTGACGCAGACCTTTTTCATCCATGCTAATGAACCATTGTGGGGTCGCACGGAAGATAATCGGAGTTTTATGACGCCAGCAGTGCGGGTAGCTATGCTTGATAGGCTTATGTGCCCATAGCTTGTTAGCTTCGCCAAGTGCCGCAATAATTTGGGGATTGGCCTTGTAGATGTGCTCGCCTGCAAATAGTGGTGAAGTCGGTAAATACACACCATTACCGCCCACTGGATTATCTACTTTCAGGTTATACAGCAGACCAACTTTATAGTCGTCCACACCATGGCCAGGCGCAGTATGTACAGCACCGGTACCGCTGGTTGCGATGACGTGTTCACCCAGAATCACTGGCACTTGACGCTCAGCAATTAGAGGATGTTGCAGTACCAGATTCTCAAGTTTCGCACCGGTAAAATCAGCAATCACTTCAACCGCATTAAAGCCATAGCGCTCAGTTGCAGATTCAACCAGATCTTTAGCCAGAATAAAGTTTTGTGCAGCTTTATCTTCACCACGTGCTTTAACCAGTTGGTATTCAATTTCAGCATGCAGGGCAACCGCCTGGTTCGCAGGAAGTGTCCAAGGCGTTGTGGTCCAGATCACGATATCAGTTGAGTCTTTAACTTCAACACCTAAACGTGCAGACAGATCCGCCAGATCAACCACGTTAAAGCCGACGTCGATTGCATCTGATTTTTTATCTTCATATTCAACTTCAGCTTCAGCCAGTGCTGAACCACAGTCCAGACACCAGTTCACCGGTTTAAGACCTGGCTGGATATGGCCATTTTTCGCGATTTCACCGAGTGAACGTACAATGTTGGCTTCCTGATTGAAGTTCATGGTGAGGTAAGGATTGCTCCAGTCGCCAAACACACCCATACGGATGAAGTCTTTTTTCTGTAGCTCAACCTGGCTCAATGCATATTCGCGGCAAGCTTTACGGAAAGTAGACGCATCCACTTTGACACCGACCTTACCGACTTTTTCTTCAACTTTGAGTTCAATTGGAAGACCGTGACAATCCCAGCCCGGTACATAAGGCGCATCAAAACCGTCCATGATGCGGCTTTTAATGATGATGTCTTTAAGTACCTTGTTGACTGCATGACCTAGGTGAATCTGGCCATTGGCATATGGAGGGCCGTCATGAAGCACGTATTTTTTCTTGCCAATTCGCGATGCACGAATCTGCTGATAAATGTCATCGGCATACCACTCTTCTAACCATTTCGCTTCACGTACTGCCAGATTTGCTTTCATTGCAAAGTCAGTACCTGGGAGGTTCAGCGTGGCTTTATAATCCACTGCATTTTCAGGAGTTTGCTTATCGCTCATGCAAGTTGTCTTCCAATTTAATCAGTCATTAGACTGACACGTTTTACAATAAAAATACGGGACATTAAAAGGGAAATGTGGGGTGTTTTCGACGAAACTCAAGCAGTTTCTCAACATCATCATCAATTCCGGCCTTTAACGCTTCAAGCGAAGGATAATCTTTTTCGCCATGCAGATAATTCAAGAAGGTTACCCGCATTAACAGGCCATACAGATTAGCAGAAACATCAGGAAAATGTACTTCTAATCGCCATTCCGGATGAGTCTGTTTGATCGCAGGGCGGGTACCCACATGACCGGCACCAAACAGGCTGCCCTGATCATAGCCGGCAATACCCGGCTGTTCAGGATTTTCCTGCTGAACCTTGGCGCTGAGTGATCCGGTTTCACAGACGACTTCAACCCCATAAATTCCCTGCAGGCAGGGTTTATGCCGGTTTAACCGGACATTAATGGTCGGGAAATCAATGGTACGGCCAATCTGGTCGCCGTATTGCACCCGGCCGGTAATACTATAAGGACGTCCCAGTAATTTGGCTGCCAGAGCCAGGTCGCCCGCTTGCAGGGTCTGACGGATGCGGGTAGAACTGACCCGTTCACCATCTAACGCAATAGTATGCAGGTTGGTGACCTTAAATCCGTAATCTCGCAGGAATTCACTATTGCCCTGACGGTTTTTACCAAAGTGAAAATCATCCCCCAAGACCAGATGTGCTGCATTCAGTTTATCTTTCAGAATGTCGGCAAAGGCTTCGGCACTCAGGCTTCGGAAATGATGATCAAACTTGGCGACCGCAATATAGTCCACACCCAGTTCACTTAGATATTCTACCTTTTCACGCAAAGAAGAAATACGTGGCGGTGCTTCATAACCTTTAAAAAATTCAAGCGGTTGTGGCTCGAAGATCATCACAACAGTTTTTAGTTGCTCAGCTTCTGCAACAGCTTTTAACTGTTTGATCATGGCCTGATGACCCAGATGCACGCCGTCAAAATTACCAATCGTAACGGCGGTTTTTGGCAATTCAGAATGGGACGCTAAAGCATTGAGACGGAGCAGCTGCATAGGCGAAATCAGGGAATTGAAAAATAGGAAAGGCTATATATTGCCATAATCTCAACGATTCGTCTTGTTGTTGTGTTTTTATGCAAAAAAATTATTGAAAAATCACGAAACACATTAAGAAGAAAGCGTGCCATTCAAGAATCTTCTGTGGTTATTTAAGTGAAAGATCTACAAAATAGAAATCTAAAAACCCGCTTTTCATTGCCCGGATTTTGCTTTCTAATGTCACGGTTTTCTCAGTCTCGGGTAGTTTGCATGTCAGATTCGGCACTCATTATGGCATTGGCCAGTGAATCCAAAGGTTTGTTCGAAGCAGAAGGTGCAGAAGTCCACTATAGTGGCATCGGCAAGGTGAATGCTGCTTTTAAGGCTTTTGAAGTGATTCAGAAAACTGGCTGCAAGACCCTGATTAATCTCGGCACCGCAGGCAGTTCCCATTTCAAAGCGCATGAACTGCTCGAAGTTAAGCGTTTTGTACAACGTGATATGGATGTTTCACCACTAGGATTTGAAGTTGGTATTACCCCGATGGATGATCATTTGCCAGGCGCAATTGATCTGGAACCGTTTTTTGCCCATTTACCGAAAGGAATTTGTGGAACAGGGGACAGCTTTGAAACAGGCTTGCCGAAAGTGGCTTGTCAGCTGGTGGATATGGAAGGCTATGCGCTGGCCAAGGTATGCAGAAAATTGAATGTGCGCCTAATTTCAGTTAAATATATTACTGACGGTGCAGATGATAGTGCTCATTTGGACTGGGAAGATAATCTGCTGCTAGGTGCGCAGAAATTATTGAATTTATATCAAACGTTAAAATAATAATAAAGGGTGAGAGAAGGGGTCGGCGACCATAAAATTTATGGTCGTATGCCAAATGCTTTTTGCGTTGACCTATTTTTCTTGTGTACGCGGAAGTACGCCGTACAGCATCATATGTACAGTATGCTGGATAATCCGTTGTTGCATGCTGCGGTTACGCAAGGTCTTACCTGTTACCATTTCCATCTGAGTCGCGAAATCTGCATAGTTCTGGGTCACGGCCCAGATATTCAGAATCAGCAGTTCAGGATCGATATCTTTAGAAATCTTGCCTTGTTCCTGCCAGTTTGAAATCACTTTGGCTTTACGCTTGACCAGTTTTTTCAATGGACCTTTTAAGATTTCTAAAATGTGCGGCGCACCCTGAATCACTTCCAGAGCAAATAAGCGCGAAGCTTTAGGCTGGGTACGCGATACTTCAATTTTTTGCATCAAATAATTGGTAATCGCTTCTTCAGGCTCAAGATCAGCTTCTAGCATTTGTAAAGGTGCCAGCCATTTTTGTAGAACGGTCGTTAAAACCTCTACATAGAGCGCCTCTTTATTTTCGTAATAATAGAAAATATTCGACTTATGCATTTCTGCAATTTGTGCGATCTCATCCAAACTCGCCCCATTAAAACCGTATAGGGAAAAAACATCGAGTGCAGCATTCAGCAGCTGGTTGCGTTTTTGAGTACTCTTTTTTTGTTCCATCAGCAAATATTAAAAACAATTAAAAAAGGGAATTTTTAATTGTACGTCAAATCATCAGATTTGTGCATCAAGTCAGGCGCTAATTTTATGAATAACGATGATTTATTCTTTAGATTAAAGATACAATTAGTATCGGTTTAAGGCGTAAGAATTAAAAACCAAGTTTTTGAAAAGGTTGATTATTTTTTAAGTACTAATTATTACCTTGAGGCATCATAAAGTTAAAATAAAATTAATGAATGAAGTTGAAATTTTGCCAATTGCTGAATAAATAATCAATAAGATGTAGGTTCTCTAGATTCGAAATAAAGAAATCCAGAATAAACAGCTATTCCGGATTCCCTCGCATTTCAGGTTGCCAAAACCGCATTCAGAACCTGTTGTTCAAGTTCGGCGAATTTCACATTCTTTTGTCGTGGACGTGGCAGATCAACTTTGAACTCTTTGGCAATATGGCCTTTATCTAGCAGGATAATCCGGTCAGCGAGTTGTACGGCCTCACTCACGTCGTGGGTGACCAGAATCGCGGTAAAGCCTTGTTCAGTCCATAATTTTTCAATCAGGTTCTGCATATCCAGACGGGTCAAGGCATCCAGTGCACCAAGTGGTTCATCCAGCAGTAAAATACGCGGCTTATGCGATAAGGCGCGTGCCAGGGCAGTACGCTGACGCTGACCACCAGACAGTTGTGAAGGCCAGAGCCCGGCTTTCTCTTTTAAGCCGACTTTCTCCAGCATTTGTGAAGCATTGTCATGCCGGTCTTTTGGTAGGCCGAGTTGCACATTCTGTTCGATGCTCCGCCATGGCAATAAACGCGGATCCTGAAACATCACACGGATATCATCAGCGGTAATGCCTTCACGGATATGACGCGCAGACTTGAATTTAATTTCGCCATAGCTCTGTTTTTCAAGATCGGCAATCAGACGGAGCAGGGTACTTTTACCACAGCCACTACGTCCAACAATCACCAGAAATTCACCCGGCTGAATATGCAGGTCTAGATCTTCCAGTACCTTCACTGAGCCATAGAACTTGTGCAGCTGTTCAATAATGATTTCGGCACCCGCAACGGCATTGGGATTGATATCGGTTGCAGCAGGCCCCTGCACTGCAGTCGAATCATTGGCAAGACGCCCTAAGCTGAGATCAGTCATCACATGCTCCTCAATATTTTTTCAATTATTTTTGATAGCCAGCATGCCAGCGCAGCAGGAATCGTTCCAAGGCTACAGCCAGGACATCTGCCAGTTTACCGAGCAGGGCATACAGTAAAATACCTACCAGTACGATATCGGTTTGCAGGAATTCACGTGCATTCATGGTCATATAACCAATCCCGGACTGTGCAGAAATGGTTTCAGCCACAATCAGCAGTACCCACACTAAACCTAACGAGAAACGTAAACCCACCAGAATCGAAGGCATTGCGCCTGGTAAAATAATTTCTTTATACAGTTGCCAACGGGTGAGCCCATAGCTTTTACCCATTTCGATCAGCTGCGGATCGACTGAGCGAATGCCATGATAGGTATTGATATAGATCGGGAAGAACACGCCGATGGCGACCAGAAACAGCTTGGCTGATTCATCGATGCCGAACCACAAAATCACCAGTGGAATTAGGGCCAGGGCAGGGATGTTCCGGATCATCTGTAAAGTGGTATCGAGCAGGGTAGAGGCAGCCTTGGACGAACCATTGAGTAAACCTAGAAGCAGCCCCAAACCACCACCCACCAGTAAACCACTCAGGGCACGGCCAGCACTGACTTTTACATGGGTCCAGAGTTCGCCACTCATCAGCAGAGCCCAGAATGCGGCGATGACTGCACTCGGTGCAGGCAAAATTCGGCTTTCCAGCAGGCCAGTACTTGACGCGATCTGCCAGATCAAAATTAATCCAATGGGAACTAACCAGGGCAGCAAACGCTGCCCGAGTTGTGTTCCACGTGAAACCTTCTTTTCTGCAATGGTTTCAACAGAAACGACTTTCGACATTAAGCTGGCTCCTGAACACTCGCAGCCTTCTTGTTCTCATCTGGCATGTAGTTATTTGCCACAATTTCACCGAATGGACCAGTCAGGTTTGGCTGAGCCAGTTTTTGTTGAGTTTCTAATGGAAGCAATGGGAATACCAGTTCAGCAAAACGGATCGATTCTTCCAGATGTGGGTAGCCTGAGAAAATGAAGGTATCGATACCTAGATCAGCATATTCCTGAATACGTGCTGCGACAGTTTCTGGATCACCTACAAGCGCTGTACCTGCACCACCACGTACCAGACCTACACCTGCCCACAGGTTCGGAGACACTTCGAGTTTGCTACGGTCGCCATTATGCAGTTCAGCCATACGACGCTGACCGACAGAGTCCATTTGCTTGAATTTTGCCTGAGCTGCTGCAATGGTTGCATCATTTACATACTGGATCAGCTCTTCTGCGGCCTTCCATGCTTCTTCATTGGTTTCACGAACAATCACATGTAAACGGATACCATAGCTAAGCTTACGGCCTTTCGCTTCAGCTTTGGCACGGACATTTTCAATCTTTTCTTTGACTGCTGCAGGTGATTCACCCCAAGTCAGGTAAGTGTCAACCTGATCTGTTGCAAGTTCAATCGCAGCATCTGAAGAACCACCGAACCACAGTGGAGGATATGGTTTTTGAACTGGTGGATAAAGCAGTTTGGCCTCGTCCACACTTAAGCGTTCACCATGGAAAGTGAAGCTTTCGCCTGTATGTGAACGGGTCAGAATTTCACGCCAGATGGTGGTGTATTCAGCCGCAGTCTTGTAGCGTGTTGCATGATCTTCATAAACGCCGTCACCTTTTAGTTCTTGCTCATCACCACCCGTCACCAAGTTCAGCAATACACGGCCACCAGATAGACGGTCAAAAGTTGCAGCCATACGTGCAGTCAGGGCAGGCGTAGTAACACCTGGACGCAGCGCGACGAGGAATTTCAGTTTTTTAGTGGCATCAATCAGGCTGGCTGCAGTTAACCATGGATCTTCACATGAACGGCCAGTCGGGATTAATACACCTTCATAACCAAGATTATCGACCGCAACCGCAATCTGCTTCATGTAGGCATGATCAACCTGGCGTGCACCTTTGCTGGTACCTAAGTAGCGGCTGTCGCCATGTGTCGGGATAAACCAGAAAATTTTCATGTCTTTGATCCTTAGATTATTTGCCTGCCCAAACGGCTTGCTGAATATTGATAGATTTCGGAATTATCTTGAGTTCGCTGAAACGGTTTGCGAGTTCCTGCTGATCGGCAATTACTTTCTTGGTGAGCGGTACAGCACCAGACGGATTTGGACGACGCTGGATAAAGGTCTGGCTGACAATCGGTTTTAGACCGGTACTTTGTGCAAAGATGCTTGCAGTTTCAGCCTTATGGCTTTGTACCCATTTATCTGCAACATTGACCTGCTTGATAATGCCTTTTAAGGCTTGCGGATGATTTTTGATTAAATTTTCTGAAGCGAGGTAAAAGGTGTAATTTGGACTTAAGCCCTTACCTGAAGATAAAACTCTGGCTTTATTTTCTACTTGAGCCGCAGCATAGTAGGGATCCCAAATCGCCCACGCATCAATCGCCCCTTTCTGGAAAGCTGCACGCGCATCAGCAGGGCTTAACCAGATCGGCTGGATATCAGTCCATTGCAAACCCGCTTTGCGTACTGCCTGTACCAGTAAATAATGTGAGCTTGAACCGCGGTGCACGCCAACACGTTTACCTTTGAGCTGGCTCAGCTTGGTAATTTTGGAATTATGCTGGACCAGAATGGCAGAAGATAAAGGTTTTGCAGTTTCATAAGCAAAATAGTGCAATGGCTTATTGCCTGCCTGAGCGTAGACAGGAGGTGTATCTCCAGTTGCACCCACATCGATAGAACCTACCGCCAATGCTTCTAAAATTTGTGGTCCGCCTGGGAATTCATTCCAGCTGATTTTTGCATTTGGAAATTCTTTTTCAAACAGCTTTTGCTGCTGTGCAATGACCAGGTTCACAGAGGCTTTTTGGTAGCCCACACGAAGCTGTTTAACAGAAGGATCTACTGCCCAAGTGGCACTTGAACCCAACATCGCGCAAGCAACTAATGCAGCTTTCATCCCATGACTGGAGGTCTTGAACCATGTGATTGCTTTGTTGTGTAGCTGATGTTGAGTCATGATTAAATCCCCTAAATTGTTCTTTGGTTTACTTCGCGATAATTGCAGATTGAATATGCAGTTTTGCTGGAATCAGTTGCTGGCCATAGAAGGCATCAGCCACTTGTTGTTGTTTTTGTGCCACTTCGGGAGTGAGTGGTTTTACCCCAAAGCCCATGCGTGAAATAGACGTTTTCAATACATCAAATGCCAGACCTGTTGGTTTTTCCAGAAGTTTGGCTGCTTCATCCTGATGAGCAGAGACCCACTCAGTGGTCAGATTGAGTTCATTCACGACAGCTTCAATAATTTGTGGGTTGGCTTCAGCAAACTTGCGATCTGCCAGATAGAACTGATGGTTACTGACGATGTTCTCCCCCGTGGCGATGACACGCGCACCAATCTGATTTTCTGCTGCAGCGAAGAATGGGTCCCAGATCACCCAGGCATCGACAGCACCGCGTTCAAAAGCGGCACGGGCATCAGAAGGTGGCAGGTAAACTACTTCGATATCGCTGAGTTTCAGATTATTGGCTTCAAGGACTTTAAGTAGTAAGTAATGAACATTTGAGCCTTTATTTAAGGCAACACGTTTGCCTTTCAGATCCTGTACAGATTGAATTTTCGAGTCTTTTTGTACGATTAGCGCTTCAGCTTTCGGTGCTTCAGGCTGATTGGCCACATAGACCAGATTTGAGTTCGCTGCTTGAGCAAAGATCGGTGGCGCTTCACCGGCTTCACCAAAAGATACGCTGCCGACATTCAAGCCTTCCAGCAACTGAGGACCAGCCGGGAATTCAACCCATTTCACATTCACGCCTTGTTCTTTTAATGACGTTTCTAAGGTGACACGTTCTTTTAAAATCGGCAGTACGCCATATTTCTGGAAACCAATATTCAGGGTCACGGCTTCTTGTTTTTTGCCACAGCCAGAAAGCATCATCACGCCAGCCACCGCAGCACTAAGGACCGCAGTTTTTGTGAATAATTGAATGTGTGATTGGCGCATTAATCAGAACTCCTGAAAATTTAGAAATGTGAAATGAAGAACTTAGGCATACGCTAAAGCTTTTTACTTTTCTAAAAAAATAACTATTCAGGAATTTCTAATGAATAAAAAAGATAAATAAAAAAGTGCAAAACTTATGCAGGAAAGTGATTTACATATTAATTTAGGAAGAAAGAGTAATTAATATAAGATAATGAAATATAAAATTATTTATTCTAAATAAAGTGGCCAGATATGCTTATTAGAAAATCAGCAATAAGATTTTTATACTGAATGCAGGTTTTATGAATATCGTTATCTAAAATAAAAATATGAGAGCGCATAAAAAAAGTCACTTTAAAGTGACTTTTTACAGACAATTGAATTGCGCTGATAATTATAAAAAGCCTGTCGGGCATCGGGCAAATCATCTACTGATGCCGGTTCAAAACCCTGTTCCAGAAACCAGTGTGCAGTACGGGTCGTTAAAATAAACAGTTGCTGAATACCCAGACTTTTGGCTTTATCTTCCAGATAATGCAGGATCTGGCTACCGCGGTTGGATTGACGGTAACTTGGATCTACTGCAACGCAGGCGATTTCTGCAGAACGCAGTTCATTGCCCGTAGTCGGAATCGGATACAGGGCTGCACAGGCCAGAATCATGCCATCACGCTCAATTACGGCGAACTGGTCAATTTCATTTTCCAGACGCTCCCGCGAACGGTAAACCAGAATGCCTTCTTCTTCCATGGGGCGGAGCAAACGGATCAAGCCACCGACATCTTGAATGTCGGCCATACGCACTTCTTCATAATGCGCATCGGTGATCATGGTGCCGGAACCATCCCGGGTGAACAGTTCTTCCAGCAAGGCGCCGTCATAGGTATACGAAATCAGGTGAACGCGATTGACGCCATTTCGGGACGCTTCCTGAGCGGCCTTGAGCTGGAGCCGAATTTCAATATCCTGTTCATCAGAAAGAATATAGTCATCCAGTTGCTGTGGGGTTACTTCCCGTTTTAACTGACCCTTACTGTCGAGCAGACCATGCTGTCGACCCAAGATAATTAGTTTATCGGCTTTAAGACGAGTCGCAGTTTTGGTTGCGACTTCCTCAGCTAGAAGGTTAAAAACTTCACCTGTGGTTGAATAGCCGGTCGGACCGAGAATCACAATATTATGATTGTCCAGATGACGTTGAATCGCATCGGTATCAATGGCCCGAACTTCACCAGTTAACTGAAAATCGACCCCGTCACGGATGCCATAAGGTTTGGCTGTCACAAAATTTCCTGAAACGGCATCAATGCGCGCACCATACATAGGTGAGTTGGCCAGTCCCATCGACAGTAAGGCCTCAATCTGTAAACGGATCGATCCTACTGCATTCAGTACACAACTTAAGGATTCACGAGTCGTCACCCGACGCTGCTGGTGGAAAGGGGTCTCGAAGCCACTCGCAGCCAGATTCTGGTTAATCTGCGGACGCGCGCCGTGCACCAGAATCAGACGGATTCCTAAAGAATTGAGCAGGGCAATATCATGAATGATGTGCTGAAAGTTATCATGCGATACCGCTTCACCATCAAACATGATCACAAAGGTTTTATTGCGATGAGCATTGATATAAGGCGCAGAATGGCGAAACCAGTGCACGTATTGCAAGGTGTTGCTCGGTGAGGTTTCTGCTGCAGTCATAGCTGTGCCTATTTCAACATTTAAAGATCTAGCTTTGATTCTAATGAAAAAATACTGAAGTGGAAGTACAGATATAAAAAAACACCTGAAGCGAGCTTCAGGTGTCTGCTAGAAGGGCAGAAAAGGGAATGATTAGTTGATGATTCGAACAATCTTGTCGTTACGATCGTTGACTAGTACATAGTCACCATTGATTTTGTACCATTGCTGGTTTTTACCTGCTTTCGGCAAACGGCGTGCTTCATAGCCACTGACTTCAAAGCGACGGTTGTCATACTGGTTTGGCAGTTTTTGACCTACGCGCCAGTCACGGCTTGGGTTAACCCCACGGTTGTTATAACGACGGTCATCGCGGCGATCATCCCATTTTTTCGCATCTTTATGATCCCAGTGTGGTAATGGTTTATGCGGTGCATAACGTGGATCATGATGCTGCGGTGCTGCCATTGCAGAAGTAGCAACCAGCGCACTAAGAGATAAGGCAATTGTAGTTAAAACTTTTTTCATGGCTCTCACCTAAAAATCTGTACATGTTTTCGATGAGATTAAATTAGCGAATAAGTGGATAGAAAGCGTGAGGCCAGTTTAGTGGAATTGTTAAGTGCATGAAGGAATTTAGGAGATTAGCCACGATTAAAAGGAAAGCTCTAAAATAAGAAAAAGCCTAAAAAGGCTCATCCGAAAAATCAAAAAGCCCAAACGAGGTTGGGCTTTGCATCAGGTTCTGAATCAGTCTCCGATGATCCGGACAATACTGTTATTTTCAGAGTTCACCAGAATGTAGTCATTGTTGACTTTGTACCATTGCTGCTTACGGTCTGGTTTAGGCAGTTTATGATCCTTATATTCGACCTTGTAGCCATTACTGCGATAATGCTGCGGCATGACATAGCCTGGCTGCCAGCGTAACTGTTGCAGACGTTTAACACCACGTTCTTCACGCATACGACGTTTATCATACTGGTCTTGGTGATCGTCATGGAACTCACGCGCTTTCTTGGCCTGATGATGACCCGGACCCCGTTCCATACGCTGTTCATCATTGAAATGAGGGGCAGCGTTTGCAACATTTGCCAGCATGAATGCACTGCAGGACATTGCCAATGCTACCAGAACCTTTTTCATGTTGAACCCTCATTCAATTGTTCATTTTCTACAGTAACTAATGTATGGAAAAATTGCAGAGAAACTGTGAAGAACTGGCTGAAGTTTTATATCAATTACAGAGAAATTATGATTATGCCATGATTTTACATAAGCTTAGGATGCACTTCAGTCAGTTGACCAGTTATGCCCAGCCCCATTGGCATTTCAGCAAAACCGGGATCAAGATGCAAGCGCAATGTCCTGAATTGTGTATCAAAACCGTCTCAAATTAGTGGAAAAAATATTCTTTTTAAACACCGGATCTTGATTTGGTCATTGCAATTTTTCAGTTCCACTGTTCCGTTAAACCCTGTAAGGACTGAATGGCTTCAGCCACAGACTCTGCCTCGACTGCATCTTCTAAAGCCAAAATCAGGACAGTTGATAACTGCAAGTTTTCAATACGACGAATAGTTTCAGTTTTACGTTTTTGGTCTGCCATTTAATTTTCCTTCGCTTTGATTTAACTTGAAAAGCATTATAAAAATTTTATATTAATTTGGAAAACCGAATAATTTTATATTATTGATTTGTTAAAACGATTTATATCTGTTTTTTAAAGAATTTAAGGATAAAAAAAGAGCATCATCTGTAAATGTGCTCTTTCGGGATCTAATGAACGATCTTAATAGGCATAGTTCAGATCAGTATAGTCACTTAGGGATTTCTGTACATGTGCCTGAATAAAAGTACGCACATCTTCTGCTGTCATTGCTTTGCCCTGATTGCTGATCACATGTTCAATTTCAGGCTGACCTTCGATCTTGATGCGATAGACAAAGTGTTTCGCTACCTGATAACGATCGTCCAGCTTTTCGATACCCGTCACATAATGATAGGAATGTTCAAAATTCAGATCGGTATGGGAAAAGACAAACTGGTCAAACAGTTTCAGTTTTTGACCATTTTCGAGTGCCTGAATGTCATCGACAATGCTGGCATCAAACTTCATGCCGTATTTTTCAGAGATCGGCTGCTGATCGACCAGCAGAGAGACCATGCCATCTTCCAAAGTCGTCACGGTGATGTTGTTTAAGTCAGTCATGTTGCACTCAAATAAAAATCTGTTGGCGCTAGTATAGGGGAATTTGCAGCGAACTGAATAAAGACAGTATTGTAGAAATAAGAAGGGTCTGGCTGATTCAGTCTGAAATCTGGATGAATTGGGCAGAAGAATAAGCCAGCTTTCAAATGGGTCTTATCTTTATAGAGTTTAAAAAAACAAAAAGCCAATGCGGACATTGGCTTTTAAATAGGTGTCAATTAAAGATTAGTCCTGCGCATTAATACTTTGACCGTTCATATGCAAGCTATCTTCACCCATGAGGTACAGATAGGCTGGCATGATGGAATCCGGTGTCGGTAAGGTTTTCGGATCTTCATTCGGATAAGCCTTGGCACGCATTGCTGTACGTGTAGCACCCGGATTGATACAGTTAAAGCGGATATTCGAATTGACCCGTTCTTTGGCAAATAACTGGCTCACTGCTTCAATGGCAATTTTTGAAACTGAATAAGCGCCCCAGCATTCCCGGGCTTCGCGCCCTACACCGGAACTGGCAAAGACCACAGAAGCGTGTTTGGATTTTTCCAGCAGGGGCAACAGGGCTTGGGTAATCACAAAAGGCGCACGAAGGTTAACCGCCATGACATCATCCCAGACATTAACCGGATAATCTGCCAGTGGTACTCGCTCGCCTAAAATACCGGCATTATGCAAAATCCCGTCTAAACGGCCAAACTGGCGATCGAGCGTGTCGAGCAATAATTCATAATCACGTTCAGAGGCACTAGATAACTGTAATGGGAGAATGGCAGGTTGCGGCGCACCCAAGCTTTCAATCTCATCATAGATAACTTCAAGCTTGTTTAAGGTACGCCCGTGCAGAACTACAGTTGCTCCATGCAGAGCATAGCTGATTGCTGCTGCACGACCAATGCCATCGCCCGCACCCGTGATCAGGATAATACGATCTTTTAACAGATCGGGGCGAGGTTGATATTCTGAATGCTTCATTATCTACCTCCTCATTATTATTGTTAAGTGTCTTCAGTAGTTTCAGGAATCAAGACAGGACACTTGGCTCGCTCAAGACCAGTTTTTGAATGTGCTGATGTAACTCATTCACTGTATTCACTATATAGTCGGCTTGCCAAGCTGTTAAGTCATCTTTGTATTGCAGTGGTAAATAACCGTATGCTGCCAGTATGGTATACATCTTGGCATTGCGGCCTGCATCAATATCACGTGGATGGTCCCCGACATAGATGCAGTCCTCTGCAGCCAGCTGTAACTGCTGAGCAGCCAGATACATCGGCTCCGGATCTGGCTTGGTTCGAGTCACATCTTCCGGACAGACCAGTACGGCACAGCGCTCGGTCAAGTTTAAAGCTTTGAGTAAAGCTTCGCTCAACCAGCGCGGTTTATTGGTCACGATTCCCCAAGGGATATCATTTTCCTCTAATTCTTCAAGTAAAGGATACATTCCGCTGAACAGGTCTGTATCTACTGCAATATCTGCACCATACATATCCAGAAAACGCTGGCGATGGTCCAAGAAAACCGGGTCTTCCAGTTGCAGTTCTGGATAGACCAGCTTGACCATGGCTCGAGCGCCTTCTGAAACCTGGGTGCGGATCAGATCAGCTTCCACCACGTCACGGCCAGCTTCGCGGCACATATGCTGGATAATCCGGATAAAGTCAGCCGCGGTATCAATTAAAGTACCATCGAGGTCGAATAGAACAGCCTTCATTGGGTGGCCTCTTGCGCGCTTTCTTTAACGGTATACACCATATAGTTTACATCGACATTCGGTGCCAGCCAGTAACGCTTGGTCAGCGGGTTATAATGCAGACCAGTCATATCTTTCAGTTTTAAACCGGCATTGCGGATGTCATGTGCCAGTTCAGACGGCTTGATGAATTTACTGTAATCATGTGTACCTTTGGCCAGCATACGCAGGATATATTCTGCACCGATGATCGCAAACAGATAAGATTTTGGATTACGGTTAATGGTCGAGAAGAAGACATGGCCACCCGGTTTGGCCAGTTTATAACAGGCCTGAATAATAGAGGCTGGATCAGGTACATGTTCCAGCATTTCCATACAGGTCACGACATCGTATTGACCGGCTTGTTCTTCTGCAAGTTGCTCTACTGGAATCTGACGGTATTCAATATTGCTGACACCTTCCTGCTCGGCATGGATGCGTGCCACATTCAGTGGCGCTTCGCCCATATCAATGCCCAGCACCTGAGCACCACGGCGCGCCATGCTTTCTGACAGGATTCCACCGCCACAGCCTACATCCAGCACTTTCTTGCCGCTCAAGCCACCAGCATGTTCATCAATCCAGTTGAGACGCAGGGGATTAATCATATGCAATGGGCGGAACTCGGAATGCTGATCCCACCATATAGCTGCAAATGCTTCAAACTTGGCAATTTCTTGTGGATCAACATTCAATTGCGACATCGGTGTCACCTCAATCAGTCGTGATTATTTAAAATTTGAGTTCGCCCAGAGGCGGTATAAACAGATTTAACTTCTTGTAAATCAGTACACTTGTTTAGTGTAGCGATTCTGAAAAAAAAAGCGATAAAAGCTGTAAAAAAGTTCACAGAATAAAAACGAAACCGGCATAATTACTTTATAGTGAAGCCATAAATTAGACATAATGATTTAGAGGACGATAATCCCAATGAAAAAATTTATTTTAGGCACTGTAGCCGCATCTGTTTTGGCATTTTCTGGCAGTGCAATGGCCGCCAACTTTGTAGCAGGTCAAGACTATCAAGTCCTGGCGAATCCAGTAAAAGTTGAAAAGCCGGGGAAAATTGAAGTCCGTGAATTCTTCTGGTATGGCTGTGGTCACTGCTATTCTCTTGAACCACACATGCAAAGCTGGTTAAAAAAATTGCCTAAAGATGTACGTTTTGTACGTACCCCAGCCGCGATGAATCCGCTATGGGAACAGGCAGCTCGTGCGTATTATGTGTCTGAAGCTCTAGGTGTTCGTCAAAAAGCACATTTGCAGCTATTCCATGATATTCATGCGAAGAAACAGCCAATTCTGGAACAGGCTCAATTAGCCAAGTTCTATACCCGTTATGGTATTTCCGAAGCGAAATTTAATACCACTTATAAATCATTCCCGATTTCTTCAAAAATCGCACAGGCCAAAAATCTGGCTGCGACTTATCAGTTAAGCGGTGTACCAGCGGTAACTGTGAACGGTAAGTATGTAGTTCAGGGCGATGGTGCCAAAGTAGTTCAAGTGGTAAATTATCTGGTTGAGAAAGAGCGTAAAGCTAAATAACACCAGATCTGCATGAATCTAAAAACCTGCATCTATATGTGGGTTTTTTTATATCAGGATAAAATTGAACTGCGAAATAGATTTCACTCAGATGAGATCTCAGGCTTGAGATAAAATTCCACGAAATAACAGTTCTAACTGCTTTAGGCTTTGGGCTTTGAAGTCATTTATCCGAGTTTGTCGCAGTTCAAGATCAGGTTGTGCCTGAAGCTGAATCCAGCCCATAGCCCAGTTTAATGCGAGAGGAACCAGAATCTGTGCCAGTGCAGTTAACTCGGCTGGAAAAGGAGATTGCTGGGTGGCTGGAATCTGTTCCA
Source organism: Acinetobacter sp. ACNIH1 (assembly GCF_002934695.1). Lineage (NCBI taxonomy): Bacteria > Pseudomonadati > Pseudomonadota > Gammaproteobacteria > Moraxellales > Moraxellaceae > Acinetobacter > Acinetobacter sp. ACNIH1. Next base: position 2,897,189 of record NZ_CP026420.1, on the reverse strand, counting down.
AGGTATGCCGCAAGTCTTGGGTCAGATAATGAATTTCCCGCTCAATCCCTTGTCTGAGAATATTGGAACCGCCCCAACGTTCGGCACTAACAAATGTCCAGGCTTCGGGATGAGCATCAACTGCCTGAAAAAACAGTTCGATCTTAGATGAAAGCTCATCCAGAGAAAAGTCTGCAGGTCCCAACTGATTCAGCACACCTTTGAGATGAATCGACACCTGATCCAGAAGTTCCAGTCCCAACTGATCCATATTCTGAAAGTGTCGATAAAATGCGGCAGGCACCAGTCCGACTTCATGAGTGATTTCGCGCAGGCTGATGCTGCTAAATGCATGGCCACGGCTGCTCAATGCCAAGGTAGCATCGAGGAGGGCCTGACGGCTTTGTTGCTTGCGTTCTTCACGTAAAGACATAGGGATTTTCCTTCAGCAGATCTGCAGTTTAGCAAAAAACATCTGCCCATCGCAGTAGAGCAGATGGACTGAAAAATCTATACAAGCAAGGCGTGTCCAGTGATTTTGTAAATGATCTGTCCTCTGTCCCAATCTTGGCGGAGGCTTCTGTTATACTGAGCCGCAATTATTTTTAGTCAACAGCAGGACCTATTATGCGTATCGACCAACGAGCATTAGATCAATTACGTGAAGTGAAAATTACCCGTAACTATACACGTTATGCGGAAGGTTCCGTATTGGTTGAATTTGGTCATACCAAAGTGCTGTGTACTGCCAGTGTGGACAGCTCTGTACCACGTTTCCTGAAAGGTCAGGGCCAAGGCTGGGTAACAGCAGAATACGGCATGCTGCCACGTTCAACACATACCCGTAGTGATCGTGAAGCTGCTCGTGGCAAACAAAGTGGCCGTACTCAGGAAATTCAGCGTTTAATCGGTCGTAGCCTACGTTCAATGGTCGATCTGAAAAAACTCGGTGAAAATACCATTACTATTGACTGTGACGTGATCCAGGCAGATGGTGGTACCCGTACTGCATCAATTACGGGTGCTGCAGTAGCATTGATTGATGCCATGAATGTATTGCTTGAGAAAAAGAAAATCAAACAGGACCCACTTAAGGGTCTAGTGGCTGCAATTTCTGTAGGTATCTTTAAAGATGAAGTACTACTAGATCTTTGCTATGAAGAAGATTCAAACTGTCAGACTGACTTAAATGTCGTGATGACTCAGGCAGGTGAATTTATTGAAATTCAGGGGACTGCTGAAGATAAGCCATTTACCCGTGAGCAATGCAATGACATGCTAGCCATGGCTGAAAAAGGGATTCAGGAACTGATCAAGAAACAGCAAGAAGCTTTGGGCTGGTAAGTCTTTCAAGCTGTAAAAAACGCATCTTCGGATGCGTTTTTTTATTATAGCTACACATTGCCTGACAAAAAATGAACAGGATCTGTCTACTGTGTAACCCCTGTTTTAAGCGATGATCTTTCACCAAATCTCATTCAGAGGGTTATAACATGAAAATATGGTTGATGGCATTTTCAGTATTTGCTGTACTGGGTTTAACTGCCTGTGACTCGAATTCTCGTGATGAAAACCGCGATGGTGCAAATATGGAACGAGGAAGTGATACCAATTAACAGAGTAGAGGCCATTCAACCTCTATGATTTATATCCTTGAGAATAAGAAAAAGGGTGCTATGGCACCCTTTTTAAATAATAAGACTTTAACCATTAAAACGCATCGATAGGTCAATAGCCTTCACATCTTTGGTCAATACGCCCATCGAAATATAATCTACGCCTGTACTCGCCACTTCACGTAAGTTATCAATGGTGATATTGCCTGAAGCTTCCAGTTTGCAACGGCCAGCCACATGTTTGACCGCATCAATCATTTGCTGCTGACTGAAATTATCCAGCATCACGATATCGGCATGGGCTTCGAGTGCCTGATTCAGTTCATCCCAGGTTTCAACTTCCACTTCCACCGGTTTACCCGGTGCAATCTGGTGCGCCTTGGCAATCGCCTGGCGAATGCCACCAGCCGCCATAATATGATTTTCCTTAATCAAGAAAGCATCGAATAGGCCCAGACGATGATTCTGACCGCCACCGATAGCGACTGCATATTTTTGGGCAATACGTAAGCCTGGCAGCGTTTTACGGGTATCTAAGAGCTTGGTATTCAAACCTTCCAGCTCTTTGACATAGTTTGCCGTCTTGGTCGCAACTGCAGACAGCGTCTGTACAAAGTTAAGAGCAGGGCGTTCTACAGTCAGCAAGCTACGTGCAGAACCGGCCAGTTTTAGAAAAGCTTCATTGGCAGCGACATGATCGCCGTCATTTTTTAGCCAGATCACTTCTACACTCGGATCATAGGCCTGAATCAAGGCATCGACCCAAGGCTGACCAGCAAGAACCATTGCTTCACGGCTAATAATCGTGGCAGTCGCCTGTTCATCTTCAGGAGTCAGCAGGGCAGTAATGTCACCATCGCCAATATCTTCGGAGAGTGCCTGTTGAATATTGATCTGAATCGACTGTTCTAGCAAAGCCTGAGATATGCTCATGAGTATTTCCGTATCTTTTTTAGCCGTGAAAAATTGTGCGTTATCTTAACACCGTTACATTAAAATGAGCGATTTTTCATACAGTCTGCCGAGATGAATTGAGATTTGCCTATGAAAGTTTTAGCATTAAGCCGGCTGCAATCCTGATATTGCAGATTTTATTTTTGTACAGGACAGTTTTATGCAACAGGCAGCTGAGTTTCAAATCCGGGACGGGCAATTGCTCGGGGCGCGCCAGATCCCTTCTCCAAATTTTAATCAGCGGCCTGAACATACCGACATTCAGTTACTGGTGATCCATAACATCAGTCTGCCACCGTCACAGTTTGGTGGTGGTTATATTGAACAGTTTTTTCAGAACCAGCTGGACTGGTCAGTGCATCCGTATTTTCAGACTGTTGAAGGCATGCAGGTATCTGCACATCTGCTGATTTTACGTTCTGGTGAAGTACTGCAGTTTGTGAATTTCAATGACCGGGCCTGGCATGCAGGTCGTTCCAGCTATCTGGCCAAAAAAGAATGTAATGATTATTCCATCGGGATTGAACTGGAAGGCAGTGATGACCTGCCGTTTGAACAGGCACAATATGATGCCTTGGTCAAAGTCACCGCCTGTTTACAAAACTATTATCCAAAAATGCAGCAGCATATTGCCGGACATTCGGACATTGCACCGGGACGTAAAACCGATCCGGGACCGTATTTTGACTGGTGTGCTTTTCGTGCCCAGTTACAACATTATAAGAACCCAAGACCCTTCAGGAAGTCATGTGATTAAGCAATGAACTTCTTTTGCAAGTTTCATTACAATAGGCCCAAATTAATTATTAGGTGAATAGGATGGCGCTTTGGCGTTCGACCGTAATTGTCAGTGCGATGACCATGTTATCGCGGGTTCTGGGATTGGTCCGGGATGTGGTTTTACTGAATGTATTCGGTGCCGGTAAAGATTTCGATACCTTCGTGGTGGCATTTCGTATTCCAAACTTTTTCAGACGGCTATTTGCAGAAGGGGCATTCTCCCAAGCCTTTATTCCGGTACTGACTGAATATAAAACCAGCCGTACCCATGCTGAAGTACAGATCCTGATCAGCCGGGTTTTTGGCTGTTTGGCCACCTTCATGACCACCCTAACCATGATTGCCATCATTGCCGCACCTGTGATCATGTATATCTATGCGCCAGGCTTCCATGGCGATGAAGCAAAGTTTGCGCTGGCCACAGACATGTTCCGTCTGACTATTCCTTATCTGCTGTTTATGTCATTAACGGCTTTTGCCAGCAGTATTCTGAACAGTTATGGCTCTTTTAGTACGCCAGCCTTTGCTCCAGTTTTATTGAATATTGCCATGATTGCCGGTGCGCTCTGGCTCACGCCTTTTATGGCAGAGCCGATTATGGCGCTAGGTTGGGCCGTCGTGATTGCCGGGATTTTGCAGCTGGCAATCCAAATTCCAGAGTTATGGCGTAAAAACCTGTTGATTCCACCGAAAGTAGACTTCAAGCATGAAGGGGTGGATCGCATCATGAAACTGATGCTACCCGCTTTGTTTGGCGTATCCGTCACCCAGATCAACCTGTTACTGAATACAGTTTGGGCCTCTTTCATGCAGGACGGTTCAGTGTCGTGGCTGTATAGTGCTGAACGGATGACCGAGTTACCATTGGGTTTGATTGGCGTGGCAATCGGTACCGTGATTCTGCCGTCTTTATCCACACAGCATACAGAAAAGAATCCGGAAAAATTCCGCGGCATGATGGACTGGGCGGCGAAAGTCATCGTACTGGTGGGTTTGCCAGCCAGTATTGCCCTGTTCATGCTGTCAACACCGATTATTCAGGCATTATTTGAACGTGGACAGTTCACCTTTGAAGATACCCAGATGACGGCGCTGGCATTGCAATGTATGAGTGGCGGTGTAATTGCTTTTATGTTGATTAAAGTCTTTGCTCCCGGCTTTTATGCCCAGCAAGATACCCGTACACCGGTACGCGTTGGTTTAATGGCTGTAGCAGCCAATGCAATTCTGAACGTGATCTTTATTGGTTTCTTTAAGCTGATTCATTGGGAAGCAGAACATATGGCGTTGGCACTGGCTTCGACCGGTTCAGCCATGGTCAATGCGGGTCTGCTGTATTTTTATCTGCATCAACGCAATATTTTCCGTTTTGGGGCGCACTGGAAAAAAATCTTCCTGCAATTCATGTTTGCCAATGTGGTGATGATTGCAGCTTTGGCCTATGCACTGAGCTGGTACAATGGTGATGTATCACAGTGGATGCGTGTACTGGAAGTGTTGATTTTATGTGTGGTGGGAGTCGTGGCGTATTTGGCTGCACTGGTGGCTGCTGGTTTCAGACCACGCCATATCAAACCGTAATCCATTTTGGGCGCATAAAAAAACAAGAGCCAAATGGCTCTTGTTTTTTCTGTAGCAAACTTTTCCTTAAGCAAAACTCAGTCGCTAGACCTTGCCGCGAGAAAGGAAACCAACAATGGCAAGAATAACGGCAATCACCAATAAGATAATCGCGAAATCCTTAGATAATCCTGCTACTCCACCGAAACCAAGTAGACTGGCAATTAAGGCAATCACAGCAAAAATAATAGCCCAGCGAAACATATCAATTCTCCATGTGTTTTTATTCTCAAATCCAGTATAGGAATATTCGATTTTGGGCACTGTTAGTGTTTTGTTGATGTACTGTCTCTGATTTAACAATAGTTTACGTGATATTAATAAGATTCACGTCCCTACATTTCCTTTGTTGAGACTTGGTATAATAAGCTGATTTTTACCATAGCCGTTTTGATTATGTCTGATGCCTTACGTCCATACTTCTGGAAAAAATATAGTCTCACTGAGCTGACGCCAGAAGAATGGGAAGCGCTTTGTGATGGTTGTGGGCTTTGCTGCCTGATCAAGCTGGAAGATGAAGACACCCACGAAGTTGCCTATACCAAAGTGGCTTGCAAATTACTGGACTGTAAAACTGCCCGCTGTTCGGATTATCCGAACCGGCTGCAATATGTGCCGGATTGTATCCAGCTAACACCTGAGAAACTGGACACCATTCACTGGTTGCCATCAAGCTGTGCCTATCGCCGAGTTGCTGAAGGGAAAAGCCTGCCATCCTGGCATTATCTGAAGACAGGTTCACGACAAAGCGTAATTCAGGCCAAAAAATCTGCTGCTGGTCGCTGCTTAAGTGAAGTCGATATTGATGAAGATGAAATTGATGAATATATCGTACGCTGGGTGCGCTAGCTGTTAGCGCAATCCAACCCCGTCAAATAATTAAATAAAAAAAATTAAGCGGCCTGCTGTAGCAGTTGCTGTGCTGAAGACCCCGACATAGGTCGGTAAAAATAAAAACCCTGTCCGATCTGGCAATCACAATTAATCAGCGTGTCCAGCTGTTCGGTATTCTCAATACCCTCGACCAGTACATCCAGAGAAATACTGGAACCAATCTGGGTAATGGCTTTGACAATGGCCAGCGCAGACGGATCATTATTCATGCGTTCTACAAAATTGCGATCAATCTTGATGCAGTCGACCGGATATTCCTGCAAACGGTTCAGGGAAGAATGACCGGTACCGAAGTCATCCAAAGAAATATGAATTCCATGTTTTTTCAGCAGGTTTAGTGCCCGGATCACATAATTTGCTCCGCCTTCTGATAAGCTCTGCTCGGTAATTTCCAGTTCAACCTTATGTGCAGGAATATCGAATCGGGATAAACGAGCCAGGAATTTCTCAGCATAGTCATCGCGCAGGAATTCAACTGGAGCTGCATTGATTGAAATTGGCAGTATATCCAGACCCTCGGCTTGCCAGCGGCTCATATCCTCAAAGACTTTTAGTTGCATGGTTTCACTGATGCGCGAAGCCAGATCATAGTCCTGGAAAGCAGAAAAAATATGAGAGGGTAACTGGATCTGATGCTGTTGATCCTGCCAACGCAGTAAGGCTTCGAAACCAATCACCTCACCATCAGAAAGGCGGACCTTAGGCTGATAATAAGGAATAATCTGATCCGCATGAATAATCTTGCGTGCCAGCGTCAGTTGTTTGGTCATGTTTTCCAGTGATTTGAACATCTCCTGATTAAACATGCGAATCCCGCCACGACCACTATTTTTCAGATCATTCAGGGCAATATCGGCACATTTCAGCAGGTTAGAGCTATTCTGGGCATCACGCGGATAAACGGTACAACCGATACTCATACCGATACTCATACGATGGCCGACATAACTTACTGGTTGTTCCAGTTGGGCATAGGCCAGTTGTGCAGTATTAATCAGCTGGGCTTCGTTTTCCAGGTTTTTGACTAAAATAGCAAACTCATCGCCACCCAGACGGGCAACGACTATATTGTTTGAGCCAAAACAGGCCTGAAAACGCTTGCCCAAGACATGCAGCAAATGGTCCCCGGCAATATGACTCAAAGTGTCATTGATATGCCGGAAATAGTCTAAGTCGATCAGGAGCAGGCCAACCATTATTTGCTGTTGCTTGGCTTTTAGCAGTACCTGTTTAAAGGTCTTATAAAAGGCATTGCGGTTATACAGTCCGGTCAGCTCATCACGCTGAATTACGGCTTTTAAACGGCTTTCAGCTATTTTTTGCTGACTGACATTGCGTGAAACACACAGGATATTTTGGGGAATATTATTTTCGTCCAATACCGGAGTCAGTAAATGATCCCAGTATTGTGGGTCCTCATTCTCCGTCTGGGCTTTTTCTACAAAACGGCTATTTAAACCTTGAGCAGCCTGTTTTAAAGCGCGTTGTCCGGTTTTTTTAACTTCAGCGGGTAACAGGCTTAACCATGAATGCGGGGCAGGCTGCTGTTCAGGATCAATCCCTAACTTATGACAGGCTGACTGATTGATATGACGGATTTCGCCTTGTGGAGACATCACTTTAATACAATCGACACTGGCATCCAGCATGTTTTTCTGGGTAGAAATCACCTGAGACAGTTGTTGCTGAATCTCAAAATATTCATGGATATCGGTCAGTGATACCGACCATTGCAGCAGATGTTCTGCTGTATGCTGAAACTTGATGGCCAAGGCACACATATGGTAGCTGGAATCAGCCGATTTAATCCGGCACTGGGTATTAAAGCCTTGTTGCTGATTCAGGGCAGCATGCCATTGCTCAGAAAACGCTGGCTGATCATCTGGATGAATCAGGCTTTGCCATTCTTTAGGACCATATTCACTTAAATTAGTACCTAAATAATCCGAAAGTGCCTGATTAAAATATTCAATATTATCCTTGCCCAGCACCCAAAGCGGATGCGGCACATCATTGATCAGATCTTGTAATAATCTGGATTTTGCCTGTTGTTCATTAGAAGATTGTATCGAGGTTGAAATAAGCGAATCAGCGCATTCTGCAGTTGTTCGTCCAGATTTATTATGCTTCATGCATCCCCACCGATACCACCCAAAGAGCATCCAATCAGTTGCTCAAGTCCATTCTAATTAATATGAGATAATGTGAAATTTACAAGGTTATTAACCTGTAATTAATCATGTTCTATTTATCTACTTTTCATAAGATTAATCCATTCATTGTAAAAAAAATAGAGATTTCTTACATAAATTAAATTTTTCTCATAAATGTTTGAAATATTGGAATCAAAACTACCAGTGTTAGAATGAAAGCAGAATTTAATTTGAGCCAATAATAAGATGTCAGACAGTCATATCCCGCTTCCAGAACGCTTGCGGCCTCGCGACCTTGCAGAAATTATCGGGCAGGATCACTTGCTTGGAGAGAATGCACCTCTACGTCAGATGATTGACCAAGGGCATTTACCATCGATTATCTTCTGGGGTCCACCTGGAGTAGGTAAAACCACGATTGCCTTGCTACTTGCCCAAGCGGTGGACCGGCCATTTATCAGCCTGTCTGCACTCAATACCGGTGTGAAAGAATTGCGTGAAGTCATTGCGGAAAGTGGTGATCTGCTGACGCCTGTAGTGTTTATTGACGAGATTCACCGTTTTAATAAATCCCAGCAGGATGCACTGCTGAATGCCGTCGAAAAAGGCAAAATTACCCTGATTGGCGCGACGACGGAAAATCCATCTTTTGAAGTCAACAGTGCCTTGCTGTCACGTTGTCAGGTCTATACCTTGAATGCGCTGAGTGATAAAGCGATTCAGACTTTACTGACTCAGGCCATTCAGACTGACAAATTTCTGCAGGAACGCTATATTCAGATTGAAGAATTTGACGCCTTATTACAGTTTGCCGCGGGGGATGCACGTAAGGCACTTAATCTGCTAGATCTGATTGCCAGCACTTTTGAGGCTGATCAGGAAAATACCATTACCAATGCGATTGTGGTCAAAGTCGCACAGCAGAATATTGCCCGTTATGACAAGTCTGGCGAGCAGCACTATGATCTGGTTTCGGCCTTCATCAAGTCGATTCGTGGTAGTGATCCGGATGCAGCCCTGTACTGGATGGCACGCATGCTCAAAGGCGGTGAAGATCCGGTCTTTATTGCCCGCCGTATGCTGATTGCGGCGTCCGAAGATATTGGCAATTCCAATCCGAATGCCTTATTGCTGGCGGGCGAATGTTTCCGCTCAGTTCAAGCGATTGGCATGCCGGAATGCCGGATTATTCTGGGACAATGTGCGGTTTACCTGGCGACCAGTGCCAAAAGTAATAGTACCTATCTCGCCATTAATAAAGCGATGGATCTGGCTGAAAAAACGGCCAATTTGCCAGTGCCTTTACATCTGCGTAATGCACCGACCAAGTTGATGAAAGAGCAGGGTTATGGGGTAAACTATCTGTATCCGCATAACTATCCGGAACATTTTGTCCTGCAAGATTACCTACCGCCTGAGCTGAAAGGCACCAAGCTGTACGAATCGGCACGTAATAAGCGTGAAGTGGAAGGCGAACGTTTACAACAACGTCGCTGGCAGAAGAAACAACAGCAGCAATAAATAAAAAAAAGCCCAATTCAAGGAGAATTGGGCTGAAATAGGATGTCTTGGGGGAGATACATCCTAGAGGGTAAGGGTATAAATCTAGCCGACAACATCAGATGGATTGCATCTGCTGGGGATGTTGCTGGGATGCAGTAATATTAAGGCATGCATTGAATAATGTAAAAACGATCATTTTTATTAATAAAATTCATTTTTTCGATCATAAGATTAGACAATAAAGAACCGGGCTATTAACCCGGTTCTTTGAAGCATTATTAGTGCTTAGATATCTTCAAGATTGATACCTAAACGTGCAGCAACTTCTTCGTACGCTTCAACCACGCCGCCTAGGCCTTGACGGAAACGGTCTTTATCCAGTTTTTTCTTGGTGTCTTTATCCCATAGACGGCAGCCGTCTGGAGAGAATTCGTCACCCAGTACGATACGGTCGTGGAACACACCAAATTCAAGTTTAAAGTCAACCAGAAGCATATTACCCGCTTCGAATAATGCTTTAAGCACATCGTTCACTTGGTAAGTCAGTTCTTTCATTTTTGCCAGTTGTTCAGCAGTCGCCCAACCTAAAGCAATCGCTTGAGATTCGTTCACCATTGGATCGCCTAGCGCGTCATCCTTGAAGAACAATTCGAATGTAGGAGGAGTTAACTCTTTACCTTCTTCTACACCCAGACGACGGCATAAAGAACCCGCAGCATAGTTACGTACTACACATTCTACTGGAATCATTTTAAGTTTTTTCACCAGCACTTCAGTCGGTGTCAGCAGTTTCTCAAAATGAGTTTCAATACCAGCAGCAGCCAGCTTTTCCATAATGAAGGCGTTAAAACGGTTATTCACCTTACCTTTACGATCCAGTTGTTCGATTTTTTCGCCATTGAATGCGGACGCATCGTCACGAAAAACTAAAATCAGGTGGTCTTCACTGTCCGTGGTATAGACAGATTTCGCTTTACCAGTATAGAGCAAGGTTTGTTTTAACATGAGGGAACCTTCTACAAAAAAAAATGCCTAGAAAATGTCTAGGCTGGCCAATTTTGGTAAATCTGGTTTAACAGTTCTGCTGCTTTTTCGCGGTCGGCAAAACTGTTATCGGGATTAAACACAGCCAGGGTGTTACTCGAACCTGCGGGAGAGAGTCTTAAAACATAGGTTTGCTGATCGATCTGAATCGCTACTTCATAACGATCTTTATTTTGACCAACGATAGAATGGTTAAGGCTGCTAAGCGTGGCAAGAGTGTATTGCCATATTGTAGCAGCATTTCCATCAATTTTGAGCAGTGGATTTTGATTTCCGTCAGTGACTAATTGCGGCTTTCCCGAAAAATTTTCTTGAGTTTCATCTGCTTGAGTTGAATTTACTGGCTGTGCAGTAGGACGTGGCATCGCAAAGCGGTTACCACGCTGATTTTCAAGCTTTGGTGCATTTTCCAGGGCAAGCGGATCTACGGTCGGAGCAGGGTACAAAGGCGTTGCAGGACGAACCATTGACCCTTCAGGATATTGTAATGGTTGCAGCGTGGTTGTCTCTTTATAGTCCAAGGTACCGTTTTTAAAGGCCATTGAACTACAACCTGCTAAACTGAATACTGAAAGTGCCAGGGTAAGTCCTAAACGTAATTGCATAATCATTGCTCTTTATTTAATGACGCTCGCTTCTACAAGTGCCTCATGAAGCGGAGCGCGATATTGTTCTGCAAGTGGTGTTAATGGAAGGCGAATACCTGTACCAATTAAGCCCATATCATGGAGAGCCCATTTCACAGGAATTGGGTTTGATTCGCAAAATAGAATATTGTGTAAATTTGCAACCTGAGCATTCATCTCTTCAGCACCTGCCGCATCTCCTGCAATGGCAGCAGCACATACTTCACTCATGACTTTAGGTGCAACGTTAGCAGTCACGGAAATATTGCCTTTGGCACCATGACCCATTAACTCATAGGCAGTTGCATCATCACCTGAGTAAACAGTCATGTTTTTGCCTGTCAGACCTTCAATCAGGGCAGCACCACGGGCTACATCACCTGTTGCATCTTTAATGCCCACGATCTGTGGGATATCTGCCAGACGGATCACGGTTTCGTTGGCCATATCTACGCCAGTACGACCTGGAACGTTATAAAGAATTTGAGGTAGGTCAACCGCTTCAGCAATCGCTTTATAATGCTGGTATAGACCTTCCTGAGTCGGTTTGTTGTAGTAAGGAGTAACCAGCAGGGCAGCATCAGCGCCAAGTTCTTTGGCTTCCTGAGTCAGCTCGATTGCTTCACGAGTCGAGTTTGCGCCTGTACCGGCAATGATAGGAATACGTTTGTTGGCAACACGAATGATTTCTTTGATCACTTGAGTGTGCTCGCTCATGCTGAGCGTTGATGCTTCACCAGTAGTACCAACCGCGACGATACTGTTAGTGCCTTCTGCAATATGCCACTCAACCAGCTTCTCGAGACCCTTCCAATCTACGCTGCCATCTTCAAACATGGGGGTGACGATTGCGACAATGGAACCCTGAATGGTCTGTGCTTGCTGAGTCATTTTAAAAAACTATCCTATTTGTCCATCCGAAGAGAATGAGAAAACATATTTGGGATGGGTTTGTATTTTGATTTGTAGCAAATTCAATAGATTTGCACTGAATTGAATATTGCTTATGCAAATTATGACTGATCAAACGCATAAGAACAATATGCTTTAGTAAAAGCCACTGAATTCTTTATACAAAGCCTCCAGGCAACAATCAAGTTTTAATCGTTATGATTTTTTGCTGTCCAAATCATCCTTTATCCTCCAGCAGTATGAAAGCTAATGAATTCATTTTTTCAGTAAAAAATACACATAATAAGTCACTTAAGTGAATTAGATAGATTTAGAAAACATTCTTTTATGGCGTTTTAGGGGAGTATTAATATTTATATTCGATGAATTAAGAGCTAAAATATATCGAATAATAAATCTCATTTATGATGAATAAAAAGCAAAAATGCCTGAACTAATCTTTTTTCGTATTGGTGATCGGCCCCGAATTTTTCTCACTGTTGAATTTCCGGGTTTGATGTATAAGTCTAAATCCAAAAATACTGGGATTTTAATACTCCTCATTAATTGCTTTTTTGACTTTATCGAACAGCATCTTAAAGTCATTAATTTTCTGGATTTTTCAGTATATCCGAGCCAATTGTTCAACTTATTGGTAGTTAATTCTATTTAGCGGCTCATAGATGATGGCCTCTCTTTTGAACGCTGATTGAACAAGAATATTCCAATGGAAAAATCAGACAATAAGCACGCGATCATCACGGTAGGGATCTGCTTTCTGATCGCTGTGATTGAAGGCTTGGATATTCAGGCTGCCGGGATTGCCGCTGCTGGTATTCGTGAGCACTTTGGTCTTGATAGCTCACAATTGGGAGTGTTTTTTAGTGCAGGGCTTCTGGGCCTATTGCCTGGTGCACTGGTCGGTGGTCGATTTGCGGACCGTATTGGCCGTAAGAAAGTATTAATCTGGTCAACCGCAATTTTTGCACTATTTACCTTATGTACCGTGTGGGTGAACAGTTTCCACAGTTTGCTGGCAGTTCGTTTTCTGGCGGGTGCGGGTCTTGGCGGTGCAATGTCGATCTTAATCACGCTAGCTTCTGAAGCCGTGGCTCCTCAAAACCGTGGACGTGCCGTGGGTCTGATGTACTGCGGTATGCCAGTGGGTGCTGTAATCTTGTCCTTAATCGCAGCAACTGAATTCGGTGCAAACTGGAAAAATGTTTTTTACTTGGGTGGTTTATTGCCCATCATTGTGATTCCTCTGATGATGGTGTGTCTGCCTGAATCTAAAGAATACATAAAGGCACAAAACAAGACAGCCGCAGAACGTGCAGCATCTCCTCAGGGTTCATTCAAGGATTTGTTTAACTCTGACAACCTGCTTCGTACGCTTTGCATCTGGGTGAGCTACTTCTTCACCCTGATGGTGGTGTACATCATGTTGAGCTGGTTGCCTTCACTCTTTATGGAGCTGGGCTTCACCCGTAAAGATGGTTCAACTGCACAGTTCTATTTCATGGTGACTGCAACGATTGGTACCGTGATTCTGGGTATGCTGACGGATCGCCTGAAAAAAGCGTATGTCATTCTGTTGATGTATGGCGGTATCCTGGCAGGTCTATTGGCACTCAACGGTGCAAGCTAACTTGAGCAAATGTACATGGCAGCAGCACTGGCAGGTGCCTTCGTGATTGGTTGTCAGGGCGTACTCTATGCCTTCGGCAGTATTGTTTACCCAACTGAAGTACGTGGTACAGGTGTAGGTGTTGCTTCTGCAGTTGGTCGTATCGGTGCCATGCTTGGCCCTGCAATTGCAGGTCAGCTACTGATAGCAGGCTTCGGTGCAGCAGGGGTAATCTCGGCAGCGATTCCATGTATCGTAATCTCTGCGGTATGTATGCTATTCCTGGTCAGCCGTACCAAAGTTTAAAAATAAAAAAATGAATATCCGAAAAGCCTGCACTGATGCAGGCTTTTTATTTTCTAATATCAGTTCCGCTTAAGACAAATTCTTTCTATATTTTGCAGAGCAATAGCTTTTACAGTTAACTCATCATGAGTTTTATCAGAATGCAGAGTCATTCTATTTTTACCTAAAGGACTAAAAATTTTCTTTAGTTTTAAGCTATGCTTGGATGCAAACTCAGATTTCAAGGGATGAAAATGATGCAGAATGCGGCGCTGATTGTGGTGGATGTACAAAAAGGATTTACCCCGGGTGGAAATCTGGCTGTTACTAATGCCGATCAGATTATTCCGAATATCAACCGATTGGGGCAGTACTTTCATAATATTGTGCTGACTCAGGATTGGCATCCGGCAGAGCATATTTCCTTTGCAGACAATCATCCTGCCCAAGCAGCCTACGACACGATTCAGCTGGATTATGGTTCTCAAGTCCTCTGGCCGAGTCATTGTGTACAAGGAACAGAGGATGCTGAATTCCATCCGGAGCTGAACCTTCCACAAGCCCAAATGATTATCCGTAAAGGCTTTCATCAAAATATCGACAGTTACTCCGCCTTTATGGAAGCTGATCAAAAAACCAGTACCGGTCTGGCCGGCTATTTACGTGAGCGTGGTATTGATACCGTGTTTATCGTAGGCATTGCGACTGATTTCTGTGTGGCCTGGACTGCGATGGATGCGTGTAAACTCGGCTTTAAGGCCTATGTCATTGCGGATGCTACCAAAGGCATAGATCTGAATGGTTCGCTACAACATGCCTGGCAGGACATGCTGGCACAGGGCGTAAAACGGATTTATCTGAAAGATATTATTAATGCTGCCTAAGCGCTGACTTAAGGCGATTAGGGCCATTTGCCATTATGCAATGGTTGGTTTACTTTGAGGCATCCACAGATGCCTTGATTTCTTTTTCATGACACTTGGATTTCCCCATGTCAGCACTTCTTCAATTTAGCCAGTTTGTCCAAAAGACCTTTGCTCTGTGGGTCATTCTATTTTCAGCCATTGCTCTGATGCTGCCGGATCTTTTCGTCTGGTTACGTGCATACATTCCCTGGATGTTGGGTCTGATCATGTTTGGCATGGGTATGACCATGACACCAGGGGATTTTAAAAGTATCTTGCAAAGTCCTAAGGCCGTCGCGATTGGGGTCGTGGCTCAGTTTATGGTGATGCCAGGGTTAGCCTTTTTGCTCTGTCAGCTATTCCAGCTTCCTGCTGAAATCGCGATTGGTGTAATTCTGGTGGGCTGCTGTCCAGGTGGCACGGCATCCAATGTGATTACCTATATGGCCAAGGGCAATACAGCCCTTTCTGTAGCGTGTACTTCGGTATCAACTTTATTGGCACCGCTTTTGACTCCGGCAATTTTTTATCTGCTGGCCAGCCAATGGATTGAAATTAATGCCTTGTCCATGCTGATTTCGATTCTGCAAGTGGTGCTTTTTCCAATCATTTTAGGTTTGATTATCCGCGCCCTTCTAAAAACCAGGGTAGAAGGCTATATCCAGGTAATGCCAGTAATTTCGGTGATTGCCATTGTCGCAATTGTGGCGGCAATTATTGCCGGCAGCAAAACCCAGATTCTGGAATCTGGTTTAATGATTTTAGGGCTTGTGGCTTTACACAATGGAATGGGCTATTTACTGGGTTATTGGGCCAGTCGTATATTTCACTTGGCAGAAATTGACTGTCGTGCAGTATCCATTGAAGTGGGGATGCAGAATTCTGGTCTGGGTGTGGCCTTGGCTGCGACCCATTTTGCCGCGTCTCCCATTACTGCGGTTCCAAGTGCCATTTTCAGCCTATGGCATAATATTTCAGGACCTGCTTTAGCCACTTATTGGGCTGCCAGACAAACTGAAAAAACGGACACTTAATTGCAGTTTGATGACGGTGCCCAACGAGCCATAGCATGATTTTTTATACGGTGAAAAATTAAAATATTAATTTATATGGATTTATCGAGCTTTGTAACATAAGTGTCATGAAGTCTGCCTAAGATCGCCCCTCAATGATGTGAAACAACAGACTGTAATCAGCAGCATTGAGAGGGCATGGAACAATTTCAGCATTCGTCAGCGACCTATTTTAATCGGGAACTTTCCTTATTTGAATTTCAGCGTCGTGTCTTGGCACAAGCACTCGATCCGAATTTACCGATTTTAGAGCGCTTAAACTTCCTGATTATTTTTTCCCGTAACCTGGATGAGTTTTTTGAAATCAGGATTGCCGGGCTGATGAAACAGCAAGATCTGAATGCGACTACCCGGACGCCTGATGCTGTACCCACCGAGCTGATTCTACAAGAACTGTCCCAGTCCATTCATGCCACAGTGAACAAACAGTATGAGGTTCTGAATCATGCAATTTTGCCTGAACTCCAGGCGCAGGGGATTCAGTTTCTTCAATACCAGGATCTTCTGGAAAAACATAAGGCCTGGATTGCAGCCTTTTTTGCCAAAGAAGTGCAACCGGTACTGACCCCGATCAGTCTGGATCCTTCACATCCTTTTCCACGTTTGGTGAATAAAAGTCTGAACTTTATTATCAGCTTGGAAGGTAAAGATGCCTTTGGCCGTGAAATCGAGATGGCAATTGTGCCGGCACCACGTTCCTTACCCTGCCTGATTAAAATTCCGGAAGATGTCACCGGAAACAATACCACCCAGATCTTTCTGACTGCGATCATCCAGCAGCATATCAGTGATTTGTTTCCCGGCATGAAAGCGACCGGATGTTATGCCTTTCGGGTTACCCGCAATGCCGATCTGGTATTGTCGGAAGATGTCGATGATCTGGCGGTGGCTTTAAAAGATGAACTGTGTTCGCGCCGCTTTGGTCGTGCAGTACGTCTGGAAATTGAAAATGACTCTCCACAGAACATCATCGACTATTTGCTGGATGAATTTGATCTGACGGAACAGGAGCTGTACCGGATTGATGGACCGATCAATTTGTCCCGCCTGAGTACCAGCTTTGAGCGTCCGGAATTAAAGTATCCGCATTTTAGTCCGGTCATTCCGAAAATTTTCCGTAAACAGAAAAGTATTTTTGAAATTTTAAAGGCACAGGATGTGCTGCTGCATCATCCTTTTGATTCATTCCAGCCGGTGATTACTTTACTGCGCGAAGCGGCCAAGGACCCGGCGGTGCTGGCGATCAAGCAGACGCTATATCGCAGTGGTCCGGATTCGGAAATTGTTCAGGTGCTGGCAGAAGCCGCACGGAATGGCAAGGAAGTCACGGCCGTGATTGAATTGCGGGCGCGTTTCGATGAAGAATCCAATATTATGGTGGCCAATATCCTGCAAGAAGCCGGGGCAGTGGTGGTCTATGGCATCGTCGGTTATAAGACCCATGCCAAAATGATTCTGATCGTCCGGCGTGAAAATCAGGAACTACTGCGTTATGCGCATCTAGGTACCGGAAACTATCATGCCGGGAATGCCCGTATGTATACCGATTACGGCCTGATGACCACACAGCCGGATATCTGTGAAGATGTGCACCGCATGTTCCAGGAACTGACCGGCATGGGCAAAATGGCCAAACTGAAAGCCTTGCTGCATGCACCGTTTACCCTGCATAGCGAACTGCTGAAACTGATTGAGCAGGAAAAGGCATTTGCCCTAGCTGGAAAAGCCGCGCATATCATCATCAAAGTGAATGCGTTGACTGAACCGCAATTGATTGCTGCCCTCTATCAGGCGTCACAGGCCGGGGTGAAAATTGACCTCATTGTGCGTTCAATCTGCTGCCTGATTCCACAAGTCACCGGCATGTCAGAAAATATCCAGGTCCGTTCAATCGTTGGACGTTTCCTGGAACATACCCGGGTTTATTATTTTGAACATGGCGGCGCCAAGAAACTGTATTGTGCCAGTGCCGACTGGATGGGGCGCAACCTGTTTTCCAGGGTCGAAACCTGTTTCCCGGTGCTGGATCCAGAGCTGAAAAAACGGATTTATAAAGATGGCCTGATCAGCTATTTAAAAGATTGTCAAAATGCATGGGAGTTAGATGCCGAGGGTCAGTGGCATAAAGTCCCCTGTCAGGATCCGGCCCAGCCTTATAATGCCCAGCAATATCTGCTGGAACAAAAACAGTTAAAAATTTAAAGGGTAGTCCAAGACACGCTGGCGTATTTGTTTTGTACCCATCAAAAAGCCGGATATTGGATCCGGCTTTTTTTAATTGCAACATTCAGGGACATTTATGAGGCTTTGGATTGTTTGGATTTTAGAATTTCGGTTCTAAAAGTCTGTGCCAGCTCGGCGCTTTCAGCATCCATCCCATTCACCACAAAAGCATGACGGGTCAGGACATTGGTCGGATTGGGCATGCTGACCAGCTCAAAGTGGTCCGCGATTTGTTTCAACAGGGCATTAGGAACATGCAGTGCACTTTCCTTAGCGACCAGTTGCTGAACCAGACGTTCTGCGGCTTGAACTGAATTAAGCTGCATTTCTTCAACAGCTGAAGAAATCGCACTACGTGTCTGCAGGACAAAACGTTTTTCTTCACGATAACGCTTATACAGGACTTCCGAAAGTAACTGGAATACTGAACTGATCATGGTCAGACAGACGAGGGCATCTGGCTTGTCTGCCGCAATACTGATACTGGCACCTTTTTCATCAAACTTGTGCACGGTACAAATATCCGTGCTGTTCAGTTTGTAGTGCTGGATGCACAGTTCAGTGGCTTTGTTCAGGAAAATCTGGCACAAATTGAAATAAGGAACCGATACCGTTTTATTCACACTATCCAGCAACTGTTTTGGATCATAGAACTGAATGTTCAAGCTCAGGCTATCGGTATCCAGTACCACCGGTTTGCTGTCTTTTTCTTTCGGTTTGTTTTTCAGAGCTTGCTGTGCCTGGGCAATGGCGAGGGCGGCATTATGCTTTTCCTGTTCCAATGCCTGAGTCAAAGTCTGAATCTCGAATTTCAGTCGCGATTCATTATTGATACGTGCCAGATACTCGGTACGGCTTGGACGCGCTACCGCACGATAACCGACCCAAAGCAGACCATGAATAATAAAAGAAAACAGAATGGCAAGCCATTGAGTCCGCAGAATTTCACCAATACTTGGCTCAATCAGGGTGATTTCAATCACACCGACTTTTTTCTCGTTTTGTAGGGCATCACGGACAAAAACTTCCCCATTACGGGTCTTGGTCAGCCCACCAGTGGCTAAAACCTGACCATTCGCATCCAGGATGCGAATTGAAGCAACGCTTGGGTTAGTCGCATAACGGTTGGCCAGAAGTGCCAGAGAAACGCGGTTCGCCGGTTCAAGCTCCGCCAGGCTGTCTGTGACCAGTTGGCTCGTCATGAGCTGTCCCTGGTTGACACGGTTATCATTCAGTTGGTGAGTCGTTGCCAATACCAGTAAAAAGGTATGCAGAGCAAAACTTACAATCAGTAGGCTAGCAAATAGCCCTTGTCTAGGCGCATTCAACGTAAACTTCCAAGGCAATTCTGTTCAATTTCGATTATGATTCTAACAATAGTTGTAGCTCAGACCCGAGTCAATTCATGCGAGAAATCATTCTTATATCATTCTTAGGACCCGACCAGCCTAATCAATTTACACGATTAATGCAGGTTTTGTCCGCTCATTCCTTACAGATTCTAGATGTGGGGCAAGCGGTCATTCATAATCAACTGACCTTAGGTATTGTTGTATCGTCTGATGACCAAACTGCAACAGCATTAGCCATGAAGGAAATCCTGATTCTAGCACATGATATCGGGTTAACAGTGCGCTTTAAACCAATCTCTGCTGCTGAATATGAACAGTGGGTAAGAGAGGGCGGCCGCACGCGTTATATCGTAACGGCATTGGCCCCGGAATTAAATGCCTCTCATCTGCAAGCCGTGACCCAGATTGTGTCGAGTCAGGGCTTCAATATTGAAACCGTGACCCGTCTTTCTGGCCGTCCTGAGCTGGATGGTTCCAATACTGGCCCTAAACGTGCCTGTGTACAGTTTGGTCTGAAAGGCCAGATGCTGGATGCAGCAGCCATGCGTGCAGCCTGCTTAAGCCTGTCGAATAACCTGAATGTCGATGTGGCAGTACAAGAAGATAATGCTTACCGCCGTAATCGCCGTCTGGTCTGCTTTGACATGGACTCGACCCTGATCGAGCAGGAAGTGATTGATGAGCTGGCGATCGAAGCAGGTGTGGGTATTCAAGTCTCTGAAATTACTGAACGCGCGATGCAGGGCGAGCTGGACTTCCAGCAAAGTTTCCGTGCTCGTGTTGCTTTATTAAAAGGCATGGATGCATCGGTATTGCCAAAAATTGCAGAACGTCTGACCGTGACTGAAGGTGCAGAACGTCTGATTTCAACCCTGAAAGCACTGGGTTACCGTACTGCGATTCTGTCTGGCGGATTCCAGTATTTTGCAGAATATCTGCAAGCCAAACTAGGAATTGATGAAGTTCATGCCAACATTCTGGATGTGCAGAATGGCGTGGTGACAGGCGAAGTCAAAGGTCATATTGTGGATGGCGCACGCAAGGCTTTATTGCTCCGTGAAATTGCCGACAATATGGGAATTTCTCTGGAGCAGACCATCGCTGTGGGTGATGGTGCCAATGACCTACCAATGCTTTCAATTGCGGGTCTAGGGGTGGCTTTCCGTGCCAAACCTTTGGTTCGTCAGAATGCCAATCAGGCCATTTCCAGTGTGGGGCTGGATGGCGTGCTCTACCTGCTCGGTGTACATGATAAAGATCTGAGCCGCGCGTAATACATAGCTTTGCGGTAAAATCCAACGCGGCCTTAGGGTCGCGTTTTTTTATATTTTTAGCTTAACTTTTATCGAGGGACGGCGCAGCTTGTCTATAAATACCCCGATCATCTTAAACGGAAAATATTTTTTTTAAGTCGATGAAAGGGCATATGATTTTGTAATGACACGCCAACATCGACGCAGCAATTGATCCACAAATACTGTGAAAATAAAAAATGTAATGACAAAATAATATCGCGACAGAGTATGTCGTAACGGGAGAAAACAGGACTTTTTTTATGCAAAAAACTCAGCATAATGCATGCATAGAGATACAAATCAACACATTCCATTTTATTGATTTAACGAAATTCAATAGGTAGTACGGTTGCAATATCAAGCATACACACTATCCTTTTGGATGGAGGGGTTTATATGGTAACAGCGAATCTAGCAACTCTCGTAGGCTTTAGTTTAGTCGCCGCGGCTGTGCTTGCTGTTTTCTTCTCGCCTTATCGTCGCTGGTTAAGTTTTATGGCTGCGGGAATGCTGGCCTGGGGCCTGATCGAAGTGATTCGAGTAGGTACTCAAGCCTTGTTTGAGCTCCCGATGACATATAGCTATCTGACAGCTTTAACGGCCGTGATGGTCGTAGTGACCTTACTGTTATTGCGTGAAGATCGACGTGCAGAGCGTGCTTTGGCTAAACGCCGTTATATCGAACATACACCAGTGTATGAAGATGACCAGCAGCAGCTATCGAGCCGTTAAGTTCTCTAATATCAGCGAAATAATGCACCTGCGGGTGCATTTTTCGTTTAGAAATATGATACAAAGTCCTGCATCTGCCTAGCTTTGATCTATGCTAGGATATTTGTCAATTTTCGTACAATTAGAATAGGCATAATTCCATGAAACTGTCCTCCATTCCTGTGCTCAAACTTCCTCTGGTTGACCTCAGTACCGATCCACTTGATTTGCTGGTCGCAGGTCTTGCATTACGTATGAAGCAGTTAGCACGCACCAGTCCGAAATTTATTGAATTGGTACATGAACGCCAGTTCCGTATCCAGATCGGAACAGATGAGGGAATGGCACGTCAGATCGTTGTGAATAATGGTCATATCGATACCGTTTCAGGTGATGCAGAGAAAGCTGATTTTGTGCTGCAATTTGCTGATAGTGAACAGGGTGTAAAAACGTTACTTAAAGGTGATCCGACTGCATTCATGACCGGTATGCAAAGTGGCACGATTAAAATGGAAGGTGATTTTGGTCTGCTAGTCTGGTTTAACCAGGTTGCGAAAATGATTCCGCCTAAACTGCCAAAACCGGTCAAAGATAAAGTGAAAATGGCACGTCAGTTTATTAAAGAGAAAACTGGTAAATAACTCCTAATTCCCCTGCTTTAATTAAAGGAGGGGTTAGGGGAGGATTATCATATAAAAGCCCTCATTTAGAGGGCTTTTTTTCATTCTGAAACAATGACGGTTTATTCAACTTCCAGATTAAACGTTACCGGTCCATCATTGACCAGATGCACTTTCATATCAGCTGCAAAAATACCGGTTTGTACATTTTTGAACTGGCTCTGCGCATATTCAACCAGCTGTTCATACAAGGCCTTGGCATCGCTTGGCGGCATGGCTGGGCCAAAATCCGGACGTAAGCCTTTTTGGGTTTGCGCCATTAAAGTAAATTGGGACACCAGCAGTAAACCGCCATTGGCTTGACTGACATTCCAGCCCATCTTGCCTTGCTCATCATCAAAGAAGCGATATTTCAATATCTTATCAATCAGCTTTTTGCCTTTTTCCAGATTATCTTCTTTACCTAAGCCCAGAAAAACCAGAATACCTTTGCCAATTTCTCCGGTGGTTTCACCATCGACCACGACTTGGGCTTCCAGTACCCGTTGTAATAATGCACGCATAATCAATTTCAGTCAGATTTAAAAATGCCGCCATTGTAGCAAGATCAGACTCCTCTATTATTAAATTAATGTCTAAAAAACGGGCTTAATTTATTGATTACCATTGATAATATTTTAAACTATCTAAAAACACGATCGTAATAATAAAAATTATCTGTTTTATCTATTTTTTACTCTCAAGTATCTTAGCTGCATGCAGGAAAGGTATTAAATTGAGAGATTTAGAAATGTTTAAGCGTTCATTACTTGTTGCAATACTTGCAACGGTGACAGCTGTCCAAGCTGCGCCATTAACCAAAGATAACGGGGCACCAGTTGGCGACAACCAGAACTCGATCACTGCGGGTCCACAAGGTCCAACTTTGCTGCAAGATGTACAACTGGTTCAAAAACTGCAACGTTTTGGTCGTGAGCGTATTCCTGAACGTGTGGTTCACGCACGTGGTACAGGGGCCTATGGTGAATTCGTTACGACGAAAGATCTGTCTGATTTAACAATTGCTTCTTTATTCAAGGTCGGTACCAAAACTCCAGTTTTTGTGCGCATGTCTACCGTCATTCATGGCAAAGGTTCACCAGAAACTCTACGTGACCCGCACGGTTTCGCCATCAAATTCTATACTCAGGAAGGTAACTGGGACTTGGTCGGTAACCAGACGCCAGTCTTCTTTATCCGTGATGCGATTAAATTCCCGGATTTCATCCACGCGATGAAACCAAGCCCGGTCACAAATGTACAAGATGCCAACCGTGTGTTTGACTTCTTGTCTAGCCAGCCTTGGGCAACCAACATGCTGACTTATGTTTATGGCAAGCAAGGTGTCCCAACCAGCTACCGCGAACAGGACGGTTTCGGTGTACATGCCTACAAACTGTATAACGACAAAGGCGAATACAAGTACGTAAAATTCAACTTCCGCTCTAAACAGGGTGTGAAGGGCCTGAACGTCAAAGAAGCGGCTGTTCAACAAGGTAAAGATTTCAACCACTTGACCAACGATCTTTATAACAACATCTATGCAGGTAATTTCCCGAAATGGGATCTATATATTCAGGTGCTTGATCCTAAAGATCTGAACAGCTTTGATTTCGATCCGCTAGATCCAACCAAAATCTGGCCAACCAATCTGGTTCCAGAAGTAAAAGTCGGTACATTGACGCTGAACCGTATGCCGAAGAACTTCTTCAATGAAACTGAACAGGCTGCATTTGCACCAGGTAATCTGGTACCAGGTATCGAACCATCTGAAGACCGTTTGCTTCAAGGCCGTATCTTCTCTTATTCAGATACACAAATGTACCGTCTAGGTGTGAACCATCAGCAAATTCCGGTCAACCGTCCTGTGGTGAATGTGAACAACAACAACCAGGAAGGTCACATGAATGTGTCTGAACGTGACTCTGATGTGAACTACGAGCCAAGCCGTAAAGAGCCTAAACCGGCGACTGAAAAAGCGCGTGCAGTTGAAACTCCATTGACTGGTCATGTTCAGCAGATCGGTACCAAAGAGCAAAACTTCAAGCAAGCCGGTGAACTTTACCGCTCTTATACTGCCAAAGAGAAAGATGACCTGATCATGAACCTGGCGGCTGACCTGGGCAATGTCAAAGATTCAGAAACCAAGCACATTATGTTGTCTTACTTCTATAAGGCAGATGCGGACTACGGTATGCGTATGACCAAAGCTGTAAATGGCGACATCGCCATCGTTAAGGCCAAAGCTGCAAAATTAAAAGACTAATTCCGATTGGTCTTGAGGAACTGGTGACTAGGGCATAGCGCATCACCTCCAAAAAGTCCTGTAATACTCCAAACCTTTCCTGCACCCTAGGGGGAGTTTTACAGGCACTCCGTTTTTTATTTCATCTCAGGTCAATTGAGTCTTTCAAGACTTAAATTTTCCTTTCGATTTCTGTTGGAGTTCATCATGAAAGTTCTGCCATATGCATTTTTAGCCAGTATTCTTGCCTTTAGCTCCGCATTCGCAACTGCTGCTGAAGTGAAGAATGTCTCCCCTGCAAAAACTGCGGCAAGCGTTCAGATGACCTCACAACAGGAATTGATCGATCTGTTTTTTGCTGCTGCTAAAATCGGCAATAGCGAAGTGATCAATGAATTTTTAAAACATGGCTTTCCAGTCGATGTACGTAATCAAGATGGTTATACCCCATTGATGATGGCGACCTATTATGGCCATCAGGATATTGTGACCACCTTACTGGCCAAAGGGGCAGACCGCTGCGCCCGGGACAACCGTGGCAATACGGCCTTGATGGGCGCCTTGTTTAAAATGGAATTTGCCATTGCCAAACAGCTGCGTCAGGTAGACTGTGATGCCCAAGCCAAGAAAACCGGGCAAAAAACCACAGCTGAATTTGCCAAGGTGATCGGTCAGGAAAAGCAGCTACAGAAAATTATCAAGGAACAGGAAAACGGGCTGAAAGCAGTCAAATAACCGAGCAGGAAGCAGTTTATTTTCTTGAACTTTTGTCGATAATTCAGCTAGCTGTACGTAAATCCTGCAATATTGCCTAAACTTTTATGCTTTAATGCGGGATAAGCACAGCGATATTTCCCTTAGTTATGGCTCCAATTATCCACTCTTTGTTAGATACTGACTTGTATAAATTCACCATGCTACAAGTGGTATTACACAAGTTTCCGCAAACGCATAGTGTCTATCATTTCCGTTGTCGCAATCTGGAAGACACGGAATATCCACTGACGGACATTCTGGATGATTTGAATCACCAACTGGATTTGCTGTGTCAGCTCAAATTTAAAGAAGACGAATTACAATATTTACGCAGCCTGCGTTTTATCAAAAGCGATTTTGTGGATTATTTGGAACTATTCCAGCTTAAACGCCGTTTTATTAAGGCCACCATCGACAATGAAGGCCGCCTGGATATTACTATTGAAGGTCCCATGGTTCAGGCAATGATGTTTGAAATCTTTGTACTGGCCATTGTGAATGAACTGTATTTTAGCCGCATTCGTACACCTGAAGTGCTAGCCGAAGGTGAACGCCGTTTAAAAGCTAAAATTGAACTTTTAAAACAGTATGATGGCGCGCAGAACCCGAATGATCCACCATTCCTGGTCTCGGACTTTGGTACCCGTCGTCGTTATAGTTTTGATTGGCAAAAGCATGTCGTCGAAGAATTCAATAAAGCTGCACCGCACGTGTTCCGTGGGACCAGTAATGTGTATTTAGCCAAAGAGTTGGGTATTACCCCGATTGGCACCATGGCGCATGAATTTCTGCAAGCCTTTCAGGCGTTAGATGTGCGTCTGCGTAATTTCCAGAAAGCCGCCCTGGAAACTTGGGTACAAGAATATCGCGGTGACTTAGGAATTGCCTTGACTGATGTGGTCGGGATGGATGCTTTCCTGCGTGACTTTGACCTGTACTTTGCCAAACTGTTTGATGGCTTGCGCCATGACAGTGGTGATCCCTATGAATGGGGTGACAAAGCTTATGCGCATTATAAAAAGCTGAAAATTGACAGCAAAACCAAAATGCTAACTTTTAGTGATGGTCTGAATCTGGAAAAAGCCTGGAAATTGCATCAATACTTTAAAGATCGCTTCCAGGTCAGTTTTGGGATTGGAACCAATCTAACCAATGATATGGGACAGACACCGCTAAATATCGTATTGAAACTGGTGGAATGCAACCGTCAATCCGTGGCGAAAATTTCCGATAGTCCAGGAAAAACCATGACGGATAATGATACCTTCCTGGCGTATTTGCGTCAGGTGTTCAATATCTCAGAACCTGCCTAAAAATATCTGCTTTATTCAAAAAAACGCTTCAATCATGAGGCGGTTTTTTCTTAGAGGATGGTCTTTCTTGAATTAGCTTTAGCTAAAATTATGCTAAGGATCTAGATAAAAACAACATAATTGAAAAAATGAGCTGTGCTAAGATCAAAAGGATTTGACCGCAATGACAACTACTAAGATGACAGCTTCCGCCTTTGACTTTGGTCTGCTGATTGAAGCAGAAGATTGGGTTCCACATTTGGGACACGAAAAACTTCGAATTGTTGATTTAAGCCGGGCGTCGGTTTATGAACAATTGCATATTCCACATGCCTTACATCTGCAACCCAAGCTGCTGGTTCGTCAGGAGGAAACAGCCATGGGCCTGTTACCGGATGCGGAAGGGCTGGAAGCTTTAATTCGTTACCTGAACATTTCTCCTGACCATCATGTCGTGGCTTATGATGATGAAGGCGGTGCGTGGGCAGGGCGTCTGCTCTGGAACCTGCATTGTTTGGGCTTTGAAAATACCAGTTTACTCAATGGCGGTATCCATGCCTGGCTGGGTGCAGGACTACCGACTTCATCAGATCAGGAAACGTTTACACCTGTCGATCATCTGGTTCCGGTTAATCTTGAAAGAAAGGCTGAATTTCAGATCGATTATAATGAACTAAAACAACTCATTGAAAATGAAAATATTCAGGTATGGGATTGCCGTACAGAAGATGAATATACTGGCCTGCGTCTAGCCGCGCGACGCGGTGGTCACATCCCGGGCGCACGTCATTTTGAGTGGAGTACTGCCCTTAACCGGCAAAATCATTTAAAATTACATCCTTTACCACGTACTCAGCAGCGTCTGGAACAACTGGGATTTGATCTGGATCAACCAGTTGTGGTGTATTGTCAGTCCCATCACCGTTCAGGTCTGGCTTATATTCTGGGTCGCTTATTCGGCTGGAAAATTCGAGCCTATGATGGTGCGTGGAGTGAATGGGGCAACCGCCTCGATAGTCCAATCGCTACAGGAGAGGTGCCATCTTGAGCATCACATCGCGTCTAAAACAACAACTGTTTATCCAGGCCCAAAAAGTGGTGCCACAGCATCGCCTGTCCCGTGTGGTGGGAAAAATTGCAGCCAGCGAAAATCCGATTGTAAAAACAGCCGTGATCGCAGCGTTCAAGACCAAATACGGGATTGATATGTCGATTGCCGAGCAGACCAATGCCTTAAAATTCAAATCATTTAATGATTTCTTTACCCGTGGACTAAGAACCGGGGTGCGTGCGGTCGATGCTGATTCAACTGCGATCGTATCTCCGGCAGATGGCGCGATTTCCCAACTGGGTAAAATTGAAAATGGCGATGTGTTCCAAGCCAAAGGTCAGAAGTTTACGGTTGAAAACCTGATTGCTGATCCACAGCTGGCACAGCCATTCAAGAATGGTGAGTTTGCGACAGTGTATCTGTCACCACGTGACTATCACCGTGTCCATATGCCATTTTCCGGGACTCTGACTGAAACTTTATATGTACCGGGTGAACTGTTCTCAGTCAACCAGACCACGGCCGAAAATATTCCGGGCCTGTTTGCCCGTAATGAACGTATGGTATGTCTGTTTGATACCGAACTTGGTCGTATGGCAGTGGTTCTAGTTGGCGCGATGATTGTGGCTGGCATTGAAACTGTAGCGACTGGCAAAGTAAAACCCTCTGGCCGTATTGAGCTAAACCAGCATAATCTTTTCTTAGAAAAAGGTGCCGAGCTGGGCCGTTTTTACCTAGGTTCAACCGCTGTTATTCTGTTTGAAGAAAACAAGATGCAATGGGATGAGAAGTTTAAAGCCAATTCAACCGTATTGATGGGTGAGGCGCTAGGTAACACTATTTAAGTTCCCAAAGCCTCCCTTTTTTAAAGGGAGGTTGGAGGGATTAAATATTTGCTGACTCAGAATAAGTAAATTCCCCTCATTCCCCTTTTATTAAAGGGGGAGATTTTCTCTCCTTTTAGGAGAGGGAAAAAAAGCGCCATCTGGCGCTTTTTATATTTAAACCTTATCGTTTGACCACGATCGAATCAATACCACTATGCTGTAAGGTTTGCTGTGCAATAATCGCAGATTCTGCTGAATCATAAGGTCCAGACACGACACGATACCAAACCTTGCCATTTTCCACGCTGCGGACTACATCTGCAGATAAACCGTTGAGAATAATTTCTGCACGGCGGGCATCTGCCTGATCCGGGTCATCAAAACTACGAACTTGTAAAATATAGCTTGCAGAAGCAGGAGTTGGGGCTTCGGTTGCATCCAGACCTGGCTCAGTTGCTGTTTCTGATTCATCAACTTCAGGTCTTGGTGCCTCTACAATCACCACTGCTTCCTGATTTTTTGCTTCAGGAACCGCCTTTTCAGGAATCGGTGTCACTTGCTGCTGTGGCAACAGATCATAAAAACGGTAGTCTTTATTGGTATCTTCTTCTTGAGAATGCTCAGCCGTAGCCTGGTTTTTAGGTTTAACAGGTTCCCATGGCTTCCACAGCATGAGTGCCATTAAAAAACTTAACACGATTAAAATGATCACGAGTGTGCCGAGCCAGGTAGGAATAAGTGGCTTTTTGGGCTTATTCGGTCTTTCAGATACACCGCGCTGCGTTTTTCCAAACACTTGGGATTTCCTCTTATTTATCGGGGCAAATAGAAAAGGCATAACAGCAGTTATGCCCCTACTATAACTTCATCCTATGTGATCATGATAGAAAAGTCATTATCTAGATCACAAATCACACAGAATTTTAATTTATCTACATCTTCAAGCACATAGCTAACGTTACAAAATGTTTATTCAGCAGATAAACGGCAATGACTAGCATGCTTACTTTAAGCACAGCTCTCACCTTGCGAGCATGCAAAACAGTGTTTTGCTTACATGCTCACTTCGAGCAGAGCTCTTCGTCTTGCGTCAATGTAAAAGCAGTGCTTTACATTGACTCAGGCGCAGATACACCAAGCAGTTCCAGACCGTTACGCAGCACTTGGCGAACATTTACAGATAACAATAAACGTGCCTGAGTTAATTCTGCATCATCGCCCAGAACCTTGTTGTCGTTGTACCAGCCATGGAACAGCGCAGCCAGCTCTTTCAGGTAGTTACCAATCTGATGCGGTTCATAGCTGTTTGCAGCACGAACAACAATCTCTGGATAAGCTGCCAGTTTTGCCAGAATTTCAGTCTCCGCTTCCAGCTCAAGTTTGGCTGCCAGACCACGTGCAGTGGCTGCATCAAAGTTCACACCTGTAGAGGCTGCCTTTTCTAACATACGGCAGATCCGCGCATGCGCATACTGGATGTAATACACGGCATTGTCCTTGCTTTGAGATACGGCAAGATCAAGGTCGAAGTCAATGTGCTGTTCAGATTTACGCATGACATAGTAGAAACGCGCTGCATCATTCCCGACCTCTTTGCGCAGGTCACGTAAAGTCACGAACTGGCCTGAACGAGAGGACATCTGTACCATCTCGCCACCACGCCACAGGCTGACAAACTGAACCAGAAGTACAGTCAGTTTTTTCGAGTCATAGCCCAGAGCATCAATCGCGGCTTTTACACGTGCGATATAACCGTGGTGGTCTGAACCCCAGATATCTATAATATCGGTATAGCCACGTTGTAATTTGTTTAGGTGATACGCAATATCAGAGGCGAAATAAGTGGTTTGACCATTACGGCGTTTAACCACGCGGTCTTTTTCATCACCAAATTCAGTTGACTTGAACCAGATGTTGCCATCTTTTTCATACAGGAAGCCACGCTGATCTAGAGTTTGTAGCGCTTCATCAATTTTTTCAGTTAAAGTCGCTTCACTGAACCATTGATTGAAAGTCACCCCGAATTCACCGAGGTCATCTTTAATATCATCAAGAATGGCTTTTAACGCAGCCTGATGGAAGACGCGGTAACCTTCATTTAATAAAATTTGTGAGTTAAAGATCAGGCCATCAATGTGTTTTTCTTTATCACCTGAAACAACCACTTTATTGCCTTCAGCATCCGATTCGGCAGCATACTGTACGTCTTCAGGGACATCTTTATAAACGTCTGCAACAGGGCGAACATAGATATCGCCGTCTTTATCAATAATGCTTTGTGCGATTTCTTTGACGTAGTCACCTTGATAGGCATTTTTCGGGAACACCAGTTCCTGACCCGTCAACTCTAAATAACGTAAATAAGTTGAAGTCGCCAGAATATCCATCTGACGGCCAGCGTCATTGACATAATATTCACGGTCAACTTTGGCACCTGTCGCTTCAAGCAGATTTGCAACAGTCATACCATAAGCAGCGCCACGACCATGACCTACATGCAGGCTAGAAGTCGGGTTCGCAGAAACAAATTCAACCTGAACGCGTTTTTCCGCATTGGCCTGGGTACGACCATACGTTGCCTGTTGAGCCTGAATCTGATCCAGCACAGCAAAACGCTGGTCTGCATTTAAAAAGAAGTTAATAAAGCCTGGGCCTGCAATTTCTGCCTTGCTGATATCCGCCACTTCAGGCAGGGCAGCAAGGATTTTTTCTGCTAAATCACGCGGTTTCATACCCGCAGCTTTAGACGCGATCATGGCAATATTTGATGCAAAGTCACCGTGGCTGCGGTCTTTGGTACGCGTCAAATTACTTGTATTGTTCCAGTCAGAGGGGAGTACGTTTTGTGCCTGTAAAGTTTGCACTGCATGATCGAGAGCTGCTTGGATTGCCGTATTCATAATCAGTCGAAAATAGATATCGCAGAAAAACAGCAAATATAGCAAATTTCCGACTCTTTAGGTAAAACCATTTATGGGGAATAAAAAATATACGATTAACAGCCTATGGTTTCTATCCATCGGTCGGTCATCAATGAAGGATCACATGAGAAAGAGCAGAATAAATAAGTTGCAAACTTTGCTATAAAAAATGAATCATCCAGCAATCAAAATGGCCTATATTAGCCTGATTGAAACAATAAAAAGAGTCAGCATGGATTCAAAACAGCACCCGACCATCATCGGCAATATTCCCAAACTTCCAGCCAAATGGGCCTTGGTCATTGTGCCTTTTATCTTGTCCTGTCTGATGAGTGGGATTATTTCCATGATCAACATGCTGCGCAATCTGGGCTGGATTGAAGGCTTCATGGCGCTCTGGTTTCATAACTGGATGATTTCCTGGGCAATTGCTTTTCCAATTGTGGTAACGCTTTTGCCTTTTGTACGCAAATTTGCCGGATTGCTGGTCGATATGTCAGGAAATCAGCCACCCAAATAATTGTTTTCTATCAATGAGAATTAAGAAAGAAGTTTTAGAAGGTAAAAAACATTCGCTAACAGATGGGATCTCTAGCTAAAACACCAATTAAATCAGATGCTCGACTGCAGCGCGGATGATCCCAAGGATCAGACCAATACAGGCTCCGACCACGACACCATTGACCCGGATCATATGTAGGTCACCACCGACTTCGTTTTCAATCTTGTCGATCATCTCGGTCGAATCCCATTCATGAATACGTTCACTGATAAAACGAATCACTTTCTCACTGTACTGGTCACTTAAGTCTACAGCGATACCACTGAGACGTTTATTCAGTAACTCACGCACTGAGGTATTTGAAATAATATTCTCACCGACTTGCTGAATGGCAACTCGCAGATTCTCTGCAATCCCTGAATCCGACTTTTGCAAATCCGCCTTGATGGCATCGCATAAAATGACCACTGCACCACTGATAAAATTCAGCACTTGTGGACTGTCGAGCAGGGCATCTTTGGTTTCATTAAGTCGCTGGCTGGCCATACTTTCAGAATCTGCCAATTGCTGCATCAGTTCTTGAGCAGTTTCTTCAATTTTAAGCCGCCAAGGATGGTCGGGATCTGCCAACATGGCTTCCACCCGCTGAATCACGGAATCGATACTGCGCTGCTGCACATCAATGCCGATCCAGCTGGCGCCTTTGGCCAGTCTCCAGACCCCTATTTCCTTGAATAAAGTGCGGGTCAGCTCACGAGTCTGTTCGGGATGTGAGGTCATCCAGGCATGCACCACATCCAGGCCGCGTTGCAGCACATCCTGATGGAAATCATTTTTTAAAACAGCGCGTAACATTTCGCTGGCCAAGGTATTGATCTGGGTATTTTTGACCCATTGCACACTGTTGCTCTGAATAAATCCGGCGATCTGTTCCTGCCCGACAAATTCAAATACTTTAGGTACAGTCTGCTGAATCACTTGTGTGACTTGAGCATTATTCTGTGGATTGGCCAGCCAGCGGCCGGCAGCCAGACTTAAATCGGTACTGGCCAGGCTGCGCTGCACGATTTGCGGAGAAAGGAAATTTTCCTGCACAAAACGACCCATAGATTCGGCAATCCGGGCTTTATTGCGTGGAATAATTTCAGTATGGTCACGTAAAAATTTTGGAATCGGCAGCCGGCCAAAAGGATTACGGAACAGTACGGTAATTGCATACCAGTCTGCCAGACCACCGACCACACCCGCCTCAGCAGAGAGCATCAGGATATGAATCAGCCAGACATATTCAGGCAGCAGTTTGGCAGTAATCATCAGCGCCAGCCAAGCCAGTACTGCAACGACCAGTGCAATGGTCGCGAAGCGTTTACTGCGTTGTAAGCTTGATGACGGCTGCTCTTTCTGCATAAATCATCCTGTTATTGAGGCGTGGCCGGCTGTGGTTGTAGTACTTGGCCGGATGGACTTACTCCATATTTAGCGCCAAGTGATTGTAAAATCAAGCGGGCATCAAAGGCATCTTTCGGTTCCTGACCGGCTTTAAAGCACTCAATGGTATAAGCCACTTGAGCAGGATCTAAAGTAACAGTATAGGGCTGATCATAGAATGGATCAGGCCAGAATCCCGGATAGCGTCGGGAATAACCATAAGGACGATAATAGCCGTATGGATAGATGCTAGGCGCCGGATAGACAATTGCCTGACGCGGTGGTTGCTGGGTACGGTTACTAGGATCGTTCAATACCTGGAAAAACTGGAAGCCATTTTGTACCGTAGTTTGAGCGGCTTTCAGCAGGGTGATTTCTTCGGCCGTACCGAAACTCATATTAGGTCGCGCCTGAAAACTGATGCGGTAGGTGTTGGCGTTCAGTGGGGTGGTGCTGTACTGGCCGAGCTGGTCAAAGGTCAGCGGCTTAGACGGAGTCGTTGCACAGCCAGAAAGCAGGGCTGCCGTCGCAAGGGTCAGGGCAATGACAGTTTTTTTCATCTTCGTTCTCCTGATAGGATGATCCAGCGAATTACAGACCTTTAGAAGCTGCTATCTGGCTGGGTCAGGAAACTCAATTCTTCCTCGGTGGATTCACGACCCAGAATCTGGTTGCGATGTGGGTAGCGTCCGAAACGGTCAATAATGATTTTATGCTTAATTTCATATTCGAGGTTTTCTGGATTGCCGAGGCGCTGAAATAATTTTAGCGCAAATTCATGGATTAATTTAGATTCGCTATGCATGAAAGGCATATAAAGGAAGGAACGTTGATCCGGGCTCAGCTGCTTGTCCAGATCCTGGCTGATGGCTTCCTGAGCCAGTGCCAAAGCCAGACTGTCTTGGGCAAAAGCACCCGGCGTATCCCGAAAAATATTCCGTGAAAACTGGTCCAGAACAAGGATTTCTGCTAACCGGCCGTCAGCATTCTTACGCCATGACCATAGTTCAGCCTTACTCGCCTGTTTCAGAATATCGCCAAATTTTTCCTTCAAACTTTGGTCGAACTGGTCACTTTTGGCAAACCAGTTGGGTTGAGTCTCAGGACTAAACCAGAAATCTAAAATATCTTGATAATTCATAATGTTTACAATTTATTAGCATTTATTTGTCAATAAAATCACAAATTTCACATGTCTTATAGAGAAACTTTGTGTTAAAAATTTGCCTAACTAAAAATCAATGGTTTGCTTGAAAACTAGGCAGGGCAGCATGTGCTGTCTGGAAATCGCGGTATACTAAGCTAAACCGATGATTCTATTTTAATAGTTACCCCCCATTAAGCGAGATTGTAATGAGTCAACCTGAATCGACTGCCCATGATGTATTACCGGAATGGGTAGATTCGTCGCTCATCAAAGGAATGCTGCGCGGTATCGAGCGTGAGAGCTTGCGTATGCAAAGCAATGGTTTCCTGTCACAGGAACCGCATCCTCATGCCTTAGGTTCAGCTCTGACACATCCGCATATTACGACCGATTATTCTGAAGCCTTGATGGAGTTTATTACTCCACCGAAAGAGAGTATTACTGAAGCCCTCAACTATCTGACTGACATTCATGCCTTTGTACACCGTCATCTGAAAAATGATGAAAAGCTCTGGCCGATGTCTATGCCGTGCATGCTCGACAGTAAGGATGAAAATATCCCGCTGGCGCAATATGGCAGCTCCAATATTGGCTTATTTAAAACGCTGTATCGTCATGGTTTAGGCGTGCGTTATGGTCGCCGTATGCAGACCATTTCCGGGGTTCACTATAATCTGTCTTTCCCGGATCATTTCTTTATAGCGCTACAAGAACAGGAAACTGATGAAGAGCTGCGCGCTTTAAGCTTGCAGGATTATCGCAGCCATCGCTATATGGGGCTGATCCGTAACTTTATTCGTTTAACCCCGTTGGTGATTTTCCTGGTCGGCGCCAGTCCAGCAGTTTGCCAGTGTTTTATGACTGGACGCGATCACCATTTATTCCCGCTGGTACGCGGTACTTTATATACGCCTTATTCGACTGCATTACGGATGGGACGTTTTGGCTACCAGAATTCAGCACAGAAACAGCTGGGTATTCACTACAATAATCTGCAGGATTATCTGGAAGGTCTGCAAAAAGCGGTTAAAACACCGTACAAACAGTTTACCCGTCTGGGTCTGGATGATGCCAATGGTCAGCCAATTCAGATCAATGACCATGTGCTACAGATTGAAAATGAATACTACAGTCTGGTGCGTCCAAAGCAGGTACCTCAAGAAGGCGAAACTCCATCACAAGCCTTGCAAAATCGCGGGATTGGCTATGTCGAGCTGCGTGCTGTCGATGTCAATCCGTATAGCGCGATCGGGATCAATGAAGATACTGCCGGCTTCCTGGAAGTAGTGGCACTGTACTGCTTATTGCAAGACAGCCCGGCGCTGTTGGATGCCGAACAGGAAATCATTGACCAGAATCAGGCTGAAGTGGTCAACCGTGGTCGTGCCTATAACGCTGCGATTATGGAAAATGGCCAGCGCTATATGATTGAAGACTGGTGTAATCTGCATTTGCAACGTATGCAGCCACTGGCTCAATTGCTCGATCAGGCTTATGAAACTAATCTATATAACAATGCTATGCAAGCCATGCAGATCCGTGTTGATGAAGTTGATGCGACCTTGTCAGCCCTGATTGTCGGAGATATCCGTAGTCACAGCAGCATGTGGCAATTTGGCCAGCATTTGGCCCATCAGCATAGCAATCTCTATGAATCACATCGATTAAGCAAAGAAACACTTAAATATTTCAATGAATTGTCACAAAAGTCATTGCAGCAACAACAGCAGCTCGAGCAAGATAACACGATCAGTTTTACTGAATATTTAGCCCAATATCGATAATAAATAAGAGGATTAACCATGCAATGGGGTTATCGCTTCGTGAGTGGTGTGTTGTTTTTGGCATCTGTTGCCGGGATGGCATTTGCTTTGTATCTTGAGCATGGACAGGGGCTGAATCCTTGCCCATTGTGTGTGTTTCAACGAATCGGATTAATCGGACTGGGGATTATCTCCCTGATTGCTTTGCTGCATAATCCGAAATCCAATGCCATGAAGCGTGGTTATGCTTTCTTAGGCTCGCTCAGTATCTTATGGTCAGTCGGTGTCGCTGCACGGCATGTCTGGTTACAGAATCTGCCCCCAGATCGAGTGCCGAGCTGTGGCCCAGGTCTGGATTACTGGCTGGAAACTTTGCCGATGAAATCGGTATTACAGCAGGTACTGAATGGGTCAGGTGAATGTGCTGCCATTGACTGGACGTTCCTGGGGCAATCTTTACCGGTCTGGTCATTGGTGTTCTTCAGTATCTTATTGCTGATCAGCCTGTGGCAATTATTCCGCAAATATCAGACTGCGCCCGTCAAACGTCTAAGAGATAAATACTGATTTTCAAAATCTGAATCAAAAAAAGCCAGTCTACAGACTGGCTTTTTTTATTACTCTCTTAGAGGCGAACCAAATTTTTTACCTTCGATCAGGTCAGGGCAATGCCTTCAATACTGTCCAGATCGGTCACATATTCATGAATTTGCGTATAGGCTTCATCTTCCACACCTGGATAGAACCAGCGCACAATCTGTTCAGCTACCAGTGGATGATACTGAATTTCAAAATGATTTAGGCCATAGAAAATCGCCTTATGGGCATCAGGTACTTTCAGGTCAAAACGCGGATGGGAATGTTCGCCCAAGGCACTTTTGACACTGACCAGATAATCGCCGATCACATTAAGCGTTTTGTTGGTATGGTGTTCAAACTCGATCGTACCTGCCACCAGATAGGCATTGATATGCGCAGGAATCGGTGCAGGTTTACGGTTATCGTCCATAAAGCCAATCCGTACCGGATTATATTCCCAGTCATCATCCCGAACACTGCCATGACGTAAGTCCAGAATCCCGTTACTGCGAATATTCACCACATGTCCCACAATTTTCACTAAAGGAAAATGTCCAATTTTTTCCTGCAAGCTAAAACCAAAACGTTCCAATACCGCACCATGATGCGGTGAACCTAGACAGACCAGATTTTCCACCATCGGAATCCAGTCATAGACATTCTGTTTGCCATAGAATAGGGCACTGCGTGACACCAGACCGCCCATACTGTGTCCGATCAGATCAATACTGGTAATTCCCGGATTACGTTTGACCAGATCTTGCAAGGTATTGGCCAGACTGCGGCCATTGGCTGAAATGCGGCGTCCGGTATTATAGTTCAGGTACAGCATGGTGTTATGGTCGCGCTGAGCCAGCAATTTTTCCCCAATACCCGGGTATTTACGAGTTGACCAGTCCAGATGGTTCATGCACAGACCATGCACAAATAGGGTAATGCG
Organism: Acinetobacter sp. ACNIH1; assembly: GCF_002934695.1. Classification (NCBI taxonomy): domain Bacteria; kingdom Pseudomonadati; phylum Pseudomonadota; class Gammaproteobacteria; order Moraxellales; family Moraxellaceae; genus Acinetobacter; species Acinetobacter sp. ACNIH1. Next base: position 2,859,548 of record NZ_CP026420.1, on the reverse strand, counting down.
TCCGGTTAGCTCACCTTGTTGCAGAGAACCATAATGATCGTAAATAAGCATCGGCAAGGCGAGAGGATTCTGATATTTCAGCAGATAATCGCCAATAATCCCGTTCAGGGCACTGACCATAAAATGCATGGTCGGGGTCAGGGGTTTATTATGTAATTTGGGAAATCTTTCAATAATGCGGCGCAGTCCAGGCGCGATCAGGGTATTGCCATAATGAAAGATCATGTCATAAGACATTTGATACAGACGTACGATATAAGGAATATTCTGGAAAGTTTTGGAATTTTTTTCACTCAGCCCGAATACGCTCATTAAAATTTCACGCTGAATCGATTTAATCAGCTCCTGTACTACATCACTAAAGCGCATGGTGACCAATTGTGCCAGGCCTTCCAGGACATCTGCCTGGCTAAGCGGAGTTCGGTCCCATCGACAATAGGTTTCATGCAATGGCGTTAAACTTGGCATTTGATCCTATCCTTTATATGAGCCGTAGACATCTTTCTTTTTTGAGCACTTCACGGTATAAATTCTTTTTTCAGTATTCTTGATTCTCAATTTATTCGGAATACTCTTAAAATAGCGAGAATTGCATAACATTAAAGGCTTTTTTGTCAGACAATTTAAGCAATTAAGTTAAGCGGTTATAAAATGAAGTGTATTTCACACTTTTAAATTAAATTTTGACATTTTGTTTGTTTTTTATTTATTGCCGATGAATATCATTTACCTGCATGGGTTCAAGAGTAGTAGCAGCTCGATTAAAGGCCAGTTATTGGAACAATACTGTGCCAAGTACCCGGATATTCAGGTGCATTTACCCGATTTGAACATGCCGCCGATGGCTGCAATTCAGAAGATTTCTAAATTGATCCAGTCGATGGATCAGGTGGCATTGGTCGGCAGTAGTCTTGGGGGATTCTATGCGACATATCTGGTCGCTCAAGCGCATGTGCCGGCTGTACTGATCAATCCGGCAATGCGACCATGGCAACTGTTTCGTGAACTGTTTGATGATGAATTGCCCCTGCAGGTTCATCCGAACTGGTGCCTGAATGACGCAGATCTTGGCCAGCTCGAAGCCATGGCACTACCAACTGCGCAAGATGCAGACAAAATATTAGTGCTGTTACAACAAGGCGATGAAGTTTTGGATTATCGTGAAGCACATCGCTATTATAGTTCAGCTCGTCCACCTGCACTGCTAATGACCGAGGCCAATGGCAGCCATGGCATGGATGATTTTGCGGAGAAAATTCCGCTGCTCTTACAGTTTTTATCCGACTGCATAAAAAAGGAAACCGAATAACGTGTCTCAATATACGGCTCAATCTCTTGAAGTTTTATCTGGTCTAGATCCGGTGCGTCGTCGTCCGGGCATGTATACCGATACCTCTCGTCCAAACCACTTGGCGCAGGAAGTGATTGATAATGCGGTCGATGAGGCACTCGCGGGACATGCCAATAAAGTCACGGTCACGGTGTATAAGGATGGTTCATTATCAGTTGAAGATAATGGCCGTGGTATGCCTGTCGATATTCACCCAGAATATGGTCAGAGCGGGATTGAAATTATCCTGACCAAACTGCATGCCGGTGGTAAGTTCAGTACCGATAATTATCAATTTTCTGGCGGTCTGCACGGGGTGGGGATCTCGGTCGTCAACGCGCTTTCTAGCCGCGTAGAAGTTGAAGTTCAGCGTCACGGCAACCTGTATAAAATGGCCTTTGAAAATGGTGAACCGACTGCACCGTTAGAAGTGTTAGAAGGTAAGGCACCGAAACGTGCCACAGGGACAACTGTTCATTTCTGGCCGGAAACCAAATATTTCGATTCTCCAAAATTCGCGCTTAAAGCCCTAAAACATAACTTAAAAGCTAAAGCGGTATTGGCTGCTGGTCTGCAAATTAACTATATCGACCAGATCAATGATGAAAAGATCACCTGGCAGTTTGAAAATGGTCTGGTCGACTATTTGATGGATGAGCTGGAAGACCGTGAAATCATTCCGGCTCCTGCTTTTGTGGCGACAGGTGACGCTGAGCGTGCCAGTGCAGAATTTGCCATCTGCTGGAATGTGGAAGGTGGAGAAAGTATTCAGGAATCCTACGTCAACCTGATTCCAACCGCCCAAGGTGGTACTCACGTGAATGGCTTACGTTCTGGCGTGACCGATGCCATGCGTGAGTTCTGCGAACTGCGTAGCCTGTTGCCACGGAATATGAAACTGTCTGCAGAAGATGTCTGGGACGGGGTGAACTACATCCTGTCACTGAAATTCCAGGAGCCACAATTCTCTGGTCAGACCAAGGAACGTTTATCCAGCCGTGAAGCTTCAGGCATTGTACAGAATATTGCCAAAGATGCGTTTGCACTGTGGCTGAACCAGAATTCAGACATCGCTATGCAACTGGCAGAAATGGCGATTTCCAAAGCAGGTCGCCGTCTAAAAGCGGCCAAGAAAGTTGAGCGTAAGAAAATTGTCGCTGGTCCAACTTTACCTGGGAAATTGTCAGATTGCGTCGGACATGATCTGGATCAGTCTGAACTGTTTATTGTGGAAGGGGACTCTGCGGGTGGTTCAGCCAAGCAGGCACGGGACAAGAATTTCCAGGCGATTATGCCGATTCGCGGAAAAATTTTAAATACCTGGGAAGTCTCTTCGGATGAAGTGCTGGCCTCTCAGGAAGTTCATAACATTGCAATCGCGATTGGCGTCGATCCAGGTTCAGATGACCTGTCTGAACTGCGTTATGGCAAGATCTGTATTCTTGCCGATGCCGACTCGGATGGCTTGCATATTGCGACTTTGTTATGTGCACTGTTCGTAAAACACTTCCCGATTCTGGTCGAAGAAGGGCATCTGTTTGTGGCGATGCCACCCTTATTCCGTATCGATGATGCTAAAGATGTGCACTATGCGCTGGATGAAGATGAACTGGAAGGCATCCTGAAAAAATGTAAAAACAAGAACCCGCAAATCACCCGATTCAAAGGTTTAGGTGAAATGAATGCCAGCCAGCTTCGCGAAACGACTTTAGATCCAAATACTCGTCGTCTGGTGCAACTGGATCTGGATGATGTGCACCTGACTTCAGGTTTACTGGATAAACTGCTAGCAAAAAAACGCGCCAGTGACCGTAAAGACTGGTTGGAACAGAAAGGTAATCTGGCAGATATCGTTGTGTAAACTGATTTGCTGCTAATACCTATTAAAAAGCCCGCAATCGCGGGCTTTTTTAACAACTCCATTTAGGACTCAACTTTTAAATAATGTCCATCTGCATAGACATTATGTCCAAAGCCACAACCTGAACTGCCACTGTCCTGTTTTAAAATCACCTGCTGCCCCTGTTTAGGATCAAAAGCAAAATTGAGGTTAATTTTGCAATCATCTGATCGATAGGCCGTTTGATTTTTATTAACAGGCATTGTGGTTTTAAATTCACCTATATTTGGACCATAAATCATGCTATTTAGTCCCATATATAACCCATTAAAATGAATCTGATAAGAATTTTTAATCCGTTTGACTTGAATGGTATTCCAGTGACCAAAGCCAGCATGCTGTATATAGATGCCAGCCAAGTTTTGAGTTTTTTGCGGGGGAGGAAGCTGTTTTAAATTAAATTGACTGCTTTTGGCCTGAGGAAAGACTGAAAACCAGGCCCGTGCCCATTGTGGCTTTCCTGATTTAAAATAGCTTAAGCCGACATTATTAAAAGCAGTGGTAATGGCATTTTCGGAAAAAGATACATCGCTATTTTCACTATGCATTGCACAAAAGGCAGACCAGGAAGCTTGCTGTTGAAATTGTCCTAGCGCATTTTGATACTGTTTCTGATCATAAAATTTTCTTCCCGAGTTGGCATAGCTTTTCACCTTGGCACATTCGGATCGGAGTTCAGTTTCAAAGTCTGAATTGGCGAAACTAAAACTACTCAGAGGGAGAATACTGATAAAGATAAGCCATTTATTCATAATTTTACTCAACTGACATTATTCTGGTTTTAATAGAAAATTTTATCTATCCGCAATTTTTCTAACAGATTATTGACCTGTTTATATTAAGTTTTACATAAAAAATAAAATATTTTGGTTTAGTTCAGGTTGAGTTGCATTAATACCAGATCGCGCCATTGTCCAAATTTCTGTCCAACTTCCGGCATATAACCGGTTTGTTTAAAGCCTAATTTCTCATGTAAGGCAATCGATGCCTGATTTTCATGGTCAATGGCACCGACCATAACATGGATTGCATTTTGCTGGGCATGTTCAATCAGCTTGAGCATCAGGGCTTTGCCCAGACCTTGCCCAATAAAATCTGCATGAAGAAAGACAGAATGTTCAACAGTGTGTTTAAAGCCCTGGATGGGCCGAAAAGTAGAATAATCCGCATAACCTGCAATTTGCTTGGATGCTGAATGTTCAGCCACCAATAAAGGAAATTGCTGAGCACTTAATTCACTTAGCATGTTCTGAAAATCCTGAATTGTCTTTGGCGTGCTATTCCAGGTTGAGGTTCCGTACAAGATTTCAGCATTGTAGATCGGGAGTAGATGTTCCAGATCTTGAATTTGAGCAGGACGAATAATAAAGCTCATAAGCAGATGCCAAAAAAGAAAGAGAATATCTAACCATAACCTGAATTTAGGCAATAAAAAAGCAGAACCGAAGTCCTGCTTTATTCATTCTAAAAACTTAGAAGTGGTATTTAACCAATGCGCTGACATCGTGTTGATCAACGTCAGTACCAAATTTGTTATTCCAAATAGAATGTTCAATACCGAGGTAAAGTTTAGTCTCAGGAGAGATATGCTTACCAACGTTCCATTTGTATTGTGAAGTCCAGTTCAATTCGCTTTTGTGATCAGGACCTTCAGCGGTTGACCAGTCCAGGAAAGCATCTGCCAGGAATTCTTCGCCACCAATTTTAAATGGAACTGCATAAGTGATCGTCATTTGATAATCATCTTTTTGCAGGTCATTGTCAGCTTTGTAGAAGTTAATATTTGCATAGCTAGTATATGGAATATTAAGTGCAAAACCGATCCCGTATAGGTAGTTATTAAAGTCACTCGCACCGCTATTGCCCTCCCAAGTGGTGGCAATAAGTACGTCTTTAATTGGGCCAAGTTCAAGCTTTTGACCAGTGACTGCACCTAAACTTAAACGCGGTGCAACTTCGAAGTAAGTTTCATTACCGAAGTCATTATTGGTACGGTCAGCAAAGGCGAAGATATCACCATATTTTAAACCAGCTGCATATTCAGCAGTAATGGTTGATTGATCAATTTTTTCATTACCCGCTGCAAATGGTGCTTTATAGTTTTCACCATATAAAGCTGACAAACTAAAATCTTGCCAAACTGCTGCCTGAGTGAAAGCTGCTGTTGAAGCTAATGCACAAAGTGCCGCGATTTGTGTAAATTTCATTTAAATATCTCCCCCGAGAAAGCAGCTTAAGGATACAGATTAATAAGTAAAAATAAAGTCAAAATTGATCGCTGACAGAAATATTTCATCGTCTTGAGCTGATGATAATTTGAGATATTGGGAGAAGAAGGTTTATAGGATATTTAAATGAAGTTAAGTTTTTATATTTAAATTAGATCTCTTGCGAAAGTCATTATTGCAAGTTTATCCGGTTTACGAGTGCAGCAATTAAGTTAATGCGTAAACCGAATCTTTTCCGTCTATTTTGATGGCGTTCACTTAATATTCTAAATGTTTTCAATTGACTATTGATGTGTTCGATCACAACTCGTATTTTTTCCAAGCATTTTATTGTACTTTTTCTCAGCATCAAATAAAGGTAACTTCTTCTTTTTCTTGATTGGCATCAATAACTTAAATCCCTCTTGTTATAATCCATAGTACCCTGAATCCGTCAGAACATATTCACAATGTTTAAACTTCTTAACCGTTTTTCTTGCCAGTTTAATATCATGCTGACTGCCATTTGATACATCGATCCCTATGATTTGTTTGCTCTGCGGATGATAAATCACTTGGGTTTTTAGTGTATGTTTCTTCTTTTTACCACTGTAGAACTTATTCTGGTTTTTTTTCGGGCGTTCTATTGAACATTCTGTCGCATCAATAATGACCCAGTTAAAGTGTTCGTCTGCTGTGGTAATACTTCGTTTTGGCAGTAAAACATCTCGATTTCATCAAAGCATCTTCAACCTTTTTAATGGTTCGACTCACATTACTTTCAGCGATATGGTAGTATGCCGCCAACTCTAGTTGAGTGCTGTAGTTGCGTAAGTAATTGAGCGTTAATAACAACTGATCCTCTATAGCTAAAGTATGAGGACGACCTGATTTCTTTTTAAGTGATTCTGCTTTTTCTAAAACATCGACCATTTCAGTAAAAACTTATCGAGGTACGCCAACCAAGCGTTTGAATTCAGAATCTGAAAAACGATTTAATTTCTGATATCTCATGAAATTTATATTGAGGTGGTTTTTACTTTCGCAAGAGGTCTATTAATTTTAAGAATAGAAACTCAATTTTGAAGCTAGTTAAAGTAAAGACATAGATCCTCTATGAACAGGGCAAAGACTGCTTTAATTTTGGGAAAGTCATGTGAATAGTATTTCGATTGTCCCAAATCTGGAAGGTCAATCATGATCCGGTAAGCAGTTGTCACGATCGGTTGTCCTTTTGCTAAAAAAATCAAAATATCACTTGCATATTTTCAACAGAGGACCGATATTCGAAGTAATAGGAACACGGTTCTGCAGACTCAAAAATGTGTTCATCATTCAATCTGGAGGGTTTTATCCAAAGCGATTTGAAGATGTGAAATGCAATATAAAACAGCAAGCTATACACGTGCCAAGATAAAAATTCTGCACTAAAAAGTTAAAATGATTTGAGGATGGTATTTTATGAACATTGAACTCCGTACCGATAAAAACATTCGCAATAGTGATCGTCTAATTACTTACGTTCGTACCGAATTAAATCAGGAATTCCAGCGCCACAGTGAGCGTATTACCCATTTCTCAGTGCATCTTAGCGATGAAAATGCCGCCAAAGGAGGCGATGACGATATTCGCTGCATGATCGAAGCACGTCCTGCCGGCTTGAAGCCAATTGTCGTGAACCATCATGGTCATAATATTGATACTGCCATTCATGGTGCTATTGACCGTTTAAAACGCAGTCTGGAACATGTGATTGAGAAAAAAGATAACGTACGTAGCACTCCGCTAAAACTTGCGGAAGAAGATACAGGTACAGATCTAGAACAATAAATAATTCGCAGATGAAAAAGGCCCTACGGGGCTTTTTTCAATTTTAGATAAAATAAACGAATGAGAACAAAACAAATCCTGCTTTATTCGGCATAATAGTGAAAAACGAATTTGAAGTGAGCTCCATCATGTTAACTGCGCAACAACAGCTTTTTGTGCAAGCACTCGAAGAACTTAATCTGGGTCAGGTCAAACAGCTTTTGGCAGATGGACTTAACCCGAATTTTATTGATCTGGAAAAAGGTCCAGTCATTTCCATCTGGTCGGATGGTCTGTTCAAATGGTGGGAAGAAGTGTGCGAAGCTTATGAAGCGGGTAGTCCATTAACTGCCGAAGAAAAACAGCAACGTCTGGATGTACATTTACAGATTCTGGAAGCGCTGATTCAGGCCAAAGTCAATTTGCATCTCTGGGATGCTGAAGAGGTTTATGGCCCGCTTTGGGATGCGGCCAGTGCAGCCTGTGTACCTGCAGTGCAGCGCCTATTAGAAGAAAAAGTCAATCCAAACAGCAAGGATGAAGAAGGTTTAACCATCCTGTCATCGATTAGTGATTTATTCTTTGATTGTGATTTTGATGAAATTAACTGGGCAGAAGCACTGGAAGAAGAAAAACAGACCCTAGAATTATTGCGTAGTCATGGCGCAAAAATGACCAAGGAATTACATTAAATTTTAAGAAAGAGCTCCAGCAAGATGAAGACAACTTTAAGAATATTGGGTTTGATGGCACTGATGGGTGTGAGTGCACAGCTTTGTGCAGCGGTAGAGTTTGACCGACCAGGTGAAGGTCTGGGCACCAGTACAGTTCCAGTGGGTCAGTTAGCTTGGGAACAGGGTTTACCGAGTTTCTCCTATAGCGAAGCGACTGCGGATGGAAGCAAGCTGAAAAAAACCACTTTAAATGCCGACGTCTTGTTGCGTACCGGTTTGACTGATGATCTGGAATTACGTTTAGGCTGGGCCGGTCCGGCTTGGTCACAAACCAAGTTCAATGGCCAGACTGAAGAGGATGACGGTCTAGGCGATGTCAGTATTGGCCTGAAAAAAGCCATTGATCTGGATGATGAAAAACTCAGTATGGCGCTGATGGCTGAAGCCATTATTGCCACAGGTAATGCTAATTTTAGCAATGAAGAAGATATTTACAGCCTGAGCTCAGCAGTTGCTTATCAATATAATGATTTGGTGAATACTGCACTGACCATGCGTTATGAATGGCAGGATAGCAACTGGGCGATTACTGCGATTCCGACTTTAGGCTATCAGATTGCTGATCGCTGGTCAGGTTATTCAGAACTGATTTATCGCAAAGCCGAAAGTCAGGATAATGAATATGCGCTAGGCACTGGCGTTATGTATGTATTGAATGATCAGGTACAGCTTGATGCCAGTGTCGGGGTGGATCTGGAAGGTCAGAATAAAGGTTACTTCTCAGGCTTGGGCGTATCGTTCCTATTCTAAGCTGCTCTTATTTCGATATGACCAAAGTACTACGATTTAAGATCGGGAGAAAAGTATTTTCTCCAGTCTTATTGGGCACAGTGTTGCTTAGCAATATTGCTCAGGCAGAAGCACCTTTGCTTTCGCCTGAGCAGGCTTTCCCTCTGAGTATCAGTTCAGTCACTCAGCAACAGGCTGAACTTAGCTGGGAAATTCCGCAAAACTATTATCTTTATCAGCATAAGGTAGAGCTAAAGCAGGGAAGTCAGCCGATGACCTTGCAATTACCACCCGCTGAAGATCTATATGATGAAAACTATGGTCATACCCAGGTTTATTATCAGCAATTAAAAGTTCAGATTCCGACACAGGCGGGTCAAACTTATCAGGTCAGCTGGCAAGGCTGTGCCAAAGACAGGCTTTGTTATCCTCCTCAAACCATTGAATTCAAGACTGACTTATCCGGTCTGGTGCAATCTGAATCTACTAGCTCGGGTAATAAAAGGTTACTAGATCTAAGCAGCTCTTCCTCGCAACACAACCGGATTATGGCAAATTCTGCTGATGATCTAGAATCAGGAAATACAGACAGCAAAATCGTCGAAGTCATTTCTACACGATCCAGCAGCGACTCGGCACAAGATCAGCAATGGTCTGCACGTCTCGCTGAAAGTTCGCTAGCTTATGGATTACTATTGTTTTTTGGCTTGGGCATTTTGCTGGCATTTACGCCATGCTCTTTGCCGATGCTGCCAATTCTGACTTCACTGATTGTTCGTGATAGCAAAGGCATCAAGGCTTGGATGATTGCCCTAAGCTTTGTAAGCAGTATGGCCACAGTCTATGCGGTACTGGGCTTGATCGCGTCTTCAGCCGGACTCAACTTTCAGCGCTGGTTACAGCAACCTGCCACCCTGATGGCATTTAGTGCACTATTTGTGGTATTTGCCCTCAACCTGTTTGGCCTGTTTGAAATTAAAATGCCACAGCGTCTGACACAGCGTCTGGACCGGGTTCAGGCGATGCAGCAAGGGGGAACTCTGGTCAGCGCTGCGGTCATGGGATCTGTTTCTGCCTTGCTGGTCGGGCCTTGTATGACGGCACCATTAGCCGGTGCATTATTATTTATTTCCCAGACCCAGAACCAATGGCAAGGCGCAGTGCTCCTATTTACTTTAGGTTTCGGTATGGGTACCCCGTTGCTGCTGGCCAGTATTATGGGGGCACGCATTCTACCCCGAGCCGGGCACTGGATGAATCAGGTGAAAGTGCTTTTTGCTTTCATCATGCTGGCTCTGGCCTTGTATTTTATCCGTCCGTTGATTTCAGAAGCTGCATTGCAGTGGCTGTCGCTAGGGCTGGGCTTAAGCTTTGTTGCCTATGTTCTGGCACGATTATTCTGGAAAAATACCGGACTGCGCTGGCTTTATATCATCTGTTTGGCTATCGCCGTGCCTTATATTACATATAGTCAGTATCAGCATAGTCAGCGCTTTTTTGTTGAAACTGCCCAACAACAGGCGAGTTGGCATATAGCAAAAACAGCTACTGAATTTGAACAGTTACTGGCTACAGTACCGAAAGGGCAGAAGGTCATTATTGATGTCTATGCTGATTGGTGTGTGGCCTGTCAGCCGATTGAACATAAAGTATTAAAGGCAGCTGCTGTTCAGCAGGCCTTAGCCCCTTATTTTCTGATCAAGCTTGATCTTAGTCAGTATGATGCTACCCATCAGACTTTACTTAACCGATGGGAAATTCTGGGACCACCGACTTATTTATTTCTCGATACTCAGCAGCAGGAAATTCGCAGCTTACGTTTGACAGGTGCATTTAGTGGAGCAGAGTTATTGGCACAGCTACAGCGTTTAGAACAGCTCTAACATTCACTTTAAAACTTTTCTGATACATGCTTTAAAGTGAATAAAGCCGAAAATATCAGGCCGGTTGAACTTTTAGAGGTTCAAGATAAGATTTCACCTGATTCCGTCCACCGGCTTTGGCCTGATAAAGGGCCTGATCGGCCTGGCTCAGGAGTTGCTGCGGGCGTAATTTTGGTTTTGAAATAGCAATACCAAAGCTGGCAGTCACCGGAATTAACTGTCCTTCATCACTAAAAATCTGTAGTTGCCGGATCGCGCTTCGGCAACGCTCTGCAACCTGCTGAGCTTTTTCCAGGCTGGAATTATTCAGGACCAGAATAAATTCTTCACCACCGAACCTTCCGACGACATCACTTTCACGTAATTGCTGGTTCAGTACCGCACTGACTTGTACCAGTGTTTCATCGCCCTTGTGATGTCCATAGTAGTCATTGATCTTTTTAAAATGATCCAGATCCAGCAGCAGCACCAGGGCATAGTTAAAAGTCGCAGTACTATTTAACTGATCCAGACACTAATTAATGCTGCGGCGATTAAACAAGTTGGTCAAGGGATCAATCTGGCTGAGATGGTTAATCAGCTGTTCACGATAGCGCCATTGACTGAGTAAAATATCAAATAAAATCATGCAGAAAGCAAGAATCGGCAGGATAAAATACAGCATTGATAATAGCCAGAAGCTATTATGGAAAAACTGGTCCTGAATATTAAAGAGTGGTGAATAAGGCAGTTGTTGGTTAAAGCTTAAATAGGCACAAGTCACCAGAAACAGTGAGGCCGGAATCAGCATGCTATAGATCAGTCTCCGGTGAAACAGGACCAGTCCTACCGTCATCAGGCAGACATAGGCAATTGTGGCTCCGGACTAATCATGCCTACGATATACGCATCCCGACACAGGGAAACCACAAAGATACCCACTGCCAGATAGGGAAAATATCGTTCTATTAGCGCATTACCCTGAAATTTATAACAGGGATAAATCAAAAGAACCAGCGCCAGTAAAAACAGGCCATTCATGTGAACCTGGGAACGAACAACGTCAATATGGACATGCTGCCAGTATTGTGGATGTGACAGGACAAACAGATCCCAACTTAGCCAGCTTATATGTATGCCACAGCCAAGTGCCAGCATCAGGATACACTTTTTCAAAATCCCCCAGCTCATCACTACTTCATCTTCGATCAGATATTTCTTGAGTCGATGATTCTGGAATTTTTGTAATACTGCTGACATTCGCTTCATACAACAGGTCTGACCTTTATTGTTATTGCTAAGTTTTTAAAAGATAGAAAAAAAATATTGCTTTAATTATTTACAGAAATACAACATAAAATTAATTCATTGATAATCAGCAATATTTATCAAAAATTAAAAAAAAGGAGAAAAATTAAGTTGGGAATTTATTGTTCTAAATACGCAATGAAGTGTTTTATTTAAACCCATTATTTCATTATTTAAAATTTATTAAGCTATGTCTATTCCCGAACAATGAACGGACCAAATTAAGCAATGAAAATTTTACAGATCGATTCCAGTATTTTAGGTGATGCCTCTATTTCCCGTCAGTTGACTCAAGCTATTGTGGGACAGCTTCAACAGAAACATGGTGAAGCAGTTGAGCTCGAATATCTGGATTTGGCTGCACAGCCGATTCCACATTTAACTGCTGAAATTTTGATGGGTCAGAATCTTGAGCAGGCGGCTTTAGGTGAACAGATTTTACAGCAGTACTTACAGGCGGATATCGTGGTAGTTGGGGCCGCTATGTATAACTTCGGCCTACCTTCTACCTTAAAAGCCTGGATTGACCGCATTAGTGTGGCAGGGCGTACTTTTAAATATACAGAAAATGGCCCAGTGGGTCTGGCAGGTGAAAAGAAAGTCTATATTGCCAGTAGCCGTGGTGGTGTTTATGGCGAACAAAGCCCAGTCGATTTCCAGGAAGCTTTCCTGAAAACTGTATTTAACTTTACTGGCGTAACTGATGTGCACGTGATTCGTGCTGAAGGCGTCAATATGGGCGATGCTGCGAAACAGCAGGCAATTGAAACGGCGATGGCGCAGGTAAGCCAGATCTAAAAAGCGATAGAAAATTAATGAACAAAAAAGGTCAGTAATTGCTGACCTTTTTTATGGCTTCTTCTAAATTTCTAGTCTCGATCTAGACGATGAGCAAACTCTGAGAGATCCGCCAGCGCTTGTCGAGCCTCTTCAAACCAGGCACTAAACATCTGAAAATTATGCCACATGCCGGTATATAACTTGAATTCAACCTCGACACCCGCCTGTTCCGCTTTTTCCTTGAAGCGTGTGGCATCATCCAGCAGAATCTCTTTAGATCCCACCTGTACATGTATCGGCGGCAAACCACTGAGATCGGCAAAAAATGGGGAAATCTCTGGATCGCCACGATCCATTGCACTCGGTACATAATACTCAATCCCGGTTTTCAGGGTTTCAATCGACAGCAGAGCATCATGTTTCTGATTATAGCGTAGTGATTCACTGGTCAGGGTCAGATCAAGGAAAGGGGAAAGTAGAATTAGCCCACTCACTTGGGGCAGGCCTTCCTGCTGTAATTTGAGTGCCAATGCCAACGCCAGATTAGCACCACACGAATCTCCGGACAGAATAATATCCTTAGCCTGAATGCCCTGATCTAATAACAGATTATAGACATCAAATAGGGCCTCCAAAGGTTCAGGATAAGCAGATTCAGGAGCCAGAGGATAATCAATATGCAGTACCTGCATCTGGGTGCGAGCGGCAATCTGGGTCATAAAGGCACGATGGGTATTTAAGGAACCGAGATAAAAAGCACCACCATGAATATGGAAAATCAGCTGGCTGGATTCCTGCTGTGGTTTGATTTCCTCGGCATGTACACCTGCCAGCCGGAGCGAACGGATTTGTACGGACTTATCTTGCGGAAAAATCTTGCACATCTGCTCCAGTGCGACCCGTAAGGAGCTTGGAGGAAGATTGAACCGACTAGGCGCGCGGATGGTCGCTTTTAAAAGACTTTCTGTAATTAATTGTTTCGTCACGGGGCTCATCTTCATCTTCTTTCCATCTTTTTCTGCTTTTATTGATTATGTTGATTATTTACCAACAATGTTTACAAGGTTACACTAAATAGTCACAGGTAAAAATTGCAAAAATGTTGTGACTTTTTAATACTACATCGGTCTATCTCAGACTAGGGAAATGAAGAAAAATGAAAAAAATTACGCTAATGTTAGGACTACTCGGCTTATCTGCGCTGGCCAATGCTGCAGATCCTTTAAATGGTACCGTTTGGAAAACGATTGACGACGAAACCAAACAACCAAAGGCTATAGTAAAATTTACTGAGCAAAAAAATGGGACATTATCTGCAAGCATCCAATCGGTATTAACACCGGGTGAAGAAAATGCTTGTACAAAATGTGAAGGTCCGTATCACAATAAATCGCTGAAAGGTTTGACGATTGTGAAAGGCCTGAAAAATACAGGCGGAACCAGCTATGACAGTGGTTCGATCCTAGATCCAAAATCTGGTAAAACTTACAAATTGAAAGGCAACCTGACAGATGGTGGCAAGAAGCTTGAGCTACGCGGTTATATCGGCGTGTCTGCTTTAGGTCGTAACCAGACCTGGATTCGTGCCAAATAATGGATCAGAACCGTTCTCTAAAAACTACCATAAAAAAAGCCTGACCTCTGTCAGGCTTTTTTTATTCTTCCCATTTATCGAACGATTAGTTTTTTAACTCCCGATAAGCGGCTTCGTCAAAACCAGCGATAAAACCAGTTGCGGTCTGTAATACTGGACGTTTGATTAAGCTGGTATGAGTAGTTAAAGTGGTAATCAGATTATTTTCATTGGCAAGCGCATTTTCCTGCTCTTCAGTAGTAAGTTTACGCCAGGTGGTGCCTTTCTTATTCAGGACTACATCCTGACCCAAGGCATCCAGCCAGGTTTTGATAGTTTCAGCATCGATGCCCTGTTTTTTATAATCATGAAATTCGTAGGCCAGTCCCAATTCATTAAGTAAATCAAAAGCTTTCTTCATCGAACTACAATTTTTAATTCCGTAAATTTTTAACATAGCTGCCATCTAAAAAATTTAAATCATGAACTAGCTTAACCAAATTGGCAGCAGCAGACCATGCAAAAGCAAATGAAAAAAAGGAAAAAATTTTAAATAGCAGAAAAGTCATGTCATCAAAATGACATCAAGCAGCTTTAATATGAGCAGCAAGAAAAAGAACAATCTAAATAATAAGAAAAATAAAAATTTGGGAATGATAGAAATAGAAAACCCGCATTTAATCATCCTGATCATGCGGGTCTCAATCCAACGTCCAATGTCACATCCATGCAAAACAAGCTAAATCTATAGTCTGTTTTATTTTCGTCCTACGGCGTCCTGTCCTTATGTTGTCGTCCTGACATGTCCTTGTGCCGTAGCGCTATAATGCTATGTTATTACATTGAGATAAACCCAAAAAATACGTCATGTCATGTAAGAGATAAGCTTTAATTGAGTGAACAACTGTTCACTAAATTAAATGATGAGGCTTTATAATTTGTAGTCGATAATCACGGGAGCATGGTCGCTAAACCATTGTTCTTTATAGACCCAAGCATTCAAAGTGCGCTCTTTCCAGTCTGGAGAGCAGGCCTGATAATCAATCCGCCAACCGACGTTCTTGGCACGTGCTTGTCCACGGTTTGACCACCAGGAGTATAATTCGGCTTCTTTGCGGACTTCACGGAACGTATCGACATAACCCAGTTCATCATAGATATGATCAAGCCACGCACGTTCATGCGGTAAGCAGCCCGATGCTTTCTGGTTACCGGACCAGTTTTTAATATCGATACGTTTATGCACGATGTTGTAATCACCACAGACAATGATGGATTTGTCTTCATCGCGCCATTGTTTCAGGATCTTTTTATACTCTTCCAGAAAGTGATCTTTACGTGCCTGCGCTTCATCGCCCGAAGAACCTGAAGGTAAATACAGGGAACAGATATGCGCTGTTTTTTCCAGACCCAAGTCAAATTCTGCCGAGATAAAACGGCCTTGAGAATCAGCTAGTTCAAAACCCAGCCCATCGGTAATCGAAACAAAAGGCAGACGGCTGTAAATCGCTGTACCGGCATAACCTGGACGCTCGGCAGGGAACAGGTGAGTATACCAGCCTTCAGGCTTGAATTTGTCAGTCCACTGCGCATGGGTAATCCGGCTTTCCTGCATGCAGATCACATCGGCATCAGACTGTTCGATCCACTCTAGCAAGCCCTTGCTGACAGAGGAACGTAAACCGTTGACATTAATTGAAACGACACGAAGAATTTTTTGATCACCTGGATAGCTACTCTTTGGTATCATGCGCAAGTCTTACCCTTAATTAATGGATTTAGGAGCACCTCATGTCAACGCTAGCTCAGTTTAACCCGCAAGCTTTTATCGAACTCGCATTATCACGTGGTGTGCTTAAATTTGGTGAGTTTACTTTAAAATCAGGACGTGTGAGTCCTTATTTTTTTAATGCTGGCTTGCTCAATGACGGTGAAGCCTTGTCATTACTGGCTTCTGGCTATGCTGCAAAATTAACTGGATGTGACAATGTTGAAGTGATTTTTGGACCAGCATACAAAGGCATTCCTTTTGTAGCAGCTACAGCAGTGGCACTGTCTCAAAATCATGGCGTGAGCGTGCCGTGGGGCTTTAACCGTAAAGAAGCCAAAGATCACGGTGAAGGTGGTGTGCTGGTAGGTGCTTCAGTGGAAGGGAAAAAAGTCTGGATCATTGATGATGTGATCACAGCTGGTACTGCGATTCGTGAAGTGGTCACTATCCTGAAAAATGCTGGTGCACAAATTGCAGGTGTACTGGTTGCTCTTGACCGTCAGGAAAAAGGCCAAGGTGAATTATCCGCCATTCAGGAAGTGCAAAAAGAACTAGAAATCCCAGTACATGCACTGATTACCATGAAAGATTTAATGAATTACCTAGATGCAAAAGGCGATAATGATGCATTGGCGAAGATGGAAGCTTATCGTGTGAAATACGGAATCTAAGACCTGATTCACCAGATAAAAAGTAAAGTCTTAGTAATCTAAGGCTTTACTTTTTATGGGAAGAAAAATTCTGTTCAGGCGACTGTATTTGAAAGAAATAATAAGATAGAAATTTTGATCTAGATAAACTTTAAATTCGATAAGTTATATTATCTTCTTCAAAATTAAATTCTATCTAAATATTCTTCTCAATATATAAATCTTGATCAAAATTTTTCTATCAAAAAAGAACAATATTTTTAAAAGGAACTCATTAAAGCATGAATTAAACCTCATAAAGTCTCTTTACAAATAAAATGAATAAGATAGTTATGATCATTGTTTAAAAATTGTAATCCGTCTATATTAAAATAAACATTAAGTAATTAATTATAAGAATTTCATAATTTTAATTAATTTAAAATAAGAGTGCTAGGAATGGATTACTGGAACAGTGTTTTATTTGTATCGATTATAATGGTGGTAGGTTTAGCCATTATTGTCATGCTAGTGGGCTACAAGATGTGGAAAAACCTAGTGGTGACTTTACTAATCTCTACAACAATTGGTTTTCTGATTATATGTACTATTAACTTTATCTTTGGGGAAAATTTGCATTTGCCTTGGACTCCCGATCAGAGCTGGCATCATAAAATCACCTTGGAAATTGCCCTGATGAGTTTACTGATTGGTGGGGTCAGTACCTTTATTATTATGCTGGGAACCATGATTTCGAAAAATAATCGTTAAATTATAAAATTAGATGCATTTGCAAACAAGGTATTATTATTTTTTATTCAGGTTTTTAATCAATTTTATATCAAGATAAAATACTCAGGGTGAGTATATATACTGATTTGATTTAGAAGATATTAATCTTCGTGTATTTCACATTTTTTGCAGTCCAATAAGACGCCCAGTTTTTCTTTACGGCCTTGTTCGGTCATGACCCAAGGACGGTTTTGCCAAGGTGGATCATGCCGCACATGCTGACCATGACCACAGGCCAGTTCAGCGACCCAATGATTTTCTTCATCCAGATGAAAGCCGACAATTGCCTGCTGCATGATAAATGCTCTTGTTGATTAAAGTATTTAAGCATTTATACAAAATTAGTCATGCAAAATCACCATAAACAAAAGAAACTGCACAGGCTATACTCCTTGCTAATGTATTTTTAAGAAAGAGCACACAGACATGCGCGTACTTGTTGTGATGGATCCCATCGAAAATGTAAACCTGAAAAAAGATTCAACCATGGCCATGTTATGGGCAGCTGCACGCCGTGGACATGAACTCGGTTATGCATTACAGCAAGATTTATATATCGACCAAGGTAAGGCCTTTGGTCTGATCTCGCCTTTGCAGGTATTTGAAGACTATAACCATTACTACGAACTGGGTGAAAAGAAAAAAGAGTCGATTGCGGCTTATGACGTGGTGCTGATGCGTAAAGATCCGCCATTCGATATGAATTTTGTTTATACCACTTATATTCTGGAACAGGCAGAACGTGAAGGGGCATGGATTATCAACAAACCGCAAAGCCTGCGCGACTGCAATGAAAAGCTGTTTGCTACTCAGTTCCCGCATCTGCAAGTTCCGACTTTGGTAACGTCGCAACAAAGCCTGATCCGTGAATTTTTAAAAGAACATGTTGATGTGATTGTAAAACCATTGGATGGTATGGGCGGCACCGGAATTTTCCGTATCTATCAGGATGGTATTAATATCGGCTCAACCATTGAAGTTCTGACCAACAATGGTAACCAGCCGATTATGGCACAGCGTTATATTCCTGAAATTGTAGAAGGGGATAAGCGTATTCTGATGATCAATGGCGAACCAGTGCCATATTGTCTGGCCCGTATTCCGCAAAATGGTGAAGTGCGTGGCAATCTGGCAGCAGGTGGCTTAGGTCAAGCGCGTCCATTAACTGAGAATGATAGAGCCATTGCAGCGCAAGTGGGTCCTTATCTCAGAGAAAAAGGCTTGGTATTTGTTGGTCTGGATGTGATTGGTAATTATGTCACTGAGATTAACGTCACCAGTCCAACCTGTATCCGTGAAATTGATACCCAGTTTGGTACCTCCATTGCAGATGATCTGTTTGATGTACTGGAAGCCGGTCTGGATCAAGCCTAAGCTTTCAATAATAAAAAAGATCCTCATCCGAGGCTCTTTTTTATTGGGCATAACGCTTGAATAAAAACAAGGTCATTAAGATTCCTAATATGGAGAGGCTGGCGGTAACTGCCGCGATATAAGCCCAATTCTGTGTGGTCGAAACCAGTGCTGCGCTCAAAGGCGGCCCAAAAAATTGAGCACAGGCTGAAAGCTGTAAAACCAGACCCATACTGGCTGCTACGGCATTGGCGCGTGGGGCATGCTGCAAAGTAATAGCAAAAACAGTGGTCGGGATGATTCCACCAATGATAATCTGCCAGAATGAAGTATTTGATGGTGCTGGTTGAGTCGTCCTGTTGGGTGCACATGCTGCTGAATCTATTTGTAGATATCGTTTAATGATGCCTGCAATAATCAAGCATAGACTGCCGAGAATGGCCCAAATATTTTGCCAGTTCAGGTATTCGAGTAAAACAGGAATAATAAAAACAGCCAGACTGACACCCACGCCCATATAGGAACTCCAGAGTCCCATTTTAAAATTCAGTGTTTCAGGCTGGCTGATCCGTTTTACAATTGCAGCGCACACAAGGAAATAGTTAAAAATCCGATACTTTCGGTAAAGCGGAAGAAATATAAGGCTGTGGCATGCTGAATCCAGAGGCCAGCGATACTGCTCAGTCCTAAAATGATTAACGCCAGAATCAGGCAGCGCTTTAAACTCACTTTTTCCGAAAAAGCACCAATACAAAGGGCAAACAGCATCCCAGCCCCTTGCACTAAAGATAGAGAAAACCCGGTTTGTGTAAAACTTAAGCCTAAATCCTGTTGCAGAATGGGAATAACAGCAGACAGTTTACCGACATGCATGGCCGCCAGATAACCGGCTAAAATAATCCATAAGTCACGAATTGATATTTTTGACATCTATAATGCTTGAATCCATTTAAGGAATATGCAGATCAATTTGAAAAAATTTATTTAGATATAGGGATAACATAAAATTTTATTCAGATTTATATGATTTAGGCATAAGTTAATAGGATGAATTAAATGGAAAAACGGACAGTAAATAGTGAAAAATATATAGATTTAGGGGATAGCTAAAAAAAGATCAAATGAAAAATATTCAAAAATTATGCTGATATTTCACTTAAGTCTAAGGAAAAATGCAGACCTTATAATAAAACTAGTTTAAACTTCAAATTAGTATGAAAAAAACAATGAAACGCTTGTTGAAATAAGGTAAATAAACTTTCAAGGGCAAGCGTTTGTGATTACAATTGATGACTTAAATTAGACCTCCTGTTTCATTTTTAAAATTGAAGAATTAGACCGTGACCGACGCTCAGCAAAAACAGCCTAAACATGTCATGATGATGGCCGCAGGTACGGGTGGACATGTGTTTCCAGCGTTAGCCGTTGCAAAAGATTTACAACAACAAGGAATCGAAGTGTCCTGGTTGGCAACACCAGCAGGCATGGAAAACCGATTATTAAAAAACCATAATATTCCAATTTATCAAATCGATATTCAAGGTGTGCGTGGCAATGGTTTTGTGCGTAAAGCCTTGGCCCCCTTTAAAATTCTAAAAGCCACTCTTAGTGCCATGAAGCATATGAAACAGCTCAAAGTCGAAGCTGTTGCAGGCTTTGGCGGTTATGTGGCAGGACCGGGTGGTCTGGCAGCGCGGATCTTGGGTATTCCTGTGATTATTCACGAGCAGAATGCAGTCGCGGGTTTTACCAATACCCAGTTGTCACGGGTCGCTAAAATAGTATGTCAGGCTTTTCCTGATACTTTTCCGGCACAAAATAAAGTGGTGACCACTGGGAATCCGGTACGTAAAGAAATTACAGAAATTTTAAATCCGTCCTGGCGTTATCAGGAGCGGGAAAAAGCTGGCCAGCCGTTACGAATTCTGATTGTTGGTGGTTCACTTGGGGCACAAGCCTTAAATGAACGTGTGCCGGAAGCCTTGAAACAGTTGAATGTGCCGTTAAATGTTTATCACCAGTGTGGTCAAAATCATGCTGAAGCAACGCGCGCACGTTATGCAGACAAACCAGCCTCCTTGCAGGTTGAAGTTCAGCCTTTTATTGAAGATATGGCTCAAGCTTATAGCGATGCCGATCTGGTCATTTGCCGTGCCGGTGCACTAACGGTTACTGAAATTGCAACTGCTGGCGTAGCTGCAATTTTTGTACCGCTACCAAGTGCGGTTGATGACCATCAGACTGCGAATGCCAAATTCCTGGCCAATCAGCAGGCAGCCAAAATCTGCCCACAGCCCACCTTGACGCCAGACAGTTTAAAAACCTTATTAGAGCCGATGCTTGACCGTCAGGTATTGATGGAAATGGCGGTAAAAGCACGCCGTCAGGCTCAACCCGATGCGACCCAGCATGTGGTCCGTTTAATTCAAGAATTGTAATCCGAGTAAATTATGTCTCCAGTAACCCCAGCAGACCAAGCAAAGAAATTAATTAAAGTCCCGGAAATGCGCCGGATCAAGCATATCCATTTTGTAGGGATTGGTGGTGCAGGGATGTGTGGGATTGCAGAAGTACTGAAAAACCAGGGGTATAAAGTTTCTGGTTCAGACATCAAAGCCTCTAAAACTACGGCTCAATTAGAAGAAAATGGTATCAAGGTCTATATCGGCCATGCAGCCAGCAACATCAAAGGTGCCAATGTCATCGTGGTATCTACCGCGATTGATAAGGAAAACCCGGAAATCAAGGCAGCCCTTGAAACCCGTACACCGGTAGTCCGCCGTGCAGAAATGCTGGGTGAGCTGATGCGCTACCGTCACGGAATCGCGGTTGCAGGCACTCACGGTAAAACCACAACCACCAGTCTGATCACTTGTATGTTAGCAGAAGAAAATCTGGATCCAACTTATGTGATCGGCGGCTTGCTGAACCGTACTGGTGTGAATGCCGCTTTGGGTGCGAGCCGTTATATCGTGGCAGAAGCCGATGAGTCAGATGCATCATTCCTGTATCTAGAACCAATGGCTGCCGTGGTAACCAATATTGATGCTGACCATATGGATACTTATGGGGGTAGCTTCGATGTCTTGAAAGACACCTTTATCCAGTTCCTGCAAAAACTGCCATTCTATGGTTTGGCGGTTGTGTGTGGTGATGATGCCAATATCCGTGAAATCATGCCGCGTATTGGTCGTCCATTACTGACTTATGGTTTTAATGAAGACAATGACATTCGTGCTGTCGATGTTGTACAAGAAGGTATGCGCAGCCACTTTACCGTATTACGTAAAGATCGTGAGCCGCTACGTGTTACTGTAAATCAACCGGGTCTGCACAATGTACTCAATGCCTTGGCTGCAATTGGTATTGCGACAGATGAAGGCGTATCCGATGCAGCTATTTGCCGCGCACTGGAAGGCTTTAGTGGTGTAGGTCGTCGTTTCCAGGTACAAGGCCAATTCGAGCTTGAAGGCGGTGATGTGAAACTGGTCGATGACTATGGTCACCATCCAAAAGAAGTAGAAGCCACTATTAAAGCCGCTCGTGCCAGCCATCCAGATCGCCGTCTGGTGATGATGTTCCAGCCGCACCGTTTTAGCCGTACCCGTGACTGTTTTGATGACTTCGTAGAAGTGCTTTCACAAGTCGATCAACTGCTCTTACTTGAAGTGTATCCGGCAGGGGAAAAGCCAATTGTAGGTGCAGATAGCCGTGCATTGGCTCGTAGTATTCGTTTACGTGGGGAAGTTGAACCAATTCTGATTGATCCGGTCGAGGGGAACCTGAGCCAGGTGATGAAAAAGGTATTGCAAGCAAATGACTTGTTATTAACCCAAGGCGCAGGTAATGTTGGAGCAATCTCAATCGAACTTGCTCAAAATCATTTATATGTAAAGTAAAATAGTCATGTTATGACTAATTGAACAGATTCAAAAAGTTTAAGGATATAAACGTGTCAAATGCTTCAAAATTCGGAAAAGTTGCCGTATTGCTGGGTGGTAAATCTGCAGAGCGTGAGGTTTCGCTAGATAGTGGAACCGCCGTACTTGAGGCATTAGTGCGTTCTGGGATCAATGCAGAAGCGTTTGATCCACAAGAGCGTAGTGTTACCGAGCTGGTAAATTATGATCGTGCGTTTGTGGTATTGCATGGCCGTGGCGGTGAAGACGGCCAGATTCAGGGCGCGCTGGAATGGTTGAATATTCCATATACCGGTACAGGCGTACAGGGTTCTGCCATTGGTATGGATAAAGTCAAAACCAAACAGGTTTGGCAGGGTTCAGAATTACCTACTGCGCCATACCGGATCGTGACCAAAAACTCGAATGCTCAAGAAATTGTATCTGCTCTAGATTTGCCGCTGATCATTAAGCCTGTACACGAAGGCTCAAGTATTGGCATGAGTAAAGTTGAAAAAGTAGAAGACTTTGCCGATGCGATTGCCAAAGCGACTGAACATGATGCCGTGGTTATGGCAGAGAAATGGATCACAGGCCGTGAATTTACCATTGTGATTCTGAATGGTCAGGCTTTACCTGTCATTCGTCTGCAACCGCCAGAAGATGTGGCTTTCTATGACTATGAAGCTAAATATCAGCGTAATGATGTGGAATATGGCATTCCATGTGGCTTGAGCGAATCTGAAGAGAAAGAATTGCAAGCCTTGGCCCTACATGCTTTCCAGGCAGTGGGTGCAAGTGGTTGGGGCCGTATTGATGCAATGCAGGATGAGCAGGGCAAGTTCTGGTTACTGGAAGTGAATACAGTTCCGGGTATGACCAGTCACTCTCTGGTACCAAAAGCGGCTGCAGCAATTGGCTATAGTTTTGATACGCTCTGTGTAGCGATTCTGGAACAAACATTAAACGGTGCGGCATACTAAGTTATGGCTCAACTCCCAGCAACCATGCGCCGTAAACGTGCTGCGATTACCTCAATTCACGACAAGCCGCCGACACGCAAAGAGAAACTGACCAACCTGGGTGGTTGGGCCTTGTTGTGTGTCGCGCTGGTGGTGCTGGCTTTTGGGATTTTTGGCCTGTACAAGGTGATGACTGATGCTCAGGTAGCAGAGTTGAAAGTGGCAGGAACGCGTTCAGCAGCTGAAGAGCGCCAGGTCATACAGTACGTATCACCGATTGTGACTGAAAACTATTTCACTTCGGACCTGGAATCGATTCGTGACCGCGCACTGGAATTGTCTTGGGTGGACCGTGTGGTGGTATCTCGTGCCTGGCCAGACAAGATTCATGTCCGGGTAATGCCGCATCATGCTATTGCCCGATGGGGTACAGGACGACTGCTGAGTGATAGTGGCATTATTTTCACTGAAGTCAGTCCTAAAGATTATTCAGCTTTACCGTTGCTGCATGGACCCTCTACTCATGCAAATACCATGATGCGACGTTATAATGAAATCAACCAGTTATTTTTACCACAAGGTATTCGTTTAAAAGAATTATATTTAACTGAACGAATGACATGGTTTATGCAGTTTGATTCAGGTTTGCGTGTGATTGTCGATAAAGACCAGACCATGAGCAAATTGCAACGTTTGAGTCATCTGTCCTATAGCGACCTAAAACCGGTATGGTCAAAAATTTCAGCGATTGACCTGCGTTATCGTAATGGATTGGCGATTCAATGGAAAAATTCAATTCCGCCTAAAATTGTAAATGGTCAATTTATTGTAACCATTAATGACACGGGCGTTGAGAATAATGTAACAGTAAAGCCATAATGACCGGCTTTAAAAACTAGAGGCCTTATAAAGCCATAAATCTAACAAACACGTAATGGTAGTAGTTAATAATGAGTGAAGCTGTTCCCTCGGTTGTGGCGATTGACATTGGGACACACAAAGTTTCAGTTTTGATTGGTAAGGTACACGCGCCAGACAATATCCAAGTGATTGGGATGGCGACCGCTCGTAACCGAGGCATGAATAAAGGAAAAATTGTCAGTCTCGATAAAGTCATTACCGCCATTAAAAACGCCGTACAAGAAGCGGAAGATATGGCTGAATGTCGTGTGCATTCTGCGTGGATTTCGATCCCAAGTGCTGAATTAAAAAGCTTTTATGCCTCGGGTAGTACTACCATTGATAATAGTGAACATTCAATTACGACCAGTGAAGTGGTGCGGGCACTTGAGCTGGCCAAAGCCAGTCATGTCACCTCAGATCATTATCTGGTCAGTGCGGTGCCTTTGGGCTTCGAGCTGGATGATGCACCGGAATGGGTACTCAACCCGATCCGTATGTCGGCACATAGCATGACCGGGCATTATCATTTGATGATGTTACCGATCAGCACCATGCAGAATATTGACCGCGCTTTAAAAGGGGCCAATATTGGTGTGGAGAAAATGGTGGTGTCCTGTCTGGCTACCGCTGAAGCCAGCCTGCTCAAAGATGAAAAAGAATATGGCGTGTGTCTGGTGGATATCGGTGCGGGAACCACCAATGTCGCTGTTTATCTGGATGGCCGTCTGGCGCTAACCCATACCATCCAGCGTGGTGGTGAACATGTCACCCGTGATATTGCAGCGGTTTTACAGACGACCACAGAAGAAGCAGAACGTCTGAAATTGCTCTATGGCTGTGTTGATCTGAAAGTGGTTAAACCAGAGCATATGATTCAGTTCCAGGGCATTGATGGACCACAAACTATCAGCCGGATTGAACTGACTGAAATTATCATGGCACGTTATGAAGAAATCATGGGTCTGGTGCGTGATGAACTGGTGAACCATGGCGCAATGCAGGGCCTTTATCATGGTGTGGTGCTGACTGGTGATGCCAGTCAGATTGAAGGTATGGTCAGCTTTGTACGTCGTACCTTGGGTGTGTCCGCGCATCTGGGCAATCCGCCGGTACAGGTCTATGCGGATGAACAGCACCAAGCAGCTTTACGTCGTTCCCAGTACGCAACAGTGGCTGGTTTGCTGATGTTTAGCCAGAGTGATACCCAGGAAACCCTCGTTGAAACTGAAGACGGGGATAAGTTATCAGTTACACAGCGCATTAAACGGGCATGGTCAGGTTTTAACGAAACGTTAAAAGCGATCTTTTAAGCGATTTTTATTGTGAATATTGTTGGGAAGTTGTAGTTAATCGGGCTTGTACTTGACAAGTGCCTGCTTGAGCAGCATTCTTAAAAACAATTTTTATCAAGATTAAGGCAGTATACGGGCTTAGTGACTGCCAATTATGAATTAGGAATTTTATAGGTCATGGCCTCATTTGAATTTTTCGAAGAAGATCATAGCGATAGCAATGGTCAAGCCCGTTTCACTGTATTTGGTGTAGGTGGTGCGGGTGGTAATGCTGTACAGCATATGTTGCAGTCCGATATCCAGGGCGTAAAGTTCGTCTGTGCCAATACAGACAAACAGGCACTGGATCGCATGGAAGCCGAATTTAAAATTCAGCTGGGCGAGCAAAGTACACGTGGTCTGGGTGCTGGAGCAAATCCACAGGTCGGTCAAGCGGCAGCAGAAGAAAGCCGTGAACTGATCCGCCAGCAGCTTGAAGGTACCGATATGGTATTCGTTACTGCCGGTATGGGTGGCGGTACAGGTACCGGTGCTGCGCCAGTCGTTGCTGAAATTGCCAAAGAAATGGGCATCCTGACTGTTGGTGTCGTGACTACGCCATTCAACTTTGAAGGTAAACGCCGTTTGCAATCTGCCGAGAAGGGGATTGAAGCGCTAGAACAGCACGTAGATTCTCTGATCATCATTCCAAACCAGCGTCTATTGAAAGTCTTTCGTGATATTTCAATGAAGGATGCGTATAAAAAAGCGGATGATGTACTGTTGAATGCAGTACGTAGTATCTTTGATCTGGTGGTACGTCCTGGTCACATTAACCTTGACTTCGCCGATCTGAAAACTGCAATGAGTACGCGTGGTTATGCCATGATGGGTGTAGGCTTGGGGCGTGGTGAAAACCGTGCACGTCAGGCAGCAGAGCAGGCGATTCGCAGCCCATTATTGGATAATGTCACCATCATGAATGCTAAAGGTATTCTGATTAACGTGACTGGCGGTGATGACGTAACCTTCGGTGAAATTGAAGAAATTACTGATGTTGTAAACCAGATCGTGGATCTGGACGAAGGTCAGGTCTTCTACGGTACAGTATTTGATCCGGATGCTCGTGATGAAATTAGTGTAACGGTGATTGCGACTGGTTTGACTCGCCATGCTGCAGATTCGGTTGAGCCAACTAAACGCGCGAATGTACAGGCAGCACGTCCATCATCATCTCCGGCAGTAGTTGAAGATGATGATGTACCGGCAATTCAGCGTCAGCAAAATGAAGCAGGTGCAGCAGCTAATCCTGCAGCTTCAGTTTCTAGCCCACGCCCAACACCAATGAGCATCCAAGATTACCTTAAAAATCAACAGCGTAAGTAATATGTAACAGCATGTGTTTACTATGATTGCACAGAAAAGGTGGCTTCAGAGCCACCTTTTGTTTTTTATCAATGGCCAAATATGCTAACGTATAGCGGTTTTATTGGTGAACAGATGATAAAAAGCATGTTGAAACAACGTACCCTGCAACGTATCGTGAAAGCGAGCGGAATCGGTCTTCATAGTGGGCAGAAGGTTATGATTAACTTTGTGCCACACCACGCCGATGGGGGCATTGTGTTTCGTCGTATTGATCTGGCGCCACCTGTCGATATTCCTGCGGATGCCCTATTGATCCAGGAAGCCTTCATGTGTTCAAATCTGGTTCAGTCAAATGCCAAAGTCGGTACGATCGAGCATGTGATGAGCGCCATTGCGGGATTAGGTATTGATAACCTGATTATTGAAGTGTCAGCTTCAGAAGTTCCCATTATGGATGGCAGTGCCGGACCTTTCATTTATCTGCTCATGCAGGGCGGCTTGCAAGAACTAGATGCACCAAAGAAATTTATTAAAATTATTAAACCTGTTGAAGCCCTGATCGATGATAAACGGGCAATTTTTAGCCCACATGACGGCTTTCAGCTAAATTTCACTATTGATTTTGATCATCCTGCCTTCAAAAAAGAGCATCAGTCTGCCAGCATCGATTTTTCTACAGAAACCTTTGTTTATGAAGTCAGTGAAGCGCGTACATTTGGCTTTATGAAAGACCTTGACTACTTGAAAGCCAATAATCTGGCTTTGGGTGCAAGCTTGGAAAATGCGATCGGTGTAGATGAAACCGGCGTGGTCAATGAAGAAGGTTTGCGTTTCTCGGATGAGTTTGTACGTCACAAGATTCTGGATGCAGTAGGTGATTTATACCTGCTAGGCCACCAGATTATTGCCAAATTTGATGGCTACAAATCAGGGCATGCTTTGAATAACCAACTATTGCGTAACGTGAAAAGTGACCCAAGCAGCTATGAAATTGTAACATTTGATGACGTAACTCAATGTCCAATTAGTTATGTAACTGTGACATAAGTCCTTGTCTTTGTGTCTTTGCGTTATAACTTAGCCGCATCTAATGTGATACCTGTCACATAAAAACAACATTGGAATTTATTACATCTCATTGCAATGTTACTTTTTATTGCTTGCCAAACGTAGTAAAGCTTGGCTAAGCTTAGGGTCGCTTATAAAGTCAGCAGCACCGCGGAGTAATTCCTGTGTTTCTGGACTCAAGGCTCTTTCAGATTTTTCTGGAACCGGTTGAACAGGGGATGGATTCCTTAAGCAAACTTGGATTTTAGTGAGATCTTTTAATTCGTTTATTTGAGAGAGTTGTGAGATGTATTGCTTTTGAAGATAGGCCAATTGAGAAATCATGGCTTGGTTTTCACCGGTAATCGTTAACACACCATTTTGATAGCAGGCAACTTGCCATTGTTCGGGTTGAGGCAATAGCGGTTGTACGAGTTTCGTAAGCTTCTGCCATGCAGAAACTTGTGATGAGAGAAACGAAAAGTTTCCTGTTTTTATCTGTTTTCTTGTTTTTTGAAAAACGTTGACAGGTTCCGACATACATAATTCCTACATGTTTATGTCTTAATCTTATGCGCTTCTTAAAGTGGATATCAAGGAAGAGATCTTCAAGAAACTCGATTAGCAGTTTAGAGAGGTTTTTTATGCATATGCCTATGCGACGTATCCTATTGGCATTTTCTATTTCGGTTTCAGCTGCTTCAGTAGCTTTTGCAGATTTAGTGGATCTGAATCAACAAGATGCTACACCTGACCGTCTTGAGCAGTTAACACGTACTTTATCGCAGGGTTCTTATACCCATCCTGAAGATATTGATATTCCCGCACAAACCAAATTAAATGTTCAGCTACGTGAAAAACCGGTTGAACTGAATAATCAGACCATTGCCCAAAAATATGGCAATTCTTCATCCAGCAAAGTTGCATCTTCAAATAACCCTTATTCATGGCTAGTGGCTCATCCATTA
The DNA here is from genome assembly GCF_002934695.1 of Acinetobacter sp. ACNIH1. Taxonomy (NCBI): domain Bacteria; kingdom Pseudomonadati; phylum Pseudomonadota; class Gammaproteobacteria; order Moraxellales; family Moraxellaceae; genus Acinetobacter; species Acinetobacter sp. ACNIH1. The sequence goes on along the minus strand of NZ_CP026420.1, from coordinate 2,830,353 downwards.
CCAGACATGAAACGTGTCAGCTCAAGTTTCGGTGGTCGTACCATGGGTGGCCGTGCTGAAAATCACTCAGGCCTGGATCTGGCTGCTGCAAGCGGTACACCGATCTACGCAACTGGTCCTGGTATCGTAACCAAATCGGGTTGGGGTACAGGTTATGGTCAGTATGTCGAAATTAACCATGGTAATGGATACCTTACTCGTTATGCCCATGCTTCACGCTTGATTGCACGTGTGGGAGATCAGGTGCAAGCCGGTGATCATATTGCGAATGTAGGTTGTACAGGTCGTTGTACAGGTCCTCATCTACACTATGAAGTAGTAAAAGACGGTCAACGTAAAAATCCTTCAACTTATTTAGCAATGTTACCTTAAACGTAGCTTTGCTCAAAATAACTGAAATACTTTAATGCGTCTGATACTTGATACTCATAAAATATCAATCAAACCGCTTTTAAGGCAATTAGGCTGAACATTTCTTCCAGGGAGTAGAGAAGGAGTTCGGTCTAATTGCTTTTAGATATTATATTATCACCGAGAATTATAACTGTCGTATAAAAAATCGCCATCATTGACTTCTTTTTGTTACTTTGTGTAATAAAGTGTCAATGGATATTTAGATAATAAATAGTACTCCAGAACCGCATTCAGCCAGAGCCATACCTGCATAAGCCGTAAATATGATACATATAAGTGATCAATTTGGCTTTCAGGAACTGTAGATTATGGCGTTTTATGGAGATACCGACGCTCAAGAAACCCAAGAATGGCAAGACGCTTTTGACTCCGTTTTGCAGCACATGGGAACCGAGCGCGCCGCCTTTTTACTTGAAAAACTTTATCAACGCGCAATTGCCAAACATGTTCCTATTCAGCGTTTAAATACTCCCTACTTAAACACTATTTCTGTAGAAGAACAACCTGCGATGCCGGGCGACCAGGATATGGAGCGCCGTATTCGCGCGCTGATCCGCTGGAATGCTTTGGCAATGGTGCTTCGCGCAAATAAAACCGGTGATGACTTAGGTGGTCACTTGGCCAGTTTTGCTTCATCTGCCACTTTATATGATGTGGGTTTTAACCATTTCTTCCGTGCCAATAACGACAGCTTCGGTGGCGACCTGATTTACTATCAAGGTCACTGTGCACCGGGGATTTATGCCCGCTCATTTTTAGAAGGCCGCTTAACTGAAGAGCATCTCAATAATTTCCGTCGTGAAGTCGGCGGTAAAGGCCTGCCTTCTTATCCTCATCCTTACTTGATGGCAGACTATTGGCAGTTCCCGACGGTATCGATGGGTCTCGGTCCAATCATGTCGATCTATCAGGCTCATATTCAAAAGTACCTGATGAACCGTGGCCTGATTAAGGAAGAAGACCGTAAAGTCTGGGCGTACCTGGGCGATGGCGAAATGGATGAGCCGGAAAGCTTGGGTGCGATCTCACTGGCGGGTCGTGAGAAGCTGGACAACCTGATCTGGGTGGTGAACTGTAACTTGCAGCGTCTGGATGGTCCGGTACGTGGTAATGGCAAGATCATTCAGGAACTTGAGTCATTATTCCGTGGTGCTGGCTGGCGCGTGATTAAAGTTGTCTGGGGTCGTCACTGGGATCCGCTACTGGATAAAGACAAATCTGGTGCACTCAAAGCGATTATGGAAGAAGCAGTGGATGGTGATTACCAGCGCTATCAGGTGAAAGGTGGTGCCTACGCACGCGCACATTTCTTTGGTAAATATCCAGAAGCAGAAGCTTTGGTCAAAGACCTGAGCGATGAAGATATCGATAATCTGAACCGTGGTGGTCATGATCCATACAAAGTCTTTGCTGCCTATGCAGAAGCGACCAAGGCCAAAGGTCAGCCAACGGTGATTCTGGCGAAAACCGTAAAAGGTTATGGTCTGTCTGATGAAATTGAAGCGGTGAACAAGACGCACCAAATCAAGAAAATGCAGCTAGAATCATTGAAATACGTACGTAATCGTTTCAACTTGCCTTTTACTGATGAACAACTGGAAGAAATTCCATTCTACCGCCCAAGCGAAAACTCGCCTGAAATTAAATATATGAAGGCACGCCGTGAGGCACTGGGTGGTTATCTGCCAGCACGTCGCAAAGAAAGCGAATCTTTACCGATTCCTGAGCTCTCTGTTTTTGATGCTGTGCTTAAAGGTTCAAACGGTAAAGAACAGTCCACCACCATGGTCATGGTCCGCTTAATCTCTGCCTTATTAAAAGAGAAAGCAATCAAGGACCGTGTGGTCCCGATTGTTCCGGATGAAGCACGTACCTTTGGTCTGGAAGGGATGTTCCGTCAATTGGGGATCTATGCAGCGCATGGTCAACAATATACCCCTGAAGATCAGGAACAGTTGATGCATTACCGTGAAGCCAAAGACGGTCATATGTTACAGGAAGGGATTAACGAAGCCGGTGCAATGAGTGCATGGGCAGCCTTGGCGACCAGTTATTCAACCAATAACTTGCCAATGATCCCGATGTACATGTACTACTCAATGTTCGGCTTCCAGCGTATCGGCGATATTGCTTGGGCAGCAGGTGATGCACAGGCGCAAGGTTTCTTGCTAGGTGCAACCGCTGGCCGTACTACCTTAAATGGTGAGGGCTTGCAGCATCAGGATGGTCATTCGCATATTCTGGCCAACACCATTCCAAACTGTGTCTCTTATGACCCGTGCTTTGGCTATGAGCTTGGCGTAATCGTGCATGATGGTCTGCAACGTATGTATGTGAATCAGGAGCGTGTGTTCTATTACCTGACTCTGATGAACGAAAACTATGAACATCCACCAATGCCACAAGATGCAGAAGAAGGCATCAAGCGTGGTATGTATCTGCTGGAAGAAGACGAAAAGGCGACGGTTCAGTTGATGGGTTCAGGCGTTATTCTGCGTGAAGTCATCAAGGCCGCAAAAATCCTGCGTGAGGAATATCAGATTCATGCCAATGTCTGGAGCGTGACCAGCTTTAACGAACTGGCTCGCGATGGTATGGCATGTGAAGAATATAACCGCCTGCATCCATTGGCTGAAGAAGCGAAAGAGCCATGGGTATCTCAGCAGTTACGTGACAAGGACGGTATTGTGGTATCGGCCACCGATCACATGCGCGCCTATAGTGAACAGATTCGTGCCTATCTTCCAGACAGTCGTCCGTTCGTAGCCTTGGGTACCGATGGTTATGGCCGTTCAGATACACGTGGCAATCTGCGTAGCTACTTTGGTGTCGATGCTGCGCATATTGTCGTGGCAACCCTGAAAAAACTGGCAGATGAAGGTGAAGTCGATGCACGTTTAGTGAAAGACGCGATCTCTAGCTTTGAGTTAGATACTGATCGTCCGGTGGCTTGGGCACCTCAGGCGACTCCTGAATTGCATCCAGTTGCTGACTACAAAGAGGAGAACTAATCATGCAAATTACGACTCCAGATATTGGTGTAGATAAGGCAACTGTGGCAGAAATCCTGGTGAAGGTGGGTGACACCATCGCTGTAGATGAAAGTATTGTGCTGCTGGAATCAGATAAAGCCTCTGTTGAAGTGCCAAGCACTTCAGCAGGTGTAGTTAAAAGCATCCTGATCAATCAGGGTGATGAAGTATCTGAAGGTATTGTCCTGATCGAACTGCAGGCTGAAGATGATGCCGGTACGGTAGAAAGTCAGGAAGCTGATGCTGCTGACAAAACTTCGGAAAATACCCCAACTGAATTGCCTGATGAGGAAATCCTGCAGGAAGTGGCGACACATCAGCCCAAAGCCTCTAGTCAAAATGAACAGTCCTCTCAATCGACTTCTACATCTACTGTAGAAGTGAAATTGCCGGATATTGGTGTAGAAAAGGCCCTGGTGGGTGAAATTCTGGTTCAGGTTGGCGATGAAGTTGAAGTTGATCAAAGCCTGGTCGTGGTTGAATCTGATAAAGCGACAGTTGAAGTACCAAGTACAGTTGCTGGTACTGTAGAGGCGATTCATATTCAGGAGGGCGATTCAGTCAAAGAAGGAGTGCTGATTCTGACAGTGAAAACTACAGATTCGGCACCAGCTGCTGAGCAAGCAGCGCCTCAAGCGGAAGAAAAGCCAAAAGCTCAAGCAACACCTGAAGTCAAAACTGAAACAGCACCACAACAGGCGGCATCCCCTGCAGGCGATATTGAAGTAAAAGTACCTGACTTGGGTGTAGACAAGGCAGCTGTAGCAGAAATTCTGGTACAGGTCGGTGATACGGTTGAAAAAGATCAGAGCATCATTGTGGTCGAGTCAGATAAAGCGACAGTAGAAGTGCCAAGCACGACTGCCGGAGTGATTAAGGCGATTCATGTTGAGCTGGGCCAGAATGTTTCTGAAGGCGTGGCACTGATTACGATTGAAGCTGAAGGACAAGCAGCACCTGCTGCTCCAGCGGAAAAATCAGAAGCACCTGCAGCTAAAGCTACGCCTGCACCAGCCGCAGCGCCAAAAGCTGACACTGCTGCTGTGACGCCTGAAATGCATAGTGCAGACAAGCTTAGCAAAGAGCAGAATGCTGCCAATGCCAAAGTTTATGCCGGTCCTGCTGTGCGTAAACTGGCTCGTGAACTGGGTGTGGTATTGGCAGAAGTGAAAGCTTCTGGCCCGCATGAGCGTCTAATGAAAGAAGACCTGTTTGCGTATGTGAAAGATCGTCTGACTGCACCGCAAACAACAGCTGCACCTGCGGCAGCTGCAGCTCCTGCAGGCTTGCCAAAACTGCCTGATTTCAGTGCTTTTGGTGGGGTAGAAGAGAAAGCTTTGACGCGTCTGCAACAGGTTTCGATTCCGCAGTTATCGCTAAATAACTATATCCCACAAGTGACCCAGTTTGATGCAGCCGATATCACTGAGCTGGAAGCTTGGCGTAATGAGTTGAAAGGCAACTTCAAGAAAGAAGGTATTGGCCTGACCATTATGGCTTTCATTATCAAGGCTGTGGCTTATCTTCTCAAAGAAGAGCGCGAGTTTGCCGGTCACCTGTCTGATGACGGTAAATCGGTATTGCTACGGAATGAGATCCATATGGGCATTGCGGTTGCGACACCAGATGGTCTGACTGTTCCTGTATTACGTAACCCGGACCAGAAGTCGATTAAGCAGATTGCTATTGAGCTGGGTGAGTTAAGCCAGAAAGCGCGTGACAAGAAATTGTCACCTAAAGATCTGCAAGGGGCGAATTTTACCATTACCAGCTTGGGTTCAATTGGTGGTACAGCATTTACGCCGTTGGTGAACTGGCCACAAGTGGCGATCCTGGGTATTTCTCCAGCAACTATGCAACCGGTATGGAATGGTGAGAGCTTTGATCCACGTCTGATGCTGCCATTGTCGTTATCTTATGATCATCGGGTAATTAATGGCGCAGATGCTGCACGCTTTACCAATAAGCTGACCAAGCTATTAAAGGATATTCGTACACTCTTGATCTGATTCATGAATGTATAAAAATAAAAACCCTGCTCCGGCAGGGTTTTTTATATGACAATTTGTAAATATAAACACGGTTGGCTATAATGGGCGTACTTCATTGGGGAGTAGCCGCCTTTTGCGCAATGCAGAAGGGTGATGGTCAACATATTTGCTCAACAGGGCATGGTCATCATAGCAAAGAACCAAATGAGCTTCTCGAAGCTTTCTTTTGTTGGCAAGACCTTTGATTTACCACTCTGCAGATATGGCTGGCAGGAGGGGTGAGTCATAGGTATGTAAATTGCTGGCCAGAGAAACACATCATGCTTTCTGCTTTTCTGATCTCATTAGCTGTTGTTGCCTTATCTGAAATGGGCGATAAAACGCAACTGCTTGCTTTATTACTTGCCGCACGTTTTCGTAAACCTGTTCCAATTCTCTTCGCAATCTTTTTGGCGACAGTCGTCAACCATGGCGTTTCCGCAGTCTTAGGTCAATGGATCACCACAGTGCTTAGCCCAACAGTCTTGCTGTGGATTGTATCGCTTGGTTTTATTGCGATGGCGGTGTGGATGTTAATTCCCGATGAATTGGATGATGAATCAGAAAGTATCAATAAATGGCAAAAATATGGGGTATTCGGTGCCACATTTGTGTTGTTTTTCTTGGCAGAAATCGGCGATAAAACTCAAATTGCAACAGTCGCTTTAGCCGCGCGCTTTGACAGTATTGGTTGGGTCACTTTGGGTACTACGATCGGTATTATGTTGGTAAATGCACCAGCGGTATTTATTGGTAATAAATTGGCAGAAAAATTACCAATTTCGCTCATTCATAAAATTGGCGCTTTGGTTTTCTTAATAATTGGTCTGGCAGCATTGGCACAACACTATTTATTTTGAGTGTTAAAGATATTGTAAATCCTGAGCTAATTGCTCGGGATTTTTTGCCTAAAAATGTGGCTTAATTAACTGATATTATAGATAATATTAATCTGATTTTTATTGTAAGTTTCTCTAAATAAATATATGTTATTCACCTATAGAATATACATTTTTTACATAAAAATTTTGGGGAATGGGCATGGCTTTTGAACGTACTACATCACAAGTACTTTATGATGATGGAACGCATAAATGCATCAGTTTTACCAGCTTGGTAAAAGGTGAAGGTGTACAGGCAAACCAATTCCTGATTATTGATAATGAGCGTGCTGCAGTACTTGATCCAGGTGGTGATTTGACCTATGTACCGTTGACCATGGAACTGAACCGCTATACCCGGTTAAGCAATCTGGATTATGTGATGGCATCGCATCAGGATCCGGACATTATTACGTCCATGCCGCGCTGGCTGGTCTATACCGAAGCCAAAGTCGTAGCTTCCAAGCTCTGGGCGCGTTTCTTACCGCATCTGAATTCAGCCTTTATGAGTGACCGTATGAAAGGTAACTGGCTGGATCGTCTGGTTGAATTGCCGGATCATGGTCAGATCATTCCACTCGGTCAATCCAGCATTATTGCCATTCCAGCACACTTTTTACATTCAGTCGGTAATTTCCAGTTTTATGACCCGATTGCCAAGATCCTGTTTTCTGGTGATATGGGCGCGTCAATGGTTGAGGATGCTTCAAAGCCACTGGAAAATTTTGCGGCGCACATTCCGAAAATGAAGGGATTTCACCAACGCTACATGTGCAATAACAAGGTGATTCGTTTATGGGTGCAGATGGTACGTACCATGGATGTCGACATGATTGTGCCGCAGCATGGAGCACCATTTGTGGGTAAAGAACAGATTAACCAGTTTCTGGACTGGATTGAAACACTGGAATGTGGCACTGATTTAATGGATGAAACTGTTTTTACTTGTCCTGAATAGTTCAAGAAAATTTTAAATTTTTTCTTGAGTAGAAAAACAACATTTTTTATATTTTCCACCTGCAAAAAATTGTTTTTGATGACGAGAATTTATAAGAAATGTTGTCTCAAGTTCCTACACAAGATGCATGTTTAAGTTGTGGCGCATGTTGCGCCTATTTCAGGGTTTCATTTTATTGGGCAGAGGGGATTCCCATGCCTGAGCACTATACTGAACCTGTCACTTCCGTCTATTCATGCATGGCGGGAACCAATCAAAAAAATCCGCATTGTATTGCGCTCGAAGGTAGCATTGGCGAACAGGTGAGTTGTGGCATGTACGAACTACGTAGCTCATCCTGTAAAGAAGTTCAGATTGCTGATGCCCAGTGCAATAAGGCACGGATGGCACACAATATGATTCCATTCATCCAGATTGAGCCGGATGAAGCCGAAAATGATGATAATTTCGAACGGGTGAGCTAAATCCAAACTCAAGATTTAAAAAGCAGGGTATGGACTCTGCTTTTTATGGGAGAAAAAATTAGTAGGGGATTTTGTAAACCGAATAAATATGATGACTGCTCTGGCATATTTAAATTGTTGATTGAATAGTCAAATTTACAGGTTTAGATATTCGGATTAAATCTAAGTCCAGATTTAGACAAAATAAATTTTGCAATTGCAATGAAATTTAGAGCTAAATTTGTTTATAATAGCGCACGGAAATTACCAGTGAGACTGTTATGTTGACCATCGTTCAAGACGCGTTAACCTTCGATGATGTCCTATTACTCCCTGCCTACTCTACTGTTCTCCCAAAAGATGTCTCTCTAAAGACACGCCTGACTCGCGGCATTAACCTGAATATCCCACTTGTTTCAGCAGCTATGGATACTGTGACTGAGTCACGTATGGCAATTGCGATGGCACAAAATGGCGGTATCGGTATTTTGCACAAGAATATGGATATTGCTGCCCAGGCCGCAGAAGTACGCCGTGTGAAAAAATTTGAAGCCGGTATGGTGAAAGATCCGATCACAGTTACCCCAGAAACTACAGTACGTGAACTGATCGCTGTGACTCAAGCGAATAACATCAGCGGTGTGCCCGTAGTTAAAGACGGTAAAGTGGTGGGTATCGTGACAGGCCGTGATACACGCTTTGAAACCAATCTGGAACAGCCGGTCAGTAATATCATGACAGGTCAAGACCGTCTGGTGACTGTGCGTGAAGGCGAATCGAAAGAAAACATTCAGGCCTTATTGCAAAAAAACCGTATTGAAAAAGTGATCGTTGTTGGCGAAAACAACGAATTAAAAGGCTTGATCACGGTGACTGATTTCCGTAAAGCGGAACTTTATCCAAATAGCTGTAAAGATGATTTAGGTCGTCTACGTGTAGGTGCAGCAGTCGGTACTGGCGCTGAAACACCAAGCCGTGTAGAAGCACTGGTTGATGCTGGTGTAGATGTGATTGTTGTGGACACTGCACATGGTCACTCTGCGGGTGTGATCGAGCGTGTACGCTGGGTGAAACAGAACTACCCACAAGTTCAAGTGATCGGCGGTAACATCGCCACTGGTGATGCTGCGCTTGCATTACTTGATGCGGGTGCGGACGCAGTGAAAGTAGGGATCGGTCCTGGCTCAATCTGTACGACTCGTATCGTGGCTGGTATTGGTATGCCACAAATCTCTGCAATTGATTCTGTTGCACGTGCATTGAAAGAACAGATTCCATTGATTGCTGATGGTGGTATCCGTTTCTCTGGCGATATGGCCAAAGCGATTGGCGCTGGTGCAAGTACCATCATGGTAGGTTCATTAATGGCGGGTACTGAAGAAGCACCGGGCGAAGTTGAATTCTTCCAGGGCCGTTACTACAAGGCTTACCGTGGTATGGGTTCTTTGGGTGCGATGGCTGGTGCGACTGGTTCTGCTGACCGTTACTTCCAGGACTCTAAAGCCGGTGCTGAAAAACTGGTTCCTGAAGGTATTGAAGGTCGCGTACCGTACAAAGGCCCAATGGGCAATATCGTGCATCAGATGATGGGCGGTCTGCGTTCTTCTATGGGCTATACCGGTTCTACAACCATTGATGATCTGCGTCAAAATGCCAAGTTTGTGAAAATCACATCTGCCGGTATGTCTGAGTCTCACGTGCATGATGTAACCATCACTAAAGAAGCGCCAAACTACCGTATGGGCTAACTTTCGCTGATTGTTTACTCTAAAAAAGCCGTCATCCTCATGACGGCTTTTTTGTTTTGGTGTACAGTGTTGCACAATGAAAAAGGATGATGTAAATCACCCGCTAAGAAGTGAGACAAAGCATGAGTTATTTTGGTACCGATGGAATTCGTGGAAAATTTGGTGAGTTACCGATTACACCTGAATTTGCCCTGAAATTAGGTTTTGCGGCAGGAAAAGTATTAAAACGAAATAGCAAAAAAAACAAACCATTGGTGGTACTGGGTAAAGATACCCGTTTATCGGGTTATATTCTGGAATCTGCGCTACAGGCAGGACTCAATGCGGCAGGTGTTTATGTGCATCTGCTTGGACCTTTGCCAACGCCGGCCATTGCCCATTTGACCCGTGCTTTGCATGCCAGCCTCGGCATTGTCATTTCTGCGTCACATAACCCATATTTTGATAACGGGATTAAGTTTTTCTCGAGTGAAGGCAAAAAACTGCCTGATGCTTTGCAGGATGAGATCAACCAGGAGCTGGAAAAAGAACTGGTGATAGAAGATAACGCGAACTTGGGTAAAAGTTTCCGCGTGAAAGATGCCAATGGCCGTTATATCGAATTCTGTAAATCAACCTTCCCATACCATTTAGACCTGAATGATTTAACCATTGTTGTTGACTGTGCCAATGGTGCAGCTTACAGCGTTGGCCCTGCGGTTTTCCGTGAGTTGGGTGCAAAAGTCATTTCCATCTATGACGAACCGACTGGTCTGAATATCAATGAGAACTGTGGTTCGACTCATCCAGAAAATCTGCAAAAAGCAGTGGTTGAGCATGGGGCTGATTTAGGCATAGCCTTCGATGGTGATGCAGACCGTGTGATCATGGTCGATAAAAACGGTGAGCAAATTACCGGCGATCATATTTTGTATATCCTCGCGACTCAGGCAAAAAACAAGCCGGCGGGTATCGTCGGTACCTTGATGAGCAATATGGCGCTGGAACTGGCGCTGGAAAAAGCCGGAGTAGAGCTGCTACGTGCTAAAGTCGGTGACCGTTATGTACTGCAAGGTCTGGAAGAAAAAGGCTGGTCGATTGGTGGTGAGCCATCAGGCCATATCCTGACTTTAGACAAGAGCACCACAGGCGATGCGATTATTGCTGCGCTGCAAGTCTTAACCGTGATGGTCGAGCAGAAGAAAGCACTGCACGAGTTAGTGGCTGATTTTAAATTATTGCCAAATGTCTTGGTGAATGTACGTCTGAATACCATGTTTGACCCGTACTCAGTGCCTGCTTTGACCGCAGAATTTAACAAAGCTGAAGAGCAGCTCAAAGGCCGTGGCCGTTTACTGATCCGTAAATCAGGGACTGAACCGGTGATCCGTGTCATGGTTGAGGGTGAGGATCTTGCAGAGGTGACCACACTGGCAAATTCATTGGCTGATGCGGTACGTGCCAACGCCGCTTAAATGGGGGAAGAGTAAATGAGCGATCTGATTAAGGATCTAAGCGAACTGCGTCTGAACTATCAAAAAGGCGAGCTACACGAAGATCAGGTCAATCCCAACCCGCATATGCAGTTTTTGCAGTGGTTTAACCATGCACTTGCTGCACAGCTGCATGAACCCTATGCCATGTCATTGGCAACCGCAAATGCACAGGGTCGTCCGCATGTACGCACAGTGTTGCTACGTGGTGCCACTGAAGCGGGTTATGATTTCTATACCAATTATGACAGTCAGAAAGGTCTGGATCTGGCCGAAAATCCCTATGCAGAATTGCTGTTTTACTGGCAGGAACAGGAACGTCAGATCCGGATTAGCGGAAAGGTAGTTAAAATTTCGGAAGAAGAATCAACTGACTATTATCATAAACGTCCGCGTGAAAGTCAGATCGCTGCACATATCAGTACCCCGCAAAGTGGTGTGGTTGCGAGTCGTGAAGAATTACAGCAACGCTTCTGGGATCTGCATCAGCAGGTTGCTAATAAGGAAGAGCTGGATAAGCCGGGATTCTGGGGCGGCTATCGTTTGCAGCCAGATTATTATGAATTCTGGCAGGGCCGTCCGAACCGTTTACATGACCGCCTGAGTTATGAAAAAATCGATGGGGCGTGGAAACTACAGCGATTGATGCCATAATGCCTAAACTTGAAATCAAGCAGCGACCATTACTAACACGCCCTGAATCCTTTCAGGACGTGCCGTCTTTTATTGCGGAAATTCTGGCACGCCGTGGGGTGGAGTCGCAGCAGGAGCTTGAGCTTAAACTCAAGCATCTGCTGGCACCGACCATGAAAGGCTTACCGGAAGCGATCCAGTTGATTGATCAGGCTATAGATACTGGCCAGAAAATCGTAATTGTCGGTGACTATGATGCTGATGGGGCGACCAGTACAACATTAATGGTACTCGCTCTGCGAGATATGGGTGCCCATGTCGAATATCTGGTTCCTGACCGGTTTAAGTATGGTTATGGCCTGACACCTGCGATTGCGGATCTGGCTTTTGCCAATTTTACGCCGGATCTTTTAATTACAGTGGATAACGGGATTTCCAGTCATGAAGGTGTGAAGCAGGCGCAAGATCATGGCATGCAGGTGATTATTACCGATCACCACTTAACTACCAAGCCTACCCCTGCAGCAGAGGCTGTGGTCAATCCCAATCAGCTGGGCTGTGATTTTCCAAGTAAGGCCTTGGCGGGTGTAGGGGTAGCTTTTTATGTTCTGGCAAATCTATCGACTCATCGTAAAAAGCTCGGTAAATCTTCAACGGTTATTACCAATTATCTGGATCTGGTCGCTTTAGGCACTTATGCAGATGTTGCAAGTCTGGACTATAACAACCGTATTCTGGTGGATGCTGGCTTAAAACGGATTCAGCAGCATCTTTGCCGACCTGGCATTAGTGCCTTGCTGGAAATTGCTGGTCGTGATGCTGCCACGCTCAAAGCGCAGGATCTGGGTTTTGTGCTTGGTCCACGTATTAATGCGGCAGGTCGTATGGAAACCATGGATATCGGGATTGAGTGTTTGCTTGCTCCGGATCTGGCAACCGCTTATCCACTCGCAGAACAGCTGAATCAGCTCAATGTCGAACGTCGTCAGGTAGAAGGAAAAATCAAGCAGGAAGCTTTGACTGAACTGGAAAAAATCCAGCTGGATGAGAATACTTTGCCAGCCGCGCTGATCATGTTTGAACAGCACTGGCATCAGGGCGTGATCGGGATTGTAGCGGGGCGCTTAAAAGAACAGTTTCATCGTCCAAGTATTGTTTTCGCGGCAGATGAAGATGGTATTCATATCAAAGGTTCGGCACGTTCCATCGAAGGGATTCATATCCGGGATAGCATTGAACGGATAGCAGAGCAGTATCCGCATCTGGTCAGCCATTTTGGTGGGCACGCGGCCGCAGCGGGATTAACCATTAAAAAGCAGCATTTTGCTGAATTTAAACAAGTCTTTGAACAGCTGATTGCCGAGATGGATGAAAGCCTATTTACAGCTACGCTGTGGACTGATGGTGAACTGCCAGCTTCAGCTTTCCAAATTGAAACAGTCGATTTACTGCAAAACTTAAGTCCATGGGGACAAAAGTTTCCTCAACCAATTTTTGAAGGCATTTTCAAGGTTCTAGATTACCGTTGGCTCAAGGATGTACATCTGAAATTACGTGTTGCTTTAGAGAATGGACAGGTTGTGGATGCGATTGCCTTTAGTGCCATCGATAAATACAAGTTTGATCCGATGAAACAGCATGTACGTCTGGTCTATGAACTGGATAAAAATGTCTTTAATGGCAATGTTAGCCTGCAAATGCGAATTGCTCATCTGGAACAATAAATTATTCAAATAAAAAAACCGCCCAATTGAGCGGTTTTTTAACTTTTAATCTTGCAGATTAGAAGCGGTATGCACCACGTACGCCAAAGATATTGCCTTCGTCAGCAAAATCAATTGAACCTTCTAGGCTAACTTGCTGATTGAAGAATTTCTTCGCGCGAATAGTGAAGACATCACTATTATTAATATCGGAATCAGAGTAGCCCAAACCAACACTAAAAGTTTTGTCTAAATATAAATCTGCACCAAGGCTATAAGCATCAAGGTCACCGAAGCTTGCGCCACCTTCAAAGTTCATGTCATATTGACCGACTTGAGTAACATATTTGGCACGTAAGGTTGGATCTACATCATCGCCTTCGTCATTGTCATAACCAGCTAGGCCAACAGCCAGTAATAGACCAGGAACCGGTAAATAACCTAATTCTGCTGAGTAAAGAGTTGTGTCATCATCATCAGTAGATGATTGACCAATATTACCACTTACATAAAAATCTGAATTTGGAACAAAATATTCAACACCTACATTAAATGTAGTCACATCAAATAAATCGTAATCAATATAAGAAACCGCTGCATTGATATTACTTGCACGATTTAAAAATGCTGCTTCATTAAGAGGCGAGTTTTTAACTTGAACTGGATTGAAGTAGTAAGTTCCATCAATTGCGAAACCAGTAGAAGTATCCCCATTGTCTGGATCAACCAGAGCAATCGTACCGCCCACTTCAGCTTGATAAGCATGAGCAGTTCCTAGACCAGCAATAAGAGCTGTAGCAAGAGCAAGTTTCTTAAGCATTTAGAGTTCTCTCTTTGTTATAAAATATAGCTGTATTATTAACAGTTGTAACAAATTGTACAGATAATAATCGCCCCGTCAATGTGCAAAAACTACCTAAATGCTTGTTTAAAAAATGCAATAAAAAACCCATCCGAAGATGGGTTTTTTATATTGAAATTTCTTAATCTAAATTAGAAGCGGTATTTTGCAGCCAAACCGAATGAGTTGTAATCTCGGTTAAACTGTTCGCCAAAGCCTACACGACCTTCTAAGCTTACTTGTTCATTAAAGAATTTACGAGCGCTTACACCAAACTCACTACGATCTGTCAGATCATTGTTATGGTAGTCAGCACCAACACTTAAAGTTTTATCGATGAAGTAGTCAGCTTTTAAGTTGTACTCATCTAGGTCGCCAAAGGCAGCACCAGCTTCAAGGTTAATGTCTTTACCATTGCTCAAGGTAGTCACATATTTAGCACGTAATGTTGGATCTACACCGTCGTCCTGGTCATTATCCCAACCTTTCACACCTGCTGCAATTAACAGACCTGGTGCAGGTAAATAACCTACTTCTGCAGCATAAGTAGTTAGATCGTTATCAAACTCATCATTATCTTGCAGATCATGGCCACTTACTTTACCACTTAAGTAAAAATCTGAATTTGGTACGAAGTACTCTGCGCCTACACCATAACGATGCGCTTCAGAATCACCAACTTCTCGGTATTCATACTCAGCTCTCACATTACTTGCACGGTCAAGGAAGGCTGCTTCGGCTAATGGTGCATTACGTGTTTCAACTGGATTAAAGTAATATGTGCCATCAACACCAAAAGAGCCGCTTGAGCTACCATTATCCGGGTCTGTTAGGCCTGCAGATGCACCCACTTCCGCTTGATAAGCATGAGCTGCTGTACCTGTAAGAGCTACGGCTGAAAGTAATGCTGAAGCGATTGCTAGTTTTTTCATGCGGATACTCCCCTCTGAAAATATGGCTAAAATTAATACACTTTTTGTTACAACTTTAAGTCTAGACCAATTCCAATAATCGTCAATCAAAGGAAAGTTACTACATTGTGAGTAAGGTAATATTATGTAATTTTCATTTAATAACGAATTGAATTTAAAGACTAAAAATGAAATGTTTTGTTTTATTAAAAGTGTGTAGATATTGTGGAATGTATTGAAAATGCTATTTTTTATCTTGTTTTGTAGAGGTTTTAGGGTTTTAAAATGAATAGAAAAATGAGTATAAAGATAGAACGAAATATATTTAAGAATAGAATGAGAAAGTATTAAAAATAATATTTAGCTATTTTATCTGGCTGACAAATTTTGTAATAAAAAATGTGTGAGTGACATTTTCTTGCTTAGCCTTAAAGATGGATTTATCGCTATAAATTGGCGAAATAGACTGTGATATAATATTGGCCTAAGAATTTATACCTAATTTTGATTGAGAGAAATTCACGTGGAAATTAATCCGTATCTAAACCAATTAAAAGACTTAAACGAACGTGGTCAAACACTACGGGGGTATCTTTGACTACGATCTGAAAAAAGAGCGTTTAGAAGAAGTCCTACGTGAATTAGAAGACCCGGCAATCTGGAATGACCAAAGTCGTGCTCAGGCCATGGCCAAAGAAAAAGGCGAGCTTGAAAATGTACTCAATGTACTGGACGGCTTAACGACCCAGCTTGAAGATGCTCAAGCGATGCTTGACCTTGCGGTTGAAGCAGATGAAGAAGCGATGCTGGAAGATGTGCAGGCTGAGCTGAATGCAGCTGAAGAAGAACTGGCGAAGCTTGAATTCCGTCGTATGTTCAGCAACCCGATGGATCCAAACCCTTGCTATGTAGAGATTCAGGCAGGTTCCGGCGGTACTGAAGCACAGGATTGGGCGTCTATGCTGTTACGTATGTACATGCGCTGGATTGAACGTCATGGTTTTAAAGCTGAACTGATGGAAGAATCTGATGGGGATGTGGCCGGGATTAAATCTGCGACGATTCGTGTCGAAGGTGAGTATGCTTATGGTTGGTTGCGTACCGAATCTGGGGTACACCGTTTAGTGCGTAAATCACCATTTGACTCGGGCAACCGTCGTCATACGTCATTTTCTGCCGTGTTTGTCTCACCTGAAGTGGATGACAATATCGAAATTGAAATCAATCCTTCAGATGTCCGTACCGATACTTATCGTGCCTCAGGCGCGGGTGGTCAGCACATTAACAAAACTGACTCTGCCGTGCGTTTAACCCACATTCCAACCGGTATCGTGGTGGCGTGTCAGAACCAGCGTTCACAACATGCCAACCGTGACCATGCCTGGAAGCAGTTGCGTGCCAAGCTGTATGAGCTGGAAATGAATAAACGTAATGAAGCTGCACAGGCATTGGAAGATTCCAAGTCCGATATTGGCTGGGGTAGCCAGATCCGTTCTTATGTTCTCGATGATTCACGTATCAAGGATTTGCGTACAGGGGTAGAAAATTCCAATACTGGCGCAGTTCTGGACGGTGATCTGGACAAATTTATCGAAGCAAGCCTGAAACAGGGCCTGTAAGAAATCGTTTAAAAGCTGGCGTAACAAAGCTTTAACAGACTGTGACTCTTATATCTAAATTATTCGATATATAAATCGAAAAAATACGATATAATGACCGTAGATGCTGAATGAAGTTTCGTTGCGCCACTGATTGTGATGTGCCTATGGACCTTGATCTAATTTTTAAAGCCTTAGCCAATCCGACCCGTCGACAAATTCTGGAGTGGTTAAAATCTCCGGAGCAATATCTGTCTGCGGAAGAGTGTGGTGGCTTTCAACGTGGGGTCTGTGCAGGTCAAATTGAATGTTTGGGCCAGGTTTCCCAGTCCACCATGTCCAATCACCTGTCGGTGTTACAGCAGGCTGGCCTGATCACTGCGACCAAGCATGGACAGTGGTCATATTTCTCCCGCAATGAAACTTTGATTCAGCAATTTATCGAACACCTACAACAACACCTTTAACAGGTGGGAGTAACGATGGCTGAATTAAATTCTCCTTTAACGCTCGGTGCGTTAGAGCTTAAAAACCGTGTCATCATGGCGCCGCTGACCCGTAGCCGTGCAACTGCTGATCGCGTTCCAACCCCAATGATGGTTGAATACTATGCGCAACGTGCAAGTGCTGGCCTGATCATTTCTGAAGCTACAGTGATTTCCGAAGAAGCCAATGGCTATTTGAATACCCCAGGACTGTTTACCGATGCTCAGGTCGAAGGCTGGAAAAAGGTCACTCAAGCGGTTCATGAGAAGGGCGGTCTAATCGTTGCCCAGCTTTGGCATGTTGGTCGTGTATCGCATCCGGATCTGTTAAATGGTGAAACACCAGTTTCTGCAAGTGCAGTACAACAGGCAGGTCATGTCAGCTTGTTACGTCCAAAACGTCCGTACGTTACGCCACGTCCCTTAGAAGTTTCTGAAATTCACGAGATTACCGAGCAATACAAGCAAGCTGCGATTCGTGCTAAAGAAGCCGGTTTTGACGGTGTTGAATTACATGCTGCCAATGGTTATCTGATTGACCAGTTCCTGCAAAGCAAAACCAATCAGCGTGAAGATGAATACGGCGGTTCAGTGGAAAACCGTACACGTTTCCTGCTAGAAGCAACTGATGCACTGATTGAAGTATGGGGTGCAGATCGTGTAGGAGTGCATTTTGCTCCGCGTGGTGATGACCATGACATGGGTGATAATGATCCACGTGAAACATTTGGCTATGCCATGGAGCAACTGGGCAAGCGCAAGATTGCCTTCTTCTTTACCCGTGAATATCTGGCTGAAGACAGCATTTCCGAATATATGAAAGAGCGTTCTGGTGGAGTGCCTTATATTGCCAATATGCAACTGAGTCGTGAAGATGCGATTGAGCTGTTGGCAGCTGAAAAGGCAGATGCAGTCGCATTTGGTAAAGCCTACATTGCGAATCCTGATCTATACGAACGTCTGCTTCACAATGCACCACTGAATGAGCTGAAAATGGAAAATATGATCGGCAGTCAGGTGGCTGAAGGTTATATTGATTATCCAACTTTGGCAGAAGTTAAGGTATTAAGTACCATAGAATAATTCG
This sequence comes from Acinetobacter sp. ACNIH1, assembly GCF_002934695.1. Classification (NCBI taxonomy): domain Bacteria; kingdom Pseudomonadati; phylum Pseudomonadota; class Gammaproteobacteria; order Moraxellales; family Moraxellaceae; genus Acinetobacter; species Acinetobacter sp. ACNIH1. Next base: position 2,812,117 of record NZ_CP026420.1, on the reverse strand, counting down.
AAATAAGAGCCACATCGATTAACATGTCGATGTGGCTCTGTTATATTTTGCCGATTGAATCTGTTTTGGGGCGCAATGTGGCTACTCCATTCTGGTATAACGCAGCCTTGGCGCTAGCGAAACCGCTTTATCAATCCCGTATACGTAAACGTGCGACCAGTCCGGAACAATTACAACAAGAATTGCTGGAACGTTTTGGTCCTTTCCAATCCCCTAAAAACCTGCAGGCAATCTGGTTTCATGTAGTATCCGTAGGGGAAACCAATGCCGCTCAACCTTTAATTGAATATTATTTAAAACTTGGGCATCCGGTTCTGGTGACCAATACCACCAAGACCGGGCAGGCACGAGCTAAATCTCTCTTCTTAAAAGAACCTTATTTAGACTTATTCCAGGCTGTATATTTGCCAGCTGACCAGAAAACCCTGATTCGTGATTTTTATCAAAAATATCAGCCTAAATTGCTGTTATTGATGGAGACCGAGCTCTGGCCAAATCTGATTGATCAGGCACCGAATTTTAATGTGCCTTGCCTATTATTGAATGCCCGTCTTTCTGAAAAATCCGCCAAAGGTTATGGCAAAGTCAAAGGCCTAACCCGTGGCATGCTTAATAATTTAACCGGCCTTTTGGCTCAGGATACAGCGACCCAGCAGCGTTATATTGATCTAGGTATAGCTTTAGAAAAAACTCAGGTCTTGGGCAATATTAAGTTTGATATCACGGCACCGCAGCAATTTATTGATCATGCGGCAGGGTTGAGACAAAAATGGTCTCTGCAAGGCCGGAAGATCATTACTCTCGCCAGTACGCATGCGCCAGAAGAGCAGCAATTAATGACCGAGCTTAAGACCGCAGTGGGTGCAGATTCGTCATTCCTTTGTATCGTGGTGCCACGCCATCCAGAACGCTTTGATGAGGTGTTCCAAGCTGCACAATCCTTAGGTTTAAGAACCCAACGCCGTAGCCTGGGACAGCGCATTGAAGCAGATACTCAGGTTTATCTGGCAGATTCCATGGGCGAGATGTGGCTCTGGTATGCCTTGAGCCAAGCCTGTTATGTTGGTGGTTCTCTAAATGAACCAGGTGGTGGTCATAATATTCTGGAACCAATTGCGCTAAATCTCCCAACGATTCTGGGTAAAAATTATTTTAACTTTCAGACGATTGTGGATGAGTTTGTCCAGGCGCATGCCGTAGAAGTGGTGCAGGATGCTAAACAGGCTGCTGAGAGTTTGCTAGAAATTCTGAATAATTCAGCTAAAGCTGAAAGCTTGAATACTGCTGCACAAAAGATTATGCAGCAAAATCAGGGTTCACTTGAAAGGCATATTCAGGCGATTGATCAATATCTTTGATTATATTCTGATTTGTGAAGAAGCTGATTTTCATGGATTGACTGTATAAGGTTAAAACTAAGCCTTATCTTTATAGATTTAATGCCAGGGACTCTTCTTTCTTTTACTTTTATTTCGGCAAAAGTAACAAAACCATTTTTCATCCACAAAACTCGTCATATACCATCTTTTTGCAGAGATATCGCAGAACCTATATCAGGCAAAAAGAGTCCTGCCTCGGACAGTTGTGGATGACGTTTCCGCGTATCCAATGATGGATTTGTTGAGTTAATTTTTTATGAATATCGTCCTCCTTGATCTCCGCCAAACCGAATCTGATCTATGGTCAATTACGTCAAAGCGGCAGCTGGAACATTTGCAACAACATCTTGAGGTTCAGGTCGGTGACACATTAAAAGTCGGAATTCGGGAAGGGAAACGGTATTTAACTGAAGTTGTCGAAATCTCTGAAAAGGCAGTTTTATTGAAGCCGATTCAAGAAGAAGCAGTTCCTGCAAAGCTGCCTGTTACTTTAATTGTAGCTTTACCACGTCCTAAAGTTTTGCGTCGTCTGATCATGGATGCTGTGACCATGGGCGTAGAGAAAATCATTTTATTGCATAGCTATCGGGTGGATAAAAGCTATTGGCAGACACCATTTTTGCAGCAGCTGAATCATTATGTAGATCTTGGTTTAGAACAGGCAGGGGATACGCTTGCTCCGAAAATTGAGCTGTATAAACGGTTTAAACCTTTTGTCGAAGATATCTTGCCGGGACTCATTACAGCTGACCGTCCAGCCTTTGTTGCACATCCTTATGCGGAACAGCCGATGCCATATGCACTTCAGCATCCTTGCACGATTGTCATTGGCCCCGAAGGTGGCTTTATTCCGTATGAAGTTGATTTGCTCATAAAAAACGGCTGCCAGGCAGTGAGCCTTGGCAACCGTATTCTCCGTACTGAAACGGCGATTTCCTATGTTTTAGGTCGACTGTTTAGCGCGAGCTGAAGCATCCTCATGGCCATCGCCACGATAGACTTTCACTTCCTGCACCGGATATGGAATCGAAATGTTATGTTCAGCAAAGGCTTGAATTACCCGTTCCTGAACTGCACTGATTGAGGTACCTATACCTGTTTCAGTGGTATTGACCCACCATAACGCTTTGAGGGTAATCGAGAAGTCTGCCAGTGCAATCACATTGACGCTAAATGCAGGTTGACTCAGGATGGTCGGATCTTTATCCAGAATTGCAGTAATAATATCCTTGGCTTTCTGGATATCATCTTCATAACCAATACCGACCGAAAATTCACAGCGGCGGCGGGTATAAGCGGTATTCACTGTCACTGCACTGGTATAGACCGTAGCATTTGGAATTACGATACGACGACCATCTGGCGAGCGTAAAAAGGTTGCACGAATCTGGATATCTTCTACGGTACCTTCCAGACCATTCACGATAATGTCATCGCCAATCTTGAAAGGTTCACTCAGCAAAATCAGTACACCTGAGAGCAGGTTCTGGAAAATATCCTTAAATGCGAAACCGATCGCCACCGAACCAATCCCAAGCGCACTCATCAGCTGACCCGGGGTGAAACCTGGAATCGCAATCACCAGCCCGATTAAAACACCGAAGAAAACAATCACGGTACTACCGACACGGTTCAGCACCAGCACCAGATTCTGTCGGGTATAAGTACGGTTTTCTAAAGTCTTACGGACAAAAAACTTAAACAGTTTTGACAGTAACCAGAAAATGACAATGACTGCCAGCGCGATGCAGAAATAAGGCACACGTTCCCAGAAACCCTCCATGATCTTATCAATGGTGCTATAGGCATCATTATACTTGGAGGTATGTTCGATCACGGTTTTGGCAGTTTTTTCAGTCGCCTGATGCAGGAGCTCAGTCGTCCCTTCAGTTACCTGGCTTAAAGTATTCTCTTGCTCAGCCACAAAAACTCCACAATTTAAATTTCGCTTATTTTGCCTCAACTCCAGCAAAAAATTAACAACAGTGAAGTTTATACACAATATATTTATGCAAAACAGACACAACTGCCTTAAAAGAACTCAGTCGTTTTTTGTTTCACTTCACTTGGGATTCTTGAAGGTTCACCTTTACTCATATAAGAGAATAACGCAGTCGTCGCCAACAGGCTGAGTACGGTAAAAATGATTACTAGCCAAGCCACAATCTTTTCCCAGACGGGGCTTGTACGTATCGGACCATACTGATTGCTGCCTCTTGTTCCTGGAAAAAGCAGGATATAGATCCAGACAAACAGATTGATCAAAGGCACGAAGAATAGCAACATCCACCAGCCACTACGGTCCAGATCATGTAAGCGTCGTACCGTAATCACAATACCGAAATACAGATAGACCAGCATGATCGCTAAGGCAAACAGGCTGGACAGGCCGTGCAGGGAAATTTGCCAGTTTGAATCTACCGATAGGCTGGCAATGTTCACAATATCAATACTTAAACCTAGCGCAATACTGCTGCATAAGAAAATAAACTGTAAAAATGCAGACCAGGCAATAAAACTCAAACGTCCAAATCGGCCCCTGATCGATAAGGGATGATCTGCTGCAGGAAAAGGAGGAGGGAAATAGGAAGGTTCAGTTGAATTCATGGGCAAGATCCTAAGCCTGTATAAAATACAGCGAGAGTGGGAGACTCATTTTATTTGACGATAGCAATATCTAGCTGACTTTGGCCATAGTTGAGCATTATCCGAAGTTATTCTGATTGAATTTGAATAAATAATCTACGACGAAAGCATGATTGTCGGATTTGAAATATGCAGTACATACTGCCATTATGCATAAAAAACAATCAACAAAATGCCATCAAGCTCTCGTGATGAGATAGAACAAGATCAAGGAAGCGAACAATGAAAGAAATCTATCCAGTACCAGCAGAATTTAAGAAAACCGCACGTACCACTGATACAGAGTATTTTGAGCGTTATCAGCAATCCATTGAACAACCGGATCAGTTCTGGGCTGAACAGGCACAACGCCTGGACTGGATCAAACCTTTTACCCAGGTTAAAAATACCAGTTTTGATAAAGACAATTTTAAAATTGAATGGTTTGCAGATGGCCAGCTGAATGTCAGTGCCAACTGTCTGGATCGCCATCTTAAGGAACATCCTTATAAACCGGCGATTATCTGGGAAGGGGACCATCCGTCCCGTCACAAGATTATTTCTTTTCACGAGCTTTATGATGAAACCTGCCGTTTTGCCAATGTACTGAAAAAGAACGGGATTAAAAAAGGCGACCGGGTGGTGCTGTATATGCCAATGGTCTCGGAAGCCGCAATTGCCATGCTAGCCTGTGCCCGGATTGGTGCAGTGCACTGCGTAGTGTTTGGTGGTTTCTCACCTGATTCTCTGGCTAGCCGGATTGAAGACAGTCAGGCCAAAATGGTGATTACCGCAGATTCGGGTATGCGTGGTGGCAAAGCTATTCCACTGAAAGCCAATGTGGATGAAGCCCTGAAAATTGCTGGCACCGAATCGGTTGAACATGTCATCGTTGTACATCGCACCGGTAATCCAGTGGAAATGCAACAGGGGCGTGATCTCTGGTATCACATGGAAATCATGACCGTCAATGAGATCTGTCCGCCTGAACCGATGAATGCGGAAGATCCGCTGTTTATTTTATATACCTCGGGTTCAACCGGAAAGCCTAAGGGCGTACTGCATACCACAGGCGGTTATCTGACTTATGTGAATTGCACCTTCCGTGAAGTTTTCGACATCAAACAGGATGATGTGTTCTGGTGTACTGCCGATGTCGGCTGGATTACCGGGCATTCCTATGTGCTGTATGGTCCGCTCTCTAATGGTACGACTACGGTCATGTTTGAGGGGGTGCCGCAATATCCGAGCTGGGCGCGTACCGGACATATCGTCGACAAGCACAATGTGACGATTCTCTATACCGCACCAACTGCCATCCGCGCCATGATGCGGGAGGGGGATGCCTATGTGCGGGAAAGTGATCGTAGCAGCCTGAGAATTTTAGGTTCGGTCGGTGAGCCGATTAACCCGGAAGCCTGGAACTGGTATTACTCGGTAGTTGGTGAAAGTCGCTGTCCTGTGATTGATACTTGGTGGCAAACCGAAACCGGTGGCTTCATGATTACGCCTTTACCGGGCGCGACCGACCTGAAACCAGGTTCTGCAACCCGGCCATTCTTTGGTGTGCAACCAGCCATTGTCGATGCAGAAGGCAAGGAAATTGAAGGGGTAGCGGAAGGTAATCTGGTGATTAAGGATTCCTGGCCCGGTCAGATGCGCACTATCTGGGGTGATCCGGACCGCTTTATTGAAGCTTATTTCTCGACCTATCCGGGAACCTATTTTACTGGTGACGGCGCACGTCGTGATGAAGATGGCTATTACTGGATTACTGGTCGTGTCGATGATGTACTCAATGTTTCCGGTCATCGTTTGGGTACAGCAGAAATTGAAAGTGCACTGGTTGCCCATGAAGCGGTTGCCGAAGCTGCCGTGGTGGGTATGCCGCATGACATCAAAGGTCAGGGGATTTGTGCATTTGTCACTTTGCAGGCAGGAACTGAAAGTACGGAACAGCTGCGCGGTGAACTGGTAGCTTGGGTACGTAAAATTTTAGGGCCAGTGGCAACGCCAGACGCCTTGCACTGGGCACCGGCTTTACCTAAAACCCGTTCAGGTAAAATCATGCGCCGGATCTTAAGAAAGATTGCTGCCAATGAGCTAGATAGTCTGGGCGATACCTCGACTCTGGCTGAACCACAAGTCGTGGATCAGTTAATTGCTGAAGTGCAGCGTAATCAGGCATAAGTTTAGGACGTTCAAATACCGGCATTGCCGGTATTTTTGTCTCAGGAATAAGCTCTGCATGCTTTCGAATATAGTGCCAAGCTGCAATCTGCTAAGCTAAAACTATGCTGAACTTAGGTCAAAAGAATGAATGTACGACAACAATATCTAGATCAATCTCCCCTGCAAATTGCCCAGCAACTGACAGAAACTTTTGCCCAAACAGCCGCAGCTCGTGACAAGCAGGGCGGTAATCCTAAAGCCGAGCGTGATCTGATTCGCCAGAGTGGCTTACTGGGCCTGTCCATTCCGAAACAGTATGGCGGTCAGGAAGCAGACTGGCAGACGATTTTTAAAACCATTCAAATCATTGCCCGAGTCGATAGTTCATTAGCACATGTTTATGGGTTTCATCATTTGCTGATTGCAACGGTTCAATTATTTTCCCAACCGGAACAATATGGCCCATGGTTTGAACAGACCGCTCGGGAAAACCTGTTCTGGGGCAATACTTTAAATCCACTGGACCGTCGAACTACCGCAACGAAAATTGCTAAAAAAGAATATATTTTTGATGGACATAAAAGCTTCTGTTCTGGCTCTATTGATTCCGATATTTTACTGTGTTCAGGCTATAACGATGCTGGAAAATTACTGATCGGGGTAATTCCAACAGCACGTAAGGGCGTAAGTTTTCTCGGCGACTGGAATAATATGGGTCAACGTCAGACTGATAGCGGCACCAGTCATTTCGAGCAGGTCAAAATTCATGAAGATGAATTGCTGTTAAATCCGGGTCCACTGAGTACACCGTATTCCAGCCTACGTCCTTTGATTGCCCAGTTGATCTTTGTACACATGTTCCTCGGTGTAGCAGAAGGCGCATTTGAAGTGGCCAAACAAACCGTACAAACCCAAAAAGCCTGGTCAAAATCATTGGTAGAAGATGCAGTGAATGACCCCTTTACCCAGAAGCATTTTGCCGATTTTTATGTGCAGCTGGAAAGCGTGCGTTTGCTAGCTGATAAAGCGATTCAAACCTTACAAGCTGCTTGGGATCTGGGCAATGATCTCACTGCTGAACAGCGTGGTGAAGTTTCAGTTGCGATTGCCATAGCCAAAATCGCGGCCACCAATACATCTCTCTATATCACCCAGAATATTTTTCAGGTGATGGGCGCGCGTGCGACCACGGCCAAACTGAATCTGGACCGTTTCTGGCGTAATGTTCGCACCCAGACCTTACATGATCCGGTAGATTATAAATATCAGGAAGTTGGGGAGTGGATCCTGACCGGGAAAGTGCCTGATCCAAGTTTTTATTCTTGATATGAAAATAAAAAGCCTCTGATACTGGAGGCTTTTCATATTAGATGAAGTGATAGTTTCTTCTAAATCTGCTTAAAGGCTTCTATGGCTCGTACACGAGAGGCTTTTAAATCGACAATCGGTTTTGGATAATCCAGTTCCAGATCAGGATTTTTGGCATAAGGTTCATGAATGGATTTGACATCCAGATGCGCCAGTTCAGGCACCCACTCGCGGATATAGTCTCCATTGGGATCAAACTTCAGGGACTGGCTGACCGGATTAAAAATCCGGAAGTAGGGCACGGCATCCATGCCAGTTGACGCACACCATTGCCAGCCACCGTTATTCGCAGCCAGATCGCCATCAATCAGATGCTGCATAAACCAAGCTTCACCCAGTCGCCAGTCAATCAGCAAGTTCTTACATAGGAACATCGCAGTAATCATCCTGACCCGGTTATGCATCCAACCTGTCGCTAGCATTTGCCGCATGCCAGCATCGACAATCGGAATTCCGGTCTGGCCTTGCTGCCAGGCAACTAGATCTTCGGGAGCATTGCGCCACTGGATCTTATGGGTATTTTGCTTAAATGGTTGGTGTTTGGAGACACGTGGAAAATCAAACAGAGTCTGTAGATAGAATTCTCGCCACAAGAGTTCATCCAACCAGGTCTGTTGACCCACATCCTCAATCTGGAAATAACCATCCTGAAAAAGTGCCTGCACACATTGACGAATGGAAAGAATACCGATATTCAGATAAGGGGAGAGACGGCTGGTGCCATCAACTGCAGGCAGATCACGGTCGGTTTTGTAATGAGCCATTTTGTCATCGATAAAATCATCGAGCAGGTCCAAGGCAGTTCGATCTTCCGCAGACCAAAGTTGGGCAGCATGCTCTACTACATAATCTGCCGAGAATTTTTCCAGATCAACATTGATGAAATCAGTAGGTAATTGGATTGGATCTTGAGTTTCAATCTCAGGATAGCAGGCGGGTACATCCAGAATTAGCCGCTCATAGCATTTTTTCTTAAAGGCACTATAGACCTGATACGGTTGATTGGACTGGTTCCGGATACTGCCGAGGGGAAACAGGGTGCGGTCATGATAGAGCTCGACCCTGATTTGCTGCTGTTGCAGCAATTGCTGTACGTGAGCATCACGTTCCAGCTCATTGACGCCGACTTCTATATTGGTATGCAGGTTTTCAATCTTCAGGTTTTGACATAGATTCAATATTTCTGGCGCCAAATCTTCCCACAAAGGAATATTCAATATGATAAGTGGGATATTCAGTTGCTGTAGCTGCTGTTTTAAATATTTGAGCCGTCGCAGATAAAAATCAGTTTTGATCCGGGCATCCTGATGCAGTTGCCATTGTTCGGGAGAGAGGACTGCTAATGCAATGCAAGGACCTTGCTGGGTCGCATGCCAGAGTGCGGCATGGTCATGAATACGGAGGTCTTGGCGGAACCAGATCAACTGCATGGGAATAACGTTCTGAATTGGAATCAGATTATTTTATTCATTCCACCTGAAAATTCTGTATAGAAACGTAGACGTAGGCAGAATGATCAGTTAAAAAAACCGCCTATGGTATAAGCGGCTCTTTCATTTTAACGCTGGTGAATATTTTCTAAGGTATCTACCAAGGTACGCGTGGTCTGGTCAATTTCATAATTGACTTCATCACCTACTTTGGCATTTTTCCAGGTGGTCAGACGCAAAGTTTCGGGAATCAGATCAATCGAGATTTCACTATTGGCACGATCGACGCGATTGACGGTCAGGCTGCAGCCGTTCAGACCAATAAACCCTTTTAAGAAAAAGTATTTGATATTGCCATCCGGGATCTGAATGTCGATATGGTAGGTTTCACCGCGATATTCCAGATTTTTAATGATCGCTGTACCTTCGATGTGTCCATACAGATTATGCCCGCCATTTTCTGCACCGACTTTGGCAGAGCGTTCGACATTCACTTCATCACCCACTTGAAGAGATTTTAAGGTAGTGAGAGCAAGGGTTACATCGGAGATATCAAAGTGAATCTGATTTAGCTTCTGATCAATGGTCGTTACGGTGAGGCAGACGCCGTCGATCGCAACACTGGCGCCAATAAAGACATCCTGAAAAAACTGATTTTCGTTGCTCACAACAATAGTAATGAAGCCATTGTCCTGGCGAATATCCACGACTTTTTCCAAGCCTTGTACGATACCGGTATACATAATTTAAATTTCTATCTCATCGAGTTTGGCTTCATTCTAGTCAAGAATAAAGCAGACGGCTATCTTTATGCCGAGAACACTGTGTTGCATAAAAAAAATCCCTCAAGCCGAGCCTTGAGGGAATGAATCGTTATGCTGAGCATTATTATAGTTTAAACGAGCTCAGCTTCTTGTTCTTTTTGTTGCTGTTCAGCTTGCTGCGCTTCGAGTTCACGCACGAGTGGCAAGACTTTTTTACCGAAGTATTCCACTTCTTCAATAAAGTGCAGGAAGCCTGAAAGAACCAGATCAACACCGACTTTTTTCAGTTCGATGATACGTTCCGCAATCTGCTGTGGCGTCCCGATCAGGTTGGTACGGAAGCCATCGTTATATTGCACCAGATCTTCAAACGTAGATTTGGCCCAGTTACCTTCACCTTCCTTACTGGCTGCACCCGCTTCACGCGTTGCCTCACCGAAAGATTTCACCGCCTGAACATTGGCCTTAGCGATGATTTCTTTTAGTACTGCTTGCGCTTCCTCTTCGGTATCACGTGCAATCACAAACGCATTCACGCCAATCTTTACAGAGTGTTTGTTCGCTTTGGCTTTTTCACGAATATCATCGATCTGTTTTTTTAGCTCTTCTGGCGTATTGCCATTGGTGAAGTACCAGTCAGACACGCGAGATGCCATATCACGTGCTGCCCGGGAACTTCCCCCCTGCAAGATTTCAATATGCGGTTTCTGTAGCGGTTTTGGACTCAAGGTATAGTCTTTGAACTGGTAGTATTTACCATCAAAACTGAAATTATTTTGAGTCCAGACCCCTTTCAGGCTGCGAATAAATTCTTCTGAACGTGCATAACATTCGTCATGTTCCGGCCATTCTTCACCAATTGCATCAAACTCGCCACGGAACCAGCCACTTACGACATTAATCGCAATTCGGCCGTTGGTGAGATGGTCAATGGTGGCCAGCTGCTTCGCTGCCAGCGCAGGCTTCCATGGGCCCGGCAAGATCGCGGCAATCACTTTTAAGCGTTCAGTTTTTGCCAGGATGCTGTGACTGAAGCTGACTGATTCATGCTGGTTTTCAGCGTTATAGCCCGCAGTAAAACGGATCTGGGTCAGGGCATAATCAAAACCTGCTTTCTCAGCAGTTTGCGCCAGACGGGCATTATAGTCGTAGCTCCAGTCAGTACGCTGTTCGATGTCGCTGACCACCAGACCGCCACTAACATTTGGAACCCAGTAAGCAAATACAATATTTTTATCTTGAGACATTATTCTTACCCTCTGAATGAAGCGGCTATTAAGCCACTTGAGTCTTTGGCGCTTTCTTGCTGTGCAAACGGGATTCTGCGGCATCCAGACTTGGCACTGCAGCTGAAGGTAAAACTTCTTCCTGTTCGATTTGCTTGTTGATGCCTAGGTTCTGGTTGGCTTGCTGAGATTTTTCTTTAATGACCTCAGCACGCTGCCCCTTTGCTGGTGCCCATTCAAGGATTGGTAGGGCACGAGCCACTGCCAGAGTAATACGGGCACGAAGTAATTCACTGTGAATGGTGTATTCAGGCGTAAAGTCACGATCTGTGGCATATACCCCGATTGGTAAGGTTTGTGCCTGGAAGAAGCTGAATAATGGGCGTAATTGGTGCTCAAGAACCAGCGCATGACGGTCACTACCACCAGAAGCTGCTAAAAGAACCGGTACATCTACCAGCGCTGTTTGTTCTACGAAGTCAAAGAAATGCTTGAACAGGCCCGTAAATGAAGCGCGGTAAACAGGCGTACCAACAATCAGGGCATCTGCTGCTTCAACGGCTGCCAGATCATCCTGCACGCGTTGCGGTAACTGGTTACGGTAAATTGCACCACCTAAAAGCTGGCCGATTTCGCTAAATTTAATGAAATGTACATTGATTGGCGTCGCTTCACCCAGTTCATCCAGAATGGCTTGAACCAATGCTTCGGTTTTAGATGGGTGATTCAGGCCGCCAGAAACAGCCACGATGTTTAAAGGTTTTTGCTCGGAAAAATGGGACATGTGAAGTACCTAAAAATGGTTAAGCTCGGAATGACCCTATTAATCCCGATTGCCGCAGTAGGTGTAAAATAACGAAATGCTGAAAAGTTATCTGATTTTTCTATATAAGCGGAAAATGTGCTTCTGAAACGGATAGAGCTGGATAAATGACTGATAACTATATTTATATTGAATAAAGATAAGCTATGCAGAATAGGAATAAATCATATATAAAAAAGTGATGAGAATTAAAGAATTATTGAAATAAGCGAAAATTTAAAAAAATTAAAGAAAAACTCCACATTATTTAAAAAATTGGCGATCTTGCATATCCATAAACTGGCTTGTGTGGTTAGAATAGGAGCTACTGTGCACAAGATCTCTCTCACGTCCTATGAATATTTTAATCGTTGATGATCATCCACTGTTTCGTCATGCTCTGATCCAAGCTGTTCGTTATAGTCTGCCACAAGCGCAGATTCATGAAACTGCAGCAGTCAATGAATTTTATGAACGTCTAGAAAATGGTCCTGAGCCTGATCTTGTCCTTCTGGATTTAAACCTGCCAGGTGCATCGGGCTTTTCTGCTCTGGTCCACGTTCGCGCACAATATCCTTCGATTCCAATTATTGTCGTTTCTGCTCACGAAGAAGCTAGCATTATCCAGCGCGCGATTGCACATGGTGCGATGGGCTATATTCCAAAATCGGCACATCCAAGCCATATTGGTGAAGCAATTCGCGAAGTCCTCGAAGGAGAAATCTGGTTACCACCCAATCTGCCAGCCAACATGAACTTCGATCCGCGTGCTGCAGATGAAACTGCATTGGCAGAACGGATTCAGTCTTTAACACCACAACAGTTCCGTGTCTTGATGATGGTAGCCGAAGGCTTGCTGAACAAACAGATTGCTTATGAACTGGATGTTTCAGAAGCCACCATTAAAGCGCACGTGACAGCAATCTTCCGTAAGCTGGGTGTACAAAACCGTACCCAAGCCGTGCTTGCTATTAATGCCTTGAATATTGAAGAAAAGAAAATGTAAGTGATGCAGCTTACATAATAAAAAAGACCTCAGAGGAGGTCTTTTTTATTGAGAGAATATTGCGGATTAAGCAATATAATCCTGTTTTTGGGTAACATCAGTACAGAACATGGGATTCAGTGCGGATTGCAATTCATCAATTTGTTCTTGAGTGACATAGCCTTTGGAGATCAAATATTCTGCCACGCGGTCATCACGCAGACTCAGGAAAGTCGCATCATAAACACCAAGATCAACAAACAGGGCAGCGGTTTCCAGACTATTGAAACGGTCCAGATAAACTTCATCCTCATACATCAGGAACACATGCTCGTCTGTGCTATTCGGATCGACCTGTAGGTGCTCTGCCAGTTCATGCGGGCAAGTTTTGATAAAGAGCAGATCAGAGAGTTCATCAAATTGGGTCGTGTCCAGACAATCTTCTTCATTCTTTACTTTACCGAGCCACGCTTTAAAGACCAGAACAGCGCCACCACGCAGCAGCATACTCCAGATCTGATGACGGGTTTTTGCTGGTAAATCTTCGGCTTCCGCTTCCAGAGATTCAATCAACTTGTTTTCCTGTTCAGCCAGACGTTCAAATAAACCTAAACCTTGCGGTTTATAGGCATAAGGTTCAAAGACATCAAAATGCAGTTCATCAAAAACTTGCAGGGCTAAAGGAACTGCATGCTGATACAGGGTTTCAAGTGCCTGAATCTGGGTATCGTCGAGTTTGCTGTATTTAAACATTTGTGCCCAGTCGATGCTGGGTAATAAGGCATTAGCACCATATTGGCGATGGAATTGCTGAGTCTGTGCGGGAAGCTGAGCAATTGATTCATCGAGTTTCATTTTATAACTCCTATCTAGCAGTGCAAATAGACCAGCTGCCAAAAGGATGTAGGCATTGTCAGATGGAAACTGATCGTTTCTTATATTGTCTATTTTTAGAGCTAAGCCTGTTGTATTAAAAATACGACCAAAGTTCTATCTACCATAAAATAGGATTAAAAATTAATTTAAACAGTAACTTAAATAATTGTAACTAGTTGTACACATGTATATTAATAGATTTGGTGGCTTTTGCCATAGAGAATGCTGAAATGATAATTTTGAGCAATTTATCAGCAGGAATTATGTGAAATTTGGTGCTTTTAGCACATTGGCCTGATTTTTTTGCCACTCAGGTAAAGAAAGGTATTTATTCAGTATAAAAAATGCCCATTTTTAACTCATTAAAATGGGCATTGAGAGGGAAATAAAAAGTTCTAGCTACCTGAGATTTTCAGACCGGATAACCAGGAACGGAGTGAAGCAGGCTTCAACGGTTTTTTCAGCAGGACAATATTTAAATCCTTCAGGCGCTGTGGCAGTTCCGGATCAGAATCTGCGGTAATCAATGCCACCGGAATACCACTACTACGATGTTCCAGAATAAAGTCCAGACCGATCTTGTCCTGGTTTAAATGCTGATCGACCAGCCAGACCTGAATATTTTCCTGCTGGATCATTTCAGCAGCCTGTTCTGGTTCGGTGGCTTTAAAGACCTGATAACCCCATTTGGTCAATAAGGTCGACATGCCTTCAAGAATAGTTTCATCATTGTCCAGACATAGAATCTTAAAGGCCTTGGACTTCAATGGCACAGCCTGAACAGGGGCGGCAACGACTTTCGGTGCTGCGGTCAACGGTACTTCAATCATGAAGCAGGAACCTTTGCCCAGTTCGGAAGAAACATGAACTGGATAATCCAGTAGTCCGGTCATACGTTGCACGATAGCGAGGCCAAGCCCCAGACCCTGTTCACCCCAAGGCGAAGTATGGCCACAACGCTCGAATTCCTGGAACAGCTTGATGCGCTGTTCTTCAGCAATACCGGGACCGGTATCCCAAACCCCGATCCGGATATGATTTGGCCGGTTGCTAGAACGCAGTACACCGACCACGACCTTACCTTTGGCGGTATAACGTAGGGCATTGCTGACAAAGTTCTGGATAATCCGGCGAATCCATTGTGGATCGGTGTCAATCCAGAACTGGGCATCATGCACTCGCAGTTTGATGCCACGCTGTGCCGCAATGGATTTGAATTGCAGTTCCAGATCACTTAATAAATCATGCAGTGGATAAGCCTGGCGTTTCGGCTGAATCGTACCGCCCTCCAGTCGGGCAATATCCAGCAGGGCTGAGAGCATGCTTTCTGCACCATGCAAAGCACGATCTAGTTGCTGCAGGGTCTTGCGATCTTCTTCGCTTTGTACGCTTTGCTCCAGCGCCGTACTGAACAGACGTGCAGCATGCATTGGCTGTAACAGGTCATGACTGGCGGCAGCAATAAAGCGGCTCTTGGACATATTGGCTTTATCGGCCTGTTCACGCGCCAGTTGCTGTTCAGACAGGGCATCGGCGAGCTGCTGGGTACGATCCTGAACCCGGGCTTCTAGTACCGCTTCATTTTCGCGGAAGGCAGTAATGTCGGCAAAGGTCGTCACGAAACCACCACCTTCAATCGGATTACCCCGCATCTGAATCACGCGGCCATCTTTACGGATCCGTTCAAATTCATGCGCGCTACCGACCTGCATCCAGTGAATCCGTTTACGCACATGTTCTTCAACCGAACCTGGACCACATTCACCGCGTTCAGCGTTATAACGGATCAGATCAGCGATTGGACAACCGACATAAACAATATCTTTTGGGTAGTCGAACAGTTTCAGATACTGGTTGTTCCAGGCGACCAGACACATGTTTTCATCAACCACACTCACCCCTTGGGTCATATGGTCGATCATGGTCATGATCAGGTTCTGGTTAAAACGCTGCCATTGTGATGCCTGATCCAGAATATTGGCGACCTGACCAAGCGCCAGGCCATTATTGACCATCGCTGTAGTCAGCAAGGTACGTGCCGATGCTGCACCAATGGTACCGGCCAGATACTGCTCGGTGAAACGCCACCACATGCCATTGGCACTGCTATTTTCATTCAGTTCCACACTGTTTTGAGCACAGAACTGCTGGAAGGCCTGCATGGTCGGGCCTTCACCGGTAATGCGCTTGGCCAGCGTAATCAGGTCACCAACTTTTAAACGGGCCACATCCTGATGCGAGTAGCTGACATCAGTCGATGGACTTTGTGATGGAAGTGGCTTGGTTTCATAGTAGAAGAAACTTTCCGCCTGAATCTGTTCAGCCACACTTGGGCGGAACATCCGGGAGACCCAGATATATAGGAATGTGTTCAGGCCTAGTGCCCAGACCACACCATGCGTCAGAGGATCAAAAGATTCGAAACCGATCAGGGCTTCAGGGCGTAACCAGTTCAAGCCCAAAGGCCCTTGTTCCAGAAAACTCTGGCTGAACTGCTGATAGGCTTCTGGCAGGCTGCGCAAAATCGTTGGTAATAGCAGGGTATAAGACCACAAAGCAAAACCGGTCAACAGACCCGCATACACGCCTTGCTTACTCCCACCACGCCAATACAGACCACCAATCAGAGCAGGGGCGAACTGTGCCACAGCACTGAAGGCCAGCAGGCCAAAAACAGAAAGCTGGTCAATATCATTAAAGAAGTTGAAGAACAAAAAGCCCATCAACATCACGGCCAGAATACAGATCCGGCGGGTAAATTTGAGTACCAGTGGTAAACGCTTGTCATGCCGTGAGATCAGGTTTAAACGCCAGAGCGCTGGCATGATCAGGTCATTACTTAGCATGATGGATAAAGCGACTGAAGATACCAGCAGCATGCCGGTCGAGGCCGAAAAGCCCCCTAAGAAGGCCAATAGAGTCAGCCAGTCCTGATTATAGCTAAGCGGTAAAGACAGCACTGCGACATCAGGAATCGCTAAGTATTGAGGAGCTGCATGTAATGCCCAGCTGGCAATCGGGATAATTGCTAGTGTGGTCAGAATCAGATAAATGGCAAACCAGCGACGTGCACCACGGATATGTTTTTCATCCCGTAATTCAACCACAGCCACATGAAACTGACGCGGTAAACAGATAATCGCCAGTGCAGCCAGCAAAGTCTGTACCCAGAAGCTTTCCGGTACACCAAACAGCTGTACATCATGGAAGGTAGACTGAATATCGCTACTGATCTGAGGCAGATTTTCTGGTGCTTCAAAAATGAAGAAACAGGCTACGGCCAGCAGGGCAAATAGCTTGACGAAAGACTCAAAGGCGACAGCCAGCATCAGACCGCCATGCTGTTCAGTGTTGGCAATCTGCCGGGTGCCGAAAATCATCGCCAGAATCGCCAGGACGCCAGTCAGGAACAGTACGCTATTGGTGGTACTGGCAATCCCTGCGGAGGGTTCCAGAATGACCGCCGCACTCAAGGCAATTGCACGTAACTGCAAGGCCAGATAGGGAATGATGGCAATCACTGCCAGAATGGTGACTAGTGAAGCCAGAGGCCCACTTTTACCATAACGTGCAGCGACAAAGTCCGCGATTGATGAAATGGCATGATGCTGGCGTACCCGTCCCAGACGGCGCCAGATATCGTAACCAATCGCGACAAAGAGCAGGGGACCAAGATAGATCGGCAGGAAAATAATCCCTTCACGAACCGCAGCACCGGTCGCGCCATAAAATGTCCAGGAAGAACAGTAGACGCCTAAAGTTAAACTAAACAATAGCATGCGGCCACGGGTACTGAGCCGACTGGCATGTTTTTCCCCATAGAAAGCGCAAGTAAAGAGTAAAGTGATATAGAGGGCGAGCACCCCTATGATGAGCCAACTGTTCATATAGCCTGATGTGTACTGTGCATGATGCTATGATACCGCATCATGCACTCAGCAGTTTAAATTGATCATTTTTTAACGACCAAAGTCTAAATTACAAGTCATTCTAAATGTTGTTATTTTGCAACAGTGATAATTCGAATTAAAAAATAGTAAGCCCATGGTGGGGCTACAGGAGTGTAACTATGGATGAGGCACAAGTAGAAAGAATTCTACAGAATCCCAAATTCAAAGAAATGGTACGTAGAAAAAGTACGCTGAGCTGGACCTTAACCGGCATCATGCTATTTGTCTATGTCGGTTTCATGTTGCTTGTTGGCTACAACAAAGAATTTCTATTGTCTTCAATTTCTGGCGGTGTAACGACCTGGGGTGTACCTCTAGGTATCGGTATCATTATTTTGTCTTTTATATTGTGCTGGGTGTATTCCTACATTGCCAATAATAAACTTGATCAGCTGAACAGAGAAGCAATTCAGGAAGTGGAAGCGATTACAAAAGAAAAGGGGCAACACTAAGATGAAAGGGATTTCATATCAAGCGCTTGCAGCGGCAGCGCTGACCTTGCTCAGCTCGGCAATGGTATTTGCTGGACCAGATCTGGGTGCTGCGGAGCAGCAAGCGACCAACTGGCACGCAATTATCATGTTTGTGATTTTCGTTGGAGCAACCTTATTTATTACCAAATGGGCTGCCAAACAAACCACGAATACCAATGATTTCTATACTGCCGGCGGCGGGATTTCTGGTTTCCAGAACGGTCTGGCTATTGCTGGTGACTTCATGTCTGCAGCATCTTTCCTCGGTATTTCCGCGATGGTGTTCCTGTCCGGTTTTGACGGATTGCTGTACTCATTAGGCTTTATGGTGGGTTGGCCAATCGTTTTATTCCTGGTGGCAGAACGTTTGCGTAACCTGGGTAAATTTAACCTGTCTGATGTAGTGTCGTTCCGTCTGGAAGAAAAACCGGTGCGTACTTTAGCAGCATTAAGTTCACTGGTTGTGGTGGCGTTCTACCTGATCGCACAGATGGTGGGTGCAGGTCAGTTGATCAAGTTGCTCTTCGGTCTGAACTACAACATTGCTGTGGTGATTGTTGGCCTGCTGATGATGGCTTACGTAATGTTCGGTGGCATGCTGGCAACGACCTGGGTACAGATTATTAAAGCAGTAATGCTGCTGTCTGGTGCGACGTTTATGGCTTTCATGGTCATGAAAGGCGTAGGTTTTAGTTTCACCAATATGTTTGAACAATCGATTCAGGTTTTCTCTAAAGTACATGACCTGAGCCTTGCAGATGCAACCAAGATTATGGGTCCAGGTAACCTGGCTTCGAATCCGGTCGATGCGATTTCTCTTGGTCTGGCGCTGATGTTTGGTACAGCAGGTCTGCCACATATCCTGATGCGTTTCTTCACGGTAAAAGATGCCAAAGAAGCACGTAAATCAGTGGTTGTTGCAACAGGCTTTATCGGTTATTTCTACCTATTAACCTTCATTATCGGTTTCGGCGCGATTCTATATGTAGCGAATAACCCGCAGTTCCTGGACATTGCGAAAATGGCAATTACAGGCAAGCTAGAGCTGGTGGGTGGTAACAACATGGCTGCGGTTCACCTGGCAGATGCTGTTGGTGGTGACCTGTTCATGGGCTTCATTTCTGCAGTAGCATTCGCAACGATTCTTGCGGTAGTTGCAGGTTTGACCCTATCAGGTGCTTCAGCAATTTCACATGACTTGTATGCAAACGTATTCAAGAAAGGCCGTACTACACCTGAATCTGAACTGCGCATGTCTAAAATTGCGACTCTTGGTCTTGCGATCTTTGCGATGATCCTGGGAATCCTGTTCGAGAAGCAAAACGTGGCTTTCATGGTAGGTCTGGCATTCTCGGTAGCCGCATGTGCCAACTTCCCGGTACTGGTACTGTCTATGTTCTGGAAAGGCCTGACTACACGTGGTGCTGTCATTGGCGGCGTGGTTGGTTTGGTGACTGCAGTAGTACTGATCGTACTGTCTAAAGCCGTTTGGGTAGATACTTTCGCAATTTCAGATACACCAGTCGTTCCATTTAATGGTCCTGCATTATTTGCAATGCCATTGTCTTTCTTCTGCTGCTGGTTCTTCTCCATTACAGACCGCTCAGTGAAAGCACAAGCAGAACGCAAAGCTTTCGATGCACAGTTTGTTCGTTCACAAACAGGTATTGGTATCTCAGGTGCATCTGATCACTAAGATCTGATGTCCTAAAAAGCCTCCTGATGGGGGCTTTTTTTATAGCGATAGAATACTTGAGCTACTCAATGAAGAAGACTTTAGGATAGTTTATCTAAAATTAAATACGGCCATTTTTGACTAAGATTTCAATAATTTTTATACAATCCTGTTTCTAACCATTGGCTAGATCATGCTATGTTAAGCCAGCGATAAAAATAATGATGTGCGATAGGACATCAAGACAAATCTCATGAAGCACTCTCTGCTACGATTCTGGACCCATTTTAAGTATCTGCCTTCTGCGTGGCTGCTATGCCTACAATTACTGATTCTGACCCTGTCGATGCTGAGTTATGACAGTGTGTCTTATCGCGCGGGTACATGGATGCTAGGGGTGGTGGTCTTGCTGGTAATTGCCAAGGTGATTCGTCAGACTCCGATGTTTACCATTCTGGGACTCATCTTTGTCGCAGGCGCCATCTTCTTTTCGTCATTGATTGTGCTGGGGCTACGCTATACCTGGATCATGATCGTTGCTCATCTGTTTGAAGCCAGCGCCTATTTCAGTGCAGCATATGGCTTGTTACGTTATATGTTTCATGACCGTTATCTGACCAAGGATGAGCTGTTTGCAGCAGGAGCAGTCTTTACACTACTGGCTTGGGGATTCGCTTTTCTCTATAGCATTTGCCAGTTATGGGTGCCTTACAGCTTTTCAGATCCTGAGTTGCAGGCTTATCAGCCGTGGCTGGATCTGCTCTTTCTGAGCTTTAGTGTACAGTCTGCTACAGGATTATCTGATGTGATGCCGGTCAGCCCGGTCGCACGGATGTTGGCCATTATCCAGATGTTTGTCGGGGTGATGTATCTGGCCTTGATTGTTTCCCGTCTGATTGCCTTACAGTATATTTCCCATCTTCCTAAACAGACTCATATACAACATAAGCATAGAAAGCCTGAGGAATAGAACGTACAGAGCTGCATAGCTTGGTTACAGTAACTTAACGGCTTTATTTTCCTGAATATTTTAAAATATTAAGGTCCAAAACGTATCTTTGACCGTAATTCTCTCGATCAGAATGTTTTTACTTATCAATAATGATTCAAGCCTCCCGGCATTCAATCTATTAAAAAAATGGGGGATGTATGCCTTCCAAACCTTCATCCTGGTTTGCCAATATCAATCCGAATGTCTTTATTAGTACAGTGGTGATTATCGCCATTTTTTTGGGACTGGTAATACTGGCACCTGATTCATTCCACCTGTTGACCGAGCAAATGAATGCGTGGATTACCACTTCATTTAGCTGGTTTTATGTCCTCTCCGTGGCGATCTTCCTGATTGTTCTGATTTATATTGCCCTGTCTGATATGGGGAAAATCAAACTCGGGCCCGACCATAGTCAGCCAAAATACAGCCAGGCATCCTGGTTTGCCATGCTGTTTACCGCAGGCATGGGGATCGGCCTGATGTTTTTCGGTGTTGCCGAACCGGTTATGCACTATGTCACACCACCTGCTGGTGATCCGGAAACTGTACTAGCCGCACAGCAAGCTATTCGCGTGACTTTCTTCCACTGGGGCCTGCATGCCTGGGCGATTTACACCATTGTGGGTCTGTCATTGGCCTATTTTGCGTATCGACATAATCTGCCTTTAAAAGTTCGCTCCGCCTTATATCCACTGATCGGCAACCGGATTCATGGTCCAATCGGAGACGGGGTAGATACTTTTGCCACCTTAGGGACAGTATTTGGGGTTGCGACAACTTTAGGTTTTGGGGTGACTCAGATTAATTCGGGTCTGAATTACCTATTTGGAGTTGAGCAGACCCCCAGTACTCAGGTCATTTTGATTATTGCCGTCACTGTAATGGCATCAATGTCCGTATTTTTTGGTTTGGATAAGGGCATCAAACGCCTAGCTGAACTGAATCTGCTGCTTGCCTTATTGCTACTCATCTTTGTTTTTGTTGCCGGTCCAAGCATCTATCTTCTGCAGACCACCATTCAAAACTCTGGCCAGTATGTTGCAAACCTGTTCAGTATGACCTTTAATCTGTATGCCTATCAGCCTAGTGGCTGGATTGGTGGCTGGACCATTATGTATTGGGCCTGGTGGATTTCCTGGTCGCCATTTGTCGGGATGTTTATTGCCCGAGTATCCGAAGGCCGCAGTATCCGCGAGTTTATTGTTGGGGTTCTACTGATTCCTACCGGATTTACCCTGATCTGGATGGGCTTTATGGGTAATGCTGCATTATTCAGCATCATGCATGAGGCCAATACCAACCTGCTTGAGGCAGTACAACGTGATTCTTCTGTAGCGCTGTTCGAATTTTTAGGTAATCTGCCATTTAATTCATTCACCAGTATTATCGCTACGGTATTGGTTATTCTGTTCTTTGTCACTTCAGCAGATTCAGGATCATTAGTCACGGATTATCTTACTGCTAAAACCGAGAATTCACCGACCTGGCAGCGTCTGTTCTGGACCGTGTTAATGGCTTTATTGGCCATCATTCTGTTACTGGCAGGTGGGCTGGAAGCCTTGCAGTCGGCTACAATTATGAGTGCTTTGCCGTTTACATTTATTATGCTGCTGATTTGCTGGGGACTGATTAAGGCCCTGCATCTGGATGTAACGAAAATGCATGCGCTACAAGCTGCACGCATTACCCCACGAGCCATTCAGAACCCGCGTAGCTGGCAACAGCGACTCGGTTTAATTATGCATTATCCGCATACGCATGATGAAGTACGTGATTATATTGATACGATGGTCAGCAAAGCCTTTAACAGTTTTCAGGCTGAACTGAAACGTCGTCACATCCAGGTGAAAATCTTTAAACTAGAAGATGGGATCGGGTTACGTGTCGATCATCAGAATGAAATGAACTTCATTTATCAGGTCATTGCTACCCAAACTTTAGCACCGAGCTTTATGCCAGATGCAGATTCTCCGCAGTCTTATCAGGCAGAAGTCTTTTTAAGGGAAGGAGGACAAAACTATGATGTGATGGAATGGACTCAGGAAGATTTAATCCAGGACATTATTGACCAATATGAACGCCATCTGCATTTTTTAAGTCTGGTCCGTTCCCCAGAGTAAATATTTGATCCAATAAAAAAGGACGCTGATGCGTCCTTTTTTTATTCAGTCACTAATTCAGAAATTAGAAACGGAATTTAGCATTTAAGCCTACAGTTTGTGTATCACGAACTACAGCATTTTGAGCAAGGTTTGCTTCGTAGTTTGAGTTCACATAGCTAGCACCTACAGCAACTGCTGGAGTGATGAAGTAGTTTACGTTTGCGCCCCAAGCTTTGTCTGGAGAGTTAGCGTAGCTAGATTCCATATAAGATGCACCAACGCTTAATTTAGGGTTGATGTACAAAGTAGTACCTAGGTTGTAAGCAGTATCTTCACCATAAACCAAGCCGCTTTCGAAGCCAAGTGACATGTTAGTGCCGTCAATTGCGCCTACATATTTAGTACGTGCAGTGATTGCATCTTGGTCTTCATCGATTGTGCGAGACTCAAGAGCAGCTTTAGCAACGCCGTTGTTGAACATATTGAAAGCGTCATAAGAAGTTTGGTCTGCAACGCTTGTGTAACCTACAGCTACCAGGAAGTTAGGAATAGGAAGTACACCTACTTCTAATGCATAACGGTCGCCATTGTCATCTGGGTTACCAGCTTTGTTATCAGTGATGGTATGGCTATAAGAAGCGCTTGCATAAGCAGGAACAACTTTAGTTGGGATGTAAGCTTCACCTTTTGCACCAAAAGTGTGGTGTACAGTACGATTACCAAATTCTTGTCCGTTTTCGCCGTATGTATAAGCAGCAGAAACATTAGATGCCTGGTTGATGAAAGCAGCTTCAGCTAAAGGGCCTTTAGAAGCGTCTACATCTTTGAAGTAGTAAGTACCTTGAACAGCGCCAGTGAAGTCTTTGTCATTCGCAGTGTTGTCGATGTACTCTGACTGACCTTGAACTTCGAATTGATATGCTTGAGCACCGGTCATGGCTAATAATAAAGCAGTGGCTAAACCGAGTTTTTTCATGATATTTACCATTTTGTTACAAAAGATGTACAACAGAAACGTATTGTATTGTAACAATTTATTAAGTCAATCTGATTTA
The DNA here is from genome assembly GCF_002934695.1 of Acinetobacter sp. ACNIH1. Taxonomy (NCBI): domain Bacteria; kingdom Pseudomonadati; phylum Pseudomonadota; class Gammaproteobacteria; order Moraxellales; family Moraxellaceae; genus Acinetobacter; species Acinetobacter sp. ACNIH1. Next base: position 2,788,241 of record NZ_CP026420.1, on the reverse strand, counting down.
AAATCGCTATTTTTTTGTGCAAAATCATTGTATTGATTTTGTTTAATAGTCTTTTAATTAGAAAATTTAGTTATTTTAGAAAAAAGCTTAAATAACAATGTAGTATACAAAATAAATTGTTAGATCTAATCAGAAAAATGAATTAATAAAGGATTTTTTGATTGTTTAATTAAGTTGAATAGTGGATTTTAATTCAAAAAACCAATTTATTTATCATGAAAATAATCATGTTTATTACACTGAATTTAAGAAAGGCGTAAAAACTATAATATAAAACAAATTTATGAAAGAATTGATCGGTTTAGCGACAAAATCAGGGTTATAATGTGATATATTTCACTGTTTTGTCTATAAATTGTGATATGTCATAAATCCTAGTAAATTAATGTGCTTTACATTGTTACCAAATTGCCTGATAATAAAAAATCAGGTTAGAGTTCATGTTGTTACATGATAATTTGACTGATTCTCCACATATTTTTGTTTTTATCGGCCCAGCTTTCCCCAAGGTTGGGCTTTTTTTTTGCCTGAATTTTTTAGAAGCATCAGTCTACGGATTACTTCATAAAAGAAGATTAGAAAAACTAGTATAGAAAGCCGTCAAAGATGATTCTTAAGTGCACCTTAATGGTGCATTATTTCAATTTAAAAATTGCTTCGTTCTATAAAGTTGCAAAAAAAAACCTCAATTTCTATATAAAATTGAGGTTTTTTCGCCAAAATTTGCGGGTAAATCAAAAAATCTGCTGAGGAATAATTTAACTCGCCCTAATGCAGTGCATTATGCACCTAATTGTTGCACGTGTAAATAGTTCAGAAAGCGAGTTTTTTAATTTTCTTATATTTTAAATTATGAAATTTTCATTCCTATTTATATTTTAGTGATAACAGATGAAAAATCCTGAAAATATAAAGAGCTAAAACCTTTAAGAACATAAGAAAAACCTTCTGAAAATCAAAGCAATTGGGAAGAAATATTGATGATGAGTAGGCGTTTATTTGTATAATCTATCTACTATTAAATGGGGAGTCCTTGATTCATGTGAAGGACTAAAAATCAAGATGAATACTTTGCGCTCTGAGAAAATCAGCAAACATCTGTACTGGTCTATGTCGATCATTATTTTATGTTTGTTGTGTATTTGTATTCCCTTAATTATTGATAGTACTCAACATTATTTAAAATCAAAACAAACCTATCAGCAGCTTGATGCTTTACAACAGGTCACCGATCTTGCCAATAAGATCTCCCGGGAACGGGCACCCGCCAATAAAGTTATGTCCAGTTCGGTTGAGGAATTCGCCAAACATCAGCAGGAGTTAAGCGATTACCGTCAGGAAGTCGATCAGCAGATGCAGATTACAGCTCAGGCACTCGATCAGGTTGGTTTTAATCACCTAAGCCAGCAACTTTTATCTGAATTGAAACCGAGCTTGCAGAATGGACGTCAGCAGGTCGATCTCTATACTCAAATACCTCGCCCGGAACGTACTGCACAGGAAATGGATCAGGCTATTCTCGCCATGTTTACTGCCTGGGATAGCAGCCGTAAAATTCTGAAAGGAGTAGTGATTGCCTCTGCTACGCCATCTGCCCGTTTGGATAATTACATGAGTGAAATCCTGTTTTTATCTGATCTCAGGGATCAATCGGGTCGGGTAGCGTCAAATGTTATGGCTCATGTGACATTTGGAACCCACATTCCAGAGCAAAACATTACCCGTTCCTTACAAGTCCAGCATCAGGTACGTTATCTCTGGGATATCATTGATACGCTACAGCCTGTTCAGGACAAAACTGATGAATTTATTCGTTTACATCAGCGGGTCGGAACTGAATTTATCCAGCAAGGTTTACCGATTGTGGAGCGACTGATTGAAGATAGCCGCCAGCAGCGTTCTTATTATTTAACTGGAACCCAGCTGACTGAAGCTATTGTAGATAAATTTACAACAGTGATTGATTTGCAGAACTATTTACTGCAATACACCAAAGATGTGGCTATTAAGGAAATGCGCCACAGTCTGAATCATTTGATCTGGACAGTGGCCTTATCTGGAATTTCCCTGATTACGGCAATTTTGACCATGATTTTTGCGCGTAAACACATCTTTATTCCTTTAATTCGCGCACGTAAAATTTTATTTGATTTGTCCACTGGGTCTGAACGGAAGCAAGCCCAATCAAAACTAAAAACAGACCGGCCTACTGAATCCTTATTTACAGCAATTCAAAAACTGCAGCATACGCTGCAAGAGCGTGAAGCATAAGAATTTCGACTGAAAAATATTGCCCATTCCGATTCCCTGACTGGACTGGCTAACCGTTTTGCGCTCGATGAATATATCCGTTATATGGAAACGCATCCGACCCAGTTTAAGCGAACCTGCCTGATGATTATTGATATTGATCACTTCAAACAGGTCAATGATCAATATGGGCATATTATTGGTGATCAGGTTATTCAGCTGGTTGCAGAACGCTTAAAAGCCAATGTTCGAGCTTCGGATCTGCTGGTTCGCTATGGTGGTGATGAGTTTCTGGTCCTGATTGAAAATATCGAGATGCAGCATGCTTTCATGCTGGCGAATAAAATCCGGACCGAAGTCGCTGAACATTCTATTCTGACCGCAGCTGATGAAGATATTCATGTATCGGTGAGTATTGGGGTAGCGATTGGTGCAGAGTCATGGATTGCTTTACTGGAACAGGCTGATGAGGCGCTATTTAAGGCCAAAGCGAAAGGACGCAATGTCGTGGCTGAGGTTTGATTTTAGGAGATATAAATCATCTTATAAACCATCATCCCACTCATTAAGGAAATGAGCAATGATATCTCCGTGGCAGTCATGAGGCTTACAGAAACAGCCTAATCTTTTCCCTGCTAAATGATAAACATCCTCTCTTTTGGCTTTCATTAAAATATCTTTATCAAAATCATATTTAAATTTATTAATAACTTCCTCACGACTTTCTTGTTCAGCGCCATTCATCGCATAAGGATTTCCCCAAATTGAACCTCTTCCAATATATTCATATTCCTCAGATTTTTTTATATTTTTAAATTTTGGGTGGTGATGAATATTAATTACTCGAGTAATTTTAATGGGAATCACCCTCAAAGGTATTTTATTTTTTTGGAAAAAACTCACTTCCTCTGAAAAAACTTCTCCATCATCAAAAATTACAACATGTGTATATTCTAAATTTTTCCATTCTTCACAAATAATAAGATCTGTGCAGTTAGTATTTTGCGCAAAATATTGCTTTAAAAGCGAATGAGGATCATGAGGGCAAGAAAGTTTGAAATTTGAGAAAAAACTCGTTATACGAGTTAGTTTTCTAGCAATTTTAGAATAGCAATTAAATTCCTGAGGAAGAAATACTAGAACATTTGACATAATCAATAGAGGTGCTTAATTTCACTTATAGTTGTCTGTGACTGTGCTAAATAGTCTAATACAAGACGACGATGGCATTGATGTGGTAAATGTTCACTGCATAATAAACATTGGTCGTTAAAATCATCTAAGTTAAATGATTTTTCAATATTACGTTTAGACATTAGGCTCATAAATTTTTCTTCGTAATTTTGCCAACTGATTTCACCTTTTTTGTAAGGTTTTAATATTTCGTCAATAGGTGCTAGATCTGGAACATGCTCATATTCGCAGTTACATATTTCCTTTAAAAAATAAATTAAATCATCTCTTTTAGCAAATCCTGCTAATTGTGAGACATTATTAAGACGAACATCAATTATTTTTTTGACCTGATTTTTTTTGAGCAGATTAAAAAAGATCTGAGCTTTTTTTTGAGTAAAGCCAATTGTATAGATATTCATAATAAGTAGATCGCTGCAATTAATTTATAACAATCGCCATTCCACGGTTCACCTAAGCTAATACATAAAATAGCACTTTTAATATCAATATGACTTCGATTTTGCAAAATATTATCAAAATTAGGATCGGTGCAAGCAAAATTGTAGGATGTATGATTATAGATAAAAGTACCACGTCTTTTATTGTATTGAGTATATAAACGTAGGTCATTTACATGTATGAGATATAAAGAATTACTTATAATTTTATTGAATTGAATAAGATAAAAGTTAACGCGATCTCCATTTCCCCATAAATCGTTAGGATAGTCTAAGAATGAGAGGAGTTCTCTTGTTTGAATTCTAAACTTATCTAACCATTGTGAGCCATCAATTAAATAATTTTCTGGTTGGTTAACTAAAGGTGCATGAGCAGAAAAACTAATTTCAGCCTTTTGCAAAGTTTTTAGCTGCCAGATTTGTCCTTTCCAATTTTTTACTGTAATTTGACTATTTGTAAGTGCTTTACCCTGTGCATCGCCTACAGGTCTAATCCATTGTTTTGTTGAGGTGCATTTTCCGGCTACGCATCGTGCTTGATTCTTTAAAGAATTAGCTAGAATGACAATTTCTTTTTTCATTATTTAAATAAAATTTAAAATTAATTTTTTTATTATAAATAGTTAGCTGCTAGTCATAAATATAACTAGCAGCTAACTTTAGTATAATTTTAGCTTATTACTTCAATAATGGCTTTAAGAATTTCCCTGTATGTGAAGCCTTAACTTTCACAACATCTTCAGGAGTACCTTCCGCGATAATCATACCGCCACCCGCACCACCTTCAGGGCCAAGATCTACCACCCAGTCTGCAGTCTTGATCACATCCAGGTTATGTTCAATCACCACAATGGTATTCCCTTTATTACGTAGCTCATGCAGGATGTCCAGCAGCTTGGCAATATCATGGAAATGCAGACCAGTGGTTGGCTCATCCAGTACATACAGGGTTTTGCCGGTATCCCGTTTGGCCAGCTCACGTGCCAGTTTCACGCGCTGCGCTTCACCACCAGAAAGGGTTGTCGCTGACTGACCCAAACGGATATAACCCAGACCGACCTGATGCAAGGTTTCCAGACGACGATGAATCACTGGAATCGCATCAAAGAAATGCATGGCATCTTCAACGGTCATCTGCAATACATCAGAAATATTCTTGCCTTTGTAGTTCACTTCCAGCGTTTCACGGTTATAACGCTTGCCATGACAGGCGTCACACGGCACATACATATCCGGCAGAAAGTGCATCGCTACCTTAATCATGCCATCACCTTCACAGGCCTCACAGCGTCCGCCTTTCACGTTAAACGAGAAACGGCCAGCGGTATAACCACGCGCTTTGGCTTCCGGAGTCTGTGAAAACAGTTCACGAATTGGAGTAAACAAACCGGTATAAGTTGCTGGGTTCGAACGTGGCGTACGACCAATCGGGCTCTGGTCAATATCAACCACTTTATCCAGAAATTGCAGACCATCAATTGAATCAAACTTCTCGGCAGTCAGTGTGGTTGCACCATTCAGCTGAGTCGCTGCCAGTGGCAACAGAGTCCGGTTAATCAACGTAGATTTTCCAGAACCTGAAACACCGGTAACACAGGTCATGATTCCCAATGGAATGGTCAGATCGACTTTCTTCAGGTTATGCCCGGCAGCACCCATCAATTTGATCTGTTCTTCCGGTTTTGGTGGCTGAACCCGTTTTTTCGGCACTTCAATTTTCAGTTTGCCAGACAGATATTTACCGGTCAGGGAATCTTTATTTTCAGCGAGTTCCTGATAGGTTCCTTCTGCAATCACATGGCCACCATGCACACCGGCACCCGGACCAATATCAATAATATGGTCAGCGGCACGAATCGCATCTTCATCATGTTCGACCACTAAAACGGTATTACCGAGGTCACGTAGACGAATCAGGGTTTGTAACAGGCGATCATTATCACGCTGATGCAGACCAATCGAAGGTTCATCCAGCACATACATCACGCCCATGAGACCAGCACCAATTTGTGAGGCCAGACGGATACGCTGTGCTTCACCACCAGACAGGGTTTCAGCAGAACGGGACAGGCTCAAATAGTTCAGACCGACAGATACCAGGAAGTGCAGACGCTCACGGATTTCCTTGAAAATCTTGTCCGCAATTTCACCACGCGCACCTTCCAGATTAATACCTTGATAATAGCTCTCGGCATCGCCAATCGACATGCGGGTAACGTCGGCAATGGTCTTGTCCAGAATTTTCACATTACATGAGATTTCATTCAGACGTGAACCATCACAAGCATCACAGGCAGCATTAGAGAGATACTGCGCCAGATCATCACGCACATAATTGCTTTCGGTTTCGCGGTAACGGCGTTCCAGATGCGGCAAAATACCTTCAAATGGCATCACCCGGTTATGACGACGACCACGTTCATCAATATAGCTCAGGTCAATTTTTTCTTTGCCGGTACCGTAAAGGAATTTCTTCTTGGTGTTGGCATCCAGTTCATTCCAAGGCGTTTCTAGAGAAAAACCGAAATGCTCGGCTACTTTTTGCAGCATGCCATAATAATACGGACGCTGACGATCCCAGCCACGAATCGCACCTTGGCTGATACTAACTTCCTGATTGGGAATCAGTTTGTCCGCACTGAAATGGCTGCGGGTACCCAGACCATCACAGACCGGGCAGGCACCAAAAGGATTGTTAAATGAAAACAGGCGTGGCTCCAGTTCTGCCACAGCGCGGTCACATTCCGGACAGGAGTGTTTGGCAGAAAATACGCGATCATCATTTTCACCTTTCATCCAGGACAAAATCGCAATATCTCCACCGAGACGCAGCGCAGTTTCAAAACTTTCTGCAATCCGGTTACCGAGATCATCACGCACCTTAAAGCGGTCAACCACGACTTCAATAGTATGTTTTTTCTTTTTGTCCAACTCAGGTGGCGGATCAATTTCCATGATCTCGCCATCGACACGTGCACGCACAAAGCCTTGGCTTTGCAGTTGCTCAAATAACGCTGTGTACTCACCCTTACGTTCACGCACGACAGGCGCTAACAATAACAGCGCAGTGCCTTCTTCCAGTTCTTTAACCGCATCGACCATTTCAGTTACGGTCTGTGCCACCATGGGCAGATCGTGTTCCGGACAGTAAGGTGTACCTACGCGTGCATAGAGCAGACGTAAATAGTCATAGATTTCGGTAATGGTACCTACAGTCGAACGCGGGTTATGGCTAGTCGATTTCTGTTCGATAGCAATGGCTGGGCTTAAACCCTCAATCGAATCAACTTCCGGCTTTTCCATTTGCGAAAGGAATTGACGCGCATAGGCAGACAAAGATTCTACATAACGACGTTGACCTTCCGCATATAACGTATCGAATGCCAATGAGGACTTACCTGAACCAGACAGTCCCGTAATCACCACAAACTTGTCGCGTGGAATATCAAGGTTCACATTTTTCAGGTTATGGGTACGTGCACCTCGAATACGGATGTGACTTTGGCTCATGCAATGATCCTAGAAAATTCATCAAAAACCTTTATATGATACCGAATGAAAAATGTTCAAGTGCAAATAAAAGTATTTTAAACGTCAAGTTGTGTCGGATATTGGTCAAAAGATCAGTACTAAAGCAACTGGGGGAAAACGTAGATTAGATTTGCTCTTTTCCAAACATCTAATAGATAAAATTTCATGATGCATAACTCCATCGAAATTAGCTTCACTTTCCATCATTTAGGGTTTGGCTTAAAAATAAAAAAGCCCTGTATTAAACAGGACTCAGTCAATAGAAACTAAAATTAATCATCCAGACCTAGCCATTGGCGTTGTTCATAAGCACTATCCCAGAACAGCCATTCCAGACGTGCTGCATGGGTATAGGCCTGATGCATTTTTTCCAGAGTATCAGCATCGACCCGCGCTGCCACCCGATCTACAGTAGCAATTACATTGCGTACCGCTGTATGAAAATCTTCCCCAGCATAGGTATCAATCCAGGCCTGATACGGATTATTCGGCGCTGCCTTATCGACAATATCCTTACCCACTTCTGCATAGATCCAGAAACACGGCAGTAGGGCAGCCAGAACCACTGGATAACTTTCTGCCCAGGCCGTTGCCTGTAAATAAGCGGTGTAATGATGGCAGGCCAGAGTCAAAGGTGTATTTTCAAATTGGGTTTTGCTGATGCCAAAATCCTGCATAAAGCCATCATGCAGGCTACGTTCGACCACAATGGCAGTTTTAGCGGCTTCACTAAACTGGATCACGTCATCTGCTTCAAAAGCTTTGGCTGCACACACCGCCAGCGCACGGCCATAGGCCAGCAGATAATGCGCATCCTGAATCACATAATGACTAAAAGCTTCACGGCTTAATGTTCCCTGCGCCAGTTGCTGGTTAAAAGGCAGCGCCAATGTCTTTTGATAAAGTCCGAGATTACGTTGCCATACGTCTTGAGAGAAACTCATACTGAAATCCTTAGCAGTTGAAGTCAAAACATCCAGCACTATAGCAAAGATGAATCTGTTTAAAAAATCAGCAAATCTGAAAAGCAGAAAATACCTAAAAATGGTTCAGGAAGTGCTTTGGTTTATGCGGCAAAAGTTTCATAATTGGGACAACTTTTAGTTTTAGTATTTCTCTACATTTAAAGAAATGCATTTAATGAAATTTATCTAAGGTCGATATATATGTTGAAACACTTTGGTTTCTCAATCGTATTTTCGATCGTGTGCCTTGGTTTGTCTGCTTATTGGGGATTTACCCATGGTCCGGAAGCGGGCCTGCAAACCATGTTCACAGCACTGACCATCACCGCTATTCTGGCGATTATGGAAGTGTCGTTGTCGTTTGATAACGCGGTTGTCAATGCATCCGTCCTGCGCGGTTGGGATCATTTCTGGAAAATGATTTTCCTGACGGTCGGGATTCTGGTTGCAGTTTTCGGGATGCGCCTGATTTTCCCGGTGGTCATTGTAGCCGTGACTGCGGATATGGGCTTTATGGAAGTGGTGCAGCTCGCCTTAAATGCACCGAAAGAATATTCGGCCAAACTGATGGCACATCATGCCGAGATTTCTGCCTTTGGTGGTGCTTTCCTGATGCTGGTATTCTTGAACTTCTTCCTGGATGAAGAAAAAGATACCCACTGGTTCCGCATGCTGGAACGCCGTCTGGCACATCTGGCAAACGTTCCGGCGATGTCAGTCTTTATTACCCTGATTGCTTTGTTGATCATGGATTTCCAGGTCGAAGAAGCGAAACGTCTGGATGTTATTCTGGCGGGGATCTGGGGGATCGTGATTTATATCGGGGTACAGGTCCTAAGCCATATGTTAGGTGGGGAACCGGAAGTAGACGAAGAGGGCAACGCCGTTCGTCATGATGCTGAAGGCGTACCGACTGGCGTGGTGAAAGCCGGCTTTGGTGGTTTCCTTTACCTAGAAGTACTCGATGCATCTTTCAGTTTTGACGGTGTAATCGGTGCCTTTGCGATTACGTCTGACGTGGTGATCATCATGTTGGGCTTGGCCATCGGTGCGATGTTTGTGCGTTCGATGACCATTTACCTGGTCGATAAAGGCACGCTGGATGCCTATATCTATCTGGAACATGGCGCGCACTATGCGATTGGTGCTCTGGCATTTATCATGCTGGCAAGCAGTACCGGTGTGCATATCCCTGAAGTAGTGACCGGTCTGATCGGTGTAGCTTTCATTATCTGGGCAGTCATTGCTTCGATTCAATATACCAAGCGTCAGTTATTAAAAGCAGGCAAATAGCCCCGTGATCGCTGAACAGAAGCGTAGCTCCGGCTACGCTTTTTTATCCATTGGAGCGTAAAACCTCGTGGTTCAGCACGAGGATATAAGCGACTGGAGTAAACCACATGAACGACACGAAATGTCGTTTTAAATACTTGTACTATAGTCATAGGACTTACGCATTGACGGATTCAAAAAAGTATTAAAATACTTTATAAAGTATCTGTGATCAGACGAATTAAACATGCTTCTACAGCAACTTGTACATTACCCATTTATATGGGCTTTCTCATGACAGAACCGAACTCTATTAGCTGCACACAACTTGCCGAGACTTATAATATCTCGCATGATAGTGTAAATCGCTTTCTAGAGCGTGAAGACTACACACCTCACGACCTATATCAAGAATCAATTCAACATATTGATAATAATAAACTTATAGTCAGTATTGATGATACTGTTTTAGATAAACCATATAGTCAACATATGGACTTGGTTAGCTATTTTTGGTCAGGCAAACACCACCGATCCGTCAAGGGTATTAATCTCATTACCTTGTATGCGACAGATCAAAATGGTCAAAATATTCCAATTAATTTCCGAATTTATGACAAATCTGAAAGTAAAACCAAGAATGATTACTTTATGGATATGTTAAGTGAAGTACTCAGTTGGGGTGCAAAGATTCAATTTATTACAGGTGATAGTTGGTATTCATCGACTGGAAATCTAAAAACCATAAGAAAATATGGTATTCGATTTATGTTTGGTATCGACTGTAACCGTAAGGTTTCCCCAGAAAAAGGACAATGGTTTCAACTGCGTTTATTGCCAGATTTCCATCAGGGTCAAGTGGTCTGGCTCAAAGATTTTGGCTTTGTACAATTATTTAAGACTCAGTTAAAAGAACAGCAGAGGTTTTATATTGTGCATCAAGATGAAGATGATTTATTGTCCTTTGAGGGTTTTCATGAATTACATTCAAGTCATTGGAAAATAGAGCAATATCACCGGGTGATTAAACAGGTTTGTCATATTGAAAAGTTTCAAGTAAGACGATCTAAACTGATTTTGAATCATATTTTTTCAGCCTTGATGGCCTACGTTGAGATACAAAAGAACCAGTTTGAGCGGATCTTTGAAAATGTATATCGTTGGCAGAAGAAATTATTTAGACCAGTTATCAAAAACTTCATTGATGACTTTATTCTCGATAAAAATCATCTGCTACCACAGAGAATCTATAAGTAATAGTGCGTAAGTCCTAAGTCACTATTAAGAAAAATACTGTTAAAATAATTGGATGAAGACACTCAAATTACGCATAAAAGACAAACATTGCAAGGTGCTAAATCAGTTAGCATCCGAAGTAAATTTTGTTTGGAATTATGTCAATGATTTGTGTTTTAAACATCTTCAAAAAAAACAACAATTCTTTTCAGCATACGATATTGCAAAATACACGAAAGGCACATCGAAAGAATGCAACTTGCACAGTCAAACTATTCAGGCAGTGACAGAAGAATTGGTCACAAGACGCAAGCAGTTCAAAAAAGCAAAACTAAAATGGCGTGTCAGTAATAAAAAATCAGCTAGACGTTCACTAGGTTGGATACCGTTTAAAAAGGTTGCAATCAAATATGCTGATGGCTGTGTTCAATATGGTAAACACCAATTCAAGTTATGGGATAGTTACGGTTTAAGTCAATACAGGGTTAAAACAGGCTCATTCGTTGAAGATAGCCGAGGCCGTTGGTATGTATGTCTTGTAGTTGACAATGCTAAAACAGAGAAAACCACCGCTAAAACCTCAATTGGCATAGATTTAGGTTTAAAAGATTTAGCCACTTGTTCAGATGGTGTAAAACTTAAAGCCCCTCAAATCTATCGGAAATATGAACAAAAACTTGGTATTGCTCAACGTGCAAAAAATAAAAAACGAGTGAAAGCAATTCACGCCAAGATTAAAAATGTAAGACAAAACATGCTGCATCAATTCAGCCATAAACTAGTAAAAGAACATGCAGCAATCTTCGTTGGCAATGTGAATGCCAAAGCATTAGCGCAAACCAAACTAGCCAAGTCTGTGTTAGATGCCAGTTGGACAACACTAAGAACCATGCTCAAGTATAAATGCGAGAACGCAGGGGTATGGTATGAAGAAGTCAATGAAGCCTATACCACCCAAACTTGTTCGTGCTGTGGCTCACGCTCCAGTAGTCCGAAAGGTAGAGCAGGTTTAGGAATAAGAGAGTGGCAGTGTGGTGAGTGTGGTAGCTCATGGGATCGGGATGTAAATTCCGCACTGAATATTCTTGCGCTCGGGCATGAGCGTCTAGCAGTAGGAATCCCCTTGCTTTAGCTGGGGGAGGATGTCAATTTTCAGATAGTCCTCATCTTTATTTCAAATAAAATTCATGCATTCCTTTGAGCGGAATGGCCTATAATCTACGCATCAAGATTAACTAACTCGATCGCCAGACTTTATGATGAATGCCTTAGAACGTCGCTCGACCTTTGCCCTGAGCAGTATTTTCGCACTGCGCATGCTGGGGTTGTTTATGATCATCCCTGTATTCTCGGTAGCAGGGCAGTCATATGAATATGCTACGCCGGCACTGATTGGTCTGGCGGTGGGTATTTATGGCCTGACACAGGCCATTTTACAGATTCCGTTTAGCCTGATTGCAGACCGCTATAGCCGTAAGCCACTGGTGGTTTTGGGCTTGTTGCTATTCGCTCTAGGTGGTGCGATTGCTGCAATGTCTGACACCATTTATGGCGTGATCATCGGTCGTGCGATTGCGGGTGGTGGAGCAGTTTCAGCAGTGGTAATGGCCTTACTGGCCGATGTGACCCGCGAAGAAAACCGCATGAAAGCCATGGCGGTGATGGGCATGAGTATCGGCCTGTCCTTTGTGGTGGCCTTTACCATGGGGCCATGGGTGACAGGACTGGTCGGCATTTCCGGTCTGTTCTGGGTGACCACCGTAATGGGCTTGGCTGCGATTGCGATGTTGTTGATGGTCCCTAAAGTTACCCGTCATCATAAAAATTTTCAGCAGGGCTATCTGGAGCAGCTAAAACAGGTCCTGAAAATGGGGGATCTGAACCGTCTGCATATTTCAGTATTTACCCTGCATTTGCTGCTCACAGCCATGTTTATTTATGTGCCATCGCAACTGATTGAAGTTGCTGAACTGCCATTATCGAGCCATGGTTGGGTCTATCTGCCGCTGCTGGTCGTCAGTCTGTTTTTTGCCTTCCCGAGCATTGTACTGGCAGAGAAATATCGCAAGATGCGCAGTATTTTCCTGACAGCGATTGGCGGGATTATTCTGGGTCTGTTGATCATGATTTTTGGCTTTGAATCCAAATATGTGCTGATCGGTGGATTAGGTTTATTCTTTATTGCCTTTAACGTCATGGAAGCCTTATTGCCCTCATGGTTGTCCAAAGCAGCCCCGATTCAATCTAAAGCCACTGCGATGGGCGTGAATGCCAGTAGTCAGTTTCTGGGCGCGTTTTTTGGCGGGATTATCGGTGGACAATTGTTGTTACTCAACAACACTTCGCTCGGTTGGAGTATTTTATCGGCAATTGCTATAATTTGGCTACTCATGAGTTTTGGGTTGGCTCAACCACGCTATCTTTCATCGCTCGTGCTTCGTCTGCCAGAGAGTAAACAAACAGATGAATGGACTTCTCAACTTTTGGCGATTCGTGGTATTGAAGAGGTTGTGGTCATGTCTGAACAGCAAGTCGCCTTTGTCAAGGTCGATAAACAGCAGGTTGATGATGTTTCGCGACAACAATTAACGCACTTGTTAGGTAAAGAGGTAGCCATTTAAACATAACTCTTATAAAGTAAAATATAGAAATAAATAGGAAGTGTACGTCTGATGCGTGGTGTTAATAAGGTCATTTTAGTTGGTACTTTAGGTCGAGATCCTGAGACCAAAACTTTCCCAAATGGTGGTTCTCTCACTCAATTCTCTATCGCAACCAGCGATTCATGGACTGATAAAAATACGGGCGAACGTAAAGAGCAAACCGAATGGCACCGTATTGTGCTGCATAACCGTTTAGGTGAAATTGCACAGCAATATCTGCGCAAAGGTTCTAAAGTTTATATCGAAGGTTCATTACGTACCCGTCAATGGACAGATCAAAGCGGTCAAGAACGCTATACAACGGAAATCCGTGGTGAGCAAATGCAAATGCTGGATTCTGGTCGTCCACAAGGTGAGCAGGGCGATAACGGGTTTAACCAGCCACGTTTTAATAACAATAACCAGGGTGGCGGTTATAGCAATAATCCACAAGGTGGTTATGGCTCAGCGCCTCAGCAAGGCGGTTTTAACAATAATCAAGGCAGTGGTTATGGCAACAATAACCAAAATAACCAGGGTGGTTATGCGCCGAAGTCTACACCTGCTCCAGTAGCAGCACCGGCAGCCGATCTGGATGATGATCTTCCATTTTAATCCCGATATTAGAAAGGTAAATCATCAACAAAACCCGCCATTTGGCGGGTTTTTCATATCTGGATTCTTCTATTTTTTCACTGAAACCCACATGGTGATCACCGCCCGGAACACGACTTCTTATGCAATATCTTTAATTTCTACATTGACCAGATAATCGCTGCCTTCATTCCATATAAAGTTAGGCTCGGCGGGTGTTGCAATCGCAACTAGGTCAGTGGTAGCTTTTTTGACATATTTGACCTGCATACCCTTGGGAATCCAGCGATGGGTCTTTGGAACGGTTGCATCGGTCATGGTGCCGCCTGCCAGTTCAGCCATATTGCACATGGCAATCGCGTGTACAGTGCCTAAATGATTCAGCACGGCACGATGTTTCTTAATGCTCACTGCGCAATATCCAGGCTTTAAATCTTCAAACAGTGGAGAAATACTGCCGAAATAGGGTGCTTTTAGACAAAGTAATTTAGAAAAAAGATACTTACCGGCTGGCTTATTTTCTAAGCTGTTCCAGATTTTTAGGGCTTGGCTCATCTATAACTTCCTGTATATTATTTTAATCAGAATAATATTCTCATACAGAATATTATTCTGTATTGGCACATCTGACAAAAACCAGACATCAGGTTGCCAGCCTGCTTTTAAAAATAGAGAGGATTTAAATATTAAAAATGCAAAACATGGAATTGCTGGAAAGGATTCTTAAGGGAAGACGGGCTTTACTCAAACGTCAGATTCTGGAATGCGCATTGACAGAATTTCTGCGTACCGGTGTTGCTGCGACTACGATTGAAATGATTCGTGATCAGGCCGATACCAGTATTGGGGCGATCTACCATCATTTTAAAAACAAGGAGGGGATCATTGCGGCACTATATATTGCAGCACTTACGGATCAGTCGAAGCAGCGTTTACAGGCTTTGTCACAAGTTCAGGGTATTGAACGAGGTATACAGGCGGTGATTCAGAGTTATATCGATTGGGTTGTAGCGTATCCTGATTTTGCCCGCTTTCTTTATGCCGCGCATCATACAGTTCAAAGCAGTGACTTCGGAGAAGAATTGCAGCAGTCGAATCAGCAGCGCAATCAGGACTTACAACAATGGCTGGCTCAGCAGGCAGATATCGGGCAATTACAAGCTGTTCCCTTAGAACTGCTTATGTCACTGATCATTGGACCCACTGAAAGTTATTGCCGGAGCTGGTTATCTGGTCGAGTTCAAACCTACCCTAAATACTATGCAGCAGCCTTAGCAAAATCGGCCTGGCAATCTATACAGCATTTTCAAGAAAGTGAAGCCGCCAAAATCGATTAAACAAATCAGAAAGATAAAAATAAAAGGAATTATAAATCTAAAAAACCGATAGTTTTTATGAAAAGTTACGGTTTTACCTGTTGGTGGTTTTTGCGTATTCTTAACTACATCAAATGAACACACACTTTCACGAATAGATAGGAATAGACTTATGAGTTTAATCAATACTGAAGTTAAGCCATTCAACGCAACTGCTTACCACAATGGCCAATTTATTGAAGTGTCTGAGCAAGACATGAAAGGCAAATGGTCTGTAGTATTCTTCTATCCTGCTGACTTCACATTTGTTTGTCCAACAGAATTAGGCGATCTTGCTGATCAGTATGCTGAATTCCAGAAACTGGGCGTAGAAATCTACTCAGTATCTACAGACACGCACTTCACGCACAAAGCTTGGCATGACACGTCTGACGTAATTGGTAAAATCCAGTATCCAATGATTGGCGATCCAACCTGGACTTTGGCGAAAAACTTTGAAGTTCTGATTGAAGCTGATGGTCTGGCGGACCGTGGTACTTTCGTGATCGATCCAGACGGTAAAATCCAGATCGTTGAAATCAACGCGGGCGGTATCGGTCGTGACGCAC
Source organism: Acinetobacter sp. ACNIH1 (assembly GCF_002934695.1). NCBI lineage: Bacteria > Pseudomonadati > Pseudomonadota > Gammaproteobacteria > Moraxellales > Moraxellaceae > Acinetobacter > Acinetobacter sp. ACNIH1. The sequence goes on along the minus strand of NZ_CP026420.1, from coordinate 2,772,193 downwards.
AAGAACTGCTTCGTAAAGTAAAAGCGGCTCAATATGTACATGCTCATCCAGGTGAAGTATGTCCTGCAAAATGGAAAGAAGGTGAAGCGACTCTTGCTCCTTCAATCGACCTGGTCGGTAAAATCTAATTCGATAACACTTTATCGAAATTGAAAAAACCCAGCCCTCAGCGCTGGGTTTTTTATTATCTACTGCTCATGACTACCTAAATTAACGTCTTATAGCAAAGCTAAAGTTATAAGTAGCTACACAGAAATCTAAGAGTCGAATCGTCTTATATTTGAAATACTGCATTCTAGAAGTACGGTATTGATGACTGCTGATAAAGCTTAAAATGGCTGCATGTTGATCCTATTGTGTATAGGAGTAAAAGATGAAAAAAATTATTGGTGTTTACCGTAATCAAAACATGCACTGGGTCGGTGACGGCTTCCCGGTGAAAAACCTGTTTTCTTATGATCGTCTGGGGCAGGCCATTAGTCCATTTCTACTGCTGGACTATGCAGCGCCGTATCATTTTGCATCGACTACTGAGCAGCATGGTGTAGGTTCGCATCCGCATCGTGGTTTTGAAACTGTAACCTTGGCTTATCAGGGTGCAGTGACCCACCAGGACTCCAGTGGCGGTGGCGGTACGATACAGACCGGTGATGTACAGTGGATGACCGCAGGCGCAGGTGTAGTGCATGAAGAATTTCATTCTCCAGATTTTGCTCAAAAGGGTGGCCTGTTTGAAATGGTTCAACTCTGGGTCAATTTGCCAGCTAAAGACAAAATGACCGCGCCACGTTATCAGGCCATTGCTGCAGCTGAGATTCCACGGATTGAAATGGATGAAGGCGCAGGACATATTCGGGTGATTGCCGGAGAGTTCGGAGGCCATCATGGGCCAGCACATACCTTTAGTCCGGTAAATGTCTGGGACGGCGAGCTAAAAGCGGAGTATGAAACTACGTTGCATGTGCCTACCGGACATAATGCTTTGCTGGTTGTACTGGCGGGTGAGCAGATGGTAAATGGCAGTCAAAAAGTCCTGGATAGCTCTATTGTCATGTTTGCGCGCGATGATGATCCTGAAATTCAGCTACAGGCCTATCAGGACACTAAATTTCTGCTCTTGACCGGTGAGCCGCTGAATGAACCTATTCAAGGCTATGGCCCATTTGTGATGAATACCAAGGAAGAAATTATTCAGGCATTTCAAGATTTTAATCAGGGTAAATTTGGTGAAATCGTGGTACAGGCCGAATAATACAGGCAGTCTTAAAACAAAGAAGCCTCTGCACAAGCAGAGGCTTTTTTTCTAATGCGCTGGAATTTCTTGTCGTTTTTACGAGTTTCTGAAATAAATTCATTTTGTTTATCTCTATGAATTTATCTCTTTCTTATGCTGCATATTATAGGGTATTTCGCAGTCTTTGTAAACCGATGATTAAAAAATCGGTTAATTAAGCCATTTGTTTTTTAAAGATTTATTTTTAAATATTTAAATATGACGAGAGTTTAAGTCACTCTATATAAAGACGTTTTTTGCTATTCAAAAAATGTAATTTATTTGTAAAGTTGCGTTAACCTAGACTTACGAAAAAAAAGTATTCTGGAAGATTTTAATAACCTATTTGCCGAAAGCATGGTTCATAATTTCTTTTAGTTTTTCAATGACGGATGATCAGATTGGATATCGCAGTAATTGGTAGTGGCATGGCTGGACTGGCTACTGCCAGAATTCTTCAGGACGCAGGACATCGCATTACTATTTTTGAAGCGCTTCAAGGTCGTGGCATGGACAGTCATAGTCTCGAATTTGAAGGAGGCCTCATTGACGCACCTTTACGTGTGATGAATCCTTATCTGTGGAAAAATACCTTAAGTCTGGCGACTCATCTGGGCATTAAAACTTACCCGGTACGTACTTATATGGCCTGTAGCTGGCTGTTTGAAGACCGGGTAGAAACCTGGCTAACCACGTCACGTAGCCGGATTGGCAATATTCCGATTATCAATAACCGCAAAGGCATCCAGCAATATGGCTGGCGTCTGGTCAAAGGTTTGTTACAGCTCAAAACAGCCTTGGCAAAATTCTTTAAATCTAAAAATCAGGACATTAGCCTAGCAGAATTTATCAATCGTAACGAGATTGAAGAAGTGTTCTGGCATGGTGCGGTGATGCCGGTGCTGTATACCATCTGTACCTGTAACCCGAAAACTATTGGTGAATGGCCAGCCAAACCGCTATTGATTTTCCTGCGTCAGCTAACGGATGGTGATGCCTTGTTACGTATGCAGGGTGGAACTCCAGCTTTGGTAGACAAACTGATTGAAGGCATTCACATTGAAAGTGGTGTGCCGATCGTATCGGTGAAAGAGCAGGGTGACAAAGTACTGGTAGAAAATGCAGCCGGCTTGTCGAAAACTTTTGATCGTGTCGTGGTTGCGACACCAACCAATCATATTGATGAATTCCTGGATCATGAGCAGTTTGGCCGTGATATAGAGCTGTTAAAGAAATTCAAATTCGAACAGGGCGAATTGGTCATTCACCGTGATAGCAGCGTGATGCCTCCAAAGCGTAAGGACTGGGCTGTACTCAGCTATATGATGGATCGCAAGTTTACCCGTCAGCAATTTACGGTTTGGCTGAATGCGGTTGAACCGAGTCTGGTGGGTAAATCTCCGGTATTCCAGACCTGGCGTCCTGTGACTGAGATTGATCCGAAAAAAGTGATTTCCTCAGTGACCTTGACCCGTGCGGTAGTGGATGCCAATACTATCGCTCTCAATAAAGAATTACAGCATCGTCATCTGGAAATGAACCGTAAAGTCTTCTACTGCGGTTCGTGGTCGTCGGACGGTTTGCCAATCCTGGAATCTGCAGTGACATCTGCTATGAAAATTGCCGCAATTATGGGGGCACCGTTGCCATTTGAAGGGCTTAAACCTAAGATCGAGGTAGCACCCCAACTCGGTTATTGATTGATGCAATGGTTTCAGGCACTTCGTCAGCGTCTTCCTCAACACAAATATGCAATTGATGCATCGTTGCTGGGAGACCAGTCGCAGTTGCCCTGGAGCAATCTGGGTTATTGGCAGGCAGGGCAGCAGGATTATGTAGCTGCCTGTCGAACTTTGGCTGACCATCTGGCAGAAACGGTTGGTTTAAATTCAAAAGACAAATTGCTGGATCTGGGCTGTGGCCAAGGTGCCAGCCTGTTGCACTGGCAACAACACTATCAGGTGCAATATCTGGCCGGTGTGGAACTTCAGCCAGCTTGTGTGGCGAATATTCAACAGCATTTACCTGATCTCAATGCCATCTATCCGGCTTCTTTCCTGCGTTTAAACGACATGCATTTTTCCCAGCGCTTTGATGTGGTGCTGTGTCTGGATGCTGCCTATCATAGTCCCGTTCCCGAACTTCTCGAACAGGTATGCAGTGTATTGAACGCCAATGCACGGATTGGCTTTCATCATCTGATCTTGTCTGAAAAATGGAACAGCTTGAATGCGCTGCAAAAGCGTAAATATCAGTTTTTGCTGAAATCCGCCGATGTCGATTTAAAAAACCTGATGTCGAAAAATGAGCTTTATCATTGTCTGGAAAATTCTGAATTCAAGAATATTCAGGTTGAAGATCTGTCCGAAGCGGTATTTTCAGGTTTTGCTAATTAACCTGAGTTCGATGAAATCCACTTAACCTTTTAGCATATTTTGGAAAGTTGGCTTATTGGGGTTCAAACAATAAGCCACTACAGCAGCCATGATATTCACCATGAAGTTATTTACCGAACGATGACGTGAATGTTCAAGTTGATGTAAATTTTTTAATTGATCATTCACTGTTTCGATCAATCCTCTTCTGCAAAGTAATTGTTTTTCTTCTTCAGTTTGGATGGGTTTATTTTTCATATTCCGACGTGATGGGGTCAATATTTTCAGTCCTCTTGCTGCTAAAGCTTCGGCTTTTGCTTTGCTCAAATAGCCTTTGTCTCCGAGTAGGATCCCTTTTAATTCTTGAGTTAAAGATTCTAATATAGCAACATCATGAACATTTCCCGATGTCAGCTTGAGATTAATAATTTCACCTAAATTATTGATAACGAGATGTAATTTAAAACCATAAAACCAACCCGTACTACTTTTTCCACGACCGGCCAAGCCTTTAAATACACGATGCCTTTTAATCCGAAGATTATGGCAAACTACCAATTTAGTGGAGTCAATGATACTGATTCCCGTATCTTTTCCTTTCACCTGATGGAAGAAACTACTCAGAGCTTGCAAACAACGGGGCATGATTTCAATAAATCGGTTGTAGCTAAGCAGTTTAGGAAAAGCAGATTTCCAGAATGGAACGATCATTTGGCAATAAAAATATTTGAAGAATCTAAAACCGGATTGATGAAATAAAATGACAATGGTCATTGCTTCGGACAAGCTTAAAGCTGACTTTTTCAACTTGGTTTTTTGATTAGAAATTAAAGCTTTCTCTAAAGATTCATTAAATTTTTTGCAGAAATCATCCAAAATACAAAATAATTCGGTAATATGATCCATTGAGAAGCCTTGTTTTATAACATTTTGTCTTGAGAACCAATATGTTACAAAAACAGGGCTTTTTTTCTACTCTTTTTTTATATCGAACTCAGGTTAATTATGTAAATCAGCATTTAAATTCAAAGAACTTGAAACAAAAAGGCAAAGGACTGGATCAGTTTAAAATCCGGATGACGGCAAAGCTTTGCCAGAAGTTATATCAGGAGGGGATTGTAAAATATGTGCAGGTGACAGCACAGGCGATCTAAAGACTAGAGACAAGCTAGATAAAAATACCAAGCCCAGAAACATCAAAGCCTCACTAAAAAGCGAGGCTAAGAAAATGGTGCCGGCACACGGATTCGAACTGTGGACCTACTGATTACAAGTCAGTTGCTCTACCAACTGAGCTATGCCGGCGTTGTGGAGTGCATTTTACAGATTTTTCTTAAGGGCGCAAGCCAAAAAATAACCGTTCAATCTTATAACGAATTTTTTATTGCTGATCATTAAGCATCTTCACTCAGGCATCTACATTTAAATCATGAAATTGCCCACATCAGGGATATGGGCAAGGGTAAAGGGCTGATATTTAAAATCTATTATGAGTGAGTTAAAAGGGAATTATCTGCTTTTGAGTATCCGATCCAGGTCTTGTGCGCATTCCTCTAAAGTAAAGGCCATATCAAACTGCATTTGAGGTTTGAGTTCTTGAGCGAGACTTCTCCACTGTTCAATTAGTTTTAGGGCTTTTTGAATCTTATGTTTGTTGACGTCTTTGGCAATGGTTGGGGTATAACCGCCGCGTTTGGCATTTTTTATCTGTTTCATGTAGTTTGCGCTGTTATTCATGTCCACTCTCCGAATAGCAGTGTTTCCACTTTTTTCTAACCCAAATAAGGAAGACTCAAGCAATAACGTTTTCTATCTTTTGGTTTTTATTCTCCTTTTATCCTGTTTTGATTCCACCATAACATAGCGATGATGACAATTAAATTAAGCTATTTTTATGCCAGTTTTTGTCTTCATCATATAAATAAACTAAAAGAAGAACATAAAGTTAAGAAAGTAATAAAAATGGATATATCATGGTTTTATCCAGAAAATTTATTTAAATATATCTCAGCCTATATCCTTACATCTTTAAATCTATCAAAAGAAAAGGCAAGCAATACTCACCTCAAAAATAATTAGTAAAACGAATTATCCTTTTTCAACTCATCTGTCCAAAGTGCTCACTCTTAGTATTCTAGACTATAAAAAAGCCCAATATAAAATTGGGCTAGGGCTTAAGGCTCGACTTCTAGCGGATCACCATCTTCAGGACGAAGATGACGTGTGCCATCATCCGCAGGATCTACACTTGATCCATCCTTGGTGATCGGGTTGTACATTTCATCCTCTTTTTTATCATCAGTGAACTCCTCATCTTCGAAATCCAGAGGCTCATTATCATCATCAAAATTTAGGGGTTTTTCATCATCTTTCATAGCGATCTATCATTTGTTACCAAGATAAGATCATGCTCGAATATTCCTCAGTGTCATTCAACAGCCATCCGGCATCATTTATGTAACTTGTATGGTTATTCTTTTATTTTTAACGCATCACCTCATAATTTAGGCAAAAAAAAAGGCTCAAATCCTTTAGATTTAAACCTTTTAGGATATCATGTGACTACATGATTATGAATTTTGGCGGTGAGAGAGGGATTCGAACCCTCGATACGCTATAAACGTATACACACTTTCCAGGCGTGCTCCTTCAGCCACTCGGACACCTCACCATGGCCGTGGATGATATAGAAAAAAAGCCAGTCTGCCAAGCTTGAAACAATTGATTTGCGGAAAAACTTTGAGCGCAGTGCTATGATTCGCAAAAATACTTGTTAAAAACGAAGACGATATATGCAAAGCACTGCACAGAAAGCAGCTCTCCCGGTAATTACACTGGCTGCGCTTGGGGTTGTTTTTGGAGATATTGGAACCAGTCCATTGTATGCACTACGCCAGTGTTTTCTGACGTCGCACCTTGCCATTAGTGAAGCTTCGGTGTTGGGCATTTTGTCCTTGATCTTCTGGTGCATCATGCTGACGGTGAGCTTTAAATACGTCACCATTATCATGCGTGCCGATAACAACGGTGAGGGCGGAATCATGTCCTTGCTGGCCCTTAACTTGCGAACCACACGCATTTCTGATGACAAGAAAATTTACCTAATTGCGCTCGGCTTTATTGGGGCATCGCTGTTTTTTGGTGATGGAATTATTACCCCGGCGATTTCCGTATTATCTGCGGTTGAAGGGCTGAGTATTGCCACGCCTGTGTTTAATCAATGGTTAGAGCCTTTATCGATCGGGATTATTGCGGGACTCTTTCTGGTGCAACGTCATGGTACCGGAACCATGGGTAAATTTTTTGGTCCACTGACCTTACTCTGGTTCCTGTCGATTGGTGGTTTTGGTTTATGGAGCATTATCCAGACCCCGACAGTACTGGCCATGGTGAATCCATACTGGGCCTATCATTTTGTGGTCGATCAGCCTTTTGTAGCCTTCTTGACCATGGGCGCCGTGATTCTGACCATGACCGGGGGTGAAGCTATTTATGCGGATATGGGGCACTTTGGTCGTCTGCCGATTCGTCTGGCCTGGTTCATTATTGTGTTGCCCTGTTTGTTACTGAATTATGCTGGGCAGGGCGCGTTGTTGCTGCGCCGTCCTGAAGCACTGGAAAATCCTTTCTATATGCTGCTTCCGGAATGGGGCTTATATCCAATGATTGGTTTGGCGACAGCAGCTGCTGTGATCGCCTCACAGGCCGTCATTACCGGAGTATTCTCTATGGTGAATCAGGCCATTCAACTGCGTTATTTGCCACGCCTGAGCGTAAAGCACACATCAGCCGAAGAGCGTGGCCAGATTTATCTGCCATTCATTAACTGGATGCTATTTATTTCCGTAGTGATTCTGATTTTACTCTTTGAAAATAGTGCCCGCTTAGCGAGTGCTTATGGGGTCGCAGTCACCATGACTATGCTGTGTGGCACCATTTTAATCAGCATTCTGGCTTATGGTTTCTGGCGCTGGCCAATCTGGAAAGTAGTGTTATTTGCCACACCATTCCTGATGCTGGATCTGGTTTTTGTAGCCTCAACTTCTTTAAAAATTGCCTCAGGTGGCTGGGTACCGATCCTGCTCGGGGCGGCATTATTTACGATTCTGATGACCTGGAAAGATGGTCGTGCACTGGTTCTGAACCGTCTGGAAAAAGATGCGCTACCGATTGACCTGTTTATTAAGAGTATTTCAATTGGAGGAGGCACCAAGTTTGTGCCGGGTGAAGCGATTTTCCTGACCGGAACCCCGACCATTGTGCCGCATGCGATGCTGCACAATATCAAGCACAACAAGGTGCTACATGAGCGCAATATTCTGGTGACGGTTATTACCCGGGATATTCCTTTTGTAGGTGATGAAGAACGCATCAAACTGGAAAAACTCAGTGAGCATTTTTATCGAGTCACGATGTATTACGGATTTAAGGATCAGCCAAATATCCCGGAAGCATTGCAGCATGCGTATGCAGAATGGGGTTTTGAATATGACCTGATGCAGATCAGTTTCTTTATCTCCCGGGAACGGATTATGCATACGGTGGGAGAGGGAATGGCACCCTGGCGGGAAAAACTGTTTGTTTCCATGCAACGTAATACCAGTCCAGTCAGCGACTTCTACCAGATTCCGACCAACCGGGTGGTTGAACTGGGTAGTCAGATCGAGATGTAAAAATAAAAAACCAGAGCTAGGCTCTGGTTTTTTAGGGGAGAGAATTTAGAAAGCTTTATAACAAATTATTGTTCTGTTGCTTCTGTCTCAGCCGGCATTTCAGGGGCTGCGTTTAAAGGTGCATCTACTGCAGGATCGGCTTCAGCGTCTACCGCAATTTCAGTTTGCTCAGTCATCGCAGCTGCTTCAGGTGCAGCAGCTTGCTGTTCTTCAAGAGCTGGTTGCTCTACAGCTTCACCCATGGTCATTTCCTGTTCTGTAGCAGGCGCTGCTGGTTCAGACTCAAGATTGGCTGGAGCTGGATTGGTATCCGGCATTTCTGGTTGTGCAACAGGTGCATCAGGCATGCCTGGTGTTGGCATTGGCTGATTTGGCATTGATTGTTGTGGCTGCTGGCCTGGCTGAGCGGGTGCAGACATTGGCTGGTTTACCAGACGGATCTGTCCAGAATTCACCAGGCTTTCCAGTGAGGCTTGCTGACCATTTACAGTGGTACTAATTTTAGCTTTAGACAAGCTTTCAAGTGTTTCACCCGCTTGTACAGGAGGCTCAGCGAATGCGCCGGCACTGATCACACTTGTAAATATTCCGAGACCTAATAACTTAGATAGTTTGGAATTCATAAATTAACTCCATTGCTAATAATTGTACGTAATTTGAGTAGTCAAATAGCTTTGCACACTCAAGAAGAGGTCACAATCAAAGCTACTTAAAGGTTAAAAAACCGCGCTGAAAGCTCACTAAAAAAACGACACTTTGTTACAAGATTTAAGAATATAGGGGTGGATTGTGTAATTATTAGGCAAATAAAGAGGGTAAGATATACTTCATATACATGGCTTGTTAAGCTCGCAAAATCCCCGATTTTGATCTTAAAAGCACGTGTAGCATGGCAAAGAAGCAGCGTAAGTCGAAGAATTCAGTTTTTCAGTTTTTTAATGAAAATAGCGTGAAAGTGATCCTGGCAATGGTCGCTTCCGGGAGTTTTGCGATTGCGTTTGGCCAGGAAAAAATCAGTCAGTGGATTTCTCTGCCTTCTACATCGAATTCGAGCTGTCTGGAACAGTTTTACCGGGACATCCCGCCTTACTTAATGAAAGACAGCCTGAAAAAAGACAGTTATTCACTGTGTTTTAATGGCTTTAATGTGGGTTATTCTGGGGTATCCAAAACGCCACTGTGGGTGGCGGAGGCTTTAACACCGAAGCGTCTAAGCCAGAAAATTCCACGTGAAGACAACTTCCATGAAGAAACACGACTAAATGCTGCTCATCGTGCGACTTTGGCTGACTACCGGGGTTCCGGCTATGACCGTGGTCATATGGCACCAAATGCGGATATGCCAAATAAAGCTGCACAGTCTGATAGTTTCTCTCTGGCCAATATGGTCCCGCAGGCACCAAAGAACAATCAGCAGGTTTGGCGTGAGCTGGAAGAAGCGACCCGTGCAATTGTGACCAAGCAGAAGCAGGACGTATATGTAGTGACTGGGCCAGTCTTTGCTGCCAAAAAACTGAAAACTATTGGTAAGGGTGTGATTGTACCGACTGCCGTGTACAAAGCGATCTACATGCCGAAAACTGGTGTCATTGGTGCCTACTATGCACCTAATGATAATTCGCTCAAGGTTCGCATTGTCAGTGTCTGCTATCTGGAAGAGCAGCTTGGCATTAACCTGTTTCCTCAGTTAACTGAAGAACAGAAACGCAATACCTATCATCTGCCGTTAACTGCAAATGCTGTGAAGGCCAACCAGAAAATTGCCTATTCCAACTGGGATGCAGAAAGCCAGTGTGCTGAAGACGTACCTAAAGAAGATCTGGAAAAACTACAGCGTGAGTTCAAACCGTCGGCCTCAAGTTCGGCCAGTACAAGCAATACCAGCTCATCAGTTAATAAGAACGGGATCGATCATGATACCCAGGATACGATTGTTAAACAGCTGATTGAGGCTTTACTGCAATACATCTTGCAGCTGCTGAAATAATGAAAAGGAGCTTGCTGTAAAAAGCAGGCTTCAGGTAGCATGCTGAAGACAGGTGAGTAAAAATAATAAAACAGAGTAGAAATTAATGTTTAAAGCTTTTGAAAATGGAACCGAATCGCATGCGATTCATGATCTGACAGTTGAGAATGATCTGGACTGTGTCAGTTTGTATGGCAATCTGCAAATTACCAAAGACCAGACCGGTCTCAAGGCAGCCAAAGTTTTACAAGCACTGTTAAATGATATTGTGCAGCAGCTCGAAGAAACACCGGATCTGCCAGAAAAAATTGAACGCAATGATGCAGATGAAATTGAAAATCCATTTTTATAGAAATTTCTTAAATCACTATTCCTGATAGAAAAAGCTCCTTTAATGAGGAGCTTTTTTATTTTATTCAAATGTCCCGTCCTGAAATAAGTTTACACCTTAAGAGACTTATTTTATGGAACATGCACGAGAACAACGAGTTAAGCGCACACAACGTGATTATAGCTTCGCCTTTAAAATGATGGTGGTACATGAAGTAGAAAAAGGGCAAATTACTTATAACCTGAGTTCGACGAAATCTGCTTAGCCTTTTAGCATATTTTGGAAAGTTGGTTTATTGGGATTCAAACAATAAGCCACTACAGCAGCCATGATATTCACCATGAAGTTATTTACCGAACGATGACGTGAATGTTCAAGTTGATGTAAATTTTTTAATTGATCATTCACGGTTTCGATCAATCCTCTTCTACAAAGTAATTGTTTTTCTTCTTCAGTTTGGATAGGTTTATTTTTCATATTCCGACGTGATGGGGTCAATATTTTCAGTCCTCTTGCTGCTAAAGCTTCGGCTTTTGCTTTACTCAAATAGCCTTTGTCTCCGAGTAGGATTCCTTTTAATTCTTGAGTTAAAGATTCTAATATAGCAACATCATGAACATTTCCCGATGTCAGTTTGAGATTAATAATTTCACCTAAATTATTGATAACGAGATGTAATTTAAAGCCATAAAACCAACCCGTACTACTTTTTCCACGACCGGCCAAGCCTTTAAATACACGATGCCTTTTAATCCGAAGATTATGGCAAACTACCAATTTAGTGGAGTCAATGATACTGATTCCCGTATCTTTTCCTTTCACTTGGTGGAAGAAACTACTCAGAGCTTGCAAACAACGGGGCATGATTTCAATAAATCGGTTGTAGCTAAGCAGTTTAGGAAAAGCAGATTTCCAGAATGGAATGATCATTTGGCAATAAAAATATTTGAAGAATCTAAAACCGGATTGATGAAATAAAATGACAATGGTCATTGCCTCAGACAAGCTTAAAGCTGACTTTTTCAACTTGGTTTTTTGATCAGAAATTAAAGCTTTCTCTAAAGATTCATTAAATTTTTTGCAGAAATCATCCAAAATACAAAATAATTCGGTAATATGATCCATTGAGAAGCCTTGTTTTATAAAATTTTGTCTTGAGAACCAATATGTTACAAAAACAGGGCTTTTTTCTACTCTTTTTTTATATCGAACTCAGGTTACTTATAAACAAGCTCAGGCAAAATATGGTATTCAAGGAAGATCAACTGTGCTGGTATGGTTACGCAAGCACGGACAACAGGATTGGACTTCGAATATGCCGACTTCTTCTAAACGCCAATTAACCCCCCAACAACGAATCCGCCAATTAGAAAAACAGTTAGCCGCAGAAAAGCTCAAAACTGAATTTATACAGGATGTGATTTATCACATTGATAAAGAGTGTGGGACTGATCTTGGAAAAAAGTATACCGAGCACGTTTCAAAGATTGGCAAAGCCAAAGAAGACTAAGCGTTTCACGTTATTGTCAGTGGTTAGGAATCACTCGACAAGCTTATTATCAAGCAGAAAAACGTGCTCAAATGACTGCACAAGTAACAGAACAAATACTCGAGTTGGTTATGGAGTATCGCTGTCTCATGCCAAGTATCGGAACACGTAAGCTGTATTGGCTTATTAAAGGCAAATTGTTGCAGCGTGGTTTAAAGTGTGGACGGGATCAGTTATTTAAAATATTGAAAGAAAATAATTTATTGATTCGCCCCAAGCGTCGTTATACAAAAACTACGGATAGCAAGCATTGGATGAAGAAGCATCCAAATTTATTAAAGGATTATTCAGCAGTGCAAGCCAATGAAGTCTTTGTCAGTGATATTACCTATGTTGAGAGTGCTGAAGGCGTACATTATTTATCCTTGGTGACAGATGCTTATACCCGCCAGATTAAAGGTTATAAGTTATCGAATGATATGCGTGCAGAGAATGTTGTGCAGGCACTACATATGGCGATGCAGCATGTGACAGATCGGGCAGCCAGGATGATTCACCATTCAGACAGAGGCTCTCAGTATTGCTCTGAACTATATCAATCGGCATTACGCCATTATGGGGTATGTCCTTCTATGACAGATGGAGGCCTTGCGAAACAGTGTTTCTCATACCAGAATGCATTAGCAGAGCGGATTAATGGAATATTAAAGCAGGAGTTTTTAACTACACGATGTCAAACCATGAAAGAGTTAGATCACTTAATTGCGGAATCTATCATGATTTATAATTGTTATAGACCACATTTAAGTTTAAATATGAACACCCCGAATCAGACGTATGAGCAAACTAAAACCGAGCTAATTGCTTAACTCGGTTTGAAGTGGAATACTGTCAATCTATTTCAGGACAAGACAAAATTTTTAAATCTGATATGGGACATTAATCTCTGCGGTAGCAGGATAGTCCAGAAATTTTTCTTGCACCTGGGTTTCCAGATATTCTGAGCGCCATTGTTGTGGGGTCTGAGCCGTCCACTGCTTGAAGGCACGCTGAAATGCACTCTGTTCAGAATAGCCGAGCAGCATACTGATTTCCTGCAAACTCAGATGAGGATCTTTCAGATATTGCATGGTCATCATGCAGCGGATTTCCTGCATACGCTGCTGATAGGTCTGACCCTGTTTTTGCAGGTAGCGTTGTAGCTGGCGTACAGAAAAATTCATCTGTTTGGCAATATGCTCAATCTGGAACATATTTTTCTGCAGACCGACCAGAATCGCCTGTTGCAAGCGTTGATCAATCTGGGTGGAGTTCGGAAGTTTTTCCAGCACCGCTTCTGCCTGTTGCATCAGTAATTTCTGTAAGGTCTGATCACCTTTCTTTAAAGGAGTCGACATTTCACTCACAGGAATCAGTACCTGGTTTCTGGCCTGACCAAATCGAACTTTGCAGCGGAAATACTGTTCATAGACCGCAATATTTTTATTGACCGGATGCTGAAAATGGACTTCATGCAGATGCAGTTGATGCTGGTCAAGAATGCTTGAGCGAATAAATTCAGTCATGAGCGCGATAGCAATCTCATCTGTGAGTTGCGTACTCACTTTAAACGGAATCTCGCTCCAGGAAATGGACAGGTAGTCTCGATCCAGACTGACCTGTAAAGGACTGCCATCATAGATCAGGCGATGATAGTCATGATAACGCATAAAGGCTTCACCCAGCGTTTCACTGGATAATGCCAGATAGCCAATAATACCCAGATGTTTGGCCTGCACCAGTTGCGCGATTTCCAGGCCGAGTGCTGGCCGCTGCAACTCCTGGTCCAGCTGGCTGAGCAGATCGCGCCAGAGAATATAATCAAAACGCTCCAGGTTCTGGATCGCAAATAATTTCTTGGGAATGTCCAGTTGTTTGAGCTGGTAATAGTCCAAAAGCAAATGTCCTAAACCACCATATACCGAACCGACATAATCTTGGGGAACGTGCATTTTTTAATTCTTTTGTTCTGTCGTTTTTTGTCAATGATATTGAAATTATCGGTCAATATCTAGCCCTTTGTTTGACCTATAGTGTAAACAAACAGGGAGGAAAAGATCATGTGGAAAGGCTTTCTAGCAGGACTGGTCGTAGCCAATGGCTTTGAATGGTTTGCGCATAAATATGTGCTGCATGGTACGCATCGAGCAGGGCAGACGCGTTATAGCCCAGTGCCGGACAGCATGCGTTCACATTGGGAACATCATCGTGAAGTTCGCAAGACCAGATTTTCTGATTATGCCTATGTGGAAGGTTTGAAAAACTGGCGAATCCGTAATGAAATCGGTTCACTGGCCGTCGCAGCGAGCGTATTCGGGCTGGCTTTTTATCCCTTGTCCAAAGGCATGTTTTTGGCCACGCTATATAGTGCAGGCAATTATTTTTATATGCATCGGCGGGCACATCTGCAACCAGAATGGGCCAGAAAAAAAATTCCCTGGCATTATGATCATCATATGAACAGTAACCAAGATGCCAACTGGTGTGTAACCAAGCCCTGGTTTGATTATTTGATGGGAACCCGGGTGATTTCTTCAGCAGATTTACAGGAAAAAAATCCCCTTGGTATTGCCTTGCCGGAGCAGATCTCTACGCGCTTAACCCACTTAACCCAGCGTTATTTCCCGGCTAAATGGGCTAAAGATCGTGATTAAATAACTTAAAATTCGAGTAATCTGCCACATAAAATGTTAACCATTTCTCACTTTGGTTAGCCCTGTCGTGATTTGTCAATAAATTCTGTATATATTGTCAATATTGTGCTCAGGATTTCACCTATATTTGCGTCTGTTGATGATTGAAAGTCTTATCAACCTGCATACAGATTGAGTTATATTGTAAATGTCAAAAATACCAAGTGCTGTAGTTCTTCTTGGTTTTTATAGGGAGTCGCAAGACTCCTTTTTTTGTCCAGAATTTAAATGATTCCTAAGAATAATCCATAAAAAAAAGAGCGTGATATTCACGCTCTTTTTCATTTGAAGGCTGTTGTTTAGAGACGCATTTCAATGCCTTGAGCAGCTAGATAAGCCTTGGCTTCAGGAATGGTATGCTGGCCAAAGTGGAAAATAGAGGCGGCAAGTACTGCATCGGCACCACCATGGATAATCCCGTCAGCCAGATGCTGCAAGTTGCCTACGCCACCAGAGGCAATCGTCGGTACAGTGACGCGGTCATTGATAGCACGCATGAGTGGAATGTCATAACCTGCTTTGGTGCCATCGGCATCCATAGAGGTAATTAACAGTTCGCCTGCGCCGTAGCTGGCCATTTTCTCTGCCCATTCCAGGGCATCAATACCGGTCGGTTTGCGTCCGCCGTGGGTAAAGATTTCCCATTTATTCTCGCCAGTTTTTTTGGCATCAATCGCCACCACGATACATTGCGCACCAAAACGCTGTGAGGCTTCCTGTACAAACTCAGGGTTAAAGACTGCTGCCGAGTTAATACTGACTTTATCCGCACCTGCATTTAACAGTAAACGAATATCTTCGACTTTACGCACGCCACCGCCTACGGTAAGCGGTACGAATACAGATTCAGCCATACGCTCAACGGTACGGTAAGTGGTGTCGCGTCCATGATGTGTAGCGGTAATATCAAGGAAAGTGATTTCATCGGCACCTTGTTCATTATAACGGCGTGCCACTTCTACCGGGTCACCCGCATCACGAATATCAAGGAACTGAACACCCTTGACTACGCGACCGTTGTCGACGTCCAGACAAGGAATAATACGTTTAGCTAGCATAAATTTTTCCAATTATTACAGCCGATTATGAAACTCACCCACGCAAGCGCTACACCTTGGTAGATGGAAACGGTATTCTAGCAAAAATATGTAAGTTTTTTCGCAGGTTTTCTATGTCGGTTTATACCACTTTGACTTTAAAGGAAGTTCAGGATTTCGCAGCACCTTATGGACTTGAGGTGATTGATCTGATTCCCATTCAAGGAGGTATCCAGAATACGAACTATTTTCTGGTCTGCGAAAACCAGCAATATGTGCTGACCGTTTTTGAAGATATGGATGAACAGGCCGCCGGAGAACTGGTGCCGGTCTTGCAGCATTTGGGGCAGGCAGGTCTGGCCGTACCGGTGCCTTTATCCCACTCAGGTAAAGCCATTCACACGCTAAAAAATAAGCCCGCACAAATTGCGCCACGTATGATGGGTGAGCATCCGATGCCATCTACCGTTGCGCATGTGGAAGCGATTGCCATTGCTCAGGCCAAAATGCATGTGGCATTGAAAGATTTTAAACTTGAGCGTGCCTTTGTCCGTGACCATGCCTACTGGTATAACGTAGCACAGGAAATTAAACCAAGCCTGAACGCAGCAGATAAAGTCTTACTAGGCAAACTTCTGGGCCTGTATGAAGCTTTAACCGCAGTATATCCAGATCGTCCACGTGGCTTTATCCATTCGGATCTGTTTCGTGACAATACCCTGTTTGAGGGTGATCAGCTGAAAGGAATTCTGGACTTTTATGAACTGAATAAAGATGAATTCCTGTTTGATATCGCGATTACTTTAAATGACTTCTGTACCAATTATCCGGAGGTTACTTTAAATGAAGAAAAGGCCAATGCCTTTTTAAAAGCCTATGAAACTATTCGCCCTTTAACTGCAGATGAAAAATCATGTCTGGAGCTTTACCTGGCAATGGCTGCGGGTCGTTTCTGGATGATGCGTTTACAAGTGGCACAGAAAAATGCGGCTGAAGGTCGTACCGGTGAAGATATTCTGCAAAAAAATCCGGAAGAGATGCGTAACATGCTGATTGAACGTTTAAAATTCGTGACAGCTTAACTTTAAAATAAACAGGAACAGGCAAAATGCGCGATCAGGGACGTTTAGTGGAATGGTTTGATGACAAAGGCTATGGCTTTATTCAGCCCAATGATCCGGCCAAAGATCGCGTGTTTTTGCATATCAAGGATTTTGCCCGTCCCGGTCCACGGCCAATTGTCGGCTGTGCGCTGGATTATCTGGTGATTCTGGACGAGCAGGGCCGTTATCGTGCCCAGCAGGTTATGTACCTGAAAGCATCACAAACCAAAACGGCAAAAACAAAAACTAAAACATCAGGCCGAAGCCAGCAAGAAAAACTACAGCCGATGCAGGTTGCTTCTGTGGCTTATATTCTGGTATTAGTGGGACTAAGTTTAGCCGGCTTGTTGAGTGGAATGATCCTGTTGCTGGTGAGCCTGATGAATGTTCTCAGTTACTGGCTATATGCCCAGGATAAGGAAGCGGCACAATTGGGCAATCGCCGTATTCCAGAAAATACCCTGCATCTGGTGGCATTTCTAGGAGGGTGGCCGGCAGCTTGGCTGGCACAGCAAAAATTACGGCATAAAACACAAAAACAACCCTTCCGGCAAATTTATTTTTGTACTATAGCTTTTAACATCATTTTGATTATATGGCTGATTTCTCCCTTCAACAGCCTGAATATCTAGAAACAACCACAGGAGCGTAGATGAACTATTCAATTGATAAAGACTCAAATCGCACGCTAACCCTGATTCTTTATATCTTATATATCGTGGCCATTTTTAGTGGTGGCTTGCTGGCAGTGATTGCACTGATTATTAACTATGTGAAGCGCTCGGATGTACGAGGTTCGATTTTTGAAAGTCACTTTACCTGGCAAATCCGCAGTTTCTGGTGGTATCTATTCTGGAATATTGTAGCCTTTGTGCCATTCCTATTCCTGTTCTTTACCCATGAAGATCCGGACCTGTTTGCAGGCGTCGCTTTTGGCGCATCCACTTTCTGTCTGGTTATAGTCTTTGTTTCCTGGATCTGGATTGTCTATCGCGCGATTCGCGGCATTATGCGTCTGAATGACAATCGACCGATGTATACCAAATAAAGTTAGCTATATTTCTTTAGATAAATAACTCCCCCTTTTTTAAGAGGGGGAGTTCATAAGCTTAGGAAAGATCTTCCTTCAACTCTTCTATTTTTTCTTTTCTGAAAAATTTTGGTTTCCATTCGCTGGCAATCACCCCAAGTACCACCATCAATCCGCCTAGAAGTGCCAGCGCAGGCAAACGTTCTCCCGCCATACGTCCAAATAAACTTGCCCAGATCGGTTCACCCGCATAAATGATCGCAGCTTGAGAAGGATCTACCATTTCTTGTGCCCAGTTCATCACCAGCTGAATACAGGCACTGACAATACCGAGGCCGACCAAAATACCTGCCAGATGCCAGTGAAAGTCAGGTAACTGAGTTTCACCCAGCATCGGTGCCATCAGAAAACAAAATAGCGAGGCAAAAATGAGTTGTAGCACGGTGACACGCCGGGTATTCACCTTTGGAGCAAAATGACTGATAAAAATAATCTCAAGCGCAATGGCAATTGAACCAAGTAAAGTCAGCGCCTGACCAAAATTCAGCTGAATGGCACCAAAGCCATTGCCCGTCAAAAACACCAGACCAAGAAAGGCAAATAGAGCCCCGATCCAGGTCATAAAATGCGGTTTCTTACGGAACAGCAGCCAGAGTAGTAGGGGCACCAATGGAACATATAGTGCAGTCAGAAAGGCCGATTCACTACTGCTAATCGTTTGCAGACCCACCGTTTGTGTTCCATAACCGATTGCAATCACCGCCCCGATGAGGGCACCCGCTGCCACTTCTTTGAGTGTTATGCCTTTCAGATGCTTCAGCGAAAGCAAGGTAACGGCAATTGCCGCCGCTGCAAAGCGTAGCCCGACGAAGATCACGGGACTGCTAAAATGCAGGCCATATTGTACGGTGATAAAACTGCCGCCCCAGATGATGGTAATCAGGATCAGAGCAAGTTGAGGAACTTTCGTTCTCCAAGTAGAGGGAGTTTGGGAAACAGGTGTCGACATGGGAGAGAGGATCGAAAAATTGAACAATAAAAAAGAGGTCCACAGACCATTGCTGTCCCACAATTTTTCACAAGAGGAAGCTCATTTGAGCTTCCTCTTGTTTTATGGGTATTTTATCGGGTGAAAATAAAGCTTTTAAAGTTCTTCTTTCAAACAAATTCACTTGAATTATTCTGAGTAAACGTTGAACTGTCCAACCTGTTTTTCCTAAATGTTGAGCGAAACTCACCAATAAATAGGCGATCATCGCAATCCAGATTTGTGTCTGAATTGCGTTCCTGCTGCGGCCTAGAAACGCTTTTAATTTGAGATTCTGCTTAATCGCCTTAAAGAACAGCTCAACTTTCCAACGATCTTTATAAATCGCCGCAATGGTAGAGGCGGCTAAATGAAAGTTATTGCTGAGAAAGCTAAAGTGCTTGCCACTTTGCTGATCTCTATATTCAATTCTTCTTAACACTGGGGCTTTTCTTTTTAGGGCATGTGCGCTATTCAGCTGAATGGTTTCATCTTTTAGAATACCTTTGGATTCAAGCACTGGATGTTGCTGGATCACCTGATACACAGATTTAGGCCTAAAACGTGTGACAAATCCAATGTTTTGAGCAGTCAGATTTGCATACCATTGGTAATCGACATAGCCTTTATCAAAAACTACAATGCTGCCAGCAGGAAACTGGAATTTGCGGCCTTGTACCATGTCATTTTCTTTGCCATTTTCAACTGCAACAAACTCAGGAATATCATTGCTGTGATTCAATCCTATACTGAGTTTCATGCTGGCTTTTGAGTCGTGAACTTTGGCCCATTCACATAAGGAAAGCGACAGGTCAATATGACTGGCATCCAAGGAATACAAGGGATTCTTAAAGCGAAATTTATGAGCTACTTTTGAGTGTTCATAGTATTTAAGCAACTTGTAAAATAGCTGTTGATACAAGGCAGCAGGCTGCTGCTCATTGATTCGTGCCAGCGTGCTTCGGGGAATAGACTTTGCTCCGAGATGACTTAGCTTTTCCTGTTGGCACTCCAAATTGGATTGAATATCTCTCAGACTTTGCCTACAAGAGAATTGAGACATCAATATGGCAATAAACTGATCCCACCGGGAAGCCGCTCTAAATTTCTGTCCAACATGGTGTACTTTAGCAAGTTGTTCAAAATCCTGTCGCACAACAGGTTTAATTAGCTCATGAAATACGGTATTCTGATGTGACAAAACCTGAGTCCTGGTCGTTAAAGTGTTTGTATGCACTCATATTTTAACTGTTAGGACTCAGGTTTTTTTATTTAAAGCAAACTATGGGACAGCAGTGGTCCACAGACCTCTTTTTCAGCAGACGCTATTATAGCGCTTCTTGTTCATCCAGCAATAATTGTGCTTCACGCAGATTCAAAGTGCCTTCATAGATCGCACGACCAGTAATCGCACCTAAAATACCAGGCTGGTCTTTCAGGTTACGCACGTCATCCATATTTGTTACACCACCTGAAGCAATCACAGGCAGACCTGAATATTGTGCCAGATGTACGGTTTGCTCGATGTTGACACCCTGCATCATGCCGTCACGAGCAATATCGGTATAAACAATACTAGACACGCCTGCATCCGCAAAACGTTTTGCCAGATCAGTCGCTTTTACATCAGTGACATTCGCCCAGCCATCAGTGGCTACCATGCCGTTCATGGCATCAATACCCACAATAATATGGCCTGCAAATTTCTTGCATGCTTCTTCTACAAATTCAGGATTTTGTACTGCTTTTGTACCAATAATCACAAAAGACACGCCTGCTTCCAGATAGTGCTCAATAGTTTCCAGTGAGCGGATCCCGCCACCAATCTGGATAGGCAATTCTGGCTGTGATTTAGCAATCGCTTCTACCACTGGCTTATGAATCGGTGTACCTGCGAAAGCACCATTTAAATCTACTAAATGCAAGCGGCGAGCGCCTTCATTTACCCAATGCTGTGCTGTTGCCACTGGATCGTCAGAAAATACGGTATCGTCTTCCATACGACCTTGTTTTAAACGGACACATTTGCCATCTTTCAGGTCAATTGCAGGGATGATCAGCATGCTTTCGCTCCTTGCTCAATCTTTAGAATGAATTTCAGTGAGTTCATCTTAGCAAATAAAGTCGAAATTTCTAACTCTTAAACGGTATGAAAAAAGAAAACCTGTCTGAAGATATGCTGGAGTGACAAGATTTTATTCTTCAATTTTTTATTCTTTGCAATACTCCTGAGGGAGTCTGATATCAAAATGATATTTCGCTAGAAAACTGATCTTCTGTTCATTCAAATTTTTGAATGCGGGCGAATTTTCAATTTTAGTGAAGTATTGGGAACTTCCTTGGGACTCAGGCCACGGTGCAGCAATTCTTCAAAGACCAGTAAAGGTGCATAGGCATCTGCAGCCGCATATTCAATCTGTGCCTGACTGAGATGTTTTTTCGCCCAGTTCGATGTCGTAACCCGTTTCGATTTAGGAAAATTCACCTGAAATAGCAAAGCCATCGCATTTTTTAATCCAAGAGGATTTTTAATGCCGAACGCACCAAAGCACTTTGACAGTTCAATGACACTGTTCAGCTCAATGCCTCTTTTACGGAAGAGATGCGCATCATTTTTCAGGCCAAAACCGACTTTGATCTGGTCTCGATTGGCAAAAATCGGTTTCAGAAAATCCCAAATGGCAGCATTCATCTGAAACAGGTAAGCTTTTTCTAGAGTGGCCAGCTGAACCAAATGCGGACCAGTGGAAACTTAGAGGTGGTCCCACTTGTTTGAACAACTAAAAGCGTATTTATAAGTGATATTCCGCTCTAGTTAAGCCACCTTGTTTTGTTGGGGTAGCTGATCATAGTAAAACTCATTTGGTGTCATTTTGTCTAGACTCGAATGAGGTCGTTTCAAATTATAAAACTCAAAATATGCACTTAATTGCTTTTTCGCATCTGTGACACTGCTATAAGCTTTGAGATACACCTCTTCATATTTAACGCTCCGCCATAATCGTTCAACCATCACATTATCTACCCATCGACCTTTACCATCCATACTGATTTGAATGCCATTTGATTTCAATACATCAATAAATGCATCACTGGTGAACTGACTGCCTTGGTCTGTATTCAATATTTCAGGTGATCCATATTTTTCAATCGCTTCATTTAAAACCGAAATACAAAAATCCACCTCCATACTAATCGATACCCTATGCGCAAGTACCTTGCGGCTATGCCAATCAATCACAGCACATAAATAAACAAAGCCTTTTGCCATAGGGATATACGTTATATCCGTAGACCACACTTGATTACTGCGCTGAATAGCCAACCCTTTGAGCAGATATGGATATTTACGGTGAGCTTGATTAGCCTGGCTTAAATTTGGTTTGCAATATAACGCCTGAATACCCATTTTCTTCATTAAAGTACGTGTATGACGTCGTCCTATATGATGCCCTTGACGATTCAACAAATCACGCATCATACGACTGCCTGCAAAAGGATATTGCATATGTAATTCATCAATACATCGCATCAGCTTCAGATCTGATGAGCTAACAGGTTTTGGGCGATAATAATAACAACCACGGGAGACTTTCAGCAGCTTAGCTTGCTTAGATACTGAAATCTGAAGTGAGTCGTCGATTAACTTTTGTGGTTGAAGCGGCCCAGTTTCTTCAACACACCTTCTAAAAAATCAATTTCTAATGCCTGCTCACCGATTTTTGCATGTAACTTTTTAAGATCAATGGGGGGTTCTGATGGAGCTTTTGATTGATCGAAAGCTTGCGAGGAAGCTGAGATCAATTGATTTTTCCAGTCAATAATTTGGTTTTGATGAACATCAAATTCAGCACTCAATTCAGCAAGTGTTTTTTCTGCTTTAATCGCAGCAAGTGCTACCTTAGCTTTAAAATCATTTGAATGATTTCTTCTTGGTCTACGTGCCATAAAATACTCCATATATTGATGTTTATAACATCATTTGAGGAGCAGAATATCACTTATAGGAGTTGTTCAAATTTACGGATCCATCTCTCTTCACCGACCTTGAAAGTCGGTTTGGACTCAGTGTCCAGACCAAAGACCGAAATCTGCTCAAGTTCTTCACGTAGAGCTTCACATTGCTGAATGCTGTTAATCACCACAATATTTTCAGGTGCGATATTTTGAAAAGGTGGAAAAGTCGCTATTGTCTCTTTACTCGGTATGACATCATTTGGCTGTGTATCCATGATTAAAGAATCTTCCATTGATGAATATTCAGGTTGAATAGAGCATACCTTAGAGAAGGAAGCTTGGATGTGAATTATTTTTCAAAAATAAAATTTTAAACTGTAGCCCATAAAAAAGCCCGCATGATGCGAGCTTTTTGAATATATTGGATTAGATATTCCAATCCACAAAGTTTTTTAGCAATTGAAGGCCTGCAGTATGGCTCTTCTCCGGATGGAACTGAGTCGCAAACAGGTTGTCTTTATGCAGGGCAGTACAGAAATCAATACCGTAGTTACAGGTCGCTGCCACGATGCTTGGATCTTGCGGTTCTACATAGTAACTGTGCACGAAATAGAAACGTGCATCCTGAGCAATGTCTTTCCACATTGGATGGCTTGGATCGGCCTGATGTACCTGGTTCCAGCCCATATGCGGTACTTTCAAACCTGCCATTTCAGGGAAATGTTTGACTTCACCTGCAAAAATACCCAGCGCATCCGCACCGCCATTTTCTTCGGAACGTCGCATCAGGGCCTGCATGCCGACACAGATGGCCAACACCGGTTTGTTGAACACGGCATTACGCACGACTTCATCAATTCCGGCTTCATGCATGCCTTGCATACAGTCACGCATCGCACCCACACCCGGAAAAACGATTTTGTCGGCTTGGGCGATCAGTTTTGGATCATTGGTTACATCTACCGTTGCACCGACGTGTTCAAGTGCTTTGGCTGCTGAGTGTAGGTTTCCCATGCCATAGTCAAGAAGGGCAATACGGGTCATTACAAGGTACCTTTGGTTGAAGCAACAGTATTCGCAGCACGTGGATCAACTTCACATGCCATACGCAGTGCACGGGCAAATGCCTTAAATACACTTTCGATCTGGTGGTGACTGTTTTTACCTTTTAAGTTGTCAATGTGTACAGTCATCAGCGAGTGGTTGACAAAGCCCTGGAAAAACTCAGAGAACAGGTCTACATCAAAACGGCCAATCATGGCGCGGGTAAATGGAATGTCCATAAACAGACCCGGACGACCAGACAGATCCACCACCACACGGCTTAAAGATTCATCAAGCGGCGCATAGAAGTGTCCATAACGACGTAAGCCTTTTTTATCACCCAAAGCCTGAGCGAACGCTTGACCTAAGGTAATACCACAGTCTTCTACGGTATGATGGTCATCAATTTCCAGATCTCCATCACAATGAATATCAATATCAAACAGCCCATGTCGCTTGATTTGATCAATCATATGATCTAAAAATGGAATACCAGTGTTTAAAGTGCCTTGACCAGTACCATCGAGGTTCAAACGAACTCGAATTTTGGTTTCGTTGGTATTTCTTACCACTTCACTGATACGATCTGTCATAGACACGTTCCTCAAATACGTCAAAATGATTGATGTAGAAAATATTTTCGCCGTGACGACGTCACCGCATATTAGATTGCTCAGGAGGGTTTATCAATGCCTATTACCGTACATGCTTATACTTCTCTAGAAAACGACGAAGTGCGCAGCCAGCTTGAGCGACTGTATGACACTAGCCCTGAATTTAGTGATGGGGCAGATGCCATTGAACATCTAGAGCAAAACCTTGCACAGTATACCTTACTTTATACCGCAGAATTTAACACCAAAATCATCGGCGCCATCTGGTGCACGGGACAAGGCGAAAGCCGAACCCTGGAAAATATTGTGGTGCATCCGGCCAACCGTGGACGCGGGGTTGCAGAAAGGCTGGTGAGTGAGGCATGCCGAATGGAAGAGGAAAAAGGAGTAAAAGCATTCGTACCGGGATGTGGGGCCATTCACCGCTGTCTGGCAAATCTTGAAAAAATTTAAATACAGATAAATTTCAAGCAGCCTTCGGGCTGCTTTTTTTGTAAATAACAGATTCAATTTGTTTTATTAGTCAGGTATTTGCTGAGAATATTGAAAAATATTGCTGTATAAACATGCAAATCGATGGAAAAGTAAACATTTGGTGATTTTTATACGTTATGTACTTGACGATTAAGAGCTGAAACTGTTTAATACGCGACATCGGCGTGATAGCTCAGTTGGTAGAGCAACGGATTGAAAATCCGTGTGTCCCCAGTTCGATCCTGGGTCTCGCCACCATATTCAAAACGATTTTAAAGTTTTCAATCCCTGATCCCATCAGGGATTTTTTTTTAGGCCAAAATTCAGACACTCAATCTTTTTTTTCATAATTTTGATTGACTAATGTGTCCAGATACGGCTTAATACACCGCATCGGCGTGATAGCTCAGTTGGTAGAGCAACGGATTGAAAATCCGTGTGTCCCCAGTTCGATCCTGGGTCTCGCCACCATATTCGAAAAAACCTCAAACATTGTTTGAGGTTTTTTTTTGCCTGTAATTTTTGATTCAGCCCAAGAATTAACTTGTTTTGCCATCCATCTGAACAGGAATGAGTTCTCTAAATAATCAAGGTAATCTAATAGATAACTAGATTAAATACAGACTTTAGCAACCGATGAAGGCATTCAGGTTGTGAAATTTGAAGTAGGGGAAAGCCCATGAATAGTATAAAAACATCTTTATTTGGGATTCTGTTAGGTACATTGAGCATAGGAGTACACGCGGAAGAACAGAAACCGGTGCTTATCCTTGCCGACGATGACCATTATGGCTGAACCTGAAATGAGTAATGAAACTGGCTATGTTCCATTTATTGAGAATGAAGCCAATCGTCTTGCCTTGCAGCATCAGGTAATCCGAGGAACCAAGGATGCAGAGAATTTCATGGTCAATCCAAATGTGCTGGCAAACCTCGATATCAAGCCGACCCAAGCTCCAGATTTGAGTCTACTGTCACCTGCACTGCAACAGTATGTGATGACCATCGCCCAAGGCTTACAATCTAGTGATCCAACCCAAGGGCTGTATACACTGCTGGAGAATGTCGGGATCGATCGTAGCAGCAGCATGCAGCCAGGGCGTGGCCTTCAATTACAGATCAATCTGGACAAGGTGAATCTGGGCTTATTAGAAAACTACAACAATCCATCCCCTGTAGCACAATTTCCAAGATCTCCTTAAAGGACGAGCCAGTAATGCAGATCGATCCCCGCAAACCGGGGATTTTTGCTTTTTTTAAATTTAACCTTTGATTAATTTATGTTTTTTAGGAGCTTTGTTCCTGATTTGATGGTTGGTTTTATCAGGGTGTAATGGGTTCGATTGACCGTTTATCAAACTTAACAATAAGAAGCTGTATTACTTGTAAGATTTAATCTGACGCTTTCCCTTTTCCAACCGAGGGGTAATAAGATGAATCTCCTAAAATCCATTCAAAGCTTGGGCCTGATGCTGACCTGTACTGCTTTTACTCTCCCTATATTGAGTCACGCAACTCCTGCTCATTCTGAAACAACGGTACTTCCCACCTTAACTGTCATGGCAGAGCCTGAAATGCGTGCTGTGACGGAAATCACGCCTTATCAGGAAGGTGCCAGCCAGCGTAAGGCTTTGCAGATGCGCCTGATGAAAATTGAACGCGATATCCAAGCTTATAGTGTCGATGGTGATGTTGTTGCAAATATTGACATAGGGGCAGCAGCGCCTAATCCTGATCTGGACAGTTTGCCTACTGTGTTCCGAGAATATGTACTGGCAGTAGCGCAAGGCTTGCAGTCTTCAGATCCAAGAAACGGAATCTATGTAATTCTGCAACCTTTCGGTATTGACCGGAATGCCACCAATGTCCAGATCGTCCGGGAACAGTTTGATCCGAATCGGCTTGAGCTCAGTCTGCCTTTTGGTTCGCGCTAGCACACAATCCGGTGGGCCAGGCTGATCAGGTCAGTCAGTTTCGGTATAGCCAGATCACGTCATGGAGAAAGGGTGGGTTAAAAACTTATTTCCTTTCTTCAGGCTTTTTACTGGATTCATTTTTCAGTATTGAGAAAGCACATTCACAAATGTGAAAAGTTCTATGTCTTGAATTATGCTGGAAAAATAAGCATAGTGTAAAAAATCAATAAGATCTGGATGACAGACCTGGAGCGTGTAGATGCCCCGTGTTTTTATGATTATCGCTGGAGTGGTACTGGTAATTTTGATCTGGTTATTTTATCAAAATTCTGTAGAGCAAAAACAGCAGGCCGATTTGCAGGAATATGAAACGGTACTGGAAGAAAAAACCGGATCTATTTTGCAGCAGGCACAGGATTGGTCTAAACCGATTCAGATTGATCTGGAAGATAATCGCCTGGACGGGGATTATGCTGTGATGGCTCAGTTTATTTTGGGTCAGATGCGTGATCGTGCCGAGGCTCGCAATCAGTATTTACGTGACCTCAAAGCAGCGGACTGGGATCGTTTTCTGGATATTGACCGCTTAGCCAAAGATCAGGCTCAAGACTATAAAGAAACCGAAGCCATGCTGAAGCGTGTGCATGAAATTGTCGATGGCTATGAACAGATAATTCAACAGCGGGCAACCCAGCAGTTAGAGCAGGTGAAACAGCTGGACATTAAAAGCCGTTATCGTCAGCAGCTGGCAGATAATCTGAAAGCCAATCAGCAGCAGGATAATGCCCATGCAATTTTTGAAATTGAGAAACAGAGTCTGGCCAAAGCAGACCAGTTATTTCTGGTGCTGAAAAACAATAAATGGGAAAAGAAAAACCAGACCTTTATGTTCTATGAAGATGCACCCTTAAAGCAATTCAATAAGCTCTATCAGGAAATAGTGCAGCTTAACCAGCAAATGACTCAAGTGGATCAGCAGGCTCTTAAAGAAGCAGAGAACAAACTCTAAATATAAGGGTCTTATGGATTTTTATGAGCTAAATTGTATTGAGGTTTTCTTGCTAGATCGATCAGTCTTACTGCATTGCTTACATCAAAGATGTACCAGTTCTCATCTGTAATAGAACCAACTATGCTTGAGAAAAATGAATATCCAGAAGCATACTTGCAGACGGAAAGAGAAGATAGGGAGCACAAGCTTTTATGCAACAACTGAGATGTTATAAAGAATTTCCGGTCTGGTCACAGCAAGCTATTCCACAAGGGTTCAAGCAGCCACATAATACCAAAGCGGGGACTTGGGCAAAGCTGACCGTTCTTAAAGGTGAGCTGCATTTTGCCATGCTGGATCAGTCAGGTCATATACAGTCTGAACATGTATTTACGCCAGAGCAGCAACCACCGTTTATTGAACCACAGGTATGGCATAAGATTATTTCTGCCAGTGAAGATGCAGAATGTCAGCTGCGTTTTTACTGCAAACCTGAGAATTACTTCAGCAAAAAATATCAGCTAAGCCCGACTCATTCGGAAATTCTGGCGGCTATGCCGTATTTAAAGGGTGGCCGTGCGCTGGATGTCGGTTGTGGTTCAGGCCGCAATTCGCTGTATTTGAGCCAGAACGGTTTTGAAGTTGATGCCTGGGATGTGAATGAAAATAGTCTGCAGACCTTAAGACAGATCATTCAGGCCGAAGAAATCGGGAATATTCAGGTTCAGCAACGAGATTTAAATCTTGACCCAAGTATTCAGGGCCAATATGACTTTATCTGCTGTACGGTAGTGATGATGTTCCTACAGGCCGATACCATTCCACCTCTTATTGCACAGATGCAGCAGGCGACAGTGCCGGGCGGTTATAACCTGATTGTCTGTGCGATGGATACCGATGATATTCCGGTACAGCCAGACTTTCCGTTTAGTTTTAAGCCGGGACAGCTTAGTGCCTATTATAAAGGCTGGAATCTGGTGAAATACAATGAAAATGTAGGTGAATTACATCGTGTAGATGAACAGGGCAACCGGATCAAGCAGCATTTTGCGACTATGCTAGCCCAAAAAGTCGAATAAGAGATTTATACAGTTTTTAGATTTTTGGCTTTAAATCAGAGAGAGCCAAAAATAAAAAAAGATGTCACCCGGACATCTTTTTTTATGCTTAAAAAATCTTAAGCTGCTTTTTTAAACCAAGAGAACCAGCCTTTTTTCTCGGCTTTTACTTCTGCTTTTTCAGCAGCCGTATCTTTGGTTTCTACTGCTTCAGTTTGCGCAGCTTCAACGTGTTGTTCTGCTGTAGCTTGAGCCATTTCTACTTGAGTCGTTGCTTCTGTTTTTACTGCTTCAGCTTTAGTTTCAGCCGCTTGTTGAGTTGCAGCAACAGTCGCTTGAGCAGCTTCAACTTTCGCTTGTACAGGTGCAGCAGTTTCTTTAGCAATAGTTTGGGTTGTTTTGGTTACAACAGTTGCTGGCGCAACTTGAGCTTCAGTTGCCATTGCAGATGCAGAAGTCGCTACGATTGCAGTTGCGATCATTGTTTTAAGCATGTTCATATAAACCCTTTTAAGGAAATAGGAAAAAAGAGGCTTGATCATACACGTATGAAATTTAAGTGATTAATAAATATTATTTTATTGGTTGAATATTCAACTAAAATTACAAAGGGATAACATATATTTCTACTTATAATTTTGATTAATAGTGGAGATGTAAAATGAGAGTGACAAGCTGGGTCGCACATGTTAAAAAGAAACTAAGGAAAAAGTTATTTTCTCTTTATAAAAATATAAAAACATAGATAAGACCTCTTTCATAAATCATTTTTGCTCAGTTCCAAGTTGTAGATTCCAGCGATTAAATTGAATCTCAAACCAAGCCTTTTACCTCTATTTCGATAACGCTCAGCAAGGATTTTGAAGGTTTTCAGGCTGCCAAATACATGCTCAATTCCGATTCTTCTTTTATTGATTTCCTGATTATAGATTTTCAATTCAGGATCCAATTTACAGTGTCTTTTGGCTTTTAAGGGCAACAGGCTATTCGGATACAACACATAAATCCCCTGATAGCCTTTATCCGCAAGAACAAAGGCTCCTGAAGGAATCTGGTTTAAATTGCGTTTGAACAACTCGAAATCATGCACTGCACCGCGACTGGTACATAAACTCAGAATTTGCTGAGTTTTGTAGTGAATCATGGCCTGTACTTTAAAGGTATGCGTCTTTTTCTTGCCGCTATAGCTTTTCTTCTGTTTTTTTAGGCCTTTGGATTGGAATTTCCGTGGCATCCACGATCACAACATTCCAGTCGATGCCTTCGCCCTCGGGTAAATCTTTGGGTAAATTAAACAGATTGGACCGAATCAGGCAGTCTTCAATATGACGGACAATTCTTGAGGCTGTAGGCTCTGAAACCCCGTAACTCGTCGCAACGTGAAATAAGGTTCGGTATTCCCGCCAATAGCTCAGACAGAGCAGAACCTGATCCTCCAGGCTTAACTTGGGCGGTCTGCCTTTGGCAGAGACATGCTTTTGCAATTGCTCAACCATCAAATAGAAAGTTGACCATGAGATGCCTGTGTATCGCTTGAACTGAAGATCAGAAAGCTTGTTTGAATCGATGTATTTCATCCGCAGATTATGCACGAATGCCAAGAAATCCGGAGTGCAAATATTAACCAAAAAGAAGATCGTTTTTTGATTTATGAAAGAGATCTATAATACGGCGTAAATTAATTATGGGTAATTTAGTGGAGGTATGACATGAATGCTCTAAACTTTGCTAACTATATTATTTGGTATGTGAATCAGAAATTTCCAAATACTAGTTTTACTCACGTTAAACTTCAAAAAATTCTTTATTATATTTATTGTGATTTTTTGAAGAAAGGTATTCCACTTTTTGAGGATAAAATCGAAAAGTGGCAATATGGGCCGGTAGTTCCTAGTGTTTATAATAGTTTTCGTTCGTATGGATTCAACCGAATTAGTACACCAGAAACTTCTGTCCGACTAATTAATGATGAAAATGGTTTCCGCTTTGAGCGCGATGATTTTAACCCCAATATTTTAAATTTGAGTACTGAGCAAAGAGATAGACTAGATTTTATAATTCAAAACTTAGTGGAAAAAGAAGCTTTTGAGTTAGTTAATCTTACTCATAAGGAAAAATCTTGGATCAGAGCTGAGCCTAATATTAAAAAAGGCGAAAAAAATATTGTATATTCAGAAGAAGAACTACGTCTTGAAAGTACTGATATCGAAGAACTAATTGGTTAAATTTTTGTGAATAATACATCCATAAAGCTTCTTACTCTTAATGAATTAATAGAATCACATTTAATACCACTTGAAATGACTGCAGAACTGCAACAGCAAATTCTGCAGTCGTTTCTTTTTTTATGTAATGAAATAAATATGATTGATAATAGTACTGGGGAAACTTTTTACCCTATGCCATATCAAGAGATTACAGAATGTATTTATGAACTTGAATTTGAGTTCTCAGCTGAATTGAACAGTGTTATAGAGGGATTAATAGAACCTTTAAAAAAATTGTTAAAATTAGATGGGCTTCCAATAGAAGAAGCAAAAACAGAATTAAATAGAAAATCTGTACACATATTAAATGCATATAAAAGATTTGTATCGCACAATAACTACTGATCAAAAAACCTAAAGAAAACCCCGCAATAAGCGGGGTTTTTTATCTCGAAGTATTTAAGAATTAAACACGTTCGATCACTGTTGCAATACCTTGACCTAGGCCGATACACATCGTCGCAAGACCGATTTGTGTATCTTGCTGTTCCATCACGTTTAACAATGTTGTTGTGATACGCGCACCAGAACAACCCAATGGGTGACCCAATGCAATCGCGCCACCGTTATGGTTCACGATGTCTTGCTTATCATAAATGCCTAAGCCTTTAAGAACAGACAGACCTTGTGCTGCAAATGCTTCGTTCAATTCAAAGGTTTGAATATCAGCAATTGACAGGCCAGCGCGTTTCAACGCTTTTTGTGTTGCCGGAACCGGACCATAACCCATGATCGCAGCATCACAGCCTGCAACCGCCATAGAGCGAATTACAGCACGTGGCTTAAGACCTAAAGCTTGAGCACGTTCAGCAGACATTAGCAACATTGCAGATGCACCATCAGACAAGGCTGAAGAAGTTGCTGCAGTTACTGTACCGCCTTTCGGATCGAAGACTGGACGCAAAGATTTGAACGATTCAAGGTTCGCATCCGGACGGATCACTTCATCGATATCGCACAGAACTTTGTAACCGTCAGCATTATGACCTTCAATGCCTACGATTTCATTCTGGAACATACCATTTTCAGTCGCAGCCCAGGCACGGCGGTGAGATTCTACACCAAACGCATCCTGTTCTTCACGAGTAATGCCGTTCATGCGACCCAGCATTTCAGCAGTCAGGCCCATCATATTTGATGCTTTTGCATAGTGCTTAGATGCAGCAGGGTTCAGGTCGATGCCGTGCATCATGCCTACGTGGCCCATATGCTCTACACCACCGATGATGAAGATATCACCCTGGTTAGTCGCGATCTGTGCAGCCGCAGTGTGGATTGCCTGCATAGAAGAACCACACAGACGGTTAACCGTTTGACCTGCAACAGTCTTAGGAAGATCAGCTAACAATGCGATATTACGCGCAATGTTCATCCCTTGTTCCAGAGTCTGGTTCACACAGCCCCAGATCACATCTTCAACTTCATTCGGGTCAAATTCGTTACGAACCATCAACGCACGGATAAGTTCAGCTGACATGCTGTCGGCACGTACATTGCGGAACATACCGTTTTTCGATTTGCCCATGGCAGTACGTACGCCATCAACAATCACAACGTCACGTGGATTTAAAGTAGCCATTCACGTCACTCCTTAACCGTAGAATTTTTTGTTGTTAGCAGCCATGTCGCGCAATGATTGCGGCGCTTCATAAGCCTTACCTAAGTGCGCGTATTTGTCGCAAAGTGCAACATACTCAGCTACACCAGTCTGGTCGATATAACGGCATGGACCGCCACGGAATGGAGGGAAACCTACACCCATGATCATCGCCATATCTGCTTCAGCTGGAGTTGCAACAATGTTGTCTTCCAGGCAACGAACAGTTTCGTTACAGAAAGCCAGCATCATACGGTCAATGATCTCTTGAGGATCAAATTCGCGTTTTTCAGCAGTTGCAACAGATGCCACAAGCTCGTATGCAGTTGGATCAACCACTTTGGCTTTTTTGCCTTTACGGTCAAGTTCGTATTTGTAGAAACCAACGTCATTCTTTTGACCCAGACGGTTGTTTTCGTACATTACTTGGATTGAACCTTTGAAATCAGGTTTCATACGATCCGGGAAGCCTTCAGCCATGACTTCTGCACCGTGAACGCCAGTATCGATACCAACCACGTCCATCAGGTAAGCAGGACCCATAGGCCAGCCGAATTTTTCCATCACTTTGTCAATTTGCTGGAAGTCAGCACCATCTTTCAGTAACAGGTCAAATGCACCGAAGTAAGGGAACAGTACGCGGTTTACCAGGAAGCCCGGACAGTCATTGACCACGATTGGTGTTTTACCCATTTTCTGAGCAAGAACAACAGTCGTTGCAATCGCTTCAGCAGAAGTCTTCTCACCACGAATCACTTCTACCAGTGGCATCATGTGTACCGGGTTAAAGAAGTGCATACCGACGAAGTTTTCAGGACGTTCCAGATTTTCAGCCAGACGCGTGATTGAAATCGTAGATGTGTTAGACGCAATAATCGTGTTTTCACGTACTTTGGATTCAGTTTCTTTCAGTACGATGCCTTTCACTTTCGGGTTTTCAGTTACTGCTTCGATCACGATGTCGACTTCTTTAAACTCGTCATAGCTTAAAGTAGGACGGATGCGGGCAAGGGTTTCACCCATTTGCGCCGGCTTCATCTTCTTGCGTTCAACCTGCTTGGTCAGCAGTTTGTTTGCTTCAGACATACCCAGTGCAAGTTGCTGGTTACCGATGTCTTTCATGATGATTGGAGTGCCTTTGCTTGCCGCCTGGTAAGCAATACCACCACCCATGATTCCTGCGCCTAGAACGGCAGCCTGGTTCACTGGATGTGCACCTTGTTCATATTTCTTAGAAGTTTTCTTCACCACCTGGTCGTTCAGGAACAGACCGATTAACGCACCCGCTTGTGGAGTTACCGCAGCTTTCGCAAAGCCTTGAGCTTCAACTTTAAGCGCTTCATCGCGGTGTAAGCTTGCACCTGCCTGAAGAGAATCAAGCAATAGTTTAGGCGCTGGGTATTGAGCAGGGTTTGCTTTTGCAAGAACCGCACCTTTCGCCGTATTGAACGCCATCATTTGCTCAAGCATGTTCAGCTTGATTGGATCCAGTTTTTCCTGGCGTTTTGCCTGCCAGTCTAAACGGCCGTGAATCGCCTGTTTCACCAGGTCAATCGCAGCATCTTTCAGTTTGTCTGCAGCAACAACCGCATCAACCGCACCATCTTTCAGTGCAGCAGCCGGTTTTTTCGGAGTAGCCATGGCCATCCATTCAACTGCATTGTCGATACCGATCAGACGGCTTAAACGAACCGTACCACCGAAACCAGGGAAGATACCAAGTTTGATTTCAGGCAGGCCGACTTGCGCCTGTTCTGACATCACACGGTAGTCACAGACTAAGCACATCTCGAAACCGCCACCTAGTGCCATACCGTTAATCGCGGCAACTTTAGGAATGTCCAGGTCTTCGAAGCTGTTAAAAATTTCATGAACTGGTAGTGCCCAGTCAACAATTGCCTGTTCGCCTTGAGCAAAGTTATCGCCGAATTCAGTAATGTCAGCACCTACAATAAATGTAGACTTACCTGAAGTCACGATTAAACCCTGAATGTCAGCAGCGGAAACTGCGTCAATCGCAGCCTTGAAATCTTCAATCGTTGCACGGTTGAATTTGTTAACCGACTCACCTTGTAAGTCAAAGCGGAATTCTGCAATTCCGTCCTCAAGCATTTGGACGGTAATGGCATTGCCAGCGTGGATCATGCCCTGATCTCCTTTATTTTGGAGGACTTCTAAGTTGATGTTGTGAAGCAAGCGCGCATTTCCCGCGCACTTTTTTACTTCGCTAATCTTACGATAACTATATCCAAAAAGAACAACACAAGTTGTATCAAGCCGTGACGCAAGGGTCATCAATTTTTATCGCTCAATCAAGGTGTTGTCATATCAGGAATACAGTGAACCGTTATCGCAGTGTAATGAAGTTATTGTTTCAATTTCACTTTTTTATTGCTGTCGCGGTGTTTTTATAACGCAAATTGACCAGATAGGGAATGTTTGTTGTGTGGTGTTTTGGTCAAAATAGTCAATTGAGATTCAAATCAGCCGCTATGGATGTAAGAAAATGTATGCAACGCTGTGTTCTACAAGCGGGTAGGGAGAGCAAAAGCAGCTTTGTTATAATGCGGCTCAGATGTGACTTTTTTATTTTTTCCCCGTTCTTTTTGGGTATTGATATGTTTAAGTGGATTATTTTGGCCATCTTTGTCATCTCAGCGTTATATATTCAGCGACGTGGCACAGTTCGGCATTCTTTTTATCGCCAGTTTTTTGACCATTCGACCCTGTTTGCACCGATCAATTTTCTGATGTACGCCTTTTCACGCGTACCGAATCAGCCTTATATCGATACGCAGCATTTTAAAGACCTAAAAGTGCTGGATGAAAACTGGGAAATGATTCGTGACGAAGCACAGGCGCTCTATCAGAAAGGTGGGATCAAGGCTTCGAGTAAATATGATGACCTAGGGTTTAACTCATTTTTTAAGACGGGCTGGAAACGCTTCTATTTAAAATGGTATGACTCGGCGCATCCCTCTGCAGCAGAACTCTGCCCAAAAACTACCGCCTTGCTCAAAACCTTGCCAACGATTAAGGCGGCCATGTTTACCGAGCTGGCACCTGACAGCCGTCTGGTCCGTCATCGTGACCCGTATGCCGGTTCATTGCGTTATCACTTGGGCTTAATGACCCCGAATGATGACCGCTGCTTTATCGATGTCGATGGTCAGCGTTATTCTTGGCGCGACGGCGAGAGCGTGGTATTTGATGAAACTTATATCCACTATGCCGAAAACAAGACTGACCAGAACCGGATCATTTTCTTTGCAGATGTCGAGCGACCTTTAAAAACCCGCTGGATGGAACGCTTTAATCACTGGTTTGGCAAAAAGGTAATGACGGCAGCCAGTTCACCGAATGAAGTCGGAGATCAGACCGGTGGCTTAAACAAGGTCTTTGGTTATGTTTATCAACTTCGTGTCAAGGCTAAGGCTTTAAAAGCACAAAACCGCCAGCTGTACTATTTCCTGAAATGGTTCCTGATGCTAGGTATTTTCTTCCTGATCTTTGTTCGTCCTTATCTGTTTGCCTAAGCTGCAAAACAAAATATAGAACGCCCCTCAGGGCGTTTTTTATTACTTATAGAGATTCACCACATCATTCTGATTTTGTGTAAGATAAAACAAAATAGGGGGAAGATGATGCGTGTATTTCGTTCCAAAAAAGACTGGTGGCTGCTGGCATTCTTGATTTGTATGAGCGGTTTGTTATTGCAATTACTACTGACCATGCAGGCCAAAGGGACGATGGCTCAATATCCGGTACATACCGCAGTTTATATACTCACAATCATCTTGGTCTGGTGGCCGGTTTGGAGTACCCGTTATATCGTCCAAGATGGGCAATTGACCATTAAAAGCCTATGGCTGAGCTGGCAAATTCCACTTGGTTCGATTCAAAATATCCAGCCTACAGATCACTCAGAAATTGCACCTGCTTTGTCTTTCAAGCGTTTAAAAGTCAGCTATACATTGGCAGATCGGCAAAAATATGTCCTGATTTCACCTAAAGACCCGGATGCATTGATTCAGGCGATTCGAGCGCATCAAACAGTTTAATTGGAATTGGATGATTGAGGCTGAACTAGCAATTGACCATTAATGCAGTCCAGATGGAGTTGCAGTTGTTCTGGATGGTTCAGGAAATAAATCGCTAAGATTGGTTCCAGTTCAGTCCGTATTTTTCGGCCCAGATGACGGGCTCCATAACGGATGTCATGGCCTTGATAAAAATGAGCCTTGGCTGCATCAGTGAGGTGAATCTGTCGTTTCTGGTGTTGTAGACGTTGATTTAATTTATCCAGCTCAATCTCAACCAGTCGTGGCAGGACATCATTTTGGATGGCCTGATAGTGCAAGGTACGGTCAATCCGGTTCAGGAACTCTGGATCAAACTTGCGCTGCATGACTTTTTCAATGATCTGCTGGGTCGGTACTTTTTTTAGACACAATTGCTGCATTTTCTGCGGCAGATAGCTGAGTTTTTCCAGATATTGTTGCGCGGCCTGTGCACCGACATTACTGGTCATAAAAATCATGCAGTTACGAAAATCGATGGTTTTGGTACCAGCAGTCAACGTCAGTCGGCCGGTATCCAGTACATTCATCAGGCCACGAATTACTTCAGTACTGGCTTTTTCCAGTTCATCAAATAGCATGATGCCGGGGCGGGTATGGCTTCCGGCAATAGCGGTTTCATCAAACAGGCTATGGCCTTCTTTAGAGCCCACATAACCCGGAGGCGCGCCGGTCAGGGCAGCTGCATAATGTTCCTGCGCTAAAGTATTCATATCAATCCGGCAGAAAGCATCTGGACGGCCATAAATCGCTTCGGCAATCAGGCGTACCGTCTCAGTCTTGCCGACACCGGTCGGGCCAAGCATTAAGGTAACCGAAAGCGGACGTTCTGGACTGGAAAAGTCAGCCTTGACCACATGCAGCATTTTTTCAATTTCATTTAAGGCGGCATCCTGACCGATGATCCGTTCCCTAGCAACTGCATCACAGTCTGAGGTTCAAAATGAAAACGCGGTTTCCCAATCAAACGGTCACGCTCAGACTGGCTATGGCTAGAGGTGGCAGGTTGCACAACATGAATACCGGATTGGGAACTTGTCATCTTGGATCATCTCGAGATTGAACCTGTCGAGCATAGCATAGTTAGTTCAGGCGACTTATAGCTTTTAGCAATCACACCATATTGGGTTGCTTATAAATACGGCGGTCTGGGCATAACCTGTTTCACTTTGGATGACAGTTCGGATGAATTTTGTGTCATCGCTTGAAAATGACACATTAAACATCACATATATCTGCATA
The DNA here is from genome assembly GCF_002934695.1 of Acinetobacter sp. ACNIH1. Classification (NCBI taxonomy): domain Bacteria; kingdom Pseudomonadati; phylum Pseudomonadota; class Gammaproteobacteria; order Moraxellales; family Moraxellaceae; genus Acinetobacter; species Acinetobacter sp. ACNIH1. The sequence continues at coordinate 2,733,918 of NZ_CP026420.1, read as the reverse complement.
TTGCAGGTGAAAAATAGGTTTTAGGTGAACGAGAACGCACGCCCTCATATTGAAAAAATCTTGGCCAATATGACCACCTTACCCGGGGTCTACCGGATGTATGGCAAAGATGGCGAACTCTTATATGTGGGAAAAGCCAAAAACCTGAAAAATCGGGTGTCCAGTTATTTTGTCAAAACCCTTGATCATCCCAAGACTCAAGCTTTGGTGGCACGGATTTATGACATTCAAACTTTGGTGGTGCGTTCAGAAACTGAAGCTTTACTCTTAGAGCAAAACCTGATCAAGCTGCATCGTCCGCCGTATAACATCATGCTGCGTGATGACAAATCCTATGTCTATATTTTTGTTTCTGCAGACAAGCCTTATCCGCGGATTGCCAGCGGTCGCGGCAAGGGCAAACATCAGGTCGGCAAGTTTTTTGGACCTTATCCGAGTGCTTACAATGCTCGCGATACTTTGGTTATTCTGCAAAAATTATTCAATGTACGTTCCTGTGAGAATGGTTTCTTTGCCAATCGTACTCGACCTTGTTTGCAATATCAGATCAAGCGCTGTTCCGGCCCTTGTGTCGGCCTGATTTCACCTGAGGATTATCAGGAAGATGTTAATAACTCGATTCGCTTCCTGCAAGGCGATACTAAAGAGCTGAATCAGGAACTGATTGCCAAGATGGAAGCAGCCGCAGAAAATCTGGAATTTGAAAAAGCGGTATTTTATCGTGACCGGATGGCGTTACTGCGTGATGTACAGGCCCAGCAAGCGATTTATAAAGTCAAAGGTGAGGCAGATATTCTGGCGATTGCCTATCAGGCAGGGGTGACTTGTGTGCAGATCATGCATGTGCGTAATGGCAAGATGCTCGGCGGTAAAGGCTATTTTCCGGATATGCTGAGTGATGATCTGGGGCAAATGCTCTCGGATTTTATTGCCAATTTCTATTTTCAGGTTGCTGATGAAATTCCATCTGAACTGATCGTGAATATTGAAATGCCAGATCGGAAGGAACTTGAAGCCGCACTTTCTCAACATTTTAATAAGAAGATTCAGATCAAGTCCAAAGTCCGGGAAACCCGTGCCGAATGGCTGGAACTGGCACAGATGAATGTGCAGCATGCCATTCAGGGCAAGCTGGCTAATCACTTTGAATTGAATGAACGTTTCCATCAGTTAGAAGAGGTGGTGGGACGGCCGGTAGATCGGATTGAGTGTTTCGATATCTCGCATACCATGGGTGAAGATACGGTTGCTTCTTGCGTAGTCTTTGATAGTGGAGGCGCGCGCAAACGCGATTATCGTCAGTTTTCTATCAATGATATTCAGGCAGGTGATGACTATGCCGCGATGCGTCAGGCCTTAACCCGTCGTTATAAAAAAGCCATGCTGCCAGATTTGCTGCTGATTGATGGTGGTAAAGGGCAGTTGCATATGGCGATGGAAGTCATGCAGGAACTTGGACTGGATGCCTTTATGGTTGGTGTGTCTAAAGGTGAAGGGCGTAAGCCAGGTTTGGAAACTCTGCATTTTACCGATGGCAGCAAGATTCAGCTTCCAGAAGATCATAAGGCCCTGCATCTAATCCAGCAGGTACGTGATGAAGCCCACCGTTTTGCTATTACCCGGCATCGGGCCAAACGCGATAAAAAACGTGGCTCATCGGTATTGGAGGTGATTCCGGGACTGGGGCCGAAGCGCCGTCGTGATTTATTGACCCATTTTGGCGGGATTCAGGGCGTGCTTAAAGCTTCAGAAAAAGACCTGCAACTCGTACCAGGTCTGGGTTCTGTGATGGCCCGGATGATTTATAAAGTTCTGCATGAGTAATCGTTTTATATCAATTACAAGTGCAAAAATGCACATTGACCTTCGAGTCAAAGGTCATTTCTATTCATAGATTTTTCCAGCAATATATCGGTTCATCAGACAAAGTTGAAGGATCGATATGTCGTTGCAAGCACTGTACGCACAAATTGCGCAGCAAGAATGGATTGAAATGCCGACAGGCTGGGAGCAAGGGAGAACCATCTACGGCGGACTTGCGGCTGCAGTCATGATGCAAAAAGCCGTGGTAACAATCAATGATCCTGCTAAACGTCTGCTGAGTACCAGTGTGACTTTTGTTGGCCCGGTACAGGAAGGCAAAGCACGCCTGACTGAGGAAATTCTGCGTGAAGGCAAATCGGTCACTACCATCGAAGTGCGTCTATGGCAGGATGACGCTGTTCAAAGCATTCTGATTGCCAGTTTCGGCGTAGCGCGCGATTCTAGCATTCAGGTACATCAGGAAATCCAGGCTCCGGATTATGCTCCTCCTGAAATCCTGTTCCAGATTCCTGCACAGTTCAAGCTTCCAAAGTGTTTTGATCATTTTGAACTCAGATGGGCGGATTTGAATCTGCCGTGCAGTTCAAGTGTACGTCCTGATTTTGAAGGCTGGTGCCGCTTCCATCCAGATCAACATTCTGACCGTGAATTTCAGTTAGCTGACCTGATGGCCATTTTTGATATCTGGCCACCTGGGGTGTTACCGATGTTTCAGACACTGGCCCCGGCGAGCAGCCTGACCTGGACTGTAACCTATGTGCATCCAGTGCAGCATCAGCTACATGATTGGTTTAAATATAAAGTGATTACCGACCATGCGGCTGATGGTTATTCAACAGAACATGCCTATCTGTGGGATGCAGAAAATCGGCTGATTGCGATGGCCAGACAGACAGTGACGGTGTTTGCCTAGTGACACTTCAAGTCAATTCGTATAAAGTGAAGCGTATTAATGATGGATTAAACCTCGAAAAAAGTGTGCATTTTCATCGTACATGAGGGGAACAATTGGCGGTGTCTATGACTACAGGTCGTATCCTGAATATTCCAAATATCTTGACCTTGGCTCGTATTATCCTGATTCCGGTTTTTTTATTGGTCGCATATTGGCCACCGGCAATGGGATTTAATGAAACCAGTCCTGATGTGACTCGGCATATTATCTTAACGACAATTTTTGTAGTGGCTGCAGTCACTGACTGGTTTGATGGTTATCTAGCGCGTACTCTGAATCAGACGTCTGCTTTTGGTCGCTTTTTAGATCCGGTTGCAGACAAGTTGATGGTCGCTGCTGCACTCATTGTATTGGTACAATGGCAACCTTCAGTTTCTATGGCTTTTGCAGCCATTGTGATTATTTCACGGGAAATTACAGTTTCAGCTTTACGTGAATGGATGGCTGAACTTGGTGCGCGTACCAGTGTGGCGGTGTCTACAGTGGGTAAATACAAAACCGCGTTTCAGATGATTGCGATTACAGTATTTCTGCTGAACTGGCCACCGCTAGAAATGCTGGCTTATGCGTTGCTATATACAGCTGTGGTACTGACCTTATGGTCGATGTTTATTTACCTAAAAGCAGCTTGGCCATATCTGAAACAGCCTTAATCAATAAAAGCTCCTTAAAAGGGGCTTTTTTTATAGCTAAAAATAGAGAATATAAAAATAACAGGCAAAAAAATACCCAGCCTTTGGGGGAAGAACTGGGATGAAATCGGGGGTATTTCTCAGTTATTATTATAGTTATTCAAAGATATCTCATCTTCTTGCTAGTCATTATAGGGAGCGCCTTACACAAAATCATGTGGTTTCTTGTAGCTGAATGTTGTGTTTTGTGAGAGCAATGTATACAGAATTTACAATTGATTATTTTGATACAAATCTGATTGCTTTTCAGTAAGATAATAGCTGCTTAAATTTAAAAAACACGGTAGGAAAATGACAGGTTTTAAGCCTGTTTTTTAGCTCAATAATTTTCGATTTCATGAAAGTTAGAATAGTTTTTAGAGTGCTTTTAAGAGAAATAGAATATCTATAGAAAAAGAATACTCGAGGAGTCTCTTGCCAGGGGTAATGTTCCCTAAAAATAATTGAACTTAAAAGTAGAAAATCGAATAGCCTTGATCTAAGGAGATTTTCTATGAAAATAACTAAATATTCGGACAGCTTAATCATGAGTATTTTGAAGCAAGCTGAAGCAGGTACTCCAGTGCCTAATCTATGCCGAGAACATGGCATGAGTTCTGCCACTTTTTACAAATGGAAGTCCAAATATGGCGGCATGGATCTTTCCATGATGACTCGACTTAAAGAGCTAGAGACAGAAAATGCCCGCCTAAAGCGCATGTATGCGGATGAACGTCTTAAAGCAGACATTCTTCAGGATGCACTGTCAAAAAAGTTATAAGGCCAACGCAACGCAAGTCACTTGCTCAACAAGCCGTTGAGCAATATAAGATATCAGTGAATAAGGCCTGTCTCATATTCCAAGTCAGTCAAACCTGTTATCGCTATATAGCTCAATTGAAGGAGCAGAATATGGTTATTGCAGATTGGCTGATTAAGCTCACCAATGAGAATAAGACTTGGGGATTTAAGCTTTGCTTTTTGTACCTGCGTAATGTCCGAGGCTACCCTTGGAATCACAAGCGTATTTATCGCATCTATAAGGAGCTTGAGCTTAACCTTCGGATTAAACCCAACAAACGCATTAAACGGATAAAGCCTGAAACTCTTGCAGTACCGGAAGCGCAGAATGAATCATGGTCAATGGATTTTATGCACGATCAACTCAGTGATGGCCGCAGTTACCGTGTGCACAACGTCATTGATGACTATAACCGTGAGTCATTAGATATCTTGATTGACTTCTCCTTACCCGCCGAACGAGTACTTCGAGGGTTGAATCAACTCATCGAATGGCGAGGTAAACCAAAACGAATCCGAAGTGACAATGGACCAGAGTACATCAGTGATTTAATGGAGGCATGGTGTAAGCAGCATGAAATTGAGCATGTATTTACCCAGCCTGGTAATCCACAACAAAATGCGTACGTAGAACGCTTCAATCGGACAGTACGTTATGAATGTTTAAATCAATATTTATTTCGAGAACTTGAAGATGTTCAAGACTATACAACAGCATGGCAACACTTTTATAATCATCAACGACCTCATATGTCAGTTGATGGTAAACCACCTAAATTTAAACAATGATAAAGGCTTCGGTTTTTCTACTCATTAACTCAATTAAAAATGGGGGTATTACCCAGGTATTTAACTCATGTTCTGGTGAAGAAATAATTTTCAAATTAAAAAGGGAATTCTTTTTATAGGTTACTTTTTTTATGGCATTCGAAGTGATACCTTTCGCTTAATTTACGTAAAAGAAAAGCTTGAGCTTAGATAAAAAAATTTCCATGTAAGGAGTTTTTTATTCTATGAACTCATAGCTGCTTGTCTTGCGTAATTTTTAGAGCAGTACTCTTTCCAATAAAAAAAGAGCCTTAAAAGAGACTCTTTTTAAATGCTTGCCTACGCGGACTTTGTCCTTGTCTTGCGTAAAAAAGAAAAGCAGTGCTTTGTTTTTTACTCAGGCTTTAGCCCTTCAGCTTTTTCCAATGATTCATCATTGTTAAAGAACTTCTCGCGTTGCTCTTCAAGGAACTTTTTCGCATCCGGTTCAAACACGTTTAAACGCTTTTCATTGATCAGCGTGGTCTGGTGTTTCAGCCATTCTTGCCAAGCCTGTTTAGATATCGTATCAAACAGTTCCTGACCCTTTGCACCCGGGAATGGTGCAAAGTCTAAACCTTCCATTTCTTGTTGATACTTACGGCAAAAAACTTGTCGAGACATATCAATACTCCAATTTAAAGCGAAAGCAATTAAGCGTAAAGTTTCTCTAGGCGAGCATGCGCACGTTCGATCGCAGCTTCAACCTGTGCAGGTGCAGTACCACCAATGTGATTACGTGCATTCACAGATGCTTCTAAAGTCAGGGCTTTTTCAAATACATCTGCCTGAATCAGATCAGAGAACTGTTGCAGTTGCTCAAGTGTTAGTTCAGACAGATCTTTACCTTCCTGTACGCCTAGAGCTACCGCTTTACCCACAATTTCATGAGCATCACGGAAAGCCACGCCATTTTTTACCAGATAATCTGCCAGGTCAGTCGCCGTTGAGAAACCGCGAAGTGCAGCTTCACGCATGATTTCAATATTTGGAACCAATGCAGGAATCATGTCAGCGAATGCCACCAATGAACCACGAACGGTATCAATCGCGTCAAATAATGGCTCTTTATCTTCCTGGTTATCTTTGTTATAAGCAAGTGGTTGACCTTTCATTAAGGTCAATAGGCTCATCAGATCACCATATACACGGCCGGTTTTACCACGGATCAGTTCAGGTACATCCGGGTTTTTCTTCTGTGGCATGATCGAAGAACCAGTGCAGAAACGGTCTGGAATATTTACGAACTTGAACTGAGCCGATGTCCACAGGATCATTTCTTCAGACATACGTGATAGGTGCATCATAATTAAAGATGCCGCAGCATTGAATTCGATACCAAAATCACGGTCAGAAACGGCATCTAAAGAGTTTTCAGCTACAGCTTCAAAACCTAGAAGCTCAGCGGTATAAGCACGGTCAATTGGGTAAGTCGTACCTGCCAGAGCAGCAGAACCGAGTGGCATACGGTTAACACGTTTACGGCAATCAATCAGACGCTCAGAGTCACGTACCAGCATTTCAAACCAAGCCATTAAGTGATGACCAAAAGTCACTGGCTGTGCAGTTTGCAGATGGGTAAAACCTGGCATGATGGTATTGGTATTTTTCGCTGCCAGACCCAGGATGCCTTTTTGCAATTTTTTCAGTAATTCCAGGATCGCATCGATTTCATCACGTACATACAGGCGGATATCTGTGGCAACCTGGTCATTACGGCTACGGCCCGTATGCAATTTTTTACCGGTAATGCCGATACGCTGAGTCAGGCGCGACTCAATGTTCATATGCACATCTTCAAGGTCAATGCGCCATTCGAAGTTACCTGCTTCAATATCTGCTTTAATGGCAGTCAGACCTTCGATAATGTCATCACGTTCCTGTTCGGTCAGTACGCCAACTTTTGCCAGCATAGTTGCATGTGCAATCGAGCCTGCAATGTCTTGTTTATAAAAACGTTGGTCAAATTGAACAGATGCTGTAAATTCAGCAACAAAAGCATCAGTCGCTTCAGAGAAACGACCGCCCCACATACCCGAAGTCTGGGCTTGTGATGGATTTGAGGAATTAGAAGATGTGGTCATGTCGGCTCAATCAGATTAAAAGCAGTAGAACGAAAAAGAGTATAACAAATTCAAAGCCCGTTGCCGAAGTCCAAGTCGATCAATCTTTTACATCTCCGACTGGATCAGCGCAAAGCTCCTATTTTTTTAGCCAGATTGGCAAGCTGCACTATTTACTGGAAATGTTTATTGGCGGCAATGTGCTGGCCATGGTCTTAGCCTTGGCAAAAGTACAGTCCTGGCAGGCGCTCAATCTGGTAGATCTGCTTCAATATATGCTGTATATCAACTGGATACTGTTATGCTTTGCAGCGCTAGTCGAACTTTTTCATCAGCATTTTCAGCGCATGGGGATTAAGCTGGCATTAATCTGCGGATTTCTGCTGTTGCAGGCGATTGTTTTGGTGACTACGACCAGTCTGAATGTGCTGACTTATTTTGGCAGTAATTTGAATTTTCAGGGACTGAGTCTGGCAATCGCACTGGAACAAGTCGGCCTACATCTGAGTTTTGGTATCCTGTTAGGTATGTTCTGTTTTCGCTATTTGTATTTGCGTGAACAATGGGCGCAGCAGCAGCACAGTGAATTAAATGCACGGATTCAGGCCATGCAGGCTAGGATTCATCCGCATTTTCTGTTTAATAGTCTCAATAGTGTAATCAGCCTGATCAGTATCGACCCGGACAAAGCCGAACAAATGTTGCTGAATTTGTCCCGTTTATTTCGGGCCAGTTTTCAGGAATTGAAACTGGTCAAATTGCAGGAAGAAATTGAACTCTGCCAGCGCTATCTGGAGATTGAACAGATTCGTCTGGGAGAGCGTTTACAGGTCGAATGGAAATTAGAAAACAAAGACTTATACTCACAAGTCCAAATTCCATTATTGACTTTACAACCCCTAGTGGAAAATAGTATTTTCCATGGAGTTGAAAAAATTTTGACAAAGAGTACCATAAGCATATTGATTGAAATCTTGCAAAATCAAATTAATATCATCATAACAAACCCTTATACGCAGGATAATAAAACATTAAAAAAGGGACATGGTATTGCAATTGAAAATGTCAGACAGCGTCTGGAAGCTTATTACGGACCTACGATGACGTTTCAGACTTTCGCCGGTGGAGGGGTGTTTACCACGGTTGTGCAATATCGCTATAAATAAAAATAAATCAAGGAAATCACAGTTAACTTATAATCAAATGAATAATGTTGACTGGATTAAGGAGGAGAAATGGACGTCCTGATTTGTGACGATGAGCCTTTGGCTGTCGAGCGACTATCACGTTTAGTCTCTCAACTGGGGCATGATGTGGTTGCAACAGCTACACATGGTCGTCAAGCAATTGATCTGGCTCATCAGCATGAACCTGATGTCATCTTATTAGATATTCAAATGCCTGAAATGGATGGTTTGACCTGTGCGCAGCATTTGCGTCAGCTCGACCCAATGCCGGCTATTGTCTTTTGTACGGCCTATGACCAACACGCGCTGGATGCATTCAAGTCTAATGCAGACGGCTACCTGCTTAAACCGGTGATGCAACAGGAATTGGCACAGGTTTTAGAGCATTTAATTAAACTTACCCAAGCTCAAATGAGCCAACTAAAACAAAAAGAAAATATGGAAGAAATCAATATCAGCCGCCATCAAATTGCGGCAAAGACCTATCGCGGGGTCGAATTGGTGCCAGTTGAAAATATCTATTATTTTCTGGCGGATCAAAAATATGTGACTGTACGCCATAAAAACGGCAGTGTCCTGATTGATGAAACCCTGAAGGAGTTGGAACAGGAGTTTGGACATCAGTTCATCAGGATTCACCGTAATGCACTGGTTTCGGTTCACTATCTGGAAGGCTTGGAAGTGGTAAGTTCCGGCCAGTATCAGGTGCGTTGTCGTGAACTGGAAGAGCGTCTGGCGGTCAGTCGGCGTCATTTGCCATTCTTGCGGGAACGGATTCAGAAACTCTAAACGGATCAATGAGTTCGTCTGGAACAGCATTGAAACTTGCATAAATTCGCTTGCATTTTCAAGTGAGCAGGTTAAGTTTAGACTATTGTTCTCATTGACTGTTTATTGAAATTTATGAAGACCCTAAAAATTGCTACTCGACAAAGTCCACTTGCGCTCTGGCAGGCGGAACATATCCGTGCACGCTTACAGGACCTGCATGCTGGACTTCAGGTCGAGTTAGTCACTTTTGTTACACAGGGCGATAAAATTCTTGATACGCCATTGGCTAAAATTGGCGGTAAGGGCTTATTCGTAAAAGAATTAGAAGCAGCCTTACTAGATGGTCGTGCCGATCTGGCCGTCCATTCAATGAAAGATGTCCCGATGGCCTTGCCTGAAGGCTTATCTTTGGCAGTTATCTGTGAACGTGAAGATCCACTGGATGCTTTTGTCTCAAATACTTATGCCAGTTTCGACGAATTGCCTCAAGGTGCCAAAGTCGGAACTTCGAGCTTGCGCCGTAAAACGCAGATTTTAAAACAGCGTCCGGACCTTGAGATTATCGATTTACGCGGTAATGTCGGTACACGCTTATCCAAACTGGATGCAGGTCAGTATGATGCAATTATTTTAGCTAGTGCCGGTTTAAAACGCTTGGGCCTTGCAGATCGTATTCGTCATAGTATTGTGCCTGAAGTAAGTTTACCCGCAGTAGGACAGGGTGCATTGGGCCTGGAATGCCGGAGTGGAGATCAAGCGGTATTAGATTTAATCCAGCCTCTATTACATGCAGAAACTGATGCCTGTGTCCGTGCCGAACGTGCCTTTAATGCCTATCTGGAAGGTGGCTGTCAGGTGCCAATTGCGGGCTATGCCACTTTAAACGAAGGTGTCATTTCGATTGAAGGCCGAGTCGGTAGCGTAGATGGCGCAACTTTGCTACGCGCACAGCAAAGTGGAACCATGGCAGATGCAGAACAATTGGGTGTTCAACTGGCCAAAGATCTGCTAGATCAGGGTGCAGGCGAGTTGCTAAAAGCGCTTTATTCAAAATAATGTTGTTCATTAATACCCGTCCGAGTGATCGTGCTGCAAATTTAACGCAAGCCCTACAGACAGCGCAGATTCCGGTGATAGAGTTGCCCTTGCTAGAACTGGTACAGCAGCCTTATACGGATGAGCTGGCCAGTTTATTTAGGCAGCTATCCCAAGCAATACTGATTGTCGTCGTGAGTCCGACTGCTGCCCAGATTGGCATGCAATATTTGCAGCAAGCGGGTCTATCATTGAATGATCTTGGAAGTGTCCAGTGGGTCGCTGTAGGTAAAGCTACCGAGCAGGCTTTAGCAAGCTACGGTATCCAGAGTTATGTGCCTGATGTGGAGACTTCGGAAGGGATGCTGCAATTGCCTGTGCTACAGCAGTTAGCTACCGGATCAACTGTCGCCTTTTGGCGAGGTGAAAGTGGGCGTCAATTTATGATGCAGCATTTAAAGAATCAGCAAATTCATGTATTGAATTTCATTTTATATGATCGTCAGTGTCCGCCAGTGACTTCCGAGATATTAGCTAAACATTTGACGAGTCTTGAAGCTAATCCCTGTTATGCAGTCTTGGTCAGCAGTGAAGCGAGCTGGCTTAACTGGCTAGCCTTGATGCAGTCGTATCCGCATCTCATTAATCGGGCATTGTATTTGGTTTTGGGGCCGCGTTTGGCTGCCATGCTTGGGGAATATCAACAGCAACATCAGGCTGGTTTTCAATTCGCTCAGTTAGAGGACTTAAGCGGATCGACGATTTTGCAGCAGCTACTGATGTACTAGGAAACGCATGAAAAAATTATTCATTGTTTTTTTCATCTTGAGCTTGGCGTGGATTGCCAAGCTGAGCTATGACCTGTTTGGTTTGAATTCAGCACAGACTGAATTGACCCAGAATTTTAAGCAGCTGCAACAGCAGAATGCCAATCTGAATGATCAGCTAGTGGCTTTAAAACGTCAGGTTGCTACGAGCCAAGCAGCAAACCCTGAAACACCGAACAAGGGGACAGTTCAGTATACTCCTGTAGCTGATTTGCAGGATGATCTGCCTTTGGTCGAGCAATATCTGGATCTGGTTGAGTTTGCCTTGCAGCAGCAACAATATGCAATGGCTATGGAAAAGTTGAATCAATTATCCAATCAGCTTGAACATCTAGAACTGGCACCTACTCTTCTGGGTAGCCTGAATCAGGCGATTGACAAAGATCGGGAAGTCCTTAAGCAGTTCATCAACAATCGTTTAGTACAACAGAATAAATTAAAAGAATTACTGCAACAGATTGATGTTGAGATGGAAAAGGAAATCCAGGTGCAGCATCAGAACCGCGCTACATCCCAAAGCTCATTCTGGCAGCGCTGGATTCAGATTGAATCAGTCGAGAAGCCGAGTGCAGTCTTAATGCAGCGTAATCTGGTCTTAAAAGAAGCTCAGCTGCGTTTACTGATTGCAGAAAATAGTGTGCAACAAGGACAACAGGTAGCTTTCCAGCAAGCCCTGAAAAGTGTGATCGAGGTATTGGCTCAACTTCCGGATGCGCAAAGCAAACAATGGATTCAACGACTGGAGCAAATTAAGGCAGCACCTCAGACGCCTACTCCTCAGCTTAATACGCGTACCCTGATCGGTTAATTGCTTATGAAACAGATTTTACTTGCTTATTTACTGGTTGGTTTGCTGGGCTTAGCAATCTTGAGTGTACTGAGCTATGGTTATGGTGCGGGCTATGTGTACTTGTACTGGCGCGAACTACAGATCCAGACCACTTTGTGGTTTCTGGTAGGCTTGCTTATCGCAATCAGTTTCCTGATGCATATGCTGTGGTATGCGACCAAGCGTTATCTCAGTTTTAAACAGCGTAAGCATGAAACGGTATTCAGCTTTGCCCGCCTGCATCCTTATGAGCAGTTAGCTGTGGTTTGGTTATTAAATGCTGCACAGGATCAACGGGATTTTATCCAGCAGTCTTTTAATCAGTCGGGATTGCTCAAGCATATTATTGATGCCCGATTATCTTGGGGACAGCAACAATATAGCGAAGCATTGAGTAGTTTAAATCAGTCTAATCCTATGGCATTTGAACTGGCAGAATTACAGCGGATTGAAATCTATTTATCGCAGCAGGATGGTCAGCAGGCATTAACACATTTAGAGTTTTTAAATCAGCATGAGTTATCTCCTTGGTTAAGACGGGTAAAAACCGCTTATGAGCAGCGTTTAAATGCTTTATGGGGGCAATTTGCCTTACAGTTTCCCTGGTTATATTTACGTTCAACCAAATATGGGCATTTAGACCAAGAAGTAAAAAAAATATGGCTGCAGCAATTATTAATAGCTTATGACCAGGCTACTGAAGATGATTTGGAATATTTAAAACAACGTTATCTTGATTTAAAACAGGACATATTTAACCGTGACTATGAAGTCAAGCTATTATGGTTGAAACTGTTATTTAGAATGTCGGAAATGAGTGTTGAGCATGAAAGCCTTGCTAAACATTTACTGGAACTCCAATTTAATCAGGATGTATTTTATTTATGGTTCCAGCAGCAGTTATTAAAGCAGTTTCCAGGTTATGCAGATATAGAGCAGCAGATCTCAGTTTGGGGTGCAAAATATACTGCACTGCCTATATTAAGTTTTGCCAAATGGCATATTCTACAGGCGACTGGCCGGGTAGAAGAAGCTCAGCAATTGCTGGATCTCTATCCAGATGACATCCGCATGAGCTATTTAAGAATTAAATCTGTATTACAGGGGAGAGAGGATTTAATACAGCAGTTAAATGCCGTATTTGAATCGAATGTTAATTTTATCGAAATCAGAATTTGAGGAAATAATGTCAGAATTACAACAATATCCAGTGATTTATTCGCAAACTGTTGCATGGGGAGACATGGATGCGTTTGGGCATGTTAATAATGCCATGTATTACCGTTATATAGAAAGTGCCCGTTTGGCTTATTTGGGTAAATTAAATATTTTTGATGAAGATATTTTAACAGTGGTGGCTTCAAATCAATGCCGTTATTTAAAACCTGTAGTTTATCCAGATCAATTAAAAGTGGCGGCACGAATTGATGAAATTCGGAATAGTGCAGTCAGAATGCATTATTTATTATGGAGTGAACAGCAGCAAAGTATCGTGGCCACTTCAGAAGCAGTAATTGTATGTTTAAATAAAAATATGCAGAAAACTGAAATACCTGAACATATTCGAGAAAAAATAAAAGCGCTGGAATTAACTGTACAACATGCCATTTAATATTAGTGTTTCATCTATAATTTAATGATTAATTTTGTAATGACCTTTAAGTTTATTGTTATACATTTAAAATTCTATATTGAATATTACGCTTAATATAAATATGATGGGTCTGTTATTTATTAAAAGAAATAATGCTATTTATTGGAGAACATGATGCCAGACATTACAAATTTATCAGTTGAAGAGTTAAAACGTTTACAAGCAGAAGCTGAGTCTTTAATTGCTTTGAAAAAAGATCAGGAAATTGAAGATGCTTATCATCAGGTATTGGAAATTGCCGATAAGGTAGGCTTAACGATTGAACAGCTTCTTGAATTTGGTGCTTCTAAACGTAAAAAAACTGCACGTAAGTCTGTAGAGCCACGTTATCGCAGTAAAAGCAATCCGGAAGACACCTGGACTGGTCGCGGTAAACAGCCACGCTGGTTAGTTGCTGAATTAGAGAAGGGCGCAAAACTGGAAGATTTTGTAATCTAATCCTTCTGCCTTATTATTCATCATCAGGTTATTTACAAACGGCCTGTGATTGATCAGCCAAGCACATCCTGCTTGGTTTTTTTATGCCTATGAATTGGCGTCAGAGAAAAAGTGTGCATAATGTGATTATAAAATGACAAAACTATAAATTTAGGGGTTTCGATTGGATAGGTTGGTCGTGGCGGGATGAGCAATAAGCCGAAAACATTAAAATGGTTGATATTTGCAATTCTAGCCTTTTTTGTCTTTGTAATTCTGCAAGTTCCTGCAGCTTGGTTAATTTCAAAATTTTATAAGAATAATCAGGTCTTACATAATGTAAGCGGGAATATCTGGCAGGGAAGTGCGGACTGGAAAAAAGGTAATCTTCGGGGAAGTCTGAACTGGCAGGTTCGTCCTTTGGACCTGTTGTTGCTGAGATTAGGGGCGAATATTGATCTGCATAGCGGTAATACCCAGTTTTCGGGTGTGATGGGCTATGGTCTGAATAAAACTTTAACCGTCAAAAATCTTGAGGGACAGCTTGCACCTGAAACTTTAAAGAAGATGGCTGACTGGCAATGGCCTACCAACCCGATTCAGTTTAAAGAACTTGATTTTAAATATAAAAAAGAGCAAGGCTTTAGCCATGTAGATGGCCAGATGCAGTGGAGCGGTGGTGAGCTCATTTACACGTTTGCCCAGCGTCAGGAGCGTATGAATGTACCGGTTCTAAGTGGTCAGTTATCCGATGAGAATGGTCAGTTGCTGCTGGACGTGCGCGACGATCGCGATCAACGTATGTTGAATATTAAACTGGATCCAAGCCTGATGCTGGATATTCAACTGACACAGCGCTTTTTACTCAATGCCCCTTCTTATACCGGTAAAGCTGGACTGGATACTTATGTGATTAGTACCCGTCAGCCTTTAATGGGGGGCTTCAACTGATGGCAAGCCCACTTGATTATTTTAAAAATATTGATTTGAAACAGACAGAGCGTATCGCTCCAATTTTACTGTTTCTGCTGATTCTGTATTTATGCTGGAAATTGGCTGCTTTATTCTGGCTTCTGGTGGCTCCACCACAAGCGATGCAGATTGATCAGTTAGAACTGGGGTCACAACAGGCTCAAGTGCCGAACATTAGTGCCTTTTCACTATTTCAGGAAAATACTTACGCAACGAATACTGCTGAAACTGCCAATATTGTCTTGCAGGGGGTTGTGGTAGCGAGCCCAAGCTATAACTCTTCAGCAGTCTTGAAAATTAATGACCAGTCTGACCGTTATCGGGTCGGAGAGGTATTGGGGAATAGCGGTTTTACGCTGGCTGAAGTGTACTGGGACCGGGTGATTCTGCGTAAATCAAGCGGTGCTACCCAAGAAATCCTGTTTAAAGGACTGGAAAATGGTTTAAACCAGCCAATCGTGTCGGATACCTCAGCAGCATCTGCAAATTCGATGCCTCCAATACATACGGAAAGTGGTATGCCCGAACAACCTTCGCCACAAAGTGAAATCAATCGGGCCATCCAGCAGATGCAGGAAAATAAGGGCCAGTACTTACAGAATATGGGGGTAAGTGCAGCAGAGGGTGGTTATGAAGTCACTTCACGGACACCGGCTGCACTGCGTAATCGCTTGGGATTAAGACCGGGAGACCGGATTTTGTCTTTGAATGGTCAGACCCTGTCACAGGGACAAACCGAAGCACAATTACTGGAACAGGCTCGACGTGAAGGTCAGGTCAAACTCGAAATAAAACGTGGTGATCAGGTGATGACCATACAACAGGATTTGAAGTGATGTGTCATCACGCATAGGGTTAGGAAACACAAAAGTTTATGGCTTTATTTAATAATAATCGATCAGCATGGGCATTCTGTGTAGCCGCACCATTGGTTGCTATGGTCAGTACGGCAAGTTATGCGCAAACCTGGAAAATCAATCTTCGGGATGCAGACTTAACCGCATTCATTAATGAAGTGGCGGATATTACCGGTAAAAATTTTGCGGTAGATCCCCGGGTTCGAGGCAATGTCACGGTCATTTCCAACAAGCCACTGAATAAAAATGAAGTTTATGACCTGTTTTTAGGGGTCTTGAATGTCAATGGTGTGGTGGCCATCCCTTCAGGAAATACTATCAAGCTGGTTCCAGACAGCAATGTCAAAGGCTCCGGGATTCCCTATGATGCACGTCATCGTGCGACCGGTGACCAGATTGTCACTCGCGTGATCTGGCTGGAAAATACCAATCCGAATGACCTGATTCCGGCCCTGCGTCCGTTGATGCCACAGTTTGCCCATTTGGCTGCCGTTCCGGGCACCAATGCACTGATTGTGTCGGACAGGGCGACCAATATCTATCAGCTGGAAACCATCATCCGTAATCTGGATGGCACGGGTCAGAATGATATTGAAGCCATTAGCCTGCAATCCAGCCAGGCCGAAGAAATGATCGAGCTGATTGACTCTATGGCAGCAACAGGTGCAGCTAAAGATCTGCGTGGTTCACGGGTGCGGGTCATGGCAGATGTGCGTACTAACCGGATTCTGATTAAGGGTGATCCAGCGACACGCAAGCGCATTCGTCAGATTATTGAAACACTGGATGTGCCTGCAGCAGACCGTCTAGGTGGCTTAAAAGTCTTCCGTTTGAAATATGCCAGTGCCAAGAATCTTTCGGAAATTTTGCAGGGATTAGTGACAGGGCAAGCAGTCAATACTGGTTTGGATAATTCTTCTTCTAGTTCGTCTTCATATAATTCGACTAATAACCTGAATAACAATAATACCACTAGCTCAAACAGCTTAGGTGCATCCAATATTCAGCTAAATACTGGCATGAAAACCGAGCAGGGCGGAATTAGCAGCTTTAATGCCAATGGTGTCAGCATTATTGCGGATGCCACACAGAATTCTCTGGTGGTTAAAGCAGACCCGCAACTGATGCGTGAAATCGAATCTGCCATTGATCAGTTAGATGTACGCCGTCAACAGGTTCTGATTGAAGCTGCAATTATTGAAGTAGAAGGGACAGATGCGGATCAGTTGGGTGTGCAATGGGCCCTGGGTGATATCAGCAGCGGAATTGGTCTGATCAATTTTGATAATTTTGGCACCAGCCTGAAAAATATTGCAGCGGGTTATCTTACTGGCGGTGGTACGGGTGCAGCGAGTACCGTAGGCGCAGGCAGTTCGCTAGTGATTGGTGATTATCGTGAAGGCAGTGATGGTTCACGCCGTTTATACGGCGCGATGATTCAGGCCTTAAAAGAAACCACCAAGTCTAATCTGCTGTCTACACCGTCGATTGTGACCATGGACAATGAAGAGGCTTACATCGTTGTCGGTGAAAATGTACCCTTTGTGACAGGTTCAGTTTCTACAGGAGCCGCAGGTGTTGCCAATCCTTATACCACCATTGAGCGTAAGGATGTCGGCGTAACCTTAAAAGTCGTGCCGCACATTGGTGAAGATGGTACGGTACGTCTGGAAGTTGAACAGGAAGTTTCAGATGTAAAAGCCAATAAGGGTCAAGCGCAAGATCTGGTCACTAGCAAACGTGCGATCAAAACCTCGATTCTGGCAGAACATGGACAAACGATCGTATTAGGTGGCTTGATTTCGGACAATACCAGTTATGGACGCCAGGCAGTACCAGGTCTGGGAGCAATTCCAGGGGTGGGACGTTTGTTTCGCTCAGAAGGTAAGTCTAATCAGAAACGTAACTTATTGATCTTTATCCATCCAACGATTGTGGGGGATAGAAATGAAGTGCGTAAACTGACGCAGCAACGTTATGGTCAACTCTATAGCCTGCAATTGGCACTCGATTCAGACGGTAATTTTGCCAAGCTACCGGAAAGTGTTGAAGATGTGTATCAACAGCGTATTCCAGTTTCCAAGACACCACTGACGAATTCGTCCTACCAGAATGTTCCGAGTGCGCCAGCGTCAACGCCATCAGCTGCAGCAGTGGCTACACCGGTAGCAATTGAGCCGGGGATTCAGCGACAAGTGGTAGAGCAGCCAGTCCAGCAGGTTGAAAAAAGTAGAAATACCGTTACAACAACCACACTTAGACCCAAAAGCTAGACCATTCGCATTTGCATACAGCATGTTATGATAATGTCAAAGAGAATAGAGAAGTAGATTTCATGACTTGGAAAATACAGGCAATTACCGACGATTTGACCGGACAGGAAATAGCGATTGACCGTGACATGCTGGTGGGGCGTCATCAGGCGGCTGATATTGTGCTGCAGGCTGCGGAAATCTCGCGTAAGCATGCTGCTTTTCTACTGAAAGACTATGCACTGTGGGTACAGGATCTAGGCTCATCTAATGGCACTTTCGTGAATGACTTGCTTATTGAGCAGGAAACGCGATTAAAACAAGACGATGTAGTCCAGTTTGCCAGCTTGAAATTTCTGGTTCTTGAACCTGTAGCGCCTGTTGAAGTGGCGCCAGAAGTTGAAGAAACAGCAGAGCAAGTGGTTGAAGAAATCGAAACGGTTGAGAAAACCCCTGCCCAGCAGATGAATGATCAGGGCATTCCAGAATTGAAAGAGCGTGATGCTTCAGTCAACTTGACCCGTGATGGTATGCCGACCAATGTCGGTATTCCAAAACCTGCGCCTATTGCTGAAGGGATAGACCTGAGCTCGGTTAAGCCAGAACCAGCCCCAATTCCGGTGGAACAGCCTGTTTCTCGTGTAGAACAGGAAAAAGAAGCACAGAAAAATGCATCTGTTGGGCTGATTTCACTAATCGTTCTGATTATTTTGGCGATTATCGCCTGGGTGTTGTTTAAATAAGCCCATGATTGGTTACAATCAAGGCATGCATTACGCATGCCTTTTTTATGGCTGCAAATAAAGAAAATGAGGGTCAGGATGTCAATTGCACAACTGGAACAACGTAAGCTGATTTTATTCGATCTGGATGGCACCTTGGTGGATTCAGCCCATGATCTGTATCGGGCCATGAATATGAGCCTGAATGTCTTGCAGCTACCACTGGTGACTGAGGAACAGGTACGGGTCTGGATCGGTAAAGGAACGTCCAAGTTCTGTGAAAGTGTACTCCAGCATCTGGTGGGAGAAGTATTACCTGCCCAGCATCAGGAATTACTTACGACGTTCCTGGAAATTTATAATGCCGATCCTTGTGTAGATACTAAGCCATTTAACGGGATTATCGAGTTTCTGGAATGGGGTAAGGCTAACGATAAAAAACTGATCTGTGTGACCAATAAACCAGAAGAACCGGCACGCAGTATTCTGGATATCCTCGAATTGGCGAAATACTTTGATGACACCATTGGTGGTGATCGCTTTGCCGAGCGTAAGCCAGATCCGCGTCAGTTGTTGCATTGTGTGGAACATTATAGTGTGACCAAAGATCAGGTGCTGATGATTGGTGATTCGGTCAATGACATTGAAGCTGCGCGCCGTGCGGGTATAGATTGTATTGTAGTCAGCTATGGCTATAATCATGGTGAAAATATAGCAGACTGTGATCCTCAAGAAATTGTCGATGATCTACGTGAGTTGCTTGCTTGAATAGGGTACGAAGGAAATAAGATGAATAGTTTTAAGGTTTTTCGATGGCGTCGCTCAGTCCAATTCCATTTTCATACTGAGTAACTCCAATTTAAAGAGAAAAACCGAATGACAACTTCAGCTCAATTCCAGCAACTTGCATCTCAAGGCTACAACCTGATTCCTGTATACCGCCAGCGTCTAGCCGATACAGATACTCCTTTATCTATCTTTGCCCGTCTGAAACAATACCAACAGGCTTATCTGTTCGAATCTGTTGAAGGGGGAGAGAACTGGGCACGCTATTCAATTATCGGTCTAGGTGAATCCACTGTATTCTCCTGTAATGCGGGTGAACTGACTGTTCAGCATCCAGATGGCTCTATTGAAAAACAGCACTGTGCCGATCCATTCCAGTATATCCGTGACTTTCAAGCACAGTTTAAAGTACCTACTCAGGTGGAACTTCCAGCCTTACCAAGCTTTACTGGTGGTCTTGTCGGTTATTTTGGTTATGACTCAGTACGTTATATCGAACCTAAGCTAAAAAATGTGCCTGAAGCCGATCCTGTAGGCTTGCCAGATATCTGGATGATGCTGTCCAAAACCGTCATCGTATTCGATAACCTGAAAGATACTCTGTTCCTGATTGTACATGCCGATGCAGCTGATCCGGCAGCTTATGATAAAGCGCAGCAGCAGCTGGATGAACTGGAAAATATTCTGGCGACACCGGTAAGCCTGAAAGTAGAAAAACATACAGCACCGCATTTTGAGTCTTTAACTGGACATGACAACTTTATTGCCTCTATTGAAAAGGTAAAAGAGTACATCCGTGCCGGAGATGTGATGCAGGTGGTGCCAGGCCATCGTATGGTTTCTGATTTCGATGGTGAGCCTTTACAGGTCTATCGCGCATTACGTCACCTTAATCCATCGCCTTATTTGTTCCTGGTACAAGGGCAGACCCTAGAAAACAATACGCCGTTCCATATTGTGGGTTCTTCGCCTGAAATTCTTTCTCGTCTGGAAAATGGCATTGCGACTGTTCGTCCACTGGCGGGTACGCGTCCACGTGGCAAGACCAAAGAAGAAGATCTGGCACTGGAAAAAGATTTGCTGTCTGATGAAAAAGAAATTGCTGAGCACTTAATGCTGATTGACTTGGGCCGAAATGATGTCGGTCGTGTATCCAAAATCGGTAAAGTACAAGTCACTGATCAAATGGTGATCGAACGTTACTCGCATGTGATGCACATTGTGTCGAATGTACAAGGTGAAGTACGTGATGATGTCGATGCACTGGATGTTTTTAAGGCAACTTTCCCTGCGGGAACACTTTCTGGTGCGCCAAAAATTCGTGCCATGGAAATTATTGACGAAGTTGAGCCAGTAAAACGCGGAATTTTTGGCGGCGCTGTCGGTTATTTAGGCTGGCATGGTGAAATGGATATGTCGATTGCCATTCGTACCTGCGTGATTCGTGAAAATAAGGTCTATGTTCAGGCCGGAGCAGGGCTGGTTGCGGACTCAAATCCTGAGTCAGAATGGAATGAAACCCAAATAAAAGCTCGTGCAGTGATCAAAGCGGTTGAATTATCATCAAACGGATTGATTTTGTGAGTTTTTGGCGTTTTTTTTGAAAAAAACACTTGCATGGATTCTGAGTTTTGCTAAACTGCACACCGTTCCGATACGAAACGTACGAAACACTAAGAAACGCCGGCATAGCTCAGTTGGTAGAGCAACTGACTTGTAATCAGTAGGTCCACAGTTCGAATCCGTGTGCCGGCACCATCTTAGAGAGTTTGGGGTGTGAAGTAAAGAACGACACTGATGTAAGTGTAAAAATGGTGAGGTTCCCGAGCGGTCAAAGGGGGCGGACTGTAACTCCGCTACGAAAGTTTCGAAGGTTCGAATCCTTCCCTCACCACCAATTTTAAGACTTCAAAGTGGCAAGTACCAACATCGTGCGGGAGTAGCTCAGTTGGTAGAGCGGCAGCCTTCCAAGCTGCATGTCGCGAGTTCGATCCTCGTCTCCCGCTCCATTGTTTGAAGTGCTAATATTTGCTCTTATAGCTCAGTGGTAGAGCACTCCCTTGGTAAGGGAGAGGTCTCGAGTTCAAATCTCGATAAGAGCTCCAGATTACAGTTTGGCAACGTGGTTGCAAAAATATTTCAAAAGCAGGCTATTTAGTCTGCTTTTCAAGTATTTGGTGTTTGGTTTTTTTTAAACGATATGTCGGAGCTGGGTTTTACTCAGAATTGTGTTCGACGTAAACGAGGAAGATTAACATGGCTAAGGCTAAGTTTGAACGTAATAAGCCACACGTTAACGTGGGCACAATCGGTCACGTTGACCATGGTAAAACAACTTTAACAGCTGCGATTGCAACTGTATGTGCTAAAAAATTCGGTGGTGAAGCGAAAGACTACGCTGCAATCGACTCTGCACCAGAAGAAAAAGCACGTGGTATTACAATTAATACTTCACACGTAGAATACGATTCTCCAACTCGTCACTACGCTCACGTAGACTGCCCGGGCCACGCCGATTATGTTAAAAACATGATTACTGGTGCTGCTCAGATGGACGGCGCGATCCTTGTATGTGCTGCGACTGACGGTCCAATGCCACAAACTCGTGAACACATCCTGCTTTCTCGTCAGGTAGGTGTACCTTACATCGTTGTATTCTTGAACAAATGCGACCTTGTAGACGACGAAGAGCTTCTTGAACTGGTTGAAATGGAAGTTCGTGAACTTCTTTCTACTTACGACTTCCCAGGTGATGACACTCCTGTAATCCGTGGTTCAGCACTTGCTGCACTGAACGGTGAAGCTGGTCAATACGGTGAAGACGCGGTTGTAGCTCTTGTTGAAGCGCTTGACTCTTACATCCCAGAACCAGAACGTGCAATCGACCAAGCATTCTTGATGCCAATCGAAGATGTATTCTCAATTTCTGGTCGTGGTACAGTTGTAACTGGCCGTGTTGAAACTGGTATCATCAAAGTTGGTGAAGAAGTTGAAATCGTAGGTATCAAAGACACAGTTAAGACTACTGTAACTGGCGTTGAAATGTTCCGTAAACTTCTTGACGAAGGCCGTGCTGGTGAGAACTGTGGTATCTTGCTTCGTGGTACTAAACGTGAAGACGTACAACGTGGTCAAGTACTTGCTAAACCAGGTTCTATCAAACCGCACACTAAATTCGATGCAGAAGTATACGTACTTTCTAAAGACGAAGGTGGTCGTCACACTCCATTCCTTAACGGTTACCGTCCACAGTTCTACTTCCGTACAACTGACGTAACTGGCGCGATTTCTTTGAAAGAAGGCGTTGAAATGGTTATGCCTGGTGACAACGTAGAAATGTCAGTAGAACTAATCCACCCAATCGCAATGGACCCAGGTCTACGTTTTGCGATCCGTGAAGGTGGTCGTACGGTTGGTGCTGGTGTAGTTGCTAAAGTAACTGCATAATCATAGAATAGAAAATAAGCTGGAGTTTCGGCTCCAGTTTATCTACAGGCCAGTAGTTCAATTGGTAGAGCGTCGGTCTCCAAAACCGAATGTTGGGGGTTCGAGTCCCTCCTGGCCTGCCAAGTTTTTTCAAAAGACGCTTGATGTCGGCAAAACTGGTCATATAATAAGTCGCGAAACCTACGACGAGTACAAAAATGTCGAATGATAAATCACGCGACGCATTAAGCGAAGCGGCAATTCCTCAAAGAAATAATCCTGCTGTAGATGTAAGTTCTGGTTCTCCATTAGACATTGTTCTATGGGTTATCGCCTTGATTTTATTGGTCGGTGCTATGATGGTAAACCAATATTTACCTGCATACTGGGCGCCTGCGAATGATATTTGGGTGCGCGTTGGGGTAATTTTGACTTGTATCGTTGTGGCATTCGGTTTATTATACGCCACCCATCAAGGCAAAGGCTTTGTTCGTCTTCTTAAGGATGCACGAATCGAGTTACGTCGAGTGACCTGGCCTACTAAACAAGAGACTATGACCACATCTTGGCAAGTCCTTGCTGTTGTAGTGATTGCAGCCATTGTTCTATGGTGCTTTGACTATGTTTTAGGCTGGTTAATGAAGTTTATTATCGGGTAAGAGAGCTATGAAACGTTGGTACATTATTCATGCCTATTCGGGTTATGAAAAACAAGTGATGCGTTCGCTTAATGATCGAATCCAGCGTAGCGCTGTTGCCGATAGCTTTGGTGAAGTCCTTGTTCCTACCGAAGAAGTGGTAGAAATGAAGGATGGCAAGAAGCGTAAATCAGAGCGTAAGTTCTTTCCTGGCTATGTATTGGTCGAAATGGAAATGAACGATGACACTTGGCATATTGTGAAAGAATGTCCAAAAGTGCTGGGCTTTATTGGCGGTACGGCTGAAAAACCGGCTCCAATTACGCAAAAAGAAGCTGATGCAATCCTTGCACGTGTACGCAATACTGGTGAAGCACCGCGTCCTAAGACCATGTTTGAACCAGGTGAAGAATTACTCGTAATTGACGGTCCATTCACTGACTTTAAAGGTGTGGTGGAAGAAGTGCTTTACGACAAGTCACGCTTAACGCTGACTATTAACGTATTTAACCGACCAACTCAGGTTGAACTGGAATTTCGTCAAGTCGAAAAAACAGTTTAATTTGTTCGGGTTGAAAACGCCTGATTTGCGTGCAAATCAGGCATTGTTATTGTAACGGTATCGTTACTTGAAATCATTGGGGAGCCTAGCGGCGTTTGCACCCAGAGGTAATTTGAAATGGCTAAGAAGATTGACGGCTATATCAAGCTGCAAGTTCCAGCTGGTAAAGCGAATCCATCTCCACCGATTGGTCCTGCACTAGGTCAACGTGGTGTTAACATCATGGCATTCTGTAAAGAATTCAATGCTGCTACACAAAAAGTTGAAGCTGGCCTGCCAATTCCAGTCGTGATCACTGTGTACAACGACAAGTCGTTCACATTTATCATGAAAACTCCACCTGCTGCTGTTCTTCTTAAGAAAGCTGCTGGTATCCAAAAGGGTTCTTCTGTACCTAACAAAACTAA
The DNA here is from genome assembly GCF_002934695.1 of Acinetobacter sp. ACNIH1. Taxonomy (NCBI): domain Bacteria; kingdom Pseudomonadati; phylum Pseudomonadota; class Gammaproteobacteria; order Moraxellales; family Moraxellaceae; genus Acinetobacter; species Acinetobacter sp. ACNIH1. Next base: position 2,709,455 of record NZ_CP026420.1, on the reverse strand, counting down.
AGTTGGTAAGTTGACTCGTGCTCAATTGGAAGAAATCGCGACTACTAAAGAACCAGATTTAACTGGTGCTGATTTAGACGCGCGTGTACGTACCATCGCTGGTTCTGCACGTTCTATGGGCTTGGAAGTGGAGCTATAAGACATGGCAAAGTTAACTAAACGTCAAAAAGCCATTGCTGCTGCTGTAGAAGCACATAAAGTTTACACTTTAGAAGAAGCTGTAGAAGTTCTTACTAGCCTTCCAGCTGCGAAATTCAAAGAATCTTTGGACATCGCTGTAAACCTAGGTGTTGACCCTCGTAAATCTGATCAGGTTGTTCGTGGCGCGACTACTCTTCCTGCAGGTACTGGTAAAACTGTACGCGTAGCTGTTTTTGCTCAAGGCGCTGCTGCTGAAGCTGCGAAAGAAGCTGGTGCAGACGTTGTTGGTTTCGACGATCTTGCTGAAAGCATCCAAGGCGGAAACCTTGACTTCGACGTAGTGATTGCTGCTCCTGATGCAATGCGCGTTGTTGGTAAACTGGGTACGATTCTTGGTCCACGTGGTTTAATGCCAAACCCTAAAGTGGGTACTGTAACTCCTGACGTTGCGACTGCAGTTAAAAATGCAAAAGCTGGTCAAGCACGTTACCGTGTAGACAAAGCGGGTATCATTCACGCTGCGATCGGTCAAGTAGGTTTCTCTGCTGAAGCTGTTCGTCAAAACGTTGAAGCTCTTGTAGCTGACCTTAAGAAAGCAAAACCTGCTACTTCTAAAGGTGTTTACATCCAGAAGATCACTCTAAGCTCTACTATGGGTCCTGGTCTGATCGTTGATGTAGCAAACGTTTCTAAATAAGTTTTAAACTTATACAGAATTTTAAAGCCCTGAGTAAAAATCAAAGCGCTGCTTTGATTTTTACGCAAGAAACGCTCCGTCTCTTGCGAACTTAGGCAGACTTTGAATTGATAAATGTAAATTTATCAGCGTCAAAGACCTCAGGCGAGGGGAGTTTTATGCTTCTTTCTTAATATTCTAGCCTGCGTAGACGCGGTGGTGTGATTTGTTCATCCTCCGCGTGTGATTTCAGAGATGAATTCACGAATTGGGAGTGTGCTTGTATCAGGCACATAAATCACCGTTAGGAGGTTTTACAATGGCTCTTCTTATTGAAGGCAAAAAACAGATCGTAGCTGAAGTAAGTGAAATTGCTTCTACTGCATTTGCCGCTGTTGTTGCTGACTACCAAGGTTTAACAGTTGAGCAATTAACTGCTCTTCGTGTTGAAGCTCGTAAACTAGGTGTTAAAACACGTATCGTGCGTAACACTCTGGCTAAACGCGCTCTTCAAGATACTCAATTCAATATCTTGAACGACAGCCTTGTTGGCCCAACAATCTTAGCTTTCTCGACTTCTGAAGACGACATGGGTGCAGCTGCACGCTTGTTCGAAGAATTCGCAAAAACTAACAAAGCATTCGAACTTAAAGCTGCTGCATTTGATGGCAAAGTTTACGAAGGTGCTGAAGTTAGCGTAATCGCGAACCTTCCGAACCAAGAAAAAGCGCTTACTATGCTTGCAAACGTTCTTCAAGCTCCTATTTCGAAATTGGGTCGCCTTATTACTGCGCTCAAAGAGAAAAACGAGTCAGAAGCAGCTTAAGCTTAAATTTATTTCCACACCATTCAATTTCCATTTGGAGTTATTCTCATGGCTTTAACTAACGAAGAAATCCTAAACGCAGTTGCAGAAAAAACTGTTCTTGAACTTGTTGAACTAATCTCTGCTTTCGAAGAGAAATTCAACGTATCTGCTGCTGCTGTTGCTGTTGCTGCTGCTCCTGGCGCTGCTGCTGCTGCTGAAGAACAATCAGAATTCAACGTTGAGTTAACTTCTTTCGGTGCTAACAAAGTTGCTGTAATTAAAGCAGTTCGTGAAGCTACTGGTCTTGGCTTGAAAGAAGCTAAAGACATGGTTGAGGGCGCACCTACAGTTCTTAAAGAAGGCGTTTCTAAAGAAGAAGGCGAAGAGCTTAAGAAAAAACTTGAAGAAGCTGGTGCTACAGTTACTCTTAAGTAATTTCTTAAAGGAGCCGGTTTTTTATAATCGGCTCCAAAAATTGGCTGATGGCTCTTGGGTCATCAGCCTTTTTGCGTTACAATAATCGGCTCGATTTTTGTTTGCATGATATAAAATTCATACAAATTAAAAATAAACATAATGAACAAACGCTTACCAATATTTTTCATTAAAAAAATATTGTTAAGCGTTTTAATACCACTAAAAATTGCAGCATTTGTAAAGAGTGGTGGCCATATCGGCCAGCGTAATTCCTTCTGAGCCCGTTCTGCAGGCGGGCTTGGTTTACACTTTCCGAGGACTCCAGATGGCATACTCATATACCGAAAAGAAACGGATCCGTAAGAATTTTGGTAAATTGCCTAGCGTCATGGATGCTCCGTACCTGCTCGCGATTCAAGTCGACTCGTACAGAACATTCTTACAAGATGGCAAATCACCAAAAAACCGCGAAGATATCGGTCTCCAAGCCGCATTTCGTTCAGTTTTTCCTATTGAAAGTTATTCTGGCAATGCTGCTTTAGAATTCGTTGAGTATAGTCTTGGTAAGCCTGAGTTTGATGTACGCGAATGTATCCTTCGTGGCTCAACTTATGCAGCACCAATGCGCGTAAAAATTCGTTTGATCCTGAAAGATCGCGAAACTAAATCAATCAAAGACGTACGTGAACAAGAAGTTTACATGGGCGAAATGCCGCTTATGACAGACAACGGTACTTTCGTGATTAACGGTACCGAGCGTGTAATTGTATCGCAATTGCACCGTTCACCGGGCGTATTCTTTGACCACGATAAAGGCAAGACTCACTCAAGCGGTAAAGTCCTTTATTCAGCTCGTATCATTCCTTACCGTGGTTCATGGTTAGACTTTGAATTCGATGCCAAAGACCTGGTCTACGTACGTATTGACCGTCGTCGTAAATTGCTTGCGACTGTGGTGCTTCGTGCGTTGGGTTATGCCAACGAACAAATTCTCGACATGTTCTACGAGAAAGTACCTGTGTATCTGGACATGGGTAGCTATCAGATTGACCTTGTTCCAGAGCGCCTGCGCGGCGAAATGGCACAGTTCGACATTGCTGACAAAGACGGCAAAGTCATTGTTGAACAAGGTAAACGTATTAACGCACGTCATGTACGTCAAATGGAAGCATCTGGTCTTGAGAAGCTTTCTGTTCCTGATGAGTACCTGTACGAACGTATCACTGCTGAAGACATCCCACTGAAAGATGGTGATGTGATTGCAGCCAATACTGTTCTGAGCCATGAAATCATGGTGAAAATTGCAGAAGGCGGCGTGAAACAGTTCAATATCCTGTTTACTAACGATATCGACCGTGGTCCGTTTATTGCGGATACATTACGTGCGGATACCACAGTAAGCCGTGATGAAGCGCTTGTAGAAATCTACAAAGTCATGCGTCCAGGTGAGCCACCAACAAAAGAAGCTGCTGAGAATCTGTTCAACAACCTGTTCTTCTCTTCTGAGCGTTATGACCTGTCTCCAGTGGGTCGTATGAAGTTCAACCGTCGTTTGGGTCGTCCTTACGAAGTGGGTACTGACCAGAAGTCACGCGAAGTTGAAGGCATTCTCTCGAACGAAGATATCACTGATGTATTAAAAACATTAGTAGAAATCCGTAACGGTAAAGGTGAAGTCGACGATATCGACCACTTGGGTAACCGTCGTGTTCGTTCTGTGGGTGAAATGACCGAGAACCAATTCCGTGTAGGTCTGGTTCGTGTAGAGCGTGCGGTTAAAGAACGTCTGTCTCAAGCTGAAACGGATAACCTGTCTCCGCAAGACCTGATCAATGCGAAGCCAGTGGCTGCTGCAATCAAAGAATTCTTTGGTTCAAGCCAGTTGTCTCAGTTCATGGACCAAAACAACCCGTTGTCTGAAATTACACACAAACGTCGTGTATCAGCACTTGGGCCTGGTGGTTTGACTCGTGAACGTGCGGGCTTCGAAGTACGTGACGTACATCAAACTCATTACGGTCGTGTATGTCCAATTGAGACTCCTGAGGGTCCAAACATTGGTTTGATCAACTCGCTGTCTGTTTATGCGAAATGTAACAACTTCGGTTTCCTAGAAACTCCATACCGTAAAGTGGTTGATGGCCGCGTAACTGATGACGTTGAATACCTGTCTGCGATTGAAGAAGTAGGTACTGTGATTGCACAGGCCGACTCTGCAGTAGATAAAGATGGCAACCTGTCTGAAGAATTCGTTTCTGTACGTCACCAAGGTGAATTCGTACGTATGCCTCCTGAAAAAGTGACGCATATGGACGTATCTGCTCAGCAGGTTGTATCTGTAGCAGCATCACTGATTCCGTTCCTTGAGCACGATGACGCCAACCGTGCATTGATGGGTTCGAACATGCAACGTCAGGCTGTTCCTACGTTAATTGCTGACAAACCACTGGTTGGTACCGGTATGGAAGCGAACGTAGCACATGACTCTGGTGTATGTGTAATCGCGAAACGTGGTGGTCGTATTGAATTTGTTGACGCTTCGCGTGTTGTAATTCGTGTCAACGAAGACGAAATGGTTGCAGGCGAAGCAGGTGTAGATATCTATAACCTGATCAAATACACACGTTCTAACCAAAACACTTGTATCAACCAGAAAGTTCTTGTGAACCTGGGCGATAAAGTAGGTCGTGGTGACGTTCTGGCTGACGGTCCATCAACTGATGGCGGTGAGCTTGCGCTTGGTCAAAACATGCGTGTAGCGTTCATGACCTGGAATGGTTACAACTACGAAGACTCGATCTTATTATCTGAGCGTGTTCTTCAAGAAGACCGTTTAACGTCTATTCACATCCAGGAACTTTCATGTGTTGCACGTGATACCAAATTGGGTGCTGAAGAAATTACTGCCGATATTCCGAACGTGGGTGAAGCAGCGCTTTCTAAACTGGACGAGTCAGGTATCGTTTACATCGGTGCTGAAGTGACTGCGGGTGACATCCTGGTAGGTAAAGTAACGCCTAAAGGTGAAACTCAGTTAACTCCTGAAGAAAAACTGCTTCGTGCAATCTTCGGTGAAAAAGCGGCTGACGTAAAAGATTCTTCTTTACGTGTTCCATCGGGTACTAAAGGTACTGTGATCGACGTTCAAGTGTTTACACGTGACGGTCTTGAGAAAGACGAACGTGCTCAGGCAATTGAAAAAGCTCAGCTTGATGCTTACCGTAAAGACTTGAAAGAAGAATACAAAATCTTCGAAGAAGCAGCACGTGAACGTATTGTACGTCTGTTGAAAGGTCAGGAATCTAACGGTGGCGGTACCACTAAACGCGGTGACAAACTGTCTGAAGAATTGTTATCTGGTTTAGAGCTTGTTGATCTGCTTGATATCCAACCAAGTGATGAAGCAATTGCTGAACGTTTAACTCAAATTCAAGTGTTCCTGAAAGAGAAGAGTCTTGAAATTGATGAGAAATTTGCTGAGAAAAAACGCAAACTTTCTACAGGTGACGAACTGACAACTGGCGTATTGAAAGTTGTTAAGGTTTACCTGGCAGTTAAACGTCGTATCCAGCCTGGTGATAAGATGGCGGGTCGTCACGGGAACAAGGGTGTAGTTTCTAACATCCTGCCTGTTGAGGACATGCCGCACGATGCCAATGGTGTACCAGTAGATATCGTACTGAACCCGCTCGGTGTACCATCACGTATGAACGTGGGTCAGATTCTGGAAACTCACTTGGGTATGGCTGCTAAAGGTCTTGGCGATCAAATCGACAAGATGCTGAAAGAACAGCGTACAGTTCTTGAACTGCGTGATTTCCTAGACAAGATTTATAATAAGGTTGGCGGTCAGCAAGAAGATCTTGACAGCCTGACTGATGAAGAAATCTTGAAACTGTCTGGTAACCTGCGTAAAGGTGTTCCTCTGGCAACTCCAGTATTTGATGGTGCTGAAGAAGGTCAGATCAAAGAATTACTTGAGCTTGCTGGCTTGTCACGTACGGGTCAAACTGTATTGTACGATGGCCGTACTGGTGAACGTTTCGATCGTCCTGTAACTGTAGGTTACATGTACATGCTGAAATTGAACCACTTGGTTGACGACAAGATGCATGCGCGTTCTACTGGTTCTTACTCTCTAGTAACGCAACAGCCGCTGGGTGGTAAAGCACAATTCGGTGGTCAGCGTTTCGGTGAGATGGAAGTCTGGGCACTGGAAGCATACGGTGCAGCATATACGCTTCAAGAAATGCTTACTGTGAAGTCGGATGACGTTGAAGGCCGTACCCGTATCTATAAGAACATTGTAGATGGTAACCATTATATGGACCCAGGTATGCCTGAATCGTTCAACGTATTGACCAAAGAGATCCGTTCTTTAGGTATCAACATTGAACTGAAAAATGGTGACTAATTAATCCCCCCGGCCCCCTTTTTCAAAGGGGGAGTTCCTTTCTTTAGTAAAGAGGGGTTAGGGGAGATTCCAAATTTCAGTTAAAAAACAATATTTGTGACCCAGTCGGGAAGTGAAAATCTCCCCGACACACGGAGAAAAAAATTGAAAGACTTGCTCGATATCATGCGCAAAAAGACGGATTCCGACGGTCATGCTCCAGTAGAGTTTGATCGCATCCGTATTGGTCTTGCGTCACCAGAAATGATTAAGTCGTGGTCTCATGGTGAAGTTAAAAAGCCAGAAACCATTAACTACCGTACGTTCAAACCAGAACGTGACGGTTTATTCTGTGCCAAAATCTTTGGTCCAGTAAAAGATTACGAATGCTTGTGTGGTAAATACAAGCGTATGAAATACAAAGGCGTCATTTGTGAAAAATGTGGCGTTGAAGTAACAACTGCGAAAGTTCGTCGTGAGCGTATGGGTCACATCGAGCTTGCGTCTCCAGTTGCGCACATCTGGTTCCTGAAATCACTGCCTAGCCGTATCGGTCTTTTATTAGACATGACACTACGTGATATCGAACGCGTATTGTATTTCGAATCTTATGTTGTCACTGACCCAGGTATGACTCCATTTGAGAAATACCAACTTCTTAACGATGAAGAATATTTCAATGCGTTAGAAGAACACGGTGACGAATTCACCGCGAAAATGGGTGCAGAAGCAGTTCAAGACTTGCTTAAAGATATCGATCTTGAAGCTGAAATTGCGCGTCTACGTGAAGAAATTCCAAATACAACTTCAGAAACTAAGCTTAAAAAAGCCTCTAAGCGTCTGAAATTGATGGAAGCATTTAACGATTCGAACAACAAGCCAGAATGGATGGTGATGAACGTACTTCCAGTACTTCCACCAGATCTTCGTCCGCTTGTACCACTTGAAGGTGGTCGTTTCGCGACTTCTGACCTGAACGACCTTTACCGTCGTGTGATCAACCGTAACAACCGTTTAAAACGTCTTCTTGATCTTGCGGCTCCAGACATCATCGTACGTAACGAAAAACGTATGTTGCAAGAATCTGTAGATGCATTGCTGGATAACGGTCGTCGTGGTCGTGCGATTACTGGTTCTAACAAACGTCCGCTTAAATCTTTGGCAGATATGATCAAAGGTAAACAAGGTCGTTTCCGTCAAAACTTATTGGGTAAACGTGTCGATTACTCTGGTCGTTCGGTAATTACCGTAGGTCCAAGCCTGCGTTTACACCAATGTGGTCTTCCTAAGAAAATGGCGCTTGAACTGTTCAAGCCATTCATCTTTGCGAAACTGCAAGCATCTGGTCAGGCTACAACCATTAAAGCTGCGAAGAAAATGGTTGAGCGTGAAACTCCAGAAGTTTGGGACGTTCTAGCATCAGTCATTCGTCAGCATCCAGTGATGTTGAACCGTGCGCCGACGCTTCACCGTCTAGGTCTTCAAGCATTTGAACCTATCCTGATTGAAGGTAAAGCGATCCGTCTTCACCCACTCGTATGTGCTGCGTTCAACGCCGACTTCGATGGTGACCAAATGGCGGTACACGTACCATTAACACTTGAAGCTCAGTTAGAAGCTCGTGCGTTAATGATGTCGACCAACAACATTCTGTCTCCAGCGAACGGTGAGCCAATCATCGTACCGTCTCAGGACGTTGTCTTGGGTCTTTACTACATCACTCGTGATGCGGTAAATGCTAAAGGTGAAGGCATGGTGTTCGCGGATACTGACGAAGTAAACCGTGCGCTTGCGACTGGTCAGGTGGATATGCACGCTCGCGTGAAAGCACGTGTACACCAAACCGTGATCAACGAAAACGGCGAGCGTGAACAGCAAACGATTATCGTAGATACGACTCCTGGTCGCTGTCTGCTTTGGGAAGTTGTGCCTGAAGGTATGGACTTCCAGCAAATTAACGTTGAGATGACCAAAAAGAACATCTCTAAGTTAATCAACTCTTGCTACCGTAAACTGGGTCTGAAAGACACTGTTATCTTCGCTGACCAATTGATGTACCTTGGCTTCCGTCAAGCGACTCGTTCTGGTGTTTCTGTTGGTATGGAAGACATGGTCATTCCACCACAAAAACAAGCGATTATCGGGAAAGCAGAAGCTGAAGTTCGTGAAATCGAACAACAGTTCGAACAAGGTTTCGTAACTGCTGGCGAACGTTATAACAAAGTGGTCGATATCTGGGCGCGTACTAACGACCAGGTAGCGAAAGCGATGATGGACAACTTGTCATTCACAACTGTTAAGAACAAACAGGGTGAAGACGAGAAACAGAAATCATTCAACAGCATCTACATGATGTCTGACTCTGGTGCCCGTGGTTCCGCAGCTCAGATTCGTCAGTTGGCTGGTATGCGTGGTCTGATGGCGAAACCGGATGGTTCGATCATTGAAACGCCTATTAAAGCGAATTTCCGTGAAGGTCTGACAGTACTTCAGTACTTCATTTCAACACACGGTGCGCGTAAAGGTTTGGCCGATACAGCACTGAAAACAGCGAACTCTGGTTACCTGACTCGTCGTCTGGTAGACGTTGCGCAAGATTTGGTCATCACTGAGCCGGATTGTGGTACGTTGTCTGGTCTTGTCATGACTCCGTTCATTCAAGGCGGTGACGTGATCGAGAACCTGGGTACTCGAGTACTAGGTCGTGTAGTAGCTGAAGATGTGAAACGTGCGGGTACTGAAGAAGTTATTCTGCCGCGTAACACATTGATCGACGAAAAACTTGCAAACTACCTGGAAGAGCAAGGTGTCGACGAAGTTAAAGTACGTTCAGTGGTATCTTGTGAATCTACTTTCGGTGTTTGTGCGAAATGTTACGGTCGTGACCTTGCACGCGGTCACTTGGTAAACCCAGGTGAATCTGTAGGTGTTATGGCTGCTCAGTCGATTGGTGAGCCGGGTACACAGTTAACCATGCGTACCTTCCACGTCGGTGGTGCTGCGAGCCGAACTTCTGCTGCAAACAGCGTACAAGTTCGTAATAAAGGTACTGTACGTTTCCACAACGTGAAAACTGTACAACATGCCAAAGGTCACTTGGTATCAACTTCACGTTCAGGTGAAATCGGTATTGCAGATGACTTAGGTCGTGAACGTGAACGTTACAAACTGCCATATGGTGCGTCTATCTTGCTGAAAGATGGCGAAGCTGTAGAAGCAGGCGGTATCGTAGCGACTTGGGATCCGCATACACATCCACTGGTTACAGAAGTTGCCGGTAAAGTTCGCTTCAGCCAAATCGCTGATGGTGTAACTGCAACATCGAAAACTGATGATGCAACTGGTATGACCACTGTTGAAATCTTGCCTGTAACAGCACGTCCTGCTTCTGGTAAAGATTTACGTCCAGCTGTTGTGCTTGACACAGTAGATGGCGGCGAACAGTTCTACTTCTTGCCACAAAACACCATTCTTTCTGTCCGTGATGGCGAAACTATTGGTGTGGGTGACGTAATTGGTCGTGTACCACAAGAATCTTCACGTACTCGTGATATTACCGGTGGTCTACCACGTGTTGCTGACTTGTTCGAAGCACGTAAACCGAAAGAACACGCAATCCTTGCAGAAGTATCAGGTGTTGTAAGCTTCGGTAAAGAGACTAAAGGTAAAAACCGTCTAGTCATTACTCCGGATGATGGTTCTGAGATCTACGAAGAACTGATTCCGAAATGGCGTACCATTAACGTGTTCGAAGGTGAACATGTGAACCGTGGTGAAACCATTTCTGATGGTCCACAGAACCCGCATGACATCTTACGTCTGAAAGGTGAAGTGGCGTTGACCAACTACATCGTGAACGAAGTTCAGGACGTTTACCGTCTGCAAGGTGTAAAAATCAACGACAAGCATATTGAAGTGATCGTACGTCAGATGCTGCGTAAAGTGGACATCACTGACGGTGGCGATACAAGCTTCATTAAAGGTGAACAAGTGGATTACATCCGTGTGATGCAAGAGAACCAAGCTGTTCTTGCGCAGAACAAGTTCCCTGCGAAGTTTGAACGTCAATTAATGGGTATTACCAAAGCCTCGCTTTCTACTGACTCGTTCATCTCTGCTGCATCGTTCCAGGAAACCACTCGTGTGTTAACTGAAGCGGCTGTAACAGGTAAAGAAGATGATCTACGCGGTCTGAAAGAAAACGTAGTTGTAGGTCGTCTGATCCCAGCGGGTACAGGTCTGGCTTACCACTTAGAGCGTCGTCGTCAAGAAGCAGAAGCTGCAGAATTTGAACTGCACAATGACTTCTCTGATGTAGACCAAGCGTTGAGCCAAGCATTCAGCGATGAATTTAACGGTCTGTAATTAGCCGCTAAATCATTTTAAAAAGCCACCTTCGGGTGGCTTTTTTATTTCCCAAATTATTCATATTTATATCGCTAGAAAAGGTCAAATGATCTGGAAGTTACTTATCCTAAATATAGAGAAATCATCAATAGAACATGATCTTTCATGCGCTCTTTACAAAATAAATCATGAGGGGTAAGCATCCGGCTAACACAGCCTTACCAAGCGATCCTATAAGCCTTAATTTAGTTCCCACCTAAAAACAAGTGGGGACTTAATCCATGAACATGGATATATATTCAGCAACACCTCCTGTTGCTAAAAAACGCCGAAAATACAGCAAAGAATTCAAACTCAGTATTGTCAATGCCTGAAAAAATCCTAATACCTCGATCGCTTCGGTCACACTGCAACATAGTATTAATGCCAACCTTGTCAGTCGTTGGATCAGGATCTTCAGCCATCATGAGGGTGCCGTGCAGGATCCTACTCATGTGAATCCAGCATTTATTGCTTTGCCTTACACTGCTGCAATCAGCCAACCTATTGATGAGAGGATCACGTTGTGTATCACCGTGCCTCATACGAATAATGATATTCAGCTAAAATGGCAGACATCAGAAATACCTGCCTTGGCAGAATTACTCAAGGCACTTGCAACATGATCCGCATTGATGAAATCTGGTTGTCTACTCAGCCCATGGACATGCGTGCAGGTATGGATACGACCATGGCTCAGGTGGTGAGAGCCTTTGGCTACATCAAACCGCATTGTGCTTACCTGTTCTGTAATAAACGTGGCCATCGCATGAAAGTGCTGGTACATGATGGATTGGGCATCTGGCTGTGTGCCCGGCGGCTGGAACAGGGCAAATTTCACTGGGCTCAAGTTCACCAAGGTGAAACCGTGGCCCTCAGCCCGGAACAGTTACAGGCACTGATCCAAGGTTTGCCCTGGCAGCGCATTGGACGACAGCAGGTGGTGACGATGCTTTAAACCAGGCTCGACCATTCTGCTATTCTCCAAACGTTCTATTTCATTCTTCTCATGACCTCAGGCATACTGCGGTCATGAATACGCTGCCTGACTTAAGCCAACTGACCCATGAACAACTGCTGGAATTCACCAGGCAGTTGGCGCTGCAGCATCAGTCTCTAGCACAATCAAACCAACAATTGGATGCCAAAGTTCAACATCTTTCTATTCTCAATCAAAAATACGAGCATGAACTGGCGCTGTTTAAAAAGCACAAATTCGCCCAAAAGAATGAACACTTAACGGCAAAACAAATCCATCTCTGGGATGAAGCGGTTGAAGAAGATATTGCCGCGGTTGATCTAGAACTGGAACGGCTAAATGCAGATAAAACCAATGCAGCGACACAGAAAGCCAAAACCAATAAACCTAAACGTCGACCACTGCCAGATCATCTACACACCATCCGTATTGAGCATGAACCTGCATCAACCCAATGTGCTTGTGGCTGCCAACTCCGTCGTATCGGCGAAGATGTCAGTGAAAAACTGCATTTCAGACCGGCACAGTTCTATAAGGAACAGCATGTGCGTGGTAAATGGGTCTGTGATCAGTGTGACACTCTAACTCAGCAAGCGATGCCCGCCTATGTGATTGATAAAGGCATTGCTTCACCTGAATTGCTCAGCCATGTGCTGGTATCGAAGTATGCCGATCATTTGCCGCTGTACCGTCAGCGCCTGATCTATCAGCGGGCTGGCATTGATCTGTCCAGATCCACTTTATCTGATTGGATAGGTCGCTGCGGTGTAGAACTGGAACCTCTGGCCAATGCCTTAAAAGAGGTGGTGCTGCAACAGCGGGTGCTGCATGCAGATGAAACACCGGTCACCATCATGCGGATGGGTGAGAATAATAAAAAACCGAAGAAAGGTTATGTCTGGGCCTATGCCACCACACAGTATAATCCAGTTCAGGCGGTGATCTATGACTTTCAGGATAGTCGTTCAGGCCAGCATGCTGAAGAGTTCTTGAAAGGCTGGCAGGGCTATCTAGTCTGTGATGATTACAGTGGTTATAAAGCACGTTTTAAATCAGGCCAGGTGATTGAGGTGGGGTGCATGGCCCATGCACGTCGTAAATTCCATGAACTGCATGTAACTGGGAAAAGTCAGGTTGCTGAACAGGCCTTAGTGCTGATTCAGAAACTGTATGCGATAGAAGCAGAACTCAGGAAAAAGACCGATGGTACAGCGGAAGACCGCCGCGAATACCGACAACAGCATAGTCAACCAGTGATGCAACAACTATATGAATGGCTCAACCAACATCATCTGACAGTGCCATCGAGTTCTCCCACCGCCAAGGCTATCAATTACACTCTGAAGCGTTGGCCAGCCTTAAGCCGCTATCTGGATGATGGCAATCTACCGATATGCAACAATTGGGTAGAGAATCAGATGCGTCCCTGGGCGTTGGGACGCAAGAACTGGCTGTTTGCAGGTTCGCTGCGCAGTGGTCAGCGAGCGGCAAACATCATGACTTTAATCCAGTCAGCAAAGCTGAATGGCTTGGATCCGTATGCCTATTTAAGTGATGTGCTGAAAAGGTTACCGACACACAAAGTGACCCAAATTGAAGAATTGCTGCCGCACTGCTGGAAACCTAAATCGAATTAAAAAATAGGTATGGGATTCAGCGGACGCTTACCATGAGGGTTTCAAGATTTAACATCTTGTTATGAATCGCTCCTTAAAATCAGGTTAATCTTAAGTCAAAGCACGAAGGAAGGCCAAGATCATGAAAAAGTTAATGAGCGTAATGGCTGTTGCAACTATCTCTACTTTTATGTTGGCAGGCTGTGAAAATATGTCTGCTAAAGATCAGCGTATTGGCGCAGCTGCGCTTGGTGGTGCAGTGGGTGGTGGTGTAGGTAACAGAGTGGGTGGTGGTGTTGGTGCAGCAGTTGGCGGTGGTGCGGGTGCAGCAGTCGGCAGTAAAGCTCAAGGCGGTTCAAACCGTAATGCGACCTATAGCGGTGTCGGTGGTGCTGTAGGTTCTGCTGTGGGTAAAAGCATCTTTGGCGGTACAGGTGGTGCTGCAATTGGTGGTGCCATCGGTGGTGGTGCTGGTGCAGCGATCGAACAGAATAACCGTCGTCGTTAATCGACAGAACTATCCTCCAGATAGATTTAAAAGCGCCTCAATGGCGCTTTTAGTTTATTCAATTTCGTTATTTAGCTTCTCGAGGCTCGAGGTTTGCCTTTACTCTGTTTAAGGCGGATATAAACGGTCTTTTGTACCTCAGCGATACGCACACCGGAATCATCATAAATATTGAGCTGATACTGGCGATAAACCGGCCTATGGTCAGCTGCCAGTTCTTTCACTGTTTGCACTTCCTGCCTAGAAATCCGGATGTCCGCATAGACCGTTCCACGTCCTGGCGCTAGAAACTGAATGGTAGAGCTTTTATCCCAGACAATGTATTTCGGGCCCAGATGGTGCATCAGTAATAACATATAAAAAGGGTCGACCATGGAATACAGGCTACCACCAAAATGTACTCCGACAATATTCTGATTCTTGCGAGTCAGTGGCATTTTCACGCGAACGTGATAATTGGCAAAGTCCATTTCATCAATGACAATTCCTGCTCCACGATAGGGGGCATAGCGATTCAGGATAAATTTGGATAACAAAGGCAGTTGCTGAATTTTTCGTAATAGGCTCATGCGGATATTCTTTTTTCTGGTCTTGTATGCATACTAGAACAACAAAAATAAGCTGGCATTGATAAATCGTGCCTATTTCAACAATAAAAGAGTCAATCAGCGAATAAGGATGCATCTATGCAAAGACATAGCCAGTGGGTAGATACCAGCGATCATCAACGTCTCTATGTAAAAACCTGGGGCGAGCCTGAACAGCCGGTTTTGGTGCTGGTTCATGGTTATCCTGACCATCAGGATGTTTGGGAAGCGGTGATTTCTCACCTCGTTCAGGATTATTTTGTAGTGACTTATGATGTACGCGGAGCAGGAGACTCCAGCGTTCCCAAGAAAATTCGGGATTATCGTCTGGAACGTCTGTGTGCAGATTTAGAGCAAGTGGTTGATCAGGTCCTGCCGGGACAAGCTTTCCACCTCGCGGCTCATGACTGGGGTTCAATCCAGGCTTGGGAAGCAGCCACCGAACCTAAATTTAAAGGTCGGATTTTGTCTTTTAGCACCATGTCAGGCCCATGTCTGGATCATGCGGCTTTCTGGATGCGTGAACAGTTTAAACAGCATAAGGCCAAGTTTTTTAAACAGATGACCCAATCCTGGTATATCGCGGTATTCCAGCTACCTTTTATAGCACCTATAGCATGGGATTTCTTTAATGCAGAACGTTGGGGCAAAATGATCAGTCAGCTGGAACAGCAGGAAAATCTGCCCCTAAACCAGAATATTGTCAAAGACGGCAAATATGGCGTCAATCTGTATCGGGCGAACTTTTTGCCGCGTTTATCTCGACCTAGACAGCGTTTTGCGGTCTGTCCGGTACAGGCAATCGTGCTCAAAAAGGACCAGTTTGTTGGTCCGGATCTGATTGATGAAATGCCAAAATGGGTAGAAGATTTTTCCCGGGTAGAACTGAATGCCAATCACTGGGCGATTTTGAGCCAACCGGAACAGGTGGCTCATCTGATTCATAATTTTATTCAGCAAAAATTAACAGCGGCCACTTGATACGGAGATTGGGAATGTGACTAGGCAAGGGATAAGTGGAAGAATTTTTATCCGGATTTTCTGATAAAATAGCCGTTTTCTCTCATTCCCAATTCATTATGTTCGCAATTCTTGCTGCTATTGGAGTCATGTTTGGACTCTCATTGGCACGTGTACCTGTGGTTTTTGCCCTGGTCATTGGTGCTGTTACGGGTGGTTTGCTGGCAGGTCTTGGCCTCCAGGGAACTTTAGACGCATTTAACAATGGTCTGGGTGGTGGCGCTAAAATTGCCTTGGCTTATGGCATCCTGGGTGCCTTTGCTTTGGCCTTGGCACGTTCCGGTCTGCCTGACTTGCTGGCCTACAAAATGATTACTACCTTAAAAGGTGAGGCATCAGAAAAGGCACAGAACAAGGTTAAATATCTGATCTTCTGTACCGTGGCATTGGCTGCCGTTTTCTCGCAAAACGTGATTCCGGTACACATCGCCTTTATTCCGGTTCTGATTCCACCGTTATTGCTAGTATTTAACCATCTGAAGCTGGATCGCCGTTTGGTGGCCTGTCTGCTGACCTTTGGTTTGGTGGGAACATATATGCTGGTTCCAGTCGGTTTTGGTGCCATCTTCCTGAACGATATTTTGGGCCATAACATCAATACCTTTGGTAAGCCCTATGGCTTTGAGATTACTTATGACCAGATTCCCGCTGCGATGGCGATTCCGGTCTCAGGTATGTTCGTGGGTTTGCTGGTGGCCATGTTTATCAGCTACCGTAAGCCGCGTCTGTATAGAGATATCCATGTGGAACAGCAGCAAAGTATCTCTGCTGAACTGGGTGTAGAACAAAAATCAGCAAAGCCACAAATTGCTAAATTCACTATCTGGATGGCAGCAGTTGCTGTCTTTGCAACCCTTGCAGTACAGCTCTATTCAGATTCGATGATTCTTGCCGGTCTGGTCGGTGTAGCGATCTTAAGCTGTGCCGGAATCTTTAAATGGAAAGAAGCAGACGATGTGATCATTACCGGTATGCGTATGATGGCCCTGGTTGGTTTTATTATGATTGCCGCGCAAGGTTTTGCTGCCGTAATTGAAGCGACTAATCAGGTACCAGCCTTAGTCGAAGCTTCGGTGAACTGGATTGGCGATAGCCAGGCACTGGCTGCTTTCCTGATGTTGTTGATTGGTCTGTTAATTACATTAGGGATCGGTTCATCATTCTCGACTGTTCCAATTCTGGCGATTATTTATGTACCGCTCTGTATTCAATTTGGTTTTAGTCCTGCGGCAACTATTGCGATCATCGGGACTGCGGCTGCTTTGGGCGATGCCGGTTCTCCAGCATCAGATTCAACCCTAGGCCCAACATCCGGTCTGAATATGGATGGTCAGCATGACCATATGAAGGATAGTGTGGTTCCAACCTTCATTCATTTTAATATTCCACTTATGATTTTTGGATGGATTGCAGCCATGGTTCTGTAAGTCAATTTTAATCTGCTCTGATATAAGTCGGAGCAGATTTGCCTAGATTTAAAATAAATTATAAGATGTATTTAAAATATATATTTAAATATAAAATTAATATAAACCTGATTATTTTACTCTGAATATTATTATATTAACCTGATTAATTTACTGGGTATTTAAAACCAACCAATATAGTAGATTTAAAATAAATATTTAATAATTACATATACTTAAATAATAAATAAAATTTAGTTTTATAATCTCTATTGCATATTAATTTAAGCCATGTTTATTATTAGTTAAGAAATATTTTCTTAATAATTATTCTTCCCTTGGGGTATTTTAAAATGTTAAAGCAAATAGCTCTAATTGCATTAATGGGTCTTTCAGCATCTGCGATGGCAGGGCAATGGCAAGTGAAAGTGGGGGCTTCTGTATTAGCACCTACTCAGGAAACTGACCTGATTCCTGGTGTAGTTGAAGATGCTAAAGCAAGTAGCGAACTCAATTTTACTCCTTCAGTCGAATATTTCTTCAATGACAACATTTCAGCCGAATTATTATTGGCTACCCCATTTAAACATGATGTTGAGATGGCGGGTGATGTGAAAATTGCATCATTAAAACATCTACCACCAACAATCACAGCCAAATATAATTTTAAAAATTCAAGCCGCTTTACTCCATATATCGGTGTAGGTGCTACAGTATTCATTCCATGGGATGAAGAATTTAGCCAAACTGCAAAAGACGCATTAGGTGTAGCAAAGCTTGATGCAGATGTTGCTTATGGGGTAGCTGGCCAAGTCGGTTTTAACTTCCAGCCAGCGGATGCAAAAAACTGGGGTGTCTTTGTTGATGCACGTTATGCAGACTTAGATACAGATCTGGAAGCAAAGGCTGCTGATGGGACAAAAATTAATTTAGGTGAATTTGGAATCGATCCTTGGGTTTATACGATCGGTTATAGCTATAAATTCTAAGCTCCAATTTTTGGGTTTACTTTTTCCAAAAGCTTCATCAAGAATGGGGCTTTTTTCAAAATAACAACGATTTATAACGTATTGAAATTGAGCAGATTGGCAATACTCAAATATATTAAAACGAATAAATTAAATATTAATTGAATACGACTTAATAATAAGGAAGATCAAAGCATGAGTTTTTTGTCGAAGAGTCTTTTGATCTTCAGCACGCTGTTTATTTCACAGAGTTATGCTGCCAGTTTTAATTGTCAGAAAGCGACAACCGCGACTGAGAAAACAATTTGTGAACATCGTTTGCTGAATGATGCGGATGTCAAAATGAGTACCAGCTATAACATCTTGCGCCGTATGGTGCCGATGGGAACACGTTCGGTGATTCAACGCGATCAGGTGAAATGGCTGCAGTTTCGTGACCGCTGTCAGGAATCTGTATCCTGCTTGAGTCAGGTCTATAATATGCGTCAGCAACAGCTGGATCTGCATTTTGATCGTATCTATAAAATGGGGCCTTATTAAGTCTTGTCCATCCAATCAATTAAATTGATAAAAATAAAAGCCATAAAAATATTTTTTGCGAAAAAATTATTTTGAGGCTATTGAAAATTATTGAACTCACTCCATTCATATAGGCAGCAGTTAACGTCTGTATCTAAAATAATAGGAGTGATTCATGAGCGATTTAAGCGTACAAAAACACAGTTTCCAGGCTGAGGTAGCGCAGTTACTGCACCTCGTGACCCATTCGCTTTATTCAAATCCTGAAATTTTCCTGCGTGAATTAATTTCTAATGCTTCAGATGCGTGTGACAAATTACGTTTTGAAGGGATCAACCATCCTGAATATTATGAAAATGATCCTGACCTCCGCGTACGTGTCAGCCTCGATCCAGAAAATAAAACTATTACCATTTCAGATAACGGGATCGGTTTAAGCCAGCAAGAAGCCATTGAAAATCTGGGGACGATTGCCAAATCAGGGACCAAAGACTTTATGTCAAAACTGACGGGTGATCAGAAAGCTGATGCGCAGCTGATTGGTCAGTTTGGTGTCGGTTTCTACTCAGGCTTTATTGTGGCTGATAAGATTACTGTAGAATCACGTCGTGCCGGTACGGATGCCTCAGAAGGGGTACGCTGGATCAGTGGCGGTACTGGTGAATTCGAAGTTGAACAGATCACCAAAGAAGGTCGTGGTACCGATATTATCCTGCATCTGCGTGAAGATGCGCTGGATTATCTGCAAAGCTATAAAGTCAAACAGATCATCAATAAATATTCAGATCACATCAGCCTGCCAATCCAGATGCAAAAAGAAGTCTGGCAGGAAGAAGAAGCTGCTGAAGGTGAAACACCAAAAGGCGGTCAATATGTGAAGACCGATGAGTGGGAAGCGATTAACTCAGCCAGCGCACTGTGGACTCGGAATAAATCTGAGATTACTGAAGAGCAATATACCGAATTCTATAAGAACCTGACTCATGATTTTGCTGCACCATTGGCTTGGGCGCATAACCGTGTTGAAGGTAGTACTGAATATACCCAACTGCTTTATATCCCAAGCAAGGCGCCACAGGATATTTTCACCCGTGAAGCCAAAGCCGGTATCAAGCTCTATGTGAAACGTGTCTTCATTATGGATGATGCGGATAACCTGATTCCAAACTATCTGCGCTTTGTACAGGGTGTGGTGGACAGTGCCGATCTGCCATTAAACGTGAGCCGTGAATTGCTACAGGAAAGCCGTGATGTGAAAACCATCCGTGAAGGCAATACCCGCCGTATTCTGACCACTTTGGATAATCTGGCAAAATCTGAAGATGAAAAAGATCAGGAAAACTTCAAAACTTTCTACCGCGAATTTGGTGCGGTACTGAAAGAAGGTTTGGGTGAAGATTTCGGTAATCGCGAACGTATCTTGAAACTGCTGCGCTATGCAACTTCAACGAATGATGAAGTAAGCACTTCATTGGCGGACTATAAAGCACGCATGAAAGAAGGCCAGAAAGCGATTTACTACATTACTGCTGAAAGCCTGAATGCTGCGAAAAACTCACCGCAACTGGAAGTGTTCAAGAAAAAAGGCATTGAAGTATTGCTGATGTCAGAGCGTGTTGATGAATGGGCAATGAACTTTGTGCATGAGTTTGATGGTACGCCATTGCAAAATGTTTCTAAGGGTGCAGTCGATCTAGGTGATCTGCAAGATGCAGAAGAGAAGAAAGCACTTGAAGCTGCTGCTGAACAGTTCAAACCTGTGGTTGAAAAGCTGACAGATTCTTTGAAAGATAAAACTAAAGAAGTACGTGTAACGACTCGTCTGGTTGATTCACCAGCCTGTCTGGTCACAGGGGAAGGGGAGCTTTCTCCACAACTGATCCGTATGTTGAAAGATGCAGGTCAGCCTGTACCGGATGTGAAGCCGATTCTGGAGATTAACCCGGAACATCCATTGGTGAAAAAACTGGAAGGTTCTGCTCAGTTTGATAATCTGGCCAATGTAATCTTTGATCAGGCAATGATTGCAGAAGGTGGTCTACCAGAAAATCCGGCTGAGTATGTAAAACGTATTAACAGTCTATTATTGGGTTAATTTTTTATACTTCAAAAATCCCTCTACGGAGGGATTTTTTATGTTCTGAATCTAGTGTTTAAAACTTCAATTTTTCCTTAATGATTTAAAAAAGCGATAGCTAGAATAAAAAAATACCTTTAAGTTTTAAATCTATAAAACAGATAATAATTAAAATATTAATTTATAATAACGATTATTAAGTTAAGAGAATTCTCCCATGAAAAAATCACTGATGATGAGTCTGAGTACAATCATTCTGATGTCAATGAGCGCAGCCACAATGGCTGATACTGAGTCCAAAAAAGTGACTCGCAGTGATCGTATTAGTTTTCAGGCACCAATAAAAAAAGAAGCACCAAAAGTAAAACGAATTCAGCGTACAGACCGCGCAGTATGGAATATGCCACAGATGGAACAACCTTCTTTGCAGCAAAAACGTGTGATTCGTAGTGATCGTATTGCTTTTACAACGGTTGAGCACCGCCAATAAAAATTCATTTGATTCAGACATTAAAAAGCCCATATTTTATGGGCTTTTATAGTTTCGGATTTGTTCAAATTTAGAAAATGGCCTCAAGACGTACCATCGCACCCAGATAATGGCTGCGGTCCAGTCGGTCATCATTCAGATAGTTTAGGTCGCCTTGCACAAAGAACCATTCACGTAAGAAAGGCTGTCTCCAGGACACATAAGGTCCCCAGCGATTTAAGCGTAAATCTTTATCATCCAGATAGCCGCCCGTATAGATACCATAGTTAAAGCGGTTGCCTTGGAAAAATTGATGCTGTCTGAAGGTATAGTTATCCCAAGTCAGATCGTCTTCCTGCTCATCTGCATAGGTCAAACTTAACTGATTGGAAAAAAAGGCCTCATTGGGACGAGCATGGATCAGTTCCAGGTTGGTCCGCAAATAATTTTCACTCTGCAATCCATAGCGATAAATCTGTTCGGCATGAAAAGAGAAGTCATTCTGCATCGCCCAGTCTTTACTGATTTTGGCCCGTACATAGATATCATCCCCAGAACGTACCCCCAGATCCAGATCGCTATCGAAAGGTAGACCTTTCGAAAATTCTGACCAGCGGAGTGCAAACGAGCTGTTGTTCTCGCGGGTACGGCGAATATCCAGATTTTTATCCCGGGCATTGCCAGGATTTTCATTGGTAATCGCGACATTGGTCTCCAGTTCGTTATCCAGACTGTCATCACCAAAGACCAGACTTAACTTTTGTTCCAAGGTTGGAAGCTTGATTTTTCCTCGAATCCTTGGCTTGATTTCATAGTTTTCATATTTGTCCCAGCTATTATCCAAGATGATTCGCAAAGTCGCAGTTGCTGGCTCATCCGGGTTGGTCTGGCCAAACCAGTTATCAATCTTATGTGCGGTGCGGTCTGCCCATTCACGGATTCTTTTCTGCTTTTTGTCAGCCCAAGATTTATCTTCTGTTTCCTCAGTAGTGGGCACCATCGCTTCGTCTGACTGTTCAGGTAAAATCGTGGGCGTGGCATCGATCAAGCGTGGAATCTGATCTAAAATACCTGTACCTGTACCTGTACCTGTACCTGTACCTGTACCTGTACCTGTACCTGTACCTGTACCTGTACCTGTACCTGTACCTGTAGGCTGTTCTGTTTCTATAGGTTCTGTAGGAGATACTTCTGCCCAAACTGGGCTACTACTTAATCCCACGCCAAATGATAGCAATAAGATTCGAGTAATTTGGTTTATTCGCATGAGTTGATTCTTGCTCTTATCGTATTTTATTTACTGCACTAGTTTTCTAAAAAATAAGGAAAAAAATCAAGGATAAACTACATAACTACATCAATTATTTAATGATTTGTGCCTGAATTGCCATATAAAGATCTAAAACCTGTACCGGCTGTGACAATCCTAAAACAATTTGATGAATTTTTTGCCAATTCAAATCCTTATCACGCTTGAATATTAAATAAGGATAAGCGATTTCCTGATTGGACAATGCCAGGCGGCGTTCCCCATGAATCACCCGAATTTTCTGATGTTCCTGTAGTAATAGAATTGGAGTGGAAAAATCAGCGGGTGCTTCCTCAAAATTGATAAATTTCCTTTGATGAATACGCCGAGCCGGAATATAGGCGTAGCTTTCCTCAGGCATCCAGACCGTTTCGGCGTGTTGCAGATACATTTCACTGAAAAGGTCTATCTGATCAAGGCAGGCACCTAAAGCTGCCCATGATATGGATTTTATCTCTATACAACGCCATCCACGCTGTGTGCCCCAGTGCTGGATACATGAATTGGCCTGCAAGAGACTCGGTGCACCCAAGAGCATCAGATATTTCAAACCTTGCCCTTGCTGATCGGTCTGCATGGCAAGATAAACAGGGCGTACCTGCCAGTGGTCTTCCTGAGCATAATATAGCGCCATTTCAAGATCAGCCGGTTGGGAAGCAGCCGGTTGCAATTCTAGGGCACAGAGACGCCGTATAGTCGCTCCAGCATGTTCTAATGGATGCAGCAGGGCAGAGAATTCACCTAGCTCTATAGATTCAGGGAAAGTAATATTTTCATCTATTATCAAAATAGAGGATGAACTATCCGTATTGTCTATTTCTATAGGCAGTTCAGCTGTTTTGGCTTCTTCTGTTTCGCTAGTTGCTCTGTCTAAATCAGGTTTAATTGTTTCAGATAGTTGAGGTACAGTGATCTTGGTCTGAATCTGCAAACTGCCCTGATGATAACGCGCGATTTCCAGGGTAAGCGTATCGAATTTGGCATCCTGAACAGATAAAGCCGGAATATCCAGTTGGGGATCGAGAGGAAAATATGCGCCTTGTTGCTGTTGCTGCAAAAGCCAGTGATGGCAATTTGCTAATTCATCCCATTCACCATGTAAAAAATCAGATTGTTCTACAGGACCCAGCCAGATTTGCCAGCCTTGTTGTGGCTGATGCAAAAAGGCCCAGCCTGTTTCTCTATGCATAGTCAGTGCCTGTTGCAGCTGGACAGGATCCTTAAAATAACCGCGATAACAATGATGAAACTGGGTGCTTGCTGCAAACTGATGTGCTGCCAGCTCAGGCTGAACACGGGATTTAAAACTTAAAATCTGATTTTTAAAAACAGGTTCATCACAGAGATGAAAAATATCCCGGAGTCGTTTTTTGGTTCGGGCGGCTTCATATAAACTGAGGGATTTATGTTCTAGTTGCTGCCCCAATTCATTTAATTCTTTAATTAATTTTGCTTTTTCTAAAGCATTCATTTTAGCTCTCTAGATATATTTGAGTGCTTTATCCAGTGACTTGGCCATGATCATGTTGACTGCAAGTTCTACCAGTTTGTATTCGGTAGAGTTGGGATCTGGATAACGCTCAGCCATTTCAATCAAAAAATCCACAGAAATTGCTTGCGGAGAAATTTTTCCCTGTATTAATGCTTGAAGCTGGTTCATAACAAGAAAGTCTGAAATCCATAAAAGGTCAGGTTCTGATTATAAGCATCTGATTGACAAAATTCTTGATTATTTTGAGTATTTTTTAAGCGAATTTGGCAGTTGTTTTTGAATAAAAAGTGAACGAAATCAAAATAAAATAAAAAATAATGAGGTTTTTAATGCTCTTTAAATAGAAGAACAAGTTAAATTTTCGAAGCCCTGAAATAAAAACAGGCTGAATAATTCAGCCTGCTGGGAGATTTTGCTTAAAGACTTAAGCCGCTTTTTCAGTTTCTGCAGTTGCAGTATCTGTTGCTACAGTTTCAACTGGTGCTTTGCTTACAGGGAAATCTGGAAGATAAACCACTTGAGCCATTTGTGCTGAAGCTTGTAGAGAAAAAGCCATCACAGTTGCTGCGCATAAAAATTTAACAGTTTTCATAACATGACCTTTTGATATCTGGGTGTTCAAGAGCTTGAACAAGGGAAAAGTTAGTCCTAAATCACGTGAAAAATAATATCAAATGGCAATTAATAAAAAATGATCAAATCGGCAATAAAAGCAACTAAATTTAGATAAAATACTCTATAAAACAATGTATTAGAATATTTGCTCTAGATGGTTTTGGATTGTTTTTTATACATTTTTTAGATGTTTTAGAAGCTTTTAAGCAAACATTTATTTGTTGATTATCTAAAACTAGAGAACTAGATTTAAATTTTTTTAAAGCAGTAATGACAGATTAGTATTTGTTCATTCCCTGTAAGTTTTTGCTATTGCTTGTTTGCTAAGAGCTGTAGAGAAATTTAAATCAACTAAGATGAATGTTTCTATCTTCACAGAGTGAGTGTTAAATCATGGCAATTGCAAAAGTGGTAGAAGTCAATTCAAGCAGTAGTAAAAGCTTTGAGGATGCAATTCAGACTGGCATCGCGAAAGTCACAGAGACGATTAAAAATGTTCAAGGTGCTTGGATCAATGAACAGAAAGTTGTGATTAATGACAATAAAATTACCGAATATCGTGTCAATCTAAAGATTAGTTTTCTGGTTGAATAGTTCATATCATTCATAAAAAATCCCCATCTTGAATGGGGATTTTTTGATTTGATTTAATTTTTATTCAGGCTTTGCCGGAACATCACAAGCATCTGTAGAACACTGATCAGCTGTTGGCTGTTCCTGTGGCTCCTCTAAAGCTTTTTCAAGAACTTGCAAGAAAACTTCCTTCGGCTGAGCACCTGCCAAAGCAATGCGTTGATCAAATACAAAGAACGGAACACCGGTAACTTTGAGCTGGTCACGCGCTACTTCCTGGTCAAATTTAACAAAGTCCGCAAATTCATCCGAGTCGAGTAAATCATCTACTTCAACCGGGTTCAGGCCAATACGCGCTGCGACATCTTCCAGCGTTTCACGTTCACCAATTGGCAGGCCTTGCGTCATATAGCTGTAGAAAAAGGCTTCCTGAGCTTCATTGCCTAGACCTTTGCTTTGTGCCAAGTGAATGATGCGATGCGCATTCAAGGTATTGCCAGAATTGGCACCTTCCCAGTTAAATTCAATGCCTTCCTGTTTAGCCATGGCTGCAATATTGCGCTGCATGTCTTCAACTTCTGGCACTGAGCGGCCATATTTTTGTGCCAAACGCTCAGAGTTAGAAACTTCCTGACGGACTGGTGCTTCAGGATCTAGCTGAAAACTATGCCAATGGACTTCAAGTTCAATCCCACTTTCCTTTGCAGCAGCTTCCAGACGTTTTTTACCAATATAGCAAAAAGGGCAGACCACATCTGACCAAATATCTACGCGCATGTCATGTCTCTAATCTTTGTCTTGGTAGAAGTATGAGGGTGAAGAACTGGAATTTAAAGCCCTACATCCAGACTAAGTGCAGTTTAATCATTCAAAATATTTAAGAAGTTAATCTGATCAGATTTTTATAGATGGATTTGTCCTTGTTTATTTATTATGTTTCCATAAAAAAACGCCCCGTAGGGCGTTTTCTGAAGCAGTCAATTAAGCAGTTTTGACTGCAGCTTCTACTGCAAGCATATGACCATTTTCTTCAAAGTTAGAGTGCCAAGATAATGCTTCACGAAGCAGGTGAGGTGTATGGCCACCTTTCGCACATGCACGGTCGAAGTAGTCATTCAATGCATCACGGTACATTGGGTGGGCACAGTTGTCGATGATCGCACGAGCACGTTCACGTGGCGCCAGACCACGAAGATCTGCCAGACCTTGTTCTGTTACCAAGATATCTACATCGTGTTCAGCATGGTCTACGTGAGACGCGAATGGAACTACTGAAGAGATGTCGCCACCTTTCGCGATTGATTTGGTCACGAAGATTGCTAGGTGCGCATTACGTGCGAAATCACCTGAACCACCAATACCGTTCATCATTTTGGTACCACAAACGTGAGTTGAGTTCACGTTACCGTAGATATCGAATTCAAGCGCAGTGTTGATACCGATAATACCTAAACGACGTACCAGTTCAGGGTGGTTAGAGATCTCTTGTGGACGCAATACCAGTTTGTCTTTGTATTGCTCCAGGTTGTTAAATACTTTCTCGCCATATTTAGCAGAAAGTGTAATTGAAGAACCTGAAGCAAACTTCATCTTACCTGCGTCGATCAATTCAAAGGTACAGTCTTGTAGTACTTCTGAGTACATGATCAAGTCTTCGAAGTTTGAATCTTTCAGACCCGTCAATACCGCATTTGCGATTGAACCAATCCCTGCTTGAAGAGGCCCGAGGTTTTTCGGTAAACGGTCTTCAGCCACTTCTTTTTCAAAGAAAGCGATCAAATGGTTGGCAATGCTTTGAGTCTCATCATCTGGTGCGGTCACAGTAGATGGAGAGTCATGCAATTCGCTGTTAAATACGATACCGACAATTTTAGATGGATCGATATTGATCGCATGCGTACCGATACGCTCATCCACTTGAGTTAATGGAATCGCTTGACGCGTTGGACGATATGTCGGGATGTAGATATCGTGCAAGCCTTCAAATGCCGGGCTTAGGTTGGTATTGATTTCTACAATCACTTTTTCAGCAAAAATTGCAAAACTTGCAGAGTTACCTACAGAAGTTGTTGGAATGATGCCGCCATCTTCAGTGATCGCAACTGCTTCAATTACCGCTACATCAGGTTTTTTCAACTGCTGGTTACGCATCTGTTCAACTGTTTCAGACAAATGCTGATCGATGAACATCACTTCGCCTTTATTGATCGCTTTACGTAAAGTGTTATCGACCTGGAACGGTAAACGGCGTGCCAATACACCAGCTTCAGTCAATTGTTTGTCTAGATCGTTCCCTAGTGATGCACCAGTAATTAACGTGATCTTTAATGGATTTGCTTTTGCGCGTTGTACTAAAGCTAAAGGAACCGCCTTCGCTTCACCAGCGCGAGTAAAGCCACTCATACCCACAGTCATACCATCTTCGATGAATTCAGCAGCTTGTTCAGGGCTGATGACTTTGTTGTGTAGGGAGGCTAAACGGATACGATCTAAAGACATTTCAACTCTCATAAATTCTTAAATAATGATACGGATTGTACCGATCAAAAAATGTATTTTGCATAGGTGTTAGGCTAAGGTCTAATTTTTTAGCTAAATGTAGGTATAATGAAAAATGATGTTTTTTAAATAATTGAATTATTGAAAATTAAAATGAATTGTATAGAAATACTAAAAAGTCTTTTGATGCTTTTGTGATCACTTACTAGAAGTGATCAGTGAGCGTTTGACGAATTTTATCCAAGGTGGTTGGGGCAGTAGGTGCCTCTGAATCTGCTGTTTTCAGAGGTAAGGCAATAATGGCTTCCAGACCGCCTTCAGGCCGATTCTGGATATGCAGCTCACCTGAGTGAATATCTACAATACGTTTGACAATGGCCAGACCCAGACCACTGCCTTGTACGGTACGCGCAGAATTTCCACGAACAAAGGGTTGCATCAGCGCTTCAATCTGGTCTTCTGGTATCCCTTCACCATGATCGGCCACACTGATCATCAGTTTATGGTCCTGCACATAGGCAGCAAGCTCAATCGGTTCCGCACCATAGCGTTTCGAGTTGTTGATCAGGTTGCCAATCAGGCGTTTCAGCGACATACTGCGTACTTCAACCAGTGGTATCTCTTGAGGTGTAAAGCGAATATCGAGTGGCTTAAACTGCTTGACCAGTTCCTGCAACAATACATTGACATTGGTTTCTTGCAGCTCTTCATCGGAGCCATCCCGCATATAGGAAATGAACTGGTTCAGAATGGCATCCATATCCTCGACGTCATAAATCAGACCTTCCTTGAGAAAGTCTTCATCCGGCATCATTTCTGCGCTAAGACGGATACGGGTCAACGGTGTACGCAGGTCATGTGAAATCCCCGCGAGCATGATTCGACGATCACGCTCGGTTTGATCCAAGGTATAAATCATCTGGTTAAAGGCATGATTCACCTGACGGATTTCCAGCGGACCATGATTGGTATCCAGATAAGGAGCAGAGCCATTTTTACTATAGCTGTTTGCTGCATTCTGCAATCGGCGTAAAGGACGGTTCAGCTGACGCACCAGGGTCAGAATAATAATACCGGCAATGAGTGGTGTACCAAGCAGCCAGCCTAGAATCAGTTCAGGGCTATAGTTGGCATAGGTCTTAAGAGGTTCACGTACCCAGTTGCCATTCATTTCAGGGGTTTGAATCCAGATGCGTGGACTTGGCTTGAACTGGAAATAAACGGTTGCCTGTTCGATTCTTAATTCTTTGGCTAGTTTGGTTTCAATCTGATTGGTAAAGAATTCGGCAATGACCTTGTCTTTTACATTGGGGTATTCAGCAGGATTGGTGACATATTCGATTCCGATCCGGTTTTTGAGCCAGGTATCAATATCGACTTCCTGTTCTTTATGATAAAGACGCAGGTCCGGATTGTTGAGAATCTCCAGCTCCATAGCCAGATAACGCGCGTGTTGCTGAATTTCGGGTAGATAAAGTGTGCGCCAGAAAAACCAGATTGACATGAACAGGCTGAAACAGACCACAAAGACCACCAGTACAGTGGTTCGCATTGCTGCAGAGCGCGGTTTGATTTTGTCCAGAAGGCGTTCCCAAGGGGTACGTTTTTTTTCTGAATAGCTGACAAAATCGGTAAATTTTTGTGGGTCGATGGGGTCGAGTTTCACTGAGCAATCCTGTGCTATGACTTCAGCAAATTATTATGAGTTGATTAAAAGGCCTTATCACACCGGAGTCAAACCATCTGTAATTTAGATATAGGTTAAAACCTTCGGTTCGACCTACTTTTGTTTCGGCAAAAGTAGGCAAAACCATTTTCATTCGCAAAACTCGTCGAATTGCGGTAAGTAATCAATTTATCGCAGAAACATTAGAGATGAATACCTCTTGCCTCAGACAGTTGCGAATGAATTTGTCACGTAATTCAAAACTAGATTTATAGACGGACAAATATTTTACTTTCTTCTAATAAGAAAATTATTCAGCACCATCTGGAACAAACACATAACCGACACCCCAGACGGTTTGAATATAACGCGCACGGGCAGGGTTTTCTTCAATCAGTCGACGTAAGCGTGATACCTGAACGTCAATTGAACGTTCCATCGCACCCCATTCACGGCCACGTGCCAGATTCATCAGCTTGTCACGAGTTAAAGGTTCACGTGGATGTTGGACTAAGGCTTTCAATACGGCAAATTCACCGGTAGTTAAGGTGACGACCTGTCCTTCACGAGTCAGGGTACGTGTCGACAGATCCAGTGACCATGGGCCAAAGGATACCACTTCCATTTGCTGGCTAGGAGCACCTGGAACTTCACGGACTTGACGACGCAAAACCGCACGGATACGTGCCAGCAATTCATTTGGATTAAATGGTTTAGGCAGGTAATCATCTGCACCGGCTTCCAGACCTGCAATACGATCTGAATCGCTGCCACGTGCGGTGAGCATAATGATTGGAATATCCATATTCGATTGGCGTAGGCGACGACAGATGCTGAGGCCATCTTCTACAGGCAACATAAAATCGAGCACAATCAGAGAAAACAGTTCCCGCTGTAATAATCGATCCATCTGGGTGGCATCGTGCGCAGTTTTAACGACGAAGCCTTTATCTTCAAGGAAACGTTGTAACAGGGTACGCAGACGCACATCATCATCGACAACCAGGATGCGCTCGACCCGGTCGGTTTCGGTATGTACAGCATCGGGTTTTTCAGCAGGTACCACTAAACTCATGAGGTGCTCCTTTATTCTTTATTGTCGTCATAAACAAAAAATGAAATATGCTTTGAGTATACGATTCATTACTATTAATTGACTATGCTCTAAAGCATCAAATATTGCAGTTAAAATCAAGACATAGATACCAAATATATACATCTATATGCGAAAAAAATCGTCCTGGAACAAGAATAAAATGCAAAGTTCATGCAAACTTTAGTGGAAAAACTGGAAAACGATCGTATACGGTTATCTGAAGCTTATATAAATTAATAAAAACAATGGTGGATTTTATAGACCTGGTCTTTATAATCATGCCATTTAGTACTTATCCTTGTGGGATCAAACACGATGACTGACTTAGTTCAGCAGTTGGCAAAAGAACTTGCCGTACGTCCAAATCAAGTAGAAGCTGCCATCAAACTGATTGATGAGGGTGCCAGCGTTCCTTTCATTGCACGTTACCGTAAAGAAGTAACGCAGGGCTTAGACGATACGCAACTACGCCAGCTCGATACACGTTTATCGTATTTGCGTGATTTGTATGAACGCCGTGAAAAGGTGATCGAATCACTAAAAGAACAAAATAAATTATCTGATGATTTATTGGCGCGGGTGAATGCGGCAGAAACTAAAAATGCCCTAGAAGAAATTTACGCACCATACCGTCCAAAACGTACCAGCAAATCGTTTAAAGCGAAAGAAGCCGGTTTAGGTCCGATTGCAGAAAAAATCTTTACTGAAGCCGTGGATCCAGCAGAAGCTTTAGCGGGCTTTAGCCATGAAGATTATCCAGATCAGGAAAGCCAGCTCGATGCGATCCAGCACATCCTGATTGATGACTGGGCACAGAATATTGCGTTGACCACTGAACTTAAAGCAATGTTTGCTAGAACTGCTGTGCTGAAAAGTCTGGTCGCTAGCGAAGAGAAAAAAGAAGTTGGTAAAAAATTCCGTGATTACTTCGATTTCTCTGAAAATCTGAACAAGGTACCTTCACACCGCTTATTGGCAATGCTACGTGGCCGCCAGGAAAATGTACTGGGCCTTAAAGTAGATGGTGAAGATGATGCACCATTGGCACGTATTGAAACTGAATACAACCTGGATACCATTCAGCCGCTATCCCGTCAGGATTTCTTAAAGCAAACTGCGAAACTGTTCTGGCTTGGTAAAGTTCGTCCAACGATCGAACATTCATTATTGACTGAAAAACGTCTGGCTGCTGAAGCTGAAGCAATGCAGGTCTTTGCTGAAAACCTGCGTCATTTACTGCTTTCTGCGCCTGCAGGTGCCCGTACAACTCTGGGTGTAGACCCTGGCATCCGTACCGGCGTGAAACTGGCGGTGGTGAATGAGTCTGGTGATGTACTGGCACATAGCACCATTTACCCGTTTGCACCGAAAGATGATAAAGAAGTTTCACTGACTGAATTAGCACGTCTTTGCCGCGAATTCAATGTTGACCTGATTGCAATCGGTAATGGTACGGCAAGCCGTGAAACTGAAGCATTGGTTGCTGAAATGATGGCTGCAAATAGCGATCTGAAATTGACTCGTGTTTCTGTTTCAGAAGCGGGTGCTTCTGTTTACTCAGCATCTGAACTGGCTTCTCAGGAATTGCCTGAACTGGATGTATCGATCCGTGGTGCAGTATCAATTGCACGCCGTCTGCAAGATCCATTAGCTGAACTGGTGAAAATCGATCCTAAATCCATTGGTGTAGGTCAGTACCAGCATGATGTAAACCAGACCGGTCTGGCAAAAACTCTTGAAGCAGTGGTTGAAGACTGTGTGAACTCGGTCGGTGTGGATGTAAATACTGCATCTGCTGCGATTTTGGGTTATATCGCAGGTCTGAACAAATCAATCGCGCAGCAAATCGTGGACTTCCGTAAAGAAAATGGCCGTTTTGACAATCGTCAGGATTTGAAAAAAGTGCCACGTCTAGGCGAGCGTACTTTTGAACAGGCAGCGGGTTTCTTGCGTATTCAGCAAGGTTCAGAACCACTAGATGCATCTGCAGTTCACCCTGAGTCATATACGCTTGTGTCTAAAATTGTTGAAGCGAAAGCAACAACGGTAAAAGACATTATTGGCAATACTGAAATCATTCGCCAGGTCAATGCAGAAGAATTTGTGGATGATAAATTTGGTTTGCCAACCGTTCAGGACGTTTTGGCTGAACTGGAAAAACCAGGCCGTGACCCGCGTCCAGAATTCCGTACCGCAAAATTCCGTGATGATATTACTGAAGTGGCTCAATTGACTGAAGGCATGCAGCTGGAAGGTGTAGTCACCAATGTGACTAACTTCGGTGCTTTCGTGGATGTCGGTGTACATCAGGATGGCTTGGTACATATTTCTGAATTAGCCAATGAATTTGTGGCTGATCCGCATAAAGTGGTGAAACCAGGTCAAATCATACAAGTTCGTGTACTGAACGTCGATGTTGAACGTAACCGTGTCAATCTGTCGATGCGTCCTGAAGGTTCCGAAGCGCCAGTGAAAGCACCACGTCAACCACGCCGTGACAATGAGCAACGCGGTGAGCGCAAGCCACAAGGTAAACGTCCACAGCATGCGCGTCCGCAAGGTGATCGTCCGCATGGCAAGAAACCTCAAGCGGCTAAACCACAAGAAAATAAAATTGGTGGTTTAGGGGCATTGTTATTGCAAGCAGGAATTAAAGGTTCGAAATAAACTGATGAGTTTGTTTGAGAAGTAATTTAATATAAAAAGAGCCGAAAGGCTCTTTTTATATTTTGGGGTGGTTTGTGAATAAAAAGCTTAATGTTATAGTAAATTTTCATCGTTATAGAGCAGAAATAAAAAATTTATTACAACAAAACCTTGAGAGTGCTGAAAAAGTAGATTTTAATATTTTTTTATTAGATATTGATAAATTGTTAATTGATATAAGAAATGAAAAGCAGTCTCTTAAAAAAGGTCTTTATGATCAAAAAAATGATGATTTTTATAAAAATATAGATTTTTTATATAATGAAGAAGATATTGATAATAATACTATAAAAAAGGAAAATCATTTAAAGTTTTGTTAGTTACAAGAAAAATACTTTAAAAATATTAGAAGTATTGTTTTAATATATAGGGTGTTGGAACTCAAAATAAAGAATGAAATCAATGAAGATGAGTTTTTTAATATAATTAATAAAATAGATTTTAGAAGTGGAGTTTATTTTTATAATTTAACTTATTATCTATATTTAATAAATTTCTACTCAATAAGATTTAATGATTTAGATTTTATTGAAAAGATTTTTTCCGATTTTCTAAATTAGACTTCTTGCGTTAGTCAAAATTTAAACAGCCCAAAGCTACATTTTATAAGGTTTTAGCCAATTCAAAAATTAGGTAAAACGATACTTTCGCAAGAGATCTATTATAAAGTTTTAAATATATCTACACACTTTAGTGATGATTATTTTAAAGTATATTACTTCCCGGATAGATTTTATGATCAGAACTTCACCTCTATACTGTTAAATTATAATGAAAATTTAAACAATAGGGTGAGAGTTAGAAAAGACTTAGATTTTGTTCTTTTTTTAAAAAATGTTGCTAATATAAAAATGCTAGATCTTCAAAATCATGTTATTGAAATGCTAACTAATCTTTTAGTTGATTTTGATAGTGAATATGAAAGAAAAGTTGCACATTATACTAATTTTAGTGTTGCTCAATTGCTAGGAACAAATAAAACTAAATTTAGACTAAACTCAACTGACTTTATGAATGATCCATCTGAAGGGAATATTTTATTTGAATACTTGCATCTTAATAAAATTGAATATGATTCACATAATAAAACTTTTTTAAGTTGTTTTACTTTTAATCATAATAGTTTAAATCAATTCAGGTTATATGGTCTGCAGGATAATAAACCGTGTACAGGTGTAAGTTTAGTTTATAACTCAAATTTTTTCTTTAATACCGATACTATGATTATTGATTCTATTAACGAAAATAACTTAGATTCTGTAAATAAAGAAGATTTTAAAAATGGTCTTAAAATTCCTTTATTTCGCTGTGTATATTTAGATTCTTTTACTGGATATTTTGAGGTTGCTAAGAGAAATAAATTTACTTTTTTTCAAGAGATTCAAGATAAATCTTTAAGTGTCAAAAGCTGGGAAGACTATACGAGAAAAATGTCGGGTATCGAAGAAAAAGTAAATAATTCAATGGGTTTTATATTGGTTACATTAAGTGCTATAAAAGGTGAAAATCATAATCTAAAAGTAGATGATCTAAAATCAGCTAATAAAATTATTTCACCTATAAGTTTTCTTTTTAAACATTTTGCATTTCAAGAAGAACAAGAATGTAGAATGGTTGTAATAGATAAAATTGAAAGCGATCATGTAATTTTAGATGAAAATGATAAAACTAAGTCGTATATCGAATATAGTCAGCCCACTAATAGAGATATAAGAAATATTTATATTGGACTTGCGTCTTCATATAAAATGTCTGATTTATTGAAAAAAATGAAAGATTCAGGAGTAAAAAAACTACCCAAAACAATTATCTCTGAAAATCCATATCGTATTTAAATAAAAAACCTCCCGATGGGGAGGTTTTTTATTGGATATTTATGAGTTAATTATCGGAACAATCCAGCTGGTAATAATCAATAAAATACCCAGATGTCCCAGTTTACGTGTCACATAAACCAGTTTAGACGGTGGCTGTTCCAGCTGTTTGGCATACTCTTCCATGGTGATGCCTTGTTTACCTTTACTGGTATATAAAAACACACCCAAATCCAGACAGATCAGAATGGTGCCAATATCTGCCACCAGTTCCATCAGCTCAAATTGCTGGATATAGAGCGACATGCTAACGCTATAAATCAGATAAAGTCCAAAGGCTATACATGCATATTGCAGGATCACTAAAAATTTCTGCATAAATCTCAACAGTTCAAAAAATTAAGGCAATTATACAAACAATTCGGACAGTCTGCGCCCATTACAAGCTTTGCATCACATCGGCAAAACTCTGCTTCTCGACCAGCTCCAGAAATTCGTCTCCCAGGCGCTGACTTTCAGCAATACATTGCTTCCAGAGCTGAATCCGCTGGGCTTGATCCAAACCTTTCAAAGTGAAGTCCTTACGATCCGGTAAACGACCCAAAGGCAAACTTTGCAGATATTCCTCAGAGGGTGAAATTAGCAAAGTTCGTGCCTGATTTTCTGGGCTTGCCGTGCGTTTAAACAGTTTATCGAACCAGCCAGGAGTAATGCTGTCAGTAAAATGCGGATACAGCACGATGCCTTTGCTCTGAAATGGCAGGTCAATATGATAGTCAATCAGACCGCCATCGCGATAATAACCTTGCGGTGCATCCGGAATATTATTGACCGCTGCCATGACGCCCGGAATAGAGGCAGAGGCCATCAGCCAGGACAAAACACTTTGCTCAGTTAAAGCATGATAGTGTGTGGTAAATCCATCATCGGCAATTTTAAACTGTTCACCTGCATTCGGCTGGCTGATCACACGTTGCATAAAATGGCGACTATGTTTGCGCGCCACAGCGGTAGTTCCAACAATTCCGGCTACAGAGGCGAGCAGGGGGAGCGCCTTATCACTCTGAAAAATGTGTTGGGCTTTAATCGACAATACCGTCAGATGATAATCTGGATGATTCACCAGATCGGTTTCTTTGCCTTGTACCAGATCCAGCAGCATGCCACGACAAACGTCACTGACTTCTTGGCGAGTCATTTTCTTGTGAAAGTATAAATGGGTATACAAGTCGGCAAGACGTTCAGTGCCTGCTTTGGCTCCCCAGGCCGCGACACTGGCAAAACGCCAGCTGCCAATGGATGAACCGACTAAGGTTCTACGCTGAGGAGCGCGTGGGAAAAACTCGCCAAAAATGGCCTGATCCAGTCCCTGAATACCAATACCTTTGGGTCCACCTGCGGCACCTGGCACGATATCAATCTGTTCGGGTTGCAAACCTTCTTTCAAAATCAGCTCACGAGCCTGATGCCCAGCGCGAATTTTCAGAGCAGGCGCATGTTTTTGCAAAATCTGCATAAAAGGTTCAACCCATATTTGACCAATGAGGACATATTTTAAGCATCTGGTCACAGAGCCCAATGGCAAGATATACCCTAAGGTGACTTAGGAGTCATAGCATCGGGTTAATATAAGTCAGCATAAGTTTTTTATTACGTGAGCGTATTAGAGCAAGACTTGAGCTCACAAGAATTAAAGTCGATATCGGGTAATTTGCAACAGTATAGTTATTGACCAAATAAAAACTAAACCCACAAAAAATCCATACCGCCAAAACTACTATGAGTTTTTGTTGCTTTATGAGAAATAAGCAGAAAAAGGGCATGAGATTGAATAGCATCATCAGCCAAAAGGATGGGCTATTGATCATGCGGAATGATATTGAGTCGGTAGTGGGTATCTCAGTTAGCCATCGAAATTTATAGTTGAGATAAGTTATCAAGTCTAAGAGGGGTAAGAAACTATAAAGCAAACCATACAAAAAGGCCGACAAAGGTTTTTCGCGATAAATAGCCCACAAGAAACTATATTTCATTTGGATGTTCTTATTGTATTATTTTAATAATTTAAGCATAAAAAAGCCTGACGAATCAGGCTATTTAAAAATTATTTCGCGATCCGCCAGACCGCGAGTATGCTTGCTAGCACAATCAGAATCACTGACACAAACCATGGTGAAATGATCGCAATCGAAAGCAGAATGGCCATGATACTGCCAAAAATCCAGCTACGTTTTTGCTGGTGTTCCATTTGCAGGCGCATGCTTTGTAATTCATTGAGTTGTTTGGCATGCCAGGCGGACTGGTTTTTCAGACCGTTCAGGCTGTCGATCATCAGAGTCGGTAAGTCCTGCGCACCCAAAAGCAGATCCGGGATTTTTTGCCCCAGTTCTTTAATATTCTTTTGCGGATTCATCTGGGCTTTGACCCAATCGGTGAGGATGGGTTTAGCCAGACTCCAGATATCCAGCTCAGGATACAAGTCTGTTCCCAGACCTTCTACATGAACCAGCGTTTTCAGTAATAACATCAGTTGTGGCGGGATTTCCAGATGGAAACGACGGGCGATGTCCATGACCTGAATCAGAATCCCGGCAAAATCCAGTTCATGCATCGGTTTGGAAACCATTGGACCCACAGTGCGGCGCATTTCACGGGCCAGGGCATCCTGATCGGTTCCCGGTGGAATCCAGCCTGCCTGATGCACAATCTGGATCAGCTGCATGAAGTCGCTGTTCATGACCGCCAGCAGCATACGTGCCACGGTCATCTGATCGTGCTTGGACAGCTCGCCCATAATCGCGCAGTCCAGCGCAATAAAGCGCGGATTGGCCGGATTGATAGTTTCGACAAAGACATTGCCCGGATGCATGTCTGCATGGAAGAAGTTGTCACGGAACACCTGGGTAAAGAAAATGGTCAGACCCTTACGCGCCAGATCAGCACGATCCATACCCAGCTCATCAAAGGTGGCAATATCCGAAATCGGAACACCGGTAA
The DNA here is from genome assembly GCF_002934695.1 of Acinetobacter sp. ACNIH1. Lineage (NCBI taxonomy): Bacteria > Pseudomonadati > Pseudomonadota > Gammaproteobacteria > Moraxellales > Moraxellaceae > Acinetobacter > Acinetobacter sp. ACNIH1. The sequence goes on along the minus strand of NZ_CP026420.1, from coordinate 2,671,718 downwards.
TCCGTTCTGCTACCAGCACGTCCTTACTGTCCATATAGACTTCAGGAACATACATCATGCTGGAGCCAGTGAAGTAATGACGCATCCGGCGAGTATTATCTGCTTCCAGAGTCAGGTCTAGCTCATTCAGAATGATCTGACGATAATCCTGAATGATTTCCGACAAATGTAGGGCACGTGCTGCTTCCAGACGCTTTTCCAAAAAATCACCTAACCAGGTGAGAATCTCAAAATCCTGCAAAATCTGATTGCGGATATTCGGACGCGTGACTTTGACGACGACTTCACGACCATCATGCAGGGCAGCGGTATGCACCTGCGCAATAGATGCAGCAGCCAGGGGCTGGGCATCAAAACGGGCGAACAGGGTATTTACATCGGCTTTCAGCGATTCCTGAATGCGCATCTTGGCGACATCGTTGTCAAAGGGCTTAACGCGATCTTGCAGTAATACCAGCTGTTGCAGTACTTCAGGTGGAATCAGGTCACGGCGGGTCGAAAGTAACTGTCCCAGTTTGATCGCCAGTGGTCCCATTTCCTCTAAAGCTTCTTTGAGCTTGAGCGGATTTTTACGCTCACGGCTGGACCAGGCTGCCGGATGCATACGGATCAAAGATAAAATATGTCGGGCTTTCTCAGGAAGTTCTTCCGCAGGAAACAACGTGTCGAGTCTATAGTGCGCGGCGATGCGCCAAAGTTCGAGTAAACGTGAAACATGCGGAATCATAAAGCGGTGTACCTAGTATTGAGAAGGAATATGAGGTGTAACAGGAGTAAATGGATGATCAGTAGAATCGTCAGATTCAATCTGTGCCTGAAGCTGACGGATTTTGGCTTCAACGCGATCCAAATTCTGGTTCAGGATACGAGTATCCTGATTCAGGTCATCCATTTGCCAGCGCGGGGCAAAGAGACCACTATCTTCTTTCAGGGCATCTTCAGCAAAAAATAACTGGCTTTGTAAAGTGCGTTTTAAATGCTTCGGAGCCAGCTGCAACTTGCCAATTTCATGTGCCAGAGCAGGGCCAATCCAGGGACTTAAATGCGCCGCCAGATCAGGCTCAGCCTGCTGCATGATGCGCTGGATTTCTTGTAGAAGTTTATAGTCACCTTGCAGCGGAATATTGCCGACTTCATCAGCAAGCAGCAGCTTAAGCAGCTCTACGACATTATTCACCTGTAGCGTCGCCGTTGCTTCAAGAGTCTGTCTGTTATTGGCTTCATAAGGGCGCTGTTCAAATATCGAAGATTCTTCAGTATGGCCGGTTGGCGTGGGTTCTAGACGAACCTTGCCCTCATCAAAGAAGACATCGACGGACAGCTGCGGTGAAGCAATGACCACCCGCAGCATTTTGCCAGCCAAAGCATTGAGCTGAATGCGGGTAATCGCATCCAGATCAATCATATGATGAATCAGGCGTTCAACAGCACCGAGGGCGAGAAGTGACCACATATCGGGTACAACCCTTAAAGCTTGAAGCCACGGTGAACGGCAACGATACCGCCGGTCAGATTGTGGTAATCACAGTTCTGGAAGCCAGCATTTTCCATCATGCCTTTTAAAGTACGTTGGTCTGGATGCATACGGATTGATTCAGCCAGGTATTTATAGCTTTCCGAGTCATTCGCCACGATTTTACCCATGATTGGCAAAGCGGTGAATGAATATAGGTCATACAGTTTTGAGAATGGCTCAAAAACTGGTTTAGAGAATTCCAGAATCAGTAAACGACCGCCTGGCTTAAGCACGCGATACATGGCTGCCAGTGCTGCATCTTTATCGGTCACGTTACGCAGACCAAAAGAAATCGTTACCAGGTCAAAGCTGTTGTCGGCAAATGGCTCTAGAGTTTCTGCATTCGCCAGAACGAAATCAACATTGGTACAGCCGGCATCAATCAGACGGTCACGGCCAACATTCAGCATGGATTCGTTAATATCAGACAGCACCACATGACCGGTAGGGCCCACTTCACGGCTAAATACTTTGGCCAGGTCACCTGTACCGCCCGCAATATCCAGCACATGCTGGCCACGGCGCACGCCTGACATATTAATCGCAAAACGTTTCCATAGACGGTGAATACCGAATGACATCAGGTCATTCATGATGTCGTATTTGCTGGCTACCGAATGGAATACTTCAGCCACTTTCTGGGCTTTTTCATCACTGCTCACGGTCTTGTAGCCGAAGTGTGTAGTTGGACCGACGTTACCGGTATTGGCACCGCGTGGCAGGTTATATTTAGGGACAGTTCCAGTCACAGGCGTATCGGTCAGGCGTTGTTCTAGAGATTGTTGCTGACCTTGTGGAGCGCCTTGCGGAAGCGGAGTGGTTAAGAATGGGCTCATTTTGTCTGTCTGTTGTGCCGACTCGGGTGTAGGGGTAGGCGTTTGATTTTCATTCGACATTGGAGTCACTCCTAACATATCAATCGGGTTAATCTTGCATTGCCTGCATAATGACAGATTCTTGGATGTTATTCAGCAATCATGATGCAATTGTTATGAATAATATACAGAAAAATAGGAATATGGGCGGAAATCTTCACCGCCAGTGATCGAATAATTCATATGATTTATCACTGGCAATGTCCTGCCATACAAACCCGAAAATATCAGGATCAGGCAGGACCGCAAGCCTTCCTCATCATGGATGGGAAAGGAGTGTATTATTGGAATGGTGTTGGATCGCCTGAATGCACCTTATCAATAATACCGCGTTCAATCGCAGTAAAGTCATGCACGAATTTTTCTGCCGATTTTAAGGGTTTCATGGCCTGGAAACCGTCCTGCATAAACTCATACATCACCTGAAAATGATATTTATTGGCTGCACCTTTACACATCTTGAATGCCGTATAAACCACAAAGGAACGCATATATTTATCCAGGCTGACACCCAGCTGATCCAGCAATGCCAGCTGTTTCAAGCGTGCTTCCCCCTGATCCAGTTTTAGATAGGTCACACGCATCATTTCATCGGTCAGTGGTGCGTTGGCAGGATAATCCTCTAAAAGCTGGATTGCGACCTGTTCATCCAGTTGTACCGCCAGAATCGCCAGCTCGACGCCTGAGGTTCCGGTTTTCAGGGCATTTTCCGGAATCATTTTTTCTGCTTTATGCGCATATTTCATCAGTCGGGCAATCTGCTCGGCCAGTGCGTCAAAGTCCGGGCCACCGTAGAGCCGGTTCAGGAAATATTCGGCCATCAGCTGGTTATTTTTTTCAGAAAAATGCTGATGATGGCTACGCTGCATCCGTGCCTTTTGCCATGCCTGCACATCCTGTAAACGGCTTAAAATTTCAGGCTGAGTGTGATACTTCAGCTGATAATACTGTTCTAAGAGTTCATCTAATCGGGCAAGTTTGGACATGTATTTTCAAATATGATTTTTCGATCTCAGAATCTTAGAGGGTGTGGAGCAATCTCGCTATGACAAATTGATCAATGATTCCTTATTTGAATGTCAATTTGCTGTTTAAACAGACAATCTAATCGTGTGAAAAACGTTGCTAACGCTATTTTTGCGTTCAGACTCCTCGCTATACTGTCCACAAGAATAAAAGATGAGGGGTCTCCATGCATACAGAAGATCAAATTTTCCAGTTAATGGATGAAGACGAGCTATCCCTTGCGCTGATCAATGCCCAGTATGATCTGAGAAAAACCCAAGGTCAGAAAAATGGCAAAAGCCTGATTGTTCTGGTCAATGGAATTGAGCTGGCAGGTAAGGGCGAAGCAGTCAAACAGTTACGTGAATGGGTAGATCCTCGTTATTTGCAGGTGAAGGCCGATCAGCCGCAAGTATTAGGAGAAAAACAGACCTTCTGGCAACCCTATACACGGTTTATTCCTGCCCAAGGCCAGATTATGGTGCTATTTGGCAACTGGTACAGTGATCTGCTCAGAACCACCATGCAGACTGGTGCCATTGATGATGCCCAGTTTAATGTCTATCTGGAAGATATGCGTGTCTTTGAGCAGGATCTAAAAAATAACTATGTTGATGTGATCAAGGTCTGGTTCGACTTGCCTTGGAAAACATTACAAAAACGCCTGGATCAGATTGATCCGAGTGAAATGCAATGGCACAAACTGCATGGCCTGGACTGGCGCGACAAAAAAAAGTACGACACCGTGCAGCGTTTGCGAGAGCGGTTTACTAAAGACGAAGACTGGCTGATCATTGATGGGGAAGATGAAAAACAGCGTGACCAGCAGTTTGCGCAGCATATTTTGCAGGCGCTAAAACATTGTCCCAATCATCCGGTTCGGGCCAAGGGACGATGGAAACAGGCCAAAATTCCAGAATTATTGCAGCATCCTTCGCAAGAGCTTGCCAAGACAGAGGAATATAAGGCGGAACTGAAAAAACTGTCTCCTCAGGTGGCCAAGGCGCTGCGCTCAGGTCCACGTAATGTGATTTTGCTGTTTGAAGGGATGGATGCAGCAGGCAAGGGCGGAGCGATCAAGCGGATTGTGAAAAAGCTGGATCCCCGTGAATATGAAATCCAGACCATCGGGGCGCCGGAAAAATATGAACTGAATCGTCCTTATTTATGGCGTTTCTGGAACAAGCTGCAGACCGATGATGATATCTGTATTTTTGACCGCTCCTGGTATGGACGGGTGCTGGTAGAACGGGTAGAAGGCTTTGCCAGTCCGGCAGAATGGCAACGGGCCTATGATGAAATTAACCGATTTGAACAGAGCCTGATTAATCATCAAACCGTGATTATTAAATTCTGGCTGGCGATTTCCCAGGAAGAGCAGGCCGCTCGTTTCAAGGCGCGTGAAGACACCCCGCATAAGCGTTTTAAAATCACCGATGAAGACTGGCGTAACCGGGAACGTTGGGATGATTATTTAAAAGCGGCAGCTGACATGTTTGAACGTACATCGACAGAACAGGCGCCATGGCACATTATCGCCACTGATGATAAAAACACCGCTCGGGTTGAAATTTTAAAAACAATTTTAAAGCAGCTTCAGGCAGATTAATCTGCCTGAGTTTTGAAAAGTTTGGGGATAAAAAATGAGGCGGGAAATTTATTTGCTTTGAGCAATCTGTTTTTGCTGAATATTTTTTGCAGTACGATAGCAATCTTCAACATGTGCTTCAGCAATTTTTTTCATGACAAAATAACCGAGGCTCGCAGCTACCAGTTGACCACCGAGTGGAATGAATTTTGTGACTTGCTTTGTGATCACTTTCGCTGCAACATTGTTCAAAGATTTTTTGACTGCTGTACGTGCCACCACCAGGCCGGAAAACTCGATTCCGCGTTTACGCAGTTCATTCCAGTGCACCTGTTTGGTTGCAGGATCAAACACACTGATCTGTTCAGGGGCCAAACCAAAGCGGGCATTGATCTCCGGGATCAGTTGCGACAGAATGCCGACATCAATGACCACGTCCAGAAATGGCACCGGAATCACGGCTGCTCCGGCAGAATAGTAGGCACGTTTTTTGGTTAGCTCTAAGCACTCGTTGCGAATTCTGTCTAAATCTAAACTTGGATCGATACGATCTGGAATTTTGTCTAATTTCATGGGCATTACCTAAAGCTAGATGTTGTTTTTTTCTGTTAAAACATCAATAAGATGCTTTTTTCAAAGAACTTTTTTGACTGAAGTATGAGTTTTAAAGTGACATAGACAGTTCGGTAAGTATAGTAAATAATCTTTATCATTTTGTAGTACTGCTCCATCTCATTTTTCAGGGGAAACGATGGCAATTCATGTTATTCAGAGTCAACGCATTGATGTGCTTTTGGATAGTATGCTGCGTATCGTCAACCAGAGCGCAAAAAATCCCTTGGCCGTGTTACAGCCGCGGCATTTTATTGTGCCGTCTCCTGCAGTCGAGGCCTGGCTCACTCAAAAAATTGCCGAGAAAAAAGGTATCAGCGCCAATACCCAGTTTCATCACCGGATCCGTGCCTTTCAATGGACCTCCTATCAGTGGGTGCTGAATAATCCCAAAGAAGTCGAACAGGTTCGTGAAGCCAATATTCCCAGAATTATTATTAAATGGCGGGTATTTCAGGCACTACGTAAATGTATTTTGCCTGAGCAGATTCCATTAGAGATCGATCATCCGCTGTATTCGATTATCAAACGGATTTATGACAGTGCAGATCGCCTGGAGCAGGGCACAGAAAAGCAGCTGAAAAAACAGAGCATGCTGTATTGGGTATCCGAACAGGTCTCGCGCCTGTTTAGCCATTATATGGATTATCGTGGTTATTGCGCGCGGAATTGCCCGCCACAAGAATGCCGTTGTCCCACCAACTGGCTAACGTCTTGGGGGCAGGATATCGCGCTCGATCTTGAGCAGATGATCTATATTCCTAAAGATGAAAATGGCTATGAAATTCCGGTGGCAGACTTCGTCAAGATTCAGGCACGCGAACTGGAAGCCTGGCAGCGTTGGCTGTGGCAGCATGTCTTTCAGGATGATTATGCCAAGATTCTGGACATCGAACAGATGTACTGGGAACGTCTGGAAAATGAAGATACTCAGGCACAGGCTTTAAAACGTTTGCCACAACAGGTCGTGGTATTTACCTTGCTAGAATTGCCACCGAGTCAACTGGATTTCTTGCGCCGTCTCGGTCAATACATCGATATTTATATTTTCCACTTTAACCCATCACAGGAATACTGGGCCGATAGTGTCGATCCGGACTGGAAAGCACGTTATGACCTTGGCGTGCAGGAACGTTTCATCAAGAAATTTGAAAAATCTCAGGGACGTTTGCCGACTGATACCGAAATCCAGCATTTCTTTGCTGCCTTTCAGCTGAACTTTAATGCCGAAGACCGGGAATCGCGGCATCCCTTGCTGACCCGCTTTGGCAAGCAGGCGCGTGATCATTTCTCGTTATTGTCCAAACTATCTTCGGGTGAAGAAGGTCTCTGGGCGGATGCTTTCGTGGATGAGTATCAAGACAAATTGCTGGCCAAAATCCAGTCGGATATTCTGTACCTGCTGGAACCGGAAAAATACCAGTATCCGCTCAAACCCGACGATGATTCGGTGCAGATTCATGTCTGCCATTCTTCACTGCGCCAGCTGGAAGTTTTAAAAGAACAGATGATTCACTGGCTGGCTCAAGGTACCGAAGATGCCCCACGTCAGCCGAGCGATATTCTGGTGCTGGCCCCGAACTTGAAAGAGCTGGAGCCGGCGATTCGGAGTATCTTTGCACCACCCCCACGAGAACGGGAAGGCCATAGCCAGCGTTTGCAAAAAGACAGCCTGTATCTGCCAATCCAGATTGCCGGGGTGTCCCGACTCGATGTCAGTAATGCCTGGCGTGCGGTACTGGGCCGGATTCAGCTGGTGCATCGACGTTTCAGTATTGAAGATTTTGCCGACTGGCTCAGCCTGAATGCCACCCAGCAACTTTATGCACTGGACTATACCCAAGTTGAGCGCATGTTGCAGTTACTGGGTGAAGCGGGCTTTAAACGCGGTCTGGATCAGCAGCATTTACAGCAAAGCCTGACTGCCGGTGATGAAGACTACCGCTTCAGTTTTAAGTTTGCGCTGGATCGGCTGGCACTCGGACTTGCAGTGCCAGAACATGCTCTGTTTCAGGACACCTTAAGCTATGCTCAGGTCTTTAGTAGTGATTTTCCTCTCATTTCGACTCTGATCCAGATTTATCAGGATCTGGTTCAGCGCCGTGACTGGCTGATTTTGCATGAACAGGGACAACGTACCCCGGTAAAAACTTGGCTGGAATATCTGCGTGAAGACTTGAATGAGTTCCGTGAAGCCGGGGTTGAGTCCTTAAAGACGGTCGCAGAAATCATTGACAAGCAGATGCGGATGCTGACGTTGGCCGATTACCATGATCAGGATGATCCGCAGGCCAGCCAGGAGCTGGTCGCCTTAAGTCTGCCATTGCCTTATGTACTGGAAGAAATTCAGAATACGCTGGAGATGCAACTGGATCAGGCCGAGCCGACCGGACAAATTACCTTTAGTCAAATCGGTCAGATCCGTCCGTTGCCGTATAAGCTGGTGGTGATGCTGAATCTGGATACCGGTAAATTCCCGAGCCGGAATCAGCAGGTGCCATTTGACCTGATGAACAGTTTGAAGCCGCAACTAGGGGATCGTTCCCGTCTGGATGATGACCAAGGCGCTTTTCTGGATGCATTGCTACTGGCGCAGGACAATTTATGGCTATTCTATAATGGTTTTGATGTTGATGACGGAGAAGCACGTGATCCATCCACTTCATTGCAAGAACTGATCCAGCATATTGCCTTGATTTGTCACTCAGACCAGCCCGATGCTGAAGTCGATGAAACGGTTGAGCTCAATGGTTTGAGCGTGGCCAAGCATATCCGTCAGCTCTATCATGTGCATTCATTACAGCCTTTTGACCCGATCGGTTATGTGGAATCTCATACTCCACGTTATCAGACTCAGTGGTTTGCTGTAGCAGAATATATTCGCAGTGCAGAGGGCAAGCGCAGCAGCTGGATCAATGCCCATTATCCGGCACTGATGCAGAAAGAAATCCGGGTGCTCAAAGGGGATGAGTGGATTCGTGACATGATTTTCCCGGCACGCCTATTCCTGAAAAGTGTCGGTATTTCCAGTGTGAGATATGCCGATCTGCCAAGTTCACGAGAACCCTTATTGCTGAATAAACTGGAACAGTATCAGGTTCGGGATTTTCTGCTGCAACAGGATCAAAAGATTGAGCCACAGCTGATGCTGGACCGCTTGCCGGTCGGAAAAACTCAGGAAGCGACTTGGCTCAGCAGTCAGCAGGAACAGCAATCGCTGAAAGAACGTTTATTGCAACTAAATAAAGAACTGACACCTGTAACGCAGCAAACCTGGCAATATAATCCTGAGCTGCTGATCCATATTACCTTGCCACAAGTGCCGCACAGCAGTTACTGGCTCAGCATGCAGTCTTCTTCGGCTTCAGAGAAACGTCGGGCACAGGTCTGGCTGGAATATCTGCTCTGGCTGGCCTATCTGAATAATGACGAGTTGTCGCCACAGCTGGAGCGGATTGTCATTTTTAGTAATAAAACCCTGAAATTTTCTGGACTGCGTTCTAGTCAGGCACGTCATCATTTACAGGCTTGGTTGAACGCTTGGGAAGTCGGACAGACCCAGCCGCTGGTATTACCAGCCGAATTGCTGATGAAAAAGGCCTGGGAATGGACCGAAAATGAACAGGGGCAGATCACCATTGCCGAGATGCAGGAACTGCTAAAGGCTTGGAATAATAGTTACCACCCTAAAGAAGCCAAGCCATTGACCTCAGATGAATCTAGTCAGCTACATCAGGACTGGCAGTTTATTTTGCAGGATCAGGACCCGGATCTGGCCTTGCAACGCTGCTGCCATGACTTTGCCCATGCGTTATATGCACCGATTCATGAATATCTGGAATGGATAAAAGAATAATGACCATGTTACCCAACCAGAACAAAAAGATTTCAACCAATCCGATTCAGGACATGCGCTTTAGCGGCCTGCACTGGATTGAAGCCTCAGCGGGGACTGGTAAAACTTATACCTTATCCAGTTTGATGGTACGGATTTTTCTGGATCAGTATTATCCGCATCAGGTCATTGCCACTACCTTTACCCGTAAGGCTACAGCTGAACTGAAAAACCGGGTACGTCTCAGAGTCGAGGAAACGTTGGCCTTCATTCAGCGTCATCAGGAGCTGAATTCAGTCGAAATCACCGCCAAAATCCAGGCTGAATCGGATCCGCTGTTCCAGCAGGTGTTGAAAGATTATGGCTCACGCATGGATTACGCCCGGCGCCGTTTACGTCTGGTTCTGAACCAGTTGGATGAGCTGTTTGTTGGAACACTAGACAGCTTTAGTCAAAAATTATTGCGTGAATTTGCTTTTGAAAGCGGCAGGATTGAACGGGCTGAACTGACTGAAGATCAGGACCTGTATATCCAGCAGCTGATTCATGATGTACTGCGGGAATGGATCCAGCAGCAGCCGCAATATATGGTCAATCATCTGTATCTGCAAAACCTGTTAAAACCAGTGGAGCACTATACCGGGCTGGTCCGTGATGCTCTAAATTTCCGTGTGCAATACTTTCAGAAGGTAGAAAAAGTCGAATGGGATCTGGCTGAACTAGAGCACTGCATCCAACGCCTGTTCGATGTACATGAACATGAAATTGAGATCATTCGGGAGTATTGCCAGAATTCTCCGAAGTATTTTCATAAGAGTTTTTTCACCAGATTAAGTGACGTTTGTGAAAACTTTATGACCTGGATGGCGGCACTGAAAACTAAAGGTGTGATGAGCTTTTTTGATCCAGAACTGCATGCGATCTTATTGAACCTATGTTATTTGCGTCGTAAAAAAACCGATTTTCAGCCGACGACACAAGTGTTTAACAAAAGCTGTCCGGAAGCAGAGCAGCAGCAGATTCTACATAATAATCTGATTCAAGCCATTGATGGATTGTGCGAAGTCAAAGAGAAGATGGATGCCCAGCTGAAGCAGCTGACCACCTATCTTGAATATCATATTATTCGCAGTGTGCAGAACCGTCTGCCGCAAACCTTGCAAAAACAGGGCGAAACCACATTTTCTCAACAAATCCGTACTCTTGCTGAAGCTTTACAGGGACAGCAAGGTCAGCGTTTTGCCCAGTTTGTACAGGCGCGTTATCCACTGATTCTGGTGGATGAGTTTCAGGATACTAATCAGGATCAGGATGATCTGCTGGCTAAAATCTGGCGTGATCCGAATCGGGTCAAAGCCGGCTGTATGATCATGGTCGGGGACCCGAAGCAGGCGATTTACGGTTTCCGTGGCGGCGACATGCTGACCTATAACAAGGCGCGTGCCGACGTGCGGCAAAAGCAGGGCCGTGAATACACTCTGATCCAGAACCATCGCTCGGTAAAGCCTCTGGTCGAGGTGGTGGACGCGCTGTTTCAACGCCAGATGGATTTTGGTGAACAGGTGCATTACACCCTGATTCAGGCGGGAAGCCGGCCACATCCGGATTTAATCGATAAAACGCTGAGTAATCCGTATCCACTACGCTGGATTCAGCTCAGTGAGCAGGACGTTGAAGCCGATCAGGTGGTCTGGAAAATTCGCCAGTTATTAAATCAGTCTGAACAGCAGCAGCTATATTTTCAGCAAGGTGACAACGTTCAGCACTTAAAAGCGGATGATATTGCAGTCCTCAGTTTTGGTCATTATACGCTGGAACAGGTCAAGCAGCGTCTGCAACGCATGGGGATTCCCTGTTATAAGGAATCCAAGCAGAGCGTCTTTGCCAGCCCAGTGGCTCAGGATGTTGCAGCTGTTCTGACCGCGATCATGGAGCCTTTTAACGAGGCCAAAGTCAAACGTGCCTTATTGACCCGTTTATTGGGTTTTAACCTGAAAAAGCTAATTGAACTGCAAGAGCAGAGCGAAGGTCTGAGCCGCTATATTGCCGACTTTGACGCCATCCGGGAAATATGGTTTGAAAAAGGGTTTCTGACGGCCTGGAATTATGCCTTAAACCTGTTTCAGGTCTGGACCAATCTGGTTGCAGGCCAGAGTCTGGACAATGAACGGGTAGTAGTAAATTTACGTCACCTGACCGAAATTCTGTGCCAGCAAAGCGAATATTATCAGGGTGCTCAAAAGCTGTATCACTGGTATCTGCGTCAGTTGCAATCACCTTCAGGCAAGGACAACGAAAAAGAACGCAAACTCTCTGGCGATCATGGGGTACAGCTCTTAACCATCCATGCTTCCAAAGGCCTAGAATTCAAAGTGGTGTTCCTGTTGGGTGCCGATGCACCTTTTGATGTAAATAAGGGGAATCTGAACTTTTCCCTGTCAGCCGCGGAAAATGTACTGGAACAATCCCGGGTGATTGCGGTTAACCATAAGGACTTGCATGAGCAGGCGATTTTGCAAAATGCGGCTCGGAATGCCGCAGAAAATCACCGGCTTTGGTATGTGGCACTGACCCGGGCCAGTCACCGGGTTTATGCCATGCTGCAAGATCAGAGCGGACAAGCGGATTCAGGTCTGGCGTTCTGGCGTGGACAAGGTGAGGCGGTCTTTCAGCATGCCTTAAGTCTGCTTGAACCACCTCTGGCTTCTGAGCCGCCTAGAATTGTGGCAAAACAGACAGAAGCACCGTTACAGATGCAGGCTCATCCTTTACCGGAGCGACAGTTCTATCCGCGGACCAAAACCAGTTTTACTGCACTGTCAAAGCATCTCCCGCATCAGGCAATATTGCAGGATGATCTGGTCATCGCTTCTGAACGTCCAGACAGTGCCGCAGATGAAATGAATCTGCTGGAACTAGAACAGCAGGTAGCCAGTCAACCACTGGACTGGATCAAGCTAAATTTTCCAAAAGGCACGGTGGCGGGAACTTTCCTGCACAGTATTTTTGAGCATATCGATTTTCAGGATCGCAGTTACTGGAATCTGGAAATCCGTCGCCGTTTTAAAAATACGGCACCACAAATCTGGCAAGAACTGAAAGAGAAATTTCATCAGGCCTTTCATGTTCGTCCATTGTTACAGCAAGCATTTACTCCGGGCTATCAGACGGCCTGTGTGAATTTACAGACCCTGTTCAGTCAGGTGGCCCGTCAAGGTCAAATGCAGCCGGAGAAATTGCAGCAGAGTATGCAAAAAGTACTCTCCAGCCTGAATTATAAAATCCTGACCGGAATTCGCCTGCATGATCAGAGTGAAGCTTATCGTCAGGAATGGCAGCAGTTTTTCCGTTCCGCTCAAACATTCGATCACTCTGAATGGTTGAACTTCTTAGGGCAGTTTCAACGCTATGTTACAGAACTTGATGATGAGCCTTTTATCCAGTTTTTCGAACAGGAAATGGCGCAGATGACGCCTGCTGAGACAGCAGCACAACTGGATGTAGAAACCGTTTTTCAGCAGGCATTCGATCATTTCATTGATGAGATGATTGAAGATCTTCTGCTCAATCGGGTTCATGACTGGCTCAAAGAAATTCTGGCTGCACCCCTACAGGCAGAGTTCAGCCTGGAGCAGTTGCAGCAAGGTACTTATTTGTCTGAATTCCCGTTTTATCTGTCTTTAACCGATGCGCCGTTACAGATTCGTCAGATCCAGCAACTGTTTGCCGAGCATGATATTCTCATGCCTGATTTTAATGAGGCAAAATCAGCACGCTATCTGACCGGGTCTATCGATTTGGTTTATTTTGATGGCCAGCGCTATCATATTGCCGATTATAAAAGCAATTTTCTCGGGCCGGATCAGCAGCATTACACGGCCGAAGCCATCCAGCAGAATATGACTCACTCCAGTTACTGGCTGCAAGCGGCATTATATCTGGTGGCACTGCATCGTTATCTAAGCGTGAACATGCAGGGATATGACATGCAGCAGCATCTAGGTGGAGCGACTTATCTGTATCTGCGCGGTATGAATGGTCAGGCTGAACAAGGCGCTTATCACTGGCAGTCTAGTCTGGAATTTATTCTAAAACTGGATGAAATTCTGGGCTATTTTGAGCAGAAAAAATCAGCATAATTTTGATGATTTATAAAATTTTAAGAGTTTAAACAGAAGATTATCCTGTGGATAACTTTGAGGATAACTGTGTGGAAAATGAGCAAATTCACGTGTCTCAGCAATCAGCCCATTTAATGGCCTGGATTGACTATCTATGTCAGCCACCATTCAGTTCGGCGACTTTTGATGCTGCCGCAAAATTGCTGATTCAGCAGCTCCTTGAGGCGATGCAGGAGGGCAATAGTTGTATTCCGGCCAGTGCCGAGCAAACAGCTCTATTGCATCATCTGGTGCTGGATCGGAGTCAGCAGGCTCAGGGTATTGCACCCTTTATTTTTGAAAACCAGCAATTGTATTTATACCGCTACTGGCAGCTGGAGCAGGCGGTCGCCACCCAGATCGCCCGGATCAAGTCACAAGCCATCACGCCAGTAAATTTAAGTGAGCGTGATCATAACCTCCTGACAGATCCACAGCAAAAGCAAGCGCTGGAAATGGTCGCTAAGCAGGGACTGAATATTATTACTGGTGGGCCAGGAACAGGTAAAACCTATACCTTGGCACATATGATTGCGGTACTGCATGAAGCCTTACCCAATATCCGGATTGCGATGGCCGCTCCGACGGGTAAAGCGGCGCAGCGGATGCAGGAAGCCTTGCAGAAAGCTTTACATAGTGAAAAATTACAAGCTTTTGAGCTGGAGACTTTAAAGCAGGTTCAACCTGTTACTTTGCACCGCTTACTGGGCTTGGGGCGGTTGGGACGCCCCCGGTTTCATGCCAAGCAGCCTTTGCCTTATGATGTGATCGTGGTCGATGAAGCATCCATGCTGGACTTAAGCCTGTCACAGATGCTCCTTGCTGCAGTGCCAGATTCAGCCCGCTTAATTCTGTTAGGCGATGCAGACCAACTGGCCTCGGTGGATGTCGGCACTGTACTGGCAGACTTGCAGCAGACTTCTGTTCTGGCAGATAACTGGGTCAATTTAATCACGACGCGCCGTTTTGCCTCAGGCGCCCGAATTGGTGCGATGGCACACTTTATCCAGCAGGAGCATGTTCCAGCATCAGTTTTAAACCAGTTTGAACAGCAAGTGGTTGCTGCGAGTGAGCTGCAAGTAATTGCACTGGACCAGGTAGAGATTGACCAGCTGCAACTGCAATATCTGCCAGAAATAAACCCAACTACAGGTCTCCAATTAGACCCATATTATGATCAACTGATGTATGGCTATCAGGCTTATGCGGACGCGATCAAACAGGCTCAGGATCAGACTGATTTCGAGCAATATGTGCAGCAGGCAATTCAGCACTTTGATCATTACCGGATTCTCACCGCAATCCGGCATGGTGATCTGGGTTTGAATAAAATCAATCAGCAGATTGAACAGCGTTTTCTGGCCAGTGTAGGCAAGTTAAAACAGGGCGACTGGTATACCGGCCGACCAGTGATGATGACTTATAACGATTATCAGCTGGGTCTGTCCAATGGTGATATTGGAATCTGTTTCTGGAGAGAACAAGAAGGACAATCACAATTTGAAGTATATTTCCCGAGTCTGGAAAAATGGGTGCTGGCGACACGCCTGCCAAAAAGTATAGAAACAGCTTTTGCTTTGACGATTCATAAATCGCAAGGTTCAGAATTTACTCATACGGCTGTAGTACTTGATCAACAAGCCAAAAATTTACTGAGTAAGGAACTGATTTATACAGCGATTACTCGAGCTAAAAAAGTCGTGAGCTTGCTGGTAGATCGTGATGCGTTTACACAAGCGCTATGTGTAAGAACCACACGAATAAGTGGTTTAAGCGAAAAAATACTTGAACAATGTAACAATGTATTGGCAAAAAATAAATAACTTTTGTAGGTAAATGCTTACATGGATTCAGGAAATTGGCGCATGGAGCTTTTAATCGGTTTTTGAGAAGATTGGTCACACAAAAGAACTCAACACGGAAAGTTGGGTATAAATCGCATAATAAGAACAAGAATGTCACCAGACAGCGAACTTACAGTGAAGTAAGTGAAAGAGGAAACTTACAGCCGCTAAGCCTTGTAGTTTTGGGAGAGACTACAAGGCTTTTTTATATCTGCCGTTAATGGAATTTTGCCGTAATCTTATAGAACGATAAAATTGGCAGAATAAGTAAATTTAAGTAAATAGCGTAATTAAAAGATATATAAGTGTAACATTTTGCAAATTTCGATGATAATTTTGTACGCAATGGCTTACAGCGAGTGAGGATAAATGCCTCTATGAGCATTTCGACAATATGGCAAAATCTACCACACAAGGAAGTTATTTTTAGTCAGGAAGATTTGAAAATAATAAAGCGTAAAACGCACTAAAAAAACAATAAATAAAAAATGATAATAGAAGAAACTACAGCGCGAAAAAGCCCGAGTTTACTCGGGCTTTTTTTTATCATTTATTTCTAAGCGCGATCAGAAATATTTTAAATATAAAAAGATCAGTTAATTTCTGCAGTTATCTAAACAGCTACTCATAAGCCAGATCAAGTCCAATTCCTGAAATTATGTGTAAATTGAACCATATGGAATTTATTCATATCAGTAAATAAGCCAAGGCAGCTTGGCAGCCAATACCATCAAAATTCATGATCTATTTTTGCAATCTGACGCAATTTCCCTTAAAATATGCAACTTGCTGTAGTGATGCACGGCAGTCAATGTATTGAATTCTCATTACTTTGATTTTTATCAAGATATATAAGCATCTCGGAGAAATCGAATGGCTTTAACAAACGCAGATCGCGCAGAGATCATTGCTAAATTTGCTCGCGCTGAAAACGACACTGGTTCACCAGAAGTTCAAGTAGCTCTTTTAACTGCTCAAATCAATGACTTACAAGGTCACTTCAAAGAGCACAAACACGACCACCATAGCCGTCGCGGTCTGATCCGTATGGTTAACCAACGTCGTAAGCTTCTTGACTACCTAAATGGTAAAGACCACGGTCGTTATGTTGCATTGATCGGTGCTTTAGGTTTACGTCGTTAATTCGATTTAAACTTTATTTTCGGGTTTATTGCATGCCTTGTGCTTTATTACTGAAAACTAAAGTCGGTTTAGCCTTTGGCTAGATCAGGGGAAGGGGCGAATGTTCGCTCCTTCTTTGTGTTTAAAAATAGTGTTTATTTCTGGTGAGGTCGGCTTCTAAGCTTTGTCATTTACCCGTCCATTTGGATGTGAATGCCAAACCTTAGGGGTCTCCACTAGAATAAAATCAGGAAAAAATAAAACATGTCGATGTTTAATATTGTTCGTAAAGAATTCCAATTTGGCCAACATCAGGTTGTCCTAGAAACAGGTCGTGTTGCGCGTCAAGCCAATACCGTATTGATTACCATGGGCGGCGTAACTGTATTAGTTGCTGTTGTTGCTCAACCCACTGCTAAAGCAGGTCAAGACTTTTTCCCGCTGACTGTTAATTATCAAGAAAAACAATACGCAGCTGGCCGTATTCCTGGTGGTTACGGTAAACGTGAAGGCCGTGCATCTGAAGCTGAAACGCTGATTTCACGTCTGATCGACCGTCCAATTCGTCCATTGTTCCCAGAAGGTTACTATAACGAAATCCAGGTGACTGCGACTGTTGTGTCTTCTGACAAGACTATGGAAGCTGACATTGCAGCAATGCTGGGTACTTCTGCAGCACTTGCGATTGCAGGTACACCATTCCGTGGTCCAATCGGTGCGGCACGTGTGGGTCTGATCAACGGTGAATACGTTCTAAACCCAAGCTTTGAACAATTGAAAGA
The DNA here is from genome assembly GCF_002934695.1 of Acinetobacter sp. ACNIH1. Lineage (NCBI taxonomy): Bacteria > Pseudomonadati > Pseudomonadota > Gammaproteobacteria > Moraxellales > Moraxellaceae > Acinetobacter > Acinetobacter sp. ACNIH1. The sequence goes on along the minus strand of NZ_CP026420.1, from coordinate 2,654,379 downwards.
AAGTGATCTTGATCTTGTCGTTGCAGGTACGGAATCTGCAGTACTGATGGTTGAATCGGAAGCGAAAGAACTTTCAGAAGACCAAATGCTGGGTGCAGTATTGTTCGGTCATGATGAAATGCAAATCGCGATCCAAGCAATCAAAGAATTCGCGACTGCAGCTGGTGCGAAAGAATCAACTTGGGTTGCACCTGAGAAAAACGAAGACCTTCGTGCAAAACTGAAAGAAGCATTCGAAGCGAAAATCTCTGAAGCATATACCGTTGCGGTGAAACAAGACCGTTATGCAGCACTTGATGCACTTCAAGCAGAAGCGCTAGCTCAGTTCGTTCCAGAAGGCGACGAAACTGGTCTTGCTGATGACGTAAACGAATTATTTGAAGATCTTAAATACCGTACCGTACGTGACAACATCCTGTCTGGTAAACCACGTATTGACGGTCGTGATACTAAAACTGTTCGTGCCCTTGATGTACAGGTTGGCGTATTAGAGCGTGCTCATGGTTCTGCATTATTCACACGTGGTGAAACTCAGGCATTGGTCACTACTACTCTGGGTAATACTCGTGATGCGTTGATGGTAGATACCCTGGCTGGTACCAAAACTGATAACTTCATGCTTCACTACAACTTCCCTGCATACTCTGTAGGTGAAACAGGTCGTGAATCTGGTCCTAAACGTCGTGAAATCGGTCACGGCCGTCTAGCTCGTCGTGGTGTTCAAGCCGTGCTTCCAGCAGCTGACCGCTTCCCGTACGTGATCCGTATCGTATCTGACATCACTGAATCTAATGGTTCATCTTCAATGGCGTCTGTATGTGGTGCTTCTCTATCATTGATGGATGCCGGTGTTCCACTTAAAGCACCAGTTGCGGGTATTGCAATGGGTCTGGTGAAAGAAGGCGAACGTTTCGCAGTTCTTTCTGACATCCTGGGTGACGAAGACCATCTTGGTGATATGGACTTTAAAGTAGCGGGTTCTGCTAACGGTATTACTGCGCTACAAATGGACATCAAGATTGAAGGTATTACCGAAGAGATCATGGAAGTTGCATTGAACCAGGCTTATGCAGGTCGTATGCACATCCTGAATGCAATGAACCAAGTGATTTCACGTGCTCGTCCAGAAATTTCTATGCACGCACCAACTTTCCAAGTGATCAACATCAACCCTGACAAGATCCGTGACGTGATTGGTAAAGGTGGTGCAACGATTCGTCAAATCACTGAAGAAACTAAAGCTGCGATTGACATCGAAGATAACGGTACAGTACGCGTATTTGGTGAAACTAAAGCTGCTGCACAAGCTGCGATTGCAAAAATCCAAGCGCTGACTGCTGAAGTTGAGCCAGGTACCATCTACACAGGTAAAGTGATTCGTATCGTTGAATTCGGTGCGTTCGTGAACATTCTGCCGGGTACTGACGGTCTGCTTCACATTTCTCAAATCTCTAACGAACGTATTGCCAACGTGGCTGACGTATTGAAAGAAGGTCAGGAAGTGAAAGTACAAGTTGCTGACGTTGATAACCGTGGTCGTATTAAATTGACAATGAAAGACATCGAACAAGCATAATTCGATGACTTTTTAAGTCTGAAAAAGCCCGCATCATGCGGGCTTTTTTATTTGGACAGATTCTTTATTTAAGAGCCAAGATCATTTAATAATCACATTTTAAGTAAAACGGATGATTAAGCCTTGTATTGAAACACTCTTGGTTGAGAAAGCTGTTCTCATTCAGGTAAGCGGATCGGCTTCAGAATTTTTTAACATGCGATAAATCTCGTCTTTTAATTTCAGTTTTTTGCGTTTAATCGCATCGATATCATCATTGATATGATTGACTGGATCGAGTTCAAGCTGGCTAATCTGTTTGTCCAATTCACTATGTTCCTCAAACAGTCGGGCAAAGTACGGATTTTCCTCACGTAATTGCACAATTAAATCACGGTATTCTGGGAACATATATTTGATCTTTTTATTGCAGTCTTTGGTTTTCATAGGGATATTTATCACTCAAAAAATAAAAGAAAAAAGCAAAATATGCCCTAGTCCGCATTGATTTAACTCAAGCAGACCGGACATTAAAAGACATTACTTGAAATGCAGATGTTTCACCTCGCGACGTAATTCCTGCACTTCATCAATGAGATCCAGCATCATGGCAACGGCACTAAAGGAAGCATCAAAATCACGCTGCAAACGGTAAGCCCGTTGTGCTCGAGTAATATCTTCCCCGAGGAAGGTACCAGGATGCGTTTTAGAACGGTTCGGCAAAATTCCATGTTCAATGAGTTGCATCACCCATTCCGGACTTTGGCCACATGCTTCAGAAAAGTGGAACAAATCAAAGGTACGATCATCCATGATTTCAGAGGGGATATAACCGTTGGAAAAGTTTTCTCTATATTGAATTGTAGTCATAGCTCTACTCCTTAAACAGCCAGGCTTGAGACATTCAGAAAGGAAGGTCGTCCTGAAGTAGGGGAATGCCATAATATTTTATGGCCGCTGCGCTGTGCCCTAACGGTATGGGATGCTATTTGAACCAGCATCCTACCTAGAAGAGGAACTCTTATCCTATGGAAATCCTGCTTGAACCTGAACAGCTCAGTCTGAGCAGGGAAACAAAGATCTAGGCGGGCATCTGTTTTTATAGTTTTATCTGTCATTTGCAAACCATCCGTTGTTTGCAACACACATTTACCCATGCCTATCAATTGAGGAATACATGTTGCATGGATACTCTGTTCCAGAGTCCGTAGCAGATTGAATTGCAGCTGAAGATAGATCATTGTGTGAATAAAAAATAACCGTCTTCGATTCATTATTATGAGTTTGGGCTAAGGGAAACAGTTTTTATTTGTACTTAATTGTTTCAAATCATAACCATTAAAAAAGCCCCTGAAACAGGGGCATGGAAAACTGAAAAAAATTAGTATTTTATCCAGGTAACACTGCGTCCGATAACCGAAACGCCTACATAACCACGCAGGGTCAGGCGTTTGCCATTAGCGCTTAAACGTGCTTTACCTTTGTAAACTTTACCGCTGATTGGATCAAGTACCTTGCCATCATGGAATTCGCGAGGTTTTTTTGGGTCTGCCTTAAAATCCCAGATAAATGGCAAGCCAATAAATGGTTTATTCTTAAGCTGTCCTGGACATTTGCTACAGATTCCCAGTTTTTCTGCACCTGGCAGGCTGCGGGTTTCTACGATAATTCCCTCATAGCTACCATCTGGTTTTTTGCGGATTTCGACATCAGCACGAGAATAACCGGATTGATCATCGATAGTCTTCCATTTCCCCAGTAGTGGATCTTCAGAAGCAAGGCTTAAACCTGCTACTGTTGCCAATGTGATCCCCATCATTAAGCGACTTAAAATTTTCTTCATAACATGCCTGTTGATCAATGATTATTCATATTAGACTTATTACTCTAATTTATTTATAAATTGTAACAAAATCAATAGTATAAATTGTGATGAGATTGGCATAAAATTAATGAATACATGTGAATTATCACATGAGATAAAAATAAAAAAGCTCCTTAGGAGCTTTTTTTCTTAATAGTCTGAATTCGAAACTAGTTTTTAATCCAGGTCATATTGCGTCCGACCGTTGCACCTTCAGCGCGGCTATGAATGGCGAGATGCCTGCCATTATTTTTCAGGCGGGCACGGGCCTGATAAAGCTGACCAGAAGCCGGGTCGAGCAGAGTGCCGTTGATAAATTCATTGCTATGGTCGGGATGACTACTCAATCCCTTGAGCATCGTCAGTCCAATGAGAGGCTGATCTTTCAATGCGCCTTTGCATAGAGTGCAAGTCTGCTGTCGAGCTGCCCCAGGAATCTCACGAACATACACAATTTTGGCAATATAGCGGTTCTGGGCATCCTTACTAATTACCACATCTGCCAAGGAATAACCGGTACGGTCATCAATGGTTTTCCAGTGGCCAAGTAATGGGTCACTGTTGGCGAAAGCAGATAGACTGATGGTGCTTGCTGCTGTAAGAATGATAGAACAAAGCAGTTTGAATCTCATTGCCACATTACCCCATGTTATTGAAAATATATTTAATTTCTTAAAGTCATAAAAAAATTATGGGATTAATATAACGTGAAAAATACACTAAATACCAGTCAATCATCACATTAAATTAAGAAAAATGAATATGAGTTAAAAATTACGTTCATTCATCCTAATGAGAGGGGGGAATATTTTCGTGATAAGGAATGGAATAAAGATAATGATTTTAAGCTGTCCAAGCCTTTGATCTGGTCAGACAGCTTACAGATGAGAATTTATAAAAAAATGAGGTTTATTTGACTTTCACCCAGGACACTGTACGTCCGAGCATGGGTGTACCTACATAGCCACGAAGCGTCAGCACATTGCCTCGGGAATTCAGCGTTGCCTTGCTTTTATAGACATTGCCGGTTAGTGGATCGAGAATTGAACCATTAACGAATTCATTTTTCTTTTCTGGATTTGGCTTTAGACCTGATAAGACAGAGAGACCCAGAATAGGTACATCTTTCAGTGCCTCCTTACATTTAGAGCAATGGGTATGTGCAGGACGATTTGGAATGGCATGAATACGAATGACTTTACCTTGGTAGGTACCATCATTGAGTTTACTGATTTCAACATCAGCACGCGCATAGCCCGTTTTGTCATCAATGGCTTTCCATGTGCCCGTGATTTCGGCTGCATAGCTGAAGCTCTGCACAGCACATAACATCACACCCATTAAATATCGAAATTTCATTTAAAATATTCCACTTATTTTTTTGATTTTTTTTACTTTGAAAATACCGTTGATCTTCTGATTCTATCGGTGTGCAAATTTTAATCATGGGGCAAGCTTGAAATTAAGTACATTTGTCTTTTTTATGAGAAATTTTGGTCAATATTTTATGAAAATATAAAATGAAAAAAGCACTCAATATTGAGTGCTTTTTTGAGTCGAACAGGGGCTGTTATTAACTGAGGTGTTCGCCAAACAGGCTCAAAGCTTCTTCAGCCGTAAAAATATAACGGCTATTACAGAACTGACAGTCCATCTCAATTGGATTCTGGAATTCTAAAGTTTCACGAACCGATTCTACACCAATCTGCTGTAAGGCAATCGCACAACGTTCTTTAGAACAGGTACAGCCAAACTGTAAATGTTCTACTTCTGGTAAGCGCACTTCTTCTTCGTTATATAAACGATAGAGAATTTCATTGGCCTCCAGAGTGACCAGTTCTTCTGTTTTTAATGTTTCAGTCAGCATAGTCAGACGTGGCCATAAGTCTTCATCGACACGGCGTTGTTCTTCTTCACTGTTACGCGGTAGCAATTGAATCAGCAAACCACCTGCACGGTTGTTGTCACTGGCCAGCACGATACGTGTCGGAATCTGGGCAGACAGGTCATAATATTGCATCAGACAGCCAGCCAAATTTTCCTGATCAAGCGGAACAATACCTTGATAACGCTCACCAAATTCAGGCTCGATATTGATAAACAGCACTGGATTAGTCAGTGATTTTAAAACTGTGCTGCTATCTTCTGCTGCCTGAAAATGCGGATCTTCTTCATAATCCGCCAGTGCACGTACTTCACCGCGATGGTTACATTCAGCCATTGCCCATTTAAATGTGCCTGAAGCCTGAATTTGCAGGCTGATACGCCCTTTAATTTTCAGGGTACTGGCCAATAGTGCAGTGGCACTCAGCATTTCACCTAACAGGATTTTTACTGCAGGCGCATAATCACGCTGGGCCAAAATTGTTTGTAAAGCTTCTTCAAGATGCACCACTTCACCACGAACAGGGCTATCTTCAATAAAAAAGCGTTGGCGTAAATCAGACATAAAATTCTCCATAACCCTGCTTTAATGGTGGCATTATTGTAAAACACAAGTTATGCCAGATCATCTCTTATGACATCAATTCCTGAAGCGTTGTTGTCCTGTTACGTGTCCGTATCCTGTTCCGATACTTTTTTTAGCTGATCCTGAGCAAAAAGATGCTCCAGTTCTGCCAGTGTACTCCTTGAGCCTGCGGAATTAAACGGGCTCTCCGTATCCGGATGAAATTGACTATTGAGCAGGTTTTCATCGTGAGTATGAAACTCATGGATCTTTTGTTGCACCTGTTCTTCAGACAACCCACTCAGCTGACCTAGCAGACCCTGACTTAGTTCTAGTGCAGAAGCATAGGTTTCTCGCCAGATTCGTTCCACGCCCAGCTCCTGAAGTAAATGGACATGATGCCGGTCACGTGCCCGTACCCATAAAGACATATCAGGATAATTTAATCGCAGATGTCGGACGGTCAGCAGTGAATCTTCAATATCATCAATGGCGACAATCGCATGCTGAACCGTATCCAGATGTGCCTGAGCTAAAGCCTCTGGCTCAGTCGCATTGGCCTGATAGAAGGTAATACCGTAAGAGGTCAGCAATTCAGTTGCTTCGATATTGCTGTCCATTACACTGAATTTTTGCTGTTGTTGCAGCAAAATACGGGCAATAATCTGGCCAAAACGGCCAAAACCGATTAATAAAATTGGTGCAGTATTTGGTGGAAGGCTTTCAATGTCAAAGGTCGCTGCCAAATGATTTTGCCGATCCAATCGTGGCAGAATCTGGTCATGCAATAACCAGTAAAATGCCGGTGTGAGTAGCATGGATAAACTTGCCATCCACATCAATGGGGAGAGCAGGGCGGGAGTAATGATCTGCTGTGAAAGTGCAATGATGAGTGCCAGAAAAGCGAACTCACCACTTTGTGCCACACTGGCAGCCAGTAGCGTACTGTTGCGCCAACTATGCTGATAATAACGTGCCAATCCTAAGGTAATCGCAAATTTAATCAGGATCAGCGAAAGTGTTCCAGCAATAATCAATCCAGGTTGCGTTAGTACATCGGCAAACTGCAATGACATGCCCAGACTGATGAAGGCTAGCCCAATCAATAATCCACTAAAAGGCTGCAGACTCTTTTCAATCGAAATCCGGAAATCAGAATCTGCTAGTAACATACCGGAAAATAATGCCGCCAGGTACAGATTCAGTCCCAGCGTATCCATCAGGACTAGTAAGCCCAGGAAAATGACAATAGCAACAATGCTGTGCAATTCATGACGACCACTTTTGGCAATCCAGCGATAAAGCGGCTGCATGAAATAGCGGTTACATAGAAATAAGCCAGTAAAGGTAGCCATCATGGCAGCAAAATAAGCTATGCCATGTTCTGTTGAACTGACGCCTGCAAAGAGCGGAATTGCTGCAATGACAGGAATTGCAATCAGTGCATGAATCAGGGTGTTGGCATAAGCGGATTGACCATAACTGGTCGCCAGTTGTTGCTGATTGTTTAAAAACTGCGTGACCAACGTCATGGCAGAGAGGCTGCCTGCCAGTCCGATAACAATACTGGAAACCAGATTATGATCGAGAAAGAACCAGGCCAGCAGGCCAAAAATCAGGGTCGTGCTCAGTACCTGTAAAATGGCCATAAACCACAGGGATTGTCTAAGCTGAAGAATTCGTTGTGGTCTGAGTTGTAGACCAATCCAGAACATTAGGGCCAACAGGCTGATTTGAATAAAAGTCTGCATCACCTCAGGAGCAGAGATCAGTGCTAAGGCACTCGGCCCAATGATTAAACCTGTCAGTAAATAGCCCAGCACTGTTGGCAGTCTGAGTTTATAGCTCAGTGGCACCATTAATAGTGCAATCACCAGAACCAGCGCTATTTGTAACAGTATCGACATTTTTCCGCCTTAAATTTTATTTTCATCCAGTCTTAAAGTTGAGCCTTTCTCAAATGAAGATGGGCTCAATATTTTTAGCTGAGTTCTTGTGGATCGATATCCAGTGTCAGCTTCATATTGGATGGCTTATCTTGTAACAGGTTTTGCCACCAGCTACGGACATAATAATGCAAACGGGCACGGTCTGCGGACAATAGCACCATATGGGATTGATAGCGTCCGGCCTTGCGTTCCATCGGAGCAGGAATAGGACCCCAGATGTCCAGCACCAGATCGGGATATTGCCTGAGCAGAGCAGCATGTTTCTGTAAGAATTCGGTATTTTGTACCTGATCTTTGGATTCACAGCGAATCAGCACGGCATAACGAAAAGGAGGCATCTGGGCGATTTGCCGTTCGGTCAAAGTCTGCTTGGCAAAGGCACGGTAATTTTCAGTGACTAAGGTATTCAGCAGCGCATGATCAGGTCTTAGGGTCTGTAAATATACATCCCCTTTATGTTCCCCACGTCCTGCACGACCTGCGACCTGTATGATCAATTGTGCTATACGTTCTGTGGCCCGGAAATCGACACTGAGAAGACCAGAATCGATATCCAGAATTGCAACCAGCGTGACATAAGGAAAATGATGGCCTTTGGCGAGCATCTGCGTGCCGAGCAGAATCGCAGGCTCACTTTTCTGAATCTTGTCATAGATCTTTTGCCAACTACCGACCCGGCTGGTTGAGTCACGATCGACCCGGATCACTTCAAAATCTGGAAAAAGCTCATTCAGATGTTCTTCAACTTTTCCAGTCCCCATGCCTAAAGTGGCCAACTCCTGATGCTGGCATTGCGGACACTGTTCAGGCATACGATGAATGGTGCCACAATGATGACAATGCAGATGCTGATAAGGTTGCCGGTGTACAGTGAAATTGGCATCACAGTTCGGACACTGCGCCTGCCAGCCACAACTGCCACAAATCAGTACGGGCGCATAACCACGACGATTCAGGAAAATGAGTACCTGTTCTTTTTTAGCCAGGCGCTTTTTGATTTCTTCAATCAGATGCAGGCTGATGCCATGCTGCTTTGGCGCTACTTTTAAATCCAGAATATGGATTTTCGGCATTAGCGCTGTACCCGCGCGTTGATTCAGTTCCAGTACCTGCATTTTACCTTGCTGCACCAGTGCATAACTGTCAATGCTGGGTGTTGCCGAACCCAAGAGTACTGGACATTGCTGTAAATGTCCCCGGTACAATGCCACATCACGGGCATGATAGCGAAAGCCTTCCTGCTGTTTAAAAGACAGGTCATGCTCTTCATCCAGAATGATCAGGCCTAGATTCGGCATCGGTGTATAAATCGCAGAACGGGTGCCAAGTACAATGGACGCTTTACCGGTTTCAGCGGCTTGCCAGGCTTGTAAGCGTTTACTGTCATTCAGGCCAGAGTGAAGCAGGGCGATATGACAATGGAAGCGGGATTGAAAGCGGCTAATGGTTTGTGGCGTCAGTCCGATTTCAGGCACCAGTACCAGCACCTGCTTGCCCTGTTTGAGTACCTGTTCCATGATCTGAAGATAGACTTCAGTTTTGCCACTGCCAGTCAGGCCATCGAGTAAAAAGGCCTGATATCGCTTGCGGTATTTCAGCACTTGCTGAATCGCATGCTTTTGTTCCGCATTGGCCGTTAATGGCATCTGGGCCAGTTGTACAGGTTGCGGGCTAAAATCCTGTGCTTCCAGTACACATTCGCAAATCCCTTTTTTTTCGAGTGCTTTTAAAGTCGCTGTTTCTATTCCGGCCAGATTTAAGAGATTCTCAGTTGTTCCCACCGGATGCAGTTTTAGAATCCGATAAGCTTCCTGTTGCCTCTCGGAACGGCGAACTTTGGCTTCAGCCTCATGATCCAGCAATTTCCAGTTTCGGGCCAGCAGGTTATAAGGTTTGCCCTGACGCAATAAGGTCGGCAAGGCAGTCTGGATCACTTCCCCAATGGGAAACTGGTAATACTGTGCTGACCAGGTCAATACACTTAAAACTTGGGAATTGATAATGGCACGGTCATCTAAAAGCTCGGTAATGGCTTTCAGTTTGAAACTGGGATCAATCGGAGCATCTAGCGGTAATTTTTCAGTAATTACGCCGACCAGATTTTGCCGGCCAAAAGAAACCGCGACTCGGGCACCCACTTCTGCCTGCTGATATTGTTCCTGACTCAAGCTATAGTCAAAACAGTCAAACAGATGCACCGGCACTGCAACACGAACACGATAAACAGGGGCAGTAACGGGAACAGAATTTGGCATAGTAACAGAGTGGGTCCTGATGAAATTTCGTCGTGCTCAAAGTTCAGTTATGTTAGAGTGAGCAGATAATTTATATTGAAGAATATGAATGATTTTGATGGTCTGACGCAACAGCGTTAAGCAAAATTTTGGAAAATTAGAGCATTACAATGCCTGCATATCAGTTTACTGCGCTTGACGCTTCAGGGAAGCAGCAAAAAGGCGTGCTTGAGGGGGATTCAGCACGACAAATCCGGCAACAGCTTCGGGATCAGGCGCTGATTCCGGTCTCTGTAGATCCAGTTGAGAAAAAAGACCAGCACTACCGTCGCAAATGGTTTGAAAAAAGCATTACTGCTTATGATTTGGCTCTTATGACCCGACAACTCTCGGTACTGGTCGCTGCCGCAATTCCGCTGGAAGAAGCTATTCGCGCCGTCGGCAAGCAGAGCGAAAAAGTTCATGTGCAAAATCTGCTGATGTCAGTACGTTCTAAAGTGCTGGAAGGACATAGCTTGGCTCAGGCGCTACAACAGTCTGGACGTTTTCCAGAGCTGTATATTGCCACTATTGCGGCTGGTGAACGTTCTGGTCACTTGGACCTGATCTTGGATCAGTTAGCTGACTATACCGAAAACCGTTTTGCTATGCAGAAAAAGATTCAAGGGGCGATGATCTATCCGATTATTTTGCTCTTGATGTCTTTTGCAATTGTGATGGGTCTGATGACCTATGTAGTACCGGATATCGTCAAGACCTTTGATCAAAGTAAAGATGCCTTGCCTTGGATTACAGTGACTTTAATGAAAGCCAGCGATTTTATCCGGATCGCGTGGCCATTTTTATTGATAGGGAGTGCGGTAGGTATTTTTCTTCTGGTACGGTTTTTAAGAACAACGGCTGGGCATTATGCTTTTGATCGCCTGACGCTGAAACTACCTTTATTCGGAAAATTATCACGTGGCATTAATGCTGCCCGTTTTGCCAGTACTCTATCGATTCTGACCCAGTCCGGTGTGCCATTGGTGGATGCCTTACGTATCGGGGCAGCGGTAAGTAATAACTGGGTGATTCGGGATTCGGTTAATCTGGCTGCTGAAAAAGTCACTGAAGGCGGGAACCTGGCTACCCAGCTGGAACGTAGTGGTTATTTCCCCCCGATGATGGTACAAATGATCAAAAGTGGTGAAGCCTCGGGGGAGCTGGATCGTATGCTGGAACGGGCATCGACCATGCAGGATCGGGAAGTGACCACGCTGATCTCGACATTACTCGCACTTCTAGAGCCGCTGATGCTGGTATTCATGGCCAGTATTGTGCTGGTAATTGTGATCGCAGTGATGCTGCCAATCGTGAATATGAATAATATGATTTAAATAACATGTGTAACGTCTACAAAGAATTGAAAGTGCCTGAAACTTTCTAAAGATGAATGAGAGATATTGAATGAAAAGGAATCCAAATCAAGCCAAAGACCCTTCAACTATAGCGGTTGAACCTACCGTACGTGTGAGCCAGTTACGTGCCCATCGTGCCTCAGGTTTTACCCTGATTGAAGTAATGGTGGTTATTGTTATTCTTGGCGTACTTGCAGCGCTGATTGTTCCAAATGTAATGGGACGCGGTGAAAAAGCTAAAGTGGATACTACCGTCATCAAATTGCAGAGTATTGCGGGTTCACTGGATCAATATAAGCTGGACAATGGCAAATATCCAAGCATGCAAGAAGGTGGTCTGGATGCACTGGTAAATCAGCCAGCAACAGCGAAGAATTGGTTGCCAGGTGGCTATGTGAAAGGAGGTTACCCAAAAGACAGCTGGGATAATGACCTGCAATACGTGATTCCAGGAACCAATGGTCGTGCTTTTGATTTGTACTCTTTTGGTGCCGATGGACAGGTAGGTGGGGAAGGAACTGATGCTGATATTTATTACCAACCTTAACTGATAATTATTATAAATTAGTAGGTTATTGAATATATCACTTCACTTGATTGGTTGTTTCAATATTGGGTGAAGTGATAATAACTCTCAATCATAAAATATAATATAAGTAGATGAATTTAATAATATTATTATAATATTGATGATTTGATAGTTATAATAAGAATTATTCCCATATTTATCTATTACAATTATCGTAAAATGTGAATAAATATAGACTTTCTATTTACAAAAAATAGCTCATAATATTCTTAATGGCCCTTTTTTAGCCAAAGGAGAATGGTATGAAAGCATTAATATTATCGGATGAAATAAACCAGTTTCATTGGTCGATGCTGAAATCTGTTCTTTTGGTTTTAAGCATTCTTCCAGCCAGTCAGGGAATTTTGCATTTATGGCAGACCACTGAAGGCAGCAGCCAGATTATGGTGGGTTTTTTTGCCATTAGCATGATGAGTACCTTATTCGTACTATGCTTCTGGTCAGCATTAAAAGCGTCTGTCGTACAGTTTGAACAGGAACAGGCTTCTGCATTTGAAAACGGAATTGTACAGGTCTATCGCTATATTCCAATGCTGTCACTGGCGAGCATGTTATCTTATCTGGTGATCCAGTTTTAATAACATATAGATAAAAAACCGAGGCATGAACCTCGGTTTTTTATAGCTCCTCCTTTTTAAAAGAGGGACTTTTGAGAGAATTATCTTCTCGACTTAAAGCTGATATCCACCTTACGTGGGCGGAAGCGCCAACCCAGTAATAATAACAATACGGAGAAAATCAATACTGGCCAGTCGCTAAGTTTCATGTAAAGCGTTTCACCCTGCATGGCGGGTAACTCACCGCGGAGTATAGCTTCTTTATCCATAGGTGCACGTTTCACAATATGGCCATTGTGGTCGATGAACGCAGTTACCCCAGTATTGGTAGCACGAATAAACCAGCGACCATTTTCCTTGGCCCGCATTTGTACCATCTGTAAATGTTGCTGTGGACCGGCAGTGCCAGTAAACCAGGCATCATTAGATACGGTCACCAGAAAATCGCTTTGGCTGGCATTACGACGAGTCAGGTTTGGATAAGCCACTTCATAGCAAATCGCTGCACCTAAAGGATGGTTTTTCACATTTAATGGTTTCTGGATATCCGCACCACGCGAGAAACCACTCACCGAAGGGTCGTTTTGCAGAGCTGGAAGTACCCAACTGAGTGCGCCAGAGAGTGGAATATATTCTCCAAAAGGCACCAGACGCTGCTTCTTATAAAGACCACTCGACTCATCACCAGTGGCCATGATGCTATTGTAATATTTTGGCGTGCCTGCTTCCTGTGACTCAGCCAGATCCCAGAACGGAATACCTGTGACCCAAGCTGTTCCAGATTTTTCTGCCTGAACTTTCATGGCATCCAAGAAAGGTTCGATATCAGTCTGGAACATCGGAATCGAAGATTCTGGCCAGACAATCAGGTCACGTCCCCATTCTGTCTTGCTCAGATTTGCATAGATCAGTAAGGTTTTTACCTGATATTCAGTTAACCATTTCAGGTCCTGAGGGATATTGCCCTGAATCAGAGAAACGGTGAGCGGCTTTTCATTTTTTTCTTGCACAAAAGTCAGTTGTGCAGCACCCCAAGCCCCCAATAACAGGAATGCAGAAGGAACGATCCAGAAGACCTGTTTACTTAAGATTTCAACCAGTGCACAGGCCAGAACAATCACTACAAAGGACACCCCAAATACACCGAATAAAGGCGCGTAGGCATCCAGATAGAGCTCAGTAAAAGCATAACCTGCAAAGAGCCATGGGAAACCGGTAAATACCCAGGTTTTGGCCCATTCAAAGATCACCCAAAGTGGTGCGAAGGTAAGAGGTGTTTCCGGGAAAAATCGACGATAAATGCAAGTCTGAAGCGCAGTAAACAGTCCCATGACAATCGCCATGATCAGGATCATGATTACGCTCAGGAAAGCACTGGTATCGCCATACACATGAATAGAGGTATAGAGCCAGAATGCACCCACAAACCACAATCCAATTCCATAAGCCCAGCCAATACCAAAGGCCTGTTTCGCACTACGACCACGGACGCAAGCATACAGTAAGGCAGGAGAGAGAATCGCCAGCCACCAGTAATGATAAGGTGCCAAAGCCAGGCTAAAAATAGCGCCGGCAAATAAGGCAATCAATACAGGATAAATTAAGGCTAACTGCTTTTGCTGCTGGGCTGGATTTAATAGCTTATCGAAATATGCTCTCATTGGCGCACAGCTCGAATTAAACGAATAGAACGTGAATCTGCCTCAAGAATGGTAAATTGCCAGTTTTCCAGTTCAATCGTCTGACTTTCCAGATCATTTACCAGACCGATTTCCTGCAATAACAAACCGCCCATGGTTTCAACTTCATCATCGGAGAAATTGGCATCCAGCATATTGTTAAAATGCTCGATTGGTGTCAGCGCTTGTACTACCCATGTATTGGCTGTTTTCGGGTCTTGGTCTGGAACAATATATTGTGCTTCTTCATCAGCAATATCATGTTCGTCTTCAATTTCACCCACAATTTCTTCGAGAATATCTTCTAGGGTTACCAGGCCTGAAGTTGTACCGTACTCATCAATTACTACCGCAATATGAGTCTGGGTATTTTTCAGCATACGCAGAACCTGGTCGGAACGCGCACTTTCCGGTACAAACAATGGCTGACGCATCAAGGCACGAATATCGACTTTGGAAGAAGGCTCGGTCAGGAAAGGAAGCAGATCTTTGGCCAGCAAAATACCAACTACATTATCCGGTTGATCCGATGAGAACACAGGGAATCGCGAATGCGCAGATTCAACTAAAACATGCAAAATTTCGAGAAGTTGGTCATCTTCCTGCAAGCTAATCATGGACGTTCTTGGCGTCATGACTTCACGAATTTTGGTGGCCGGCAGATCCAGTACGCCTTCCAGCATTGCAACAGTATCGGGTTCTAAAAATCGACGTGAATCTTGTACTAATTTTAGCAGTTCGTCGCGAGTTTCGGGTGCAGTTCCCAGCCATTTACGTAAGCCGCGCATACCCCACGACGGGCCTGATTCCTCGTGCATGATCTTTCCTAAAGACTCTTAATATCTAAAAAAACGTGATTTTATCATACCGCAGAAAATACGCTTGTCTATTGTAATTATGCTGCGCAGACTTGATCTTACGGGTCAGTCTGGTTTTGTGAACTGGCTCAAAGCGTGGGCTGCAATGCCATAGCCGCTTTATGCTAAAATAAGGCTGATCTTGAATTCCTGAGTCTGTCGATGTCTGAAGCCGAAATTACGCCAAGCCTGCAATTGAATACCCGTGGATTACGCTGCCCTGAGCCAGTCATGATGTTGCATCAAGCCATCCGTAAGTCTAAAGCTGGTGATGTAGTTGAAGTTTTTGCTACGGATAATTCGACCTCTTGGGATATTCCAAAATTCTGTATGCATCTCGGCCATGAACTACTGCTCCAAGAAGAGCGTCTGGATGAAAATGGCAATAAAGAGTTCCATTATCTGGTGAAAAAAGGCGGTTAAAAGATTTTTTTGGGTAGATGAGTGATTCATTTGCCCATATTTTTGAAAGATTAGGGTCTGTTGACATTTACTGTTCATAATTAAACCTATAAAGGTAGCCATAAAAATATACAGGCTAAGGCAACAGCACTTTGATAATTTCTTTTGAGCTTGTCATATCGAGTAGCTATTCCTCTAAATTGCTTTAATCTACAAAACATATTTTCAACTAAATGCCTGATTTTATATAAATACCAGTCCATATGATCATTGTTCGATTGGCTATTTATTTTCTTTGGTATATTCGCTTTTGTCCCTGTTTTTCTGACCTGTTCACGCAGTGGTTCTGAATCATAGCCTTTATCTGCGCAGACCACTTTTGTCTCTTTTAAGTCTAATGTTGATATTAAATCAGGTGCAACTTTGACGTCATGTGTGGTTCCATCGGTAATCATGAAATCAACAGGATTGCCATTTGCATCAACAATCAAATGTATTTTTGAGGAGTTTCCTCCTACACTTTTAGAAATGGAACGCCAATCTCAACTTAAAATAAGATTTTCGAATTGAATTGGTGAATGACCAAGCTTTTTATTTAGCACCACACAAATTGTATGCGACAGAATTTTACGAGTTATGCGGTGGGTTAAATGCCATA
Source organism: Acinetobacter sp. ACNIH1 (assembly GCF_002934695.1). NCBI lineage: Bacteria > Pseudomonadati > Pseudomonadota > Gammaproteobacteria > Moraxellales > Moraxellaceae > Acinetobacter > Acinetobacter sp. ACNIH1. The sequence continues at coordinate 2,638,189 of NZ_CP026420.1, read as the reverse complement.
GATCTTTTGCCCTCACTTTCTGAATGTGAAAGCGATCTGTTAATTGACCAATCACTGTTTCAATCTTTCTTCTGGCTTTCATCAGTATTTGCAGTGTCTCTTTAGGTCTGAAATCTATCATGTTTTTTCTAAAGGGTGTTTGTAAATCAATACCCTGATATTCATAATATCGTTTCAATTCTGGTCTTAAATAGCCCTTATCTGCTCCCAGTAAACCGTAAATATCATTCGTAATTTCAGGTGCAACATCTCGCTCATCACAATGAGCAGGTGCAAAGGTATAACCCGAAATCATGCCTGAAAGATTAATGACGATATGAGCTTTGAAACCATAATATTTTTCTTGTTTTGCAGCACAATAACTAAAACCTGCGTATTCTTTAAAGTTTTTATGCTTTCTAGCTCTGGTATAACTACAGACAGGGAGTGGGAAGCCATCAATAAAGTGAATGTTATCTGAACCATAACGCTGAATGAGCTGTGCCATAATGGATTGACTGACATGCCACAGGTTTGCACAATGTTTACAGAAATTGGGATAAGATCCTAATTTTGGAAACCATTCTAACCAATTGTTTTTGAAATACATCCAAATATTTTTGTCTGTATCTAAACCAAGAAATTCACCTACTATTTGCATAGTGATGATTTCTGCATCAGTAACAGCAGGCGGAAAACCACGAGTTCTCAGGGGCTGAGTAACAACAATGGGATAAAGTTCTTCTATGATTACATAGACAAAAATGATAAATTCTTCAATGGACATAACTTTGCTTTAATTTCTTGGTGGAAACTAAAATAGGGTTATGTCCTTTTTATTTCAATCACTTAAAAAGTTGAGATTGGGGTAAATGGATTGATTCGCTATACCGGCAGAATGTTGATGAGCACGTACGTGAGAGCCATCAATAAAAATCCACTCCATATCGGGGCATGATGCTAATAATTTGAATAATCTAAGCAACTTACCACTGCTTGACCAACGATTAAAACGTTTGAAAATAGAGTTTGATTGACCGAAATAGGAAGGAATATCTCGCCACGGACAGCCTGTTCTAATTCTATAGAGAATAGCTTCAATAAAATTACGTAAGTTTGAGTTGTGATGAATGGATAAATTACGCAAAATAGTTTTCAACTTTTGCCAGTGTTGATCTGTCAGCATGGTACGAGGCATAGCGAATAGTAAAATTGGGTTTGGCGATTTGATTTTACTACTTCGCTATTTTTTAAGCTAAAAGTGTCAACACACCCTAAAATTAAAAAAACTATTTTTTTGAATACTTGATCGGCTTGAAATTCCTGACTTTCAGAAAATAAAAAATTTGATATTCAAGCCTCTTCCAGAATTACAGTGATGAATCGGAACCATGGCCAGACCAATGAACCTAGGCTGGATATAAATAATTCACTATAATGCCGTAAAAATATTTATAACAATTAAAAATGATAAAAAATCATATCGCTCAAGTATTAGAGCAATTGGGTTTTAGTGCACAGAAGCGTGCTTTGCTTGTTCAGTTTTCCCATCAAAAACTTAATTCCGAAGTTTTTCTGCAACGTATTGATGGCCAACATGCCCTGAATCAGGGACTAAAGATTGAGCTGATTTGTGTGTCGACTAATGCCTTGATTCCCCTTAAAGAATTTATTGGAACTCAAGTAGCGATAGATCAGGTTACGGATCAAAGACAGTTATTTCGCAGTTCCGGAATTATTACTGCAGCAACTCAGGGACAGAGTGATGGCGCATTAACGCTTTATAAACTCATCCTAGAAGATGCAACGTCGCTATGGCATAAACGCCGTAATAGTCGTGTGTTCATGGACAAAAGTGTCCGAGAGATTACTGAAATCTTATTCAAAGAATGGCAGCGTAAGAGTCCATTGTTTGCGGCTGCACTCAAGCTGGATTTATCCGGTTTGCAGCAAACTTATGATGTGCGTCCTTTTACTATGCAATTGAATGAAAGCGACTATGACTTTTTAACCCGTTTATGGCGTAGTGAAGGGATTAACTGGTTGATTGATGAGTCTGAGTTTATAGTCGTGCATTCATCTGCACAGATTGCAGCGCAAAAGCTTAGATTAGTTGATGATAATAGCCACTACCAAGCTTTAAGCCGCAGGGCGATCCGTTTCCATCGTTCCAGTGCTACTGAACAAGAAGATAGCATTACCAGTATTATTGCAAAACGACAGTTGCAGCCGACCGCTGTACATATCCAGCGCTGGCATGCGGACCACTTGAATCAGGAAGAAGGCGTTGGTTCAGTACAAAGCAAGCACCAGCAGAGTCAGGTTCAGGATAATGCCAGCCTGGCATTGCAACAGGCCTGGAACATCAGTCCGGCATGGGTCACTGATCTCAGGCATGCAGATCAGGCAACCCCAGCCTCAGATGCACAAATCGAAAAAATAAACCAAAATTTGCAGCATTTCTATGCTGCACAGGCCAAACAATTTTTAGCAACATCCACAGTACGTGATGCCCAAGTGGGTTACTGGTTTCGGCTGGATCAGCATCCTGAAATTGACCAGCATCCAGCAGTAGATAAAGAATTTTTAATCATCTTCAAGAAATTTTATAACCAGAATAATTTGCCTAAAGACTTAAATGAGCAGGTCCATGCTTTAATTCAGCAAAGCTGCTGGAAGATGACAGAATTCAAGGACGCAGGTGAGCGTCAGGCCAACCAGCTAGTCTTACAACGTCGCCATATCCACTTGGTCCCTGAATACCAGCCTTTATTGCAGCGGCCACAGGCCTATCCGCAACGCGCCAAGGTAGTCGGGCCAGAAGATGAAGAAATTTATGTGGATGAATGGGGGCGGATCAAAATCCGTTTTCTGTTCACTCGTCCGAATGACCATGCTCACGATGGTGGCGCAGGCAGCAATGACAGTGATACAGATTCAGCCTGGGTAGATGTTCTGACCCCGTGGGCAAGTATAGGTTATGGGGTCCGTTTCTTGCCACGCATTGGTGAAATTGTGGCCGTCGACTTTTTCGATGGCAATATTGATCGGCCTTTTGTGGTAGGTCGGATTCATGAAGGCCAGCGTTCTCCGACGAAGTTTGATCAAAAAGGACAACTACCAGACACCAAAAAACTCAGTGGTATTCGCTCGCAAGAAGTACAGGGGCAAGGCTTTAACCAGCTACGTTTTGATGATACGACTGGCCAGATCAGTATACAGTTATATAGTAATCAAGCTGCCAGTCAGCTCAATCTGGGTAACTTGAGTCATCCGAAAGAACAGGCGGAAAGTGAAGGGCGGGGTGAAGGTTTTGAACTTAGAACTGATCAATCAGGTGCAGTCCGTGCAGGTGAAGGGTTATTGATTTCGGCTCATAAACAGCAAGCTGCAGATGGTTCACATATGGATGCTGAACCAGCGAAAAGCCAGCTTGAATCAGGCTTGCAGATGAGCCAAGCACTGAGTGATGTTGCTAAAAACCAGCAAACTGATCCGCTTGAAATCTTTGAGACCCTAAAAAGCTTTATTGAGCAAATTGAACAGCAAGATCAAGACAAAGCAGCTGCCTTTAAACAGGCAATCATGATTCTGACAGCACCAAAATCCATTGCGCTGAGTACTCAGCAGGATATTCATTTGTTTGCGGAAGGTCAAATTAGCCACCAGGCAGCGGACAGTATTAACCTAAGTTCGCAGAAAAAGATTATTGGTCATGCCTCTTCTAAAGTGAGTCTGTTTGCAGCCCAACAAGGCTTAAGAGCTTATGCCGCAAAAGGCAAAGTTGAACTACAGGCGCAAAATGATGGGATGGATATTAATGCGCGTAAAGGTATCAAAGTTGTTTCTACTGAAGATCAGATCGAAATTACAGCAGCGAAGGAAATTGTTTTAACTGCGGGCGGTTCTCAAATTGAAATCAGTAGTGCCGGAATTTTGCCGACGACAGGTGGTCAGTTTGAGATGAAGGCAGGACAACATCAATTTTTATCAGGGGAAAAGGTAATAAATGATATTCCCTATCTCCCTGCCTCACATAATAGTTCCTATGTTTTAGAGTTCGATGTGCGACATAAAATAAACAATAAATTATTAGAAAGCTCTCCAATTTTTAGTCTTATCGATTCTAAGGAGAATGTACGAACAGGAGAGATTCCCAAAGATGGAATTATTAGAGTTACTTCAGAAAATAAGGAAGAAAAATATACGGTTATGGTGCATAAATATGATGCAGAGATATCGGAGTTAGAAGAATGACTTATACGGCTCGTTTAAAAGTATTCTGTGATAATAAAGACCTTTTATCAAAATTAAGCTATACCTTACTAAATACGACAACTCAAAAAAGTTATGGAGGAAAAATTGATCCGAATGGTTGTACCAAAATCTATAATTGCAATAAATTAGATTTAATCTTTATAGAGTTAATTTTAAATAATTCAAAAATCGCCAGAGTGCGTGTTCCCGCACTAGAAAATGGCGAATTTAATAAATCGATATATAAATTAAAATCAACTACAGGTACAACAAAACAAGCAGAATCAAATAAAGTACCTGTTAAAGTTAAAAATGAATTAGAAATAGCACTTGAAGCTTTACATGGTACAGCACTTTACTTTAGTAATAACTTTTTAGATCATGATAGCTCCTTAAGAATTGCTTATATGAAAGCAATTAAAAAAATGAGTCATGATTACTTAAAGGATGTCGAAAATAGAAGAATGACTGTAAAAGACGCTTCGAAAGAGGCTCATACATTAAGAAATGATATTTTAGAACAGACTAGGAAAAAGAATTCTCCAATCGCGTTAGCAGTATCACAAAAAGAAAAAATAGCGGCTAAAAGTTTAGATCAATTCTTAGAATATTATGCATTGAAATTAAAAGATCCTGATAAATGGAAAAAACTGAAAGATCAGTCAAGACAAACCTTGGATAATTATGTAAAAGCATCAATAGGTACAAGAAATTCATATTTTCAGGCGCTTTCAACAGCAGATAAAAATAAAGTTTTTTATAGTGTAGTTAAAGGATCAGGGTCATCCCATGGAACCTTTGATAAAGCAGCAAAGTATATGAAACCACTAGGCAGAGTAATTGTAGTTATTTCAATTTCCTATGCTTGGTATGAGATTTATTCAGCTGAGAATAAAGAAAAGGAATTTTATAAAGAAGTCGCAACCATAGGCTCAGGAGTGGCAGCTGGCGCTGTGAGCGGCGCTATTGCAGGAGGAATTTGTGGCCCCGGGTCTCCCATATGTTCAACAGTAGGTGTAATAATTGGCAGTCTAGCGGGAGGGTATGGAGCATATAAATTAGTTGAAGCTTATGATGAAGAGTTGGAAGCTTTTACAGAATGGACTTTATTTTAATTCCAGTAGGTAGCCTGTATGTTTAAGTTTTTTAAAAGGTTAGTAAGAAAAGAAGCTAATAAAAATTTAGATGCGAATAATTATAAAACTAAAATTAAAAATTTTAGCCTAGAGCATGATCAGATTGTGGGTGTAAATATAGATGATGTAATAATAAAAATACCTTATATAGACATAGTAAGGATATCTATTATGGTTTATGAGGAAGATTTACTCCCTCAACCAATCTGGACTGTGCAAACAATAAAAGACATTATTGATATACCGAATGAATTAAATAATACAGATAAATTATTTTTTGAGGTTCTTAATAAAAAAATAGAAGGTTACAACTCAGTTCAAACCCAAGCAGAAATATTAAAAGCTATGAATGGTACCCATAACAGCCTATTTCATATTTGGCAGCGCCATGATGCAGATAAAATATTTAAATCTATTAAATACTAATTTTTTCTTGCACAAAAAAATTTAATGATGTTTATTTCATAATCTTATAAATATAAAAAAAGCCTCTAAAGTAATTAATTATTTTAGAGGCTTATGCAAGCTAACTAAGTATTACATATTCGGGTAGTTCGGACCACCGCCACCTTCCGGTGTTACCCAGGTGATATTCTGAGATGGATCTTTGATGTCACAGGTCTTGCAGTGCACACAGTTCGCTGCATTGATCTGGAAACGTTTTGAACCGTCATCATTCTCCATGATTTCGTAAACACCCGCCGGGCAGTAGCGCTGTGCAGGCTCATCCCATTTTGGCAAGTTGACATCTACTGGAATCGAAGCATTGGTCAGTTTTAAATGCGCAGGCTGGTTTTCTTCATGCACCGTATTCGATACAAACACAGAAGACAGACGGTCAAAGGTCAGCTTGCCATCCGGTTTTGGATAGTTCGGCTTGAAGTTCACTGCATCAACCGTTTTCAGAGTTTTAAAGTCTGGCACCAGATCATGCAGGGTGAATGGCACTTTAAACACGTTCTGGTCGATGAAGTTGAATGCACCACCCATCCATTGACCGAACTTGTGCATTGCCGGGCCAAAGTTACGTGCGCTATATAACTCTTCTTTCAGCCAGCTGTTGTTGAACTTGTCTGGATAAGCAGTCAACTCTTTTACAAAGAAGTCTTCACCTTCAGTCACACGTGCAATCGCCAGGTCACCACCTTTTTCCACACCGGCAGCAATCGCTTCAAATACCGCTTCACCGCAGAGCATGCCGGATTTCATGGCAGTATGTGAGCCTTTGATCTTGGCAAAGTTCAGGAAGCCCGCATCATCACCAATGAGTGAACCACCCGGGAAGGTGAATTTCGGCAGAGAGTTAAAGCCACCTTTAGTTACCGCACGCGCACCATAAGAAATACGCTTACCGCCTTCCAAGTACTGTTTAATCAGAGGATGGGTTTTCCAGCGCTGCATTTCCATGAATGGATACATGTGTGGATTTTCATAAGAAAGATCCACAATCATGCCTAACGTCACCTGGTTATTTTCAGCATGGTATAACCACCAGCCACCTGAAGAACCAGTTTCAGATAAAGGCCAGCCAGCACCGTGCATTACCAGGCCTGGTTTATGCTTGGCAGGATCAATTTCCCAGAGTTCTTTAATGCCGATACCGTAGTGCTGTGGATCAGCATCTTTGTCCAGATTGAATTTCTGGATTAGACGTTTGCCTAAGTGACCGCGACAGCCTTCAGCAAAAATGGTGTATTTGGCATGCAACTCATAACCTGGCGCAAAGTTATGTGTTGGTTCGCCATCTTTACCAATCCCCATGTCACCGGTTTGGATACCTTTCACCGTACCATCTTCATGATACAGAATTTCTGAAGCAGCAAAGCCCGGGAAGATCGATACTTCCAGCTCTTCAGCTTTCTGGCCTAACCAGCGCACCACGTTGCCCAGAGAGATGACATAGTTGCCATCATTGTGCATGGTTTTCGGCACCATCCAGTGCGGGGCTTCTTGTGATTTTTCATCTGAAAGAAGGAAGAAAGTTTTATCTTCTGTGACTGGCACATTTAAAGGCGCACCTTCTTCTTTCCAGTTCGGGAACAGCTCGTTCATGGCACGTGGTTCAAGCACAGCACCTGAAAGAATATGTGCACCGACTTCGGAGCCTTTTTCTACGACACAAACGGACAGATCATTTAAATTGTTTTCAATTGCAAGTTGACGGATCTTGATTGCAGCAGACAGGCCGGCAGGACCCGCACCTACGATCACAACGTCAAACTCCATCGATTCACGTTCGATGTGTTCCATGTAGGACTCCTCATATTTCTATTCGGTGGCAACCATAATCGGATGATTGGGTGCTGCCATGAGTGTTCTGAATTCCTAGACACAAAAATAGTAGTGTCTTTAAGCATCTGGGCTAGTATAGTTTTAAACCCAGGTTAAGCCAATTGGCTGAAACATATTATTTTTCCGTCATCAAGGTCTTCTTTATATGAATAAGTCAGCACCCGAGAAAAATCCGACGAAAAAAGTAGCTTCTAGCGATGATAAAAATTTAATGGATATCGCACAATACTTAAAAGATGCACAGGGCAGTCACAAAAGGTCAATCCCGCCTTTGGATCAATGGCAGCCAAAGCATTGTGGGGCAATGGATCTCAAGGTTTTGGCCAATGGAGAATGGTGGCACGAAGGTCAATTGATTAAGCGTCAGCCGATGATAGACCTGTTTTCAACGGTACTCTGGAAAGAAGAAGGAAAATTCTATCTAAAAACGCCGGTTGAAATGATTGAAATCGAGGTCGAAGATGAACCTTTGTTTGTGAATCAGGTGGATCAGGTCGAGATTGAAGGCAAGACTTACCTGCAATTAACCACCACAACTCAGGACATCATTATTGTCGATAGCGAACATCCTATCTTTATGCGTCAGTATCAGGATGAATTGCGTCCTTATGTGCATGTCCGTTTTGGAATCAATGCGCTGATTCAGCGGGCTGCTTTTTTACATCTGGTGGAGATGGGCGAGCTCGGTGAAAATGCTGCTGGAGAGACGGTTTTAAGCTTGAAAAGTGGTGATTTAGACTTGCATTTAAGCACCTGAGGTTTAAGCTTTGTCGCAAGGTCATTTGAAACAAGCAACTAGCAACGTTATGAGCGCTATCCAACCGATTTATCCCTTAGTAGATCCCATGCCTAAAGCCAGTGCTGATGCACCTATCGGGATCTTTGATTCTGGTGTAGGAGGGTTATCGGTTGCTTTGGAAATTGCCCGGTATTTGCCCAATGAGCGCTTTGTTTATTATGCCGACACGGCTTACGTACCTTACGGACCGCGTAAAGATCAGGAAATCCGTGACCTGACTGCGCGAGCGATTGAATGGCTGTATCGTGAAGGCTGTAAAGTTGCAGTCGTCGCCTGTAATACCGCTTCTGCTTTTAGCCTGGATTATTTACGTGAGCATTACGGTGAAAACTTTCCGATCATTGGTCTGGTGCCAGCGCTAAAACCTGCAGTCCTCAATACCCAATCCAAAACGGTGGCCGTTCTGGCCACACCTGCAACCTTTCGTGGCCAGCTGATTAAGGATGTCATGACCCGTTTTGCCGAGCCGGCAAAGGTCAAAGTGATTCCGGTGACCTGTCTGGATCTGGTGCCTTTTGTAGAAGCCGGCCAACAGATGAGTCCTGAGTGTCTAGCGACATTAACTCAGATTTTACAACCGGTTGTTGATCAGGGTGCTGATTATTTAGTGCTAGGATGTACACATTACCCCTTCCTAAAATCGTCAATTCAGTATATTTTTGGTCAAAAGCTGACATTAATTGACTCAGGATTCGCGGTTGCGAGACAAACGGCCCGAATTTTGATTAAAAATGGGTTATTATTTGAACATGAGTGCAAGGACAGTCTGAAAATCCGACTTGTGGTTAGTGGTCAAAATGCTGAACAGCTCCAGCCGATTTTAGGGCATCTGATTCCAGCCGATATTAAATGGCAGGTCAGCAATATGGAGACAGAAGTCAGCTAGGCGACCATCACTCATCTTATAATTTTCAAAGATATATTTTTATACTGGGGTCGTCATATTGTGTCAGGGCAGGGTGTAGCCGGCCAGATCAATGCGCAGTAAAAGAGGATAATCAATGCTCGATAAACGTTATCAGGTGTTTATCTCCACCTCTGGTGCAGAAATGCAGCCAGAGCGGATCATCTTGTCACAAACTTTGGTCGGCATGGGTTTCTTTTCCTGGGGGCTGGAACAACGCACTCCTTTAAATACTGCATTTGCGCGTCGCCAGATTGATGACTGTGATTATGTGGTGATTCTGCTGGGTAGCCAGTATGGTGAGCAGTCGGTTTCCGGTGTGGGTTATATGCACCTGGAATATATTTATGCTGTGACCAAGCAGAAACCGATTATTGTATTTATGCATGAAGATCCGGCTTCACGTGATCCTTCATTGCACGATACGAAACCTGAATTACAAGAAAAATTTAAAGAATTTCGTCAGTTATTGCAGCAGGAAGCTGATCAGGTCTTTTGCTATCGCACCTTGCGTGATCTGGAAATGGCGGTACGTTTGAACATGCCGCAAATGCTGGAACGCTATCCGGTAAGTGGCTGGGTACGTCCGCAGAATACTCAAGCCTTGCATGACGAGATTGACCAGCTCAAAGCCAAAGTGGCCCAACTGGAACGCGATGGGGGGACACGTGAAGTGGATCCTTTCCTGAGCCTGCCGAAAGTGTCTATGCATGAAGTTTTCTCTTTCGAATACCGTATGCATGCTTATCAGGATGGTAACTTTAAAGAGCTGAAAGTTGAGAAAAGACTGACCTGGGCACAATTGCTGGCTATTCTTGGTTCTACATTCATTAATCCAACGCCGGAGGAATTTTTCTCCAAGCGTATGAATGAGTATTTGAATGAAACCGGTCTGGCAGATGCACGAGCGGAAATGCCGCGCGCGCATGCTGTAGCCCGTGCCCAGATTAATATCCGTGCCCTGCATAGCCTGAAATTGCAAATGCGCCAGAATGACTGGATTATACCGTCGGGCCGTGATGACCGCCAACGTCTGCTTTGGCAGATTACGCCTAAGGCACAGAAGCTGCTAGACAGTAACTTGCTGGATAAAGATCGTACTTTTCAATATAAGTCAGTGTATTAATCCATATAGAGAATAAGTAAAAAGCTGTTAAAGTAAGCAGGTTGATACTACGACGGGCGTACTGCATGTTTTCTACAGCTAAACCGAAAGTTACGATTATATTGGCAAATTTAGGCACACCTGATGCACCGACTGTGCCGGCAGTACGCGATTTCCTGAAGCAGTTTTTATCTGATCAGCGTGTCATTGAAATTCCCAAGCCAATCTGGCAACTCATCCTGCGTTTATTTATTTTACCGTTCCGTCCTAAGCGGGTTTCCCGTGCCTATGCACAGGTCTGGGGCCAGGATTCACCGATGCGTGAGATTCTGCTGCAGCAGGTAAGTCAAGTAAAGGCTAAGCTCATTGAACAATATCCGCAATTTGAACTGAATGTGGTACCTGCCATGACCTATGGCAATCCCAATATTCAGGCTGTTCTTGATCAGATTTCGGCTCAACCGCAAGATCATATTATTCTGTTTCCGTTATTCCCCCAGTATTCAGCGACTTCTACCGCACCTCTGTATGATGCGGTCGCAAAATGGGTGCTGAAACAGCGCAATCTACCTGGTCTGTCGATTATCCGCGATTATTATCAGCATCCTTTATTTATCCAGTCACTGGCACAAAGTGTTCGGGATTATCAGGCGATTCATGGGCAGCCAGAAAAACTGTTGATGTCATTTCATGGTATCCCGCAGCCCTATGCCGATAAAGGTGATCCTTATGCGGATCGTTGCCGGATCACAGGCAAACTGGTTGCAGAAGCTTTAGGTCTATCTGAAGATCAATATGCAATTAGTTTCCAGTCCCGGTTTGGTAAACAGGAGTGGGTTAAGCCTTATACGGATGCCTTAATTGAAGAGTGGGGCAAACAGGGCGTGAAATCAATTCAGGTGATGAGTCCGGCTTTTTCGGCTGACTGTCTGGAAACACTGGAAGAGCTGGCCATGGAAAATGGGGAGACCTTCAAGGCCAATGGCGGGGAAAGCTACAGTTATATTCCGGCTTTGAACAACCGTGAAGATCATGTGCAATTGCTCAATACGCTGTTACAGGCTAATCTTGAAGCATTGAATCAGACGCTTGCCCATTAATCTTTTGAGGTTTCTTATCCTATGTTACAAGTCAAAATTGTTCCTGTGACTGCATTTCAGCAAAACTGCTCGATTCTTTGGGATAGTGACAGTAAAGAGGCTGTTTTGATTGATGCAGGGGGCGAACCTGAGAAATTAAAAGCGGAAGTAGAAGCACTGGGCTTAACAGTCAAGGCTTTATGGCTGACTCATGGTCATCTCGATCATGCTGGAGCAGTTGGTGCTTTAAAAAAAGTTTGGGATGTGCCGGTGATTGGTCCGCATAAGGACGATGCATTCTGGCTGGATATGATTCAGGAAGTGTCTGCCCGTTATGGCTTTCCGATTCCGGAAAAAGTAGAAGTCACGCAATGGCTGGAAGGTGGAGAAGTTCTCAAGCTGGGTGATGAAGAGTTTGAAGTACGTTTTGCCCCAGGCCATACTCCAGGTCATGTAATGTTCTATAACAAGAATCATGCTTTGTTATGGACAGGGGATGTACTGTTTAAAGGTTCAATTGGGCGGACAGATTTCCCGCGTGTCGATCACCAGCAGTTAATCGATTCAATCCAGCGCGAATGTTTTAGCCTGCCGGATGAAACCCAATTTATTTCAGGACATGGTCCGATCAGCAATATTGGTTTTGAAAAGCAGCATAACCCTTTCGTTGCAGGAAAAGCGGGTTAAAGTAGATAAAAAGATCAGCCTAGCTGGTCTTTTTATTTGTTAAAAGGATTATTTAAAGACTGACGGGTTTGTGCGTAGATCAGCCAAGTCATAATGGCAAGGAGAATTCCAACAACAATAAATAAGCCATCCTGTTGGAAAATGCCTATTCCTAATGACAATATCGCAAGTATTCCTACCCCAATTAAAATAATCTTTAGAATAATGTAGCCCATATTCTTGCTCTAAAATAATGTGATATTTCTGCGTAAGAACATAGTATTAAACTGGCATATGTGCTGTTAACTTGTGTTGGGTTTCTACAAGCCTTTTATAAAAATCATGTAATTATTTAGGATATGCTTAATGTGATAGGATCTTCTAAAAGGTTCAGTCTTCTTCAGAAGATTCAACCGCTGGAGCATCTTGGGTTGGCAGTTTGTATTCTTCGCTGGCCCAAGCGCCAAGGTCAATCATTTTGCATCGTTCCGAGCAGAAAGGGCGAAATTCATTATTTTCCCAAGTGGTCAGTTTGCCACAGCGTGGACATTTTAAAGTGGTCGACATCAGCGCACTCCCTAGAAAAATAAAGCTTCGATTAGGCAAATATAACTGCACTTGTTAGACTTATACAGTTTTTATTAGTTTGATCTGATTATGTCGATTCGTCAATTTCAAGCACAGCGTATGCATGCGCCTCGTGATTTCCAAAGTATCAGTTTTGAACCGGTTTGTGTGGAAATCGGTGCGGGCAAAGGTAAACATGCTTTGCTCTTCACTCAGACCAATCCGAACAGCAAGCTGATTGCGATCGAGCGAACTCGAGAGAAATTTTTGGCCATGCAAAAACAGCATGCGCTGGAAGGACAGCCGAATTTACAAACGGTTCATGCTGATGCCTTGCCTTGGATTGTGCATGCTCTCTATCCAGCGCAAGTCGAACAGTTCTTTATTTTATATCCGAACCCTGAGCCGCATAACCCGGCACAGCGCTGGCTGAATATGCCATTTTTTGAGTTTTTATTATCGCGTTTAAAAACTGGTGGCACGATCACTTTAGCGAGTAATATTCCTGAATATATTGAGGAGGCAGAGCAGCAGGTTCAAAATCTGTGGAAATTGCCTTTCGTTAAAGAAGTCATTGGCCAAGACTCGGCAAGAACTCATTTTGAAATTAAATATCTAGAACGTGGTGAGTTGTGCCAGCAATTGATTATTAGTAAACCGGAAGGCTATACAACGCGTTTTGATGAGTTTCAGCCGCTACAAGGGCAGAATACGAGTTCAGCGGAATAAGCCATGACGAAGCGCATTGCAATTGTGGGTGCTGGCCCGGCAGGCTTGATGGCTGCAGAAGTTCTGAGTCAGTCTGATTATGAGGTGCATGTTTTTGAACAAAAGCCTTCGGCTGCACGCAAATTCCTAATGGCTGGGAAAACTGGTCTAAATATTTCCCATGCCGAGCTAGTCGAACAGTTTGTGCAACGTTATGATCAAGTGGACTGGTTAGCGCCTTGGATCAAACGTTGGGATGCCGTATGGATTCAAAACTGGATGAGAGATCTTGGTATTGAACCTTATATTGGTTCTTCAGGTCGAGTTTTTCCTACAGAAATGAAGGCCGCTCCACTATTGCGTGCCTGGCTAAAACGTCTGACCGAGCATGACATCCAGTTTCATTATCGCCATCAAATTCTAGATCTAAAAAATCATCAGCTGCAGATTCATGATTTGAAAAATGATCGCACATTCACAGAAAACTTTGATGCGATTGTTTTGGCTTGTGGTGCAGTGTCATGGTCAAAACTCGGCAGTGATGGCAAATGGCGAGCATGGCTTGATTGCAGCGAGATTGAACCTTTCCAAGCCAGTAATGCGGGTGTGGAATATCCATGGTCCAAGTTTATGCAACCTGTATTCGGTCAGCCACTGAAACGGGTCGAAGCTTGGGTTGATGGCGGTGACAAGACTATGGGTGATATTGTGATCAGTCACTATGGTCTGGAAAGTGGTCTGATCTATAAACAAGGCCGGGGGCTGCGTCAACAGCTGAAACAGGGGCAGCCAATGCAGCTGAATCTGGATCTTTTTCCGGATCAAACCGTAGAACAATTAGCTAAAAAATTACAGCCAAGTAAAAAACAGTCTTTGAATAATATCTGGCGCAAAGCAGGCTTAGAGGGCGCAAAAGCTGCTCTAGTGCGTGAACTGGTACCAAAACCACTTTGGCAAGAAGCAGCTGAGCTAGCACAGCAAGTGAAGCATCTAAAAATATTATTAACAGGTTTCCGTCCTATGCAGGAAGCGATTAGCTGTGCAGGTGGGGTTAAACGCGAGGTTCTGTCAGAGCAGCTTCAGCTTAAATCCAATCCCCATGTGTTCTTATGTGGTGAGATGCTGGACTGGGATGCGCCTACAGGAGGCTATTTACTCACTGCCTGTTTTGCCACTGGACGTGCAGCCGCAGAAGGGGTGCAGCACTATCTGGTTCAAGCTCAATAATACGCATTCTTCAGAAAGTGAAAGTTAAATCTTAGAACTGCATATAAAATTTCAGGAAGCGTCTGCTTCCTGAACTGTATTATTTATTGTGCTGGGGCTTTATTTGCGGTAGTCATCTCTGGATATTGCGAACGCCAGCGTTCCAGTTGCTCCTGGGCATGTAGATATTTGCCTAGACCTTTTACATTTTCACTGGCTTCATTCACAGTAGTGACCTGAGATTTCGAACTATTCACCAGTTTTTCCTGATGTTCCCAGTATTGATACATTAAACCCTGAATATAACGGCCCTGTTCAGTTTTCAGCTCCAGATCTTTGAGCATATTTAGCGAAGACTGGACATGATCGCGTTGACGTTGCTGGACAAATTCCGGAGTCAGATTGTCATCATTGCGCATGCCATTGAGCTCAGCTTCCAGATCCGCGCTCATTTCCTGAAAACGTTCTTCATAGTCATTCAAGACAGCAATATCATGGGGATCATCTTCCGTTTTAGGGAAGTTTTTCACGGGTCCAGTTTTCAATTCCTGCATGATTTCCTCTGATGCAGAGTCTTCTGTTGCTTGCTGTTCTACAGATTGTGAACTTTTCTGGTCACAGGCCATCAAAAACATGGCAGCAGTGAAAAGTGCAGTTCGTGACATCAATTGAATGGTGTGCATGATTGAATCCTGTTCCTAATTATTTTTCTTGAATACATAAACATAGGTAATATAAGGGAAATTAATCATATCTTCTGCACCCTTGTCCGTATAGTTTTTGATAATTTGTTCGAATTGCTGCTTGAGCTGCTGTTGCTGTTCTTTTGGTAGTGCGGCAATAAAGCTGGTTGACAATAAGCGTTTGGAAACTACCTGCTCGACAGGGCCATGCTGCAGCTGGCGCATTTGCGTTTCAGCATAAGGCTGAAAGAGATTCTGTTCTTCAAATACTTTACGCCAGGCACCACTATGATAGCGTGGTGTATCGCCTTCCAGTGGTGCAATATAATCTGCCAGGGCTTTGACCCAGTCGACTGTAATATCTCGTTGGTTCCAGACCAGTACCAGAAAGCCTTGAGGTTTAAGTACCCGATCTAGCTCCTTTAAGGTTTCCAGATTGGAAAACCAGTGAAATGACTGTGCACAAAACACGGCATTCACGCTATGATCGGGCAGGGGAAGCTGGTGGCTCATCCCTTCTAGGGTATGAATATCCGGATGTGCCAGTTTTAACTGGGCCAGCATTTCAGGGACAGGATCAATGGCGGTGATGTGGCTGCTGAGTGGAAGCAAATAGGGAATAAATTTACCTGTTCCTGTTCCCAAATCGACAAGATCTGCATCTACAGGCAATGACAGTGTCTCGGCAAGCCATGGGCTAAGATCTGCCGGATAGTCAGGGCGTACCTGCTGATAAAGCTCAGCCGCTGCACTAAACCCCTGTTGAGCTGCAGGATGCAGTGATTGTGTCATATTTTGCGCTTTTTAATCTTTTTCATCGATATAAAATAGCATATTCACTTTTTCGGCCCTATTCATTGAGTGAATTGTTGCCGAAAAGTTAGATTCACCAGCACGGGAAAGTTATGGATAAGCAGATTGTTTTTGAAGATGAGCATATACGCGCAATTTTTATGCCGGGGTCATCTTCAGAATTGATTTTTTCATTTGGAGATTTGATTACCCGTGCCAAGGGCTTGAGCATCAATGCCGAAAAATCATTAGCGAAATTTGAATTTAATGTTTTGGGAATCATGCCCAAACAGAAATCCTGGTTTCCCAAAAGTTCCATGTGGAACATGTTGCAAGCGATTGCTGAGCTGATTGCGCCGTTTCAGCAGCGCATTGCCTATGGTGGTTCTATGGGTGGCTATGCCGCGATTAAATATTCCAATCTGCTGAATGTTCAGCGTGTGGTCGCGATGGTGCCGCAATATTCGATCGATCCGGAAGATGTCGAAGATGCCCGCTACAACATGTTTTACCAGCCCGAGCTAAATGAGGGCATGCGGATTGAGGCAGAAGATGTCAGTCCGGAACGGGAATATATTCTGGTTTATGACCCGTATTGTACCGAAGACCGGGCACATTACCTGAAACTGGAAGCCGTACTTCCGCAGCATCATGTACTGCATCTGCCATTTACTGGCCATGATGCCATCGCTGTTCTGGCCAGCTCCGAGCTGCTGTATGACTTTTTATTGCATGAATATGATGAAAGTTATTTCTACCAGAAAATGCGTCGGGTCAAGAAAAACAGCAAGTTCTATTATCGCAAGGTGATTGAGAATATCTTGCCGAGGCATCGTTTTGCTTTAGGACGTATCCTGAAAAATAATGATCTGCTGCTGGATACCCAGTTTTTTGATGCAGCGCAAAAACAGGTGATTTTGCGTGAATTGCTGAGTAATAAACAGGTCGATCAGCAGGATCTGCTCAAGCTTGGGATTCACGTCAATCTGCCGCAGGAAAAGCGTCAGTTATTGCTGGATGCCTATGGTCATGCGCTGGTCTTTAATGTCATCAGCAACAAGATCGAAAGCTATACCGGTGATGCGATTGCACTGAACCATAAATTCCTGATTCCGATTTATGCCAAAGGTAATGGCTTGCTGACCATTAACCTAAATGATGAGCGCTATCTAGTAGTGATGAATGACCGGCATATCATGAAACTGGTCAAGGAGCAGGATGAATTAAATGTAGGCATGCATCCGATTATCATGAAACGCTATGCTGATTTTTATATGTTCAGCTATAAGCATCTAAATTTGCATACAGATGAATACGGCGCTTCCGGTTTCGTTGACGCAAGTGACAAAAATACACAGTTTGTGACACGAAGTGAAATGAACTAACGAAAAATTTTTCTAAAAAACAAATACTTGACTTATGTTTGCTAAAGGCTAATATGGTCTTAGGCGGTATGATAAATAGTCACACCGCTCCCGGTTGTTTATATGACAAGGGAGTAAATATATGCAATCCATACGAGTTACGAGTATTTGTTTTATTCTTGGACTGATGCTGCCTAATTTTGCACACGCGGAAAGTGTGCATCCTGCAATGATCTTGCTCAGTTCTTCTCTTATTTTTCTGATCTTTCTCAGTGTATATGTGATTTATAAGGTGCGCCGTTCTTTGCGTAACCATATTGATAAGTCTGTAGATTAACCACTTCTGACAGTAAGTTGCTTGAAAACCCTGCAGGACTTGTTTTAAATGGCAATCAAAATAAATTGTCAAACAAGGTTGAGGGTAGCGCCATGAAAGCCGCTTATTTAGATTATGCTTCTTTAGACCAACAGGATTTGGACTTTCAGGCACTTCATGCAGTATTTGATCAGCTGCTCTTATACCCGGCCACATCGGCTACAGAGATTCAGTCCCTTGTGGCCGATGTCGATGTCATCATTACCAACAAAGTCATGATTGACGCGGCAACCATCCAGCAATGTCCTCAACTGAAACTGATCCTGATTTCTGCCACAGGCACTAATAATGTCGATCTGGCTGCGGCCAAGGCACGTGGTATTGTGGTGTGTAACTGTCAGGCTTATGGTACCTCTGCTGTCGCTCAGCATACCCTTATGCTGATGCTCACTCTGGCCACTTCATTTCTGACTTATCAGCGTGCAGTACAGCAGGGTGAATGGCAAAAGGCCAGCCAGTTCTGTCTATTAGGTGCGCCAATTGTAGAATTGGCAGGTAAGACCTTAGGTATTGTTGGTTATGGTGAACTAGGTCATGCTGTTGCCAGACTGGCAGAAGCCTTTGGCATGAAAGTATTAGTTGCCGCTTTGCCCAACCGTCCGGCAGATGACTCACGTATTCCATTTGCCGATTTATTGCCACAAGTGGATTTTTTAAGCCTACATTGCCCTTTAACGGAAGATACCCGTCATTTAATCAGTCATGCTGAACTGGATGCGATGAAACCAAGCGCATTTTTAATTAACTGTGCACGTGGTGGAATTGTCGATGAACAGGCGTTGGCTCAGGCCTTACGCGAAGGCAAAATTGCCGGTGCTGCGACGGATGTGCTTACCGTGGAGCCTCCGAAAGAGGGCAATGTATTGCTCGACGCCTCAATTTCTAACCTGATTGTTACACCGCACAATGCCTGGGGCAGTGTCGATGCGCGTCAACGCATTGTGGATCAGATGGTGGAAAATGTAGCAGCCTTTAAGCAAGGTCAGCCCATCCGTCAGGTAAATTAAAAATTATTAAATAAAAACTAAATGCTGATCGAATTCGATCAGCATTTTTTTCGGTTTTCTGGCGTAATATATTTATCTAATAGTTTTAAAAATTCACTCTGAACCAGTGCAGACCGGGGGTTAAATATAATTTCCTGATAGACGCGCTTAAATTCGGGTACCCGTTCATCGGGACGCTTGTCATAAGATGTTCGATAATGGGTTTCAAACATATAAATCAGATGATTCTGCGAGAAATAGGTAGTTCGATAGCTATAAATATCATCTCCCTGAGCCCCGATTCTTAATTTACACATATCCTTGATCCGATACAGGTCGGCATTATTGCCAGAGGCGGGTCTAAATTATGCTTGATCAAGGTTTTGAATATGCTGGATTTTTTCGCCTTCGGTTTTGTGGTTATAAGAGGCAGCCCTAGACAGGCTCGGGATGGAAGATAATTCATCATCAATCGCAGCAATTGAGGTCACGGTTTCACCTGAAACCAGTAAAGTGATGTACAGGATGGCTACGCCACACAGAATGCCGACGATAAAGCTGAAAAGAATTTTTCTCATTTTTATTATCTTCTCATGATTTTATTTGAGCTCAGTCTAAAGAAAGGCTCAACTATCTTCAATGCTTAAAAGAAAAAGCCCGTAATGGGCTTTTTTCAATGCGATGATTTAGAGATCATCTACTGCATAACTGGTCGCTGCATCGGAACTTGATTGGGGTTGTGATACCGATGAATTTTGAGTTGCGGTAGATGGCTGACTCAAAGGTTGCTGCACGATCGGCGCCTGTTGTGAATTGCCGCGCCAGACTTCCCGAGTTTGCTGAATTTTCTGACCCGTTTGCTGTGCTGCCTGAGTCGCACCCTCATCTACTTTCTGGATGGTATCTGATGCCACAGACTTGGTATTGCCCCAGGCACGGTCTACACCCGGTTTGATTTTGGCAATGCCTTTTTCAGTGACTTCACCTACTTTTTCAGCGGTATTGATGACACCTTCCTGTGCTTTATAGGCAAACACATGCAGCAGGTTCGGATTCTCACCATAAGGCGCAATCGGTTTGGTGGTCTGAGTGGTTTCGGTCTGTGCAAATACAGGTGCGCAGAACATTAAAGCTGTCGTTAAAATAATTGGGGTTTTGATATTCATTATGGATCGACCTCGAATTCGTCAAAGAGCGGTCTGAGTTTGGTTTTCAGTGTAACGGATAATCAGCCAAAAACAATGAATAAGCTGTGAAGAGAGTATAGGTTCAGCGTAGTATGATGCGAGGATTTTATAATTTTTAAGGGGAAGAAGAAATAGGTCAAATCAGAAGAAAGATTAAATTTCTATTCATTCAAATAAATAGC
Organism: Acinetobacter sp. ACNIH1; assembly: GCF_002934695.1. Lineage (NCBI taxonomy): Bacteria > Pseudomonadati > Pseudomonadota > Gammaproteobacteria > Moraxellales > Moraxellaceae > Acinetobacter > Acinetobacter sp. ACNIH1. Next base: position 2,617,921 of record NZ_CP026420.1, on the reverse strand, counting down.
CCCATTTTCAAAAAAACAGGGCGATCTATTTAGTCACATTGTGTCAGGGCATCTTTAGCAAAATGATTGCGCAGAGTCACAAAGTTCTTTTGTACCGCCGCATCATGCAGGTCAAATTTTTGTGCTGTGCTGGTTCCGTCGCGTTGGAAAGTGGCTGAACCGGCATCAATCAGGGTCAGTCCTTTAAATGACCATTGTTCAACTGAACGGTTGTTGCCGATGTCGCCAGTAAATTCAATCACGCATTTGTCGAGGAATTTGGTCAGTTTCGCCTTATTGTTGGTTGTTTCTGGAATAACTTCGAGATTTTGTACTTCCTGTAATACACCCAGTTCCAGTTGTGGAATGGTGGGTTGAGATGTACATGCTGTAAGTGCGATACCCGCAAGAGTCGTCATAATGAGTGTTTGAAATTTCATGCGCTTCTTTCTTGTTGAGTGTTGTTAGGGTGAGTATATGAAATATATAGGGATATGCCTATAGCAATTGATTCTAGTATTAGATTCATTACTGAGTTACTAAATAGTGATTCACTTCGTCAAAAGTATTTTCTTCTTCAAGAATCCCTAAACTTATTAGGGGAGAATTTGATAGTAAATGATTAGTCTTAATCAGACTTATAAATTTTTCATCTAATGGAAAAATGTCATAATCAGAGCGGTAAGCATTAATATGCTCTGAATTAAATTTTTTATAATTATTTAAAATATATAATTGAATATAAATGACTACAATAATTGTGGAGGCTCTAAAGAGAGTTGAAAAGTATAAGGCTTCTTCATGATCTCCTGTAAAATCCGGATTAGGAACTACTTTTATTTTACCATGAGCTAATAAGTTTCTAATATTTGTCAAAAGATAAAAAGATGTTGATACATGATTTGAGGCTTCCTTATTATTAATAAATTTTTCAATCTTTTGATCGTTTAAGTAATTTAGCTGTAATCCTCTTTTTATAACAGCTATGTATTTTTCACAATATTTTTCCGTATATATTGGATAGCTATCTATTGAGTATTTTTCTATATTGTTTCTGAACTTAGGTATGTCAGGTTGATATTGATTTTCTTTTTTAGGAGCTATGTATTCTAGAATGTTATATAAATACATGAAGCGCGTAAGTTCCAGCATATACTTTTCATAATATTTATCATCTTCTCTGTTGAATTCATATAGATCGCATAGATAAGTTTCTAGTTCTTGATGTTCATAACTGTCAAATTTGATATCTGTTAATGCTGAGGCTAGCCTTGACCAAAGAGCTATATGTTCTAATTCTTCGATAGATTCAAGGACAAACCTTAAGTTTGTAATAGCCTGTCGTATATTGTTGTTATTTGAGAAACATATTAGGCAAGATTTATTAATTTTTTTCATATGATTTTTAAAAAGAAAACCCCACTAATTTATAGCGAGGTTTTCATTAACTTACAAGAAGTTATAACTTAGTGCTGTAACACTGAAATATCTGCAACTTTAGTGAACAGATCACGCAACTGAGCAAGTAGACGTAAACGGTTTACTTTTAGTTCAGCATCATCAGCCATCACCATTACGCCGTCAAAGAATGCATCTACTGGCGCACGCAGGGCAGCCAATGCAGACAGCGCAGCAGTGTAATCTTTAGAAGCAAACAGCGGCTCAACCACCGGTGTGATTTTTTGCAGTTCAGCGAACAATGCTTTTTCAGCATCTTCCACCAGATTGGCTTCAACCACAGCACCTTCAGGTGCAGCTTCTTTTGCAAGAATATTCGCCACACGCTTATTCGCAGCAGCAAGTGCAGCAGCTTCAGGCAATGCACGGAAGTGATTTACCGCATTTACACGTTTGTCAAAATCAAGTGGAGATTTTGGTGATAACGCTTGAACTGCTTGAATCACGTCAACATCAACGCCTTGGTCTTCGTATTTCGCACGGTAACGACCTTCAAGGAAGGTAACCGCATCTGCCAGAGTCTTGTCGTGGTCTTTCAATACATCGCCATACGCAGCTAGAGCAAGCTTAATTAGATCTTCAATTGATACATCAAGTTCGTTTTCAGTGACCAGACGCAGGATACCAATCGCAGAACGACGTAGCGCAAACGGGTCTTTAGAACCTGTAGGTGCCTGACCAATACCGAAAATACCAGTTAAAGTATCTAGACGATCCGCAAGCGCAATCGTTGTACCAGTTTTGGTTTTAGGCAGAACGTCACCTGCGAATTTAGGTAAGTATTGCTCACCTAAAGATTCAGCCACTTCATCATTTTCGCCTTCAAGACGTGCGTAGTAAGTACCCGCGATGCCTTGAAGTTCTGGGAATTCACCCACCAGCTCAGAAGTTAAGTCACATTTAGCGAGAAGAGCCGCTTTTTTAGCATCTTCATCTTTTGCTCCCGTAATCGGAGCAAGTGCGACAGCCAGTTTGGCAATACGTTCAGACTTGTTCCACAAAGTACCCAGTTGTGCCTGGAATACCATGTTTGCCAGTTTCTCTTTACGAGAAGCTAATGGCTGTTTCTGGTCTTGCAGGAAGAAGAACTCAGCATCTGACAGACGCGGACGAACCACTTTCTCGTTACCTTCAATAATTTGAGTCGGATCTTTAGACTCAATGTTTGAAACGGTAATGAAGTAAGGCTGTAATTTGTTTTCAGCATTCACCAGACAGAAATACTTCTGGTTATCCTGCATGGTAGTGATCAGGGCTTCTTGAGGAACGGTAAGGAAGCGTTCTTCAAAGCTGGCACGTAAAGCTACCGGCCATTCAACCAGAGCAGTGACCTCGTCGCGAAGATCAGCAGGAACAATCGCAATCGCATTCACTTCATCTGCTAATGCTTTTACTTGCTGATCAATGATCGCTTGACGCTCCTCAAAAGATGCAATCACTTTCGCAGCGCGAAGGGCATCCAGATACGCATCTGCATTGGTCAGGATAATCGCTTCAGGCGCATGGAAACGGTGACCATAAGTCACGTTACCTGCTTTGTGATCCTGAATGTTTGCATCAATCACATTGCTGTCTTTTAACAACACAACCCATTTCACCGGACGAACAAATTCGGTACGGCTAGCAGCAGAACGCATGCGTTTTGCGATTGGCAATTGATCCAGAGCATGTTGCAGGATTTGTGGCAGTAAAACGTCCAGACTTTGGCCTTTGACATCTTTCAGGTAGCAGACTTTTTCAACTTTACCGGCTTGGAAAGTAGAAACCTGATCAACCGTAATGCCTTGACCGCGCATAAAGCCTTCAAGCGCTTTAGTCGGTTTACCTTCAGCATCATAAGCAGCTTGAACAGCAGGGCCGTCAAAACGTTTTTGCGTATCTGCTTGAGCAGCATCAACGTTGATGATTTTTAGTGCCAGACGACGCGGTGCTGCATAAGCTTCGATTGCGTCGAAAGCAAGACCGGCATCTTTTAAGCCTTTTTCAGTTTCAGCTTTTAAAGCGTCACGTAATTTTTTCAGGCTTTTTGGTGGAAGTTCTTCACAGCCAAGTTCAAATAAAACTGTATGTTTAGACATTATTTGTTCTCCGCTGATTTTTCTGCTTGAGCCGCTTCTGCTTCAACTTGTGCTTTAAGCTGAGCCAGGACTTCGTCACGTAGGTGAGGTTCTGCCATTGGGAAACCAAGTTTCGCACGTGCAGCCACATAGCTAGTCGCGATTGAACGTGCCAGAGTACGAACACGCAGGATATAACGCTGACGTTCAGTCACAGAGATCGCACCACGCGCATCCAGCAGGTTAAAGCTGTGTGATGCTTTAATTACTTGCTCATAAGCAGGCAATGGCAGTTCAGCTTCGATTAAACGCGTTGCTTCAGCTTCGTAGAAGTCGAACAGTTCGAACATTTTTTCTACTGGTGCATATTCGAAGTTATAAGTCGATTGTTCTACTTCATTTTGATGGAACACATCGCCATAAGTCACAGTACCGAACTGACCTTTGGTCCAAACCAAGTCATAAACCGAGTCTACACCTTGCAGGTACATGGCCAGACGTTCCAGACCGTAAGTGATTTCACCAGTAACTGGGTAGCATTCAACACCACCGACTTGCTGGAAGTAAGTGAACTGAGTCACTTCCATACCGTTTAGCCAAACTTCCCAGCCTAGACCCCACGCGCCCAGTGTTGGAGATTCCCAGTTATCTTCCACGAAACGGATGTCGTGAACTAAAGGATCAATACCGATTGCCTTTAAGGAATCCAGGTACAACTGCTGGATATTGTCCGGGTTTGGCTTAAGCACAACCTGGAACTGGTAGTAGTGTTGCAGACGGTTCGGGTTCTCACCATAACGGCCATCTTTCGGACGGCGTGATGGCTGAACATAAGCGGCATTCCAGGTTTCAGGACCTAGTGCACGAAGGAATGTTGCAGTGTGGAATGTCCCTGCACCCATTTCCATGTCGTAAGGCTGTAACACGACGCAGCCTTGCTCCGCCCAGTAGTTTTGTAAGGCAAGAATTAAGCCTTGGAAGGTATCAATATGCGATATGGCGCGACTCATGGTCATCCACTTAAAATTAGAGAAAAATTGTGCTTGATTATAAGGATTTTACAGGGGAGTGGCAAAGGGTTAATACGCTGAAAATATTTTGGAAAAAATTAAAATGGTCTTCATTCATGCCAGATTTTGCGCGGCTTTGCTGCAATTTTATGCTGGAATAGCAATGGGGTGAGATCTAAAAATCAGGAATAAATCAGATGTATAGCATCCTGGTCACTGAAGCGCGATAAAGTTAAACTGATCTCATACGATTGGGGTCTTAGAATTAGTTTAATCTTCACACAATATAATAATGCCTAATAATAAGGAACTTCATGGCCACTTACCAAATTCAGTGCCATTTAAAATACAAGATTGTGCAACCTACCGAATTTATTTTTATGGTTCAGGTCGCCCATCATCCCGATCAGAATATTCTCGAAGAACAGCTCACCATGAATATGCCGGTCAAGTGGCATCAATTTCGGGATGCTCAGCATCAAAACCGCCATATCCGGTTGCAACTCGAGCCCTGTGAAGCATTTGAACTGAATTATAGCGCGACAGTTACCCGTCAGCCGTGCATTCCGGTTGATCTGAGGCAAAATCTGAATGAAGTCAAAATTCCAGACCTGCCGGATGAAGTACTACCTTATTTGCTGGCCAGCCGCTATTGCAATTCAGATTTAATACTTGAAATGGCGAAACGTTCATTTGGCTGGATGACACCCGGCTATACGCGTGTAAAAGCCATTGAACAGTGGATTTATAACAATATTTTTTATGTCTCTGGCTGCTCTGACCAGTTTACGACTGCAACAGATGTACTGGTCCACCGGGCAGGGGTATGCCGTGACTTTGCCCATTTAGGTATTGCACTATGCCGTGCTTTAGGAATTCCGGCACGCATGGTGGTCGGTTATGTGGAAATTGAAAAATTTTTACCCGATTTTCATGCCATTTTTGAAGCCTATCTGGAAGGAGGATGGGTGCAGTTTGATCCGACCCGTTTGGCTCCGGTTGACGAGCTGATTCGCATTGGCACCGGGGTAGATGCCGGAGATGTGGCCTTCTCAACCTATTATGGTCAGGTCGAACTGCTCAAAATCGAACCTCTGATTAAACCTGATTCTCATAGCGAAGCTAAGGCTAAAATCACCTGACATGAATTATCTCATTGAAAATTCTATGAGGGATTGAACCGTAAAAGAGGACTAGATGGATGGCTGTCGCCTAGAGAGAGATTTAGATTTTTAAACAGCATCCATTTAAGTGTAATTAAAAGATATAAAATGAATACATCTTTAAAGCGACTAGTTTTATAATGCGCAAAATCTGTAAACATTAAAATCAGGCGCGCCGTGTTCCATTCCAATCTCGACTGGCTCAATACCTTAAAACCGAATTTTAAAGTTCTTCCACTCAAAGACCGTTTACTCTGCGGTATTGGGGCACTACTGGGTCTCACGGTATCGTCATTACTGAGTTTATGGATTCTGGGGGATTTTGAAGCCTGGTATATCGCGCCGATGGGGGCGTCATCTGTGCTGCTGTTTGCGGTTCCGGCCAGTCCCTTGGCACAGCCCTGGAATATTCTGGTAGGTAATACTATTGCTGCTGTGGTGGGTGTGACCTGTGCCTTGTTTATTGCCAGTCCGACCGAAGCTTTTAGTCTGGCAGTGGCATTAGCAATCATTTTAATGATGACCACAGATTCCCTGCATCCACCGAGTGGTGCTGTGGCTATTACAGCGGTACTCGGCGGCAATGCGGTGCATGAACTCGGCTATGCTTTTGTTTTCTATCCGGTGCTGCTGAATTCGATTTTATTGATGGTGATTGCTATCGTCTTTAACCGAATGATTGGCAAGCATTATCCGCAGCAGGCGCAATTAAATACCCGTTCCAAAGATCCGACCCCGACCCAGAAAGTCACCATTCAGCCACAGGATATTCAGGAAGTACTGGATCAGCAAACCGAGCTGCTGGACATTAGTGAATATGACCTGCAAAAGATTATTCTGGAAGCGCAGGACCGAGCCAATGCCCGTGCGGTCAACCAGTTTACCTGTCAGGACATTATGACCAAAGACGTGGTGACCCTGCATGCCAATGATGATATTCAGCATGCACTGGACAAGTTTAAGCAAATGAACCTGATGAGCCTGCCAGTGGTTAATGCGGAAGGCAAGCTGGTGGGGACGCTGGCCATGTATCAGGTGGTAGAATGGTTTAAACGTGCTGCAGATGTGCGCAGCAGCTGGGAACATCAGGTCAAACATATTATGACCCGCAAGGTAGTTACTGTGCAGCCATTACAGCCGATTCAGGATCTGGTGCCCTATTTTGTGGAGCGTTCCTTTAACTATATTCCGGTGGTGAGTGAACAGCGTCTGGTCGGAATTATTAGCCGCGCAGATATCATCGCTGCCCTGAATCAGGAACTGAACCATTTTAAAATGAGAACTTAAGAACTCTTATATAAATAATTCTGAAAAAAGCACCCTTGGGTGCTTTTTTATTTGGAATCTGGATTTATCTCAACTTAGATAAAGAACCAGTAAATAAACAGGGAAACCAAGAAAATACACATGATATTCAGGACAAAGCCGACTTTCATCATTTCACTTTGCTGAATATGACCAGTCCCAAATACAATGGCATTCGGTGGTGTCGCCACAGGTAGCATAAAGGCACAAGAAGCACCGATCCCGATCACAATCACCAGAATCTCTTTAGGCATACCCATCTGGTCGGCAATGGCGGCAAAGACCGGAACCAGTAAGGCAGCCGAGGCAGTATTACTGGTAAATTCAGTAAGGAAGATGATGAAGGTTGCCACCACAAAGATAATCACGAGAGGAGAGGAGTCACCGAAAGCATTCGCCAGCGTCTGACCTAAGACCAGAGAACTCCCTGAATCCTTCAAGACAGCACTTAAGGTCAAGCCGCCACCAAACAGGTAGAGCACACCCCAATCGGTATTTTCAGCAACCTGTTTCCATGTAGCCGTACCCAGAATCACTACCATGCAGGCCGCCAGAATCGCGATCCAGGTATCGGGCTGTGTAATGCCGAAATTTTCAGTCAATTTTTTACTGAAAATCCAGGCAGTCGCGGTACAAAGGAATAAAATCATGGTGGCAATACGGGTCGTAGTCCAGGGAATATTTTCAGTGACAAAATTCACCTTATGATTCAGTTTTGGACGTAGCACCAGATACAGGCTTACTAACATTGCCGGAAGGATAATGAACATCATCGGCAGGCCAACTTTCATCCAGTCGGCGAAGTCATAACCGAGGGCTTTGGCTGCAATCGCATTCGGTGGAGAACCGACGATAGTGCCCAAGCCACCAATACTGGCCGAATAGGCAATCCCAAGCAGAATAAACACAAAGGTTTTACGATCTTTTTCAACATCCAGATGCGAAAGTAAACCCAGCGCTAGGGGCAACATCATGGCTGCGGTGGCGGTATTGGAAATCCACATCGACAGTGCAGCAGTCACTAAAAAGATAGCCAGTACTGACGCACCGAGATGTCCACCGGAAAGCGAGATAATCCACGTGGCAATTTTCTTGTCCAGTTTCTGGATATGCAACGCCGAGGCCAGGGCAAAACCACCAAAAAACAAGAAGATGGTGGGGTCTGCGAAAGTGGTGAGTGCTGCTTGTGTGGTAATTGGTTCCAGTTCATCGCCTTTGGCCATGGGCATGGCGAGGACGACGGCCAGTATAGGTATCAGCAGGGCAGTAATGGTGATATGAATCGCTTCGGTCAGCCATAAAATGGCGATAAAGGTCAGTAGGGCCAATCCCTTATTGGCATTTTCGTCATAAGGTAAAATATGATACAAGCCATAAGAGACCACTGCAGCGATCACAATTAAAATCCAGCCCTTTCGAATTCCTTTTGGCATGGCATCAGTCGGGGTGCGTAAAGGGTCGTTCATACAACCTCCTTGCTCAACTTTTTTATTTAAAAGCGTTTTTGAAATTCTTATAAAAGTAAATATGTGGTTTGATTAAAAAAGATATTATTTAAACAGTATAGTAGAGTGTTGTAATAATCCCACACTTTGCCAAAGTGCGTAAATCCCCAGTCCAAATAGAAAAAACAGCACCAGATATTTGAAATGTTGCTGGGAAAGTCGATGCCGTATTTTTCCCCCTAACCACACACCGATGAGAGCAAATAACGTGATTCCAAGCAGGATATGTTGCTGATGGGTTTGCAAAGAAATGAGAATCGGGAAGAGTAAGGTCAACTGCACCAGTTTGCTGGCAATAAAGTTAAGATTACTGATAATCACAATATCGGTTTTGGAGAGCTGACAGCTAAGCAGATACATCATCAGGAAGGGTGCCATGGCATTGGTTGCACCTCCAATCATGCCGGCCAGTAAACCGAATCCCAGCATACTAAGCTGACTGCTACTGACCCGAAGCGGAGTAGAGCGTAACTGATCCAGTATATAGAAAATAATCACCAGACCCAGTAATAATTTAAGATAGCCTTCATTGATCCAGATGAGTAATTTGACCCCCAGCACACTACCGACCAAGCTGCTGAGCATGAGTGGCCAATAGCGTGAGACATAATAGCGAATGCTCTGCAACAGGCTATGTTTTGGATCGCTATTGAGCATCCAAAGGTTCAGTAACAGGCAGGGGAGAATCACCAAAGTGACTGCTGTACTTAAGGCATATTCACTGGATAAGGCAGCCGTACTTAGCATAGGAAAGCCAAAACCACTGACCCCATGCAGTAATGCTGCGATCGCACACAGCCAAAGTACAACCCATTCTGCCTGCGTCATCTGAAATCCATTTCAAGTAGAAAGTATCACCTTAGCCTGAATAGGCGAGCAGGGTAAAGCGTAAAAAAGTAATAAGGCCAAAACCTAAAAATCAGGCAAAAAAAAACCACGATCTTTTGGGGGAAGGACCGTGGCATAAAAATTTCACCATATGAATATTTAGGTGAAAGAGGAAACGATTTTATCGGTAGTCTTTATCCTGATTCACGGTACGCACAGGACGTTCATAATCAGTTCTGCTCGCAGCATAATCAGGCATAGAATTCTTTTTTGGCATCACTAACCATAGAACCAGATAAACTAAGATACCCGGGAAAGCGGCACTCATGATCGAAATAATCACAAAGATCAGGCGTAATAAATTTGCGTTCCAACCAAAACGTTCAGCAATACCACCCATTACACCTGCAATCATGTTTGAGCGGTTAGAGCGATATAAACCAACATTGGCCATCCAAGTCTCCTGATAGAAAAAATAAGATTGAGTCTAAAAAATGACTCATATTTATAAGAATGGAGTTTTATCTAAATTTTTAAAGTATCTATTGAAAATAAATTCGTTAAGTAATGTTACGGGAGATTAAATAATCCTTAAAAAATCACTAAGATCATAAAAATTCCATTGAATTCATTATTAAAACTTATAAGTTTTCAGTGAGTCGTCTGCCTATATAGATGTGCACCCCTTCAGGTATATTTTTAAAATGAAATCGAATGTATCGCATCATTTAAGTGGTTTATGCCGGCTTGGATTTGTGCTGGGAAGTGTTGCAGGACTGATTGCCTGTGATGATCATCAAAGCAAACCCTTACCTGATACTACGAAAACTTTGGCACAAGATGGCGTAGTCATCTCCGCCGCCAATGAAAGTTATGACACCCGTAATGCTAAATCGCTCACCCAGACTGCAACCTATAATGCATTGCCTGTAGAACCAAATGTCGATCCTAAACCTGTACCGGATTATGCCAAAAGCTATGTCGGGCGTTATCTTACCCAGATTGATTGTGACGGGCGGTTTGCGCCTTGTACGGAAGGGAAGTCGGTATTTATTTTGACTTTATTGCCAGATGGTACAGTGCATCGCAGTATCGTGCATTATGGCAAAGTCTTTGTGAATAATTCCAGACGGGTTCAGACCGAAAGCAATATGACCTATCGTAAGGACCGCTGGACGATTAATCCGGAACAAACTGAACTGATCGTGGACCGTAAAGAAGGAGCAAAGTTCTACTATATGATTAAAAGCCCAACGCATCTGGTCATGAATCTGGAAAAAATTTATGACGAAAAGGAACGGACAAACCAGCAATTATTTGATCAGGGTTATCCTGCGCCTTCTAAAGCGTATGAACTGGTCAAAGATTCTGAATTTAAAATCACTGAATAAAAGCGATAAGGTTTCTAAAGAATTTAAAAACAGCATAAATGAAAATGACGATTTTAAAATTGTCAGGATGAATTGCGCTTAAATAAAAAGAATGAACTGAATAATATAGAAATATTATAAGAATATTGAAAGAAGAAGATAGATATAGAGGGGAGAATGGTGGGCCGTCCGCGACTCGAACGCGGGACCAATGGATTAAAAGTCCACTGCTCTACCAACTGAGCTAACGGCCCATTCGGGTAATCAAAGCTACTTTGATTGAATTTTCTAAAAAGAGATTTTAGAAATGATGGTGGGCCGTCCGCGACTCGAACGCGGGACCAATGGATTAAAAGTCCACTGCTCTACCAACTGAGCTAACGGCCCATCAGGGGATATCAAATTTAATGGTGGGCCGTCCGCGACTCGAACGCGGGACCAATGGATTAAAAGTCCACTGCTCTACCAACTGAGCTAACGGCCCTGAACCAACAATTAAGCAAGACTTAATTGTGCAGTGCAAGAGAAACTAAAAAAGTTCTGAAAGCACCACTTTGTTTGATGGAGCGTATTGTAGCAAGATCTCATTGCAGCGCAAGTAAAAAATAACAAAGTTGCCTATGTTTGATTATAAATACAACAATTCTGCTTTATCTAAACAAAAAATAGGCAACTTCGGCACTTAGAAGCGATATTGATAGGCTTGAATGTTCTCAAAAATTTCTTGAGTCAGCTCACAATACGCATCGCTCCCTGGCAATAAAACCAGCAGGCGTTCATCGGTCTTGTTTGGATCAAAAGCCTGTTCTTTCAGTTTGTTTTTCTGATACTTGAAGGTACCGGTCGTTTCTACTTGCTTTTGAATGCGTAGAAAAACCGGAACTGCATATGTAGGCAGACAACGTTTAAAGGTGCTGACCATATTTTTCAGGTCTTGCTCATTTAGGGTGCTTCCCGATTGCAGGGTAATTGCAGCCATGCCTGCACGGCCATTTGTATTCGGAATTTCTACGCCATAAACCACAGCTTCGATAATTTTGTCATACTCGTTCAGCATGTTTTCGACTTCAGTCGTTGAAACATTTTCACCTTTCCAGCGAAAGGTATCACCGAGACGGTCGACAAACTGAGCATGACGGAAACCGATATTACGCACCAGATCGCCCGTATTGAAGTAGGAATCACCTTTGCTGAACACGTCATGCATGGTGACCGCCTTGTTCTTTTCCGGATCGGTATAGCCATCGAAAGGGGAGCGGCGGGTAATTTTACCAATCAATAAACCGGTTTCACCTTTTTTTACTCGTTTGCAGCGGCCTTTGGCATCACGCACAAGCTCATTTTTATCTTTGTCAAATTCGATAATGGCATAAGGCGTTGGTGAGAAACCGACAGTATTGTCAAAGTTAAAGACATTGCTGAAACCGACATTACCTTCACTGGAGGCATACAGTTCCAGTACTTCCTTGATGCCAAAACGGGATTTGAATTTATCCCAGATGTTCGGGCGCATGCCATTACCAATCATCTTGGTAACGCGATGGCCTTTTTCCAGTTCAGACGGTGGTGCATCCATCAGGTAGCGGCAAAGTTCACCGACATAACCAATCGCAGAAGCATCGAACTTTTTGACATCTTTCCAGAAGGAAGAGGTGGAGAATTTACGGCGGATGGCAAAAGTACTGCTTCCGGCAATCACCCCACACCAGCACACCACAATGCCTGTCGCATGATAAAGCGGCAGGGTGCAGTACATCACATCATCTTTATTCAGGTTCAGAACATGACCATAGGTGCCATAGGCGAGTGTCCAGCGGCTATTGGTAAAGACCACCGCTTTAGGTAAGCCAGTAGTACCTGAAGTATAGATATAGAACAGGCCGTCTTTACCCTGTACCGAATGTGTGGTCGGTGTATTGAATTTAGGGAACTGGTCAATCTGCTCTGCCAGGTTAATAAAACCTTCAGGTGCCTGTCCGGCATTTTCTTGTGTGTTCTGATCGGCAAACCAGTGAAAACGGTCAGCGGCAATATTGAGATCATGACGGATTTCATCAACCGCAGCACGGCACTCTTCACCGACAATGACCGCAATCGGTTTCACCAGATTAATACTATGTGTCAGGACTTTGCCGACCTGAGAAGTATTCACCAGCGCAATCGTGATGCCCAGCTTGGCTAGACCAATCACGCTGGCAATAAACTCCGGACGGTTCTCGACCATCACGGCCACCACATCACCTTTCTGTGCACCGAGAGAGAGGTAGAAATGTGCGATCTGGTTCGCCCAGCCATTTAGGTGAGCATAGGTATAGGACTGATCCTCAAAACGTAATGCAATACCTTCAGGATTACGCTGTGTTGCTTTTTCAAAAGCTAAACCCAGGCCTGCGGGCGTATTGGGAGTACGTAAATAAGCCTGTCGCAGTCCGTTCAGCAGATTAGGGACCTTACTGATGAAGGCAGGGATTTTGGCTGCGACATCTGCAATGCCAATAAGATCGGGTTGGTTCGTCTGGGTCATGGGCGTCCTATTATTTTTCGTATCCAATGCGTTTAATTTATATGCAATAAACGGATGATAGCCATCTTTTAGCGTGTTGAAACTAGAGTAATCAACCTATTCTGACAAAATCTAGCAAAAAAAACCTAGCCACCGAAATGACTAGGTTTTTTAGTCAACTGCAATTGGGTGAATTATGACTCAGTTGCAGTATTGGTTTTTTTCGGTGGACGGCCACGTGGACGACGTGGGCGGGCAGCCGGTTTTTCAGCTTTTGCTACAGTTTCTTCAGCTTTATCGGCTTCCGGAGTTTCAGTAGGCGCAGCTTCGTTTTCTGCTGGAGTTGCTTCAGCTGTAGCCGTTTCAGTGGCTTCTTCAACTGGAGCCTGTTCAGCGTTCGCAGTTTCTACAGGCGCTTCAGCAGCTGGCTCAGGAGTTTGAGTCGCTTCAGTTGTATCAGCACTTTCTACTGCGGCTACCGGAGCTTCAGCAGGTGCAGCTTCAGTATTTTCAGCTTTCGCCTCTTCCGCTGGAGCCGTTGCTTCTGCAGCAGGTTCAGCTGCAGTAGATTCTGCTTCAGCTTGTGCTTGCTGTTTAGCCTGCTGTAATGCTTGCTCGGCAGCCAGTTTAGCGAGACGACGACGCTCACGTGGATCATTCGCCACACGTTTCTCTGAAACCGGTGCAGGCGGAGTTAAATCCAGCACAGGTGCAGGTTCTGCTTCAGGTTGTGCTTTGCTGACTTCTACATCACGAGTTACAGGTTTTTTCTCTGTGGTCGCGGTCGAAACCGTTGCTAAAGTCGCATTATATTCCTGCGTGAACTTTTGCAATGCGCGGTTAAACGTTGGCAACAGACCAAACTGTTCAATCAGGACTGAACAGTCTTCGCCATAAACATGGCGAATCAGACTGCCAATGGTGTATTGGCCAAGTGTTGGCACCTGTGATGGGGTCAATTGCTGAGTTTTCGCCTGTTGGCCGTGTGCAGCACGGCGGCGGTCACGACGACGTTGACGTGGGTCATTGCTGGCACGCTGTTTTGATGATGACTGAGTTTCCGGTGCTTTCTCTGCAGGAGCAGATGCAGTCACTTCAGCCAGGAACTCTTCCGCAGCTGGCGCTTCTACAGGAGCATCGGCAGGGGCAGTCACATCAACAGCAGGTTTTGCGACTGGAGCAGTGTCATTCAATGCCACAATTTCGCTTTTCGCCTCGTCAATATTTACCACCATTGCTGTTGGCATCACTTCTTTACGAGGAGCATCGACCAGTTCTACACGCACTTGCTTTTCATTGACTGCTGGAGCTTCAACGGCAGCAGGTGCTTGAGGTACAGCTTGCTCATTCAGAACACTTGGATCGCGGTGGCGATTTGGACGTTCTGGACGTTGCTGGTTGCGACGGTCACGACGTGGCACGTTTTGCTGTTGCTCATTGCCGTGAGTATCGCTTTGCTGTGCAGACTCGTTGTGGTGCTGACGGCGAGAGTTGCGTTTGTTTTCACGCGCTTCCTGACGAGAAACCTGAACCACTTCTTCATGCATCTGATGTTGTGATACATTATCAGACTGCGCCTGTTCACGTGGCTCTTTGTGCTTGTTGCTACGTGCTTTTTTGTTATGACGCTGTGATTTCTCTTCACGTTCAGTTTTTTCAGACTGATCACGCTCTGGTTTATGTGCCACAGTCGAAGGCGCCAGATAAGCATTGCCGGTAGTTGCCGGTGCTACAACAGCTGCTGGCTGTGCAGATACTGCTGGTGTTACAGGAGCAACCTGGCCGAACTGACCACGACTCACTGCACCGCCATTCACCATCTGTTCGATGGCAGCAGCAGCATTGTTCGCCGTGCGAGACTGATCAACAGTAGTTGCCTGTTTTTGTACGAACAGGTTTTCTAACCATGCACATGGGCTTGCTGCAGGTGCCGCAACTTGGGCAGGTGCCTGTTGTGCAACAGGTGCTTGCTGTACATTTTGCTGGTTCTGGTTATTGCGGCGTTTATTGTTTTTGCCGTTGTTTTGCTGCTGAGCAGGTGCTGGTGCAGCGGTATGCGTATGTTCTTCTTCTAAATGCCACTCAGATGACTCATAACCCAGTTCTTTTTCGCTTGAACGGGTTGCTTCAGTACGCTCATAACTTGTCGGTGCGAAACCTTCAGGGTTATACGAAATTTCGTAGTGGGGTGTTTCCAAGTGTGGATGTGGAAGTACAGTCACACGTGTATTTGAAGTTTGTTCCAGATATACCAGGCTGTGACGTTTTTCATTCAGCATGAATGCTGCAATTTCTACTGGTACTTCAACCTGAACTTCACCATGACGTTCACGTAGCGCGATTTCTTCCACTTTACGCATAATTGAAAGTGAGAGAGAACGTAAGTCACGCACCATACCGGTACCATGACAGCGTGGGCAGACATAACCAGTCGCTTCTTCTAACGATGGGCGCAGACGTTGACGGCTCATTTCCATCAGGCCGAAACGAGACAGTTGGCCGAACTGGATCCGTGCACGGTCACTTTGTGTTGCTTCACGCAGTTTCGCTTCTACCATACGCTGGTTGCGGTCTTTGGTCATGTCGATGAAGTCGATAACAACTAAGCCACCGATATCACGTAAACGTAATTGACGAGCAATTTCTTCAGCAGCTTCAAGGTTGGTATTTAACGCTGTATCTTCAACGTCCTGACCACGAGTTGATTTTGCTGAGTTAATATCGATTGAAACTAAAGCTTCAGTTTGGTCGATCACGATCGAACCGCCTGAAGGCAGTTTCACTTCACGTTCATAAGCAGTCTGGATTTGGCTTTCGATACCGAAATGCGCAAACAAAGGCTCATTCAATGTATAAGTTTTCAGTTTGTCTAACTGAAGCGGCATTACTGCTTTAACAAAGTTATATGCTTCGTTATAGGCTTGCTCAGAATCAATCAGGATTTCTGCTACATCATCACGCAGGTAATCACGGATCGCACGAGTTACCACACCTGCTTCCTGATGGACCAACATAGGCGATGGGCCTGAATTTGCAGTGCTTTGAATTTGTGCCCAAAGGTCTAGCAAATGTTGCAGATCAAGCTGTAGTTCTTCTTGAGAACGGCCAATGCCTGCGGTACGAACAATGACGCTCATACCACGTGGCACATTTAAAGAAGCCAGCATTTCTTTCAGTTCTTCACGTACTGAACCGGAAATCTGACGGCTGATACCGCCACCTTTCGGGTTGTTTGGCATCAGAACCAGATAACGACCAGCTAAAGAGATGAAAGTTGAAAGGGCAGCGCCTTTATTGCCGCGCTCTTCTTTTTCCACCTGAACCAGAAGTTCAGTGCCTTCAGTAATCAGTTCACGGATATTTGAAGTTTGACGAGGATCGGCTTTGTAGTAAGAGTTTGCGATTTCACGCATAGACAGGAAGCCTTGGCGACCTGCGCCGTATTCAACGAATACAGCTTCTAAAGAAGGTTCAACGCGAGTTACGTGACCTTTATAGATATTAGATTTTTTTTGTTCACGGGTACGATTCTCTAAATCGAAATCGTAAAGACGCTGACCAGTGACAAGTGCAACGCGAATTTCTTCGGCATGTGTTGCATTAATCAACATACGTTTCATGGGTGTAACACCTTATAGTGATACACAGCAAAAAATCGCTATTCACGTAGCGAACATCACACATCACGGATCAATGGCCCAGATCTCCAATGAGTTTCATTGTGGTCTGAGTCTTTTATTCCCGGCGTCTAATTGAATATAGATCAGCTTCGGTATTTTGATTCACGTATTGATGATGGCAATACGGCTTCAATCTTTAAACGATTAAAGTCACCTGAACGTTTCACTGGCGGACAAGCGGTGCATTAGATGTGAGTAACTTTCACTGTCACATTGCTCGAAGATCATCCCTTCTTTATAGAAAGTGTCTTGATACGGAATTGTCGTCGTATCTTTACAAACTGTGCAGATCCAATGCATCAAACGCTGTAGCCTGAAGTCGTCTTCAGGGTGCGACTAATCTGATGTGTATCAGTTTACGTTTAAAAACCAACTAGGTTGGCGGCATATTTTTTCAGACAAACTGATTTATGTACCTGAGGTACAATTAAACGCAACAGTTTGCTTTGTTTGCCGATATAATAAGCCTTCGGCGTCGGCATAATTCTTTTGGGACCTTCCCGTATCATGTGAGTCTTTAATTGAATAATCAAGTTCAGAGAAATCTGAAATGCTTCAACTTTTACTCACAAACGATGGTTTCCGTGCGCTGACTATATCAAACCTTGCATCATCTGCCTATGGGCTAAGCTTATGTTTCTTGTGTAAAGCATAACCTAAGTGATCATTTTTTAATCAATTTTAGTATTTTTGGGTCATAGTAACTGTATGAATTCTACACAACAATGGCAAAGCGTCACTTGGTTTGAAGTGGATGAACATCAAGATGGACAGCGAATCGATAATTTCCTGTTCAGTCGTCTGAAAGGGGTGCCTAAAAATCGGATTTATCGTCTGATTCGTGAAGGACAGGTTCGCGTCAATAAAAAACGCATTAAGGCCGAAACCAAACTGGCGATTGGCGACCAGATTCGCCTAGCACCGATTCGTTATGAACAAAAAGATGAGTCAGAAGCGCCGATTTCGGACAAGGTGGCTCAAGGTCTTCTGTCCCGTGTGGTATATGAAGATGAAGGCTTGATGGTCGTCAACAAGCCATCAGGAATTGCCGTGCATGGTGGTAGCGGTGTGGCATATGGTCTGATTGAAGGTTTGCGTGCTGCAACCGGTAAAAAATACCTGGAACTGATTCACCGTATTGACCGTGATACCTCTGGTCTGGTGATGATCTCGAAAAAGCGTAGTACCTTAAAAACGCTACAAGATTTATTACGTGAACATAAGATTAAAAAAACTTATGCCGCTGTCGTGAAAGGACAGGTAACGCTGGATAAGCAACTTATTGATGCACCTTTGCATCGTTATGAACTTTCTAATGGTGAGCGTCGTGTACGTGTCTCTAAGGAAGGCAAAGAGTCTAAAACCCAGTGGAATGTAGCAGAGCGTTTTATGCATGCGACACTGGTGTATGCATCTCCACTTTCTGGTCGTACCCATCAGATTCGTGTGCATGGCTTGAGCATTGGTCATCCGCTGGTAGGCGATGAGAAATATGGTCATGAGACTGAATATCGTGGGCCAAAGCCACGCCGTTTATGTTTGCATGCAATGCGTTTGGAAATTCCAGGTTATCCGACCATTGAAGCGCCTTTGCCTGAAGATATGCAAAGCTTGGTGGCACAACTTCGTGCACAAAAGGCGGATAAAGTTGTACCAATTGCTGAAGATGACGAGTAATTTTTAGCTTTTAAGTTAACCCTCTCCCTGAGCAGCACTGCTGCGCAAGTCTCCTTTCTTGCACGAATTTTAAAAGCAATGCTTTAAAATTCGCTCAGGAGAGGGAACGTTGAGTTCGCATGTGTTAGTGATAAGTCAAAATAGCTAAGAATTTATCTTTATTATTTAGTTACTGTACGTTGTTCAGTAATGAATTCTCCCTCTCCTTTTAGGAGAGGGCTGGGGTGAGGTAAAAGTAAAGCACAGCCGAGTTTTGTAGTTATAAAATCAAATTTCATCGCGTAGGCAGTGTTTTACTTTTGACGGGGGCAAAAGTAACAAAACCCCTTCTGTTGATCTGATGGCATGTCCCTATGCCACAGATCAACGGCGACATCCATGTCGCCATTGGATAGCCAATAGCTGTTGTGATATCACAATAAAAGTTATTTTGTGATAAAACTCTCCCTCCTTTGAAAAAGGAGGGTCGGGGTGGATTAGTACTGAATCAAATACTAGGAACCTTATATGAATTCACCTATAAAACTGGTCATTTTTGATTGGGATGGCACTTTATTTGATTCAGTGGGTCAGATCGTGTCGAGTTTACAGTTTGCTGCGCAACAGTTTCAGCAACCGCTGACTGATGCAGATGCGAAAAGCATTATCGGGCTGGGTTTGCCAGAAGTCGCACAACGGCTATTCCCAAGTGTGCCAGAATTACATGCGGATATTTTGCAGGCCTATTCAGAACACTATGTGGCGAATTCTGTTGAAGATGCCTGGTTTGAGGGCGTAGCTGAGATGCTGTATAGCTTAAAAGATGAAGGGATTAAGCTAGCGGTGGCAACAGGTAAAAGCCGTAAAGGTTTAGACCGGGTACTAAAACAAACGAATAGTCTGGAACTATTCCATGCCACTCGTGCTGCCAGTGAAACCCGTTCTAAACCAGATCCTTTAATGCTGGCTGAAATTCTGACTGAAACTGGTATTAGTGCGCATGAAGCGATTATGGTCGGTGACACTTCTTATGATCTGGAAATGGCGATGAACATTGCCATGCCAAGTGTAGGTGTGGCTTATGGCGTGCATACACCGGAAACCTTGGCGCAGTTTAATCCACTGTCGATTGTGAATGATGTCAGCAGTTTGCATGACTTTTTATTGGCTAAAGTCCAATGGAAAGAAGCCATTTAATTCAGTATCTTAGTCATTATCCAAGATCCAGCATTTTCTGAAATAGAAGATGCGGATCAATGCTGTAGATTTGAACAACTGGTCTTATCTTTTAGTCTAAAGTTGTGATTACAGTGGTTTTGTTCTGTCATGATTGTTGAGCTATTTAGTTGGATATAACTTAATTCATAATTATAAGATTATGTTTTTAATTGATTTTTATAAATTTAATTTATAGATAATAGCTATTGCAAAAAATAAAATAACTATTGGCATTCACGTCGTATTTTTCTCATCCTAAAACTGTTTATTCATATGCCCATACTAGGCGCAATTGTTTATTGGAATGATCGAAATGATCAGACCAGAACATTTTGCCTGTCTTAGTTCTCGGCATAAGCCTCATTTTTGCAGTTTAAGGAAACATTGATGTCGAATTCTGCTGTTGTTGAATCAGTTGCACAAGCATTACGTACTGCTAACCTCTCAAAAACTGCGATCGCACCGATTCGCCCGGAACTTGGTGGTGAAAGTGCTGACGTAGATATTGCCTATGCCGTTCAGGAAGTAAATACCGAGCGTGCTCTGGCGGAAGGTCGCCGTCTGGTAGGTCGTAAAATTGGTTTGACATCGAAAGTGGTTCAAGCACAGCTTGGCGTAGATCAGCCTGACTTCGGTATGCTGTTTGCCGACATGGCCTATGGCGATGGTGAAGCAATCTCTGTAGGTTTGCTGATTCAACCGAAAGTTGAAGCTGAAATCGCATTGGTCATCAAAGAAGATCTGACTAAAGCAAAACACACCTATGCAGACATCATTAGTGCAACTGACTATGCACTTCCTGCTGTAGAAGTGGTCGATAGCCGTATCGAAAACTGGAAAATCAGCCTGATCGATACTGTGGCTGATAACGCATCTTCTGCTGCATTCGTTCTGGGCTCTAAGCCTGTCAAACTGGAAAACCTTGATCTTGTGAACTGCAAGATGGTCATGACACGTGGCGACGAAGTGGTTTCTCAAGGCGTGGGTAAAGCATGTCTGGCAAATCCATTAAATGCTGCGGTATGGCTGGCAGACGAAATGGTACGCCGTGGCCGTCCATTATTAAAAGGCGACATTATTTTGACTGGTGCTTTAGGTCCAATGGTCGTGGCTCAGCCGGGCGATGAATTCAAAGTTGAAATTGAAGGCTTTGGTTCAGTAACAGCTGCTTTTGCTGCTGAATAAGGGAATACAAGAGAGTACATTCATGAAAAAGATTAAATGTGCATTGATCGGTCCAGGTAACATTGGTACTGACTTGCTTTATAAACTGCAACGCAGCGAATGGTTAGAACCAGTATGGATGGTGGGGAACGACCCGACTTCTGGAGGTCTGGCACGTGCAGCGAAAATGGGTTTAAAAACTACGGCTGAAGGTGTAGACGGTCTGCTTCCTCATGTTGTTGAAGACGATATCAAAATTGCATTTGATGCAACTTCTGCTTATGTACATGCTGAAAACAGCCGTAAGCTGAACGAGCTTGGCGTGTTAATGATTGACTTGACTCCTGCTGCAATCGGCCCTTACTGTGTACCACCAGTAAACCTTGAAGCTTTACTTGAACAAGGTGAAGTACCAAACGTAAACATGGTAACTTGTGGTGGTCAGACTACTATTCCTATGGTTGCAGCGATTTCTCGCGTTCAGCCTGTGAACTATGGTGAAATCATCGCGACTGTATCTACTAAATCAGTAGGTCCAGGTACACGTAAAAACATCGACGAATTCACGCGTACTACTGCTGGTGCGATTGAAAAAGTGGGTGGTGCAAAACAAGGTAAAGCGATCATCATCATTAACCCTGCTGAGCCACCACTGATGATGCGCGACACTGTTCACTGTCTAGTTGAAGGTGAACCAGATCAAGCGGCAATCACTGAATCTGTACACGCGATGATCAAAGAAGTTCAGAAATACGTACCAAGTTACAAACTGGTGAATGGTCCAGTATTTGATGGCAACCGCGTATCGATCTTCCTTGAAGTTGAAGGTCTGGGGGACTTCCTGCCTAAATATGCAGGTAACCTCGACATTATGACTGCAGCAGCTGCACGTACCGCAGAAATGTTCGCAGAACGTGTTTTAAATACAGTTGAAGCTTAAGGAGCACCTTCATGTCTAAGATTATTATTAATGATATGACTTTACGTGATGGTATGCATCCAATGCGCCATCAAACTACACCTGAGCAAATGGTTGCGATTGCAACTGCTTTGGATGGTGCAGGTGTACCTTTAATCGAAGTCACACACGGTGACGGCCTTGGCGGTAACTCTGTAAACTACGGTTTCGCAGCTGCAACTGATGAAGAATACCTGAAAGCAGTGATTCCAAACCTGAAACAGGCGAAAGTATCTGCGCTGTTACTTCCTGGTATTGGTACTGTTGATCACCTGAAAATGGCGCATGATGTAGGTGTAGCAACTATCCGTGTTGCAACTCACTCTACTGAAGCAGACGTGTCTGAACAGCACATTACGGTTGCTCGTAAACTGGGTATGGACACTGTGGGCTTCCTGATGATGGCGCACATGGCTTCTCCAGAAAAACTTCTTGAAGAAGCGCAAAAAATGGTGTCATACGGTGCCAACTGTATCTATGTGACTGACTCTGCGGGTTACATGCTTCCGCAAGACGTGACTGACCGTGTAGGTATCTTACGTGCTAACCTGGGTTCAGACATCGAAATTGGTTTCCACGGTCACCATAACCTAGGTATGGGTGTTGCCAACTCTGTTTCTGCTGTACAAGCAGGTGCAACACGTGTTGACTTGGCATCAGCTGGTCTAGGTGCTGATGCGGGTAATACTCCACTTGAACTGTTTGTTGCGGTTGCAAACCGTATGCAAATGGAAACTGGTGTTGACCTGTTTAAAGTACAAGACGTTGCAGAAGATCTGATCATTCCAATGATGACTCATCAGATCCGTGCTGACCGTGATGCTGCAACTTTAGGTTATGCGGGTGTTTATTCTTCATTCCTGCTGTTCGCTAAACGTGCTGAAGCAAAATATGGCGTATCTGCTCGTGAAATTCTGCTTGAGCTTGGTCGTCGTGGTACCGTTGGTGGTCAGGAAGATATGATTGAAGATTTGGCATTGACTATGTCTAAAGCGAAAGAGCTTCAAGCTTAATAGTTAAAAGCTAAATTTTAAAAAAAGCGTCCGAAAGGGCGCTTTTTTATTTATTGGAATAAAATGAATAAGATATTAAAACGATGGAATAAGATATTTTAATTATTACTATTTATTTTAAGAAAATAATCACGCACATTTCCTTAAACATAAAAACGATAAATAAAAAGTTATTTTTAAATAATAGACATCTTGCGAAAGTATCGTTTTACCTAATTTTTGAATTGGCTAAAACCTTATAAAATGTAGCTTTGGGCTGTTTAAATTTTGACTAACGCAAGAAGTCTAATAAAAAAATAATAGCTGTTTATATAATAGAAAACATGGATTTATATTGATTATCTGGTTAATTTTTTATTTTAGCTAATTGTTGATAAATATAAGTCTTTTTCAAATTTCAGCATACTTATTCTATCTATAGAGATTAATAGAAAAATTTTAATACTGTAGTCGGATTTTTAAAAAAACTAGAGTTGAGCATGATAGCGGCATAGCTTAATTTGATTACTAGGAATAAGCCATGCGTCGTCAAAACTTATGGATAGCAATGCTTGCTGCAACAGCAAGTTTAGGAACAACTGCAGCGAATGCAGATTTTATTGACGATAGTAATGTCCAGCTTAAATTTAAAAACTTTTATCTAGATCGTCAGTATCAAGATGATTTTTCTTCACGTAATTGGGGTTCTTGGTCTCAAGGCGTGACTTTGGATGCCAAATCAGGCTATCACGATATCGGTGGTGGGATGCAGGTTGGTGCAGATGTTCTGGTTCAACATGCAGTTAAACTTAAAGGCCGTGATCAAAATCCGGATTGGGTGTTACCTCACGATGGCAAAGAATCTAAAGATCATTTTGGTAAAGTTGGCGCAACCTTAAAAGCTAAAGTGTCTGAGACTGAGCTGAAAGTGGGTGAGTTATTGCCTGTATCTCCAGTACTGGTATTTGATCCATCCCGTCAGCTCATCACTACTTATAGCGGTGCATGGTTAGAATCTAAAGAGATTAAAGATACCACACTGACTATGGCGTATGTCGACAAGATTAACAACCGTTATGACAATCAATTTCGTGACTTAACATTGTTTGCGCCTGCGAAAGGTAAAAATTATTACGATAATGGTGAAGCATCTGGTGGTATGTGGATTGCCGGTGTAGATCATCAGTTCACGCCTCAAATTGGTGGTAGCTACTGGTATGCAGATGTTCAGGATATCTACCAACAGCATTACTTGGGTGTGAATTACAAAACTGCGCTAGGCGAAAAAACCAAATTAGATAGCCATGTGCATTATTTTGATAACTCGGAGTCAGGTGACAAACTGTATGGTGAGATTGATAATCAGGCACTGTCAGTAGGGGCAAAAGTTAATCATGGTGCGCATACTGTAGGTCTGGGTTATCAACAAATGTTTGGTGATACTGCATTTCCAACACTTGGCGGCTGGGTGCCACAGCCTTATCTGGTGAACTGGGGCGTTGCAACCTTTACTGCACCAGAAGAAAAGTCATGGAATGTTTCTTATGGCTATGACTTCTCTGAAATGGGTGCCAAAGGCTTAAACGCAACTGCAGTTTATTTCAAAGGTTATGATGCTAAATCAGGTGATCAAAACTTTAATACTGATGAGCTAAATCTGATTGCGAATTACACTGTTCCAGAGGGTAAGTTAAAAGGTTTAGGCATCCAAGCGATGTATATTGATGTAAATTTTGCAAATCCTACTAAACCAGATCTTCAGGAATACCGCGTAGCGACAACTTATACTCATAAATTCTAATTTAAGCGCATTTTAAGAGCAGTCAGTATTCTGGCTGCTTTTTTTGAGTTGAGAATCTAGTCAAAACCTTAAATTAAACAGTGTTTTAAATTTAAAATAATTAGTTAAAACAAATACTTAAATAATATATTTTTTGTAGTATGCAAGCGTAATTTTATATCAGTTGAAGACAGTAGAGCGGTTAATATAAGACTGTAAAAAGATCATTTTTAATGAGTCAACTTGACGTCGAGTTCTCGTCATCGAGGAACACGCAAGCAAGAAACTGTAAGAGGAATCATGATGAGCACTGTTCAAATCCCTGATTATAAAACAGATCCTTTCTTCGGCTTAGAAGACAAATGGATTGAAACTGCAGAAGGTGAGTTGACTCACTACCATGAAATTGGTGAGGGTACGCCTATTCTGTTCCTGCACGGTTCAGGTACGGGTGTGTCTGCTGCTGCAAACTGGTGGTTAAACCTGCCTTCAATTGGTGAACAAGCACGTTGTATCGCAATCGATACCATTGGTTATGGTCAAACTGTGGTTGCACCAGGTACTGCTTATGGTATTCGTGCATGGGTGGATCATGCCGTACGTACTCTAGATGCTTTAGGTATCGAAAAAACCTGGTTAGTGGGTAACTCTCTGGGTGGCTGGTTGGCATTCCAGATGGCACTTGATTATTCTGAACGTGTTCTAGGTATCGTATCTATGGGTACTGGCGGTGCAAAACAGACTGCTGCGCTGAAAGCACACGCAAACCCTGTTCTGACTGAAGAGGGTATCAAGAAAACCCTGTCTATGTTCGTGGTGAACAAAGACCTGATCACTGACGAACTGGTTAAAGTACGTTTTGCTTCTGCTGCAAATGACTATGCATCAAACCGTTTGATGGATGTAGTGGGCGCACGTGACCGTGACCGTTTCGAATTCCCGTTAGACTTCGAAAAAATGAAAGACATCACTGTACCTGTATTATTGATTCATGGTACTCAAGACGTGGTGATTCCGGTTTCTCGTACTTGGGATATCCTGAACATCGTGCCAAATGCTGATGCACACATCTTCAGTCAATGTGGTCATTGGTCTCAAGTTGAAAAATCAGATGAGTTCAACACTGTGATCAAAAACTACCTGGCTGTACACGGCGTAAAATAAGTCGTACTCAGTTTAAAAAAGGATGGCTTCGTTCATCCTTTTTTCTTTCTAAAATATTAGATTTACAGCTGCCAAATGAACACCATTTCATTCAGTGAATTTTTTAAACATTTTTAATGCTTTTTAGCTATTAATCAGAATTTCAAAAATTAAAATGGGCCTTAGACTTCTTATTAGACTTAAGTTGTAAAAGAAGCCTAATTTGAGCAAAAATTAAACCTAATAAGCCATGGTCGGAGATGTTGGAAGCCAAGCTAGATGTGGTCTGTTATAGGAAAAATGAATATAAAATGAAATTTTGATTAGAAAAAATAAAAACAAAAAAGCACACGTATTCTCAGAGGAAATTACGTGTGCTGCTATAAGAATAGAAAATTAATGTGGTTCGTCGCGGTTAATGTCTAGGTAGAATACGCGAGTCAGAAGTTCCAGGAACTTCTTCACTGCGACTGAATTAGTATCCTTGCGATAGCTAACATACAGATTTAAAAAGGGAAGTTCTACATCCAGCGGGCGGATCACGGTATTGTTCATGGTCAATGGTGCGATATAGCCTGGCAGGATGGTACAGCCCAAGCCCATACCAATCGAGTTGATATTGAACAGAATATTATCCGCCTTTTGGACAACATTAAATTCAATTCCGTTGGCTTTGGCAAAATCCAGAATAGTATGATGCAGGGTCTGTGACTGTTCTGCAGATGGAATAATAAAATCTATACCATTCAGTAATTTAACTGGAATTCGATCGTATTTTGCTAAAGGATGATCTTTTGGCAAAATGAAGATCAATGGCTCATGAATCACAAACTGGCTTTCGATTTCATCGCTATGGAAATTGTGACGGGTAAAGGTCAGATCCAGTTCGCCTTTCTTCAATAATCGCATTTGCTCATTATTATTCAGACTAAGCAATTCAATTTTTAAATCAGGGTTTTGCACGCGCAGATTTGGCAGGATATACGGGAAGATTTTCATCTCTGCGACAGGGACGAAACCGATGCGCAGCATTTGCTGCTTGGCTTGTGAGACCTGACGCGCCATGGCAATCGCCTTGTCGGCTTGTGCCAGCGTTAGGCGGGCCTGTTCAAGGAATACAGCACCTTCTTCGGTCAGTTCGACTTTACGCTTGGTACGGTGTAGCAGTTTGACACCGACATCCTCTTCCAAATCTTTGATTTGCTGACTAAGTGATGGCTGAGCCGTGTAAAGTTTGAGTGCTGCCTTACTGAAGTTGAGTTCTTCAGCCACAGTAATGAAGTAGCGGAGGTGTCGTAATTCCATATCATCAGTCCGTCGAGTAATCCAAAAAATGTCTTACTATAATTTCAGAAGAGTATAATCTATAAGCAACTATGTCGTGAAGATTATTTTGTCATTTAGAAAGTAAATGCCTTGGAGGGATTGATTAGTGTTTTAATATAAAAATACACGCCTAGAATAATTGCTTAAAACTATTAATCAAAACAAAAAAAATATTTCCGCAAATTCACTCAAAAATCCATCATCGTTGAAAAGTTGAGTCTATTACTTTGTGCCATATCTGGTCACAGGAGAGCTTTTCATGAGTGGAAAAATTGATGTGCGCGAAATCGACGCTTTAGTCGATGCACAAAATGGACGTATCACGCCATCTATCTATACAGATCCTGACATTTACGAATTAGAACTTGAACGTGTCTTCGGTCGTACCTGGTTATTCCTTTGCCATGAAAGTCAAATTCCTAAGGCTGGCGATTTCTTCAATACCTACATGGGTGAAGATCCAATCATCGTGGCACGCCAAAAAGACGGCTCAATCAAAGCATTCTTAAACCAATGCCGTCACCGTTCTATGCGCGTAAGCTTCGCAGACTGTGGTAACACACGTGCGTTCACTTGCCCATACCACGGCTGGTCATACGGTATTGACGGTTCTCTAAAAGACATCCCGCTTGAAGAGCGTGCTTACCCACATGGTGCATGTAAAGAGCAATGGGGTCTGGTTGAAGTTAATCGTGTGAAGTCTTACAAAGGCTTGGTATTCGCTT
Organism: Acinetobacter sp. ACNIH1; assembly: GCF_002934695.1. NCBI lineage: Bacteria > Pseudomonadati > Pseudomonadota > Gammaproteobacteria > Moraxellales > Moraxellaceae > Acinetobacter > Acinetobacter sp. ACNIH1. Next base: position 2,590,101 of record NZ_CP026420.1, on the reverse strand, counting down.
GTTGGGATGAAACCACACCTGACCTAGAAGAATACATGGGCGATATCGCTTGGTACCTGGACGGTGTTGTAGATCGTCGTGAAGGCGGTACTGTGATCGTGGGTGGTGTACACAAATGGGAAATCGACTGTAACTGGAAATTTGCAGCCGAACAGTTCGCATCTGACCAATACCACGCGTTGTTCTCTCACGCATCTGCAATTCAGGTGCTGGGTGCAAAACCAGACGATGAATCTTCTAAGAAATTAGGTGCTGCACAAACTGCTCGTCCAGTTTGGGAAACTGCGAAAGACGCGATCCAATACGGTTCACGCGGTCACGGTTCAGGCTTCTTCTTCACAGAGAAACCAGATGCAAACGTATGGGTGGACGGTGAAGTAGCGAACTACTTCCGTGAAACTTACGAAGAAGTGAAAGAACGCCTAGGTGAAACTCGTGCGCTTCGTTTAGCGGGTCACAACACCATGTTCCCTACATTGTCTTGGTTGAACGGTACTGCAACGCTTCGTGTATGGCACCCACGTGGTCCAAACAAAACTGAAGTTTGGGCATTCTGTATCTGTGATGCGGACGCACCAGAAGATGTACAAGCAGCATTTGAACGTTCTGCAACGCGTGCCTTTGGTCCAGCCGGTTTCCTGGAGCAAGATGACTCTGAAAACTGGATTGAGATCCAAAAAGTTTTACGTGGTTATAAAGCGCGTCAAAACAAACTCATTATGGAAATGGGTAAAGGCAACGAGAAAGTACGTGAAGATGGTATCCCGGGTATCACGAACTATATTTTCTCTGAAACTGCAGCACGTGGTATGTACCGCCGCTGGGCAGATTTATTGATTCATGAAAAATGGGAAGACGTTGAAGCTGCGGCTGACGAATATGAGAAGGAGCTTATGAAATGAGTCAAATCAGTTTAGAACTTCATCACCAAATTAGTCAGTTCCTATATCAAGAAGCCAAGCTTCTTGATGACTGGAAATTCCGCGAATGGTTAGACACGCTAGCTGAAGATATCTCTTACACGCTACGTACTACACCAAACGCTCAAACGCGTGACCGTCGTCGTTCAGTTGAACCACCTACTACCTGGGTATTCAACGATACGAAAGATCTTCTGGAACGTCGTGTTGCACGTCTGGAAACTGGTATGGCTTGGGCTGAAGAGCCTCCATCACGTACCACTCACATGGTGAGCAACGTGATTGTTGAGTCGACTGAGGTTGAAGGCGAATACGACGTGTACGTGACATATTTATTGTACCGTACGCAAAAAGAGAAAGACGTGGTTATCTACTGTGGTAAACGTCATGACAAGATCCGTAAAGTTGAAGGTGGCCTAGGCTTCCAGATTTTCAACCGTAAGATCATGCTTGACCAAGTTACCTATAACTCACATAACCTGAGTGTGTTCTTCTAATGAATAAGATTTTTGTTTGCCAAGTTGACGAATTAGACGAAGGCGAAGCATTAAAAGTGGATTGTGGCGTAAACGGTATCGATGCGCTGGCTGTATTTAACAATGGCGGTGAATTCTTCGCTATGAACGATAAATGCAGTCATGGTAATGCTTCTATGTCTGAAGGTTACCTTGAAGATGACGGTACTGTGGAATGTCCATTACATTCAGCTCGTTTCTGTTTGAAAACCGGTCAGGCACTTTGCTTACCAGCAACTGACCCAATTCAAACATTCCCAGTTGTACTTGAAGATGGTGCGTTATACGTAGAGATGGCAGGAGAGTAATCATGGGTTGGCTACAAGGCGAAGTTGCACTGATCACTGGTGGTGGTTCAGGTCTCGGTTGGGCACTCGTAGAACGTTTCCTGGAAGAGGGCGCACAAGTGGCCGTTCTTCAGCGTTCAAAAGCTAAAGTAGATGCATTAAATGAACACTTCGGTGGAAAAGTTCTTGCGATCGAAGGTGATGTAGCCAGCTATGCAGATAACGTTCGTGCTGTTCAAGCAACTGTAGAACGTTTCGGTAAACTCGATTGTTTCGTGGGTAATGCTGGTATCTGGGATCACTATGCCGATATCGTCAATACTTCAGGTGAGCAGCTGGAAAAAGCCTTTGATGAGATTATGGGGATTAACACCAAATCTCTGATTTTAGGTGCGAAAGCTGCACTGGATGAGCTCGTTAAATCTGAAGGTTCGATCATTTTCACACTGTCAAATTCTGCATTGTATTCTGCAGGTGGCGGTCCGGTTTACACTGCATCAAAACATGCGGGTGTAGGCATTATGAAAGAACTGGCTTACGAACTTGCACCTAAAGTACGAGTCAATGCCGTTGCGCCATCAGGTATGAATGTGAACATCAAAGGTGCTGCATCTTTGGGTCAGGAAAATCTTGGTCTGCTCGATGCACGTGATCCTGAGAAAATCGCCCGTGGTATGCCACTGAACTTCTTACCTGAACCTGAAGACATGACTGGTTCCTACGTGCTCTTAGCATCTCGTCAAAATAACCGCCCGCTGACTGGTGTTCTGATTAACGCAGAATGCGGCCTGGGCATCCGTGGTTTACGTCAACCACGTGCAGGTTTCTTTGATGAATAAAAATCTAGTCTGAAATGGACTTTTCGGCAGCCTGTTCTTGGCTGCCTTCCTTTTAAGGAGTCTCTCATGGCCGTTAAACTTATTTGTGCTTCGCACAGTCCTTTAATGGAATTTGCTTCACCCCAAGAAAAACGCAAAGAACAGGCTGTTCGTGAAGCGTTTGAAAAACTGGCGGCTGAAGTAAAAGCTTACGACCCAACCCTGATCATTACCTTTGGCCCTGACCATTTTAATGGTTTCTTCTATGACCTGATGCCAAGTTTCTGCGTGGGGATCCGCGCGAGGGCTGCAGGGGACTGGGACTATGGTAAAGACAATGACCACATTGATGTGCCAGAAGACAAAGCACTGGCTTTGATTCGCCGTGTACTCGATGAGGGTGTGGACGTTGCATATTCTTATCGCATGCAAGCCGACCATGGTGTGACTCAGCCCTTACATTTCCTGTGTGAAGGCAAACTTGACCGTTATCCAACGATTACAATTTTTATTAATGGCGCTGCAGCACCGATGCCAACTACCAAGCGTACCATCGCTTTAGGCCGTGCTGTGGGTCAATACATCAAGTCTTTAAACCTTGAAAACGAGCGTGTGCTTGTTTTAGGTACCGGTGGTCTGTCACATGATCCACCTACACCGCAAATGGGTGCTGTACCACCAGAAGTGGAAGAGTTCCTGATTGCAGGCCGTTATCCAACGCCTGAAGCACGTTATGCACGTCAATCCAAAATTATTGCAGTGGGTCAAAAGCTGGCAGCAGGGGATACGTCAGTTGCCGTGCCTTTGAATGCTGAATGGGATATTGCCCTGCTGGAAACCTTCAAGAATGCTGATTTTGCAACATTAGAAGCGATGACTGAAGCTGAAATCCGCCGTGATGGTGGTCGTGGTGGTCAGGAAGTCCGTTCTTGGATGGCTGCCTTCGCTGCCTTAAGCGAAATGGGTGAGTACGAAATGACAACGCACTGTTATGAAGAAATCAGTGAATGGATTGCGGGCTTCGGCATCGTATCTGCAGAGTTAAAAGGTTAAAGACATGAGCAACATCGAAACCATCGTAATTGTAGGTGCTGGCCAGGCAGGTGCAAGCGCGATTTTAGAACTTCGTGGCAACAAATACGAAGGTAAAATCATTCTGATCGGTGATGAAACGCATCTTCCTTATGAGCGTCCACCACTGTCTAAAGACGTGATTCTAAAACCTGAAGAGACCAAGATTGAAATTCTGTCAGAAGAAAAACTGGCGGAACTTGGTGTAGAAACCATTCGTGGCAATGGCGTGAAAAAAATCAACGCTGAAGTGAGAACGGTTGAACTTCAAAATGGGGACGTTGTTGCTTATGACAAACTGTTGCTTGCCACTGGCGGCGCAGCACGTCGTCTGCCAAACTTCGATGCGCTGGGTAAACACGTTTATACCTTGCGTAACCTTGAAGATTCACAAGCTTTAGTACCTGTGTTGCAATCAGGCCGTCGTATTGTCTTGATTGGGGGTGGCGTGATCGGTCTGGAACTGGCTTCTTCTGCACGTTTCAAAGAATGCCAAGTAACTGTGATCGAAATGGGGCCTATGGTCATGGGCCGTTGTTCGCCACGTATTCTGAGCGAGTTCCTGTTAGAACAACAACGTTTGGAAGGTATCGATGTTCGTCTGGAAACCAAGATTGCAGACTGCCGACTTGAACAAAATCAAGACGGTGAAGAAGTTGTGATTACCCTTGAGGGTGGTGAAGAGCTTCGTGCTGATGCTGTAGTTTATGGTATCGGTATCGTGCCAAATGCACAATTGGCTGTAGAAGCTGGCCTGGATGTTGATTTCGCGATTAAAGTGAATGAAAACTGCCAGACTTCAAATGCAGACATTTATGCGGCAGGTGATGTGGCAACTCAATTACGTGACTGTGGTAACCACCGTCGTGTCGAAACTTGGGAAAATGCCAACCTGCAAGCAGGGATCTTTGCGCGCCATGTGATGGGCATTGAGCATCCGACGCCTAATCCAGCTTGGTTCTGGACAGATCAGTTGGACATCAACTACCAGTTCGTGGGTGACATGGCGGCTGCTGAATGGCAAGTTCGTGGTGAAATCAATCCAGAGCTTCGCGCTGAATCATCATTCGTGATGTTTGGTGTGACTGATGGCGTTATTGTTGGCGGTATCACTGTAAATGCGGCAAAAGAAATGCGTCACCTGAAAAAACTGATCAGCAAGAATGCAGCGTTTGAAGCAGATAAATATTTAGATCTCAGCCAGGATCTTCGTAAACTTGTGAAGTAATCTGAGTTTACAAAAGGGCAGACCTCGGGCAACCTGGGTCTGCTTTTTTATGTCTGTCAGATTGTGCTGTCATGACCTTACATTCCATTGTGATTTGAAATGGCTTTGTGTAGGTTTGGCTTACTTTTCAAAGATGAAAAGTAACAAAAATCTTTTGCTAAACTGAGGATATATCCCTATATCCTAGTTTAGCGGCGGCGTCCCTGCCTCCATCAGTATTGTTGATTGTGAATTTGGGCGAGAAGTTAGTTCAATTCTTTCTGATTAAAATTTAATTGAGTCCTTTATGAATTCAAATTCATCTCCCATGCTGGTGACGGCAAGTATTTATGCCTTGCTGGTGCTGATCTGGGCAGCGACGCCATTGGCGATCGTCTGGAGCGTTGCAGAAGTTCATCCGATGTGGGTGCTGATCATTCGTTATTTCGGTGCTTCTGTGCTGGCTTTGGTGATCTTGGCTGCCATGCGTAATCCATTGCCATTCGATCGAACCTCAATGATGAGTTATGTAGCAGGCAGTCTAAACCTGATCGGTGCACAGTTATTTATCTATCTGGCGGCGAATTATTTGACCTCTGGATTAATGGCTTTAATTTTCGGTTTCTCACCACTGGTTGCTGGCCTGATTGGGCATGTCATCCTGAAAACTAACCACCTAATCTGGTTGCAATGGCTCGGTATGGCTGTTGCCGTCGGTGGTTTAAGTTTTGTCTTTGCGGAGTCAGCAGATAGTAAAGTGAATCCGTGGGGCGTGGTCCTGATGCTGATTAGTATGGTGTCTTATATCAGCTCGATTTTCTGGGTAAAACAGATCAATGCGCCATTAAAACCGATGTCCCAAGCCACCGGTTCTTTGATTGTCTCTTCATTGGGATCATTACTAATCATTCCTTTTATCTGGCAATCTTTCCCAACACAAATGCCAAGTATGCAGGCGCTATTCGGCTTTAGTTTTACCATGATCCTGTCTTCGATTGTGGCGATGCTGTGTTACTTCTGGCTGATTCGTCGTTTGGCAGCCTCGACAGTGTCACTCAGCAACGTGATGACACCTGTGATTGCCCTGGTGCTAGGGGCAACCTTGAACAACGAACATATTAGTTCAAATGCGTTTGTCGGAATCGTGATTGTGATGTTTGGGATCGTGATGTATTTTTGGAAAGAGTGGCGAGAGCAGTATTTTTCTAAATCCTAAGCCGTATTACTCAAATTAAAAAATATTTAGAAAGGAAGCTAGGGCTTCCTTTCTGGTTTTTGATGCAGAACCGGGTAGGGATGTCTTTTCTATCCCTTTGAGAACGGCAGATAAGCTCAAATCCAGGCTTTAAGTCAAGGATAGTCGCATCAGACACAATAAACAGTATTGCTAGCTTTGTTCAGTATACCCATCAAACCCAGAATCTGCTGCTGATGTTCCACATGGAACAGTTGCACCTGATCAAAATAACCATGCTGGATAATCTGCTGGCGAATCTTCATGATTTGCTCGTCATTCAGAAAATGATGCGAAGCCCGGACAGATTGCTCCCACAGTTCTAGGAGCTGAGGATGCCGATCGGCAGAAGTAAGGACAATCACAGCCATGAAGTTTCCGATTAAAAATGAGAACAACAAAACAATAAACAATTTATGTCAGCAGTTTATTAAGATGCAAAGAGATAAAATGAAAAATCAAATAGATCCATCTGTTTGAGGAAAAACTAGGACAACTTTGAATGTCATCTGAATCTAATAAAATTGTGGTCTATGCAGCGTTATTTGGCAACCTCGCTATTGCACTGGTCAAATTCGTCGCAGCCTATATTACCAATAGTTCTGCGATGCTCAGTGAAGCGATTCACTCGGTGGTCGATACTCTAAATGAAATTCTGCTTCTTTACGGCATGAAAAAGGCAGAGCAGCGCCCAGATGCCCAACATCCTTTTGGCTATGGCCGTGAACTGTATTTCTGGGCCTTTATTGTGGCCTTGATGGTCTTTGCACTGGGTGCGATTGTATCCATCTATCAAGGCATCCTGCACATCATTCATCCTGAAGAAATGCAGGATCTGATGATCAACTATATTGTCCTGGGTATTGCGATTCTGTGTGAAGGATTCTCCTGGACAGTGGCTTTAAGAACCTTCCGTAAAATGAAAGGCAAGATGGGCTATTTCGAAGCCTTTAGACGTAGTAAAGATCCGACCACCTTTACCGTATTATTTGAAGATACTGCTGCGCTAGTAGGTCTTTTTATTGCCCTGATCGGGATTTTCTTGGCTCATCAACTGAATATTCCTGAACTGGATGGTGCTGCCTCTATTCTGATTGGTGTCGTGTTGGCGGTATCAGCCTGGTTACTGGCACGTGAAACCAAAGGCTTATTGCTGGGTGAAACAGCAGATCCTAGACTGCGTGAAAATGTACTTAACATTGCCCAGCAGGATGCTGCGGTCTATAGCGCCAATGGTGTATTAACCGAGCAAATGGGTGCACATCAGGTAATTGCCTCCTTAAGTCTGGAATTCAAAGACGATCTGACTTCTGATGAAATTGAAGCTTGCGTTAACCGGATTGAAGCGCAAATCAAACAGCTACACCCAGAAATTATTACTCTATTTGTGAAACCTCAAACCAAAGCGGTATGGCTGGAACGGACTCAAGGTCGTATTTAAGGAAATGAAGTTTTCAGCAGTTAACTTTCGTCGGATAGTCAGAAGGGCATCAAGCGTGATTACGTGAATACGGGATAAAAATTTAGGTCATGAAATCATGTACAGTCAGGTATGGAGTGAGAATTATCGGATGAATATCGATCATTCTCCTGTCTTTTTAGAAAGCAGAATGGGCACAAACTTGATCACCAGTATTTATTTTTTTAGAAGATTTTCATCGGTTTTGGTCTTTCCATTGGCTCGATGTTTTGCTAAAAATAACAAAAACATAAATGAATCTTAGGCACGTATTTCATACTATGCTGGAATACCGAAGTATATAAGTTTGTATGCGATTTAAAGAGATGCTCCGTTTGAAAATTCCAGGTGGATGCTGTCTTGCATATAACAAATAATAAATAGTGGATATTTATGCAAGATCTTTTCAAGACTAAAAAATTTCAGCTTGAGACTGAGTCCAGTTGGAAACATCTCTGGTCCAAGCCGGTATTTGATTATCTACATTCCGATCATTTTGATGGTGAGCGGTTTAAGAACCTGGAGCATCATTCGCTCGAGCAGAGTCGCTTTGACTTGTATAAATGGTTATTCACCAGAAAATCCAGCACCTGGGAAGTGAATCTGGAACAGGAACGTGCCGATTTTTTTTCACGTCCGCGTGCCTTGCCACAAAACCGGCCGGAAGCCACTTTAGATGACTGGCAAATCTGGTTTATTGGGCATGCCACCGCTCTGATCCAGATCGGGCCGTATAATTTTCTGACTGATCCGGTCTGGTGTGAATATGCCAGTCCTTTTGCATCCCGAGGGCCACAGCGCGTTATTCCTGCTGGCATTGCCCTGGATGAGCTGCCGCATATTGATGCCGTATTGCTCAGCCATAACCATTATGATCATATGGATCTGGCGACCTTGGCCTGGCTGCATCAAACCTATCAAATGCCGATCTATACTGGTCTTGGCAATGGCTGGTACCTGCCTAAAGACTATAATGTCATTGAAATGGACTGGTGGGAAAATGCATTTTTTGAAGATATCCAGATTGTCTATTCGCCAGCACAGCACGCTTCAGGACGTGGAATGCGCGATCAGAACTGTGCATTATGGGGCGGTTTTTCCTTATTGAATGGCAAGGATCATTGCTATTTTGCTGGGGATAGCGGTTATGCGCTGCATTTCAAGGAAATTCGAAAACGCCTTGGGCCACCACGAATTGCGCTGTTGCCGATCGGTGCCTATGAACCACGTGAATTGATGCGCAATATTCACATGAATCCGGAAGATGCTTTTCATGCCCATCAGGACTTAATGGCACGTTGTTCAATGGCGATCCATTATCGAACCTTCCAGCTCACCGATGAAGCACGTGACCAGCCTGAAAATGAACTGCAGCATATTATCCAGCATTCATCCAAGCTGATTAACCCGTTTTACTGTATTCGTGAAGGCAAACGGATTATTGTCTAAGGGCTTCTCTTTGTTCTTGTTGAATTATTTGAATGGCGATAACAAAAAGCATCAGCATCGCGATATTCATTACTACAGGATTAAAGGCGGCTATAAGCTGTAAAGGGTCGGTGAGTACGATCAGCAGTAATAATCCGCCCAGTCCAGCAATATTCAAACCATGTAATAGAAGGGATCTGTTCCATTTTAAAAAGCACAAACCAAACAGTATCTCACACAACCCAGATAAGCCTACCAAGCTTTTAGCGAGCAGTAGGCTAACCCCCATATTTTGCCAGATTTACAGTTCAGCAGTAGATTGGAACAGAATTTTTGGAACTAAGCCCTGATACAGCCAGAGTGCAGCTAAGGCAAACTGGGTTGTACGCAGCGGTTGCATCAATACAGAATCAGAATTCACGGACAGCCTCTTCCAGAAAATGGCATTTATTTTCGTGAGAAGGAATCAGACAAGAATCGGTTTTGCCAAATAGCTTATAGCGGTTTAAAGCCACCAGACGATATAGAAAATCGCGAATAAAACGTGGAATGAAATAGCCAGCATTCATCAAAGAAAATGGAAAACCGAGATGCTGCATCACCTTCGGTAAAGCAGTAGATTCGGTATAAAGTTTGCCATCCTTAATGACTACCATGGTGGTGTAATGCTCTGTCGACATCTGGTAGTGTTTAAGCAGGGCAGTGCCCAGTTCCGATTGTGCAGAGACCAGTTTAAACTGGATTTTTTTATCGTATTTAATCAGAAATTTTGCCCAGCCATTACAAATCACACAAACCGTATCAAATAAAATGATGTCATGGCTTTGAATGATATCTTCAATATTTTTGCTCATCGTTATACTTCTTTTTTGTGATATAGCTTTGATAGTGTAGTGCTACAAGCATCAATATAAAACTTCTTAACAAGGATGTTCGTCACTTTAAATTCTTTGGCTCATTTGAAAATAAAAATGGGAGTGATCAACTTTTCTTAATTGGATGGCTACTACAATATTATGGCTTGGCATCAGGATTGTAGTGTTTGGTGAGTCTATCTTTAAGCTCTGTAAAAAAGCCAGTAAGGTGAAATAGCTCATAATGGAGATAGCTTGGAAAAACAAGCAGGTTAACTATAAAGCTGGAGAAGCCTTCATGAATAAGCCTACACAACCTGGCACAAGTAAATGTCCCTTCTATCAAGGTGCGCATACTGTCGCTGGTGGCTCGAATATAGACTGGTGGCCCAATGCACTGAATCTGGATATTTTGCATCAGCATGACCGCAAAACGAACCCCATGGACCCTGATTTTGACTACGCTAAAGCCTTTAGCGAACTAGATCTGGAAGCAATTAAACAGGATCTAAAAGAACTGATAACCTCCAGCCGGGACTGGTGGCCCGCGGACTGGGGCAGCTATATTGGCATGATGGTGCGTACCGCCTGGTATCGGGCCGGAACCTACCGTAAACAGGATGGACGTGGGGGCAAATACCGGCAATCAGCGTTTTGCGCCTTTGAATAGCTGGCCAGATAACGTCAATACCGACAAAGGCCGCCGTCTGTTATGGCCAGTGAAAAAGAAATATGGCAATAAAATTTCCTGGGGGATTTGATTATTCTGGCTGGTACGGTCACATATGAAGTTGCCGGGTTAAAAACCTTTGGTTATGCCGGTGGGCGTGAAGATATCTGGCATCCAGAAAAAGATATTTACTGGGGTGCAGAGCATAAATGGCTGGATGCGACCCGCGAACGTTATAACAATGAAGAAGACCGGAATACGCTGGAAAATCCTCTTGCTGCAGTACAAATGGGACTGGTTTATGTCAATCCGGAAGGGGTGGACGGCAAACCGGATCCGTTAAAAACCGCACAGGATATGCGTACCACCTTCGACCGTATGGCCATGAATGATGAAGAAACCGTCGCTCTGACGGCAGGTGGACATACCGTCGGGCAAGCACATGGAAATGATAAGGCAGATGTACTTGGACCGGAGCCAGAAGCTGCACCACTCGAATTACAGGGTTTGGGCTGGAATAACCCGGAAGAAACCGGTAATGCCGCCTATGCCATGGTAAGTGGTCTGGAAGATGCTTGGACGACTAACCCGAACCGCTGGGACAATGAATTCTTTTATCTGCTACTGACCTATGACTGGGAGCTAAAAAAGAGCCCGGCCAGCGTATGGCAATGGGAGCCGATCAATATTAAAGAAGAAGATCGCCCATTGGATGCGCATACCACCAATGTGTGCCGTAATCCGATCATGACCGATGCTGATACAGCGCTGAAAATCGATCCGGGATATCGGGAAATTTCCGAAAAATTCTATCGTGATCCGGAGTATTTTTCCGAAACTTTTGCCCGTGCCTAGTACAAATTGACCCATCGTGATTTAGGGCCGAAATCTCGTTATCTGGGGCCGGATGTACCGGAAGAAGACCTGATCTGGCAAGATCCAATTCCATCAGTAGATTACACCTTAAATGAGAGCGAAATTGCGGACCTGAAAGAAAAACTGCTGGATAGCGGCTTGAGTCGCTTTGAGCTGATCAATACCGCTTGGGACAGTGCACGGACTTATCGTGGTGGGGCCAATGGTGCCCGTATTCGTTTACAGCCACAACGTGAATGGGCTGGTAATGAACCGGAACGCTTGAATAAAGTTCTGAACAAACTTGAAGAAATTCAGGCAGGTCTAGAGAAAAAAGTCAGTATCGCTGACCTGATTGTACTGGGCGGATCGGCCGCAGTAGAAAAAGCAGCACAGGAAGCTGGGGTAGATATTCAGGTGCCATTTATTCCAAGCCGAGGAAATGCGACTCAAGAACAAACCGATGTCTATTCATTTAAAGATCTGGAACCGTTGCATGATGGCTACCGTAACTGGTTAAAACAGAACTACTCCGCTCAGCCAGAAGAAATGCTGGTCGATCGTACTCAATTGATGGGACTTACAGCACCAGAAATGACAGTATTAATTGGTGGAATGCGGGTCCTAGGTGCTAATCATGGTGGAAGCAAGCATGGCGTACTGACTGATCGGGTCGGTGTATTGAGCAATGATTTCTTTGTGAACCTGATGGATATGAATAATGTCTGGGTGCCGGTAGAAGAAAATCTTTACGAAACCCGTGACCGTCAAACGCATGACCTGAAATGGACTGCAACCCGTGTCGATCTGGTCTTCGGTTCTAACTCAATTTTACCTGCCTATTCTGAAGTCTATGCTCAGGCTGACAATAAGGAAAAATTTGTAAGTGACTTTGTCAAAGCCTGGACCAAAGTCATGAACGCTGACCGTTATGATGTTAAACATCAACGTGAAGCCGCTTAAATTGAACTACAATTCATATTCCTGATGCTTTAATTTAACACCAATAAAAAACCACCCTCGGGTGGTTTTTTTATTCACTCAGTTCAAGCTGAAAAACTTAGAGAAAGCTTGGTAGGCCTTTGGCTGGATCAGTTGCTCGAGCCATCTGGGCATCAGCTACGCTCATCCCAAGAGCTTGGGCAACACCTTCACCATAGGCTGGATCACAAGCATAACAGTTACGGATATGACGGTACTTGATGAAATCAAGCGCATCACCCATTGCGGCTGCGGTATTATTAAATAGAGCCTGTTTCTGCTCATCATTCATCAGGTTGAACAAGGCACGTGGCTGGCTGAAGTAGTCATTATCATCTTTGCGATAATCCCAGAAATCTGCATCACCCGTGATTTTGAGTGGTGGCTCTCTGAATTCTGGCTGTTCCTGCCACTGGCTGAAACTGTTCGGCTCATAATGCGGCAATGAACCATAGTTGCCGTCCATACGGCCCAAACCATCACGATGATTTGAATGTACCGGACAACGTGCAGCATTGACCGGAATCTGGGCATGATTCACGCCCACGCGGTAACGTGCAGCATCAGCATAGTTGACTAAGCGTGCCTGTAGCATACGATCCGGTGAGTAACTAATGCCTGGTACCAGATTGCTTGGCGCAAAAGCTGCTTGTTCTACGTCCTGGAAATAGTTTTCCGGATTACGGTTGAGTTCGAATTCACCTACTTCAATCAGCGGATAATCACCTTTCGGCCAGACTTTGGTCAGGTCAAACGGATGATAAGGCACTTTCTCGGCATCGGTTTCAGGCATGATCTGAACGTACATTTTCCATTTCGGATAATCACCACGTTCAATCGCATCAAACAGGTCAGTCTGGCTGCTTTCACGGTCTTTAGCAATTAGCTCTGCTGCCTCAGCATCAGTCAGATTTTTGATGCCTTGCTGGGTACGCATATGGAATTTTACCCAGAAGCGTTCATTTTGGGCATTGATAAAACTGTAGGTATGACTGCCGAAACCGTGCATATGACGATAGCCGGCTGGAATCCCACGATCCGACATTACAATGGTGACCTGATGTAGAGCTTCCGGCAATAAAGTCCAGAAATCCCAGTTATTGGTGGCGCTACGCTTATTGGTTTTCGGATCGCGTTTTACTGCTTTGTTTAAGTCAGGGAATTTGCGTGGATCACGCAGGAAGAATACCGGCGTATTGTTACCGACTAGGTCCCAGTTACCTTCTTGAGTATAGAACTTCAGGGCAAAACCACGAATGTCACGTTCTGCATCAGCTGCACCGCGTTCACCAGCGACGGTCGAAAAACGGGCAAATATTTCGGTTTTTTTGCCAACTTCCGAGAAAATTTTTGCACGGGTGTACTCAGTAATGTCACTGGTCACAGTAAAAGTACCAAATGCACCTGAACCTTTTGCGTGCATACGGCGCTCAGGAATCACTTCACGAACAAAGTTAGCCAGTTTTTCATTCAGCCATAAATCCTGAGCAAGTAAAGGTCCACGCGCACCTGCCGTCATACTGTTCTGGTTGTCGACCACAGGCGCACCAGCTTCAGTGGTCAGGTGGGTGACAGGGCATTTTTTAAAATCTTGGCTCATCTTTCCTCTCCAAGTTTTGAATATCTTGTGTCGTTTATCTAGTATTCATAAAATATTGAAATATATGCTAATCAGATCAGGTTTCACTATATTTACAATATCTTTAAATAAAGGGTGTGACAGCACAAAATAGAATTCAGGATATAATTGAGTGAGCTCACTCAAAAAATATTTTTAAAGTTAATAAAGTTTAAAATATTGAAAATTAAATGGTTACTCTTAAAAAGTAATGGGTTTTCCACTCTCTGACAATATCAAATTCTATATATTTTGAAGGCTTTGTTGCACAAAGATTTGAAATGCAAAGCGCCCCTAATTGAGCCAAATTTAAGGCGTAACTTGGGTAAGTGGTCGACCTAATTCCGTAAATCGGTTGAGGACTGCTACACGTGCATGAATTTCATTCACCTGACTAGGAAAGCTTCTTGCCATTAATTTATCGCCTAATAATTTGATGCAATGCATCTTGGTTTCCACCAAACTGCGGCGATGATAGCCTGACCATTTTTTCCATAATGTCCTGCCTAAACGTGTAACTGTTCGAAGTAATTCATTTCGCTCTAGCGAGCTACTCTTTGTATCTTTCCATGGTTTCGCATTTTTTCTAGGTGGAATCACCGCATGTGCTTGCCGATCTGCAATGACCTGACGGCATTGCTTGGTGTCATAAGCTCCATCGGTATAAACAGAGTCAATCTGCTCATCTTGTGGAATCTGATTAAGTAAATCACCAAGCACCTGTGAATCACTGACATTATTGGTTGTGAGCTGAATAGCGCGTATTTGTAGGGTTTTGGCATCTATACCAATATGTAGTTTACGCCATTGGCGACGATATTCAGCTCCATGTTTCTTGCGTTTCCATTCGCCCTCACCTAGAAACTTCATGCCTGTAGAGTCTACGAGTAGATGCAGCCCATCGCTACTTTTTTGGTAGCTGATTGCAATATCAATATGCTTTTGTCTTCTACAAAGCGTACTGTAATCTGGTGCTGTCCAATTTAATCCGCAAAGTTTAATCAGACTTTGCACAAAGCCAGTGACCATACGTAAAGACAAACGGAATAAGGATTTAATCATTAAGCAGCATTGGATAGCTGCGTCGGAGTAGGTTTGATTTCGCCCTTGTTTGCCTTTTGATAGAGCATACCATTGCGTAGCAGGATCAAACCAAATGGCAATATTTCCGCGACTCATGAGTGCTCGGTTATATGCGGGCCAATTGGTTGTGCGGTAGATTTTGTGTGTAGGCTTCTTCATTTGAAAATTATATCGCTGAAAAAGCCTTTACAGATAGGTTTGTGCAACAAAGCCTATTTTGAATAACTCGAATAATGAATGGGATTAAACGAAAATAACAATATCTAAGTCCATAATATGTTTTTATCAAAGGATAAAAATAATAAGTGAAAAGTGGTATTTAAAATGAATTTTATAACTGGTTTATTTTAAATGGTTTTTTAATTGAGTTTTGTTTGGCTGAAGAAACCCATAACAATAATGAATGGAATAAGGGTATTTTCTGGTTATAGCTCGCATTGTTGCATACAGAAAATCCTAGCTAAATGGGCTTTATTTTTAAAAAAGCATTGGCAAATATGCTTGAAAATTAGTCAGTCAGCCCTATAATTATCTCACTCCTTCCTCCAAGTCACATAGAGAGCAAAATGGCCAAGAAAAAAACAGCCAAGCAGGTGGTGATCCACAATTTTGTGGCAAAACACATGCATGAAGTCAACAAAAGCCAGGTTTTTGTAGACCGGAAGAAAAATGCAAAACGTGGTTATACCAAGCACAAACAAGGGCGATATCAACAAGATGATCGCCCTTTTTTATGGGCGGCTTAGGGCGGCCAGGAAGACGTAGATCTGTTTTGGGCAGAAGCTGATTTTAAGGGATTCTGTCAGGTATAGTTAAAAGATGAATTTCTTTTCGAAGAATGCGGTGAAGTCCTCCGGGTGGTTGAAGAAGCTTCTTCGGGAAACATATTTTGAAAAAAACGAGGCAGGGTCGCAGAACTCGAAGATCTATTTCGATCAGCATCAGCCATAGGCCGAGTCTGCTGAAAACTGGCAAATTTTCCTAGCTGTTGCCGATACAGTTTTGCCGCAATGACCGATGGATCATTCTTGCCTAAACGCCGTTGCTGGCTACGAGAAATTTCAATTCCCCATAAGGGACAGGCTTTAGGACGTTCAGTTTCACGGATATACTGGTGACTGGTACTTGTATTATTACGACCACCAGAAGATGTATATCTGGATTTTTGCGAACGTAAGGCCGGTGCAATAATAAAATAAAATGCTGCAGCCAGCATAAGCAGGATAAGTACAAATTCCATAAGTACCTCGACTGATGCAGAGGAACCTGGAAAAGTTCCTCCTTAAGCGCTGACCATACGGGTGGTGGATTTCACCATATCTCCTAAACCATGTGTTCTAAAATAATGCTCCATCCAGCTTTTTACCATGAGTGGATTGTCCAGTTTTAGTACATGTTTGAGTAATTCCTGTGCATCCGGCATCGGTACATGACAGATCGTTTTTCGGACTCTCAAAATATTGCTAGAACTCATGGACAAGGTATTAAATCCCATGGCCATTAATAGTACGGCCGATAGAGGATCACCAGCCATTTCACCACAGATACTGATCGGTTTGTTATTACGGTGACAATCCTCTACCAGACGGGTCAGAGCACGCAGAATCGCTGGATGCAAATGTGAATAGACATTGGCCACACGTGGGTTATTACGGTCGACAGCAAGTAAATATTGGGTCAAATCGTTAGAACCGACCGAGAAGAAATCAACCAGTTCAGAAAACTCATCAATCTGATGCAGTACGCTCGGCACTTCCACCATAATCCCGATTTGCGGCTTGGTAATTTTGACCTGTTCTTCTTCCTGAACGGCATGATGATCACGTTCTAACAGATACAGTGCTTCTTCAACTTCACTGACACTGGTCACCATCGGCAACAGGATATGCAGATTGTTCAGACCGATACTGGCTTTCAGCATGGCGCGAATTTGTGAAGAGAAGATTTCAGGATGATCCAGCGTAAAACGAATTCCGCGCCAGCCCAATGCTGAATTTTCTTCCTTAATCGAGAAATATGGCAGGTCTTTATCTGCACCAATATCCAGCGTTCGCATGACTACCGGTTTATTGGCAAAGTGACTCAGTTGCTGCCGGTAAATGGCACGTTGTTCCTCTTCTCCCGGGAAGCGGTCACGTAGCATGAACGGGATTTCCGAACGGTATAGGCCAACACCTTTGGCACCACGCTGTACACCACGAACCACATCAATCATCAGGCCGGTATTTACAAACAGACGTACAGCGGTACCATCTGGCGTAATTGCATCTTTGGTCTCGTATTGACGTAGATCTTTGGCAATCTGTTCTTCTTCTTTCTGAATTTCTTTATAGCGGGTACGCAGACGACGTGGTGGATTGATAAAGATACGGCCCTGATGCGCATCGACAATCATCTCGACGTCATCCAGAGTATTGATGGGCAGTTCAGTCACACCCACGACAGTCGGAATACCGAGTGCGCGTGCCACAATCACCATGTGCGAATTCATGGCACCTTCAGTGGTGACAATCGCGGCAATCTTATCAACAGGCAGTTCCACCAGTGCAGCCGTTGAAATTTCTTCACCAATCAGGATGCTTTCATCGGTCAGTTCGCGATGGCTTTCATCGGCTTCCTGCAACTTGGCCAGAATACGACGTCCCAGATCTTTTAGATCAGCGACACGTTCACGCAGGTAATCATCCTCCATCTGGACAAACTGCGCCACATGGTTATCAATCACGATGCGAACCGCACCTTGTGCCCAGTGACCATCACGAATCAGTGCTTTAATTTCTGATGGCAGGGCATTTTCATCCAGCATACGCAGGAATACACTGAACAAAGCACGTTCTTCGGCCATCAGCGCATCCTGCATTTTGTCATCCAGGAACTGAATTTCTTCACGCACCGAATTTAAAGCATTATCTAGCAAAGCCAGTTCTTCGCTAATATTATCTGCTTCACGATCCGGAACAGCGCCTAGATCTGCAGGGGGATAAAGCACAATGGCGCGACCAAGTGCGATCCCGCCAGAACCGGATACGCCCTGGAAGGTTTTATATGCCGGTAAATTATTTGGTTTTCGGAATACATCAATATTGCCGACTGCATGTGCATGAGCGATTACGCCCGAAAGCTGAGCACATAGCGTAACCAGGAAAGATTCGGCTGCTTCACTAAAATCCTGGGATTCTTGATTTTGGACAACCAGTACGCCCATGACTTTACGGCGGTACATGACCGGAACGCCCAGAAAGGAATTATAAATTTCTTCGCCCGTTTCCGGTAAATACAGAAAACGATCATGCTTAGGGGCATTGTCGAGGTTAACGATTTCCTCACGCTGACCGACCAGACCAACCAGGCCTTCACCGGTATGTAGAGAAACATGACCGACAGCTTCGGGCTTCAGGCCTTTAGATGCCATTAATAGATAACGCTGGTTGCGTTCATCGAGCAGATAAATGGAGCAAACATCCACATGCATGGCCTCAGCGACCTGATTGACCATAATATCGAGTGATTCATGCAAACTGGTAGACGCATTAATCTCTTGGACAATGCGTCTCAGGGTATCCAGTTGCATATTCGACATGGGTGCTGCTCCGTATTTTTTTAGAAGTCCGGTAATTTAGTTTATTTATAACAATAGCCGAGCAAAAAATCTGCACATGCACGCGATTTTTTTAAGGTTTTTGTTGTGGTAATTGCTGACAGAGTTCAATCATGGCCTTGCGATAAACATCGCGTTTAAAATTCACCACTTGGCCTAATGGATACCAGTAACTGACCCATTGCCATTGATCAAATTCGGGCGGATCGGACAGATCAAGCTGAATGTTCTGTACGGGTGCCGTCAGTTTGAGTAAAAACCACTTCTGTTTTTGACCGATACATACCGGATCTGAATCCGTGCGAATGTATCGATACGGCAAACGATAACGCAACCATCCTTTGGTCTGCGCGATAATCTGGACGTGTTCAGGCAGTAAGCCAACTTCTTCTCTCAGCTCACGATAAAGTGCCTGCTCAGGGGTTTCTCCATATTGGATACCTCCTTGTGGAAATTGCCATGCATTATGACCAATGCGTTTTGCCCATAAAACCTGTCCAGCATCGTTTGCCAAAATGATCCCGACATTCGGTCGGAAACCTTCTGAGTCGATCATTTGGCTACCTAAAATTGTTTAATTTATGCCTTTGCTTTCGGGGAATATTATTTCTTTATCCAACTCGAAAAAAAGCAAAGTTTAAAAATGTTAAAATTGCTATGATCTTAACGAATTTCTATCGACTAGCGGAGATAGATTTACAATTTTTTTCTTAAATTTCAGTTTTTACGAGTATTTTCATGAAATTGGCGCTATTTGATCTCGATCACACCCTGTTAAACACCGATTCGGATCATTCCTGGGGGGAATTCCTGGTCAATGAAGGCCTGGTGGATCCCGTTCATCACCGCGCCATGAATGACAAGTTCTATGAGGACTATAAAAAGGGTCAACTGGATCCTTATGCCTATAATGAATTTGTATTCCAGTTTTTGACTCAACATGACCATGATTATCTGACCGAATTACATCAACTGTTCATGCAAAAAGTCATTCGCCCACAGATGCGTCCGGAAGGTTTTAAAGCGATTCAGCGCCATAAAGATGCAGGGCATGAAATTGTCGGCATTACTGCAACTTCGGACTTTATTACTGCACCGATTTTCCGTGAGTTTGGGATTACTGAAATTATTGCCACCAATGCTGAAGTCATTGACGGTAAATATACCGGTAAGGTGACCAATATCGCCTGCTATCAGCAAGGTAAACTGACCCGTCTGGAACAATGGCTGGCTGGTCGTGAGGTGACCGAGTCTTGGGCCTATTCAGATTCAATCAATGACCGTTTTCTGCTGGAACATGCAGATCATGCCATTGCTGTGAATCCGGATGATCGTCTGGAAGCACTGGCTAAAGAACAGGGCTGGGAAATTCAGAACTGGTCGATTTAAGTAATTCTTTCGATTTAATCAGGCACAACTTTGGTTGTGCTTTTTTATAAGCAGAAGAGGCTACTTTTTGACATGCCTGTTGCTGCATAAACATGCTATGCTCAGAGCAAATAAAGCAAGTCGACAATAACGATAGCAAGCGCCGAGGTAATGAAAATGACCCAAGTTAGACCGCGTATGACTCATCTATTTGCACAGTTAGGTCTGGATTCAAGTGCAGAAGGGATTGCCCAATTTATTCATGAGCATCAATTACCCAAAGATGTAAACCTGATGGAGGCGCCGTACTGGTCAGATGCGCAGCGCCAGTTCCTGGCTGAAAAAATTGCTTCAGATGGAGAATGGGCCATTGTGGTAGATCAGCTCAATGAATCTCTGCACGAGGATGCCACTAGCGGAATTGAGTAGTGAACAAAAAGCCAATCAGTTGATTGGCTTTTTCATTTGGGTATTACTGTGTTCGTTTCCATAAAGTTACTTGGGACAGGGTATGTTGATATTTACGCGCTGTTTCCCGAATCACAAAAGGCACATCCACAGGTTCGTCTAGCATTTCAAAATGTGAACTAAGTAAAGCCTTGATGCCCTCTAAGGTACTCAGGTTTTCTCCTGCCTGCTTAAATCCGCCGATCCATTCACTGCGTGCTGTATGTTCTTCCAGCCAGGTATAAGGCGAGGCCAGCATCAAAATGCCGCCCATATTCAGGCGCTTATGAATCTCACTCAGAAAAGCTTTAGGATGATGCAGACGATCAATCAGGTTAGCTGCCAGAATAAAATCATAATCTGTAAACTGAGGTTTCAGGTTGCAGGCATCGGCCTGATAAAACTCGACCTTATTGGCAGCCTGCTCAAGTCCAAGTTCTGCCAGTGAGCAGGATTTATATTCCACCAGTTCGCCCTCAACAGGAATGCTATAGCGCAGGGTCTCTCCTTGGGCCAGTACTACGCCTTGCTGAATAAAACGGGCAGAAAAATCTAGACCGGTGACCTGATCAAAATCTTGAGCCAGTTCAAAGCTGGCACGTCCAGTCGCACACCCGATATCCAGTGCTTTATGGCATGGAATGTTCTGAAAATAAGGACGGGCTAGTTTGATGAGGCTTTGTGCAAAGTTTGGAACACCGAAATATTCCGCCCCATACTGGAATTCCAGATATTGGGAAATCAGCTGATCGCTTTCATATTGCGAGTGAAACTGCAGTGATGTCTCTTCCGCGGCAACATAGCGAAAACCGGCATGCTGGAAAAAATGTCGCCGGAATGCATAGCGTGAACTGTGCAGGGCTTCATTACCGGCCGAAATCCAGGAACCGCCTTTAATCAGATGATGTTGGCCATCGAAGGTAGGGGTACTAAAATCATCATAGAAGGGATGGACTTGAAAGCCTTCGAAAGGATAAATCGGGGTCTCGGTCCATTGCCAGACATTGCCCTGAACATCATAAAAATCGCCATGCTGAAAATGATCCACCGGACAAGAGCTAGGGCCATATTTTAATTCAATATTGGCTTGCTCAGGACTTGGTAATTTGGGATCCAGTCCTGAAACTGCATACAGTCGATACCATTCATCTTCAGTTGGCAGGCGAATGGACTCTCCGGTCTGTACTGATTTCCAGTTACAGAAAGCCTTGGCTTCATGATAATTCACTTCGACTGGCCAGTCCCAAGGCATCGGAACTTCTTCCAGCATCAGTCTTAAGGACCAACCCAGTTCAGTTTTGATCCAGAAGGTAGGATGTGTGGCTTGAGAAAATGCCAACCATTGCTGGCCTTCTTCAGTCCAGTAGTTAGCTGTCTGATAACCCTCTGCTTCCACAAAGGCTAAAAACTCCTGATTGGATACCAGATATTTAGAGGCTTCGAATTCTTCAATTTCGGCATGATGGTGGCCGTATTCATTGTCCCAGCCATAAAAAGCATGTTCGAAATTTTTATGTAAATTGACCTGACCTGCCGGTACCTTTACCAGACTATTTTCAGGTGCAATACCGGTAATGACATTGGCACGCCACTGCGGATGATTTTGTACATAACGTAACTGATGCTGGCGGATTAAAACCGAAGACGTTTCCAGATGAATCCGTTCATGCTCAATGCCCATGATGATGGTCCACCAAGGATTGTGCCAGTTTAGTGGAAGTTGTAGCGGCGCATGTTCTATCACTTTCAAGACCAGGGCACGTACCTGATGCCGGTAATCACGTACCGCTTGAATGCTAGGCCAGTGATAGTTCTGTTCATCCAGATCATCCCAGCTCATTTCATCTACACCAATCGCAAATATGCTTTCCATATGCGGATTTAAACGTTCCGGAATCAGTTGAGCCAGCAACAGCTTATTGATAAAAAAAGTGGCAGTATGACCAAAATAAAAGATCAGTGGATGACGTAAGGCAATCGGTTTGACATAAAAGGCTTCTTCATTCTTCAGACAGTCAAACAGTTGCTCATAGGTGTCAAAGGTATTTAGAAAATAATTACGTAATACGGCACGCGTCGTCGGTTCATCTTCAAAATCAAGGTTGGGAGTAGGCTGTAGCGTTGGTTTAAGCGGTTTCCATAAACCCATTTCTTCGAGCAGGTCATGAGAAGAAGATAATAAAGTTTTGGAATCAGAAGATTTGATCTGCATTCTGTGCTTCCTTGAGTACGTTTTAATTTTTCATCTTCAGGAAAATGAATTTGATGCTTTTAAAAGTACTTGAAAGGAAGTGACAGATGCGATGTATTTAGGTAACAAAATGCTGCACCGATATTGATGAAGCAGAGAAATGTGAAAATTAGTTTTAAATTGACGGGCCTTGCATCAGTTGAACCAATGCTTCAGCTGCCTTGGATTGAGTACGACCCGGATGCCAGACCATACCGAGCTGACGGTTCATTTCCAGATTCAGATCCAGTTCTTGCAGGTCATGATTGACCAGGGTTTTGGGTAAGACTGACCAGCCTAAACCAATCGAAACCAGCATCCGGATGGATTCAAGCGGGTTATTGCTCATGGTCGTTTTCGGCTTGATACCCTGTTTTTCAAACTCGGCCATAGTAATCTGCGTGGTATAGGTCTGCGCAGAAGGTAGAAGGCTCGGGTAATTCACAAGATCTTCAAGAGACAGGTTTTTTTGCTGAGCCAGCGGATGGAACGGCGCTACCACAAAAACCAGAGGATCATTCCAGATGGTGACATATTTCAGACGTTCATCACCATGCGGTGGCAAGGTCAGGAAAGCCAGTTCCAGATCACCCGCCATCACCTGTTCATGTGCCTGTTCTGAATCTACAAAATGTACATCTAGCGTCACATTTGGATATTGCTGTACATATTCACGCAGATGGCTCGGTAAGTGATGCAGGCCAATATGATGACTGGTGCCAATTTTCAGTTTACCTTGTACCTGACCCTGTTCATGACTCAGGGTATAGTGAATATCACCCAGCTCGTTCAGCCAGTTTTTTACCTTAGGCAGCAGGGAATGTGCCGCATGAGTAGCCTGTACACCACGGCCCGCAGATTCAAATAATTTCACCCCGAAATATTCTTCCAGACTGTGAATACGTTTGGTCACAGCCGGTTGGGTAATAAAAAGCTGATCTGCAGCCAGAGAAATCGAACCTGTTTCCATGACTTTTACAAAGGCTTCAAAAGCTGCGAGATTCATCTTGATCACCTATAAAGTTTTTTTATGCTTAAGTTTATTATTGTAATAATTTAAGAATAAATCAAAGTAAAAATATAGAACTCTTGGTTTAATGTTGAATTAATACACATTTTTAAATGTTTTATTTTATGTCATAAAAAAAGCCACCGAGGGTAGGTGGCTAAAAGAGGAAGATCGACAAAAAATTATGCGGTGATTTCCTCATCCTGTTGCTGGCGTTTTGCTTCCCAGATTTTCTCGTGGAAGAAGAAAGCAACCGCCTGTACAGTCGGTTCTAATAAACTCAAGGCAATCGCCATGGTTAAACTGCCTGTGACAAAATAGCCCACTAACATCGCAACGGTGATGTGCATGATGTAATAGCTAAATGTCTTTTTGAACATGCGCTGATTGTTTTCTACGAAACGTTGAATATGTGCCATGTGGATCTTCCTCAAAACAGATAATTTGTGCCGATGAGGAAATAATAATAATTCTCATTTAATTTGTAAAAACGAATATTTTTAATAAAACGATCGGAAAATTAGATTTATAAAAAGAGAGCTAAACTATGATTTAATTTAAATTTTAAAAGATTCCAAAAAGTTTTTTAACTAATAAAAATGATAAATTAGATTTATGTGAATGCAGCGATATAATCAAAATTAGCGAAAGAATTTACCCAGTCCAGTGGAGCACATCGACATGGCAGGCGAGACCCAAACAGCAAAAACATTATACGATAAGTTATGGGATGATCATTTAGTAAAACAACGAGATGATGGTTCAGCTCTACTTTATATCGACCGTCATTTATTGCATGAAGTGACTTCACCACAAGCCTTTGAAGGCTTGCAACTTGCTGGCCGTAAGCCATGGCGTTTAAGTGCCAACATCGCAACACCTGACCATAACGTACCGACCTCTAAAAAAGAGCGTGAGCAGGGCGTGGCTGGGATTGAAGATGATACTTCACGTATCCAGGTACAAACCTTGGATGACAACTGTAAGACGTTCGATATTGTTGAATTTGATATTAACGATATTCGTCAAGGGATCGCGCACGTTGTTGGTCCTGAGCAGGGCTTAACCTTGCCAGGTATGACGGTTGTATGTGGTGACTCACATACCGCGACACATGGTGCATTCGGCTGCTTGGCACACGGGATCGGGACTTCAGAAGTTGAACATGTATTGGCAACCCAATGCCTGGTTCAAAAGAAAATGAAAAACATGTTGGTACGCGTTGACGGTAAATTAGGTCAGGGCGTAACACCGAAAGATGTGGTTTTAGCCATTATCGGTAAAATCGGAACTGCTGGCGGTACAGGTCACGCAATTGAATTTGGTGGCCAGGTATTCCGTGACATGTCGATCGAAGGCCGTATGACCGTATGTAACATGGCAATTGAAGCGGGTGCACGTGTCGGTATGGTCGCAGTCGATGAAAAAACCATTGAGTATGTCAAAGACCGTCCATATGCACCGAAAGGCGAGCAATGGGATCAGGCGGTTGCGTACTGGAATACCTTGCATTCTGATGAAGGCGCGCACTTCGATACAGTTGTGGTGTTGCAAGGTGAAGAGATTGAACCACAAGTCTCTTGGGGGACTTCTCCTGAGATGGTGATTCCGGTGTCTCAAGCGGTCCCAACTTTAGAACAGGCCAAAGATGATGTACAGCGCAATGACTGGAACCGTGCTTATCAATATATGGGCTTAACTGCAGGTCAGGCTTTAGCAGATATTCAGTTAGACCGTGTATTCATCGGTTCCTGCACCAATTCACGTATCGAAGATATTCGTGCTGCGGCTGAAGTGATCAAAGGTCGTAAAGTGGCTTCTAGCATTAAACAGGCCATGATCGTTCCGGGTTCGGGTTTGGTGAAACAGCAGGCAGAATCTGAAGGTTTGGACAAAGTCTTTATCGAAGCTGGTTTTGAATGGCGTGAACCAGGTTGTTCTATGTGCTTGGCAATGAATGCTGACAAATTGCAGCCAGGCGAGCATTGTGCCTCAACTTCAAACCGTAACTTTGAAGGTCGTCAGGGTAATGGCGGTCGTACCCATTTGGTGAGCCCAGCCATGGCTGCTGCTGCAGCGATTGCCGGTCACTTTGTTGATGTCCGTTCATTTTAATTGGTACGCAGGAGCAGAAATATGAAAGCTTATACCGTTGAACAAGGTATTGTTGCACCCTTAGACCGTGCCAATGTCGATACAGATTTAATTATTCCAAAACAGTTTTTGAAATCGATCAAACGTACCGGTTTCGGTGAAAACCTGTTTGATGAATTGCGTTATTTGGATGAAGGTTATCCAGGTCAGGACAACTCGGTTCGTCCGATTAACCCGGACTTCGTATTAAACCAGCCACGTTATCAAGGTGCATCGATCTTAATTTCACGTGCTAACTTCGGTTGCGGTTCAAGCCGTGAGCATGCGCCCTGGGCCTTGAATGAATACGGTTTCCGTACTGTGATTGCGCCAAGCTTTGCTGATATTTTCTTTAATAACTGTTTTAAAAATGGCATGTTGCCGGTGATCTTGCCGGAAGAAACGGTTGATCAGTTATTCAAGGAATGTGCAGCAGCTGAAGGTTATCAGTTAACGATTGATCTGGAAGCGCAGGAAGTTCGTACACCAAATGGCGAAAGCTTCAAGTTTGAAGTGGACCCATTCCGTAAGCATTGTTTGTTAAATGGTTTGGATGATATTGGCTTAACTTTGCAGGCGGCAGATGATATTCGTGCCTACGAAGAAAAAACCAAACAATCACGCCCATGGGTATTTGCTGAAATTCATTCATAAAACAGCAAAAATTGTCATGGCATGACTGCGAAGGCCTTGCTAATATCAGAAGATTATTAATTTTTTTGATAGGTTAATACAGACATCATGGCAACGTATTGGAAACAGTGGCTTGCTCTAAGTGCAGTATCAGTGCTGATGACCGCGTGTCAGAGCATTGATACCTTCAAACTTAAACATGCCAAAGAAGATGCAGAAAGCAAATCCAATGCTTTGATTTATTGTGCAGGCACACCGGATTGTCAGTTTGAACGTTTAGATCGGACCATGATTGTGGATGAGTCCACCAAGCGAATCAGCCCAGAAGCGCTAGATCAGCGTCTGGTTCGTTTGCAGGCCAAAAACCTGAAACAGGATAATCCGATTTATTTATCTGTGCCGGAAGGGCAGCATGAACTGGTGGTGCGTTTCTATCCGATTAGCAAGGATAAGGCTGAGACCTTGCATCTGTTCCAGCAGTTTAAGGCGAATAAACGCTATACCTTGAAAATGTTCCGTGACCGAAATGCACGTAGCACCAGTTTATTAAATGCCTCTGCACCTGATCCATTGTGTGTGGACCTGTTGCAAGAGCAGAAAGTGATTCGTCGTTTTTGCAAACCCTATAATGTCATCAATGGCATTGCAGAGTTTGTAGAAAAAAAAATTTAACCTAGTCAGGTGGATGCCTGACCTTATAAATGGAAAAGCTCATGTCTAAACAAATTTTGATTTTAGCTGGTGACGGTATTGGCCCTGAGATTGTAAAAGCCGCAGAACAGGTGCTTACACGAGTTAATGAAAAATTCAATCTGGGTTTAACATGGGAACAAGGTCTTTTAGGTGGTGCTGCGATTGATGCACACGGTTCACCTTATCCAGAGGTAACCTCTGAACAGGCGAAAAAAGCAGATGCAATTCTGCTCGGCGCTGTAGGCGGTCCAAAATGGGATACGATTGAGCGTTCAATCCGTCCAGAACGTGGCCTGTTAAAACTACGTAGTGAGTTGAATCTGTTTGCGAACTTACGTCCAGCGATTCTTTATCCACAATTGGCTGATGCCTCTAGCTTGAAACCGGAAATTGTCTCTGGTCTGGATATCTTGATCGTACGTGAATTGACCGGCGGTATTTACTTCGGTCAGCCACGCGGGATCCGTGAACTGGAAAATGGCGAAAAACAAGGTTTTAACACTGACGTTTATGCAGAATCTGAAATCAAGCGTATTGCCAAAGTTGCGTTCGAACTTGCTGGCCTGCGTGACGGTAAAGTATGTTCAGTCGATAAAGCCAACGTGCTTGAAGTGACTGAGCTTTGGAAACAAACCGTGACTGCACTGAAAGAAGAGCAATATCCAGACATTAACTTGTCTCATATGTATGTAGACAATGCTGCGATGCAATTAGTACGTGCGCCTAAGCAGTTTGATGTGATTGTGACTTCAAACCTGTTCGGTGACATCCTGTCTGATGAAGCTGCAATGCTGACTGGTTCAATCGGTATGTTGCCATCAGCTTCATTGGATGAAAATGGTAAAGGGATGTACGAACCTTGCCATGGTTCTGCACCAGATATCGCAGGTCAAAACCTGGCAAACCCATTGGCAACCATTCTGTCTGTAGCCATGATGCTGCGTTATACCTTCCGTGAAGAAGCGGCTGCAAAAGCTATTGAAGATGCGGTAGGTAATGTTTTAGACCAAGGTCTGCGTACGGCTGACATCATGTCTGAAGGCATGACTAAAGTGGGTACGGTGGAAATGGGTCAGGCAGTTGTGACTGCATTGAATTAAGTTACTCAGTATTTCTACGTAAAAAACGCAGCCTTGAGCTGCGTTTTTTTATGACTGATTTTGATTAACAGGTTCGACCCGTAAGGCTGACAGAAGTTGCAATATTGTCTTTAAGCAAAAAGGTAATCTTGCATTGCAAATTCACATCATACCCTGATGCAGGACTCACAGTGACTGGAACCGGAACTGTGCCTGTACCTGCTGCCGGAAATTGGGCAATCGGTAAGGGCACGGTCACAGGACGTTCTACGACATAGCTGAGCTGTTGGGAGCTGAGCTCAGGTTCACTGATTTGCTGATAACCCAAACGTTTCAAATCTAAATTGCGATCAATATACTGGCTGCTCTGGCCAATAAATTGCTGTAAATAAGCTTCACGGTCGGCCTGGCTGATCGTGGGTGTCTGTGCACACCCTGACAGACCGAGCAACAGGATGCTCAAGCCCAATACCAGAGGAGTCCCTTTGCTTAACAACATCACATCACTCCTACTCAAGGAACGCTTAAAAACAGTGTAGTAGCAAAGTGTGAGAGGAACTGTTGTAATTTATTATTAGGTAAGACAACAATAATCAGGCAGTTAGATGTTAGCTGTAGCCATCAAATCCAAGACAACTTAGAATGTTCTTATATTCACTTCAAAATGAATAAAAAGCAAAAATGAGTATTAACAGGCACGTCCGCTATATTGCACGGATTGGGCAGTCCCTTGTTCTAGCTGTAAATGAATCTGACAAGGCATTTCAACCTGATAACCCGGGCCGGGTGCAGTTGCGAGTCGTACAGGGGCACCTATACTGACACTTTGCTGAATGGCGGGTGTTCCCAACGGAAGTTAAATGGTGCGAAGTACGGTATAACTCAGACGTTTTCCGTTTGTACAGGTGCTTTTGAGGTCTTAAAACCGAGTGCAGTTAAATCCAGATCCTTGCGAATTGACTCTGCAGATTGGCCGATATATTGCTGTAGTTGCTGATCTAGTTGTCGTGATTTTGTCGAATTGGTAGTGGCGCAGGCACTCAGGCTGATTCCTAGGATCAGAGAAAACAAGATTTTTTGCATGAATGATTCACTGTTTTTATTAGAGGAAAAATAGAAATGATTATCTTCGAATGCAGTATAGGGAATGTGCAGGGGAATTGATATAAAAGAAAAGGCAATAAAAAAGCCACTGGATGAGTGGCTTTTGCTTCCGCTAAAACTTAGCGCGCACGGTATGTGATACGACCCTTAGTCAAATCATAAGGAGTCATTTCGACCTTCACGCTATCGCCAGTCAAAATACGAATATAGTGTTTACGCATTTTACCAGAAATATGGGCAATTACTTCGTGACCGTTTTCTAAACGTACACGGAACATAGTATTAGGAAGCGTCTCGGTGACAACGCCTTCGAACTCGATGAGTTCCTCTTTATTGGCCATAGCCTACCTGAATGAATAAATTGGAAAGGCGCAAATTATAGTCAATTTTTTCGCAAAACACAAGGTGTAATGGGCGTTAGACTGATCATCTGTCAGTAAAATAAGCGAAGTATGAGTTTAAACTTTTTTAACTAAAAAGCGTATGGTATCTGTTGTCAGTTTGGTCAATCACAGTTAATCTAATTTCAATCTTTTTAAGTATAAATGAAGTACATACAAGGAAGGTTTTTGAGTGAGTCAGCTAACGGATGCATCAGTCGTATTGCGTTTAGGCTATCAGGCGATTCGTCGTGCAGGTTTGCCAACAGAAGAACTTCTGACGAAAGCAGGAGTCGCTTTAAATCAGGTGGAGACCAATGACCGTACTCCGCTTAGTGCTCAGTATGCCTTCTGGGTTGCCGCAGAAGAGGTCAGTAAGGACCCGGATATCGGATTGCATCTGGGTGAACATTTGCCACTCTATCGCGGACAGGTGATTGAGCATCTGTTTATTTCATCAGAGAATTTTGGTGAAGGCTTGAAACGTGCACTGGCTTATCAGCGTCTGATCAGTGATGCCTTTCATGCCAAGCTGGTGGTCGAAGATGATCGCTGCTATCTGACCAATGGTGAACAGCCTTTTGCTGAAAGTCTGGTCAATCGTCACTTTACCGAATGTGCGATGTCAGGTGTGTTGCGTTTCTTTAAATTTATTACTGAAGGCCGTTTTGAACCGATCTATATCGATTTTAATTTTTCCAAAGGCGCGGCAGATGAAGAATATTTCCGGGTTTATGAATGTCCGGTAAGTTTGGGGCAGAAAGAAACCCGTTTGTATTTTGATCCAAGTATTCTGGATTTTCCACTTTGGCAGGCAGAACCGGAACTGTTGCAGCTACATGAACAGCTGGCGATTGAAAAATTACAGGAACTGGCTCGTTACGATTTAGTCGGGGAAGTGCGTCGTGCAATCGGTTCTACTTTAGAAAGCGGTGAAACGACTTTGGAAACTGTAGCCGCTCAACTGAATATTACTCCACGTCGTTTACGTACCCAGCTCAGTGAGGCTAATACTAGTTTCCAGCAGATTCTGTCCGATTATCGCTGTCGTCTGGCTAAACGTTTATTAGCGAGTACCAATGAAAGTGTGGAGCGTATTGTTTATCTGACTGGATTCTCGGAACCGAGTACCTTCTACCGTGCCTTTAAACGCTGGACCAATGAAACACCAGTGGAATATCGGAAGCGGAAGCAGCGTTAATTACCATCCTAAGTCCCTCCTTTCTTGCGCTTCAGCTTAAAGCAGTGCTTAAGCTTTGCTCAGGAGGAGAGTTCCTCCCTTTTTAAAGGGAGGTTAGGAGGGATTTAAAAATTAAAAATAATTAGCTTATTCCGGCATATTCAACCAATATGGACCCAAAGGTATTTTGGGTAAGTCAAAATGCTCTGGATATTCAGCCTGAATAAAATACAGACCGTCCGGTGGTGCGGTAACTCCGGCTGCTTTACGATCTTCTGCTGCAAAAATATGGTCAATATGGTCAACCTCATACATGCCTTGACCGATTTCCAGTAAACAGCCCATGATATTGCGTACCATATGATGCAGGAAGCCATCCGCCTGAATATCTAGAATCAGATAAGGCCCATGCTGGATCAGGCGGCAATGACGTACATGACGTACCGGCTGATTGGACTGGCAGGCTGCTGCACGGAAACTTTCAAAGTTATGCGTGCCTTCAAACTTTGCAGCTGCCTCAATCATCTTTTTGACATCAAGTGGATAGTAAATATGCGTGACCTGTTTATGCAGCAAGGCAGGGCGTACCGGATGGTTATAGACAATATAGCGATAACGGCGTGCCTGTGCTTTAAAGCGTGCATGGAAGCCATTATCCATCTCCTTGATCCATTGGATCGAGATATCCTTAGGTAACTGGCTATTTGAGCCCATTAACCAGCCTCGTTCAGAACGCAAGGCATGGGTATCAAAATGTGCAACCATATTCGTCGCATGCACGCCGGCATCGGTTCGGCCTGCACCATGCAGAATAATCGGTTTATCGGCAATTTTGCTGAGTACCTTCTCGATGGTTTCCTGAACACTGATTACGCCCGGCTGTTGAGTCTGCCAACCTCGATAATTCGTTCCACAAAACTCAATTCCCACTGCAAAACGCTGCATAATGACCTCAAAACCTGACTAATCGTACCAATGGGCATGCCATTGCTCTACCGTGTCATATTGTAAATACATTTTTAGGGCTTTTGCATAAAGATCAGCATGGCCATAACTTTCATTGAGCAGAATTTTGCAATCATGCACCCATTCAGCAATGGCATAACGCTGATCGGTGGCACCAAAAGGCACTTGAGTAGTTAAGACCGAGATACAGCCTTTGGCATAGAGCTGATTGATGAAATCTACGATCTCTGGATTGACGGCCAGATTGCCGGTTCCAAAACCTTGCAGGAATAGGAAGTGTGGCGGATGGGCTAAAATATTTTTCAGGTTATTGAACTGTTGGACTAAATCAATCGGCTGCATCATCAAGCTCATGCAGTTAAAATCTGGAGCTTTGGTAATATCGTCTGCCGTAACCTGACAACTTTGCTGGTTGGCCCGAATAGCGATATGAGCGTCCAGACCAGTAAAGGCATTCAGCTCAGTGGTATGCTGCTTTAAGGTAGTTTGAGCATGAATCAGTTGCTGATGAAAAGCTAGATAAACATTTGCATTACACTGAGTTACTGAAGCGAGCGCAAAGCTCAGATTGTCCATGGCATCGCTAAATTCGCGTTGCGCATCGCCTTCAGCATTCAGGAGGGGATACTGGCTGCCAGTCAGCACAATATGAGCTGAATTCCCCATAAAATGTGCCAATACTGCACTGGCATAGCTCAGGGTATCTGTCCCGTGAATAATCACAAAATGTTGTATCTGCTGTTCAGATTGCAGATTTTGGATAAATTGCACCAGTTCTAACCAGTCTGTAGCAGTACAGGCACTACTGTCCTTAATCACAGGAGCGCAGTAATACTGAATCAACGGTTGATCCGTAGCAAGCAGCTGTTCCAGTTTTGGAATAAATAAATCGGCAGACATAGGGGAGAGCGGGTCACCGACACAGCCAAAGGTGCCGCCCATATAAATCAGTGCAATATCTTTCATCATAAAAAAAGCAGCCAAATGTGACTGCTTTAGTGTAAAGGGAAATTGATTAAGATGCGATTTGATTCAGCAACTGATCGGCTTGCTGACGTTGTGCTGCTGTATATTCAGCTTCACGTTCAGCAATGACTTCACGGGCAGCTGCATAAGCGCCTAACTGGATATATTGCTGTGCCAGCTCCAGGTTAAGGTTCGCTTCATTAACTTCCATCAGCTCCGGGAAAGACTGCACCAATGGATCATGTTGATCGGTTGCTGTATTTACTGGCGCTGTCGGAATCTCAAAATTCACCCCTGTAGAAACAGGAGCTTCTTTTACAGCTTCGATATTATCAAGTTTGAAATCTAGTCCAGATGTTTCAGTCGTAGCAGGCGTTTCAGTTGCAGGCGTTGCAATATCAAGGCCAGAAAGATCAAACTCAGTCGCAGGTTCGGCTGTTTTTTCCGCAGCAGGTGCTGGAGTGTCTAGAGAGAAAGAAAAATCTAAAGGCTGGATTTCTTCTGTTGTTGCAGGCACTGATTCTGTTTCTAAAGATACAGATGGTTCAAGCTCAAGCTTAAAATTCAGAACCGGTGCTGACTCAGTTGCTGCTGTTGGAGCAGTCTGGGTTTCAGCAGTACTCATCTGAAGATCAAATTCAACTGAATTATCTGATACAGGCGAAGCTTCTTCCGTTTTTACTGGCTCAGCCGCTGGAATCTTCGGTTCAAAGTTGAACTCTAAGGGTTGGATATCAGGTACTGGTTCCGCTACAGCAGCTGGTTTGCTTGGTTGCAGTTCCTGTTGTAATGCATCAAATGCCTGTTCGTTTGAAGCAGGAGTGGCAACCAGGTCTGCAAAGGCATCTGTAGAAGGTTTGCTTTCCTGTACAGGAGGGGTTTGTGGCTGAGCACTTGGGAAATCAATAGTATCCTGAACAGCGACCGAAGAGTTTTCAAACTCACGCTTTTTGACCTCAGCCTGAGCCAGAATATCTTCCAGTTCCAGAGAGCGAACATGGTTAATCAGCTGTGAAATCGCAAATTCATCTTTTTGCAGGATATGAATGTCGAGTAGCAGTAAATATAACTCATGTTGAGAATTATCGCGATTCAGTGCCTGATTGATTTGAGCTTCAGCTGCAAAGAAATTACGTTCCTGAATCAGACCTTCAATTTTCTTGCGTGTTTCTGCTGATAGAGGCGTTGCTGATTTTTTAACGACTCCGGCTGGCTCGACCACTTTGGTTCTTTGTGAAGTGGATTTTGACGCAGCGCCAGGTTTTTTCGCTTTTACAGTTTTAGTTTTTGCTTTATCTGATTCTTGAGCATCTTGTCGTTTTTTTACGACAATTAATACGATGATCAATATCACTAATGGAATCACATAAATCAGCATGTTTTACCCCTTGGGGATAGAGTCCTTAAGTTCGCCTATCCCAATAAATCGTCATGTGTAACTTTTTAATTAATTGGCTTTTTATCTGCCTGTTGTGCTTTAAGCTGCTTCTGCAGCTGGGCAAGACGAGCATTTAATAATTGAATTCTGTGATCCTTCTGATTGAGTGCCAATTCTAGTTCAGTTACGTTTCTCTTTAATTTAACGGTTTTTTCACGGGCTGTCATAACTTTTAATGACAACTCTTTCGAAGTTCGATTTTCTTTTGTGTTTGAGTTGGCAGAAACCTGGCCGGAATCACGCTGATTCTCGGCAACCAGGCTCATTTCTGCCTCATTCAGACGATATTTGGTTTTTGCAGCAGGTTTGGAGGGTACTTGAACAGACTTAGTCGCTGCGGCCTGTATCGGAGTTTTCGCAGTATGAATGGTCGCTAAATTAAGCGCTACACCTTTACGCAAGCGGTTGGCATCACCCCCAATAAAAGCATGTTCATTTTCACGCTTGATCTGCTGCATGACCTCACTCACTGGACGCTGCTGTTCATTGGCAATCCTGGAGGCAATGCCCCAAAGCGACTCATTTGACTGTACCACATAGGTCGGTTTGACCTGGGTTGAGGTGCTTTGCTTGATGGCTGCCAGCTGTGCCTGAGTTTTAGCCGCTAAATTTGGTTTGTCCTGTGCAGTGGTAGATGCCGCCTGCTTGCGTGCCTGCTGTTCTGCATATTTTTTGACAAGTGGATCACTGGACACCATCTGGTTTTCAGTGTTTGTCGGTGCAGAAGCTTGCGCTGAGGCTGTATTTTTATTTGTTGGGACTACTGCAACTTCAGCTGGTTTTGTTTCAGCCTGAACTTTTGTCGCTGCAGCCTGTAAGTTTGGCGTTACATCTACTTGAGTTACAGCCGTGTTGATTGCTTTGGATGGAGTATTCACTGGCGCAGTGTTTACAGTACCAGCTTGCTGTGAACTATGACTTGTCGCTGCTACCGCAGTTTCAGTATTAAGTTTTGTTGGGCTTGTGACTTGAGCTGCAATACTCGATGTCGGCTCATGGGTCACAGCAGCTATCGCGGTTTTAGAGATAGAGCTGGCTGATAATGCAGGAGGTGCTGTGTTTTGCAAGGCTAACGGTTTTTCTGCCCCAAACGAGGTGGCTGGCTTGGATTGAGCATTGGTATAGCGCGTACTCACCGGTAAGTTTAGGGCAATATCTTTTTCACTCACGACTACGACAGGCGCGAGTGGCTGTTCATTCTGTTTCAGGCTGGCCTGTAACAAATCAGTTTTAGGTCTTAATGCAGTACGGATATGCTGTAGGCGTGCTGCATTGCCTTCCTTGATTTTTACAATGATATTTAATTCACGATCAGTGACCGGGCGCGAGGAGGTAATGGTAATAACCCCAGTACCATTACTGTTGCGACGGGTGAAAAAATTCAAATGACCCGGTGGCTGATGCGATGCACCCAGAGAAATCAGGTCTTCTGGCGAGGCTAAACTTACCTCAATGGGCAAGTTAATATCTGATTGACGGAAATTCATTTCCGCATAAAGCAATTCCCCAGGTGCAGACTGGATTTGTACCGGATCTACATTAATCGCATAAATATTTTGTGAAGCAACAATGGCTAAAATGGCAAGCTTTAATTTGTTATATACAGTCATCTGTGAGCTCAGTCATTATCGCATAGCGAAAATTATAGATTAACGGGATGTTTGTTTTTTGTAAAATACTTACGCAATAGTTACACAAAAAAGCCGATCAATAAAGATCGGCTTTGTGCTGTATTTCCTGACGGAAACTTAAGAATTTTTATAATCAATCAAGATACGCAGCATACGGCGTAAAGGTTCTGCAGCACCCCAAAGTAACTGGTCACCCACTGTGAATGCACCTAGGTATTCTTTACCCATGTTCAGTTTACGCAGACGACCAACAGGTACAGTTAATGTACCAGTGACTGCGACAGGAGTCAGATCAGTCATTGATGCTTCACGAGTGTTTGGCACAACTTTAGACCAGTCATTTGCATTTGCAATGATATCTTCGATCTCATCCAGTGAAACGTCTTTGCGAAGTTTCAGCGTTAATGCCTGAGAGTGACAACGCATTGCGCCGATACGTACACAGTGGCCATCAATCGGTACGATCTGCTGGTTACCCAGGATCTTGTTGGTTTCAGCCTGACCTTTCCATTCTTCTTTAGACTGGCCGCTTTCCAGCTGCTTGTCGATGTATGGAATCAGAGAACCCGCTAAAGGTACACCGAAGTTTGCAGACGGGAAGCCTTCACCACGTTGCAATTCAGCAATTTTAGAATCAATGTCCAGAATTGGAGAACGTGGATCATCTAGCAAGTCTTTGGTATTATTATATAAATAACCCATACCAGTAATCAGCTCACGCATGTTTTGCGCGCCCGCACCCGAAGCTGCCTGATAAGTCATTGAAGTTGCCCATTCCACCAGATTGTTCTGGAACAGACCGCCTAAGCCCATCAACATCAGAGAAACGGTACAGTTACCGCCCACGAAAGTTTTGGTGCCTTTGACCAGACCGTCTTTGATCACATGCATGTTCACCGGATCAAGTACGATGATTGCTTCATCATCCATACGCAGGGTAGATGCTGCATCAATCCAGTAGCCATCCCAGCCTTCAGCTTTCATTTTCGGGAAAACTTCAGTGGTATAATCGCCACCTTGACAGGTAATAATGACATCCATTTGCTTCAGACTGTTAATGTCTGTTGCATCCATAAGTGCTGGGGCAGTCTTACCACCAAATGCCGGAGCTTCACCACCCGCATTACTGGTAGAAAAATAGAATGGCTCAAAATGAGCAAAATCATTCTCTTCAACCATACGTTGCATAAGGACGGAACCCACCATCCCGCGCCAACCGACCAGACCTACTTTCATGTCACTTTGCCTCGGTGCGTTAAAAAATCAAAAGGGATTCGAGTGTATCAAAAAGGGACGTGACTGCAAGAGCTACACAATCAAAACATCAATATTCTTGAGCGAAATATCTGCTTTATGATACATACAAAATTGATAAAGCAATTTTTCTTTTAGAAAAAATAATAACTTAGTGAAGAGTGTATCTTATGGTAGGGTTTATCCAGATCATGGCAATCGTGGTCATCTGGTTAAGTTTCTGGTCGCTGATTCCCCGAGATGAATGGTGGATTCGTGGTGCAGATTTTCCACGTTTACAGATTCTGGTTTTGGGCTTCATTGCCTTTGTACTTTTTCTCCTCGTCGATCACCCATGGACGGCCTTCAATCAGCTGCTTTTTGTCGGCCTGATCGCTGCTTTGGCGTATCAGCTGAAAATGGTCTTGCCTTATACCTTTGTTTGGAAAAAACAGGTCAAGCAGGTCAAGCAGGATCAGCTGGATCCGGATCGTCAGATTTCCCTGATTGTCTCAAATGTCCTCACCACCAATACCAAATATCATTTACTGATTGAACAGATCCAGACCCATCAGCCAGACTTGGTCTTAACGCTGGAAACCGATAAGGCATGGCAGGATGCACTGGCCGTCATTGAGCCAGATTATCCCTATCGGGTGCCCGTACCTCTGGATAATCTGTATGGCATGCATCTGTACAGCAAACTTGAGCTGAGTGAAACCGAGGTTAAATTTATTCTGAGTGATGAAATTCCCTCGATTCATACCAAAGTCATGTTACGTTCCGGACAGCCGGTACAGCTTTATTGTCTGCATCCGAAACCGCCAAGCCCAACTGAAGCTAAAGATTCAACCTTACGTGATGCGGAACTACTGATTGTAGGGGATCAGATTAAGGATCTGGATGAAAGCTGCATTGTGATGGGAGATCTGAATGATGTGGCCTGGTCACGCACGACACGTTTATTCCAGCGTATCAGCGGTTTGCTGGATCCACGTGTCGGTCGACGCTATGTAAATACCTTCCATGCCGATTATCCTTTATTACGCTGGTCGCTTGACCATGTGTTTCACAGCACCGATTTCGCTCTGGTGCATATGGAGCGTTTAAAACACGTCGGGTCAGATCATTTTCCGGTTTATCTGGTTTTACAAACTGGGCGGGTATTTGAGCATCATCAGGAAGCGCTGGAAGAAACGGATCAGGATGATCAGGAAGCCAAAGAAGCGATTCAGGAAGGAATTGAAAAGGCAGAGAAAGAAGAGAAAAAAGTCACTGATAAGATTGCGATGGCTTATAAGAATGAGGGGAAATTCTTATAGTTTTAGCTGAAAAGTGTACGATATTGCTTACAGCAGTTTCCGCTTCTTGCGAATGGGCAGTACAGAGGAATCCACGTATTCTAAGCTCATCAGCACAGGGAGTCGAGAAAGGATATTCTCATAAGGAAGACGAAGCTGAATGAAAACATCATGGAAATGATGCTGAAAGGGAAATCACAACAACGAAGAAGCAATTATAATATATGAAAGCACAACCTCATTAACCCGGGTTTTACAGGATGTAGAACTCGGGTTAAATTATTTTTGGTTCATTTTTTTATTATAATTATTTGATTATTAAAATAAAATTTAAATTAAAAAATGGATATTACCTGAATGGAAGTTATGATTCCCGATCATGATTCAGTTAATGAATCCGAAGTGCTACAGCTCTATCTAGTCAATCAATGGTCAGCTGCAGAAAAACCTCAATTACTTTTACAGGCTTTGCAGCATTCTCATAGTCTGGTGACGGCACGTATCAACGGTCGGCTGTTCGGCTTGGGAAATGCGATTTCAGACGGTTATCTGGTGGTGTATTTCCCGCATTTATTGGTTCACCCAGAGGTGCAGCGACAGGGCATTGGTCGTCTGATCATGCAAGAAATGCTGCAACGTTATTCAGGATTTCATCAGAAAATTCTGGTAGCTGATCAGCATGCCACTGAATTTTATAAAACTCTAGGTTTTGAGCGTGCAGGGCATACACAAGCAATGTGGATTTATCAGGGAACAGATCATTGATTTTTCTTGCCAATAATACCGTTCATATTAATTCTAGTTCTTAATAGATTTTATCGTAGCCTTCAGGACGGGTCTTAAAGCGACGATGGAACCACATATATTGCGTCGGTGCAATGCGCAACTGGCGTTCAATAATCAGATTTACCCGGGTTGCATCATTGACTTCATCCGCACTTGGCAAATTCTCTACCGCAGGTTCGATCAATACACAGTAGCGTGGATTTTTAATATCCCCAGTCCGGTAAAAATAGAGTGGAATGGCAGCAGCTTTGGTTATTTTGAGTAAGCGACGATGTGCAGTTACTGTGGCTGCAGGTACCCCAAAAAAGGGCGCCATTACGCCTTGTTTTAAACCAAAATCCTGATCCGGACTGTACCAGATAGCATGGCCATTTTTCAGGTTACGCACCAGACCGCGCATATCATCATGGTCAATCTGGTTGACATAAATGGTGGCACGGCAGCGGTAAATCAGCATATCGAGCAAGGGATTATTTTGTGGTCGATACACCACATCCGGCTCAAAATACTGTGCACATAAATAACCGCCGGCATCCAGTAAAGTCGAGTGGGTGCCAAGCAATAAAGCCCCTTTACCTTCTGCCTGAGCCTGCTGGATATGTTCCAGCCCTTCAATCTGTACCCGGCCTTTAAACCATTCTGGGCAATACCAGGCATTCAAGGTCTCAAATACACCGAGCATCTGGTCAATAAAGACCATACGGGCATTGTCCTGAACTTCTTGAGCTGACCATTCCGGGAAACAGACTTCCAGATTGCGAAGCGTGGT
The DNA here is from genome assembly GCF_002934695.1 of Acinetobacter sp. ACNIH1. Lineage (NCBI taxonomy): Bacteria > Pseudomonadati > Pseudomonadota > Gammaproteobacteria > Moraxellales > Moraxellaceae > Acinetobacter > Acinetobacter sp. ACNIH1. The sequence goes on along the minus strand of NZ_CP026420.1, from coordinate 2,550,157 downwards.
TTCACGGCGAGATTTCAAATATTTAAATGCCATCTGGCCGAGTAGATCTGCCAGACGATGCTGAATCGCCCAAGGTAAGATGGCCAGAATCATCAGAAATACAATACCCACCCAGATACCCCAGTATTGCGGTAACAGGAATGACCATTGAAATTCACCGGGTTGGTATTCTGGCGTTCGACTCATAAATTCAATATTTAAAATCAAAGATGTCAGCAGTGTAGCAGAAGAGCTTTTTGAAATAAAAAACTGCAAAATAAAAAAGCACCTGTATGAATACAGATGCTTAGTGACTAGGCGATTTAAAGATTAACCTTTGGTCATATTTTCCAGTTCGTCCCAACGTTCCATTTTTTCCAGCAAAATCTCATCAATTTCGCCTAAACGTTCAGAGGCTTTGGTCGCTGCTGCGGCATCTGTGACAAACCACGAGCCATCCGCCAGTTTGTCGGAAAGTTCAGCTTGTTCTTTTTCCAGTGCTTCAATTTCAGCCGGTAACAGTTCCAGTTCACGCTGATCTTTGTAGCTAAGTTTTTTCTTTGGCGCAGGTGCTACAGGTGCAACCGCTGCTTCAGCCTTGGCTTGAGCTTTTTTGACTGCCATTTTCTGGTCAACCACAGTCTGATCTGGACGTTGTTCCAGATAATCCTGATAGCCACCGACATATTCATCAATATTACCTTTGCCATCAAAGACCCAAGTCGATGTGACGACATTGTCCATGAAGGCACGGTCATGCGAGATCAGTAGCAGGGTGCCTTTGTATTCCGCTAGCATTTCTTCCAGCAGTTCCAGCGTTACCATATCCAGATCGTTGGTCGGTTCATCCATCACGATCAGATTTGATGGTTTCAGTAACAGTTTGGCGAGCAGAATACGGTTACGTTCACCGCCAGATAGAGCTTTAACTGGCGTACGGGCACGTTCTGGCGAGAACAGGAAGTCTTGCAGATAGCTGTAGATATGACGACGTTGGCCATTCACATCGACATGATCTGAACCTTCCGAAACGTTATCTTTAACTGATTTTTCCAGATCCAGCACATTACGTAGCTGGTCAAAATAAGCAATTTCCAGCTGGGTTCCGGTTTTGACTGTACCGCCATGCTCGATTTCTCCCAGAATGGCTTTGATTAGTGTGGTTTTACCGACACCATTATCACCTACCAGACCAATACGATCACCACGCATTACAAGCGCCGAGAAATCATTAATAATCGGTGCATTGTCACCAAACTTCACGCTCAGATGTTCAATCTCGAACACCACTTTACCTGAACGCTGTGCTTCCTGAGTTGACATGTTGACTTTGCCTTGCTGGAAACGGCGTGCTTTAGACTCTTCACGTAATTCTTTCAGAGCACGAACACGACCTTCGTTACGGGTACGGCGCGCTTTAATACCTTGACGAATCCAGGCTTCTTCTTCAGCCAGTTTTTTCTCGAACAGGGCATTTTGTTTTTCTTCTGCTTCCAACTGCTGAGCTTTTAGGTCGAGGTAACGTGAATAATTGCCTTCATAGCTACGCAAAATGCCACGATCCAGCTCGACAATACGGGTCGCAATACTGTCCACAAAGGCACGGTCATGCGAAATAAACAGTAAGGTCAGGTTATTCTGTTCTAGCAGGAATTTTTCCAGCCATTCAATACTTTCGACATCCAGATGGTTCGTTGGTTCGTCGAGTAACAGCACATCAGGTTGAGTGAGCAGGGCACGTGCCAACAGAACACGGCGTTTACGGCCACCGGATAAATCAGCAAGATCCGCTTCCGGATCCAATCCCATTTTACTCAGGATTGAATTAACCTTAGTTTCCAAAGCCCAGCCATCCAGCTGATCCATCTGATGCTGCAAATGTCCCATGCGGTCACAGGCTTCCATATCACCGAGCACGCAAGCTTCACTGGCTTCATGATAGGCACGCAACACTTCTGAAGCTTCACCGGCGCCATCAGCAACAATATCTGCAACCTTGCCAGAATCCATTGGCACGTCTTGGGCCAGCATGGAAATGGTGATGCCATTTTGTAACGAAACTTCACCACTATCCGGGAGTAAACTTCCTTCAATCAGTTTAAGTAAGGTAGACTTACCCTCACCATTACGGCCAATCAAACATACTCGTTCACCGCGTTCCAAATTAAAGTTGGCGCCGTCGAGCAAGGCAGGTCCGCCAAATGCCAGTTGGACATCCCTTAAAGTAATATAGGCCATAATGTTAATGTTTCCTGAAATCCCAAATGAGGACTTAAAATGACTAAACAACAAAATCTAAATGATCAGGCGTCATTTTCCGCACCCATTGAAGATTTGCAAGTGCGAATTGCATTTTTAGATGATTTAGTTGAAGAGCTGAATCAGCAGGTCACTCGCCAGAATCTGGAAATTGCCGATTTAAAAAAACAAATGCAGTTGTTATATCAACGTGTTGAGTCTGCAGATTTGTCCGAAGGGATTGATGCTTTTGATCCGGTCACCAACCGTCCACCGCATTATTAATTTACAAATAATTTTTAAAAAGAAAGCAAAAAGAAAGCCCTCCAGTCGTGAGGGCTTTCTTTTAAGCAGGTGAAGCTCGATAAACCTAAACCAAGTCACCACTTTTACTTCGTCCAAGATGATCTTTAAAATCTAAATATCGTCATGGAAGGTGGAAACTATTTGACCTTTCACACACTTCCTACTCTAATAGTATTTTTCTAGCTCAGTTTTTAATCTTGCCTTATGCACCAAAAAGTTGTCCTTCTTGATCTCGAAAATAACTTTCCTACAGCCAAACTGTTACGTGACATCGTTGAACATTATCCGACCTTGTATCTGTTTAACTGTGCCGGAAAATTCGAGTTTGCTCTAGAAGAACTGACTGAGTTGGCCAGCTGGATCAGCAGCGGACAAATTATTATTCTGAATGTCCTGGAAGCAGAGCATAAAGAATATGAATATGCCCTGATTGTGGGTCAGCTGATGGCTTTGCTAGAAGCAGATACTCATGTCGAGCTGATTTCAGCCATGGATAGCAGTGAAATGCTGATGAAAATGCTTCAGGCTTCGGATATTGATTGCAGCCTGATTCAGGTGCTGCCAGAGGATGCATCCACAGGGGCTCAAGATAAACCTAAAATCCAGTTGCCAAGTATTGAAGCCATTAAAGCAAAACCGGCTTTGCAGCTGGTGAAAAAGTACTGTGATGCGCTCGGCAAGATGAGTGGTAAACCGACCACGCTCGAAACCTTAAAAAATTCAGTCACCAATATTCTGCAAGTTTTACCAGGCAAAGCGCAGCATGTAGTTGGCATGCTGATTAATCTGAAAATAGTCAAACGTTATGACGAGCAGATCAGTTTCCGTAAAAAAGTTTTGAAACAGTGGGTGCAACTAGATCTCAATGACAACCAACCTGCTGAAAAACGAGCTTTGGATCAGGCAGTCTCGAAGCTCAATACTGAAGAGCCTGTGGTTGAACCTGCTCAATCTCCAATCCAGTCTGCCCAGCAAGGTCTGTTCAAAAACTTTAATAAAATTGATCCGGTACAGCTCGAAGTCGCACGCAAGCTGTGCGAATTACAGGGAAATAAGCCTAAAGATATTTAGGACTTACGCATTGACGGATTCAAAAAAGTATTAAAATACTTTATAAAGTATCTGTGATTAGACGAATTAAACATGCTTCTACAGCAACTTGTACATTACCCATTTATATGGGCTTTCTCATGACAGAACCGAACTCTATTAGCTGCACACAACTTGCCGAGACTTATAATATCTCGCATGATAGTGTAAATCGCTTTCTAGAGCGTGAAGACTACACACCTCACGACCTATATCAAGAATCAATTCAACATATTGATAATAATAAACTTATAGTCAGTATTGATGATACTGTTTTAGATAAACCATATAGTCAACATATGGACTTGGTTAGCTATTTTTGGTCAGGCAAACACCACCGATCCGTCAAGGGTATTAATCTCATTACCTTGTATGCGACAGATCAAAATGGTCAAAATATTCCAATTAATTTCCGAATTTATGACAAATCTGAAAGTAAAACCAAGAATGATTACTTTATGGATATGTTAAGTGAAGTACTCAGTTGGGGTGCAAAGATTCAATTTATTACAGGTGATAGTTGGTATTCATCGACTGGAAATCTAAAAACCATAAGAAAATATGGTATTCGATTTATGTTTGGTATCGACTGTAACCGTAAGGTTTCCCCAGAAAAAGGACAATGGTTTCAACTGCGTTTATTGCCAGATTTCCATCAGGGTCAAGTGGTCTGGCTCAAAGATTTTGGCTTTGTACAATTATTTAAGACTCAGTTAAAAGAACAGCAGAGGTTTTATATTGTGCATCAAGATGAAGATGATTTATTGTCCTTTGAGGGTTTTCATGAATTACATTCAAGTCATTGGAAAATAGAGCAATATCACCGGGTGATTAAACAGGTTTGTCATATTGAAAAGTTTCAAGTAAGACGATCTAAACTGATTTTGAATCATATTTTCTCAGCCTTGATGGCCTATGTTGAGATACAAAAGAACCAGTTTGAGCGGATCTTTGAAAATATATATCGTTGGCAGAAGAAATTATTTAGACCAGTTATCAAAAACTTCATTGATGACTTTATTCTCGATAAAAATCATCTGCTACCACAGAGAATCTATAAATAATAGTGCGTAAGTCCTAATATTTATGAATTACGTGATTTACTCGAGCAGTTATTTCCACAATCAGATGTCCGTCTTTTACTTAAAGAGTTGATTGAAAAAGGATATATTTATTGGAATGGTCACGAAGTGTTATATAGTCATGAGATGTTTCTAAATTAGAATAATCTCATGAGGGCATATGAAAAAAATACTGTTATTGGATATTGAAAACTTACACAAAACTGAAACAGAGCTCCTTCAATATCTTGCCCAATATCAATATGTTTATCTGGTCTATGCCAAAACGCCCATGGGGTTTAGTCTAGACGGTGTCGTCAGGCTTGCAGCTGCAATCAGTGCAGGAAAACTAAAAGTCCTGAAGATGCCTAAAATAGGTAAAGACGCTGCTGATTTTGGCCTATGTTTTATTGCTGGACAGCTTTCTACCCAATATAAAAGCTCTGAAGTTTGCTTCGAGATTATGTCGAATGACTTTTCTATGGAATATGTGGCGGACTTACTTAAAATTGCCAAATTTCAGGCTAAAGTTATTTCAGCTAAACCATTAGTCAATCCAAATATTGCTCAGCAAATAAAAGCAGAAATAGACATTCAAAAACTGATTTTTCAATACTGCTCCAATTTAGTAAGAAGTAACTTTTCTAAGCCTGCAAAAGTAGAAAGTTTAATCAACTCGCTTAAAGCCAATTTAAAAGTGGAAGAAAAATGTGCTCAGCTTTTAGTGGATGAGTTAATCAGAATAAAAATTATTAAAAATCAGTCTAGTAAGCTTCAATATCAGACTGCAGCAATTGAAAAATTTTATAAACAGCATTTAGCTACCGTCGAAACCGTCGAAACCGTCGAAACCGTCGAAACCGTCGAAACCGTCGAAACCGTCGAAACCGTCGAAACCGTCGAAACTCAAGATGAAGTGACTGAAAGAAAATTAAGTCATTTACGTCTGCGCCTGATGCCTTATCTCAATGTTGTTGCAGAACGTCGGCCTAAATTTATTGCCAGTTTCGAGGTGTTACTAGAGCGATGCGTGCCTAAGGAAGAGGTCCGAGAATCATTCAATTTACTCATCAAACATCAGCTAATACAGTTAAATAAACGGGAAATTATTTATAGTCCGCAGCTGCTGGGAAATTAAATTTATCCAGCGGTGCTTGCCTTTTATAGCGGGCTTATGCAAATCTAATATAAGAACATAAAGGTTGAACTATGGAAAATACCGGAATCTGGGTGGCAGTTGTCATCATCGTTTTCGTACTGGGGTCTATTTTTGGTCTGCGTGTGAGTCCTAGAGAAAAGGCATTAGGACTCATGCGTGATAAAGCCCGCAAGATGGGCTTACATCCACGTCTGGTGGTTGCACCTGACTGGACTAATATTCCCAAGGTGACTGAAAGTCGTGCCAGTATGGTGGCCTATTATAGTGTGCTGCTTCCAGATGCCCGTTTACCGCTGATGCGTGCCCGCGTGGTTGATAACAAACTTGAACTGGTGCATGGGGATGACAAATTTAAAGATTTTCCCATTGCATTAAAGGGCATTTATGCTATTGATATGCAGGCAAACTGTGTAGGACTCTATTGGGATGAAGAATCTGATCTTAGAGCCACACAACTTGATGACATCAAGGCACTATTACATTCTTTGGCTGAACTTTAATTTTAGAAATAAACAGGATTAAACGGTTAATATGGCGAACGCTCCTCGGTCCACATCAAAAAGCAGCACGGCGAAGTCTTCCGACGCTGGAAGTAAACGTGCCTTGGTGATTGTGGAGTCGCCTGCAAAAGCGAAAACAATCAACAAGTATCTCGGTTCAAACTACATCGTAAAATCTTCGGTGGGTCATGTGCGTGACTTACCGACGGGCGGCTCTGCGAAAACTGCAGAGAAAAAACCGGTGACCCGAACCAAGCTGACTGAAGCAGAAAAAGCAGAAAAATCACAGCAGGCGTTGATTAACCGGATGGGTGTCGATCCAGAACATGACTGGAAAGCCAAATATGAAGTCCTTCCGGGCAAGGAAGGCGTAGTCGCTGAACTAAAAAAACTGGCATCGCAAGTCGATGAAGTGTATCTCGCAACGGATTTGGACCGTGAAGGGGAAGCGATTGCCTGGCACTTAAAAGAAGTGATCGGCGGCGATGATTCACGCTACCAGCGTGTAGTCTTTAACGAAATTACCAAAAATGCCATTCAGGAAGCGTTTAAGCAACCATCTCGTCTAGATACCAATAAGGTCAATGCCCAGCAGGCGCGCCGTTTCTTAGACCGTGTCGTCGGCTTCATGATTTCACCACTGCTCTGGGAAAAAATTGCCCGTGGTCTGTCTGCGGGACGTGTACAGTCTGTCGCTGTAAAGCTGGTCGTGGAACGCGAACGTGAAATTCGTAAGTTCATTCCGGAAGAATACTGGCAAGTATTTGCTGATACCAAAGCGAAAAAAGATGACATTCGCCTGGAAGCAGTGAAGCAAAATGGCAAGACCTTAAAGCTACACAATAAAGCTGAAACTGATGCTTTGTTGAACCTGATCAAAGATGCCGAATACAAGGTGATGAGCCGTGAGGATAAACCAACCAAGGTCAATCCAAGCGCGCCGTATATCACTTCAACGCTACAGCAGGCAGCCAGCACACGTTTAGGCTTCTCGGTGAAGAAAACCATGATGCTGGCGCAGCGCCTGTATGAAGCTGGTTTCATTACCTATATGCGTACTGACTCCACCTTCCTGAGTGATGATGCAGTCAATATGGTGCGCGGTCATATCGAGTCTGAATACGGCGAGAAATATCTGCCAGCCAAGCCGAACCGTTATGGTAATAAAGCCGGTGCGCAGGAAGCTCACGAAGCCATTCGTCCATCTAATGTCGCGCTGAAAGGCGATAGTCTTGCTGGAGTGGAACGTGATGCACAGCGTCTGTATGACCTGATCTGGCGTCAGTTTGTGGCCTGTCAGATGACACCTGCTGAATATTTATCTTCTACGATTTTAGTCGATGCCAATGGTGTCGAGCTGAAAGCCAAAGGTCGTACCTTAGTATTTGATGGTTTCACCAAAGTTCGTGGTCAGAACAAATCTGATGATGATGTATTGTTACCGGCAGTGAAAGTCGGTGAAGTGCTGAAGCTGGAAAAACTAGATCCATCTCAACATTTTACCAAGCCACCGGCACGTTTTACTGAAGCATCTTTAGTCAAAGAGCTTGAGAAAAAAGGTATTGGTCGCCCTTCGACTTATGCTGCCATTATCTCGACCATTCAGGATCGTGGTTACGTAAAACTGGAGAACCGTCGTCTCTTTGCCGAGAAGATGGGTGAGATCGTTACTGACCGTCTAGATGAAAGTTTCAATAATCTGATGAACTACGACTTTACTGCAGACCTTGAAGGTCAGCTGGATAAAGTGGCAGATGGTGAGCGCAACTGGAAAGATCTGTTAGACAGCTTCTATGGTGATTTCAAGAAACGTCTAACCAATGCTCAGGGTGAAAACGGCATGCGCCGCAATCAGCCTGTAGAAGTTGAAGCAGTCCATTGTAAAGAATGTGACCGTCCGATGCAGATCCGTACCGGCACAACAGGTGTCTTCCTGGGCTGTTCAGGTTATAACCTGCCACCGAAAGAACGTTGTAAAGGTACATTGAACCTGACTCCGGTTGAATCTCTGGCAGCACTGTCTGATGATGATGCCGCTGAAACCGCTGATCTGATGTCGAAGAAACGTTGTCCAGTCTGTGGCACTGCAATGGACAGCTATGTGATTGATGGCGGCCGTAAACTGCATATTTGTGGTAATAACCCGGACTGTACAGGTTATGAGCTGGAAGAAGGCGAATTCAAGATTAAGGGTTATGATGGCCCAACCATTCCATGTGACAAATGTGATGGTGAAATGCAGCTGAAAACTGGCCGTTTTGGTCCATATTTTGCCTGCACCAGCTGTGAAAATACCCGTAAAGTCTTAAAGAATGGTCAGCCTGCACCTCCGCGCGTTGATCCGATCAAGATGGAACACCTGCGTTCAACCAAGCATGACGATTTCTTTGTTCTGCGGGATGGTGCCGCAGGTCTGTTCCTGGCTGCGAGCAAGTTTCCGAAAGTCCGTGAAACTCGCGCACCGAAAGTGGCAGAACTGCGTACTGTGGCGGATCAGCTGGATCCAAAATATCAGTTTATTCTGCAGGCGCCAGATGTGGATCCTGAAGGGAATCCAACTCTAGTGAAATTTAGCCGTAAGAACCAGTCTCAATATATTGGATCAGAAACCCCGGAAGGCAAGCAAACCAAATGGTCGCTGGTTTATCAGGATGGCAAATGGGTTGAAGCCTAAGCTATAAGACATCAAGAAAATGCTGACGAAAGTCGGCATTTTTTTATGACTAAGTATTTTTGATCAACACAGTTCTAGGATATTCTAGGCGTTAAATAATAAAAGATTAAAATAGGAATCATCCATGATTTGGCTAGATAAATTCCTGTTCTTAAGTATCGGATTAGGATCTATCCTGTATTTCATGCTTGGAAAGATTAATGAAATGGGTATTCCTATGGATCGGGGAATGATGATTATTCTGGTGATTATTATGTCGCTGGTTACTTTGAGCTGTGTTTTATATCTGCGCTCTGAAGATCAAAAAACGAAACAAAAATAACTTTTAAATAAACTATATAGGACTTACGCATTGAGGGATTTAAAAAAGTCTCAAACTACTTTATAACGTATCTGTGATCAGACGAACTAAACATGCTTCTACAGCAACTTGTACATTACCCATTTATATGGGCTTTCTCATGACAGAACCAAACTCTATTAGCTGCACACAACTTGCCGAGACTTATAATATCTCGCATGACAGTGTAAATCGCTTTTTGGAGCGTGAAGACTACACAGCTCGCGATCTATATCAAGAAGCAATTCAACACATTGATAATAATAAACTTATAGTCAGTATTGATGATACTGTTTTAGATAAGCCATATAGTCAACATATGGACTTAGTTAGCTATTTTTGGTCAGGTAAACACCACCGATCCGTCAAGGGTATTAATCTCATTACCTTGTATGCGACAGATCAACATGGCAAAAATATTCCAATTAATTTTCGAATTTATGATAAGTCAGAAAGTAAAACCAAGAATGATTACTTTATGGAGATGTTAAGTGAAGTACTCGATTGGGGTGCAAAGATTCAATTCATTACAGGTGATAGTTGGTATTCATCGACTGAAAATCTAAAAACCATAAGAAAACATGGTATTCGATTTATGTTTGGTGTCGACAGTAACCGTAAGGTTTCCCCTGAAAAAGGACAATGGTTTCAACTCCGTTTATTGCCGAATTTTCATCAGGGTCAAGTGGTCTGGCTCAAAGATGTTGGCTTTGTACAATTATTTAAGACTCAGTTAAAAGAACAGCAGAGATTTTATATTGTGCATCAAGATGAAGATGATTTATTGTCCTTTGATGGTTTTTATGAATTACATTCAAGTCATTGGAAAATAGAACAATATCATCGAGTAATTAAACAGGTTTGTCATATTGAAAAGTTTCAAGTAAGACGATCCAAGCTGATTTTGAATCATATTTTCTCAGCCTTGATGGCCTATGTTGAGATACAAAAGAACCAGTTTGAGCGGATCTTTGAAAATGTATATCGTTGGCAGAAGAAATTATTTAGACCAATTATCAAGAACTTTATTGATGAATTTATTCTCGATAAGAATCATCTGCTGCCACAGAAAATCTATAAATAATAGTGCGTAAGTCCTAACTATATATTGGCATGTTCATATGTGGAAAAAAATCCGAATCCTGATTTTATTGATGATTTTATTTGTGGTGGCAGTAAATGCTTATCGAGATCAGAATCAGGACTGGAACAAACCAATCTTTGTTCTGTTGCATCCGATCAATGCAGATGGATTGGCGACTACACAGCAATATATCCAGCAATTGTCTGCTCAGGATCTAAAAGGGACACAAGAATATCTGGAAAAAGCGGCCCAGCAGTACCGTGGACAGCCCACTTATTTTTATTTTAATCTGGGACATGAACTCAAAGAATTGCCACCTAAAGTGCCGGAGCAGGCCTCCTTACTTGGCACCATTTTATGGAGTCTGAAATTCCGTTTCTATGCCTGGCAACAGCAGCAAGGTTCAGATCCTTCCTCGAACGTTACTCTCTTTTTAAATTATTATGATCCTGCACACACCCAGCAATTAAAACATTCAACGGCTCTGCAAAAAGGCCGGATTGGTTCAGTCAATCTATTTGCTTCAAGCAGACAGTCTGACCAGAATAAGATTGTGCTGGTGCATGAATTACTGCATACCTTTGGCGCTTCAGATAAATATGATCTCACTACAGGCCAGCCGATATACCCCGTCGGTTATGCTAATCCCAATCAGCAGCCTTTATTTCCCCAAACCAAAGCTGAGCTAATGGCAGGGCACATTCCAGTATCGCAAAGCACCAGTAAAATGCCAGAATCTTTAAATCAGACTCTGATTAATGAAATCACGGCGATTGAACTTGGCTGGAAAAAATAATTAACGAAGTGCTGAATAAACCGGCATAAGTTACCATTTTTATAGATAAACTCAGTCAATTTCTAACAAATTTCTCCATGATTTAAGAGCATAATCAAAGTCATAGCCAATTACTTGAGAAGAATATGAAGACTGTTGGAAATGATCTGGTTCGGCATCAATTGCATGAAAACCGTAAATGGTATTTAGGCCTGGGTGCCTTATTAGTGTTATTTGGAATTGTACTGTTAGCGTCGCTGCCTTTTGCCACCTTATCTGTAGTATTCCTGTTTGGGGTCCTGATGATGATAGGTGGGGTAGTTCATCTGATTGCCGGGATTAAAATCTTCGATGGGACATTTCGCTGGCTCTGGCTGCTATTCGGTATCATCTATTTTATTGCGGGATATTATGCTTTTAGCACGCCAGCGAAAACTGCGATTGTACTGACCAATCTGCTTGCGATTGCTTTGATTGTGGCGGGAATAATTCGCGTCTTGAATGCTTTTATCTTTAAAGCATTTCGCGGCTGGGGCTGGACTTTATTTTCCGGGATTTTAACTTTAGCTACAGGTATCCTGATTCTATTGTCACCGAATGCACCGTTCTGGGTTCTAGGTGCTTTTCTGGCAATCGATATTTTGTTCCAAGGGATTAACTATCTGACTTTAGCTTCCTATATCAAGCATCGTGTTCCAAAAAGCTCCGCAGATATTTAAGTAAGACCAGTATAAAAAAGAGTGCAATGAGCGCTCTTTTTTTATTGGCATGTTCAGCTTTGCCTGTAAGATGGGTATGCATTTCAAATTAGTATAAAACCTATAACGCGGCCGATCATATTCATGAAAATCTTTGTTCTAGCTCCCGATTCATTTAAGGAAAGTATGACTGCCGAACAGGCCTGTCAGGCGATGCAGCGTGGTATTTTGCAGGTCTTTCCTGATGCAAATTGTATTACTTTACCAATGGCAGATGGTGGTGAAGGAACTGTAGATGCATTAATTTTAAGCCTAAAAGGTGAACGAGTAACGTGCCAAGTCACTGGACCATTAGCCAGTCAGTCGATCGAAACTTACTTTGGCTTGGTTGATGCTGGTCAGACCGCAGTGATTGAAATGGCGAAAGCCAATGGCATTCATCTGCTCGAAGCTGCTCGACGTAATCCCATGTTGACCTCGACTTATGGCACAGGGGAAATGATCAAACAGGCGCTGGAGCTTGGCGTAAAGAAAATCATTATCGGGCTCGGTGGTAGTGTGACCAATGACGGTGGTGCTGGAATGGCTCAGGCTTTAGGAGCCCGATTCTTAAATACTGCGGGAGAATCAATTCAGGTCTGTGGTGGTAATCTGGATCAGATTGATCAAATTGATTTTTCCCAACTCGATACTCGTTTAAACAATACAGAAATCCTGATTGCTTCAGATGTGAATAATCCATTGTGTGGACCGAATGGTGCTTCAGTGATCTTTGGGCCGCAGAAAGGTGCAACATCGGAAATGGTACAGCAGCTGGATCGAAATCTAAGACATTTTGCTGATCTGGTTGAAACAAGCTTAGATATTTCTTTTAAAAACTTTCCCGGCGCAGGGGCAGCCGGTGGGTTAGGTTTTGGGTTGATGGCGTTTGCAGGAGCAAAGCTGCAATCCGGCGTAACGTTAATTACGGAACAAAATAGACTAGCGGAAAAAATTGCAGATGCAGATTATGTTCTTACTGGCGAGGGCAAGATCGATCATCAGACCGCTTTAGGAAAAACCCCATTTGGTGTGGCTCAGGTCGCCCAGCAATTGAATAAACCGGTAATTGCGTTTGCAGGTTTGGTCGGTGAAGGGATTGAGTCACTGTATCAGACTGGATTTAGCCAGATTATCGGAATTAATCCACCAGATTGTTTATTGGAAGAAGCCTTAAAGAATGCAGAAATTAATCTGGAAAAAGCAGTTGTTCAAACTGTTCAAAATATTCAGGAACAGGGTGTTTGAGTAAGATGGTCATTGCCGCAAAAGCTTGATAAAAAGACAAATATAAATGCCTAAGCAGATTTTACTTTTCAAGGATGAGAATCCTCAAAATATATTTTGAGTTCGCAAGGTGACAAAAATCCTTTGCTAGGTTGAGGGTATATCCCTATACCCCAATCCAGAAGACGGCATTCATGCCGTCAACCCTATAGCGAATTAAGAATAAAAGTTCGGTCTGTTTCAGAGCAGCTCAAAGCTATAATAAGAGTGATCTGTTAAACTACACCTATCCACAGAATGATGAGTGAAAATGAGTTTAGCCACCCTGATTGATGAATTAAATCCCCAACAAAAACAAGCTGCGACGACTGATGCCAAGCACAGTCTGGTTTTGGCTGGGGCGGGCTGTGGCAAGACCAAAACTATCGTGGCGCGTGCAACTTATCTGATTGATCAGGGTGTACCAGCGAATCAGATTCAGATTCTGACCTTTACTCGTCGTGCGGCGAGTGAAATCGTGGCACGGGTGGAACTGGCACTCGATGAACAGGCCAAAGGCTTACGTGCATCGACGTTTCATACCTTCTGTATGTATCTGCTGCGCCGAATTCCAAAGGCTTTTGGTCTGGAACAGTTTTCAATTATTGACCGTGATGATCAGCTGATGATGTTCCGCCTGATCCGTGGTCGGGATGACAAGAAAAATCCGGATTACCTGCCAAAGCCACAGGAACTCTGTAATTTATATTCCTTTGCGCGAAATACCCGGCAAAAACTGAGTCTGTCTTTGGAAAAGCAGATGCCGGAATATCTGGCACTCAAAGACCAGATTGCCGACATTATGAAGGAATATGAAGCGCGTAAGCGTGCGCGTAGCTTTCTGGATTATGACGATATCCTCGCTGTGGTGGCGACTGCTTTGGCACAGTCTGAAGGTCTGGTGGACTATGTGGCTTCGATCTGTCGACATATGCTGGTGGATGAAATGCAAGATACCAATCCACTGCAATGGGCATTGCTGGAACCTCTCAAAGAACATATTAGCCTATTCTGTGTTGGGGATGATGCGCAGTCGATTTATGGTTTCCGCGGTGCCGATTTTGAAAATATTCACCATTTCAAAGAGCGTGTGCCGGATGCAAAAATTTTTAAACTAGAAAAGAATTACCGATCAACCCAGGAAATTCTGGACCTGTCTAATTGGTTACTGGATCAGTCCGAAATCAAATATGACAAACGTCTGGATGCGCATCGTGGTGAAGGCATTAAGCCGAAGATGCACATTTTCCCGAATGAATTTGATGAAGCCAAATGGATCGCGATTGATATAAAAGAGCGCCATTATCTGCAAGGCAGCAAATGGTCCGATCATATGGTGCTGGTACGTTCCAGTTATGCAGCGCGACATATTGAAGCAGCTTGTATCGCGGCCAATGTTCCGTATCGATTCATTGGCGGGATGAAACTGTTAGAAACTGCACATGTAAAAGATCTGCTCAGCCTGTTGCGTGTGGTGGCGAACCCGCTGGACGATATTGCCTGGATGCGCTTTTTGACATTATGGAATGGTATCGGTGATGTCGGTGCAAGCAAACTGTCACAGCAGCTTTTAGCTGAGCCAGAGATGGAAAAGATTGCCGACAAGCTGGAAAAATTTGGCAAGATCCCGCTAGAAACCATTCTGATCATGAAGCAAATGGCGGTACTCAAAACCGAAGTACAGGCCTGTGTTGGTCTGGCAGTACAGGCGATTGAAGCACAACTGGCCGAGAACTATAAAAAGGACTGGAATCGCCGTCAGGGTGATTTTGAATTGGTTAAACAGCTAGCTTCTAAACATGCTCAAGTGAGTGAATTTCTGGAAGAATATGTGCTCGATCCGGTCTCTATTTCTGAAATTGAACGCCAGTCGGATACGGATGTAGTGACCCTCATTACCATTCACTCGGCCAAGGGTACGGAACAGAAAGTTTGTTATGTGGCCAATGTCACGCCGGGACAATATCCGCATGCACGTGCGCAAGGAGATTTCGATGATGTCGAGGAAGAGCGTCGTGTGCTGTATGTAGCGTTGACTCGTGCACAGAATGAGCTAATTCTGACCAAGCAAAACCTCAATCACTGGGCGCGTGAAACGGTAGATGAGCAGGGACGTAAAATTGAAAGCTATTTTCTTAATAATCTGAACCGTAATTTATGTGTTACAGAAACTCATTACAAAACCCGTCAACAGACTGTGAAAAGTGCTTTAATGGAGCGCCAGTCGATTAATTTAGATTTTGGGATTGATCTCGATTAAACTATCCTTTCTGGGTTTGACGCAAAAAGTAGAGTAGGCACGTGCTTTTTGATTATTTTTGCCTATCTTCCTAAGGTTATCCGATGAAAATTTTAGTTCGTAACTTGGCACGCACTGTAACAGAAGCTGAATTGCTGACCCTGTTTCAGCAATACGGTACTGTTGAATCTTGTGCGCTAGTCATGGATGCAGAAACAGGCAAGTCTAAAGGTTTTGCTTTCGTAGAAATGCCGCATGGCCGTGAAGCTGTTAAAGCAATTAAAGGTTTAAATACACTGCGCTTGCATGGTCAGGGGATTCGTGTGAAGCAAGCTGAAGAAAAGCCACAGGCTTAATAATACCTTATAAAAAAGAGCATGTGTGATGCTCTTTTTTTTGCCCTTAAAAAGGTTTGGATTTTTACTGAAGAGTCAATATCAGCAGTCTGAAGTATCAAGATCATGCAGAATAGATCGACAGCGTAGACAATCTTGCATTGCGTAATGCGAGCGTACGTTTTACTTTATAAGAGCCAAAATTTGTTTTAATGCTTAGGAAATCTCGATGACACGAGTTGCTCGCTATCATGCGGACCGTACCAATCAAAAACTTTATTTCACCCGTCTGGCCTGTCAGCAGGCTGAACAGACTGATCATGTGCAGCAGGCACAAGCTCATCGTGAAGCTGCCGTATTTCATCTGCATGGGGCACTGTTGGCCTTTTTACAGGAACTGGTACGCTATTACCGTCTGAATGACCTGAGCCCGACGCTGAAATCAATTGAAGAGCTCATGGCGACTAAGGGTCAGGTATCACCTGAAGTGACCGTATTACAGCATTTATCCAAAGATGGTTTTCTGGCTGAGCTGAAACGTGCTTACCGTCTCTGCCAATATGCGCCCGAGCCAAGTTCGCCACAACCTGAAGACGAAACTTCTTCAAATCTCATCATTAAAGTCACACAGACACCACAAGCCTGGTTACCTGATACTGCTATATTACGAGAATGGCATCGTGACCTGACGCAGCTTATTGATGGTTTTCGTAATGAGATGGTTGAATTTTAATCTGATCAGCTGTACTTGAAATTGCGATTATTAACCCTATATCAATTACTCTAATGATGCAAAGTGCAATCGCTCTTTGCCACCATGTTGAACATGGAGGATATATGTCTATAGAACAGTTGAAAGATTTATTTGGTAATCAAGACGCGATTTTGGAACTCGTTCAACTTGAAGGTGGCGCGTTGGCATTACGAAATGCGGGCTCAAAAAAACAGCCATTAGTCATGATTCAGTTTAATGACGAGGTGAAAGCCCTGTTGGGTGATCAAACGCCTGTGATTGCACAACACATGATTCAAGCCGCTTTATATGGTTTGCTGGAACAGCAGGTCAATGAATGGCAAGCTGAAGTTGTGGATGAAGAGCCAAAATATATGAGCTAAATTGCCTACCCTGGCGAGCAGGAAAGCACACTTGAAGTGTGCTTTTTCTGTTTTTATGAAATAAAAAAATAGAGAATAAGAGAAAAATTAAGTCGGTTAAATTAGAGAAGCAATTTAAAATTTTATAGTTTAGCGATCTGATAAATTTCAGTCCAATCAATAAAAAAAGAAGTTGCCAATTTTGACAACTTCTTTAAAAAATCAGCCTGAATAATGCGTAGGTGGATGGTTATGCGCAATCTCGATCTGGTTCAAAATATGATTGCTCATATTTCTCGCCATCTCCTCTTTGGCATAGTACACCTCGCCAATATTGTCACGGCGAATCACTTCAGCTTCTTCCTTGCTTTCCGCACATAGCAGAATCTGAATAGCAGGATTTAGGGTATTGGCAATATCCACGATTTTGTGGATATCAATAATATCCATTGGTGAGATCACCAGTAGACGTGCATGCTGAATATGAGCTTGAATCAGCACACCAGGTTCAGTTGCGACACCAGAAACTGCTGCAATGCCTTTTTTACGCAAGTTCTCTACGATCTCACGATTTTCTTCGGCAATAACTACCTTAATATTTTGTTCCATTAAGGATAGGGTAATCCGACGACCGACTTCACCATGCCCGACAATCACCACCTGATCGCGCAGATAGTCCTGCGAGACTTCATCCGGTAGCATGGCAAGCGGATCACCACTACGCTCCAATAAACGCGCGAGAGACGAACGTTCGCGAATCCATTTTTGTACTGGTTCTACTGCTGAGAAAATAAACGAGTTCAGGGTAATCGAAATCAGGGCACCCGCCAGAATCAGGTTTTGTCCATCGAGTGATAATAGATTTAGCGATACACCAAGTGCGGCCAGAATAAAAGAGAATTCACCAATTTGTGCCAGAGATGCACCGACGGTGAGTGCCGTATTGATTGGGTAGCGGAAGAACAGCACCAGTGCCATCGCTGCGATGGTTTTACCGATCATAATAATACCGAGCACCGCCAATACATGAAGCGGCTGATCCATCAGAATACGCGGATCAAACAGCATACCAACCGAAACAAAGAACAGAATCGAGAAGATTTCACGCAACGGTAAGGTTTCTTCCTCAGCACGGTGGCTGAAGTCAGACTCTTTGACCACCATCCCGGCAAAGAACGCACCGAGTGCCATGGATACGCCAAAGACCTTATAAGCCCCAAAGGCAATCGATACGGCTGCAGCTACGACGGTTAAGGTAAACAGCTCACGTGAGCCTAAACGTGCGACTACTTGCATGATCATTGGTACCAGACGCTTACCAATAATGAGCATGAAGGCAATGAAACCGGCTACTTTGAGTAGGGTAATGCCTAAGGTGATCCAGACATTCTGATCGCTACTACTGCCTTCCAGGGCCTGACCACCGAGCAGTACTGCAGTTGCAGGTAATAATACCAGTGCCAGCACCATGACCAGATCTTCAACCAGCAACCAGCCCACCGCAATTTTTCCGTTAATGGATTCGAGCAGGCCACGATCCCCTAGGGCTTTGAGAAGCACGACGGTACTGGCACAGGACAGGCTTAAGCCAAAGATCAGGGCAGAGCCAAAATTCCAGCCCCAGAGCATGGAGACCCCGACTCCGAGCAGTGTTGCGACTGCAATCTGTAAGACCGCACCTGGCAAAGCAATACGCCTGACCTGCATTAGGTCATTGAGAGAAAAGTGCATCCCGACACCAAACATCAGGAACATGACGCCAAGTTCGGCTAGCTGGTTCGCCAGATGTACATCACCGACGACGCCTGGGGTGTTCGGGCTAATCAGAATCCCGGCAACCAGATAACCAATCAGGGGGGGAAGGCGTAGACGTGCAGCGATATAGCCAAAAACCAGGGCCAAGCCAAAACCGACAGCTAACAGGATAATGAGCTCTACGTCATGTGGCACTAAACACTCCTTTAAAATAAATTTTATGAAATTTCAGTTTTTTATGGGAAATAAGCACAGAAAATGCCAGAAGGAACAGAAAGTTTATCAAGCCGCATAAAAAAAATGCAAAAAAAAACGACCGGGAAGGTCGCTTTTTTCAAAAAACTAAAATTATTTGATTTTAGCTTCTTTGAAGATTACGTGTTGACGGATTTTTGGATCAAATTTTTTGATTTCCATTTTTTCCGGCATAGTACGTTTGTTCTTAGTAGTGGTATAGAAATAACCTGTACCAGCTGAAGAAACTAAGCGAATCTTATCACGCATTGTCCTGACTCCTTACTTAGATCTTTTGACCTTGAGCACGAAGGTCAGCAACAACCTTTTCAATGCCCAATTTGTCGATAATACGCATACCTTTAGTGGTTAAACGAAGACGTACAAAACGTTTTTCGCTTTCTAACCAGAAACGGTGGTGGTGCAGGTTCGGCTCGAACCGGCGCTTAGTTTTGTTGTTGGCGTGTGAGACGTTGTTACCAACGACTGGACGCTTGCCGGTAACTTGGCAAACCTTAGACATGGTGTAACTCCATTGATTTAGCCAACAGCAAATCTGTATGGCCAGTCAAAAATAAACGGATTGAATTCATTCAAGGGGCGTTTTATATCAAAAATGCGCTTAAAAGACAAGCGATTTTATCTAAAACGAAGCATGAGCCCGTGTGATAGCTCATGCCTTGATCATTTATCGAAGAAGTGTCTTCGAAATCAGCTTATGGATCGGCTTATTAAACGGAGGCAGAATGTATTTCAAGCTATACAGCTTAGGATTCGACATTACTGACCGTTCATGCGACAAACTGAAGAAGCCTTCTGGCCCATGATATTTACCCATACCGGAAGCACCGACACCACCAAATGGCAGATCGTCCTGTGCGACATGGGTTAATACAGTATTTTGCCCGAAATGCCCTGAATGGGTACGCTGTGCGACATAATCAGCACGCGCCTGATCAAAGTCGAAATAGTATAATGCAAGTGGACGCGGACGGCTATTAATAAAGTCGATGACGTCGTCAATTTGATCATATTCCATGATCGGCAGGAGCGGCCCAAAGATTTCATGCTGCATGATCTGCATGCTTGGCATGACATTGGTTACAAGAGTCGGTGCAATTTTACGCAGGTCTGCTGGCGATTCATTACGCGGATTGATTTCAATAATCTGCGCACCTTGCTCACGGGCATCATCCAGATAACCTTGCAAGCGGTTGTACTGTTTGTCATTGATAATCGAGGTGTAATCCTGATTATGGCTGATGTCCGGATACATGCTTTCGACACAGGCTTTAAAATGATCGATAAACTCGGCAGTTTTGCCACGTGGCAGGAACATATAATCCGGCGCTACACAGGTCTGTCCGGCATTCCAGAGCTTGCCCACGGCAATACGCTGAGCCACATCACGCAGGTCAATCGATGGATGCACCAGTACAGGGGACTTGCCACCCAGTTCCAAAATTACTGGTACCAGATTTTCAGCAGCCGCTGCCATCACGGTTTTACCGACAGCTGTTGAACCGGTAAAGATCATCTTGTCAAAAACCAGTCGGCAGAAGGCATCAGATACCGTACCGCCACCATTCACCACGGCAACCAGTTCTTTAGGAAAAGCTTCAGCTAAGGCTTTTTCCAATACCTTGCCAAAAGCAGCCGATGAACTAGAAATTTTGATCATGGCATGGTTACCCGCAGCCAACGCACAGATCAGAGGGCCGATGGATAATAATAAAGGGTAGTTCCACGGCGCGATGATGCCGATCACGCCTAGAGGCTGATACTGTACCCAGGCTTTTGCCGGCTGGTGAATAATACCGACATGACGCTTGGACGGTTTCATCCAGCCGGTCAGGTTTTTGCTGTAATATTTAATATGTTCAAGACAAGTCAGTAACTCACCAATTTTGGTTTCCCCGACAGAGCGGTTACCATAGTCCTGATTAATTGCATCGGCAAATTGATCTTGATACTTAACTAAGATACGCTTAAGCCGAGCTAAACGATCGATACGTTCCTTTGCAGTCGGCAGTGGGTAGCGTAAGTAGGCGTGTTTTTGTTGAGCCAGAATTTCATTGAGGTGCTGGCTATCAAGAAAATGTGGTGTCATTGAAGTTGTTTTTGTGTGACTGTTCATGCCGCACTACCATTATTCAAAATCGATTAATTAATTTTTAGAGCAAATACTCTAATTAGTCAAGTTACTTTGTGTGTTAGCCTTGCTAATGCATGAACTGAATGGTTATTTTAGGATGTCCCAAACCAAAACGTTAAAAACCAAAGAGCGTATCTTACAGCTCAGCTTGCAGTTGTTTAATGAACGTGGCGAACGATCTGTAACCACCAATCATATTGCTGCTGAACTCGGCATGAGTCCAGGTAATCTGTATTACTATTTCCGTAATAAAAATGAAATTATCAAGGAACTGATGGAGCAGTATCAGCATCAGACGCTGGAAATGCTAGCACTTCCGGAAGATCGTGCTCTGGATGCCAATGATAAGATTCATTATTTTCAGGTACTGAGCAGTCAGCTTTGGGCTTATCGTTTTCTGCACCGTGATGTATACCATCTGGTCGAAAATAACGAAGATTTCCGCAAGCTTTATCCGCGTTTTGCTGGACAGGTCATGCAGCAGGGACAAAAAATTTATAAAGCCTTCGTAAATGCCGGCTTGATGGAAATGACCGATTCAGAAATTGAAGCGCTGATCATTAACCTATGGATTGTACTGACCAACTGGACCAACTTCCTGTATATGTCGGGGCATATTACCGATTCCAACACTCTGGAAGAAAAATGGGTCTGGCAAGCACTGCGTCAGATGGTGTTTCTGGAAGGTGCTTACCTGCGTGGTGAAAGCCGTCAAACGTATGAGAGCCTGCTCAATTCGTTTGGTTCTTCAGAGCTATTTGCCAGTCTATCGTCGCCTAAACCGCCTGAATCTGAACAAACTATTCAGAATATCTAAGAAACGCGTTAGAATACTCGGCTTATTTTTTTAATTTAACTAATTAGTGACCTTAACCAACATGAATATGACGACTGCTAATACCGCACGTTTATTGATTACTTGTGAAGACAAGCCGGGCATCGTGCAGGCTGTTTCAAGCTTCTTGTATCATCAGGGTGCCAACATTACGGCGCTTGATCAATACGCGACAGCAGCGCAGGGCGGACGTTACTTCATGCGTGTTGAGTTTGAACTGGACAATCTGCAAAGCCGTAAAGAAAGCCTGTTGCAGACTTTTGCTGCCAATGTTGCAGAGCGTTATGGCATGCACTGGCGTCTGGCACTGGTTAGTGATGTGAAAAAGGTCGGTATTCTGGTCTCTAAAGTCGACCATGCGTTGCTTGAACTGCTATGGCGTCATGCACGCGGCGGTCTGCCATGTGAAATCACTAAAGTAGTATCTAACCACGAGACTCTACGTGAATCAGTCGAAAACTTCGGTATTCCGTTTGAAGTGGTTCCGGTGACCAAAGAGAACAAACGTGAAGCTTATGCACAGATCGATGAACTGATGCAGGGCAACGATCTGCTGGTATTAGCCCGTTATATGCAGATTCTTGATGAAGAGTTCGTAAGTAAATGGGAAATGAAAGTGATCAATATTCACCATTCATTCCTGCCAGCGTTCGTGGGTGCCAATCCTTACAAACAAGCGTATGACAAAGGTGTAAAACTGATCGGTGCAACTGCACACTATGTGACAGCTGATCTGGATCAGGGTCCAATCATCGAGCAGGATGTAGAGCGTGTGAACCATGACTTTACTGTGGAACAGCTGCGTGAACTGGGTCAGGACGTTGAACGTAATGTACTGGCACGTGCAGTGAGATGGCATCTGGAAGACCGTGTCATTGTCGACGGCAATAAAACTGTCGTGTTCCAATAAGCACTTGCATCTCTGTTTAAAAAAGGCATACTTTAAGTATGTCTTTTTTGTTTGAAACAAAAATAATGGAGAAAAGTGGGATTAGTAGTTGCAAATGAAAACACTTCTCATTTATTATTGGCGTACTTTAATTGTGCTAACCGATGAGCTTGATAGTTTGTTTCGTATCATCTCTTCGAGGTAAATAGATTTAATGAGTCAAGTTGCTGCTCCCATGACACCACCACCGTCAAATCAGATGAAAAAGAAAGTCGTTTCTATTCTGGCGGCGGTTCTGGTTGGACACGTGGGTCTTTTATGGGCAGTCAGCCAGATGAAAGCACCTGAACTGAAACCAGTCGATAAAGAGCCTCTAAAAGTCCGTTTCGTCAAACTTCAGGAAGCACCAAAACCTTTACTACCGAAGCCAAAGCCGCCAGAGCCTAAACAAGAGCCAACAAAGCCGAAAGAAGTTAAAATTGTAGAAAAACCGCTGCCACCGCCACCCAAAAAAGTAGAAAAAATTGAGCAGGTGAAGAAAGCAGAAACGCCTAAACCTGTTACTGCACCGCCAGTTGAAGCCAAACCGGCACCAAGCCCAGTGGTTCCTGCGGTCGTGACTGAAACTAAAAAAGTAGCACCTGCACCTGTGCCGGTTGCGCCACCAGCACCTGTCGCACCGCCGGCTCCACCTGCTCCGCCAGCACCAAAAAGTGTTGCAATTGGCGGCGGCGTATCGTGGCAGCGTGCACCAAAAGTGTCGCTCTCGGCAGGAGAGTTAAAATCAGCCTGTTCATTGATGGTGGATGTATCTGCAAATGAGCAGGGGAAAGTGGTCTCTGCGACCGCACGAAATTCGAGTTGTAGTCCGGCCGTTACGCGCAAAGTTGAATCAGCGGTACGTCGTGCACAACTGACCAAATATATTGAAAATGGTGTGGCTTATCCAACCCGAGTGGAACAGCCTTTCGATTTTCAGATTACCAAATAACGGCTAACCCATTAGGAGTTCGAATATGAACTTTTCAGTTTATTGGCAACATGCTGATGCAGTCAGTAAGACACTGTATTTCGTGTTATTGGCAATGTCGATTGCGACATGGACCATTTTTGTGCTGCGTTTAATGGGCACTCGCCAACTTAAACAGATTGCCTATGCTCAATTATCTAAAGCATTAGGACAATTGAAAAATAAAATGACTCCTTTGGCATTTGAACAACGTAAAGCTGTAGCTGAGCAGGCTTTATTGCGTCAGATCGCATTAGAAAAAGGCAATGCAGAAAAAGGTGTATCCGTCCTAGGTACCATCGCTTCAATTTCACCCTTTGTCGGTCTATTCGGTACAGTATGGGGGATCTTTCACGCACTGGTTGCCGTGGGTAAGAGTGGTCAGGCAGGTCTGGCACAAGTAGCGACTCCAGTGGGTGAAGCGCTAATCATGACCGGTCTGGGTCTGGCTGTGGCAATTCCTGCAGTACTTGCATATAACATCTGTGTACGTGTTAACCGTACTTTAAGCAATGAATTGCAAGACCATGCGCATAGCTTATTGATTGATACCATGTTGCAACAGGATTCTTCTGCAAAGAAGGCTGATGCAAAAGTAGCACAAGACAGTTTAGTTGGAGGTCAAGCTTAATGGCTTTTCAATTGGGTGAAGACAACGATACAGGCATGAATGAGATGAACCTCATTCCTTTGATCGACATCATGTTGGTATTGATGATCATCTTTCTGGTGACAGCGACCGTTGCGAACCCATCAATTCCATTAACTTTGCCGCAAACCACTGCAGAAATTATTGACCTACCACCTGAAAATGTCACCATTAGCATCAATGCCAAAGGTGATGTAGCGTGGAATGGCGATGTACTGACCCTGGATCAACTTGAAACCCGTTTCAATGAGGCGAGCCAGGCACAGCGTCAACCGACCATCGTATTGAAAGCAGATAAAGAATCACGTTATGACACTGTTGCTCAAGTGATGTCACGCGCGAGTGGAGCCGGACTCAGCGATATTGCCTTTGCAACCGATAATTAATTTTTTGCTCTCAAATAAAAAAGCGACTGATCTCAGTCGCTTTTTTATTGCCTTAATTTAATAGGGCATATGATCAAGCAGAATCCAGTCTAATGAGTTTTAAGCAGCGTCATAAACTTGTGTTGTAATTTATTCAGCTTGGGCGGAATCGCAAAATTACAGTAACCCTGATTCGGATTCTTGGCAAAGAAATTCTGATGATATTCTTCGGCAGGATAGAAAGTCGGTGCAGGGCTAAGTTCAGTCACAATATTCAGCCCTTCAGCTTTTAATGAATCTATTGTGAGCTGTGCAGTTTCTTTTTGCTCATCATTAAAATAATAAATCACAGAACGATATTGCGTGCCGACATCATTGCCCTGACGGTTTAATGTCGTTGGATCATGGGTTGCGAAAAAAACTTCGAGCAACTGACTATACGTAATCTGATTTTCATCAAAATCGATCAGGATCACTTCGGCATGATTGGTATCACCGCCACAGACTTGCTCATAGGTCGGATTAGGATTTTGTCCGCCCGCATAGCCACTGACGACCTTCTGTACGCCCTGAAGCTGTAAAAATACTGCTTCGGTACACCAAAAACATCCACCACCAAATAGTGCTTGTTGCATGGTTAAGTCCTCATCATTGTAGAGTGCTGATTATTGAATGTTCATATGAGTATGAAAGATATAAAGCCTGCACGACACAGGCTTTTTGTAGTCAAAACTTAGCGAGGCTGTACTGCACTTTCTAACTGAATGAGTAAATTGCCATGACGGTCCATTAATTTCAGGGTTTTACCGTAGACCTGATAATGGGTCACTTTGCTCAGTGCCTCCTTAAATTTTTGATCCAGACCGTCATTATCCAGACAAGCCATTTCGGTACTCGCCATCTGGCTTAAGTTGAGAGTATCTTTACCGGCAGTGTAGCTGCCCATGATACGGTTACAGCCATCTGCGCCAGACACGCGTTGAGTCACTGCATCGAATTGCAGACTTGGAATATTGCGTGCTGTCGGTGCTGTAGTAATTTCGGTATTACCAATCTGGTTCACAATCCAGGTACGATTTTGCAGGAGCTGTAAATTATTTTCAGTTTTGACTGATGAGGTACTAGGTACAGTTTCACAACCCGACATTGCAAAGACTGAACCTAAAATCATGATTGCTGTTAATTTTTTTAGCATGAGAGAGACTCTAATTCTGAGTTAGCTATTTGTATATAAACAAAAAAATTAAATATATGCCAGTTGATTTTGTATCTTTCTTTAAGTTAGATAACTTGGAAAATTATCTGGAATTCGACTCAGGTAGGCCTTGACGCAGGCGTTGTGAATACTCCTGACTGGAGATCTGACCGGTATCTCTAACTCGTGGATTAACATGTGCACGCTGATACCAGGTTTGTATATCCCAGCGTTGATCTAGCGCTTTTAAATCATATAAATAATCAGGTAAATACCCAGAAGCCAGCAAGCGGTAATCTGAAGGAAGCTGTTGTTGAGATACTGCCTGAGCCATATCAAAGACCAGAGTCGTGCAGTTACTGCTCAGGGTGTTATACCATTTAGGCTCTTTGGCCAGTTCATCAGCTTTACGCAGATATTCTTTAAATAGGGCTTGAGCTTCTGCTTGTGGCATTTTTAACGGAAAAAAATAGACCTGCTCGCCACGAATATTGCTACGCGTATATACAATGTCTTTTTCATCTGAGGCGACCAGACTTAGTTCATATTTTCGGAAGAAGCCGCCAATGGCAGAAAATTTCTCATTCTTTTCTTTGCGAATTTCGATCGAGAAGGCGAGTGGTTTCTGATTGGCAAAATCAAAACTGACCAGCGTATGGGCAATTTTAGGCCCCATCCAGTAAGAGGTAATGATGTTTACTCCGGTAATGTCGTTCAGGTCAAAACTCCGGCTTTCCCAGCGTTCGGTATATTGCCCCTCTGCTTGCCAGTCAAAATTACGGATATTGTGCAAGGTGACTTGATTGCCTTGCTGCTCATAGGAGAGCAGTCGGGAAACTTCAGGATTCCAGTCACGATCCTGACGAGGCTCCATGCTTAAATAAGCCAGTAAGCTGAACAGAAAGGCCAGCAAATAAAGCACTGTATCCACCTGTCGGGAAATCAGATGCTTGGTGAAATAAATGCCCAAGACCACACAGGCAAACACAAGCCAGAGACCAACCAGAATGATGCTGCCAATTTTGCCCAAGGGTTGTTGTACCCAGAGCATCAGGCTCAGCCAAAGGCTTGAACACAGGACAAATACACTAAACAGACTCCCTAATAACCACAGGCTCCAATGCTTTTCTGAATTGTCTTGTCCTTGCATGTTCGATCTTTTATAGAAAATAGGCTTTATTTTCTGTATGTTGCGAACTCAAATGCAATACCGGTTTTGTCATCGATATGTTGTTCTGACGCAACTTTTTTGAACTCGGCCGGAATTTCCGGATAGTAGGCATGACCCTGTACATCCAGTTCAACATGGGTCAGTTCCAGACGATCAGCGATCTCCAGAGTCTGTTTAAAGATTTCACCGCCGCCAATGATAAAAATAGCATTCGGTTTTTCTGAAGCCTGCACATCGGCCACGGCTTGAGTCAAGGCATCTTCAATCGTATGCGCGACTTTGACGCCTTCAAAGGACCAGTCAGGATCGCGGGTAATCACCCAGTTCACACGTTTAGGCAGCGCACGGCCCATCGACTCAAGCGTTTTACGGCCCATGACAATTACGCCGCCTTGAGTGATTTCCTTAAAGTGCTTGAGATCTGTTGAGATATGCCAAGGCAGGTCATTGTCCTTACCAATACAGCGCTGCTGATCCATTGCCACGACATGAACGACTTCTAAATCCTGAAATGCCATACCCATACTCAAAAACAGATAAAAATTATTGCTATTAAAATGCAAAATCCCACTTTAAGCAAAGTGGGATTTGAATATTTTCCGGGGTTTAACAGGAATTAAACTGCAACTGGCGCTTTAATTCCTGGATGTGATTCATAACCCACAATTTCAATATCTTCAAATTTGAAATCAAACAGGTCTTTAACTTCAGGATTCAGTTTTAACTGGCATAGGCCTAAAGGCTCACGACTCAATTGAAGTTTGGCCTGTTCAAAATGATTGGCATATAGATGCGTATCACCACCCGTCCAGACAAAATCGCCTACATCCAGATCACACACCTGCGCAATCATATGAGTCAGCAGGGCATAGCTGGCAATATTAAACGGAACGCCAAGGAAAACGTCAGCACTACGTTGATAAAGCTGGCAAGACAATTTGCCATTATGTACAAAGAACTGGAACAGGGTATGGCAAGGCGGTAAAGCCACCTGACTCGCTTCATTCGGATTCCAGCCAGACACAATCAGACGGCGTGAATTTGGATTGGTCTTGATCTCATTGATCAGCCATTTGATCTGGTCAAAACCATCCTGATTGTAGCTGCCATCTGAATTTTGAGTGGCACCAAAATTACGCCATTGATGGCCATAGACTGGACCAAGTTCACCTTCTGGACGACCAAAGCGTGAGGTCTGTTCCGCAGTGGCCCATTCATCCCAGATGGTCACTTTATTATCCTGAAGATACTTTACATGGGTATCGCCTTTCAGGAACCACAGCAGTTCAATCACGATCGAACGGAAATGAACTTTTTTAGTGGTAAGTAAAGGGAAGCCCTTGGAAAGATCAAAGCGCATCTGATGACCAAATACCGAGCGTGTACCTGTGCCGGTACGGTCGCCTTTATCGCCGCCGTTGTCGAGGATATGTTGTAAAAGGTCAAGATATTGGCGCATAGGTCTCTCTTAAAATCTGTTGCAAATTGCTTTTCTTTGAATTGGGCAATTTAAAATTGCGCTCATCATAACATTTTTTTGAGCACTTCCGCATAGCAGTGAAAATGATTAAACATGAGAGAAAAGGGTATAAAAAAGCACCCATGATGGATGCTTTTTTATCATCTTTTTTTAAGCTGTTGGCTTACCGGTGTGTACCGTATGGATCAGATCGGACAGGTCATAACCCAGAGATTCAGCATAGGCCAGATAATCCTGTTTGGTTGCTTCATCTAGTGTCGGCTTACGATGCAGGAGCCATAGATATTTCATGTTTGGCTCACCAACCAAGGCGGTCTCATAGTTGTCATCCAGTTTGAGAATCCAGTAATCCCCTTTGGTAAAAGGTACCCAGCGCAAACCTTCAGGCAAGAAACTGACTTCCAGTTTGCCATGTTCCGCATCAACAATAGTGGCTTCCCCAATAGATTCATCCAGTTTGCCCGCACCATCTAGACAACGGTTCTGGACGCGGACTGTGCCATTTTCATTCAGGCTGTAGGCTGCGGAAATATCAGTACTGTCTTCAGGTTGGTGTTTCATAGGCAGACGGGCAATTTCGTACCAGATCCCTAAATATTGTTCTAAATTGAAATTTGAAATAGTCTTTACATCATGACTCATATTTTTCTTCCTCATCATCTCAATTTAAATTTACTAAATCAGCCTAATACGAGAGTTGTTAGCCGGAATGATGTAATCCTGTAGTGAAATGTTGACTTTATTATCGTGAGTAAAATTACAGATTTAGTCAGAAAGGCGCTCAAATATTGATTTAGAAATAGTCTGAGCAGAACTGCTAATTAGGGCGTGTCCTCATTTGGCTTTACACCAAATAAACATGCAAGCAATGTAAATCATAGACTGGTAATTTCGTGCAAGCTTATCAAATCGGGTTGCAATCGCTCGGAAATGCTTCAATCTCGCAAACACATTTTCAACTAAATGTCTTAATTTATATAGATATTTATCAAACTCCTTATTCGATCTTTTACTATTTGATCTCATTGGAATGATGGGAATCATATCCTTGTTCTGGGCATATATTCTAATGTGCTCAGCATCATACCCCTTATCAGCAATGAGATAAGTTGCCTCGCCTACAGTATCAATCAGTTGTTTTGCAACTTGACTGTCGTGGACGCCACCCCCAGTGATTTTAAAATCAATCGGTAATCCATTCGCGTCGGTTGCAAGATGTATTTTTGTTGTTCGTCCACCGCGTGATTGTCCAATTGCTCTTTCGAAACCATTCCGAGTTCCACTTGCATGTTGATGCACGCGTATGTAGCTTCCGTCAATGAATACCCATTCTTGATCCAAGACGCCTCGTAATCTAAAAAAAATTTATTCCACAATCCCTTGCTTGCCCAACGATTAAAACGATTATAAGCAGTTTGCCAAGGACAAAATTCTTGAGGAATATCACGCCATGTGGCGCCTGTACGCAGTTTCCATAAGATCGCTTCCATGATATTTCTACTATTCTTTGAACGGTAGCAACCATGTAATCGCATAGTATCTTGAATTTGCTGCCAGATATCATCGGTAAGAAGAGTACGTGCCATTGAAAATATAGAAATAAAAATAACTCAAAGGAGGATTTTAAGTATTTAAAACCAATTCTTCAAATGAGGACACGCCCTAATTTGAAAAGTAGTGAATTTATAACTTTTTTGTGAAAATTGTAAATTTTTTAAATCTAAAAGAAATAACAAGTTAAGTAAAATTAAATAAATGCGGAAAAATATATTTACATTTTTAACGTGAAAAGTAACATTTAACCGTCTAGTATTCACCGCGTGTTGAAGATTTGAAAGCCAAACTTACAGGCGAGGAGTACTTGGTCCAATATGATTTATGATCATCAAGTGAATATGAGCGAAGTGCATGCTCCTGTTCAAGCGAACGTCATAATTCGTTCCCAATCGGGACAAAATTCCAAACGTCAGCCTCAGCGCTATACCTCTGCGTCAGCTCGTAACAAAAACTCTGAATCTCGCAAGACTTTCGGTGCAATGAACGGCCAGCGTTTCGATATTGAAAAATTCACCAGCTACCTGCAAGGCATTACCCGCAGTACCAGTACACAGAAATGTGCACGCAGTATTCGCGTCGGATTGCAGTCTTCAGGTGCAAAAATTGTGAATCATCCTGTTGCCGCAGCTGACTGGGGTAACACCCTGCAGCAATTGGGCTATCGAAAAATCAACCTGTCTTTTGACCGTCCGAAAAAAGGTGATATCTATATTATCGACCGGACTTCACAGCATCAGTATGGTCATATTGCAGCGTATTCTGGTTCAGCCTGGGTTTCTGATTTTAAACAGAATGGCTATGCGGTCTATCGTAATTCCAATGTGAAATATACGTATTACCGTCTGGATTCCTATCTTTAAATCCGACGCTGAAAATTTCAGAACTTAAAAATGAAAGTCGCGAAATGGTTCAATCTTCGAAGCGTTTCGCACGTTGATTATAAATCGACACGATAAACAGTCCAATCGCCACAAAGCCTAAGCATTGTAGACCTAGCGCTACAGTTTCTCCGATCTCACCTGTTTTGGGTAAATAACCGATCAGGCTAATTACTGCCACAATCGGAATCGCCATCGTTAAAGCACGAAAACCTTCAGCATAAGGATTTTCAGGAGAAAGCTTTAATCTGAATTCACGCAAGACGTGCATCAGCATTCCAATCGCCAGACTGATTCCAACAAATATCGAACCCAGTT
Source organism: Acinetobacter sp. ACNIH1 (assembly GCF_002934695.1). NCBI lineage: Bacteria > Pseudomonadati > Pseudomonadota > Gammaproteobacteria > Moraxellales > Moraxellaceae > Acinetobacter > Acinetobacter sp. ACNIH1. Next base: position 2,518,790 of record NZ_CP026420.1, on the reverse strand, counting down.
TCGTTACAGTCGATGCTATGTAAATTACGATACATACCGCAATAATAATGATGAGCTTGAGCTGACGATTGCAGTGTTCGGAATACCAGAATTCAAGCATGTGGTGAACCTGAATCCGGCTTGTTCTGATTAAGCAAAGACAGAGGCGAAAACAGGCAGATTGCCAAAGCCATAAAGGCAATTCCCTGAGCGCCTGGCAGCAAGATTTCACCCTGTTTCATGTTCATAAAAATCAGGCTGATTAATAAGGCAATCGGAATCCAGGTCAGGACACGATAGAACGGGCCAGTCGGATTTTTTGCTGCGAAATGAATTTTACAGTAACGACAAATCAGGAAAATAATTCCGGTACCGGCAAACATCAGGATGGCATCTAAAGGCAAAGGTTCCATCCAGTACAGACCTACGGCAATTGCAGCAATCACAACAAAGAACAGCAGTTTTTTTAGGATTGACACCTGCGGATTGAACCAGAACTCAAGCATGATGATGTATGAACAGAAAAGATAAAAAGCACTTTAGCATATTTTAAATATAAAAAAGCGAGGCAGAGGCCTCGCAATATTTATAAAAATTATACGTTATTTTTCTGTGGACCCCAGTCATAAACTTTCTTCTGATAGGCGTACCATAGCATCCACAGACCAATCAGGATCATTGGCAGGCTCAGGAATTGTCCTTTACTCATCCAGCCAATAAAGAGCTGACCATTATCCGGTTCACGGAAGAACTCGACGATAAAACGGGCCAGACCATAGCCGGTCAGGAATACCGCAGAAACCGCCATACGTGGACGTGGATTGCTACTGAACCACCACAGTACAATAAACAGAATCAGGCCTTCACAGAGCGCCTGATACAGTTGTGAGGGATGACGTACCAGTTGTAATGGATCAGTTGGGAAAATCATGCCCAAGGCAAAGTTTGGATCAGTCACTTGACGGCCATAGAGTTCACCACCAATAAAGTTACCGATCCGGCCAAACATCAGACCTGTCGGAACGCAGGGTGCAATAAAGTCTAGCGTCTGGAACCAGGCCATTTTGTATTTCTTGCACCACCATAACATTGCCAGGATTACGCCGAGGAAACCGCCGTGGAAACTCATGCCACCGGTCCAGATCTGGAACAGCCAGAGTGGGTTTTCCAAAAACTGAGAAAAACCGTAGAATAAAACATAACCAACCCGGCCGCCGATGATCACACCTAGCGCCCCAAAGAAAATCAGATCCGAGACCATATCTGGTGTCCAGCCGCGTTGTTTAGAGCGATAAGTCGCCAGTCCCCAGGCAAATAAAAAAGCCAAGAGATACATCAGTCCATACCAGTGGACTTGCAAAGGTCCGAGCGAAATTGCAACGGGATCTATGTTTGGATAGGTGAGCATTCCTGTTCCTTGTGATTCTGTTTTGCACAGATTTTAGCTGAAAGCGAAGAAAAATGTTGTACATTCAATGTGTAAAGATCGAGAGCATCAATTATGTGTATTGTGGCACTGGCTTGGCGGGTTCTGGATGAAACGCCATTATGTCTGATTTCAAATCGTGATGAGTTCTATCAACGTCCAACCCAGGCATTACATGAATGGGAGAACAGTCCGATTATTGCCGGGCAGGATCTTCAGTCTGGTGGTACCTGGATGGGTATAACGGTTTCAGGACGATGGGCAGTGATTACCAATTTCAGAGATGGTAATGACAAGAATAACTACCCAACTTCACGTGGACATATCATTCAGCATTTTCTGGAATCCGAATTGACACCTATCCGGTTTGCTCAAGAACTGGAAAAATGTCAATGTGATTATGCGGGCTTTAACCTGTTTGTCGGCGATCGAGAGCAGGCAGTCTATATGAGTAACCGTGGTGAGGCACCACAAGTACTAGCACATGGCGTGTATGTAGTGTCCAATGGCTTGCTCACGGAACATTGGGAAAAGACTCGACACCTGCGCAAGCGTTTTACCCAGGAATTTCTGCCCATGCTGCAGTATCCAAATATGCCTGAATCTGATCTTTATTATGCCGTTTGGGATATTCTGGAAGATGAACGCAAGATCATTCCGGAGTTGTTGCCGAAGACCGGGATTTCACATGAACTGGAACAGTTGTTGTCTTCAACCTTTATTCAAAGTCCGGCTTATGGCACGCGCTGTTCCAATTTCCTGAGAATGAAAACCGATGAGTGGCAGTGGCTGGAAAAATCCCAGCAGGGTGAAACAGCAGGACAGATCGTTGAACAAGTTATTCCGATTATTAGCTAAATAACAGTATTGGTGATGATATTTATAAAAAGATCAGTTTAAACAGTGAACTCTGAAAACAGATAGGTATGCTAGGATAAAGCCCATCTATCTACGCATTTTCAGCTTTCCTATGGCATTGCTCCTTCCGCTTATTTCATTTCTGATTGGATTCTGGGGCGTTCATTATTTAAAGTCGATCCGTCCATTCATGGCGGCCTTGCTGGCACGTCTTTTGATTCCCTTGATTGTCATTTACAACATGGTGTTTTATAAGCCGGGCAGTTTGTGGCTGATCGGTTTTAGTATCTTTAGCTCACTGTTTCTATTTGGCCTGTTCTTTCTTTTCTCCAAAGATAAATTGCGGGCATTATGTTTTAGTTATTTAAATGGGGTCTGGCTTGGCTTTCCTTTTGCCTTAGCTGTATTTGGTCCGGATGCCTTAAATACTATTGTTGCTCTTTATATTGGTGGTTCCTTATTTGGCAATGTCAGTGCAGTAGTGGCAGTCAGTGCTGAAAAACAGGCTCCCCAATTCATTATTAAAAATATGCTGAAATCCCCGCCAGTGATTGCGCTTTCTATTGCAGCGATTCTGTCCTTCTGGGATTTTAGTGCCTATGAAGCGCATCCGCTGATTCAATGGGGCTATGCAGCCAACAAGCTTCTAGTGACTTTTGCCGGTATGTGTATTCTGGGAATGTGGCTGAGTAAAGTCAGGATTCAACTGAGTGATTTAAAACGTAGTTTGATCTTGATCAGCGGTCGTTTTGTGCTGGCTCTAGGTCTGGCGGCAGGGGCTTATTTCTTGTTACCGATTCCACATCAAGCCCTGATTTATGCTGTGATGATGATGTATTTCCTGCTTCCACCCGCCGCGAATATTGTGGCACTGGAGACCCATTATCAGGGCACAGGTTATTCAGCCAAATATATCGCTTCAGGAACGATTGCGAGTTCAATTTTGATTGGAGTATATGGGGTGGTGGTGCATATGTTGGTACCGGGTTTATAAATTTAAAAGTTCTCTCTCCCTCTGGGAGAGAGTTAGAGAGAGGGTATAAAGTTTTTGGGTGGTGTTTCAAAAAGTATGCTGAAACAAAGCAGGTTGAATTTTGATAAAATAGAGAAATGCGAATAACTCTAGAAATCAAATGTCCAACCTGCCTCAGTGACAGTATAAAGAAAAATGGCATCAAAGTAGATGGGAAACAAAACTATCAGTGCAAAGACTGTAAACGTCAGTTTATTGGTGACCATGCTCTGAGCTATCTAGGATGTAATTCAGGCATTACTCGAAAAATATTACAGTTGATGGTCAGAGGTAGTGGTATACGAGATATCGCTGAAGTTGAGCGAATCAGTATCGGTAAAGTTTTACGTACTTTAACCGAATCGACCTACCAAATTCAGCCTAAACAAAGTCATTATGAGTCTCTTGAAGTTGATGAGTTTTGGACTTTCGTGGGAAATAAAAATAATAAACAATGGCTTATTTACGCCTACCATCGAGAAACAGGTGAGATTGTTGCTTATGTTTGGGGTAAAAGAGACTTAGCTACAGTTCAACGATTGAAGACAAAGCTTAAACAATTAGGTATTCACTACACCCGAATTGCAAGTGATCATTGGGACAGTTTCATCACTGCTTTTAAAAACTGCAAGCAAAGTATTGGTAAATTTTTTACTGTAGGTATTGAAGGTAATAATTGCAAAATAAGGCATCGAATTAGGCGCGGTTTTAGAAGGAGTTGTAATTTTTCAAAAAAGATTGAAAACCATTTTAAAGCTTTCGACTTAACCTTTTTTTACATCAATAATGGCTTCATTTAATGTCAGCATACTTTTTGAAACACCACCAGTTTTTGAAAGTCCTTCCTTTATTAGGGAAGGGATTGAGGAGGATTAAGTTCTTTGTAGAAATGAATGAGAATAAAAAGTAAGGGGTGAGATGGAAGAATCCCTCCCAACCTCCCTTTGAAAAAGGGAGGGCTCCTTCTCCCCAAGGGTGAGGGAATGACCTCTAACTCCCTCCTAAAAGGAGGGAGGACTCCTTTTAGGAATTAGATTTATTTTTCCAAACTCGCCTTAAACAGTTTCATCGCCTGACCACGATGGCTAATTTTATTTTTTTCTTCTTTGCTCAGTTCCGCACTAGAAGTTCCTAGTTCTGGTAACCAGAATAATGGATCATAACCAAAACCATTTTCACCGCGTGGTGCTTCCAGAATTTCACCTTTCCAGATGCCCTGGAAAATTTGTGGCAGTGGATCTTCAGCATGCTGGACTAAGGCCAGTACACACACAAACATACCTTCAATCGCTTCACCATCTTTGCGTAACGGTTTTAGTCTGTTTAAAAGCTTTTCATTATTGGCTGCATCATTGCCATGTTCACCGGCAAAACGGGCTGAATAAATTCCTGGCATACCACCGAGTACGGGCACACAAATTCCTGAGTCATCGGCAATGGCTGGTTTACCCGAAATTTTGGACGCATGACGCGCCTTGATAATGGCATTTTCTACGAAGCTTAAACCGTCTTCAATCGCATCTCCGATATTTAGCTTGCCTTGAGGAATCACTTCAACCGGTAGTTTAAGCTCGGCAAACATCTTTTCGAATTCTGCAATTTTGCCTTTGTTATTACTTGCTAATACCAGTGTGCCTTGGGATAACCAGTCAGTTGAAGTCATGTTGAATCTCGTTGTTGAACTTTAAGGGAGGGACTATTTTAACCTTGCTTGCCAATTTACGTGAAATAAACCGGTAATAAAAAAGCACCCGAAGGTGCTTTTAATTTTATCTATTTCTAAAACCTTGAGCCTTCATACAGTTATTAACCATATCTTCTCTATCCATTGCATCAATTTTGGCTAAGCCTAAATCATATTTACATTTTGCGAGAGCATTATCTGCTTCATATCTAGTTATGCCAGGCTTATTCCAAGTGTTGTAAGAAGTTGTTGAGACTGTACATGCGACTAATGGAAAAAATAACAGCAATGATGCATATCCCTTAAATTTTTTCATGTAAATTCCCTTTATAGGCTTTAGAAATAGTTTATTATTTTTAATATGTTACAGTTTTTTTAAAGTATAAAAAAAGCACCCGAAGGTGCTCTTTAAAAATTTTAGCTTATTGTGCCTGAATCCATTTGTCTGCACGGTCACGTGCCTGACGGATCTGTTCTTGGGTTAAGTTAGCTGCCAATGCAGTTTTCTTACCTTCAGATAAAGTAATCACTTTATTGTCCAGCATGCCATCGCGGGTAGAGAGTTCATACCACTGGTAAGCACCCATGTAGTTTTTCTTCTTTTCTTCCATCATGGCCAGATTGAAGCTGGCACGGTTATCACCACGGCTAGCTGCTTTTTCGAAGTACTGGCGAGCCAGTGTTTCATCTTTTTTGGTACCAATACCATCTGCCAGCATACGGCCAACATTCAGTTGAGCCACTGCCAGACCTTGGTCGGCAGCAGCTTTGTACCATGCAAAGGCCTGACGTTCATCTTTCTGGACGTCTTTGCCATATTGATATTTGGTTGCTAAATAAAATTGTGCACCAGGCTGACCCGCTTTAGCTGCTTTAGTCAGACTATGAATGTCCATTACTGAATATTGCGCTGCTTGGCTGGCCACAGAAGGCGTTGGTGCAACGTAATCGGCATGGGCCTGCATGCCAAAAAGTCCAGCCAGTAGCGTCGTACTTAATAATAATTTTTTCATAGAGCGCTCACTCGATAAATTGCGACTTCACCAAACAGATTTGGGAGATGTTTGCTAAGCAAACTATCTTCTTGATTCCCATTCACAGCGAGTCGATTAATAATTTTTATGTTGTTTTCCGCGCATAATGCTTCAAAGTCACGGAAAGTACATAGGTGAATGTTCGGGGTGTTATACCACATATAGGGTAAGGCTTCCGAAACCGGCATTTTCCCTTTTAATGCCAAGAAAGAACGAGTCTTCCAGTGCGCAAAGTTTGGAAAGGTAATAATGGCCTGTTTCCCTACACGCACCATGTCACGCAATAATACGTCTGGTGCATCTACAGCTTGCAAAGCCTGTGCCATCACCACATAGTCAAAAGACTGGTCAGCAAAACGGCTTAAACCGAGGTTTAAGTCCTGCTGGATGATATTTAACCCGCGACTGATCGCAATTGCAATCTTTTCTTGATCAATTTCTAATCCATATGCACGAATATTGTGCTTTTTGCTCATATGGGCCAGCAGTTCGCCATCACCACAACCGAGGTCGAGGATACGTGAACCGGGCTTGATCCATTTTTCAGCAAGTTGTTGGTCAATACGCATTACACAGCCTCCTTCGGTGTTGATCGCAGATGTTCTTCACCGCCCAGGAAGGCGCGCAAGGATTTTACATACAGAGGAATCGGGAACAGGAAGGAGTCATGGCCTTGCTCAGCATCAATATCCAGATAGCTGACAGGCTTATTATTGGTAATTAAGGCGTCTACGATTTCAACAGAACGTGAAGGTGAGAACCGCCAGTCTGTGGTAAATGAAACCACCAGGAACTTACATTTGGTTTGCGCCATCGCTTTGACCAGTGACTGCTGATATTCACGTGAAGGATCAAAGTAGTCTAGTGCTTTGGTCATGATCAGATAAGTATTGGCATCAAAGTTACGGCTAAACTGTTCACCCTGATAACGCAGGTAGCTTTCGACCTGGAATTCCACATCGAAGCCATACATGAATTTGCCAGATTTTAAATCACGGCCAAATTTCTGCTTCATGGCTTCCTCAGACAGATAGGTAATATGACCGACCATCCGTGCCAGAATCAGGCCTCGTTTTGGATAGCTGTCATTTTCTAGATAACGGCCATGATGGAAGTCCGGATCAGACAGAATCGACTGACGCGCGACTTCGTTAAAGGCAATATTTTGTGCAGACAGTTTCGGTGCACTGGCAATAATCACGCATTTTTGCAGACGGTCCGGATAATCTACCGACCATTGCAAGGCCTGCATGCCCCCGAGTGAGCCGCCAATGATGGAATACCACACATCAATCCCCAGACGGTCAGACAGCATCGCCTGAGTTTTCACCCAGTCACGCACAGTGACTAGCGGAAAGTCTGGACCATATGGGCGGTTATCATTTTCGGGATTAGGAGAGGTAGGACCAGTAGAACCATTACAACCGCCGATATTATTTAGCGCCACCACAAAGAATTTATTGGTATCGATTGCCTTACCCGGGCCAATACAGGCATCCCACCAGCCTGGTTTTTTATCATCTTCATGATGATAACCTGCAGCATGATGATGGCCAGACAGGGCATGGCAGATCAAAATGGCATTGGACTTATCGGCATTCAGTTCGCCATAAGTTTCTACCATCAGTTCAAAACGTGGGAGGATGCGACCGCATTCAAGCTCTAACGGCTGTTCGAATTGGAACTTTTGTGGGACAACAAGGCCCACTGAGTCAGCTGGAAAAGACACGGGAATGATTCGCCTTAAATCTTTAGTATGAATAAATAAAAGGATACCATTTGCAGGTATCCTTCTAAAGTCTTTTTACTGCTATGAATTATCGCTAATTCAAATACCGGGTTTAGACGGCAGCAGCAATCACCTGTTCAGTGCTTAACACATCCTGGTCGATCAGGCGGTTGGTACATGCAATAATCGCTTCAATTGAAGAGGTCACAATGTTATCGTGGACACCAGCACCAAAGGCGGATTTACCGGTACCTTTCACTTGAAGTTCAACCAATGCCAATGCTTTGGCATGTGCACCTGAGCTGATGCTACGTTCTTCATAGTTCAAGACGTCAATTGGCAATTGTAATGCATCCAAAATCGCAGAGATTGGACCGTTACCTTCACCACGTAAGCGCTGAGTTTCACCATTGACTTCAACATCTAGCTCAATCACCTGGTTGCCATTTTCATCTGACAATTTATAGTTCTTGGCAGCGTAATGTGCATCTTTAGCATCAACATACGTGTCTTTAAACAATGTCCAGATCGCTTGTGCTGAAATCTCAGTACCATCTTCATCGGTTTTTTGCTGTACGATTTGCGAGAATTCGATCTGTAAACGACGTGGTAAAGTCACGTTATAGTTCGATTCTAACAAGTAAGCGATACCACCTTTACCTGACTGTGAGTTCACGCGAATCACGGCGTCATAGTCACGGCCCAGGTCTTTCGGATCGATTGGCAAGTACGGCATATCCCAGATTTCTTCGTTTTTCTGGAATTCAAAACCTTTTTTGATTGCATCCTGGTGTGAACCAGAGAATGCAGTGAAGACCAAGTCACCCGCATATGGATGACGTGGGTGGACTGGCAAGCCAGTACATTCTTCAACAGTCGCAATGATTTCGTTGATGTTTGAGAAATCCAAGTTTGGTGCAACACCCTGGGTGTACATGTTTAAGGCAATTGCTGCCACGTCCACGTTACCGGTACGCTCACCATTACCGAATACACAACCTTCGACACGGTCAGCACCGGCCATGATCGCCAATTCAGACGCTGCGATCCCACAGCCACGGTCATTGTGACAGTGAACTGAAATGATCACGCCGTCACGACGCTCGATGTTACGGTGCATCCATTCCACTTGGTCGGCATACACGTTTGGTGTAGAGACTTCGACAGTGGCTGGCAAGTTCAAGATCACTTTGTTTTCTGGAGATGCTTCCCAGATTTCAGTCACAGCGTCGCAAACGTCTTTCGCCACTTCCAATTCAGTTGCAGAGAAACATTCAGGGCTGTACTGGAAAACAAATTCAGTTTCAGGCTGTTTTGCTGCGTATTCTTTCACTTTTTGCGCTGCATTAATCGCTAACTGTTTTGCACCTTCAACATCTACGTTCAACACTTTTTGACGGAAGGTTGGAGAGTTAGAGTTGTAGATATGCACGATTGCGCGTTTCGCACCTTGTAAAGATTCAAAAGTACGTGCGATCAAATGGTCACGTGCCTGAACCAGTACTTCAATGTAAACATCAGCCGGAATATGACCTTCTTCAATCAATTTACGGGTGAAGTCGAAATCAATTTGAGATGCAGAAGGGAAGCCGATTTCAATATGTTTGAAACCGATTTTTACCAACATCTGGAACATTTTGAACTTCTGCTCGATGTTCATTGGCTCGAAGATCGCCTGGTTACCATCACGCAGGTCAGTACTCATCCAGATTGGCGCTTTAGTGATTTCATTGTTCGGCCATTGACGGTCTGGTAAGTCCACACGTTGATACATGCGACGGTATTTTTTACTTGGATCAGCCAACATCATGAGAGAGCTCCTTAGGTAGCCTGGCAAATTCGCTTGGTGCAGCAGTTGCTCGGTCTACAGTATAGATTTTGTCTATATATTCGTTTACAGGCAGGTGTGGGTAAATAAGATCAATCCTGTATTTTTTAAAGTCTTGATCATCAGGATCGACCAGACACCTGCATGGTGAACCTATAAGATTAATTTTAGTCCAGAAAACGTGAAAAGTTTTTGCTTTTTCTATGGATTTTAGTCGTATGTTAATAAAGATTTTCTTATAAACTTTAAGAATTGAAAAATATTTTCACTTATTCTAAATATTGTATTTTATATTTTCTTAATTTGGACATAAAGCGTTATTTATTACGTTCAATTGTGCCACAACTCAGTATATTTTAATAAACAATAGATCCAGTTGTTTTTAAAGATCATTGAAGACAGAGCCTCTTTTAAAGTTCAGCCCATTTACGCATTAAATTATGATACAGGTTGGTCAGTTTCATAACTTCTGCATGCTGATCACCCAGCTGCATTCTCAAGTTTTGAATACTCTGATCCAGATTAAACAACATATGCCGCTCTGCATCATCCCTGATCATGCTTTGTACCCAAAAAAATGAAGCAATTCGACAACCGGAACTGATTGGCGTAACTTCATGCAGGCTGGTGGATGGATAAAGAATCATATCGCCGGCAGGCAATTTTACTTCGTGATAACCGTAAGTGTCTTCGACTACCAGTTCACCACCGACATATTCGTCCGGCTCGCTTAAAAAAACCGTACAGGATAAATCCGTTCTGAGGCGTTCACTGCTGCCGCGAATACGACGAATTGAATTGTCGACATGAAAGCCGAAAGATTCATTATTTTCATAGCGGTTAAAAAGCGGGGGAATAATATCCAGTGGAATCGCCGCCGATAAAAACAGAGCATGCTGTCCCAGCGATTCCAGAATAATATTGCTGAGATGATGAGTGAGTGAATGATCTTCAGGTAATTGCTGATTCTGTTTCACGGTGGCAGAGAGCGTACCCGCGGTAACCTTGCCATTGACCCACTCAATCTTATTCATCTCCTCACGGAAATATTGCACCTGTTCTTTGCTCAGTACATTTGGAATATGATGCAGCACGAGAAACCCCTGAATAATCGTCTTTTAAAAATAACATAGCCCCCATCAGGAGGCTATGCGGTTGCATTGAATTAATATTTAAAGTTGACTGCTAACACTGCACTACGTCCTTCTGCTTCAGTAGCATAGTGAGAAGCATAGGCTTTAGTGAAGTAACGTTTGTCAGAAAGGTTATTTACATTCAACTGTAAATCCACATTTTTGTTAACGTTATAACGCGCCATAGCATCGTAGCGTACATAAGATGGAGCCCATTTGATGTTTGCAACATCACCATAAACTTTGTCTGAATATACTGCACCACCACCCAAAGTTAATTGCGGCAATATCTTATAGGTAGTCCATAATGTTGCTGCTTGTTTAGGTACATTAGGCATTTGGTTGCCATTATAAATGGCATTATCTGTACAAGTTGCTGTTGAACCTGAACCACGGCATGATTTACCATTTTTTGTTAATTCACTATTAAGATAAGTATAACCTGCCGAAATATCCCATTTATCGGTAATTTGACCATTTAATCCTAATTCAACACCATCAACTTTACTTTCACCTACATTCGCATAAGTTGTTGGGTCAAGTTGTACACGAGTATTTTGTTTTTCAGTACGGAAGATCGCTGCTGTTAAATTCAAACGATCATTTAACAAGTCCCACTTAGTACCTAACTCGTAAGTTTGTGCTTCTTCTGGATCGATCATTTGGTTATTAGCATTTATGGTTTCGCTGTTATCTCCCCAACCAGCATTTAAGCCAACAGGACTGGCAGAGGTAGCATAACTTGCATAAATTGAACCATTTTCAACAGGTTTAAAGGTTATACCTGATTGATATGTAAAAAAGTCTGAATCATTGTTAGCTGTATATGCAGCAGCTGAAGATGTAGCACGAAAGTTTTGTGCAGCTTCAAACTTGTCCCAGCGCACACCAAGATCAAGTAACCATTGTGGTGTGATTTCAATACTATCTAATAAATATACAGAAGTGCTTTCAACCGTGGCATCAAAGTCTTGGCGGGCTTCTAGACGATCTAAAAATGGTTTTTGAGTTGGATTGTTTAGAGAAGTACACCAATTGCTTGAAAGGTCTTTACAGTCGCTGTAAAACCCAGTTGAGGAAACTTTGCCATCTTTACTGTTAATGATGTTATAACCACCTTTGTCAGTTTCTTGCTTGCTGTATTCAGCACCAACATTAAAGCTATGATTAATGGCACCTGTAGCAAATTTACCTATCAATGCTAATTGATTTGTAAAGGTATCGCTATCTGTGATGGCAGAGTTTTGACGATGCCATACTTGGCCATTAGCTACATTGCCTTTAGAATCATCAGGGTTTGTCCAGACATAATCATTTTTAGATTTGCTGTACATTGCAGTGTTTGTAACGGTTAGATTGTCAGTTAAATCATGTTCTAACTTGATTGTCCCTGCTTGGTTCTCTTGTTTTTGGAAGTCACGATCTTTCCAACCATAATAAACGCCTTGTTTTACTTCCGCAGGTTTACCTTGTGGTTTACCTAAACCAGCATCCCAATATGGTATACCTGAATCGGGAGTATCATCCGATTTTAAATAGTAATAACTTAAAGTTGCACGAGTAGGGGTGTCTAAGCCGAAAGTAATACTAGGGGCAATACCAGCACGTTTATATTCAGCACCATCAGATTGACCTGCTTTCTCATTCATGTGGCCCATAACGGCAACACGTGTAGCAATCCCATTGCCAAAATCTTTGTTGCCATCAAGCGTCACACGTGCGTAAGCATCTGTACCGCCAGCAATAGTACCTTCTAAAAAGTCACCTTTTTTGGCCACTTTAGAAATCATGTTGATGCTACCGCCAACAGTACCTGCACCACCCATAGCAGAAGCAGAACCTTTGGTGACTTCAACTTGTTCTATGGCAAACATTTCACGGTTTTGTGAGGTTGAATTACGAATACCATCTAAATACATTGAGCTTTCAGAGCTATAGCCACGGATAAATGGACGGTCGCCATTCGGGTTGCCGCCTTCACCCGCACCCAAGGTAATACCCGGTACAGTACGTAAAGCATCAGAAAGTGTAGTGACTTGAGTGTCTTCAATCAGTTGTTTAGAAATGACTGATACAGATTTAGGTGTATTCAGTAAGGGTGCAACAAATTTCTTATTTGCGGAATTATCTACTTTTAAACTTGGTGTCTGTTCAGCTTTAACTTCTTGATGAATAGTTTCGAGCTTGACCACATTTTCATCAGCCACAGCATTTACAGTTACGATCGAGAGGGAAGAGGCAATCGCCGATGAAACGAGTTTTTTACGTGATTTGATAAACGACATGTGGGAACCCGAAAAAAGCATAAAATTTATGTATGCGAATAATAATAATTCTTATTTAAATTAAGAATTACTTTTAGATAGGAAATGACGATTTTAAAAATTATATTAATTGCCTTTAGCGATGTTATAGTGTATCAAAATGTTTCTAAGTTAATGTATTTAAACTAAATCTGATTAATAGATTATTATCTTTACTTTTATTGAGATTATTAGAGTTTAAAAAAATTGAAGAAAAGATAAAGAAAAGTTTACTAAAAGCACTATAAAAATCCATAAATGCAGATTAAAGAGATGATCTGTCCAGTTTCAGTAATCAATATATCTATTCTTATTTGAGGAAAGGGATATTTAATCAAAGAAAAATGAATTTGACTGAATAAATTTGATTATTACAGCATTAATAAAGACGATTCAAGTATTGTGTTTTGTATATCTGCAAATGTTGTCATATAATGTGGCACATTTTTATAAACCTGTTATTACCAAATATATAGAGGAAGCCATGCAAGTAACTTCTGAAGCGGTTTCGGGCGTTGCCCGTCGTTTAAATGTTTCTGTACCGACGAGCCGTATTAATGAGCAATTTGAAGCTCGTTTAAAACGCACTGCTAAAACTGCGAAGATCAACGGCTTCCGTCCAGGTAAAGTACCTGTAAACGTAGTTCGTCGTGAATACGGCGCTGGTATCTACCAAGAAGTTGTCAACGACATCATTCGTGATACTGTTTTCGAAGCAATCCAACAAGAAAAAATTAACGCTGTTGGTATGCCAAATATCGAAAAAACTGAAATGAAAGACGACGCTTTAGTTTATGAAGCGACTGTTGAAGTTTATCCAGAAGTTGAAGTGAAATTCGAAGGTCTGGAAGTTGAACGTAAAGCGTCTGAAGTAAATGACAAAGACGTTGAGAAGATGATTGAAAATCTTCAAAAACAACGCGCGTCTTGGGCTGAAACTAAAGGCATGGCGAAAAAAGACATGCAAGTGACTTTCGACTTCGAAGGTACTGTTGATGGCGAAAAATTTGAAGGCGGCGCTGCGCAAGACTTTAAACTTGTTTTAGGTTCTGGCCGTATGATCCCTGGCTTCGAAGATGGTATCATCGGTATGAAGAAAGGCGAAGAGAAAGTGATCGATGTTACTTTCCCTGAAGATTACCAAGCTGAAAACCTTGCTGGTAAACAAGCTCAATTCAAAATCAATGTAAAACTTGTTGAAAAACAAAAACTTCCAGAAATTGATGCTGAATTCCTGAAAATCTTCGGTATTTCTGAAGAAGATGGCGTTGAAAAACTGAAAGCTGACGTTCGTAAAAACATGGAACGTGAAGTGAAAAACGGCCTGCGTAACCAGGTTAAAGGCGCAACTTTCGATGCACTTGTAGCTGCAAACGAAGTTGAACTTCCATCTGCAATGGTTGCTCAAGAAATTGACCGTCAACGTCAACAAATGATCCAGCAGTTCACTCAACAGTTCGGTGCTCAAGGCGCGAAAGCATTTGATTCAAGCATGCTTCCAGATGACCTGTTCAAAGAACAAGCTGAGAAATCAGTTAAACTTGGCGTATTGGTAAGCCGCATTCTTGCTGATGCGAAAATCGAAGTAGATCAAGCGCGCGTTGAAGCTTATATCGAAGATATGGCTTCTTCTTACGAAGATCCAAATGAAGTGATCGAATACTTCAAAAATGACAAGCAACAACGTGCTCAAATCGAAGCAGTTGTACTTGAAGACCAAGTTGTTGATCACATCCTAGCATCTGCTAAAGTGACTGATGCGACTGTAAGCTATGAAGACTTATTGAAAGAGCAACAAGCTCGTCAACAAGGCTAATTCAAGCTTTCCCTAAAAAGGCGCTTCGTGCGCCTTTTTTCATATTAGTAATTTCTTGACATATCTGATTTTCACAAAACTAATGCAAAAAATATGATGGAATTATTCGCGATTATTTTGCAATTTCATTGATTATCCCTCATATTGTGATTATGGATTAAGTCACAAAAATTTAGGAATAAATAAACCTATGTATGTTCCAACGATTGAAAACGCTTTAGTGCCAATGGTGGTAGAACAATCCTCTCGTGGTGAGCGTTCTTTTGATATTTATTCACGCCTTTTACGTGAGCGGGTAATTTTTCTGACAGGTGAAGTTGAAGACAATATGGCCAACCTGATCGTTGCGCAAATGTTGTTTTTAGAAGCTGAGAACCCAGATAAAGATATTCATTTATATATCAACTCACCGGGTGGTTCGGTGACTGCTGGCATGGCGATCTACGATACCATGCAGTTTATTAAACCGGATGTTGTGACTTACTGTATGGGTCAGGCAGCATCAATGGGCGCATTCCTGCTTAATGCAGGAACTAAAGGCAAACGTTATTGCCTTGAAAATGCACGTGTCATGATTCACCAGCCTTTGGGTGGTTTCAAAGGTCAGGCATCAGATATTGAAATTCACGCACGTGAAATTCTGTTCATTAAAGAACGTTTAAACCGTTTAATGGCTGAACATAGCGGTCAGGACTATGAAAAAGTGGCACGCGATACAGACCGTGACAACTTCATGACTGCTCAGCAAGCGAAAGAATACGGTCTTGTGGATGAAGTTCTAACGAAACGTCCATAAGTTTTAGAGATTGAGATATTGGAGTAAATATGTCCGAACATCCTCAAGGACAAAAGCATTGTTCATTTTGCGGTAAAACGCAGTCTGAAGTCGGAAAGCTGATTGCAGGCGAGGACGCATACATTTGTAATGAATGTGTGGACGTATGCTTAGATTTGGTTCAAACCAGTCAACAGGTCGAAACCAATGACTGGGCGAACCGTCCTTTGCCGAAACCGCATGAAATCCGTGCGGCGCTCGATCAATATGTGATTGGTCAGGACGTAGCGAAAAAGACATTATCTGTGGCCGTATACAACCATTACAAACGTCTGAAAGTACAGACCAATGGTAAGAAAGCAGATGATTCCGTTGAAATTGCCAAAAGTAATATCCTGCTGGTGGGTCCGACCGGTTCAGGTAAAACCTTGCTGGCACAAACCCTTGCCCGTCTTCTGGACGTTCCATTTGCCATGGCAGATGCAACAACCCTAACTGAAGCGGGTTATGTGGGTGAAGATGTTGAAAACATTGTACAAAAGCTTTTGCAAAAAGCTGATTACGATGTCGAAAAAGCGCAAAAGGGCATTATCTATATCGATGAAATCGATAAGATTACCCGTAAATCTGAAAACCCATCCATCACACGTGATGTATCAGGTGAAGGCGTACAGCAAGCCTTGCTGAAAATGATCGAAGGTACGGTTGCTTCAATTCCACCACAAGGTGGTCGTAAGCATCCGCAGCAGGAATTCATTCAGATTGATACCTCGAATATCCTGTTCATCTGTGGCGGTGCATTCTCAGGTCTTGAGAAAATCGTACAGCAGCGTCAGGAGAAAGGTGGTATTGGCTTTACTGCAGAAGTCCGTAATAAAGACGAAAGCAAAAAGCTGTCTGAATTGTTCCGTCAGGTCGAAGCGACTGACTTAGTGAAATTTGGTCTGATTCCAGAATTCATTGGTCGTTTACCAGTGATTGCGACTTTAGATGAGCTGGATGAAGAAGCTTTAATGCAGATTCTGACTGAGCCGAAGAATGCATTAACCCGTCAATATAAACATCTGTTTGAGATGGAAAATGTGGACTTAATCTTTGAAGATTCAGCACTACGTGCGGTTGCGAAAAAAGCATTGGAACATAATACAGGTGCGCGTGGCCTGCGCTCGATTCTGGAAAATTCATTGTTAGAAACCATGTATGACTTGCCGAGTCGTAGCGATGTAGGCACTGTGGTAGTCAATGAAGCAGTCATTAATGGTGAAGCTGCACCAGAATTTCTTGCTGAACGTCAACCACATGATGAACCAGAAACAGCGGTAAAAGTTGATTTAAAGGTGGTGAATAGCAAATCTGCTTGATTGCTATTCGTCAGAAACGTGTGAAAACCCCGTGTTTTCGCACGTTTTTTATTTCCAAAAGATAAAAGCAGATGCTAATCTCAACATCTAGGCGTGGACGCCGAAAGCTATAAAAATATATCGCAAAGTACTTACATACAAGAATAAAGACGCAGTGAGGGATAAGCATGCGTGGAGTCGCAATGGTGCTCATCGGCAGTTTGGCGCTGATGGGTTGTCACGGTAAAAAAGCCGTAGTTGAGCCTACACAGCCACTCAGCACTTTAAAAAATATTGATCTTGAAAAAAAACCGGGCTTCGTCGAACAGCATCGGGTGGGGATGTTTACGATTGGTGGCTGGGTCAACCAGAAACAGGGTAATCATTTTCAGGCAGTTAAACCTCAGCATGAGGATGCTGCAATCGTTTATTTATACCGCCCGGATTCCAAATGGAACCGTCAGGAAATTGTCGCTGCCAGCCTATTTATCAATCAGCATCGTATTCCGAGTTTATTGCATAATCATCATTACTGGATTGAGTTGCCTGCAGGTACTTATCGCTTGAGTACCAGTCGCCCTTTAGGTGCGTTGCACTTCCAAAAACCTAAGTATTTGGACTTTACAGTAGAAGCGGGTCAATCCTATTTTATTAAGTATGATGAAGAAAATTTAAGCACCCGTCGTAGTGTTCCGGGACCTCTGATGCTAATGCCAAGCAGTATGGGACTCAATGAAATTGCTTTTACCCAGTTAAAATCGGACAGTTTTAACTTTTTTGCACAGGATCAGGAAACTGGGAAAATCCGCAAGAAAGCCCAGAAAATTAAGGCGACTGAATATGATCCATCTACAGATGTACAGTTAACCACACCGTTTAAACTCTGGGATCCAAGAACCTGGTAATTAATTTTAAAATTCCAATAAAAAAGCACCCATTAAGGGTGCTTTTTTCATGCAGCTTAAATTAGCCTGCAGCAGCGTCAACTACTGGAATCTTGCCAATTTTCGCTTGCCAGATTTTTGGAGCAGTCGCGTGTACAGATGTACCATTTACGTCAACTGCAACAGAAACAGGCATATCTTTCACTACGAACTTGTAGATCGCTTCCATACCCAGATCAGCAAATGCAACCACTTCAGCTTCACGGATTGCTTTAGATACGAGGTATGCAGCACCACCAACCGCCATGAGGTAAGTTGCTTTGTTGTCTTTAATTGCTTCAACAGCAGCAGGACCACGGTCCGCTTTACCGATCATGCCGTAAAGACCAGTTGCTTCTAATACCTGACGAGTGAATTTATCCATACGAGTCGCAGTTGTTGGACCTGCAGGGCCTACAACTTCGTCACCTACTGGATCAACAGGGCCTACGTAGTAGATAAATTTGCCTTTCAGATCAACAGGAAGTTCTTCACCGTTGTTCAGCATGTCTACCATACGTTTGTGTGCAGCATCACGGCCAGTATAGATCGTACCGTTAAGAAGTAATGTATCACCTGGTTTCCAAGAGTTCATTTCTTCTTGGGTAATGTTGTCTAGGTCAACACGTTTAGAAGATGAGGAATCCCAAGTGACTGATGGGTAGTCTTCAAGGCTTGGTGCTTGAATATGCGCAACACCTGAACCATCAAGCGTGAAATGTGCGTGACGGGTTGCAGCACAGTTCGGGATCATGCCGACTGGTTTGCCCGCAGCGTGACAAGGATAATCTTTGATCTTGATGTCTAGAACAGTGGTTAAACCGCCAAGACCTTGAGCACCAATGCCCAATGCGTTTACTTTCTCGAAGATTTCGATACGAAGTTCTTCAAGTTTGTTTTGTGGACCACGACGCAGCAATTCGTCCATGTTGATCTCTTCCATCAATGCTTCTTTTGCAAGCATCATGGCTTTTTCAGCAGTACCACCAATACCGATACCCAGCATACCAGGAGGACACCAGCCTGCACCCATAGTTGGAACAGTTTTCAGTACCCAATCTACGATTGAGTCAGACGGGTTCAACATTGCCAGTTTAGATTTATTTTCTGAACCGCCACCCTTAGCAGCAACAGTGATGTCTACTTTGTTACCTGGAACAAGTTTGTGATAGATCACAGCAGGCGTGTTGTCTTTGGTGTTCTTACGGCCAAAAGCAGGGTCAGCCAGTACAGATGCACGAAGCACGTTAGAGTTTTCAAGATAACCTTGACGTACACCTTCGTTGATCGCATCGTCCAGGCTCATGGTTAAATCAAATTTAACATCCATGCCCACTTCAACAAATACGTTGACGATACCAGTATCCTGGCAGATAGGGCGGTGGCCTTCTGCACACATGCGTGAGTTAATTAAGATTTGCGCGATCGCATCTTTCGCAGCTTTGTTCTCTTCACGGTCGTACGCACGGCTCATCGCTTGGATGAAGTCTTGTGGATGATAGTAAGAAATGAACTGAAGCGCATCTTTAACCGATGTGATCAAGTCATCTTGCTTGATAATAGTTGTCATACAAATATCTCTTGAGCGGGCTGTTAGCTAGCGGGCTAAATTATAAGACAAATGAATCTGGTTGTGGGCGTTTTGCAGGGACATTGGCCAAAAGTTTATAGTTTAAGCAATAAGGCATATTACTTTGGCTGAAAGATTGGTTAAAAATGACCGGTTTTTGTCATATTTACTGTCATATTTCAGCTTAAAGTTTATTTGAATATAATTAAATTTATTATAAATATATGATTTTTATTAATTAATTAAAATTATGGAAATTTCATCATTGTCATATAACTGTCATAAAACTTTTACATAATGCGCTTATCAAATGAATGATGAGTTTTCTTTATGACCCTGACTAGTGTATTGATGGTAATTGCTTTTAGTCTTTATATCGCTGCTACTTGGTTCTACGGCCAGAAAGAAGATCAAGCTTAAGCTTTATCTTCTTTTTTACATTTTAAGAGCTAAAAAATTAGCCTATCTTCAAATCTTCAAATCTTCAAATCTTCAAATCTTCAAATCTTCAAATCTTCAAATCTTCAAATCTTCAAATCTTCAAATCTTCAAATCTTCAAATCTTCAAATCTTCAAATTACCTTAATAAAAAAAACAATATTTCAATCATCTTGGTCTTGCCACAACATGCCTGTGACACAGTTATTTTTCTTCATTACATTATTAACCTAGAAAAACCCAAAGCCTGAAAACCCTTACACACAGCCAATTTTTTAGGGCTTAAACTGAGGTCTCTCAACTTCTATAAATAGGGCAATTGGAATGAGTAACTTTAATACAAATGACATCAAAGAACATGCTTCAGTAATTGCTTCAGATGGTACTCAAGTTGGTAAAGTGGATCATTTAGAAGGTCAGGACAAGATTAAATTGACAAGAAGTGATGACGAGAATAATGAGCATCATTTGATTCCGATTAGCTGGGTAAGCGAAGTGAAAGATGACAGCGTGATCTTGAATAAAACAGCAGAAGATGTGCACAAAGAATGGACCACGGTATAAGTATGATCGTTGCCTGACTTATTCTGGTTTGGCTTAAATACTCAAACTGGATGTAAGTTTAAAATAGGCAAATCTGATCTGTTAAAGTGGTAAATGCCAGCCCGATCGGCTGGCATTTCTTTTGTGTCATCAATATTTTTATTTTAATTTTATTTACTCATAGAGCAGATTACGAACTTGCATAATTTTTTGAGCTAGACAATCTGTAGATTATAGCTCCTTCAATGATTATTGAGAAAGTTTGTTAAATAGATCACTAAAAAACCACCCGATCTTTTGACCGGATGGTTGTGAGTGTTAAAGAAAATTAATTAGCTTGCTGATCTGCCTGAATCGCAGTTAAAGCAATGGTAAACACAATGTCATCGACCAGCGCACCACGTGACAGGTCATTCACCGGCTTGTTCAAACCCTGTAGCATCGGACCGACACTTACGACATTTGCCGCACGTTGTACTGCTTTATAAGTGGTGTTACCGGTATTTAGGTCAGGGAAGATAAACACATTGGCACGACCAGCCACTTGTGAGTCAGGTGCTTTCTGACGGCCCACACTTTCAACTGAAGCGGCATCGTATTGCAGTGGACCATCAATCAACAGATCAGGACGACGCTGTTTAGCAATCTCAGTCGCTTTCGCGACTTTTTCTACGTCTGCACCTGTGCCTGAAGTCCCGGTAGAGTAAGAAATCATAGCAATACGTGGATCAATGCCAAAGGCTTTTGCAGAGTCAGCAGACTGAATTGCAATTTCAGCCAGTTGTTCGGCATCCGGATCTGGATTAATCGCACAGTCACCATAGACATAGACTTCATCTGGCAGCAGCATAAAGAATACAGAAGAGACTAATGAATATTCAGGTGCTGTCTTGATCAACTGGAAAGCAGGACGAACGGTATTTGCTGTGGTATGTACTGCACCAGAAACCAGACCATCCACCTGATCAAGTGCCAGCATCATAGTACCGAGTACGACAGTATCCTGTAGCTGTTCACGTGCCTGCAATTCGTTGATTTTGCCTTTACGCAGTTCAACCATTTTTTCGACATAATTCTCGCGAATCAGGTCGGGATCAATAATTTCAAGATCGTGCGGTAAGTCAATATTACGTGCTTTGGCAACTTCAACCACTTCTTCCGGTTTTGCCAGCAAGATACAGTGCGCAATCCCGCGAGATTGACAGATCGCAGCCGCCTGAATAGTACGTGGCTCATCACCTTCCGGAAGCACAATACGTTTTTTCGCAGTAATCGACTTTTGTACTAGCTCATGACGGAATGCAGAAGGAGACAGACGTGGCTTGTAAGAACCATTAATTAGCTGTGCAATCCATTCTTCATTTAAATGACTGGACACAAAACGAGTGACCTGTTCAGCACGTTCAGTATCATCACATGGAATTTCATTGCTTAAATTGGCTAGACTTTGGGCAGTTTCAAAAGTGCTGAGTGGCGTATGCAGAATAGGCAGACCATGTTTAATCCCTGTCTGGCAGAACTCCAATACAGTCGAATTTGGCTCATAATGTTCAGTCAGCACCAAACCTGCCAATGGAATGCCATTGCTGCTCGCCAGGCTACTTGCCAGCAAGACATCAATCCGGTCTGATGCACTGATAATCAGTTCGCCAGCCACGAATTTATGTAATTCATGTTCAATATTGGACGCAATTAAACTGCTGTGTAAAACACGGCGCTGCTTTGCTTCACCCAGATTGACCCAGTCTGCTGAAATATGTGCTGCTAGGTCAGAAATACGTGGCACACTTAAAGTATTGCTGAATGGAACCAGACCAATGACTGGAAGCTTTTCAGAACCAATATGGGCATGGGTTTTCTGAATAGCTGCTATAAATTTGTTGGTATCACTGATCAGGCGTAAACCGGGATCAATAGTCACCGGGATCTGTGCAGAATCTTCTGGTAAGCCTTTGGTGCGCATAAATAATACGCCAGCCATACGGGTAGAAGAGGACCCACCTAAATAACGTAATTGGCTTTCAACTTTTTCAGCTGCCACTTCAGGCTGGTTGATATCAGCATTGCTGACAATGATGACTTTGGCATCTAGTGCCTGCGCCAAGGCTGCATTAAAGCTTGGCGCAAAGGTATCGCGGCTATTTGGTACCAAACCTTCAACAATAATCAGGTCGTGATTTTTGGCAATCTCACGATGCAGGCGTACTGCATCTTCAAGCAATTCATCTGTTTCACCCAGATTAAAGCGCTGAATCAGACTTTCATAAGTAATCGGTTCAACGGTTTCACTTTGGGATAAATGACGATAGAGTGCTGTAGTGCGATCTGTTTCCTGACTTTTTTCCTGTGAAAAAGGTTTCACAAAACCTGCTTTTACCCCTTGGCATTCTAAAGCATATACCAAACCTAAACAGGCTGAAGTTAAGCCGACGCCTTCTCCGGTCGGCACCAATAAAATCGTTTTCATAAGTAATATCAGTCGCGCAATAATAGAAATTAGGTAAAAGGGAACCGGGCTTGCTTATGCAAGCGCAGCTTCAGGTTCAGACTTTTTTGCAGTAGCTTGCTCCACTTCATGCTCTACCACATAATGAGTTTCTTTCGCGATTCGGCCTTCTTCATCAGTCGGAACTACCCAGATTTGTGGGCCTGTACCGTTATCGATCCGGCCTTCAGTGCCGCGCTTCAAACTGCTATTAGCGTCTTTATCCAGGTTGAAACCGAAATGTGGTAAATAAGCCATGGTTTTTTCACGAATATACGCCGAGTTTTCACCAATACCACCGGTAAAGAACAGACCATCAATACGTGGCAGACCACAGCTTAAAGCAGCTAAAGATTTCGCCAGACGGTAGCAGAATACTTCAATCGCAAGAGTCGCATCTTCATTGCCTTGTTCTGAGGCTTCAATCAGAGTACGCATGTCATTAGACAGATTGTCAGATAAACCAAGCAAGCCACTTTCTTTATTGAGCATCTTGTCAATTTTATATACATCCCAGCCTAAGTTTGCAGCCAGGAAGCTATGCAAACTTGGATCGACATCACCACTACGGGTCCCCATCACCACACCTTCAAGTGGCGTCAGACCCATTGAGGTATCTACACTTTGGCCATTCCATACGGCACAGGTCGAACTACCATTACCGAGATGCGCTGTTAACCAGCCACCTTGTTTGAAGCTGCCCGCAAGTTCAGAACCGCGATCTGATACATAAGCATGGCTGGTACCATGGAAACCATAACGACGTACGCCATATTCGGTATAAAGGAATTTAGGCAGGGCATAACGGTAAGCATGTGCCGGCATGGTTTGATGGAAAGCTGTGTCGAATACTGCGACTTGTGGCAAATCTGGGAATAAACGTTTAGTCGCTTCGATTCCGATCAGGTGAGCCGGATTGTGTAAAGGCGCAAGTGGAGTTGCTTCGCGAATTTTTTCAATAATTTCGTCAGTAATCAGTTCTGCCTTGATCAGGCTGCCGCCATGTACCACACGGTGACCAATGGCATCCGGCTTGTAATTCGCCAGACGCTCTAAACCTACTTCTAGCGCTTTCTTATGATCTGCAAAAGGAATATGAATATCGACGGGTTCATTACCGACAGTCACACCTTTAATACGGGCATTTTCTGTGCCTAAGTTCTCAGCTAAGCCGTGAATACGGAAATTCTGTTCTTCAAGCAATAGGGCAAACTTGATTGAAGAAGAGCCACAATTAATAACTAATACTGATTTAGACACGATTGTTTACCCGATTCTAATTAAAATTCTCATCCATTTCGTTGACCTGTCTGCTGGCAAAAGCGACACAAGATAGGTCTGTGATCATGTTTTAACATGGGTTTTTTTACTGTCCTAGATAGACTTTAGCCGATTAGACTTAAGCATTATCGACCATAGCGACAATAATAATTAAAATTTATCAGTTCATAGTTTTCATTTATAAATAAAATACTGTTAAAAAATGATCTATCAAACTGTAGCTTATATTTCTTAAAAATAATGTTTATTTATTCTATCTTTTAGGTATGGATATGAAGAAATTATATGCAATTTTATAAAGGTTGCATATTTACTTGAACATGTCTTTTATCAACTCAATGCATAAAAATCAGCCTTGCGAACAAGGCCGATTTTATTATCTATTTACTGACGAATCTGACCATCACCGAAGACTACCCATTTCTGGGAAGTCAGGCCTTCTAAGCCAACCGGGCCACGGGCATGAATTTTATCTGTCGAAATGCCGATTTCCGCACCCAAACCATATTCAAAACCATCAGCAAAACGGGTAGAAGCATTGATCATGACTGAACTCGAATCTACACCAGCTAAAAATTCGCGAGCGATGCTGTAATTTTCCGTAATAATTGAATCGGTATGATGCGAGCCATATTTATTGATATGTTCAATAGCTTCCTCAACACCTGATACGATTTTAACTGCCAGAATCGGACCTAGATATTCGGTGTACCAGTCTTCCTCTGTTGCTGCGACTACCTGATTGCCCAAGATACGCTGGGTTTCACGACAACCACGAAGCTCTACCTGTTTTTCCTGATACAGCTCAGCAATTCGAGGCAAGAAGTCTTCTGCAACTTTCTCATCAACCAGCAAAGTTTCCATGGCATTACATACGCCATAACGATGGGTTTTGGCATTTAAAGCAATGGGCAGTGCTTTGAGCAGATCAGCCTGTGCTTCAACATAAACATGACAATTCCCGTCCAGATGTTTAATCACAGGCACACGTGCCTCTTCAGTAATGCGCTCAATTAAGCCTTTGCCACCACGCGGTACAATCACATCGACAAATTCAGTCAGGGTAATCAGCTGGCCAACCGCAGCACGGTCAGTTGTGTTAATCACCTGAACTGACGCTTCAGGCAAACCTGCTACTTTCAAGCCATGCTGGATGGCAGTTGCAATGGCCTGGTTAGATTCCAAAGCTTCTGAACCGCCACGCAGAATAATCGCATTTCCGGATTTCAATGCCAGTGAAGCAGCTTCCAGAGTTACATTGGGACGTGATTCATAAATCATGCCCACTACGCCTAAAGGCACACGCATCTTGCCAAGCTGAATGCCTGTAGGACGGTAAGCCATATCGGTAATTTCACCAATTGGATCTTTCAGGCTGATCACATCTTTCAGGCCCTGTAACATACCTTTAAAGCGTGCGGGGTTGAGTTCTAAGCGATCAAGCAGGGCACTGTCCAGATTGTTCTGGTGAGCTTTATTCATATCAATCTGGTTGGCAGCCAGAATAGCGGCCTGACTGTTTTCTAAAGCGGTATAAATTGCTGACAATGCGCTGTTTTTAGTTTGGGTAGACGCACGAGCCAAAATGCGAGAAGCCTGGCGTGCCTGCTGTCCTACCGTTTGCATGTATTGTTCAATAGACTCTTGCATAGCGGTTCAATCACTTAGAAATTTCACTTTGATATTAACAGTCTGATGCCGGACAATGAAGCCCATCACTTAAAAATCATAAGCTTTTCACTGTTTCTAAACATTTTGAAATTGTTTTATCTTTAAAAGCAGATAAGTGGTTGTCGAATCAGTTGCTTGTGAAAAGCCGCTCTGTATAGAATGAAATGTAGCGACATAGATGTCATTGATATAATTACTACAGCGCAGGATGCGTGTTCAGGATAATCGGAATAATCCTGAAGCATAAGATCTGTAAATAATGACTTGCACAATAAAAATAAGGCAAGGACGGAGGAAAGGAATATGAATTCCATTATCCAGATGGATGCCCAGGCATTGGACCAACATAGCCATTATGGTTTTTTTGATCTTTATGATAAGCACAGTTTCAAGCAACCAGCACGTACGACATGGATCGATGGCTGGAAAATCGAGTATATGGCCATTGCGCGTCCTGATACTTTGCATATGCGCCCAATGGTGATTATTGGGGGAGCTTTTCAGAACTTTAATTCTTACAAATATTGTGTAGAACAGTTATTTGATGCGGGACCTATTATTTTAATTGATTTACCTTCCATGGGGGCCAACCAGCAAATTACTAACGTTGATACCGGCTTATCTGCAGGAACACTTGAACTCGAAGATCTGGCCGCGATGCTAGGCCAATGGCTGGATCAGATGCAATTGCCTAAGGTGGCTATTCTGGGAATGTCTCTGGGTTCAGTGGTGGCTTCCTGTCTGGCGGATCAGCGCCCTGAACTGGTAGACCGTATGATTTTAATGGGTGTGATGCAAAAGACCCGTAAAAGCTGGCGCATGCTGCTGGAAGAATCTCTGCATTTAATGAAAGAACAGCGCATGGATGAATTCGGCCAAGCGGTGATTCTGTATCTGGTCAATCATGCACGTTTAAAAGAAACCCGTATGTCGCCAACAGCAAAACGGTTGTTCTTTAAGCAGATGTCCGAGTTTACTGCCACTGAGCAGGACCGCTATGATATCAACTGTAACCGTCTTTTAAGACTGACCAATGTACCGATTCCTCAATGCAAAGTTTTGGTGGCTTGTGGGCAATATGACAGCTTTACCTTGCCACATGAGAATGCCAATTTTGCCCTGCAATGTCCAAACATGCAGTATGTGCAGATTGCTTCTGCAGATCATGTGCCTCAGTTACAGCGCCGTAAAGAAACCATGCATTTGTTTGCAACTTTCTTGCGTGATGAACCGGTTGATCAGCTCGAAGGTATTATCCCGTTCACCCGTGAACAGATGCAGCAGATCGAACGGCGCGGTGAAGAGCGGATTACGGTTCAGGATCCACAGCGTTATTTAAGTCATCGTCATTCTGATCTGGTACTCAAGGCAGAAATTATTGATATGAATTTCTTTGGGGTATTGCTGGAATTGGAACCTGGATTAACCGATCTGGCAGCCGCATATCCACGTGATCTGGCTTTGTATCTGGAAGATGAAGAAGGCGAATTCAAGATCGAATGTTTGATCTTCGAACATGATGATACTCAGTTACGTGCTTTGTTCAAGCATGGCAGTTTTGATGTGGCAGAGCGTTTACTACGCTTTGTCCAGAAAGAGAAAGCCCTTCAACAGGCTGAAGTATTCGATGCAGTCATCTAAACAATAGAATTCATAAAAAAACAGCGTAATTAAACGCTGTTTTTTTTCACTGCATGAATCATCCAGACCAAATCGCCTAGATGTTCATCCTGTTCATAATGAGGATTCTGCTGTCGAGGCTCTGCAAAATAACGTTTTGGTTGTTCGACCTCCACCTGCATAAACCCAGCTTGCTGAAAAAACTGCTGTAGTTCTTGAGGTGATTTAAAATGAAAGGTAAACGCACTGCGTGACATGAATTTCAGCAGACGG
This sequence comes from Acinetobacter sp. ACNIH1, assembly GCF_002934695.1. Classification (NCBI taxonomy): domain Bacteria; kingdom Pseudomonadati; phylum Pseudomonadota; class Gammaproteobacteria; order Moraxellales; family Moraxellaceae; genus Acinetobacter; species Acinetobacter sp. ACNIH1. The sequence continues at coordinate 2,491,069 of NZ_CP026420.1, read as the reverse complement.
CTGCAGGCCCAGATAAAGCTCGCCAGTTTATTTTTGACCGGTTCAGGATAAATATCACTGAGATAATGCACTTCACTAAAGTCTTGACCATATTCGGTAATGCCTTTGAGTAAAGTAAACAGCATTTTTTGATCAAAGTAATTGATCAGGCCTTCACTAATAATAACGAGAGGTTGCTGCGGGTCAAAGACTTTAAAAATATTCGCCAGTTCTGCACTAAAAATATCGGCACTCAATACTTCCGGGGCATCCTGATCAATCTGCTGCAAAGCATTGGTTTTGATCCTAGCCATATCGGGCAGATCCAGCTCCCGATAATTAATCCCGGGAAATTTCTGTCTAAAATTCCAGCTGCGTGGGGATAAGCCACTGGCAATTTCCAGTACCTGTAATTGAGGATATTCACTAATTAACTGACCTAGGTGTTCGTCAATCATTTGATGACGCTGTTTCAGGGTGGTGCGCATACTGCCGCCTACATGACGTTCAGCCCATGACTCCAGTGGATGAACCAGTTTGGCAAGGAATTTACCTTTAGAGGTAGCAAATACCGGATGTGAAATCCCCATTTTGTACCAGATATAGCCAGTATAGTGTGCAGTAAAAGAAATATGGCGATGTTGTGAAAGAGATTCTGTCATGTCGTCCTGACCTTATTGTTGTTTTAATTCAATGCTGCTCATTAATATAGCAGTCTTTTCAACATGATAATAAAAAAGGAACACCTTGTCGTGTTCCTTTGTCGTATTCAGATCATTAAAAAATTACAGAACCTGATCTTTAAACTGGCTGATTTCATCACGGATCTGGCGCCATTCATCTCCAAGATCCAGTTCAGTGCCGATCCGAATCTCTGGAATTTTTCCGCGCATGCGTTCCAGGCGGTGCTGATTGGGCAATAGCAGATCCTGAATGCCCTCAAGTGCAATACACTGTGCTGCGCGATCATTACAGACCAATCCCATATCACAACCTGCTTTTAATGCCGCCTGAATCCGGGCATCAGCACCGCCAGCCACACAGGCAGCCTGCATGCTTAAATCATCCGAGAACAGTACGCCGTCGAAGCCAAGTTCTTGACGTAACACTTTCTGAATCCAGAATTCTGAGAAACCGGCTGGATTTGGATCAACCTGACTATAGATAACATGGGCAGGCATAAGCGCATCGAGTTGTGATTGTAACTGGATAAAAGTCTGCATATCCTTTTGCTGGATTTCTTCATAGCTGCGCATATCAATGGCAGCGGCCACATGCGAATCGGCCTTAACCGAACCATGTCCCGGGAAATGTTTGCCAGTCGAAGCCATACCAGCACGTTTCATACCTTTCAGGAAAGCACCAGCCAGTGGAATAATATCCTGAATATTTTTAGCAAAGCTACGGTCGCCAATCACATCACTAATATAATTCAGATCCAGCACAGGCGCAAAACTAAAGTCAATTCCGACAGCCAGTACTTCGGTGGCCATTAACCAGCCACATTTCTCGGCCAGTTCCAGTGCTTTTTCACGATCAGTCTGGTAAAGCTCACCAAATTTACCCGTAGCAGGCAGCAGGGTAAAGCCCTGTTTCAGGCGCTGTACACGGCCACCTTCCTGATCCACTGCAATCAGAATATCTGGACGAACCTGGCGCATATGATCAGTCAAGGCACGGACTTGGGCAGGAGATTCAATATTGCGACCGAATAAAATCACACCACCGACTTGTGGTGCACCCAAGAGTTCAATATCTTCTTGAGTAAGGGTAGTGCCTGCGATGTCGAGCATCAATGCGCCAATCATATGCGGAATCCATTTTAGAATTTTCGGGGAAAACAATACCTGAATTCTGCAATGATTTGCTACACTTTGTCAGCACAGAATATGATAAAACTACACGACATAAACATATTAAGTTGTTTAAGATGCTGAATACTTTAAGTTCTGCTCGAAAAGCAACACGGTCAAATTGGTCTTGAGGCCAAGGAAGTACGAATTATTTATGAAATTTCAAACAATAGCTTGTGCAGTTGCGATTGCGACAGGCGGATTATTTTTTACCCATGTGGTGAATGATGCAATTGCAGCTGATGGTAAAGAAGTAGTCAGCAAAGCAGTGCTTCAACCTTCTCAAGAACAGGCATTGGTATCCCGACAACTGGCAACTCTCGTTGATCGCCAACATTATTTGAATATGCGTCTGGATGCTCAGACTTCACAGCGTATCTTTGATTTTTATATTGACAGTCTGGATGCAGATCACAGTCTTTTTCTGGCATCTGAAATAGAAGATTATAAAAAACGCTATGGCGCTACTTTCGGTGCCAATCTGAAAGCTGGTAATTTGTCTGGCCCTTATGAAATTCATGCACAGTATCGTGAGCGTTTAGCCCAGTTCTATACCTTTATGCTGGAAGAACTGAAAAAACCGCAAAACCTGAATCAGAAGAATGTATATATCGAAACGGATCGCGAAAAAGCGCCATTCTTTAAAACTCAGGCTGAACAACGTGCTCACTGGTCAAAAATGCTGCTTTCTCAGCTGATTAACCTGACGATCAGTAAGGAAGAAGAGCAAGCTAAGCAGAATGCACTCAAAGCCAATCCAGAACTGGCAAATGGCCAGGATCTGACTGGGCCGGAAGATTTAACACCTGCTCAAACTCTGACTAAGCGTTATACCCGTCAGTTAGAACGTCTTAGCCGGATCAAGAGCGATGATGTACTGGACAAAACCCTCAACGCGATGATGCTGACTTATGATCCGCACAGTAATTATTTCCCGCCTGTAGATGCGATGGAGCTGAACCGTCAGACTACATTGCAGCTGGAAGGGATTGGGGTGTCGATTCGTCCGGAACGTGGTAATGAAGATTACACCAAGATTGAAACCATTGTAGAAGGTGGGCCTGCCAGCAAATCAGGACAGGTAAAATCAGGTGACCGTATTGTTGGCGTTGCTCAAGACGGCGAACAGATGGTCGATGTAATCGGCTGGCCGAGCAATGAAATTGTTGGCCTGATTCGTGGTAAGCGCGGCACCAAAGTAACGCTGAAGTTATTAGGCCCGGGTGCGACCATGGGACAGGCGCGTAATGTCAGTCTTGTACGTGATGTGATTCAGGAAGAAGATGCCGGGGTTAGAACCCGTACCGTTGAAATCCAGCGTGATGGTAAAAAATATCAGTACGGTGTGATTGAAATTCCATCTTTCTATCTGAACTATCGTGCCCGTCGTGCGGGTACCGACTATCGTTCAGTATCAGAAGATACCAATAAAGCTTTGAAAGAACTGGCTGCGAAGAATGTTGCCGGTATTATTGTGGACTTACGCAATAACCCGGGTGGTTCACTTGAAGAAGTGGCACGCATGCTGGGACAGGTCATCAAATCGGGTCCTGTAGTTCAGATTCGTGATGGTAACGGTAATGTCAGCGTCTTTGAAGATGATGATGGCGGCGCACAAACCTATGCTGGCCCATTGGCAGTAATGGTGAACCTGGCTTCTGCATCTGCAAGTGAAATTTATTCAGCAGCAATTCAGGATTATGAACGCGGCATCGTGATTGGTAGTACCACAACAGGTAAAGGAACTGCACAGGTTCAGCTGGATAGCTTGGCGCATGGTCAAGCAACGCTGACTCAGCGTAAATTCTACCGTGTGACCGGTGGTAGTACCCAAAATAAGGGCGTGATTCCGGATATCAAACTGGTCGATATCTATAACGAAGAATTTGGTGAACGTAAGGCTAAAAATGCCCTAGAGTGGGATACGATTCCAACTGCACCATTTAAACGTGAAGGTGTGGTACAGAAATATGTACCGGAACTGGCCAAGTTATCTCAACAGCGTGTCGCTCAGAACCCTCAATTCAAGTATCTGGAACAGCGTACAGCGGCCATGAAAAAAGTCGAAGACCAAAAACGTGTAGTTCTGGATCTGGAACAGCGTAAAGCTGAGTTGCTGGATATCGAGCGTAAAGCTTTAGAAGCTGAAAATGCCCGCCGTGCTGCAACCGGCCTGAAACCTTATCCGAACTGGGAAAGTTATCAGGCTTCTCTGGATGCCATGGTTGAAGCTCGAGCAAAAATGAAAGCCAAAGAGCGTCCAGCATTACCGGAAGAAGAAGCTTTTGTACTGGAAGCCGCGCATGTCTTGGCTGACTATGCTCAAGCACAGTCTAAACAGTAACTTTCACATAAAATAATATGATTTCTAAAAACAGCCTATCTCGATAGGCTGTTTTTTTGTGCAAATAAAATGCAATATCAATTAAATATAAAGTGCTATGTAACTAAATAAAAAAGAAAAATTTGTGATTTATGTCGAATAAAAAAGCTGGAATATTAAAGTTAATCAATTGATAAAATCTCAAAGACTTCTAATATATAAGCTGAATTTTTTATTTTATCGATTCAGGGCAATTTTAAACTCCACTCCAGCTACTGAAGAGATAAAAATATTGCAATAAATTTTGTATATAGCTTCAAGTTTGAAGCAGCCGGGATGAACTCTGAAAAGAGTATTTTATTTTTTATAGGGCGTAAATTTAGCGGGGAATCGTGCGAATACAGCTGCGCAATAAAATAAAAATGATCGCCCAGATGGAACATTTTATATGATTCATGCTCATCATGATGTCAGTCTGCTTATTGGATCGATGGCTGTGGCATTTATTGCCTGCTATTTGACGCTTACGCTTGAGCAGATTCTATTTCGTAATGTGTCGCTAAGGTTGAAAACCCTTATTTTACTGTTTAGCGGTGGCTTGCTGGGACTGGCGATCTGGGGAATGCATTATGTCGGCATGACGGCAGCTCATTTTCCTGATGCTTATGATATCGATACTGCACTCACCTTAAGTTCTTATATGATTGGGTTTGTAGGAGCAACCTTTGCCATCTGGCTCACCACCCGTAAAACCTTGCCTTGTGCCCGTCTGATTCTAGGTGCTGTTCTGATGGGGCTAGGCATGTCAGGAATGTACTATGTGGGGATGCTGGGCCTGAATGTTAAAAATCATGTGACTACCTATCACCCTTTATTAATGATCTGTTCGATCCTGATTGCAACGAGTGGAGCGGGACTCAGCTTCTGGGTGGCATTCAAATATCGACAGGCAGTACAAAGTACGATCCGGATGAAGCTCGTGGTCGCGAGTATGCTTACGTTGACCATTGTCGGGATGCATTATACGGGTATGGCGGCACTCAGTTTTTATGAAGATGCCCATCCATTGAGCCAGATCAGTCATTCCCATTATGACTTGTTATTTTCAGTCATCCTGATTAGTTGTCTGGTACTGGTGACTGCATTTGGTGTAGCCATGCTGGAGTTACGCTTTGAATCACGTAACCGTCAGCTGATGCTGGCCAATAAAGAGCTGGCGAATCAGGCGATTCAGGATAATCTCACCAAACTGCCAAACCGATTATATCTGGTCAAATATGCACAATTGCTATTTTCTGACCGGCAGCAAGATGCCCAGCATGAAATCGCTTTTCTATACATTGACCTAGATCGCTTTAAAGCCGTGAATGATGTATTTGGCCATCACGTTGGAGACCAGCTACTGATTCAGCTGGCTTATCGTATTCATCAAATTCTGGGAGATGATTCCAAACTGCTGTGCATCGGTGGTGATGAATTTCTGCTGGTGCTAGAAAATACTTCAGTAGAACAGGCCTCGAAAATATCAGAAAAGATTCTGGAACTGATTCAGGAAAGTTTCCAGATCAGTGGCAAGACCATTAATATCTCGGGCAGTATCGGGATCACCATGTATCCGAAGCATGGTCAGAATCTGCAGGATCTGCTGATCAATGCAGATGCTGCCATGTTGACTTCCAAGTATCAGGGACGGAATACCTATTCTGTTTTTAATTTCTCGACCGATCAGCATGAAAGCAAAAGCCAGAGCAAACTGATCAATGATCTGTATAAAGCAGTAGAAGAGCAGCAATTTATCTTGGTTTATCAGCCAAAATTTACCCATGATGAGCAGATCTGTGGTGTAGAAGCGCTAATCCGCTGGAAGCACCCATTGCATGGTTTGTTGGGTCCGAACATGTTTATTCCCGGAGCAGAAAAAACCGGTCTGATTATTCCGATGGGCTACTGGGCTTTGGAGCAGGCCTGTAAACAGATTCAGCTTTGGGAAGCTGATCATGCTGATTTTTTCCCGATCGGAGTCAATTTATCTGCAATTCAGTTTGAGCATAAGCATCTGATCAGTACGCTGGAGCAACTTCTGAATCAATATAAAATTGATCCTCAACATTTGATGATTGAGATTACTGAATCGACTGCCATGCATCATATTGATTCGAGTATCCGGGCTTTGCAGCAGTTGCGTCAAATGGGCATCCAGCTAGCGATTGATGATTTTGGTACTGGGCATTCCAGCTTTCTGTATTTAAAAAACCTGCCTGTCGATGAGTTAAAAATTGACAAGGAATTTATTCAGGGTCTGAGTGCAGGTTCCAAGGAAGAAATGATTCTGGAAAGTATTATTCAGCTGGCCATTAAACTCGGCCTGAAAGTAACGGCTGAAGGAATTGAAACTGTGCAGCAAGCGGAAATTTTGACCCGTTTGGGCTGTCAGCAGATGCAGGGCTATCTGCTGGGTAAACCGATGGATGTTGAGCAACTTGAAGCTAGGACCTTTGTTTCTTAAATTCATTAAATCACTATTTAGAATTTTTTTTTATTAAACTAATCAATTGTAAATTATAAAATTTATGTGGTTATCGATTTATAATTTTTAGATTGAGTAGTGAATTCAATCTGCTAAATAAACGAGTCAAAAAAATATCAGTTCAACCGGAAAAGAGAATGGGAAACTACGATTTCTCCAGTTTATAGGGCTGCTTATTGGCTCTAGAAATCTGCTACAATATCGTCAATTTTTTCATATTGATCGTATTTGATCTTGAGCACTGCGGTTCTGCAGTAGGTATTTTCCATGAGTTTTAAAGATGAGTTAGCGGCGCAGGTCGCTCAGCGACGTACATTCGCCATTATTTCCCACCCAAATATTTGACACCATTTCAAGCCCATTTAACCTATTTCAAATATAATAATAAAACCATTGTAAGTACTGTAAAAATATAAAAATATTGTTATTCTTTGTCTGATATGTCTTTCAACCCCGTTCAATAGATTTCAAGTCTAGTCAGTATGTTTGTGTACATATGTGTGTACATATTTTCTAGAATTTTCTATTTGAAAAAAATATGTACACAGGTGGAGTAAAATGCCTTTAACAGATACGTGGCTTAAGAAGAATCTAGATCGTGAACGTTCAGCAATACATACGGAGCCTGATCAAGATGGATTGAGCGTTCGTGTTTCTCAAAAAGGAAAGCTCACTTTCCAGATGCGTTTTCGATATAACGATAAGCAAGCTCGTTTAGACTTGGGAACCTATCCAAATATGAGCCTTAAAGAAGCTCGTATTGAATTGCAGAAAATGAAAGCAATTTTAGAAAAGGGACATGACCCACGTATTCATAAAAAAGTAGAACTTCACAAGATCACAGAGGCTGTAACTTTTGAAGCGTTATTTCGTGAGTGGCATACGAAATATAGTATTCCAAACAAAAAAAATGCAGATCAATATTTGAGATCATTTGAACTTTATGTTTTCCCAAAGTTAGGTAGCATACCTGCTGAGCAAATTACATTACATATGTGGTTAGATTTACTAGAAGAGCAATTTAAACAGTCGCCATCGATAACTGATCGCATTCTTACGAATACAAAGCAGTGTTTGGATTGGGGGATTAATCGAAAATTAATTGAGCGAAATCCCATAAGACATATCACTGGAAAGCGTGACTTAAATATTAAGAAAAATAAAACTGTTCGAGTATTACAAGATGATGAGTTGTCTTTAATTTTTAAAATTTGTGATGAGTCTAGAACATCATTAAGGAATGTTTTATTTCTCAAGTTATGTTTGTTTTATGGTAATCGATATAGTGAGTTGAGGCTTGCACGGAAATCAGATTTTGATTTTAGTAAAAATACATGGACAGTACCGTATGAAAATCATAAGACAGGAGAAAGTAAAGGTGACATTGTTCGACCTATTATTGATGAGATCAAACCGTGGCTTCAGTCTGCAATGGATTTGAGTAATTCTGAATACATTTTCCCACATGAAAATGGCAAAGAGCCAATGGGGCGTAGTGGGCCAACAGATACCCCTTATAACTTCATGCAATTTGCAAGGAAGAATTATAAAATTGAAATGGATCATTGGTCTATGCATGATTTGCGGCGTACAGCAAGGACAAATTTCAGTGCGTTTACAAGTAGGGATGTTGCGGAACTGATGGTTGGTCATGTGATGCCTGGGGAACAGGGGACATATGACTATTATGATTATCAAAAAGAGATGTCGAAGGCTTATAAAAAATGGTGGAAAAAATTAAGTAATCTGTCTAGATAGACAGATTACTCATTTGGTTGTTATTGAAATATTTGATTAGCCATTCGTTAAACGTTTCTTCATCCCAAAGGCTAGTAGAGCCAGCGCATTTCTTAATAGGTTGAGGCATTGGTTGCTCGAACATTTTTTGATTAGGTTGTTGGTAACGCCATAAAGTCGATGCAGAGCAATTTTTGAGTTTGTGGCGAATTTCTTTAGATGTTAAGTAGCCCATATCTTTGATCCTTTTGTGATTATCGCAATTAGAAAAAAGAACTAATTTTTTAACCTTAAATATTGGCTGGAAATCAACCTATAATGTTAAAACTATTAGATCAGTTCATTGATGGGGTAACTATAAAATTTAGAAAATGTTTAAAATAGAGCAGTACGCATATCTGGAAATATAGTAGTATTATGCTATGCAATTATCTGTATTTTAATAAATTATGATTGATAAAAAATTATCAAGGTTAGAGCAGTTTGAGCAGGATATATGGTTAAACTTTTGTTACTACTATCAGTGTGAATTGGATAATGAATTAATAGAAACGGAGAATCAATCATATATTGATCAAAAAGAAAAAATCATAAAAAGAATGCAGCAGAATGATTTTCCATTGAGTGAGCAGTCAGCTTTTCATTTAGAAATGATGGGGGATGTGGTTTCAATCCCTTTCAAGCCATTCCAGATTGCACAGCTTTTAATGCAGATAAATACATTAAGACCTGAGGTGAATAACTTGCCTGCCAAAATTTTCCAAAGGCATTATTCAGATATTTTAATTGCTTATGTGCAAATGCTTGGTGGGGTGGAGTTTATTCAGAACAGTACACTTGCCAAAAGTGCAAAGGCAATCATTGCAGTCAAAGCTCGTTACGACAAGCAGTTATACCCAAGACGTGAAATTATATATCGTATTTTAAGGGAACAAGTGGCACGTCATGGTAAATGGAAGAATCTAAATCAAGCTGTTCATTTTGTGCTTGATGATCTGGTCAAAGCTTTTGAGGTTTACGATATTGAGTGGCTTCAGTCTGAACTTGTGCTTAAGCAAAAAATGCTCAGTGAATTAGAACAGGAGAGTAAGCAGTTGTACGCTAAAGCTCAGTCTGATGGCGTGCGAAGAAAGCCAGCATCAATTGCGAAAAAAATAGAAAAATTACAGCTCGAACTTAATAATCTTAATCAGATACTGAAAGCAAAATATCCTTCTAAAGAGATGGAAAAGTTTGGGTATAAGATGCCTTACAGTGGTGGATACATTGCTGAAACCATCATTCATGAGCTCCAAACTCAGCCCGATATATTGAAAGAAATCTTGTTCTAAAAGTTGGTTTTAATGTGGTTCTGTTAATTAGACCACTTAAGAGGGTGTAAATAATTCTGTGTAAATACAGTTTTAAAAATACTTGGTTACACGCTCTTCAAACATGATACTAAAGCGATTCATGGCAGCTTTCCAATTCTGAATAGGCATCGTCCATTTTTTGCTTGCTGCCATAATTGCTAAATATACCACCTTTTTCACGGAATCATCGTAAGCGTCCGCTGAACACACCTTCTGAATTCATCCTGTAAGCCTTAATTTAACCTGAGTTCGACTAACTCAGGTGGCGTACTAATGGAGTGGAAGGGGTGCTTTTTTTGGGGACGAATGTTAGAGGTGGATCAGGAAATTTGAACAACACTTATAAGTGATATTTTGCTCCCCAAATGATGTTATAAACATCAATATATGGAGTATTTTATGACACGTAGACCAAGAAGAAATCATTCAAATGACTTTAAAGCTAAGGTAGCACTTGCTGCGATTAAAGCAGAAAAAACACTTGCTGAATTGAGTGCTGAATTTGATGTTCATCAAAACCAAATTATTGACTGGAAAAATCAACTGATTTCAGCTTCCTCGCAAGCTTTCGATCAATCAAAAGCTCCAACAGAACCACCCATCGATCTAAAAAAACTACATGCAAAAATCGGTGAGCAGGCATTAGAAATTGATTTTTTAGAAGGTGTGTTGAAGAAACTGGGCCGCTTCAACCACAAAAGTTAATCGATGACTCACTTCAGATTTCAGTATCTAAGCAAGCTAAGCTGCTGAAAGTCTCCCGTGGTTGTTATTACTATCGCCCAAAACCTGTGAGTGAATCAGATCTGAAGCTGATGCGCTGTATGGATGAGTTACATATGCAATACCCTTTTGCAGGTAGCCGTATGATGCGTGATTTATTGAATCGTCAAGGACATCATATAGGACGACGTCATACACGTACTTTAATGAAGAAAATGGGCATTAATGCGTTATATCGTAAACCAAATCTAAGTCAGGCCAATCAAGCTCACCGTAAATATCCATATCTGCTCAAAGGATTGGCTATTCAGCGCAGTAATCAAGTGTGGTGTACGGATATAACGTATATCCCTATGGCAAAAGGCTTTGTTTATTTATGTGCTGTGATTGATTGGCATAGCCGCAAGGTACTTGCGCATAGGGTATCGATTAGTATGGAGGTGGATTTTTGTATTTCGGCTTTAAATGAAGCGATTGAAAAATATGGATCACCTGAAATATTTAATACAGACCAGGGCAGTCAGTTCACCAGTGATGCATTTATTGATGTATTGAAATCAAATGGCATTCAAATCAGTATGGATGGTAAAGGTCGATGGATTGATAATGTGATGGTTGAACGGTTATGGAGAAGCGTTAAATATGAAGAGGTGTATCTCAAAGCTTATAGCAGTGTCACCGATGCGAAAAAGCAATTGAGTGCATATTTTGAATTTTATAATTTGAAACGACCTCATTCGAGTCTGGACAAAATGACTCCAGATGAGTTTTACTATGACCAGCTACCACAACAAAATAAGGTAGCTTAACTAGAGCAGAATATCACTTATAAATAAGCTTTTAGTTGTTCAAACAAGTGGGACCACCTCTTGTTAGGTACTGATGGCATTCGTGAAAGTAATATTGTTACCGAATGGATCGGCGATGGACATATTCTTGCTGCCCCAAGGCATATCTTGGATGCCTGGCTTGGCAAACTTATAATTCTTTTGATTTAGTTCCTTGCAGTAAGATTCTAGCTCATCTGTTTCAATGTTGATGGCACAGCCCGGACTACATTCCCCATGGTGTTCTGTTAGCAGCAAAATACATTGTCCTTTTGATACCTGCATGTAAAGAGGCGCGTCATCGGAGTCCCGATGTTCAAAGTCGATATTGAACCCCAAAAATTCAACATAAAATTCTTTGGCTTTGTTTTCATCAAATATTCTTATAAGAGGGGCTATTCTGGTAAATGCCATTTTTTGTTTCCTTTGGTTGCATAACACCTGAGTTAGGCAGCAGGCCCTAGCGCATGGCGGAGATTGGAAGGTAAGCGCTGTTGACCGTCTGATCGAAGTTCAGCATCATCAAACGCCATGTACACCCCCAACATAAACTCGGGGATTCGGTTGTTGCAGATTGCATAGCCAGCAAGATTGTTTATAGCCACGTCTGTTTCTTCGAACGACCCTTCACCAGATAAGAATTTTTCCGCGATAAACCTGGCAAGAGAGTCAACAAGTTCTGATTTTTCTGCAATTGAATAGACATCGATCACTTTCGAAAATCGGTTAATGAGCTCGTCATCTGGTCTGGGGTGCAGGCAGATTTTGTAAAGAGTATCGAGGATGTTCGTCATGCTGCCTAACGCCTGAGTTAGGTTGCCACTCATGGAATGATCTTGAAAGAATTGCTGGTCATGCGCTCTACGGGAACTTGTGGTGAGCGGATGTCAGCGCTTTGATGGACTCCTCCGACCAGTGCTGTGTACCGCACGGTCGTGTCTAATTCCGGAGAGCCATCACTAAGTTCCACGACAAAGCTAAGTGTCGCTTTGGCTGGAATGATGATGCTTTGGGATAAGCAACCATTCGACACGCCGCCCCAAGAAATGTGCGGCGCGCCGACCGCACGCAACGAAACAACGACATGTTCATTGCAGTTGACGATGTACAGACTCTCGTCCCTTGCAGTGACCGAGATCTTCACCTTTCTCCCTGGCAATGGCTCGGCCAGGACGTTTGTAGCCGATTGGAAAGCGGTCTCGCTTTTGGAAGGAGGCGAGCAGGGCGATGGCGAGTCATAACGTGAGCATCCGGCGAGGATTGCTATAACGATGACGACAAGAAACTTCATGGCAACCTAACGCTCAAGTTCACCGGACTGGCGAAGCCAGTTCCGGTGCAACGCCTTGTTAGATGACATCTAAAACTCAGTATGAACTGTATTGTTGCCACCAAGATGTTTGGCCTGATACATAGCGGCATCGGCTTTTCTAGTAAACAAAGATGGAGTCGAGCGTGCTGGAGGAACGCCTGTGCAAACACCAAGACTAACTGTTACACACTCTGAAACTTTTGATTTCTCATGTTTAATTGCCAAATCATAAATAGCTTGGCGCATTTTTTCAGCCCGTTCAATAAATGGCGGCGCGTCGTTTTGTAAAGATGATACAATTACAAATTCTTCTCCGCCATAACGCGCAACAATGTCGGAATCACGGGAGAAAAAGCTGCTAATTTTTTGTGCAACTAATCTCAATGCTGTATCACCTTCAAGATGGCCATAATGATCGTTATAAAGTTTGAAACAGTCGATGTCAATAAACGCGACGGCAATTTTTGCTTTTAATCTTTCATGCACTGACCATGAGCGATTCAGATGCTCTTCAAAATACCGTCTGTTGTGTAGCTGTGTCAGTGGGTCACGAACAATAAGTTCTTCAAGTTGTTTATTTTTCTCTATGAGAAGTTGATTCTGACGCTCGATATGTTGCTCGTGACGGACACGTTCAGTTACATCTTTTTGAATTCCGATAAAGTGAGTAACAGCATGGTTTTCATCAAAAACAGGTGAGAGGCTTAGCTCGTTCCAAAAGGGCTCTCCATTTTTTTTGCGATTGGGCTTTGTTGCACAAAGCTGTTCTTAAGGACTCCTTCGGCAATATAATTTCCAAATGAAGAAGCCTACACACAAAATCTACCGCACAACCAATTGGCCCGCATATAACCGAGCTCTCATTAATCGTGGGAATATTGCCATTTGGTTCGATCCAAAAACACAATGGTATGCAGAACCTCAAGGCAAACAAGGTCGAAGTCAAACCTACTCCGACATAGCGATTCAATGCTGTTTGATGATCAAATCTCTATTTAGACTCACTTTACGCATGGTTACTGGTTTTGTTCAAAGCTTAATTAAACTTTGCGGATTAGATTGGACAGCACCAGACTTCACGACGCTTTGTAGAAGACAAAAGTATATTGATATTCAAATTAACTACCAGAAAAGTCGTGATGGGTTACATCTACTCGTCGACTCTACGGGTTTAAAATTTTTAGGTGAAGGCGAATGGAAGCGTAAGAAGCATCAGCCTGAATACCGTCGGCAATGGCGTAAACTGCATATTGGTATAGATGCTGAAACACTGCAAATACGTGCCGTTCAGCTTACGACAAATAATGTCAGTGATTCACAAGTACTTGGTGATTTACTCGATCAGATTCCTCAAGATGAGCATATTGACTCCGTTTATACCGATGGTGCTTATGACACAAAGCGGTGTCGCCAGTTGATCACAGATCGAAATGCCCATGCGATTATTCCACCCAGAAAAAATGCGAAGCCTTGGAAAGATACAAAAGTTCATTCGCTAGAGCGAAATGAATTACTTCGCACTGTTAAACGTTTAGGCAGGACACTATGGAAAAAATGGTCGGGCTACCATCAGCGAAGTCTGGTAGAAACCAAGATGCACTGCATCAAATTATTAGGCGATAAGCTCAGTGCTCGGAATTTTGATAGCCAAGTCAACGAGATTCATGCACGTGTGGCCATCTTAAATAAGTTTACGGAGCTCGGCCGACCTCACACCCAAGTTGTCACTTAAATTTAAACAACTTAGGAAAGCTCTATCTTTAAAATCTTTATGCAACAAAGCCGATAGAAAGTGCCAATTTAGGTCGAATGACTGAGGCTTTAAATATTGCAGATAATTATTTATTCAATGAACTCTTTTATGATTCACCTCTTGAAAAAGAAAATATCTGTGAAAAAGTTTCTGAAGTATCTGTATTCACAAAGATTCCTAAAAACTCAATTCGTATTCCTATAGCAGGTGGTGGAAGCTATTCTCCAGACTTTGCCTATATTGTTGAGTATGAAAGTGGAAAGAAAACTTTGAATTTGTTGATTGAAACGAAAGATAAGGCAAACTACACCTTATCCGAAGAAGAGCAGCGTAAAATTAAACATGCAGAACTTTTATTTCAAAATGTCAGAGATGATGTAGACGTTGTTTTTAAAACTCAATTTGAAAGTGAAAAAGTCGTTGAAATTATTAAAAATGTTATTGGTAAAAAGGCTAGTAAAGGTTAGATTAAAGGCAATATTAATGTTGGCTTGATAAGCAAGTTGAGGGGATACATGAAGTTGGTTCATATTGTTGATAAAGATCAAAATATGTGGATTGATGTGAATGTATTCTTTCAACAGTCTGAAATGGAGCTGACTCAATGGCGTAGTCAAATAAGGGAGCGATATAAACGGGATAAAAACAAGCCTCATTTTACTTGCGCTTGGTGCCAATCCCCAGTGACCCTTGCCAGACGTACAGATCACATGGAGATCAATTCCTCGGCAACATTTTTTTTTAAACATATTCCTGAGTTGGAAAATAATCCAAACTTCCAATGTCCTGTAAAGCATATCAAACAGTTATCAGAGCAAGAAAAAACTGCTCTAAAGTATCAAATTGCGAAAGAAACTCAACAACATAAATTGCTGAAAGAGAACATATATAAAAGCCTTCAAGTAGATGAAGCTTTTAGTGATATTCATATTGAGCAAGTTCGTAAAAGTATTGATCTAAAGCAATGGCGTAGACCAGATGTATCTTCATTATATAAAAAGCAATTAGTTGTTTTTGAAGGACAACTTTCTACAACTTTTTTGAATGTGATTATTGATCGTAAGATTTTTTATCAAGATAACAATGCTTGCTTACTGTGGATTTTTAATCATTTTGAACCAACAGAAAAAGCGAAGAAGCAGTCAATGCAAGATATTTACTACAACAATAATGCAAATGCCTTTGTAGTGAATGATTCTACAGTCGCTCAATCAATTAAAACAAAAGTTTTTACTTTAGAGTGTCATTATTTAAAGCCTGAAATAAAGAATAATCAAATCATTAATCAGTGGAATACTGAGTTCGTCGAATTCCAAAACTTAGTCCAGAACGAAGCTACAAAGCAAATATACTTTTTTGATTATGAAGCTGAATATCAAAAGCTAAAGCAAAAATTAGGCTTACGTCATAGTTATTTACAAGAGAGTAAGAATCAAAAAGATAAACTAAAAGTTCAGAAATATATCGAATCACTAGAACAGGTTGATCTTGATACAAAAGTTCCATCAAAAACTAAATCTGAATTATTGGTCGAGTTTACTAAACTATGGATAAAAACTCATTACCTTACCGATAGTCAATTCAACTTTCAGTGGTTTTCCATCCGTAAAGAGCTTGAGCTAATGGGTATTAGTACACCTAAATACATTTTACATGCACCCTATAAAACAGTGGTCAACTCAATTTTAAGTGCAAAATTTGGTTACGTTGTAGGTAACAATATTAATGATATGGTGAGTGTAGCTCATAACTTGATGGAACATCATCCAGCTTACATTAAGCATTTGATGCTTACTTTAAAAGTAACAGGCAAACCCGATTTATTAAACGAGAGAGATAGTTCGGGTAAATGGAAAGAGCGTTATAAAAAATATGTTCAACAGCCAGAAGAGTTTAAAATTTATAAACATGATTTAAATCAATTTATTGAATTTTTAGTTCCTGAGTTTGAAGGACGCTTAATTGCTTGGGGTGAAAGCTGTGAACTTCATTCAAAAATAAATTTACCAAAGTAGGTCTATTATGAAATACCAACCGCCTTATACCATCACCTCAAAAATCATTCATCTGATTGCTCAGATCAGTGAAAATATAGGGCGTTTGACTGTTTTAGAGGAAATTCAGGACAGCTTAAAACTCAGAAAAGCCAATCGTATCCGTACTATTCAAGGTTCTCTTGCAATAGAGGGGAATACGTTAAGTACAGAACAAATCACGGCGATTCTAAATGGTAAGACTGTGATTGCACCTCCGAAAGAAGTTCAGGAAGTACGTAATGCCATTAAAGCCTATGAAGCATTTCAGCAGTGGCAACCAAGCCAAGAAAAAGACCTATTACAAGCGCACCAAATTTTAATGACAGGCTTAATTGATGAAGTCGGTCAGTATCGTCATGGTGGTGTCGGTGTAATGTCAGGTGATCGAGTAGTGCATATGGCTCCACCTGCGAATCAGATTAACCGTTTGATGGCTGATTTACTTAATTGGTTGAATGACAGCGATATACATCCACTGATTCAAAGTTCAGTATTCCATTATGAGTTTGAGTTTATTCATCCATTCGCAGATGGTAATGGTCGAATGGGGAGGTTGTGGCAGACATTGATTTTAAGTAGATGGAATCCAATCTTTGCCAATATTCCAGTTGAAAGCTTGATTTACCAAAATCAAAAAGCTTATTACGAAGCGTTGCAAGCAAGTACAGATCGTACTGATTCAGCCCCGTTTATAGAATTCATCTTACACATGATTTTAGATGCCATTCTTAGTTCAACTGATACCGCTCAAGATAGCGATCATGTTACCGCTCAAGTTAACGTACAAGTGAGCGACCAAGTTCAGCGTTTACTTTCGGCAATGAAGCAAGAAGATTATACTTTAGCTGAATTGATGCAATTGGTTGGATTAACTCATCGAGCAACATTCCAAAGGAATTACTTAAATCCTGCAATAGAAGCTGGTCTGATTAAACGCACCATTCCTGATAAGCCGAAAAGTCCGAAGCAAAGATATAGATTAAAAAGATAACAATACTTTCAATTGTGGATAAATCAAGACATATCCGCAATCAGTAAAATCCTATTCAAATCTGCTACAATTACGCCAATTTTGAATTCCCACTTTTTCAGTTTTAGTACATATTTAGAAATGTGTACATAACTGTGTACATATTGTAGATTTTTCTCATGTTTAAAGATCAATTAGCTAGAGAGGTAAAGGCTCGTAGAACCTTTGCTATTATTTCCCACCCCGATGCCGGTAAAACCACCATGACAGAAAAACTGCTGTTATGGGGTCAGGCCATTCAGGTTGCAGGTATGGTGAAAAGCCGTAAATCGGATCGTGCAGCCACTTCTGACTGGATGGAAATGGAAAAAGAGCGTGGGATTTCGATCACCACGTCCGTCATGCAGTTCCCGTTCAAGGACAAGATGATTAACCTGCTGGATACCCCGGGGCATGAAGATTTCTCGGAAGATACTTACCGTACCCTCACTGCGGTAGACTCAGCGCTGATGGTGATTGACGGTGCAAAAGGTGTCGAGGAACGTACCATCAAATTGATGGAAGTGTGTCGTATGCGTGACACTCCTATCATTTCTTTCGTCAACAAAATGGACCGTGAAATCCGTGAGCCTTTAGAGCTGCTGGATGAGATCGAAAATGTCCTGAAAATTAAATGTGTCCCGATTACCTGGCCACTCGGTACAGGACGTGACTTCGCTGGTGTCTATAATCTGCTCGAAGAAAAGTTCTATGTCTATAAAGCCGGTTTTGGTTCAGTGATTACTGATATCGAAGTTCGTGATGGCTATGACCACGCTGATTTACGTGAAAAAGTCGGTGAGCTGGCTTGGGCGGCATTTGAAGAATCATTGGAACTGGTACAAATGGCCAATGAGCCATTAGATCGTGAAGAATTCCTGGCAGGCCGTCAAACTCCAGTGCTGTTCGGTACAGCTTTAGGTAACTTCGGTGTCGACCATGTTCTGGATACATTTAGCGAATATGCACCGCCTCCCAAAGCGCATCCAACTCAAGACCGTAAAGTAGAGGCAGATGAAGAAGGTTTTACAGGCTTTATCTTCAAGATTCAGGCCAATATGGACCCGAAACACCGTGACCGTATCGCTTTCATGCGAATCTGTTCAGGTAAGTATGAAAAAGGCATGAAAATGAAGCATGTGCGTATCGATAAAGATATCCGCATTAGCGATGCCTTGACCTTCCTGGCTGGTGACCGTCAGCATCTGGAAGAAGCATGGCCGGGTGATATTATCGGTCTGCATAACCACGGTACCATCCAGATCGGTGATACTTTCACTTCAGGTGAAAAACTGCAATTTACCGGTATTCCGCACTTTGCACCGGAAATGTTCCGCCGTGTCCGTCTGAAAGATCCGTTGAAGTCAAAACAGCTGCAAAAAGGTCTGAAAGAGCTGTCTGAAGAAGGTGCAACTCAGGTCTTCATGCCACAAAACAGCAATGACCTGATTGTTGGTGCTGTGGGTGTGCTGCAGTTCGAAGTGGTGGCGTATCGTCTGAAAGAAGAGTACAAGGTGGACTGTATTTATGAGCCGGTGAGCATCAATACAGTACGTTGGGTATCTTGCGAAGATGAGAAGAAATTTAATGAATTCAAGAAAAAAGCCCATGACCAGTTATCTGTTGATGGTGGTGGTCATTTGACTTATCTTGCACCAAGCCGAGTGAACTTACAGCTGATGCAGGAACGTTATCCGGATATCGTATTCCGTAACACACGCGAACACTAAGCCTTCAGGCTTGGAAAATGTTAAACAGCTTCTCCGGAAGCTGTTTTATTTTGTGCTACATTTAGACGACTCATTACTTATATCTCTAAAAAATCATGAAGTTTAGTAAGGAAATCCTGCTCGGTTCAGTCATTGGCTGCAGTTTGTTACTTGGTGCATGTGATAAAAATGAAAAAGAACAGCCAGTGACGGAACAGAAAAAATCTGCAGCAGTCACCCCTGAAGAAAAAGCCAAAGTTTTGCCTTATCTGAATATCCAGGAGAAATCGGCCGATATTGCTTTGCCATTTTGTGAAACTAAAAACTGTATTAATCTGGATATTCAAACCTTAAAGACAGCTGATTCCTGGCTAAACCAGTCTATTGAAAAGCAGCAAGCAAAAGTCATTCAGGATCAGATTGGCCTAAAGCAGGATATGAGTCTGCAGCAGGCGGTTAATGCGTATGTAAAAAAATCAGATGCCTGGCAAGCCCAGCTCAAACTGAATAAAGCCTATGAGTTATCGCTGTATACCCGTATTCCTTATCAGCGCAATCAATTTGTGTTAATGCAAATTGGGGTAGACAGCACTCAGGAAAATATCCGCGTCAATGAACGCTATTATTTCTTTGTGGCTGACCGTGTGCAGCAAAAAATACTCAGTCCGCTAGATATTATCAATCCTGAGCAGCAATTGCAGATGGATCAGATTGTGCAGCAGGCTTACCAAAAATGGTTAAAGGACAATAATGCAGAAGTCCAGCAGAAAGCACCAAAAAAACTGTACTGGGGGCAGGCGGACTGGTTCTTCGATCAGGAAGGAATTGGCTTACATTATCGTAGTCAGGAAATTAGCAAAGATGCCAAACAACTGGACATCTATTTAACCAAAGAACAAACACAACAAGTCTTGAAAGTGGATATTTATCAGAATATGTTCTAACAGGTAGGTCCTGCAAGGATAAATAATGATGTTGAACAAAGGTTAATGCATGTCAAATTATAAGAATGTTTTATGTCTGTCAGTATTGGCATCAGCGGTTTTGCTGAGTGCCTGCCAGCCTAAGGAAAAAGAGCCGAAAGAGCCTGCTGCGCCTGAAGTGGTACAGGCTCAGCCTGAAGTGCTGAAGCTGAGTGGTGATACTGAGAAGCTGAAACTGGCCTTGCCTGAATGTGAAGGAAAAAACTGTCCTGAGATTTCTATCGAGAGATTGAAAAGCAATCAGCCATTTATCGATGAATGGATAGATCAGCAGATTCTGCAGCAGCTACAGGGCATTTTGTCTATTGATGCGATTGAACCGGCGAAAGCATCTGCAGCAAGTGAAGCTGAAGCCGCTGCTTCCGAACCAAAAACTGCATTAGCCAATGTCAAAACTCCAAAACAGCAGCTTGAACAGCAGATTCAGCCGCATATGCAGACTTTCCTGAATCTGGATAAGGAGTTGAAAGCACTCAGTGCCAGCCATAGTATCAGCTTGATGATCAAACCGAGAATTCTACAATCTGGTGATCCACTCGCGACTGTGGTCTTAAACAGTACCCATTATCTCGGTGGTGCGCATGGCGCTTCTGCTCAAACCTACTACAATTTTGATCTTGAGCAGAAAAAGCTGATTAAGCTGGATGATATCATTCTGCCTAAACAAAAGGCTCAGCTCGAAGCCAAAGCTTATGAGGCTTTTAAAATCTGGGTGATGGAATCCAAACTGGCCAATGATGTAGCTGAATATGAACAGGCCTGGAAATTTAAGCTGACAGATAATTTTTACCTGTCTAAACAGGGACTGGCGCTGCAATATGCCGAATATGAGATTGGTCCTTATGTGGTGGGTTTGCCACGTCTGGTCATTCCTTATGAACAGCTGAATGGCATTCTGAAACCTGAATATCTGCCTCAAACAGAGAACGCTGCTTCAGAAGCCGAGCCTGCAACTCCTGCCAAAGCACGCTGATGGTTTCGTTATTTGATACCCATACCCATTTTGATGTTCCCGATTTCGATCATGATCGGGAACAGCTGGCTTATGCATCCAAAGCAGCAGGGGTGGAGCATCTGGTCTTAATTGGTTTTTTACAGAGCCGGTTTAAGGATTTATTGCAGACGCATCATTTTATTAATCAGTTAGACAATGCGCCTCAAAGTCATCTGGCACCCGGCCTGCATCCATTTTATATTGAGCAGCATCAACCTGAGCATTTACAGGATCTGGAGCAGTTATTAAGCACAGAGCCTTGTATTGCCATTGGTGAAATTGGTCTGGATACTTTCGATAAACGGCATAAACAGCCGGAACTTTTTCAGAAACAGAAAGATTTTTTTGCTGCACAGCTGGAACTGGCGCAGCAGTTTGATAAACCTGTGTTACTGCATATCCGTAAATCTCATGCCGATGTTTTACAGATTCTAAAACAGCATCAGTTTAAACAGGGCGGTATTGCCCATGCCTTTGGTGGCGGGATTGAAGAAGCCAAAGCCTTTATCAAGCTGGGCTTCAAGCTTGGAATAACAGGACAAATCACCAATCCGAATGCTAAAAAACTGCATCAGGTGGTACAACAGGTAGGGCCGGAATATCTGGTGCTTGAAACCGATTGTCCGGACATGACGCCTTTATGTTGCCAGCATTCTACTGAGCAGCGAACTCGCAATACGCCTGCCAATCTGCCTTATGTCCTGCAAGGCCTGGCCAAGAGTCTGCACATGGATCAAGATGAACTAGCACAGCAGCTCTGGAAAAATACCCATCAGGCTTTACATCTGGCGATTTAAGATAAAACCCTACATCGGTCGGAAACTGGATTCCAATTTATGATCCAGTGAAAAAAGGCGCATTATGCAATTTCTAAAATGCTTTAGACTTGGCATCATGCATATAAATTATTTTGAGTGAGATTCACATGGCACAAGGACTATTGGCGGGTAAGCGCTTCTTGATCGCAGGTATTGCAAGTAAATTATCAATTGCTTTTGGTATTGCTCAGGCATTACATCGTGAAGGTGCAGAACTCGCTTTTACTTATCCAAATGAAAAGCTGAAAAAACGTGTAGATGATTTTGCTGCACAATTCGGTTCTGAATTGGTTTTTCCTTGTGATGTGGCAGTAGATGCAGAAATTGACAATGCATTTGCAGAACTGGCAAAACACTGGGATGGTCTGGATGGCGTCGTACATTCAATCGGTTTTGCGCCAGCACATACCCTAGATGGTGACTTTACTGATGTAACCGACCGTGAAGGTTTCAAGATTGCCCATGACATCAGTGCGTACAGCTTTATCGCGATGGCACGTGCTGCGAAGCCATTACTGGCTGTACGTCAAGGCTGCCTGTTAACGCTGACTTATCAAGGTTCTGAGCGTGTGATGCCAAACTACAACGTGATGGGTCTGGCGAAGGCCTCTTTAGAAGCAGGTGTACGTTACCTGGCATCTAGCCTGGGTGCAGAAGGTATCCGTGTGAATGCGATCTCAGCAGGTCCAATCCGTACATTGGCGGCGTCTGGCATTAAATCATTCCGTAAAATGCTGGATCTGAATGAAAAAGTGGCTCCACTAAAACGCAATGTGACCATTGAAGATGTCGGTAATGCAGCCTTGTTCCTGTGCTCACCATGGGCAAACGGGATCACTGGTGAAATCATGTATGTCGATGCGGGTTATAACACAGTAGGCATGAGTGCTGAACTGATGCTGGATGCAGAATAAGTCTTTTTAAAAGATCAATTTTCAGCAAAGAAAACCCCTCATTATTGAGGGGTTTTTATTTTTAACTTTAATTGTTAATGATGTAAGTCTGATGACAAGGGATACAAGAATTCGGATCAAAATAATTTATCTTTCAGGACTTTCCCACTAAGATGTTTAATATAAAAACAATACAGGATAATAAGGATGTTTAAAAATTTTTTAATCAGCATGATTTTTGTGATGGGCACAGTGGGGATCACCACGTCGAGCATGGCAGAAGACAGTCACTATCATGACAATATGCATGAACTCGACCATCATTTAAAAAATTTCAAATCTGCCAAAGATAGCAAAGAGGCGCGGGCAGCATTGCAAGGTATGCAAAAATCTGTGGAAGTTTGCCAGAAAAATTTACCATCAGGTCTGCAAAAGCTAAAATCCAAAGATGCGAAAGTTACGGCTTATCAGGGATTGTTAACTGACTTATTGAAAGAGATTAAACAAGCTGAACAATTTGTTGCAGCCAATCAGCTAACCAAAGCCCAAACTCTCACAGTGAAAATGGATCAGATTAAAAAGCAGGGGCATCAAGCCTTTAAATAAGCCATAAAAAAGACCGCTATTGCGGTCTTTTTTAACTTCAAGATCAAGTGATTAAGCTTGACCTTCAACAGCAGCAGCTTGCGCACGTTGCATGTTCGCTTCAAATTCAGCATCGAAGTTGATTGGTGTAAGCAGTAATTGCGGGAAGCTGCCTTTAGTCACCATATCATTCACCGCTTCACGAAGGAACGGGAACAGGATGTTCGGGCAGTAAGCACCAAGAATGTATGGCAGACGCTCTTCTTCAACGCCATCAATCAGGAAAATCCCTGCTTGAGTCACGTCAACGATAAACGCTGTATCACCTTCATTGGTCGCTTGAACCACAACTTTTAAAGCCACTTCAAAATGAGTCGGATCAATTTTTTCTGCAGAAGAAGAAAGGTTGATGTTTAACTCAGGTTGCCATTGCTTGGTAAAAACTTGTGCCCCAGGAACTTCAAAAGAAATATCTTTAGTGTAAATACGCTCTAATGCCAATTGTGGTTGAGCTTGTTGTTCTTCACTCATTCTTTAATCCTTGATATGAGGTAGGTTTTAGTAGATTAAGCCAATAATTCGTCTAGTTTGCCTTCACGCTCTAGGGCATAAAGTTGATCAAAACCACCGATAAATTGTTCATTAATAAAAATCTGTGGCACGGTACGATGATTGGTGCGTTGCATCAATTCAAGACGCACTTCAGGGGCTTCATTCGATAAATTAATTTCTTTGTATGCAACACCTTTGCGCTCAAGGAGCTGTTTTGCACGGATACAATACGGACATACTGTCGTCGAATAGATAGTAACTTCAGCCATGATCAATCTCCTGTTCGCAGATTATTTGCTTTTCACCAAAGGTAAACCTTGAGCTTTCCAGTTTGTAATGCCGCCATCCAGACGGTAGGCATCTGCATGACCTACCTGTTGAAGCGCAGAACCTGCAACTTGCCCAAGATTACAAATGAACACCAACGGGCGATCAGATGCTTTTAACTCATCAACGTGTTTTGTAATTTGGCTATATGGAATGTTACGGCTACCACTGATGTGACCTTCACGGAAGTCTTTAGCATCACGTAAATCAATCAGCATGGCATTTTTTGCTTTAACTAAAATTCCCAGCGATTGCGGAGAGATTTTGCGACCATTACGTTGACCTTCGATGATGAAGAATACAACCACGAGTACCGCGAGTGTTCCAAACAAGAAGGGGTGATTCCCCATAAACTCGAACCAACGTTCCACAATTCACCTAATTACAATTTTAAAATTGCCAAGAGTATAGCTCATAAATATGGTGATCAAAATCACCGCTTCAAGGGCTAAGCCTTAAGAAAATTAATTTTTTTGCTGCGCTTCGTTAATTTCGTCAATTAAACGTAAATAGCTGTCCAGTCGGCGCGGCAAAATTTCCCCTGTTGATGCTGCCTGACGTAAGGCACACTGCTTTTCATGTTTATGGGTGCAGTTACGGAATTGGCAGTGACCGAGCAGATTTTCAATTTCCGGAAAACCGCTTTGGACTTTGTCCAAGGTCAGATGCCAGAGACCAAATTCACGGATTCCCGGTGAGTCGATGAGAGCAGCGCCATCACCAAAGGAAATCAGACGTGTGGAGGTCGTGGTATGTTGCCCCAGTGCTGAGTTTTCAGAAATGACATTGGTTTTCTGTGCAGCATCCGGGACGATCGCATTAATCAGCGTGCTTTTACCGACACCTGACTGACCGACAAACGCTACAGTTTCCTCATTCAGACGAGCGGACAGTTCTGTCAGATCGCCATCGGACTGGGTTTGCATCACTTCATAACCCAGATCTTTATATTCTTTAAGCAAATCCAGAATTGGATCATTTTCCTTAAGCAAATCTGATTTATTCAGAACTAAAAGCGCTGGAATCTCTGCATCTGCGCAAGCCACCAGATAACGGTCAATCAGACCCGGAGCTGGTTCAGGCAATGGCGCAAACACAATCACAATCAGGGAAATATTGGCGGCAACCGGTTTAACCTTGTGGTAACGGTCAGGACGGGTCAGCAAAGAAGTGCGCGGATGAATCGCCGTAATAATGCCGAGTCCGGTATTTGGATCAGCCTGCCATCTGACTCGGTCGCCTGTTACCAGCAATTCCAGGTTGGTTCGGGTATGGCAGCGCCAGACACTACCCAGTTCAATCGGCTTCCAGAAGGGCTCAGGTTCGCCTTCAGCCACGACCGGTTTTTCAGGATGCTGTTCAGGTACGGACAAGGCCTGGACTTCAAGCTGGCGGCCATAATGCTGCACGACCAGCCCTTCCAGGTCTTGAGAGGTATCGATCTCTTCCTGACGCGTTTTATGCTGTTTTTGAATACGACGTTGTTGTTGTTCAGTTAAACGACGTTTACGTATTAAAGCCATTCAAATCCTAAAAAACCATGGGAGCGAGATGGCAAAAATAGCATGAAGCGGGGTGTCAGTTACAGCATCGACGTAATAAATTTGCTACTATAAATGTTTTATAGCCTAATAAGATTGCACATTTATGAGCAGCACCCCGGATAGCCGCCTGATTTGGATTGACCTGGAAATGACAGGTCTGGATACAGACAATGACCAGATTATTGAAGTTGCCACGATTGTAACGGACGATAACCTAAATATTCTTGCCGAAGGGCCCGTGCTAGCTGTGCATCAATCTGACCGTATCCTGAATGCGATGGACGAGTGGAATACTCGCCAGCATGGTCAGTCTGGCCTGATTGAGCGCGTACGCCGCAGTAAATTGACTGCTCAGGATGCAGAACGTGAAACCATTGAATTCCTGAAAAAATGGGTGAATCCAAAAGTATCGCCTATGTGTGGTAACTCGATCTGTCAGGATCGTCGCTTTCTGCACCGTTTAATGCCTGAACTGGAACAGTATTTCCATTACCGTAATCTGGACGTATCTTCAGTAAAAGAGTTGGCAAAACGCTGGCGTCCTGAAATCATGAGTGGCCTGAAGAAAAATGCTTCGCATCTAGCCATGGATGACATTCGTGATTCGATTGCTGAACTGAAATATTATCGTGAATATTTCTTCATTATGAATAAATAATCCGAACAGTGAAAAAGAGGCGAAAGCCTCTTTTTTATTTGCTCGCAGAAAGTTTCTTGCGATAAAAGTTTTCACTACTCTCAAACAGTACCCAGGTCAGAAGCACCAGAGCAAGATGGGTCTGGGTTTCATATTGATCCAAAATAATCAAGGCAAATAATCCCAAAGTCAGGATACGGATCATGATACTAAGATAATAGTTTTTCTGCTTTTTAAAGGTTAAACCGTAAAGATAGAGCAGGAACAGTAAAACCATCAGGGCAAAAAGGGCGTTAAATAGCATGCTGATCTGACTCCCTTTAAGGTAATCCTAATTGAAATATTGTGAAGTTTATTATGGTTGTAATTTGATCGATTTTACGTGTTTTAGCGATGGCGCAAGAAGGCTTTTTTGACTGATTTTGTATCTGGATTTTAGTGGCAGTAAAGTGCCCATGATTTTGCTAAAATACTCTGGTGTTTTTCTTGCTATTGATGACCTATGACTGATCTGCTTCAAGATGATGAGTATGACCGCCGCTTTGCGGGTGTAGCCAAAATTTATGGTGACGATAGCTTTCATCATTATGAAAACAGTCATGTGATGGTGATCGGAATTGGTGGTGTTGGTTCATGGGCAGTCGAAGCACTGGCACGTACCGGGATTGGCGAGCTCACACTGGTCGATATGGATGTGGTCGCAGCATCGAATATTAACCGTCAGTTACCAGCCATGACCGCAACACTGGGATGTGAAAAAATCGAGATCATGGCAGAACGCTGCCGCTCGATTAATCCTCGAATTAAAATCAATCTGATTGATGATTATCTGACGCCAGAAAATGTGAAAGAAATTCTGTCAGGAAATCCTGACATCATTCTGGACTGTATCGATGACGTCAAAGCAAAGTTTGCCTTGATGCTGCATTGCCGTTTTAACAAGATTCCATTGATTGTATCCGGTGGAGCAGGCGGTAAACTGGATCCGTTAAAAATCCGGGTAGCCGATTTATCCAGAACCGAACAGGATCCAATGCTTGCAAAATTACGTGCGCAATTACGTGCTAAAGGCATCCGTAAAAAGCCAAAAGAAAAATTTGGGATCACTTGCGTCTACTCTATCGATAATCCATTCTCGAGTGCAGATGTTTGTGCAAGCGCAGGCTTGCGCTGTGGTGGTTATGGTTCTGCAGTGGTAGTGACTTCTAGCTTCGCCATGGTTGCGGTATCGGAAGTATTGAAAAAGCTTGATAGCAAAAGACTGAAAGCCTAATTGAGTCAACAAAAAAAGCACACAATTTGTGCTTTTTTTTATGCTAAGTTTAAAATGAATTTTTATACATATAACAAAAACAATCTTTTGGTTTTGGAGCAGCTATGTGGTTTTTGCTAGTGCTGGTTTTGGGGATTGGGGCTTTAGCAATCTGGATGTGGAAACGTCCTGATCCGGTGAAACGTGATCAGGCCAAAGCCGTGCATCATGATCTATGGATTGAGCAGATTGATGCTCAATTGAAATATGCAACCCGTCTAAGTACGGATCCACATTATCCGGATTATGAACGCGCCTATCAAATTTATCAGGGGCTGGCCCAGCAGCAGGAATTGCCACAGGCTTATGTGGGTATGGCCTTGATGCATTTAAACGGACAGGGGCGTGAGCAGAGCACGGAAAAAGCGATTAGCTTTCTTGAAAAAGCTTATAGTTTAGGTGGGGAAGATGCAGCCTATCATTTAGGTCAGATCTATGATGGTCATCAATACCAATTAAATAATCCTGAAAAAGCCTTGTACTGGTATCGGTATGCGGTCGCGCGCGGTCATCTGGATGCGCAGTATCGCATCACTGAGCTGTCCGAATCTGATCATGACACTGCAGAACAGCAACGTCTGCAACTGTTAATTCGAAATGCCGAGCAGGGACATGCCAATTCACAGTATCAGTTAGCCCAATATTATTTGGCAGATGGTGCAGCGCAAGATTTAAGTTTGGGGATCCATTATCTGTTTCTGGCAGCACAGCAGGATCACTTGGCAGCCAATCAGGATATTGCCGAAGCCTATGCAAATGGCAAAATCTTGCCCAAAGATCAACAGCAGGCTTTGAGTTTCATTAAACGCTGTATTCATCTTGGTGATCAGAGTGGTTTATATGATTACTATGCTGGCGTGTTACTCGGCACTATTGATCCTGATCAACGTCAACGGGTGTTTCAGCATCTATTACAGCAGTCTAAAGAACATAAAGATGCACAGGCCAAAACTCTGATCGGTCTGGCCTATTTTCATGGTTGGTATGTGCAAAAAAATGAAACCATGGCATTTCGTTACTGGTCTGAAGCAGCACAAACTCAGCATCCTCAGGCCTTGAGTCTGATTGCCGCACTATATTTTGAATCCTATCTGGTCGCACATGAACCGGAGAAAGCATTTGAACTCTATCAACATGCCTTGCAAAGCGATCCTGGTCATCGATTTAGTCATATGGGTCGGGCACTCTGCTATTTAAACGGAGTGGGGGTAGCCAAAGATACGACTAAAGCTACCCAAATGATTCAGGCAATCGCACAGCAAGAGCAACTTGCAGCACAGTCTGAAGCTGATCTGATTTATATAGTGGGACGTTTTTATGGCTTGCCTGAATATCCACTACCGACACGAGAAAAAGCAATTCAATATTTGAATCAGGCGGTGGCGAAAGGTTCAAGTAAGGCTGCCTGGTATTTGTATCAGGCTTATAGTGATTTTTATCCAGTCTTTGCAGTGAATGAGGAACAGGCCAAACGTTATCTGCATCAGGCAGCTCAATTGGGAAATGCACAAGCACAGGCCGAATTGGGCATGATGCATTTAAAGGGCAAGAAGGTGGAGCAAGATACGGCTTTAGGACTGAAGTATCTGCAACAGGCTGCGAGCCAGCATAATGGTCTCGCACTAAATGCTTTAGGTGAAGCTTTGGAACAAGGAATTGGTATTGAAGCCAATTTGGATCAGGCAATCCAGTGCTATCGTAAAGCGGCTGCGCAGGTGAATGCCGATGCTTATAGTCATCTGGGGTGCTTATATACCAAAGGCATTGGTGTAGAACGTGATATTGCAATTGCCCGTCAATGGCTGGAAAAAGGCAGTCTGTTAGGACATGAGCCTTCTATTGAACAGCTCAACAATGTAAATGCTTATCTGCATATGTAAACTTCAAAAAAAGCCGCTGACTAACAGCGGTTTTTTATTGAGTTAAATGTATTGCTTAAGGCAGTTGCTTGATCGGGCTACCCCCCAAAGCTTGCATCAGGGTCACATAAGCATTGTATTGGCTTTGTCGGGTTTGCACCAAAGACAGACGGGCATTACGTGTAGTCTCTTGTGCATCCAGCAGATTTTTCAATGCCACTGCACCATTACGATAACGCACTTCAGTCAAACGTTCTGTACGTTCAGCCAGTTCAACATTACGTTGTTGTAACGCAACCTGTTTGGTGAGTTCAGTGCGATTAGACAGGGCATTCTCTACATCGGCAAAAGCTTCGTACATGGTCTGACGATACTGGATAATTGCCTTTTCGTATTCCAGTTCATTCACCTGTAAATCACGTTTCATATCATTCCATTGCAGGAATGGCAGGCTGAGTCCTGCGCCTAAGGTCGCCACCGGATTTTTAAGTGCATCTGACAATGATGAACTGGTGCCTACGCCAGTACTTAGGCTGCCAGTCAGGCTGATCGAAGGATAATAACTGGCCTTGTTGGCATCCTTGTTGGCCAAGGCTTTACGCAAACGCAGTTCAGTGGCTCTCAAGTCAGGACGGCGGGAGAGAAGGCTAGCAGGCAAGCCAGCTTCAATCGACGGTAAGGCAATATTCGGTAAACGTTGAGGTTCCTGAATCGAAAGCTGTTGCACAGGCATATTCATGAGTACTGCCAGTGCCGTACGTGTTTCCACACGCTGCTGTTCAATTTGGCTTAAGGTCGCTTGCTGGCTTTGAATGGCCTGTTCAGCTTGAGTCAGATCGAGACCAGACACTGCACCGGCACGATACTGGACATTGACCAGATCATACGTACGCTGTGCAGTCGCCAGGTTTTGTTGAACCACGCTATAACGTTCATTTAGATAACCCAGCTGCCAGTACAGTTGAGCAGTCGTACCAATCAGACTTTGTGCAGTCGCCTGTAAGTCCTCTTCAGATGCCAGGGCCTCCCAACGCGCTGCTTCAGTCTGATTGGCCAGTTTACCGAACAGATCCAGTTCATAGCTTAAGCCAGGGAAATTAACCCCAAAACCGGATGAACTGCTGCCATCTTCCAGATCAAAGCTTCTACGTGTGGTTAAACCAGCATCACTGATACGTACACCTTGCTGGCTTTGTGTCTGTCTGGCTTGAATACGGGCTTGCTGCAAATTGATCCCGGCCACGGCCAGATCACTATTGGCTGCCAGTACGTCATTCACCAGACTATTTAATTGGGGATCTTTAAATAGAGTCCACCATTGATCTGCGAGAATATCAGCATGAATTTGCTGACTTACAGCTTTACTGTTTTGAAAGTTATTAGGTACCTGTACAGCAGGTTGTTCATACGGCGTTTTCACCACGGCCGCACAGCCGACCAATGAACTCCCTAGAATCAGGGCACTGGCAAGTTTGGTAAGAGTATGCATATCAGATTCCTTATTCTCGAGAAAGTGCATCGACCGGATTCAAACGGGCTGCATTACGTGCCGGGATAAAGCCGAACACAATACCGATCAGACTTGAGCAGACAAAGGCCGCGACAATCGATGTGGTTGAGTATGCCATCTGGAAGGTTCCTTCAGCAAAATGGGTAATCAGCTGACCGATACCGAGTGACAGCAATACGCCTAAGATACCGCCCAGAATACAAACCAGAACAGCTTCAATCAGGAATTGCTGCAGAATGTCACTTTGGCGCGCACCGACCGCCATCCGTACCCCGATTTCTTGCGTACGTTCAGTCACCGAAACCAGCATAATGTTCATCACACCAATACCACCGACCACTAGGGAAATGACGGCGATAGCCGAAACCAGAAGCGTCATGGTCTGAGTGGTTTCTTGAATGGTTTCACGAATACTGTCGGAGTTTTGCGTAAACACATCTTGAGCACCATGGCGTTGTACCAATAGGCTTAAAATGGCATTTTCCGCAGCCGCACTTGGGTATTCATCTTTAATACGCACAATGATACTGCGTACATTGGATTGTCCCAGCATACGGCTCATGACGGTTGAATAAGGCAAATACACATTCAGGCTGTCTGAGTTGCCCATCATGCTTTTTTGTTCTTCAATGACGCCAATCACCCGACTCGGTACACTACCCAATAGAATGACTTGACCGACAGGATTAGTGCCATCCGCAAAGAAAGTGTTTTTGGTATTGCTATCAATCACCACGTCCTGAGCTTGTTCGGTCACACTTTCTTTATCAAAGGGCTGACCTGACTCGAAGTTCATACCTTTGACATAGAAGAAGTCTTCACTGACACCGTTGACCGTGGTCGATGCTTCGATCTCTTTGAAGCGTCCGGTGACACTACTGTTGACCGATGGACTGACACCATCGACATAAGGTTGTTCCGATAGGGCAGTAGCATCATCAGGAATCAAGGTTTTCACTTGTGCAGTTCGGGAATTATCCCCAAAGCCCCGGCCTTGGAACACGGTAATGGTATTGGTCCCAAGACTGCTGATATTTTCCAGAATCTGCTTTTGTGAGCCATTACCGAGGGCAACGACTGAAACCACCGACGCGATCCCGATAATGATGCCGAGCATGGTCAGGAAGGTCCGCATCCGGTGTGCATTCATGGCCAATAAGGCCATACGGAAAGCTTCACCGAGACGGTCTACTGCAGAACGCCAGCTCGAGATTTTCTTTTGTTCATTTCGAACCAGATTTTCTTTCTCGAAACCATCATCAACTTC
Organism: Acinetobacter sp. ACNIH1; assembly: GCF_002934695.1. Classification (NCBI taxonomy): domain Bacteria; kingdom Pseudomonadati; phylum Pseudomonadota; class Gammaproteobacteria; order Moraxellales; family Moraxellaceae; genus Acinetobacter; species Acinetobacter sp. ACNIH1. The sequence goes on along the minus strand of NZ_CP026420.1, from coordinate 2,458,648 downwards.
AGGCACATTCGGTTTGTCTGAAATGATATTCCCGTCTGAAATTTCGATAATGCGCGTGGCATTTTTAGCAACGTTATGATCATGGGTAACCAAAATAATGGTATGACCTTTGGCATTCAGTTCACGCAAAATGCGCATGACCTCAATACCACTGTTTTTGTCCAATGCCCCGGTGGGTTCATCGGCCAAGATCACATCACCACCATTCATTAAGGCACGAGCAATCGATACACGTTGTTGCTGACCACCAGACAGTTGGCTCGGACGGTTTTGGGTTTTGTCTCCCAGTCCTAGATCGGTCAGTAATTGCTTGGCACGAGCATTACGCTCGGTCGCATCGGCACCGGCATAAATTGCGGGTACTTCAACGTTGCCCGTAGCATTTAAATCACCCAATAAGTGATAGCGCTGGAAAATAAAGCCGAAATACTCACGACGCAATTGAGCTAATTCATCAGGCTCAAGCTCGCGGGTTTCACGTCCTTTAACTTTGTAGCTACCGTTGGTGGGTTTGTCCAAGCAACCTAAAATATTCATTAAGGTTGATTTACCTGAACCCGACTGACCTACGATTGCCACTAATTCACCGGGATAAATCTCAAGATTAATCCCTTTAAGAATCTGAACAGTGCTTTCACCGGCGGGGAATTCACGAGTCAGATTCTTAACCTCAAGTAGAGGTGTTTGATTTTGACTCATAATTACATTCTCATTGGGCCGCCAGCACCACCACGATTGCTGCGTTTAGCTGAATCATTTGAAGTATCTGAACCATCTGCAATCACCACTTTATCGCCTTGATTTAAGCCGCGGATGACTTGAGCTGTGACGCGGTTATTCAGACCAATTAATACAGGTTGAGGTTTTGCAGAACCATCTGCTTGTAATACACGAACCATCGATACAGTTGCTTTTCCTTGTTTAACCAAGGCTTTTTCTGCTTCAGTGAGTTCTAAGCGTTTAGGTCGATCCGTTTTATTTTCACCTTGTTTCGCATCAGCAGGAGCGGCAGCATTATTGGCTTGTGTTTTATCGCTATCGGGACTTTGTGCACGGCGCTGCGGACGGTTTGAGGTTTGCACCGCTGCGGCAGGAATAGTCAGCACATTTTTCGCTTCATCTAAAATGATGTAGACCTGAGCAGTCATATCAATACGTAATTTACCATCTTCATTCGGTACATCAAATAGGGCGTTGTAATACACCGCAGTACTTGATGATGAAGTCGATGTGCTGTTGCTTTCGGTATTGATCGAGTCCGGTGCAGGTTCAACTTGACGTAATGTTGCATAGTGTTTGGTTTCACTGTCACCTAAAGTGGTGAAGTAAACACTTTGACCTTCCTGAACTTTCATCACATCGGCTTCAGAAATTTCCGCTTTAATGGTCATGGTATCCAGCTGCGCCAGTTTCACAATCGTTGGTGCACTTTGATTGGCGTTTACAGTCTGACCTTCTTCAGTCACGATCGCTACAATGGTTCCGTCCATTGGCGCCACAATTTGGGTATAACCGAGATCTTCTTTCGCAGTGGCTAGAGTTAAACGTGACTGTTCGATCTGTGCATTAATCGCGGTGATATCTGCCTGAGCGGTTTTGTAGCTGGCTAATGCAGATTCTAGTTCTGAACGCGAGGTTGCATCTTGGGCATACATGGCTTGCTGACGCTTATACTCGGCTTCCACCTTAGCGAGGTTGGCCTGTTTCACGGCAAGCTGTGCCATCTGGTTTTTAATACTGGCTTCAGCAGTCTTTAAATCATTTTCCTGACGAACAGAGTCAATTCGGGCAATCAGTTGGCCTTGTTTGACCTGATCGCCAAGTTGCACATACATTTTTTTAACCTGACCCGAAACCTGGGCACCGACACTGACCATTTTGGTGGCTTCAAGTACACCAGTTGCCAGTACCGAATTTTCGATATCCCCTTGGGTCACTTCAGCTGTAATGTATTGTGGCTGCTGCTCTTTAGGTTTCAGAAAATACCAGGCAGTGGCTGCCACCAGGATGGCAATTACAATCGCCATAATGAGTTTCGTAGGTTTTATTTTTGGCATATGGATTCAGATTTGGGTCGTAGGATAACAGTTGATTATAAAAGCGAAATTAGGATAAAACGTGAATTTTTTTTATTTAAAATGAGAACTATTTTCCACTGCCTGGTTTAAAAAAACATATAAGATAAAACCTGATTTTATATAAGGGATTCATTGAACTACTCCTATTAAAATCATCTTTTTTAGATGAAATTTTATACGATTTAGTTATCTGAAAAATATTGATCATATGATTAATCAATTAAAACTTCATGGGAGTATAAAGTACGTCTTAGATAGACTACATGCAAAAACCTGGCCACTAAACTGCTGATAAAAATACGCCATAATGCTGCTAATGAGCGAAAAAATAATACGACTTTACTAAGAAAATTGATGAGGTTCATAGATGGAATGAAAGTTACAATATTGGAATTGAGGTGATTGATCATCAACATCGCTAGATTCTGGACTATATAAATGCTTTAGAGCAGGTCAAAAGTACCGGAGATCGCGATAAAATCAGGGAGGTTTTAGACGATTTAATCGACTATACCCAGTCACATTTCAGCTTTGAAGAAAACCTGCTGGAACAGGTGAGTTATCAATATTTGACTTCACATCGCGGTATACATGAATTATTTGTCAAAAAATTAAATGATTATCGCCTGAAGTTTGAGCAAGGTCAGTCCATTGAAAAAGATTTGCATTGTCTTCTGTCCAAATGGCTCATCAACCATATTCAGCACGATGATCAGGATTATGTCGAAGCAGTACGGGACAATATGTTGAGTTATCTGCGAACACAGGAAAAGAAAAAAGGCAAAGGCTGGTTCGCGCGTTTCTTTAGTTAGGCACTCGGGGATGTAAACAAGCTTTGACCACACATTTCAGCAATGGCCTGCAAGATCAGATGTTCAGGGTTCTCTCTGGACATCCCTTTGATTGCAGCGTCGATCCGGATCAAAAGCTGAGGCCAGTTTAAAAAGCGCTGTGGACTTAAACGACGCAAGGCTTGCTGATATAAGCTCACTTTAGTCTTCCAGATACCGATTTGTAAGGCATTTTGTGGCTGTTCAAATAATTGCATCAATAGACGCATTTCTTTGCTGATACTCCACAAAATCAGGCTCATTGGCTCGCCTGATGCAATCAGATACTGGAAAATCTTAATTGATTGCGCTAGATTCCCATTGAGCAGGGCATCACTCAGGTCATAGGTGTTGTAACGGGACTGGTCCTGCAAGCAGGCATACAGATGGTCAATCTGGATAATATCTACTTCAGCAAAGGTATCCGCCACTCGCATCAGGCTATTTTTGGCAGCTAGTAAATTGTGTTCATGATGCTGCTCTAACCATTGCCAGGCATCATTGGCCAGCTTAATTCCCAGTTTTTCCGCTTCAATCCCGAGGATCTGTTGACGATCTTTTGGGTAGTTCGCTACCAGTGATACATTCACGCCATTGGCATCAATGGTCTGGAAAAAGCTGGATTTCAGACTGCTGGAATCCTGCTTCGGCATGACCACCAACAGCAGGTTATCACTGTCCTGTTGCAGATAGTTTTTTAACAGTTTGAGACCGCTGGCATCAGGTTTGATATTGCCATGCACTTCAATTGCCAATTGGCTAGAAAATAATGACAGGCTGTTTAAAGCATTGAAGACATTTTTCCAGTCAGAGGCAGAGCTAATATCATAACGCTGGCGTTCAACTTCACGGCTTTGCCAGCTGCTACGAAAGGCATCTACCAGATTCTGTTCCAGCAAAGGTTCCTGACCATGCAACACCCAGGCACCGCGAGCTTCATTGACACGTTTTAATGCCTGGAGGTAATCAAGTTTCATTGGGTCGTCTTATTTGGCTGGTTGAGTCGAAGTTTCTGGTTTTGCCAATGGCAAACGATTCGATGAAATTTGACGGGCAATCTGCTGGGCCACATCATCAATCAGGACCTGATTTAAGAATTTTTGTTCCTGGTCATCCGTATTCACGGTTTCAATATCATATTGATAGGTACGGGTCGCGATTACTGTACGAGGTTCAGTCACCGGATTGCCTTGTGCATCTTCAATTCGGAAAGTAACATTCAGACGCAATAAGGTTTCTACCAGTTTGCCATTCAATTCTAGACGGCGAGGGGTGTAATCTAGGACACGTAAGACATAAGCATTAGGTGCATTACTCAGCTGTACTCCGGCAGCACCCAGATAAACGGCTAGTTTTTCCTGAAGATCTTCAGTATTGTCAGGCAAGGCCAGACTCATGACTGAGTAAGCTACAGGTGCGGAACTCGGATTGGTTCCTTTTAAATGAAAGCCACAGCCAACGAGGCCTGCACTTAGACCACAAGTTAAAACAATTGCTGCTAAACGTTTGCCTAAATGCATGAGTATCCTCTTTTTCCCTCAGGGAAATATTTGAAATCCTGAACCGGATTGTAAAGTCAAAGCCCGTTGGCTGGCAACGGGCTTTGTTTGGAATTGTGAAATCCTTTCCCTCATCCTAACCTTCTTCCAAAGGGAGAAGGAATTTCCCTCTCCTACAAGGAGATGGTTAAGGATAGGTTAAATTTAATCCCTCCCGACCTCCCTTTAAAAAAGGGAGGAGACTTCATTTTTTATTTGAAGTGGGAAGTCCCTCTTTTGCAAAGGGGGATTTAGGGGGATTAAATTAAACCACCAAGTTCACTAGCTTATTCGGCACCACAATTTCTTTCTTGGTTGGACCAGTCAGGAATTGTTGAACTTCAGGCAAGGCTTTCGCTTGCGCAAGAATGTCATCTTTAGATGCATCCACAGACACTTCAAGTTTGCCACGAAGTTTACCGTTGACCTGAACCACGATGGTTTGGGTATTACGAGTCAATGCAGATTCATCCACTTGTGGGAACTGCGCTTGAGTTAACTCGATTCCAAACTGAGCCAATAAAGTCTGACTTAAATGTGGTGCAAATGGCGCAAGTAAAATTAAAAGCGTAGTGATCGATTCACGTGCTACAGCAACGTCATTATCATCTTTCGCTTCAAACTTGTTGTTCGCATTTAACAGTTCCATCATTGCTGCAATCGCAGTGTTGAATGCGTGACGACGTTCGATGTCATCACCCACTTTCTGGATGGTTTCGTGAGTCTTACGGCGTAAGTCTTGCGCAGCTGTAGAAAGAGCGGCTTTATCGAATTCAGTCGCAGTATTACCTTTTTCAAGGAAACCTGTTGCCAAACGCCATACACGTTTCAGGAAGCGGTTTGCACCTTCAACACCGGCATCAGACCATTCAAGTGATTGATCAGGTGGTGCAGCAAACATCATGAACACACGTGCAGTATCTGCGCCGTATTGGTCAATAATCGCTTGCGGGTCGATCCCGTTGTTTTTCGATTTCGACATCTTCTCTTGACCGCCAACGACAACGTCTTGACCATCTTCTTTGTATTTCGCAGAAGTGATACGACCTTTTTCGTCTTTTTCAAGCTCGATGTCCGCAGGGTTGAACCATGTTTTCTTACCTGATTCCGCTTCGCGGTAATACGTATCAGCAAGCACCATACCTTGGGTTAACAAGTTAGTGAACGGTTCGTTACCTTGTACCACACCTTCATCACGCATCAATTTGTGGAAGAAACGTGCATAAAGCAAATGTAGAATCGCGTGTTCAACACCACCGATGTATTGATTGACAGGAAGCCAGGTTTGACCCGCTTCAGGTTTCACCATGCCATCGGTAAAGTCTGGAGATGCATAACGTGCATAGTACCAAGAAGATTCTACGAATGTGTCTAGCGTGTCTGTTTCACGACGCGCATCGCCACCACAGCAAGGACAAGTGGTTTCGTAGAATTCAGGCATTTTGTTCAGTGGGTTACCTGAACCATCTGGAACCACGTCAGTTGGCAGTACAACAGGAAGCTGGTCTTCAGGCACTGGAACTTGACCACACGTGTCACAGTTGATCATTGGAATTGGACAACCCCAATAACGTTGACGAGAAACACCCCAGTCACGTAAACGGAATTGAACTTTCACGTTGGCAAGACCTTGTGGTTCTAGTTTTGCCAAGAAAGCATCAAATGCGCCTTGGAAATCTAAACCATCAAATTCACCTGAATTAACCAGTTTACCTTCTTTAGAACCGTACCATTCTTGCCATTGTTTTGCATCAAACTCGCTATCATCAGCACCTTTGGCATCAATCACTTGCTTGATGGTTAAGCCATATTTATTGGCAAATTCGAAGTCACGTTCATCGTGTGAAGGCACCGCCATCACCGCACCTGAACCATAAGACATCAATACATAGTTTGCAATCCAAACAGGAACTTCTTCACCTGTTACAGGGTGCTTTACAGAAAGACCTGTTGCCATGCCTTTCTTCTCGGCAGTCGCTAGATCCGCTTCTGCCACAGAACCCATACGGCATTCTTCAATGAATGCTTGAAGCTCAGGATTATTTTCTGCTGCTTTCAATGCCATTGGATGTTCTGCTGCAACTGCAACATAAGTTACACCCATTAAAGTGTCAGCACGTGTGGTGAATACTGTTAAACCATCTGCATAGATGTCTGGATTCGCTGAAGGGAAGGTAATGTCCATCCCTTGTGAGCGACCAATCCAGTTACGTTGCATGGTCAAGACTTGTTGTGGCCAACCGTCTTTGAGTGTGTCTAAGTCATCCAATAATTCTTGCGCATAGTCAGTAATGCGGAAGTAGTACATTGGGATATCACGTTTTTCAACCAATGCACCTGAACGCCAGCCGCGACCATTTTCAACCTGTTCATTGGCAAGAACGGTCTGGTCTACTGGGTCCCAGTTGACTGTAGAAAGTTTACGGTAGATCAGGCCTTTTTTATAAAGCTGAACGAATAGCCATTGTTCCCAGCGATAGTATTCTGGTGTGCAGGTTGCGAATTCACGATCCCAATCTACAGACAGGCCAAGTTTCTTCAACTGATTACGCATGTAATCAATATTTTCGAACGTCCATTTTGCAGGAGCGACCTGGTGTGCAATAGCAGCGTTTTCTGCAGGAAGACCGAAAGCATCCCAGCCCATTGGTTGTAATACAGTTTCACCTTTTAAACGGTGGAAACGACTGATTACATCACCAATAGTATAGTTACGCACATGACCCATATGCAGTTTGCCACTTGGGTAAGGGAACATCGAGAGGATATAACGACGTGGACCTTCTATAGTGTCGGCAACTTTAAAGGCTTTGCGAGATTCCCAGTCCTGTTGGACTTGAGGCTCAATCGCACTGGCTTGGTATTCTGAGTCAATGTGAGTAGTCATATACGTAATACAAGAGAACGGTTAAAAAATTATGAGGCACAGCATAGCGCAAAATGCACTTATAGTGAATTTTGCGGATGGGATTCTGCAGGAAAAATCTAAATTGACAGACGAGTATGATTAGAAAGCTACACGCTCAGACTGACCACGTTGTAAAGCTTCATTGGCTTCACGCTGTTGCTGCTCATTTTCAGAAACGACAGGCACAGGTGCAGATGAATTTGAGTTACCCGTTTCGGTCTGGTTCTCATTTTCGGTTGTTCTTGATGGTGTAGGCGCGGAATTGGTCCAGCCATAGGTTTCTACTTTGCTTTTGTGCTTGGCATTTTTAGGAGGCGGGGTTTTAGTGTAGTGAGTCACGCCTTTGGCATCTACCCATTTATAATATTCAATCGCTAAAGCAGAGCTGCTCGCTACACCTAAAACAAGCGTAGTAGCAAAATTTAATGCGGTCAGGAAAGATCTTTTCATCAGTAAAAGTCCTGAAAATTTCAAGCGGTTAAATAGAGTTTTTATTGTAGAGAGTTTTTTGCCATAAGATGATTTTTAATTCAATAGGACTTACGCATTGACGGATTCAAAAAAGTATTAAAATACTTTATAAAGTATCTGTGATTAGACGAATTAAACATGCTTCTACAGCAACTTGTACATTACCCATTTATATGGGCTTTCTCATGACAGAACCGAACTCTATTAGCTGCACACAACTTGCCGAGACTTATAATATCTCGCATGATAGTGTAAATCGCTTTCTAGAGCGTGAAGACTACACACCTCACGACCTATATCAAGAATCAATTCAACATATTGATAATAATAAACTTATAGTCAGTATTGATGATACTGTTTTAGATAAACCATATAGTCAACATATGGACTTGGTTAGCTATTTTTGGTCAGGCAAACACCACCGATCCGTCAAGGGTATTAATCTCATTACCTTGTATGCGACAGATCAAAATGGTCAAAATATTCCAATTAATTTCCGAATTTATGACAAATCTGAAAGTAAAACCAAGAATGATTACTTTATGGATATGTTAAGTGAAGTACTCAGTTGGGGTGCAAAGATTCAATTTATTACAGGTGATAGTTGGTATTCATCGACTGGAAATCTAAAAACCATAAGAAAATATGGTATTCGATTTATGTTTGGTATCGACTGTAACCGTAAGGTTTCCCCAGAAAAAGGACAATGGTTTCAACTGCGTTTATTGCCAGATTTCCATCAGGGTCAAGTGGTCTGGCTCAAAGATTTTGGCTTTGTACAATTATTTAAGGGCAGAGTAAAACTTGAAGTGCGACATAAACCACCTAATTAATTTAAAGGGTTTATGGAGTATATAAAATTGTCATACCATCATCTTAACTTTGAAGATCGTACTGCATTAATGCTTGAGTCAAGAAAAGAAGGCTTTTCAGCCAGAAAATTTGCTGAACTCATTAAAAGACATCCTAGTACGATCTATCGTGAGCTTAAAAGAAATAGCATCAATGACGTTTATCAAGCTCGATATGCTTCTGATAACACCTTCGCTAGACGTAGACGTGGTCACAGAAAACTCAAAATCGATTCAATCCTCTGGAAATTTATTGTTGAAGCGATCCGTTGTTTATGGTCTCCTCAGCAAATAGCAAAGCGTTTAAAGACATTTCCTGATTTGGATCAAACAATGAATGTAAGCCATACAACGATTTATTCAACGATACGCGCATTACCAAAGGGTGAGTTGAAAAAAGACTTATTATCCTGTCTGCGTCATGAAAATAAAAAGCGAAAAGCTAACGGTGAACCTAAAAAAGATTCTATATTACAGGATATTAAAACTATTCATGAGCGCCCAGCCGAAGTTCAAGAAAGAAAAATACCGGGTCATTGGGAAGCTGATTTAATTAAAGGTAAAGACAATAAAAGTTCGATAGCAACACTTATTGAACGAAATACACGGCTCTGTATCTTGGCAACATTACCTGATGCAAAGGCAGAATCAGTGCGCAAGGCTTTAACTGAAGCTCTGAAATATTTACCTGCAGAACTGCGTAAAACGTTGACCTATGACCGTGGACGCGAGATGGCAGAACATAAAATACTTGAAGAAGATTTAGGCATAGATGTATATTTCTGTGACCCACATTCACCCTGGCAAAAAGGCACATGCGAAAATATGAATGGTTTAATTAGGCAATATTTACCTAAAGGGATTGATTTAAATCAGGCAGATCAGCATTATTTAAATCAAGTTGCCATGTCACTGAATACTCGTCCTAGAAAAGCGTTAGATTGGCTTACACCATTAGAGAAATTTGCTCAGCTTGTTGATTATCATAAGACTTTTCAAACTGTCGCACCTCATGTTTGAATTCGCCAAGACTCAGTTAAAAGAACAGCAGAGGTTTTATATTGTGCATCAAGATGAAGATGATTTATTGTCCTTTGAGGGTTTTCATGAATTACATTCAAGTCATTGGAAAATAGAGCAATATCACCGGGTGATTAAACAGGTTTGTCATATTGAAAAGTTTCAAGTAAGACGATCTAAACTGATTTTGAATCATATTTTTTCAGCCTTGATGGCCTACGTTGAGATACAAAAGAACCAGTTTGAGCGGATCTTTGAAAATGTATATCGTTGGCAGAAGAAATTATTTAGACCAGTTATCAAAAACTTCATTGATGACTTTATTCTCGATAAAAATCATCTGCTACCACAGAGAATCTATAAATAATAGTGCGTAAGTCCTATTCAATTAATTTTGTGATCAGTAGTGGTTTTATGTTTCAAGCTAATGCTAAAAAAGAGTAATTTTATATAAAAAGAAATTTATTTATAAACAGTTGCATTGAATTTCTTAAAAATTCATTCAATTTTTTTATATAAGACATATTAAAAATTTATAAAATTAAAGTTTTAAGTATATGAAATTTATTGATTTAAATTAAAATTTTAAAGCTAAAAACTAGAGTTAAAGTCGAAATTGTCTGTAAAAGCAGCAAATTTTAGACGTATAAACAATAATAGCCTGTTTTTTAAACTTGACTTTACAGACTGAAAACACAAGAATGCTGCAGTAGTTTTATATGCCTTAGATCGATCACCCTTCGAACAAGTGTCATTTCATGCAGTGGGCGATTTCTCTAGCCGAGAAATTGAACAAAGCTAAGCAAAATATGTTTATCCCAACATGTTTTAGGTCTTGTATTGCTCGAACAGTAAAGAGACCAGATTTTTTTTCCTATTGCTATGAAAACTATGAAATTTATGTGCTATAACAGTGCAGACAGTTAATGAATGAACACTGCAAATGCCTCCCATTTGTGCAGTGAATAATATTAGGGTGAATCACGTTGGAACTTTTATCTGGTGGTGAAATGCTCGTTCGCGCATTAGCGGATGAAGGCGTTGAACATGTTTTTGGATATCCAGGCGGCGCAGTTCTACATATCTACGACGCGCTATTTCAACAAGACAAAATTAATCATTACCTCGTACGTCACGAACAGGCTGCCGGCCATATGGCAGATGCATACTCGCGCGTAACAGGTAAAACTGGTGTCGTGCTTGTGACATCAGGTCCGGGCGCAACCAATACCGTAACTCCAATTGCAACAGCTTATATGGATTCCATTCCAATGGTGATCCTGTCTGGTCAGGTTGCAAGCCATTTGATCGGTGAGGATGCGTTCCAAGAAACTGATATGGTCGGTATTTCTCGCCCAATCGTTAAGCACAGCTTCCAGGTTCGCCATGCCAGCGAAATTCCGGCAATTATCAAAAAAGCATTCTATATCGCGTCATCTGGCCGTCCAGGTCCGGTGGTTGTTGATATTCCTAAAGATGCAACTAACCCGGCAGAGAAATTTGCTTACGAATATCCTGAAAAAGTGAAGATGCGTTCGTATCAACCACCATATCGTGGTCACTCAGGTCAAATCCGTAAAGCGATTGATGAACTGATTCATGCGAAACGCCCAGTGATTTACTCAGGCGGCGGCGTGGTTCAGGGCAATGCTTCAGCACAATTAACTGAGCTTGCACATCTATTGGGTTACCCGGTTACCAATACCCTGATGGGCCTTGGTGCATTCCCGGGCGATGATCCACAATTCATCGGCATGTTGGGTATGCACGGAACTTACGAAGCCAACATGACCATGCACAATGCAGACGTGATTCTGTGTGTAGGCGCGCGTTTCGATGACCGTGTAACCAATAACCCGGCGAAATTCTGCCCGAATGCGAAAGTCATTCACATTGACATCGATCCGGCGACCATTTCTAAAACCATCATGGCGCACATTCCAATCGTGGGTGCAGTAGAACCTGTGCTGAACGAAATGCTGAACCAGTTGAAGCAAATGAATGTGTCCAAGCCAAATCCTGAAGCGATTGCGGCATGGTGGAAACAGATTGATGAATGGCGTCAGGTTCATGGCTTGAAGTTCGATGTACCGACTGATGGTTCGATGAAGCCTCAGCAAGTGGTTCGTGCTCTAGACAAAGTCACCAATGGCGAAGCGATCATTACCTCTGACGTTGGTCAGCATCAGATGTTCGGTGCATTGCATTATCGCTACAAGCGTCCTCGTCAATGGATCAACTCTGGTGGTCTAGGTACCATGGGTGTGGGTCTGCCATATGCAATGGCGGCTAAGCTTGCATTCCCAGATCAGCAAGTGGTTTGTATTACTGGTGAAGCGTCTATTCAGATGTGTATCCAGGAACTTTCTACCTGTAAGCAATATGGCTTGAACGTTAAAATTCTATGCCTGAACAACCGTGCCCTGGGTATGGTGAAACAGTGGCAAGACATGAACTACGAAGGCCGTCACTCTAGCTCTTATGTAGAGTCTTTACCTGACTTTGCAAAATTGATGGAAGCTTATGGTCATGTAGGTATTCAGATTGACCATGCAGACGAGCTTGAGTCTAAGCTTGAAGAAGCGATGGCGATCAATGACAAGTGCGTATTTATTAACGTAATGGTTGACCGTACAGAACACGTATATCCAATGCTGGTTGCGGGTCAATCGATGCAGGATATGTGGTTAGCAAAAGGGGAGCGCACGAAATGAGACATATTATCTCTGTACTCGTAGAAAACGAAGCAGGCGCGCTTTCTCGCTTGGTAGGTTTATTCTCACAACGCGGCTACAACATTGAAACATTGAACGTTGCGCCAACTGAAGACCCAACACTTTCACGTCTGACTTTGACGACTTATGGTGATGATCACAAGATCGAACAGATCACTAAGCAGCTGAACAAGCTGGTAGAAGTGGTTAAAGTGGTGGATCTGTCTGAAGGTGCGCATATTGAACGTGAATTGATGTTGATCAAAGTGAAAGCTTTAGGCGCAACCCGTGATGAAATCAAACGTACGACCGATATTTTCCGTGGTCAGGTGGTTGACGTAACGCCAACAACTTACACGATTCAAATCGCGGGTACGACTGAGAAAATCGACGGTTTTATTGATGCATTAGCGGAAAACACGATTCTGGAAGTGGTGCGTTCAGGCGTATCAGGTATCGCACGCGGCGAAAAAGTACTAACCATCTAAATTTTCTAAATTATTTCCTCATTCTAATAAGAAGGGGGCTTCAGGCAATGTGATCAAGGATCATTGCCTGATGAAACGGACACACAAGCATTTAAGCGGAGACAGCAATGCAAATTTTTTACGATAAAGACTGCGACTTATCTATTATCCAATCTAAGAAAGTAGCAATCATTGGTTACGGTTCACAAGGTCACGCACACGCGCTTAACCTTAAAGATTCTGGCGTTGACGTAACTGTTGGTCTACGCGCGAATTCTACTTCTTGGAAAAAAGCTGAAAACGCTGGTCTTAAAGTTGCTGAAGTTCCTGCTGCTGTAGCTCAAGCTGACGTAGTAATGATCTTGACTCCAGATGAGTTCCAAGCTCAACTTTACCGCGACGTGATCGAGCCAAACATCAAAGAAGGCGCGACTCTTGCATTTGCTCATGGTTTCTCTGTTCTTTATAACCAAGTTGTTCCACGTAAAGACCTAGATGTAATCATGGTTGCGCCTAAAGCTCCTGGTCACACTGTACGTTCTGAATACCAACGTGGTTCAGGTGTTCCTGACTTAATCGCGATCCACCAAGATGCTTCTGGTAATGCTCGTAATGTTGCGCTTTCTTACGCTTCAGGTGTAGGTGGCGGCCGTACTGGTATCATCGAAACTTCTTTCCGTGAAGAAACTGAAACTGACTTGTTCGGTGAGCAAGCAGTTCTTTGTGGTGGTGCTGTTGAACTGGTTAAAATGGGCTTCGAAACTCTGGTTGAAGCTGGTTATGCGCCTGAAATGGCTTACTTCGAATGTCTACACGAACTTAAACTGATCGTTGACTTGATGTTCGAAGGCGGTATCGCGGACATGAACTACTCAGTATCTAACAATGCTGAATACGGCGAATACGTAACTGGCGTTGAAGTAATCAACGAACAGTCTCGTGAAGCAATGCGTAATGCGCTTAAACGTATCCAATCTGGTGAATACGCGAAGATGTTCATCCAGGAAGGTGCGTTGAACTACCCATCTATGACTGCTCGTCGTCGTCAAAACGCTGCACACGGTATCGAACAAACTGGTGCTAAACTGCGTGCGATGATGCCTTGGATTCAAGCAAACAAAATCGTAGACAAAGAAAAGAACTAAGTTCTAATTTCTGAGTCACAAAGCCCTTGTTTTATAACAGGGGCTTTTTTATGTCTTGTAAAAATGACTAACATCATTGGTTAAAATTGTGTGCCTCAAAGAAAGGAAAACAGTGGTTTTCATTCCTTGCGCTTCATTCAAAGTAATGCTTTGCTTCCTTGCACTTCGTACAAAACAGTGTTTTGTACTCGTTCATACCTTGGATTCAAGCAAACAAAATCATAGATAAAGAGAAAAACTAATTTCTTGAATCATTTGATTTGACTGCGAAAACCCACTCACTAGAGTGGGTTTTTTATATAGTCAAATAATAATTTAAATAAATATAAAAAGATAAGATGAAAGATCGAACTGAATTTTTAATATGGAAAATCATATCTATGCTTGGACTGAAGTAGGAGTAGGTGATTAAGAGCTTGAGCAATGTGGAGTCGAATTTAAAAATACCGAAAATTTATAGCAACAAATCCAAACGATTATTTATCGTGATGTATAGGGGATTTAGCTGGTTTTCATTAAGTTTATTGTTAGCTGTCTTAATTCCAATTTTATGTTTATTGTTTGGAGTAGCTTTGTTGCCTGACTGGGAATTTGAGGATAAAAGGTGATCTCAAAAAATAAATCATATCCCAAAATGGCAACTATTTTATAAGTTAAATCCATCGGCATGAATCACGTATTTAATCGGTTATTAGTTGAGCAGAAGTATAGTAAAGAAATTGAAAAGGCAGATAGAACAGGCGTAAAGCATCAGCAAGTTTAATAATGTAAGAAATATTCAGCTCCCATAAATCAATTCATAAAACAGTCACACCTTAATTTCATACTTGATCAAAAGTATGGATAGTTACTCTGTACACGACAAATTTCACAGAACCCTTATCCTATCAGGGTTCTGCCTTCTTAAAATTGCCAAAATTTCCTTAAACTCTTCTTTTTTCCCAAAACCAATTAAACGCTGAATCGCCATTTGAACATAGTCTAAACCATAGCGAAATAAACTCATTGAGAGTCGTCCATGCTTCTTTATTTTTATCGCTTTTTTTTGATCATGTTGCCATTCACCCGTTAAGTAACACCAACAGAAGCTTATAGCTAACACCGCAATCAATTTTTTCACTCGTCTAGGGTCTGTCAAGCGCGTATTTTCAAGATTAAACCCGCGTCCTTTGAGACAACTGAATAAGGTTTCAATTTCCCAGCGTAATGCATAATCCTGAATAGCATTGGCATTAAACTGAGGAGAAACGACGAGTAAAAGCTCTCCATTTTCTAACTGTAGTGCACTTATATATAGTTTCACCCGACCAACCAAAATCCGTCGTTTACGACATTCAATTTGACCAACTTTAAGATGGCGAAATAAATCACTAATTTTATGATTCTTTCCTAAATGATTGGTGACAATGAAGTTTTTTTAACACGAATGCAGAAGTTGATGTCTTGTTCAATTAACCATGTAAACCACTGCTCACCGATAAACTCTCTGTCTGCGAACACATTCACAATACGGTCTTTACCAAAAATGGCTATAAAGCGTTGAATCAAAGCAATACGCTCTTTCGTATCTGAATTTCCACGTTTATTAAGCAATGTCCAAAGGATAGGTATCGCTATTCCACGATAAACGATTGCGAGCATCAGGATATTAATATTTCGTTTTCCCCATTTCCAATTGGTTCTATCTAAAGTCAGTTGCACTTGGTCGAATGAAAACATATTGAAAATCAACTGAGAAATTTGACGATAATCAAAATACTGACCTGCAAAGAAGCGCTGCATACGTCGATAAAATGATTGTGGTAAGCACTTGATGGGCAAGGCTTTAGATGCAGAAGAAAGATTACATGTTTGCTTTAAAATAATCACAAGCATGATGAGCGCAAAGCACTTTAAATGTGACTTGTTCCATTTTAGATATTTGTTTAAGATAAGATATAACTCATTGAGATGTGTCATAGTATTCGTCGTTAGAAAACAATTATTATGACATTATTTCAATGAGTTATCTATTTTTGTCGTGTACAGAGGGATAGTTATATCTCTTTAACTTTTAAATGCTTTGAAATAACCAAATTTTGAGTAAGAGCAAGGCAAGAAGCGGCTTCCAGATACATTTTCACCAAAGTCTTGGGCGCTATAACTGCACTATACTCGAAGCACATTCGATCCTTCTCAGGTTTTGTTAAAGGCTAGATAATTATTCTCAAAGAATGAATTGAATGTGGTAATTCAGACTTATTTCACTGAATACCAGTATAAATAAATTATCTATTAACAGTTCAGGGATAGGTCGGATTGAAAGGTTAGAATAGTGCAGGAGGCGATGGCCAGCGGTGGAGCAATGATCGCTAATGATCATGGATGTACTTGTTTACAGCTGCAACATGATCGGAAAAGTTGGCTGAGTAGGTTGGGATAGTAGTAAGAATTCATCTGTTAGATGTTTGAATTAGGCGATTTATAACGATTACAGAAGGATGCAGGTATTAAGAAACTAAAAAAGGTGAATAGCGATTATCTCATGCGTCAATTTGAACAAGCTCTATTTTTCAGTCGTACAAAACCTGAAATGCAGGGCATAAAACAATAAGAGCTCTACAATGAAATTTCAGAATGCAAAATTAAAGTTTTTAGAAATTGATTTAAAAGGCTGTATTTATCTTAATCATTTTTCACATTCAGAACGCATTGCGGCTTTTTTTAAAATCATTAGCCGGTTAGGTAATGGCGTATTCTGGTATTTGATGCTGATTACCGTCTGGCTGATTCAGGGCCTGATGTATACCTTACAGATTGTTTATCTGGTGTTTGGCAGTATGGTTGGAACCCTGATTTATAAACTATTAAAAACCAAGACCGTACGGCCACGTCCTTATCAGGTGCATCAGGTTGTTCGGCTCTGTGAGCATCCGCTGGATCATTTTAGTTTTCCTTCGGGACATACCTTGCATGCAGTGATGGTCACAATCGTACTGGGTTATATCGTGCCTTTTTTGCTGTTTTTAATGTTGCCATTTGCCATTCTGGTCGCAATCTCAAGAATGGTCTTGGGTCTGCATTATCCAAGTGATGTGGCGGTAGGGGCCATATTGGGCGCTCTGGTGGCGACCATGATTGTATTTACGGCACCTTTTTTTAATATCATGTTGTAAAAAATTACGAGATGATCTGGCAAAAGCTCGCAGAAATTTGCAGATTTGCTAAAGTACTACATCACAGTAAATAGGCTTAGGAATAGACATGGGTTTACGTTGGACTGATACCCTCGATATCGCGATTGAATTGTATGAAGCGCATCCAGACGTGGATCCGCAATGGGTTCGCTTTACTGACCTGCATGCCTGGGTATGTGCACTTCCTGATTTTGAAGATGAACCAACCAAATCAACCGAAGGGCTTCTGGAAGCCATTCAAATGGCATGGATTGACGAAGCACGTTAATTGCCAATTGAAAAAAGCAATTTTTTTACAGTTTAAAGGCAGAAAAAAGTCCATTATTCGGTATAATGCGGCAAATTTTCATGTCAACAATTGACTTAAGGAGCCAATCATGGCTATTGAACGTACATTATCTATCGTAAAACCAGACGCAGTTGCTAAAAACCACATTGGTGACATCTTTGCTCGTTTCGAAAAAGCAGGTCTTAAAATCGTTGCGACTAAAATGAAACACCTGACTCAAGCTGAAGCTGAAGGCTTCTACGCTGAGCACAAAGAACGTGGTTTCTTCGGTGACCTAGTTGCATTCATGACTTCTGGCCCAGTTGTTGTTTCAGTTCTTGAAGGCGAAAACGCTGTTCTTGCTCACCGTGACATCCTTGGCGCGACTAACCCTAAAGAAGCTGCTCCTGGTACAATCCGTGCAGACTTCGCTGTAAGCATCGACGAAAACGCTGCTCACGGTTCTGACTCTGTAGCATCTGCTGACCGCGAAATTAACTACTTCTTCGCGCAAACTGAGATTGCTCCACGTACTCGTTAATACGCAGTATTCAAACCAGATAAGTGTTATTATACTTATCTGGTTTTTTTATTCTCTGAATAATTCTTTGCTCAGATATTGAGCTTCTCCTTTCATCTTTAGACATGGTTTAGGTATACACATGAGTACTGAAGTGGTCGCTACATCAGCAGTTTCTGATGCACAGCAACAATCTCCGTCCACTCCTGCACAGCAAAATTCTGTGGAAAAAGTGAACTTACTAGGCATGTCACGTCCGCAAATGGAAAAATTCTTCGAAGATATGGGCGAGAAGAAGTTCCGTGCCGGTCAGGTGATGAAATGGATTCATCAGTATTTCGTGACTGATTTTGCCGAGATGACCAATATCTCGAGCAAGCTGCGTGAAAAACTGGAAAAGATTTGTGAAATTAAAGCGCCAGAAGTGGTGCATAAAAACTATTCCAAAGACGGTACCCGTAAATGGGTGTTCCGTGTCGGTGATGGTGACGGCTCTCTGGTTGAAACTGTCCTGATTCCCGCAGAAGACAAAACTGGCTCACGTAAGACCCTGTGTATTTCTTCACAAGTGGGCTGTGCTCTGGACTGTTCATTCTGTTCAACCGGTAAGCAAGGTTTCCAGCGTGACCTGACTCAAGCTGAAATCATCGGTCAGTTGTGGATGGCCAACTATTCCTATATGGAAGAAGTGCCTGTGGCTGAGCGTGAGCGTTCAGTGACCAATGTGGTGATGATGGGCATGGGCGAGCCATTGCTGAACTATGACGCTGTATTAAATTCCATGCGCATTATGCTGGACGATTTTGCTTATGGCATGTCTAAACGCCGCGTGACGCTTTCAACGTCTGGTGTCGTGCCGAAAATTGACCAGTTGGCACAAGATATTGATGTGGCTTTGGCGATCTCATTACACGCAACCAATGATGAACTGCGTAATGAACTGGTGCCAATCAATAAAAAATATCCGCTAGAGCAGCTTATTGCCGCTTGTCAGCGTTATATCACTAAAGATGGTAATGAAAGTGCGCGTAAGCACGTAACCATCGAATACGTAATGCTGGATGGCGTAAATGACAAGCCTGAACATGCTCAGCAGATGATCAAGCTGCTCAAAGATCTGCCAAGCAAGATTAACCTGATTCCATTTAACCCATTCCCGCATGCGCCATATGGCCGTTCAAGCCGTAACCGGATTATTTCTTTCCAAAAAACTTTGTCTGATGCCGGTTTTGTGTGTACGATTCGTCAGACACGTGGGGATGATATCGACGCTGCGTGTGGACAACTGGTAGGACAAGTCGCTGACCGTACCCGTCGTGCGGAACAGTGGAAAAAGAAAATTGCGCAGTCCAACGAGATTATGCGCTCACAAGGATAACAAGAGGTCGCCAATTGAGTAATCTGACATCTAAACTTGCTTTGGTTTCAGTAGTATGTGGGTCTTTGGTTTTAACTGCGTGTCAAACGCCAGATCTGGGTCAGAAGGACCCGGAAAAAGCCACCAAGGTTCGTACTCAGTTGGCGGTTGAATATCTTAAAAACGGTGATCTGGATTCAGCTAAACGTGCGCTGGATCAGGCACTGGAAACTAATCCGCGTGATTCGCAAGCCAATATGATGATGGGCGTGCTGCTTCAGCAGGAAGGCAGCAAACCTAATCTTGAAAAGGCCGAAGGTTATTTCAAGCGTGCAATTTCGGCAGATCCAAAAAATGCCCAGGCACGAAATAACTACGGCACCTATTTATATCAGCTTGAGCGCTATAAAGATGCGATCGAGCAGTTCGAAATTGCCGGCGCAACTTTAGGTTATGACCAGCGATTTCGTGCCCTTGAAAATATGGGACGGATTTACCTGAAACAGGGTGATTTGGTGAATGCTGAAAAATCATTCAAACAGGCACTACAGGCTAATCGCGCTTCGTATATATCAATGTTAGAGTTGGCAGAAATTTTTTATCTGAACCAGCAGTTCCCGGCCGCGACTCAAATGTATGAACAGTTTGTACGTGGCGTGGGGCAGAAAAACCAGAGTGCCCGTGCGCTCTGGATTGGCATTCGCACTGCGCGTGCCAGTGGCGATCAGTTAGGCATGCAGGTATTGGTCAATCAATTACGTGCATTGTTCCCTGAAAGCCCGGAATACCAACGTTATTTGCAATTACAGTACAGTACTGAGGCCGTATGGAAGTAAATCCTAATTCAGATTCGAATAATTCGAGCGTAGCTCCAAACGCGTTAGGAAATGTTCAGCGTCCAGGCGAGTACTTACGCAAGATTCGTATTAATCAACAACGTGAGCTTGAAGATGTTGCCAAAGAACTCAATATTCCGGTAAAGACCCTGAATGCCTTGGAAAAGGATGATTATAAATCCTTGCCTGAAGCGACCTTTATCAAGGGCTATTACCGCACCTATGCCAAATATCTCGGTGTCGATGCTTCTAGCCTGATTCAGCGTTTTGATGAAATTTATGCCAATGATACCGGTATGGTTGCAACGCATGCCCTGAAAGATTCTCCAATCAAGATCATGGGTAAATTACCAGGTTCAAAGCGTGATCGTAACCGTAAATGGTTAAAGCGTGGCCTGATTGCACTGGTTGTAGTACTGATCTTGGGTGCACTGGTGGCCATGATCCAGAACTGGTCAGAGAGCAGCGAGAATAGTGCTGAAGTTGCTGACACCTCTTCTGATGTTGAGATTTTAAATCTGGATGCCGGTGCTGCCATGTCCGGTGATCAGCTCAAGCTTGATTTTAGCCGTCCGACCTCTGTGCATATTGTAGATGCAGGCGGTAACGTACTGGCCACTGGCCGTCAAGCATCTACTTTAGAGCTGAACGGTGAAGCGCCATTCCAGATCCGACTGGATGATGCGACAGCAGTATCACTCAGTTTAAATAATGAAAGTATTGCATTGTCACCTTATACGGTTAACGGAAAAGCAGATTTCCGTTTATCACGTTAATGGTGAGCAGATAGGGCGAAATCATGATCGTAAATCCAATTCAGCGCCGTCCAACACGTAAAATCCGTGTCGGTTCTGTCTATGTCGGTGGTGATGCACCGATCACTGTTCAGTCAATGACCAATACTGAAACCTGCAATGTCGCAGCAACTGTTGCTCAAATTCAGCGTTGTGTGGATGCAGGCGCAGACATCATGCGTGTCTCTGTTCCAAGTATGGAAGCAGCGGCCGCATTTGGTGAAATTCGTAAGCAAGTTGACGTACCACTGGTCGCAGATATTCACTTCGACTATAAAATTGCGCTGGCTGTTGCTGATCTGGGTGCAGACTGTCTGCGTATTAACCCGGGGAATATCGGTTCGGAAGCCAAGATTCGTGAAGTCGTGGCAGCAGCACGTCATAACGACATTTCTATGCGGATTGGCGTGAATGCCGGTTCACTGGAAAAAGATATCCAGAAAAAATATGGCGAGCCAACAGGTGAAGCATTGCTGGAATCCGCGATGCGTCATATCGACATTCTAGATCGTCTGAATTTCCATGAATTTAAAGTATCGGTTAAAGCTTCAAATGTGTTTTTGACTATGGATGCTTATCGTCTGCTGTCTAAACAGATTGATAATCCATTGCATCTCGGTGTGACTGAAGCAGGCGTATATCGTACCGGTTCAGTAAAATCAGCGATTGCTTTGGGTGGTCTGCTGATGGAAGGCATTGGCGATACCATGCGTATTTCTCTGGCAGCTGAGCCTGAAGAAGAAATCAAGATCGGTTTTGATATCCTGAAATCGCTGGGTCTTCGTTCTAACGGAATTAATTTCATTGCCTGCCCAAGCTGTTCACGTCAGGAATTTAACGTGATTAAAGTGATGCAGACCCTGGAAGAGCGTCTGGAAGATGTTCGCGTGCCGATGGATGTGTCTGTGATTGGCTGTAAAGTGAATGGTCCGGGCGAGGCCAAAGAAGCCGATATTGGTGTAGTAGGTGCAAGTCCGCGCTCACTGGTGTATCGTAATGGTGAAAAGAGCCATTTAATCGATACCAATCAACTGGTTGATGAAATCGAATCAATGGTTCGTCAACGTGTTTCCGAGCTTGAAGAAGCCAAATCAAAAGAAATTATTCGCACAAGTTTTTCTGAGTAGATCATGAGTTCAATCGTCGCAATCAAAGGTTTTAATGACATTCTCCCAACGCAAACCCCAGCTTGGAGACGTCTTGAACAGCATCTGTCAGGTCTGATGGATGCCTATGGCTATCAACAGATCCGTTTGCCGATGGTTGAACAGACCAATCTGTTTAAACGTTCGATCGGTGATGCCACAGATATCGTTGAAAAAGAAATGTACACCTTCCTGGACAAAGGTAATCCGCCTGAGTCTCTGACTTTACGTCCTGAAGGAACGGCGGGCTGTGTACGTGCGATGCTGGAACATAACCTGCTTCGTGGTGCAACACCGAAAGTGTGGTATATCGGACCGATGTTCCGTTATGAAAAACCGCAAAAAGGCCGTTATCGTCAGTTCCACCAGTTTGGTGTGGAAACCTTTGGTGTGGCAACACCTGATCAAGATGCAGAGCTGATTCTGATGACTGCGCGCCTTTGGAAACGTATGGGCGTTGCTGACAAAGTTCAACTTGAACTGAATACACTGGGCGAGTCTGATGAACGTGCGGCGTATCGTGCGGCACTGGTAGAGTTCCTGCAAGCGCATAAAGCGGATCTGGATGAAGATTCTCAGCGCCGTCTGACGACTAATCCACTGCGTATTTTGGATTCGAAAGATGCCAAAACTCAAAGTATCCTAGAAAATGCGCCAAAACTTCATGACTTTATGGGTGAAGAAACACTGGCACACTTTAACCAGTTGCAACAGTATTTGTCAGATGCCGGTATTAGCTTCGTCATCAATCAGAAACTGGTACGTGGTCTGGACTACTACAACAAAACCGTATTTGAATGGACTACGACTCATTTAGGTTCACAAGGTACTGTGTGTGCCGGTGGTCGTTATGATGGCTTGGTCGGTCAATTGAAAGGCAAAGCGGATCAATCTGTGCCTGCAGTTGGTTTCGCAATGGGGATGGAGCGATTATTGCTTCTGCTGGAACAGGTGGGAGACAATACGCCAGTACGTGATTGCGAAGTATTCCTGGTTGCCGATCCTGCTTCTCAGGGTAAAGCGTTGGTATTGGCCGAACAGATTCGTGATCAATTGGAAGCTGCAGGCAGTAATATTCGTCTGAAAGTCGGCTCACAAGGTTCAATGAAGTCGCAAATGAAAAAAGCCGATCAGGCCGGTGCTTTATATGCGGCCATTATCGGTGAGCGTGAACTTGAAGCACAAAGCTTTACGGTGAAAGAGCTGGCGACTGCAGAGCAATCTACTGTGCCATTTGCTGACTTTGTCGCATTTTTCAGTACTAAAATTTCTTCAAAATAATCGATAAAACATTAGGAAAAAGGTAATCGCATGAGTGCAATGACTGATGATGAACAACTTGAAAGTTTAAAATCCTTCACGAAGAAATATGGTTCTTCGATCATTATCGGGATTCTGGTTGCGCTGATTGCCTTTTTCGGATGGGAATATTGGCAGAAGAAAAACCTGGCGGAATCGCAAATGCAGACTGCCAAGGTTCAGCAACTGATGGATGAAGCGCAGGCCGCTGACGGTGATGCTTTTGCCAAGCTGTCTGAAACTGCAGACAAAATTGTTAAAGAAGCACCGGATTCGGCCCAAGCGATTCAAACCCAGTTGGTCATGGCGAAACTGGCTTATGACAAGCAGGATTATGCTGCTGCTGAGAAAGCACTACAAAAAGTTGAAAACTCTAAAGTTGATGATAAAGGCTTGGTTCAGGTCGTTAAATTGCGTCTGGCTTATGCACAATTAGCACAGAAAAAATATGATGCAGCCCTGAAAACTTTAGATGCAGTCACTGAACCGGCATTTAAAGCAACCGCTGATGAAGCACGTGGCGATATCTATGTTGCCAAAAATGATATTGAAAATGCCAAAAAAGTATATCAAAGTGCATGGGATGCTTTGATTGAACGTAAAGAAGAACGTCAAATTTTACAAATTAAGCTCGAAAGCGTAGGCGTGTTGGTCGATGACCCGGAAATCGAACGCCCAATTATAGAAACACAAGTGGAAGAAGCTGAATGAACAGAACATATAAAATCACCTGTGCTTTAACTGTTTTAACTCTTGCACTCGCTGGCTGTGCGGGTAAGACCAATAAAGTACCAGAAGTAAAACCGAATCCACTTCCAAAAATCAGTCAGACTAAAACACTTGTTCCTGTATTTTCGACCAGTGTTTCTTCAACAGAGAAGGCTGATCCGCTACGTTTACGTCTGGATGCGGATAACGGAGTCGTATTTGCGATCGACCCTAAGGGTGAAGTCACTGCTTTTAATGGCAAGCAGCGCCTGTGGCAGAAAAAAGTCAGCAAAGATACTTTAAGCTCTGGCGTTGAAGCCGCTGATGGGATCGTGGTGGTTGGCAGTAATAAAGGCCAACTGATCGCACTAGATCAGCAGACTGGCGAACAACGCTGGACTGCACAATTGACTGGTGCCATTTTGGCGCCTTCACTGGTTCATGCAGGTCGCGTAATTACTGTTACTAATGATGGTACTGTATATGCCCACGAAGTGGCTTCAGGCGCTCAGGTATGGACCTACGATTTACCGAATGTCCAGTTTAGCCTGCGTGGCATGGCGGCTCCGGTGCCTTTAGATGCACGTAATGTATTGATTGCGACTTCAAATGCTTATATTTATGCAATCGATGCCCTAAGTGGTGTGCCTAAATTGCAGCGCCGTGTTGCGATTTCTGATGGTCGTTCAGACATTCAGCGTTTGATCGATATTGATGGTGATCCTGTCGTAGCAGGTCAGTTTATTGTGACCACCAGCTATCAAGGTCAGGTGACTGTATTTGATCTGGCTTCACAACAGGTAATCTGGAGTGAAGATGCTAGCAGTATCCAGCGACCGGAAGTGGTTGGTAATGGCGTGTTTGTTGCCCAAACCGATGGTAAAATCAGCGCTTATGAAATTACCACTGGTCAGCCTTTATGGGAAAATGATCAGTTGTTGAATCGTCAGCTGAGCAATCCGGTAATGCTGGGAACTGAACTTGTCGTAGGTGATCTGGACGGAGTATTGCACCTGCTGGATCCGTCAACAGGGCAGATTATTGGCCGTGCTAAAACTTCTGGTGAAGTGCGTCATTTACGCGTAATTGACAACCAGCTCTATGTTTCTACACGCAAGGGTGCATTAAGCATCTGGCAGAATCGTTAATTTTTGTTTGGCTTATGCTAAAATAAGCCAACCGTATTTTTTACGCGGGGTGATTGAATGTTCAATGCCCCGTGTTTTTATTTATTTTAGGCTTTAATCCTATTCCCTTTTTCTTCCAAAACTTTCTGATGTTCAGGCCATTTTTAGACAGCCTGATATTGAATAAAGGTTAATCTATGAAACCCGTAATTGCGCTCATTGGTCGTCCGAACGTCGGAAAATCAACTCTGTTTAACCAGATAACCAAGAGCCGTGACGCATTGGTGGCAGACTTTGCAGGTCTGACACGCGACCGTAAATATGGTGATGCGATCTATCAAAACAAATCTTTCATTGTCGTGGATACTGGTGGTATCGGTGAAAATGAAGGCGGTATTGACTCCTACATGGCTGAGCAGTCTAAAACTGCAATCCATGAAGCTGACATGATCATTTTTGTGGTCGATGCGCGTGCCGGACTGCTGGCATCTGATGAACAGATCGCTCGTGAACTGCGTACTTTGGGCAAGAAAGTTTTCCTTGTAGCTAACAAAGTTGATGGTGTACATGCTGAAGCTGCTCTGGTTGAGTTTTATAAACTCGGTATGGGTGAGCCTATGCAGGTTGCTGCTAGCCACGGCCGTGGCGTACAGCAAATGCTGGAAGAAGTACTTGAAGATGTGCCTGAAGATGAAAGTCCGGAAGAACATGACAAGAATACTGGTCTACGTCTTGCAATTATTGGTCGTCCAAACGTAGGTAAATCGACACTGGTAAACCGTCTATTGGGTGAAGAGCGTGTTGTAGCGTTTGACCAGCCAGGAACGACGCGTGACTCAATCTATATTCCTTTTGAGCGTGATGGTCGTCAATACACCCTGATTGATACCGCTGGGGTACGCCGTAAAGGTAAGGTTGATGAAATGATTGAGAAATTCTCAATCGTGAAAACCTTGCAGGCGATGAAAGATGCGCACGTAGTGGTGATCGTGGTGGATGCCCGTGAAGGTATTGTAGAGCAGGATTTGCACCTGATCGGTTATGCATTGGAAGCTGGCCGTGCCATGGTGATTGCGATCAATAAATGGGACAACATGTCCGAATATGATCGTAAACAATGTAAGCTCGATGTGGAGCGTCGTTTTGACTTTATTCCTTGGGCGAAAATCCATTTGATTTCTGCGCTACACGGTACAGGTGTCGGTGAGATGTATCCATCGATTCACCGTGCTTATGATTCTTCACATCTGAAAGTATCACCAGCAAAGTTGACCCAGATCCTGAATGATGCCACTGAAGCGCACCAACCGCCTACTGTACAAGGTCGTCGCATCAAGATGCGTTATGCGCATATGGGCGGACAGAATCCACCGACTATCGTGGTTCATGGTAATAAGGTAGATAAGACCCCTGCGGACTATCGCCGTTACTTGGAAAACGTATTCCGTAAAGTGTACAAACTTGAAGGTACACCAGTAAAAATTGAATTTAAAACCTCAGAAAACCCATTTGAAGGTCGCAAGTCACAGCTGGATGAACGTACTGCTGCGCGTCGCCGTCGTTATGTACAGAAATTCAAGAAAGCCGAGAAAAAATTTAAACGTGGTTAATTGCCATATTTAAATAACAAAGCCTGCGAAAGCAGGCTTTGTTATTTATTCATTTTTTAGATTGAGCATTTTTTTGCTTTTTGATAAATACGGATATTTTCAAGATTAGCTAAAGCTACGTCAGCATCGGCTTGAGACGCGGCAATATTATTTTGATTATTATTGCCAGTAAAAGCATTGGTAATTTCAGTTGCGCGCGCAACTGTTTGTGATTGACCTGCAAAAGCAGATAGTGCACCACTTGCAATACCTGCCAATTTAGAAACAGGATTATTGGCTTGAGCATTCGCTTGGTTGAGTGCATTTTGACTTGCTTCTAAGGTGCGTTCAAAACTGCGTGCTTCTACTGCCAAATCTGTACAATCTAAACCTTTTAAGTATGTTGTTGAGTAGACACCGTTATTTTGATTTGAAGCATTATTATAATTAGAAGCATAAGCACGATCTGCACGTGCAACAGCAGCATTCGCCTGTGTGCGGCTACGCTCCATATTTGCTTCAGCCTGATCCATGATTGCGCCGTTTCTAGCTCCCATCACTGCAGTAGCAGCTTCTAGCCAGGAGCCAGCTTGCGTTGAAAATGATAGTGCAGCAATTGTCGTACTGAATATGATTCGCTTAAACATATGACCCTCTATTTTTCTATGTATAAAATTGTAGTTGGATTGTAACTATTTTTTATTCGATTAAAAATAGCTTGAAAGCTCAATTATTTATTATGGCTGATAGTATATTTGATTGTTTTATTTAAGTTTTATTAAAATATATTTTAAGATATTACCTATAGTTTGTCAGAGAGGCAATCAGGTTGATTTATACTGAAGGCTCTAAAAGTAACATTTTTTATCCGTTGGAGCGTAAAACCTCGGGGTTCAGCCCATAGGTATCTACACAATTTCCGAGCTTTGCGTTAAATTGAAGAGCATGCTCTTCAATTTAACATCTCTGGTCTGGATCAGCGTCTTGTCAAACGCTATAACGGCCTTGTAAAACTCAATATGAATCCTCTTGCTTCACTTGCTCCCGCAATAAAAGACCTAGCCTCTACCCAAAAGTCGAGTTTCTCAACTACACAGGCAGTTTGGCGATTCCTGAATAATGATAAAATCTCTTTTAGTCAATTAAACCAGCCGATTAAGCTTCTTGCATGCGAACAGATCAAGACATCATCGCATCAGTATGCATTAATCGTTCATGACTGGTCTCAGCTGCAGTATGTAAAGCACAATCATAAGGTTCAGCGTCTTCAAAGAACACAGGCGAATTCAGGCTATGAATTGCAAAGCAGTTTACTTGTCGATGCGTCATCAGGGCTCCCGATTGCGCCATTAGCTCAGACGCTAACAGATGCATCCGGCTGTTACTCTACATTCAGTGAACAATACAGCGAGCGCAAGTCCCATTTGGACTCACTCGCAGAACAAATTAAAACGATTGAACAGTATCCGATTGAGAAAACAAAAGTCCATATCATTGACCGTGAAGGAGACTCAATTGCCCACTTGAGGGAAATCAGCAGCCATGGTTTTAAATGGTTGATCCGGGCCAAAGAAAGCCATCGGATTGAGCATCAAAGGGAAATCTACAAAGTTGCAGAAGCCGCAGAAAAAGTAGTAACTCAGCAGGTTAAGCCGATTGCTTATAAAGGAAACCGGCATATGCTGCATGTTGGAGAAACCGATATTCGGATAACGCGTGCAGCAAAGCCGAAGAGAAAAGATGATTCAGGCCAACGGGTTGCTCCCCAGCCAGGCAAGGCGGTTACAGCCAGATTAATTGTTGCTGTGGTGAAAGATGCTCAAGGTAAAGCAGTCGCGAGATGGTCACTGATCAGCAATGTTTCTTCAGAAATTGATGCGGTTGAATTAACCACCTGGTATTACTGGCGCTGGACAATTGAGTGCTATTTCAAGCTTATCAAGCAGGCAGGCCATGACGTTGAATCATGGCTTCAAACCACACCTACAGCGATTTTAAGACGGCTCCTGATCAGCAATGGCGTGTGTGCTGACTTGGCGAATACAGCGTTCTGAAGATGAACAAAATCAAAAAATTCGTATATTTCTGACCCGTCTTTCAGGCCGACAGCAGAAGAGAGGTAAGTTGGAAAGTGCACCTGCAATATTGGCAGGACTTTCGATTTTACTGAACACTCTTCAACTGCTCTCAGAATATTCAATAGATGAACTGAATGAAATCGCAACAATTGCATTAGGTACCTCAAGATGTGTAGATACCTATGGGTTCAGCCCGAGGATATAAGCGACTGGTGTAAGCCATTAATGCGGTGTTTGCTGTTGCTGAATATAGTGTTTAATAATTCCGATTGGCGCACCTCCGCATGACGCAGCGAAGTAACTTGGAGACCACAGGGCATTGCCCCATAATTTGCTCTTAATTTCAGGATGCTTAGTGCGTAGAATGCGACTAGACGCACCTTTTAAGCTATTCACTAAACTAGAAATAGCGACTTTAGGTGGATAATTGACGAGCAAATGTACATGATCATGTTCACCGTCAAATTCTATCAATTCAGCTTCAAAGTCTAAGCAGACACGTTCAAATACTTCACGCATCGTTTCAAGCATGGCATTGGTGAAAACATCTCTACGATATTTCGCCACAAATACCAAGTGAACGTGCATATTAAAAACACAGTGACGACCTGTTCTAATTTCTTGACTATTGTTCATAGACTAAATATATTCTAATGATGAAAACACTTAAATTACGTATAAGAGACAAACATTGCAAGGTGCTAGACCAATTAGCATTTGAGGTGAATTTTGTTTGGAATTATGTGAATGATTTAGGATTTAAACATCTCAAGCGTAAGGGTGAATTTCTATCGGCATATGATATTGCAGAATACACCAAAGGTACTTCTAAAGAATGCAACCTGCATAGTCAAACTGTTCAAGCCATTACAGAAGAACTTATTACCCGAAGAAAGCAATTTAAAAAAGCAAAGCTGAAATGGCGTGTAAGCAACAAAAAATCAGCAAGACGATCTTTGGGTTGGATACCATTTAAAAAATCAGGATTCAAGTATGCCGATGGCTGGGTTGAGTACAGGAAAACTAAATTCAACTTATGGGACAGTTATGGTATAGGCAAATACAAGGTTAAAACTGGCTCATTTGTTGAAGATAGTCGTGGGCGCTGGTATGTGTGCCTCGTGGTTGAATCACCTAAACAAGAAAAACCAATAGCAACCAAAGCCATAGGCATTGATTTAGGTTTAAAAGATATTGCTACCTGCTCTGATGGCACAGTGATCACAAACCCTAAATTCTATCGGAAGTATGAGCAGAAATTAGGGATTGCTCAACGATCAAGGAATAAAAAGCGTGTTCGTGCATTACACGCTAAGATTGCAAATTGTCGTAAAGATCATTTGCACAAAGCAAGCACCATGCTTGTAAAAAACAATGCACTAATTGTTGTGGGTGACTTAAGTGCCAGGAAACTAATCAAAACTAAAATGGCAAAGTCTGTTTTAGATACAGGGTTTTCGGCACTAAAAACATTGCTCAAGTATAAATGCGAGAACGCAGGGGTATTGTTTGAGGAAGTCAATGAAGCCTATACCACCCAAATCTGTTCGTGCTGTGGTGAGATCACCTCAAGTAGTCCGAAAGGTAGGACGGGTCTTGGAATAAGAGAATGGGAGTGCGTGAGTTGCGGTACAGCTCACGATAGAGATAGAAACTCAGCTCTAAATATTCTTGCGCTCGGGCATGAGCGTCTAGCAGTAGGAATCACCCTCCTTTAGGTGGGTGAGGATGTCAAAAGGGCGACTATTTTTGAAGTCTATTATTCATATTGATTGGATCGCGCTGGCACCACGACTTAGGCATTTACAAGACTTAGATCGGAAAACTTATATTCAGCAGCGTAAACAATTAATTTATAGCTATCGTAATCAGTTACTTTCAGATCAACTCAATCAACCGGTCCAGTCTTCAAATTTTGCTGCCACCGAATACGGCAAACCCTATCTTCCAGCCCATCCAGACTTTGGCTTTAATCATACGCATAGCCAGAATTTTTATGCATTAGCAACAAGCAAACATATTCAGAATTTGGGAATTGATATTGAAGAGCTGAATCGAAAAGTAAGATTTGAATCTATGACTCAGCATGCTTTTCATCCTGAAGAGCTGAAGCAGTGGCAGGCATTAGATTATGATCCTGAATACTGGTTTAAAGTCTGGACCACCAAAGAGGCAGTCCTAAAAGCGTCAGGACTTGGAATCCGGATGAATCTGAATGAGCTGAATACCCAGATTCATCCACATCAGGATGGGGGACGTTGTGAACATCCAGAAATTGGAATTTATGCCTATCAAAATTATATCTTAGCGGGTTGCATGCTCACTGTGGCCTGGCAAAGTGAGCATTCCTGTAAAGGTTTAAGATTTCCAGCGATCCAGATTCATCAAGCTGTTTGAAAGTAGAGTAAGCCCAAAATATTTCTTATTGTTTGGCAATCATTAAATTACTCAGCCGGTTAACGAACTGTGTGCTCATTCGAGATAAGTGGAATAAAAACTTGCTCTTGAATCCGACCGGATGATGCGTCACTTGCCAGATTGAATCTTTTAGCTGTGCCAATTTGAAAATATCTTGTGCAACATCCTCAGCTTTCAAATGTACGCCCATTTTTTTGATACTTTCAGCCTGCATATCTTTCACCATTGCGGTGCTAACAAAAAGCGGCATCACATCGAATACCCGAATGCCATATTTTTGCCATTCGATATCTAGTCCTTCAGTCAAACCACGAACCGCAAATTTGCTGGTTGCATAGGAAGCTAGATCCGCTTGGCCGTAAATCGCCGATGCTGAAGACAGGTTAATGACCCGGGCAAAGGAAGCCTGCTGTAAATAGGGTAAAGCAGCATGACAGCCATTCAGGACACCTTTGATATTCACGTCAAGGGTGCGATGGTGATTGGTAATATTGGTTTCTTCAAAAGGACCGGAATATAAAATTCCGGCATTATTTACCAGAATATTGATTTCACCGGCCCAAGATGCGAATTCAGATAGAGCGGCTTCCCATGAAGCATAATCGGTTACATCCAGAAAGCCGGCTTTGGCATGCTCACCGAGTTGCTGGGCCAATTGTTCTGCCTGCTCAAGATTAATATCATAAATTCCGACTTTATAACCTTGTTGGTAAAATAGCTTGGCTGTCGCGGCCCCAATTCCTTGTGCTGCACCACTAATCAATATACTGTGCATGTGCTTGATCTCTTTATTGTCTTTTTTTCTTGAGCATAGCAAGAAACAGGCAAAATAATGCGGCTATTTGGTAAAGAAGAGGTTTTACAGTGGAACAATTACTCCAAGTCATGCGTGAGTTACGTGAAAAATGTCCATGGGATCAGCAGCAGACTCCCGAATCTCTGACCAAATATGCGATTGAGGAAGCCTATGAGGTTGAAGCAGCGGTGCGCTCTGGCCAAACCAATGAAGTGCGGGATGAGTTGGGTGATTTGCTGTTACAGGTCGTGTTTCAGTCGCAAATGTATAGCGAGCAGGGCGCTTTTGATTTTCAGGATGTAGTTCAGGCGATTACGGATAAGCTGATTCGTCGTCATCCGCATGTATTTAAGGCTGAACAGTTTGCACAGCTGAGTCCTGAAGATGTCTCGGTGCTCTGGAAAGAAATCAAGCAGAAAGAAAAACAGGGTAAACCACGTTCACGTTTGGATGAGGTTAAGCATGCACCCGCACTGCAACAGGCGGATGAGATTCAGAAAAATGTCGCCAAAATCGGTTTTGATTTTCCAGATGTCGCGGGTGCCTATGGCAAGCTGGAAGAAGAACTGGCTGAGCTAAGAGAAGCCGTTGCTGGACAAAATTCCGATGAAATACTCGAAGAATTTGGCGACTGCTTATTTTCACTGGTGAACGTTGGTCGTAAACTTGGTGTCTCAAGCGAGATGGCATTATTGGGCATGATCCATAAATTCCGGACCCGCTTTGCCCTGATGGAAGATCGGGCAGAACAACAGCAACTCAATCTGGAAAGCCTGTCAGTGACTGAATTGGATCAGCTCTGGGAACAGGCCAAATTAGAATTAAAACAAAGAGCCGCTCATGAACAAAGTACAACATCGCATAGGTCCAGCATGGATTAATACTGTCCTGCTAGGCATTTGGCTGACCTATACTTCAATTGGAACAGTACACGCAACTGCAACCGATTATGCAGAATGGAAAGTACGTCAGCAGCAACATGATGCACGCCTGAAGAAGAAAGTTGCTGCTACATCACCTTCTGAAAACAACCATTATCTGGCTAAACCTGCATTATCCGCCTCTTCAGCTGCTGATAAAATCAGTCTGGACCAGGCCAGTATTGAACAGTTACAGCAGTTAAATGGCATCGGGCAGAAGAAAGCGGAAGCGATCATTGAATACCGGCAGAAAAACGGTAAATTTAAAACAATTGAAGATATTCAACAGGTCAAAGGGATCGGACCGGCCTTATTTGCTAAAAACAAGGATAAACTGGCTTTGTAACCCTGCTGAATTTATTGTAAATAAGCCATCCATCTGAACCATGAGAATGACATAATCAAATTGCCCTTTAGCGGTGTAAGCGATATGATTAGCGTCATCTTAGAATTTTACGTTCAGACGTAGGAGACAGCGTCTTTTGCAAACTTTGCGCGCGTCAAAATGTGGTTTATCAACCGCTCAATTACCTTCTTATATTCTCGATGTGATTGATGCCTTAACCAAGGCAGGCTATGAAGCTTATATCGTAGGTGGTGGTGTCCGGGATCTGATGCTGGGTTTAAATCCCAAAGATTTCGATGCAGTGACCAATGCTACACCAGCTCAGGTTAAAGAAGTGTTCGGACGGCGTTGTCGGATTATCGGACGACGTTTCGAGCTGGCGCATGTCTATTCGGGCCGTGAACTGGTTGAAGTGGCAACTTTCCGTGCACCTCCTAAAAAAGCGGTGACCTCTGCAGCAGGGATGATTCTGCGCGATAATAACTGGGGCACCATTGAGCAGGATTTTGCTCGTCGAGATTTTTCGATCAATGCCATGTATTACCAGCCACGCAAAGGTATCGTGCTGGATTTTTGTAATGCAGTAGATGATATTAAACATAAAACCCTGCGTTTACTGGGTGATCCAACTCTAAGATTTGAGGAAGATCCGGTTCGGATGTTGCGAACTTTACGTTTTGCAGCCAAACTCAATTTCAGTATTGATGAAGCCATTCTGGATATTTTTACTCCGGAAATGACCCAGCTTCTACGTGATGTATCTCCGCATCGTCTTTATGATGAATCGCAAAAGCTGTTCACTATGGGACATTTGAATCGTGTGTTGCCAATGCTGATTGATTTTGGCATCTGGCGTCAGTTGTTTGCGGATATCAAACCAGACATTACCGCGTTTATTGAACTGGCAGCGAAAAATACCGATCAGCGTATTTCGATTGGTAAGACCATCAACCCGGCATTCTTCTATGCAGTATTATTATGGCAACCGTTCCTGGAGCGCTGTGATTTTTATCTGTCTAAAGGGGTAGTGCCTGCGGAAGCACGTGCGCAAGCAGGACTGGATGTACTGAAACGTCAGGCTACCCGTACTGTGATTCCACGCTTTGCGGAAACTTTCATTCGTGAAGTCTGGGAAATGCAAACCCGCTTACTCAATCCAAAACCGCAACAGATTGAAGCATTATCAGGTCATGCACGGTTCCGTGCCGGCTTTGACTTTTTGTTGCTGCGTGAAAAATCAGGCGATGAAACTGCAAAGGGTATGGGAAGCTGGTGGGAAGCCTATCAGCAAATGGGCAGCGATGAAAAAGAGCGTGCCATTGCCCAATATAACCGTCAGCGTGCCAAGAGCCGTCGTAAGGCTTCTCAGGAAGAACATCTGGAACAGCGTCTGGCTGCACAAGATGTAGCAACCGAGATTGAGCCTCTGGTGAATGAACCGGAACCACGTAGCCGTCGTGCACGTAAAGCCAAATTTGAGAATGAGCGTAGCAAACCGGTTTCTCATGTGGCGGCCAGTGCCAGCGGTGACATTGGTGCAGACCATCCAATTACCAAGCGTAAACGGGTGCAGCGTGATTTAAGCCAGGTTATTTTTGGGCCTACACAATGACAGTGACCTATATCGGTTTAGGAAGTAACCTGGGCGATTCGCGCCAGATTCTGGCTGAAGCCGTGCAAAAGTTGGCAAGTCTGGGGCAGGTCAAAACCTCCCATCTATATCAAAGTCCACCTATGGGGCCACAAGATCAGCCGAATTATTTTAATGCTGTCGTACAGTTAATTACGGATCTGGCACCGCTGGATCTGCTGAATCGGTTGCAAGCCTTCGAACAGGAAGCTGGGCGTGTACGTCTACGTCATTGGGGTGAACGTACCTTGGATCTGGATCTGCTTATTTATGGTGATGAACAGATTCAAAATGAACGGTTAACCGTACCGCATGTTGGCGTGCTGGAACGTGATTTTGTATTGGTGCCATTACTGGATATTGATGACAACTTGCAGCTGGATGGAAATACATTAAAAGACCTGGACATCGTCAAGCAATCAACCTTAACGGTTTTTGACTGCACGAATTGGGCAAATATTTAATTTTTAATTATTGGCATGTTCGAGAGAACTTCAATAATAGAGGAACATCTTCATGATCAGTCTCAGTGATTTAAGACGATATAAAGCGGAAGGACGCAAATTTTCTTGCCTGACTTGCTATGATGCCAGTATGGCCAAAGCCATGGAAATTGCTGAAGTTGACAGTATTCTGATTGGCGACTCTTTGGGTATGTCGATTCAAGGTCGTGATTCAACCTTGCCTGTGACTGTAGAAGATATGGCTTACCATACCGCAGCGGTTCGCCGTGGCAATCAGCATGCACTGATTATGACTGATCTGCCATTTATGAGTTATGCCACTCTAAATGATGCGTTACAAAGTTCAAAAACGGTGATGCAGGCCGGTGCACAAATGGTCAAGATGGAAGGTGGTGCATGGCTGGCAGAAACCGTTCAGGTTCTAACCCGTAACGGGATTCCAGTCTGTGTTCACTTGGGTCTCACTCCACAGTCGGTGCATGTCTTTGGCGGCTATAAGCTACAGGCCCGTACTCGTGAAGCGGCCGATCAACTGATTGCTGACTGTAAGGCAGTGGTTGAAGCCGGTGCAGCAGTGCTGTTGCTGGAATGTGTGCCTGCACAATTGGGTCAGGAAATTACTGAACTATTCCCGCATATTCCGGTGATTGGCATTGGAGCAGGGGCAGCCACTGATGGTCAGGTACTGGTCGTTCAGGACATGCTCGGTCTGACTTTTGGCCATACCGCGAAATTTGTACGTAACTTTATGAAAGAACAGTCTGGTGCGACTGCAATTCTGGATGCATTTAAAGCCTATCATGCGGCTGTTTTAGATGGTTCATTCCCAGCACCTGAACAAACATTCCAAGTCGAGTTGTAACATGAAAACAGAAACAACCATCCAAGGATTATCTGCTTCGCTCAATCCTGCACGTTCTGCGCGTAAAATTATTGGTTTTGTCCCGACCATGGGTAACCTGCATCAGGGTCACCTGAATCTGGTGCGTGAGGCGCGTAAACTGTGTGATGTCGTTGTTGTGAGTATTTTCGTTAATCCGATCCAGTTCGGACCAAATGAAGATTTTGATAATTATCCACGTACTTTAGAACAGGATCAGCAGTTACTGGCAGATGTAGGTTGTGACATTGTCTTTGCCCCGACTGTAGAGCAGATGTATGGTAACAAGCCACGTCTGACCAATATCAGTGTGTCTGGTATCACCAATGATCTATGTGGCTTGCAGCGTCCAGGTCATTTTGATGGTGTAGCGGTCGTGGTGACCAAGTTATTTAATATTGTTCAACCTAACTATGCTTTCTTTGGTCAGAAAGATTATCAGCAATTGGCTGTGATTCGTCAGTTTGTTCAAGACCTGAATATTCCGCTGGAAGTGATTGGTGTGCCAATTGCCCGCTCTGAAGATGGTCTGGCACTCAGTTCGCGTAATGGCTATCTAAGCGAGCAGGAACGTGCGACAGCACCGGTTATTTTCCAGAGTCTGAAAACTGCTGAGCAGCAGTTACATGCAGGTAAAACTTTGGAGGAAGCACTGGCTGGTATCCGTCAGACTTTGACAGATGCAGGTCTGGTAATGGACTATGTAGAAGCCCGTACACCGGAATTGCAGAAAATTGATGAATTTAATCAGGATGTCGTGATTCTGATCGCGGCGAAATTAGGGAAAACTCGTCTGATTGATAATCTGCAGATCAAATATGCAGCTGGATAAGTAAAAGGATCGTAAGGCATGAAGCGCATTTTAATTGTGACAGGACAATCTGGCTCAGGTAAATCTTCTGCATTGCAGGTACTTGAAGACTTGGGTTATTACTGTATTGATAATCTGCCTTTAGCCTTACTTCCTGAAATTGTAGCGAAGCTGGACTGTGAAAATAATCTGGAACAGTTGGCGCTTGGGGTGGATGTTCGTAGTACCCGTGCAGATTTGCAGGAATTCGACCATGTGTTTGAACAGCTGCAACAGCATGGTACGGTGGATGTCATCTATCTGACCACGCAGGATCAGGAGCTGATTGCCCGTTTTAGTGCGTCACGCCGTCCGCATCCTTTGGCTGCCCGTTTCAAGAGCCTGCATCAGTGTATTCAGGAAGAAAAAGTCCTGCTGATGCCAATCCAGCTCCGTTCTACAGTGCATATCGATACCACTGATAAAAGCGTTCATGATCTAAAACATACCTTGCTGTACAAGCTAGGACAGACTGATAACCTGATTGTGATTCTGCAATCTTTTGGGTATAAGCATGGCATTCCTTTGGATGCTGATTATGTTTTTGACGTCCGTCACTTGCCGAATCCGCATTGGGAACTCGAACTGCGCAAATATTCAGGTCTTGATCAGCCGGTACAGGAATTCCTGGAGAAAAGTGATCAGGTCGAAGACATGTTTCAGGATATTTATCACTTTTTAGACAAATGGCTGCCGACCTTTGCTGAGGGTCATCGTCATTATATGACCATCTCAATTGGTTGTACTGGCGGCCAACATCGTTCTGTTTATATTGTGGATAGACTAAAAAAAGCGCTTGAGGCAAAATGGTCTATTCAAGTCCTCCACCGAGAAATGAAGCACTGGTCATGATTGATACGACTGTTGACGTAATTAATAAACTAGGTTTACATGCGCGTGCATCAGGTAAACTCATTGAAGTTACCACCAAATTTCGTTCCAGTATCCAGATTGGCAAGTCGGACAAATTGGTTGATGCCAAAAATATTATGTCCTTGCTGATGCTTGGTGCGGGCAAAGGAACAACTTTACGCTTAGTGATTGAAGGTGCAGATGAGGAAAAGGCTTTATCTGAAATTCAGGCACTGTTTGCGGCAAAATTTTATGAGGCAGATTAATCGTGGCACGTCGACCGAGCAGTTTAACTGAAGAAGACTTTGAATCTTTAGAGGGACGCGCAAGTAAAACCGAACAGAAAAAAGCAGTTCAGCGTATGGCTGCTTTAGGCGCACAGTTGGCAGAACTGAGTGCGAAACAAATTAAAAATTTACCCGTTGAAGAGCGTCTGATTGAAGCTTTGCTGGATGTCCAGCAAATCAGTTCACATGAAGCACGCCGTCGTCAATTTTCACGTATTGGTAAATTACTCCGTAATGAAAATGAAACCGTGATTCTGTCTTATCTGACTCCGAAACAGGGTTTGAAAAAGACAGCACAATTGCAGCGTTGGGTTGACCGTATCGTGAAAGATGGTGATCCTGCGATTAACGAATTTACCAAAACCTATAATGCGACAGAGCGTCATACCTTACGTCAGCATTATTTACGTGTGCATCGTGATCTAAAAAATCAGGCACCGGAAGAAGAAGTGGCAGCCTCAAAGCAAAAGCTGTTTAACTATGTGCAGCAAGTTGCCCTGATTTCAGATAACTGATTATAATCTGAATTTCTGAATTAAAGAAAAGCGACACTTTGTCGCTTTTTTATTCACTCTAATTAAGTTTAATTTTTTATAAGAATTCAAGAATGTTCCTATAAGTCATTGTTAACTGTAAAAAAATGTAAACTTTTAATATTTTTGATTACTTAAGAAATAGGTTTTAGTGCATAAATAAACTATTTAAATCTCTCAATATTTTATGATTATTAAGAATATTTAAAAGATAGAAATAGATTTAGGTCAAAGTTAATATTATCAGCGCTCTACTTTTCTAGAAAGTGACAATAGGTATTTTCTATATATTTGAAAATTCAAAGGCTTTTATTTACCTGAAGATCAGAAGAAAAGTGAGCTGTTTTTATCTTCGTATAATTTGGATATTAAGGTTATATCGAAACAATTTGAAATGAATTTAGGAATTTCAAATAATTATATGTAATTTTTTATAAGAGGAATATTTTTTCAAGTAATTCTTAATATTTAAATATCAAGGTATTGAAGCTATCAATGTATCTTTAGAGAAATAAGTTAACAAATCCTTTGGTCGGTAAATGAGATTTTAACGTTGAGTAAATATAGAATCTTTGTTATTGATTGTATCAATTTAGTCGGTTGTAATTTTTACTCTATATTCCATAACATCCAGAGAGGCAGACATGGAACTAAAACTGCTAGAGATCGGTCAGAATACGGAGCAGTTAAGCTCGTGCCGTATATCTCTCATTTTAGGTGTCTATACCTCTGACAATTTATTAGACACCTTCTGTAAAGTCGCGCGTAAAGTACTCGGCGCCAAGACCTGTATCATCGGATTCCATACGGAACCCTATATCTGGTACAGCTGTCCGCTCGGTTTTCGCGGTTTACACGTACCACAGAATGTGGACATACCTAAATATCTACAAGAAATGGATGTGATCGATCAAAATCATCCTGCATATGCAGAATTATCAGATCACGTAAAAAGCCTTGGTGTAGCTCATCAGCGGCTGGTGGCATTTAATTTAAAATCAGCTCAAGGGCAGTCTTTAGGGCAGGTGGTTTTCTTTGATGATCAGACTGAAGTGTTTGATCAGGAAGATATTATTATTGTTCAGCAATTTGCTGAAACTTTAGTCAAGCGAGTTAAACTGAATGAAGAGCATACTGAACTAAAAGAGTTATACGAACAACAATGTGCACAAAACTTCAGTAAAACCAAATTCTTCCAGATTATTGCTCATGACCTGCGTGCACCTTTCCATGGCCTGTTAGGCTTCTCGGAAGTATTGGCGCAGGAACGTGACACTCTGGATGAATCCAGTATCCAGAGTATTTCTGATTATTTATATGATACGGCTCAATCGACGTATAACTTGTTAGAAAGTCTGTTGACCTGGGCGATGGCAGAGGGTGGACGTTTTGTTTATCATCCGATTAATTATGAATTAAAACAGTCTACTAAAATTGTCTGTGATGTACTGAAAAGTCTGGCGCTGAAAAAGAATATTGAGCTGATTGACCAGGTTCCTGAAGATATCAAGGTACATGCTGATATCAACATGATTACTTCGGTCTTGCAGAACCTGGTATCGAATGCACTGAAATTTACTCCAGTGGATCAGGGTGGACAGGTGATCCTGGCTGCTGAAATGGAAGGTGAGCAAGTCAAGATCACTGTTCAGGATACTGGTCTCGGTGTGACTGAAGAACAGATGGAAAATCTGTTTAGACCAAATCTCACGGTGAGCTTAAAAGGCACGGACAATGAGAAAGGCGCAGGTCTGGGTCTGGTACTGTGTAAGCGTTTTGTGGACCTGAACCATGGACAGATTGCCGTAGATTCTAAAGAAGGCGCTGGAACCACCTTTACTGTGCATTTACCTAAAGTGACCAATGATCATCAGGCATTGGTACTTGAAGATCTGCATACTGAAAAGTCCTGAAAATCATAAATTTCTTTTAAAACCGTTCCCACTCGGCCTTAACTCCTGCTATAACTAAATAAAAGTTTTGAGGGAATCACCGAGTGATGGACGCGGTACAATTGCAGAAAACCTTAAGAGCCAGTCAGTATGCAGAACAGGTATTGGCCAATCATCAAGATCTATTGAATCAGGATTATGCAATTGATCAGTTTCAGGGATCACTCGGCACTGAACAGATTCAAAACTTAATTCAGGCCAATCTATTAAATATCAGCGATGAAACCATGTGGATGCGCAGTTTACGTATTCTGCGTGCCCGTCTGATGTTTCGCTGGATCTGGCAGGATGCCAATCAACTTACCAATGTCATCACGCTGACTCGCGAGCTGTCTGATTTCGCCGATGCCTGCATTTGTGCTGCCAAAGAGTTTGCCCGTATTCCTCTAGTCGCCAAATATGGTCAGCCAGTTGGTTATAACGGTAAAGTTCAAGATCTTATTATTATTGCGATGGGCAAACTGGGCGCTCAAGAACTCAATCTTTCCAGTGATATCGACTTGATTTTTGCCTTCGATGAGCAGGGTGAAACCGATGGGCGCAAATGTATTGATGTGCAGCAGTTTTGCATCCTGTGGGGACAGAAACTGATTCATTTGCTGGATCAGATCACGGCGGATGGTTTTGTATTCCGGGTGGATATGCGCCTCCGTCCCTGGGGCGATGGTTCGGCGCTGGCCATTAGCCACGCGGCCTTGGAAAAATATCTGAGCCAGCATGGGCGTGAATGGGAGCGTTATGCCTGGATTAAAGCGCGTATTGTCAATCCAAGTCCGGAAGGCGATGAGCTGCTGGAGATGACCCGTCCATTTGTATTTCGCAAGTACGTCGATTACAGCGCTTTTGAAGCCATGCGCGAAATGAAAGCCATGATCGAGCGCGAAGTACAGCGCCGTAATATTGAAGATGATATCAAGCTCGGAGCCGGTGGCATTCGCGAAGTCGAATTTATCGTGCAGGTGTTTCAGCTGATTTATGGCGGGGCCAAACTTGAATTGCAGGATCGGCAGTGTCTGGTGAATCTAAATCATCTGGATGATGCCGAGTTGCTGGATGAACAGGCGGTGCAGGATCTGGAAAATGCCTATTTATTCCTGCGCCGGGTTGAGCACGCGATTCAGGCACTGAATGATCAGCAAACGCAATCACTACCGACAGAGCCAGAGTTAAGGGCGCGTATAACGGACACACTTGGTTTTGCGGATTGGGACAGCTTTATGGCATATCTCAATGAAAAGCGTGACAAAGTGATGTATCAGTTTGATCATCTAATCAAGGAAAATGGCCCTGACACCTTGGTTGAAAGTTTTTCCCAGTTGGAAAAGAAACTCAAAGAAGTGTTGGATGATAATGCAAAGAATCTTGTCTATGAGTTTTGGAATGGGCATGCCTTAAAAAAATTACCGGCAAAGGCGGTACAACGTTTAAAAACCTTCTGGCCGCATTTAATTGAAGCCGTTTTACAGTCAGATGATCCTCAGGTGGCATTGGTGCGCTTGATGCCCTTAGTCGAATCAGTGATGCGCCGTACGGTATATCTGGTGATGTTAATCGAGAGTAAAGGGGCGTTGCAGCGACTGGTGAAGATGGCCACGGTCAGCCCCTGGATTTGTGAAGAACTGACCCATTATCCGGTGCTACTGGATGAATTCCTGTCGATGGATTTTGAATTGCCAAAACGTCAGGATCTGGAAGACTCTTTACGTCAGCAACTTTTACGGATTGAAATTGATCAGGTCGAAGACCAGATGCGGGTCTTGCGCCTGTTTAAAAAATCTAATGTTCTGGCCGTTGCCGCCAGTGATGTGCTGGCTGAAAGTCCTTTAATGAAAGTTTCCGATGCCTTGACCGATATTGCTGAAGTATCGGTGAATGCAGCGCTGCATCTGGCCTATCAGATTGTGGCAAAAAAGCATGGTTTTCCACTGGATGCAGAAGGGCAGCGCTGTTCAGTCGAGCATACGGCTTTTGCAGTCATTGGTTATGGTAAAGTCGGTGGAATTGAATTGGGTTATGGCTCGGATCTGGATCTGGTGTTTATTCACTATATGGGTGAACAGGCCGATACCGATGGACTTAAGCCGATCAGTGGCTTTGAATTTGCCATGCGG
Organism: Acinetobacter sp. ACNIH1; assembly: GCF_002934695.1. Taxonomy (NCBI): domain Bacteria; kingdom Pseudomonadati; phylum Pseudomonadota; class Gammaproteobacteria; order Moraxellales; family Moraxellaceae; genus Acinetobacter; species Acinetobacter sp. ACNIH1. The sequence goes on along the minus strand of NZ_CP026420.1, from coordinate 2,415,690 downwards.
GTTGCACAAAAGTTTATGTCCCTCATGACCACGCAAACCTTGGATGGACGTGTATATGAAGTCGATACCCGATTGCGTCCATCGGGCGAAGCTGGGCTTTTGGTCACCAGTTTAAAAGCCTTTGAACAGTATCAGTTCAAGAGTGCCTGGCTATGGGAGCATCAGGCCTTGGTACGAGCCCGCCCGATTGCGGGTGAAATGAGCTTACGGAAAAAGTTTGAAGTCTTGCGCCGGGATATTTTGATTCAGCCCCGTGATGAAAATTATGTACGGGCAGAAGTACTGAAAATGCGTCAGAAAATGAAGGAGCATCTCGGTTCTTCCGCCGATCAAAAAAAAGATGGTATTTTTCATTTAAAACAAGATGCAGGTGGTATCGTAGACATCGAATTTATGGCACAGTATGCGGTGTTGGCTTGGAGTGGGACGAATAAAGATCTCGCCCATTTCTCCGACAATGTACGAATTCTTGAGGATGCCGCAAAATCAGGTTGCTTATCCAGCGACGATGCGACTGCTCTGATTCAAGCTTATCTCCGTGAACGCGCCGAGAGCCATCGCTTAGCCCTTGCAAATCAATCCATGCAAGTGTCTGCAAGCGACTGGCACGATACCCGAATGACCGTTTGCAAGTTATGGCAAAGACTGATTGATCCAAGTGCAGACTTTGCACTGGATAGTGAATAATTGTGAGAAATTGGAGTTTGTGGCATGAATTTGGCTGATCGTGATGGTTTCATTTGGCAAGATGGACAACTAGTTGACTGGCGTGAGGCAAAAACTCACGTATTAACACATACTTTGCATTACAGCATGGGTGTGTTTGAAGGCGTCCGAGCTTATGAAACCCCGAATGGAACGGCTATTTTCCGTCTTAAAGAACATACGAAGCGCTTGTTGAATTCTGCAAAAATTTATCAAATGAAAGTTCCATTTGATCAAGCAGCATTAGAACAGGCTCAAATTGATGTTGTTCGTGAAAACAAATTAGCGTCTTGCTATTTACGTCCAATTATTTTTATTGGTTCTGAAAAACTCGGTATCGCTGCAACTGACAATACCATTCATGCCGTAGTTGCGGCATGGAGCTGGGGTGCTTACCTCGGTGAAGAGGCGATGGCGAAGGGAATTCGCGTAAAAACGTCTTCATTTACCCACCATCATCCGAACGTGACCATGTGTAAGGCTAAAGCATCAGGTAACTACACCTTGTCGATTCTTGCGCATCAGGAAGTGGCGCATTCAGGTTATGATGAAGCAATGCTGCTCGACCCACAAGGCTATGTATGCCAAGGTTCAGGCGAAAACGTATTCCTGGTGCGTGATGGCGTGATTCATACGCCTGATATCGCAGGTGGTGCGCTGGATGGTATTACCCGTCAAACGATTATTACGATTGCTAAAGACTTGGGTTATGACGTAATTGAACGCCGTATTACCCGTGATGAGTTCTACATCGCAGATGAAGCATTCTTTACCGGCACTGCTGCAGAAGTAACACCAATCCGTGAATACGATGATCGTCAGATTGGTGAGGGTGTACGTGGTCCAATCACCACTCAAATCCAGAAAGCATATTTTGATGCAGTTCAGGGCAAAGACCCGAAATATGCACACTGGTTAACGTATGTGAAGTAATTAAGAATTTACTGATTGAAAAAACCTCTCATTTGAGAGGTTTTTTTTAACTGATGTACTTATTCTGCCGAACTTATGTCATCATATTCACCATCAAGAAGATTTTAAGATGAGCTTAGGCATACGCAATGAGTAACATCGTTATTTGTATGAAATGGGGAACCAAATACGGTTCGGAATACGTCAATCGTTTATACAATATGGTTAAACGACATACGACAGTCGACTTTAAAATGGTCTGTCTGACGGATCGTACTGAAGGCATTGATCCTGCAGTACAATGTTTCCCTATTCCACCTCTGGCATTGCCTGAAGGTGCGCCTGAGCGTGGCTGGAACAAGCTGTCCACTTTTGAGCCTGATCTGTATGGTTTGGAAGGCAATGCACTCTTCCTCGATCTTGACGTGGTGATTGTCGATAATATCGATGAGTTCTTTACCTATCCGGGTGACTTCCTGATTATTCATGACTGGAAACGTCCTTGGCGTATTACCGGTAACAGTTCGGTTTATCGGTTTAAACTGGGTGCTTTCCCAGGTCTGTTACCTTATTTCCGTGAACATTTTGATGAAATTCGTCAAAAATTCCGTAATGAGCAAGCCTATTTGTCTTGGTATGTAGACCGTGAAGGTAAACAGACGTATTGGCCAGAAAGCTGGTGCAAGAGCTATAAATATCACTGCCTGCAAAAAATTCCGATGGCTTATTTTAAGCCGCCTGTGAAGCCTGAAGGTGCCAAAATCATTGTTTTTCATGGCGAGATTAATCCGCCAGATGCAGTGAATGGTGGTGGTGGTAAATGGTATCGTTATGTGTTGCCATCGCAGTGGATTAAGGACGCTTGGCAGTAAGTTATAGAGTTTATTCAAGCTAATTGTTGATTAGAAGTATTATGGAAAAAATAGATTTTGTTATTGCGTGGGTCGATGGCAATGATGTAAAGCATCGACTTAAAAGGCAACAGTTTCAATCTACTAATATCGTAAAAGGTTCAGCAGAAGAAACTCGATTTGCTAGTAATGATGAAATCTATTTTTCAATTGCTTCAATTCTTAAATATGTTCCCTATTTTGGAACAATTTATATTATTACGGATGAACAGCAGCCTGCACATATTCATGATTTTTTCGAACAGGGATTATGTGCTCCTGAGCAGATAAAAATAATTGATCATAGAACAATATTTGCTGGTCATGAGCAATACTTGCCTACATTTAATTCTTTAAGTATTGAAACTATGCTTTGGAATATTCCAGGGTTATCAAAGTATTTTATTTATTTGAATGATGATTTCTTCTTTAATGCCTCATCTGAATTAGATGATTTTTTAGTTGGTGACCAGATAAAAGTCTATGGACATTGGGAAAATAACTCCTTAATTAAAGCAAAATTTAATCTACGTAAAGGTCTTAATAAATATTTTGGTAAACCTTTACAGCCTAAATATACAATTGCTCAAATGCTTAGTGCTGAATTATGTGGATTTAATAAATATTATGAAATTCATCATCGTCCCCATATATTGGATCGTGATGTACTACAAAATTATTTTCAAAAATACCCTACAACATTAGCTCAACAGATTAGGCATCGTTTTAGAAGTGCTTTTCAGTTTTTACCCGTAGGACTTAATAATCATTTAAAAATTCAGGCTAATGAAGCAGTTCTATACGATGATATTAATATTGCTTATTTAAAAAATGAAGCATTGCTATCTTTATTTTTAGAAAACTTAAATAATACCACTATTAAATTTGGTTGTATTCAAAGTTTGGATCAATTTGATCCAAAAGAAGCAGAAAAGGTATCTTTTGCTTTAATTGCTAAATTTAAAAACTATTTACCTCTATCTATTCAGCATTAAGAGTTAATCATGAAAGTTGTAACTTATTTAATTAATTTAGACGGAAGTGATGAGCGTCTAGCTGCAGCAACTCAGCAGCTTAATAGTGTGAGCTGGAGGTTTGAACGTTTTGCTGCTTATGATGGTCGGGGTAAAGCACTCTCTGAATTCATAAATTATAATGACGATCAAACTAATAAGGTATTAGGTCGTAGTTTAATGAATTCCGAGTTAGGTTGTTATTTAAGTCATTATGGATGCGCTGAAAAATTTTTAGCCACTGATGCAGATTATTTAGTGGTTCTGGAAGATGACCTTAAAATTAATAGTGACTTTAAGATTAAAATTGACAGCATCATTGAATATTTGCACCAACATCAAGATTTAAACTGGTATCTTATTAATATTGCTGCAAAAAAGAAAAAACTAGCAAAAGATATTACGCAAATAGGGGATATAAGTCTATGGCATGCTTTTTATTTCCCAATTCGTGGCTTAGGGTTAATCTGGTCGCGGCAGGGAGCACAGTCTTTTGTTGAGGTAGGCAAAACTATAAATATGCCGGTTGATATCTTCTTCCAGTCTTGGTTAAGTCAAAATGGCAAAGGTTTAGGGATTTGGCCACCACTAGTGAAGCCAGCAGGGGTCGATAGTGATATTTTGGGAACGGTTGCTACTCAGGGGATTTCTCGTAAAGCACTTGAAAATAGAAGCAGCTCCTATGGCTTTAAAAAGCAGAAGCGTATGTGGCGTGATCGTTATCATGCACTAAAATATCTGCTAAATTCTTAAAATTCATCGAATATCTTAATAATTGAATATTTATCATTAAAGGAATAAATCAATGAGCATGTTGGAAATAATTTAGATGAAAATATTTAAAAAAACTTATTATATGCTTAAGTTTTATATCATGTATTTTTACAAGATTAGAGGCACGAATTTAAAAATTCATAATTACGCAAATATGATTACGCTTAATCCAAAGCCAGAAGAAGTTAAAATACCTAAGCTGATTTGGCTGTATTGGGAGGGGGATGTACCATTATTTGTGGAAAAATGCATAGAAAATATAAAGCTAATAAATGCAAATTATGAGGTTCATTTTTTAACACCAACAACTGTTGATCAATTTATACAGATAGATTTTGATTCTTTAAATATTCATCTACCTCAGCATAAAGCTGATTTAATCAGATTTAAATTACTTTATGTTTATGGAGGAATCTGGTTAGATGCAAGTATTATCGTTTATGAAAATTTAGATTGGATTCAAGAGTTGGTTTCTCAAAATCAGACCGAAAGTTTTGCCTATTATCGTAAAAAAAACACTACCAATATTGATTCTCCAGTCATCGAGAATTGGCTTTTAGCAACGGCTCCTAACAATAGGTTTTTTAAAGATTGGTTTGATGAGTTGGTGAACGCCATGCAGGTTGGCCCTAAAACATATATCAATGAAATTAAACGTACTGTGCCAAATTATGAGAGAATATTTCAAAAGATTAGTAATTTAGAGTACCTGATTTCCTATGTGGTGTGTCAGGTGATTATGCTGAAAGCATTGCCTAGTATTACTTTAATTGATTGTGATCAAAATGCCTTTTACTATCAGGTAAAAAATAAATGGGTCAAAGAAAAAACATTAATTGAAATGGCAATCAATCATCATTCAGGTGAATACCCTAAATTGATTAAATTTGCCGGTAAAGAGCGTAAACATATAGGCGAATTTTATGAAAAAGGAATGTATTTTCAAGATTCACTGCTAGATTTCCATGATGATCAGAGTAAAACCTTATCTTAACGCTCTATCAGGTTGGATGATCTGAACCACTTAGAGGATGGTGTCTTGTTCGAGCGTTAATTTATTAAATGATTTGATAAGACTATGGGGTGAAAGATTATAAACAGACACTTTTTGACTTTCAAAGAAATAGGCTGCTGTTTCAAATGCCGCTATGATTGATTGGGTGTGCTGGTTTAATAAGGTAGGTTGTTTTGCATCTAAAGTTTCATAAAATCGTGGTAGGTCGAAGTTATTCATATCCACACCTGCAATATAGATATGTTGGTAATTTAATCCTGACATAATCTGTAATGCGGTATAAGCCACGGTATAGTAGTCAAATACTGTGTCATACATGTGTGTAGAAAAGCCAAAACCATTGTAGAAGTAATTACTCTTAACTTTTTCATCAACATGAATAGTGTTTCCCATAAAAAGTTCATTTTTACAGTTACTCGTGATTTCAATAATTTTAAATTGGCAACGAATCTGTTCGATTTTTACTTTTCTTAGAATATAGTCTAAGCAACGTGCGGTGGTGAAAAAATTGCATGCTGTGTCTAAAACCCGCTCAACGAGATCAAAACGATTTTGTACAAAATCATGATCAATAATGACATAGTGTTGAAAAGTGACCTCATTCAAAGCGATTGCTCCATTGACGCCAATATAGTCCAGTTTCTCATATTTAAAAAATTTATCAGGAATCTTTTTAATCGATGGTCCTGTTGCGATCAGCATACATTTTGAATGTTTATTCTTTAAGTTAAGCGTATGGTCTGCAATTAAGGTATTCCTAAAAAAAACTTGATCAATTTGACCCGATGCATTACGAACCACACGGTAAAAAGGCCAATAGCGTCTGTTGTGTTTGTAAGTACTCGGTTTTAAAAGTTTATAGGTATATTTTGTCAAATTTCGAACGAAATGGTTGAAAATTAAACCACACATATTCTTGTCTCTTTCATAGCTTATTTCTATGAGTTATATCAAGTTTATTTGAGAATAATCTAATTGATAAGATGATTCAGTTGCTTAGAGGGTTAATGATCTAAATTAAATGAATCACGCTTGGTTTTAAACTTGCTCAGGAGCCTCTTAAACCAAGGCTGGGATGTTTCTGACCGAGTAATGTTATTGCCCGAGTATTTTTTTTGAGATGCTTTGTGAAATTTTCCGTAGGGTGTAATTGTATAGTCCTCAAGTTGGTATCCGGCAGAAAGGGCTTCGTGATAGTATTGGTCAAAAAGTGTTGTCAGGTCCGCTCGGGGGTGAGGAATAATTTCGCCATCAAACCAATGTGTTGAATTATTGTGTTGAAGACGAGGAATTGAATATTTGTGACTAAACTGGGTGCCCATATCGGAATAATGCAAAATTTTAATCTCGTTGATACTTAGATTTTCACCATCGATGCAATTAAAATGATCATTATAAGCTTGAACCAATGACGGTTCTTTTTGAATTTGTCTCATCAGACTTTGATGACTGGCAGGGTTACTTTTTAATTCCTCAATTCTAGGAAGAAAATGTTTGGCCTTTTCACAATCCCAGACACAAGTGCATAAACGGGCTGAGCTTCCCCCCCCCTTGGCTGCCACAATAGCATTGGCTTCAATAGGATGTTCCCAGAGTAGTGCAAGATCATCGAGTACAATGACATCTGTATCCATGTAAATGGCTTTACCTTGAAATTGACAATACTCTGGAATAGCCCACCGAAATCCGGAAAAAGGTGTCGCCCAGTTTTCTGTTCTCCATCCTTGATTCGATTTCGGATCAGAATACCAATAGCTAGAAGGATCACGCGAAAGTTGCATCCAAATAATTTCTACAGGCTGCTGGGTATGTTTTTTAATGCTGTAGTCTAAAACCATCATTTGTTCTAAATCACAGTTGTTTGGGTCACAGCCTATAAAAATTTTGATTGTTTTGAGACTCATTTTTATCAATTATTTTGTGATATGATAATGTATATTAAAACAAAGACTATATAAAAACAAAGACTACATAAGATTTACTATGTTTTTTTATTTATTCTATTATAATTAAAACTTAAATAAAATAATCGAATTTATTTCAATGACTTCTTTGGTTTTTAAATAAATTACAATAACTTATGTGTATTATATTGTTATATAATTACGAAAAAAATTTAAAATTATAGTTTTTTATCACACTTTTATCTATGATTTTAAACTTAAATTGGTAGAAAATTAAAAGGATTCTTAATGTTGACAGTTTTTGGTTTTCATACAGATGATAAACTATATACGAAGCATGCTCAAATTTTAGCTGAATCAGCAAAAAAAATTTAATATTCATATTCTATTAAAGCAATTTTCAAAAGATGACTGGCAAACCATTATTGCATTTAAGCCTGTGTTTATTTCGCAAATGCGTCGTGAAACTCATGGCCCACTTTTATTTGTTGATGCTGATGCTATAATTCTTGAGGATATCCGGCCATACTTCAATGCAATTGAAGAAGATATTGCAGTACATTACATAGATAATAAGCGTTTAATTAGTAGTACTATTTTTATAAATGACACTAAAAATGCACATTCTCTGATGGATGAATGGGAGAAGCGTATGTTGCAAAATCCAACTATTTGGGATCAGATTATTTTACAAAACTTGGTTGATGAGTGGCATGATGCAGGCCTTATTACATTAAAAAAGCTACCACCAAACTATACATTTATTTTTGATACATCTCGTAATTTATATGGGGATAAGATTCAACCTAGTATTGAACAATTACAAGCAAGTAGAGATAAGCGTTGGATACAGAAATATGAGCAAAGAAATTCAATTTATCAATGGATAATGCGTTCTTCTCTACTGTCAAAAAGTACTAAAAAGATTGTTAAACGACATAATGAAGTTAATGCACGAACAACAAAGTTAGGAATTGATATTAAGTTAACTTTAAGTGATTTAATTGAATAATTAAAATTTATTGATAAATATTACTTTCATCAATTATTTTCCTAAACCTTTTATACCCCCACAAATACTGTTCCGGAGCGACATTAATCATGCGCTCCATTTCTTTATTTAAGGTATCAACCGACAATTGTAAATCTTTAGATAAAATATCATTTGATAATTTAGTCACGTAAATATCATAGCCGGAAAAATCTTCACGTCTTAAACAACTAAGCCCAACTACTGAACATTGTGTTTTGGCTGCCAGTTTGGAAAGTAAGGTAGAAGATAGCGCATTTTGATTGTAGAAAAGTGAGTAGATACCACCACTTTCTTTAGGTACATGATCCGGCAATATTGCAGAAAAACCACCCTGTTTTAAATGCTTAAATAAAGCACGTACACCAGAATCATCTGTAGGAACCAGTGTGGCATTCAGGCGTTGCCGAGCTTCAAGCATAAAACGGTCAATATCCTGATTCTTACTGGGCTTGTACATAATTACAGGGGAGGTGTGCTGATTTACCCAGACATTTAAAAGCTCCCACGTACCAAAATGAGGCACCACTGCCAAGCAGCCATGAGGATTTTGCAAAGCTTTCAGGAAAATATCTTCGCCCTGCACATCTTGAATCAAAGACAGCGCATAGTCTGGTGATGATCCCCAAATCTTGACTGATTCTGCATACGTCATGCACTGACTTTTCAGGCTGCTTTTGGTCAAATCAGCCCGTTCAGCTTCCGAAAGTTCAGGATAGGCAGAGGCCAAGTTAATCTCGGTCACTCGGCGTGCAGAAGAATGGCTGAGATACAAAAGAGATCCAGCCAGTTGCGCAAGATTTTGAATGAATCTTAGTGGAAGCTTGGAGAAATTTTTGAGTAGGGTGTACATGGTATCCAGATGGTCAGATTATAGGTCTTTGTCCGGATTGCCCTTCAGCACCATATAAATCAAACCTACAAAAATCAGCAGGGCACCTAAAATACTGCTCAGGCAAAAATACACAATACGATCATTGGTATCGAGGTTGAACAGATTGTTGGCAAGGATATAGCGCATGAACAGCCATTGAACCACTGAAAATACAATAAGCATAATGCTGCGATTACGAACTGCAGGACGCATAGCCATTGCTAATTACCTTAGATTAAAAACTGTGGCTATTATGCCACTGTTCCAGATACGACTCAATCTTACAAAAAAAGCCCCGCACGAGGCAGAGCTTTTTCACTTAATACTTCAAGAATTATTCTTGAGATTCAGCTTTTGGTTTTTCACGTAAGCGAATACCAAGGTCACGCAGTTGATTTGATTCAACTGGAGCAGGTGCTTGCGTTAATGGACATTCAGCAGTCTTGGTTTTCGGGAATGCAATGACGTCACGAATAGAAGCACCACCAGTCATGAGCATCACCAGACGGTCAAGACCAAATGCCAAACCACCATGCGGAGGAGCACCGTAACGTAATGCATTTAATAAGAAGCTGAATTTCTCTTCTGCTTCTTCTTCGCCAATACCTAATGCTTCAAAGATCGCTTTTTGCATTTCAAGGTTATGAATACGCAGTGAACCACCACCGATTTCAGTACCGTTCAATACCATATCGTAAGCAACAGATAATGCTGCACCTGGGTTGTTCTTCACTTCTTCAACGCTTGATTTTGGTAGCGTGAATGGGTGGTGAACAGAGGTCCATTTGCCATCATCAGTTTCTTCGAACATTGGGAAATCAACAACCCAAAGTGGCGCCCACTCACAAGTTGATAATTTAAGGTCATGACCGATCTTCACACGAAGCGCGCCCATGGCATCGTTAACAACTTTCGCTTTGTCTGCACCGAAGAATACGATGTCGCCATTTTCAGCACCAACACGTTTCAATAGATCCAGCACGATAGGCTCGATGAATTTAACGATTGGAGATTGAAGACCTTCGATGCCTTTTTCAAGTTCATTAACTTTGATGTAAGCCAGACCTTTCGCACCGTAGATACCAACGAATTTAGTATATTCGTCGATTGCACTACGTGGCAGTGAGCCCGCACCTGGTACGCGAAGCGCAACAATACGGCCTTTAGGATCTTTTGCAGGACCTGCGAATACTTTGAACTCAACATCTTGCATCAAGTCTGCAACATCAACGAGTTTCAAAGGAATACGTAAGTCTGGTTTGTCAGAAGCGTAGTCACGCATTGCTTCTGAATAAGGCATACGTTGGAATTTGTCGAATTTGATGCCAAGAAGTTCGTCGAACATCTTAACAGTCATGCCTTCCATCAAATCCATAATATCGTCATCGCTCATGAACGATGTTTCGATGTCAATTTGAGTGAATTCAGGCTGACGATCCGCACGTAAGTCTTCATCACGGAAACATTTAGCGATTTGGTAGTAACGATCTACACCACCCACCATCAACAACTGTTTGAACAGCTGTGGTGATTGTGGAAGAGCATAGAAGCTACCATTAGATACACGGCTTGGAACTAAGTAGTCACGCGCACCTTCAGGGGTCGCACGAGTCAAGATCGGAGTTTCAACGTCCAGGAAACCATGCTCGTCTAAATAGTTACGAATCAGGGTGGTCACTTTAGAACGGAAACGTAAACGATCGATCATTTCAGGACGACGGATGTCCAGGAAACGATATTTCAAACGAATTTCTTCAGAAATGTTTGTATTTTCGTCATTTAATGGGAATGGAGGAGTTTCGGATTGAGCAAGAACTTCGATTTCTTTACCCAATACTTCGATTTGACCACTCACCATGTTGGCATTTTCAGTACCCGCATAACGGCGACGCACACGGCCTGTAATTTTTAATACGTATTCAGAACGTGCTTTGTCTGCTGTTGCAAACGCTTCAGGTGTATCTGGGTCGATAACCACTTGAACAAGACCGTCACGGTCACGCATGTCAAGGAAGATGACACCACCGTGGTCACGGCGACGGTGTACCCAACCGCATAATGTTACGGTCTGGTCAATTTGAGCTTCGGTTAAAGAACCGCAGTAATGAGTTCGCATCATAGCGTTAAAAATCCAACTATATGGGTTAAGGAAGCGTTTACGTAAACAGCGTACCGCCTTTAGCAAAGGTAGGATTATGCCTCTTTGGGAATGTTGTCACAAGAACTTGAGGCAAAAACAGTATCATTTTAAAGTGAATAAGCAGGAAGTGGGAGATTATGCTAGCCCATACGCCGATCACGATCCAGAAATAGAAATAGCAGACAGCCCAAACTAAAAGTGATTAAAAAGCCCTGGCTAAATTCATTGATAGAGCGGCCGGTAAAATAATACAGATCAGACCGCCAGACCTCATCCGGAATGTAGCGCATATAGTCCCATGTCGAAAATAAACCTGTGAGCGTAGAGAGGCCTAATAGACCCCAGCAAAAGATGAGGATCTTGTGACTGACGCTTAGATATTGCCGATGAGTTTTATAGTAATGCAGACTCATCCACAGAATAAAAGGTAGCGCAAGAGCAGAAGTACCAATCTGCAAAATCCGGTGTAGTGGATAAGTTCGTCCTAAAATTTGATACTGCTGGCTGAGAATGTCATAAAAGGCAAAGGTTCGAAAATCTGCATGGGTCAGACCATCCCAAATAATATGAGTGGCTGTCCCAATCACCACTGCAATACACATAGCGCAAATAAATCTGAACGCTGAAAATAAGTTATGAATATTTAAGTCATGCTGTATGCCAATAAAACGATAAATCACTGGCCGGTAAATCAGGTACCAGACCGCACAAAAAATAAGACCAATCCATAAATCAGGATGAATCAGCGAAGACCATAAATGGGTGATATTAGAATTTGTATGGGTAAAAAGACGGTACAGGTCTGGGACCATACTACCAATCGCCAACGCAGCAACAGGGAGCCGGTTGCCAGTTAAATATGAAATAGGCGGAGCGAGTACAGCATGAGATAAAGTAAAGGGCATAAAAATAGGATTTTACTGCAATAAAAAATATTCAAACGACATTCTAATAAAATATCTCATTGATTATCGTAAAGGATTGCAAAAGAAATGAAATGTTATATTATAACACTATTCTAAATTGCTGAATTTGAGCTTGGGTCATGTCCTTTTCTAAGAATCTAATAACACTCTCAATTTTTGCTGTAGTTGCGCCTACAGTATTTGCTGAACAGCCATCTTCTTCTATTCCTGTACAAACCATGGATACCATTCAGGTACAAGCTCATCCATTGGTACAAACTGCGGCAGATTTTGCAGTTGCTGATCTAATGGTGGATCAGAAAGCTTTATCTGAACGTGCGACGACTATTGGTGATGCGCTGGCAGATGAACTTGGGGTGTATTCAAATCAGTATGGAACCGGAGCGAGCCGTCCGGTAATTCGAGGACAAGATGGTCCACGTGTCAAAGTTTTGCAGCATGCTTCAGAAACGGCTGATGTATCGACCTTATCTCCTGACCATGCGGTAACTGTTGATCCGATTCTGGCCAAACAGGTCGAAGTGATTCGCGGCCCATCAACTTTGCTTTATAGCGCGGGAACAGTCGGTGGTCTGGTCAATGTCACTGACCAGAAAATCCCTACCCAAATGCCGGAAGATGGTCTGGAAGGGACTGTTGGACTACGTTACAACTCGGGCAGTGATGAAAAACTGGCAAGTGCAGGCGTGACTGCTGCAGTCGGTGAAAATTTTGCCCTGCGTGTCGAAGGTACAAAACATAAGGCCAATGACTATATTGCGCCTGATTATGTAGTAGAAGAACCTCATGGCGATCATTCACATTTTCACAAAGAACGTCGTGTAGGCAATACTTTTGCTGAAGGCCAGACCGTGAATATTGGTGGATCATGGATTCATGATCGTGGTTTCGTTGGCCTGTCTTATAGCAACCGTCAGGATGAATATGGCTTGCCTGGGCATAGTCATGAATATCATGGCTGTGTATTGCATGGTGATCATTTCCATGGCTGTCCAGAGCTGGGTGCTACCGCAGAGCATGAAGAAGAGCATGGCGGGCCATGGGTAGATCTGAAATCTGAACGTTATGAAGTACGTACTGAACTGGAACAGCCTTTTGCTGGTTTTGACAAGTTACGTGCCCATGCCAGCTTTACTGATTATGAGCATGATGAGCTGGAAGAAAATGAAGTGATTAGTAATTTCAAAAGCAAAGGCTACGATGGCCGTTTAGAGCTGGTGCATATTCCGGTTGTGGGTTGGGAAGGAGTAATTGGCACCCAATATAGCCAGCAGAAAATCAATCTGGCTGCTACAGAACATGATCATCATGAAGATGGTGACGAGGATGATGAAGAACATCATGTCCATGGTTCAAGTGTGGTCATGCCAGATACCAAAACTGAAAAATACAGTCTGTTTGCCTTAGAGCATAAACAACTCGGTGATGTGCATGTCGAACTGGGTGCACGTGTCGATCATCAAAAAGTACAAGTTGAATCTGAACAGAAAAATTATTCAGGCACAGGCGTTTCTGCTTCAGCAGCGGCGAATTGGAAATTTGCCCCGAACTATAAGTTATCCATTGTAGGTTCACATCAGCAACGTTTACCACTGGCGCAAGAGCTATATGCTAATGGCCTGCATTTTGCCACCAATACCTATGAAGTCGGTAATCCTGATCTGGATAAAGAAAGCTCGAATAACCTGGAGCTGGGTTTCGAATATGAAGGTGCTAAGCTGGATTATCATGCACATATTTACCATAACTGGTTTGATGACTATATCTACGGTGCGACAACCGCCAGAAATGGAAATTTGCGTGGGGTAGAATATACCCAAGATAAGGCCCGTTTCTATGGGGCTGAAGCGGAAGCTACTTATGCATTAAATGATACATACAAGCTTGGTGTATTCGGTGATTACGTGCGCGGCAAAATTGATGGTGAAAATGCACCCCGTATTCCAGCAGGCCGCTTAGGAACCAAGGTTGAAGCAGACTTTGCTGATGGATGGTCAGGAATGGCAGAGTATTATCATGTCTTTAATCAGGACAAAACGGCCAGTTATGAAGATGAGACCCAAGGCTATAATATGGTCAATGTCGGCCTAAGCTATGCCAATAGCATTGCTGATAAAAATGCCTATCGGGTTTATTTTAAAGCCAATAATCTGCTCGATGATCAGGTCTATTCGCATAGCTCATTCCTGTCGAATATTCCGCAAGTCGGACGTAATTTCACAGTCAGCGTACAATATGATTTCTAGAATTCAGATGAAATAACTGACCAAATCCAAGTACTGTCACTGAAATAGACTTGAAAAATCATTAGATTAAACCTAGCCTGAGCATATTGGGTTAGGTTTTTTCTTATGCGTATCTTTCAACGAATTCACAATAAACTGAACTGGTCAAACCGCCGTTATGCGGCCTTGATTATTGGTGTGCTGATGACCAGTTATCTGGCTTCAGCAATTTATCATACTTATAAACCGTTACCTGAAGGGCTGAATTACACGGGTAAGCTGCGCCATGCACAGGTGAAATTTCTGGTCGATCAGACTTATCTGGATGCACAGGGCAAGCAACAACTGGATCATCAGATTTTTAATGAAATGCTGAAGATGGTTGAGGAAGCAAAATCCCTGATCGTGCTGGATATGTTCCTGTTTAATCAGCAAACCGGTGCCTCTAAACAGGAACATCAGGCACTCAGCAAACAGCTCACAGAGGCCTTACTCAACAAGCGATTGATGCAGCCTGAAGTGGAAATCAAATTTATTACCGATCCGATTAATTCTGTCTATGGTGGAATTACAGCGCAGCATTATCGTGAACTGCGTCAGGCAGGAGTAGATGTAATCGAAACCAATCTGACACCGCTGCGTGCTTCTAATCCAAGCTGGTCAGGTTTCTGGTATCTATGCTGTCAGGGGATTGGCAATAATCCGGAAAAAGGCTGGTTGCCGAATCCGTTTGGTCCAGAAAAAGTGACCTTACGCAGCTATTTCGACTTGTTTAATTTCAAAGCCAATCATCGTAAAACACTGGTCGTTGATACAGATCAGGGCTGGAAAGCACTGGTCACTTCAATGAACCCACATGATGGCAGTTCACGGCACTCCAATATTGGTCTACTGGTCTGGGGCAGAACAGCAATTGATATTCTTGCAACAGAACAGGCAGTCGGGATCATGTCTCAAGCCAATATGCCGGCTGTGATTGCAGGTGAATTTGAAGCAGAAAAAAACCAGCCTCAAGTTCAGGTGCTGACTGAAAAAGCCATTTATGAGGGGGGTCTAAAGCTGCTTGAAACGGCGAAAGCAGATGAGCAGATTGATCTGGCCATGTTCTATCTGTCAGAACGTAAGATTGTGAAAGGGTTGATTGCAGCACATGAACGCGGAGTGAAACTTCGGATTTTACTTGATCCAAACAAAGATGCATTTGGTCGTGAGAAAAATGGCATTCCTAACCGGCAGGTGGCTTCAGAACTGCATAAAGCTGGTATTCCGGTACGCTGGTGTAATACTCAAGGCGAGCAATGTCATAATAAAATTCTGATGAAATATGGTGCCCAGCAATCTGAAATGATTTTAGGTTCCGCCAATTTCACGGCACGTAACCTAAAAAATTATAATCTGGAGACCAATCTGCGTGTGGTGGGACAACCTCAGGCGGAAGTCTTTAGCGATGCGCAGCAGTATTTCAATACGGCCTGGTCTAATTTGAATGGCCGTTCCATGAGCGTGGACTATGCTCAATATGCTGAAGAGTCATTCTGGAAATACTGGCTCTATCGCTTTATGGAATGGAGTGGTTGGTCGACGTTTTGATTTTAAATTCCTCCTAACCTCCCCTTAAAAAAGGGAGGAAAGTCCCATTGCTGTCCCACAATTTTTCACAAGAGGAAGCTCATTTGAGCTTCCTCTTGTTTTATGGGTATTTTATCGGGTGAAAATAAAGCTTTTAAAGTTCTTCTTTCAAACAAATTCACTTGAATTATTCTGAGTAAACGTTGAACTGTCCAACCTGTTTTTCCTAAATGTTGAGCGAAACTCACCAATAAATAGGCGATCATCGCAATCCAGATTTGTGTCTGAATTGCGTTCCTGCTGCGGCCTAGAAACGCTTTTAATTTGAGATTCTGCTTAATCGCCTTAAAGAACAGCTCAACTTTCCAACGATCTTTATAAATCGCCGCAATGGTAGAGGCGGCTAAATGAAAGTTATTGCTGAGAAAGCTAAAGTGCTTGCCACTTTGCTGATCTCTATATTCAATTCTTCTTAACACTGGGGCTTTTCTTTTTAGGGCATGTGCGCTATTCAGCTGAATGGTTTCATCTTTTAGAATACCTTTGGATTCAAGCACTGGATGTTGCTGGATCACCTGATACACAGATTTAGGCCTAAAACGTGTGACAAATCCAATGTTTTGAGCAGTCAGATTTGCATACCATTGGTAATCGACATAGCCTTTATCAAAAACTACAATGCTGCCAGCAGGAAACTGGAATTTGCGGCCTTGTACCATGTCATTTTCTTTGCCATTTTCAACTGCAACAAACTCAGGAATATCATTGCTGTGATTCAATCCTATACTGAGTTTCATGCTGGCTTTTGAGTCGTGAACTTTGGCCCATTCACATAAGGAAAGCGACAGGTCAATATGACTGGCATCCAAGGAATACAAGGGATTCTTAAAGCGAAATTTATGAGCTACTTTTGAGTGTTCATAGTATTTAAGCAACTTGTAAAATAGCTGTTGATACAAGGCAGCAGGCTGCTGCTCATTGATTCGTGCCAGCGTGCTTCGGGGAATAGACTTTGCTCCGAGATGACTTAGCTTTTCCTGTTGGCACTCCAAATTGGATTGAATATCTCTCAGACTTTGCCTACAAGAGAATTGAGACATCAATATGGCAATAAACTGATCCCACCGGGAAGCCGCTCTAAATTTCTGTCCAACATGGTGTACTTTAGCAAGTTGTTCAAAATCCTGTCGCACAACAGGTTTAATTAGCTCATGAAATACGGTATTCTGATGTGACAAAACCTGAATCCTGGTCGTTAAAGTGTTTGTTTGCACTCATATTTTAACTGTTAGGACTCAGGTTTTTTTATTTAAAGCAAACTATGGGACAGCAGTGAGGAAAGTCCCTCTTTATCAAAGAGGGATTTAGGGAGATTTCTAGTATTAGCTTTTCGATTCTGGATTCGGCGGAACTAGTTGATCCAGTTCTTTATCTGTCAGCTCATCCAGTTCAGAAATATCAGTCTTAATTTTCCATTGTGCTTCATCATCCACCGGATTTGGCAAACGTGCTTCTAGCCAGTCGCACACTACATCTGGTGGGAAGTCGGCATGATTACACTGAATGACCCAAGACAGGAAATCTTTAGCGACACCATTCATATAAGGCGGTGGAGAAACTGGAAGAAACTGAGTCGGCAGGCGCTCATTTTTAGAAATATAGTTCAGAACATGACCCAGTTCCTGTACAGTTTGCCATGCTAAAGGATGATCAACATTAATCTGAAATTTAAACCACCAAGCCTGTTTTCCATCCGAGCCATAGCTATCAATCAGTCCTTTTTGAACACTGGGTACCTTGCAAAAATATTCATATAAACGATCGAAATTTAAATCAGACACAGTATGCAACTCAAAGCATTAAAAAAGTGATATTAGCATACGCACTTCAGCGTTCATCACGCAAGCCTGTTAAAGTCATGGAATCAATTACAAAACTTTGCAGCAGCAGGAGATTTATCCATATTTTCTGCATGGGTTTTGGTTAAAATATGGGCAGAAATCTTTGGAGGACGCACTTATGAAAACATTAGCTTCAGGTGCATTGCTGGCTTCATTTCTGTTCGGTATTGCAGTGCCCGCTTGGGCGGATAATGACTGGGTAGGCTATACCGGTGTTGATCGTTCTAAACCCCATCATCGTCCTCCATCGCGCCCTCATTATGCACCACAACCGCCTCATTTGCAGCGGCCTTATTATCCGCAACGTCCATCCCATGGTGGATATTATCCTCCTGCCCAGAGCCAAAGTGGGTTCAATATCCAGTATCAGGCACCAACCACGATTTACCAGAATTCCAATAGCTATAGCTGGGTTAATGGTGATCCGAATGTAGCCCACATTGAAAGTTCGAGATATACAGTGATTAGTGACTGGCAGCGTTTGGGATTACCGGCACCACCACGCGGAAGTTACTGGATTTATGAAAATGGACGTTATGTGTTGATGAATAACCGTTAAAAGAAATTCCCTCTCTTGTTAGGAGAGGTGATTAATTACCCTCTTGCGAAGCAGTGCTTCTCACCTTTTGCAAAGGGGGACTTTTCTATGACTATGCCAACTCATCATCCTCAGGTCGTGGAGTTTTACCTTCTGGCAATGGCTTTTCGCTATGCTTGTCGCGAATGACGGATGGATAGGTCCAGGATGCATAACGAACCACTAGGATGGCAAAAGCCAGAATCAGAATCGAACCGGTAATAATGACCTGATCCATGCTGGCTTTGTGCGTATGTTGAATATCGGAAATCAGTAAACGGGTCAGGGCAGTAATCGCAATATAAATCAGGAACCGGACCGGCATATGATTGGTCTTGAAATAGATGCCGACCATGGCACCAAGTTCCAGATAGATAAACAGCAAAAGAATATCGTCAATGGTGGCAAACTGTTTGACGGTTAAAATCTCAAATACGGTATGACCTGCGGACCAGATCACCATACAGCCAATAATAAACAGCGCAAGATAATGGAAACTTTCAACGGCAAGGTTGCCAAAACGGTCGAGGAGAGTTTCTATTCTTTTTACTTTAGACTCAGATTTACTCATGTTCTCCTCCAGATTTTTCATGTGAAATAACATATGAACAGGAAAGAACTAGCAAAGATCATGCACAAAAAGAGAAAAATAAAATAAAAGTGAAATTATTCGAACTTTTGCACTTTTTTTGTACTAACTTGTTATATTGTATGAGAACTACATTGAATAAATAGGAGAAAAAAATGTTGGACAAAATTCAAACAAAAATTAGTCAATTAGAAGCAGGAAAAAAATTAATCCTGGGCGCGGGGATCAAGGCTGAAGAGATGCAGAAGGTACTCGAACTGTGTGAATCTTTAGAGTCGCAAGGGGGAATTAAAATAGTAAATAAGCATTACAATCCTAAAATAACGACGCAACCAGATACGATCTTGATTGAAAAAGTATAGTGTATAAAAAGCCCTGCAGATGCAGGGCTTTTTATATGGATTCACGTCAAGATTAAGCTTGAGTCGTAAAGTAATCTTCAGAGAAATTCATCACTACTTCGCAACCAGCTTTCACTTTAGTGATACGCAGTGCTAGTTCAGGCAAGATGCGTTGCGTGAAGTAACGCGCCAGTGCCAGTTTGTTTTGGTAGAAATCGCCATCTTTGTCTTTGGCTGCATTGGCAATGCGCGCAAACATATAAGAGAAGCTCAATAGGCCTACTGCATGTAGGTAATCGACTGCTGCAGCATTCGGGAATTCTGCATTTTCGCCAGCAGCTTCAAGCACGAACTGAGTCAATGATTCTACTTCAGTAGCTGCATCTAAAGTTGCATCTTTAATGAAGTTCAGGTCTGCATCCAACTGGTTCGCAAAGTCGCGAATTTCTTCGATGTATTCGCCGATATACGCACCGTCACATTTAATGGTTTTACGGCCGATTAAATCTTGAGACTGAACGCCGTTGGTTCCTTCGTAGATCTGTGAGATACGCAGGTCACGGATACATTGTTCCATACCCCATTCACGGATATAACCATGTCCACCAAAGACCATTTGTGCATCTAGGGTTGCCTGGAATGCCGTATCCGTCAGGTAAGCTTTTGCAATTGGTGTCAACAGCGCAACACGGTCATTGGCTTTTTTCACGGCTTCAGGATCAGTCGAGAACTTGGTGATATCCAGTTGCTGACCGACATACACCGCAAAAGCACGAGATGCTTCGTTATTCGCACGAACATTCAACAACATACGACGTACATCACCATGTACTAAAATGCTGTCTGCCGGTTTAGCCGGTGATTGAGCACCAAGTGCACTACGACCCTGTAAACGATCTGTCGCGTATTGTGCAGCATTTTGATAAGCAAATTCTGAGGCTCCTAGACCTTGGATGCCCATAGACAGACGTTCGTAGTTCATCATCACGAACATGGCTGCCAGACCTTCGTTTTCTTTACCAACTAGATAACCTTTGGCACCGTCAAAGTTCATTACGCAAGTTGCAGATGCCTTGATCCCCATTTTGTGTTCGATTGAACCTGGACCTACCGGGTTACGTTCGCCAATTGAACCATCTTCATTGACCAGGAACTTCGGTACGATGAACAGGGAAATACCACGAGAGCCGGCAGGCGCATCAGGTGTTTTTGCCAGTACCAGGTGAATGATATTTTCAGCAAGATCGTGATCACCACCCGTGATAAAGATTTTGGTACCGGTAATGCTATAGGTACCATCTTCATTACGTTCAGCTTTGGTTTTGATAATACCCAGATCAGTACCGGCATGTGGCTCAGTTAAGCACATGGTGCCTGACCATTCACCAGAATAGATTTTAGGAAGATAGGTTTCTTTTTGCTCTTGAGATGCATAGCTGTTTAAAGCCATACCTGCACCCACAGAAAGAAGCGGGTAGAGCATGAAAGATGGGTTGGTTGCAAACAGCATTTCATCAGAAAGTACGGTAAGCATTTTCGGCATTTCCTGGCCGCCCCATTCTGCATCGGCACCCAGACCGATCCAGCCACCTTCAGCATATTGTTTGAATGCTTCTTTAAAGCCAGCAGGTGTGGTGACATTGCCATTTTCATATTTTGCGCCTTCTTCATCACCGGTACGGTTCAATGGAAGGGTGACGTTCTGCGCAAATTTAGCCATTTCTTCAAGAATTGCTTCTGCTGTTGCAGCGTCTAAATGAGCTAAATTTTCATTGGCTTGCCAGAATTGTTCGGCATTGAATACATCGTTCAGGATGAATTTCATATCGGCAAGTGGGGCATTATAAATTGGCATGTGAGTTCACCTGTTTATTGTTTGAATCTTGATTCGTTTAGTTCAGTGTAGTCTACAATTGTGAATGTTGTAGGTGACTAAAGCGAAAGAATGCTTTATTTATAAAGAAAAAGGACTGCCAATGCTATGACCGTCCTTTCTCAATTTCTGTACTCAAGAGTACAACATTTTGAATATCTAGTTAAATATTCTCAATATTTAGCTTAGAAAGCAAAGTGTTCAGCATCTAATGCAAGTAAAGGCTCTACACCTGTTGCAATCACTTCTACGTGTGAGCGAACACGTGGCAAGATTTTCTTGAAGTAGAAGCGTGCAGTCGTCACTTTAGCATTGTAGAAGTCTACATCGGTGGTGCCCGCTGCAAGTGCTTCTTGTGCGACCAATGCCATGCGAGCCCATAGGTAAGCAAGCGTTACATAGCCAGAGAAATACATGTAATCAACTGCAGCTGCACCAACTTCATCAGGGTTTTGCATTGCGCGCATACCAATTTGCATGGTCAAATCGCCCCATTCTTTATTGAGCGCTGCAAGCGGTTCAACAAATTCTTGCATTGCTGCGTTGTCTTTGTTGGCTTCTACAAATTTATGGATGATTTTGGTGAAGTCTTTCAACATTGCACCTTGTGTACCCAAAACTTTACGACCTAACAAGTCGAGTGCTTGGATTTCAGTTGTTCCTTCATAAATAGTAGAGATGCGTGTATCACGTGCAATTTGTTCCATACCGTATTCAGAAATGAAACCATGACCACCCAATACTTGAATACCGTGTTTTGCTGACTCTGAACCTGTTTCAGTTAAGAACGCTTTTGCAATTGGGGTTAAAAGAGACAAGATGTTGTCAGAGAATTTACGATCTTCTTCAGTTGCACCTCGTTCAACGATATCTGCGTGTAGACACAACAGATACACTAGTGCGCGACCACCTTCTGCAAATGCTTTCTGCGTCAACAGCATGTTACGTACCGCAGGATGCACAATGATTGGATCTGCTTCTTTTTCAGGCGCTTTAGGACCTGAAAGTGAACGCATTGCCACACGGTCTTTCGCATATGCTAAAGCACCTTGGAAAGAACCTTCAGATGCAGCAAGACCTTGAACGGCTGTACCAATACGTGCAGTGTTCATGAATGTGAACATGCAGTTTAGGCCGCGGTTTTCCGGTCCGATCAAGTAACCTTTTGCTTTATCAAAGTTGATCACACAAGTTGCGTTACCATGGATACCCATTTTGTGTTCGATCGAAGCACAACGTACAGCGTTACGCTCGCCAACTGAACCATCAGCATTTACGAGGAACTTCGGTACGATGAACAGAGAAATACCTTTAGTGCCTTTAGGTGCGCCTGGTAAACGTGCAAGAACGATGTGAACAATATTGTCAGCCATGTCATGTTCACCAGCAGAGATAAAGATTTTCTCGCCAGTGATGGCATAACTACCGTCGGCCTGAGGTTCGGCCTTGGTGCGAATAATACCTAAATCAGAACCTGCATGTGATTCGGTTAAACACATGGTACCCGTCCATTCACCTGAAACCAGTTTAGGCAGGTAAGTGTCTTTTTGTTCATCTGAACCGTGATGTTCTAAAGTACGTACAGCACCATGAGAAAGACCTGGGTACATGCCCCATGCCCAGTTTGCTGTACCTACCATTTCTGAAATCACGTTTCCTAAAGAAACAGGTAGACCTTGACCGCCGTATTGCTCTTCAGCCGACAATGATGGGAAACCCAGTTCGATATATTTTTGATATGCTTCTTTGAAGCCCGCTGGTGTTGTGACCACACCATCGTTCCACGTACAACCTTCTAGGTCACCGCTTTGGTTAATTGGAGATAATTCATTTTCACAGAAGTCTGCAGCAGCTTCTAAATATTGGTCAATCAATTCACGGTTCACAGTTTCCTGAAATGCAGGCAATTTAGAATAATGTTCTTCTGCGTTAAGTAATTCATGCAGTACGAATTGCATATCACGTAAAGGCGCTTTGTATTGTGGCATATCGGTTTCCTCAATACTGGTTGAACCAGCGTTATAATCTTAGATGAACTAAAACCTGTCTTCATAGACACGGTTTGGAATGATCTAATCGTGCAACAACTTCCCCTGCGGTACAAGCTTTTCGGGGTGTTTTCTTGGTGACTGTAAAGTCAAAGATTAATCTGCACAGAACAGTAAACATATTGACTGCAAAGACTTTTGTAGAAATTAGCAGAACATGAATGGTCAAAAGAGGACTGAGGAGTCAGCTATAAAAAAAAGGCACCCGAAGGTGCCTGAATTTGAAGGAATAAGAAACGTAGAAGAAGATCAAGATGCAGCTTTAGTCATCTTAATGGGTGCATTCGGCTGGAAGTGCACGATACATTGACCATCAATAGTTTGAGTACCCGCTTTCACTTGAACGGCCTTGCCGTGGGTTTGACCTTTACAAGCGTTGGCAAACGCAGTTTGTAGAGCCTGACGTTCTGATAAACGCTGATCATACTGTTTAACCATTTCTGCACGTTGACTATCCGTTAATGCTTCTCCACGGTTCATACCACCTTGGAATTCATCACGCATCGGACGATGTTCACCGCGCATGCCACGGAATTCACCACGTTGAGCTTTCATGCCTTTATGGTCAGGTCTGAAAGAAATCTTGCATTGACCATTAATGATTGTATCACCCGCCTTGATTTGGACTGCACTGCCTGCAGCTTTGCCGTCACAGGCCTGTTGAATCTGTTTATGCAATTGCATGCGTTCTGCACGAGCGGCTTTGAACTGCTCGCGTTGCTCTGGAGTGAGACGATGCTGTTTTTGACCTTCATGATGTTTCATCATGCGAGAATGATCTTTCTGCTCATTCACGTTGCTAGTCGATTGACAGGCAGTCAATGCACCCATCGATAAAACACTGGCACTGATTAAGGCGATTTTTGTCACTGCTTTCATGTTTTTACCCCATACAAGAGCTGATTTTTTTGATGAGTAAAGATTAAATAATAAAGATGAAGAAACAATGGAGAGTTTTTTAAGTCTGTGTTCGCTACAATAATGAATATAGAGAAGAAAAACTGAGATTTTTACTTTGAAGATTCGCCGTATTCCGATTGCATTACGTCTGTTTTTGACTGTTTTATTGACCACCCTGGTAATTACCACGGTGAGTCTGGGCGTATTGCATCTGAATATGCAGCGCAACTTTACCCGCTATGTGGCGGATGTAGAAATGCAGAAGCTAGATCATGTGATCGAAAATCTGGCTGATGTCTATACGGTATATGAAGACTGGGGTAACGCTATTCAGGCGCAGATTCTGCAAATTGAAGGTGAAGCTGCACCGGATGATTATGACCGTTTATCGCGCTGGTGGTTGCGCCGTCAGTATGATATTGCCTTGCAGCAGCGTTACTTTCAGGAGCAGACCTTAGCCACTGTAGCGCCTTCAAGTATGGTTGAACCAAATCTGACACCGCGTTCAGTCAATGAAGAAGAATTGCGTATTCTGGCATCTAACCTGCCTTCACAATTCCAGCCCTTTGAAGGTTTAAGATTTCCACTTAGCTCCAATCAGAACCTGTTTAGAACCGACCGTAAAGACAATAATGGCAGTCAACAGCCAGTTCAGCAACCTACTGGCAAGAAGCAGTTCATCCAGATGCCAGACCGTCTGGGTCTGAGTTCACGCCTATCACTCTATGATGCCAAACGTCGTTTTGTAGTAGGTGAGGCGTCAGATGAGCAGATTTCTTATCGTCCGATTATGGTTGAAAACCAGGTAGTCGGTTATCTTGGTTTGAAACCGGTTTTAGACCAAGATGATGCTTTAAGTATTAATTTCTTTAGTAATCAGAAACGTTACTTATTTTTAGTTTATGGTTTAAGTATTCTAGCCAGTCTGATTGCTGCATTATTACTGGCAACTTATTTTAAAAAACCGATTCAGCGTTTGTTGAACGGAACACGTGAATTGACTCGCGGTAATTATCAGCATCAGGTAAAAGTGAAACGTAATGATGAGCTGGGTGATCTGTCTAATGAACT
This sequence comes from Acinetobacter sp. ACNIH1, assembly GCF_002934695.1. Classification (NCBI taxonomy): domain Bacteria; kingdom Pseudomonadati; phylum Pseudomonadota; class Gammaproteobacteria; order Moraxellales; family Moraxellaceae; genus Acinetobacter; species Acinetobacter sp. ACNIH1. Next base: position 2,390,413 of record NZ_CP026420.1, on the reverse strand, counting down.
GAATCAACTGGCAGTGATTCTGGATCAGCATGAAACTTCACGCCGTCAATGGGTGGCCGATACTTCACATGAGCTGAAAACTCCGCTGGCAGTTTTGCAGGCACAGATTGAAGCGATGCAGGATGGAATCCGTAAACCGACACCAGAGCATTTTGCATCGATGTTGGCACAGGTAACCAGCCTGAAAAAACTGACCCAGGATCTGGCAGCTCTAGCACAAGCGGATGCCCAGCAATTACAGTTCTATTATGCAACCGTTAATCCGTGGGATGTGGTGCAGCAGGAATTAATGAACTTTCAGCCTAAATTTGAACAGGCTGACCTGAAAGTGACTGTTGAAGGTGACGGTGCTGAAGTTGATCTGGATCTGGACCGTTTCAAGCAGATCGTAGCCAACCTGCTCAGCAACAGTATTCGTTATACAGAAGCCGGTGGCCAGGTACATATTCATACCGAACAGAATGAGAAAGAATGGACCTTATATGTCGATGACAGTCCATTCGGTCTGACTGATGAGCAGCTGACTCGCATTGGTGAACGTTTCTATAGGGTTGATGATTCGCGTACCCGTGCCACCGGTGGGACAGGCTTAGGTCTGGCCTTATCTTGTAAAATTACTCAGGCTATGGGTGGTAGCTTAAGCTTTGCACATTCACCATTAGGTGGTTTACGATGCAAACTAAGTTTTCCTAAACAATTGAAACCATAAAGGAAAATATATTCATGAAACATATCATGCTGGTTGAAGACGAAGTCGAACTTGCCCTGTTGGTGCGAGATTATCTAGAGGCTGCTGGTTTTGAAGTCAGCGTGTTTCATGATGGGCAAGAAGCATATAATAGTTTTACCCAGCGTAAACCGAGCCTGATGATCTTGGACTTGATGGTGCCGCGTATGGATGGTCTGACCATTTGCCGTAAAGTGCGTGAACAGTCAGATTTGCCGATCATTATGGTGACTGCGCGTACTGAAGAAATTGACCGTGTACTGGGCCTGAATATGGGCGCGGATGACTATATCTGTAAGCCATTTAGTCCAAAAGAACTGGTTGCCCGTGTACAGGCCGTATTACGCCGTTTAGACCGTAAAGCTGAGCCGGAAAGCAATGATTTATTCCGTATGGATAAATCACAACAGCGTATCTGGTATCAGCAAAAAGCCTTGAACTTGACCCCGACTGAATTCCGTTTGCTGGAGCTGTTCCTGGAGCATGTCGGCCAAGTGTATTCACGAGCACAATTACTAGATCATATCAATCCGGACAGTTTTGACGTGGCAGACCGTGTGATTAATAGTCATATCAAAAACCTGCGTCGTAAAATTTCAGATGCGGCAGAAACCGGAAACCGTCATGAGTGGATTCAGGCTGTTTATGGTGTAGGGTATCGTTTTGAATATCCTGAGGACTAATATTCGAATTAATTAGAGAAAAGCGGATAGACTTCTTGGTTTGTTCGCTTTTTTTATTTCTGAAAATAATCAATATAAGAGAGCCAAAATAATGAAAATTATCATTCGGGATGAACAGCTAGAAGATATTCCAGCCATTACTGAATTGACCCGAGCGGCCTTTCAAAATGCTGACTATTCAAGTCATACTGAACAATTTATTGTAAATAGTTTACGTAAGCATGGGCAGTTAACGATTTCTCTAGTTGCACTTGAACATAACCAGCTGGTAGGCCATGTGGCTATTTCACCTGTCACTATCTCTTCAGGTGAAACTGGCTGGTACGGTCTTGGCCCAATTTCGGTATTACCTGCAAAACAAGGACAGGGAATCGGCACTTTACTTATGCAGGTAGCTTTAGATCGCCTGCAACAGTTAGGGGCTCAAGGATGTGTAGTGCTCGGTGATTCTCAATATTATGGTCGTTTCGGGTTTAAGGCTTTTCCAGAACTTTACCTCAAGGATGTTCCACCAGAATACTTTCAAGTCATTGCATTTAATGGATCTATTCCACATGGAGAAGTGGTCTACCATGAGGCGTTTAATGCAACGCAATAATTCATCAAAAAGAGCTGTTTCTATTTAGAAGGTATGGAGTTTTAAAATATAAAATAGCTTTTAACTAGCATCTATTATGAAATCGATTATTTATATTTCTTTCCATCTTAGTAGATACGAAAAAATAAAAGTTTAATAATTAATAACTTAAATTTATGTATTAGTTGATTAGTTGGATACCCGCTACAATTCGGTTTTTTATTCATCATGAGAGCGTGTCTTGGAGAGTGAAACACCGCAACTACAGCGTCGTTTGAAGAATCGTCATATCCAGCTGATCGCTATGGGCGGGGCCATTGGAACCGGATTATTCTTGGGGTCCGCACAGATTATTCAGTCCGCAGGACCTTCCATTATTCTGGGCTATTTGATTGGTGGTTTGATTGCATTCCTGATTATGCGCCAGTTAGGCGAGATGATTGTGCATGAGCCTGTGACTGGTTCATTCAGTTATTTTGCATTTAAATACTGGGGTAAATTTCCAGGCTTTTTAACCGGCTGGAATTACTGGATTTTATATATTCTGGTCGCAATGACAGAGCTGACCGCCATTGGCAAATATATCAATTACTGGTGGCCACATATTCCAGCTTGGGTGTCTGTACTCATCTTCTTTTTGGCGGTAACACTTGCCAACCTGGCCAATGTCAAAATTTATGGTGAATCTGAGTTCTGGCTATCGATCATTAAAGTCTTTGCCATCATTGTAATGATTATCTTTGGCATATATTTACTCCTCACTGCCGATGCAACTTCAACCGCTTCGATCAGCAATTTATGGATTCATGGTGGATTTTTTCCGAATGGCTTTGATGGGCTGTTTTATATGCTCGCCTTTATGATGTTTGCTTTTGGTGGTATTGAGCTGATTAGTATGGCAGCGGCAGAAACCGAAAATCCTGATAAGAACATTCCACGTGCTGTGAATCAAACTGTGATTCGGGTATTTTTATTTTATATCTGCTCGCTTGCCGTATTACTTTCACTCGTACCATGGAATCAGCTGAATTTAGGCGATTTAGATCATAGTCCATTTGTAATGATTTTCAGCCAGATGGGGATTGAATGGGCTGCACATTTACTGAATTTCATTATTTTAACTGCTTCACTTTCAGTCTGTAATAGTGGCATGTATGCCAATAGCCGTATGTTGATGGGGCTGGCTCAACAAGGGAATGCACCACAATTATTTAAGAGCGTAAATAAACATGGTGTGCCTGTGGCTGCGGTATTGTTCTCAGCATTTTTGATCTTTGGCTGTGTGATCCTGAATTACTTTGTGCCTGAAAAAGCTTTGAGTTACCTGATTTATATTGTAGTAGCAGCTGCGGTATTGAACTGGATGATGATCAGTTTGATTCATTTAAAATTTAGACAAACCATCAAACGAAAGGGGATTCAAACCAGATTCCCAGCGATCTTTGCGCCGTTTAGTAACTATTTTGTTTTAGCTTTTATGCTGATGATTTTATACATCATGTGGACGCAAGGCTTTATGTTGTCAGTGCTGATGTTGCCGGTGTGGATTGCGGTGTTGTTTGGCGTGTTTAAGTTTCTGAATAAAAGGAATGCTTAAGCCTAAAATCTCCAATCAGAAGAAGCCCGACCAGAAATGATTGGGCTTTTTTCATATTGTCGCAATATCTAAAGCTTTTAGATGAGTTAAGGTTTATTTTGATCTTAGTGGCAGAATATACTGAATACAGTCTTTAAGGTTATTTCCCAATAAAGGAAAGATGGTCCAAGCATGAAGCAGTTGCTGTTTATGAAAACCTGTTTTTTCTAATACTTGTCTTGACGCTAAATGTTCAGTAGCGCAAAAGGTTTCAATTTTCGTCAGTTTTTGGCTTTGTTTTAGAAATTGGATTACCGAAGTCATCGCTTCACACATAAAACCTTGTCCCTGATAAGGAGTTCCAAGCCCGAAGAGAATTTCTCCAATGTCATGCCTTCGTATAAAGATCAAAATACCCATAGGTTGCTGAGTTAAATGATCTGCAATAATCCACATAAACTCAGGATCTGAGTCTTCCCACTTTTGTCCCGCCCAGTTTTCTAAAGTTTGTCGAGTTTGAGTTTGATTCCGATGTGGATGTCTTTGCAAATATTTTGATGCTGCTAGATCGCTAAAATAGTTTTGAAATAAATTGATTTCATCACCACAGTGGTAGGAGCGAAGAATTAAACGCTTTGTCTTTAATGTTATTGGTTTGATCTTAGTCATCGGTGGTATCTGCACTTATTTTTCTAATGTTCGTAATAATTCAATTCGTACTTTTTCTGCTTTCTTTAATTCCGATATTACTAATTCATAAGAATTATGTACTAGGTCCTCAACCAGAGATTCATCCAGTTGATTATCTTCATACACCGAGATCCAGTGCCGTTTATTCATATGCCAGCCAGCATGGATGTAAGAGTAAATATCTCTCAGCATAGCACCATGATCAGGCACTACTTTTAAATTAATGACAGCTTTGCCTTGAAGATAGAACTGAAGCATAAAGACTTTATCTAGCACCTTGAATACATCACAACCTTCACCGAAAGATTGAGTCACAGTGACTTCAGGTAAACTTAGCGCTATCTGTGCTGAGATTTGATGTAAGGTCATAAGTTGTGAATAAACTGAAATAAAACTGTGGATAATGCTTAAATTATCCACAGTTTTTGGCCGTCTTGTGAATAAATTAAGATGAACAACTTACCATGACTTCAGGTACATCACTCGGCAATGGCCCTAGATCTTCAGGGTGTTCCAGATCCGGCTGTTTTAAATAAGGCTGACTCAATAATTTAAACAGGCGATCGACTTCGGAAAAGTCATCCCGCTCAGCCAGTTCAATTGCTTTCTGTGCCATGTGATTGCGCAGGATATAGTGTGGATTGACGAGTTGCATGGCGGCATCTAATTCTTCAATATCCTGATGTTCGCGGATCGCTTCATATTGAGTCAGGAATGCTTCAAACTGACGGCGATCCAAACAATCATCCTTGATTGCTTCATATTCATGATTCTGCAGGCGAATAAAGCTTTGCGTATAGTCGAGTTGCTCGCTTTGTAAGATTCTGAGAAAAGCCATGGCGCAGTCAAAGCTGTCTTTGTGAAAACTCGGTAAGCCCATTTTCTGGTTTAGGCCATGCTTATAATGTTCCAGGAAGGTCGGTTCATAATGTTCCAGACATTGGGCCAGATCCTGTTTCCATTGTTCTTCATCATAGTTTTCAGGACATAATGGAATCAGGTTATTCAGCCACATCCACAAGTTCCAGTGGCCGATGCTTGGTTGCTGCTGATAAGTATAGCGACCCTGATAATCCGAGTGGTTATTAATCCAGTTGGGACGGAACCGCTCCATAAACCCATACGGGCCAAAGTCTAGCGTTGAACCGGTAATATTCAGGTTATCGGTGTTCATGACACCATGCGCAAATCCGACCAGTTGCCATTTGGCAATCATCACTGCCGTGCGCTGAATCACTTGGGTAGCAAATGCCAGAATAGGCTGTTCTGCTTGCAGACATTGCGGATAATGCCATTCCATGCATTTTTGTGTGAATACAGGCAGCAAGTCTGGCTGATACTGATTGATCCATTCAAAATGTCCAAACCGGATATGACAGTTAGACGTCCGTAATAGCATCGCGCCCGGTTCCAGTTTTTCACGCTGTACACCTTGAGCGGAAGAGGTAAAGCCGACCGCATTACTGGATTCTACACCTAGCGCATTTAAGGCATGTCCGGCCAGATATTCCCGAATTACCGAGCGTAAGACTGCACGACCATCTCCCATACGCGAATACGGCGTTGCACCAGCACCTTTCAAATGCAGGTCAATGGTCTGGTTATCTTTATCTAGAATCTGGGCGATTAATAAACCACGTCCATCACCCAGTTGTCCTGCCCATTGTCCAAACTGATGGCCAGCATAAACCATGGCCAAAGGTTCAAACTCGGCAAAGGTTTTTTGACCACTACAGATTTCGACCCATTGTGCTTTATCTTCCTCAGCCCATTGCAGTTGCTCAGCAAGTGCAGCATTAAAATGTCCCGCTTTAGCACCTTTTAAAAGCAGTGGGGGCTGATGATGATAAAGGCGAGGAGGGAGAGTTTGATATCGGGAATTAAAATACATGGCAGTTAAAATACTTAGGCAATAGAAGCAATATAACAAAGATCTTTGTTTAAAACTGTTGTAAAAGGAAAGTATAAGTAAGACGAGTAGAAATAAAAAAAGCCCCTGATTTCAGGAGCTTTTTTAAGAATTCAAATCTTATTGAGAGACAGGCGCTTTTTTCAAATTACGTACTAACAGATTCAGTGTTTCACGATGATGAGAAAGACGCTGCTCAACCAGCTGGAATTCAACTTTAAGTTTGTCATCCATCTGGTGAATCTTTTCTGCTACAGCAGCCTTTTTCACCTGAATTTCCTGTTCTTTCAGTTTGGCCCAGTCATTCAATGTTTGAGTAAAGGCTTCATATTCTTGAGCAATCTTACTTTTTACATTGATAATGTCTTCATTGACATTATGGCCATATACCGCCAGATCCTGCTCGGCATATTTAAACTTCATTGCCAGTTCAGCTTTTTTGATATTAAAGCTTGGAATACGGCGTAAATTTTTCGCAAGGCACAGTTTAGAACAAGTCCAGATTAACCATTTGGTTGGGTCATATTGCCACCATTTCACGCCATTACGGTAATCGTATTGGAAAATGTGATGATAGTTATGATAACCCTCACCCCAAGTAGCAATCGCTAACCAGAAGTTGTCACGTGCAGTGTTTTCATCCGTATAAGGACGTGAACCCCACATATGGCATAGTGAGTTGATGAAGAAAGTCACGTGATGGCTCAGGATCAAACGAACCAGACCACCCAATAATAATACACCCCAAACATCGCCTACAGCCCAGCCAATTGGCAATAGAATCGCAGCATGTACTGCAATGACTAGAGGCACATAGTATTTGTGCTGGAACATAACGACTTTGTCGTTTTGCAGGTCTGGTGCATTCTTATAGTTTGGCTCTGCAGCAGGATAGTCACGCAGCATCCAGCCCAAGTGTGCATACCAGAAACCATTATTAATTGAATATGGGTCTTTTTCCACGTCATCGACATGACGGTGATGGGTACGGTGACCTGAACCCCAGTACAGAATACTGTTCTGCACCGCAAAGGTACCCATGATCATTAAAATGATTTTTAAAGGTAAAGTCGCTTCATAAGCACGATGTGCCCAAAGACGATGATAGCCCGCTGTAATCCCCAGGCTACTAACGCCGAGCAAAACAAACATACTGATCCAAGCGGCAAGGCTAAAATCATGGTGATACGCATATAACGGAATCGCGATAACAGCTACAATGGGTAAAACTACCAAAGCAAACACAGCGACCCAGTTAATTGGGGCTTGAGGTAGGGGAGCATTCATCTCCAACAGCACTCCTGGAACCTGGGAAGGCATAACAAAAAGCAGAGGCCGCTATTGTTTATTTTAACAGCGGTTAAGTCATTCATATTAGCACGCCCCCTAGGGCATCACTAGCATTATTGTACGGTTGTATTGTACTTATCGGTAACAGAATAAGTAGGATGAAAACTACCATTTTCGCAGGCTAGACAGGCTCTGATTTCCGAGTAAATCACTGAGATTTTTAAAGCTTTTAATCAAATTTATTTTCTTAAAATGGGTCAAATGAATGTTCATTTTTTCTACTAGATTGCAGGGAAATAAATTTGTAAGCAAACCCATAACCTAAGGTTAAACAAGATTACAGACAGGTATTCTTCTTTAAATGATTTTTCAAGGCTTAAGGAAAAATAACCTATATATAGAATCTTGTATTTTGGGTTATTTAAAGATGTTGCATCATTAACTTCGGATAATCCGTAATCAGTCCCTGAATACCCCAGTCGCGCAATTCTTTGGCACGATTAACATCATTTACGGTCCAGACGCTGATGGTGAGTTCGGCAGCTTGTGTGGCTTGAATAATATCTTTGCTGGCCAGCTCATTCATCCAGCCAATCTGACAACAGCCAAGTTCCAAGGCTTGATCAATCGCCTGATATTTCACATCTGTTTCAATCAGAAGGCCGCGTTTTAAACTGGAATTCTGCTGTTGCAAGGCCTGATGGATTTTTGGATCAAAACTGGTGATTACGACTGACTGCTCATAACCCTGTAACTGCTGTTCAAGCTCAAGCGTAATTTTTTCGGCATCGGCCTGGCTCGCTACACTTTTGACTTCAACTTCAATATGATCAAAGTTATGAATCACGGTTAGGGTCTGATCCAGCATGGGGGTCGCTTCGACCTTGTTCCATTCTGACCATTTCACTGCGTGGTTATATTGACTGAGATCCTGACGGCTACATTCGTAGAGGGATTTTTGCAAACCGGTAGTCCGTACAAAGTTATCATCATGCATGATGATCAGGGCATTGTCTTTAAGCTGGCGTACGTCAAATTCGACTGCGCGAATCCCGATATCCTGAATATATTGAAAACCGCCTAGTGTATTTTCAGGCGCTTCCCCACGCGCACCGCGATGTCCGATTATGCGCATGCTGCGATAACCTGAAGAAGTAAAGATGAAAACATAATGATGAGGAATTGTGACAGGAGTATTGCAATATTCTGCGCCTGAAACACTTTGTTGCAAATACCGTTGGCGCAGAATTTTCCGTGCAATTTAATACATTTTAGTGGATTTATTGATCAATAGTCTCGTTGATATTTTTTTGCCATAACACCTCAGAACCACCTTCAGCACGTTGCAAGGTGCGTGAAGCCACAAACAGCCAGTCAGATAGGCGATTTAATAACTGCAGGGAAGTCGCTTGAATATTCTGGTCACGTGAGTGAACCGACATCACACTGCGCTCTGCACGACGGCATACGGCACGGGCCTGATGGGCGAAACTGCAAACTAAAGTACCCGAAGGCAAAATAAAATCTTTCAGCATCGGCAAAGCTTCATTCATGCGATCGATGTCATTTTCCAGATAATTAATCGAGACTGGTTGAACCAGGTTAAAGCCGGGAATACATACTTCACCCCCCAGATCAAACAACCAGTGCTGGATCAGGCTTAAAGATTTATCCCAAGTGGCTTTATCTTCAATTGTGCTTGCTGAAATTTGTGCACGTAAAATGCCAATCACAGCATTCAGTTCATCGACATCACCCAGCGCGGTAATACGCAAGTCATCTTTGGCAACGCGTGAGCCATCGCCAAGCCCTGTGGTGCCTGAATCGCCAGTGCGGGTATAGATTTTACTTAAACGGTGGCCCATATAAGTTCCTTAAATGATTAAATGCTGTCAATAAAAAGAATCATGCCATAGGCATGACATGATTCCCAAAAGGATTTATTTAAGTGAGCTGACCTTAGTATCTGAAGGTGACCCCGGCAGAGGCAAGACGGCCACCGTTGATATAGTACACACCATCTAGACTGCCATCATAAGCAGCCTTGTATTCCACATCGCCAATATTTTGAATATTCGTAAATAATTTCAAGTTCGGATTCACATTCCAGTAACCATGCAAGTCTACTGTTGCATAGCCTGGAGTCTGTTGCGTGGTATCCCAGTCCTTGGCTTTGGATTTGGCAACCAGGGCAGCACTTAAACCGTACAGCTTATTTTGCATGCCGGCCGATACACTGAAGGTTTGGCGTGGACGACGAAGCAGCTCACTATCTTGGATTTCATTGGTTGCTTTTACATAGTGATAGCTGGTTTTAATAAAATAATCATCACGATTCCAGTTGAGAAAGGTTTCAGCACCTTGCATACGGGCTTCAGCAATATTATCTAGACCCCATGGGGCGGTAGAGGCATAGTCAATCAGGTTGTCAATTTTAGTATGATAGAGAGAAGCCCCCCAGTTCCATGCTGGAGAAAGTTGATGATCAAAACCAAGCTCGTAAGATGAACTTTCTTCAGGTTTTAGCTCCGGGTTGGCTGAAGAACCATAATACAAATCATTGACTGTTGGTGATTTAAAGGCAGTTCCAATATTGCCATAGATACTGAAATCCTGCGTCAGGTGAAAACGTCCGCCGGCTTGGCCAACATCATGTGAGCCATATTTTTCATGGTCTTCAATGCGGTAGCCAACTTGGGTGGACAGGCGATCGGTCTGATATTGGTGCTGAATATAATAACCCGTGGTATTTAAGTCTTGGGTGAAAGAAGAATCTGCTTTATTGGTTTTGGTTTCTAAGGCTTTATGGGTTGCACCGACCGTCATATTCTGATGAGAACCCAGCTGCTGTTTAAGCATAAGTTCATATTCATCAGCTGTATATTCCGTCACCTCAAAGCTTTTAAGCTGTTCGAGGCGATCTTCAAAACGTGAGATACGCGCATCTGCTCTTAGAGCTGGATTTAGCTGAGCATAGGCTTTCAACGTCGTGATGTTATTTTCAAAGTCGTGGGCTTTATTCACATAACCAAAGCTACTCCAGTCAAAACCTTGATAAACTGAATTTCCCTTATTTTCACTATAGTCAAGGCTCAGGCCATAGTTCTCTTTGGCAAGACCGGCTTTTGCAGAGAAACCTTTTTGATCATAACTTGATGGAATGGTATTAAGGTGATCCGTAATATTGGTGCCATCACTTTCAAGGCGTTGGCCTCGAAGCTGGGTAAAAAATCCATCCTGGACAAAGTCTGCACCGATTAAGCTTTTATAGGTGTTATGTTCACCGACTTCACCAGTTAAAAAAGCGCCAGATTTTGTCGGTGTTTGAGAAATAATCTGAACCACGCCACCAATTGCATTGGTTCCGTAGAGGACAGAAGCCGGGCCTTTAAGGACTTCAATCTGTTTAATGTCAGTTGTATCTAAAAAGTTTAAAGATGCTAAACCACTGGCTTCATTATTAAGGCGAACCCCATCACGCAGTACCAAAGTATGGTCTGAATCTGTACCACGCATAAAGATTGAGGTTTGCTGACCATAACCTCCGAGCTGAACGACATTAATCGCAGCTTCAGAACGGAGTAAGTCTGACAATTGAGCAATAGGGGATTGTTCTACAATTTCAGGAACAATAATATTGATTCGCGCTGGCACATTTTCAATTTTTTCTTCAGAACGAGTAGCTGTCACCACAATCGTATCTAAAGAAGCTTGAGCAATTTTTTGCTCGGCAGCATGAACCGATGAAGTAAAACCCAAAGCAAACGCGATAGAACCTGCTAAGGCAGCAGGCTGAAATGGAATAGACATGAGATGTGCTCCATACATTCACTCCCCGTGAATGATTGAGTTAAAGAACACAACAAGCAGGTATCCGGACTTAAATGTAGTATTGAAGCTCATACTTATTTATCCACCTTCCCACATATTGATGCAGTGGTGTAAATCCTGAAGATTTATAAAGACAAGCTTTTCATTTTTTACCGTTGCGGGGGCAGTGTTGGATTTGCACCAACTTCCCTAAAGCCTTAAGGCCTTGACTCGTTGCAAATTGTAGCAAGTATAAAGTTTGCTTAGGACTTAAACAATCAAGAACAAGAATAATCCGTATGAACTTTACGCAAGATCGATGATTTGCATTACAATGATTCACCCCAATCTTATAGATTACTTGATATCTTGGTAAATCAGAGCCAACACTATATGCGAACCCGTGCCAAAATCTGTGGAATCACCCGAGTTGAAGACGTCCAAGCTGTTGCTGATGCCGGCTGTGATGCCATTGGATTTGTGTTCTATCCACCGAGTCCACGTAGCGTGACTCAGGCACAGGCTGAAATGCTGGTCAAAGCAGTACCAGCTTATATTCAAGTGGTTGGCTTATTCGTTAATAGTACGGCAGATGACATCCAGGATATTTTAAAAACTGTTCCGCTGGATATTCTGCAGTTTCATGGTGATGAAAGTCCTGAACAGTGTCAGGCCATTGCCCGGCAAGTTGGGCGTCGCTGGTATAAAGCGATTCAGGTCAAACCTGATCTGGATGTAGTCACTGAAATTCAACGTTATCAGACAGCAGGGGCCAGCGCAGTACTGTTAGACGCATGGCATCCTGATTTAAAAGGTGGCACCGGACACAGCTTTGACTGGAGCACCTTTCCTCAATTAGATATTCCCTTGATCCTGGCTGGGGGCTTAAACCCGGACAATATCGAGCAGGCAATTCACACCACACAGGCTTACGCTGTTGATGTTAGTGGTGGTGTCGAATCCGCAAAAGGTATAAAAGACCAACAACTCATAGAACGCTTTATGCAAGGAGTCCATCGTGGATCAGCAAAGTACTAATCACAACAAGCCCGTGATTGACTATACCCAATTCCCGGATGAACGTGGACATTTCGGTATCCATGGCGGGCGTTTTGTGTCAGAAACTCTGATGGCGGCTTTACAAGATCTGGAAAAGCTTTATTTCCGCATGAAAGATGATGAACAGTTTCTGGCAGAATTCGACCGTGATCTAGCCTACTACGTAGGTCGTCCTAGTCCTTTATATCATGCTGAGCGATGGTCAAAAGAGTTGGGTGGTGCGCAAATTTACTTGAAACGTGAAGATCTGAATCATACCGGCTCGCATAAAGTAAACAACACGATTGGTCAGGCTTTACTGGCTAAACTTTCAGGCAAAAAACGTATTATTGCGGAAACTGGGGCTGGTCAGCATGGCGTAGCCACTGCAACCATCGCAGCACGTTTAGGTCTTGAATGTGTGGTGTTCATGGGTGCAGAAGACGTGAAACGTCAGGCGATGAACGTTTACCGTATGCGTCTGCTGGGTGCAACAGTTGTCCCTGTAGAAAGTGGCTCTAAAACATTAAAAGATGCCATGAACGAAGCGATGCGTGACTGGGTTACCAACGTTGACTCAACTTATTATGTGATTGGTACCGTGGCAGGTCCGCACCCATATCCACAATTGGTTCGTGACTTCCAGTCCATTATTGGCCGTGAAGCACGTCGTCAGATTCAAGAACAGGCAGGTCGCCTTCCAGATGCATTGGTTGCTTGTGTGGGGGGTGGTTCAAATGCGATGGGCTTGTTCTATCCATTCCTGAACGACCAGGATGTGAAAATGTATGGTGTTGAAGCTGCAGGTCTAGGGATCGAAACTGGCAAGCACTCTGCACCACTGAATGCAGGTCACGTCGGTGTACTGCATGGTAACCGTACGTATCTGATGTCTGATAAAGAAGGACAGATCATTGAAACGCATTCAATTTCTGCCGGTCTGGATTATCCAGGCGTAGGTCCAGAACACAGCTTCCTGAAAGATATGGAACGCGTGAACTACGTGCCGATCAATGACCAGGAAGCGTTGCAAGGTTTCCGTGATCTAACCAAGATCGAAGGAATCATTCCGGCGCTTGAAAGTTCACATGCGATGGCTTATGTCACTAAACTTGCACCAACCATGGACAAGGATCAAATCATTATTGCCACCGTTTCTGGACGTGGTGATAAAGACTTGATGACTGTTGCTCGTATTGATGGCGTGGAAATGGTTGAGATGTAAAATCTCCCCCGACCCCTCTTTTTCAAAGAGAGAGAAAACCCTCCTTTCTAAAAGGAGGGTAGGGTGGATTAAGAAAAATCGTATTGCAGCTATTCAGTACGATTTTTTATTTTTATAGATAAGAAAATTTTTAAAGATGAAGAGGAAGAAGCAATCTGGCTAAAAATGGGATAAAAACTATTCAAGTTCTGGATAAAACAGCAAAAAATCAGTTCTTCATCTAGAAAATTAAAAGGGTTGTTTTAAGCAGAATTGGCCGGAAGAGCTGACGAACGGTTTTAAAAAATTCTTTATCAAATCTCAATAATCGGCATAATAGCTTCAAGCAAAAATAGTTTTTGATTGAGATGGAATGTCTTAATGGATTTAATTCAGGAAAATGGACAACCACGTTACGGACGTTTCAAGGAAATTCCAAAAAGTATTGATTACCATGCGTACCAGTACAAAAATCCCTATGGTGATGTACTCAAGGGATGGCGTAAACAACTAAAATATAAAAAATTTAAATTCTGTAGTATTCAACACGAACATTATACGATTGGTCTTGCGATTGCTGATATCGCTTGGGCTGGGCACAGTTTTTTCTACATCTATAACCATAGTACTAACGAAGTGCAGGAATGGAATGCGATCAATTTCTTCTCGCGCAATACGGTGCTAGACGAACAGCCATTATTTAATCATAGTTATTTTCACAAATCTCCCTTTCAGATTGATATCCAGCATGCCAATGGGGTGCGTTATATCCATGTGACCAAATATGGTGAAATCAAGCTCAGTGCCCGAATTTTCTGTGCAGGTACAGATCCGCTGAGTATGTGCAGTCCGACCGGAATCAATGGCTGGACCTATACCCAGAAATTGACCACTTTGGGTTGTGAAGGTTATTTCGTAAATAAGCAGGGTGAAACCATCCAGTTTAATGAGCGCACCTTCGCCTCTCTGGATGATACCTGCGGCTTTTTGCGTCCTGAAACTGCCTGGTTCTGGCTATCTTGTAATTTCTGGGATACCAATCGTAACCGTATCGGGATCAATCTCGCTTCCGGCGTCAATGAAAGCTTTGGCAATGAAAACTGTTTGTGGGTAAATGGCAAAATTTATCCTGTGGCGGATGTGTTATTTCAGCAGGAATCTGACGAACGCTGGAACATCCAGTCATTGGATGGCTGCTTGAACCTGAATGTAAACACGGGCTGGCGCCGTTATGAAAATCTGAATCTGCGTCTGGTCGGCAGCCAGTTTAGCCAGTGGCAAGCAAAAGTATCTGGTACTATCCGACAAGATGGCCAAGATATTGTACTGGTCAATGAATATGGACTTTTAGAACAGCACTATGCCAAATGGTAATTCATTTTTCTAACTTCTAAATCTAAAAAAGCCTTCAATCTCGAAGGCTTTTGATTTCTAGGTTTAATCTTCTGCAGCTTGCCAGAAGGCTTCTCCTGCCTGAATCGGGTCGCCGGTTTCTGCCAGCGTTTTTACCCAAACCTCATATTGAGCAATCACTGGGTGCTGGGATGGATGGAAATCCTTTTTAAACCAGTCACGATACTGTTTACCCATACGAGTCAAAGTGCCTTTTTTACCAAAGAACCAAGGTAAGCCACGGATATTCATTTGCAAGCGTTGCAGCGGACTAAAGCCATCATGTTTAAGCATGACATTGGCACGGTAAATGGTAAAACCAAACATCAGCAAAGTCGTGATGAGCAAGGTGTATTGACGCAGCCATTCTGGCGTTTTTGCCACATCTTTCATCACATCAAAAGCGACATCACGATGTTCCATTTCCTCAATCGCATGCCAGGCAAACATGGCGCGAACAAAAGGATGGGCATTTCTTAAAGTATCTTTTTGCCCATAAAAAGTTTCAGCCATGAGCGCGGTCAAATGTTCCGCGGCTGCAGTGACTGCAATATTGTACTCGGGCGAACGGTTCTTCAAGTCATAGTTCATCATGTAGTTCAGACGCTGAATAAACTGATCGACCGGCATGTCTTGTTCCCGCATCAGGTTATTCATCTTGTCGTGGGCAATGCCATGCTGGGCTTCTTGACGGATAAAATCCGCTACCCGTTTCTGTAAATCTGGGTCTTTGATCTGGTCGCGGAACAGACGCAAACTCTGAATGAAATAACGTTCACCGTCTGGAAAGGTCAGACTCAGTGCATCAAACATACGGGTCAGGAATGGATCGCCACCAAACCAGTAGCGTGGAATTTCACTCAGCTTAAAATCAAGATTACTACGTACCACAGGCTGTATGGAAGATTTTAAAGGTGCGTTCATCTGCTTTCATTCTTTTTCTGGAGATGCTGACAGTATGTTTAGAATTGCACAAATTGTTTTGACAGATATGGCCAATTTTTATACATTTTACGCCAGAGAAAAATAAAATATACATTCGCAGCGGAGACAGGGACGCGTTCATGCAGAACATCAAAATCTCCAATGGTTATATCCAGCTATGGGCCACCTATTTGCGTAGCTTAAATATAGAACCTTTAACTGCAGAGTTTCTTGCAGATTTACGACCTCAGCTCATTGGACTGATTGATCAGCCTTTTGATGCGCAAGTTCCGCTGAATTTTCTCAATAGCATCCTGTTAAGAACCCAAAAACAGCTAGCGTGTCCACAGTTAATTTTTGAAATTGTGCAGTGCATTCGGCCAGAACATTTTGGTGTGCTGGGCTATATGGTCTCTAAAAGCAGTAGTATTCCTGAGATCATCGGCTACATCATGCGTTTTCAGCGACTGGTCATTGATGGGAGTGAATTTGTCCCATTGCAACTAAGACAGCATGCGCAGAGTATTGAATTGTATTGGATTTATCAGGATGAGCGTTATAACCTGCTGAATGAGCTAACTATCGCAGCCATGGTGCAATTGGGACGTTTTATTTTGCAGGATCATCCTTTGCTCTTGCGTCGGGTGCGTTTTGCTCATGCGCCAGAAATTGCCCGAATTCACTATCAAAAATTCTATGCTGCGGAAGTGCAGTTTTCACAGCAGGATTATGGCTTTGAACTGGATATACAGGGACTGAACCTGAAATCGGAACAGGCCGATCCAATGTTATTACAGTTATTGATTCGTCAAGCTGAAGAAGCGATTGCAGCCAAACCACCTGTAGAAAGTATTTTGACTCAGGCTCAAAAAGTGGTTGCGGAGCATCTAAGAAGCAGACAACAGGCGATTAAAATTGAACAGCTGGCCGAGCAACTGTTTGTATCGACTCGAACCTTGCAGCGTCAGCTAAATGAGCAAGGTAGTTCTTTTAAAAAATTGTTGGAACAGGAAAGGATCAGGCGTTGTGAAAGCTTATTGCATCAGCCCCTAAGCCTGACCGAAATCGCCCAACAACTGGATTATTCTGACCAGTCCGCTTTAGCCCGCGCTTATAAGGCGGCAACAGGCCGGACTTTATTGCAATATAGAAAACAATTAAAACAGGATCAGGCATAAAAAACGGCCATCATTGGCCGCTTTATCTCATGACTTAATTTAAGCTGTTTTTAATTTAGGATATCGGAAAGCAATCGCGATCACTGCAAAGATTGCCAGAATCCAGCAGTAATACACGCCCCCGATTAGCTCGACTGGAGAAAGTTTGGCAATCGAACAGGCCAGTAATAATTGTGCGCCATAAGGGATCAGCCCCTGTACCACACAGGAGAAAATATCCATCAGGGCGGCGGCACGTTTCGGATCAACCCCATATTCTTTCGCCACTTCACGGGCCATATCACCAGCCAGAATAATCGCGACAGTGTTATTTGCTACAAACAGATTCGAAAATACGACCAAGAAACTGATCCCGATTTCACCGGCCCGCTGACGGCCCACTTTAAATAAGCGGGTCAGCGCGTAGATGCGTTCGATCAGCCAGCGTAAACCACCTTCACGTTGCATGATCGCAGACAGGCCACCCAGGAACATGGATAACAATGCCACTTCAAACATGCCGACAAAGCCATCATAAATGGAAGTGTTCAGCTTGAGGATATTGAAATCTGGCGTAGCAAATAGCCCGAATAAACCCGATAACACGACACCGATGGTTAAAACCGCCAGAACATGCAGACGGCTAAAAGCCAGTAAAAACACCGCAATATAAGGCAGGACTAGAATCCAGTTAAAGTCCTTGTATTCCACTGGACTAGAACTGCCAGTATTGAAGATATAGATCAAAATCGTGACGATAGAAGCCGGTACAGCAATCCAGACATTGACTCTGAATTTGTCACGTAACTGAACTTTCTGGCTGCTGGTTGCAGCGATGGTAGTATCCGAAATCATGGACAAGTTGTCACCGAACATCGCTCCACCGACCACGGCGCCAATTGCATAAACCACCGGAATCTCGGTCACTTGTGCAAAGCCAAAGGCAATCGGTGCACAGGCGGCAATGGTTCCCATCGAGGTACCCATCGCCGTCGCAATAAATGCCGAGATCACAAAAAGCATTGGTAAGACAAAACTTGGAGGAATGACAGACAGGCCCATCTGTACAGTAGCATCAACACTGCCAATCGCACTGCTGACACTGGCAAAAGCACCGGCCAGCATAAATACCATGAACATCAGGATCAGGTTAGGATGGCTGGCACCTTTCAGAAATTCTTCAATACCCTGATTGAGTTTGCCACGATACACTAATGCAGCCAAGATAATCGCGGGCAGGGCGGCAACAGGTGCTTTAATCTGATAAAACGCAAATTCAGTTCCAATCAGAGAATGATAGATCCCGCTACCTAAAAAGATGGTTAAAAATACAATAAGCGGCAACAGTGCAATGGCGCGTGCCTGCACTGTGCCTTCAGAGTCAGTCTGCATAGGAGATAAAAAAATAAGAGAATGGGGCTAGTATAAAACAGGTTTTGCAATTTCAGAAAACTTTAAATGAATGCGCTAACATCTGCATTTTTATTAATTTTTCCATGATAAAAATAAGTTTATCTAAATATTCAACATTTTAGGGAATGCCAAAATTAGGCATCTTTGATCATTGAGAAAAAAATCAAAATAATCGTAAATAGATCCCTTCGGGTTGTTCTGAAATCCTCGCACAGGAAATGAAATGCCAGAGGTCGATGTTGCACACTGTTCAATGTACAAAAAATAGCGTTACAATGCGATGTCTTGTATTTCTACATAGTCAATGTCTCAAGTTTGAAACACCTTAAGGAAAGCTCAGCCCTATGTCACGTTTAGCCACACGATTTGGACAACTTAAATCTCAACAGCGTAAAGCTTTAGTTTCTTATGTTATGGCTGGTGACCCGCATCCAGAGGTAACCGTACCTTTGCTACACCAGATGGTGGACGCTGGCGTCGACGTGATTGAACTGGGTCTCCCTTTCTCAGATCCAATGGCAGATGGTCCGGTGATTGCTTTGGCTGCTGAACGCGCGCTGGCCGGTGGCACTAATACCCTAGATGCACTGCACATGGTGAAAGAATTTCGCTTGAAAGACCGCGAAACACCAGTGGTACTCATGGGTTATCTCAATCCGGTTGAAGTCATTGGCTATGAAAAGTTTGTGGCTTATGCCTATGAATGCGGTGTCGACGGCGTGCTTCTGGTCGATCTTCCTCCTGAAGAAGCTCAAGATTTGGGGCAGGTGCTGGAAAAATATGAAATGGATCAGATTTTCCTGTTGGCTCCGACCTCAACTGATGAGCGTATTCAGCATGTAGTGAAACAGGCCAGTGGCTTTATTTACTACGTTTCGCTGAAAGGCGTAACGGGTGCTGCGACATTGGATGTATCTGAAGCCGCTGCACGTATTCAGAAAATTAAGGCAGAGACAGATGTTCCTGTAGGCGTTGGTTTTGGTATCAGTGATGCTGCATCTGCGAAAGCGATGGGTGTTGCTGCCGATGCAGTTATTGTGGGAAGTGCGTTTGTAAAACAGTTTGCAACCCTCGCGCCAGAACAAGCCGTTATTGCGACGGTGAATAAAGTCAAGGAGCTTCGAGCAGCGCTCGATGAGTTATAGTATGAGTCAACAAGTGAAATCAGGCAAAATTCTGAGCCCATCGACCCCATGGACGGAGCGTATTGTTCCGGGCATTCATGTACCTGATGAGCAAACTACCCTAAAAGCGACATTCACAGAGCCAACCATTGAGTGCCCTGAGTGTCATGCTTTGGTGACACGTACTGCAATGTCATTTAATGCTTATGTTTGTCCGCAATGCGATGAACATCTGAAAATGAAAGCACGTGACCGTCTGAACTGGTTCTTTGATCAGGTACAGACTGAAATGGGTCAGGAATTTACTGCCAAAGATCCACTGAAATTTGTCGACAGCAAAGCTTATCCAGAGCGTATGTCGGAAGCACAAAAGAAAACAGGTGAAACTGAAGCACTGATCGTGATGCAAGGTCTGCTGAAAGGCGTGCCAATGATTGCAACTGCATTTGAATTCGACTTCATGGGCGGCTCTATGGGTACCGTAGTGGGTGACCGTTTTGTGCAGGCAGCCGAGCGTGCGATTGAAACACATCAACCTCTAATCTGTTTTGCAGCTTCTGGTGGCGCGCGTATGCAGGAAGGCATGCTGTCTTTGATGCAAATGGCACGTACTTCAGCAGCGATTCAGCGTTTGAAAGAAGCAGGTCTGCCTTATGTGGTGGTATTGACCCACCCAGTTTATGGTGGTGTAACTGCGTCTTTAGCCATGCTGGGTGATGTGCATCTGGCTGAACCGAAAGCGATGATTGGTTTTGCGGGTAAACGTGTAATCGAGCAGACCGTGCGTGAAAAACTGGACGAACCGTTCCAGCGTGCTGAATATTTGCTTGATCATGGTGTAATCGATCAGATTGTTCACCGTCATGCATTACGTGATACAGTTTATCGTATTATCACGAAATTGATGAACCTGCCTTGAACACAGCACCATTAGCAACTGATTCACTTGATACATGGCTCGATTATTGGAGCCATGTTCACGTTACGGGGATTGATTTAGGTCTGGAACGTGTCATTCCTGTGGCTGAAAAGCTGGGCGTGATCAATCCGGAGGCTAAAGTCCTGACGGTTGCCGGAACCAATGGTAAAGGTTCAACGACCACGACTCTGGCTGCCATTCTCAATGCTCAGGGTTTTAAGGTCGGACTGTATCAGTCTCCTCATGTATATCGTTTTAATGAACGGGTGAAATTACGTGGGGTTGAAGTCGAAGACCAGTTGCTGATTGATGCTTTTGTTGAAGTCGATCGGGCACGTCGCAAATGCGATTTAAGCCTGTCATTCTTTGAAGCAACCACACTTGCTGCATTTGTGATTTTTAAACATGAACTGTGTGATGTGTGGGTGCTGGAAGTCGGATTGGGCGGTCGTCTGGATGTGGTCAACGTAGTTAATCCGGATGTTGCGGTCATCACCAATATCGGACTGGATCATACCGACTGGCTCGGTGATACTATTGAAAAAATTGCTTTTGAAAAAGCTGGTATTATCCGTCCGAATATTCCCGTGATTTTTGGCGGTCAGCAAGATATTCCGCAAGCCATTCTGGATAAAGCTGCTGAATGCAATGCGCCGTTGTATGCTATCAACCGTGATTATTTCTATGAAGCCTTTGAAGATGGCAAAACCTGGGCTTTTGCATCGTCGGGTACGACTTTAAAATTGCCAACAGGTTCACTGGCGCTGGATAATATTTCGACAGCAGTTGCAGCGATCTTGCTAAGTGGTCTGGAAGTCAACCAGACAGCGATTGCGGAAGGAGTTCAGGCAGCTAAATTGCCGGGGCGTTTTGAAGTCCGAGAAATTCAGAATAAGACTGTAATTTTTGATGCCGGACATAACCCGCATGGGGTAGAGTTCCTGTTAAAACAATTACGCAATTATTTAAATTACAACAAGAAATACAAAGAAGTCATTTGTGTATTTTCCATGCTGGCAGATAAAGATATAAATTCTGTCGTCAAGTTGTTGAAAGACACTGTTCATTTGTGGAAAATTGCACCATTATCTGTACCACGTGCGGCAGAGGTCACACTTTTGACTGATGCACTGCAAGGTGAATTGATAGAACAATTTGACAATGTAAAATTAGCTTTTAAATCAGCGCTGGATGAAACAGAGAATAATCAGCTGATTTTGGTATGTGGATCATTTCATACCTTAGAAGCGGTATGGGAGTATTTGGAAGAATGTCAATGAATAACAAACAACGCTGGATGGGTGGCGTTGTTTTACTAGGTGGTGGTGTTTTATTGGCAGCATTACTCCTGAAAGGCCAAAATGAAATTCATCAGGATCGTCAGCAAAACCCGGCACTGGCTGCAGAAGTAGAATCAAAAGATACAGTCAACAATTCATTAGGTTCTTTAACAGTCGATGTGGAAACAGAAAAACGTCTGCTGGAACAGCAGCGTCGTGACCGCGAAAAAGCAGTGGCTGAACAGGAAGCCCGTGCAGCTGAATTTTTAGCCATGCAACAGCAGGCTGAGGCAGATGCAGCACGTCGTGCGGCTGAAGAATATGCTGCTTTGAATGCCCATCGTATGGGACAGCAAAGTTCAGACAATATTCCACCTGAGCTGGCAGAAGATGAACAGACGAAGCAAAAACGTCTGGCTGAAGACAAGGCGGCTACACAAAAAAAGTTAGAACAGCAGAAACTTGAGCAGCAAAAAGCCCAAACTTCAGCTGATACTGCCAAGAAACAGGCAGAGCAGAAGGCTGCGGAAGAAAAACGCAAGCTAGAAGAGAAACGTAAAGCTGAAGAAGCGCATAAGGCAGCTGAAGCAAAACGTAAGGCCGAGGAAGAGCACAAAGCGGCTGAAAAGAAAAAAGAAGCTGAGCATAAAGCTGCTGAGGAAAAACGTAAGGCAGAAGAAAAGCGCAAAGCTGAAGAGAAACATAAAGCAGAAGAGGCCAAGAAAAAGGCTGAAGCTGAAAAAGCCCGTAAACTTCTTGAAGGTGAAAGTGATAAACAGTGGATGGTGCAGGTGGCATTGGCTGCCAATGAAGCCAATGCTGATGCCATTGCGGCCAAACTGCGAGCCAAAGGCTACAAGGTCACCAAGAGCCAGACATCTAAAGGTGTGCGTATCATGGTCGGTCCATCTAAAGATCGTGAAACAGCAGATGCACTGCGTAAGAAAATCGCATCTGATGCTAGCCTGAACATGAAATCAGCCTGGGTGAATGACTGGGTGCCGCTAGATAAGCGTTAACTCTCTTACTTAACTGAAGTTTCTGTAGATGGATTCGCGAGTTGCTCGCGAATCCATCTTACATTTTCAGGGATAAATAATTTTTCAATATTGCGCCAAATGGAATGAAAGCCATAACCGCCATGCTTCATTTCCCGTACTGCGTCTTCAATGCGCCAGTTCTGGAAAATAATCCGGTACATGGCCACACTGGCACCGGTACGGTCTGAACCGTGATAACAGTGTAAAAGTATTTTTTCATTATTTTGCCGTGCCTGTTGAATCAACTGCATTACGTTCAGTAAATCCTCGCGATTCATAGCCCAGGTATGAATGGGAATATGCTTAAGCTTGAGGTATTCATTTGACAAAATATCCGTATTTTTATCGCGTGAACGCAGGTTGATCACCACATTAATGGCATATTGTTTTAATAAGGGTGTCAGTTCATCGCTTGGCTGTTCACTTCGGTAGAGTTCATCGCTGATCTGATAAAAATTATGTTCTTCATGCAGTTCCTGTCCCCAGTGCATTGGGCGTTCCTGTTCAGGCAGCGCTGGAGTACAGCCGGATAAAACAAGCGTGGAAACCAGAAGAAGTACATAATTATTTTTCATTGCAACCTAACTCACCTTTTTAATCATTCTCTTCAACAGCATATCGGCTTTTTCAAAAAAAAGCCTGTCCGAAGACAGGCTTGATGGGAAAAGTTCGAAAACCCGGCTCGTTTGTGGGTATCAAACTAAACATGAAAATGATGGTTGATGCATGACAATCTTCATTTTCATGGTGGAGAGTTATTTACCGATTTTTTGAATGATTTACCTTCTATTTAGAATATTGTGATTAAAACTATGTTCTTTGGTTATCTTTCGCAAAACTGATGAAAAGCAGTGTTTTTAATTCGTCACTCGAAGCAAAGCGGTGTTTTGGCAACTACGCGCTTCGCTTGTCTTGCGACAAACTAAGGCAGTGTTTCAAATACTGCGCACTTCGTTTGCTTTGCGCAAAACTGAAAAGCAGTGGTTTCGGTGTTATCACTCGAAGCATAGCTTCTCGTCTTGCGCAAGGGCAGTACTATGGAAACTGCGCGCTACGCTTGCCTTGCGCAAAATTAAAAAGGAGTCCTTTTAATTCCTTACCAGCCATAGCATAGCTATGGCTCTTGCACTCGGGCGAAGCAGTGCTTCGCTTATCCTCGCTCAGGCTGTGGCGTAAGACGTAAATAAGGAGTTACTGCTTTATAACCTTTAGGGAAGCGTTGTTTGATTTCTTCCTCATCTTTTAATGAAGGCACAATCACTACATCATCGCCATGTTGCCAGTTAGCCGGGGTTGCGACTTTATGGTTGTCAGTTAATTGTAGAGAGTCGACTACACGTAATACTTCATGGAAATTACGGCCTGTTGATGCAGGGTAGGTAATAATCAGACGCACTTTCTTGTTTGGATCAATGATTACCAGAGAACGTACAGTTAGGGTTTCGCTGGCATTTGGGTGAATGAAACCATACAGCTCAGACACTTTTCGGTCCTGATCAGCAATGATCGGGAAGTTAACGGTCGTACCTTGAGTTTCATTAATGTCTTTGATCCAGCCATGATGCGATTCAACATCATCCACAGAAAGCGCAATCGCTTTCACGCCACGTTTTGTAAATTCATCTTTTAACTTTGCGGTAAAGCCCAGTTCAGTGGTACATACAGGTGTGTAATCGGCTGGATGTGAAAATAAAATGCCCCAGCTATCGCCTAGAAAGTCATAAAAGTTAATTAAGCCTTCGCTAGATTGCTGTTCAAAATTCGGTGCGGTATCGCCTAAACGTAAACTCATTTTCTTGCCTCAATTGATCTTGTAATGTGTCGATGAGAATAAATATGAACCAATTTTTTTATGATTAAAAATAGTGTTTTTAGAATTTCTTATGAATAAACCGAATAAAGAAGTAGGCTGTCGATTCAGAATCAGACAAATCAGTCGTCTAATTAACTATATTGCATGGGTAAAATTTGCTACATTACTTTGCCTTAGGTCTCAGGGCTAGGACGAAGGATGAGTTTTTTTCATTGGTTTTCTGGCAAAACCCTTGTAGTTCAAATTTCTAGCACCATAATAACGACTAAGAACATATTTATTTGACAAGCAAGATTTAGAGAGTCTATTCATGTTGGCAAGTCTGATCGGAGGAATCTTCGGTACCAAAAATGAGCGCGAACTCAAACGCATGCGTAAAATCGTAGACAAGATTAATGCGCTCGAGCCGACGATATCAGCCCTAAGCGATGCAGACTTATCTGCAAAAACTGAAGAATTCAAACAACGATATAATAAGGGTGAAAGCCTAGATAAGTTACTTCCTGAAGCATTCGCAGTCTGTCGTGAAGCTGCAAAACGTGTTATGGGAATGCGTCACTACGACGTACAGTTGATTGGTGGTATTACCCTGCATGAAGGCAAGATTGCCGAGATGCGTACCGGTGAAGGTAAAACCCTGATGGGGACGCTGGCCTGTTATCTTAATGCATTGAGCGGACAGGGTGTCCATGTCATCACAGTGAACGACTATTTGGCACAACGTGATGCCGAGTTAAACCGTCCATTGTTCGAATTCTTGGGTTTAAGCATTGGGATTATCTATTCCATGCAGAATCCGATAGAAAAATCTGAAGCCTATAAAGCAGACATCACTTACGGTACCAATAACGAATTCGGTTTCGACTATCTTCGTGACAACATGGTGTTCTCACTGGCAGAGAAGAAACAACGTGGTTTGACCTATGCGATTATCGATGAGGTCGATTCGATCCTGATCGATGAAGCGCGTACACCACTGATTATCTCTGGTCAAAGTGAAGACTCCTCCCAGCTTTATGCAGCAATCAATAACATTCCGCCGAAATTAAAAGCACAGAAAGAAGAAAAAGTACCGGATGGCGGTCATTTCTGGATTGATGAAAAACAGCGTTCAGTAGAAATTACAGAAACCGGTTTTGAAACCATTGAAAGTGAATTGATTGCAATGGGCTTGCTGGCTGAAGGTGAAAGCCTGTATTCAGCTTCTAATTTGAATTTGCTGCATCATGTGACTGCTGCGATTCGTGCGCACTATCTGTATCAACGTAACGTGCATTACATCATCCATGAAGGTGAAGTGATCATCGTCGATGAGAACACCGGTCGTACCATGCCAGGTCGTCGCTGGTCTGAAGGTCTGCACCAGGCAGTTGAAGCAAAAGAAGGTCTGGAAATCCAGCCGGAAAACCAGACCCTTGCAACTACTACATTCCAGAACTATTTCCGTCTGTATAAAAAATTATCCGGTATGACCGGTACTGCAGATACTGAAGCTGCGGAAATGAAAGAAATTTACGGTCTGGATGTGGTAATCATTCCAACCCACCGTCCAATGATCCGTAATGACCAGAACGATTTGATCTACCTGAATCGTGAAGGCAAATACAACGCGATTATTCAGGAAATCCAGCGTGTTCATGAAGCTGGTGTTGCGCCAATCCTGATTGGTACTGCTACTATTGAAGCGTCGGAAATTCTTTCTGACAAGCTTAAAGAAGCTGGTATTGAACATGAAGTCCTGAATGCCAAACAGCATGAGCGTGAAGCAGATATTATTGCCCAAGCGGGTGCACCGCGTGCTGTAACGATTGCAACTAACATGGCCGGTCGTGGTACCGATATTTTGCTGGGTGGTAACTGGAAAGCGCTACTGGCCAAAATTGAAAACCCAACCCCTGAAGATGAAGCACGCCTGAAAGCAGAATGGGAAGCGAATCATGAAGCAGTTCTTGCTTCTGGTGGTTTGCATATTATCGGTTCTGAGCGTCATGAATCTCGCCGTATCGATAACCAGTTGCGTGGTCGTGCGGGCCGTCAGGGTGACCCGGGTGTATCGCGTTTCTACCTGTCTCTTGAAGATGACTTGATGCGTATCTTTGCGGGTGACCGTGTGGTTGCCATGATGCGTGCAATGGGCTTAAAAGAAGATGAAGCAATTGAACACAAAATGGTGTCACGCTCAATCGAAAATGCACAACGCAAAGTAGAAGCACGTAACTTCGACATTCGTAAAAACCTGTTGAAATACGATGATGTGAATAACGAACAGCGTAAGATCATCTATAGTCAGCGTGATGAAATTCTGGCTGAAAGCTCATTGCAGGATTATATCGAAGAGATGATCCGTGAAGTGATGCAGAGCATGATCGCCAACTACATTCCACCTGAGTCGATTCATGACCAGTGGGATATTGAAGGTTTGGAACTTGCACTACGTGAAGATTTGTCGATTGATCTGCCAGTCGCACAATGGTTAGAGCAGGATCGTCGTTTAGATGAAGAAGCACTGGTTGAACGAATTACTGAAGAAGTGGTAAACCGTTACCGTTCACGTCGTGAACAAATGGGTGCTGAATCTGCAGCATCACTCGAACGTCATTTCATGTTGAACTCTCTGGACCGTCACTGGAAAGAGCATCTGGCTGCGATGGATTACCTACGTCAGGGTATTCATTTACGCGGTTATGCACAGAAAAACCCAGAGCAGGAATACAAAAAAGAAGCCTACAACCTGTTTGTAAATATGCTGGGCGTGATTAAATCTGACGTCATTACTGATCTGTCACGTATTCATGTACCAACACCTGAAGAACTGGCTGAAATGGAAGCACAGCAGCAGGCACAGGCTGAAGCGATGCGTTTGCAGTTATCTCATCAGGAATTTGATGGATTACTGGCTGAAGAAGATGAAATCACCATTGAACAGAATGCGCAGGCTAATCCGGTTGCACCAGTCTTTGAAGCACCGGCAAGTCGCAATGCACCCTGTCCATGTGGTTCAGGTTTGAAATACAAACAGTGTCATGGCAAGATCTAATTTCTGCTAAGTTTCTAAACTATAAAAAGATCAGGGCTATTTAGCCCTGATCTTTTTATGTATATGGGCTTTTCAGCTTGTGAATACTGTTTGCACTGTGCCGGATTAAATGGTATTTAATGGCAGATTGAACACCGCAAAGTGGAAGAAACAATGACAAAAGTATTAAAAACGATGATGGTTGCTGCTTTGGCAATCCCGACTTTAAGTTTTGCAGAAACAGCAACAACGACACCTGCTAAAGTTCAGCAGGCCATTGGTCCAACTACGGCTCAGGTTCAGACGGGTACAGATGGTCAGGTGACCATTGCAAGTCCGCGTACCGGCATTCGCTATACCTTTAATAATTCAAACCGTCCAATCGTTTTGCAAACTGCAGCGATTGCAGCAGCCAATGCAGCCAATGCAGACCGTATTGTTGCTTCTAACCCTGCGCTTTCTGCGGCAAGTCAGCAACAGGCGAAACAGGCTTTATTGAGTGAATCAACCCAGCTGGCTAAAAACTAAGTTTGATCCAGTTTAATAAAACCAGTCACTATGACTGGTTTTTTATTGTGAAAAACCATAAGAAAAGTGAGTGTTCATCTGGCTTTGGCTCGATTTTTTAATGAAGATCAACTAAGCTGTATTTTTATGAAACTTCAATATTGGACATTTAAAAATGGCAGTTGGTGACGTATCTATGCCACAGATGCATGTGGTAAAAGGGGTGAGAATTGGTTCGGCAGAAGCGTATGTGCGCTATCAGAACCGACGTGACCTGGTGATATTTGAACTGGCTGAAGGCTCCAATGTTGCAGGTGTATTTACCCAGAATGCTTTTTGTGCTGCCCCTGTACATGTTTCTAAAGCACATCTGGTGGCAGGTAATCCACGTTACCTAGTCATCAATACTGGTAATGCCAATGCTGGTACTGGTCCAACAGGTATGGCAAATGCTGAAGCCACTTGTGCCAGACTGGCTGAACTTGCAGGCGTGAAAGCTGAAGAAGTATTGCCATTTTCAACAGGGGTGATTGGCGAACAATTACCAATGGAGCGTCTGCTCAGTGGTTTACAGCCTGCATTAGACTCATTGCGTGATGATGCCTGGGTTGATGCGGCAACCGGTATCATGACTACAGATACTACGCCGAAAGGTGCATCTGAACAGTTTGAGCTAGATGGTGTCACCTATACCATGACCGGGATTTCCAAAGGCGCCGGCATGATTCGCCCAAATATGGCCACTATGCTGGGCTATGTGGCGACTGATGTACCAATCAGCCGTGAACTGCTTCAACAGCTTTTATCTGAGACAGTGAATCAGTCATTCAACCGCATTACCATTGATGGGGATACCTCAACCAATGACTCTTGTATTTTCATTGCTACAGGTCAGGCCGGTGGAACAGAAATTTCATCAGTTGAAGATCCGCGTTATGCAGCTGTGCTTGAAGTATTAATGCGTACCATGAAACGTCTTGCACAACTGATTGTGCGTGATGGTGAAGGCGCAACCAAGTTTATTACTGTAGCCGTAGAAGGTGGTGCCAATACTCAGGAATGCTGTGACGTGGCTTATAGCATCGCCCATTCTCCATTGGTGAAAACTGCGATCTTTGCTTCTGATCCAAACTGGGGGCGTATTCTGGCTGCAATCGGTTATGCAGGTGTGGCGAATTTAGACGTTGCAAAAATTCAGGTTTGGTTAGATGATGTACAAATCTGCAAGGATGGTGGTGCAGCAGCAGATTATACCGAAGAGGCAGGTGCACGTGTGATGGCACAAGCTGAAATGACGATTCGTGTTGATCTTGGACGGGGTGAAGCAAAAGATACAGTCTATACCTGTGACCTGTCCTATGATTATGTGAAGATCAATGCTGATTATCGTTCATAATTCAGATTATTTCCAAAGCCTCCATTGTGGGGCTTTTTTTATATCTTATGATTTTTAATGACTGGTCAAAAAGCATTTTGCTGGAGACGACCGGGATGTAGGGTGAAAGGTTCGTTGAATAATGAGCCATGAGGGTAGAGTAAGAGTTGTTATGAATGATACGACCAAATTAATAGCCAATGAAGCCAAATCGATTGTACAGGCGCATTTAGATCGTTTAGGAGAACCCAAAGAGCATCAGATCAGTGCACAGGCCAAACAGGAAAAATTCGCACAGATTCAAGCTGAACTGGAAAAGCAGAATGCAGTGCTAGTTGCGCATTATTATTGTGATCCTGAAGTACAAGAACTAGCGGAACTGACTGGTGGCTGTGTCTCCGATTCATTGGAAATGGCACGTTTTGGGCGTGACCATCCTGCGTCGACCTTGGTGGTGGCCGGGGTTAAGTTCATGGGTGAAACCTCAAAAATACTTTCACCAGAAAAAACCGTCCTTATGCCAACTCTTGAAGCAACCTGTTCACTGGATTTGGGCTGTCCGGTAGAGGAATTTACCAAATTCTGTGATGCGCATCCTGATCATACTGTAGTCGTTTATGCCAATACTTCGGCTGCGGTTAAAGCCCGCGCTGACTGGGTCGTGACTTCAAGTTGTGCAGTTGAGATTATTGAACACCTCGATAGTTTGGGCGAGAAAATTATCTGGGCACCGGATCAGCATCTGGGGCGTTATATTCAGAATAAAACTGGTGCTGACATGCTGCTTTGGGATGGTGCTTGTATTGTTCATGAAGAATTCCGTTCGCGCGGAATTGCCAATATGAAAGCCTTTTATCCTGATGCGGCAGTGCTGGTTCATCCAGAATCACCGATGTCTGTGGTAGAAATTGCTGATGCAGTTGGAAGTACTTCTCAGTTAATCAAGGCAGCTCAAACCTTGCCACATCAGCGTTTGATCGTGGCAACGGATCGCGGTATTTTCTATAAAATGCAGCAGGCTGTACCAGATAAGATTCTGATTGAAGCTCCAACCGCTGGAGAAGGAGCAACCTGTCGTTCATGTGCACACTGTCCTTGGATGGCCATGAATGAACTTGAGGGAATTTTGCATGTTCTGCAACATCGTGATCAGGAGATTCATGTTGAACCCGGATTAGCTCAGCGAGCCAAACTGCCTCTGGATCGTATGCTGGATTTTAGTGCCAGCTTGAAACGCTAGAATTTTGTATAAAAAATGTCTGAAATGCTTGATAAATAAACGCTTGAAGTGTTTTTTTGATTTTTTTTAAATATAGGTGTTGACGTCTTATGGCGTCACGCCTAGAATGCACACCGTACCAAGCGATAAGCTTGATACGAAAGCTGAGATGAATCGGAGCATAGCACAGCCTGGTAGTGCACCTGGTTTGGGACCAGGGGGTCGTAGGTTCGAATCCTACTGCTCCGACCAATTCTTCAAGGCGGATGGTGAAAATCATCAGTAAAGCGCTTGTAGCTCAGTTGGATAGAGCATCCGCCTTCTAAGCGGATGGTCACAGGTTCGAATCCTGTCAGGCGCGCCATTTTTGGTGGCTTGATATTTAAGAACCAAGGTAATGGTGGATGTAGCTCAGTTGGTAGAGCCCCGGATTGTGATTCCGGTTGTCGTGGGTTCGAATCCCATCATTCACCCCAACTCTTTTGAGTTGAATATCGGAGCATAGCACAGCCTGGTAGTGCACCTGGTTTGGGACCAGGGGGTCGTAGGTTCGAATCCTACTGCTCCGACCATCTTCTTCATGGTGGTTAGGATTAGTGATACCGCGTCAAGCGGTTTTTTTATGTCTAAATAATGAAGACACCGTGATGGTGGATGTAGCTCAGTTGGTAGAGCCCCGGATTGTGATTCCGGTTGTCGTGGGTTCGAATCCCATCATTCACCCCAACTTTTTTGAGTTGAACATCGGAGCATAGCACAGCCTGGTAGTGCACTTGGTTTGGGACCAGGGGGTCGTAGGTTCGAATCCTACTGCTCCGACCATCTATAAAAATGATTAATTATATGGATACCGCATTAGGCGGTTTTTTTATGTCTAAAATTTAAGTACGAACTAAATTTATCAATCAAAATAGAAATAGATTAGAAACTGGTTATTGATTAAGTTCATTCTTCATTCTTCATTCTTCATTCTTCATTCTTCATTCTTCATTCTTCATTCTTCATTCTTCATTCTTCATTCTTCATTCTTCATTCTTCATTCTTCATTCTTCATTCTTCATTCTTCATTCTTCATTCTTCATTCTTCATTCTTCATTCTTCATTCTTCATTCTTCATTCCAGAATTATGTTTTTAATAAGTCGAGCTAAATGTACCTAGATCTTTTTATGAGTGAGTCGCATTTATTGGGAGGTCCATAGGGATTGTGAAAATAAGAAAAATATTTATTCGAGTGAGTTGGGAGAATATTTTAAGCAAGAGTAGTTATAGGAGTAAAAGACTAAATTGCACTTTATTAAGCTGAAACGAAATAGCCTCTGTTTTTTAAATTAAAAAATGGAAATAGTAAAAAGATAGCTAAAAATAGGGTTTTTAGATTAAAGAATATGCATATTGGGCTATTTTGTAGAAATAATAATCAACTGAAGTGTTTTCTTAAAAATAGGGGTTGCGCTTGCTTGGGATTGGTCTATAATGCACATCCATCGGCGGTGATGAAGATTAAAACTTCTGATAAAACAGTAACTTAGCATGAAATAGTTAAGTTGGGTTTTATTTGATAAGTTTAAAAATAATTTTCATTACTGGTTGACTTTCTAGAGATAGAGAGTAATATAGCCGACCTAGCTTGCTACTGACGAAGTAGCAAGAAGATCATTAAGAGATTATGAAGAACAACTTGTGTGGATTTTTACTGGTTGATTGATCGAAATTATTTTCATTGATTGATTGGTTTGAATTACTCGAAGTTTATTTGAGCGAAATTTAAGTCAGGAAATTGATGAGCCAAGTTTAAGAGTTTTACTTATAAAACTCGAAATGATTTTAACTGAAGAGTTTGATCATGGCTCAGATTGAACGCTGGCGGCAGGCTTAACACATGCAAGTCGAGCGGGGATAGGGTGCTTGCACCTGATTCCTAGCGGCGGACGGGTGAGTAATGCTTAGGAATCTGCCTATTAGTGGGGGACAACGTTCCGAAAGGGACGCTAATACCGCATACGTCCTACGGGAGAAAGCAGGGGATCTTCGGACCTTGCGCTAATAGATGAGCCTAAGTCGGATTAGCTAGTTGGTGGGGTAAAGGCCTACCAAGGCGACGATCTGTAGCGGGTCTGAGAGGATGATCCGCCACACTGGGACTGAGACACGGCCCAGACTCCTACGGGAGGCAGCAGTGGGGAATATTGGACAATGGGGGGAACCCTGATCCAGCCATGCCGCGTGTGTGAAGAAGGCCTTTTGGTTGTAAAGCACTTTAAGCGAGGAGGAGGCTTACCTGGTTAATACCTGGGATAAGTGGACGTTACTCGCAGAATAAGCACCGGCTAACTCTGTGCCAGCAGCCGCGGTAATACAGAGGGTGCAAGCGTTAATCGGATTTACTGGGCGTAAAGCGCGCGTAGGTGGCTAATTAAGTCAAATGTGAAATCCCCGAGCTTAACTTGGGAATTGCATTCGATACTGGTTAGCTAGAGTATGGGAGAGGATGGTAGAATTCCAGGTGTAGCGGTGAAATGCGTAGAGATCTGGAGGAATACCGATGGCGAAGGCAGCCATCTGGCCTAATACTGACACTGAGGTGCGAAAGCATGGGGAGCAAACAGGATTAGATACCCTGGTAGTCCATGCCGTAAACGATGTCTACTAGCCGTTGGGGCCCTTGAGGCTTTAGTGGCGCAGCTAACGCGATAAGTAGACCGCCTGGGGAGTACGGTCGCAAGACTAAAACTCAAATGAATTGACGGGGGCCCGCACAAGCGGTGGAGCATGTGGTTTAATTCGATGCAACGCGAAGAACCTTACCTGGCCTTGACATACAGAGAACTTTCCAGAGATGGATTGGTGCCTTCGGGAACTCTGATACAGGTGCTGCATGGCTGTCGTCAGCTCGTGTCGTGAGATGTTGGGTTAAGTCCCGCAACGAGCGCAACCCTTTTCCTTATTTGCCAGCACTTCGGGTGGGAACTTTAAGGATACTGCCAGTGACAAACTGGAGGAAGGCGGGGACGACGTCAAGTCATCATGGCCCTTACGGCCAGGGCTACACACGTGCTACAATGGTCGGTACAAAGGGTTGCTACTGCGCGAGCAGATGCTAATCTCAAAAAGCCGATCGTAGTCCGGATCGCAGTCTGCAACTCGACTGCGTGAAGTCGGAATCGCTAGTAATCGCGGATCAGAATGCCGCGGTGAATACGTTCCCGGGCCTTGTACACACCGCCCGTCACACCATGGGAGTTTGTTGCACCAGAAGTAGCTAGCCTAACTGTAAAGAGGGCGGTTACCACGGTGTGGCCGATGACTGGGGTGAAGTCGTAACAAGGTAGCCGTAGGGGAACCTGCGGCTGGATCACCTCCTTAACGAAAGATTGACGATTGGTAAGAATCCACAACAAGTTGTTCTTCATGACGATGTATCTGAGGGTCTGTAGCTCAGTTGGTTAGAGCACACGCTTGATAAGCGTGGGGTCACAAGTTCAAGTCTTGTCAGACCCACCACTAACGACAAGCAAGCAATTGCAGAGTGAGGAAATCAGAGACATTGACTTATTGATAAGCTGGGGACTTAGCTTAGTTGGTAGAGCGCCTGCTTTGCACGCAGGAGGTCAGGAGTTCGACTCTCCTAGTCTCCACCACTCATTGCGATGCAATGAGTTAAACATTAAGCAAACGGTTTGATAGCTTATAGAGCTTAGTAAGAAAGCGGCGTATAATGCGCGGCATTGTTATTAATCTCTGTGATTTATCACAGTAATGCAGTCCGACGAGGATGCATATTAAATCATTAACAGAATATATTTGAGTTGAAATAATTTGTTCATACTCATGAAAGAGCGGAAACAAGAGATCGCAAGATTGATTGTTGAAGTGATTGAATGAGAACTAGCGAAATTAACTGAATCAAGCGTTTTGGTATATGAATCTAATTGAAGCTGTACAGTGATTAAGTTCACAAGATCGCAAACAACTACGTTGCTACACTGACTTGTAGGTGTAACGACTGTTTGGGGTTGTATAGTCAAGTAATTA
Organism: Acinetobacter sp. ACNIH1; assembly: GCF_002934695.1. Classification (NCBI taxonomy): domain Bacteria; kingdom Pseudomonadati; phylum Pseudomonadota; class Gammaproteobacteria; order Moraxellales; family Moraxellaceae; genus Acinetobacter; species Acinetobacter sp. ACNIH1. The sequence goes on along the minus strand of NZ_CP026420.1, from coordinate 2,355,697 downwards.
AGTGCATGTGGTGGATGCCTTGGCAGTCAGAGGCGAAGAAAGACGTGATAGCCTGCGAAAAGCTCCGGGGAGGCGGCAAATATCCTGTGATCCGGAGATGTCTGAATGGGGAAACCCACCGGCTATAAGGTCGGTATCATAAACTGAATACATAGGTTTATGAGGCGAACGCGGAGAAGTGAAACATCTCAGTATCCGTAGGAAAAGAAATCAATTGAGATTCCCTCAGTAGCGGCGAGCGAAAGGGGAACAGCCCATTAAGTCATATCAGTTTTAGTGGAATGCTCTGGGAAGTGCAACCATAGTGGGTGATAGTCCTGTACACGAAAGGGCTGATATGATGATGTCGAGTAGGGCGAGGCACGTGAAACCTTGTCTGAATATAGGGGGACCATCCTCTAAGGCTAAATACTCCTGACTGACCGATAGTGAACCAGTACCGTGAGGGAAAGGCGAAAAGAACCCCTGTGAGGGGAGTGAAATAGATCCTGAAACCGCATGCATACAAGCAGTGGGAGCCACTTTGTGTGGTGACTGCGTACCTTTTGTATAATGGGTCAGCGACTTATATTCAGTAGCGAGGTTAACCGCATAGGGGAGCCGTAGAGAAATCGAGTCTTAATAGGGCGTATAGTTGCTGGGTATAGACCCGAAACCGGGTGATCTATCCATGAGCAGGTTGAAGGTTGGGTAACACTAACTGGAGGACCGAACCCACTGTCGTTGAAAAGCCAGGGGATGACTTGTGGATAGGGGTGAAAGGCTAATCAAACTCGGTGATAGCTGGTTCTCCCCGAAAGCTATTTAGGTAGCGCCTCGGACGAATACCATTGGGGGTAGAGCACTGTTTCGGCTAGGGGGTCATCCCGACTTACCAAACCGATGCAAACTCCGAATACCAATGAGTACTATCCGGGAGACAGACTGCGGGTGCTAACGTCCGTAGTCAAGAGGAAAACAATCCAGACCGCCAGCTAAGGTCCCTAAATCATAGTTAAGTGGGAAACGATGTGGGAAGGCATAGACAGCTAGGAGGTTGGCTTAGAAGCAGCCACCCTTTAAAGAAAGCGTAATAGCTCACTAGTCGAGTCGGCCTGCGCGGAAGATGTAACGGGGCTAAAACTATGTACCGAAGCTGCGGATTTGCAATTTATTGCAAGTGGTAGGGGAGCGTTCTGTAAGCCGATGAAGGTGGATTGAGAAGTCTGCTGGAGGTATCAGAAGTGCGAATGCTGACGTGAGTAACGACAAAACGGGTGAAAAACCCGTTCGCTGAAAGACCAAGGGTTCCAGTCCAACGTTAATCGGGGCTGGGTGAGTCGACCCCTAAGGCGAGGCCGAGAGGCGTAGTCGATGGGAAATTGGTTAATATTCCAATACTTCAGTGTAATGCGATGAGAGGACGGAGAAGGTTAAGTCAGCCTGGCGTTGGTTGTCCAGGTGGAAGACAGTAGGCATGCATCTTAGGCAAATCCGGGGTGCTCTATGCTGAGAGTTGATAGCAAGCCAGTTTACTGGTGAAGTGGCTGATACCATACTTCCAGGAAAAGTCTCTAAGCTTCAGTTACACTGGAATCGTACCCGAAACCGACACAGGTGGTCAGGTCGAGTAGACCAAAGCGCTTGAGAGAACTCTGCTGAAGGAACTAGGCAAAATGGTACCGTAACTTCGGGAGAAGGTACGCTGCCGGCGGTGATAGGACTTGCTCCTTGAGCTGTTGGCAGCCTCAGAAACCAGGCCGCTGCAACTGTTTATTAAAAACATAGCACTCTGCAAACACGAAAGTGGACGTATAGGGTGTGATGCCTGCCCGGTGCTGGAAGGTTAATTGATGGGGTTAGCGTAAGCGAAGCTCTTGATCGAAGCCCCAGTAAACGGCGGCCGTAACTATAACGGTCCTAAGGTAGCGAAATTCCTTGTCGGGTAAGTTCCGACCTGCACGAATGGCATAATGATGGCGGCGCTGTCTCCAGCAGAGGCTCAGTGAAATCGAATTCGCCGTGAAGATGCGGTGTACCCGCGGCTAGACGGAAAGACCCCGTGAACCTTTACTGCAGCTTGACATTGAACTTTGATCTTACTTGTGTAGGATAGGTGGGAGGCTTTGAAGTGGTGACGCTAGTTGCCATGGAGCCGTCCTTGAAATACCACCCTGGTAATATTGAGGTTCTAACTCTGCTCCCTGATCGGGAGCGAGGACCATGTCTGGTGGGTAGTTTGACTGGGGCGGTCTCCTCCTAAAGAGTAACGGAGGAGTACGAAGGTGCGCTCAGCGTGGTCGGAAATCACGCGTAGAGTATAAAGGCAAAAGCGCGCTTAACTGCGAGACCCACAAGTCGAGCAGGTACGAAAGTAGGTCTTAGTGATCCGGTGGTTCTGTATGGAAGGGCCATCGCTCAACGGATAAAAGGTACTCTGGGGATAACAGGCTGATACCGCCCAAGAGTTCATATCGACGGCGGTGTTTGGCACCTCGATGTCGGCTCATCTCATCCTGGGGCTGAAGCAGGTCCCAAGGGTATGGCTGTTCGCCATTTAAAGAGGTACGCGAGCTGGGTTTAGAACGTCGTGAGACAGTTCGGTCCCTATCTACCGTGGGCGCTGGAAATTTGAGAGGATCTGCTCCTAGTACGAGAGGACCAGAGTGGACGAACCTCTGGTGTACCGGTTGTGACGCCAGTCGCATCGCCGGGTAGCTATGTTCGGAAGGGATAACCGCTGAAAGCATCTAAGCGGGAAGCCTACCTCAAGATAAGATTTCCCCGAGACTTTATGTCTCCTAAAGAGCCGTTGAAGACTACGACGTTGATAGGTTGGATGTGGAAGCATAGCGATATGTGAAGCTGACCAATACTAATTGCTCGTGAGGCTTGACTATACAACACCCAAGCAGTTGTATATAAAGCATCAATTGATTTCATATTGATCTAACGATCAGACGAAGCCTTGATTTAGTTAAGCTAATCGAACAAACTACTGCGACTCAGATACATCTGTTAATGCATTCTATTTGAAGAAAGCTAGGCAAACGAAGTGCAAGCAACGTAGATAAGACCATAGCGAGTAAGCATACCAGTTGTGCTGGCGACCATAGCAAGAGTGAACCACCTGATCCCTTCCCGAACTCAGAAGTGAAACCTCTTAGCGCTGATGGTAGTGTGGGGTCTCCCATGTGAGAGTAAGTCATCGCCAGCTCATTATTCTAAAAGCCCTCTGCATAAGCAGGGGGCTTTTTTTTATGCGTGGGATTTAAAAAATTAAGTCAAATTATATTAATTTACAAATTGGTTAATTACTGTTTAATAAAAATAAGTGATTAATAATGCTTAGAAAATTATATAAAAATGACGTTAAAGTTCATGAAATCATTATAGTTTTGTGTGTTTTTTTATCAAACTATGTTATAAAAGTTAAAACGGCATGAAAATTGCTTATAAAAAGAGATTTTTATTAGGGGATCATATGAAACTATCAGTGGGATTACGAATTGCCAACTCGCTGTCATTAACTCCACAGTTACAACAAGCAATCCGCTTATTACAATTATCCAGTCTGGAACTAGAGCAAGAAATCCAGCTACAACTTGATAGTAATCCTTTGTTAGAAAAAGTTGAAGAGCAAATCAGTGTTGAAAGTCTTTCTACTGTTGATGCGGGTCAAAAGGATTTAACTAATGAACTTAATGCAGACCATCTTCCGGACGATCTTCCTGTAGATACCGACTGGGATGATGTCTATACTCATCAACCTACAAGTCTGGGTGCAGCAGAGTTCGAAGAGCGGGAAGACAATCGTCAAAGCCAGCAAAGCCTACAAGAATATATGCTCGAGCAGATCAATCTGCTGCACTTTTCTCGCATTGATCAGCTGATTGCCTACTGCATTATTGATTCTCTAGATGAAAAGGGTTTTCTGGATGCAGAAATTTCTGAGATTACTGCATCAGTACAGCATCTTTTATCTTCCATGGATTATGAGGAAGAAATCGAAGAGGATGAAGTACTCGTTGTTCTCAAGCATGTTCAGCGTCTTGATCCGATAGGAGTGGGTTCTAGAAATCTCGCTGAGTGTTTATTGATTCAGCTGGATAGCCTACCAGTTAATACCCCTTGTCGTAATGATGCGGTCAAATTGCTGCAACATTATGAGTTGCTGATTACCAATGAATTACCAAAACTCATTAAACAAACTGGCTTAAATCAGGAACAATTGCGCTGTGCCGTTGATTTACTGAAAACTCTTAAGCCATATCCGGGACAGGAGTTTGAAAGTAAGGAATCTGATTATCAGATCCCGGATGTCGTGGTAATGAAAAAGAATGACTGCTGGCAGGTGACGTTGAATCCTGATGTGATGCCAAAGTTAAGACTAAATTCTTTTTATACCAATATGATTCGTCGTGCTGATCAAAGTGAAGATAATCAATACCTGCGTAATCAGATGCTGGAAGCGAAAAACTTTATTAAAAGTATTGATGAACGACATAAAACTTTATTGAAAGTAGCGACCTGTATTGTTGAACATCAGAAAAGCTTTTTAGAGATTGGTCCTGAAGGTATGAAGCCTCTGGTTTTACGGGATATTGCTGAAGAAGTGGAACTACATGAATCAACTGTATCCCGTGTAACAACTAACAAATATATGCTGACCCCACGTGGTTTATTTGAACTGAAATACTTCTTCTCGAGTCATGTGGGAACAACTTCTGGGGGAGAGGCTTCATCTACTGCAATCCGTGCTAAAATTAAGAAAATGATTGCAGAAGAAAATGCACGTAAGCCTTTATCTGACAATGCAATTGCCAATCTTTTGAAAGAAGAGGGGATTGATGTAGCACGACGTACGGTCGCGAAATATCGTGAATCGTTACATATTCCTTCCTCTTCTGAGCGAAAAGTCTTGATCTAGTTTTTGAAATTTGATTATTCTAGAGATTCATTATGACATCGTAATGAATCTTTTTTTCTTTTGAGGAATGGTAAAAATGATCTGAATAAATGCTTTAAATCACGATTTTGCTTGAGCAAGTTGTTGTATTCTTTTCATTTTTAACTGTGACTCTTCTGATCCTAACGAATGTGAGGGATAGAACTATGCAAATAACAATTCGTGGACATCATTTATCAATTACGCCAGCGATTGAAGAAACTATAAAAACGAAATTTTCACAGATGACCAAACATCTGGATCAGGTGAACAGCATGCAGGTTAAGCTTTCCAAAGATCATCAGATTGATAAGCGCTCAAAAAGAGGCAGTAGTAACCATATCGCAGAAGCGATTGTCCGTTTACCGGGTATTGAGTTTTTTGCCCATGCCAATGCTGATGACATGTATACCTCGATTAAAATTTTGACGGAAAAATTAAAAAAACAGATTGACCGATATCGCGAAATGCAGCTGAATCATCAGAGTTTAGCCATTTAAGCGACCAAATGGGGAAAAAGAGGTTTTTAAAAGCCTCTTTTTTTATATATATAATGTATGTGACTAATGAATTATTTTTTACATTTATAGTAAAATGACTCGTTTTACACCCTTAGTCCTATAAGAGGTCTTGTGATGAATAATGAACAGCTCGCTGAAATTTTAAAAGCCGCTTTTCCTGAGGCGGATGTTGCTGTGAGTGGTCAGGGCGGAAAATTCGATCTCCGTATTGTGGATGATCAGTTTGAAGGTAAACGTCCGGTTGCACGTCAACAAGCTGTTTATGCTCCTCTCAATTCCCATATTGCCAGTGGTGCAGTGCATGCTGTGACCATTCGTGCATTGACCAAAGAAGAATGGCGTAAAGCAAGCTTATTTGGAGCTTAATCAATTAATGGATAAATTCTTAATTCAGGGCGGTATTAAGCTCGACGGTGAAGTGCGTATTTCTGGTGCAAAAAATGCAGCGCTTCCATTATTAGCAGCAATGATTCTTGCTGATACGCCAATCACACTTAGAAATGTTCCAAATCTAAAAGATGTAAATACCTTGGTGAAGCTGATTGCAGGTCTTGGGATCACGATTAGCTATGAAGGCGATACAGTTATTTCAGATACCTCTACCTTAGATAACCAGTTTGCCCCTTATGAACTCGTAAAGACCATGCGTGCTTCTATTTTGGTGCTTGGTCCTCTCTTGGCGCGCTACGGTAGTGCAAAAGTATCTTTACCAGGTGGATGTGCGATTGGTTCCCGTCCAGTCGATCAGCATTTGAAAGCACTAGAAGCTTTGGGTGCTGAGATTGAGGTTGAGGCCGGCTATGTCCATGCCAAAGTTGATGGTCGTCTGAAAGGCGGTGAAGTCGTATTTGATATGGTGACTGTGGGTGGTACTGAAAATATTCTGATGGCAGCAGTATTGGCGGATGGTGTCACCACGATTCGCAATGCGGCGCGCGAACCTGAAATTACCGATCTTGCTCAAATGCTGATCAAGATGGGTGCGAAAATTGAAGGTCTGGATACCGATACCCTAGTAGTTACCGGTGTAGAAAGCCTGCATGGCTGTGAATATGCAGTGGTTGCCGACCGTATTGAAACCGGTTCTTATCTGGCTGCTGCAGCTATTACGGGTGGTCGTGTTAAAACCACACATACAGATCCGGCTTTAATGGAAGCTGTACTGGATAAGTTTGAGGAAATGGGTGCAGAAGTCACTCGTGGGGATGACTGGATTGAACTGGATATGATGGGCAAACGTCCGAAAGCGGTGAGCTTCCGTACCTTGCCACATCCAGATTTCCCAACAGATATGCAAGCCCAGTTAATGGCAGTCAATGCCATTGGCCGTGGATTTGCCACAATTTCTGAAACGATTTTTGAAAACCGTTTTATGCATGTTCCTGAATTGGCCCGTATGGGAGCCAATATTCAGGTCGAAGGTAATGATGCTGTCGTAACGGGTGTAGAAAAACTTTCTGCAGCGCCTGTGATGGCAACAGATTTACGTGCTTCATTCTCTTTAGTTCTTGCAGCACTTGCAGCCGAAGGAGAAACATTGATTGACCGTATTTATCATATTGACCGCGGTTATGAAGATGTCGAAGCAAAGTTACAAGGTTTAGGTGCCCAAATTAAGCGAGTAAGTTAATGAGTGATATGAGAAACGATGATCCAAACTTTGACGTAATGGGCAATTTTGATCATGGTTTAACGTTAGCATTAAGCAAGGGCCGTATCTTAAAAGAAACTTTACCTCTGCTTGAAACAGCAGGGATTAACCTGCTGGAAGATCCGGATAAATCACGTAAGCTGATTTTTCCAACCACGCATAAACAGGTGCGTATCCTGATTTTACGTGCTTCTGATGTGCCGACTTATGTTGAAAATGGCGCGGCAGATATCGGTGTTGCAGGTAAAGATGTGTTGATGGAACATGGCGCGCAAAATGTCTATGAACCATTAGATCTGAAAATTGCCAACTGTAAATTGATGACAGCAGGTAAAGTCGGCATGGAGCGTCCGAAAGGCCGTTTAAAAATTGCGACTAAATACGTGAACCTGACCCGTCAATACTACGCGAGCCTCGGTGAACAGGTTGATGTGATCAAGCTTTATGGTTCAATGGAACTTGCACCACTGGTGGGTTTAGGTGATTACATTGTTGATGTGGTCGATACAGGCAATACACTGCGTGCCAATGGTCTTGAACCACTTGAAGAAATTTGCAAAGTCTCTTCACGTCTGATTGTGAACAAAGCCAGCTTTAAACGTAAGCAGGCATTGCTGAATCCGATTCTTGCTCAGCTTGAGCAAGCAGTTGAAGCACGAGAACAGGCGAAAAAAGCTTAAATTTAAGCTTTATCAAAGACCGTCCACTTTGGGCGGTTTTTTTATTGCTGATTATAAATATAAGAAGCTCAATGCTTTCATCAATTTTATCAAAAGCTATTTCCAATAAAACTCATAGCACAAGTCTGTTCTAGCTACCGACAAAGTCTTTGAAAACAGGTAAACTAAAGCCTTCGAATTCAAACCTTATGGGTAAATTGATGCGACGTTTATCGACACAAGATCAAAACTTCAAGCAGGCGTTTGCTGACTTGTTGGCTTTTGAAACCGTGAATGATCCTGAACTTTTAAAAACTGTAGACCAAATTATTGCTGACGTACGTCAGCATGGTGATGCTCATGTTCTTAAATTGACTCAGCAGTTCGATCGACATCCAGCGCATCAATTTTCAGATTTAGAGCTGACTCAAGAGCAACTTAAAGCAGCTTTCGAAGGCTTGACGACTGAAGTGCGTGAAGCTTTAGAATTGGCTGCAAACCGCATTCGCGAATTCCATCAGGCACAAAAACAGGATGGTTGGACGTATGTCGACGCTCTAGGTAATATCTTGGGTCAGAAAGTGACGCCATTGGATCGCGTAGGGATCTATGTACCAGGTGGCTTGGCTTCATATCCATCTTCAGTATTAATGAATGCTGTTCCTGCACATGTGGCAGGTGTAGGTGAAATTGTTATGGTGGTGCCTGCTCCAAATGGTGAACTGAACCCATTAGTCTTGGCTGCTGCCTATCTGGCTGGCGTACACCGTGTATTTACCATTGGTGGCGCACAAGCAGTTGCTGCATTGGCCTATGGTACAGAAACCATTCCACGTGTCGATAAAATCACTGGTCCAGGTAACCGTTTTGTGGCTGCGGCAAAACGTGCCGTATTTGGTCAGGTCGGTATCGACATGATTGCTGGTCCTTCAGAAATTCTGGTCTATGCAGAAGGGCAGAACAATGCGAAATGGTTAGCGATGGATTTGTTATCTCAAGCTGAGCATGACACTGTTGCTCAAGCTGTATTTATTACGCCTGATGAACAGCTTCTCAATGAAGTAGAACAAGCAATTGAAGAACATTTGCAAGCTCTACCAAAAGCAGAAATTGCCCGCACTTCAATTGCCAATCGTGGTGCATTAGTGCTTGTGGAAGATCGTACTGAAGGTATTGAGCTAATTAACCAGGTGGCACCTGAACATTTAATGCTGTGTCTGGATGAAGCACAGCAAATGGCTGAAGAGATCCGACATGCGGGTGCAATCTTCATGGGACGTTATACGCCTGAAGCGATTGGTGACTATTGTGCAGGTCCGAACCATGTATTACCAACATCGGGTACAGCACGTTTCTCATCACCACTGGGTGTCTATGATTTCCAGAAACGTTCAAGCCTGATTATGTGTTCTGAAGACGGTGTGAAAACCCTTGCGAAAACTGCAGATGTTTTGGCACAGCAGGAAAATCTGGATGCGCATGCACGCTCAGCACGTTATCGCTATCAGTAATTAAATACTTATATTGAATAAAAGATATTTCTCTCCCTTTGTGAGAGGTTAGGTAAGGGGAATTATTTAACCTCTCCCTAACCTTCTCCTAAAAGGAGAGGGAATTTGAGAATAGAAAATGTCGAATATCACCATAGAGCAAATGCGTTTTTGGAGCCCTGAAGTCCGTGAGCTAGAGCCTTACGTTCCAGGCGAACAGCCCAAAATTCAAAACCTTTTAAAATTAAATACCAATGAAAATCCGTATCCACCATCACCGAAAGTCGTGGAAGCGGTGCAAAAAGTTTTAGCCAATGACGCAGATGTTTTACGTCTCTATCCAGATCCAGATGCATCTGAATTGAAACATGCCATAGCTAAACAGCAAAATGTTACTGTTGAAAATATCTTTGTGGGTAATGGTTCTGATGAAGTCTTGGCACATATCTTTAAAGCCTTCTTTATTCAGGAACAGCCACTGCTTTATCCAGATATTACCTATAGCTTCTATCCGGTTTATAGTCAGTTCTTTGGTGTCAAAACCAAAATCTTGCCACTCAATGAAAATTTCGAAATTATTGTAGATGATTATAAACAGCCAAATGGCGGTATTATCATCACTAATCCGAATGCGCCAACCAGTATTGCGCTTGGTTTGTCTGCCATTGAAGAAATTCTGCAAGCGAATCCAGATTCAGTAGTCGTCATTGATGAAGCCTATGTAGATTTTGGTGCTGAATCTGCAGTGAGTTTGATTGAAAAATACGAGAATTTAGTAGTCTGCCAAACGACTTCAAAATCCCGCTCTTTAGCAGGCTTACGTGTCGGTTTTGCGATTGCCCAGCCCCATCTGATCGCAGCGCTTGAAGCGGTAAAAAACAGCTTTAACTCTTATCCAATGGATCGTTTTGCGATTGCGGCTGCAGTCGCTTCATTCGAAGATCAGAAATACTTTGAAGCACAAAATGCTAAAGTCATTGCCAGTCGTGAAAAACTGGTTAATCATTTGAATGAGCTTGGTTTCAAAGTCTTGCCATCAAGTGCGAACTTTATTTTTGCTTCACTACCATCAAAAGATGCAGGTGAGTTAGCGGCTGAATTACGGGAATGCGGCATTATCGTACGTTATTTTAATAAACCTCGTATCAATCAATTTTTACGTATTACCATTGGTACAGATGAGCAGAATCAGCGTTTAGTAGATACATTGAAGAATGATATTTTAACTTAATTAAATCCACCCTAACCCTCCTTTGATAAAGGAGGGAACCTTTTTCTTTTTAAAGAGAGAGAATCCCCTCTTTTACAAAGAGGGGTTAGGGGAGATTTATAGAAAGGCGGCTCAACCGAGTCGCTTTTTTATTTATTTAGGTTTATACCAGGTATTGAGTAAATCCAGCATGGCATCAACCTTATCAAAACATTCCTGATATTCCGCATCACAGTCAGAAGAAATCGTAATTCCGCCACCAGCCCAAAGTGAAACCTCATCCTGATATTTCTGAATTGAGCGAATCAGAATATTCCAGCTTCCTGTTCCATCAAAATTAAAATAACCTAATGAACCACAATACGCTCCACGTGGAGCACCTTCTAACTCTTCAATAATTTGCATGGCGCGAATCTTTGGTGCACCGGTAATTGATCCACCTGGAAGTGCAGACAGCAATACATTAAAAGGATGCACACCTTCTTTTAAGGTCGCTTCGACTTCGCTGACCATATGATGTACCTGATTAAATGACTCAATATTGAATAGTTTAGGTGTCTTGACTGAACCTGTTTCTGCATAAACACTGAGGTCATTGCGTAGTAAATCTACAATCATGACATTTTCAGCCTGATCCTTCTTTGAGTCTTTTAATCGTTGTTTGGATTGCTCATCAAGCACCGGATCAGCAAAACGTGGCATGGTACCTTTAATCGGTTTGGTGACAATTTTTCGATGTGCTTCAAAGTCAATAAACAGTTCAGGTGAACAGCTCAATAATTCAAAATTACCAATACGAAGATAGCCCGCATATGGCGCATTGGTTAATGTCCAGAAAGCATGTGCAGTTCCTAATAATGAACCTTCAGCAAGTGCTGTAAATTCTTGGGTTAAGTTAATCTGGTAACAATCACCGGCTAGAATATAATCCTGAATATCCTGAAATGCCTGTGCATAGCGAGATTTATCCCAGCGTGGGCTGCAAAGAGTTTTTAATTGAAACCTCGGTTGTATAGGTGATTGATTTAATAGATTTTGAAGATGATTGAAAATATCTGCTGCTTGCGGATCATGGCTATAGAATACCCATTGATCAGCTTCAAACTTAATATAAGAATCAAACTGACCGATAAATAGGCCAGGTTGAGGCCGCTGCGGGTATTGGGTATGCTGTTGAGCAGCGTAATCATAGCCAATAAACCCAACATAACCCCCAGAAAATTCATTCGCTTTAATATCTGGAGTTTGCTCAAGCTCTAAGATGAGTTTAGCTATATCAGCCTGATATTGCTCGATATCCACTCTCTTAAATGCCTGAATTTGTCCATCCTGCACCATAAAATATTTCTGTGCACAGCAGGCAATAAAAGGCTGTCCATTATTATTTAAATATATCAGGTGATCTAAGGGACTTAATGCATGCAATAGATCTTTAAGCTGAAGAGATGCAAAACTTAAAGGACAATGGTAAGGAGCTTCGTTCATTCAGTAGCGCATATTCCGATATGACCCGGTATTTTATATCAAGAATAGGAAAAAATATTTCTAAATCATCAAATACCGTTTGTCGGTAAGCTCAATATTGCGACCAACGACAGTTGATCAAAATATGACTCGACGTTAAGTTAAGTGGGCGAGCAAAATTACTCAAGGAAAGATGCTTTGCGTTGTCAGAAAATAAAAAACACAACGTCAGCACTGAGTGATTCACAACCAAAAAAATAGTACTCTTGGGAGAGTAAACAATGAAAAAATTCACAAAATTGGCTTTAGCTGCTTCAGTTGCTTTTAGTGCAAACGCAATGGCGATGCAATCACTGGACGATGCATCTCTAAGCGCGACTACAGGTCAGGACGGTTTGAAAATCGGTATCGGTATTTCAAAAATTGAAATTGAAAAACTATTTATCCATGATAATGATGGTTTAGCTGAAGATTCTACTGCAAAAGCGGGTGTTATTGAAATTTATAATAATGATGGAGCTGTTCTTCGCCCTGGAGAGGCTGCTAATGGTATTGTGGGGGGTACTGGTGAAGCAGGTGCGATCTATATCAAAGCGAATGGTAAGGGTAGAACAGCAACTAATGGTATCGTAATTGGTGCAAACTACGATGACAATGGTGCGTATTTACTAGCTTCACGTAACCTTGCAGATTTAACCATTGACTCAGATGCTGGTGCTGGTAACCCGTTTATCAACATTGCCGCTGAAGTATCTGGTTTAGATATTAACATCGGTGAAATTGGGGTAGTAGCATCAGGTGATGAACCAGCAGCTACAGCAACTAGTATTCGCCGTGGTGGTGCTGGTAAGGAAAATGCGATTTTATCTGGCCTATCATTTAAAACAGGTCCAATGTCTGCCAATATTCAATTAGGTGCTGCTCCACAGGGTGCAATGATTAAGTTGAATGCAACAATGACTGGCGGCTTAACAATTACAGATTTGGGTATTTTCGATAATTCAACGACTGGTGGACAAGTTGCTGCAGGTGTAAACACCTCAGGCCCAGGTGAAATCTTCATTGAAAGCATTAAGTTGACAGATGCTAACTCTAAAGATTTGACATTGAACCAAAGCATCAGTGTATTTGGCGAATCAACTGCAAACGATGGTTTCATTCGTATTGTGAGTACAAGTGGTGCACATGATAACTATGTGAAAGGTATTCACCTAGGTAGCCAAAATGCAGCATCAATTGGTGATATGGAAATCCAAGGTCTGCAAACTTACTTTAGCCCGGGAACTGGCCAATATGCAAAAGGTGCAATTATTACCATTTCTGGTCACTAATTTTTACCTTAAAAAAGCGCGTGTTTACACGCGCTTTTTTTATGACTACAACATCTATCTAAAAAAATAAAAAAAGACTGTATTTTTTTGAAAAAGAAGGTATCTTTCTAGTTACAGGGAAGTAGAGTGAAGACTCTATAAAAAGAAAAATTAGGCACATCATGCCAATGATAAGAAAAGTAAAAGAATAGGACTTACGCATTGAGGGATTTAAAAAAGTCTCAAACTACTTTATAACGTATCTGTGATCAGACGAACTAAACATGCTTCTACAGCAACTTGTACATTACCCATTTATATGGGCTTTCTCATGACAGAACCAAACTCTATTAGCTGCACACAACTTGCCGAGACTTATAATATCTCGCATGACAGTGTAAATCGCTTTTTGGAGCGTGAAGACTACACAGCTCGCGATCTATATCAAGAAGCAATTCAACACATTGATAATAATAAACTTATAGTCAGTATTGATGATACTGTTTTAGATAAGCCATATAGTCAACATATGGACTTAGTTAGCTATTTTTGGTCAGGTAAACACCACCGATCCGTCAAGGGTATTAATCTCATTACCTTGTATGCGACAGATCAACATGGCAAAAATATTCCAATTAATTTTCGAATTTATGATAAGTCAGAAAGTAAAACCAAGAATGATTACTTTATGGAGATGTTAAGTGAAGTACTCGATTGGGGTGCAAAGATTCAATTCATTACAGGTGATAGTTGGTATTCATCGACTGAAAATCTAAAAACCATAAGAAAACATGGTATTCGATTTATGTTTGGTGTCGACAGTAACCGTAAGGTTTCCCCTGAAAAAGGACAATGGTTTCAACTCCGTTTATTGCCGAATTTTCATCAGGGTCAAGTGGTCTGGCTCAAAGATGTTGGCTTTGTACAATTATTTAAGACTCAGTTAAAAGAACAGCAGAGATTTTATATTGTGCATCAAGATGAAGATGATTTATTGTCCTTTGATGGTTTTTATGAATTACATTCAAGTCATTGGAAAATAGAACAATATCATCGAGTAATTAAACAGGTTTGTCATATTGAAAAGTTTCAAGTAAGACGATCCAAGCTGATTTTGAATCATATTTTCTCAGCCTTGATGGCCTATGTTGAGATACAAAAGAACCAGTTTGAGCGGATCTTTGAAAATGTATATCGTTGGCAGAAGAAATTATTTAGACCAATTATCAAGAACTTTATTGATGAATTTATTCTCGATAAGAATCATCTGCTGCCACAGAAAATCTATAAATAATAGTGCGTAAGTCCTAAAGAATATGTTAGAGATTGCATTGGGCTCGGCATTGATGTATTACGCTGCCAAAGAAGCTCTGGATATTAAAAAACAGCCACCAGGCGCTGTTCACTATACTGAAGTTCTTGATTCAAGAAATGATTCTTTCGTACGTATGCACCGCGAACATGTGGAAGTCAAACCTGCACTGTTAGACCAGTTTCAGGGAATTGTGCGTCAGGCTTATGATTATAGTTGTGGTTCAGCAGCACTTACGACTTTATTAAATGGCTATGTAGGTACTCGGCTGGATGAGCAGCAAGTCATGAATGGCCTAATGAAATTTGGTGAAACGGATAAAATCATCGAACGTCGTAGCTTTTCCCTTCTTGATATGAAGCGTTTTGTTGCTGCCTTAGGCCTGGAAAGTGGTGGCTATCGCGGAGAATTTGAAGATCTGGTTAAACAGGGACAACCCGCCATTGTTCCTATTTCCTATGCAGGATTTAAACATTTTGTCGTGTACAAAGCTTATAAAAATGGACGAGTGTATGTTGCCGATCCAGCACTGGGTAATATCAGTTTTGATGAACAGCGATTTAAGGAAGTTTGGGAAAACAATACTTTATATTTAATTAATGTCCCTGAACAATATCGAAAAAACTTTTTGGCATTAAAAGATTCGGATATGCGTCATGTCGAAGATGCAACCATTAACCGTTATGCTTTAGTTGATATGCAGTATCCACAGTTCTATATGGATAAAATTGCCGATAAAGCATCGACTATCCGTATGGATCGTAACCGTAATGTAGATTCAGAAAAATTTGGGGAATATCAATATAATTTTCTCAGACTTTATTACAAGAATAAATAAAACGAAAAGATGGCTATAGAAAAATTAAAAATGGTGAAATGGATATGAACAGTAAATGGATGAACAAGACATTCTTGGCGCTCAGCATTCAGATGGTTATGGGAGTGGCATGGGCTGCGGATGAGCCTGAACTGGGTGAGTATGAAACGGTTGAGGAAGAAGTAGTCGAGACTGCTGCATCCATTGATATTCAGCCTGAACCAGCAGCAACTCAAGCTGTAGCAGAGCCTGAACTGGGAGGATATGAAACCGTTCAGGAAGAAGCTGTTGTTGAAACAGCTGCACCTGTTGAAGCTCCAGCCACTCAAGCAGTAGATGCATCTCAAGCCTTACAGAAAAAAGAAGGAGATGCTACTCAGGAAGCAAGTCTAGAAGAAGTATTTACTTCAAATGAGCGTCAATACTCACTTATTAAACAAGGCGAAATTTCATCCTATTACGATATTAGATCTCTTGCGAAAGTCGTTATTGCAAGTTCATCCGGTTTACCAGTGCAGCGATTAAGTTAATGCGTAAACCGAATCTTTTCCGTCTATTTCGATAGCGTTCACTTAGTATTCTAAATCTTTTCAATTGACTGTTAATATGTTCGATTACAACTCGTATTTTTCCAATCATTTTATTGTAATTTTTCTCAGCATCAAATAAGGGTAAATTCTTCTTTTTCTTTATTGGCATCAATAATTTAAAGCCATCTTGCTCTAACCCATAGTACCCTAAATCGGTCATAACATAGTCACAATGTTTGAATTTCTTAACTGTTTTTCTTGCCAATTTAATATCATGCTGACTGCCAGACGATATATCTACTCCTATGATTTGTTTGCTCTTCGGATGATAGATCACTTGGGCTTTTAACGTATGTTTCTTCTTTTTACCACTGTAGAACTTACTCTGATTTTTTTTTCGGGCGTTCTATTAAACATTCTGTCGCATCAATAATTACCCAGTTAAATTGTTCGTCTGCTGTGGTAATGCTTCGTTTTGGCAGGGTAAAACGTCTTGATTTCATTAATGCATCTTCAACCTTTTTAATAGTTCGATTCACATTACTTTCAGCGATATGGTAATTTGCCGCCAATTCCAATTGGGTGTTGTAGCTCCGTAAGTAATTGAGTGTTAATAATAATTGATCCTCTATAGCTAAAGTATGAGGACGCCCTAATTTCTTTTTAAGTGATTCTGCTTCTTTTAAAACTTCGACCATTTCACTAAAAACTGCTCGAGGTACACCAACCAAGCGCTGGAATTCAGAATCTGAAAAACGATTTAATTTCTGATATTTCATGAAATCTATATTGAGGCAGTTTTTACTTTCGCAAGAGGTCTATTGATTATACCTATTATCGAGATACACAACTCGATATGGAAATGGCACAGGGCCAGCTGTATCAGCTCCGTGTTCAGGAAAATGCAACACATAGCCTGACCAATACTTTCACTTTTCAGTACGGGGTGAAAGATAACCTGACCTTAACAGCTTCCTTACCTTTGGTGGCTAAAACAGATTTATTAAAAGATACCTCTACAGCAGGATTAGGGGATATTAGTCTAGGTGCACGTTGGGAGCCATTCCCTTTAAAAGCAGGTCGTTTACCACTTATTTTATTTGCTAATTTGTCGACTAAAACAGGTGATAGTCCATATGAAATTAATGCAGCAAAAGATCTGGCTGCAGGTAAAGGATATTACTCAGCCGGTGTGGGGGCGAGTACACGTAAATATATTGACCCGGTGGTGTTATTTGCTTCTGTTTCTGCAAATTATGGGTTTAAAGAATCGGGCTTAGATCAGCGTCGCGGTACACGCATTATTGAAGAGTTTGAACCAGGGATTAGTGGTGGTTTTGCTTTCGGTTTCGCTTATTCATTTAACTATGATGTCTCCATGACCATGTCATATCAGCAAAGCTTTAACACTGGTGCAGAATTTAAGTATCACACGGGTGAAAGCTATTCAGCTGCTGATCAGACTAGTTCTACTTTTGCGATTTCTTTAGGGGTGCGTGTATCCCCAGAAACCATTGTAAATGGTACGGTCGGATTGGGGCTGACCGAAGATGCACCAGATGTTTCACTGGGACTTTCATTCCCACTTGATATTTTAGGTTTCGGTAAGAAATTCAGTTAATAGGGGTGTCGTATGAAAAACATTCGACTTAGCCCGTTATTAACAGGAATTATTCTTGCGGGCTGTTCAAGTTATACCTTTGCACAATTAGGGACCAACCTTTCTGTTGACCTGCGTGCATTGTCTATGGGGAACGCGGTTACTGCAGATCCGCCAGGAGTGAATGCAATTCATTTTAACCCTGCTGCATTGGCTAAAATTGAGGGCTTACAGACCGAACAGCAAATTATTGTTGCGAACTTTGATATTCAGCGTGAATTTACTGTTCCTGCTGGATATAACGTGTTTGGTTATTCAGATGATCCAATGGTCTGTAATGATGGTCCTGAAGTGTCTTCTGATTTATGTACAGATTTTAAAGGCCCAGTGAAGGGTGATGTAGAGTATGTCAGTCTCTACGTACCTATCCTGAAAAAAATGGTGGATTTGGGTGAAGGCCTCCCGATGGCAGCACCTACCATGGGGGTCTCTTATAAACCACCAGGTTCTAAAGCAACGTATGCAACTGCCGTTTATGCACCACTAGTGGCAGGTTTTGGTCATGAAGATGGTAATCCTGCCAATTTTATGGGACAACAGGTTGCTCTGGAGCGGATTACATATTTATCTCCATCAATTGGTTATGAAGTCAACGACCAGCTTTCAATTGGTGCTTCAATCGGGATGTCTTATCAAGCCATTGCCATGAAAACAGATTTACGTTTTCCCAATGAGCTGATTGGCATGTTGCGTATGATTGATGAAGTCGTATGTACACCATTTAAAGAAAATTCTGACATCATTACTGATATCTTGTTGCTCGGGATCTGTAATGCTGATGAAGGGATGAACCCATTTGGTAAATTTGGCCAAATGCAACTTTCATTAGAACAAAATTTGAGTCCAAGCTATAACCTAGGTGTTCTATGGGAACCAACTGAAGATTTCAGTTTTGGTATGGTTTACCAGAGTGCTGCCAAAATGCGCTTAAAAGGTAAATATCATATCGATAATGCCAAAGCACCACAGGAAATGATTAAAGGTCTGATGACCTCCCCAACTGGCCAGATTTTAGCTGCAATTCTTGGTTTTCCAAATTATATCCCTTCAAGTGAATCGGGTCTGGTTTCCATGGATTTCGAATACCCAGCTCACTTTCAGGCGGGGATTAAATAACCTGAGTTCGATGAAATCCACTTAACCTTTTAGCATATTTTGGAAAGTTGGCTTATTGGGGTTCAAACAATAAGCCACTACAGCAGCCATGATATTCACCATGAAGTTATTTACCGAACGATGACGTGAATGTTCAAGTTGATGTAAATTTTTTAATTGATCATTCACTGTTTCGATCAATCCTCTTCTGCAAAGTAATTGTTTTTCTTCTTCAGTTTGGATGGGTTTATTTTTCATATTCCGACGTGATGGGGTCAATATTTTCAGTCCTCTTGCTGCTAAAGCTTCGGCTTTTGCTTTGCTCAAATAGCCTTTGTCTCCGAGTAGGATCCCTTTTAATTCTTGAGTTAAAGATTCTAATATAGCAACATCATGAACATTTCCCGATGTCAGCTTGAGATTAATAATTTCACCTAAATTATTGATAACGAGATGTAATTTAAAACCATAAAACCAACCCGTACTACTTTTTCCACGACCGGCCAAGCCTTTAAATACACGATGCCTTTTAATCCGAAGATTATGGCAAACTACCAATTTAGTGGAGTCAATGATACTGATTCCCGTATCTTTTCCTTTCACCTGATGGAAGAAACTACTCAGAGCTTGCAAACAACGGGGCATGATTTCAATAAATCGGTTGTAGCTAAGCAGTTTAGGAAAAGCAGATTTCCAGAATGGAACGATCATTTGGCAATAAAAATATTTGAAGAATCTAAAACCGGATTGATGAAATAAAATGACAATGGTCATTGCTTCGGACAAGCTTAAAGCTGACTTTTTCAACTTGGTTTTTTGATTAGAAATTAAAGCTTTCTCTAAAGATTCATTAAATTTTT
This sequence comes from Acinetobacter sp. ACNIH1, assembly GCF_002934695.1. NCBI lineage: Bacteria > Pseudomonadati > Pseudomonadota > Gammaproteobacteria > Moraxellales > Moraxellaceae > Acinetobacter > Acinetobacter sp. ACNIH1. The sequence continues at coordinate 2,336,191 of NZ_CP026420.1, read as the reverse complement.
TGCAGAAATCATCCAAAATACAAAATAATTCGGTAATATGATCCATTGAGAAGCCTTGTTTTATAACATTTTGTCTTGAGAACCAATATGTTACAAAAACAGGGCTTTTTTTCTACTCTTTTTTTATATCGAACTCAGGTTAAATATAAGGTAATGCCAGATCTACAAGTCAATTTTGATATTGGCTGGACAGATTATGCTGCTTGGGACCAATTCAAGTTTGAGTTCGACCGTACCCTGTCTGCCTTGAAGATTGCCAAACTGTTATCTGCCAATGTAACGGATTCTTCACTTGCATTACCGCTTAGGTTTGAGTCGCCATGGAACTTCGGGATTGGAGTAGAGTATTCAGCAACTGACCGACTAAAACTTCGTGCTGGTTATGAACCACGTACCAGTGCCATTCCAAAAGATAAACGCAATACCATGGTACCGATTAATGGTGCACAGCTATTTGGTTTAGGAGTGGGCTACCGTTTTGACGCAGATACGGATCTGGATCTATCTATTGGTTTCTTACGCAGTAAAGATAATATTCCAGCAAATACCAGTAGCCTAGCGAACCAGACCGGGGTAAATAACCTGTTACTGAATCCATATGCAGGCTTGAATGTCAAAACAGATACCAAGATCACAATTTTAGGTTTGAACTATCGCACCCATTGGTAAGGAAGAAATGATCAGAACAGGGAACTTAGGGATAAAAATGGTACTGGCATTAAGTCTGGTACCATGGTCTTTTTATACAAATGCCAGAGAGTTTATTACGATCATTGGGCCCGATGGGCGACCATTAGTTGTGCCACGTCAAAATAATGAGCAGAAAGAAACAACAAAAAACCAAGCGGCCACTACTCCGAAAAAATTAGTTACACCCGTTACATCTACTGCACAGGATCTGAAAAAATCCGAGCCAAAGATAGTCGAAAAAAGTGTGGCAACAGTTCAGCAAAAAAATAATATAGTTGTACAACCAGTACAACCAGTACAACCAGTACAACCAGTACAACCAGTACAACCAGTACAACCAGTACAACCAGTACAACCAGTACAACCGACTAAACACGTTGAGTCTAAATTACCGCAATACTTACCACCAGTGACACAGCCTCAAACCTCTGAACCTGTCATTCAGGCAGTACCTGATCCTGTTCAAAAACAGGGTTTCAGTCAGATTGAAGGGGTGGAATATGTGGATAGTGAATATCTGGAAAATAAGGAATTTAATCTGGAAGGTAAAAAACGTTTCTACAGTATGCCTGAAGGGATAGTTGATAAAAATATTGGGTCAACACGTGTACAAACGATTGAGCGTGAAAAAGGAGTGGGACAGTCGATTATAAAATCCTTGTTTCAACAACCTGCTGTAGATTCTGGTCCAGTCGTACTGGCCCAAACCTACTACCGTATTTCTCAGCCTGAATCTGTAGAAAGCTTAGGTAAGCAGTGTTTTAAAGATAAAAAAGTTAAGAATGCGAAAGAGATTAGCGCAGGTAAATCTATTAATCTGTGGCCACGGGCACCACTGAAATCAGATGAGTTTGATTATGAAATTGTGAAGCTAAAATCTGATATTAAAAATATTCAGATTCAGTCTTATGCTTCCCGTCAGAATAATCCTGCCTATTACTGGCCATTTGTTGTATTTCTGGATGAACGAGGCTGTGTTTTAGAAGGGGTGGGCGGTTTCAAAAATCAGGAAGCACAAGCCAATATTATTCAACATGAGAAGATACAGGGAATTATTCAGATTCCTGCGCAAAGCCAATATGTATTAATGACCCCACTCGCTTCAGCTATAGATGTTGAAGACAAGATGCTGACAAATTATGGACAACTAAAACTAGTCGCCATTCGATAAGGACGATTCGAGTAGAATAAGATGAAAAATACCCCAATCTCAACTTTTTAAGTGATTGAAATAAAAAGGACATAACCCTATTTTAGTTTCCACCAAGAAATTAAAGCAAAGTTATGTCCATTGAAGAATTTATCATTTTTGTCTATGTAATCATAGAAGAACTTTATCCCATTGTTGTTACTCAGCCCCTGAGAACTCGTGGTTTTCCGCCTGCTGTTACTGATGCAGAAATCATCACTATGCAAATAGTAGGTGAATTTCTTGGTTTAGATACAGACAAAAATATTTGGATGTATTTCAAAAACAATTGGTTAGAATGGTTTCCAAAATTAGGATCTTATCCCAATTTCTGTAAACATTGTGCAAACCTGTGGCATGTCAGTCAATCCATTATGGCACAGCTCATTCAGCGTTATGGTTCAGATAACATTCACTTTATTGATGGCTTCCCACTCCCTGTCTGTAGTTATACCAGAGCTAGAAAGCATAAAAACTTTAAAGAATACGCAGGTTTTAGTTATTGTGCTGCAAAACAAGAAAAATATTATGGTTTCAAAGCTCATATCGTCATTAATCTTTCAGGCATGATTTCGGGTTATACCTTTGCACCTGCTCATTGTGATGAGCGAGATGTTGCACCTGAAATTACGAATGATATTTACGGTTTACTGGGAGCAGATAAGGGCTATTTAAGACCAGAATTGAAACGATATTATGAATATCAGGGTATTGATTTACAAACACCCTTTAGAAAAAACATGATAGATTTCAGACCTAAAGAGACACTGCAAATACTGATGAAAGCCAGAAGAAAGATTGAAACAGTGATTGGTCAATTAACAGATCGCTTTCACATTCAGAAAGTGAGGGCAAAAGATCTATGGCATTTAACCCACCGCATAACTCGTAAAATTCTGTCGCATACAATTTGTGTGGTGCTAAATAAAAAGCTTGGTCATTCACCAATTCAATTCGAAAATCTTATTTTAAGTTGAGATTGGCGTGAAAAATAAAATATTATATCCATTTGCTTTCACTGCTTTATTTGCCGCCCTCAGCGGATGCGGAGGTGAAAGTGCGAATGTCATACCAGAACAAAATGATGAAGCCACCACGAATGGTTCATGCTCTGCTACTGCAACGAATTGTCTGGAATGGGGGCTTGAATATCCAATTGATGGTCTTAACTTTAATTGTAGTGGTAATAAAGAAAATACCTTCATTACTTTATTTGACCAAAATGATGGGGTGGCGTCAGGTACTTGTCAAAAAGCAGATAGTATCGAATTTTATCTGAAAAGTTTTAGTGATACCAAAATCAAATTGGGTACTGTCAAGCTCTCTGAATATATGAACCTCAGTACATCGAGCCAATTACCCCGACTAAGTGTACTTGATATTGCCAAGGGAATTACCGGTCGTAATATTGCCAGAATCGAACAGACAGATCCAACCGTACAGGTGGCGATGAAACTGGTCAAAATCTGGCAGACCTTGGCACTGGAAAAAGGTCGTATCTATAATCCGACGGATGTACAGCCCTTGTATATCACAGAGGATATGCGAAAGAATCTGGGCAAAATTAATAAAGATATCAACCTGACAGATGCAAATTTAGCAGAAACCCTTAAACCTTTTATTGATATTAGCCAGATTAGTGATGATCAGGCCTTTGAAGTCGTAAAAAAACTGGCCAATATTGCCAGTGCAGCAGTATATCAACCGGAATTTTCTCTGTTCTCAACTTCAGGCATTATTAGTAGTAACTTGACTGGTTCTGATGGTCTGGCGGGTTGTAATAAATCTGTATGTGACATTAAAGATAAAACGACTAAATATTTATTTGGACATTTTATCCTGATTACAGACCGCCAAGGTTATACCTTCGGTAGTGGACTACAGTGGCGTGACACTCAGCTAAAACTGGGCTCCAATAATCTGGGATCTTTGGGTGGCATTAATGCGGAATTGATCCGTAAGGTCAAACCACAGCAAATTACTGCAGTACCGCAAACCAGCTGGATTAGCCCTGCCACGAGAATGCTTTCATCAAATGCACCATATAAAATGAATGTGGCTAACAACAGCAATCCATTAGAAATTTACCAAGGTCGTTTGCTGAGCGATTATGTGATTGCCGGTAAAGAAGCATTTTATAAGATGGCTACAGGTAAAACTGAACTCAGCGATGCTGATCGTGCCAGTCTTGGCTTATGGCGTTTTAATGCCGATGATGACAACTATAGTGGCTCAATTGATCTTTATAAAATTTTCCCGATCAGCTATCTGGATCGTCAAGTCTTTAAAACAGCTGAAAATGTAGAGCCAGGTGAAGAATATATTTTCCCAATATATGGCAACATGGAGTTTAAATTTAGCGAAAACTCAATTAGCCCTATTACAGTGGGTGTTGTGATTGATAGTAATGGTGATGTGCGTACCAATATGCAGTCCGCAAGCAATCTTGCAACTGATAGCATGAATGGTTGCCAGGGAGATATCTTACCGGCTGGACTTAAAGACAATAACGGCGTTCAACAATATCGTCTCGGTACATTAGGCCGTGCATTTATAGATGAAAAAACAGTATCTATGCGACTGGTCTTCGCTGATCCTGTATTTGGTTTATTAAATGGTGCCTTGGTAGGTATGAACTCCACTATTCAGGCTTCAACCAATACAGATGATAAGATTGTGATTGGTGGGGCATTACTCAATTTATCTAATGTACTGAATGGAACCAGTCGTGTGGGCTTTACCAACTCAGCTGGAGAAAGCGTAGGTTGGGCGAATACTTATGCCAGCTTCCAGAAAGTCTATAACAACAATAATACTGATGAAACGACAGAGGAGACCAATCTGGCCAAGTTGAGTGGCGGAAGTGTTTCGTTTAAATTAGCGGATTGTTATAGCATCAAAACCTGTCTTGTCCTGAAATAGATTGACAGTATTCCACTTCAAACCGAGTTAAGCAATTAGCTCGGTTTTAGTTTGCTCATACGTCTGATTCGGGGTGTTCATATTTAAACTTAAATGTGGTCTATAGCAATTATAAATCATGATAGATTCCGCAATTAAGTGATCTAACTCTTTCATGGTTTGACATCGTGTAGTTAAAAACTCCTGCTTTAATATTCCATTAATCCGCTCTGCTAATGCATTCTGGTAACAGTCTCCTCCATCTGTCATAGAAGGACATACCCCATAATGGCGTAATGCCGATTGATATAGTTCAGAGCAATACTGAGAGCCTCTGTCTGAATGGTGAATCATCCTGGCTGCCCGATCTGTCACATGCTGCATCGCCATATGTAGTGCCTGCACAACATTCTCTGCACGCATATCATTCGATAACTTATAACCTTTAATCTGGCGGGTATAAGCATCTGTCACCAAGGATAAATAATGTACGCCTTCAGCACTCTCAACATAGGTAATATCACTGACAAAGACTTCATTGGCTTGCACCGCTGAATAATCCTTTAATAAATTTGGATGCTTCTTCATCCAATGCTTGCTATCCGTAGTTTTTGTATAACGACGCTTGGGGCGAATCAATAAATTATTTTCTTTCAATATTTTAAATAACTGATCCCGTCCACACTTTAAACCACGCTGCAACAATTTGCCTTTAATAAGCCAATACAGCTTACGTGTTCCGATACTTGGCATGAGACAGCGATACTCCATAACCAACTCGAGTATTTGTTCTGTTACTTGTGCAGTCATTTGAGCACGTTTTTCTGCTTGATAATAAGCTTGTCGAGTGATTCCTAACCACTGACAATAACGTGAAACGCTTAGTCTTCTTTGGCTTTGCCAATCTTTGAAACGTGCTCGGTATACTTTTTTCCAAGATCAGTCCCACACTCTTTATCAATGTGATAAATCACATCCTGTATAAATTCAGTTTTGAGCTTTTCTGCGGCTAACTGTTTTTCTAATTGGCGGATTCGTTGTTGGGGTGTCAATTGGCGTTTAGAAGAAGTCGGCATATTCGAAGTCCAATCCTGTTGTCCGTGCTTGCGTAACCATACCAGCACAGTTGATCTTCCTTGAATACCATATTTTGCCTGAGCTTGTTTATAAGTAATTTGCCCTTTTTCTACTTCATGTACCACCATGTCTTGTCCTGAAATAGATTGACAGTATTCCACTTCAAACCGAGTTAAGCAATTAGCTCGGTTTTAGTTTGCTCATACGTCTGATTCGGGGTGTTCATATTTAAACTTAAATGTGGTCTATAGCAATTATAAATCATGATAGATTCCGCAATTAAGTGATCTAACTCTTTCATGGTTTGACATCGTGTAGTTAAAAACTCCTGCTTTAATATTCCATTAATCCGCTCTGCTAATGCATTCTGGTAACAGTCTCCTCCATCTGTCATAGAAGGACATACCCCATAATGGCGTAATGCCGATTGATATAGTTCAGAGCAATACTGAGAGCCTCTGTCTGAATGGTGAATCATCCTGGCTGCCCGATCTGTCACATGCTGCATCGCCATATGTAGTGCCTGCACAACATTCTCTGCACGCATATCATTCGATAACTTATAACCTTTAATCTGGCGGGTATAAGCATCTGTCACCAAGGATAAATAATGTACGCCTTCAGCACTCTCAACATAGGTAATATCACTGACAAAGACTTCATTGGCTTGCACCGCTGAATAATCCTTTAATAAATTTGGATGCTTCTTCATCCAATGCTTGCTATCCGTAGTTTTTGTATAACGACGCTTGGGGCGAATCAATAAATTATTTTCTTTCAATATTTTAAATAACTGATCCCGTCCACACTTTAAACCACGCTGCAACAATTTGCCTTTAATAAGCCAATACAGCTTACGTGTTCCGATACTTGGCATGAGACAGCGATACTCCATAACCAACTCGAGTATTTGTTCTGTTACTTGTGCAGTCATTTGAGCACGTTTTTCTGCTTGATAATAAGCTTGTCGAGTGATTCCTAACCACTGACAATAACGTGAAACGCTTAGTCTTCTTTGGCTTTGCCAATCTTTGAAACGTGCTCGGTATACTTTTTTCCAAGATCAGTCCCACACTCTTTATCAATGTGATAAATCACATCCTGTATAAATTCAGTTTTGAGCTTTTCTGCGGCTAACTGTTTTTCTAATTGGCGGATTCGTTGTTGGGGTGTCAATTGGCGTTTAGAAGAAGTCGGCATATTCGAAGTCCAATCCTGTTGTCCGTGCTTGCGTAACCATACCAGCACAGTTGATCTTCCTTGAATACCATATTTTGCCTGAGCTTGTTTATAAGTAATTTGCCCTTTTTCTACTTCATGTACCACCATCATTTTAAAGGCGAAGCTATAATCACGTTGTGTGCGCTTAACTCGTTGTTCTCGTGCATGTTCCATAAAATAAGTCTCTTAAGGTGTAAACTTATTTCAGGACGGGACAACCAAATAATGAAAAAAGCCCATCCAATGATGGGCTTTTTTATAAAAAACATTTTAACCTGTGTGATCCAAACGAGTTCCCAAGGTCTCTAGGTGCATCGGGAAGTTATTGGTTTTACGGTCTTCAAAATAATGACGAAGCGTATGCTCTACACTTGGGAAAGCCAGTTCACTCCAGGGAATTTCATCTTCGTTAAATAAACGTGTTTCAATGGTTTCTTCACCTGCACCAAATTTTCCATCAATCAGTTGAGACTTGAACAGGACATAAATCTGGCCAATCCGCGGAATATTGTACATGCAGTACAGCTGTTCAATGTCCACTTCAGCTTCGGCTTCTTCACGGGTTTCACGAGCTGCGCCCTGTTCCATGGTTTCAAACAGTTCCATATAGCCGGCAGGTAGGGTCCACAGTCCATAACGTGGTTCAATTGCACGGCGGCAGAGCAGGACTTTATCTTCCCAGAGCACCAATGCACCGCAAATCACTTTTGGATTAATGTAATGAATATATCCGCATGTAGTACAAACCTTGCGAACCTTCTGATCGCCTAAAGGAATTTTCTCTGTTGTTTTATGTCCACAGTTCACACAGAAGTTCATATTCATCATCAATGATAACAGTAAGGTCAGGATAACTGAAAAATCAAAATTTGGCATCATTTCTATCCCGCCAAATCAAAAATCAGCTATGATGAAATTATAGTCGCATAGGGAGCTGAATGAATGGATGAGCTGGGATTAATACAACGCTTGCAGAAACATTTACGATTTTCCAAACGGATTCAAACTGCACAGGCTGCTGTATTAATTGCGATCACAGATGAAGTTGATCCCAAAGTTTTGCTGACACGCCGTTCAGCTTATATGAATAATCATGCAGGAGAAGTCTCTTTTCCAGGTGGTAAACGCGACCCTCAAGATACCAGTAATATTGTAGTGGCTTTGAGAGAGGCGTATGAGGAAACGGCGCTTAATCCATTTGATGTGCATCTGATCGGGGATCTCCCGATGCAAAAGGCACGTAACGGGATGCTGGTTAAGCCTGTGGTCGGTTTAATTCCGCCTACCATTCAACTCATTCCTCAGCCGACAGAAATTGACCGGATTTTCTTTGCTTCCTTGCAGCATTTGCTGGAAGCCCAGCCGATGCCTTATGAAGTACGTTTTGCCCAGCAGTCCTTATATTTTCCAAGTATGCAGGTGGAAAATGAGATTGTCTGGGGACTGACCGCACGTATGCTGATTTCACTATTTCAGTACGGGCTGGACTATAAAAAAGACTGGCCATTTTTACTTAACTCACCTGCGTTTAAACGCTCAAAATTTTTTAACCGTTGAACAGGATTTCAGCCATGTTATATCAATTTCAGGGACATTCACCAAAAGCAACGCATCAGCCGTGGGATGGTTGGGTGGCGCCTACAGCGACGGTCATTGGACAGGTCGAACTGGGCAAACAGGTGAGTGTCTGGTTTGGTGCCGTCGTTCGTGCCGATAACAGCAAAATCCGTTTAGGTGACTTCACCAATGTTCAGGAAAATGCAGTGCTACATACCGATGCTGGGATTGAAATGAACATCGGGAATTATGTGACCATTGGTCATCAGGCCATGCTGCATGGTTGCACCATTGGCGATAATAGCCTGATTGGAATTCAGGCAGTGATCTTAAATCATGCCGTGATTGGCAAGAATTGTATTATTGGTGCCAATGCCCTGATTCCAGAAGGGAAGGTAATTCCTGATAATTCGGTGGTGATGGGCTCACCAGGCAAAGTCGTGAAAACTTTAGATGAAGTCAGTATTCAGAAACTAAAAATGAGTGCCATGCACTATGCTGAGCATTTCCAGAAATTTCAGGATCTGGAAGAAGTACAGCTTTAGGCTGTTATCTGAATAATGTCCTCAGTTAAGCCTAGAATTTTCTAGGCATTTTTGTATCTGGCTTGGGAAAATCTCGCCTAGAAGATATGAGTGGAGTATTATATTCGACGTTTTTTATATTCTCTGAATTAAGGTTGTGCATGAAAGTGCTGGCATTGGAGACTGCCAATGAGCAGTGTTCCGTCTCTGTGATCGATGATACTCAAGAACTATTTTTTCAGCTTGATGCGCGCGCCAAGGCACAAACGCAAACCATTCTTCCAATGATTGAACAAGGCCTCAATGATCTGGGCTGGGCTGTATCTGATCTGACAGCGATTGCCTTTAGTCGTGGCCCGGGATCATTTAGTGGTGTTCGTATCAATGCGGCTGTGACCCAGGCTTTGGCTTGGTCAAATGATCTGCCTGTAATCCCGGTATCCACTTTACAGGCTTTGGCGCAAGCGGCATATCGTTTGCATGGTTTAACTGCAGTAACTGCAGTACTGGATGCACGGATGAATGAAGTCTATGTCGCCAGTTATCAGTTAGATGCTCAAGGGATTATGCAGGCTGTTGATGAAGAACAGCTTTTGAGTTATGAACAAGGTGCTGAAGCAGTTAAATTTACTGTGGTGGGTTCAGGTGCCAATCTAGTTCAAGAAACAGCATCCGAATATAAAAATGTCAGTGCAACAGCACAGGATATTGCCATAATTGCGCGTGCAGCAGCAAAAACAGAAAATTGGGTCAGTGCAGAATTGGCACTTCCGGTATATTTACGTGATAACGCATGGAAAAAAATTCCAGAACAAGGCAAAGCATAATTAATCAGGATTAAGCATGGATCTTTTACTGCTGCTGAAAGCAGCAATTATGGGTATTATTGAAGGTATTACCGAGTTTTTGCCTATTTCCAGTACTGGGCATCTGATTTTGGCTTCAGAATTAATGAATTTCTGGACCAAAGAAAAAAGCGATGTTTTTGTCGTCGCAATTCAGATGGGGGCAATTGCCGCGGTTATTTATGAATATTGGGCACGGCTTTGGGGTGCAGCAACTGGGATCGTAAGTGGTGAACCGCAAGGACGCCGTTTAGGGATTGGCCTGATTCTGGCCTCTATTCCCATTGTGCTGATTGGCCTGACCCTAGGGCAAACCGTAAAAGAGCTGCTATTCAATAATATTGCGATTGCCATTGGCTTGATCGTTGGTGGTCTGATCATTATCTGGATTGAGAAGAATCCACCTAAGGTGCGTGCCCAGGAAGTTGAAGATCTGACCGTGAAAGATGCAATCTGGATCGGTCTGATTCAGGTCTTATCCCTGATACCGGGAACTTCACGTTCAGGTGCGACCATTATTGGGGCGATGTTCCTTGGCGTATCACGTAAGGCTGCAACTGAATTTTCATTCTTCTTGGGGATTCCGGTCATTATCGGTGCAGGCCTGCTCGATCTTTATCAAAGCTATGATGTTTACAGTACCACAGAAGACTGGACAGTTTTGGCAGTCGGTATCATCGTATCGTTCATCTCGGCGCTTTTATTAATCCGTGCCTTGGTAGCCTATGTGGCAAAACGTGATTTCATGGTTTTTGCCTGGTATCGCATTGCCTCAGGTTTACTGATTTTATTATTTGCCTTTACAGGTTGGAGATTATGGTAAGCACGATTCGCTTATATACCGAATTCGAGTATCAAAAGAAAGCACAGCACTTCGAGGCTGTGCTTTCTTCTCGTGATGTAGAGGTTAGTATTGAGGTTATTGAAAAGCTGAATGCACGTTTCTTGCGTTTACATCCCGAACTGGCGCTGTGTGTTGATGCTGACGGCCTATGGCTCTGTGCCAATGGCATGAAAATGCAACCAGATTGGCAAGCAGAAGTAGGGCGCTTAAAACGTGCCTCTTTAAAATCGGAAATGATTGCTCGTGCTTGTAATTTGGGAGAAAAGCCGACTCTTATCGATGCGACAGCTGGTCTAGGTCATGACAGTCTGTTGATGGCACATTTGGGTGCTCAGGTGACCTTGGTCGAACGACATCCTATTTTATTTACCCTGCTTGAAGACAGTCATCACCGAGCGAAAAAGGATACTTTTCTAAGTTCGGTGGTTAAGCGGATTCATCTGGTTTTTTCAGATTCTGCAGACTATCTGAAATCACAGGCTGAGCAGAATGCGGTCGTCGATGTGGTTTATCTGGACCCGATGTTTCCACAACGTGACCAGAACCAGCAGGCACCGAAAAAGCAGGCACAGGTGAAAAAACAAATGCAGTTATTACATCTGCTTTTACCGGAAGATGGTGAAATGGATCTGGGAGATAATCTCTTAGAATTGGCACAAAAAATTGGCAAGCGGGTGGTGGTGAAACGTCCTCGTTTGGCCGTATTTTTAGCTGGAAAAGAGCCAAATCATCAATGGTCTGGTGATGCTTGCCGTTTTGATGCCTATTTTCAGCATGAACTGGTTACTTAATATGAGAATTGCTTCAAAATAGATCAAGGATTTGTTATATATTTAAAAATTGGCATTGATAAAACTTATATCAAGCATAAACTTATTGGGCACATTAGCGAGCCACTCATCTCCCTGAAATCATATGATCGACTTTAAACCCTCCATCAATTTTTGGCACGATTTTAAAAGCAACCAAATTGCCGGGATGTGGTTATTTCTGGGATCTCGGCGTTCGCTGCAACTGGTGCGTCCCTCTATTCTACAACTGGTGTTCTGGGGCATTTTGGGCGGCTGTGCTAATAGCCTGTTTAGCTGGCTCAGTTCCGGCCGCATGGGAGATTTTAACTCTCAAGGTCTGATCAGTTATGCACTTTGGCCCTTTATTGCCTTGATTGTCGGGATTTTCTTGTCCCAGCGAGTGAATAATCCTCGTTTGATGCTGGTACCTGCATTACTCTGGCTAGTGCTGGATACGCATATCATGCTGTTCCAGAGCCTGATCCAGTATCTGGGTGATCTGGATTATCTACCCTATATTTTCTACGCCTATATTCCGACCCTATTTGTCATGCTGTTTGTCTGGCAAAGTCTGGCTGTGGTCTGGGTAATTTCACGTGAATTAAAATGGCCGTGGTGGGAACGGGCACTGATTATGCTGGCCACCCTGTTTACTTTGGTGGTGTGGCAGATTTCGGTGAAAGATCAGCCCATCTGGAAAGTTGAAGAAATTCCACCAAGTTTTGCTGAAGATGCTTTCTATACTCAGCCGATCTTGCTGAACAAGGCACTAGATGCAATTGAATATGGCGAATTTGCACAATCGCACTGGTACTTCATGGGCGTCGCTGGCGCAAGTTATCAGGATGTGTTCTATTCAGAAATAGAGCGGATTAAAAAGCAGTTTGATACCCGGTTTGGGACTTTCGGCCGTTCGATTATGCTGGTAAATCATCCAGCAACACGGACTGAAATTCCGCTTGCTTCTAAAACCAGCATGGAACTGGCCTTGCGTCGTATTGGCCAGCAGATGAACCGGGAAAGTGATGTGCTGTTTCTGTATATGACCTCACATGGCTTGCCAAATGAATTTGAAATGGAAAATGCACCGTTAGACCTGGCATCAGTTGATCCAGAATGGTTGCGTGATACTTTGGATGCCTCAGGTGTGCGCTGGCGAGTGATTGTTATTTCTGCCTGTTTCTCAGGTAGTTTCGCTTCGGCTTTGCAGAATGATAATACCTTGATCATTACTGCTTCTGCTGCTGACCGTCAGTCATTCGGTTGTTCGAACGAAGCTGACTATACTTATTTCGGTCGTGCTTTCTTTGATGAGGCCATGCGTGAAAATAACAGTCTGAAAGCCTCTTTTGAGCAGGCCAAGACTACAGTGGCTAAATGGGAAGCAGCTCAGGGATTTGAACGGTCAGAACCACAATGGGTGATTGGCAAAAACATGGAATTGATGTTGCCACAACTGGAACAGCGTCTTTTCCCTCCAGCGACGACCACTTCAGCATCTCCGTCTGTCGCTTTGGCTCCATAAACCAATCTACAACTTTAGAAAATAGAAAAAGGAATGATGATGGAACTGGTACAGAATAATCGAAGCTTTGAGGGTGAACAGCGGATTTATAGCTTTGAGTCTAAAATATTAAAAAAACCAACCAGATTTGGCATCTTCCTGCCGCCACAAGCTCTGGAAGGCCAAAATTGCCCGGCTTTATTCTATTTAGCTGGCCTGACCTGTACTGAAGAGACTTTTGCAATCAAGGCACATGCCCAGCGTTTGGCTGCCCAGCTTGGCCTGATTCTGATTACACCAGACACTTCACCACGTGGAGATGATGTTGCCAAAGGGGATCACTGGGATATCGGGCAGGGTGCCGGATTCTATATCAATGCCACTCAAGCACCGTGGGCTGAACATTATCAGATGGAAAGCTTTATCGTCGATGAGTTGTATGAACTGGTGTGTGAAGAGTTTGTAGTGCAGGCAGATAAGATCGGGATTTTCGGTCATTCCATGGGTGGACATGGTGCTTTAACTTTGGCTTTTAAATATCCGGAAAAATTCTGTTCAGTTTCGGCATTCGCACCGATTTGTGCACCGAGCCAATGTCCATGGGGTGAAAAAGCATTCTCGAATTATCTGGGTGAAAACCGCGAAGAATGGTTGAAGCATGATGCAACTGCGCTGGTTCAGGAAAAGGGTGCACTGTTTAGCGACATCCTGATTGATCAGGGCTTTTCTGACCAGTTCTATAGCCAGCTGAATCCGGCGTTATTTCAGCAAGCCTGCGATGCCGTGAACCAGAAATTAACCTTACGTGAACATCAGGGTTATGATCATGGTTACTATTTTATTCAAAGCTTTGTAGATGACCACCTACAATTCCATGCCGTGCAATTAAATCCATAAGCCAAGCAATAAAAGTGAAGCAAACTTAAAAGTGCAATAAAACTCCAAAAATAGGTCATGTTTTTGGAGTTTTTTATATGAATATCAAATAAATATAATAAAAATGGCATATAAGTTGCTATTCAAAAATCAGGTAGAACCAGTTGCAGTTAAGAACACGATGCACAATAAGCCTGAACTAGAGATTGACCAGCCATCACCTTCACTAGAAAAACATAACTTCCGATTTCATGGCAGTGCCACGGAATATTTTGGAATCTGGATGGTGAATCTGATGTTAACCATCGTTACGCTTACTTTGTATAGCCCTTGGGCAAAGGCACGCCGTATCCGCTATTTCTACGGTAATACCCAATTGTTAAAAACATCGCTTTGACTTCATTGCCATGCCAAGCCGATATTGGCGGGGTCGGGGGGCGTAAACCGATTATCGAACTGCCTGAAGATCGCCGGATTGAATTTTTGACCAAAGCACCGCATTGGCTGAAGATTAAATCCAAAGAAATCTATCATGCCATATGGAAATTTGAACGTTCTCCACTCCTGATTTTCTTCTCGATGATTATCGTGATATGTGCGGTAATTTTTATTCTTAAATGGGGGATTCCTCATACCGCCCAGCAGCTCGCTCAATTACTTCCCGAACAGACCTTGATCGAGGTAGGAAATCAAACTGAGCAGAAATTAATTGAGCAAACTGAGTCATCCAAGCTCTCCGCAGAGCATCAAGCACGTCTAAAAAAATTGTACGAACAAAAAATCGCGGTAGGGCAACCTGCAAAGATTATTTTCCGTCAAGGTGGAGAAACTATGGGGCTTAATGCAGCAGCGATTCCAAACAATACCATTATTGTTACCGATGAACTGGTCAAGCTCAGCGGTGCAGATGAAGAAGTCCTTGCAGTACTGGCACATGAACAAGGTCATCTGGTGCAAAAACATAGTATGCAAAAAGTGATTTCCAACTTGAGTGCAGCAGGATTATTTGCCTTGGTAACGGGAGATTTAAGTGATGTGGTGGCGGCATCTATAGCGGTACTCGCCGATGCGGGATATTCACAGGCGCTTGAACTTGCTGCGGATGATTATGCCATGCAACATTTGCATCAACAGCAGATCTCCAGTATTCATTTGTCGAACTTTTTGCAGCGGGTGAAAAATGCCAGAATACTGGCAGAGGAATCACAAACCTTAAAAATGAAAAATTTCACTCTCAATATCGATGGAAAAGACCGGCACCTGACAGAAACTGAACTGAAATGGATTCGCCTGATCGGGAAGTTTAAAAAATATCTGGAATCACATCCCGAACTGGATAAAAGAATTAAACGGATTCATGCTTTTAATGAACAGGCGAATCATCATTTTTAGCTTCTGATCATTATTATGCTTTGATTATCAAGGCTTTTTAGTGCTTATCTTTGCCAGTCGGCAGTCAGATTTTCCTGTCCCATACGGATCAGATGATCCAGCACTACATTTTCAAGTTTATTCAGGTCAGTGGAATCAGCATTGCTCTGAATCGTTACGGTAAGATGATCTGCCTCGGGTGTCAGACTCACTTCTGCACTTGGAAAATGAATCAGGAAATTTTGTCCGGTTTCATCAATATTAAATTTATTTTTCCAGTGATTGGCCAGGCGTTTGGCAATTCGTGAAGCTTGTTGCGTCTGGATATGGGCAATACTTTTCATCAGTTTTCTACACTATTCATCATTATCCTGTACTTTAAACCAAGCAGTGATGCTGGCATAAGCCTCAAAGCGTTACACAGCGTTTTAATCTTGCAACATCGAATCACAGTAGCCGGAGCGGATTTGATATAATGGGAAAAATCCAATTTCACTTAGCCAGGTCCTTTCATGTCCAAGCCTTATTTAATTGCACCTTCTATTTTGTCTGCCGACTTTGCCCGTTTAGGTGAAGAAGTTGAAAATGTACTTCAGGCCGGTGCAGACGTTGTGCATTTCGACGTTATGGATAATCACTATGTACCCAATTTAACCTTTGGCGCAGGTGTATGTAAGGCATTGAAAAAATATGGTATTCAGGCACCTATTGATGTGCATCTCATGGTGAAACCTGTAGATCGTATGATTGGTGACTTTCTGGAAGCAGGCGCAGATATTATTACGTTTCATCCGGAAGCATCTGATCATATTGACCGTTCTTTACAATTGATCAAATCGGGTGGTGCTAAAGCCGGTCTGGTATTTAATCCAGCGACACCATTGCATTATCTGGATTATGTACTGGATAAGGTTGATCAGGTACTGCTAATGAGTGTGAACCCCGGCTTTGGCGGACAGAAATTCATTCCAATGACTTTGGATAAATTACGTCAAGCACGCAAGATCATTGATGCTTCAGGTCGTGATATCCGTTTAGAAGTAGATGGCGGTGTGGGACCAGCAAATATTCGTGAAATTGCAGAAGCTGGTGCAGATATGTTTGTGGCTGGTTCAGCGATTTTTGGCAAGCCGGATTATAAAGCTGTGATTGATGATATGCGTAGTGAGCTGGCTAAAGTCGGTCAAATTCAACTTTAATCTCTAAAATGTTTAAGGTGTATAAATCTGTGGATAACTTTATGGATAAGTGTGTAGATATCTATGTTGATAACCATATGGATATGTTGCATATTTTGTAATCGTTTGTAGCCTGATTGATTGTATCTTAGACAAAATTTGTATAAAAAGAACTCGACTGGAGTTCTTTTTACCTATGTCAACCCTTGATTTTGGTGATCGTTTATTCATCAAAGGTTAATAATCAAGCCAAACAAAAAGTGATCAATAGGTCTTGGTTATGTGTTTCATTGTGTAAGATCTCCACGCTTTTTTTAAATTTAATTCATGTGCATAACTTAATAATATGGATTTATTCCTTGTTTGTTTTTCTTACTCAAGTCTCTGTAATGTCATAACACGATTTCCCGTGTTTGCGTTCCTTAAGATAGGCTGAAATCTTCAAGTTGTCCTGAGCATTTGAGTAAGACATGGTTAAGTTAATTCTCATTCAGTCAAATTTTGTAAACGGCAGTTTGGTTTTACCGTCTGCTTTATAGAATGCCTGTTTTTTTTAGGGGGAACGACCTCCCTTGTTGATTAAGTTTATTAAATTCAACAAGAAAATTCGTCAGGACGGCCTGACCCTGTTAATTAGGAGGAGGGCAATATGGCCTGGATTATACTTGTATTCGCTGGACTATTTGAGATTGTCTGGGCCTATTCCATGAAGCTCTCAGAGGGTTTTACTAAACTCACACCGAGTATTTTTACGATTGTTTTTATGGTGCTCAGTTTTGTATTACTGGCCTATGCCATGCGTACTTTGCCTTTAGGGACTGCCTATACCATCTGGACGGGCATTGGCGCAGTTGGCTCATTTCTGGTCGGTGTTATAGTTTTAGGTGAACCTGCTTCTGCTATGCGTATGCTGGCTGCGGGGCTGATTATTTCCGGACTTGTTTTGATGAAATTATCCTCCTCCTAAGAGCTGTTGAGCAGTTTTGATTTCGAGTAAAATAAAAACTGGCAAGCTTGATTCTGTAGGAGTAGGGCCATGCAACTCAGTCATATTTATATGGACTCGCCTGTAGGGCAGTTGCAGCTGGTCGCCAATGAAACGGCACTGGTGGCTGTACTCTGGGATTGTGAAAAACCGAATCGGGTCAGGTTGGCAACTCTGGTTGAAGATCCACAGCATCCAGTATTGATAGAAGCTCGGCGTCAGCTTCAGGAATATTTTGCCGGTCAGCGCAATGTTTTTGATTTGCCTTTGGACTTTGCTGGTACAGATTTCCAGAAAAAAGTCTGGCAGGCTTTGCTGAATATTCCTTATGGACAGACCCGAAGTTACCGAGAAATCGCTGAACAGGTCGGTAATGTTAAAGCAGTACGCGCCGTGGGTGCTGCCAATGGTAAAAACCCGATCTCGATTATTGCACCTTGTCATCGGGTGATTGGCAGTAGCGGTAAGTTAGTAGGCTTTGCAGGCGGTCTGGATAAAAAAGAAATTCTGTTAAATATTGAGAGAACCCATTAAGATCAAAATCATAAAATTAATGAAAATTAAAATATGGATCTGTTCGCAACACAAATCTTAGGCCAACTCTGGTCCAGTTTATGGTGGGTTCTTCTACTTTTTATTGGTTCCATCGTATTTAAGTTATTTAAACCATTTTTAAAAGGGAAGCTGGGAGAATTCGCTGTTGCCACGCATGTCAAACTTTATCTGAAAGACCCTGAGTATCAATTATTAAATGATTTGACTCTTCCGGATGGAGACGGAGGAACAACCCAAATTGATCACCTCTTATTAAGTCCTTATGGCCTGTTTGTGATTAAAACCAAAAACTATAAAGGCTGGATCTTTGGTGGCGAGCGACAAAAGACCCGGACGCAAAAACTTTATAAAAATAGCTATAAATTTCAAAATCCGATTCATCAGAATTATAAGCACATCAAAGTTCTGGAGCAGTTGCTAGCTGATATTATCGAGCCAGACCAGCTGCATTCTGTGATTGTATTTATGCCAGATGCGGTATTCAAAACCCCAATGCCAAATTATGTGTTTCGAGGCGCAGGTTGGACAGATTATGTAAAAAGCTTTAATCAGCGAGTTATTTCTGATACCAAGATTAAACGTATCCAGATTCGCTTGGAGAAGGAAGTACTAGAAAAATCCTGGAA
Source organism: Acinetobacter sp. ACNIH1 (assembly GCF_002934695.1). Taxonomy (NCBI): domain Bacteria; kingdom Pseudomonadati; phylum Pseudomonadota; class Gammaproteobacteria; order Moraxellales; family Moraxellaceae; genus Acinetobacter; species Acinetobacter sp. ACNIH1. The sequence goes on along the minus strand of NZ_CP026420.1, from coordinate 2,317,457 downwards.
AACCAACCGTGAACATGTCGCAAATTTAAACAGGTGGCAATCCGAACAGAAAAGCCTTTGAATCATTCAAAGGATTTTTCTTAATTTTTCGAGGCTTTTAACTTTTCAGTAATTTCAACCAGCTGTTTAATCCGTTTGACCTCATCCCAGAGTACTTTGGCTTCAGGATAATGCTTAGACATCATCCCCAGCCATTGTTTGTAACGGCCGACCATATTCATTTCCTTTTTATAGGAACCATTCAGGAAACGGATTTGCAGTTCAAGCAGCTCATTCCAGGTGATGAGCGGCTCATCAGAATTTTGACGAATACATTGGGTCAGATCAGGTGTAGTGACTGCACCACGGCCAATCATCAGGTCTTCACAGCCTGATTCTAGCTGACATTGCTTCGCATCGGCATTGGTCCAGATTTCACCATTGGCAATGACATTGATTTTTAAGGCTTCACGGATCGGTTGCAGTTGGTCCCAAAAGGCTGGCGGAGTATAGCCATCGGCCTTGGTCCGCGCATGAACAGTGACCCAGGCCGCTCCAGCATCTTCAATGGCATGCGCATTTTCCATCATGAAGTTGCGATCCATATAACCCAGACGCATTTTCGCCGAAACCGGGATATGTGCGGGCACTGCATCACGAACAGCTTTGACCAATTCATAAACGACTTCAGGTTCATCTAGTAGTACTGAACCACCACGGTGACGGTTTACGGTTTTGGCTGGACAGCCGAAATTCATGTCAATTGCAGGCGCGCCCATAGCAGCGACTTTCACTGCATTGGCTGCCAGCATTTCCGGGTTATTTCCCAGAAATTGTACATGCACTGGCGTACCGGTAGCAGTTTTGCCCTCATTATTTAACAGTTCAGGGCAGTAGGTGTGATAGATATGATCTGGCAGCACCGAATCCGTGACACGAATAAACTCGGTTACACACCAGTCGAAGCTCCCGACGGATGTCAGTACATCACGCATAATCGGGTCAGTTAAGCCTTCCATGGGTGCAAGAACAAGTTTCAATGGTCAACACCTGTTAATTCGAAAAACGGTGTTATACGGCTTTTTGGTGGGAAAGTCCAGGCAGTTTAATTTTCATATGAATTGCAGAAAAAGATTAATCCTGAATGAGTACTTATTGAACTTTTGCTATCTAAACCCCAATCTCAACTTTTTAAGTGATTGAAATAAAAAGGACATAACCCTATTTTAGTTTCCACCAAGAAATTAAAGCAAAGTTATGTCCATTGAAGAATTTATCATTTTTGTCTATGTAATCATAGAAGAACTTTATCCCATTGTTGTTACTCAGCCCCTGAGAACTCGTGGTTTTCCGCCTGCTGTTACTGATGCAGAAATCATCACTATGCAAATAGTAGGTGAATTTCTTGGTTTAGATACAGACAAAAATATTTGGATGTATTTCAAAAACAATTGGTTAGAATGGTTTCCAAAATTAGGATCTTATCCCAATTTCTGTAAACATTGTGCAAACCTGTGGCATGTCAGTCAATCCATTATGGCACAGCTCATTCAGCGTTATGGTTCAGATAACATTCACTTTATTGATGGCTTCCCACTCCCTGTCTGTAGTTATACCAGAGCTAGAAAGCATAAAAACTTTAAAGAATACGCAGGTTTTAGTTATTGTGCTGCAAAACAAGAAAAATATTATGGTTTCAAAGCTCATATCGTCATTAATCTTTCAGGCATGATTTCGGGTTATACCTTTGCACCTGCTCATTGTGATGAGCGAGATGTTGCACCTGAAATTACGAATGATATTTACGGTTTACTGGGAGCAGATAAGGGCTATTTAAGACCAGAATTGAAACGATATTATGAATATCAGGGTATTGATTTACAAACACCCTTTAGAAAAAACATGATAGATTTCAGACCTAAAGAGACACTGCAAATACTGATGAAAGCCAGAAGAAAGATTGAAACAGTGATTGGTCAATTAACAGATCGCTTTCACATTCAGAAAGTGAGGGCAAAAGATCTATGGCATTTAACCCACCGCATAACTCGTAAAATTCTGTCGCATACAATTTGTGTGGTGCTAAATAAAAAGCTTGGTCATTCACCAATTCAATTCGAAAATCTTATTTTAAGTTGAGATTGGCGTTATCTAAATAAAAAAACCTTAAATCGGCTGATTTAAGGTCTGGATTTAAATCTTAAAAATCTAAGATTGTCTTAATCGACCAGTTTTTCGAATTTCATACTTTCACGATAATACTGACAGCCTTTATACAGCAGGAATACACCAATTAGGCCGGCTATCGCATTGACGATAGAAATCGAATTACCCACCATTAAGGTATTTTCATAATAACGGTCAGTAATCAGCGCCACCGCAGTTGTACCCACACCGAGTGCAATCAGGTTGGAAATTAGCAGGAATTTTGCTGATACCTGAGAGCGCAACTGGTTCGGTGTCAGCATCTGGGTAGCAGCGGCTGATGCCGGAATCGGAAAGGTGGAAAAGAACATCGCGACAAAGATCAATGCGAATGAAAACTGCATATTGTCGACCTGAGTAAATAGCACACTTGGAATGATCAGGGCAGCACAGCCAATTGCACCGGCACGGATCGCTGCATCGCTATAGCCACGTTTAGAAAAGAAGTCGATGAGCCAGCCACAGAATAGAGCACCTGAAGTATTTGCGACAAGAATAATACTTCCAAGGATATATCCGGTCTGGCTTGCATCCAGGCCAAAGTGACGCATGTAGTAGGCCGGTGCCCAGCCGAGCAGGGAATACAGCATCATGGTGTAGAAAGAGAAGCCAATAAAATGACAGAAGAAAGTTTTTTTATGGGTTTTGATAAAACCCATAGAATTTTTAAAAGATGCTTTAACTGCGACACCATTGGCATCCATTTTGAGGCCTTTACGTTCTGGTTCACGTACGGTCAGAATCATCATTAAGGCCAGTAATACACCCGGTAAACCGACAATCATAAAGGTCAGTTGCCAGGTTTTGATCTCACCAATTACCGGTAAAGTAATGAAGCTGACATCCTTGAGCAGACCAATCACATAGCCACCGATTAGGAACGCCAGTCCTGAACCGATAAAAGCGCCAATAGCATATACGCCTAGCGCACGGCCCAGTTTATGTTTAGGAAACAGATCTGCCACGATTGAGTAAAAAGCAGGAGAAAGTGCGGCTTCACCTGCACCGACACTGAGGCGAGCTAGGAACATCTGGATAAAGTTTTTGCTTAGGCCGCAGGCTGCAGTTGCCAGACTCCAGAAAGCGATCCCGACCGAAATAATTTTCACACGGGATTTTTTATCGGCTAGTGCGGCAATTGGTACGCCCATAAATGCATAGAACAGAGAAAAGGCCAGCCCTTGTAACAGGCTGAACTGGGTATCACTCAGCATTAGGTCAGCCTTAATCGGTTCAATCATCAGGGATAAAATCTGACGGTCTACGAAAGACAGAATATAGGCCACCATACAGATGATCACGACATACCATTGATAGCTGCTACGTTCTGAAGCTGCTGGTGGAATTTCTGTAGCTACCTGTTCAGGGATAGGCGTAGTAATTTTTAGATGAGAATCGAGTGGTTGGACGTCATTGTCAACCTTGTCTATGACCAATGTTTTTTCATTCATCATGCAACATCCTGTGCAAGTTATAGTGATTGGTTTATTTGATACATATTTAATTATTTTTATTTTTTACATGTATCAATTAGTCTAATCTAGGAGTAATTTGCATAGCCGTCAATATGTCTGGATTAAAAAGATACAATTATTTTTAAATAAATAAAAAAGGGAATCAAATAGACTCCCTTTTTGCTTTAAGTGTCTAAAAATAGTGCTTAAGCGGCTTTTTCTACGAGAGTCAGAATGTCATAAGTCGCGACCAGTTCATTGCGCTGGTTTTTCACTTTGATGTCCCAGACCACAACACCATGCGGTTTTTGCTCATCACGCAGTGGTTTTGGTGTTTTCTGCTTGCAGGTCAGTTCTACCTGAATGGTATCACCAATTTTCACAGGTTCTACGAAGCGCAGGTTATCCATACCGTAGTTGGCAATGACAGGACCTGGAGCAGCATCAACAAACAGGCCAGCAGCGGCAGAAACAATGAAGTAACCATGTGCGACACGTTCACCGAACAAGGATTCTGCAGCCGCAATCTTGTCCATATGTGCATAGAAGTAATCACCACTTAAACCACCAAAGTTGACAATATCAGCTTCAGTAATGGTACGGCGTGCAGTCAGCAGGCGCTCACCGATCCGCAGTTCGTCGAAAGATTTCTTGAATGGATGCACACGGTCTTCAAATACCTCCGCACCCGCGGTCCAGCTATGACCGACCTGAGTCAGCGCATTTGGTGAGCCTTGAATAGCAGTACGCTGCATATAGTGTTTCACTGCACGCAGGCCGCCGAGTTCCTCACCACCGCCAGCACGCCCCGGACCACCATGCACTAACAATGGGAGTGGTGAACCATGACCGGTACTTTCCTTGGCGCTCTCACGGTCCAGAATATGCACACGACCATGCCAAGGCGCGATCTTGCTGAGTAGCTGTTCAATATTTTCATCATGGTTACGCACAATTGAAGCAACCAGACTTCCTTCACCACGAGCTACTAATGTTGCCAGTTGTGACAGGTCACTATACGGCATCAGTGTAACCACTGGGCCAAAGGCTTCGATATTGTGAATCTGCTGGGCCTGAACTGGATCTTTACATAACAGCACTGTTGGCGGATAGAAAGCAGATTTTTCTGGGTGTGCGACCTGGATGCTAAAATCCTGGCGTAGGTGGCTACCCATGATGATTTCAGCTTCCTGTGCCAGTTGTTCTACCTTAGCAGCAACATCATGCTTCTGTTTAACGCTGGCCAGAGCACCCATGGTTACGCCGTCCTGTGCAGGATCACCGATGACTACTTTCTGTAGTTTTTCAGTCAGGCGCCGCTGTACAGTATCGAGTAATGCTGCTGGCACAAAGGCACGACGAATTGCAGTACATTTTTGTCCGGCCTTGGTCGTCATTTCACGGAAGACTTCACGCACAAACAAGTCAATGGTTTCATCGTTGGCTTGCTGGGTCAGGATGGCGCTGTTCACCGAATCGGCTTCCATGCTGAATGGAATGGAGTGGGCATTCAGGTGTGGATGTGCACGTAGTTTCTGGCCGGTAGCAGCCGAACCTGTGAAGGTTACTGTATCCTGTGCATTCAGGTGATCAAACAGGTTGTAAGTCTGTCCGCAGATCAGCTGCAGAGCACCTTCTGGCAGTAAATTACTGGCTAAAATGTCTTTAACCACTGCATGTGTCAGTTCTGCGCCTTCTGTTGCCGGTTTAACAATACATGGCACGCCGGCTAGTAGAGTCGGTGCAATTTTTTCCAGCATGCCCCAGATTGGAAAGTTAAATGCATTGATATGCACTGCTACACCGGCTTTTGGGCTCAGGATGTGTTTGGCACCAAAGCTGCCCTGTTTGGATAATGGAATCCAGGCATCTTCAACCAGTGTAGTTTCATCGCTGAGTTCACGGCGAACCAGACTTGAATAGGCAAACAGGGTGCCAATCCCACCTTCAATATCAATCCAGGCATCTTTGCGGGTACAGCCGGTTGCAGCTGCCAGGCAGTAATAATCTTCCTTACGTTCCAGTAAATATTGTGCCACCTGTTTCAGGGCATTGGCACGCTGGTGGAAAGTCCAGTGGGCAATGGCAGCACCTTTCTGTTTGGCATATTGCACTACGTTATGCATGTCGATGCCGTGGCTACTGACTTGGTAAATCGCTTCACCGCTAATGGCGTGATAGACCGTACGTAAGTCATTTTGTGCGCTATGTTCACCGCCTAAAGCCAGTGAACTCAATACTTTAACTTTAGTTGAATAATGCGCCTGTGTGTCGTCCTGAAGATCCGTGTTCTGGGTAGTGCTGTCCAGTTCCAACATTGTATAACTCCATTTATGATACGTTGTTGAGTTTGTTTTTACTTTTGATGTTTCATAAACTGCAATCTAAAAGCTTAAATGTCAATCATAATCGATGATTAAAAAAGTAAACTTCATGTAATAAAAAAAATAAAAATAATATAAACAATAACTTAGAGTAAAATGCTTTTTAAAAATATATGATACTAAAAAAATAGTATTGATTTTATATTTGTATCGTTTTAATTTGAGTGTATCAGCACTTGGGATAAGTGAAACAAACATGAATAAGCAACAACAAACATTCGATCAGAAGATAGAGCAGGACATTTCTATTGAAGCGAAGGACTGGATGCCGGATGCCTATAGAAAGACCCTGATCCGCCAGATTGGCCAGCATGGGCATTCAGAAGTGATTGGCATGCTGCCAGAAGGTAACTGGATTACCCGCGCACCGACTTTGAAACGTAAAGCGGTATTGCTGGCTAAAGTGCAAGATGAAGCAGGACATGGCCTGTACCTCTACAGTGCAGCAGAAACGCTTGGTGCAGACCGTGATGATATGATGGAAAAGCTAATTGCTGGCCGCATGAAATATTCATCCATTTTTAACTATCCAACCCTGACCTGGGCAGATGTAGCGGCGATTGGCTGGCTGGTAGATGGGGCGGCAATCGTCAATCAGGTGGCACTGTGTCGTACATCTTATGGTCCTTATGCACGTGCCATGGTGCGTATCTGTAAAGAAGAAAGTTTCCACCAGCGTCAAGGCTTTGAGGCCATGATGCAACTGGCACAAGGTACGCCAGAACAGAAACAGATGGCACAGGATGCAGTGAACCGTTTCTGGTGGCCGGCACTGATGATGTTTGGTCCAAGTGATGGCAATTCTCCAAACAGTGCTCAAAGCATGCAGTGGAAAATCAAATTATTCAGTAATGATGCATTGCGTCAGAAATTCGTCGACAACACCGTACCGCAAGTATTGCAGCTTGGCCTGACTGTGCCGGACCCAGATCTGAAGTTTAATGAAGAAACAGGCCACTATGAATTTGGCGAAGTGAACTGGGATGAATTCTTCGATGTGCTGGCAGGTAAAGGTCCATGTAACCATGAACGTATCGAAGCGCGTCGCAAGGCTTGGGAAGATGGCAAATGGGTACGTGAATCAGCAGCAGTTTATGCCAGCAAGCAACAGCAGCAGTTAGACAACAGAAAAATTGCCTAAGGCAACGGAATAGCACAAGGATATGCAAATGAACAAGAATAACTGGTCTTTATACGAAGTATTTATTCGCAGCAAACAGGGTCTGAGCCACCGCCATGTCGGCAGCCTGCGCGCTCCTGATGATGAAATTGCCCTGCAAAATGCCCGTGACGTCTATACCCGCCGCAATGAAGGGATAAGTATCTGGGTAGTGAAATCTGAACTGATTACCTCATCTCAACCAGATGAAAAACCAGAGTTTTTTGATCCTTCACTGAACAAGGTCTACCGTCATCCGACCTTCTATCACATTCCAGATGGCATCGAGCACATGTAAGGTGGAGGGCAGAGCAATGACGAATCAGGTATTAGCACAATTTTTACTACATGTTGGCGACAGCCAGCTCATCCTTTCACACCGTCTGGCAGAGTGGTGCGGTCATGCACCGGAGCTGGAACTGGATATTGCACTGGCAAATATCGGCTTGGATTTACTGGGTCAGGCACGTACAGCACTGAGTCTTGCCGGTGAAATTGAAGGACTGGGCCGTGATGAAGACAAACTGGCTTATTTCCGTACCGAGCGTGAATACCGCAATTTGCTGTTGAGTGAACAGCCAAATGGTGACTTTGGTCAAACCATCGTGCGTCAGTGGTTGATGGATCATTACCATGCTTTGCTGTTTGCAGCACTCAGCAATAGTAGGAATGAAAACATTTCTTCATTCGCCATCAAGTCGCTGAAAGAGGTGAAATACCATTTGCGTTTTTCAACCTCATGGATGGAACGCCTGAGCTTAGGTACGGCAGAAGCACATGAAAAAATCCAGAATGGTCTGAACCAGCTATGGCGCTTTACTGAAGAGCTGTTCAGTCTGACTGCAGATGAGCGTCAGCTGGTTGATGCTTACCTGATTCCTGATCTGGAACTGCTGAAACCGAAATGGCTGGAAACCATATCTGCCGAGTTGCAACGTTTTGAACTGAGCTTGCCAGAAAGTGGTGCTTACCGTAGTGGCGCCAAGCAGGGACTACATACCGAACATCTGGGTTATGTACTGGCGGAACTGCAATATATGCAGCGCAGCTATCCAAGTATGAACTGGTAAATCCAACACATCACAGGGAGTGAGTGGCATGAATCTGATCAGACATGTAGAAGATCAATGCTGGGATATCCTGGCACAGGTTTCCGATCCGGAAATTCCGGTCCTGTCGGTCCTTGACCTGGGCATGATTCGCGGGGTGGAGATCAACCCGCAGGATGAAATCATCGTCCGATTGACCCCCACCTATAGTGGCTGTCCGGCAACCGATCTGCTTAAGGCGGAAATCACCCAGGCATTTGCAGCACATGAGCTGACGCCGGTCAAAGTTGTGGTCGATCTGTCAGAAGCATGGACCACCGACTGGATGAGTGAGGAAGGCAAACAGAAACTGCAGCAATATGGCATTGCCCCGCCCAAAGGTGGTTCAAACAGCTGCGGTACCCATGTCGCACTCAGCGATGGCATCCAGTGTCCACATTGTCATAGCCAGCACACCCGATTACTCAGTGAATTCAGTTCAACCGCTTGCAAGGCGCTGTACAAATGTCAGGAATGCCTGGAGCCGTTTGACTATTTTAAATGTATTTAAGGGCTTAAGCGCACAAGCCATAACAATAAAGCGTGAGATCGCCACAGCTCAAGAAGGATTTTGAAATGAGCCAGTTTATTCCGTTAACCATCAAATCGATTCAGCCTCAGACTGAACAGGCAATTTGCATTGCTTTTGAACTGAGTCCAGAACATGCCGATAGTTTTCAGTATCAGCCGGGCCAACACCTGACCATCCGTCACATGGCAGAACAGGGAGAATTGCGTCGTTGCTATTCGATCTGTAGTGATACTGATGAAGACATGAGTATCGCGATCAAGAAAATTGATCAGGGCCAGTTCTCGACCTGGGCCAATGAAAACCTGAAAGTCGGCGATGTACTAGAAGTGATGCCACCACAAGGTGTGTTTTTCCAGAAAGCGGCCAAGGCTGGTGGCAAACACTATCTGGGCTTTGCTGCAGGCAGTGGCATTACACCAATTTTGTCTATTGTCAAAGCAGTATTGAGCCGTCAGCAAGATGCCACTTTTACACTGGTTTATGGTAACCGTTCCTGGAAACAGACCATGTTCTCTGAACAGATCATGGATCTGAAAGACCGCTTTAAAGAGCGTCTGCAACTGATCAACATTTTCTCGCGTGAGCTGAATGATAGCGAGATTTTCAATGGCCGTATTGATGCAGAAAAATTGCAGCAGTTGTTTCAGGCGGGCCTGCTTCCAGCAGAAACCGATCATTGCTTCGCCTGTGGTCCTGAAGAAATGATGAATGCGGTAGAAACCGTGTTGCCAACCCTCGGGATCGAACGCAGCAAAATTCACACGGAACGCTTCAATACCGGTACTGCACCAAAAGCATCTGCACAGCAGATCGAAAGCCGTACCGAGGAAAAGGTCAACATCATTCTGGATGGCCGTGAGCTGATCATTGAAGTGTCCAAACAGGATGACAGCATTCTGGATGCGGCTTTACGTGCTGGAGCAGATCTACCTTATGCCTGCAAGGGCGGGGTATGCGCAACCTGTAAATGTAAGGTGCTGCAAGGTGAAGTGGAAATGGCGATCAACTATAGCTTGGAAGAAGAAGAAATCCAGAAAGGTTATGTGCTGAGCTGCCAGGCGCGTCCAACCACTCAAAATGTTCGTCTCAGTTTCGACGAGTAAAGATTTTAAATTAAGCACCATGCAGATAAATGCATGAACGAAATAGAAACTTAAAAGGTGTGTAATGGATTACCAAACAATTATTGTTGAAGAAAAAAATGCAGTGGGCTACCTGACTTTTAATCGTCCAAAACAGCTCAACAGTTTTAATGAAACCATGCATCAGGAAGTATCTTCTGTCGTAAAACGCTGGGCGCAAGATTCAGCAATTCGCGCTGTAGTGATTTCTGCAGAAGGTCGTGGTTTCTGTGCCGGTCAGGACCTGAATGATCGTGTGGTTGATCCAAATGCTGATGCGCCAGATCTCGGGCTATCGATTGAAAAATACTACAACCCGCTGATTAAACTGATTGCTGAAATGCCAAAACCGGTAATCTGTGCCGTGAATGGCGTGGCAGCGGGTGCAGGTGCCAATATTGCACTGGCTTGTGACATCGTGGTAGCTGCCAAATCTGCTTCATTTATTCAGGCTTTTTGCCGTCTCGGTCTGGTGCCAGATTCAGGGGGTACCTGGTTCCTGCCACGTCTGGTTGGCCGTGCTCAAGCGATGGGTCTTGCGATGTTGGGTGACAAAATCTCGGCTGAACGTGCGCTGCAACTCGGCATGATCTGGCAGGTAGTTGAAGATGATCAGTTAAAAGCAGAAGCTGAAAAAATGGCTGAACATCTGGCGACTCAGCCGACTTATGGTCTATCCCTGATTAAGAAAGCGATTCATGCCGCCGCAGACAATAATCTGGATGAACAACTGATTCTGGAGCGCGATCTGCAACGTCTGGCGGGCCGTTCTAGTGATTATCGTGAGGGCGTTCAGGCCTTTATGCAAAAACGAACACCACAATATAAGGGCTGCTAAATCTGCCGGAGATGGATTTGATTCGGCTCAAAGTTGTGCGATTTTTTCCTTTCAGTTATCGCTTAGCAACTTGGTCGAGTTGAACTATTCCTGACGGGTATGAATATGATACCTATTTGGTCTGATGGTTAGTTAGGTCTTATGTTATATGTAGTGGTACCTTGATAGTAAATGAAATCTGAAAAATATAGATTTATGCACTATTTTCTACTCAAGATATTGATCTATTAATTTTTTTTATTTTATTTATTCAGATAAATAATTTGAATGAGTAAATAGAATTTAATATGGCACAAATTTAAAAATATTAAAAAATATGTATCGTATTTTTGGTGAAGAGTGATACATCCTAGTATATATTGAACTAATTAGACAGCGCTAGGACAGGCGCAACAAGGATCGCCAACAGACTAAGGGATGGCCAGCTAAGGAACAAGAACGATGGAACATGCTTATATTTTTGACGGTATTCGTACCCCAATTGGTCGTTATGCAGGTGATTTGAGTAGTATTCGTGCCGATGACCTTGCTGCTTTACCGATCCAGTATTTAAAACAGCAGCATCCTAATCTGCCGTGGGCAGAAGTTGATGAGGTAATTTTAGGCTGTGCCAATCAGGCCGGTGAAGATAATCGTAATGTCGCGCGTATGGCAGCACTTTTAGCGGGCCTGCCGGAAAGTGTGCCTGCCATTACTGTAAATCGTCTCTGTGCTTCCGGTCTGGATGCTGTCGGTCTGGCAGCACGTGCAATTAAATCGGGTGAAGCGCAATTTGTAGTGGCCGGTGGGGTAGAATCCATGAGCCGTGCGCCATTTGTACAATCCAAGCCAACCACAGCATTTAGCCGTACTCCGGAAATTTATGACACCACTATTGGCTGGCGTTTTATCAATCCAAAATTCAAGGCAGGTTTCGGCGTAGATAGCATGCCGGAAACGGCAGAAAACGTAGCTGAAAAATATCAGATTAATCGTGAAGATCAGGATCTGTTTGCTTATCGCAGCCAGCAAAAAACTGCACAGGCACAGCAGAATGGTATTTTTCAGGCAGAAATTCTGCCAGTAGAAATCAAAGGTGCTACTCAGGTGATTGTTGAAGATGAGCATCCACGTGCCGATACTACTTTAGAAAAATTGGCTTCTTTAAAAGCACCATTTCGCAAGGAAGGTGGTTCGGTAACTGCGGGTAATGCGTCTGGTGTCAATGACGGTGCAGCCTGTGTGCTACTGGGTAATAAATATTTCGCAGAACAATATGGGCTGAAACCGCTAGCACGGGTGGTAGGAATCGCCAGTGCAGGAGTAGAACCACGTTATATGGGTATCGGTCCAGTGCCCGCAGTGCAGAAAGTATTAAAACAGACAAACTTAAGTCTAGAACAGATGGATGTGATCGAACTAAATGAAGCCTTTGCCGCACAGGCGCTTGCAGTGCTACGTGAGCTAGGACTTCAGGATGACGATCCACGAGTCAATCCAAACGGTGGTGCTATTGCTCTTGGCCATCCGCTGGGTATGAGCGGCACCCGTCTGGTGATTACTGCCATGCATGAACTGAAACGCCGTAAAGGCAAATATGCACTCTGCACCATGTGTGTCGGTGTCGGTCAAGGTGTTGCACTGGTTTTAGAAAATATGGATTAAACACATCATTCAATCAATGAATTAAACCGTGGTCAGGAAGACTGCGTCAGGAGTAAGAATATGAATAACAATGCAATGGAAAAAATTGAAAAAGTATCGGTTGATGAGTTACGCAGTGTTCAGCTAAAGCGTATGAAAAAGATGTTGCAACATGCTTATCAGAATAGCCCGGTTTATAAAAAGAAATTCGATGATGCTGGCGTGCATCCAGACGATTTTAACTCTCTGGAAGACCTGGCCAAATTCCCGTTCACCACCAAGCAGGATCTTCGCGAAAACTATCCATTTGGCATGTTTGCTGTGCCTCAGGAGCAGATTGTCCGTGTACATGCTTCTTCAGGGACCACAGGTCAGCCGACTGTAGTCGGTTATACCCAGAATGACATTAACACTTGGTCAGATGTGGTGGCACGCTCGTTACGCGCAGCCGGACTCAGCAGTAAAGATACGATTCAGGTATCTTATGGATACGGCCTGTTTACTGGCGGGTTGGGTGCACATTATGGGGTAGAACGTCTGGGTGCCACCGTAATCCCGATGTCAGGTGGTCAGACCGACAAGCAGGCCCAGCTGATTCATGATTTCAAGCCAACGGCTTTAATGGTCACGCCATCTTACTGTCTGAATATTATTGAGTGTCTGGAGAAAAAATTCGGGACTGCCAAGGATTGTTCGATCAAGACCGGGATCTTTGGTGCAGAGCCATGGACCAATGAAATGCGCCGTGAAATCGAAGAACGTCTGGGTATTGATGCACTGGATATTTATGGCCTGTCTGAAGTGATGGGGCCGGGTGTAGCGATGGAATGTCTGGAATCTAAAGATGGTCCTACCATTTGGGAAGATCACTTCTATCCTGAAATTATCCATCCGGAAACTGGTGAAGTATTACCTGATGGTGAGCTGGGTGAACTGGTATTTACCACCATTACTAAAGAGGGTATGCCGGTGATTCGTTACCGTACCCGTGATCTGACACGCTTATTGCCTGGTACAGCACGTACCATGCGTCGTATGGACAAGATTGTAGGTCGCAGTGATGACATGATGATTATTCGTGGTGTGAATGTGTTCCCATCACAAATTGAAGAGCAAATCCTGCATATTCCGCAGCTTATTCCAAATTATCAGATTCAGATTTGTAAACAGGGTCATCTGGATACATTGCATATTCGTACCGAAATGCGTAAAGATAATGCTATAAATATGACACACCAATTGGCAAATCAGCTGAAAGTACAAATCAAGACCATGGTCGGGATTAGTGTCAGTGTGGAAGTTTTACCGGAAGGTAGCTTGCCACGTTCTGAAGGTAAGGCTCAGCGGGTGTTTGATATCCGAAAGTCCGCTTAAATACGTCTGGATGACAGGCTCAGGTCTGTCATCCGGCTTTGACAAGGTAAATTGAACGTAATGAATCCGAAATTAAAACAAGTAATTGATGATTTCATTCAGAATGAGACCCTCAGTGGAACCTCATTGGTAATGACGATTTTTGGTGACAGCATTTATCACCGTGGGGGAGTCATTAGTCTTGCCAGCCTGATTCAGCTGATGGATGTATTTGGCTTCAATGAGCGTTCTGTGCGTACCGCCGTATTCCGTCTGGTACAAAATGGCTGGCTGAGTTCAGAAAAGATTGGCCGCACCAGTTATTACCGGATTACCGAAAGCAGCCGTCAGCGTTTTATTACCGCAGACCAGAAAATTTATAGTTTCCAGCATAATGAATGGGATCAGAAATGGGATCTAGTTCTGCTCAGTTCAGTTGAACTAGAAAATAAACAAACGCTAAAAAAAGAACTGGAATGGTTAGGCTTTGCCAATATCGCGACCAATGTCATGGCCTATCCGGGGTGTGATCAGCAGAAACTGCAAAACCTGTTACTGAATAACAAGATGACCGATCAGGTCGTAGTGTTTCATGCTGAAACTTTACAGCTTTGGCAGGAATCTTATCCAACCATTAAACGCATGGTTGAGACTAACTGGCCAATCCCGGAACTGCATCAGCGTTATGAAAAATTTATTAGCGATTTCCGCGAGTTTTTCTATCTGGTGGAAAATGAAGAGGAACTGGATCCAGTACAAGCCTTTCAGATTCGTATCCTGCTGATCCATCAATATCGCCGTATTTTACTGAAAGACCCGAATCTGCCATTTGAACTGTTGCCAACAGACTGGTTGTCACTGATTGCGCGCAACCTGAGTACCAATCTATATCAGGCAGTATTTGCAGCAGGAGATGAGTTTTTCCTGGAGACTGCCCGGACAGCGGAAGGCCTTATGCCACCTGCACATCCACAATTTTATAAACGTTTTGGTGGCTTAAAGCTGCCGGAATTGACTTTTTAATATTTAAAAAATCATGAATGTAATAGTTCAAGGAGGAGTCTATGCCATGTTATGCGATTGATGGGGTTATTCCTGTCGTCAGCCCTAAAGCTTATCTTCATCCTACGGCTGTGCTGATCGGTGATGTGATCATTGAAGCCGGAGTTTATATTGGTCCGTTCGCTTCGTTGCGTGCCGATTTTGGCCGGATTTATATCCAGAAAAATGCCAATGTACAGGATTCCTGTACCATTCATGGATTTCCGGACAGTGTGACCTTGGTTGAAGAATATGGCCATGTTGGTCATGGTGCCATTCTGCATGGCTGCGTGGTACGAAAAAATGCCTTGATCGGTATGAACAGTGTAATTCTGGATGAGGCCGAAATCGGGGAGAATGTCATTGTTGGGGCCAACAGTACAGTTAAGGCTAAATTCAAAGTGCCAGCAAATAAT
Organism: Acinetobacter sp. ACNIH1; assembly: GCF_002934695.1. Classification (NCBI taxonomy): domain Bacteria; kingdom Pseudomonadati; phylum Pseudomonadota; class Gammaproteobacteria; order Moraxellales; family Moraxellaceae; genus Acinetobacter; species Acinetobacter sp. ACNIH1. The sequence continues at coordinate 2,302,264 of NZ_CP026420.1, read as the reverse complement.
CTGGTACTTGGCAGTCCGGCAAAAGTCATCCGTCCTTTAGAAGAAAAAGAAATTGCCTGGAAAAGCCATGGCACCGAGCAATATATCCAGCTCACTACACGTTGCTTGAATACCATGCAGGAAGTAGAAGCTTTAACCGAAAATTCCGCAGAGCGACGTAGTTATCAGAACTTTAAAGCGGATTATCAAATCAAGCAAAATAGTTAAACTAGCTGATTTTTAAAAAATTTAGATAATTAAAATACGCTAATTTTTTAGTTTTAAAATTATTGGAAATGAAACCAAATTACTATTGTCGCCTTTCCGGATCGAGTTAAGCTGTGAGAAAACAGGTCAGGAAAGTGCAGATGGAAAGTCGGGAATTTAAAGACAATTTCTCCCAGCAGTCCCAAGATTATGCCTTGTTTCGCCCGCATTATCCGGATGTTTTGGGAAAGATATTGGCAGAGTTGGCACCGAGTACGAAAGTAGCTTTAGATGTTGGCTGTGGCTCAGGACAGTTTTCAGAGGTTTTGGCACATTATTTTGATCAGGTGATTGCCATTGATGCGAGTAGCGAACAAATCGCACAGGCCCAACCTCATCCGAAAATTCAATATCATCAGGCCTTAGCCGAAGAAATCCCATGTGTTGACCAGAGTGTGGATCTGATTTCAGTTGCACAGGCTGCACATTGGCTGGATCTGGACAAGTTCTATGCGGAAGTTCGCCGTATTGCAAAACCCAATGCTATTCTGGCTCTTATTAGTTATGGGGTATTCAGTGTCGATGAAGAACATCTGAATCATTATTTCAGACATTTTTATGAAGTGACCATTGCGCCCTATTGGGCACCTGAACGCCGCCATGTCGATGAAGGATACAAAAATCTGCCATTCCCATTTCATGAAATTGCTGTACAGCCGCCGGTATTAAAAGTCGAGTGGAACTTTTACCAACTGATAGGCTATATGAGCACTTGGTCAGCCGTAAAAGCAGCCACTCAGGCACTCGGACATAATCCGCTGAATATACTGGCAGATGCCTTATTGCCAGAATGGGAAGATCCGGAATTGCCCCGGGTAGTGAGCTGGCCGCTATCGCTACGAGTGGGAAGGATAAATCCAGATCAAGAAAAGGATAATTAAATAAAAAGCCCAGTCTTAGCTGGGCTTTTTATAATATTAAAGATCAATCAGCTTATTTGTTTAACAGCATTTCCAGCACAAATTTGGAACCGATAAAACCGAGCGCCAGCAGACCAAACCCAAGCAGGGTAAAACGAACTGCTTTCTGGCCACGCCAGCCAAATTTCCAGTGTCCAATCAGTAATGCACCATAAACCAGCCAGGACACAATACTAAAGGCAGTCTTATGGGCCAGATGCTGGGCAAAGAAATTATCGATGGTAAAGAAGCCGAAACCCAATGCCAGTGTCAGTAAAATGAAACCGGTCATCAGCATATCGAACAATAAAGATTCCATATCTTGATAGGATGGCAACAGATTCACCCAAACCCGACGCTTCTGTTTTTTCTTCAGTTCACGGTCCTGAAACCGCAAAATCACGGCCTGAATCGTTGCCATCAATAACACAGCGTAAGCAGATAGGGACAAGATAATATGAATATCCAGACCCAGGGAATTCTGTGCAATGACTTTCGCTGGCTGGGTAAAGCTGAAACCGAGAATCAGGCCGGTCGCAGCGACGGGAATACCAATCAGGTTTAGCGCAATAATCGGCCGATAGGTACTATAAATGATGCTTAGCAGCAACATTAGCCCTGAAGTAAAGGAAAGTAAGGCAAATACATCATAATTCATCCCCATCGGGGTATACATGTCACCTGATAAAACCAAAGCATGGAGTACCAGTCCAACTAAAGCTGTTAAGCCGACAAACCATTGATTTGGAGTACGTTTAGTCATTAAATGAATGAACAGATACCAAAAAGAGGAGGTATAAGCGATTAATGCTAAGATCGTGTAAACCAAGGGTAGGCTAAGCATGTCAAACCTTTTTAAGGGTGATGAATATTCATTTATATAAATTCAGTGCGAACTACAGTATCCTATAGCATTCTATGCATAAATTTTCTATTTTAAGAAACAATTTTTTGCTACTGGCTATTTTAAGCGGATTTTGCAATGTTTGATACCTTAACAGAACGACTCACACAGAGTTTAAGAAATGTTACTGGCTCAGGGCAGCTAACCGAAGACAATATTAAAGATACGTTACGTGAAGTACGTATGGCACTTCTTGAAGCCGACGTTGCGTTACCTGTAACTCGTGAATTTATCGCGAAAGTTAAGGAAGAAGCATTAGGCCAGGAAGTGATGACTCAGTTATCTCCTGGGCAGGCTTTTGTCAAAATCGTTCATGACGAATTGACCAAAATGATGGGCGAGGCCAATGAGAGCCTCGACCTTGCAGCAAAACCACCGGTGGTGGTACTGCTTGCCGGTTTGCAGGGTGCGGGTAAAACCACGACTGCAGCCAAACTTGCACGCTTTCTGCAAGAACGTCAAAAGAAAAAAGTGGCTATGGTGTCTGCCGACGTTTATCGTCCGGCTGCGATCAAGCAGTTACAGACAGTGGCTGGCGAAGTTGGCGCGATTTTCCTTGAATCGAGTGCTACTGAAAAACCAATCAGTATCGTTAATCGTGCAATTGAACAGGCAAAAATCCAGTTTGCTGATGTGTTGATTGTCGATACCGCAGGTCGTCTGCATATCGATGACGACATGATGGAAGAGATTAAAGAGCTGCATGCAGCGATTAATCCGACTGAAACCCTGTTCGTGGTCGATGCCATGACTGGTCAGGATGCGGCGAATACAGCCAAAGCATTTAACGATGCGCTTCCTTTGACGGGTGTGATCCTGACTAAAACCGATGGGGATGCGCGCGGTGGTGCAGCACTGTCTGTTCGTGCGATTACTGGCAAGCCAATCAAGTTCCTCGGTATGGGCGAAAAACTGGATGCGCTGGAACCTTTCCATCCGGAACGTGTGGCACAGCGTATTCTGGGCATGGGTGACGTCCTTTCTTTGGTCGAAGAAGTTGAACGCAAAATCGACAAAGAAAAAGCCGAGAAAATGGCGAAGAAATTGCAGAAAGGCGGTAGCTTCAACTTTGAAGATATGCTGATGCAATTCGAGCAGATGAACAAGATGGGCGGCATGATGGGCTTCCTGGACAAACTTCCAGGTATGAGCAATTCTGGTATTCAAGATGCGATTGCGCAGGCGAATCCTGAAAAGCAAGTGAAGAAAATGGAAGCGATTATCCAGTCGATGACCATTAAGGAACGCCGTAACCCTGACCTGATGAATCCAAGCCGTAAAAAGCGTATTGCGGCAGGTTGCGGTATGGAAGTCTCAGAAGTCAACAAGCTGATCAAACAGCATGCGCAAATGGCGAAGATGATGAAGAAATTTGCCAATCCGTCTGGTATGGCAAAAATGATGAAATCACTGAGCGGTCTGCAAAAACAGTTTGGTGGCGGCGGTGGTATGGGTCCACTGTTCGGCGGCAACGACAAAAAATAACTGTTTTAAGTAAGAAAGGCGCGTATAGCGCCTTTTTTATTGTCTGTATTTTCTTTTATATCCAGTTTAAACAAAACAACATTTGCTTACCCAAATTTCCAGAAAAATCAGGCAGACTCGAAAAAATTTGAAATAAAATAATACAGAAGGATGTATCTAATGACTCAAGTGATTGTGGTGCATGGCTATACCGCAAGTCCTGAAGAAAACTGGTTTCCATGGATTCAGGAAAAAGCCCAGCAGGAACATGTCAGCTTGAAAGTACTCAGACTTGATCCATCGACTACGCCAAAACTGGAGGTTTGGGAACAGCAAATGCGTGAACAGATTGATGGGATTGACGAAAACAGCATTTTTATTGCGCATAGTCTGGGTTGTCTGGCTGCATTACATTATTTAAGTCGCGAATTAAAAAATCAGAGAATCAAACAACTGGTTTTAGTGGCCGGTTTTAATGGCAGACTGGGACGTCTGGAAGAAGTTAATTCGTTCATTGACGCGGCTGAAGTGGATTTTGATTTACTGAAACGTCAGATTGATGAACGTGTGGTGATTTATTCGGAAGGTGACGATCGGGTTCAGCCTGACTTTAGCCTGGCGCAGGCGGAAAGTCTAGATGCTATCGTGGTCTGTGCCGAGCATCAAGGACATTTTATTAATTCGCAGGGCTGTACTGAACTGCCGGAAGTCTGGAGAGTGATTCAGCCTTATCTGATCCAATCTTCCACTGAATAGAGAGGATGATGAACAGATTGGTTCAATAATGACAGGATGAAATTAAATAAGGAATATTGAATTTCATCCGCTAATAATTAAAAACTTAACTTTTGTCGGAGCATTTTGCTCTCCATATAATAAGTACAATGCTATGAAAAATATAACGAAGAAAGTCTATATCGTGCCTGATTATCAGGCGACCTCAAATGACCACTGGTATCCGTGGTTAAGCCGGCAGATCAAAGACGCAGGGTTCGAGGCCAAACGGATCATGCTGGCCAACCCTTTTCAACCTGATCTGGAAGAATGGCAGCACAACCTGAAACTGCAGATTCCGCATCTGGATGAGCATAGTTTCATTGTTGCGCATGGCTTGGGTGGCTTAAGTGCTCTAAAGTTTCTTGAAGAACACTATAGCCGTACACAATTGAAAATCGACGGGCTCATGCTGGTCGCAGCTTTTGATACACCACTGGTGGCTTGGTCGGAACTGAATAAAATGGTGCAGGCAGTAAAGTTAGATCTGAACAATCTATCACATGGTGCCAAACGCTTTGTAATGCTGCTTTCCAGCAATGACCCTTATGTACCTGCACCGATTTCACTGCGTTTGGGCCATAGCCTGAATGCACAGATTTTTGAAATCAAAAATGCAGGGCATTTTAACAAGCCGGATGGCTATGCAGATTTTTCAAAGTTACTCGAGCTCCTCAAACTGTGTCTGGCAAATGATCTGCAAAATGCTGCAGGCCTTTAAGTAATAAGTCTGGTTCAATCACGGGCTGAAACCGTTCGAGATGCTGGGCAAAGAGTGCAGCATCTCCACCAGTCAGGATCAGCTGTGCCGGAAAATCTTGCAGTACTTTTTCAATGATGCTGAGCAGACCGAATAAAATGCCATGATGCACGGCGTCAATGGTATTGCGCCCAGGACTGAGTTCCTCGAAAGCTGCATCTGGGATTTTAATGCCTTTGGTATTCTGGATCAGGGAATCGCGTTGTAAATACAGATTCGGCAGGATATAACCGCCGAGATGTTTTTGACCTTGGGCTAGATCAATGGTCAGGGCAGTCCCGCAGCTGATGACACAATAATTTTGGTCGGCTGACTTGGCAACGGCCAGCACCTGCAACCAGCGGTCAATCCCAAGCTGTGAAGGATCATCATAGCCACAGATCAAACCGGCATAGCGTGCCTGTACCGTGGCAAAAACTACAGGAATGTTCAGGCAGGTCAAAATCGATTGAATACGGACATTATTCGCTTTGTCCAGTACTGAAGAAATTCCGACCTGATGCAAGCCTAAACTCTTAAAGTGCTGAATCAAGCCAAGAAGTAAGTCGGCAGGGGATTGCAAATGCATTTCCGCGGCATGTTCAATGATCTGGTTCTGCTCCGTAATCCAGTATTTGAGCCGTGTATTGCCGATATCCAACCATAGTTTTTTCATTGAATGATGCCTGTTCAGCCGCCGTTTTTGAGACGGAGTTGCCCCTGATAAAATGTTTGTGTCCCTGCATCCGTTTCGATAATAACGGCACCATCATCCTGAATGCCGAGGAAAGTTCCGGAATATTGGCCTTGAATATCGGTAAATTCAACTGTTTGCTGGAAAAATGCGGTATATTGGTTAAACCGTGCCGGCAGATTCTGACTGCCATAATTAAACCATTCACCCGCTTGCTGAATAGCCAGATACAACTCGGCAATCAGATCCACGCGTGAAGCATGCTGTAGTCCCAATTCAGTCAGAGAAGTCACCTGCTGGTCTGGAACGCTTTCCGTGAGTGGACTGATATTGATCCCGACGCCGACCACCACCTGTTGGGTCGAAATCGGTTCAATCAGAATGCCGCCCCATTTCCCTTGCAGGCTGTACAGGTCATTGGGCCATTTTACCTGCAAGTCCAGTCCTTTTAGACTTGGCATTTGCAGGATATTTAATGCAATTTCCAGCGCCAGACGACCATCGATTGCTTTTTGTGTATGCAGCAATGTGCTTAAATAGATGTTCCCCTCAGGAGAAATCCACTGACGTTGACGCTGTCCACGTCCTTGGGTTTGCACGCGGCTACACACCAGTACCTGTTGTACCCCTTTGGTTGCTAGTTCCCGGACATCGTCATTGGTCGATGTGGTAATGGGCTTGATCAGCAGCACTTCAGGGAGTTGGCCTGCTTGACTTAAACGTTGCTGCAGTTCGCGAGTTTCTACATCCATTTGAATCTAAACGTGGTAAATGTCGTTATGGAGTTAATCATATATTTATTGATTGGTGCAATTGCAGGATTTGCCGCAGGCCTGTTTGGCGTTGGTGGTGGCCTGATTATCGTGCCAATCCTGTACATTGTTTTTACCCAGCTCCAGTACGATCCAAGCGTGATTATGCATATGGCAGTCGGAACTTCTCTGGCCACGATTATTGTGACCTCAATTAGTTCGGTGATGGCACATCATCAGAGAGGGGCTGTGTTATGGGAGGTAGTGCGTAATTTGGCACCCGGCCTGGTCATTGGCTCATTCTTAGGAGCTGGAATTGCAGATTATTTATCGGGCCAAGGTCTGCAATTGCTGATTGGCTTCTTTGCAGTCTGGATTGCATTCAGAATGTTTAGAGGCGCACATTATCAGGTTGATCCGAATCAGAAATTGCCTTCAGCCGCATTACAGCTGGCAGCGGGTGGCGGCATTGGCGTGGCATCGGCCATATTCGGGATCGGTGGCGGCAGTTTGACTGTGCCTTTCCTGAATCGTTGTGGTGTCGTCATCCAGAAAGCGGTAGCCACTTCTGCTGCCTGCGGTTTGCCGATCGCGGTGGCCGGTGCCTTAGGTTTCATCTGGTTTGGTCAGAAAGCTGAAGTCGAAGTGCCAAATACGATTGGTTATATTCATATTTATGCATTTATTGGTATTAGTGTGATGAGTTTTATTACTGCAAAATTTGGTGCAAAAGTGGCGCATTTATTATCACCAGTTCTATTAAAAAAATGTTTTGCGGCCTTACTGACTACAGTTGGTCTGTATTTTATCTATCAAGGCTTTACTGCCTGAACTACTCATTTTTTATCAGCTAAATTTTTTGAGGAGAATAGGTCACTATTCTCCTTTTTCTTTGACTGGGTTGGCTGTATAGACACAAGATTGTCTGACAATGTCAAAGTATTTTCTGCAAAAAAGCCGTTTAATAACTGAAAAGTCATCCAGAATGACTGCACTTGCATCAATAAAAATAAGACAGGAACAGTATGCAACAACAAGAAGCACACAGTTTGTCTGAACAGATTGCCAAGCATATCAGTGAACAGATTATCCGGGGTGAACTGGTTGAAGGCGAACGCATCCAGGAACTCAGAATTGCATCGGAGCTTGACGTCAGTCGGGGATCAGTCCGAGAAGCCTTGCTCTTGCTTGAACGTACCCAGTTGATTGAAATCTTCCCGCGTCGCGGCGCTATTGTCTCGGAAATGTCGGCCATGCAGGTTCGTGCCCTGTTTGACCTGACCTCTTTATTGCTGGGGCAGATGGTACATCGTATGGCAGAGACCTGGCGCAGTCATGAGGCAGAGCGCATTCAGCTATTATTAGAACAATTGGAAGCCGAAACCCGCCAAGGCCATACCGAAAAGTTTTATGATTTGATCTTTCAGGGAATGGCCCAGCAACAGGAGATGGTCGGTAATCTTTACCTGATGCGCTACTATCAGGAACTGCTGCCATCTTTACGCCGTAGCTATTTTCTGACCCTGAATATTTCAAGACGTGAGCTACAGGAATCTTTTGAATTATTTAAACTGGTGACGGAAGCGATTTTAATTCGTAAATCCCATCAGGCGACGTTATTTATGGAAGATTTTTGTCGACACTTGCGCAACCTTGTGTTGGAATCTCTGACACGGATGAAACAAATTGAACTCGCGTGGGCCAGACGCTCACGACGTTAAATCAGGACACTATGCGTTTAAGCAGTTTAAAACTTTCAGGCTTCAAATCTTTTGCAGACAGTACCACCTTACACTTCAAGGATAACCGGACTGCAGTGGTGGGACCCAATGGTTGTGGTAAATCAAATGTGATTGATGCCATACGCTGGGTAATGGGTGAGTCCAGTGCGCGCCAACTACGTGGTGGCAGCATGCAGGATGTGATTTTTACCGGAACAGCCAAGCGCAAACCGGTGGGCATCGCCAGTGTAGAACTGCGCTTTGATAATACCTATGGCAAGCTGGGCGGTGCGTATAATGCCTATAATGAGCTGGCAGTACGTCGTCAGGTTAACCGTGATGGCAAGTCTGAATATTTCCTGAATGGCACCAAATGCCGACGTCGTGATATTACCGATATTTTTCTGGGGACCGGTCTGGGGCCGCGTTCTTATGCGATTATTGAACAGGGCATGATTAACCGTCTGGTGGATGCCAAGCCGGAAGAAATGCGAGTCTTTATTGAAGAAGCTGCCGGTGTTTCCCGTTATCAGGCACGTCGCCGCGAGACCATGCTGCATCTGGATCACACGACGCAGAACCTGTCGCGTCTGGAAGATATTGCCTCAGAGTTAAAGTCTCAGCTTAAAACCTTAAAACGCCAGTCAGAAACTGCGATTCAATATAAGGAACTGGAAGGCCAGATCCGTACCATCAAGATCGAAATCCTGTCATTTCAGTGTGAGCAAAGCCAGCGTTTGCAAGAAGAGTATACTGTGCAGATGAATACACTGGGCGAGAATTTTAAGCTGGTACGTTCTGAATTGACCACTGTTGAGCATGATCTGGGAGCCACCAGTGAATTGTTTCAGCGCCTGATTCAACAGTCCACACCGCTACAAACTGAATGGCAACAGGCTGAGAAAAAGCTCAGCGAACTGGAAATGACCTTGCAGCAAAAGCAGTCCTTATTGCAGCAGAACTCGACCAGTCTGGTCAAGCTGGAAGAACAAAAAGCGCAAACCAAAGAACGTTTACAGCTGATTGAATTGCAACTGGACACCCTGCATCAACAACTCGAAGATCAGACTGCACAATTGCAGCAGCAGGAAGGTCAAAGTCAGGAACAAAACCAGGGTCTGACTGATCTGAAATCCCAGCAAGGCACAATTGCTGCCCAGTTTGCTCAAATTAAAACCCAGGTTGAGCAACAGCAACAACGTAAACAGCAAATGCTGGCGCAAAGTGAACAGCTGGCTAAAAATATTGTCCGGATTGAACAGCAAAAAGAAACCTTGCAACAGCAGGCAGCACAAATTCAGCAGCAGGCGCAGCAAGATGAGCTGGAACAGTATCAGGCTGATAGAGCTGAAACTGAACAGCAAATCACTGGCTTTGAGACTCAGCTCAAAACACTGAAAACTGAGCTTGAGCAGCTACAGGCAGAACGGGCAGGTCAGCAGCAATTGCTCATACAGATGAAATCAGAAATTCAGGTACTGCATTCAGAACGGAAAAACCTGAGCCAGTTACTGACCAAAGCCAATCCAAACGCCAAAGCGGATGCGGTGCAGTTAATGCAGGTGTTGAAGCTGAATCCACAGGCCAAAACTCATGCCAGCCTGATTGAAAAGTTCCTGGCGAAATGGCTTTCTGCACAAGTATTAGAAGAAAATGAGCATTTTCTGGAAAATAGTGCACGCCAGCTCAAAGCTCAGACGACCCAGGATAATATTCAGATCGCTGAACTCCCTTGTTTAGCAGACTGGATTGAAGCGCCTCAATATTCACTCTGGCAACAGGTGGCCGTAGCTGAGAACTTTAAACAGGCACTTGGTTTACAAACTCAGCTGAGAGCAGGTCAGTCGATCTTAAGTCTGGATGGCTATCATGTCGGCCCAGATTGGGTAATTGCCTTGGACTATGATGAAGACAGTCAGGCGGGACAAGGGGCACTGAGTCATCTTATTCGTCTGGATGAAATTGAGCAGCAACTGACTCAGCTTGAACCGAAATTCGCAGATTTAGAGCAACAGCTTCCTGAACTCACTGCTCAAGTAAAAGCTTTGCAAAGCCAGATTCAGAGCATCAATGAGCAGCAGAAGCAGGCACAAGAGCAGTTACAACAGCTTGATCTGAACATTGCCAAAGTCCAAAGTGCGACACAGGCCTTTGCGGTACAAAAACAGCAACTGCAGAACCAGTTACAGCAACTGGATGAGCAGCTGGAAGAAGATGCGATGCAGAAAGATGATCTGGAAATTGATCTGCATGCACTAAATCTGAAACTGGAACAGGCACTGCCCAATTACAAGACCTTGCAATTTCAGCTGGAAGAACTTAATGCTCAACTTGAAGACTCACAGCTAGCCACTCAGCAGGCGCAGCAGGAATTAGAAGTACTGCGCCGTCAAACAGTACAAAGCCAGCAGCAGGCTGAACTGCTAGAAAAAGACCAGCTGTTTTTAAAAGAACAATATCAGCAGATTATTGCGCAAATAGAGCAAGCTAAAAAGTTTGTTGATCCGGTACAGCTGGAATTGCCAGCTTTACAGAGCCAGTTTAATGAACAGGCGCTGATTACGGAAAAACTGCAAAAGACCTGGGCAGACTGGCAGATCGAGCTGAATCAGATCCAGAGCAAGCAGCAGCATCTGACTGAGCAGCGCCATACTTTCCAACAGCAAGATGAACAATTGCGTACTGAACTGGAAGCGAAACGTCTGGCCTGGCAGGCAGCAAAATCCGATTTACAGCATTATTCAGAACAACTGAAAGAATTGAATAGTGAAGTAATTTCAGGACTGAATATTGATGTAAAAGCACATCAGGCCAAACTGGAAAAAGCACAGGCTCAATTCGATAAACTGGGTGCAGTGAATCTGGCAGCTTCTGAAGAGTATGAAGAAGTTTCGAAACGCTATGACGAACTCAGCCATCAGATTCAGGACCTGGAAAATACCGTTGAACAGCTGCAGGCAGCAATGAAAAGTATTGATCAGGAAACCCGCAAGCTGTTTATGAATACCTTTGATCAGGTCAATGCCGAGCTACAAAACCTGTTCCCGAAAGTATTTGAGGGCGGTGAAGCGAGTTTAAGTCTTGAAGATGGATGGCAATCGGGTGTAAAACTGATGGCTCGCCCACCGGGCAAGCGCAACAGCTCACTGGCATTGCTTTCTGGTGGTGAAAAGGCTTTAACCGCATTAGCACTGGTCTTTGCAATTTTTCGCCTAAATCCGGCACCATTCTGTGTATTGGACGAAGTGGATGCACCGCTGGACGATGCCAATGTGGGACGTTTTTGTAATTTAGTCAAAGAGCTTTCTGAACAAGTGCAATTTATTTATATTACCCATAACAAACTTGCAATGATGATGGCGACTGATCTTTTAGGTGTAACCATGCCTGAACCGGGAACCTCAAAATTAGTGACAGTAAATTTGGAACAGGCAAAAGAATACGGCTTAGCTGCGGAGGTATAACATGGAAATCACCACAATTATCGGGATTGTTATTGCAATTGTGATTATGCTATTCGGCATAAGACTGATCTTGAAAAAACCTGCGGAGGCTGTACCGTCACTGGATGCGGATCTGCATATTGATCCTGACAGCCAGACTCCGGTTATTCCAAGGCATGTACGATCTCAACTGTCTAAAACAGAAAGTCCGGCAGCTGCACGTGTGGAACCGAGTCTGAATGAAGAAGTGGTAAACAATATTGCACCTGCGGAAGAACAACAAGAAGCAGCCAAAGTAGAGCCAACTTTGACTGAAACCGCCCAGCCCGAAACCAAAGCAGCAAGTTCACTCGATACACCGGTGGTTGCAGAGGAAGCAGAACCGGAAGTAACCAAAGCTGAAGAAACCACAACATCTGCTGAACAAGAAAATAAGCCTGAAACAGTAGAAGTAGCAGAAACAGAAAAAGAGCCTAAAGCAGCTGAATTTAGCCTAAATAGCAATATCGAGAAAGCTGAAATTTCTGACTTCAATGATGAAAGTAGTATTCTGGATGCACATCTACATGAGCAAAAAATTGTGGATGAAGAATGTTCGCTGGCTAATGCTGAAACGATTATTTCTTTGCATGTTTATCCACAGGGCCGTGCTCTTTCAGGTGAAAAAACCTTAAAAGTTTTACTGAAATATGGCCTGCGTTATGGTGAGCTGGCATGTTTCCATCGTTATAGTGAAGATGGCTCGAAACTGCTATTTTCAGTATTGCGTATGGCAGATACCGGTATGGAAGGTTTTGACTTAGAAACTCTGTCGACTGAAGAAGTCAAAGGTTTGGCATTCTTCCTGGCTTTACCGCATAGTGATGTACAGAATGCCTTCGATACCATGGACAGCATTTCACGTCTGATTGCGCGTGAAGTGGATGGTCTGGTTTATGATCAGAACCAGCAGGAAATGACCCCACAATTACGTGAATTCTGGCGTCATCAGGCGATTGATTATCGTGCTGGACAGACTGCAGAAGTTTAATATTCCAATATTGAATCTGCAGAATCCGATTTTTATAATAGCGAAAAGCTGAATATTGTATAGGGCGGATTTTCCGCCCTTTTTTATGGTGAAATTATGACCCAAGATGCCACTGTCATTGCGCAAATGCGTCAATTGATTCAACTGATTGCCAAGCATAATCATGCTTATTATGTGATGGATCAACCTACTATTGAAGACAGTGAATATGATCAGCTCTTTCATCAGCTCAAAGCTTTAGAAGAACAATATCCACATTTACAACAGCCAGACACACCGACAGTTAAAGTAGGCGGTCAGGCACTTTCCAAATTTCTGACCGTAACGCATGCGGTGCCAATGCTGTCTTTAGGCAACGTGTTTAATCAGGATGATCTGTTTGCTTTCGCACGCCGTATTGAAGAGCGTTTACCCAATCAAAAGATTGAATACGATGTTGAGCTGAAATTTGACGGTCTGGCAATTTCCCTCTGGTATGAACATGGCGTACTGGTTCGTGGTGTCACTCGCGGTGATGGGGAAACTGGCGAAGATATTACCCAGAATGTCAAAACCATTCGTAATCTGCCGAAATTTCTGTCTCCAGTGAATGGCGTGATTCCAGAATTACTGGAAGTGCGAGGCGAAGTGCTGATGCCGAAATCCGGCTTTGAACGTCTGAATGCGGCCAATGCAGCGAAAGGCGAAAAAACTTTTGCCAATCCACGTAACGCTGCGGCCGGCAGTTTACGCCAGCTTGATCCGAATATTGCAGCTTCTAGGCCTTTGGCTTTCTATGCTTATGGAATTGCCCAGTGTGTACCACATCATGGTCAAACCACAATGTCAGGCAGTCTGGAATGGCTACAGCAATTTGGCTTTGCTGTTGGTGAGCGGCATTTTATCTGCAGTAGCATCCAGGAAGTGCAAAAAGTTTACGAGCAGATCATTGAAGAACGTTCAAAGCTTAGTGTCGAAATCGATGGTATGGTCATTAAGGTCAATGACCTGAAACAGCAACAAAAACTGGGTTTCTTGAGCCGTGAACCACGTTGGGCAACCGCTTATAAATTCCCGGCAGTGGCGGCATTGACCACCGTTGAAAATATTGACTGGCAAGTGGGCCGTACCGGAACGTTGACCCCTGTGGCACGTTTAAATCCGGTTGCCGTGGGCGGTGTGACGGTTTCCAATGTGACCCTGCATAATATTGGTGAAATTCACCGTCTGGATGTAAGAATCGGGGATACCGTCAGTGTCTATCGTAGTGGTGACGTGATTCCTAAGGTTGAAAAAGTCTGGCCAGAATTTCGTCCTGCCGATGCGGTAGAAGTGTATTTACCTGAGAACTGTCCGGTGTGTGGTTCTCCAGTCGTCATGCCGGAAGGTGAAGCACTGGCACGTTGTTCAGGTGAACTGTATTGTGCGGCGCAGCGCATCGAAACCATCCGTCACTTTGTTTCACGTAAGGCTATGGATATCGAAGGTCTGGGCGATCGCTGGGTGGAGTCACTGTTACATCTCAATCTTTTAAGAGATGTCTCGGATATTTATCACTTGCATGAGCATCGTGAGCAATTACTGCAAATCGAAAAAATGGGTGAAAAGTCCGTTCAGAATCTCATTGATTCGATTGAGAACAGCAAGAAAACTACATTGGCAGCGTTTATTTATGCGCTCGGGATTCGTGGCGTAGGTGAAACGACAGCACGTATGCTGGCCAATACTTTCCAGACTCTCGACGCTTTACGTAGTGCTGATGTAGACGCTTTAAAGAAAACACCGGATGTTGGTGATATTACCGCAGAGTGGATTGTTGATTTCTTCCAGGCACCGCATAACCTGGAAGTATTGGATCGCTTGTTGGCTGCCGGTATTCATTGGGATGCGCCAATTGCACCAACGCGCCAACCACTGAATGGTGAAAGCTGGGTAGTGACTGGAACTTTAAGTTCTATGGGACGTGATGAAGCAACACAACTGTTGCAAGCTTTAGGTGCACGGGTCAGTGGCAGTGTATCGAGTAAAACCAAATGTGTGGTGGTGGGTGAAAAAGCGGGTTCTAAGCTCGATAAAGCAGAAAAACTCGGTGTGCCCGTGATCAATGAAGCGCAATTTATTGCTTTGATGAAAGAGTATGGGCAAATCGAAGAATAATCAGTTCTAAATAATGACTCAAATAAAAAAGACACCCAGGATGATGAATCTTAAGGTGTCTTTTTTATTGCTAATTCAAAACTATAGGTGAATGAGAGGGGAGGATAGACAAATACAAGGACGGGTTCGGCAATGTAAGTTGAATTCACGTACAATATCGATTCATTTGCAGGTATAGATCCTGCCTGATTGATTCTATTCTCCCGTTGATGATTGGCATACACATGGCGCAAGCAAAGAAATCTTTTCCGCAACAAAAATCGCAATTACATGCACGAAATCTGCATCGCAGTCGTTATGATTTTCCTGAGCTTATCAAGACTTGTCCGGAACTTGCGCCTTTTGTCAGCCCGAATCAATATAACGATCTTTCAGTCAACTTTTCTGATCCTCAAGCTGTGAAAATGCTCAATAAAGCATTGCTCAAGCATTTTTACGGCATTCAATATTGGGATATTCCTCAAGATTATCTTTGCCCACCGATTCCAGGTCGAGCCGACTATATTCACTATTTGGCGGACTTGTTAAGTGATAATAATAAAGGTCAGATTCCAACAGGACACGCCGTTCACGTATTAGATATTGGGGTAGGGGCGAACTGTATTTATCCGATTATTGGTCATCGTAGTTATGGTTGGAAGTTTGTCGGCTCAGACATTCATTCGGCATCGGTTAAAAGTGCTCAATTTATTGTGGAGGCAAATCCAAATCTCAGGAAGGGGATTCAGATTCGATTGCAAAAGACACCGAGCAATATTTTCAAAGGGGTGATTAAACCTTCAGATCGTTTTGATTTGACCCTGTGTAACCCACCATTTCATGCTTCGCAAGATGAAGCAAATGCCACAGCAACGCAAAAATTACGCAAACTTGGCAAACCGGTTGATCGGTCTAAAGTGGTGTTAAACTTTGGTGGACAAAAGAACGAGCTGTGGTGTGACGGTGGAGAAGAACGCTTTGTTTGCCAGATGGTACAAGAGAGCACACAGTTTGCTGAGCAATGTCTTTGGTTTAGTACACTGGTTTCTAAGAAAACCACATTGCCTATGCTGTTAAATACCTTGCGTAAGTGCGGTGCAGTGGATGTAAAAACCATTAAAATGACCCAGGGGCAAAAAGAGAGTCGTTTTGTAGCTTGGACTTTTCTAGATGTAAAGCAACAGCAAGCGTGGAAAAATGCGCGTTGGACTTCTGCTTAAGTAGATTTTTAAGCAGTCGTCATAAGCTTGCCGATAAATGACTTGATGCATAAGCTCAAACTAAATCTGACAGACACAATAAAAAGTCGGTCACTGTCAGATCAGGTTTGAGCGAGTACGGTTAAGGAATATATTTTTTTACCAGACCATCATCCAGTAATTGCTGGAAATGTTCGACCAGACTCTCTTTTACCGGACGGTATTCCAGACCGAGTTCATCCTTACTTTTTTGGGCATTAAAGAAAATTGGATAACCCATATTGAGTTCAACAAATTTACGGCTAAAGCCTGCCAGAGGACCAAAAATCTTGAAAGCCGTTTTTGGCAACTGGTTGCGCGGAAACGGGAATTTTGGACCAAATGCTTCACGCAGGATTTTCCCCATTTCTAGCAGGCTTAAAGTCTCACTACAGATAATATAACGGCCATGCGCTTCCGGATTAAAGGCGGCACGGATATGGGCTTCAGCAACATCCTGAACATCCACCACACCATTCCACATCGGTGGAACGCCGAGTAAAGTCATGCCATTGGCAAACTGTTGCAGAACTTCCACACTGCCTGATTGAGTATTAGGCGTTAAGGATTCCCCAAAGACCAGTGCCGGATTGATACAGATCAGGTCCCAGCGATCCTGCGCTTCCGCCATTTCCCAAGCTTTGCGTTCTGCCATGACTTTGGAATACGGATAAGGCTGATGGGTTTCTGAACTGGTGGTATTCCAGTGAGATTCATCAAAACTAGTGTGCTCGGTTTGCAAAATATCAATCGCATCCCCATACGTTGAGGCAATACTTGAGGTGACAATCACACGTTTGACAGATTCAGTTTTATTGACACTATTCAGCACATTTTGCGTACCCAGAATTGCTGGTTCAATAATGTCTTTAAGCGCATCCTTATAATTGGTGACCACAAAAGGCGAGGCCATATGAAAGACAATTTCACAACCTTCCATGGTCGCATCAAAAGAACCGGGCTTGAGCAAGTTGGCTTCAAACAGCTTTAAGGTTCCCGGACTGCTGTCTGCAATTTGTTCTAGGTGTGTATAACTCTGAGTTTTATTCAGATCGCGTACAGTGGCATGTACGGTATAACCCTGTTTTAAAAGTTTCTGGATGACCCAACTGGCGATATAGCCAGATGCGCCGGTGACCAGAACAGGTGCTGTGCTATGTTGTAATGTCATATTTAAACCGTTGTCGTTTTAACTTCTTTCATCGTAGGCACAATTATGCATGAACCAGGCCAAACAGGTGAGTCCAAAATAAAAATAAGCAACAAGATAAGTGCTTATTAATATTTACAAAAATTAACGTTTGAATATTCCAGCTTGCTGGATTGAATAAAAACGGAACGAAAAATGCAAGATATTGTTTTATAAATGGGATTTGGTCGAACAGAGAGCGTAAATGCAAGTGCTTCTCATTTTAATTATATAAAAATCAGACATTTACCATAATTTTGCTTTTGCAAATCGAAAATCTTTTCTCCATAATAGGATGATAAAAGCAGGGAGTAATTCAAATGCGCGGTAATCCAGAAGTCGTAGATTATTTAAATATGCTGATCGGTGGCGAACTGGCTGCTCGTGATCAATACCTGATTCACTCTCGTATGTATGAAGATTGGGGTCTGACGAAAATCTTTGAACGCATCGACCATGAAATGCAGGAAGAAGCACAGCATGCAGATGCCCTGATTCGTCGTGTCCTGTTCCTTGAAGGTACGCCAAATATGCAGCGTGATGACATCGAAGTTGGTGAAGATGTGGTGACCTGCCTGAAAGCTGACCTGAAGCTTGAGTATCATGTCCGTGAAAAGCTGGCTCAAGGGGTAAAACTTTGTGAAGAGAAGGGCGATTATGTGACCCGTGACATGCTGCGCCAGCAAATGTCAGATACGGAAGAGGACCATACTTACTGGTTAGAAAAACAGTTACGTTTGATTGAGCTGATTGGTCTGCAAAACTATATCCAGTCACAAATGTAAGATATTGAATAATAAAGAACCCAGCAGATGCTGGGTTTTTTTGATTCTGTACACTTAAGAATTGTTGTTGCTGACAATTCCGATTTTTTTTACTTCCAGACGCTGAGCCGCAGCCATCACCATCGCGATATGCTTGTATTCAGTTGCACGATCAGCCTTGATTTTAATCTGATCCTGATCGGCTTTTTGCGCCACGGTTTTAAATAAGGCTTCCAGCGCTTGAGCATTCGCTACCGGCTGATCATTCCAGAAGATCTGGCCCTGAGCATCAAGACGCAAATTCACAATCTCTGGCGGTTTTTCCTCAGTCGGTGGTGGTGTGCCATTTGGCAGGTTGATATTAATCGAATTATTCGGCAACGGAATAGTGATAATAAACATAATCAGCAAGACCAGCATGACATCAATCAATGGTGTCATGTTGACGTCCAGCATTACATCATCATCCTGATTTGAGCCAACATTCATTCCCATAACTGGATTCTCCCTCAATCTTAAGGTGAAGCGGGCGGGGTCGTGACAAATGCAATCTTGCCAATACCTGCTTGCTGAGTAGTACTGATGACCTGATCAATCGCTTCAAAAGCTGTTCTTTGATCACCGCGAATATGCACTTCAGGCTGAGGACGTTTCTGGGCTTCTGCCTGTAAACGGGTCAGTAAAATTGCCTTGTCCGGAATATAGGATTCATTCCAGAAGATATCGCCATTTTTATTGACTGCCAGCTGGATATTTTCCGGCTTGGTTTCATACGGGACATTACGTTCTTCAGGCAGATCGACCGGTACGGTATGAATTGCAACCGGTACTGTAATCAGAAAGATAATCAGCAGTACCAGCATCACATCAACCAGAGGCGTGGTATTAATGGTACCAATGACCTCATCATCGCTGTCGTTTGAATTGACCATCATTCCCATGGTTGACCCCCATTTTTATTTTGTGTCGCGGTGAACAGGATTGTTTGAGCTGATTTCGCCGCTCAGTAGTACAGCATGCAGGTCAGAACCGAAGGTACGAACTTCTTCCATCACCGCTTTATTACGTCGAGTTAACCAGTTGTAGCCAAGTACTGCAGGAACTGCCACTGCCAGACCGATTGCGGTCATGATCAGTGCTTCACCGACCGGACCAGCAACTTTATCGATTGACGCCTGACCAGAAATACCAATTGCAGTCAAGGCATGGTAAATGCCCCAAACGGTACCAAACAGACCTACGAAAGGTGCAGTAGAACCTACGGTTGCAAGGAAGGCCAAACCACCACTTAGATGGCTTTGAATCTTGTCGACTGCGCGTGAAATAGAAATCGTAACCCAGGTATTAAAGTCGATACGCTCTAGTAAAGTACCGCCATGGTTTTTGGTTGACTTGATGCCTTTTTCAGCAATAAAACGATATACGCTGGCTTCATCCAGATTTTGCGCTGCATTATCCAGTGAAGAAGATTCCCAGAACTGATGTTCTGCTTCTTTGGCCTGTTTGCGAATCTTGCCTTGTTGCAAACACTTGGTGATCATGATGTACCAGGTACCGATTGACATGATTACCAGAATGAACAGGGTCACTTTGGAAACCATATCGCCTTCTTTCCACATGGCTTCCAGACCATAAGGGTTGCTGGCAGGTTTTTCAGCTGCAGCAGGTGCTGGCGGTGTAGGTTCAGCGACAGTCGCAGGAGTTGTGGTTTCCGTTTCAGTGACGGTCGTTGCAGGTGTAGGGGATTCTTCAGCAAATACGGTTTGCAAAGGTAGTAAAGTACTTGCCGCAATGACACTTGCAGCAGTGATATTTTTTAAAGTGTGTCGTGCGTTTTTCATAATGAATCTCCTCATTTTGTTTTTTAATCTGTTGTCTGGATCAGTCCAAGATAAATTCGTAGGGAATGTCGTACCAAGATTCTTGTGGTTCACCATTTTTCATTGCAGGCTTGAAGGTACATAAGCTGAAAGCCTTGGACGCTGCACGGTCGAGTGAACGGCTGCCACTGGATTTTTTTACTTTGGCATCTTTCACTTTGCCGTCGGTATTCACAAAGACAGAGATCAGCACATTACCTTGCTCTTCATTCATTAATGCATCGCGCGGGTAATCTGGACGCTTACAACCCGCTTCACCTTGAGATACGCCACGTGTAACGCCAGTTGGTTGCGGTGGAGCAGCAGGCGCCGCTGCAACAACTGGGGCTGGTGCAGCCACCGGACTTGGGGATGGTACTGCTGCAGCTACAGGCGTTGGTTCTGCAACCGGTTGAGTGACGGTTGGTGTAGGCTGTGTTTTCTGTACCGGAACCACTTTTTCTACCGGTTTAACCTCAGGAACCTGTGCCACTTTTTCTACAATTTTAGGTGGCTCAGGTGGGGTTTCTTTAGGTGGCTCTGGTTCTGGTGGTTTAATATCCTGAATAATCATCAATTCAACCGGTTCTTCTGACGGTTTGATGATGTCTTTTGCCATACCTGCCATTAGCACCAGGCCCACCAGGATATGCAAGAAAATCACGACACCAATTCCAGTCAATTTTTTGGCGGAGCTTTTTTCTATATCTTCAAACGTTGTGCTCATCATGACTCCTGGAATTTAAGACAAATAAGAAATAACGGTTTATTTCAAAGATGAGGTAGCTGCATTATTTTTTGTTTGGCTGAAATGATATGAATACTGCAAATACAGCATGACGCTGTATTTGCAGAAAGCTTGTCTTAGAATTTGTAAGTACCACGGAGGTAATAAGTACGACCTGTAGGATCTGAGTAACGAGGGTCATAACCGTATTGGAAGTTATCCAGAACATCAGATGCAGCAGGCTCTTCATCAAAGATGTTGAGGATACCGCCAGTCAACTCCAGGTTTTTGAAGCCTTTATAAGTTGTTGCGAAGTTATAAAGTGTGTAGTCACCCACATCACGTTCGCCAGAGTAGTCTTCATAACCACGAGTGAACTGTTGTTCAAAGATCATTTTCCAGTCTTCATAAGACCAGTTCAGATTGGCAACATGTTTCCAGCGAACTACTGCCGGGTCTTCATATTTGCCTACCAGACTAGACCATTCACCGCCTGGTTCACTTTGGTAGTCCAGATTGATCACGTAAGTACCATCAATACCGAAACCGAAACGACCAGTAGATGTTTTAGGTGTCAGGTAGTTCAGGCTCAGGTCTACACCTGAAGTTTTTAAACCGCCAGAGTTCATCAGGGTAGTACGGATGTGCTGGATACGGCCTTCACTATCACGTATGAAACGGTCTGCATAAAGGTCTGGATTATCAAAGATTGATGATTCACCCACTGTACCTACCAGACCATCGATCTCGATATTGAAGTAGTCAGCAGTGAAAACCAGGTTTTTGATTGGTTCAAATACTAAACCAGCAGTGAATGATGTAGATTCTTCTGGTTGCAGGTCAGGTGAACCACCTTGGGTACGCTTAAACTGGGTATTACATTCAACCTGATATTTAGGTTCGACTGGCGTGCCACCTGGACATAACACAGGGTCATTGTATTTCGCACCTGTCCAGGTTTCACTGATTGGCGCGTTGATTTCGTACAAGCTTGGTGCACGGAAACCGGTGCTATAAGATGCACGGAACATGACTTCCTTCATTGGTTCCCAACGTAGACCAACTTTCGGGTTGAAGGTATCACCGAAGTCGCTATAGTCATCATAACGGGCAGCAATTTGAGCTTCCAGACTTGGCAAGATTGGGATCTGGAATTCAGTAAAGAATGCTGTGATGTCACGATCACCCTTACTGATTGGTTTGCTCGGGTCAATACCAGAACCTGGTACTTGAGCCACGATTTCAGAGTTTACTTTCGCTTCCCAGTCCTGAGTCGTGAAGCTACCACCGAAGGCAAAGCCAACATCACCTGCAGGTAATTCAAAAATTGGACGACTGATCGTAAAGTCTGCAGTTGTAGACTCTAAAGAGGCGATGTTAGTTTCGCCATTAATCACAAATGATTCCCAAGGGGTATCGCCTGGACGTGCTGGACCGAATGGATTGATACGACCTTCATTCAATGCAGTTTGCAGGTTGCTACGGTGTAAGTAACCACCTGTAAATTCATCAGTTGCTTCGCTTTTCGCGTATGACACGCCTGCGTTAATATCCCAGCCTAATGCCTCACCTTCAATACCTGCAAAGAAGCGGTGTGAGTCATTGGTTGACATACTTTGACGGTTACCTGCCTGAGAACGGAGGTAAAGTTGAAGTGGATCACCGCTTAACTCGCCATCTGTAATAGCCGGAGTAATACCATTACCTGGATAGTATTGGCTGCTTGATGGTAAAGTCACGGTACGGCCATAAACGTCTGGTGCAATTGAAGTGGATACTTCAGAACGTGTAAACACGTATTCACCAACCGCATTTAATGAATCATTAAGCTTGAATGTCCCTTTACCTAATGCAGATAGTGTTTCAACCTGTGGTTTGATCGCAATTAAAGCCTGCGTATTTAGATAACAGAAGCCGTCATCTGGAGAAGACCATGGAACATTATTACAGTCATCTGGGTATGGGTTACCTAAATAACCAGTGGTTGGATCATAGATGTTTGCCGGGAAGCCGCTTGCAGAGCCAGCATCAATACCTAATTCAGGAATTACACCACCACGGCGGCTGACTTTACGCTGTTGAGCATGGATCTGGTTAGATTTACGGTAGTCCAAGACGCCCATGACGTTAAAGCCATTTTCATCCAGGTCACCGAAACCACCGAAGATCGCAGCCTGTTGTTTTTCACCACCTGAATGTTCGGTTTCATGTAAGGCTCCGGTAACACCTAAGCCATTGTATTCAGATTTGGTGATGAAGTTGATTACCCCCGCAATCGCATCCGCACCATAAACTGCAGAAGCACCATCACGTAAAATCTCAATACGATCAATCATCGCCATAGGGATGATGTTTAAGTTCGTACTATCTGTACTAAATGCACTATAGGCAAGACGACGGCCATTTAAAAGCACAAGTGTTTTGTCTGAGCCTAGACCACGTAAGTTGGCTGTCGAACCTGAAGTATTACTTGCACCTACGTTTTGAGCAGTAGAGAAACCAGCCTGGTTCGCGCTGACTTTTACTAAAGCTTCTTCAACAGTACTTACCCCTTGGTTCGCAAGATCTTCACCTTTGATGACGGTGATTGGTGAAGAACTTTGTGCAGCAACCCCCTTGATTGATGAACCCGTCACTGTCACTTTCTGAACTTTAGTTGGCTGTTCAGCAGATGCAGCTTCTTCGGCATGGGCCAGCGGCAGACACATCATACTTAAGCTGAGTGCGCTTAACTTGAGTAGTCTTTTGCTGACGGTTGGAGCCCCCATAGATCCGACCAATTTATTTTTTTTCATCGTAAATTTCACCCTTTTGTTATGTGAAGTAGTGCTGGGTTGATCTAAGCAAGGCGAATGCCAACTTATAAAATTTTATATTTTTATATTTTTAATTTATTGAAAAATATTGATTTAATTGAATGAGGTTTGAATTTATCAAGCGATACTGAAGAAAAATTAAGAAGTCTGTGTATCGAATCTGAAGAAAGGAGGAAGTGAGACCCCTGTCAAAGCAATAAATAAATATTTAATGAATAAGAAAGTAGTCCAAAAATGAGAGGGAAATTGAATAAAGTTTAATCATGGTGCATAATTTTTACATAAAATATACAATATTTTTTAAAAATAAATTATTTAAAATACAGATACTTATGCTTATTTTTTGTTTACCTAAAGGTATACAATAGTGCAATAAGATGAAACAGGGTTGAGTTATTTTTGTGCGAAATAAACTTTAGTGAGAATTTTAAGGATAAAAATTTAATTAATGATTCATGGAAAATATTATGTTATTCATAATGTTTTAAATAATTAATAAAAATAAACTTTTTTCAGTTAAAAACAGGAAGAAATCCCTATTTTTTGCAAGGATGGCATGAAATTCGCTTTGTTCAGTTTATTCCATCTGTCCAGCTTTGACCCATCCATTGAAGCAAATATGGGATGATGTATTTAAAACTTCCTATAGCAATAAAACTTCAAGATAAAGAATAGGTACAAATTTGAAATCAGCACTTTTTAGCATGACGATTTTGGCCTTGGCTATGAGCTCGGGGCAAACTGCCTGGGCAAAATCATCTGCACATCCGGATAAAGTTTTAAACCTGGCTTTCGAAGCACCTGATGACGGTTTTGATATGGTCAAAACCTATAATTTTTATAGTGGTAGCGTTGCTGAGGCTATTTTTGAGCCTTTGTTGCGTTATGACTATCTGGCCCGGCCTGCAATTTTGGCTCCGAATACCGCCGAGTCTTTACCCGTCGTGGAACAGGATGGCAAAGTTTATACCTTTAAAATCAAGCCAGGAATTTATTTCAGTCCGGATCCGGCCTTTCAGGGCAAGAAGCGTGAACTGCTCGCCCGGGATTATATTTATTCCATGCAAAGGGTGATGGATCCAAAAAACCATTCGCCTTCTTTTTCCTTTATCGAAGGTAAAATTCTTGGCGTAGATCAAGTCATTCAGCAGGCCAAAAAATCGGGCAAATTTAACTATGATGCTCCGATTGCCGGTTTAAAAGCTCTAGATAAATATACCTTACAAATTACCCTGACCCGTTCAGATCTGAACTTTCCTTACATTCTAGCCTATGTTGCTTTTGCTGGTACTGCACGTGAAGTCATCGAATATTATGGCGATCGAGTAGGTCAGCATCCAGTCGGAACAGGGGCATACCAGTTACACAAATATGTACCGCGTAGCCGCATTGAGCTGACTGCCAACCCAAATTATCGCGGTTTTGTCTGGAACTTTAAGGGGGATGGTTCAGAGTGGGATCAGCGGATTGTTAAAGCCATGCAAGGCAAGCAGATGCCGCAAATTGGCAAGGTTAAGATCAGCATCATTGAAGAAGAACAGTCGCGCTGGCTGGCCTTAAAATCTGGACAATTAGACTATGACAAACTGACTGCAAGTGGTGCTGAACAGGCGCTGGAAAATAAGCAGCTAAAAAGTGAATATAAGAAAAAAGGCATCCTGCATTATCCAAATAAAGAGCCGGAAATCACCTATACCATCATGAATATGCGTGATCCGGTGATTGGTGGGGATTCACTGGAAAAAATTGCACTACGCCGTGCTATTGCCTTGTCCTATAACCAGAAAGAAGCCATCCAGCAGCTATATAAAGGGCATGCTGTTAAAGCTGAAATGATTCTTCCTGAAGGTGTGGGTGGATATAACCCGGATTATAGAAGCAGTATTGCCTACAACCCATTGCTTGCCAATAAACTGCTCGATCGTTTTGGCTACAAGAAAGGTGCCGACGGTTACCGTACCTTGCCTGATGGTAAACCATTGGTTCTGAAAATGAACTCGACCAGCTCAAGCTCTTCCGTTATTTCTGCGGAGCTATGGAAAAAGAACCTGGATGCAATTGGAGTAAAAGTTGAATTTAAAGTCAGTAACTTTGCCGACAATTTAAAAGAAGCCACCCAGTGCAAACACATGATGTGGGGTGGCGCCTGGATTGCAGATTATCCGGAAGGGGAAAATTTTGCCCAGTTGCTGTATGGCCCAAATGCCCAGCAAGGTAACCTGAGCTGCTATACCTCTAAAGCCTATGACGCGCTGTATCAAACTGCGATGAAACTGCCGCCTCAGCAACGCACTCCATATTATGAGCAGATGAACCGCCAGATGGAGGCCGATAATCCATGGATTTTGCACAATACCCGGGTACGCAACTGGCTGATTCATCCACAGGTACAGGGCTTTAAGGCACATCCGGTGACTAGAGCAGTTTGGCAATATCTGGATATTGAGCCTGTTAAAAAATAACTTGAGAAGATTAAGAACCAGTATGAATGTGAATACAAACGCTTTAAAAAAGCTGGCCAGTGGGGTCTTAGTGGCCAGTTTAATGATAGCAGGTGCTGCACCCACATGGGCTGCTAATCCCGCTAATCCGAATAAAGTCTTAAAAACGGTCTTTCCCGCAGCTGAAACCGGTTTCGACCCCGGTTATATCCATGATCGTTATTCTGCCAAGATTAACTCAGCGATTTTCGAAACCTTATATACCTATGATTATCTGGCCTCACCGGCGAAACTGGTGCCATTGACTGCAGTAGATATGCCTCAAGTCAGTGCAGACGGTTTGACTTATACCATTAAAGTTAAAAAGGGCATTTACTTTGCAGATGATCCAGTCTTTGGTGGTAAAAAACGTGAACTGACCGCCTATGACTATGCCTATTCTCTAAAGCGTCTCTTAGATCCAAAGCTTAATTCACCAAATAGCTGGTTGCTGGATGGCCGGATCAAAGGGCTGGAAGCTTGGACAGCCATGGCGAAAAAGAATGGCAAGGTCTATGAAAATCCATTTGAAGGCATTCAGACTCCAGACCGCTATACGCTGGTACTCAAGCTGAATAATCCGGATCAGAACTTTCCGATGTTGCTGGCCCACGGTCCGGCTGCCGCAGTCGCACGCGAAGTCATCGAAAAGTACAAAGACAAAGCTGGCTGGGTGATGAGTAAGCCGGTCGGTACAGGGCCTTATGTGCTTAACCGCTGGACACCGGGGTCACGCATTATCTTAAAGCCGAATCCGGCTTACCGTGGTTTTGTCTGGAACTATAAAGCTAACACTGCAGAAGACCAGGCGATTGTCAGTGCGATGCAGGGCAAAAAAATGCCTCAAATCGGCACCATTGATGTGCGTGTGATTGAAGAAGCACAATCACGGATGTTGTCATTTAAGAAAAATGAACTGGATCTGGTGGAAATAGACGGCGATCTGGTCGTACAGGCATTGGATGGTGACAAGTTAAAACCTGAGCTGGCCAAGCAAGGCATCAAGCTGTCGCGCATGTTGGAGCCATCGATTAACTACCATTACTGGAATATGCAAGACCCGGTAGTGGGTGGTTTTACACCAGAAAAAATAGCCTTACGTCGTGCGATGGCAATGGCTTTTTCTGTTGAAAATATGATTAGCGTACTCCTTAAAGGAGATGGTGCAAAACTGCACATGCCTATCCCGCCAGGAGTTGCAGGTTATTCACCTGCCTATAAAACCAGTACACCCTATTCGGTCAAGGCAGCCAACATGTTGCTGGATCGCTATAACTATAAGATCAGTGCGGATGGCTGGCGGAGAACTCCTGAAGGCAAACCTCTGGTGATTGAACTAATTACTGCCAATACCAGTCGTGGGCAGCAACAGGGCGAATTCTGGAAAAAGACCCTAGATAATATTCATATCAAATTGACCAGTAAGGCCATGCCATTTGCTGAAGGCATCAAGCTGGAAAAGCAATGTAAAACCATGTTTAAAAGCTCTGCATGGATTGCCGATTATCCGGATGCAGACAACTTCATGCAGCTGTTCTATGGCAAAAACGTCAATGTCACCAATAATGCCTGCTTTAAGCATGCGGAATATGACCGTTTATATGAACAGAGTCAAAGCATGCCACCGGGTCCTGAACGGGATCTGGTTTATCGCAAAATGACCCGTATTCTAGAGGTCAATATGCCAACCATGATGCTGTATAGCACCTATCGTAATGCATTAACGCAACCTCATATTATTGGACACAAGTCCCATCCGATTCTGTCTACAGAATGGATATATATCGATATTGATACTAAAAAGTAAGAAAAAGCTGGAGATGATGATGACATTAAAACACTTGAAATTTACCACACTCTGTCTGGCGATGATCGGGGGATCTCAGACCGTCATGGCAGAGACCCAAACCCAGCTTTTGCCTTCATTCAAGGCTGCAGAAATTCCGGCATTGTGTGATGCCAATCTGGATAAAATGCAAAAAGATATCCAGAAATTTGAAAGCCAGAAAATCAAAAATAAGGCTGAAGCCCGTCCTTATCTGGCAGCTTGGGATACATTGCAGGCATCGATTGGTGATTTTGTTTCACCTATCGGTTTATATAGCAATGTTGATCCTGATCCGGCCTTGCGTCAGGCGGCAGATGACTGTGAGCTGAAAATCAGTAAATATCTAACTTCCATGTATCAGAGTCCAAAACTGTATGCCCAGTTCAAGAAACTGAAAGCCACAGATCCGGTCGATGAGAAATTCCTGAAAGATATTCTGAATCAGTTTGAAAAAACCGGGGTGCAACTCAGCGCAGAGAAGCAGAAGCGTCTGAAGGAAATTATTGAAGAAAGTACCAAACTGGGGCAGGACTATTCCAAGAATGTACGTGATAACCCTGAAAAAGTTGAATTCACTGCTGCAGAACTAAAAGGTTTACCTACGAGCTATATCGCCGGTTTAAAGAAAAATGAAAAGGGAAATTATCTGCTCGGCTTCGACTATCCGGAATATCAGCCGTTTATGGAGCTGGCAGAGAGTGATGAAGCACGTAAACGTTATCAGACTGCGTATACCCGTCGCGGTACCGAGAAAAATCTCGAATATATGAAAAAGGCTATTGATCTGCGTTATGAACTGGCCCAGCTCTTTGATAAAGATAGCTATGCGTATGTTGCTTTAAAAGATCGTATGGCCAAAACCCCAGAAGCAGTCAATAGTTTTCTGGATGAGGTCTATGCCAAAGTTGCGCCATTAGAAAAGCAGGATGTTGAAGAATTACGTCAGTTCAAGGCAGAAACCTTAAAAATTCCTTTGGAAAAAGCAGAGATTGAGCGCTGGAGTCAGGGTTACTGGAGTGAAAAACTGCGTCAGGCCAAATATAAGGTGGACCAGGAAAAACTGCGTGATTATTTCCCGACTGAAGCGGCGCAAAAATGGTTATTTGCGGTTTCTTCCGAATTATATGGGATTGAATTCAAGCCAGTAAAAGTCAAAGCCTGGCACGATGAAGTCGAATATTATGCCGTGCATGATAAAGCCACCGGTGAGTTTATGGGCGGACTTTATGTCGATAAATACCCACGTGAAGGCAAATATGGCCATGCTGCAGTCTGGGGTGTTTATGGTGGCAGCCGTTTAAATCATCGCCGTCCGGTCTCTGTTTTGGTGACCAACTTCAACCGTAAAGGTCTGAACAGTAATGAGCTGGAAACCTTTGTGCATGAAATGGGTCATGCGCTGCATGGAATTTTATCGAAGACCCGTTATACCGAGCAGTCAGGTACATCGGTAGAGCGTGACTTTGTTGAAGCACCTTCACAAATGTATGAAGAGTGGGCGCGCCGTTTCGAGACTTTATCTAAAGTAGCGGATTACTGTGAACCAGCTTGTCCTCGTGTTGATGAAGCCATGACCGAACGCTTAAAGAACGTGAAAAATTATGGCCGCGGCCTGCATTATGCCCGTCAGACTTTATATGCTCAGTACGACATGGCCCTGCACGGTAAAGATGCGAAAAGCATTGATCCGTTAAAACTCTGGCAAGATATGGAAAGTAAAACTGCATTGGGTTCTGTTCCAGGTCAGCAATTCCCGGGTCAGTTCGGACACTTGATGGGTGGCTATCAGGCGGGTTATTACAGCTATATGTGGTCAGAAGTACTGGCACTCGACATGCTATCCGCTTATGGTGATCATCTGATGGATCCGAAAGTCGGCATGCATTATCGCGAGACCGTACTGGCACAAGGCGGACAAAAACCGGGCGATCAGATGGTTAAGGATTTTCTGGGCCGCGAACCGGACAGCAAAGCTTTCTTTAATGAAATTTCAGGACATTAAGTCAAGGAAGGAAAGCGATGCTGGCATATATTATTCGAAGGATTTGGCAAATGATCCCCACCATGCTGGGGGTGATTCTGCTGATATTCCTGTTATTTAACTGGGTCGGAGGAGATCCGGCCTATATCCTGGCCGGTAAAATGGCCAATGCTGAGCAGATTGAAAATATCCGCCAGCAGCTCGGGGTCGATCAGCCTTATTACGTACAACTCTGGATTTTTATCCAGCAGATTTTGACCTTTGATTATGGCGTGAGCTGGAGTACCGGTGAGTCGGTATCCCAGATTATTACCACGCGTTTGGGGCCATCACTGACCATTCTGATTCCACTCACGATTCTGCAAACAATCGTTTCAATCATTCTGGCACTCGGGGTAGCTTCAGTACGCGGTTCGTTGACTGACCGCATGATCATGATGTTGTGTACCATCGGTATGTCGATCAGTATTCTGGTATATATCATCGTGTTCCAGTATGTCTTGGCTTATGAACTGAGCTGGTTTCCGGTACAGGGCTGGAGCGATAACTTTACTGAAAACTTATTCAAATATGCACTATTACCAGTATTAATCATGCTGGTGGTGAGTATTGCACCGACCTTACGTCTGTACCGCAGTTTTGTTCTGGATGAAGTCAATCAGGATTATGTCCGCACCGCACGTGCCAAAGGTCTGGGCGAAAGCCGTATTCTGGGCGTGCATGTACTGCGCAATGCTTCGATTCCAATCATTACTGATGTCATGGCGGGACTTCCGGCTTTACTGATCGGTGCTTTCCTGATTGAACGTTTCTTCGGTATTCCTGGCATTGGCCGTGAAGTAATTATCGCAGTTGAGCGTTCTGACTTTCCGGTGATTAAAGCGATTACGGTCTATGTTGCGGCTGCGACCATGTTATTTAACCTGATTGCCGATCTGATCTATAAATGGGTCGATCCACGTGTACAGTTGAAGTAGGTGAATTATGCTGAGTGCGATATTTAAAAAAGAGCAACATGCTTCAGCAGTGCCTGAGTCTGCTTCAACCGGATTATGGCAGCTGGCGTTGCGTCGTCTGAAACGTGACCGCATTGCGATGTTCTCCCTATTTGTGGTGCTGTTTTATCTGCTGATGCTTCTGCTTTCCATGACCGGTATGATTGCCAAGGACTGGAATAAGGAAGTGGCGGTGAGTTATGCACCCCCAAGTTTTATCTATACACCGTCTGTACCTGGAGCTGCAGGTGAAGATCAAAATACTGAATCTGCCGTAGTGCCAGTTAATCTAGTTGATCCTTTAAAAGATGTGATTGCTGAACTGGAAGCAGAAATTGCTGCTGAACAGGGTGCAGGTGCGATTGATTATTATGGTGTAGTCGATCCACTGGCTGAAGATATGAAAGCCATTGATCAGGAATTAGGTGGTCAGTTACTGGATCAGAGTAGTGAGCTTAAACAGAGCCTGTTCTTTGGCGCAGATAAATGGGGTCAGGATGTACTACTGAAAACCATTAAAGGTGCAGAAACTTCGATCTTGGTTGGCCTGATTGCTGCGCTGGTTGCGGTGGTGATTGGTACGGTACTGGGGGCGATTGCTGGTTATTTCGGTGGCTGGGTCGATGATGTCCTGAACTGGTTCTACAATATCTTTACTTCTATTCCATACTTATTGCTTGTATTAGCGATTGCAGCAGTACTGCAACAAAAAGGGATCTTATCGATTATCCTGATTTTGGGTCTGACTGGCTGGACTGGGGTGTTCCGTTTGGTTCGTGCTGAATATATGAAGCATACTGCGCGTGAATATGTGCTGGCAGCGAAAGCCATTGGGGTAAGCAATATGCGCCGTATCTTCGTGCATATTTTCCCGAATGTCAGCCATATCGCTTTGGTTCAAATGTCTATTCTTGCAGTGGCCTTTATCAAGTCCGAAGTGATTCTGAGCTTCTTAGGCTTTGGCGTACCGATTGGGGTAGTGTCATGGGGTAGTATGCTGAATGAAGCGCAAAGCGAGCTGATTTTAGGAAAATGGTGGCAGTTAACTGCGGCATCGGTGGCGATGGCGGTACTGGTGACAGCTTTCTCAATGTTTACTGATGCATTACGTGATGCATTAGATCCAAAACTGAAATAGGAGCGCAGCGATGTCTGAAATGAATCCAAGCACAGCACCCGCGTTACTTCGCGTAGACAACCTGCGCGTCAGTTTTAAAGGTGAAAATAAACAGTACGTGGAAACGGTCAAAGGAATTTCATTTGAAATTCCGGCCAATACCACAGTGGCATTAGTCGGTGAATCCGGAAGTGGTAAATCTGTGACTTCATTGGCAGTGATGGGACTATTAGCACCTGAGAACTCGAAGGTCGCTGAAGACAGTCAGATCCTGTTTGAAGGTCGGGACCTATTGAAACTTAAGTCGAGTGAAATGCGTCAGATCTGTGGCAAAGAAATTGCCATGATCTTCCAGGAGCCGATGTCCTCATTGAATCCAGTGTTTACTGTAGGCATGCAGATCTCGGAAATTCTACGTCTGCATTTGGGCATGAATAAAAAGCAGGCCCGTCAAAGAACACTGGAACTTTTGCAGGAAGTCGGTATTCCTTCTCCGGAAACCAAAATTGATGCTTATCCGAGTCAGTTGTCTGGCGGACAGCAACAACGGGTCATGATTGCGATGGCAATTGCCTGTGAACCGAAACTCTTGATTGCTGATGAGCCAACGACAGCACTGGATGTGACCATTCAGAAACAGATTCTGGATCTGCTTGAATCCCTGCGCCAGCGCCGTCAAATGTCGATGTTATTCATCAGTCATGACCTGGCGGTCGTTGGTGAAATTGCGGATCAGGTCATTGTAATGCGTTATGGCGAGATTCGTGAGCAAGGTTCGGTGACAGAAGTCCTGAACAATCCTCAGGATATTTATACCCAAGCCTTGTTGCATTGCCGCCCACAGCTCTCGCACCGTCCTTTGCGTTTGCCGGTGATTAGCGACTTTATGAAACAGGATAGTCTGGCACATGACCTGCATGCGAACGCTCCGCTAAAACAGGAGCGTTCTCGTGGTTTAAAAGGTAATGAAGAGATCATTCTGGATGTACGCGATCTGAAAAAATCCTTCTATAGCCGTAAAGGCCTATTTGGCAAAGATGAATTTCAGGCCGTGAAAGGGGTGTCTTTTCAGCTGGCTAAAGGCAAAACCTTAGGACTGGTTGGTGAATCAGGTTCTGGTAAAACCACGATTGGTTTACTCTTGATGCGTCTACAGCAGGCCACAGGCGGCAAGGCGTTGTTTCAGGGCAAAGATATCTTGTCGATGACTGAAAAAGAGTTTACAGCCTATCAGCGTAAAATCCAGATCATTTTCCAGAATCCGTATGCTTCGCTGAATCCGCGTTTTACCGTGGGACAAATCCTGATGGAGCCGATGCAGATTCATCATATCGGTAAGGATGATGCAGAACGTAAACAGATGGCACTGGATCTGCTGGAACGGGTCAGCTTGCCGGCTCAAGCTTTCTATCGCTATCCGCATGAGTTCTCAGGTGGTCAGCGTCAGCGGATTGCAATTGCACGCTGTCTGACCTTAAAGCCTGAAATCCTGATCTGTGATGAATCCGTGTCCGCACTGGATGTATCGGTACAGGCACAGGTGCTGAACTTATTGCAGGATTTACAGGATGAGTTTGGTCTGAGTTATATCTTTATTTCGCATGATTTATCAGTAGTGAAATATATTTCTGATCAGATTATGGTGCTAAATCATGGTGATCTGGTGGAAATTGCCAACTCAGATGACCTGTATCAATCGCCACAGCATGAATATACCAAGCGTTTACTTGGTGCTATTCCGCAAGGGATTCCACAATAATATTTTAAGTTCCAAATATAATGCCCACATTGTTGGGCATTTTTTATGACTGAACGATGTTTTCAGGAAACAAGTGAGATAGCTGCATATGTATCAGATTCTGGTCGGCTGTACTGAACAGACTAAGGTTAAGATCATGATCCTGTGCGGCTGTATGGAAGCGGAGCAGCCCAGTCTGCTGCTGATCTGCAGGAGGAATCATGATATATTCAACCTTCTGAACTTCACTGAGTTTGCATATCTTGCTGTAAGGATGACCAAAGAGAGACCAAACAATATCATGCTCAGAAATGACCAATATCCGATTTGTTTTTATAATATGGACTACCAGTACCAATAACAGAGAGGAACCGATCAGTATACAGGTCCATGAATCCAGTATTTTTAGAGGCTGCATACTGAAATCACGAAGAAAATGAATATCGCTGAAAGGGATGGAGCTGCGCTGATGATCTGCTCTTTGCCAGATGCTGTAATGAACCAGCATAAAATGAACTAGCATTAGTATGTAGAAACCATAAAGCCGGGAAGCCTGAGGTGCCACCGGATGATAATATTGGGTCATTATTATTGTTCTTGCAAAAAAAAGAGCCACCGAAGTGACTCTATCTTATTTAAAGCCTAGAACTTTTTGAAGCCTTTGTTGACGCCATATAAACCGCGTGATGCATTACCTTCACGGTTTTCGCGGCGACCAAACTGGTTGTCTTCACGGTTGTCACGACGTGCAAACTGGGTACCATTCTGGTTTTCACGACGACCAAAGCCCTGATCATCGCGACGTTCACGGTTGTTGTATTGTGGCTGCTCATCGGTATCACGGCGTTGCTGACGCAGGTAACCACCACGGCGCGCAGCCATTGGTTTTTCCTGCATACGTTCGTTACGACGTTTCGCCATACCGAATAAGCCAGTACCTTGACGCGGTTTCAGTTCAACTGATTTGGTCAGGTTGTCGATATCCTGTTTATCCAGTTCAATCCAGCGACCTGTACGAAGTTCACGTGGCAGAATCACGGTACCGTAACGGGTACGTAACAAGCGGCTGACTTTCAGGCCTTGTGATTCAAAGATACGACGAACCTCACGGTTACGACCTTCTTTCACTACTACCTGATACCAACGGTTGATCCCGTCACCACCCAGTTCAGAGAATGATTCAAACTTCGCAGGACCATCATCTAGCACCACGCCTTTCAGCATGTTGTTTTTCAGTTGTGGAGTCACTTCACCCATGACACGAACCGCATATTCACGTTCAATTTCATTGGATGGGTGCATTAAACGATTCGCCAGTTCACCGTCATTTGTGAACAGTAACAGACCGGTCGAGTTAATATCCAGACGGCCGACCATGACCCAGCGATCGCCTTGAATTGATGGGAGGTTGTCAAATACTGTTGGACGCTGTTCAGGATCATTACGTGAACAGATTTCGCCTTCTGGCTTGTAATAAATCAGGACACGACGACGGATTTCGTCTTCAATCTGGAACTGCACTTTACGACCATCGATGCGAAGCTCATCACCTGG
The DNA here is from genome assembly GCF_002934695.1 of Acinetobacter sp. ACNIH1. Classification (NCBI taxonomy): domain Bacteria; kingdom Pseudomonadati; phylum Pseudomonadota; class Gammaproteobacteria; order Moraxellales; family Moraxellaceae; genus Acinetobacter; species Acinetobacter sp. ACNIH1. The sequence continues at coordinate 2,267,197 of NZ_CP026420.1, read as the reverse complement.
TTCGATTCGTTCACCCACTTGGGCAATCTGCCCATTCACACTTACACGACCTGCGGCAATGACTTCTTCCATATAACGGCGAGAACCCAAACCAACACGTGCAAGCACCTTTTGCAACTTTTCACTCATGACAGCATAACCTTAGAAATAATTATTCAACAGTTCACCTATTTATGACTTCGGTGCATTCGCATCGAGCGCCATAAAAGCTTCCTTGGCATCCTGCAGGGGAGGCAATTGGCCTAAAGAATTTAAGCCAAACGCATTTAAAAATTGTGGCGTTGTCACTAACAACGCAGGTCTTCCAGGGAGTTCACGAAAGCCGGATTCTTTAATCCAGTTCCAGTCAAACAGCGTACGCAAAATCTGACTGTTATTCGTGACACCACGAATTTGTTCAATATCAGCTCGGGTCACTGGCTGATGATAAGCAATCACCGCAAGCATCTCCAGTAATGAAGGTGACAGGCGTGTCGGTCGCTCAGGCCAGGTCTGTGCAATAATATTACGATATTTTACACGCACTTGAAAACGGTAACCTTGCACAGTTTCAACCAGTTCAATAGAACGGCCATGCATCAGCATGGAAAGCTGCTGTAAATACTGGCGCAGCTCCTGCTTGCTATAGCGATCCTGAAATGCTTCTTTCAGTCGAGCTAAGGAAACAGGGGAATCACTGGCAAAAATAATCGCTTCCAGCTGCATCAGAATTTCATGCAGATTATCTTCCGCAGACAAGGAGATATTATGTTCTGTGTTCATGCGTGTGCTCCTTGAATTGCGAGCGGTGCCTCAATGCCTGAGGCAATAATTTGAATTTTTTGCTGGCGGGTAAGTTCTAGTACGGCCATAAAGGTCACGACTACACCCATGCGTCCCTGACTTGGCTTGAGTAAATGATCAAAGGACAAGACTTCACCAGATTCCAGACGGCTTTCAATATAGGCAATCCGCTCTTCCAGTAAAACAGGCTCCTGTTGCACTTGATGAATGACCGGTTCAGGACGGTTAAAGACACAAAGCAAGGCATCACGCAGCAGATCGGCACTATGACCTTCATTCGGCTGGATAAACTCACCCAGGTGAACATTGGTCTGAAAGGTATCACGTTCCAGAATTGTCATCTGACCCAGACGTTCTGCAGCCTGCTTGATTCTTAAATAATTTTCCAGACGCTCAATTAGATCCTGTTTCGGATCCTGTTCAACCACAGCCACGCTTTTCGGTTTAGGCAGTAATAAACGGGATTTGAGATCGGCCAGTAAAGCAGCCATCACCATATAATCCGCAGTCAGCTCAATATTCAGGGATTTCATCGCATCCATATAGGACAGATATTGGGAGGCAATCGGCGCGATATCAACCTGCAACAGGTCAAAACCATTTTTCTGGATCAGGTAAATTAAAAAGTCGAGGGGGCCTTCAAAATGTTCTAACAGAATTTCAAACGCTGCCGGAGGAATATACAGATCCTCTGGAATCGTATTTTGCCATTCATCCAGAACCCGGATGTTTGGAGCAGATTCCATAGCGTTATGGGGCATTTGAGTCATTACAATTATAAGCCACGCGAATTTTCAAAGGCATGAAATGGCTTATTCCCCGAGCTCTTGTCAGGAGAAAAAGCACATAATTTGGTAGTTGGCATTGTACTGGAAAATTGTCGTTAAATAAAATAGATATGCATTCAAAAGCAAAAAAACCATATTTATTTTAGGAGAAATTTTATTTTTTTAATTGGGTAAAACGCACAAGTCTGATATTAAACAGCATATTAGCTAAAATTAAATGCAATATAGTCTGGGTGGCTTAAGAAACTGTAACTTCATATAGAAAATTTTTAAAAGATTCTCAGCACCTATTAAATAGTGACTGAGTGGAAGCTCATCAGGAAACATGTGATAAAAATAAGAAAAAACAGTTATCTATCGCCTAAAAAATAAACTAATATAGCCAAAAAAATATTGATAAATAATAATCATAGATCAGGTTAATTATAAAAATGCCAATCATACTTGTGTTAATCGGCGTCATCGGCTTAGGGGTATTCTGGGGCTATCCTCAATATCAGCTCATGCAGCTTGAAAATGAAATGCGTACCAATTTGAAGTCTGGCGGTTTTTCCGGCTTTGTTGAGCAGGCTAAACCAGTGATGCAGGCCATGAAACTGGATTTTAGCGTACTGGACCAGTACCCTCATATTCGTTTCTATATGCGTAATACGCTTTATACGGGTAAAGATTTACCCGATGGTGTTACTGCGATGGTCAAAACCATGAGCTGTAATTCCATTGATTCTTTTAGGACTATGGAATCCAAAGCCCGGACTGCGTTATTGAATGTGCTTGAAGAGGATCAAATCACTTTTCATGTTTCAGTCAAAAACAGGTTTGGTGCTGAACTTGCAACTCATCAGCAAAAACTGTCGGAATGTCCAAACTTCTTGCAGTTAAAACATTATAAAGAAGGTGATCCGTTACCCCCAATGCCAAGTTTGAATAATCAGGTTCCTTCGGTTGCACCAGCGGTCAGTACATCTACTCAGGATCGTGCAGCGAGCTATTAAATCTTGGCATGCGTGATCAGGTTATTTTAATTCTGCTCTCGCAATACATATTCGATGACACGTTGGCAGGTATCTGCCAGACAAACATTGTTCGTTGAATAAACTTGTAAAAGCTTTCTTGCCATCGCGATCTCAAGAAAGTATGAGTATTCAATATTGTTGATATTCAGATTTAATTCTGGCTTGGAATTTTTATCGATAGATATTGCCTTGGATTCGAGTGTCCAAGGCAGTTCGGCATAGATTAGATGATTGGCAGGAAATTCATCCAAGTTCAGCAGGAGATAAAACAGATTCACTTTATTTCCTCCTGAAACTGGATTAAGACCTCTTAATTATTCAAAAGCACTTACATCACCGACACCACGACGGATCACTTCAGGCTGATCTCCTGATAAATCCACAATAGAAGTCGTACTTAAAGTTCCTAGACCACTATCAATAAAGACATCAATCCGTTTGCCGAGTTGCATTTCAATGTCATAAGGATCATCAAGAGGATCGGTGTGGTCTGGAAGAATCAGGGTAGAGGTTAATAAAGGTTCGCCCAGCTCTTGAAGCAGCATCTGGCACACAGGATTGGTAGGGATACGCAAACCAATGGTTTTTTTCTTTGGATGCATTAAACGTTTAGGCACTTCGCTGGTTGCCGGAAGAATAAACGTGGTCACAGCAGGTGTATTATTTTTCAGCAAACGATAGACGGCATTGTCGACTTTAGCATAAGTCGCAAGATCGGATAAGTCACAGCAGATAATGGCATATTGGTGCTTAGGTCCTAGACCACGAATCTGCGCGATTCGCTCCATCGCATGTTTATTACCAATCTGGCAGCCAATTGCATAGGCTGCATCGGTCGGATAAACCACAACATCACCGGCACGAATACGTTCTACCGCCTGACTGATCAAACGAGCTTGCGGATTATCTGGGTGTACACGTAAATGCAGCATAAATATTCCTTCCAACCTGCCTTAAACTTATTATGAAATGCCTTTGTATAAAGTAACAATGACAAACAGGTAGATTTGTGTAATTTAATCAAGCATTTCACGTTGAAATTCATCAGATTGTAAACTTTTGCCCGCACGGATGCAGACACAGATACAATCAATGAAGCGTTTGGCATCACGTGGCAGTTTGGCTTCACCACTAAAATAGCGTTGCACCTGGGTATAGACATTATCTTTAAAGCTGGAACCATCGCCACCATCACCGGTTAAATTATCCAGAGACACACGGAACTTACGGCCAAATGCTTTGGAGAACATCCATTCAATCGCTTGTGGCTTGATTTCGACCTGCTCAAATAATGCCTGCTGTTCCTGGGTACGGCCATCTGGCGCATACCAGTAGCCCAGATCTGGCAGCAGACGGCGCTTGTCACCGGCAATAGTCCAGTGACTGATTTCATGCAGAGCACTATTAAAGAAGCCATGCGCAAACTGGATCTGGGCAGGGCTATCTTTTGTTGCCGGGAAATACTCCGGTTCAAAATCACCACGGACTAAAGTGACATTTAGGTGGGAAAACCAGTGATTAAAGTGTAAGATGAGCCAATCAACCTGTTCCGCTTCTGAGGATAAATTCGCCCACGGTAAGCGTTGCACTTGCTGTAGTGAGCTGTCAGAATCGGAGGTTGAAAGTGTGCTAACGAGTGATGAAACATTCACTTCTGTTTGCGGCTGCAACAGATGCATGACTGAAATTACCCAATTGGTCTGTCTAAAAATAAGTACAAAATTGTATCTTAATCTTTGACAGAGTTCTGATGAATTTGTAGAATTGCCGCCTTAATTATGTCAGCAAATACCTTTCCGGCACAGATTGAGCCGTTTAAATGGGCTGAACAGGGCTTTAAATGGTCAGGTCAACTGCCTTTATCTCGCTTTGTTCGTATTGCTCGTGAAGCTGTTGGATCAATTGATGATCAATTGATTAACATAGACTGTAAGCTATCAATGGATGCCTATCATCGCATTGCATGGTTGGATGGTCATGTTGAAACGAAAGTTCCAATGGAATGCCAGCGTTGTCTGGAGACCGTTGAAATCGAACTCGTTTCAGATTTTCATCTAGCTCTGGTGGATGATGAGTCACTGATAGAGCGCTTGGATGAGGATGCTGATTTCATCGTCTTAGGTGAAAGTGAAGCAACGACGAAAGGTTCATATGATGCACCTGCCACCGCTGACTTGCTCGCACTGATAGAAGATGAATTGTTATTGTTGATGCCGCTGTCTCCTAAGCATGACGTTTGTGAGCATAAGCATCAACCTGCCGCAGAAGAAGTTGTTGAAGAAAAACGGGATAATCCGTTTGAAGTTTTGGCAGCTTTGAAGGGTAAACTTAACTAATTTTTGTGTTATACTCATGCGTATAAGACAATCGAATTTGTTCTGATCCATTTTTTCGATATTTGTAAGGAGCCATCATGGCCGTTCAGCAAAACCGTAAAAGTCGCTCTCGCCGTGACATGCGCCGTTCACATGACGCTTTAACTGAGAATGCATTAACTGTAGACCAAACTACTGGTGAAACTCATCGTCGTCACCACGTATCTAAAGATGGTATCTACCGTGGTCGTCAATTATTCGCTAAAGCATCTGCTGAATAATTGATGATGTATTAAGCGTTAAAGCTTAGTAGAAAAAATGGGAGCGTTAAGCTCCCTTTTTTTATGCCTGATTTTATCTCCAGGTTTTGCGGTCGTCATGTGAAGTCGCGGTTTTTGTTGTATTTGGCAATTACCCAAGCCAAAATTACGTGTTAAATTGCGCTCCACAATGGGTAAGGTGATCTGATCGGCTAATTTTCAGGTCTAAGAAAAGATTCGCACCTCTTGAATGAAAGGATTTTATTTATGTCTGCTAAACAACTCGAACAAGCAGCTCAAGCAACTAAAACTGCATTTGTGTTCCCAGGTCAGGGTTCACAAAAAGTCGGCATGCTCGCTGAACTTGCAGAACAGTTTAGTGGTATCCGCGATACATTTGCTGAAGCATCTGAAGCGGTGGGTTTTGATCTGTGGCAGATTGCACAGACGGGTGAAGGTCTGGATCAAACCGAATTTACTCAACCGGTACTATTAACAGCATCAATCGCTTTATGGCGTGTATGGTTAGAGCTGGGTGGAGTAGCACCAAAATATATGGCGGGCCATTCACTCGGTGAATACAGCGCGTTAGTTGCAGCGGGTGCTTTAAGTCTGGGTGATGCAGTCAAGCTAGTGAACCTGCGTGGTAAGTTGATGCAAACTGCTGTACCTCAAGGCGTAGGTGCAATGGCGGCGATTCTGGGTCTAGATGATGCCAAAGTGATCGAGCTTTGTGCACAAGCAACAGCAGCAGGCGAAGGTTCAGTTGAAGCAGCCAACTATAATGCTCAGGGGCAAGTCGTAGTTGCTGGTAATAAAGAACGCGTAGAAGCCGTGATGGTACTGGCCAAAGAAAATGGCGGTAAAGCGATTGCACTGCCAGTTTCAGTTCCTTCACATTGTTCACTGATGAAACCTGCCGCTGAGCAGTTTGCAACAGCTTTGGAACAAACTGCCATTGAGATGCCACGCATACCTGTATTACAAAATGTAGGCGCAAAAGCAGCTGCGAACGTGACTGAACTTCGTCAGGCTTTGACTGAGCAGCTGTATGAGTCAGTACAATGGACTAAAACACTACAATTCCTTCAAGATGAAGGCGTTGAGTACATTGTAGAATGTGGCCCAGGTAATGTACTGGCCAATATGGCAAAACGTTTACCGAATATCGAAAAAGCACTTCCATTAGATACTCAATCTCGTCTGGAAGATGCGTTGAACACCGTATTGGTGGCAGAAGGGAAAATTGCATGACACAGGAACGTAAAGTTGCCTTGGTGACAGGTGCAAGCCGCGGCATTGGTGCTGCAATTGCACAACAATTAATTCAAGACGGTTATTTTGTCGTAGGTACTGCGACTTCTGAAGCGGGTGCAGAGAAACTTAACGCACAATTTGCTGAAAATGGTGCCGGTAAAGTTCTAGATGTACGTGATGGTGCTGCGATTGATGCACTGGTCAGCGATATTGAGCAAAACTATGGTCCTGTGCTGGTACTGGTGAATAATGCCGGTATTACCAAAGACAACCTGTTATTACGCATGTCGGAAGACGACTGGGATGATATTTTAAACATCCATCTGAAAGCCGTTTATCGTTTATCTAAACGTGTGCTGAAAGGTATGACCAAGGCACGTTTCGGCCGTATCATTAATATCAGTTCTGTGGTGGCGCATTTTGCTAACCCAGGTCAGGCGAACTATTCAGCTGCCAAAGCAGGTATTGAAGCATTTGGTCGCAGTCTGGCTAAAGAAATGGGTAGTCGTCAGATTACAGTCAATGCTGTTGCACCTGGCTTTATCGCAACTGAAATGACTGAACAGTTAAGTGAAGAAATTCGCAAAAAAATGAGTGATCAAGTGGCTTTAAACCGTTTAGGTGATCCACAAGATATCGCGAATGCCGTAAGTTTCCTGGCATCGGACAAAGCCAGTTACATTACAGGTACAGTCATTCACGTTAATGGTGGTTTATACATGAGCTAAACGGCACATGTATTAACTTTCCAAATTTTATAGATTCAATTAAACTAACGGCATTAAAAACGCCACAAGCAATGAGGAGAATTCCTGTGAGCGATATCGAACAACGCGTTAAACAAGCGGTTGCAGAACAACTTGGTATCAAAGTCGAAGAGATTAAAAACGAAGCATCTTTCATGGATGACTTAGGTGCTGACTCTCTAGACCTAGTTGAACTTGTTATGTCTTTCGAAAATGACTTCGACATCACTATTCCTGATGAAGATTCTAATGAAATCACAACTGTTCAATCTGCTATTGACTATGTTACTAAAAAACTTGGTTAATACTGATTTTCAGCTTTGCTGAACCTAAAGACCACCGCAAGGTGGTTTTTTTGTACCTATAGAATAGAGATAGGGTGATTTTACAATCGATAACCTTTTGCTTACCAATGACTAACTTTGTATCTGCTGCTTTCCTTGTACAAATAAGAATGATCTGATGAATAACAAGAATGGAGTCCACTATGGGTCTTTTTGATTTTGTAAAAGGCATTGGTAAAAAGAACACTGCAGCTGCGGAGCCACAACAAACACCGGCAGCAACTCAACAGGCACCTGCCGCTGCACCTAAAGCAGCATCGGCTGAACCTTCTGCACAGGAAATAGCGAACAAATTATTAGGCCATGTTAAAAGCCTAGGACTGCCAATTACAGGATTGTCGATCAGCTATAACTCAACCTCAGATCTGGCAACCGTACGCGGACAGGTACAAAGTCAGGCGGATCGTGAAAAGATTATTTTAGCAGTAGGAAATGTTGATCATGTTGCTAAAGTAGATGACCAGCTGACTGTAGCGAATCCGGAACCTCAAAGTAAGTTCTATACGGTTAAATCGGGTGATACCTTATCTAAAATTTCGAAAGAATTTTATGGTGATGCCAACCAGTACAACAAGATTTTCGAGGCAAATCGCCCTTTACTAAAAAATGCGGATGATATTTTCCCGGGTCAGGTACTACGTATTCCTGCCTAGTTTTAGATAATCATCAATATAAATAATAAAATTTTATTTTAAACTTATCTAATTCAGATAAACGGTTCACAACAAAGCCCCTTATGGGGTTTTGTTGTATCTACCACTTGAACCCTTGTCAGAATTAGATTCCTACATCCAGATATGAACTTTCCTTTACTTCTTCCATAACCACATAACTATGTGAGGAAGCAGAAGAGGGGAGCTTTTTTAATAAATCCCCAAGCAGACGCCGGTAAGCACTCATTTCCTTTAGGCGTGCTTTCACCAGATAATCAAAATCTCCCGAGATCAGATGACATTCCAGTACTTCAGGAATTTCACTTAAGTCACGCGCGACCTGTTCAAATACATCGCCCGATTTGGCAGAAAGTTTGATTTCCAGAAACACCAGCAGGTTCTTTTCCAGTTTTTCCGGATTGAGCCGGGCATGGTAACCCATGATGATTCCATCGCGTTCCAGTCGCTTGACCCGCTCGGAACAGGGTGTGGTGGAGAGGTTGACTCGGGAGGCGAGTTCACTGATTGCAATGCGCCCATCGCGCTGCAGGATATCTAAAATCATGCGATCAATGCGGTCTAATTTACGCATCTATTATTCCCTTAATTTTTAAAAATGACGCGAAAAATCTAGTGGATTTGCTGAATATATCAGTTTAAAACAGTGAAATTCACTATTGATCCAAAAATATACTGGTGAAATAAACTATAAATGTCATTGAGGGTAATGTCATGCGCGTAATTGTATTAGGTGGTGGTGTCATTGGTGTAACAAGTGCCTACTATCTTGCGCAGCAGGGAGCAGAAGTGACTGTCCTTGATCGTCAGGCAGGTCCAGCTGAAGAAACCAGTTTTGGCAATGCAGGCCAGATTTCTCCTGGTTATTCGACACCGTGGGCAGCACCTGGCATTCCATTTAAAGCAGTGAAGTGGATGTTTCAGCATCATGCACCATTGGCTATTAATGTTGATGGTAGTCTGTGGCAGCTACAGTGGATGGCCCAGATGCTGAAAAACTGTAATGCTCAGCATTATGCAGTGAATAAAGAACGTATGGTGCGGGTCGCTGAATATAGCCGTGACTGTTTACGTAATCTACGTCGTGATATCGGCATCTCTTATGAAAACCGTTCTAAAGGAACGTTGCAGATTTTCCGTAAGGAAGCACAGCTCGATGCAGTGCAACGTGATATCGAAGTGCTGAAAGAAACCGGCGTGGATTTTGAGTTGCTGGATCGTGAGCAGCTAGCCAAAGTTGAACCGGCACTGGCAGAAGCTAAAGATAAACTGGTGGGTGGTTTGCATCTGCCAAATGATGAAACCGGTGATTGCTACCTGTTTACCAATGCACTGGCCAATTACGCCAAAGGCATGGGCGTACAATTCAAGTTTAACCAGCATGTTGAAAAACTGCTATTTGAAGGCGACCAGATTAAAGGTGTACTGGTCAATGGTCAGGTGTTGACCGCAGATAGATATGTACTGGCTTTCGGCAGCTATTCCCGTGATTTTCTGAAGCCGTTACACCTGGATCTGCCGGTATATCCAGTCAAAGGTTATTCATTGACCATTCCAATTGTGGATCAGACTCATGCACCACAATCGACTGTGCTGGATGAAACTTACAAGATTGCATTGACTCGTTTTGATCAGCGTATCCGTGTCGGTGGTATGGCAGAGCTAACAGGCTTTAATTTGGGCCTGAATGAGGATCGCCGTGCAACCTTGGAAATGGTCACTCGTGACCTGTTCCCGGGTGGTGACATGGCGCAGGCCAGTTTCTGGACCGGCTTACGTCCAATGACTCCAGATAGCACACCAATTATTGGACCGACACGCTTTAACAATCTGTTCCTGAATACCGGACACGGTACGCTGGGCTGGACCATGGCATGTGGCTCAGGAAAGCTGATCAGTGATTTGGTACTGGGTCAAGCACCTGAAATTAGTACTGAAGGCTTGTCGCTGAATCGTTATCAGCAGGTTGCTTAAGCTTTTAAGGATTATCAGTTTCAGGGAAGAAATTTATGCCACGTCCAATACACGCGGTTATTCATCAACAGGCATTGCAACATAACCTGCAAGTTGCACATTCCTGCGCACCTCAAAGCCAGGTCTTTGCAGTAGTTAAAGCTGATGCCTATGGGCACGGCATAGAGCGGGTTTATGCCGCATTAAAAAGTGCTGATGGTTTTGCCTTTCTGGATCTTACTGAAGGAAAGCGTTTGCGTGCCTTGGGCTGTGACAAGCCCTTATTGTTGCTGGAAGGCATTTTTGGCTTTGAAGATTTATTCGACTGCGCCAAGTATGAGATGGGTTTTGCAATTCATGCCCAGCATCAACTGGAATGGTTAAAAACCTTTGTCCAATTACAGCCAGACGTACAGTTTGATGTCTTTTTAAAAATGAATAGCGGAATGAACCGGCTCGGTTTTTTACCTGAGCAGTATCCTTCCGCTTTTCAGGAATTAAAAAATATTCAGCAAGTACGCTCTATTAGTCATATGACACATTTTTCCGATGCGGATGGCATGCGACTTGGACAGGAAGGTATTGAACATCAACAACTGGTCTTTATCGAAACCATTCAAAATCTGCCGGGCAAAACCTCACTCAGCAATAGTGCCGCCATTCTGCGCCATCATCAGCATATACAGTCAGACATTGTACGTAGCGGCATCATGCTTTACGGCAGTTCACCTGACTATCCCGCCCATACGATTGATCACTGGAACTTAAAGCCGACCATGACTCTGCGTAGCGAACTGATCGCAATTCAGCAGGTTCGGGCAGGAGACAGCATCGGTTATGGCTCTACTTTTATAGTTGGGCAGGATATGCAGATTGGAATTGTGGCCTGTGGTTATGCGGATGGTTATCAGCGAATCACACAAACTGGAACACCGGTTTTGGTAGATGGGATTCGAACCCAAACGATTGGTCGCGTCAGTATGGATATGCTGGCGGTTGATCTGGATTCTGTCCCGGATGCACAGATTGGTAGCGAAGTTGTGCTGTGGGGACAATCCATTCACGGCACAGTATTACCGATTGATGAAGTAGCCGCGGGTTCGGGTACGGTTGGCTATGAGCTGATGTGTGCCATCACCCAACGTGTGCCCGTGCAGATTGAAAGTTTAAGATTAAACAAATATTAGAAATAAGAGAGGATAAAATTATGACGGAACATATAGATATTCAGCGTTTGAACAGCAATCAGGTGATGAGTGCTGTCACCATTCATAATCAAACCGTGTATTTGTCAGGGCAGGTGCCTGACAGCATCAGTCTGGATATTCATGGTCAAACACGTGAAGTGCTCATGAAGATTGATCAACTCCTTAAACTGGCAGGTACAGACAAAAGCCGTCTGTTATCTGCACAGCTCTTTGTTAAAAACCTGGAAGACTTTCAAACCGTCAATGCGCTCTGGATTGAATGGCTCGAGGGATGTGGTACACCAGCACGCGCAACCATTCAGGCGGATTTGGTGAATCCCGCCTGGTTAATTGAAATTGCAGTGATTGCAGCGCTCCCTTAAGTTGTTTCAGATTTTTATATCTCCCAACTTGATTTTGTAAGCATATCAGGCCTGATCATTTAATCCATTAAATGAAACTGCATCTGCAATCAGGATTTCAGGAAGAAATCCGATCAGATAAGCGAAGGCTTGATGTGAAAAAGGAACCGAATATGAATACAGTCTCTTCTAAAGATGATGCATCATCATCTCCCCATGAATTACAACGTAAGCTCTCTAACCGCCATTTGCAGTTAATTGCCATTGGTGGTGCCATTGGTACAGGCCTGTTCATGGGTTCTGGTAAAACGATTGCACTGGCAGGGCCTTCAATCTTGTTTATATATATGATTATTGGAGCCATGTTCTTTTTCCTGATGCGTGCATTAGGGGAAATCCTGTTATCCAATTTGCACTATAAATCCTTCATTGATATGGCGCATGACCTGATTGGTCCGGGGGCTGGCTATTATATTGGCTGGTCGTACTGGCTGGGCTGGATTCTGGTCGGTATTGCCGACTTAGCGGCAATTATCAATTATCTGAATTTCTGGCTGCCACCCGATATGGCTTTTACACCCATGGGGCAGGCCATGATCAGTGCGGGCTGTGTATTGCTGGTACTGGGAATTAACCTGCTGACCGTGAAGCTGTTTGGTGAAATCGAGTTCTGGTTCGCCCTGATTAAAATTCTGGCGATTCTGGGCCTGATTGTGATTGGCGGATATATGATCTTCAGCGACTTCCAGGCACCAAGTGGATCGGCTGCCAGCCTGACCAATGTCTGGGCCTATAATGGTATGTTCCCTAAGGGCACTATGGGCTTTCTTGCCGGCTTCCAGATTGCGATGTTTGCTTTCGTAGGTGTGGAACTGCTGGGTACGATGGCGGCTGAAACCAAGGATCCGGAAAAGAACTTGCCTAAAGCAGTGAATGCGATTCCTACACGAATCATCCTGTTCTATGTATTGTCTCTGCTGGTGATTATGTCTGTAACGCCGTGGGTAGAAATTCCTGCTGATCAAAGTCCTTTTGTGACTCTTTTCTTGCATGCCGGTATTCCCGTATCAGCCATTATCATGAATCTGGTGGTGCTGTCTTCTGTAATGTCTTCCATGAACAGTGGCGTGTTCTCTACCAGCCGGATGCTGTTTGGTCTGGCACGTGATGGTCAGGCACCCCAGGCTTTGGCTGAGCTTTCAAGTCGTGCAGTTCCGGCTAAAGGTCTGTTATTTTCCTGTGCCTTTATTATGGCGGGTGCAGCTTTCCAGTATTTTGTGCCGAACACGATGGAAGCCTTTACGCTGGCCAGCTCACTCTGTGTGATTCTGTTTATCAGTATCTGGGGGCTGATTATGGTGTGTTATATCCGTTACCGTAAACAGCAACCTGAAAAACATGCCACTTCGACCTTCAAGATGCCGGGCGGAATCTGGATGTCCTATCTGGTGTTGATCTTCTTGTTCTTTGCCTTAATTGTTTTAAGTCTGGAAGCAGATACCATGAAGGCACTGATGATTAGTCCGCTGTGGTTGGTGATTCTGTTTACTACCTATCATACTTTGTATAAACCACGTCTTCGTAAACATCAGCAAATTCTCTCCGGAGAATAAAGTGCAGACATAAAAAATCCCCGATCAATCGGGGATTTTTTAATTTTAGGGAATTTTAGAAAGTAGGTTTTACAACCACTAAAATCACCACAGCAAATAAAATCAGCGTTGGCATTTCATTAAAGAAGCGCCAGAACTTGTGTGACTTGTAATGGGCATTTTCCATCAGTTTCTTACGATAATAACCACATATCAAATGGTAAATGACTAGCAAGCCAACCAGGCCGACTTTCAGATAGAACCATAAGGCTTCATGGTAATGACGCGTTGCATCACCCCAATCGACTAGAAAGTGTGCTGTTATCAGCGTGGCGACCATGGCTGGCCACATAATCCCGCGATACAGCTTGCGTTCCATAATTTCAAAGCGTTGATGACTTACGACATCTTCACTCATGGCATGGTAGACATAAAGCCGTGGCAGATAGAACAAAGCAGCGAACCAGCAAACCACAGCAATAATATGTAATGCTTTTACCCACAAGAAAGCATCAGAAGGAGCATCCATCAAGTCACCCTAAAATGGGCGGCTTAGCCTTCCCATTTTTTGAAAACGAGACAAGCATTTACGCCGCCGAAACCGAAACTGTTACTCATCACAGTATTCAATTTTGCGTCACGTTTTTCAAGTACGATATCAAATGGTTTTGCGCCTTCATCCAGTTCAGTCACGTTGATGTTTGGTGCAATAAAGTCATTTTGCATCATCAGGATAGAGTAGATTGCTTCCTGTACACCTGCAGCACCTAAGCTGTGACCTGTCATAGATTTAGTTGAGCTGAGTGGAGGAACCTGACCTTCACCGAAGGCACGTGCCATGGCTTTAAGTTCAGTAACATCACCCGCTGGAGTAGAAGTACCATGTGTATTCACATAGTCAATTTTATCTACGCCATGCTGTTTAGCTTCTTCTAGAGCCATCAGGATACAACGTGTTGCACCTTCGCCAGATGGAGCAACCATGTCAGCACCATCAGAGTTAGCTGCATAAGCCACAACTTCAGCCAGAATATTCGCGCCACGTGCCTGAGCATGTTCCAGTGACTCAAGCACCACAAAACCGCCACCACCAGCAATCACGAAACCGTCACGGTCTGCTGAATATGGACGAGAAGCTGTTTCAGGTGTGTCGTTGTATTTAGAGCACAATGCACCCATCGCATCAAACAGCAGGCTTTGAGACCAGTGATCTTCTTCACCACCACCGGCAAGCATTAAATCCTGTTTGCCTAATTGAATCAGGTTGTAAGCATAACCAATGGCATCGGCAGAAGTTGCGCAGGCGCTGGTAATCGAGTGTGCAATCCCTTGTAATTTGAATGCCACACCGACGTTCGCAGTAATGGTATTTGACATGTTACGTGGGACGAAGAATGGGCCAACTTTACGCGCACCTTTTTCTTCCAGCAATTTTGTCATTTCTACTACAGATGCTGTCGAGTTGCCACCTGAACCACCCGCAATACCATAACGTGGATTATTCGCCAGATCTTCCTGTTTTAAGCCAGCGTGTTCAACAGCAGCCACAGCAGCATTGTAGGCATACATTGCACACACGCCCATAAAGCGTTTCAGCTTACGGTCAATACCATCAAAATCCTGTTCAGCAGCAGCGCTAACATGGCTCTTGAAATTCAGTTCAGCATAAGTCGGATTAAAACGTGTTCCTGAAATCCCGTTTTGTAAAGAGTGATTCACATCCTCTAATGTATTACCAATGCACGAGTTAATACCCATACCAGTGATGACAACACGTTTCATCTACAGATCCTTATAGTTTATCTCTGGGGCAGCGGGAGATATCTGGCGTTGATAAGACAGCAAAATATAGCGCTAACCCCTATTTCACAATGCAGAACATCATAGCAGAAAGATTTTTGAAATCTTATGGCAAATGTTATGCCGTGTGACAGTAGGTTGAATTTATAAAGTACTGTGTAGAGCTTTTACTAAATGAAACAGAATAAGGTTGAGATAAATGCTGACTACACCTAGTATTTATACCAAATACAAGCACGTGTATGCTGAGGTAAAAAATGGTAAATGCTAATAATAAACAATCTAATGGTCTGATTTCGAATGCCTTTGGAGTGGCGAAAAAGTTCAGTTCAACAGGTTTGGAACTGTTAAATCATGTTGCACCAGATTCTGTGACTAAAACCTTCAATACCGATCATGCTGTTGACGGCTCGGCAAAAGTCAAAAGCCCTTTTGCTTCAAAAAAATATGAAAATCCCAAAGACATGCTACGCGAACATCTTCCAAATGTTTCCCGTCAGCTGCTGGGCCGTCGTTTTAATACCGTGAATAATGTCGCGCATTTTGTTTCTCCCCAGCTGGCCGACAAAGTATCTGACTACTTTTATAATCACCTGAATCAGTTCAGCAACCAGATGAGTTCGGTTGATGCCATCCTGAATGAAGCAGGGGCGAAGGATCTGGAAGAACTAACTCAGGACACTACGCGTTCTCAACGCATTTCTCAGGCATTTGCTGAACAAAATAAATGGATGGCGACGGTACAAGGCGCTGTAAGTGGTGTCACTGGGGTATTGGGAACTGCGATTGATATTCCAGCTTCTTTACTGATGGCACTGCGTACTATCTATCAAGTGGGACGTTCTTATGGTTTTGACCTGAGCAAGGAAGACGATCAGGAAATTGTACAGCATATCTTTAGACAGATTGATCTCAGTCTGATTGCAGAAAAACAGGCGCTGTTGATGGGGCTTAAAGCGCTGAGCAGTACTTTGAAAACACATGACCTTTCCCAGTTGCAGACTATGCTTGGATCAAGCAATGATGTGGAAACACTGAAAAAATGGCTCAGCAATCAGGATGGTAGCATGAAGTGGGAATGGATGAACCATTTCCCGAAACTATCTTTATTAGAGCAGCTAACCAAATTGACTCCATTGGCGAGTGCAGGTATTGGTGCAGTCTATAGTCATCGCTTTGTGAATGATGTGAACCAGAAAGCACAAGAAGTATTCTCTCATGCCCGTCAGTATCTACAGCAGCATCAGGATCTAGGTTTGTCGCCATATGCTGCCTATGAAAAAGCCGTTGACCTGCTCCAGCAGGCGACCCCGAAGCTGATAGAAAATCTTGATCATTCAGCCGCTGATAAAGATAAGCCAATTCTGGATAAAGAAATCCCAATTGAAGGCAATCAAACTATCAAGCAAGTCAAACTGATTAAGAAAGAGCAGGAAAGCTTGAGCCCGGAAGAAGCTGAAGTGAAAAAAGATGAAAAGGTCAGTGAAGGTCTGGATGAATTGACCGATAAACTGGTTGAACACGCCGATGCTAAACAGGAACAAAAACCGGCTATTCCAAAAGATTCTTTTGATGCAGATGCAGCACTGGAAGAAGAGCTCGGCTTGCAGGAAAATGACACAGAAATGTTACAGGCAGCCGCTGAAGAAGAGACGGATACAAACAAGCCTGAAAACTCCGAGACTGCAGACAAACAAACGCAAGCTGAGGAAACTACGGAAGATGTTGCAAAAAATGCTGCCACGAAATCGAAAAAATAAGTGATTTTCGCCATAAAATAAACGCTTAAAGTCGAGATGCGATCGTATTTTGCCTGACTCCGGCATATTGACCGATTTTGCATCTTGACATACAATTGCATGCCCTCAAAAAGTAGTATTTTTTTGGGGCTTTTTATTAACGGGAGAATTGCCACATGGCAACAACAAATCAGTTGATCCGTAAGGGTCGTACGACTTTAGTTGAAAAATCTAAAGTTCCTGCGTTGAAGGCTTGTCCACAGCGCCGTGGTGTTTGTACACGTGTTTACACAACTACACCTAAAAAACCTAACTCAGCAATGCGTAAAGTTTGCCGTGTTCGCTTAACTTCAGGTTTCGAAGTTTCTAGCTACATCGGTGGTGAAGGCCATAACCTACAAGAGCACAGTGTTGTTCTTATCCGTGGTGGTCGTGTTAAAGACTTACCAGGTGTACGTTACCATACCGTTCGTGGTTCTTTAGACTGTGCTGGTGTTAAAGATCGTAACCAAGCTCGTTCTAAATACGGTACTAAACGTCCTAAGAAATAATCTTTTGAGATTAAGTTCTTATTTCGCTAGAACTGCAATCCTTTATCGTCTCGCTTGTCTGATTTCTGCATTTAATTTTGTGAAAATTCAAGCGACGTGTAGTAAGGCCAGCGAATGCACACGACACTTTGTGCTACTGCTGGATTAACCTGAAGTGTCATATTTATAGGTAGTTTTAAAATGCCAAGACGTCGCGTAGTCGCTGCTCGTGAAATCCTTCCGGATCCTAAGTTCAGCAGCCAAACAATCGCTAAATTCATGAACCACGTAATGCAAGATGGTAAAAAATCTATTGCTGAAAGTATCGTTTACGGTGCTTTAGACCGCGTTCAAGAAAAATCTAAAGTAGACCCAGTTGAATTTTTCGAGACTACTCTTGAAAAAGTTCGTCCTATGGTCGAAGTAAAAGCACGCCGTGTTGGTGGTGCTACATACCAGGTACCTATGGAAGTGCGCCCATCCCGTCGTACTGCCTTGGCTATGCGTTGGTTAGTAGATGCTGCTGCTAAGCGTTCTGAAAAAACTATGGCTTTACGTCTTGCTGGCGAGTTGCTTGATGCAGCTGAAGGTAAAGGCGCAGCGGTTAAAAAACGTGAAGATGTGCACCGTATGGCTGAAGCCAACAAAGCCTTCTCTCACTATCGCTTCTAAGCGGTTAAAACAGCCCCTATTCAGGAGGATGATGAGCCAGTTTTCGCTGTTTTGTCATCGAATCGCTTTAAGCTGCCCAGCAGCTTAAAGCGTCCTGTTTTAAACAACAAAATTTAGGAATGCAAGAAATCATGGCTCGTCAAACCCCAATTTCTCGTTATCGTAATATTGGTATTTCTGCGCACATCGATGCGGGTAAGACCACAACTACTGAACGTATCTTGTTCTACACAGGTGTATCTCACAAAATTGGTGAAGTACATGATGGTGCAGCAACAATGGACTGGATGGAGCAAGAGCAAGAACGTGGTATTACCATTACTTCTGCTGCTACCACTACATTCTGGTCAGGTATGTCTAAGCAGTTCCCAGAACACCGTATCAACGTAATTGATACCCCGGGACACGTTGACTTCACAATCGAAGTTGAGCGTTCTATGCGTGTTCTTGATGGTGCATGTATGGTTTACTGTGCTGTAGGTGGTGTACAACCTCAGTCTGAAACTGTATGGCGTCAAGCTAACAAATACCAAGTGCCTCGTTTAGCATTCGTGAACAAGATGGACCGTACTGGTGCAAACTTCTTCCGTGTTGTTGAACAAATGAAAACACGTCTTGGTGCGCACCCTGTACCTGTAGTAATCCCTGTTGGCGCTGAAGAAAACTTCCAAGGCGTTATCGATCTGATCGAAATGAAAGCGATCATTTGGGACGAAGCTTCACAAGGTATGAAGTTCGAGTACGGCGAAATCCCTGCTGATCTTCAAGAAACTGCTGAAGAATGGCGTACAAACATGGTTGAAGCTGCTGCTGAGGCTTCTGAAGAGTTAATGGATGAATACCTGAACAATGGCGATTTGACTAAAGAGCAAATCGTTACTGGTCTTCGTGTTCAAACATTGGCTTGTGAAATTCAACCAATGCTTTGTGGTACAGCGTTCAAAAACAAAGGTGTTCAACGTATGTTGGACGCAGTAATTGAATTCTTGCCGTCTCCTACTGAAGTTAAAGCAATCGAAGGTATCCTTGACGACAAAGCTGAAACTAAAGCGACTCGTGAAGCATCTGACGAAGCTCCGTTCTCTGCGCTTGCGTTCAAAATCATGAACGACAAATTCGTAGGTAACTTAACTTTCGTACGTGTTTATTCTGGTGTTCTTAAACAAGGTGACTCTGTTTATAACCCGGTTAAATCTAAACGTGAACGTATCGGCCGTATCGTGCAAATGCACGCGAACGATCGTCAAGACGTTGAAGAAATCCGTGCTGGTGACATCGCTGCGTGTGTAGGTCTTAAAGACGTAACTACTGGTGATACACTATGTGATGAGAAAAACATCATCACTCTAGAACGTATGGAATTCCCAGAGCCAGTAATTGCATTGGCTGTTGAACCAAAAACTAAAGCTGACCAAGAAAAAATGTCTATCGCTTTAGGTCGTTTGGCTAAGGAAGATCCATCATTCCGCGTTCGTACTGACGAAGAATCTGGTCAAACAATTATTGCTGGTATGGGGGAGCTTCACCTTGACATCATCGTTGACCGTATGAAACGTGAATTCAACGTTGAAGCGAACATTGGTAAACCAATGGTTGCTTACCGCGAAACAATCAAAAAGACTGTTGAGCAAGAAGGTAAGTTCGTACGTCAAACTGGTGGTAAAGGTAAATTCGGTCACGTATATGTACGTTTAGAACCGCTTGATCCTGAAGCTGGTAAAGAATACGAATTCGCTGAAGAAGTTGTAGGTGGTGTGGTACCTAAAGAATTCTTCGGTGCAGTTGACAAAGGTATCCAAGAACGTATGAAGAATGGTGTCCTTGCTGGTTATCCAGTAGTTGGCATCAAAGCGACATTGTTCGACGGTTCTTACCATGATGTCGACTCTGACGAATTATCGTTCAAGATGGCTGGTTCTTATGCCTTCCGTGACGGTTTCATGAAAGCAGATCCTGTTCTTCTTGAACCTATCATGAAAGTTGAAGTAGAAACTCCAGAAGACTACATGGGCGATATCATGGGTGACTTAAACCGTCGTCGTGGTATGGTTCAGGGTATGGACGATTTACCTGGTGGTACTAAAGCAATTAAAGCTGAAGTTCCACTTGCTGAGATGTTTGGTTACGCAACTCATATGCGTTCTATGTCTCAAGGTCGTGCGACTTACTCTATGGAATTTGCTAAATATGCTGAAACTCCACGTAACGTGGCTGACGGCATCATTTCTAAGTTCCAGTCTGGCGGTAAAAAAGGTGACGACGAGTAATCTTTCGATTACTATAAGCCCAAACTAATTCATAGTTAAAAACCAAGCGCTCATGCAGTGATCCTGCATGAGCAGTTCAAAAAGGAAGATCTCATGGCTAAGGCTAAGTTCGAACGTAATAAGCCACACGTTAACGTGGGCACAATCGGTCACGTTGACCATGGTAAAACAACTTTAACAGCTGCGATTGCAACTGTATGTGCTAAAAAATTCGGTGGTGAAGCGAAAGACTACGCTGCAATCGACTCTGCACCAGAAGAAAAAGCACGTGGTATTACAATTAATACTTCACACGTAGAATACGATTCTCCAACTCGTCACTACGCTCACGTAGACTGCCCGGGCCACGCCGATTATGTTAAAAACATGATTACTGGTGCTGCTCAGATGGACGGCGCGATCCTTGTATGTGCTGCGACTGACGGTCCAATGCCACAAACTCGTGAACACATCCTGCTTTCTCGTCAGGTAGGTGTACCTTACATCGTTGTATTCTTGAACAAATGCGACCTTGTAGACGACGAAGAGCTTCTTGAACTGGTTGAAATGGAAGTTCGTGAACTTCTTTCTACTTACGACTTCCCAGGTGATGACACTCCTGTAATCCGTGGTTCAGCACTTGCTGCACTTAACGGTGAAGCTGGTCAATACGGTGAAGACGCAGTTGTAGCTCTTGTTGAAGCGCTTGACTCTTACATCCCAGAACCAGAACGTGCAATCGACCAAGCATTCTTGATGCCAATCGAAGACGTATTCTCAATTTCTGGTCGTGGTACAGTTGTAACTGGCCGTGTTGAAACTGGTATCATCAAAGTTGGTGAAGAAGTTGAAATCGTGGGTATCAAAGACACAGTTAAGACTACTGTAACTGGCGTTGAAATGTTCCGTAAACTTCTTGACGAAGGCCGTGCTGGTGAGAACTGTGGTATCTTGCTTCGTGGTACTAAACGTGAAGACGTACAACGTGGTCAAGTACTTGCTAAACCAGGTTCTATCAAACCGCACACTAAATTCGATGCAGAAGTATACGTACTTTCTAAAGACGAAGGTGGTCGTCACACTCCATTCCTTAACGGTTACCGTCCACAGTTCTACTTCCGTACAACTGACGTAACTGGCGCGATTTCTTTGAAAGAAGGCGTTGAAATGGTTATGCCTGGTGACAACGTAGAAATGTCAGTAGAACTGATCCACCCAATCGCAATGGACCCAGGTCTACGTTTTGCGATCCGTGAAGGTGGTCGTACAGTTGGTGCTGGTGTAGTTGCTAAAGTAACTGCATAATCGCTGATTGTGTAAAAAAGCGTCCCTTTGGGACGCTTTTTTTATATCTGTAAATTTAAATTACTTATTTTCAAGTATATTTAAATTGTCTAACAATATATTTACAAGCTGTCCTTAAGTGATATTTCACTGACCTTATCTGCCCTTATGTGAAAAATTCAACGCAGTAATATAATTATAAGAATTTTAATAATTAGATTTCAGCTCTATATAGAACTGATGGGAGTAAGTGTATGAATGCTCAAGTGAAAATTACCAACCGTGCAGGCGCAAGTTTTCCGGTACGTCGTATGAGTTTTGATTTTTGATCAAGTGCCAGAGTACTGGATGAATGGTTCAGCAGGACTGACTCACTTTATGACTGCACTCTCTGCATTATTCCCGGCAGGCGAAAAATTCTTTATTGATTCTGTTCGCGCTGTACGTCAGCATCCAGCAATTAAAGACAATGAAGCATTGCAAAAAGAAATTTCTGCCTTTATTGGTCAGGAAGCCATGCATACCCAGGAACATGTTGGCTTTAATGCCTCAGCGCAATGCCATGGCCATGACGTTGATACGCTAGATCATTATACTGACCGAGTCATTCAAACTGCACGCAAAATCTTTGCGGCAGTCGGTAAGCCAGTTGGTATTACCCAGGAAATGGTCGACCTCACTGCGACGACTGCACTAGAACATTTTACTGCGACCATTGCATCTCAGTTACTGACCAATCAGCATATTCAGGAATTGATGAAAGATGACACCATGAAAACCATGTGGCTCTGGCATGCAATTGAAGAGAATGAACATAAGGCCGTGGCCTATGATGTATTCGAAGGTGTTTTCGGTAAAGGTTTAAAATCTTATCTACTGCGTACCACTTCACTGGTTGCAGCGATGGTCACGCTATTCTTTGTACAAAGCTACTTCGTATTGCGTTTATTGAAAGAAGACCGTCAGTTAAGCCTTCAATCTTTAAAAGAAATCTATACTTATGGTTATAGTCCATCTAAAGGAATTATTACCGGTATGGGCAAAGAAATGTTGATGTACTTTAAACCTGGTTTTCATCCAAATGATCATGACACCCATAGCTTATTGCAAAGCTGGAAACAAAAACTGGGCCTTTAATTTGAAACTAGATTAAAAGACTGAAGAGCAACCTAAGTTGCTCATTTTTTTGCTCGATTTTTTAAATAAAGTTTTTATAATGCGGAGGTTAATTCTAGATAAGATGAACGAAGATGATTCGTTTGATGCAAGCTGCGGATGTACCAGCCGTTGCCAAGATTGAAACCAAAGTACAATCCCATCCCTGGACCTTTAAACAATTTGAAGATGCTGTTACTGCCTATCAAAGCACTGTGATTGAGCAGGCAGGGCAGGTCGTAGGGTTCTGCATTTTACAGCCAGTATTGGATGAAGCCAATTTATTACTGATGGCGATTGATCCTGCGCAACAGGGTAAGGGATTGGGTTATCAGCTATTAGATGAATCCATCCAGTTGCTGAAAAATAATCCGGTACAGATCTTTCTGGAAGTACGTGAAAGCAATACTACTGCGATTAAATTGTATGAAAAAACCGGTTTTCATCAGATTGACCTGCGCAAGAACTATTATCCGAATACGAATGGCACTCGGGAACATGCCATTATTATGGTGAAGTCTTGTACTGACGATTTTGCCAGCTTGTTTAAATAATATTCCGGCTTTTATTTGACGAATAACTTACTTGATGATGGGATTATTCCATCCGCTAGGCAAAGTCGTCATCAAGGAGTTTCCCAGATGTTCAATCTCCACCGGGGTAAGGGTGCGGTTTAATCGGCGCCATTGCCCGTCGATCAATAATTCAAGTGGCAGGTATTGAGACTTGTAGTTCATTTTGGCTGAATGTGGAACCCAGTAGCCTAGATAGACAAACTGCAAACCAAGTTTTTGAGTGTGTTCAATCTGTTTCAGAATTGCAAAGGCACCAAGGGAACGGCGGTTCTCATCAGGGTCAAAGAAAGTATACACCGCTGAAACGCCATCATCGAGCAGGTCACAAGTCGATACACTGATCAGACGATCATCTTTCCATAATTCCAGAAAGAAACTATCGGTACAGCTTTGCAGTAAAAACTTTTCGAACTGGTCACGGCTAGGTGGATACATATCACCATCTGCATGGCGTTCATTAATATAACGTTCATAGAGGGCATAATGTATATCTGTGGCCTGTTCAGGATGGGTAATTTTAACCGTCAAATCCTGATTACGTTTCCAGGCTTTTTTTTGCGAGCTGTTCATCTGAAATTCATGAACAGGAATACGTGAAGATAAACATTGACGGCACAGGTGGCATTCAGGCCGATAGACAAAATCACCACTACGACGGAAGCCGGTACGAGAAAGCTCGGACAGCGTCACTACATCAATACGGTGCGCTGGATCAAGAAAAACCATGCGCGCGGACTTGTTCGGCAGATAGCTACAGTCATGCGGCGGCGTAATATAATACTGTAAATCGTTCAGCAGGGACTGTGGTTGATAAGAGTTCATAACAAGTGCCCTCTGTTATTTTCATTCACTTAATCGCGCAGACTGCGCTATTGTTTTACTTGAAAATACACCGTCTTGATACTTTTTCCAATTGATCGCAGGCTGTTTTATCACATCTTGTAACGATTTAAGATATGTAAGGCGAGAAATTGTACAGGCACCTAGACTCATCAAGTGATCATTCACCAATTGACAGTCAATCCAGGGTAGCTGATTTTCTCTGCCAATCAGCATCAGTGTATAAAAAGCCATTTTAGAAACATCGGTTTGGGTACTAAACATGGATTCACCAAAGCAGCCCTTGCCGATAGTTACCCCATAGAGTCCACCTACTACGCGATCTTCATCCCAAACCTCAATACTATAACCATAACCTGCATCAAACATGTCGCAATAACCTTGAATGATCTCTTCACTAATCCAGGTCTCATCTGCATAAGCGCGAGGCAATGAGCAGGAACGGATCACTCTTTCAAAAGCATGATTCACCGTAATTTTATAATCCTGCTTTTTCATGCTTCGAAGTAGCGATTTGCTTGGATGATAATCCTCTGGCCGGATAATGCAGCGTGGTTCCGGACTCCACCAACAGATCGGATCACCTTCAGAAAACCAGGGAAACAGACCATGGGTATAGGCCTCATACAAAGTAGAAGGGGAGAGGTCTGCACCGATACAAATCAGGCCTTCGCCTTCAAGATCCGCTTCTTCAGGATTGGGGAAAATGTACTGTGAAGGAGGAAGAAGATGCATGCAGAACCCTGATCTTGTAATAGACTGTTTTTATCATACATAAAAAAACCGCCCATGATGGACGGTCTTTTTATTTTCGCTGCTTAGTCTAATTTGCCCATGGCATCAAGATATTTTTCTGCATCCAGTGCCGCCATACAGCCTGAACCTGCAGAAGTAATCGCCTGACGATAGATACTGTCTGCAATATCGCCTGCAGCAAATACACCCGGGATAGAGGTTTGAGTGGCATTCCCTGCGGTACCGCTTTGCACCTGAATATAGCCATCACGCAGTTCTAGCTGGCCTTCGAACATGGTGCTATTAGGTTTATGACCAATAGCAACAAATAGACCCGAAACTTCAACATCCTGAGTTGAATCATCTTGAGTAGATTTTAAACGCACCGCAGTGACGCCAGTGGTATCACCCAACACTTCTTCTACCTGATGATTCCAGATAATACTGATTTTGCCTTCTTTTTCTTTTTCAAAAAGATGGTCTTGCAGGATTTTTTCAGAACGTAGCGTGTCACGACGATGGACCAGAGTCACATGAGAAGCGATGTTAGAGAGATATAACGCTTCTTCAACAGCGGTATTACCACCGCCTACAACCATCACTTTTTGTTCTTTATAGAAGAAACCGTCACAGGTTGCACACGCGCTCACGCCTTGACCCATAAATGCAGCTTCTGATTCCAGACCCAGGTATTGCGCAGTTGCGCCAGTACAAATGATCAGGGCATCACAAGTAAACTCTTCCATATCGCCTTTGAGGACGAATGGACGAACATTAAGATCAACTTCATTGATATGATCATAGACAATTTCAGTACCAAAACGTTCTGCATGAGCCTGCATACGTTCCATTAAAGCTGGACCAGTCAGACCTTCAGGATCGCCAGGCCAATTATCTACTTCAGTCGTTGTGGTTAATTGACCGCCCAGTTGCAGACCTGCAATCAGAGTCGGTTTTAAGTTTGCACGCGCTGCATAGACTGCTGCGCTATAGCCAGCAGGGCCAGAACCTAAAATAATCAGTCGTGAGTGACGTGCGCTCATTCGCTGTATCCTTTTTTATTTAGAAATTTATTGAATTATACGTGAAACTGTATAACAGTGGTGTGAGATTAAAGTCGATATTATTGATCATCGAAATCGATTTAGGCTATATAGAAGAAGTACACAATAATGCATCTTTTTTGATGCAACAGGTGCATAATATGCATTTTATTGCGACGCTTTTTTTGAAGCATACCAGCAAAAGAATATTCATGAAGAATTGGTTACAGGACAGTATATGACAGCGGTGTCGAGTGCCTATGCACAGCGCTTAGTAATGACATTATTTTTAGTCTCATTTGGGATTTATCTGTTTCTTGCAACAGTGACCTATACACCATTTGATCCGGGGTGGATGCATATCTCTAGTGATACGCAGACAGTTTCAAATGCGAGTGGGGTTGCGGGGGCCTGGATTTCAGACCTGTTATTTGGCTTTCTCGGCTGGGCAAGCCTGCTGATCCCTGTGTATCTGTTTATGGAAGCAATCCAGGTCTGGTGGCCGCGCAGCTTCCTGAACCGTCCATTCCGTTATGCTGCCCAATTCTTCCTGTTATTGACCACATCAGCATTGCTGTTTCTATTCTGGCAAGTTCCAGCTGATACGCTGGACAATTCTTCAGGCGGCATTATTGGCTATGAGCTGGGCCAAAGTCTTGAACAATTATTAACTGTCTATGGCGCAGCTTTTTTCTTGCTTGTGCTTTGGGTGGTTCTATTTACCTTGGCATTTGGTGTGAAATGGAACAAGACCTGGAGCAGTCTCAAGGCAACGCCTGCTTATCTGCAAGACCTGTTCTACCGTAATGTGCCAGAAGGTATGTCGGATTTTGACCGTACTGCACCTGTTATTAAAAAAGAAGCAGTAAAAACAGCTGCCAAAAAAGTGACAGTACCAGTCACTGCCGCACCTGAACATAATCTGGTAGAAGTCGATCCTGTAGTTCGCGATCATGTCGCTGAGCGCCTGTTTGAGGATTTTGCAGATAAAGAATCGCACCAGCCTCACCACTATGAAGAAGATATCTCTGAACCTGTACAGGCATCAGTTACAGAACCTGTACAGGCAGCACCGCGAATAGCAGAGCCGGATCGTGTGGTGGCAACAGGAGAGGTGTGGCGTGCGTTACATTCCAATGAAGACCAGCGTCACAAGCAGGATATCGATGCTTTACTTAAAGCTGCAGAAGAAGAGCAGGCCGAATTTTCTCCTGACGCATTTGCAGCTACACCAACAAATCACAGTGCTCATGAAGTAACATCATCCGCTACAGCTAAGAATAATCTGGACTGGGATGATGATGAAATTTTTGATGAGTTATTGGCAGCAGTTCCGCAAGGTAAAACCGCAACGGATGTGCATAGCCCGTTCAATTCAGCAGCAGCTGAAAAATCCCTCAGAATTGTAGAAGATGCTGGAACGGTCAGTTCCACTGCTGCTCCGCTCATGGCTGCACATGCGGTTAAAAATACCAGCCTGGAAGCGGACTTTGATGATCTGGATGACTTGCTGGTTGAAGCTGATGAGCCAAAACCCGCACCTGTACGTGCATCAAGCTATGCCCAGTCTTCTGCTTTTGTTCAGGCACCGATTCAGCGTGTAGAGACAACAGCTCAAACCGCAGCGACTAATGCAGCAGTTCGGGAAGCATTGTCCAAAGAAGAATTTATTGAAGCTTGGCATGAAACTGCCGGTAAGCCTCAGGAGGAAGACGAGTTTGACTTCGATGCGCCACTGACGGATGCCGCTGGTCGTCCAATGTCACGTGCTATGCAGGTCGCTGAGCGCCGTAAAGACCTGTCACCATTGCCGGGTCTGGAATTGCTGGATAAAGTTGATCCGAACAAAAAAGTGAATTTCACTGAAGAGCAATTATCCCGTTTATCAGAACTTCTGGAAATCAAACTTCAGGAATTTAACGTTAAAGCCAAAGTAGTCGAAGCTCAACCAGGTCCAGTCGTGACACGTTTTGAACTGGATCTTGCACCTGGTGTGAAAGCTTCCAAAGTCACTAATATTTCACGTGACTTGGCCCGTTCGATGTCAATGGCTTCAGTACGTGTAGTCGAAGTTATTCCAGGTAAGCCTTATATCGGTATTGAAGTTCCGAACAGCAGCCGTGAAATGGTGCGTTTGATTGAACTGGTA
This sequence comes from Acinetobacter sp. ACNIH1, assembly GCF_002934695.1. Taxonomy (NCBI): domain Bacteria; kingdom Pseudomonadati; phylum Pseudomonadota; class Gammaproteobacteria; order Moraxellales; family Moraxellaceae; genus Acinetobacter; species Acinetobacter sp. ACNIH1. The sequence goes on along the minus strand of NZ_CP026420.1, from coordinate 2,239,155 downwards.
CAGATTCCAAAATTCAATGATCCCGATGGCATTTTGTCGATGGCCATGGGTAAGGATATTTCAGGTAATCCGGTAATTACTGAACTGGGTAAAGCACCGCATATGCTGGTAGCAGGGACTACAGGTTCTGGTAAATCGGTGGCGGTTAACTCGATGATTCTATCGATGCTATTAAAATACACACCTGATCAGTTACGCTTAATTCTGATCGATCCAAAACAGCTTGAATTGGCCAACTATAACGATATTCCACATCTGTTAACGCCAGTCGTGACTGATATGAAAGATGCGGTCAGTGCCTTGAACTGGTGTGTGAATGAAATGGAACGCCGTTATAAGCTGATGTCCTTCCTGAAAATTCGTAAGCTCAGTGATTATAACCGTAAGGTGGAAGAGGCGCTTGCCAATGGTGAAGAGCTATTTGATCCAACCTGGAAAGCCAGTGAGTCTGTGGCAGGGGAGCGTGCGCCACGTCTGACACCACTACCTTCAATTGTGATCGTAGCGGACGAGTTCGCAGATATGATCATGCAGGTCGGTAAGAAAGCTGAAGAAATGATTACCCGTCTGGCACAGAAATCCCGTGCTGCTGGTATTCACCTGTTACTGGCCACTCAGCGTCCATCGGTAGATGTCATCACCGGTCTGATTAAGGCGAATATTCCAACACGTGTCGCACTTCGTGTGAACTCGAAAATTGACTCACGTACCATTCTCGATGCAGGTGGTGCAGAAGACCTGCTAGGTCATGGTGATATGCTGTTCCTCGGCCCGGGTAAAATTGAGCCTGAGCGCGTACACGGTGCCTTTATTGCCGATGATGAGGTGAACCGAATCTGTGATGCATGGCGTGAACGTGGTGCACCAAACTATGTGGATGAGATCCTGACTCCATTCGATGAAGAACCGTCTAGTCGCGGCTTTGAAGATGGTGGAGATGGCGGATCAGATCGAGATGCGCTGTATGACCAGTGTGTGGCTTTTGTTTTGGAAACCCGCAAAGCATCAACTTCATCTTTGCAGCGTAAGTTCAGTCTAGGTTATAACCGTGCTGCACGGATCATTGACCAGATGGAAGAAAATGGCATTGTCAGCTCAATGGGTGCCAATGGTAAGCGTGAGATTCTGGTTTAAATCCAGAATCTCGAGTGATAAAAAAAGCCTGCTTAAAGCAGGCTTTTTTATACATTTCAATTTATGCAAATTTTTCTAATACTGCCAGGAACTCGGCACTTTGACGTGGATAAGTGGCAATCACGTCATGAATGCGCTGTCCTTCTGGATTGGTGGCGTTAAGATCGCGACCGTCTGCGACAAATTTGGTTAACAGGCGCTCATAGTCAAAAGGACGCATATGCTTGAATGCATGATAAAGCACATGAAAATCTGCATTGACGCCTGCAGGAGGAAGCTGATTCAGGTAGGCATATACACGCTCATCTGACCATTCTTCGTTAAAGGTCGCTGGTTGAGATAATGCCATCGCAATCTCCTTGATGTAATTCTTCGGCATGAAAAAAGGCAAAATATGAGTTCGCAAGAGGCAAAGTCTTATCATGCACTTTGTCCATTCGAAGTATCACTTCACGTTTTGAGACTAGATAAAATAATAATTACTATCAAATCTACGCGAAGCCAAGCTTCTTGTCTTGCGCCTCAACAAAGCAACGCTTTGTTGAGGCTCATATTTTGCCTTGAATCAATTTACTTGACTAATCAAAATTCAGATTATCGCTCTTCAGGTAAATTGATATTCATTTCAAGCATTTCAATATTTGCTTCAGAACGTACCTGCATCTGAATGTGCTGTTCATCAACTCCGCGGACGTAGCGATTGACCACTTGCATGATTTCTGTCTTCATCTGGTCAATTTTATCCTGACTCAAACGGCGCCCCAAACCCTGTTCAGAAGCAACAATGACTTTCAAACGGTCTTTTGCGGTTTGTGCGCTTGATGGTTTATCCTCGCTACTAAAAAGTTTACTCCAGAATCCAGCCATGTTTACGCTCCAAATAATCGTGCTAACCAGCCCTTAGGTTTTACCTCAATATGACGGTAAGGACGCTCTTCACCAAGGAAACGTGCCACCAGGTCATCATAAGCCTGACCCGCTGAAGCCTCAGTGAAAAGAATCACTGGCTTACCTTCGTTTGATGCTTGTAAAACGCTTGGACACTCAGGAATAACACCTAGGGTCGGTACACGTAAAATATCCTTAGAAATATCGTCAATCGTCAGCATTTCCTGTTTATCGGCACGTTCCGGATTGAAACGGGTAATACACAGATGCTTACGGATGCGACCTTCGTTTTGTTCTACTTTTTTTGTTTTGCTATCGAGCATACCAATGATACGGTCAGAGTCACGGACTGAAGAAATTTCAGGGTTGGTCACAATGATCGCTTCATCCGCATGGTACATGGCCAGAATGGCACCACGCTCGATACCGGCAGGTGAATCACAAATAATATAGTCAAATTCCTGCGAAAGCTCATCCATTACACGTGCTACACCCTCATCGGTTAAGGCATCTTTATCACGTGTTTGGGAAGCAGGTAAAATATATAAATTCTCAATATCTTTATCGCGAATCAGTGCTTGTTGTAATCGTGCTTCGTTATTTAAAACATTCACAAAATCATAAACTACACGGCGTTCACAGCCCATAATCAAATCAAGGTTACGTAAACCTACATCAAAATCAATAACAACAGTTTTGTGACCACGTAGGGCTAAACCTGTTGCAAAAGATGCACTTGTTGTAGTTTTACCTACACCACCTTTGCCTGATGTTACGACAACAATTTTCGCCACCGAATCCACTCCTGTTATGGTTCAAATCCCCTGTTTAAAATGGGGTTTTTGGTGTTTATTTATACATTAAAATTGTAGAGCTTCAAATACAAGCTCATGTTGATCATTCAAGTAAATATGCACTGATTTTTTGACCACATGCGGAGGAATGTCATCCGCTACGCAATAGGTGCCTGCGATCGAAACCAGTTCTGCTTCGAGGCTATGACAGAAAATACGTGCCGCCGTATTGCCACCGACACCTGCAATGACACGACCACGCACGCTGCCATAGACATGGATATTGCCTGAAGCAATCACTTCTGACCCACTGTTGATACCGGCATTGATAATAATGTCGCCATTATACTGCACGATACATTGGCCAGTACGCAGAATTTCATCATGATATGAAGTGATATGCGCAACGATCGGGGCAGCAGGCGCTTGATCATCATTCACCGCTGTAGGTTCTGGTTTAACTTCCACGACCTGTTCTTTGGTGGCTTTAATTTCCTCTAACTGGCGATCAGGTGGCAGTACCGGGAACTGAATGGCGCGCGCCTGATCTCCAAGTAAGCCTTCAGTAACAGCCATAGGCTGTACATCCAGACTGATTAACAGTTGAATCAGCGCAATGAGTTCCTGTTCAACTGAACTTTCAATCACCGCCAATGTGCCTGGCGGAAATGCTGCTTGTAATTTTGGACTAAGTTGCTGGCGGATTGCATCATGATCATTGGTATCTAGGCTAATGCGTATCGCATTGACCATTCTGCCTTTTATCCGTATGTCAGCCATAATTCTTCCTTAAATACTTCTGACGTGCTGGTTTTGTGTCGAAGCAATGTTGTAAATAGTGCAAATCCTAGAACAAATTTCGTTAATTCTCTAGCGATCCAAGTTATTTTTTTATACGAATAGAATCGGCTTATCTTAGCCGATTCCACAAATAAAAACTCATCTATCTATTGAGCCCTGATTTTGCTCATGTTCTTCTAAAATCTGTTGCCACTGTTTGACTTTCACCTGTTTTCGGATTGCTTCAAGTGTTTCAAAAACAGCCGATTCGACCAATTTATCAATATGTGGATTATGTTCAATCTGAATCTGGCTAATCTTATCTGAAATCATGGCAAAAGTCGGGTTTTCTTGTGATCCGCTATGTGTAAAAGGATCGATCAAGCCTTGGGTGATATTTTCTCCCAAACGTTGACCAATACTCTGGATCTGCCGCTCCAGCCGCCCACCCACAATGGGAATCAGACGTAGAAGCTGGGTGAGTTCAGGTGTATCTTCAATGGCCTGATTGACGACTTGCCCGACATTTTTTGAAATCATGAAGCGCTGTGCCTGTAATTCCTTGCCCAAAGATTCTTGCAAGATATCTGCCAAAGCAACAGCCAGTAATTTACGGTGATGTTCCACCAAATCTTCAATTAATTGTTTATGTGATGTGCTGGTGCTGAGTTCACGCTTAATGCCATCCAGTACCGTCAATACTACACGGCTCGAAAGTTCTTCCATCAGCAGGTTATAGTAGAAATTGCCCCGTCTGTACCAGCTTGCCGGTATGACTTTGTATCCATGGCTATGCAGGTTGTAGCCAATCGCGACTGCACGTAATAAACGCAGAAAACGTAGCTGTGGGATGATCGATAAAATTTCATACCAATGCACAAAGGGGAAGAACCACCAGCGGGCATGGTGACGCATAACAATGGCAATGAACCAGCGAACGATGAGTTCAATAATTAGAAAGGTTGTAAACCATCCCTCGGTAATCATTACCCAGGGACGTAATTCACTCTTATAAAACTGTAAGACATCAGGCAGACGAATAAAGTCAAACAACCAGTGCCCAAAATCGCTCATCAGAATGGCATTGGCACAGAGACAGAACAAATTGATGATGATGACAACCATCATGAAAATGTCGTAAATCAGTGCAATTTTCCAGCCCCAGGTACCTTTGCGAATAAACTTAAATGAGCTGGACACGAGGTTCGGGTTGTCGTTCTTCATAGTCTCTCTGGCAAATGTCAGGCAGAAGCGGAAATCAGATTCTGCTGCATTTGCCCAATTAATTGGTCTTTTTCAGTCCAGATCTGGTCTACCCATTGCTGGAAACGTGCACGGTAATCTGCATCATCTTCATAATTGCCACCGAGTACCCAGTCTGGAATGTCAATTTTTCTTAAGTTCACGGCAATACGCGGGACTTCGCCTAACCAGAATTCCCCATAACCTGGCACACCGTCAGGATAAACAATAGTCATATCCACCAGTGCATCAATTTTGTCTCCCAGAATATTCAGTGCCAGCGCAAGACCCCCCGCCTTAGGCTTCAACAAATGCTTATAAGGCGATTTTTGCTGTTCATGCTTTTCCGGGGTAAAGCGCGTGCCTTCCAGATAATTCAGCAAGGTAAATGGCTGGCTAAGCAGTTGTTCACATGCCTTGCGTGCTTCTTCCATATCCCGGTATTTCAGGGCAGGTTTTTTGGCAATCTGTTCCTTGCTATGCCGTTTCATCATCGGGAAGCCCAGAATTTTAAAGGCTTGACCTACAAATGGAATAAAAATTAGTTCCCATTTTGTAAAGAAGCGGGTGAGAGGCATACGTGTTAAACCGAAATACTGGTTTACCGTGGTATCCACCCAGCTCTGATGATTACAGGTCATTAAATAACGCCCCTGCATGTTCAGATCCAGAGATTCATCAATGCTGATTTGCCATTTGGTATTTTTCAGGACATTGTCAATTAGCCAGTTATTTACGCTTAACCAGCTATTGGTAATCTTGATATTGGTTTCATCAATCTTAGAAGATTTCTTAAAAAGTTTGGTCAGCCCCAAAGCCAGTACAGGTGGCCCATGAAAAAAAGTACTGCCAGTCATGACGGATGTCACCGTGAGGCCACGGGTAAGTTTTTTTAAAGTCGTTTGTTGCTTGCTTTTAGATGACATATAAAAACAGTCTCAGAGAATAATCGTCTAAATTTCATCACATTTTGAACAATATAGAGGTAGTTGAGCGAATAGAAAAGTCTGATCGTTAAACTATGAAGAAACTATGAAGAAACTATGATGAAATTCAGGAAATTGGTTACACATAAACATTACAAAATATTACTAAAAGATTTATTATTAACAAAAATTCAATGGTTATCCCATTATTTTTAAATCATTATCTGACCTAAGATATAAATTACACTACAAAGGAGGCATGCAATGCGTGCACTATTAATTTCAGCAGCTGTAGCAGGGGCAGTAGCACTTACAGGTTGTCAAACTACTGGCAATAACCTGGGTGGTGTTGAGTACGACAAAACAGCTTTGGGTACAGTAATTGGTGCTGCTGCAGGTTATGGTATTTCTAAAAGTAATGCCAATACTAGCCGTCAAAACAACCGTGCAGCTGCAATTGGTGCAATTGTAGGTGGTGGTGCTGGTGTTTATCTTGACAATAAAGAGAAAAAATTACGTCAGGCAACTGCCGGTACAGGTGTAGACGTTAACCGTAATCCAGATGGTTCAATCAACTTGGTAATGCCTGGCGCAATTACATTTGACACTAACAAGTCAAATATCAAGCCAAACTTCTATGCAACATTGAACAAAGTTGCTCAAGTTCTGACTGAAGATAGCCAAAGCGGTATTTTGGTAACTGGTTATACAGACAGCACTGGTAATGACTCAATCAACATTCCATTGTCTCAAGCACGTGCACAATCTGTTGCAAACTACCTTGCTGGTCAAGGCGTAGCACGTACTCGTATTAATGCACAAGGTCTTGGTTCAGCGAACCCGATCGCAGACAACTCAACTGCGGCTGGTAAAGAACAAAACCGTCGTGTTGAAATTGCAGTATATGCCGTTCAGTAATCACTGATTTTGCAGAAAAACCACCTTCGGGTGGTTTTTTTATGTCTGAAAGATGACGCAGGAAAATGAATTTTCAATTAGGCATCTGGGCATGAGATGACTATAATCGGAGCCGAATCTAGAAGAGGAAGCCATATGTCACTCGCCAGTCAGTTAAATGACAAGCAACTTGAAGCCATGAAATATACTCAAGGACCCTTGTTAGTACTTGCCGGAGCGGGTTCAGGCAAGACCTCGGTAATTACAAGAAAAATCGCGTACTTGGTCAAGCATTGTGGTATTCCGGCCCACCGGATCACGGCAATGACCTTTACCAACAAGGCGGCACGTGAAATGAAAGAGCGTGTCACCAAATTGCTGACCCGAGAAGAAGCCAAGGGCCTTTCAGTCTCGACCTTCCATACTTTTGGTCTGAACCTATTACGTTTAGAGCTGAAACACACACCGCTAAAAAATAATTTCTCGATTCTGGATGCCGATGACTGTAAGCGAATTCTGATGGATCTGATGCATCGCGATAACTTATCTGGTGCTGAAAGCAAAGAACTGATTGCCAAAGCGATGAAGATGATTTCCGACTGGAAAAACGATCTGATTCCGCCAGAACAGGCTCACACGACTTGTGAAACTCCAGAAGATATTCAGTTTGCGCATTTATACCAGCTCTATGAGCGAAATCTGCGTGCCTATAACGCCGTCGATTTTGATGACCTGATTGTGATGCCAACGCGTCTGCTACAGGAAAATGCTGAAGTCCGGGATAAATGGCAGAACCGTGTACGTTATTTGCTGGTTGACGAATATCAGGATACCAATACGGCACAGTATATTCTGGTAAAATTATTGGTCGGGGTCATGGGCCAGTTCACCGCGGTAGGCGATGATGATCAGTCGATTTATGCCTGGCGTGGTGCCAAGCCAGAAAATATGGCGCTGTTACAACAGGATTTCCCGAATCTGAAAGTGATCAAGCTGGAACAGAACTATCGTTCTACCAGTCGTATTCTGAAAGCTGCCAATACCGTGATTGGCAACAACCCGCATATCTTTGATAAAAAGCTTTGGTCAGATAAAGGTCACGGTGAAGTGATTCGGGTCATCACTTGTCGTAATGATGACGATGAAGCAGAACGCGTAGTCAAAGACCTGATCACGCATAAGCTGATGAATGGTAAAAATTGGAAAGATTACGCGATTCTGTATCGTGGTAATTTCCAGGCACGTATTCTGGAAACCCAGCTGCGCCAGATGCAGATTCCTTACAAGCTTTCTGGTGGTCAGTCCTTCTTTGCGCGTGCAGAGATCAAGGACATCATGAGTTACTTGCGCTTGATCATTAACCCAGAAGATGACAGCGCTTTCCTGCGAATTATTAACACGCCGAAACGTGCCATTGGCCCGGTAACGCTGGAAAAACTCGGTCTGTTTGCCCAGGAAAATAATCTGTCTCTACTGTCAGCAGCAGGCGATCAACGTCTAACCATGGTCATTCCAAAGAAAGCAACGACACAACTGGCAGAATTTTCAGATTTTATTAATAACTTTACCCGTAACTTGCTGGAAGATGATGAGCCGGTACCGATCATCCGTCAGATGATGGTGGAAGCAGGCTATATCGACTATATCAAGGAATCCGCAGCGACGCCAGCACAGGAAAAAACCAAACTCGATAATATTGAAGTGCTGTATAGCAGTATTCAGAGTCTGATCAATCGTGCAGAAGATGTCGATGAAAAGAATATCGAAAGTGTCATCCGTAAGATGGTGCTCCTCGATATGCTGGAACAGCAGCAGGAAGAAGAAGATACCGATAAGGTCAACCTTCTGACCTTACATGCATCTAAAGGACTGGAATTCCCGTATGTCTATCTGATCGGCCTGGAAGAAGAAATTCTGCCGCATAAAAACTCGATTGCTGCGGAAACAGTCGAAGAAGAACGGCGTTTAATGTACGTGGGGATTACCCGTGCGCGTCAGGGCTTGACTATTACCTTGGCTGAGCAACGTAAGGCGGGTGGGCAGATGAAACAGATGACCCCAAGCCGCTTCCTGGATGAGCTTCCAGAAGATGAGCTGGAATGGTTGGGCCGTAAGAAAAAACTGGCTGGTAATATTGATCCAAAACAGCAGGCTCAGCATTATCTGGATAATTTACGTGCCTTGATTAAACGCTAAAAGTAACAGAACACTACGATTTTGATTCTTTAAATTTTTTGATATTAAACAACAGGAATAAATACATGAAAGTTCAGGTGAAAGTCCTTGATTCACGTCTGGGTCAGGAATGGCCATTGCCGACTTATGCAACGACTGGCTCAGCAGGACTCGATCTTCGTGCATGTGTCAACGAAACGACTGTAATTGAACCAGGTCAAACAGTTTTAGTAAAAACTGGTTTGGCAATTTATATTGAAGATCCAGCATTTGCTGGCTTGATCTTGCCACGTTCTGGTTTAGGCCATAAACATGGAATCGTTTTAGGTAACCTGGTTGGCTTGATCGATTCGGATTACCAAGGCGAGCTGATGGTCTCTGTATGGAACCGTAGTGAAACTGCATTTAGCCTGGAACCTGGTGAGCGTTTAGCCCAATATGTATTAGTACCTGTGGTACAGGCCGAATTTGATCTGGTGAATGAATTTGAAGCAACCGAGCGTGGCGCAGGTGGTTTCGGTCATACTGGTAAAAACTAAAATTAAAAGATGACTTAACTTGGATGTTCTGGGTTAAGTCATCTTTTTTTAGAGTTTTAATCATAAAAATAATAAAAAAATGACAGAGCTATTTAATAAACTTTATTCTTGAATTTTATTCTAATGAAAAATATTTAAATAAATTTTTAGTATCATTTGAATAGAAAAATAAAATCATTCAGAATTTAAGAAAATAGATGATAAATAATAGACCTCTTGCGAAAGTAAAAACTGCCTCAATATAGATTTCATGAAATATCAGAAATTAAATCGTTTTTCAGATTCTGAATTCCAGCGCTTGGTTGGTGTACCTCGAGCAGTTTTTAGTGAAATGGTCGAAGTTTTAAAAGAAGCAGAATCACTTAAAAAGAAATTAGGGCGTCCTCATACTTTAGCTATAGAGGATCAATTATTGGTGGTGTTTCAAAAAGTATGCTGAAACAAAGCAGGTTGAATTTTGATAAAATAGAGAAATGCGAATAACTCTAGAAATCAAATGTCCAACCTGCCTCAGTGACAGTATAAAGAAAAATGGCATCAAAGTAGATGGGAAACAAAACTATCAGTGCAAAGACTGTAAACGTCAGTTTATTGGTGACCATGCTCTGAGCTATCTAGGATGTAATTCAGGCATTACTCGAAAAATATTACAGTTGATGGTCAGAGGTAGTGGTATACGAGATATCGCTGAAGTTGAGCGAATCAGTATCGGTAAAGTTTTACGTACTTTAACCGAATCGACCTACCAAATTCAGCCTAAACAAAGTCATTATGAGTCTCTTGAAGTTGATGAGTTTTGGACTTTCGTGGGAAATAAAAATAATAAACAATGGCTTATTTACGCCTACCATCGAGAAACAGGTGAGATTGTTGCTTATGTTTGGGGTAAAAGAGACTTAGCTACAGTTCAACGATTGAAGACAAAGCTTAAACAATTAGGTATTCACTACACCCGAATTGCAAGTGATCATTGGGACAGTTTCATCACTGCTTTTAAAAACTGCAAGCAAAGTATTGGTAAATTTTTTACTGTAGGTATTGAAGGTAATAATTGCAAAATAAGGCATCGAATTAGGCGCGGTTTTAGAAGGAGTTGTAATTTTTCAAAAAAGATTGAAAACCATTTTAAAGCTTTCGACTTAACCTTTTTTTACATCAATAATGGCTTCATTTAATGTCAGCATACTTTTTGAAACACCACCCAATTATTATTAACACTCAATTACTTACGGAGCTACAACACCCAATTGGAATTGGCGGCAAATTACCATATCGCTGAAAGTAATGTGAATCGAACTATTAAAAAGGTTGAAGATGCATTAATGAAATCAAGACGTTTTACCCTGCCAAAACGAAGCATTACCACAGCAGACGAACAATTTAACTGGGTAATTATTGATGCGACAGAATGTTTAATAGAACGCCCGAAAAAAAAATCAGAGTAAGTTCTACAGTGGTAAAAAGAAGAAACATACGTTAAAAGCCCAAGTGATCTATCATCCGAAGAGCAAACAAATCATAGGAGTAGATATATCGTCTGGCAGTCAGCATGATATTAAATTGGCAAGAAAAACAGTTAAGAAATTCAAACATTGTGACTATGTTATGACCGATTTAGGGTACTATGGGTTAGAGCAAGATGGCTTTAAATTATTGATGCCAATAAAGAAAAAGAAGAATTTACCCTTATTTGATGCTGAGAAAAATTACAATAAAATGATTGGAAAAATACGAGTTGTAATCGAACATATTAACAGTCAATTGAAAAGATTTAGAATACTAAGTGAACGCTATCGAAATAGACGGAAAAGATTCGGTTTACGCATTAACTTAATCGCTGCACTGGTAAACCGGATGAACTTGCAATAACGACTTTCGCAAGAGATCTAATGCAAGAAGTCATTTTTAGTCAGGTTTATTTATTTTACTAGTTATACAAATTAAATACATAAAAGATTAATAATTATACTTTTATAATTGATTGTCACATTCAATTCATATAAAAATACAGAGTCTTAAAACAAAAAAAATGTTTAAAGTCATGATGATTGCTTAATCATTATTTTATCTCCTTATATTCAATAGTGAAAAGAACAGTTTATGGGATCTATGAATCAACCCTTTCCGGCTCACATTTTTCGTGCCTACGATATCCGGGGTAAAGTCAGTTTACTCAGTACAGGTGTGATTGATGCTATTGCGCATGGTCTGGCTCAGCAATATCAAGCTGCGGGGCAGACTCGGGTTGCGATTGGCTATGATGCCCGCATCAGCAGCCCGGCTTTTGCTGAAACCATTCGCCGTATTTTTCAGGACTATGCTATTGAAGCCGCTATTATCGGCTGTTGTTCCAGTCCGATGCTGTACTACATAGCGCGTCAGTTTAATGGCAATGGTGTGATGGTAACGGCCAGCCATAATCCTAAAGAAGATAATGGAATTAAATGGATTATTGCAGGGGAGCCGCCTTGTCCCGAGATGATTCAGCAGGTCGCACAAAAAGCAAAACTTCATGTAAATAGTTCTTTATCGTGTTTGAATGATTTGCCTCACCAAATTATTCCCGAATTTTGTCTGCAATATCAGCAGGAAATGCTTGAAGATATTCAGCTGAAGCACCCATTTAAAGTGGTGTTGGATGGCCTGAACGGTTCAGCAGGACGCTGTGCCAATTTGGTACTCCAAAAACTAGGTTGTGAAGTTACCGCCTTACGTTGTGAAGCCAATGGGCATTTTCCTGATCATGCGCCTGATCCCTCTCAGGAAGCACATTTGCAAACCTTACGTCAGGTCGTCCTGCAACAGCAGGCTGATTTGGGTATTGCCCTAGATGGTGATGGGGACCGGTTGGTACTGGTGGATGAGCAGGGTGTCATTATTAGTGCTGATCAGCTTCTCTGTTTATTCGCAGAAATTTGTATGACTGGCACAGAAGCATGTCAGTTTGTTTATGACGTTAAATGTTCAACCCTGATTCGCGATACAGTTCAACGCCTGGGCGGAAAACCGGTGATGATTCGTACTGGCAGCTCATTCCTGCGTAAATATCTGGCGCAGTCCCAGCATCAGGCTATTTTTGGTGGTGAATATGCGGGGCATTATGTTTTTAATGACGGACGTGGCTGGGGCTATGATGATGGCCTCTATGCGGCGCTTCGGGTCATGGAATATCTGGATCAGAAAGGTATGACCTTAAGTGAAGCCTTACGTGCTTATCCAAAACGTCAAGGAACTGAAGACTTATATATTTCTACTCATCAGGTGCAGCCTGTTGAGCTTTTAAACTTTGTTGAGCAGCAATCTACGCAATTAAATGCACGAATCAGTAAAATTGACGGGATACGTCTTGATTTTGATGATGGTTTTGGCATCATTCGAGCATCCAATACGGGTGAATATTTCACGGTGCGCTTTGATGCCAATGATGCACAAGGCCTGAATGAAATTCGACATCTGTTTGTATCCATATTGCGTGACCGTTATCCACAGATCGCTCAAGACATTTTAGATGCTCAATAAGGAGAGGCGAATGCCAAATCAGCATACAGGCATCGACAAAGCACAAATTTTGACTGAAGCTTTGCCGTATATCCAACGCTTTGCGGGTAAAACCCTAGTGGTAAAATACGGTGGCAACGCGATGACGGATCCTGAGCTGGAAAGCTCTTTTGCACGTGATATCGTTTTATTAAAAACAGTGGGTTTAAACCCGATTGTGGTACACGGCGGTGGCCCACAAGTAGATTCTATGCTGAAACAGCTAGGCCGTGAATCTGACCGCATTGACGGTATGCGTGTGACAGATCCGGCAACCATGGAAGTGGTTGAGATGGTTCTAGGCGGCAGCGTAAACAAATCAATCGTGAACCTAATCAACAAACATGGTGGTCGTGCAATTGGTCTAACCGGTAAAGATGGCAACTTGCTGCGTGCCAAAAAGCTATTAATGGAAAAGACGGCTGAAGACGGTTCAATCCAGAAAGTAGACCTGGGTATGGTCGGTGAAGTGATGGGTGTAAAAACTGACGTACTGGAAATGTTTACCAACAGTGATTTCATTCCAGTGATTGCGCCACTCGGTGTCGATGAAGAAGGCAATACTTATAACATCAATGCCGATCTGGTCGCGGGTAAAGTGGCAGAAGCATTAGGGGCAGAAAAACTGATTCTTCTGACGAATATTACCGGTGTGCTGGACGAAAATAAAAATCTGTTGACCGGTTTAACGACCCAAGAAGTTGATCGTCTGATCGAAACAGGTGTGATCTATGGTGGTATGATTCCTAAAGTCGGCTGTGCGCTTGATGCAGTAAAAGGCGGCGTGATCAGTGCGCATATCGTGGATGGTCGCGTACCACATGCCAGCCTGTTAGAAATCTTTACTGATCATGGTGTGGGAACTTTAATTACCAATCGTTCCAATCCACATCGTCCATAAAGATAAATTGAATATCAAAGAGTCTCACTTGAGGCTCTTTTTTATTTCTTTTATTTTAAGATTTTGATCACTAGAAATATTAAAGTTAAATTTAAGGTATTCATTTTTAAGCTGAGCTTTGAAGCTTAAACTCCTTTTGCTAAATTAAATATAAAAAAATAGTTTATTAGCATTTTTAGCGCATAGCATTGCAATGATCGAGATTTGAAAAGGTTCAGCCTGTGATGCACAATAACCTTAAGAATACTCTGTGACCTGAATGAAGATTATGTGCCAGCTACTGGGAATGAATTGTGCGACACCAACAGATATTACCTTTTCATTTCGAGGTTTTTCTCAGCGGGCGGGGATTACCTCAGATCATTCTGATGGTTTTGGAATTGCTTTCTTTGAAGATAAGGCTTGCCGATTATTTGTTGATAATCAGTCAGCTGTTGAATCACCGATTGCAGAACTGGTGCGCAATTATCCGATCAAATCCCGTAATGTGATTGCGCATATCCGTAAGGCGACACAGGGCAAAATTAATCTGGAAAATTCGCATCCGTTTAGCCGTGAATTATGGGGACGACAATGGATCTTTGCCCATAATGGTGATTTAAAAGATTTTTTGCCTGAGCTTTCGGGCCGTTTTACGCCAGTTGGGAATACTGACAGTGAGCGCGCTTTCTGTTATTTGCTGGATCAACTGGTGAAACGGTTTGGTTATGATGAACCGAAGCTGGATCAGGTCTTTGATTTGCTGGCTGATATTTCTCCGTCCATTGCAGAGCATGGCACTTTTAATTTCTGTCTGTCCAATGGTCAGGCATTATTTACCTATGCAACGACTAAACTGCATTGGCTGGTGCGTGAATATCCATTTAAGCCCGCCCAACTCATTGATATCGAAGTTGAAGTGGATTTTAGTCAGGTCACCACGCCTGAAGATCGGGTCGCTGTGATTACTACGGAACCGCTAACGCAGAATGAAGAATGGACAGCATTTCAAGAAGGTGAAATGATTTTGTTCAGAGATGGAGCCAAATATCGTTCTCAATTGACACATGTCGCCCGTCTGGAAAGAGAGCGTCTGGATCCTTCGCTAAAACGGGTGACTAAAGCAGATTTATATTAAGTCTGGTTAAAATCCGATATTAAAAAACAGGACATCGCTCCTGTTTTTTTTGAATTTGATATTTATTTTATAGTGAAATCATTAAAATAAATAAACCATGAAATATAAAATCGATCAAAAAATACTTTATTCTTGTGGTCGGGTTTAAAATATAATTGATTGGATAAACAAGGATTTACATTAATTAAATAGAAAATAAGCTGAAAACCAACCGATTTACTTCATTTTTATTTAAATTAATTAGATATATGATCTTTTTCAAGCGATAAATCATTAATATCAATAGGTGGTCGTAATGAAAATGAAATGGGTTCCAGATTATAATACTGGCATCGATGTGATTGACGATCAGCACAAACGAATTCTCGATTATATCAATGAGATTGATGGAATTGATGCCAATACCGATCGTGCTCGTATTAAACAGATTCTAGAAAATATTATTGATTATACCCAGTCACATTTTACCTTTGAAGAATCACTTCAGGAAGAAGCGGGTTATAAATATCGTGTGCCACATAAACGTGTGCATGACCTATTTATTAAAAAGATTGAATCTTATCGTGACCGTTTTGAATTAGGCCAATCTATTGAAGCGGAATTACATGAAGTATTATCTAAATGGCTGATCAATCATATTCAGCACGATGATGCGGATTATGTCGGTGCAGTAAAAGAAAATATGATGGGAATTATTAAAGATAAGGAAAAGAAAAAGGGTAAAAACTGGTTTGCCCGTTTCTTCTCATAACTCGATTCTTCTTAAAATAAAGACAAATCGGGGAAATAAAAAATAAAGCTTAATAACAAAAATAAAGCTTAATAATAAATTTGCGCAGCAAATCACGGGCATGGTGATTTGCTTTTTTGTTTTTGATTTTCATCGCCTCACAAGGCAAAATAGCGCTAGATTTTTATAGGAATACATCATGCAGGACAATGCTATGTCAAAATGGTTATCGCCTCTGATGGCTTTCTGTTTATCCTTCCTTATCATTGCGACACTCGCACCGATAACAGGTATTCAGATTGACCGTCAGCTTGATTTCTGGATGTTGTGGTTAGCGACCATGCTAATACTGGCTCTTCCAGTCTGTTATCTGGAAATTGCTCTGGCGAAACGCTCAAAAACCACTGCACTACAGGCATTGTCGAGCCTTACTCGTGAAGCTGATAGTTCTCAGCTCTGGCGGATCGTCGGCTGGCTGGCAGTTGTATTTATTCCATTCCTTGCGGGTGCAATGCTCAATTATGCTTCTAATGTGATTGCAGTTGCCAATCTCGATGTTCAGCAGCCAGTGATTTTTGCGGTGCTGGCAATTGCTGCATTTGTATTGTCGCTGATACCACGTTTAATTCTGGTTGGGATCACTGCGATCGGCGTACTTGCATCTTTGATTATGGCGAATGTAGTGGGAACTGAATTACCGGCTTGGCAGGTAACACCCATCCAATTTGTAGAGTGGGGCAATGCCACTGTATTGGCTTTGGTAGCAAGTGGTCTGGGTATGGGGCTGTATTGGCAATCAAGCTTGGCTGTCGTAAAACAGCAGGATGTTGCTACTAAAACAGCCGTACCGATTTGGGTGGCGCAGCTATTAGCGATCATCGCCTTTGGTTTCTTTGCAGTGAAAGCTGAAATCCCTGCATTTGCTTTAATCGTAGCCATTGTCGCGGCCGCTGCTTTGCTTACGCAAATGGCACGTGAGCAGTTACAGCAACGTCAAATGAATATCATCATTCAGTGGGCGATTGTGATCGCTGCTACCTTGGTCTGGTTAATTCCAAATGTTGCTCCAATTTTCAATAATCTGCTGATTCTTTGGGGACTGGTGATCTGTCTGATTTATGCCTTGTTTGCTGGCTGGATCATGAAGATTAGTCATTTGCGTAAATCGATGAACTTCAGCTCAGAAGCGGTGTATAACATCTGGCGTATCGCAGTACGTATCGTCTTGCCAGTTTCAATTATTCTGGCCATTGTTGCTGTACTAGGACAATTTTTTTGATGACTGAGGCAATGATCTGGGTGGCCTATGCTACCCCGGAACAACAGTTTCATATTGCCGTACCTTTCCAGCCCGGCATGACCGCATTGGATGCAATTGAGCAAAGCGGAATCCGTGCACAGGTGGAATTGCCTGAACCTCTGAGTCTGGGTATTTTTGGCGTTAAGCTACAGGATCACACCCAGCCATTGGCAGTAGGGGATCGGGTAGAGATTTATCGTGCTTTAACCATTAATCCCAAGGATATTCGCCGTAAACGCGCTGAAAAGAATCCGGTGGGCCGTTATGCCAAAGGTAACCGTTTCAAGCAAAATAAACGTTCCGATTAGTGGAATGTGGCTTTATTGAACAGATGGTCTGATTATTTGATAAATCAATCTATTTAATTAAAAAAACCCCTGATCATACAGGGGGTTTTTTATGCAAAACCGATTATAGTGGTGGGGCATTTAAGATCGCTTCTTTGGAACCTGGTAGACCTGGCTGAGATTCTGGAATGGTTTCCAGACCTTCAATACGTTCTACGATACCAGACTGATTAAAGTAAATTTTTAGATGCTGGCCTTGGGCTGCTGGGATCTTGGCTTTTTTAGCATAGGTTCCTGGGGTATAGTTGTAGATGTAGTCCCAGCGTAGCGGATTGAGCGGATCAGATACTGTTGGACTACCGAGCAGGAAACGCACCTGTTGGTGGCTCATTCCTACCTGAATTTTAGAGGCTTGTGCTTGAGTTAAAGGTGTTCCTTGAGGAATATCAACTTTGTACACACCTAATGTCGAACAGCCGACAAGCAATGAAGTGACGAATAACGTCAGCATGATTTTTTGCATTTTGCTACACTATCCCAAATTAATTATGATGCATTTGATCCAAGGATAGATCATACTGCATCTAAACTTTGTTGCCTATTCCAACTTTGATTTTGTTGAGAGACCTTTTTACATGCCTATTTCAAACCAAGATTTACGAAAAGCTGGACTGAAAGTTACCCTTCCACGAATTAAAATATTAGAACTATTAGAAAACTCTAGACAGCATCACCTTAGCGCTGAAGACATTTATAAGACTTTACTCGAACAAGGGGAAGATGTGGGTCTTGCAACTGTGTATCGTGTGTTAACACAATTTGAGGCAGCAGGGATTATCGAGCGTCATAATTTTGAAAATAATCACTCAGTTTTTGAAATTATGCAAGAAGATCATCACGATCACTTGGTTTGTCAAAATTGCAACAAAGTCGTTGAATTTACAAATGATGTTATTGAACATGAACAGCACGAAGTTGCGAAGAAATTTGGTTTTGCATTGACTGGTCATTCACTTAATCTTTACGGTTATTGTGACGCGCCTGAATGTCAGGAAGCTTACCGTAAGAAATAATTCAGTTTTTGGCTGAAATAAAAACAGGCTTTATTAAAAGCCTGTTTTTTTTATGCTTGGAAAATGATCAGGTTTGACCATCAAAAGTAATATTGGAATGCGCACGTAATAAATGCTCTCCACCTTCTTCTGACAGTTTGATTTGCAGACGCAGGTCGTTTGGTGAGTCAGCATGTTTTAGTGCATCTTTATAGCTAATCTGCTTGGCCTTATACAGGTCATATAATGCCTGGTCGAAGGTTTGCATGCCCAGTTCACGTGAACGTTTCATCAGATCCTTGATCTCATGCACATCACCTTTACGGATCAGATCCGCAATCAATGGCGAATTGATCAGGATTTCAATCGCTGCACGGCGGCCATTACCATCAATGGTAGGAATCAATTGCTGTGCCACAATGGCTTTCATGTTGAGGGACAGATCCATAAACAGCTGGCTGTGACGGTCGACTTCGAAGAAGTGAATGATACGGTCGATGGCCTGGTTAGCGTTGTTGGCGTGCAGGGTCGCAAAAACCAGGTGACCGGTTTCCGCAAAGGCAATCGCATAGTCCATGGTTTCGCGAGAACGAATCTCACCAATCAGAATCACATCTGGTGCCTGACGTAAGGTATTTTTCAATGCCACTTCAAAGGAGTCAGTATCAATGCCGACTTCGCGCTGGGTGATGATACAGCCCTTATGCTGGTGCACAAATTCGATCGGGTCTTCAATGGTAATGATATGACCTTTGGAATTTTCATTACGGTAGCCAATCAAAGAGGCGAGGGAAGTAGATTTACCCGTACCGGTTGCACCTACAAAAATAATGATTCCGCGTTTGGTCATCGCCAGTTCTTTTAGAATAGGCGGTAACTTCAGCTCATCCATAGTCGGAATGACGGTTTCAATACGGCGCAGCACCATGCCTGGCTGATCACGTTGCTGAAAAGCACTAACACGGAAACGTGCCGATTTGTCGGGGTTGCTGATGGCGAAGTTACACTCACGTGTGTCAGCAAATTCCTTGCGCTGCTTCTCGGTCATGATTGAGTTAAGTAGCTGCCCCACAGCCGCGCCCGGCAATTTTACCGAGCCAATCGGTACAATCTGACCGTTAATCTTGATAGAGGGTTCAACATCGGCTGTAATGAACAGATCCGAGGCCTTTTTCTCTACCATATAGTTGAGTAAGCCGTTAAAGTCCATGATAAAACCCCAAAAAATTAATTATTTTTATAAGAATGATTCAGGCTGTTTTGCTGCAGTACGGGCAACTTGCGGACTGATAATACCTTTCGATACCAGCGTTTTCAGACTTTGATCCAGCGTGGTCATGCCATAGTTAGCACCGGTTTGAATCGCAGAGTACATCTGTGCCACTTTGTTTTCACGGATCAGGTTACGGATGGCTGGAATACCGATCATGATTTCATGTGCAGCCACACGACCACCTCCATTTTTCTTCAACAGGGTTTGTGAAATAACGGCTTGCAGCGATTCAGACAACATGGCACGGACCATGTCTTTTTCTTCAGCAGGGAACACGTCAATCACACGGTCAATGGTTTTTGCCGCTGAGGTGGTATGCAGGGTACCGAAGACCAAGTGACCGGTTTCCGCAGCAGTCAATGCCAGACGGATGGTTTCAAGGTCACGCATCTCACCGACCAGAATAATATCCGGGTCTTCACGTAATGCAGAACGTAATGCTTCATTAAATCCATGCGTGTCACGATGCACTTCACGCTGGTTGATCAGACATTTTTTTGATTGGTGTACAAATTCGATTGGATCTTCGACTGTCAGGATATGGTCATAGCGATTGTCATTGATATAGTCCAGCATCGCTGCAAGCGTCGTTGATTTACCCGAACCGGTTGGTCCTGTCACCAGTACAATACCACGTGGATATTCACAGATATCTTTAAAGATCTGGCCCATACCTAGATCTTCAATGGTCAGTACTTTAGATGGAATAGTACGGAATACTGCGCCTGCACCGCGGTTCTGGTTAAATGCGTTCACACGGAAACGGGCCACGCCTGGAACTTCAAATGAGAAGTCAGTTTCCAGATTTTCTTCATAATCACGGCGTTGCTTGTCGTTCATGATGTCGTACACCAGTTTGTGTACTTCTTTATGTTCCAGTGCAGGCAGGTTGATGCGGCGTACTTCCCCGTCCACACGAATCATAGGTGGCAAGCCTGCTGATAAGTGTAAATCCGACGCACCATTTTTAGCAGAAAAGGCTAACAGTTCTGTAATATCCATAAGGTCCCCGAGTTCATTAAAATGTTATTTATTTTGCTAGAATAATAAGGCTTTCCCACAGCTTAACCAACACTTAGTTGATGAGCAAGGGAAAAAAATCCGCACGAAATGAGAACCCCATCAATGAATATGCTGCAACAGTCACGAAATCAGGTTTTAGCTCAGATCCAGTCCGCCTGCGCTCTGGCCGGGCGTGAGCCGGATTCGGTGCAACTTCTGGCCGTCTCCAAAACCCAGCCTAGTCCTGTGCTGGCAGAAATGTATCAGGCTGGTCAGCGTGCCTTTGGTGAAAACTATTTACAGGAAGCCCTAGAAAAAATCACGGCACTCAAAGACCTGGATATTGAGTGGCATTTTATCGGTCATGTGCAGCGCAACAAAACCAAACATCTGGCAGAAAATTTTGCCTGGGTGCATGGGGTAGATCGCCTGATTATTGCTGAACGTTTATCTAATCAGCGTAGTGATTCTCAAGCTGCGCTTAATATCTGCCTGCAAGTCAATATTGATGGGCAGGATACTAAGGACGGTTGTCAGCCTGAGGAAGTAGCAAAACTGGTGACACAGGTCAGTCAATTACCGAATTTGCGCTTACGTGGTTTGATGGTGATTCCTGCGCCAGATAATACCCAAGCCTTTGCGGATGCCAAAGCCTTGTTCGAAGAGGTCAAAAGCCAACATGCAAAACCTGAAGACTGGGATACTTTAAGTATGGGGATGTCTGCCGACATGACTGAGGCGATTGCAGCAGGTTCTACCATGGTACGTGTGGGAACTGCCTTGTTTGGCGCACGTCCTAAAAAAGCGGACTGATGTGTACTAACAATTGAGTTTTGGGAAAGCGTTATTGCAGAGTAGTTGATAACGCTTTTTTTCTTTGGGGTTCCAGCCATTGGGCCATAAGCCAGGCAAAGAAAATTAAGCTGCACATGCTCATAAATAAGGATAAAACGGCACCCTCAAGACCATGATCAAGCGTTGCAGGAAAGCAGCCTAGAATAAAAAGCAGTAAAGGGAAATGAGTGACATAAAGTGTATAGGAGAAATTTGCAGACTGAGGCCAAACTGGTTGATATTGGCTTTGTTGATGTTGCAGCTGCACAATCCAGCAGACAAAGGCGAGTCCCATACACAGGTTAAACGGCACAAAATAATTTACACGATATAAGTCAGCCTGTTCAATGACATGAAACTGGTAAGCATCCGCACAGGCAATCATAAACGCCAAGCCAAACAGTACTAATTTAACGAGTTGTAGTCGATTCAAAAAACGCAGCTGAATCTGCCGGAATGAACTGGCAAAGGCAACTAGCCAGAGCAGAAAATAAAACAGAAACTGAAAGTTCAGTATGGAAAGCCCTAGAAGCAAGATAAAAAAGCCAATTTTAGCAATTGCAGAATCTTTTAAAAAAGGCAGAAATCCGGCCAGCACATAAAACCAGACTTCAAAGCTTAGGCTCCAGAGCGGTGCATTGGCAGATACCGTCGGTGTAATAAAGCCATTGAGAAAGAATAAAGAACCCAGAAAATCCCGAGTATCAATGTTATAGGCAGTCCGGATCATCATGCCAAAACTGTTCTGGAACTCATGGCTATGTGAAGCAAAAAATGTAGGTGCTATTGCATATAGAATTAGACTGAAAGCGGATGCAAACAGAAAGGGCGGTAAAATGCGGCGATAACGCTGCCGTATATACTGCCGCAGATTAAAATTTTCATGTTTTTGGATGTTGTTCTGAATCGAAGTCCCGATTAAAAAGCCACTGAGCACAAAAAAGATCATCACAGCAGCCTGGCCTAATAGACGTACCCAGGAATATAGGCTCAGATCAAAAGGTGCGGTAAAAGCCTGAAAACTATGACTGAATAGCACCACAATGGCACTGATACCCCGTAAGCTCTCAAGTTGTAAGCTGAAATAGGGCGAGAGCTTGTCCGAGGTAGAGTTCATGCTTTAACCTATAATTTGAATAGTACTGGCACCGGCACCGACCGGTTTCACCTGAATCTGGACCGGAATCCGTTCATGCATCTCCTGCACATGTGAAATCAGCACTACTTTACGCCCCTGACTTTGTAAATGATCTAAAGCATTCATGACCATATGTAAGGAAGCCGGGTCTAAAGTACCAAAACCTTCATCAATAAATAGCGATTCCAGCTTCATAGAGCCGGAAGCCATATTGGCAATCGCTAAGGCCAGAGCCAGAGAGACCAGGAAAGTTTCACCGCCAGAGAGTGACAGGACAGGACGTACTTCACTGTTCATATCCAGATCGATAATCGCCAGACTTAAACTGTCTGGAATCCGGTACAGCTGATAACGCGGCGCCAGGGGCTGTAATTGCTGATTGGCATATTCGACCAGAATATCTAGATGATGTTCCTGCGCGATTTTCTGGAATTTGGTGCCTTCCTTATGGCCGATCAGGTCATAGATCCGGCCCCAACGATATTCTTCAGCTTTGACCTGTTCAATCTGATGCTGGTAGCGTTGTAAGGTCGATTGGTTATTGGTATGTATTCTTAATTTGGTAGCAACCTCATTACAGGCATTTTCCTGTTCAGCTTTTTCCTGTGCCAGACTACTTAAGCGCAGTTCAACTTCTTCAAAGCTAAGTTCAGGCTTGGACTTCAAATGATGCTGATATTGTTCTTCCAGAATGTCCCAAGCCGTTTTGGCATTTTCAACCGCCTGATATTGTGCCTGTAATTGCTGGCGAATTTGCTGATGCTGTTGCAAGTCAATATCCAAGCAATGCTGGATATGCTCGGCATCAAATTCAGGATGTGTATTTTGCCAGTCTTGAATAGATTGCTGGCATTGCCTAATCTGCTGTTCTAGTTGCTGAATCTGGGTGATGAAACTCTGTTTTTTCAGTTCAGCTTGTTGCAAATGCTGATCATGCTGCTGGGTCATCAGACTCTGTGCCCGTAGCTGTTCATCCAACGCCTGTTGTTGTTGCTCCAGATGGTCACGCCATTCATGTGCTTTAGGATAAATCTGTCCGGCATGTGTGAGGGTCAGATGGTTGAGCTGTTCACGTAGTGCTTTGCCCATATTCAGCGCCGTATTCATCTTTTGCTGTAACTGAGCATCATATTGTTGATGCAGGCTGAGCAGATCACGTGCCTTTTCAATCTGCTGATTTAAGCTTTGGATGTGAGTCTCTAGGGTTTTGAATTCCTGAGACTGTTTCTGACGTTGTTGCAGTTGTTGAGATAACTGCTGACAGCTTGATGAGGCATCAGTAATCCAGGATTTCTGCAAGGACTCAGGCAGTAGATGAAGAACTGGCTGAATCATTTGTTCTAGCTGTAAATGCTGCTGCATGCTAAAACGTAACTGATCTAACTGTTGCTGTTGCTGACGCCATTTTTTCCAGTCACTTTGCTGATTTTGCAGGGTCTGTGCTAGCTGCTGTTGCTCTTGTTGAAGTTGAAGCACATGCTGGCCAAGCTGTTGCTGCAAATGATCTGTACTCTGGCTTAAATCCAACAGCAAATCAAATTGCTGAAGATCCTGATTCAACTGAACCTTCTGCTGTTGTAGTGTCGTACTAAGCTGACTGCTGCGTTGCTGATGTTGCTCAATTAAGGTTTGCAGTTGAGATTGCTGGATTTGTGCTTGCTGCCATGTCTGAGTCAGTTGCTGTAGTTTTTTCTGAGCTTCCTGAAGCTGCTGATCATGTAGTTGTTGCAAAGCATTTTCTAGCAGTTTCTGATGCTGTACAAAAGGATGCTCATGACTGCCACAGACCATACAAGGCTCATTTGGTTTCAGCTGTGCACGTAATTCCTGCACACTTTGTGCCTGTAATAAACGTTGCTGAGCCAGTACTTGTTGCAATTGTTCGAAGGCCTGTTCTGCTTCCTGACGTTGTTGCTGCAATTGAACCCACTCGGTTTCTAGTTGTTTTAAACGATCATGATAGCTTTCTAACTCGCGATTCAATTGCAGGCTTTCAGTTTCTAAGAGAGCCATTTGCTGTACGGTTCGCATCAAAGCTTCAAGCTTCGAATGCTGGGTACTGAGTTGCTGTTGTTGGGTCTGGAACTGTTGGATTTGCTGTTCAAGCTGATCCAGATGAGTATAGCGCTGAGTGAATTCCTGCAAGCTGGCAGATAAAGCCTGTTGCTGCTGTTCCAGTTCAGTGCGGCTGGATTGGAAAAGTGCTGAGTGCTGCCGCATGAATTTCTGATGCAGTTCCTGATAATCCTGCAAGCGTTGTAAGGTTGCTTGTGGCTCGTCATCAAAAACCGCTAAGAAGCTCTGTTGTTCCAGTTGCTTTTGAATCTGATGGTACTGAGTCTGAACCTGTTGTGAACGTTGCTCAGTCTGCACCAGCTGATTCTGAACAGGCTGAATCTGCTGGGTTCTATAGGTCTGCTGTTCGGCTAAAAGCTGCTTATACTGCTCGCCAATCGATAGCATTTCATGATCCAGTTTGAGTCCCTGATCCAGATAAGGTTTGATCTTCTGAAACTCTTGTTGCTGCTGTTGTTGCTGTTGCTGAATATGCTGCAATTTGCGCTGCTCACTATCACGCTGCTGCTGAACGGACGTGAATTCGGCAACAAAGTTTTGCTGCTCAGTCAGTAAATGGCTACGCTGTTTCTGAAACTGCTGTTGCTGGACAAACTGTTCCCGGATCTGCTGAAACTGATCCAGTTGATCTAATAACTGTTTTTGCGGTGTCATTTTCTGTTCAGCATCCAGCTGAACCGTATAGATTTCTTTTTTGGCCTGAATTTCAGTATAGAGATAATGCTGCTGGCGATGCCATTTCAGGTCATTTTCCAGTACTTTTTCGCTCTGGTTTAGATGCTCAACCACCTGTTTTAAAGTCGTGTGTTGCTGCTGTAGGGCAGCAATATCTTCTTCAGATAATAGTTCCAGATGACCGATTAATTTTTCCAGATCAGCGCGTTTTTGCTTCACCTCACTGTGTTTTTCAAAGGCCTTCTGGCTGACCAGACTGAAAATCTGAGAATTGGTCAGATACTCCAACAGATCGGCACGTTCATTATCTTTGGCTTTCAGAAAAGCGCCAACTTCGGACTGCGCCAATAAAACTGCACGAGTAAATTGCTCAAAACTCAAGCCAACCAGTTTTTCAATCAGCGGCGTGCATTCAGAAATCTTCTGGTTTAGAACCCGTTGATCATCCAGACAGGTAATAGCACGATCGACCTTTAAATTACCATCCACTTTCTGCCGGGCACGACGAATTTCCCAGCGTGCCGTATAGCGTTTCTGGTCTAGGGCAATAAATTCAAGCTCGGCAAAACCCTGTACGCAGCCACGGCGCAGAATATTTTTGGAGTCCTTGATCGAGACATCCTGGCCACCTGCATCTTTCAGGCTACCTGTGGCGCCTTTTAAACGTGGAATTTCGTTATACAAGGCCAGGCACATGGCATCAAGCAGGGTGGATTTACCAGCACCGGTTTTTCCGGTAATTGCAATCAGGCCAGCATGTGCCAGTGGATTCGATTCAAAATCAATATGATGCGTACCAGCGAGAGAAGCGAGGTTATTTAGGCTCAGACGGATAATTTTCATGGCTGATCCTAAGCTTGTTGTTTTTGTGCAAGTTCATGTTGGGCTTCGACCAGTAACTGCTGAAAATCTTGCTGCACTGAATGATCCTGGCTATAGCCCATTTTTTCCCAGATATTGAAAAACAGTGATTCAGGCGTTGGAGGTACCAAGTCAATTTTAGAGCTATCAGCCTGATCTTCTGCCTGACGTTGATAAATCCGGCTGATGCGTAACAGACGATAACGATTTGGCGGCAGTGCCTGTTCAATCTGCTGACGTAAATCTACTGATGGCGGTGCATCAGTAGTGTATTCAATTTCCAGAAAATGTCGTGCTGCCAGATGCTCAATTTCCCCAGTCGGCAGTGCTTTTACTTTGCTGAGCAGATTTTCCAGATTTTCCCGAATTCTAAATAGCTCGACATTACGAGGAACTTTTAGTGCTTCAAACTGAAAACGCTGTTCAGCATTTTGTTCAGGATCGATTCTGACTTCAACAACCTGATGCGAATAGTTGATCTCACTAAAGGATAGGGGAATCGGGGAGCCACTATAGCGAATATGCGGCTGACCGACTTTCTGCGGTTTATGCAGATGTCCCAGAGCGACATAGTCAATGACTTCATCAAATAGCGCCGTTGAGAGAGCCTCTTCATTGCCGACGATAATTGGACGTTCGGAATCGGAAGTTTCACCGCCTTGCATATGTGCATGTGACATAAGAATCAGTGCCTGATGTGGCTGCTTACGTGCTTTGGCTTCGGCAATCAACTGTTGGTGCAGATAGCTGATGGCATTCTGGCTATTATGGGTATGTTCATTAATACCGGTAATTTCGGCGCTACGTAAATAAGGCAGGGTTAGGCACCAGGCAATAATCTCTTGCTGCTGGTCATAAATTGGAACCAGCAAACGATCCAGATCAAGAGCATTGTCCGCAGTCCGGCCGACAATACCCACCGCTTTGGCATTGAATTTGGTCAATAAAGGCTGAACCTGCTCAATCCGGTAACCTGAATCATGGTTGCCGGCAATCATCAGGGTTTGCATATGCGGTGCCAGTTCATGGGCATCGGCAAGGAATTGATAAAGCTGTCTTTGGGCACTGGAAGCGGGATTGATGACATCAAAAATATCACCGGCAATCAGTAGAGCATGTGGCTGTTTTTCCTTGATTTGTTCAAGGAGCCAATTCAGGAATTGCGCATGTTCAAATTCACGGTCATGGTTATGGAAAAACTGTCCCAAATGCCAATCAGAAGTATGTAGAAAATGAACTGCCATGTATACCCACCTTTATTTTTGCCTTCCTACTATAGAAAAAAGCCCAGCTAAAAATCTACTTGAAAAAAATATTTTGATCTATTTCATTGCTGCCCGTCATTAAAACTATTTTCAGCGTAGTTTTGAATATAAGAATAATACTTGTGAAATCAATAAAATATGATGTTTATATATAAAGTGTTGAATACAGCGTTTTTATTTTAAATCTTACTTCAGGCAATTTCATAACATCTGAATAGCAGAACCAATATTTTTATAAAAATTGCTAAAAACAGATTTGAAAAACTACAGGCAATCATTATTTTATGCTGCATAAGAAGCTAATAAAGATTGGCAGGCGAATTGTTAAAAACAGTTCGTCCAAAAAATAAAAACCGACGATTCGAGTGATGATGAAATCGTCGGTCAAAGATTTGTGTATAGTGAAAATTTTGGCTGCTATTCAAAATTTTCTAAAACACTGGACTTATTGCTTTAGCAAAGAGAACGAAAATTTGTGGATGCCAGTCCAAATTTCCGAACCTTGTACCCTATATAACGTCAGCATCTCGCTTTAGGTTGACAATAAAATGAAAAAAAAATTAATTTTTTTTATACTAGTTGATTAATTGTCCTTGAGTCCTGCTAATGGTGCCTCTAACTCGCTATTTTCTCTGGTTTTTCTTCCTATGTTTTATTTTTACCTGCATTTGCGGGGTTGTGGCGGCGTTAATGCCGACTGGCATGGGTGCAGTATTAACCATTGTGCCTTATCTGGTGGCGATGATCTGGGTACTGTTTAATTTTTTAAAAAAGGAACAACGGGCGCCAACCCAAGCAGAACGTAAAAAATTCACCTTAGGATTCAGTCTGATTTACTGGGGCTATAATCTGGTATTTTTAATTCTAGGGATTGCTATTGCGACGCGTTCCAATCCGAATGCCTGGCAGGACTTTTTACTATATCTGCAACAGCCCCAATTTATGAGTATTGTCGTGATCATGTTCCTGCTCATCGCGATTCCGCTTTATCTGCTGACCTACTGGTTTTATGGCAAACAGGCACAGCGTATGGCAGCAAAAATGTTTGGCTAGGATTTCCTGCTCTTTATATCAAAATTGTTGAGATTAAATTCAAAATGCTAAATCAGGCTGATAGAAAATTAGAAGTGACGTATAATTTGAGCAATACAATAATAATGGCTCAGAATAACCATGTATAAACCTGTAGTCCTCATGACAGGCGCCAGCGGTTTTATTGGCAGCCATCTGGTGAAATTTTTACTGGCTCGTGATTATGCGGTAATCGGCCTGACCCGGCAGAAAAAATTGCGAGAAGAGCATCCTGATTTTCACTGGATTAATGATCTGGAAGAATTGAAAAATCATCAGATTGACTATGTGATTAATCTGGCTGGTGAAAGTATCGGGCAGGGTCGCTGGACAGCCGCACGCAAAAAGAAATTGCTGGACAGTCGGTTAAATACCACCAAGCAGTTATATGACTATCTAGAAAAAAATCAGATCAAACCCAAACGTATTATTTCGACTTCAGCGATCGGCTACTACGGAATCGATCCGCAAGAACGCTGGGATACGGTGTGTACTGAACAAAGTCCGCCACAATCCATTTTTATGTCAGAACTGTGTGAGAAATGGGAAAAACTGGCCTTGTCTTATACAGGGCAGGACACCAAAATTGTTCGCTTTGCTGTAGTGTTTGGCCAAGGTGGCGGGATTCTTCCGCAGATGTTATTGCCAATTAAGCTGAATATGTTTGGCCGAATTGGCCACGGGCGTCAGCCGGTGACCTGGGTACATTTACAGGATGTCATGCGGGCGATCGAATTCCTGATGCAGCAGTCGACCCAGCAACAGGTATTTAATGTGGTGGCACCTGAAAAAGTCAGTCAGGCGCAGTTTGCCCGGATCGCAGCACAGGTGCTGAAACGAAAACCTTTATTACCGTTACCAGCATGTAGTATGAAAATGATGCTGGGAG
This sequence comes from Acinetobacter sp. ACNIH1, assembly GCF_002934695.1. Taxonomy (NCBI): domain Bacteria; kingdom Pseudomonadati; phylum Pseudomonadota; class Gammaproteobacteria; order Moraxellales; family Moraxellaceae; genus Acinetobacter; species Acinetobacter sp. ACNIH1. Next base: position 2,209,772 of record NZ_CP026420.1, on the reverse strand, counting down.
AACAATCACAACTGATTCTGAATGGTCAATATGTTCAGCCCAAAGCTTTGCAGGAAGCTGGATTTGAATTTAGCTATCCGACACTGAAAGAAGCCTTGATTGAAATTTTAAACCGTTAAAGAGTGCGGCCGTAAGCGCTGTACTGGACTATAAGGCTGTGGATCTACGATGGTCGGTTGCTCCAGGATTAACTGAGACAGCAGTTTTCCAGAAGCAGCGCCCATACATAAACCATTACGGAACTGGCCAAAATTGGTCCAGAGATTGTCTAGGTGCGGAATCTTGCCAATATAGGGAATGCCATCTGGTGAGCTTGGGCGCAGACCAGCCCACTGTTTCACAATCGGAAAAGCTGCCAGTTCCGGCACCATTTCCAAGCAAGCAGCTAAAATATCCTGACGAATTTCAGCAGAAGACGAGGTATCAAAACCGACCTGACGCATGCTGGAACCACACAGCACATGCCCATCACGACGTGGAATCAGGTACATGACCTTGTTCATGCACATGGTTGGCAGCCAGTTTTCTGGCGTTTTAAAGAGCAACATCTGGCCTTGAACCGGATGAACTGGAATGTCCAGACCGAGCTGTTCAGACCAGCGTGCAGACCATGCACCGGTGGCAATGACGAACTGATCTGCTTTAAAGCTCAGGCCATTTTTAGTGGAAACACTGTGTACATGATCTTGCTGGATATTTAGCTGAGTAATATTGCAATGCTCTTGCCAAGTGACACGCGGATGCTGTTTAAGGTAAGCAATAATGGACTGTAACAGTCGCGGATTGCGGATATTGGAAAGTTCTGGAAAATAGATCGCCTGTTTAAATTTCGAATCTACTTTGGAATTGATTTGCTGGATTTGAGGCTGATTCAGATATTCGGCATGTTGCTGTGGATCCTGATATTGCTCGGCATAGCGCAGTCCGATTTCAAAATCCGTTTCATCAAAAATCAGCATACCGGTTTCATGGATCTGGAAATCAATCCTGGTAATCGGTTGCAGTTTCTGGTTCCAGGCTTGATACAAGGGTTTGGCATGGCGGGCGAGGGCATTAACGGCATCGGGATAACGCCAGGGATACATTGGGGAGAGGATACCGCCTCCGGCCCAAGAGGCTGCCTGTCCAGCCGCTTGCTGATCAAAAATCGTAATAGAACATCCCTGTTCAAGCAATTCCAGAGCTGACATCAAGCCGGTGATGCCTGCTCCGATAATGGCGATATGCATTGCGCCAAGGTCCTTCTATTTTATTTCATGTCTTTCAGTTTGAGTGCCGCTTCTTCCGCGAAGTAAGTCCAGATACCATCTGCGCCGGCACGACGGCAGCACATCAGGGACTCTAGAATTACACTATCAGATAACCAGCCATTCTGAATTGCAGCAGCCAGCATGGCATATTCACCACTAACCTGATAAATAAAGGTGGGTATACCGAAGGTATCTTTGACTTCACGAACCACATCCAGATACGGCATTCCCGGTTTAACAATCACCATATCTGCACCTTCTTGGATATCCAGTGCAATTTCATGCAATGCTTCGGCACGGTTACCGAAATCCATTTGGTAATTGTATTTATTGCCGCCTTTTAGGTTGCTAGCCGAACCGACAGCATCACGGAATGGACCGTAGAAGCTAGACGCATATTTGGCTGAATAAGCCATAATAGAGGTATAGATATGGCCATTCTGTTCAAAGGCCTGACGAATTGCACCGATGCGGCCATCCATCATGTCACTTGGCGCTACAATATCAGCACCGGCTTCGGCATGACTTAAAGTTTGCTTGATGAGTGCTTCAACCGTTTCATCATTCAGGACATAGCCGGTTTCATCAATGATGCCGTCCTGGCCATGCGTGGTATAAGGGTCTAGCGCGCCGTCGGTAATCAGTACCATTTCCGGTAATTCTTTTTTCAGCAGACGAACAGTCTTCTGTACCAGACCATCTTCATGCCAAGCGGCTTCTGCAGTCAGGCTTTTATCTTCTTGGGGTGTAACCGGGAACAGCGCCAGCTTATTGACACCTAGTTCGAGCAAACGTTCTGATTTTTTTAACAACAAGTCAGCAGACAGGCGCTGCACATTTGGCATACTTGGAATGTCTTGGGTCTGGTTTTGTCCCGGAAGCACAAATACTGGATAAATCAAGTGATCAGCACTGAGATGGGTTTCACGTACCATAGAACGTAAATGCTCATTTTTACGAATACGACGCATGCGAGTTGCAGGAAACGCGGGACGATTGAACGTATAGGTCATAAAAATCTCAGTAATCAGTATTAAACTAGGCCCCTATTGTAACCCTATCTGAATTTTTTGGGCATAAATTAGCGGTTTTTTATTGTTGTAGCTTCGGGCAGACTTATGACTAAGACAGAAAGAAATTGGACAGGTAATATACATTTAGGTGCAAAAGTGGATATTGAAGTGGTCTTAAACCAGTTGGTACACGCTTTTAATACCTCTCCTTTTTTTAAGCATAATGGCATGACCATGCGGGTGGTCGATGGTCAGATCGAAGCATATGTTGAAATGCAGGATTTCATGATTGGAAATGTGGCATTTCAGATTCTGCATGGTGGTCTTGCAGCGACCATACTCGACAGTATTGGCGGAATTGTGGCGATGGGTGAGCTGTACAAGAAAGCTGAACCGGAAACTATTGCCGATACGATTAAAAAGGTATCACGTCTGGCGACGGTAGACATGCGCGTGGATTATCTGGCACCCGGTCGTGGTAAATATTTTATTGCCCGTGCAGAAACCTTACGTTTGGGGCGTAAGAGCTGCACCATGCGCATGACCATGGTCAACGATGATGACAAGCCGATTGCCACAGCGATTGCTTCATATGCCTATTAATTAAGTTTATCTCCTCGATCCTGGCTCATTCTGGGCCCGAACTAAGCTCTTATTCCTGGAATAGGGGCTTAGTTTTTTAAACTTCCGAGTAATATTTTTTTGCATATTTTCTAATTTTTATTATTAGAATGCATGAAAATTAAATTAATACGGCTTTCTCATTTTACCCATTGATCAATAAACGGGATATGAATCTATTATACATTCATGTCAGTGCTGGTCAGTGTGGCTGCGTGACCAAGTCTGTTGGATTTAGGAAAAAATCAATGACAGATGTACAAGACACCCTGCCAGAAAACGCATCTGATGCAACTTCGAATCAAGCTTTAAAAAATAAACGTAAAAAGGCCCTGAGTATCGTTGCTATCTTTATAGTGATTGCACTGGTGCTGTTTCTGATTTGGAAATTCTTTCTGAACAATTCAGTCAGTACTGAAAATGCCTATGTGGGTGCTGAAACGGCTTCTATTACGTCTATGGTGAGTGGTCAGGTCGCTGAAGTATTGGTTCATGATACCCAAGCGGTCAAACAGGGCGATATCCTTGCCAGAATTGATGACCGTGATGCCAAAATTGCAGTGGCTCAGGCACGTGCAGAACTGACCAAAGCCAAACGCCAGTACAAACAGACTGCGGCCAATAGCGGGGCTTTAAGCTCACAGATTGGGGTCAGTGATGATGCAATTCGCAGTGCTGAAGCTCAGCTGGCTCAGGCTCAGGCAGCCTTACATAAAGCACAAGATGAATATACGCGTCGTGAAAAACTCAGTGCGAGCGGTGCAGTGTCTAAAGAAGAACTCAGTACCGCACAATCTGCATTGGATACTGCCAAAGCAGGCGTAGCTTCTGCTGAAGCGGGTCTGGCACAAGCAAGATCCAGTCAGAAAGCCGCACAAAGCAATTTAGCGGCGAATGAAGCCTTGATTCAAGGTGCGAATGAAAACTCAACGCCTGATGTACTCGTGGCTGAAGCCAAACTGAAACAGGCCGAGCTAGACTTAGAACGTACTGTAATTAAAGCACCTTTTGATGGAGTAGTTTCACGCCGTTCCATTCAGGTGGGTCAACGTGTTGCGCCTGGTACAATGCTAATGATGGTCGTACCAGTAGATCAGCTCTATGTTGATGCCAATTTCAAAGAAAGCCAACTAGAAAACGTCCGCGTGGGGCAGAAAGCCGAACTGACGTCTGATCTGTATGGTAAATCGGTGAAGTATCACGGCACTGTGGTGGGTTTCTCTGGCGGTACAGGTTCAGCCTTTGCTCTGATTCCGGCTCAGAACGCGACGGGTAACTGGATCAAAGTGGTACAGCGTTTGCCAGTCCGTATTCAGCTGGATCCGAAAGAACTGGCCGAGCATCCACTACGTGTGGGTCTGTCGATGGAAGTTGAAATCCATTTTAAGAAGTAATTCCCGATGAATAAATATGTTCCATATGGGAATCTGACCGGCGGCAAGCTGATGCTGGCGGCCTTTGTGCTGGCATTGGCCAATTTCATGGTCGTGCTGGACATGACCATTGCCAATGTCTCGGTGCCGCATATTACCGGTAGTCTGGCAGTGTCCAGCTCGCAAGGCACCTGGGTCATTACGTCTTATGCAGTTGCAGAAGCGATCTGTGTACCTTTGACGGGATGGCTGGCGGGCCGCTTTGGTAGTGTTCGACTCTTTGGTGTCTGCTTGCTCGGCTTTACCATTTTTTCAATTCTGTGCGGGATTTCAACCAGTCTGGAAATGCTGGTATTTTGCCGGATCGGGCAGGGGCTGTTTGGCGGCCCGATTATGCCGCTCAGCCAGACTTTATTGCTACGCATCTTCCCACCTGAAAAACAATCCCAAGCGATGGGTATGTGGGCGATGACGACCGTTGTTGGACCAATTCTAGGCCCAATTCTTGGCGGTACGATTAGTGATAACTTGTCCTGGCACTGGATTTTCTTTATCAATATTCCAGTGGGTCTATTCTGTGGTCTGGCTGCATTGAAGCTATTAAAGCCAGCGGAAACTGAAACCAATGCTTTGAAGATTGATAAAGGTGGTTTGTTCTTATTGATACTTTGGATTGGTGCGCTGCAATTAATGTTAGATCTCGGTCATGAACATGACTGGTTTAGCAGCTCCTTTATCGGCACATTGGCAGTGATTGCTGTGGTCGGTTTAATCATCTTTACCATTTGGGAGCTGACCGAACGGCATCCGATTGTAGATATCCGGATCTTCCGATATCGCGGATTTACCTTTGCTGTGCTGTCATTAGCCTTTGCCTTCGGTGCCTTCTTTTCCAGTATTGTACTGATTCCACAGTGGGTGCAAATTAATCTCGGTTATACGGCCACTTGGGCAGGTTATTTAACCGCGACCATGGGTTTTGGTAGCCTATTGATGTCACCGATTGTGGCGAAGATGGCGACCAAATATGATCAACGTATTCTGGCCAGTTTTGGTTTGACCTTGCTTGCCGTGGTCACCTTAATGCGAGCTTTCTGGACTACGGATGCGGATTTTATGGCATTGGCCTGGCCACAGATTCTGCAAGGTTTTGCGGTGCCATTCTTCTTCATTCCACTCTCCAATATGGCATTGGCCTCAGTCCAGCCTCAGGAAATGGCATCAGCAGCAGGTTTGATGAACTTCCTGCGGACTATGGCTGGAGCGATCGGAGCTTCAATTGCAGTCACGATCTGGGATGATCATAGTAAAGTGGCACGCAGTGAGCTGGTCGGTAAACTGAATGTCGAGGAAACCCAGAATACCTTGATGGCTCAGGGCATGAGTTCGGATAGTGCCTTGGGTTATATTTCAAGTCTGGTGGATAAAGAAGCATTAACCCTGTCAGCTAATCACCTGTTTTTAATACTGGCGATGGTCTTTGTTTTTGCTGCCTTAATCATCTGGTTGGCACCACGACCAAAAGCGGGCGTGGGTGGAATGCCATCACATTAATATTTTCCAAAATAAAAAACCGCTAACTATTTAGCGGTTTTTTTCGATCTTATAAATCTGATTTGGCCCGTTTTAAGGCATTTTGCCATTTGGCCAAATGGGCTTCACGTTCATCGGACTGCATTTTCGGTTCAAAGGCGCGATCTAGCTGCCAGGATTGAGAAATTTCATTTAAATTAGAAAATACCCCTGACTTTAAACCTGCCATCGCTGCTGCACCCCAAGCGGTGGATTCCAGCATTTTCGGACGCAAGACAGGCACATTCAGCAGGTCAGCCTGGAACTGCATCAGCATATCATTACAACTGGCACCGCCATCGACACGTAGTTCTTTTAACGGATGGGCAATATCCGATTGCATGGCTGTCAATACATCAGAGACCTGAAAGGCAATCGATTCCAGTGTAGCTCGGGCAATATGAGCTTTATTGGTTCCACGCGACATGCCACACAGCAGGGCACGCGCTTCACTATCCCAATGCGGTGCACCCAGTCCGGTAAAAGCAGGAACTAAGACCACGCCGTCGGTATCTTTAACTTTACAGGCTAACTTCTCTATATCACTGCTCTTTTGAATGATGCCAAGCCCATCACGTAGCCATTGCACCACAGCACCGGCCATAAAAACGCTACCTTCCAGGGCATAACTGGTCTGTTCCTGTGCCTGCCAGGCGAGGGTAGAAAGTAATTTGTTCTGGCTGAGCTGAATATCATGACCGGTATTGAACAGCATAAAACAGCCGGTGCCATAGGTATTTTTTGCCATACCGGGTTCGAAGCAAGACTGGCCAAATAAGGCAGATTGCTGATCACCCAGAATACCGGTAATGGGAATCGTAGCCCCTAATAAACCCGGTGCCGTATCTGCAATATGACAATCAGAACTGATGATTCGTGGCAGAACTGAAGCGGGGATATTAAACAGGTCGAGTAGTTCGTCATCCCAGCGTTGAGTTTGCAGATTCATCAACATGGTGCGGGAAGCATTACTCGCTTCAATAATATGCTCAGCACCTTGAGTCAGGTTCCAGATCAGCCAGCTATCAATGGTGCCAAAAGCCACATGACCTTGCTCTGCGAGTGTACGTAAGCCATCAATATTTTCTAATAACCAGACCAGTTTCCCTGCACTAAAATAGGGATCAATCCGTAATCCGGTTTTTCGTTGTACCTGATCCATCTGGCCTTGCTGAATGAGCAAATTACACCAGTCTGTTGCACGACGATCCTGCCAGATAATCGCTGGCGCAAGAGGTTTGCCATTACGACGATCCCATACCACAGTCGTTTCACGCTGGTTGGTCAGGCCAATCGCTTTAATGTCTTTCGCCAGAATCCGGGCAGTAGCTAATGCCTGTTGAACTACTGCAATCTGCGAGCTCCAGATTTCCTGTGCATCCTGTTCGACCCAACCGGAGTGTGGGGTCTGGATATGGGTTTCGCGTTGAGCTGTTGCCTGAATCTGTCCGTGTTCATTAAAGATGATTGCACGGCTAGACGTCGTTCCCTGATCGAGTGCCAATAAATAGCTCATAATTTTTTTAAATGTTGACTTGAATTATGAAATATTAGCGTAATTATGTAATCAGGCGCATTCAAAAGTGTATTTGTGTAGAAAATGCATCATATTTTTTGCCAGTTATGCTATGATGAGCTTGTACTTTGGGGATGTTCTTGGCTTCGACGCCGATGATGAAACTCATAGATGCATGCCGAGAGCGCATTTTCTCTCGTAAATAAAATTTGCATTTAAATAGTCGCAAACGACGAAACTTACGCTCTAGCAGCCTAAGGGCTGCTTGTCCGCATCTCTGAATACTTGTGGTTAGAGATCCCGACTGAAGCGAACGCACACAAGTCCGTATAGAGTCAAGCCTCGGGGCTTTATACCAAATTTAGAGGATCGCACCTTGAACCCTGTTCGTCGGGTCTCTTGGTGTTAAAACAATAGACGATATCTAAGCATGTAGTATTCTCGAGCGTAGTGTTGGCGGACGCGGGTTCAACTCCCGCCATCTCCACCAAAATTCTTGTTATAAATTAGCCACTTATATTAAGTGGCTTTTTTATTGCCACATATTTGCCACATTTTTCATTCCAAGAGCTTTTGATTTCAAAGTTTTTAGGCTGTACGTGCTACGCTAAGTTTCGCAATTTCTTGCTTATTCTTATCCCCATGTAACCATTTAGTATATCGCTTGATGAGCATTTGTAGGCTATGTCCAAGCTGATCAGCGACAAACATTGGATTTACCCCATCCATGAGTAGCATTGTTGCATACGTGTGCCGTGCATTGTAAGCAGGGCGGTGACGTATAGAACACGCTTTCATTGCTTCTACAAGACGCTCCCTAGGTGGTTTTTCATTAAAGAACGGTTCTTTAGTCTTGGGGCATAGCATTACATAATCTGTTTTGTAGCCTTGATCCTTTTTAAATTGTAGCAAAGCCTTCAAAGCCAGAGTTGATCGTTCATTCAGATATACTTCTCGAGATGTATGTGTTTTTGTCACCTTTTTTTCTAAACCACGTACACGGCTTTTGCTGACCTTGAATGTACCGTTGAACCAGTCAATATCACTTTCTCTAAGAGCAATCATTTCGGAAGGTCTACAGCCTGTCCAGAAGGCAAACTCAAAATACCACCGATAAAATTTGTCCTCATCATGTAAGCTTTTGTCGAGCCAAGCTAGTAAGGCTTCCATCTCCTTACGTGTGAAGGGGTCAGGTGTTTCCACCTGAACCTTACGATTCTTAATTTTATTCATAGGGTTTACAGAAATCTGATTATGCTTAACAGCCAACTCGAAAACTCCACGTAAAGGCGTGGCGCAATTATTAAATGTTTTCGCTGTTTGAAAATCACGATCGATAATGACTTCCTCAATATCTTCAGTCGTGATATTGGCTATTGGTGTTAATGCAAAATAAGGCATCCAATGACATTCTAAAATTTTGCGATAGCCATTTTTTGAATCTTTATTGGCAATCGAAAACTTTAAAAATTTTTGTGCAACATCTTGAAATAAGACTTGCTGACCATCCATTGATTCAGTTTCTGTAACATCAAGGCCTTTTGCTTGTGCTATATCATTCTCAGTTAAAATCCCCCATTTGGCTTTATTTATGAGGTCACTTCTAATTTTAGCGGCTGTACGGATACCTTCCGCAGTCGGCGGGTGTGGGAGTGTAATGTAGTAGCGCTGCTTTTTAGAGGTGAAGTTGATTTCGAGTGCATTCTCCCTAATTCTAACGCCGGTTGGTAACGTTTTTGAGTTTGTTCTGTCAACCATTGGTTATAACCTCTAAGTGAGTAGTAAATATTTCCATCTTGTTTTGTCCAAACTAGATCTTGTGGCCAATTTTTTCGCCGATGTGTCAGTTTTTGTTCTTCAATGCCTGTAAGCTTTGAGAACACTGAAGCATCTACCCAATCGATAGCTGTAAGCCCTAGTTCTAAAAGAACATCTAAAATTTCGTTTTGCATAAAATTACTTAGCCAATAGAGCTGATCTAAAAATTATTCACGGCTAGGCATAAATTTCCCTAGTCATAAATCGTCATGTGGAAAACTTAGCACATGACATTTTTTAAAAACTCGTTTCGTTTAAAACTTCAAAAAAATGGTTATTCAAAAAAATTATGAAATAAAAAAATCATATTTATGCTTACTGAATTAATGATTTAATCCCATTTGTTAGGTACAAAATTTGGTACTTAAATCCTCAATATCATGAGTTAAGTACCAGATTTGGTATCTTAAAAATCAGCTCGAAAAATGATTTATAATTTATTTTTTTAACAAGGGGTGGAGCACATCTAAAAGACTCTCACCATTTTTACGATCAATTATTTTTGCAGACATGCCTAATTTTTTCGGCCCATCTACATCAGCAATTTGAGTATCACCAATGAAAAAAACTTCATTTGGTTGACAGTTCATTTGAGTTAAAAAGTGTTGGTAGATTAAAGGATTTGGCTTATTTGCACTGACCAGAAAGCTCCATGCATAAGCATCTAAAGGTGGAAGTAGGTGCTGTGCTCGTTCACCATAAGGCGTTGCTGCATTGGAGCAGACTGCCAATTTGTATCCTAGATTTTTAAGTTCAATGAGCGTTGGAATTGAATCTTCAAAAGCATGCATATGCTTTAAATCATTTTGAAGATCGTTGTTCATTTCAGCTAACAAGGGAGCGGGTAGTTGATAACCGAAATAAGAAGCGATTGTCTCAAAATTGCCATCTAGCGACATGATTATCGCAGCATCATTTGGTTGTGGTTTTCGCCCTTGTTGTTTAAGCCATTTCATCATTTTTTTATAAGGTGATTGACTATTTTTAATTTCAATTAGCGTTCCAAAAACATCAAAGGCTACTGCTTTATAAGGTCGTTTACTCACTATTCTTATCTCATTAAAAGTTTAAGCATATGGTCTAGCGTTTTATATCAACTCTTTTATTCATCAAAATTTAAGTCAGAATCATTTAAAGAGGAGGGCGAACTGAACTTTCCTGCTTTATTTGATTAACTTAAATTCAAACCTATCTGTTCAGGTGAATGCCAAAGCATTTTTAAGTGTCCTAGTTGGTCTCTGAGATGAGCGGCTTTACGGATGATATATTTTTTTTGTTTCAGCCATTCATCCAGGCGCGCATCGTCATAATGGATGTCTATCTTCAGTTGTAAAAGCTGGTTATATAAGCCACGCTTTTCAGATGACATGGCTTCTAGAATAGATGGTGGAGCCATGGGCTCTAATGGATGTAGCAACCCACCTTCAGCCTGACAAGACTTGGTCTTTGCTTGTTGAGAAGAAGCAGACACTCCGCTAACGGTTAGCCCTTTTTTCATTAACTTTGATAATGGCAGAGTTGGAGATTCAGCCTGATTGTGATCTTCAGTTTCAGCATTTGCAGGTTCAGTAGATTTTTTCAATAGCTCGCTGATTTTTCGGTAATTAATGCTATAAAAGTTGGTTTGAATCCATTTATTTTGAGATAGCTTTTTGACAACCAAAATGCCCACTTTCTTTAGCTTGGAAACTATACGTTTGATCGTGGAGGGACTGTATGTACCTAAGGTCTTAGCCCATTGCTCATAGCTGTGATAAAAGTACTTCTGTTGCTGAATTACTTGAGCTTCACCACTTTGCAGGCAGTAATGAAGCTTTTGAAGGAAGATCGCTGATGGCACCCCATACGCTTGGGCAAGCGTAGGAGATGCAATAAGAGGGTAGTCGCCTTGGACTAGTAGTTTTGTTTTTTTAGTCATGAGAATACTCACTTAAGGCTTAGTAAGTGGTATTAGACGATTTGGGGTGCGGACGTTGCTGAGTTCGGCGTAGCCAATCTTCAGGATACTCCTGACTATAAGAATCGCAATGCTGACCAGACCAATACTCCTGATTGTACTCATCTTGGAATTCATAGCTGTGAGTAGCAGTCTGAAACCGTTGTTCAGTTTCAACATGGAGTGGAATGTCTTTAGGAGAGTTTATTTCTACTTGGTCTAAAGTTTGGACAATATCCAGTAACGCTTGACGTTGTTTGTGAGACAGATGCTTTGCACTTTCAATAAGAAGTTGCTTAGCAAGTTTTTTGGGTGTGCAAAGGCTTGCACCAATGAATTTATTATTCATAGCAGGTTCCTAGATAAATATTGTAATTATCTCCATCACTTCTCACGGTAATGGAGGCAACTTAACAGGGGTGAGAATACTGAATCTAGGATCAGCCAGCACGAAGCTGCCCTGCTAAGCTACCATAGGACTGCTTAACAGTAGGCAAAAAAATAGCCGCAAGTGCGACATTTAAATGCACCTAGATTTTAACAGGTTCTCACGCCTGAACACAGATTTTGCTGTGTTGAAATAAGATTATCCCGCTATGTTAACTAGGTCAAGGCCTTGAAATGAATTATTTTTTAAAAGATGAAAAATGTAGTGAGCTCTGACATGCGCTAAATATATTAAATTATTTTATTTCTTATTTTATTTATAAAGAAGAACAGATCAATTTGACCTAATGGAGTAGTTCAGATTGATCTTATGATTTAGCTCAATTTAAACCACAGTGAGATCAGCTTAACTGAGGACAGTGGAGTGAGACCAGTCATGTTACTGTCATGAGTTTTGAATTAGTCCATCATTTAGTACCGCACTTAATTTTCAGAATAAATAAAAATCAGCTAAAAAACTCAAAATCACCACCAAAACCGATTCGCATTTTTGTTCTTTGCTAATGTCATAAAACTCTGTGATGGCTGTAAGCAAGCCTACCTGTATATACAAAATTCTTCGAATTTTGACATACAGGGCTTGTTAGGAGGGAAACCCTCCTAAGACCTCCCAGCCCATCACAGATAGGCAAGTCAACTTCGTTGACTTAAAAGCAAAAACCAAAGAACGGTTAGCGTGATCGTATATGAGAAGTAAAACCAAAAATTTTAGACTTACTCCATTGCAGCTAGAGCAGTTGGAGCTACACATTGAAAAAGAGCGTACTAACTTTACTGACTTTATTCATTCCTTAATTCAGCGTGAAGTGATGCATGGTGCTGTTACGGTTCGAAGGATGATTGAAGAGGATACGGAGCCGAGGCTCAAAATTAAAACTGAAGTTGAAATCATTAAACTTTATCAAATCACTGATCCTGATTTGTTATTGGCCTTATCTAGAATTGGGAATAATCTCAACCAGATAGCCCGTGCTTTAAATATCATCAAAAATGCGGATCCAAGAGATCAGCGTAAGCTTGATATTTTTCATGTGTTATTGGTCTTAAAAGGCATTCAAAATGAGTTAGAACAAATATTTCCCACCTTGCCAAAAATCAGTAGGCACAATCCAAATAGGCTTCGCAAGCAACTCGAAAATTTAAACGTTGATCAGTCACAACCTTCTATCGTGTTAGCGGAGAAGGATGAAAGTGCATATTAAATTTTTAGAGCACGGCAAAGGGTCAGCTGCACATGCTTCTGCATATCTTTTAGATCGACTTGATCATCGTGGAAGTGTTCGTGCAGGTGTTCAGGTTTTATGTGGTGATGCCACCACATTCAATGCTATTTGTCATGCGAGTCCACACCTATGGAAATATACGAGTGGAGTCATCGCTTGGTCACAAGATGATGATCCAACTGATGTTCAGATTATGGAAGTTCTAAAAGAATTTGAGGAGCATGCATTTGCAGGCTTGGAACAATCACAGTATCACCTATTTGCTGTATTACACACAGATGATGATGGCTCAAAGCACATTCATGTTTTAGCACCACGGCTCGACATTCAAAGTGGGAAATCACTCAATATTGCTCCCCCTGGGCATGAAAAACACTTCGATGCATTAAGAGATTACTTCAATACAAAATATCAGTGGTCACGGCCAGATGATTTGCTTTCGATGCAGACCACACAGGAGCCAAATCATGTGGCCAAAATCAATGCACAAGCTGAAAAATTCTACGCAAGAGAAGACTTTATTGCACTTACAAAAAAACAGTTTTGCAAGACGATTGATAATCACGTCAAAACGCTGTTAAAGACACAAACAATTCAAAACAGAGCGGATATTGTCAAATGTATATCGCAACTCAAAGCTGTTAAGTCTGTTGACCAAAGCAAAGAGTATTTAGCAGTTGAACTTATCAACGGAAAAACACACAGACTCAGAGGTGATTTTTATCATGAACAATTCGAAATTGGACTTTATTCAGAGCGTCTCCGAGCAGCAGCAGAAAGCCGAAAAGCTCCAAATGAGCTTGCAGCAGCTCTCTCAGGCGCTGATCAATTTCGAGAAACTTATAAAGCAAAGCGAGCAGCCTATAATCGAAAGCACTACGCTTTTGCACAGCGTACAGGGGACGACAATAGCATTGGAAATGCATCTCAACTCATTTTTGAAAGAGATAGAGAATCTATCACCCCAAGCCATACAAACACTGACAGAGGACTACACAGCACAAATCAATCAACTCCAGTCTCAACTTGCCAATATAGATATTGCGGAAGTTTCAAAAGTGAAATCGAGCATAGATTCATTTTCAATATCAATTCAAGAATTACAGACCAAAATAAACACCCAATTGCAGAAGATCTCAATAGACCAACCCAGCTTACAAAAGAGTATTCAAGTCCAGATACAGCAAGCGATCGCCAACCAAAGCAAGCCGATAGAGAGCAGTATAGCAATGTTGATTACGGAAAAACTGGATACGCAAAAAGCGACATACATGTTGGGTGGGGGGATCTTGATTGGACTGCTGAGTCTTTTAATCGCTTTATTTACGGCTTATCAAACAGGTACAAACGTCAATACCATCAAAGCACAACAACAGGTGATTCAACAGAATTCAGAATCAATCACCGCCCAAATCGAGTATTTGAAGAGATTACAAAGGTAAGTCATGCAGACCGAAATAGACCAATATCTGATAGAACAAATCAACTTATTGCAACAACAAAACAGCTTGTTAGCAGAACAAAACGAAGCCTTGAGCAAACAGGTCAGTTCATTAAAAAGCATTTTGATCAGCTACAACGAAGTAGAGCAGCGTTTAGTGAAGAAAATCGAGACATTGAATATAGAGAAAGAAGCTCAAACCGCTTTGATTTCAGCAATGAAAGCAGAACTTTCAAATTTAGAACAGGGCGAATTTTCGGAGCAATTACAGCGAGAATTTCAAGAAAACTTGAATATCCAATTGCACAGGCAATTAACGATAGTATTAAGTCAGCTGAATTTGAAAGACACTGTCAGAAACTTAGTGCAGAGCGAATTGAGCCCTTTTCAACAGGTAATCAGCAAACAACAGATAGATTTGGAGAAAGCACTCTCGAAAATCTTGCAACTTCAGCCACCAAACGACTTTTACGAAGATTTGGAGATGCAAAGCAAGCAGATCAATATGCTTGGGGAAACTGTAGAACGCTTGATGACCTTAATCAAAAACTTGAGCAATTAGAACCTATCGTTGCTGAAATTCGATGCAAGCCAAAGCCAGCAATTGCTTGGCAGTTACGATTTGATGGATTTTATCCTGGTTATGTTCGAGCTTACCAAGAATTATCAGCACAACAACAACAGGCTTATCAGACTAATAAAGCGTTGTGGCTGATTGAGATCACGGAGCAAAAAACTGAAAAACTTCTAGCCTACATGACTGAAGCCAGAAGAAATATTGATAGTAGTGACTATGCAAGGATTGGAGAAATTATCAAGAATGATGAAAGGATGCTGAGCTATTTAAAATGTGATTCAATCCTGTCCCATAAAAATGATCATCTTGAAGCTCACAGAGCTTCATATCTCTCGTGCCGCAAAAACTTTGATGAAATCAAGGAGCGAATCAAAGCAGTTACATCTTCAACGTATCAAAGTTCTGATGGTGTTCAATCTAGAGTTGCGCATCACAGCTATAAGCCTGAACTTAAGCCTACACAGGAAAATAATTTGAATGCCGATTTTGATTTTTAGAAAAGCGAAACAGGGTAAAGATACTAGTTTAAGTACATACAATTGATGTAAGTCAAATTAAAAGTACTTACGCAGTCTACCTGATTCCTTGGTCGATGTATCCATCGGACACAGGGCATAACTTTGTATTGGCAGATTCGAGCTGTAATTCTAAGAAAAGTAACTTACTCGCATCTGATGAGTTTTTGTATAAATGGCAGGAGCGGAATGAAGAACAGGATTTTATCGATCGTGGATCGAATTTCCATTCTTGGCTTTTTAATGGATGAAGAGAGTTCGCATAAGGTGGCTGGGTGGGCATACAGGCAAGGAAAAGAGAATAATTATTCGATCTGGAGTGGTTGAAAAGATTAGTTGGACAAAACAATCTGACTTCGATTAATCACTTTCAAATTACTATTAGCAAAGTTATTTCGCTATAATGTTCAAACAATTAAATACAATGCATTATTTAATGGATATTGTATTTTAAGGTTTTGATTTTTAAAGGAAGTATTAATGACTAGTACCCAACAACGAGCAGCACTTCATCGCCAAATTTGGCAAATTGCCAACGAAGTTCGTGGGGCGGTTGATGGTTGGGACTTTAAGCAATATGTTTTAGGTGCGTTATTCTATCGTTTTATTTCTGAAAACTTTGCTCATTATATTTCTGGTGGTGATAAAGAGATCAAATATAATGAAATGCCTGATAGTGTCATTACCCCTGAGATTAAAGATGACGCGATAAAAACCAAAGGTTATTTTATTTTACCGAGTCAACTCTTTTGCAATGTGGTAAAGAGCGCCAATCATAATGAAAGCTTGAATACAGACTTAGCCAAAATTTTTTCAGCAATTGAAAGTTCAGCGAATGGTTATCCATCTGAGAAAGATATTAAGGGTTTATTTGCTGATTTCGATACCACTAGTAACCGTTTGGGTAATTCTGTTCCTGAAAAAAATAAACGATTAGCCGCTGTCCTGAAAGGTGTATCAGAGTTAGATTTTGGGGAAGATTTCCAAAATAGCCAAATTGATTTGTTTGGTGATGCCTATGAGTTTTTGATCTCTAACTATGCTGCAAATGCAGGTAAATCAGGTGGTGAGTTCTTTACTCCTCAACATGTATCAAAACTCATTGCACAATTGGCAATGCACAATCAAACGCATGTAAATAAAATTTACGACCCTGCATGTGGTTCGGGTTCTTTGCTTCTTCAAGCTAAGAAGCATTTTGATGCACACATTATTGAAGATGGTTTTTTTGGTCAAGAGATCAATCATACGACATATAACTTAGCGCGTATGAATATGTTCTTGCACAATATTAATTACGATAAATTTAATATTCAACTCGGTGATACGCTACATCATCCACATTTTATTGATGATAAGCCATTTGATGCGATTGTATCGAATCCTCCATATTCAGTGAAATGGATTGGTTCAGATGATCCAACACTCATTAATGATGATCGTTTTGCACCAGCTGGTGTGCTTGCGCCAAAGTCTAAAGCTGACTTTGCATTCGTATTGCACGCTTTAAGTTATCTATCAGCCAAAGGACGTGCAGCAATTGTTTGTTTCCCTGGTATTTTCTATCGTGGTGGTGCTGAGCAGAAAATTCGTCAATATTTGGTCGATAATAACTATGTTGAAACAGTAATTTCACTTGCATCCAACCTGTTCTATGGTACGACCATTGCTGTAAACATTTTGGTGTTGTCTAAGCATAAAACTGATATGTCTACTCAGTTTATAGATGCGAGTGGGTTATTTAAAAAAGAAACCAATAATAACCTATTGACCGAACAACATATTGAACAAATCATGCAGGTGTTTGATCGTAAAAATAATGTCGATCATTTCGCTGTGTCTGTTCCTTTTGAGAAGATTAAAGCTAATGACTACAACTTGTCTGTAAGTAGCTATGTTGAAGCCAAAGATGATCGTGAAGTTATTAATATCTCACAATTAAATGCAGAGCTGAAAGCTACTGTAGCTAAAATTGATCAGCTTCGGAAAGATATAGATGCAATTGTGGCAGAGATCGAGGGTGAGGCATGAGTTTTTTAGTAAATTTGCATGAATTAAAGATCGAGTGGAAAGCATTAGGTGATATTGGTAGCTTTACCAGGGGAAAAAGATTTGTAAAAACAGATATGACTTCAGAGGGGGTGCCTTGTATTCATTATGGTGAAATGTACACTCATTATGGGGTTTGGGCAGAAGATTCAAAATCATTCCTTGATGAAGCATTAGCAAAAAAATTGCGCTTTGCAAATTGTGGAGACGTGATTATTGTTGCAGCTGGAGAAACTATAGAAGATATTGGAAATGGAACTGCTTGGTTAGGTAAAAACGATGTTGTGATTCATGATGCCTGTTTTTCTTACAAAAGTGATTTAAACCCTAAATATGTATCCTATTTTTTGAGAACTAAAATTTTTAAAGACCAAATAAAAAAGAGCATCTCTTCAGGGAAAATATCTGCAATTAATGCGAATGGGTTAAGTAAAGTTTTAATACCTATTCCATGCCCAGAAAATCCTGAAAAATCTCTAAAAATTCAATCAGAAATTGTTCATATTTTAGATAAATTTAGCGCTGTGACCGCCGAGCTGACCGCCGAGCTGACCGCCGAGCTTAGCATGAGAAAAAAACATTTCAATTACTATCGTGATCAATTATTTAATTTTGAAGAGAGTGAGGTTGAATGGCGAAAGTTGGGTGAAGTAGTGAGTATAAAGCATGGTAAAGATTGGAAATCACTAGGGGCTGGAGATATTCCAGTGTATGGCTCTGGTGGTGTCATGCAGTATGTAGATACTTTTGCATATGATAAACCGACTGTATTGATTCCAAGGAAAGGGTCAATTACCAATATTTTTTATGTTGAATCACCATTTTGGAATGTTGATACAATCTATTATACAGAAATTGATACTAAGCAAATTATTCCTAAATTTTTTTATTACTTTATGAAAACAATTGACTTGATGCAACTAGATACTGGTTCGGGAAGACCAAGCCTCACACAAGCAATTCTTAATGAAATTAAAGTACCAATCCCACACTTAGGGAAACAAGCCCACATTGTTAAAGTTCTTGATAAATTTGATGTATTAACAAGTTCTATTGCTGATGGCTTACCACGCGAAATTGAATTACGCCAACAGCAGTATGAATACTATCGTGATTTGTTATTTAGTTTTTCAAAGTCTGAAACGGTAGCGGAGTAGTATGAGTAAAACTTTAGCGGAAGTTGCTCAGCAATTAAGAGATGCTCGAAAGAAAGTACAATTAATCTATGCTTTTAATGGGACTGGAAAAACACGTTTATCAAATGAGTTTAAGAAACTAATTGTGGACATTGAGGGGGATGGTACATCTCCTACACGAGAAAAAATTCTATATTACAACGCATTTACCGAAGATTTGTTTTATTGGGATAATGATTTGGATGGAGATTTAGAGCGTAAATTAAAAATTCAAAAAAACTCCTTTACAGATTGGATTCTGATTGAACAGGGACAAGATCGAAATATCGTAACCAATTTTCAGCGTTATGCGAATAATAAGCTCACGCCTAGATTCAATGAGGAGTACAAAGTTAGAGATAAAGATAATAAAGAAATTATTAGATCTCTTGCGAAAGTCGTTATTGCAAGTTCATCCGG
Source organism: Acinetobacter sp. ACNIH1 (assembly GCF_002934695.1). Classification (NCBI taxonomy): domain Bacteria; kingdom Pseudomonadati; phylum Pseudomonadota; class Gammaproteobacteria; order Moraxellales; family Moraxellaceae; genus Acinetobacter; species Acinetobacter sp. ACNIH1. The sequence goes on along the minus strand of NZ_CP026420.1, from coordinate 2,190,826 downwards.
TTTACCAGTGCAGCGATTAAGTTAATGCGTAAACCGAATCTTTTCCGTCTATTTCGATAGCGTTCACTTAGTATTCTAAATCTTTTCAATTGACTGTTAATATGTTCGATTACAACTCGTATTTTTCCAATCATTTTATTGTAATTTTTCTCAGCATCAAATAAGGGTAAATTCTTCTTTTTCTTTATTGGCATCAATAATTTAAAGCCATCTTGCTCTAACCCATAGTACCCTAAATCGGTCATAACATAGTCACAATGTTTGAATTTCTTAACTGTTTTTCTTGCCAATTTAATATCATGCTGACTGCCAGACGATATATCTACTCCTATGATTTGTTTGCTCTTCGGATGATAGATCACTTGGGCTTTTAACGTATGTTTCTTCTTTTTACCACTGTAGAACTTACTCTGATTTTTTTTTCGGGCGTTCTATTAAACATTCTGTCGCATCAATAATTACCCAGTTAAATTGTTCGTCTGCTGTGGTAATGCTTCGTTTTGGCAGGGTAAAACGTCTTGATTTCATTAATGCATCTTCAACCTTTTTAATAGTTCGATTCACATTACTTTCAGCGATATGGTAATTTGCCGCCAATTCCAATTGGGTGTTGTAGCTCCGTAAGTAATTGAGTGTTAATAATAATTGATCCTCTATAGCTAAAGTATGAGGACGCCCTAATTTCTTTTTAAGTGATTCTGCTTCTTTTAAAACTTCGACCATTTCACTAAAAACTGCTCGAGGTACACCAACCAAGCGCTGGAATTCAGAATCTGAAAAACGATTTAATTTCTGATATTTCATGAAATCTATATTGAGGCAGTTTTTACTTTCGCAAGAGGTCTATTATAAAAGCTTTTTCTGAAGTTACTTTTACTCTAGAGCGCGGTGATGATGAAAACAAAGAACTGCTTAAAATATCTAAAGGTGAAGAAAGTAGTTTTATTTGGAGTGTATTTTATACACTGTTAGATCAAGTGGTCTCGATACTCAATGTTGCCGATCCAGCAGATCGAGAAACTAATCAATTTGATCAATTAGAATATGTTTTTATTGATGACCCAGTGAGTTCCTTGGATGAAAATCATTTGATTAAATTAGCGATTGATTTAGCGCGATTAATAAAGTCGAGTAATTCAGATCTTAAATTCGTGATTACTACACATAACCCATTATTTTATAATGTAATGTATAACGAGTTTAGTCGTGCAAACAAATATATATTGCGAAAATCTGAAAGTGATACGATAACCTATCAATTAATTAAACAGGATTATGATTCACCTTTTTCATATCATCTTTACTTGAAAAATGAACTACTAGAGGCTGCAAACTCTGGTGATATACATAAATATCACTTTAATTTTCTACGTAATGTTCTAGAAAAAACTTCTACATTTTTAGGTTATAACGAATGGGGGGAATTATTACCGGGTGTTGAAGGTAGTAATTCTGTGAATAGCCCGAACCCTTATGCGCGAATTATCAATTTGTATAACCATGATAAGCATTCGGCTGATGAAATTAAAGAAGTACATGATGATCACAAACGAGTATTCAAGTTTTTGGTTGGTGAGTTAGATAAAATTTATAAGGGAAATAGACAGTATTAAAATACTGCCTTTAAGGGGTGCGCATGAGTAATTATTCAACAGTTGCTGAATCTAACCATTTTATTGTTCTTGATAAATATGTTAAAGAATCTCAAGCAATAGATAGCTATCAAACGGAAGCTGACTTAGAGCGTGAACTCATTCAAGATTTGACTAATCAGGGCTATGATTTTTTATCTAATATCAAAAACGCTCAAGCTATGTTGAATAATGTGAGAGAGCAATTACAGTTACTCAATAATGTGCATTTTTTAGAGAGTGAATGGTCGCGTTTTGTTGAAACATATTTGGATAAATCAAGCGATAGTATCGTAGATAAAACTAGAAAAATTCATGATGACTATATTCATGATTTTGTTTTTGATGATGGTCGTATTCAAAACATCTATTTACTTGATAAAAAAAACATTGCTCGTAATAAAGTTCAAGTCATTAAACAGTTTGAACAAAAAGGTAATCATGCCAACCGTTATGATGTCACCATTTTGGTTAATGGTTTGCCATTGGTACAAGTTGAATTGAAAAAGCGTGGTATGGCGATCCGTGAAGCATTTAACCAAGTACATCGTTACAGCAAAGAAAGTTTCAATAGTGAAAACTCACTGTATAAATACTTACAACTATTCGTCATTTCCAATGGGACAGATACTCGCTATTTTGCCAATACCACAGCACGTAATAAAAACAGCTTTGATTTTACGATGAACTGGGCGAAGTCAGATAACAGTCTCATTAAAGACCTAAAAAACTTTACCGCAACTTTTTTCCAAAAAAATACCTTACTCAATGTGTTGTTGAATTACTCCGTATTTGATGTAAGCGATACTTTGCTGGTCATGCGTCCTTATCAAATTGCTGCAACAGAACGTATTTTATGGAAAGTTAAAAGCTCATTTGAAGCTAAGGGTTGGAGTCAAGCCTCAAGCGGTGGATTTATTTGGCATACCACTGGTTCAGGTAAAACCTTAACGAGTTTTAAAGCGGCTCGTTTAGCAACAGAACTTGATTTTATTGATAAGGTTTTTTTTGTAGTCGATCGTAAAGACCTTGATTATCAAACTATGAAGGAGTACCAACGTTTTTCTCCTGATAGTGTAAACGGGTCTGAAAGTACGGCTGGATTAAAGCGAAACTTGGATAAAGATGATAATAAAATTATCGTAACAACCATCCAAAAGCTAAATATCTTGATGAAAACTGAAAATGATTTGCCGATATACAATAAGCAAGTCATGTTTATATTTGATGAATGTCATCGTAGTCAGTTTGGTGAAGCACAGAAAAATTTAAAGAAAAAATTTAAAAAATTTTACCAATTTGGTTTTACTGGCACTCCGATTTTTCCAGAAAATACATTAGGTAATGAAACTACTGCTAGTGTATTTGGTACATACGACAAGGACAAGAATAGGGGAGCTTTGCATGCTTATGTCATCACTGATGCAATTCGTGATGAAAAAGTCCTCAAATTTAAAGTGGATTATAATGATGTACGTCCACAATTTAAAAATATAGAAAAAGAACAAGATGTCAAAAAACTAAGTGCTTATGAAAATAAACAAGCTTTATTGCATCCAGATCGCATACGTGAAATTAGTCACTACATCCTGACTAATTTCCGTCAGAAAACGCATCGTTTACAAATAGCCAGTAAAGGCTTTAATGCCATGTTTGCAGTGAGTAGCGTAGATGCTGCTAAGTTGTATTATGAATGCTTAAAAGAGTTACAAAAAAATAGTGATAAGCCTTTAAAGATAGCGACAATTTTTTCATTTTCAGCTAATGAAGAACAGGATGCCGTGGGTGATATTCAAGATGAAAGTTTTGATGTATCAGCTATGAATAGTAGTGCTAAAGAGTTTTTAAGTTCAGCAATTGCAGATTATAACTCAATATTTAAAACGAACTTTAGTGTTGAAACTAAGAGCTTCCAAAATTATTATCGTGATTTAGCAAAACAAGTCAAAGCTCGAGAAATTGATTTGCTGATTGTCGTTGGTATGTTCTTAACAGGTTTTGATGCACCAACTTTAAACACTTTATTTGTTGATAAAAATTTACGTTATCATGGTCTTATACAAGCATACTCACGAACTAACCGTATTTTTGATGCGACTAAAACATTTGGCAATATTGTAACTTTCCGTGATTTAGAACAGCCAACGATTGATGCTATACGATTATTTGGTGATCCAAATACGCAGAATATTGTTTTAGAGAAAAGCTATGAAGAATATATGGAAGGCTTCACCGATGTATTAACTGGAGAAGCAAGAAGAGGCTTTATAGAAGTAGTCAAAGAGTTGGAACAACGTTTCCCTAACCCCGATGAAATTTTTAAAGAGTCAGATAAAAAGGCGTTCGCTAAATTATTTGGTGAATACTTGCGAGTAGAAAACGTACTGCAAAATTATGATGAATATGCGAGTCTAAAAGAATTACAAACTGTTGATTTGAATGATGCTAGTGCCGTCGAAGAATTTAAAAATAAGCATTATTTAAGTGATGACGAGTTAGCACAGCTCACAGCGATTGATATGCCAGCTGAACGCAAAATCCAGGACTATCGCTCTAGTTATAATGATATACGTGATTGGTTGCGTAGGAAGAGATTAGCGGAGCAAAAAGAAGAGTCTACGATTGACTGGAACGATGTGGTTTTTGAAGTTGATCTATTAAAATCACAAGAAATCAATTTAGACTATATTTTAGAACTTATCTTTGAAAGCAATAAAAAGATCAGGGATAAAGTTGCTTTGGTTGATGATATGCGACGTGTGATTCGTTCAAGCTTGGAGAGTCGATCTAAAGAAGGTTTGATCGTCGATTTTATTAATCATACTGATTTAGATAAGATTGAAGATAAAGCTAGTGTAATGGATTCTTTTTACACTTTCGCTCAAATAGAACAGCAGCGTGAGGTTCAGGAACTGATTCAGGATGAAAACTTGAATGAGGGCGCCACTAAAAGATATATCATGGCTTCATTGAAGAGGGAATTTGCAAGTGAAAACGGCACTGAACTTAATGCAATTTTGCCTAAAATGAGTCCATTAAACCCACAATATTTAACTAAAAAACAAAATGTTTTCCAGAAAATTTCGATTTTAGTTGAGAAGTTTAAAGGTATTGGTGGTAATTTAAAATAAAAATCAGATCTCTTAGCTAACTACCTGTGGCAGGACAGGTAGTTAGCATTGGTGGGTTAAATTGGGTAAAGCTAGAAGTATTTAATATAGGAATATTAGGGCGTGTCCTCATTTGGCTTTACACCAAATAAACATGCAAACAATGTAAATCATAGACTGGTAATTTCGTGCAAGCTTATCAAATCGGGTTGCAATCGCTCGGAAATGCTTCAATCTCGCAAAAGCATTTTCAACTAAATGTCTTAATTTATATAGATATTTATCAAATTCCTTATTCGATTTCTTACTGTTTGATCTCAATGGAATAATGGGAATCATATCCTTGTTCTGGGCATATATTCTAATGTGCTCAGCATCATACCCCTTATCAGCAATGAGATAAGTTGCCTCGCCTACAGTATCAATCAGTTGTTTTGCAACTTGACTGTCGTGGACGCCACCCCCAGTGATTTTAAAATCAATCGGTAATCCATTCGCGTCGGTTGCAAGATGTATTTTTGTTGTTCGTCCACCACGTGATTGTCCAATTGCTCTTTCGAAACCATTCCGAGCTCCACTTGCATGTTGATGCACGCGTATGTAGCTTCCGTCAATGAATACCCATTCTTGATCCAAGACGCCTCGTAATCTAAAAAAAAATTTATTCCATAATCCCTTGCTTGCCCAACGATTAAAACGATTATAAGCAGTTTGCCAAGGACAAAATTCTTGAGGAATATCACGCCATGTGGCGCCTGTACGCAGTTTCCATAAGATCGCTTCCATGATATTTCTACTATTCTTTGAACGGTAGCAACCATGTAATCGCATAGTATCTTGAATTTGCTGCCAGATATCATCGGTAAGAAGAGTACGTGCCATTGAAAATATAGAAATAAAAATAACTTAAAGGAGGATTTTAAGTATTTAAAACCAATTCTTCAAATGAGGACACGCCCTAGACTATTACATGTTGGGTTAAACTGCCACCACCGCACCATCAAAGATCTTGTTCTTAATAATTTAAAGTGCAATTATCTACTAATAAATTGTTATTTTTATGTAAAAATGTGATTAAATTACTAAAAATTAAATATTAGTAGAGGGTAACTTGCAGTTCATAATTAATAATCCTTACCGTATTTTGGGACTCACTGCAAATGCTTCATCAAGAGAAGTGGCAAAAAGAGTAGCTGATTTAGAAACATTTGCTGAGTTTGGTAAGTCAAAAAAATACTCCCTTGATCTAACTGAAATAGCACCTCTTACAAGAACAGTGGATGCAATTCAGCAAGCTGCAAAAGATATAGAAAATGATACTGACAAATTGGTATATGCTTTCTTCTGGTTTGCAAAAGTTGATAGTGTTGATGAATTAGCAATTGAATGCATTGAAAACAATCAAGTTCAAAAAGCTTTCGAAATATGGGATCAGCAAATTAATAAAAATGGAAATGATGCTAAATTTTCATGGCGGCTTAATCGAGCAGTTATTTCATTATTTAGATGTCAGATTTCCAATTTTAGTACTGAAAATTTCGAATCAGCATTAGAGGATTTAGGATATCTAACCGATGACCATTTTCAGGATGTCCAAAGATTTGTATTTGGGGAAAATAATTTAAAAATTGATAGAGAACAAGTTAATAAAAAAATTAGTGATGAGATCATTAGCTTTGTAGGTATTTTAGAAGAACAACCTTATGGTGAATATTGCATTGGTCTTTTGAATGAGTTTTGGGCGTTTTCATCTAGTACAAAAGATTATGTAGAGACAAAATTATTTGCACCTTGTATTAATCAGATAGAGACTGCGATCCAAAAAAGTCAGCAGTTACGGGATGATGAAAGGCAGAGTAAAACTTGAAGTGCGACATAAACCACCTAATTAATTTAAAGGGTTTATGGAGTATATAAAATTGTCATACCATCATCTTAACTTTGAAGATCGTACTGCATTAATGCTTGAGTCAAGAAAAGAAGGCTTTTCACCCAGAAAATTTGCTGAACTTATTAAAAGACATCCTAGTACGATCTATCGTGAGCTTAAAAGAAATAGCATCAATGACGTTTATCAAGCTCAATATGCTTCTGATAACACCTTCGCTAGACGTAGACGTGGTCACAGAAAACTCAAAATCGATTCAATCCTCTGGAAATTTATTGTTGAAGCGATCCGTTGTTTATGGTCTCCTCAGCAAATATCGAAGCGTTTAAAGAGATTTCCTGATTTGGATCAAACAATGAATGTAAGCCATACAACGATTTATTCAACGATACGAGCATTACCAAAGGGTGAGTTGAAAAAAGACTTACTATCCTGTCTGCGTCATGAAAATAAAAAGCGAAAAGCTAACGGTGAACCTAAAAAAGATTCTATATTACAGGATATTAAAACTATTCATGAGCGCCCAGCTGAAGTTCAAGAAAGAAAAATACCGGGTCATTGGGAGGCCGATTTAATTAAAGGTAAAGACAATAAAAGTTCGATAGCAACACTTATTGAACGAAATACACGGCTCTGTATCTTGGCAACATTACCTGATGCAAAGGCAGAATCAGTGCGCAAGGCTTTAACTGAAGCTCTGAAATATTTACCCGCAGAACTGCGTAAAACATTGACCTATGACCGTGGACGTGAGATGTCAGAACATAAAATCCTCGAAGAAGATTTAGGCATAGATGTATATTTCTGTGACCCACATTCACCATGGCAGAAAGGCACATGCGAAAATATGAATGGTTTAATTAGGCAATATTTACCTAAAGGGATTGATTTAAACCAGGCAGATCAGCATTATTTAAATCAAGTTGCCATGTCACTGAATACTCGCCCTAGAAAAGCGTTAGATTGGCTTACACCATTAGAGAAGTTTGCTCAGCTTGTTGATTATCATAAGGCTTTTGAAACTGTCGCACCTCATGTTTGAATTCGCCAAAATTCAAGTTCTATAAATCAATATAATGGTTTGAAAGAAGTTGAAGATCTGATTTATGAAATAGATGAATTTTCGGAAAATTATAAAATACAGAATATTATCAATGAATATGCCAATGAGGTGAGAAGATGCTCACTATATGCATATAATCAGATTGATAACCGTGATTTGGCTTATGAATTGATTATATGGGCAGAGGAACTGCCATCCTATGGGCAGGTGGCTCAAGATATTGAGAAAAATAAAGAAGAATTAGTTGATTTAATAGAAAGCGATAAATTTGAAGAGATATATGCAACTATTACTGAGTATATAAAGCGAGATTTGCATTCCATAGATGATGCTAGAAAAGTTTTAAATGTCTTTAAAATTGAACTGGCAAAAGTAGATGTACATAACGAAATGTACTATACAGTCTCATCATACTGTGTAACCAAAATTTTGAATTTCTTAATTGATGAATTTAATGAAGCAAGTGATCGATTAGAACGAGATAAAAATTTAGAAAGTTTTTATAGAGTTGCTGTTTCGGTTCGTGATGTTATGGCACAACTTAGGAATTTTGAAAAAAATTCAGAAGTTAAAGAACAATTAGAAAATAATTATCAAAGTATCAGTTCACAGGCTGATGAAGCGAATAGATTTTTAGAATCCATAAATAGAAATGTAAGCTCAAGTCATTCCAATGATAACTCAACATATCCTTCAACTTATAGAGAGCCTGGGTTCTATAAGTCAGATAAAGATATTGTATTTAGTGGGGCGCTAGGTGGTTTAGCTGAACTTTGGGGGTGGAATGCTGGTTTTCTACGAATTTTGTTTGTTGTAGTTAGCTTGTTTATGTCTATTTGGCCAGGTGTAATTGCATACATCGTACTTAATATGATCATGCCTAAAAGAAATTAATAATTGAGTGTTTAAAAATGAAAAATTCAATGAAAAGAATTGCTGTATTTATTGTATTGGCTGGGATGTTAGGACATGTATCAGCGGCATCTAATGAGCAAATACCGCAAGACGTTGAAGTTAAACTGGTGGAACTTGAAAAAATAAACAGACAAACACTAGAGAAATTTGACCAGTTTAAAACAGATAGTCTTAAACAACAAAAAGCTTTAACAGTAAAAATTAGTGAACAAGACAAACAGCATCAACTGGAAATTAAAAAGTTAAATGAAAATATTGGCATTTTAGAAAATAGATTACAGGAAAGCATCAAAGCTCAACAACAAACTGTAGATCAGCTCAATCAGCTTGATAAAACAACAGCACAAACTACGGCAACAATTTATGACAGCATTACTGCACGCACGATAGCTGCTTTGATTGGACTTATTTTTGCTGTGGGTTTAATTGCGGCAAGTTATCTTTTACTTCGTAAGAAGCAATCACAATCGAATGAAGATCTATCATCTCAGGTGAAGTTAGCGTTGGATAATGTGCGGCAAACTGAAGAAAATATTGTGAAGTCTGATATCCAGCTTGTTGACCGTTTACATGAAGTATTAACTCAGTTAAAAGAACAAGCGAAGATAGTCCCAGTAGTCCAACAAAATAATGAACCGGATCATAGTTTACCTTTAAAACTCGCAGATGAAATTCATCGTATGCGTAAACGTCTTGCAGCACTTCCTGATGATACAAAGGGATTGAAACCACTCAGCAAGTCGTTAGAGCGCTTAGAAGATGAATTGTCAGAGCAAGGTTATGAAATTATTGATCATACTGGTACTAAATATATAGAAAATATGTCTATGAAAGCTCAGATTATACCAAGTGATGAACTAGAAAATGGTCAAAGTATTATAACCAAGGTTATTGTCCCACAAGTGAATTTCCAAGGGGTAATGATTCGTATGGCAGATGTAGAAGTAAGTGTGGGTTAAGGAAATAAAAATGCGTCAAAAAATTGATTATGGTATTGATTTAGGTACTACAAACTCAGCAATTGCCCGTATGGAAAATGGTGAGAGTGTAATTATTAAAAGTGATGATAATCAGATGGATACAACACCATCAATTGTTTCATTTAACAAAAAGCAAACTGTTTTTGTAGGGCTAAGCGCCAAGAATGCACTAGAGAGAGAAGCCGTCAGTTTTCATAAAAATCGAAAAAAAGCCGAGCCAAATGGTTATCAAGAATTTAAAAGGACAATGGGGACAGATCACCATTATAATTCTTCAAATATGCAGAGATCTTATACTTCGGAAGAGTTATCTGCTGAAGTATTAAAAAAGCTTAAAGGTTATTTCCGTGATGAGGATATAAACTCTGCTGTCATTACAGTTCCTGCAATGTTTAGGCAGAGTCAATTAGATGCAACACAGCGTGCTGCTGAACTTGCAGGATTTAGCTATTGTGAATTACTGCAAGAGCCAATTGCTGCTTCGATTGCTTACGGAATTAAAGCTAACTCTACTACTGGTTATTGGTTAGTATTTGACTTTGGTGGAGGAACTTTTGATGCTGCATTAATGCATGTTGAAGAAGGGATAATGAAAGTAGTAGATACCGAAGGGGATAACCATCTTGGTGGTAAAAATTTAGATAATGCTATTGTTGATCAGTTATTAATTCCAGAATTAGAAAAGCAATGCGAATTAAATGATACCCTCGAAAATGAAAGTACTAAAAAGCTACTTCAAGACGCATTAAAAAAATATGCTGAAGAAGCAAAAATCACTTTATCTTCTAAAGAGAAATGGGGGTATTTCCTTGAAGACCTAGGTGAAGATGATGAGGGAGAAGAAATTCAAGCTGATCTCGATATTAGTTTAGAGCAGTATGAAAAGGTAGTCAGTCCAATTTTCCAACGTGCAATTGATATAGTTAAGAATGTATTAGTGCGTAATAACTTAAGTGGAAGTGATTTAGAGTCACTGATTTTAGTTGGTGGTCCAACTTTCCAGCAGACATTACGTCGTATGCTTAAAGAGCAAGTGACTGATAAAGTAGATACTAGTATTGATCCAATGACAGCAGTTGCTAAAGGTGCTGCTTTATTTGCTTCAACAAAAGACATCCCTCGTGAATTACAAAAACGCGATAGTTCAAAAGCTCAGTTAAGTTTGAAATATCCAGAAACGACTGTAGAAACCCAGGAAAATTTAGGGATACGTATCGATCGTGAACAATCAACAGCGAATTTACCCGCTACCTTTACTTTAGAAATCATTCGCGGAGATAGTGGTTGGTCTTCTGGTAAGGTGTTAGTTGAAGGCGATGTAGAAATTATAGAATTAATGTTGAATGAAGGAAAAACCAACCAATTTAATATTAAGCTCTCTGGTCCAGATGGTTCGAATATTCCGTGTGAGCCAAACTCAATTACCATTATTCAGGGTATGAAAATTGCCAATGCAACACTGCCATATCACGTTGGTATTGAAGTTTACGATACGGTAGATAATAAGCAAGGTGTATATCCTTTATCCGGACTAGAAAAAAATAAGACACTGCCAGCAAAAGGTAAAGGTTCTTTCAAAACCATGAAAGATATACGTCCAGGTCTTAAGGAAGATCAGATTCTAATTCCAATATATGAGTTAAGTCGTGGAAATGATGGATCACGGGCAATTCTAAATACTTTTTTTGGTAAATTTGCTATAACAGGCCAAGATATTTCAGCTTTCCTTCCAGCAGGTAGCGATGTTGAAGTTACTTTAAATATTGATGCATCACGTCGTGGTAAGCTGTCGGTGTATCTACCTGCATTAGATGAAAGCTTTGATGTTGTGATTGAAACCACAATTGAAAAAGATATTAAAAAAGAAGAATTACAAAAAGAGATTGTGGTAGCAAAATCTACTGCACAACGTCTTGCTAATGAAGGGAGTTCAGAAGCTGAGAAGCAGCTTGTACAGTTGGATGAGGCTGAACAAGTGTTAAATGAACGAGGTCATGAGCGTTCTAGTAAAGAGGAAGTAAAAGCTAAACTTCAAGACTCCTTAATTGAATTGGATAAGCAAGAAGCAGAAGGCGAGTGGCCAAAAGTGAAGCAAGAGCTTCAAGAGGCACTGAACGATTTAATCATGCAAAATAAACGATATGGCAATGCTCAGACAAATCGCATCGTTGAAGAGTCAGAAGAGCATGTACGTCAAGTAATTGCTGCTAGAGATATTCAGTCTGCGAAGAAGTTAACGGACCAATTATCATCAATGGCTTTTGAGCTACAGGGGCAAGATATTAGTTTCTGGGTAGGCGCTGTATATTATTTAGATGAGTGTTTTGAGGATATTAAATGGACAAATCGCTCAGAAGCCTATCGTGGAGTACAGAATCTCAAACAACTACTCAATATGAACCCTAATAAAGATCGACTTGAGCAAGCTGTATGGGAAGTTGTGCAATTGATGAGTCCTGAAAGTAAAGCGGCTATGCAGAATGTAAATAGTGATCTGTTGAGACGTTGAGGTTAAGATGACACGAGTCGGTACATTTCCAAAAGAATCTATTATTGCTAATCGATATCAAGTACAAACATATCTTGGTGAGCATGATTGCTGTGAAGTGTACCGCGTCGTTGATATTGAAACTTGTGACCTGAAGTTACTTAAAATTATTCAAAATAAACAGCTCCCAAGTATAGATTTAGATTTATTAGAAAAAACCTTACTTAAATATTCGAAATTACGACATCAAAATTTGATAATTCAATCTGAATTGAAAAATTTTATTGATAATCAAATAACATATTACTATTTTCTTAATAATTATATTTCAGGTGAACCACTCGAAGATTTATTAAGACGAAAACTTAAATTAAGTATATTTGAGAGTTCAGAAATTTTATTTCCAATTTTGGACACATTAGATTATTTGCATTCACAGAAAATAATGCACAAAAATATTAATCCTAGTTATATATACTTAGATTATAGTTTAAATAAAATTAATAGTTTTTTATGTTTGGTTAAAGTTAGTGAATTTAGTTCAGAAGAAGCTAAAAAAATTTACTTGGCATACCAATCTAATAACCGTCTTCTTAAAAAGAATTATATTGGAAACGACGTTTTTTCATGGATGATTATATTTTATAAATCTATTACAGGTGTTCAACCATGGAATTATGATATTGATTGGGAAATTGACGATATTACTTCAATTAGGCAGCGTATAGAACTTCATAGAGCTAGCTATTCATCAACCCCTTTATCTTTTTATGAAATCACCTATGAAAAGGTAGATAGTGTTTTTAAAATAGTTTTCGATAAAAATTGCCAAAATTTATTTTTAAATTTTCAAGAATTAAAATCAGATTTAATATCTGGATTTAATTTGGATTCTAAGTATCAGTTTTTAAAAATGATAAATAAAAAAGAATCTAACGCTAATTTTCAAATCAAAAATAGTAAGATCGAGAATAAAAAAGGATTACAGAAAATTGCTGGTATGGATGATCTAAAACAACAGTTAGATATAGATGTTATTCAACCTTTAATCCAAAAGGATAAATATCAAAAATATGGAGTGGAACCATTAACCGGTATACTACTTTATGGGCCTCCAGGTTGTGGTAAAACATTTATTGCACAATGTCTAGCAGAGGAAATAGGTTATTCATATTTTGAAATTAAACCATCTGACTTAGCTAGTGTATATATACATGGTACACAAGAAAAGATAGCTAAGTTGTTTAGAAAAGCGGAAGAGAGTAATCCTTCGCTTATTTTTATTGATGAAATTGATGCATTATTACCTAACCGAAGTCAGGAAAATTTGACTCACCATTACGCAAGTGAAGTGAATGAGTTTTTATCACAAATAACAAATTGCGGTGAGAAGGGTATTCTTGTGATTGGAGCCACAAATCGCCCCAAAGCTATAGATCCTGCGATGTTAAGAACAGGACGATTAGAAAAGCATATTTATATAGATTTTCCAGACTTTAATGCTCGATTGGGAATGCTAAAACAGTATTTAGAAAATAGACCTTGTTCTGATGATTTGGATTTGTTCAACTTAGCTATATTAATGGTTGGTTATACTTCTAGCGATCTCAGATATATAGTAAATGAGACTGCTAAATTAGCATTAAAAGAAGATTGTCAGATTAACGATATATTCTTTAAAACGATCATTGAGAAGTATAAACCATCTGTAAGAAATGATGATAGGTTCAGTCAGTTTTAAAAATAATAGATAGTTTGATATTCCAAACTATCTATTATTACTATTAATTATTTTATCAGTTTATCAATACTGTCTCTGAGTCCATCTGCGCTGCGGCCTTCTTCGAGACTGATTTTTTCACGTAGTCTTGTGAGAGCCCGTTTTGCGTCTTCATCATTTCTTAATAGTTCACGAGCTTTATATTGATTTTGGTTATTTATGGCTGCTAAAGCTAAAGCTCGGTTACTTGCATTACTACGTTCTGAAGTATTATTTTGCTTATAGAAATCAATAAGTTAGGACTTACGCACTATTATTTATAGATTCTCTGTGGTAGCAGATGATTTTTATCGAGAATAAAGTCATCAATGAAGTTTTTGATAACTGGTCTAAATAATTTCTTCTGCCAACGATATACATTTTCAAAGATCCGCTCAAACTGGTTCTTTTGTATCTCAACGTAGGCCATCAAGGCTGAAAAAATATGATTCAAAATCAGTTTAGATCGTCTTACTTGAAACTTTTCAATATGACAAACCTGTTTAATCACCCGGTGATATTGCTCTATTTTCCAATGACTTGAATGTAATTCATGAAAACCCTCAAAGGACAATAAATCATCTTCATCTTGATGCACAATATAAAACCTCTGCTGTTCTTTTAACTGAGTCTTAAATAATTGTACAAAGCCAAAATCTTTGAGCCAGACCACTTGACCCTGATGGAAATCTGGCAATAAACGCAGTTGAAACCATTGTCCTTTTTCTGGGGAAACCTTACGGTTACAGTCGATACCAAACATAAATCGAATACCATATTTTCTTATGGTTTTTAGATTTCCAGTCGATGAATACCAACTATCACCTGTAATAAATTGAATCTTTGCACCCCAACTGAGTACTTCACTTAACATATCCATAAAGTAATCATTCTTGGTTTTACTTTCAGATTTGTCATAAATTCGGAAATTAATTGGAATATTTTGACCATTTTGATCTGTCGCATACAAGGTAATGAGATTAATACCCTTGACGGATCGGTGGTGTTTGCCTGACCAAAAATAGCTAACCAAGTCCATATGTTGACTATATGGTTTATCTAAAACAGTATCATCAATACTGACTATAAGTTTATTATTATCAATATGTTGAATTGATTCTTGATATAGGTCGTGAGGTGTGTAGTCTTCACGCTCTAGAAAGCGATTTACACTATCATGCGAGATATTATAAGTCTCGGCAAGTTGTGTGCAGCTAATAGAGTTCGGTTCTGTCATGAGAAAGCCCATATAAATGGGTAATGTACAAGTTGCTGTAGAAGCATGTTTAATTCGTCTAATCACAGATACTTTATAAAGTATTTTAATACTTTTTTGAATCCGTCAATGCGTAAGTCCTATAAGTCTACTTTCTGATGCGCGCTCCATTTTATCCCATTGCTCAAGCTGCTTTTTTGTTACAGCATCAGTCATTGCCTTTCCTGCAGCTTTTCCTGCACTTACTAAAGAATCAAAAAAACCCATAATTACTCCTTATTTCATAGTTAATTGAATTTTATTTTTTAATAAAATTATCAACTTAATTTAACTTTAGATCCCATTTCAATCAAGTAATTTTGTTGAAAAATATATATTAAAATTTGCGGTTTTTTTACCTTAGTTCATTTACTTTGCATATGTCTAATTGTTTTAGTCAAACAAAAAACTTTGTAAATCATTTTCATTTTTCAATATTTTTGATTCTTCGACTCCATAAGCACGAGCTAACATAATACTGGACTCTACAATTGAAATATTTGTACTCAAGTCAAAAGCTTTACTTCTTAAATCAGCAATTTTTTCAAATTCAGTATTAATTTTATTTATGACATTTATATAAACTTCATCAACCTTAGCTACAAAAAGTTGCATGGAAGCTTCCATCTTCTGTGCTAGCTTTTTATCTTCACCTAATAAAATTTCACATACAAACTTTCCTGCGATTGAACCAATGACAGCGCCTAAGACTGGTATAGGGATAAATGTTTGTCCTGCTAGGGCAGCAAGACCAACACCTGCGCTATCAGCACAAACAAAAATTGAATTCATTTGAAACTCTTCGAAAGTTAATTTCCCTTGGTAAAAGTCATGTACTAATGAGCTTACCCCTTTTGATGCGGTAACAAATGCACCGGCTAAGGGGGCAGCTAACCCCGCACAATTAGTCAAACTATAAACTGCAGCACCAGTTACACCTGCTAATGCGGATGCTTTAGCTGTATCTAATCCAACTTCTTTCCAGTCTTCTTTAGTTAGCTCGCCCTTAAATAAATTTTTTCCTTCATTTTTATATTTAAGATATAAAGAGGAACTCAAGGCAATAGCACCACCAACAGCTGCTGCAGCTCCAGCTGCTTTTAGCCCTTCTGTTAAGTTGGCTTGATGTTTATCGTGAATAATGTCTTTCAGTTTTTCATTTTGTTGTTCTAGGTCAACACTGTGCTTATTTAATGTTTCATGCACTTGTCCTTGTTGAACTTCAGCATAATCAGATACCCCAGGACGAACCACCTCATTAAATGGCTGTCCAGACTTGGTTTGGATTTCTTCAATTTTTGCTTGAACAGAATTGATAGTCTTTTGACTTAAACCTTCAATAGATTCACCGCGATGAATTTTAGAAATCAATTCATAATGATCTTTTGGAATATGATAATAAGATCCGTCACGACCAAAGTTTTCATACTTGTCCATGTGTTTGAGCACATGATCAAGGTTGTTACGCAAACCATTAATAAATTTTGATTGAACCTGAATCCCATCAATCAAATAATCTTCGGGCGCAGTGCGTCCCACTCCTTCAAAGGTAGCTCTGACTGTATCACCTGCAAGAGCATCTCTTGCATTACGAATACCTACTTCGACTTGTTCTGCAATTTCTCCATGTTTAGTAAGATCGCTACCTAAAATATTTTCAGGTGTTCCAATAAACTCTCGAACTTGATCAACATGCTTCATTGAATTAATAAAGCATTGATCCTGCAAATTAAGTTGAGTAATTTCGTCGTGCAGTCGAGCAACATTAATGCCATCGACTATGGCACTAGAAATCTGGTCTTGTACTGAAGTTGTTTGCATTAATATTGCCTGATGATTTAATTAAATTAGAGCTCAACTTTCTTTTTCATAAGTAGACATAAGCTCTCTACATGATTTTTCAATGAAATCATAAGTGCTTTTTGGCCGCCATCTAGTTGATTATAATCAAGTGTGGTGAGTGTTGAATCTAGCGTTCTTAATTGAGATTGCATCCCCACAATATGCTTCTGTGTCTCTTCCGTAAGTTTTTCCACTTCTAAGGACGCGGCTTTAAATTGTCTATTTAGAACTTCGATTTCCTTTCTTTTTTCATCAGCTTCTTTAGCAATTTTCTCATTTCTACTGCGTGCAAAAAGTGCACTTCCGACTAATGCTGTACCACCAATTGCCCAGCCTACTGGTCCTGCAAGTGCCAATAAAGCATTACCTGCAGCCATACCACCACCACCTGCAGCAAGAGCTCCTCCACCTAACCAAGCTAATGCAGCATTAGTAGCTGCAGCACCACCTAATGCAGAAATGGCCGTGCCCGTAGATGCTGTGCCAAAAGTAGTTGCAATGGCCATAGCTGCAGTAGGTGCAAATGCAGCAACTCCAGCGCCAGCAGCAACTCCAGCTCCCGCAGTGCTACCAGCTTGTAGGTCGACCAAGCGAGCATTTTCTCGAATCTTCTCTAAGATGTCGCTAAAGACTTTAAATTCAGCTTTGTATTCAGTAAATGTTTTATCAAATTCTTTAGGCTTATTCGCAATTGCACTAAATAGAGCCTCAATTTTTGAAATAATTTTGTGGGCATCATTTTTTCTGAGATTCATTAACTTTTCAGACTTTGAACCTACTTCTTGCCCTAGGTCTTCATAAATCTTTTTAGCATTTTCAAATTTATCGATAGCATTTTTTTTTAAATCACCGTTTAACATTTTGTACCCTTACATATTTATGTGATTTTTGTGAAGTCTGTTTTATATATATTATTATTTTTTATCAGAATTGTAATTCAATATTTTTTTAATATTCACATTTTGGCTTGTTGACAAAAAGTTTTAGTTTGCCTATGCTTCAAATGAGCAATCATGCTTAGGTTGAGTTTTAGCCTGCGGTTAAGAGTTCATACTCTCTTAAACAAAAAAACCTCATCTTATATTCTTAAATAAGACCAAATCCGTTATTTCGTAAGTATGTCTCTAAATCAAAAGATTTAGTTGAAGGCTTTTTATTTCCTGTCGAAATATAACGGATGTTAATATGTTAAAAGCATTTTCTAAAAGACATTTTTTTACCCAATTACCTGTTGTGGGTTATTTACCTCTTAAAAAATTTCATATTCTGCCAATATTTGGTTTAGAACCTAAATTAATTAAACAATCGGTTGACAGCGTAGCTCGCGATCGTGAAAAAATAGGTCATTGCACGCTCTTAAATGCTCTTGTTCATTCATTGGGTTTTAAAGGTGGTTTTTCAGGATTTTTGGATGCCTATGAGCAAATCCTAAAACCTTTTATGGAAGACCATAACTTAAGCCAATATGCGGATTTGATTGAGCCAAGGTTTCCATGTGATGGAGCAAGTCGTTTAAAACATCAACGTCAAGATGTATCTGATCGACTGTTTTATAGCGATAGCCCTATTCCAGACAAAATTTTTACAGGATATAACTTTCGTTATGATCAATACTTCGATGATGGTATAGGTATCTACAATTTTGAAATTGATCATTCTGATTATGGATTACATCAGAACCCCTATGATGAAAATGATTCATCAAATGTAGATGTAGCTCTTCAAAACCCTACATTAGAAGTACCTCTGAAGCGTAAACAGCCAAATACGAGATCACTGATTGATATCGTGATTGGTGGAGATTTATTTTATATCCAGGCTGGTTTCAACCTGCTTGGAGATCAGCTGATTCAACCTAGGGAAAAAGAGCTAGTTTTTCAAATTTATAATAACAATGAATCAGCTTTAGAAAAATGTCTGATACATTGTAATAAAAAGATGAACTTGTTTATTCAGCGCATTGAGGAAGTCAATCAAGGTTGGATTGAAGTAATCCCTTTTAATGAAAATCTTATTTTTTTAAAAGGTGAAAAAGGTGAATATGACTTCCTTTTTAAAAATCAACGTGATGAAGAATTTAAACATCAAATTTACGAACCGTACTTGAAAAGAGCTGACGTACCTAAATTTGATGATGAATATCATTTTAAGCGTTGGTTCTACTTTGAATTTAAGGGAAATAGGCAACAGCAGTCACATCAAGCAGAAACAGAGTATTATTTTTCTGGTGGTAAAGCATGTGACTATCCTGGCACAGAAGAGTTATTAAAACGCTCTTTGTATATTGATTATGCCAAAACACTCGTAGATTTGGGCTCTTCTATTGAATTGCCAAAATTTCAAAAGATTAGGTTAGAAAATGGCAAATGCTTGATGGTCTCAGATTTAATCCCAATTGAAGACTTTCAGGAATTTTTAATTTCAAACCCATTGTACTTAGAAGGTAGAGCGGATGTTTTTGAGCAAGAAGGTTTGCTTGATAATCTAGAATCAGTAAATGCTGATGAAGATACGTCGTTGCCTGTATCATTGACTTGGTATGATGTAATGGCATTTATCAGTTGGTTTAATCGGAAGAATAAAGTCGAGAGCCGCTTATTAACTTATGATGAGTTTATAGAGGTTTCCCCCTTTTCTGAAAAGATCGATGATGATTCGGGATTGAGTTTTTATTCGCCACCTTTAAACAGAACTTTTAATGGAGAAACATCTTTTATAGGTCAACCTAATGAAGAGTTCGAATACAACTGTCTGAGTTTTTATGATGAAAATGGAGACAAGATTTTTGGTCATCCACCTTATATGAAGGAAAAATCTTTCCAAAAAATTCAATTGAAATTTGAAGATGTGAAATACTTAGAAAAGCACGAACTTAGATTTATTGATTCCAAAAATTTTGGAGAATGGTTAAATAATAAAACTTGTGTTTGTTGTAAAACATTAACGGGATTTTATAACTATATTGCCAAACCAACTCCAGTATTGGATTCTACAGGTAAATATAAAGGTAGAAAAACTGGCTTTAGACTTTGCTATGAATTAAAAGATTAAAGCTATTAAATATGGGCAAGTAAGTAACTTGCCCATATTGTTATTAAGTCGTCAAAGGCTAAGTTTTTCAGTTGCTGAAGGAGCTATCGAACTCGGTGGCTATTCAGGCTTGCCTACACCCAAAATTTGATATTTTTTGTGTACAAGCTGAGCTTCTTTAAAGACCTAAAATAACTTGATACGGTTTAAATCCTTCTAATACAGCATCGGAAACTAGTTTGATAAAAGATTCTGTTTTTCCGAAAGCCATCCATTGATCCAATGCCTCATAATATGCCAATCGATTTTCAACTGTGATGACACAGGGTGGATAACCAGCTTTAAGCAATTCGAGGTTCATCAATAAGCGTGATGTACGACCATTCCCATCAATAAATGGATGAATGCCTACAAAGTCTGCATGTACTTTAGCTGCACGTTCAATAGGATGTAGCTTATGTGCCTCAGTATTGTACCAATCGACAAGCTGAGCCATTTTATCATTCAACAGTGTATAGTCGGGTGGGTTAGTCGTAGCACCTGAAATCAACACGTTTTGTTGGCGATAACGTCCTGCATTGTCATCATCGATATTTTTTAGAATGAGTTGATGGATATTACGAATCTGCCATTCAGAAAAAGGTTCTTCTTTACGAATAATATCTTCAACATAATAGATCGCATTTCTATGGTTAATTGCCTCGAAATGTTCTCGTAATGCTTTTCCACCAACGGTAATGCCTTCCAAAACCACTTTTGTTTCTAGCAATGTCAGTGTATTGCCTTCAATTGCATTTGAATGATATGTCCAGCGAACAATAAGATCTTCTTGTAGATTTTTTACAATTGCAGGAGAAAGAGGACGATGCTGATCTAATTTTGTTTTTAAAGCATCTATATTGTCAAACATAACTTTCACCCTGAAGTTGTACTCTTGAATGATACATGAAAAAAACAAATATAAAAAAGTAATGTTATAACATATCTTTTAATATTGAATGCGTACGTGTTAAAATCGGGACACCATTTCAAATCCTGTTAATGGATTTGAACAAAATAAATTTTGTGATTCAATGCACTAAATCTAATTTGGGTAAAAAATGGGTACAGGAAAAATGCTATTGGCTTTATGGTTCACTAAATCAATAGCTTAGGAGTTGAGTTCAATTGACGCCATCTCCACCAAAATTCTTGTTATAAATCAGCCACTTATATTAAGTGGCTTTTTTATTGCCACACATTTGCCACATTTTTCATTGCAAGAGCTTTTGATTTCGACGTATTTAGGCTGTACGAGTTACGCTAAGTTTCGCAATTTCTTGCTTATTTTTATCCCCATGCAACCATTTTGTATAGCGTTTGATCAGCATTTGTAGACTATGTCCAAGTTGATCGACTACAAACATTGGATTGACGCCATCCATCAGCAACATCGTCGCATAAGTATGCCTTGCATTGTATGCAGGGCGGTGACGTATAGAACACGCTTTCATCGCTTCTACAAGACGCTCTCTAGGTGGTTTTTCATTAAAGAAGGGTTTCCTTAGTCTTAGGACATAGCATCACATAGTCTGTTTGGTAGCCTTGATCCTTTTTAAATTGAAGCAAAGCTTTCAAAGCCAGAGTTGATCGTTCATTCAGATATACTTCTCGAGACGTATGTGTTTTTGTCACCTTTTTTTCTAAACCACGTACACGGCTTTTGTTAACTTTGAATGTGCCATTGAACCAATCGATATCACTTTCTCTAAGAGCGGCTTTGTTGCACAAAGATTTGAAATGCAAAGCGCCCCTAATTGAACCAAATTTAAGGCGTAACTTGGGTAAGTGGTCGACCTAATTCCGTAAATCTGTTGAGGACTGCTACACGTGCATGAATTTCATTCACCTGACTAGGAAAGCTTCTTGCCATTAATTTATCGCCTAATAATTTGATGCAATGCATCTTGGTTTCCACCAAACTGCGGCGATGATAGCCTGACCATTTTTTCCATAATATCCTGCCTAAACGTTTAACTGTTCGAAGTAATTCATTTCGCTCTAGCGAGCTACTCTTTGTATCTTTCCATGGTTTCGCATTTTTTCTAGGTGGAATCACCGCATGTGCTTGCCGATCTGCAATGACTTGACGGCATTGCTTGGTGTCATAAGCTCCATCGCGGTATAAACAGAGTCAATCTGCTCATCTTGTGGAATCTGATTAAGTAAATCACCAAGCACCTGTGAATCACTGACATTATTGGTTGTAAGCTGAATAGCGCGTATTTGTAGGGTTTTGGCATCTATACCAATATGTAGTTTACGCCATTGGCGACGATATTCAGGTCCATGTTTCTTGCGTTTCCATTCGCCCTCACCTAGAAACTTCATGCCTGTAGAGTCTACGAGTAGATGCAGCCCATCGCTACTTTTTTGGTAGCTGATTGCAATATCAATATGCTTTTGTCTTCTACAAAGCGTACTGTAATCTGGTGCGGTCCAATTTAATCCGCAAAGTTTAATCAGACTTTGCACAAAGCCAGTGACCATACGTAAAGACAAACGGAATAGAGATTTAATCATTAAGCAGCATTGGATAGCTGCGTCGGAGTAGATTTGATTTCGTCCTTGTTTGCCTTTTGATGGCGCATACCATTGCGTAGCAGGATCAAACCAAATGGCAATATTTCCGCGACTCATGAGTGCTCGGTTATATGCGGGCCAATTGGTTGTGCGGTAGATTTTGTGTGTAGGCTTCTTCATTTGAAAATTATATCGCTGAAAAAGCCTTTACAGATAGGTTTGTGCAACAAAGCCCATATTATTTATGATGTATTGGTTAATAAAGAACGCTAAGTTTTCTTATAAAATAAAGAGGCTTTGTTGCATAAACATTCTTCAAGATGCTGATTCTTAAAGATTTTTTTGATTTTTAATCCAAAAATGAATTAAAAAAATCATAGTCTTAGATATTTATGCAACAAAGCCTAATCAAATTGTGAATCACTAATTAATTGCTAGAACTTACAACATGCATATAATTAAAATGACAATGGATACTCAATAATTACGCGTACTTCATCAATATCATTATAACGATAACCTTTGGTGGCTCGATGGGTAGCTTGACGTAACTTTATATCCAAACCCTTAGCAAATCCACTTGGAACTTTGTAAGAAATTTGAAGATTACGTTCCCAATGCTTATTGTCTTTGGTTGGATCATAAACAAATCTCTGTCTATAAAAACTATTATCACTATTACTGTTGTCTACATCCCAACCATATATATAACGCCCCATTAAGCTTAGGCCTGGTAGTCCATATGAGCCAAGACTTGTTTCATATTTAAGCTGTAGTGACTTTTCTTTTGCTTCAGAAAAACTGGCAAACTGCGCTGCATTTAGAATTGAAACATTTCCGCCTATAGTTGAATATCCTACCCAGTCAAAAGGCTCATCCCCAAATACCTGCTGATATCCAAAAGAAATAATATGCTGATCTATTTGATATCCCACTAAACCTGACAGAATGTTTGCTTCAATATTGCCTGCAATTTTTTTACCCGTATCTTTATTACTATATCCAACAAAGGCAGCTTTTAGTTTGTGGTCATTTTCAAAAGCATGTTGGAAATCTGCGCCTAGAAAGAGCTGTGTCCATACGTCTTCTAATTCAGAAGCATAGGCGGTTACTGATGAGTTTGGTAATTTATATGTTCCTCCAGCAAAACTGACACTATCCGCTTTAATTCCAGCAGCTGGACCATAATCTGTGGTAAAAAAGTTTAAATCCTTCGTAGAATCTACCGGATTCATACTATAAAAATAACCGGCATTTATTTCCAAATGATCTATAGATTTATTCTGTAAAGTTATACCCGTACTTACAGATGGGAGTAAGCGAGAGGTATTGGTGGCTATAACTGGAACATTGGGAAATTGATTACCATAAGTCAATATAGTGTCCTTATATTTGACCTTTAGAGCACCTCCAATTTCTCCATTGAAGCTTTTAGTCTTACCTGTTGCAGAGTCAAATTCTAACAAGTTTGTGCCGGTTTTAAATTCGTCACTATATAGTTTTACTGCTGCCATGCCATAAGCATCAAATCCTACTTGCAAGGCAGTATCAGTATATCCTGAAGTATATTTTGCAATAACCCCATGTGCCCATTCACTACGATAGCCCTCTTTATCTTCTTCTGGCAACTGCGTGTTCGCACCGGAAGGATTGAAAGCTCCATTTCTAAAATCGCGATAAAAATAAAAATTACGATTAATTAAATCAAATTGACCATCTTCCAATAATTCATTTGCTAATAGTTCAGGTGAAAAAGACATACAGGTCCCTATTACTAATGAAAATTTCACAAGTGTTTTCATACATTCATCCTTAAATGTTTCTTAATTTATTTTTGAAATCATTGTTATTTGGGTTAAACAGATAAATTCATACTTCATCTATTCCAAGCATTTGATAATGTATTTGGCTATCTATCGTTTTTGAAAGCGGGCAACTCACTGAGATGAATAAAGCTCCCCGCATTCTTGTTCTTGTCGTCTCTTTTAAATTCTGTTTTGAGTCATTTCCCCATTGACGAGTCTCAGCAGGTTCAGTGGATTCTCATCTCTTAATGCTTCAGGCAACAGACTTTGCGGATAGTTCTGGTAGCAGACCGGACGTAGATAACGGTCAATTGCCAACGTTCCCACAGAAGTACCACGTGCGTCTGAAGTAGCCGGATAAGGTCCGCCATGTACCATGGCATCACAGACTTCTACACCGGTTGGATAGCCATTCAACAATAAGCGGCCTGCCTTTTCTTCCAATACCGGTACTACATCGGCAAACTCCACCAGATCCGATTCATCCGCAATCAGTGAAGCTGTTAACTGTCCATTCATGCTGCTTAAAGCCTGTAGTAACTGGGCTTTGTCTTCTACTTCAATCACAATCGTAGTGGGTCCAAAGATTTCTTCTTGCAGAAGTTGATCACCAGCAAGCAGCAGTTCAACCTCTGCTTTGAAGAGTTGCGGTAATGCCTGCTCCCCTTGTTGCTCCTGACCGGCCAGGTGCTGAATGCCGGAATGCTCGGATAAATGCGATAAGCCAGAAACATAGCTGTTTAATGTCCCTGCATTGAGCATGGTTTGAGCCGGCTTGTTTGCCATGATTTCACTGAGCTGTTCAATGAGCCGTGTATATTCAGGTGATTTAATTCCCAGGATCAATCCTGGATTGGTACAGAATTGGCCACAACCCAGTACTACTGAATCTGCCAGCTCCTGGGCAATCTGATCACCACGGTTTTTTAAAGCTTCAGGCAGCATCAGCATCGGGTTGATACTGCTCATTTCAGCAAAGACCGGAATCGGCTGTGGACGTGCTGCTGCCATATCGCATAGTGCACGGCCACCTTTGAGGGAACCGGTAAAACCGACGGCCTGAATTAATGGATGTTTCACCAGTAAGGCACCGACAGCATTACCATAGATCATGTTAAATACCCCTTTGGGCATGCCTGTTTTCTCAACGGCACGTTCAATGGCCTGAGCCACATAGTCTGCAGTGGCCATATGCCCGCTATGGGCTTTGACCACCACAGAACAACCTGCTGCCAATGCAGAAGCGGTATCACCACCGGCGGTCGAGAATGCTAAAGGGAAGTTACTTGCCCCAAAAACGGCAACTGGCCCTACACCGATTTTAATCTGACGTAAGTCTGGTCGTGGTAAAGGTTGACGGTCTGGTAGTGCGGTATCAATTCGTGCACCCAGGAAATCACCGCGACGTAATACTTTCGCGAACAGGCGCATTTGCCCGCTGGTACGGCCGCGTTCACCTTGCAGACGAGCAATAGGTAAAGCCGTTTCTTGAGAAATCGTATTGAGGAAGTCTTCACCCAAAGCATCGAGTTCATCTGCGATGGATTCTAAGAATAGAGCCCGCTGTTCAGGGGAAGTATGTCGGTAGGTTTTAAAGGCTGTATGGGCTGCTTCCACGGCCTGGTTGACTTCCTGTTCAGTGGCCTGAAAGAAGTCAAAAGTCAGGGCTTCACCGGTGCTGGCATTCAGGCTTTTCAGGACTTTATCACCTGCAGCGCTACGGGTGCCAGCTATAAAGTTGTGGCCGATATTATTCATCTAATTAGTCCTAGATTCGATTTAATGAGAATGTCGGGGCAAGTTTTTGTCATTAATGACACGCATATATAAGGTTGCTGGTTCCAGGCATCCGCCTGTAGAAAGTTGGCCTACTAACTTGCGATACATTTCTTGCCATGGTGTTTGAGATGCAGGGTAGTCAGGTTTCCATTGTTGACGGCGGCGTTCTAATTCCTCATCTGAAACGAGTACATTGACAGAACGCTTATTTAAATCAATTCTTAAAAGGTCATTGGTCTTAAGCAATGCAATCCCACCACCAACTGCTGCTTCAGGTGACATATTTAAAATAGAAGGGCTAGCTGAAGTCCCACTCTGACGACCATCCCCTAAGCAAGGGAGAGAGTCGATGCCTTTTTTGATCAACTCTGTAGGCGGTGCCATGTTCACGACTTCAGCACTGCCCGGATAACCGACCGTACCTGCACCACGAATAACTAAGATGCAGTTTTCATCGATGTTGAGTTCCGGATCATTAATTCGTGCGTGATAATCTTCTGGCCCTTCAAAGACAATAGCTCGTGCTTCAAAACTGTTTTCATCCTGTGGATTAGACAAATAGGTTTTTCTGAATGCCTCTCCCACAACAGACATTTTCATAATGGCACTGTCAAAGAAATTACCACTTAATACAATAAAGCCAGCACCATGCTTAAGTGGCTCTTGATATGGATAAATTACATCGGCATTTGAAGTTCTAGACCGCTTGGCAATTTCACCTATAGTCTTGCCGCTTACTGTTGCACAATCTTCATGAATGACACCAGCCTGTTGCAGTTCATGTAATACGGAAGGAACACCCCCAGCTCTGTGAAAGCCTTCACCCAGATATTTACCTGCAGGCATACAATTAACAATCAGGGGGATCGATTCGCCTACACGCTGCCAATCATCTAGAGTCAGTTCAATCCCCATATGGCGCGCAATAGCAATCAAATGAGGTGGGCAATTACTTGAGGCACCTAAAGCAGATGCAACAGCAATTGCATTCTCAAAGGATTTTTTGGTCATGATTTTTGATGGTCTTAAATCCTCTAGAACCATCTCACAGATGCGTTTTCCAGTCGCATAAGCCATTTGACCACGCTCACGATAAGGAGCAGGAATGCTGGCACACGTCGGTAAAGACATACCTAAAGCTTCAGCTAAGGCATTCATGGAAAGTGCAGTACCCATGGTATTGCAGTGACCCACTGATGGTGAGGCTGAAGTGGTCATTTCCATAAATCCTTCATAATCAATTTCACCAGAAGCCAATAAATTTCGTGCATGCCAGATCACTGTACCTGATCCGATTAAATTACCTTTATAGTGGCCATCCAGCATAGGTCCACCTGAGAGCACAATAGCGGGTAAATCAGTAGTAGCTGCTGCCATGAGACAGGCAGGTGTAGTTTTGTCGCAACCTGTGGTCAGAACTACCCCATCAAGCGGGTAGCCATGGAGAATTTCTACCAAGCCTAAATAGGCTAAATTGCGGTCAAGTGCGGCAGTAGGACGACGTGATTGTTCAGCAATTGGATGAACCGGAAATTCCATAGGAATACCACCCGCATCACGAATACCTGCTTTAACGCGTTCTGCTAATTCTTTGTGGTGACGGTTACAAGGAGTTAAATCACTGCCGGTCTGTGCAATACCAATAATTGGTCGGCCAGACTGGAGCTCATCGCGTGTCAAACCATAATTCATATATCGTTCAACATACAAAGCTGTCATATCTGCATGTTCTGGATCATCAAACCATTCCTGGCTACGTAAAAAAATCCGTTTACTTTGATCATTCATTTCCAGATCCTTACTTTAATATTATGCAAATAAGCAATATAGGAGGAGTTATTTGTTAGAAGAGTAGAGACCAACCCTAAAACTAATAATTCAGGAATACCATTCAACCTAGGGATAATCACTGACAACTAAAGTAACTCACGCTGTTTTAAATTTTGAATCAATGAGTTGATACCAAAATTCCAAGGTAATGCTCGGTCGCTGGTCGTTACAGTATTGTAAAGAGTACCTAGTTTAGGTGTATGAATCCGTACGACATCATCAACTTTATGGGTAAAGCCCGCTCCAGGCTTTTCTCGATCTTGGGTAGGAGCAAATAAAGTTCCTAAAAATAGTACAAATCCATCTGGATACTGATGATTTTCATTTAAAGTCTGTTGAATTAAATCTTCTGGATCACGACTAATTTGAGACATAGAGCTCAAACCGTTCAATATAAAATTATCTGTGCCTGCGATTTTGAGCTCTACTTCACATGAGCGGATATCATCTAAGCTAAATGTCTGATCAAATAAGCGGATAAAAGGACCAATTGCACATGAGGCATTGTTATCTTTAGCTTTGCTCAGTAAAAGGGCACTGCGTCCTTCAAAATCACGCAGATTGACATCATTACCTAAAGTTGCCCCTAAAATTTGACCTTGGCTATTTGCGACCAGAACTACTTCAGGTTCAGGATTATTCCATTCAGATTTTGGATGAATACCAATATTTTGACCTGTACCTACGGCAGCCAAAACAGGAGCTTTGGTAAATATTTCTGCATCAATGCCAATCCCAACTTCAAGATATTGGGACCACATATTCTGTTCAATTAAGTATTTTTTTAATTCCAGTGCTTTTACGGAACCCGGCTGTATAGATTTAAGACTGTCTCCAATTACGCTCTGTACGATTTCCCGAATATGTTGTGCTTTATCCGCATCTCCTGCAGCCTGTTCTTCAATTACTCGTTCCAGCATACTGGCAGCAAAAGTTACTCCAGCCGCTTTAATCACTTGCAGGTCAATGGGTGCTAAAAAATAAGCTTTACTTGGATCTGGCTCAGGCAAAGTATTTGCGAAAATTTCATCAATATTGCCAATTAATTGGCCTTCGATTTTAGCAAGAGCCGAAATAGGAGAATCAGCTTCTAGTAATTCAGAGATCGTATTGAAATGATTAGATATATCAAAAACCTGATTACCTCTCAGAATAACTGGTGATGGCCCAGCAATTTTATGCGGTACCCATGCCCGTCCAATTAAGCACCCTTGTGTGCCATCCATTGGCAATGAATTAGCTGAATTTAATGTAAATTTCATGTAAAGCAACTCTATTTATAATTGAAATCATCATAAAATTCCTTTCTAATAAACACCAATGGTAATAATTTAATAATTAATAACCTGTAGTTATTGGGAAAGGACTTCTGAATGGCAGACTTAAATTATTCAAGTTTTAATAATTGGTTTAAATATAGGCATTTGGTTCTATTAGAGACTTTAGCAAGAACTAAAAATATGCATTTAGCAGCTGAACAAATGAATTTAAGCCAGCCTGCGATAAGTAAGATGTTAAAAGAAATTGAAAGCATTTTAGGTTTTACTATTTTTGAACGCTTACCTAGAAGTATGCCGGTTACTGCATTAGGGCAGCACGTTATTCGTTACGCACAGCGTGTACTGAACGATGCCAAACATTTTGTTGAAGATATTGAAATGCTCAGGTTAGGTGGTCATGGATTTCTCAAAGTAGGTGGGATTTTTGCAGCAACAGCTTCTGTAATTCCAAATTCTGTGATTGAGATTAAAAAGAAATGGCCCTTACTTTCTATTGATGTTGTTGAACAGACTAGTGATCATTTGATGGAAATGCTCAGTGAACATACATTGGATTTAGCAGTAGGCCGATTCACCCAAGCAACCCAACAGCAGTTTTTCGATTTCAAACCCTTAGGACCAGAACCTTTCTGTATTGTAGTCAATCATGAGCATCCCTATGCCCAAAAGAAGTTTTGTCAATTAAACGAACTGCTAGATTGGCCTTGGGTTGTTTACCCTAAAGGCACACCGATTCGGAAACGTATGGAAGCGGCATTTATGCGCGCAAATGTTAAAGTTCCCTTGAATACGGTCAATACCATGTCTATGCAAACCTTTTTGCAGATTATACAAACTGCTCCCATGGTGGCTATGCTGCCTGAAGCAATGGTCACTCAACAGGTTGAAGAGGGGAAGCTTTGCATTTTAGAAACTGAATTAATCCTGGATGCTCAGGATTATGGAATTCTCACAAGAAAAGATGAACCAGTTTCAGAAATTGCGCAGACTTTTATAAAAATTTTATTAGAGAATACTAAATAGAATTAAATAAAATAGCACTTAGCTGGGTGAATCAGCTAAGTGCTTTAATAGCATTTAACCTTTGAAATATGTTTCGGCGACACCTTGGATACCTAATCCATAAATTGCAAATACACTGCCGCGCAACTGATTGTCTCCGGGAAAACGTGGTAAAGGAGGCTGAGACATAGAGGTAACAAATAGCACGTCTAAATTTTTTCCTCCAAAAGCCAGACTGGTCACTTTTTTAACTGGCATTTTAATAATTCGATCTATAGTGCCATCAGGTGCATAACGTACTAATTGGCCTGAATATACTTTTGCACTCCAGACATAACCTTCACTATCTACAGTTGATCCATCTGCTGAACCACCATCTTGCGTATCGATTTTGCTAAAAATCTGTTTATTGGTTAAAGCGGTATCTGAACTGGCATAATCATATGACCAGATTTCACCTTGCCAGGTATCAGTAAAATAGAACTTATCGCCTTTAGGGTTCCAGCATATTCCATTTGAAGTATTGATATTTTCTTCAAGTTTCTGAACCGTCATATCTGTATTTAAACGATATAAAGAGGCAGTTTTATCTTCCTCCATACGGTTCATTGATCCAAAAACGAAACGGCCTTGTCGATCTACACCTCCATCGTTTAAACGATTAAAAGGCATATCTGGTTCAGGATGATAAATAAAATCTAAATCGCCAGTATCAAAATCTAGACTATGCAGCCCATTTTCTAAGGCAACAATTGCTCCATTATGATTTTCTCGTAGTGCATAAGATCCAATCTTTTGAAGGGTTTCCCAAGCTTTCAGGTCTTTACCTTGTTCATCACAGGAAAATAATCGACCATCAAATATATCTACCCAGAATAATCGTTGACGAACAGGATCCCATGTCGGCACTTCACCTAAACGTGTCTTAACATCAACAAATACTTTAATTTCCATTTACATTATCCTGAAAGATTATCTCTATTTTATAGGCATTCAATTTATTGAAAAATCATATAGTTTCTAAGTAAATTATAATTTATTTAAAAAAATAACTAATGATTAAATATCAATCTTTGATAAACAGAAGTTATTAATACTAAAGTAGCCATATTTTGAAATAAAAAATAATAAGAATTAGGTATATAAGTCTTTTGCCAAAAACTTATATCGAATAACTTTTCAATATCGATATTAAAAAGTTATCAATATTGAGGAATAATTCATTGGTAATTATTAATCATCCTACTTAATTTGATGAATACACGATTTGAGTCGTCTAATTCAAAAATTAGGGAAGGATTACCTATGAATATACTCATTACTGGTGGTACGGGCTTTATTGGAAAACAGATAGCTAGAAAAATCTTGGAATTAGGTACTATCACACTAGATGGACAAGCTGCTCAATCAGTAGAAAAAATCATATTATTTGATGCTTTTACAGGAGAGGACATTCCTGAACACCCGAAAATTCAAGTCGTGATTGGTGATATTACTGACAAAGAACAAGTATCTAAAATTACCAAAAATGTAGATGTCATTTGGCATCTGGCTGCAGTAGTCAGTTCAGCGGCAGAAGCTGATTTTGACTTAGGTATGGAAGTCAATTTATACGGTTTGTTGACCTTGCTTGAATCAGTAAGACAACACGGATCCAAACCCCGATTTATTTTTGCCAGCGGTTGTGCTGTATTTGGAGGTGCCCTGCCAGAAGTAGTCACAGATGACACTGTTGTCACGCCTAAATCATCCTATGGCATGCAAAAGGCGGTAGGCGAATTACTTGTTTCAGATTATTCACGTAAAGGCTTTATTGATGGACGAGTATTACGTCTACCAACAATTGTTGTTCGTCCCGGTAAACCCAATAAAGCTGCTTCAACATTTTTTAGTTCAATTATCCGTGAACCGCTTAAAGGTGAAACTGCGATTTGTCCTGTTCAGGCGGATACGCCAGTTTTTATTACCTCTCCGCGTCGTTGTGTTGACTCAATGATTCATGCAGCAGTCATTTCTCCCGACCGGTTATCCGATCAGCGCATTATTCCATTACCCGGTTTAACGGTTACTGTTCAGCAAATGCTGGCAGCTCTAGAAAAAGTTGCAGGAAAATCTGCAGTAGATCTTGTGAAATGGCAAGAAGATAAAACGATCCAACGCATTGTGCAAAGTTGGCCAGTAAAGGTTAAAGCTGAATACGCTGAATCACTTGGGTTCAAAGCTGATAAGAATTTTGAAAGCATCATCCAGGCACATATTGAAGATACCCAAGAATTAATAGCTGAGATAGCTAATTAAAGTGAGACAGTATTATGGAAGATATTCAAGCTAAATCTGCTCTGGAAGAGCAAACCATTAAACGTATTTCAAAAAGAATTATTCCTTTTCTTATTATTCTATTTGTAATGGCATTTTTAGATAGAACAAATATCGGCTTTGCCGCCTTGCATATGAATGATGCAATTGGAATCACTCAAACTATCTTCGGTTTAGGCGCTGGAATTTTTTTCCTTGGTTATTTTATTGCAGAAGTTCCAAGTAATGTACTTCTGCATCGTTTCGGTGCCAGAATCTGGATCGCACGTATCATGATTACATGGGGAATCATTGCTGCTTTAATGGGCCTGATTCAGAATGGAACCCAGTTTATCGTTCTTCGTTTTTTACTTGGTATTGCTGAAGCTGGCTTTTTTCCAGGCGTAATTTTCTATCTTACTTTATGGTTTCCAGCACGATATCGTGCGCGTGTATTTGCTACATTTTATTTAGGGTTGCCGATAGCCCAGATTGTTGGTGCACCTATTTCAGTTGGACTCATGCAATGGGGTGATACTATCGGTTATGAAGGCTGGCGCATGATGTATGTGCTTGAGGGTATTCCATCCATCATTCTAGGTATCATTTGCCTTAAATACTTAACCAATACACCCAAAGAAGCTCAATGGCTCACTGCTGATCAACGTCAATGGTTAATGAATACATTAGAAAAAGAAGAGCGTGAAAAAACTGAACATGCAGATGCCCATTTAAGTAAATCAACCATTATCAAACAAGTCTTTAAAAATCCATTGGTATGGGTTATGGCAATTGTTTATTTTGGGATTACGTCTGGATCGAATGCAATGTTCTTCTTCTTGCCAAGTGTGCTGGAGTCATTCCGGAATACGTTTGGGATGGAAATCAGCTTAATTCAGAATGGTCTTTTAACTGCAATTCCTTATGCATTTGCTGCTGTAGGCATGATTTTATGGAGCCGTCGCTCGGATCGTAAACAGGAGCGACATAAGCATGGTGCATGTGCAGCACTTATGGCAGCGAGTGCTATTGCAATCGCATTACTTGTGAACCAGCCATGGGCTATTATCGTCGGATTTATTTTCCTGGCAATTGGAGTATTTAGTGCAATCAATATTTTCTGGACGCTCCCAGGCCAAACATTAACAGGCGTAGGTGCTGCTGCTGGTATTGGACTAATTAACTCTGTAGGTAATTTAAGTGGATTTACAGGTCCATATTTAACTGGCTATCTATATACCACTACGGGTACTTATACCATTGCATTTCTAGTTATCGCTGGGTTTGTTGCTATTGGTGGGATCGGATTACTGGTGCTTGCCCATTTAAATGGCAAGCAGGTAGCAAAAGAGAAATTAAACCTCAAAGCCCAACCCAATCAAGGAGTATAAAACATGGCAAGGATTGGATTCGTGGGAACCGGTATTATGGGCACACCTATGGTTATGAATTTAATCAAAGGTGGTCACCAGGTTCAGGTTTGGAACAGAACCTTCTCTAAATTGAAAGGATTAGAAGAGGTAGGTGCAAAAGCCTGTCATCAGCTATCGGAAGTAGGTAAAGATGTTGATCTTCTGGTTGTAATGCTGAGTGATGGAAAAACCTGTGATGAAGTTCTGTTCCAGCAAGATGGAGCAGTCTCTGAATTAAAGAAAAATAGTATTGTGATTGTCATGAGTTCAATCCCGGTAAAAACTGCAAAACATCAGAATGAACGATGTTTATCTTTAGGATTAAGGTATCTGGATGCTCCGGTTTCAGGCGGAGAAAAAGGTGCAAAAGATGCAACTCTTGCCATTATGGTGGGGGGCGAAGAAGATACTTTTACTGAAGCCCAAGCAGTTCTCAATTGTATGGGTAGAGCAGTTCTGGTGGGCGCTGCCGGATGTGGAGAGCTAGCTAAACTGGTTAACCAGATGATTGTTGCGAGTACGATTGCCACTGTTGCAGAAGGACTGCTTTTCGCTCAGCAAGGAGGAGCAGATCCACAGAAAGTCAAACAAGCATTGACTGGGGGATTTGCTGATTCTCCTATTTTGCAACAGCATGGTGAACGTATATTAAGGCAAAACTTTAAACCGGGAGGGGCTGCGACAACGCAGTTAAAAGATACTCATACCGCTATAAATTATGCGCAGGAATTAAACCTAAAGTTGCCAGTAGCAGAATTGGTAAATCAGCTCTTTTCAGATATGGTCCATAATGGCGATGGAGGATTAGACCATTCAGGATTAATTCGTGAAATAAA
Source organism: Acinetobacter sp. ACNIH1 (assembly GCF_002934695.1). Lineage (NCBI taxonomy): Bacteria > Pseudomonadati > Pseudomonadota > Gammaproteobacteria > Moraxellales > Moraxellaceae > Acinetobacter > Acinetobacter sp. ACNIH1. The sequence continues at coordinate 2,156,064 of NZ_CP026420.1, read as the reverse complement.
AAGGCTTAATAATATAGAGATATAGTTATACTTTTATAATATCTAAAACTGGCTCTTAAATAGCCAGTTTTTTATTTTAAATTTCTTTATTTTAACTATAAAAAATATATTTCATATTTTATATCTATTTCTAAATCATTGGTTTGATAAAAAATAATAATAGTGATAGTGCAGGGTTATCACGTACTGGGAAAATGTAATTGGAAATTAAAAATCTATAGAACTATATTTTTCTATATTTTATTTAATAGAGGGACTTTCTAATAAATAAAATTATTCAGAATAAAAATGGATGGAATTAACCATATTTAAATGGTTAATAAATAGGGAAATAGAATGAGTTTAAAAAAAGTTCATCGGCATTCATGGGTATCGCTTGTAGTCTGTTGGCTAATCTGGTTGGTGATTGCCTATGACCGTGAATTGATTTTTCGTGCAGCTAATATGATTTGTGAAGAGTTCTCTCTTACACCCACAGAGTGGGGCTATACCATCGCCGCCATTACTGTGTCCCTAGCCTTACTCAGTATTCCGGTAAGTGCCTATTGTGATTTAAAAGCACCGGGCTGGAAACGTGCTATGTTCCAGTGGCCTTTGATTGTCGGATTTACTTTTCTGTCCTTACTTTCTGGCATCATGTCATTTAGTAATACTTTCTATAAGTTTGTTCTCTTACGGATTCTGGTATCTATTGGTTGTGGTGTAGCTGAACCAATTGGGGTGAGTAATACTGCAGAATGGTGGCCTAAAGAGCACCGAGGTTTTGCAATCGGTGCCCATCATGCCGGTTATCCCGTTGGCGCAATGCTGAGTGGGGTAGTGATGGCGTCAATTATTTATTATTTCGGTCCTGAAAACTGGCGTTATGCATTTTATCTCGGCATCATGATCTCAGTGCCAGTATTAACATTCTGGGCTATTTACTCAAACAAGAAACGCTATGATGAATTTCATGATGCATGTATAGATCAAGGTTTTACTCCCCCTACAGAAAATCCATGTTTAGAAACTAAAGCTAAAAATCCAACTCAAGTGAAGAAGGGTGCTTTAAAAAAGACATTAAAGTCACGCGGTATTTTATTTACTGCTGGTAGTACATTGATTACTCATGTGGTTTATTTGGGCTTCCTGACTATTTTCCCAGCCTATCTCTACAATATTGTAGGAATGGATCTCGCCAAAGCTGCAGGTTTAAGTGCTGTATTTACGATTACAGGGATTATGGGGCAAATTTTCTGGCCATCTTTGTCCGATAAAATCGGGCGTCGTAAAACCCTCATTCTTTGTGGTATCTGGATGGCCGTTGGTATCGCCAGTTTCTGTTTAACCCAAGGAGTGGTTTCCGTCATTATTATTCAATTAATTTTTGGTTTTTCTGCTAATGCAATCTGGCCAATTTATTACGCTACGGCATCAGATTATGCGGAGCAGGATGCTATGGGGACGGCTAATAGTATTATTACTGTTGCACTGTATGTAGGTGGGGCTATTGCACCGATTCTGATGGGTTCATTGCTGACAAGTTTTGGTGGTTGGCATAATGCAACCGGTTATACCTTGTGCTTCATCTTAATGTCAGTCTGTGCACTGATTGGTGTGTTGCTGCAAGTTATCTTAGGTTATTTGGATAAGAAAGATCATTTAAAACCTGTTTAATTATTATAAATTTCAACTACGGAATATAAGAAAATTAAAGAAGAGATATATCATTAATGATATTTAGAGGGCTGTTCATTGGGATGAACAGCCTTTTTTGAAGAATAATTTATTTTCTTGACTAATCTTTGAACTAAACTAGATTCTGATCATGACCTAGAATATTCTGGTTTACATTATTCTCTAAAATAGAAAACAGTCGCTCTTGGGCTTCATCCGTGGCCCAAGCAATGTGCGCTGTGATCATAACATTTGGATGCTTGAGTTTTAACAAAGGATGATCTGCTGCAGGAGGTTCCTGATCCAGTACATCCGCGCCAAAACCTGCAATTTGTTGATTCGTTAATGCTTCTGCCACATCTTCACTATAAATCAAACCGCCACGGCCTACATTAATCAAGATACTGTCTTTTTTCATTTGACTGAGCACAGTACGATCAATCATATATCGTGTTTCGTCATTCAATTCACAGTGCAAGGACAGCACATCAGCAAGCTGTATTGCCTGTGAAAATGGAACATATCCTTCACGACAGGTCGTGGCATGCTTACGCTCACTAAAGATAACCTTCATTCCAAATGCTTGTGCTTTTTCTGCAAGCGACTGACCGATTTCGCCCTTACCTACAATGACCAGATTTTTATTTTTGAGTTCACGGATGGGCGCTGCAAGATAGAAAGATACTGGACTATTTGACCAGGTCCCATCTCGAACAGCCTTAACTTGGGAGTCGAAATTTTTGATCAGGTTCATCATCAGGACAAATGCATGTTCAGCCACTGCATCGCCAGCATAACCACGAATATTGCAGATTTTGATATTTCTAGACTTTAATAAATCGACATCTACATGATCGTAACCTGTGGAACAAAGTGCCAGTAATTTTAAGTTCGGATTATTGTTCAGAATCTGTTCATCAACTTTCAGGTCACTGATGATGAGCACATCCTGATCATGGATCTGATCATAAAACTGTTGCTGACTTAACTGCTCATATTCAGTGTATTCAACAGGGAAATTAAATTGAAATGCTTTATTCAGTAATACGCCTTTTTCAACACAGGTAACTTTTACGGTATTCATAAATCTTTAATATCTACATAGTGGTACTGCATATGACTTATTTTTTAATCAAATCATATGCCATTTTAGTATCCTCTAACTGCACCAGCGAGGCATGACGTGCAGAAAGAGGGTCTTTATTTTCAATTGCAGTTAAAATTGCTTTATGCCGAGGCAATGAATGGTTCTGTAAATTCGGTCTTAAACTGGTAACCTGGATTGACTGCTGCAAAGGTAAAACCAGCATTTTTGACATATATGCCAATAAATCATTATGAGTTGCTTTGGCAATTGAAAGATGAAAGTCAATATCCGGCTGGATAAACTCTTCAATACTTTCTGCCTGTTCCATCCCTGCATACGCTTTTTTAATGCGTGCTATATCTTCCTCTGTCGCCGTACTTGCTGCGATATAAGCCAATTCCGGTTCTAATACACGACGTACAGTAGATAAAGTTTTAAAAAATTCATTTTCAGGGGTAGATTGTATAAGCCAGTATAAAATATCCGGATCAAGTAAATGCCATTCATCTTTAGGGCGAACAACCGTACCAATTTTAGGTCGAGAATAGGTCAGACCTTTGGCATTCAGAACACGAATAGCTTCACGAAATACCGGTCGACTGACTTGAAATTCTTCACATAACTCTGCCTCTGAAGGCAATTTTGAATTTTCCGGTATTTCGCCAGATACTATTTTTAGACCTAATTGCTGAACAATAAGAGCATGTTGGCTTTTACTTGGAACAGGATTTTTATAGTCGGCATTACTCATATTTTACAATTGACCATTTATGATCTCATTATGGTATAGATGACCTTATGATTTCACAAGATCATCTAAATTTTAGGCACTTAATGTGAATGTCGGGGTACTTCAGAGCCTCGGCAACCTACCAGAAAATCAAAGTCACAGCCTTGATCTGCCTGAAGTACATGATCTACATAGAGCTGACGATAGCCCCCAATAAAGCTTGGTCTTGGTGGTTCTGGTAAATTAGCTAAACGTTGCTGCAATTCTTCATCAGAAATATCCAGGTGTAATTTTCCGGCATAAGCATCGAGTTCAATATAGTCACCATTTTGAACAGCGGCCAAAGGACCACAGGCCATAGCTTCTGGTGCAACATGCAAGACTACCGTGCCATATGCAGTACCACTCATTCGTGCATCAGAAATACGAACCATGTCGGTAATTCCTTTTGCCAGAATTTTTGGAGGTAATCCCATATTTCCGACTTCTGCCATGCCTGGATAACCTTTTGGACCGGCATTCTTGAGTACCAAGACACAGGTTTCGTCTACATCAAGATCTGGATCAACGATACGTGCCTTATAGTCATCAAAGTTTTCAAAGACTACAGCACGTCCACGATGTTTCATTAATTCCGGGGAGGCCGCAGACGGTTTCAATACAGCGCCTTTTGGTGCCAAATTACCTTTAAGAATACACATCCCACCATCATTACGAAGTGGGTTATCAATTTGACGAATCACTTCATCATTGTAGATAGGGGAGTTTTGGCAATTTTCCCAGATCGATTGACCATTGACGGTTAATGCTTGAGGATGGGGAAGTAGATTATTTTCACCCATACGACGTAATACTGCTGGCAATCCACCACTATAATAAAATTCTTCCATCAGGAAGCGCCCTGAGGGCTGCAAATCAACAATTGTGGGCATACCGCGACCCACACGGTTCCAGTCATCCAGTTCCAGATCAACCCCAATTCGGCCAGCAATTGCTTTCAGATGAATAACAGCATTGGTTGAACCGCCAATTGCAGCATTAACTTTGATAGCATTTTCGAAAGCTTCTTTAGTTAAAATTTTAGAAAGACGCAGATCTTCTTTCACCATATCTACAATACGCATACCAGATAAATGCGCCAATACATAACGGCGAGAATCTACCGCAGGGATTGCCGCATTATGGGGTAATGAGGTCCCTAAAGCTTCTGCCATACATGCCATTGTAGAAGCTGTGCCCATGGTATTACAGGTTCCTGCTGAACGTGACATACCAGATTCAGCTGATAAAAATTCATTTAAATCAATTTTTCCTGCTTTTAATTCCTCATGCATCTGCCAGACGATAGTACCCGCACCGATATCTTTACCCTTATGTTTGCCATTCAGCATAGGACCGCCTGTCACCACAATTGCAGGAACGTCACAACTTGCAGCACCCATGAGCAAAGCAGGAGTCGTTTTATCACAACCTGTTAACAAGACAACGCCGTCGATGGGATTACCACGAATTGCTTCCTCTACATCCATACTGGCTAAGTTACGGGTAAGCATCGCAGTAGGGCGTAAGTTAGATTCTCCATTGGAGAAAACCGGGAACTCAACCGGAAAGCCGCCAGCTTCTAAAACACCTTTTTTGACATGCTCAGCAATTTTACGGAAATGTGCATTACAAGGTGTGAGTTCTGACCAGGTATTACAAATACCAATAATTGGTCGTCCGTCAAACTCGTGATCTGGAATCCCCTGATTTTTCATCCAACTACGATACATAAATCCATTTTTATCGGTTGTCCCAAACCATGCAGCTGAGCGTAAAGGTTGTTTGTTAGACATTTCTATATCCCTATATAGTATTACTATTTAAAACATTAAAATTAAAATACAATAAAAAAAATAGTTTTAAAAGGGTTTACAACTTAAATAGTAATACTATATTTTGTCCTTACAGATTTCTCCCTAAGCATGAAGCTAAAACTAAAAATGGAAATATGGAGTCGAAGATGGATTTCGAGAAGGATGTCATCAGGAAGGTAACATTTAAGTTAATACCCGCTTTAGTGATCTTATATTTAGTTGCTTATATTGATCGTGCTGCAGTCGGTTTTGCCCATTTACATATGGGTGCTGATGTAGGAATAGGTGATGCGGCGTATGGATTAGGTGCAGGCTTATTCTTTATTGGTTATTTTCTATTCGAGGTGCCGAGTAATTTATTATTAGACAAATTTGGTGCCAGAAAGTGGTTCGCACGAATTCTGCTGACATGGGGTTTAATCACCATGGCCATGGCACTCATTCAAGGACCACACAGTTTTTATATTCTCAGGTTTTTACTTGGTGTAGCTGAAGCAGGTTTCTTCCCAGGAGTATTGTATCTGATTACCCAATGGTATCCAGTGCGTCATCGTGGAAAAATCATGGGGATGTTTATCCTGTCGCAACCGATTGCCATGATGGTAGCAGGGCCTTTAGCAGGTACATTATTGGGGATGGACGGTATCGCCAATATGCATGGCTGGCAGTGGTTGTTTGTAATGGTCGGGTTACCAGCAGTATTACTGTCTTTACCTACCTTGCTTTATCTTCCAGATAATATCAGCGCTGTAAAATGGCTGAGTAATGAACAAAAGAACTGGCTTAAAAATGAATTAGTTAAAGATGAAGCTGAATATGATCAAACACGTCATGGAAATCCACTTCATGCTTTAAAAGACAAGCGTGTATTAACTCTAGCTTTATATTACCTGCCGGTTACTTTAAGTATTTATGGACTAAACCTCTGGTTACCTACCATTATTAAACAGTTTAGTGGTGGTTCAGATCTACAAGTAGGCTTTCTCTCTAGTATTCCTTATGTCTTCGGGATTATTGGTCTGCTTATTATCCCTCTCAGTACAGATAAATTAAATGACCGTTATGGGCATCTTAGCTTCCTATATGCCTTAGGCGCCTGTGGCATGTTCTTTAGCGCTTGGTTGACTTCGCCTGTAATGCAGCTCATTGCACTTTCTGTTGTAGCGTTCGCTCTATTTTCAACCACGGCTGTGTTCTGGACACTTCCTGGGCGCTTCTTGACAGGTGCCAGTGCAGCAGCAGGGATTGCTCTTATTAACTCTGTTGGAAACCTAGGCGGTTATATCGGCCCGTTTGGTATCGGTTTATTAAAACAATATACCGGCAATATGGCTTCAGGTTTGTACTTTCTAACAATAGTCATGATTTTTGGTTTGATTTTGACATATTTCGTTTATACAAAATTTGAAACCAAGAAATCTAAAACAATGAACATTAATGAAAATGCTAAAGGATAGCAGCATGAATATTATTCAGTTTGAAGATCATTCTAATCAACGTGCGATAGGTATCGTAGAAAACAATCAGGTACTAAAGGTTAAGGAAATAACTACAGTTCGTGAGCTTGGACTCTTAGCTATTGAAAATGATCTTTCACTCGAAAAACAAGTTGAGGCATTAGGTTTTGCAGAACAACGTTATAACTATGTCGAGTTATTAAATAATTACAAAGTATTGCCTCCTTTAGATCATCCTGATGCTGCGCACTGTTTTATCTCAGGAACAGGTTTAACTCATTTAGGATCAGCATCTACGCGCGACAAAATGCATCAGCAGAATCTGAATGATCCAGCGTCTATGACGGATACTATGCGCATGTTCCACTGGGGAGTAGAAAAAGGTAAACCTGAAGCAGGTCAGGTAGGTGCACAACCAGAATGGTTCTATAAAGGAGATGGCTCAATCGTTGTACGTCCTGGTACAGAATTACCACTGCCTCCTTTTGCCGAGGATGGGGGTGAAGAGCCAGAAATAGCCGGTTTATATGTAATCGGTCCAGATTTAAAACCGTACCGTCTCGGTTTTGCACTAGGCAATGAATACTCAGACCATATTATGGAGCGCCGTAACTATTTATATCTTGCGCATTCAAAATTACGGTTCTGCAGTTATGGTCCGGAATTAAGAACAGGCGATCTGCCTAAGCACCTGGTAGGTAAAAGTCGTTTAAAACGTAATGGGGAAGTGATTTGGGAAAAAGAGTTTCTTTCAGGTGAAGACAATATGTGTCATAGCCTGAGTAATCTTGAATATCACCATTTCAAATACCATCAGTTCCTCAAACCAGGGGATGTTCATATTCATTATTTCGGAACAGCCACACTGTCTTTTGCAGACGGTATGAAAGCTGAAATTGGTGATGAATTTGAAATTGAAATGAAAGAATTTGGACAACCCTTAGTTAATAGATTGGCACCAACTCAACCTGAATTACCAATTGGCTCAGTTATAACTCTTTAAGGATCTTAGATATGAATTTTGGACACAACTTTATAGCAGGTAGTCGTAGTGCTGAAGGCGATAAAATCCTTAAAAGCCTGAATGCCACCACAGGTGAGGCACTGGGTTTCGATTTTCATCAGGCCACCGAACAGGAAGTCAACCGTGCAGTGGAAGCTGCCCATACTGCATTTAAAACCTACCGCCATACTTCTCCTGAACAGCGTGCTGTTTTTTTGGAGGCTATTGCAGATGAACTGGATGCACTCGGTGAAGATTTCTTAAATACCATTTCTCAAGAAACGGCTTTACCTATTGCTCGTCTGCAAGGTGAACGCGGCCGTACCAGCGGGCAAATGCGCCTGTTCGCGAAAGTATTACGTCGCGGTGATTTCCTGGGTGCACGAATTGATACCGCACTACCAGACCGTCAACCTTTACCACGACCAGACTTACGTCAGATTAAAATCGGTGTAGGGCCAGTTGCCGTTTTTGGGGCAAGTAACTTCCCTTTAGCATTCTCGACCGCCGGTGGTGATACCGCTTCTGCATTGGCAGCAGGTTGTTCTGTGGTGGTCAAAGCCCATAGCGGGCATATGGCCACTGCAGACTATGTGGCTCAGGCCATTGAACGTGCCGTTGAGAAAACAGGCATGCCCAAAGGGGTATTTAACATGATCTATGGTAATGCTGTCGGTGCCTTACTGGTGAAACATCCATTAATTCAGGCCGTCGGTTTTACCGGTTCCCTCAAAGGTGGCCGTGCACTATGCGATATGGCAGCAGCACGTCCACAGCCGATTCCGGTCTTTGCTGAAATGAGCAGTATCAACCCGATGCTGATGCTGCCTGAAGCTTTAAAAAACCGTGGTGATCAGATTGCCCAGGAGCTGGCAGATTCAGTAGTACTGGGTTGTGGCCAATTCTGTACCAATCCAGGATTGATCCTGGGAATTAAATCACCTGAATATACACGGCTCATTGAACAGCTCAGTGAAATCATGGCAAACAAGCCGGCTCAAACCATGCTCAATGCAGGGACATTAAACAGCTATGTTTCTGGCTTATCGCATTTATCCGAGCATTCCGGCATTCAGCACCTGGCCGGTCAGGAGCAACAAGGGGAGCAGGCATTACCGCAACTCTTCAAAGCAGAGGTTGAACTGCTGCTTGCTGGTGATCAACTTCTGCAAGAAGAAATCTTTGGACCCACTACGATTGTGATTGAAGTAGAAGACAAAGCCCAGTTACTACAGGCTTTAAGCAGCATGAATGGACAGTTAACAGCTTCACTGATTGCGGATGAATCGGATCTGGTGGAGTTTGCCGATGTAGTACCGGTATTGGAAGAAAAGGCAGGCCGCTTATTGTTGAATGGCTATCCAACCGGTGTAGAAGTCTGTGATGCCATGGTACATGGCGGACCTTATCCGGCTACTTCAGACGCACGTGGTACTTCTGTGGGAACGTTGGCAATTGACCGTTATCTACGTCCGGTCTGCTACCAGAACTATCCGCAAAGTCTGTTGCCTGAAGCATTAAGAGATGAGAATCCACTGAACCTGCTGAGACTCGTCAATGGGGAAATGACTCAAAACAGAATTTAAAAATAAACACTAGAATATGGGTAATAACATATAAGTGTTTAAATCTATTTGATAGGGGCTTTGTTGCACAAAGATTTGAAATGCAAAGCGCCCCTAATTGAACCAAATTTAAGGCATAACTTGGGTAAGTGATCGACCTAATTCCGTAAATCTGTTGAGGACTGCTACACGTGCATGAATCTCATTCACTTGGCTATCAAAACTCCTTGCACTGAGTTTATCTCCTAATAATTTGATGCAATGCATCTTAGTTTCAACCAAACTTCGCCGATGATATCCTGACCATTTTTCCATAGTGTCCTGCCTAAACGTTTAATTGTTCGAAGTAATTCATTTCGCTCTAGCGAGCTACTCTTTGTATCTTTCCATGGTTTCGCATTTTTTCTAGGTGGAATCACCGCATGCCCTTGCCGATCTGCAATGACCTGACGGCATTGCTTGGTGTCATAAGCTCCATCGGTATAAACAGAGTCAATCCGCTCATCTTGTGGAATCTGATTAAGTAAATCACCAAGCACCTGTGAATCACTGATATTATTGGTTGTAAGCTGAACTGCTCGTATTTGCAGGGTTTTGGCATCTATACCAATATGTAGTTTACGCCATTGGCGACGATATTCAGGTCCATGTTTCTTGCGTTTCCATTCGCCCTCACCTAGAAACTTCATGCCTGTAGAGTCCATGAGTAGATGCAGCCCATCTCTACTTTTTTGGTAGCTGATTACAATATCAATATGCTTTTGTCTTCTACAAAGCGTGGTGTAATCTGGAGCTATCCAATTTAATCCGCAAAGTTTAATCAGACTTTGCACAAAGCCAGTAACCATACGTAGAGACAGACGGAATAAGGATTTAATCATTAAGCAGCATTGGATGGCTGCGTCGGAGTAGGTTTGATTTCGCCCTTGTTTGCCTTTTGATGGCGCATACCATTGCGTAGCAGGATCAAACCAAATGGCAATATTTCCGCGACTCATGAGTGCTCGGTTATATGCGGGCCAATTGGTTGTGCGGTAGATTTTGTGTGTAGGCTTCTTCATTTGAAAATTATATCGCTGAAAAAGCCTTTACAGATAGGTTTGTGCAACAAAGCCGTTCTAAGCTAAATAAATCTTTGCCACATTTTTTGCCACACTTTTTTTAATGGCTATCACAAACTATCATATGCAAGTAATTGAATAATAGATAATTCAATAACTTATATTAGATAGAAATTGATAGGGTTGAGTTCTAGTGAGTTCAACTCCCGCCATCTCCACCAAATACCTAACAAAACATGGCGAAATATGCCAAGTTTTAAAACGAAAAGGCTTGATTCTAAAGGGATTAAGCCTTTTTTCTTGCCTAAACATAACCAAATATAACTAGCTACAGTGTACATGCACCGTGTACACTGTCTTGTACATTGCAAGATTTATTGAATCCGTTGGTGTACAAGCCATGAAAAGAACAGAAATCAAACGTAGACCGTTATCAGACACCGTACTGGCTAACCTAGAACCCGAATCAAAAGAATATCGGGAGCTGGACGGTGACGGCTTATATTTCCGTGTAAAGCCTGATGGCAAAAAGGCATGGTTATTCAGATATAAAAAAGCAGATGGTAAATGGTCGTGGCTGGGCATTGGTACTTATCCTGAATTGTCAGGCAAAGGCGCAAGAAAAAAAGCATCTGAGATAGTTCAAGACATTTCGCACGGCGATAATCCAATCATTACTAAGCAGGAACGCAAGCGCAAAGAGCTTGAGCAGAATAATGCCACTTTTGAAGTATTGGCGCGTGAATGGCTGGACACAAAAGCGAATACTTGGGTACAGGACACCATGACCCGAAATAAAGGCGCATTAGAAAAACATATATTCCCAGTTTTCGGTAAACGCTTGTACACCACCATAAAACCGATTGAATGGATGAATCATTTAAAAGGGATTCAACAAAAGCAGGGCATTTATGAACAAGTAAACCGAGTTCGGGCCATGTGCCGTGATATATACGATTTTGCAAAGGTGACAGGCCGTATTGATTACAACCCACTGGAGGGTTTGCAAAAGTTCCTACAGCAAGGCGTAAAACAAAATATGTCGCATGTGAGTGAACAGGAGTTCCCAGCACTACTTAGGGCAATCAATAATTATCCAACTATGGACGTTCGGATGGGATTGCAGCTTTTAGCTATGCTGTTCTGCCGACCTACCGAGCTAAGGGAAGCCAAATGGCAGGAGTTCGACCTAGAGCAAGGATTATGGAATATCCCAGCCGAGCGTATGAAGAAACGCCGTGAGCATGTCGTACCTTTATCCACTCAAGCATTAGCAATATTAAAAGAGTTGCAGACCTACCAAACCAATTCAGATTATTTATTTCCGAGCAGATCGGACAAGAGCAAGCCAAAATCAGACACTGTTTTTATTATGGCCCTACGGCGTATGGGCTATGAAGGCAGACAGACACCACACGGATTTAGACATATTGCGAGTACCTTGTTAAACAATCGTGGCTTTGATGAACGTCATATTGAAGCAGCACTGGCACACGTTAAAGACGGTGTAGCAGGGGTGTATAACAAGGCCCAGTACCTACAGGACAGGGCCAATATGATGCAATGGTACGCGAACCATTTAGAAGAAATTGCAGATCAGAGCATCATTCAGTTTAAAAAGGCTAAATGACAATATATGTCGCACTACTAGCCAATAAATGCACAAATATAGGGAAATATAGATTATATTCAGTTTGCTAGGTATAGGCAGGCCAGCCGACAAGCAAGTACCCAACTTGTTTACCTAGTTATCTTTGGGGATGCTTGGGAGGCATTAATATGAATAATTTACCACTGAAAATATTTTATACATTAAAAGAGGCATCGGCTGTTTTAAATGAGCGATTAAAATCTACAGAATTTAATGACGAGTATTTTTTACACTTAGGTATGAAAGGCGATATACGCTTAGGAGTGTTTGCAAAACCTAATTTTGAGGAAAGTGATATTGGTGTTTTATATTCGGATTGGTTTGAATTTGATGATTCGGAAGCGTTAGAAAACCTTAGGGCTATAAATTCGACAGCGATGACTTTGAATGAAATTGGGGCAATATTGATTTTAAATAATGGCTCAATAAAAGATATCTATTTTAATAAGTCTATAAAATTAAAAAATACTTATTTCGATAATACTTATTCAATAGATACACAAGAGTTCTCAGTAAAAGGAGATCTTGAAGAAACATTCTCATGCTGTAAGTTTTTTGACAAGTTACGAGCGTTAGATTTTTTTGATGTTGTCTTTTATTCAGAGAAATATAATACGATTCATAATTCAGGTATGCGTAGTGAATACCTTACATTCCCGAAAGTTGAAGATGAAAAGGAAGATGATTGGAAAGTAGCCTATTGGTTTAGGGAAGATTTTGACGTAAATAGAGATATGAGCGAGTTTCAATCAGAAAGAGAGATATGTAGAGATGACTTTCTTATTTTAGGAGAAGATATAGAGTTAATCCTTAATGGACAAAAGAGAGAGTTGCCAGTAAAACATCCTCGTAAGCGCTTAAATAAAGCAGCCTATTCCGAGCTTGATATAAAAACACACCCTAAAAGAGCTAACTCTATAAATCAAGTTATTTATGGCTTGGCTAAAATGGCTGATTTAGACTTATCCCAGCACCAGTCTGCATATACACAATTGGAAGCTTTTTGTAATTCGAATGGCATAGAGATACCTGGAAAAGATACGTGTGGAAACTTATTTAGGGAGGCTCATAGGAAATTTCACTCATAAAATTCTAATTAGAATCTAGATAGAACGAAAGTCATTCTAAATAGAACGATATTGATTCTATTTAGAACAATGCTTTAAAAATCATACTCATACTGAACCCACTATATTTTTGTATAAGTGGGTTTTTTTATGACTATCAAACCAATCCGCGTTCAATTCAAAACCGCTTGCGAACTACTGGACATAAGCCGTGAATCATTGCGCCATATCGTGCGTACTGATGCAGCATTTCCGCGACCAATTAAAACAGGGGATACCAAACAAGCCCCAGTCTATTTTGATTATGCCGAGCTTGTAGAGTGGCATAACAGCCAAAAGCAAAGCCTTGCTGTAATGGAGGCTTAATCATGGAAATTACCCTACAGGATGCAATCAGCATCACCCAGCAGGCACAAAGTAAACTTGAGCAAATCAACCATGCCGCAAATCAAGAACAGGTCCGAGACCTTTTTATTGATGTTTCGGACTTCACCTGTCTAGCACTGGAATGTTTCACTAATGAAGTAAAAGGCGAGACCAATACTAGGCAGATTGACCAGGCAATTGACCTACTCGACCATGTTTCTATCCGAGCATCCGAGTTAAGCCGAGAAGTATTTTTAAAGCCTTATTCAATTGATGACTACCTAAAGGCCGAGGCCAACAAGCTAAAGACCTTCACACAATTGGTACTTTGTCAACGGCATTCTAAAATTGACCCCTTTTACCTTACAAATGGCAAAGTAAAATTGACCCCTTTGATCTCGTATTAAGTTTCAACCTGGGGCTGAATCCCAATTCTTTTTTTACCCTTCAAACGATAACTCTCACCCGATATTTGTACCACATGACAGTGATGTAATAGCCGATCTAACATCGCAGCGGTCAACGTGACATCATCCGCAAATGACTTAGACCATTGGCTAAAGGGTAAGTTACTCGTCAATATCGTACTGCCTTTTTCATAACGCTTGGCAATCACGTTAAAGAACAGATTCGCTTCTTCACGTCCAAATGGTAAATAACCAATTTCATCGATAATCAGTAACTTTGGTCCCAGTACCGCACGCTGCATATAGGTTTTCAATTTACCTTGCTGATAGGCTGTACTCAGTTGCAGCATTAAATCCGCTGCGGTAATGAACTTGATCTTAATGTTGTTCATGATGGCCTTATAGCCTAATGCCATAGATAAGTGCGTTTTTCCTACTCCGCTAGCCCCCAGAAACACCACATTTTCTGCTCTAGCAATAAAGCTCAGATTGAACAGTTCAATCACCTGTGATTTAGGGGCCCCTAGGGCATAATTAAAATCATAGTCTTCCAGGGTTTTGACTTGAGGCAGGCCTGAGAGTTTCATCAGTACCTGCTGACTGCGCTGTTGCCTGGCAGCATATTCATGCGTCAAGATTGCTTCAACAAAGTCGGCATAACTTCCATCCTGACCTAATGTTTGTTGTGCATGATGTGACCATTGTGATGCGATGGCAGGCAGATTGAGCTTTTGGCAAAGCTGCTCTATACGGTCGTATTGCAGATTCATCAGGAAACTCCTAGCAACTGATCATATACCGATAAGGGATGCTGCAAACTCTCGTAGGGCATGACATGCTGTGCTGCTGCAACAGGTACAGTGCCAGAACCTGTATCTGATTGCGGTAATGGCGTAAATTTTTGCTGCTCCTGTTGCAGTCGAACAGCCGGTTTTTCTTGCGTGGTGGCATGAATCCGCTGATTGGCGGTTTCATGCAGCCACCGGCCAATGTGGGCATTGGCGACATCAACATTTAACAGTAAACCCGAAGTCTTCAGGCTTGCTTTCAATGGCACAATAAAGCTTGATTTGAGGTATCCATTAAAGCGTTCAACTTTGCCTTTGGTCTGTGCACGGTAGGGCTTACATACGCGAGGACGAAAGCTGTATTTCTTGGCGCAGTCGAGCAGTTTGGGGTTCCATTTATGCTGCCCCTCCTGATAGGCATCCCGTTCAATCATGATCGTTTTAGCGTTATCAAACAGGATTTCTTGAGGTACTCCTGCAAAGAACTGAAATGCATTTTCTAGACCATCGATCCATGCATCGGTACGTTCATGATCATAAAATTTCACGAAAGTCGCTCTGGAATACCCTAATGTTGCGACAAAGGCTTTCAAAGTCGTGTTGTTGCGTCGAATCGTGGTGAAATCCACCTGCATTTGTTGGCCAGGTTGGGTTTCAAAACGAATGATCGGTTCCGGTTTAGCAACTGGTTTTAATGTTGCGAGATATTCCCTCAAGATCCTGATCTTTCCTGGATATCCCAACCTTAAAATTTCCTGGTAGAGCACAACAGCAGGAATCCATTCAGGATGAGCTGCGTTTACACGTTTGAGTAAATAGGGTTTATATGGATCAAGAATACTTGTTCTAGGTTGTGTACGCCGATACTGAGGTGTTTCCTTCTGCCGTAAATATTTACGTACGGTATTTCGGGACACCCCCAGTTCACGACTAATGGCTTTAATGGATTTACCTTGCTGATGAAGTATTTGGATTGTCACTGCTTGCTCCAAAGTTAACATGTTGAGCAGTCCAAAATGACCGCTATATTAACCAAGGGGGTCAGTTTTTAAATGCCGTTAGGGGGTCATTTTTACACTGCCGCTAACACTTGATGTATTGAGTATTAC
The DNA here is from genome assembly GCF_002934695.1 of Acinetobacter sp. ACNIH1. Classification (NCBI taxonomy): domain Bacteria; kingdom Pseudomonadati; phylum Pseudomonadota; class Gammaproteobacteria; order Moraxellales; family Moraxellaceae; genus Acinetobacter; species Acinetobacter sp. ACNIH1. The sequence continues at coordinate 2,140,261 of NZ_CP026420.1, read as the reverse complement.
AAGCCCAGCCGATCTATACGCCTATGCCCTTGCTTCATATTGTCCGACTGGCGAAGCGGATGAAGAAGCAGACTTGATCGTAAATGATGAGCCTATGAAGTTTTTAGGGGTTCGGGGCTTTAGTGGAACAGTCAAAGGGCTACGTGAAGAGCATGCCGACATGATGAAACATGCAGATGCTAAGGATGTTCTGATAATCCACATCGGAACGATTCACAAATTGTCTGACGCACTGGCAAAAACAGGAGCATAAGAACATGAATAACACCCAATTAAAACAGATTTTAGAACATCTCAAACAAGGCAAAACTATTTCACAAGCCGAGGCTATTCACCTTTATCGATGTTATCGCCTGAGCGCTGTCATTCAGCGTCTACGTACAACTGGGCACTACATCGTGACCCACAACGAACCAAACCAGGATGCCAGAGGCACTCATGCACGTTATGAGCTTAAGCAGGTGGCAGCATGAATCTAGCTATATTTAATTTCAATAAGCACGGCGTTCGAGTTGCTATGGATGCTAATGGTGAACCTTTGTTTTGTTTTCCCGATGTGTGTAAGGCGCTAGATATTAGAAACGCCCATACAAGTCGATTCAGCATGAATGAGAAGGGTATACATACTTTGTATACCCCTACCAATGGTGGTAATCAAAATATTACTTTTATTAGTGAAGAAAACCTTTACCGAATTGTATTCCGGTCTACCAAACCTGAAGCACTTAGCTTTCAAACATGGGTATTTGCTGAAGTATTGCCATCCATCCGCAAGACTGGCTCATATTCAGCCAGACAGACTGCTTATGAAGAACTAAACCGCTTGTGCATGCAAGAGAAGGTCTCAAAGGATAAAGGTACGTTCCACAGCCATGGCATGCATCGTCGTAAACGTGAAAAGCATTTAAATGCAATGCGTATCCAAACATGCAAAGCAAATTTACAGTTAAGTTTCGAGGGGGTACACAATGAACCATGATGTAAACCCCGAGTTTTTCAAGGCTTTCGACCACTATAAGGCGATGCTGGCACAGTATGGAGAGCATCACCCAATCACAGACCAGGCATTTCTACTGACGATGCACTACACGCCTGAGCATATCAAAGCAGAGATGCACCAAAAGGCGAAGGAATTAAACCTGCTGCCATCGCCTAGCGGTTATACGGATGACGGCGAACCTATGTACCAGTTAGAGGATATTGCAAAGCATTTCGGCATTACTTTTGAAGAAGCAGAACAGCGTTTATTGCAGATGATGGATAACCGCCAGCAAGTCGGATTATCAAATGACGGCGTTTTGATTAATTCAAATATCCATATCAACCGTGTGCAGTGAGGTGAAAGCATGAAAAATCGATTGAAGAATCTTGCTAACATACCAAAGTATGGTTATATTAATCAGGCTTTGAGCAAAATCTCAAAGTTAGCTTTGGTCGGCTATAAATATTCAGCGCATACAGTCCGCTTCGTGGGCTTTTTTTGTATGTGTAATCTCTCTATGCGTTCGCATATCTCTATGGCGAAGTTGGAGGGGGACACTCTCGAGTGTGCCAGTTACCTGAATTACTGGTCGACCAACCCCTTTCAGCTTTGCCACCATAATTACTTGGTCGTAATTGGCAAAGCTCCGTTAAATAATTCAGGAGCGCATTAATCATGCCTAAAAATATTCATCAAATTACACGCCAGCGTATCCAGTCAGCAGACTTTGCACAAAAGCAGGGATTAGTTCAGCGCATTTCCTCAATGCTTAAAAAAGTATGGGGAGTGTAATCATGTCGAATCAGATCAAAAAAACCCACAACCCATCTCTAGGCTATACCAGTGCCTTTTTTGCACCCCATGCCGAAGCAAATCATTTGAATGCCCAAGACGTTGCTTATGAATTAGTGGCCAGTGCAAAGGATATTTCAATTGCCACTTTTCAATGTTTTGATGGTGGCAACAAATTAATGATTAAAGCGGAAATTGTCGCCAATCTTATTGCTGAAATTCAAACAAAATTGGAAATGATCGAGCGGATCCTGCCTTTAGCTTTCGAAAGTGAGGAGGCGTAATCATGTCAAATCAAATCAATAAAACAGCTCAAGACCTTTTAGAAAATGCCCAAGTCATTCTTGAGTCGCTAGAAGGCTCATTATTTCGCTTGTATGTCAGTTATGACCAGTGTGACCTGTCTGATAATAAGGCTAAGGCCATGATGAGCGTTTGCGGAATGCTGGCAAATGGTGCTTTAGAAGATATTGAGGGCGCTAGTGCGAAAACTAAGTTAAATATTTCAATGTTTATTAATCAGGCTACTGGCATCTTGGTCACACTTGAAGAACTTGCAGATTTTTATTTATCCAAAGGCCACACAGCAGCAGCTATGCACGGCTTGTTCTTAGCAGTAGGACAATTAAAAGAATCATTAGAAACTGCGGTTTATGCGGTTGCGGATAAAGGGGGTAGCCACAATGCTTGATTATGACCACCCCGAAGAACTAATAACACCCGAAGCTATTTTAGCTGAATGTGAGCAGCTTGTATCGTTTAATGGTGCCTATTCATCACATCCATTAATACAGCGTTTTGGCAGTCCTGAGCAGCCGATCTATGCTGATGATGGCAATGTGGATATAAACGGCGTTACCTATGCACAGCCTTTGATTATGCCTATCTATGATGGGCAAATGGAGCTTGTACAGTGTGCTGTCATGCAAGATGGGCAGCGCGTGGCCGTCATACCTGATGGATTGGCTAGAGGCTTTGCAAGGTATGGTGATTTTGACCATGCTAAGCCTGTCATTATCACGTACAGCTTAGAGGCATTCTTTAAGATTGCCCAGACTGGCTACGCCGTTGTATTGGTGCTACTGCCTACCCTATGTAGCAACCATAAAACAGAACTCAAGCCGTTTGACTTTAAACAAATTGAGTTTGTGATTAACCAGCTGTCACAGGCAGGTTATAAACAGCTTTACCTACCTGTCAGAATTGAACAAATGCACCTTGAGCCATTTAAAAAGCTGGAGCAGAGTACGGCAGTTAGACTACTATGCCAGTATTTAAAAATTGGTGTAAGCGAGTTTCAGATTGAATTAAGCCAGGATGAAAGTGTAAGTGAAGTACTGGCATTCCTGGATGAGGCTATTGACCTATTAAGTAAGCCTACCGAGTGGGACGAGTTATTGCCATTATCTCAATCAGAAACCATTTTAAACCCTTATCCGATACACGCACTGCCACCACTGGCACAAGAGGCGGTAAGGGCTATTTCTGAGCATGTGCAATCACCAATTGCCATGACTGCTCAGTGTGTTATTGGGGCAATGTCACATATTGCTCAAGCTAAGGTAAATGCACCCCATCCCTTCAATTCTCAGGGGGAGCCATGTAGTTTATATCTTCTTACCGAAGGCCAAAGCGGAAGCCGTAAGAGTACGAGTCGAAACCTGGCAGATCAGGCAATCATCAAGTATGAACGCAAACAATATGAAGCATATCGGCAAGAGCTTGAGCAATGGAAAACAGCACAAGCTGGATTACCTAAAAAAGACCGGGAGGCATATTGTGCAGAGAATCCACCACCGAATGACCCTAGCACCCTATACAGTGATATAACCCTTGAATCTATTGCTGGGTTATATATTGATGGCATCTTGAGTAATGCCTCTATTGCCAGTGATGAGGCAGGGCAGTTTTTTGGTGGCCATACCATGAAAGGCGATACACGCAACCAAGCATTGGGAGGCTATGCAAAGTTATTTGATGATGGTTTTGTGGAGCGTACTCGATCTAAGTCAAACTTAAACGGCAGTGGCCGAGCTTATGATGTTCGATTGACGTTTAATTTGCAGGGACAACATGAAGTCTTAGCAGATGCGTTAAAAGACCCAGTATTAAGAGGACAGGGGTTTTTACCTAGATTTATTCTGACTATCCCTGAAAACCTAGCAGGTACACGCCTGCAGGATGCAATTTATCGAAATAAGAATGCAAGTACAGACCATAGGCTTATAGCCTACTGGACGCGCTGCGAGTATTTACTTGATGATTGCCCACACGTAAAAGCCGAGCATGAGCTACACAATGGGCGCTACGTCCTGCCTATGAATGACGAGGCAAAGGATATAGACCAAGAATTTTATAATATGTTTGAGGTGTTACAAGGCAAAGGGAAGCGTTATGAGTATCTACAAGCATTCGCCAGTCGTGCCAGTCAATTAGCGCGCCGTTTGGCTACTGTATTCGCTTATTTTGAAGGTCTACAGTGGATTGATGCCAAGACCCTCAAGGGAGCTTGTGAGGTCGTTAAGCATTCCTTGAATGAATGGGCAATGTATGCAGATATTGAGGTTAAGTCTGAAAGTGATGCAGAGCGTCTTTCACGTTATTTAATTAACAAATGCAATGCAGACCAGACAAACCAACTTGCTAAAACGCTTGCATTGAAGGGTGCGCCATCCAAGCTCAGAGCAGTTAAGGAATTTAACCGTTGTTTAGATGAACTGGTCGACCATAATTTTGTGAGATTAACCACTATTAACCGAACTCAATACATTGAGTTGAATCCATTATTACTGAAATAGCTGAGATTCTGCGATTTTTGACATGAAAGCCTTGCTAATAAAGGTTTTAAAAGTCGCAAATAAGTTGCGATTTGATTGCGACACGCTGCGATTTATTGCGATTAGTGAAGATAGGGCTATAAAAATCGCATCTAGAAATCGCAAAGTCGCAAGAAGTCGGAAACCCCAAGCGAAACGCCAAGCCAAGCTATATAGGGCATACAGCTAAAAATCGCAGAATCGCAAGGTTTTCTATAAGTCGGAAATATATAAATTGAGATTCAAATCATATCAAGATCGAATCCATAGGGTGTACAAGGTACGTTGTAATTCACCCTTGTTTAGTAGAATAGTGACTAAGTGACTAAATGAGCCTGAAAGCCTTACAGCTAAAGGGCTTTCGTTTAGAAGTCATGTTTTGACTAAGTGACTAAGTGACTAAGTGACTAAACGGAAAACTTAAATGATTAATTCTATTTAGTCGCTTAGTCAGATAGTTTTTAGGTGACTGCTAAATACAGAGCCTTATATATCAATAGTTGCAGGGCTATTTAGTCATTTAGTCAGACTTTTGAAGAAAATATATAAATTGAGATTTAAACCAATGCCAAACGTAAACAAAGTAACTGTGATGGGTGTACTAGGCCGTGACCCTGAAACTAAGCAATTTCCCAACGGCGGAAGCGTTACTACTTTCAGTGTAGCAACTACTGACTTCTGGAAGGACAAGACCACTGGCGAACGCAAAGAGGCCACAGAATGGCACAGAATCACCACCAGCAACCGTTTAGCCGAGATTGCCAGTAAGTACCTCAAGAAAGGCGGAAAGGTTTATGTTGAAGGCTCATTACGTACAAGGAAGTGGAAGGATGGTAAAGGAGTAGATCGGGAAGTGACAGAGATTCGAGCTGATGAGCTGCAATTGCTTTAATGAATGGCCTCCTTATCGAAAGGCAAGGCATTATACATAGCCTTACATTTAAGATATATGGCTTAATTTTTAATTTTCGGAGTCCATAAAAAGAGAGCTTGAAATAATAGGAGAATATGACATGGATAATACTGAATTATTAAAAACTATCCTTTCAAAAGTCGAGGGATTGGAGAAAGCTTTAGCCCATAAAGATGAACGCCGTGTTGGTGTAAGGGAATTTGCAGAGCGTCTAAATATTTCATCCCCAACTTTGTACGCTCGAATCAATGAAGGGTTAATCGAAAAACCATTGAAGGATGGAAAGCTGAGTTACTGGCTTAATTCTTACGTTAATTTAATTGTTGTAGGGAGGACAGGCAATCTTAAGTATTGATACTGTATGACTTTGCTGTGGTGAAGTTGGGTGTGCATTTAACTGTGCCGGATGATTTAAAATAGCTTGTACATTAACCAAGCAACCCGATATATTTATTTTAAATAATAGCTTATGGGGTAAAATATGGAATGGATTGGTGAAAAATTAGAATATCTGAGCACTATCTTTAGTGAGTATCCAAGAGTGTTAAGGCGGACCATTTTTTATATTGTTTTGGCACCTGTCCTTACTCTAGCTTACTACTTTCTTCTAAATGGGGCAGCCAATTTCAATATTATGGGTATGTATCCTTTCAATGCCTGGCTTATTGATAATTATAATTTGCTTCGATGGGGCCTGATTACCATACCTTTATTGATCTTATTGTGGGGCTGGGGTGATACCAGCGACCTATATCATGAATTAAAAGAAAAGAAATATGGCTATTAAGCCTTATCCACTAAGACCTTCTTCGGGAGGTTTTTTAATACCTGCAATCTGGAGAGTAAATATTTATGGCAGGCCTGACAGATAAACGTAAGCGTCCGCTGAATCCCATGCCTATTTTTTAATTTTGGTCGGATTTCCAGCGGTGTGGCAGTAATTCTTCTATTTGGGTCACTTTATGTGTCGGCAACCTTTTCAGCACATCACTGAGATAGGCATACGGATCCAACCCATTCAGCTTTGCTGACTGGATTAAAGTCATGATATTTGCCGCTCGCTGTCCACTGCGCAGCGAACCTGCAAACAACCAGTTCTTACGGCCCAATGCCCAGGGACGCATTGAGTTCTCTGCCCAGTTATTGTCAATGGGTAGATTGCCATCATCCAGATAGCGGCTTAAGGCTGGCCAACGCTTCAGACTGTAATTGATGGCCTTGGCGGTTGGAGAACTCGATGGCACCGTCAGATAATGTTGGTTGAGCCATTCATACAGTTGTTGCATCACCGGTTGGCTGTGCTGTTGTCGGTATTCGCGGCGGTCTTCCGCTGTACCATCGGTCTTTTTCCTGAGTTCTGCTTCTATCGCATACAGTTTCTGAATCAGCACTAAGGCCTGTTCAGCGACCTGACTTTTCCCGGTCACATGCAGTTCATGGAATTTACGACGTGCATGGGCCATGCAGCCCACCTCAATGACCTGGCCTGATTTAAAGCGTGCTTTATAACCACTGTAATCATCACAGACTAGATTGCCCTGCCAGCCTTTCAAGAACTCTGCAGCATGCTGGCCTGAACGACTATCCTGAAAGTCATAGATCACCGCCTGAACTGGATTGTACTGTGTAGTGGCATAGGCCCAGACATAACCTTTCTTCGGTTTTTTCTCATTCTCACCCATCCGCATGATGGTGACCGGTGTTTCATCTGCATGCAGCACCTGCTGTTGTAGTACCACCTCTTTTAAGGCATTGGCCAGAGGCTCCAGTTCTACACCGCAGCGACCTATCCAGTCAGATAACGTTGATCTAGAAAGCTCGATTCCCGCCCGCTGATAGATCAGGCGCTGACGGTACAGCGGCAAATGATCGGCATACTTCGATACCAGCACATGGCTGAGCAGTTCAGGTGAAGCAATGCCTTTATCAATCACATAGGCAGGCATCGCTTGCTGAGTCAGGGTGTCACACTGATCACAGACCCATTTGCCACGCACATGCTGTTCCTTATAGAACTGTGCCGGTCTGAAATGCAGTTTTTCACTGATATCTTCGCCGATACGACGTAACTGGCAGCCACAACTGCATTGGGTTGATGCAGGTTCATGCTCAATACGGATGGTGTGTAGATGATCCGGCAGCAGTCGACGTTTAGGTTTGTTGACTGTGGCTTTCTCTGTCGCTGCATCGGTTTTATCTGCATTCAGCCGTTCCAGTTCCAGATCAACGGCTGCAATATCTTCTTCGACCGCTTCATCCCAGAGATGGATTTGTTTTGCAGTGAGATGTTCGTTTTTACTGCCGAATTTGTGCTGTTTAAATAGTGCGAGTTCATGCTCGTATTTTTGATTGAGAATAGAAAGATGTTGAACTTTAGAATCTAATTGCTGATTGGTGACTTCAAGATGTTGAACTCTGGCATCTAATTGCTGGTTTGATTGTGCTAGAGACTGATGCTGCAGCGCCAACTGCCTGGTGAATTCCAGCAGTTGTTCATGGGTCAGTTGGCTTAAGTCAGGCAGCGTATTCATGACCTCAGTATGCCTGAGGTCATGACGCAGAGGAAATAGAACGTTTGGAGAATAGCAGAATGCACCAACCTGGTTTAGAGCATCGTCACTACCTGCTGTTGTCCAATGCGCTGCCAGGGCAAACCCTGGATCAGTGCCTGTAACTGTTCCGGGCTGAGGGCTACGCTTTCACCCTGGTGAACTTTAGCCCAGTGAAATTTGCCCTGTTCCAGCCGCCGGGCACACAGCCAGATCCCCAGTCCATCATGCACCAGTACTTTCATGCGATGGCCACGTTTATTACAGAACAGGTAAGCACAATGCGGTTTGATGTAGCCAAAGGCTCTCACCACCTGAGCCATGGCCGTATCCATTCCTGCTCGCATGTCCATGGGCTGGGTAGACAACCAGATTTCATCGATACGGATCATGTTGCCAGTGCCTTGAGTAATTCTGCTAAAGCAGATATTTTTGATACTTGCCATTTCAAGCCAATTTCTGCTTTTGAGTGGGGTAAAGTAATTTGAACCGTTAACATGTCAGTAGGAGTAGGATCTAATGGTGCAGAGCAGGATAAGGCAATAAATGCAGGTTTATTCGGTAGTGGTGAGCGATCATTCCCTGGCTTAGCATCAATTAAGCGAATCCATTTGGATACGAGATTTGTATTCAATCCATGTTGCAAAGCGACCGAAGCAATTGAAACGTCCGGTGCTTTACAAGCCTGAACGATCTGCTGTTTAAATTCAGCACTGTATGTTCTTCGTTTTTTCGCAAGAGATGCGATGGATGTCTGGTGATTTGTAGTCATAAATTTTAGTCCCCACTTGTTTTTAAGTGGGGACTAAATTAAGGCTTATAGGACGAATTCATAAGGTGTGTTCAGCGGACGCTTACAGATAAACAACAAAGGTTTGTCGATGAGTATTTGATAGACCTGAATGCTACACAGGCTGCTATTCGTGCGGGTTATAGCGAAAAGACCGCCTACTCTGTTGGGCATGAAAACCTGAAGAAACCTGAAATTCAAAAAGCCATTCAAGAAGCGCAAAATTTATCTAAACTTAACGTTCAAAAAGCTAAAAATTTGTCCTTGGTCGTCCTCTACGATTTTTTAATTTTGTCTTAAGAAACGGAATCACAATATTTGGGTCATAAAGCTTTTTCCTCCCAACTCCCATATTAAATATTTCCAACCTTTTAGAAAGTGCTTGTCTAGATATTGGAAATCTTTTCATAAGCCATGCTAGATCAACCAAATCAGGATACTGTTCTACTTCTACTGCAATAACTGTAGCGCCGTAGATAGAGTCTCCAAGACATATTTTTGGTGGACTCTCAGACTCTACAGTGATGATATACTTTTGTTTAAACATTCTAGCTCTCCAATTGATTAAAAACCTTATAAAACCTTATAAAACCTAATATTCAAAATGCCCAGGGTGTTGACATTCAAACGCTTTGAACCTGTTATTCAGGATATGCACAGAACCGCCCTGATTGCTCGATATAGCCATATTTTATAAATGATGTACCTTTCATCAAGTCTTAGCCTAAACCTGACAAAACCTGACATTTAGAACGCTGTGCTTGTTAGTAAATGTTAGTCCGAACCTGTCAAAACCTGTGGTTGCAGACTGCGTAAATCCTAAGTTCAAAACCTCACAAAACCTCACCTTAGAACTTGTCAAAACTTGACATTCAAAACGCTGTAGCTGTAAGCAATAGTAAGCACCTTTAACTTTATTTTAACTTTTAACTTAAACAGGATTTTTTTTGCTGGTGCGGTTTGGAGTGGTATCCACTTTGGGCCAGTCCATAAGATATGAAATCCCCCCACTGGTTAGCCCTCACTGGTAGATTGAACTTAATAAAACTTAACCTTGAACTTGATAAAACTTGAAATTAGAACCCAATTTTTTAATGAAAATATCGGTATAAAAACACATAGAAATCATGTCAAATTTGTACGTAAAAACTTACATAAATTATTGAATTAATAAATAAATTTAAATAATAGCATGGTAAAATTAAGAATAAATTTTGTGGGAGAAAATAGCAGTCTATTAAGGTTGATTTACTAAAAATTTTGAATAGCTAAAAGAGGCTATTAATCACTAAAAAAGTAATTTTAAAAACAGGAGAATGCTTATGCCAATCGCAGCAGCAGCAATAGGAACAAAACTTGCAGTAGGAATGGTAGGTGCCAGTGTGGTTGGTGGTGCTTTATCATCCAGGGCACAAAGAAAAGCAGCAAACACAGCAGCGAATGCCCAAATTGAAGCATCTGAAATGGGAGTAGAGGAACAGCGCCGACAGTTTGATGCAGTTCAGAAACTCTTAAAACCTTATGCGGATGCAGGCCTTAGCGGTTTAACTGGTCAGCAAGATTTGCTTGGAATCAATGGTAATACAGCCCAACAAGCAGCGATTAACAACATTAACAATAGCTCTGAAATGCAAACCTATTTGCAACAAGGTGAAAACGCCATTTTGCAGAATGCATCGGCTACTGGTGGGATACGTGGTGGCAACACTCAAGCAGCATTAGCACAGTTTAGACCGCACTTGCTTAACCAATTAATCAATCAGCGTTATCAAAACCTAGCAGGCATGACTGCGCTAGGTCAGAACGCAGCAGCAGGGACAGGTAATGCTGGCATGCAAACAGCTAGCAATATTTCAAACCTGTATCAACAGTCTGGTGCAGCACAAGCGGGTGCGGCTTTAGCAAAAGGTCAGGCAAGTGCCGATATGTGGAATGGTGTATCACAGGCAATCGGTCAAGTTAGCGGTATGAAGATGATGGGCCTATTTTGATTAAAGAGAGATGCCAATAAACCCCACTGTTGCCAAATACATGTGGGGTTTCTTCTATACATCAGGAAAGCACTTAATAGTGTTTTTTTTTAATTGTCCCAATTTTTTCCATTAGCACCACAGTTACGTTCGATAGAATTCATGGCTTCTTCAGTTGTATATTGCTTAGAACGCCATCCATCAATATTTGCTTGTATAAGTGCTCGACAATTCTTAGGTAATCCATAATCGCCATAGGTAGGCTTACTATTAGGATTTCCGCAACCAATCAAGATTAATGGCAACGCTGAAATTAATATTATATTTTTCATAATCATACTCTTATTTAAATAATTAAGTTAATGATACAGAAGTTTTGCTAATCGTAAAACTCGCTTAACTTATCAAACCTGATAAAACCTGAAATTAGGGCGGCATGTAATCACTACATTTCTTCAATTTGCGAAACAATCCTATGAAAGAAATGCTTTTGTGAAACAAACCCTATGGAAGAAGCATTTATTCAATAAAAAAAGCCCGCATATCGGGGGCGATATACAGGCCATTGCATGAACAAGCCTAACGACACGCCCAAAACTCGCTATGAGAAAAAGCGCAAGCAAAAGCCAGTCAGCTTCAATACTGAGAATTCACACGATGCCGATCTATTGGCCATGCTAATAAACTGGATGATTTTAGCGGATGGGTTAAAGAACAATTGAATGAAGATATGAAGAAAAAGAAAGGCTCACAATAGTGGGCTTTTTTAATGCCTGAAAATTAGATCAATAAATACTCATGTCTACCGTTACACAGCCGGAAACTGTCCGTTTCTGACATATTTGCTGTGCGTTTCTGACATTTTTCGCCGTCCGGTTCATCTTGGATAACTCACTAAGAATAGTGATAGTAAGTATTAGAACCTCACAAAACCTGACATTAATACGGCGTAGACCTTGGTATTACTATGTTTGAGTGTGGTTTTGATGGTCTTTTTTATGTGGTGCTGTAAAACAAGAAATAAGGTCAAAATTCTTTACGTAGCTATACAAAATAGGGGGTTTTACCTTGATGTACCTTGATGAAATCAAGCAACCGTCAAGAAACGGTAAACCTTGCCGTATATAGCTTTGAAGCTGTTTTAATGGTCTTTCTACTGGTGTCCTATCAAGGAAACTAAATAAACGCCGTAAAGAATAATTTTAGGATTCTTGCTTTACGTAGCTTTACGGAATCAAATTTATTAAATCCCCGTATGCCTTGCTGTAATTGGCATAGCATCAATTTCAATAATTACCCTGTAAAGCAAAATTTAGCAGGACGTAGCAGGACAAAACCATATTTCTTGTTGGACGTAGCATGACAAACAGCATATCTAAGTAAAACGCCGTATGCCTTGTATGGCTTGGTTTTGAGTACATTTTTATAGGTGTTTTTATCAGTACCTTGTCAAACAAGTGCAAAAGGTCCGTCATGCAAGATTTAAGGCCATTTACTGATACGTACTGATACGGATTTTGCTAGACGTACCTAGACAAAATGTAATTTTAATAGAATAGATGTAATGCTTATCTGATAAGGCTTTTACATGGTTTTTAGGGTGTTTTTGGTGAGGTGCTGTCAAGGTAAATCAACGATATACCGTAGAACTAATTTCTTCCTTTCTTGTACGACGTAGAACGACAAAACAGGGGGTAATTATTCCATTTATGTCTTTTGCGAAACAAACCCTATGAAAGAGAATTTTAAGCAATTCATATTTGCTTAATTTTGAATTTTCGGAGTCCATAAAAAAGGGATGGTCTGCATGGTGATAATGACCATTCAGTTACCGGGTTAGTGTAGGTCAGGTAGTATTCCTTTTCACTACACTTAAAGTGTAGTAGTGGAACGGGTATAACCGCCAATGGCGGACGGATCAGGACCATTTCCCCCATTGGGGGAAATAAGCAAAATTGCGTTGGTTAATGAACTACGAAACTTTCGTACAGTCACACAGTGTGGGTATGGTCAAAATGACCACCCCTAAAAGCCTAGACCGATAGTGAAATTCCGCTATCGCTATGCCCATGCTTAAAAGTGAGCAACGGTATTCACTGAGCGAAAAATTGCGTTGTGTTTCGTAACAACTACGCGCGCGCACGCGAGGGATGCTTCAAATATAGTTTTGACCTTTAAAATCCCAATAGAGTTACAGTGTGATTATTCGGGCGGGTCACTTCTACAAATGGCCTCAACATAGAATCACCCCCCCCACTGGGGGATATATCCAAAATTGGGTGTATATAAACAGCCGAGCTACTTAATCAGCCACTTGGACGGCTAAGTTAATTCAGCATCCTGAATGTGGATTTAAAATCTGAAATTCTACTGACCAGCTCAAAGATGGTTAGTGAGTACCTTAAAGTCACTCACAAATCACTGACAGTTAAAAGTGACGTACAGCATAAGCACCACAAAAAAGAGGAGCTTCACCACAAAGGATATGATTCTAAATCTGACCCTACCTGAGCCACCAAATAGAGGAGCAGCTTTAAATACTCTATTTCGCTTCAATTAAATGATGGGAGCGAAAAAACACAGCAAACCGCTATACCGTCAGACAATAACCAAGAAAATGCGCGGGCGCGCGAGGGGGAGTGTTTTTATATGAATGTAACTCCCGATATAGCAACTAAACTTAGAGAAAATGGCCTAGCAATATATAATTTGTACACTGTGGTGTACACTGGGATTTTTGTATAAATTTTAAATTATATAAAACAGTAACTTATTGGATTTGTTCAATTGACGCCATCACCAAAATTCAAATCCATATAGTCTCATATGGTCTGTAAGGGCATGAAAATTAATGATTTTCATGCCCTTTTTGTTTCTTGAAGTTCCTTTGAATCTCTTAAAGTCTCACGCATTGTGTTGGTATAAGTGTTGGTATAAAACTATTTCCAAGTTAAATTTTGGAATAGATAAAGATGTTAAAAGCTCAGGAAATTAAAGATGCAAAACACTCAGGGATTGGCAAAGCTCCTCTTAAATTAAGTGATGGAGGAGGTCTTCAACTTCATGTTTTTGCGAATGGTAGAAAGACATGGATATACTCCTATCGGTTTCAGGGAAAACAAAAAAATATAACCTTAGGAAAATACCCTCAAATGACTACTATTGTGGCAAGGAGCAGTGCTGCAAATTTGAAAAAACAATTAGCAGAAAATCCTGATAAAGAATTAGTATTAACTAATAGAAAACGGCTTTGTTGCACAAACCTATCTGTAAAGGCTTTTTCAGCGATATAATTTTCAAATGAAGAAGCCTACACACAAAATCTACCGCACAACCAATTGGCCCGCATATAACCGAGCACTCATGAGTCGCGGAAATATTGCCATTTGGTTTGATCCTGCTACGCAATGGTATGCTCTATCAAAAGGCAAACAAGGGCGAAATCAAACCTACTCCGACGCAGCTATCCAATGCTGCTTAATGATTAAATCCTTATTCCGTTTGTCTTTACGTATGGTCACTGGCTTTGTGCAAAGTCTGATTAAACTTTGCGGATTAAATTGGACAGCACCAGATTACAGTACGCTTTGTAGAAGACAAAAGCATATTGATATTGCAATCAGCTACCAAAAAAGTAGCGATGGGCTGCATCTACTCGTAGACTCTACAGGCATGAAGTTTCTAGGTGAGGGCGAATGGAAACGCAAGAAACATGGAGCTGAATATCGTCGCCAATGGCGTAAACTACATATTGGTATAGATGCCAAAACCCTACAAATACGCGCTATTCAGCTCACAACCAATAATGTCAGTGATTCACAGGTGCTTGGTGATTTACTTAATCAGATTCCACAAGATGAGCAGATTGACTCTGTTTATACCGATGGAGCTTATGACACCAAGCAATGCCGTCAGGTCATTGCAGATCGGCAAGCACATGCGGTGATTCCACCTAGAAAAAATGCGAAACCATGGAAAGATACAAAGAGTAGCTCGCTAGAGCGAAATGAATTACTTCGAACAGTTACACGTTTAGGCAGGACATTATGGAAAAAATGGTCAGGCTATCATCGCCGCAGTTTGGTGGAAACCAAGATGCATTGCATCAAATTATTAGGCGATAAATTAATGGCAAGAAGCTTTCCTAGTCAGGTGAATGAAATTCATGCACGTGTAGCAGTCCTCAACAGATTTACGGAATTAGGTCGACCACTTACCCAAGTTACGCCTTAAATTTGGCTCAATTAGGGGCGCTTTGCATTTCAAATCTTTGTGCAACAAAGCCGATAAATAATATAAATACAAATACTTATTCATAAAGTTATTTTGTTGGCACGCTTTGTGCTTAATAGAATTTGAGTCAAAGACGACTCTAAAGAAATTTGTAAGACGGCCAATGACGTCCGTTCTGATCGCATCTGGTGTGCAGCGATTCGCATAGCAGATAAGCCTATACGTTCAGTTCTGGAAGGAGATGGTGATGTCTTCAAATTTATATGAAAAGAAAGCAACAAAAATAAGTCTTTTGAATTTCAGCAGCGCAGCAATGAGAGCCTTCCATATGAGTTGGCTCGCGTTTTTTGTCTGCTTCTTTGCCTGGTTCGCCTGTGCACCGCTGATGCCTGTGATCGCGGGTGAATTCAGCTTAACCAAAGATCAAATCGCCAATATCAATATTGCAGCAGTCGCGATCACCATTCTGGTTCGACTGATTGTCGGTCCGCTATGTGACAAATATGGTCCACGGAAAACCTATACCGCCTTACTCGTACTCGGCAGTATCCCGGTCTTTGGTGTGGCCTCTGCGAATAGCTATGAATCCTTTCTGTTTTTCCGCTTACTGATTGGCGCCATTGGTGCCAGTTTCGTCATTACCCAATATCACACCAGCATCATGTTTGCGCCGAATGTCGTGGGTACTGCAAATGCTGCATCAGCAGGTTGGGGAAATGCCGGTGGCGGTGCGACTCAAGCCTTGATGCCATTACTTCTGGCTGCGCTGGTGCTGTTCGGTGTTGAACAGGCGATGGGCTGGAGAATTGCCTTAATTGTTCCAGGCCTGATGATGCTGATCGTCGGTGCATTGTACTGGAAATTTACCCAAGACTGTCCACAAGGCAACTTTAAAGAACTGCGTGCAGCAGGAATTCAGGTTGGTAGCGAGAAAAAAGGTGGCATGGCAATTCTGATGCATGCGGCCCGTAACTACCGTGTCTGGATTTTATTTGGCGCTTATGCGGCCTGTTTCGGTATCGAAATCTTCATTCATAACATCGTAGCCATGTACTACGTAGAAAACTTCAGCTTTGGTTTAAAAGAAGCAGGTATGACCGCCGGGATCTTCGGTCTGCTAGCACTGTTTGCCCGTGCACTGGGTGGCATTGTTTCAGATAAAGTCGCCATCAAAAAAGGCCTGGACGGACGTACCAAAGTGCTGTTTGCCATGATCTTGATGGAAGGCTTATTCCTGATTTTATTCTCGCAAATGAACAGTGCCATGCTGGCCATCATCACAATGACTGTCTTCGCATTATTTACCCACATGGCATGTGGTGCAACGTATGCGCTGGTGCCATTTATTGACCGGGATGCTTTAGGGGGTGTGGCTGGCATTATCGGTGCAGGCGGTAACGTGGGTGCGGTCGCAGCAGGATTCTTACTTAAAGGCATGCTGGATATTCAAACCTGTCTGATGGCACTTGGCGGCCTGGTCGTGATTGCAGCAAGTTTTGTTCTGATGATTCGCTTCTCGGTTGAGCATAAAGCCAAAGAGCAAAAGCTGTATGAAGAAGCTGTCCTTGAACGAAACAACCTAGCTTAAAACACAAGATACAAGATTTAGAAAATTTAGGAGAAGGAATATGAAACTGGTAATGATTGGCCATGGCATGGTAGGACACAAATTTATTGAATCTGTGCTTGAGCATGCAGGTGATGACGTTGAAATCACGATTCTGGCAGAAGAGCCGCGTCTGGCTTATGACCGTGTACATTTAACTGAATATTTCACTGGAAAATCAGCCAAGGATTTAACCCTTTGCCGTAATGACTTTGCAGATGCGTATGGAATTGATTTGCGTTTGAGTACCAAAGCGACTGCAATCGATACTGTTAATAAAACAGTCACCACTAATCATGGCGATGTGATTGCTTATGACAAACTGGTTTTAGCTACCGGCTCCTATGCTTTTGTTCCACCAATTCCAGGCAACGACCGTGAAAATTGCTTTGTTTATCGTACCATTGAAGATCTGGATGCAATCCGGGCAGCGAGCCTGAATGCCAAAAACGGTGTTGTGATCGGTGGTGGTTTGCTGGGTCTGGAAGCGGCAAAAGCGTTGCGTGACCTGAATCTGGAAACGCATGTGGTCGAATTCGCACCACGCCTGATGGCAGTACAGATTGATGATCTTGGGGGTAAAGTATTACGCAGCAAAATCGAAGATCTGGGCGTTAAAGTCCATACCCAAAAAGCCACCTCGTCTATTGAAGATGGTGTCAATGCCAAGCACGTGATGAAGTTTGGTGATGGCGCTGAACTAGAAACCGACATCATCCTGTTCTCTGCGGGGATCCGTCCACGTGACGAACTGGCACGTCAAAGCGGCCTGGCGATTGGTGAGCGCGGCGGGATCATGATCAATGATTATTGTCAGACTTCTCATCCAGATATTTACGCGATTGGTGAATGTGCACTCTGGAATAACAAGATTTTTGGTCTGGTGGCTCCAGGCTATGACATGGCACGTATCGCTGCAAAGCATATACTGCAAGAAGAATGTGCAGCATTTGCTGGCGCGGACATGAGCACCAAGTTGAAACTGATGGGAGTTGATGTTGCATCAGTTGGCGATGCACATGCCATGACACCAGGTTCAATGAGCTACTTCTATGCCGATGAAGCGGCACAGATCTACAAGAAAATTGTAGTCAATGCAGAAAAAACCAAACTGCTCGGTGCAGTGCTGGTGGGTTGTGCTAAAGAATATAACGACCTGCTGCAAATGATGCTGAATGGTCTGGAAATTCCAGAAAATCCGGAAAGCCTGATCATGCCAGGCTTTGACCAAGCAGCAGCGAAAACGGGTGGCACCGGTGTAGATCTGCTTCCAGACAGCGCGACGATTTGTTCATGTAATAACGTATCTAAAGCGGATATCTGTTCAGCGATTGCCGATGGTTCAACTTCTCTCGGTGCTCTTAAAAAATGCACCAAAGCCGCAACGGCTTGTGGTGGCTGTGCACTGCTGGTGACGCAAGTCCTGAAGTCTGAATTACAACGTCAAGGCGTTACCGTAAACAACCATCTCTGCGAACACTTCGCTTATTCACGCCAAGAGCTGTATCACCTGGTACGTGTTAACGAGATCAAAACTTTTGATGACCTGATCCATCAACATGGTCATGGTATGGGCTGTGATATCTGTAAACCGACTGTGGCAAATATATTGGCATCTTGCTGGAATGACTTTGTTCTGAAACCAAGCCATGCCGGCCTGCAAGACAGTAACGACTATTACTTGGGTAATATCCAGAAAGACGGTTCGTACTCAGTCGTGCCACGTATGGCGGGCGGTGAAGTGACACCAGAAGGCCTGATTGCAATTGGTCAAATTGCCAAAGAATATGGCTTGTACACCAAACTGACTGGTGGCCAACGTGTCGATATGTTTGGTGCACAAGTGCATCAATTGCCAGAAATCTGGGAAAAACTGATCAATGCCGGTTTTGAGTCTGGTCATGCCTACGGTAAATCACTACGTACAGTGAAATCTTGTGTCGGTAGCACTTGGTGCCGCTATGGTGTAGATGATTCTGTTGGTTTGGCAATCTTCCTGGAAAATCGTTACAAAGGTCTGCGTTCTCCACACAAACTAAAAATGGCCGTGTCTGGTTGTACCCGTGAATGTGCCGAAGCACAAAGCAAAGACGTCGGTGTGATTGCCACTGAAAAAGGCTGGAACCTGTATGTCTGCGGTAACGGTGGTATGAAACCGCGTCATGCTGAACTGCTGGCATCAGATCTGGATACACAAACTTTAGTCCGCTATATCGACCGTTTCTTCATGTTCTATATCCAGACGGCTGATCGTCTGCAACGTACTTCGGTATGGCGTGACAACCTCGAAGGCGGCCTGGATTACCTGAAAGATGTCGTTGTGAATGACTCATTGGGTCTGGCAACAGAACTCGAGCGTCGTATGGAGCATGTAGTGGGCACTTATCAGGATGAATGGCGTACTGCAGTTGAAGATCCAGAAGTCCGTAAACGTTTCAAAACCTTTATTAATGCCAAGGCTGAACAGCAAAACGATCCGTACGTTCAATTTACTGAAGTGCGTGGTCAGATCCGTCCAAAAACTGAAGCTGAACGCAATGCCAGCCGTATTCCGGTAGTTGAAGCTTGATTCAAAGAATAAAGGAGCAAGAATATGACAATGTTTAAAGATATGAATGAACTGAATTGGGTGGAAGTGTGTGCACTGGATGATATTACCCCGAATACCGGTGTAGGTGCATTAATTGAAAATCAGCAAATTGCTTTGTTCCGTGTAGGTCATGAAAAGCGTGTTTATGCTTTAAGTAACCAGGATCCATTTAGTAAAGCATTTGTAATGTCACGCGGGATTCTGGGTGATCTGCAAGGGGAACGCGTCGTCGCTTCACCGATTTACAAGCAGCATTTCAGTCTGGCAACCGGACGCTGTCTGGAAGATAAAGACCAAAAACTGCTGGTATTTCCAAGCAAGATTGAAAATGGCAAAGTCTGGATCAGTCCGACCCCTCAAAAAACCTATATCACCAATAATGGTACTTCTCAGGAAAAGATGAAGCTGGTTTTGGTGGGTAATGGCCTGGCTGGTATGCGTTGTCTGGAAGACCTGCTGGATATGGCACCTGACCGTTATGAAATTACTGTGATTGGTGAAGAGCCGTGGGGCAACTACAACCGCATTATGTTGTCACCAGTATTGTCTGGTGAGAAAACCATTGATGACATCATGCTGCATCCACATGCCTGGTATGCTGACAAAGGCATCCGTCTGATTGCCGGTGATCCGGCGGTTCGCATCGACCGTCCTCGTAAACACGTATATACCGAAAAGGGCGAAGTGATCAGTTATGACCGCCTGATTCTGGCAACGGGTTCCAAGCCGTTCGTTCCGCCAATTCCGGGGAGTGACTTAAAAGGTGTACTGAGCTTCCGCGACATTTATGACGTCAACAACATGCTGGACTACTGCAAAACCAAGAAAAATGCCGTAGTCATTGGCGGAGGACTTTTAGGTCTGGAAGCAGCGTATGGACTAAAACAGCAAGGCATGAATGTGACTGTATTGCACCTGATGGACCGCATCATGGATCGCCAGCTAGACAGTAAAGCCAGCCAGATGCTGAAAACAGCGATTGAGCAGAAAGGCATTACCATCCTGACTGCAGCGAATACCGAATGCATGATCGGTGAAGAGGGTCATGTGACTCAAGTCAAACTCAAAGACGGGACTGTGCTGGATGCTGATCTGGTGGTGTTTGCCGTGGGGATCCGTCCAAACATGGCTTTAGCACAAAGTGCAGGCTTACGTTGTAACCGTGGTGTATTAGTGAATGACACCATGCAGACTTTTGACCCAAGTATTTATGCGGTGGGTGAATGTATTGAACATCGAGGTCAAACTTTTGGGCTGGTTGAACCACTTTGGGGCCAGGCGTTTATTTGTGCATCACATCTGGCCGAGCATGGCAGTCTGACGTTCAAAGCGCCAACTGTTCCGACTCAGCTGAAAGTAAGTGGCTGTGATGTATTTTCGGCAGGTGACTTCGAGCCAAAAGAGGATTTTGAAGATATCGTGCTAAATGATGAGAAACGTCAGATCTATAAACGCATTATTATTCAAAAAGATAGAGTAATTGGTGCCGTGCTGTTTGGGGATACTGAGGATGGTGCCTGGTATGCTGAGCTAATTGCAGATCAGACACCGATCACTTCGATTCGAAATAAACTGCTGTTTGGTCGGGATTTTGCATTAAAGAAAGCAGGGTAATCCATCACATAAATCTTCCCTAACCCCTCTTTAAAAAGAGGGGAATCTCCCTCCTTTAACAAAGGAGGGTTGGGGAGGATTAAAGCTTTTGAGACCAAGAAAAAATTTAAATCAAACCTGTAAAAGCTAGACATTTTAGATTTGGCGAGATAAGTGAATTTAGATGATTAAGGAGCACAGCAGCAATGAATAGTATCCCAGTAGTGGAACTGCATAGCTCCACAGAATTAAAAACTAAAACCACACAGACCACTTGCCCATATTGTGGCGTGGGTTGTGGTGTGACTGCACATGTAACGCCGACCACATCAGGCCCGAAAGTGACTGTTGAAGGCGATGCCAACCATCCTTCTAATTACGGCAAGTTATGCATCAAAGGTAGTAATCTGGCAGATACTTTAGGACTGGGAACCCGTTTACTGCAGCCAATGCTGGGTCGTAAAGATCAGCGTGAAGTTACCAGTTGGGATACTGCAGTTTCTTCCATTGCCAATAAATTCCAGCAATGCATCGATCAATATGGCCGAGACAGTATTGCATTTTATGTCTCAGGTCAGTTGCTGACCGAAGATTATTATGTGGTGAATAAATTCGTCAAAGGCTATCTCGGTACGGCGAATATTGATACCAATTCACGCCTGTGTATGTCTTCAGCTGTTGCTGCACATAAACGAGCTTTTGGTGAAGATCTGGTTCCAGCCAGCTACGAAGATTTTGAACATACCGATATGGTGGTACTGGTCGGTTCCAATACCGCTTGGTGCCATCCAGTGCTGTATCAGCGCATTATGAAAGCCAAGGAACAACGTGACCTGTTTGTAGTGGTGATTGATCCGCGTTTTACCAGTACCTGTGAAGCAGCAGATCTGCATCTGCCTATTCTGCCAGGGCAAGACGTTGCACTATTTAATGGCCTATTACAGTACTTATATCAGCATGGTGATGTAGATCAGGAATTTGTTGCTGCACATACCCAAGGGCTGGAACAGGCCTTGGCCAGCAGTACTGCGGAAGCTTCGATTGAAGATGTTGCGGCACGCACCGGTATTTCAGCGGGTAAGCTGAGTCAATTCTTTGAAAAATTTGCCCAGACTGACAAAGTCATGACGTTGTTCTCCATGGGCGTAAATCAGTCATCCCGTGGCGTAGATAAAGCCAACAGTATTATTAACTGCCATTTGCTCACCGGAAAAATTGGTAAGCTCGGTGCAGCCCCATTCTCTATGACCGGCCAGCCAAATGCGATGGGCGGCCGTGATGTCGGTGGCTTGGCCAATATGCTGGCAGCCCATATGGATTTAGAGAACCCGGAGCATCAACAGCTGGTGCAAAACTTCTGGCAAAGTCCATATATTGCCAAGCAAGCGGGTTTTAAGGCAGTTGATCTATTCCAGGCAGTCGAAAGCGGCAAGATCAAAGCCATCTGGATCATGGCCACAAATCCGGTCGTCAGCTTGCCCGATGCCGATCAAGTGAAGCGTGCTCTGGATAAATGTGAATTCGTAGTGGTCTCTGATATCTGTCAGGATACGGATACTACTCAATATGCTGATATATTACTTCCAGCTTTAGGCTGGGGCGAAAAAGATGGAACCGTCACCAATTCGGAACGCCGTATTTCAAGGCAACATGCCTTTTTAGATGCGCCGGGTGAAGCCAAAGCTGACTGGTGGGCGATTGCACAGGTGGCGAAGCAAATGGGCTTCAGAGGGTTTGATTTTCACAATAGTCATGAAATTTTTAAAGAGCATGCCGAGCTCTCTGCCTATCAGAATGTAGAAATTTCCGAAGGTCTAGAAACCCCATATTTCCGTTATTTTAATCTGCAAGGCTTAAGCAATTTAACCGCAGAAGAATATGAGCAACTGGAACCAGTGCAATGGCCGGTTTGGGGTAAACAGCAACCTGCTCAATCTGTAGGAAGATTATTTGCCCAAGGCCAGTTCAGTCATGCTGATGGTAAAGCAAGATTTATTGCAACTACTGCAATTGATCCGGTCAATCAGGTTTCCAGTGAATATCCTTTAATTCTGAATACTGGTCGGATTCGTGACCAATGGCATACTATGAGCCGCACTGGATTATCTGCAAATCTCAGCACACATCGTGCTGAACCTTATTGTGAGATTCATCCACATGATGCTTTGAAATACGGGATTAAAGATGGCGAGCTGGTAGAAGTCAAATCGCAATGGGGCAATTGTGTCTTGCGTGCGACTATTAGTGACAATATCCGCCGTGGACAGGTCTTTGCCCCGATTCACTGGAATGATCAGGTCGCATCCGATGCCCGGATTGGCAAGGTGGTGAATCCGGTAGTGGATGCTATTTCGGGTGAGCCAGAATTCAAGCATACTCCGGTTATCATCCATCCATTTTATAGCCAGTGGCAAGGCGTATTTTATGTGCGTCAAGGCTTTGAAAAAATCGTACAGCCGTCGATTGAAGCCACCGTGTGGTGGACTAAAATCACTACCAGCAAGGCCATACGTTATGAACTGGCAGACCGGAAGAAATTTAGCTACACCACTGAGCATTTAAAAGAATTATTGCCATTTCAGGATGAAAGTTTTGAATGGCTGAATCTCGAAGATCAGACCGCCCACATTAGTCATAGTGTGATACTTCAGGATGGTCATGTGATTGCCAGCCTATATATTGCACCGAAGGCCTTATTGCCGGACCGCGACTGGGTAGCAAGTCTGTTTAAACGTGAACGTTTAAGTGCTATGCACCGTAAAGCCTTACTTGCCGGACAGCCGATGTCGATGGCAAATAATGAAGGTCCACTGGTGTGTAGCTGTTTTAAAGTCGGTAAAAACCGCATCATTGAAACTATTAAAACTAAAAATATTACGGATGAAAAACAGGTGACCGCATGTTTAAAAGCCGGAGGGAATTGTGGTTCGTGTTTACCTGAAATCCGTGGCCTGATTAAAACATGTCAATTGGAGACGGTAGAATGAAAAAAGGAGCCGAGAGAGAAAATAATAAAACAGCCTATCCACGTACTGATCTGGTAATTCTGGCGGGTGGACAGGCAAGACGCATGAATGGCATCAATAAACTGTTGCAGAAATTTGATGACCAGATTCAGCTGATCAAGATTCACCAACAGCTGAAATCGAATGTTGCACAGGTCTGGATTAACAGCCATCGCGACTATTCCATTTACCAGAAACTTATTCCTAGTGTTCATTATTATCAAGATGATGAGCCAGGATTCCAGGGGCCGTTAATGGGCATGAAAAGTGCCTGGTCGCATGTACAGTCGGATTATGTGCTGTTTGTTCCTTGTGACGTAACTTATATTCCTTCCAGAGTATTGCTCAAGTTGCACCAGGCTCTAGCCAAAAACAGCCTGGCTGAAGTGGCCTATGTGGAAATTAACGGCAAGCCACTTTATCCATTTTGTCTGGTCAAACGCAGTAGTCTGGCAACCTTGAATTTATATCTTGAACAGGAACAGCGCAGCCTTAAACACTGTTTTGCTGATTTGCACGCACAAGTGGCACGTTTTAAAAATCGTGCGCTATTTTTTCACAGTATTAACTCGCTGGATGAACTGCAACAGTATCAACAGCTCAAATTTCTGCACTAAAAACTGAATATTTTGCTTTTGGCACAAAGTTGGAACACTTATTGCAAATCTAATTATTACAAGATTGGGCGATTTGAGTTTCGCGCACTGTATATGTGCAACAACTCACCCAATGCCTGAAGATGGATGTTCAAAATGAATATGATGACACAGCTTAAAAATGATGCCTTGTTTGTCGATCAATTCGGTCGTGGCAAGCGCAAGCTAAGGATTTCAGTGACCGATCGCTGCAATTTTAAATGTGTTTATTGTATGCCGGAACATCCGGAATGGATGAAAAAACACGATCTGCTCAGTTTTGAAGAGCTGTATCAGTTTTGCGATTTTATGGTGCATCATGGCATCCAGTATATCCGCATTACTGGTGGTGAGCCTTTAATGCGTCAGGGAGTGGTTCATTTTGTTGAACAACTGCAAGCGTTGAAAAAGCTGGGATTACAACGTATTTCCATGACCACCAATGCGCATTACTTAAAACAATATGCACAAGCCTTAAAGCAGGCGGGACTTGATGATCTGAATATTAGTTTGGACAGTCTGGATGCTGATCAGTTTAAGCAGCTAACTCAAAAAGATTTGGCACCTGTGCTGGAAGGAATTCAGGCAGCACAAGCCGCTGGATTACCGATTAAGATCAATACCGTATTGATGCAGGGTATCAATGATAATCAGATCCTGCCATTAGCGCGCTGGTCAGTTCAGCAAAATATTGTCCTGCGCTTTATCGAATTTATGCCACTTGATGGTGATCACAATTGGTCTACTGAGTATGTAGTCAGTGAACAATACATTTTAGAAACTTTGGCGACTGAATTTACGCTCACTCAAAAAACTAATAATACTTCCCAATCAGCTTCGGAACCCGCACGCCAGTATCTGATTGATGGCCATCCGATTGGAATTATCTCAACTATTACCAATTCATTTTGTGGCAGCTGCGACCGCTTGCGATTGACTGCACAAGGTGAATTTTACAATTGCCTGTTTGCACCTCAAGGCTTGAATCTTAAAAATGAAATCAAATCACTAAATTCATCTACCGCTCTAAGTGAGTTGAATTTGTATGGCGCTTTATCCCGATATATCTGGAACAAAGAACAGGGCTTTCACGCCATAGAGCAGCGCTTAAAAAATCAAAGTATGAATCAAAACAGCCGCAAAATTAGTATGTACATGATAGGAGGCTAAGATGTCACAGATCAGAATCAGAATTGAAGCCTTCGGTGCGGTAGAACGACAGTTACCGCAAGATCTCGAAATTATTTGTAAATCTCAAAGTACCGTATCTGAAGTTTTGAATCAGGTAGGACAAGATTATCCAGATGCATTTGGCATGATTGAACGCTGTGCCTGTGCCATCGGTGAAGACATCATTTCACGTCAGACACCTCTTAATGCTGACAGTACTTTGGTGCTGTTGTCACCTGTAGCAGGAGGCTGAAATGAGCGAATTCAAGCAATTTTCTAGGATTCAGAATACTGCTTTAGATCTGGAAAGTTTTGATCCGATCCAGTCTTTTCCTGAATGTGGTGGAGTCGGCGTATTTATCGGAACGGTACGCAATCACCATGAAGGTAAAGCGGTCAAGGCACTGAAATATACGGCCTATGCACCTGTTGCAGAAAAAATGATTCGCCAGATTGAACAGGAAATCCAGGCCAAATACGGCGTATCCTATGTGCGGGTGATTCATCGAATTGGGGCATTAGATATTGGTGAAAAAGCCATTATCGCGATTGCTTATGCTGCACATCGACGTGAGGCTTTTGCCGCTTGTGAGGAAGCAGTGGAGCGGGTTAAACATGAAGTACCAGTCTGGAAAGAAGAGTTTTATATGGATGGCAGCAGTCAATATGTTGAGGGATGTTGTATCCGTAAAGATGTAGAAACTGCTCACATGCATCATCATCCAAAACATTCAGATGAGACGCATCAACATTGCCATCATGCCAAAGAGAATACGCCATTCATCTATCAATGGCCAATATAAGTCAGAACATACACACGTTTAAAGAAGAAATGAACTATAGGATCATGCAATGAAAAATGTCGGGATGAAAGCAGAAAGTTATCGGACTGCAGTAGCTACAGGGATTCTGCATGCACCGCCACATTGCATTGAATTATTACGGAATGGCAATACGGAAAAGGGTGATGCACTAAAGACAGCTCGCATCGCCGGGATTTTAGGGGCTAAACGAACCGATGAACTGATTCCACTTTGTCATCCCTTACCAATTTATCGTGCAGATGTGGAGTATGAGCTGTGTGATGCGCATGTCGAAATTATTGCCACAGTAGAGACTATTGGTCCAACTGGTGTGGAAATGGAAGCTTTGACTGCCGTTAGTCTGGCTGGATTGACCCTTTACGATATGCTCAAACCACATTGTGAACCGGAAGATCTATGTCTGGATCAATGTAAATTACAAAAGAAAAAAGGCGGTAAATCGCATTTTACCCGTGTCTTAAAAGAAGCCTTGCCAGCATCCATCATTGTGCTTTCAGATACAGTCGCTGCCGGTAAAAAACCGGATACAGCAGGGCAAAATGTCCTAAAAATATTACAAGAAGCCAATTTTGAAAATATTGCCTATCAGGTAATTCCAGACGACCCTGAACAGTTATTGGCACTAGTTGAACAGCAAAAAAATGACTATCCATTGATCCTGACTGTGGGTGGAACAGGCCTAGGTCCTAAAGATCTAACGGTTGAAACTTTACAGCCTTTACTGAAACGGAAAATTCCTGGACTCATGGAAGCTTCACGCAGTTTCGGGCAGAAACGCACGCCTTATGCGGCTTTAAGTCGTGGCGTTGCTGGCTATATTGATAACAGTTTGGTAATGACTTTACCGGGCAGCCGACAAGGGGCAAAAGAATCTTTAATTGCTGTACTACCAGCGTTGGTACATTTATTTGATGTGCAAAAAAATATTCCACATCAAGGCGGTTATCAATAATGTCTGGATGCGGAGCAGAACATGATCTGATTACAGTCGATCAGGCTTTAGAATTAATTTTGCAGCATACTCAAGTGTTAGCAACTGAACGATTGAAGTTGAATCAGGCCTTAAATCGTTATCTGGCAGAAGATATTTATTCTGGGATTAATCTACCGTTATTTTCGCAAAGTGCCGTAGATGGTTATGCGTTGTGTACCCAATCTGCAATTGAACCAGAAAGTGAGTTTCAGCTCATCGGTGAAATTCGGGCGGGACAACAGGATGAGATAGAACTCCAAGCCGGACAAGCGGTGCGGATTTTTACCGGTGCTAAAATTCCGCTTGGGGCTACTACGGTCGCACGACAGGAAATTGTTCAAGTGATTGATTCATCCAGAATCAAAATTACGGAACAGCTTAAAGTTCATGCCGATATTCGCGATGTGGGCGAAGAAATTTCAGCCGGGCAATTATTAGCCAATAAAGGTCAGCAACTGTCAGTCGGTGCAATTGCCTCTTTAAGTATGGCGGGGATCAATACTGTTGAGGTTCTTCAATATCCTAAAGTGGCTGTAGTTATTACAGGTGATGAAGTTGCTGAAAGTATAGAAGACTTTGTAGCGGGTAAAATCTTTGATGCCAACGGTCCCTTGATTGAAGCTTGGTTTCAGCAAGTCGGGCAGCAAGTTGAAATTTTTCATGTTGCAGATACTGAGGCGGCAGTACGGAATCTCATTCAAGAATTATCAGCAAGCCATGACCTGATTTTAACCACGGGTGGGGTATCTGTCGGAGATTATGATTTCATTCGGCCTGTAGCACTAAATTTAGGTTTCGAACAGATATTCTGGAAAGTAAAACAGAAGCCGGGCAAGCCGATGTTCTTTGCTCAGTTACAGCGCGATGATAGTTCACATTGTTATCTGCTGGGTTTACCGGGAAATCCCGCAGCAGTGTATGTGGGCATACAGATATACACCGCAACTTTATTAAATGCCTTACAAGGACACAAATCTCAGCCGAACTGGTTTAATGCTGTACTCACCCATGATCTAAAAATGGATGCCAGAGAGCGCTTTTTAAGAATGTCCGCCAGTTTTGAGCAGTCGGTTTTACGAGTTAAAAGTCTGCCCAAACAGCAATCACATATGCTGAGCAATCTCATGCAGGCCAATTGTCTGGTTCGAATTCCGGCAGGAAAAAGCCTAAAAGAAGGGGATATTGTTCAAGGTTTATTTATTCACTGATGGGGAAGATGCACATGAAAAAATCTCTGTTTTTAACCATGTGCATTGCCACGATGTTGTCCTCCGTCCATGCAGGAACAGTGAAAGTTTACGCCGCAGCGAGTCTAAATAATGCTGTGACCGAAATTTCCAGAACTTACCAAGCTCAACATCCACAAACTAAGATTATTTCCGTATTTGGTGCATCTTCTACTTTAGCCAAGCAGATCGAAGCAGGAGCCAGTAGTGATCTATACTTTTCAGCTGATCAGGATTGGATGAATTATCTGGTACAAAAGAAACTGATTAATTCCAGTTCAGTTCATCCCATCCTGTTAAATCAGTTGGTGGCCATTAGTCCCAAACATCTGACTATTCATTTTAAACCCCAATCCAATTTTGATTTTGCCCAATCTTTTAAAGGTTATGTATGTACCGGGCAAATGGAGTCAGTGCCTGCCGGGAAATATGCTAAGCAAAGTCTGACCAAACTGAACTGGTTAAATGGCTTGAAAGGACGAATTGTTGGAACAGATGATGTACGCTCGACTTTGGCTTTTGTCGAACGAGGTGAATGTAAAGTTGGGATTGTCTATAAAACTGATGCCTTGATCAGCCGAAAAGTGAAAATTATTGGTACCTTCCCGGCAGATTCGCATCATCCGATTATTTATCCGATTGCGTTGACCAAACAGGGCGAAAAAAATGCGGATGCCATTCAATTTGAACAATTTATACAAAAAAGTACACAGGCCAAAGTCATCTTTCAAAAATATGGATTTAGGCTGAATCCCTAGACAATGACTGGAGAAATAACTGCAAGATGTTAAGTCTAGAAGAACTAAGTGCGCTATATCTGTCTGCCAAAGTGGCCAGCTTTGCAACCTTATTCTGCTTACCTTTTGCAGTAGCATTGGCTTGGGTTTTGGCCAGATATGAATTTCGGCTTAAGTTTGTGGTCGAAGCATGTTTGCAATTGCCTATGGTGCTGCCACCTGTGGTCTTGGGTTATCTGCTTCTGGTGCTGTTTGGCAATCAAGGCATGATTGGCCAATATTTCAATACACTCGGACTGCAACTGGCATTTAACTGGAAAGGGGCAGTATTGGCCTCGATGATTGTGGCATTCCCATTGATGGTGCAACCGATTCGTCTGTCTTTTCAGCTTATGAATCAGCAACTCGAACATATCGCAGGTTCATTGGGCGCAGCACCGTGGAAAGTATTTTGGAATATCAATTTACCTCTGGCGATTCCCGGTATGCTGATTGGCAGCATCTTGTGTTTTAGCCGCAGTCTGGGTGAGTTTGGCGCCACCATTACTTTTGTGGGAAATATTCCGAATGAAACCCGCACTATTCCCATCGCAATTTATTCCTTACTGCAACAACCAAATGGTGAAGAAATGGCGATGCGTCTGGTGACATTGTCTATTTTCTTGGCATTTACTGCCTTAATTGCCAATTATTTTATTTTGCAAAACTATCAACGGAAATTGGGAGGCTGAAATGTTGAAATGTGATTTTCAATATCAACAAGCCGATTTCGGGTTGAATATTAAACTGGAAATGTCGCAGCAACTATTAGGGATTGTCGGTACATCTGGAAGTGGAAAAAGTACTTTACTCAAAAATATTGTCGGACTATTAAAACCTGACCAAGGATATATTCAGTTTAATCAGCAGGACTTAATCAATACAGAAAAGAAAATTAATATTCCAATGCATCAGCGCAAGATTGCATTAGTTTTCCAGAATGCTTTGCTGTTTCCACATATGAACGTGCAGCAGAACCTATGCTATGCAGAAAAACTGGTATCTAGAGAAAATCGAAAATTCCAGTTTGAAGACATCGTAGAATTATTAGAATTAAAACCTTTAATATATCGTAGAGCACACCAGCTCTCAGGTGGAGAAGCGCAGCGCGTTTCTATTGGCCGAGCATTACTGTCTTCACCGAATCTTTTATTGCTGGATGAACCTTTAACAGGCCTGGATCAGCAGTTAAAACAACAGATTTTACCTTTTCTAAAACGGATGAAAGATGAGTTAAATCTACCCATGATTTATGTGACCCATCATTTAGAAGAGTTAGCTTACTTAGAAGCTGAAACTGTACAGTTCAAACAGGGCATATTAATCAGGAACTGATTAACTCCAGCTGATTGAGCCGGGCAGGTTTTGCATAATAAAAACCTTGCAGATAATCACAATGATGCGATTTTAAACACTCAGCCTGTTCAGGATTTTCAATTCCTTCCGCAACAACTTCCAGATCCAGCTTATGTGCTAGGGTAATCATAGCTTCAATAATTGCCTCATCTCGTAGATTGCCGGGTAAATGCTGGACAAAGCTGCGATCCAATTTGATCTCATCAATCGGTAAGCTACGTAAATAACTTAAACTCGAATAACCAGTGCCAAAGTCATCTACCGACACTTTAATACCCAAAGCCCGGACATTTTTTAAGATCTCAATCGACTTATCACCGCTAGCAATCAACATACTTTCAGTTACTTCCAGTTTTAGTAACTCATGTGGGAATTCAATTTCTGCTAATAATTGCTGTAGATCGCTTAGGAATCCGCTTCTTTTAAACTGTAAAGGAGATAGATTGATGGCAACCGAAATTTGAGTCTCATGCTGCATATTCCAGGCTTTGACTTCCTCACAAGCCTGTCTGAGTACCCATTCGCCGATCGAGACGATTTGACCGGTCCTTTCTGCAAAAGGAATAAAATCGGCAGGAGAAATAAAGCCTTTTTCTGGATGTTGCCAGCGGATCAAAGCTTCCAGACATTTGACCTTACCCGTTTCACTGTCCAGAATTGGCTGATAAAACAGTTTAAATTGCTGTTCATGCAGCGCGACCATCAGTTCATGACGAAGCTGTACATAATCTACCTTCGGTAAAGGCTCTTTCGTGAAATTATACCAGTGCCAGGTATTACCCCCTTCGGCATTGGCGTCACGCATGGCATCTTTAGCAGCATTGATAAACTGCTTAACACATTTAATGTCTGGATCAGCATCAGCGACACCAATACTGGCACTCAGGTGAATATCATAGCCATCCACATGGAAAGGTTGAGATAATCCGGCGATGATTTCTTCGGCACGTACAGCGACTTGCTTGAGATCAGTCATTTGAGTTAATAAAATTGCAAACTCATCTCCTGAAAATCTGGAAATCACATCTTCAGGCTGCAGATTTTGACTCAGACGATTGCCCACCAGTTTAAAAATTTTATCGCCAATATCATGACCGAGGCTTTGATTCAAAGGTTCAAAATCATCCAGATCCAGATATAAAAGCACCAGATTTGCAGAACCTGTCTGAGCTAAATGCAGTTTTTCCTGTATCACTTTTTCAAACAGCTTATTGTTAATAAAGCCGGTTAAATGGTCATGTGATTCCTGATAAGCGATTAGTTTTTGCTGGGCAACATGCTGACTCACATCCTGTTGAATAGCAATAAAATGAGTGCATTTATGATTTTCATCAAAGACCGGGCCGAGATTCAGCTTGTTCCAGAACCAGTGTCCATCCTTACGATAATTTTTCAGGACAATCTTGATTTCAGATTTATTCTGAATGGCTTCGCTGATTTGCTGGACGCTTTCCGCTGAAGTATCGGGTCCCTGCAAGATGCGGCAATTTTTCCCTTTGAGTTCTTCCAGACTATAACCGGTAATCTGCTCAAAGGCCGGATTAACATATTCAATAGGCTGGTCATTTTCTGCCGAAGTTAAAATAATGCCATGCGGATTTGCATCGACACTACGTTTCATTAAGCGCAGCATTTCATTGTTTTGATAGCGTTCAGTAATGTCGCGTGCCACGCTAAAGATACCGACAATTTCCTCATTCACTTTAATTGGCAAAAAAGTTAAATCGAGCCAGTATTTCTGTCCTGCCGAGTTATGTGCCTGAACTTCAAGATGTCCAGTCAAGCCATGCTTGGCCTGCTCAAAGGCTTCTAAGGCAAGAGGGCGATGTTCAGGTTCAATAAAATGATCAATTTTAGTTCCGATATGCGATTTAACACCAACTTCGTTAAAAAACTTGGTGGCCAGATTGGCATCTACAATATTGCCATCCAGATTGTGCTCAAAAATTGCATCGGGATGAAAAGAGAAAAATGACTGATATTTATCTTTGAGTTGATTTCGTTTTTTGCGTTCTTCATACAGCTCAAAGGTTAAGGCGATCAGCGAAGCTGCATATTGCAGCAGGTCAATTTCATTGGGAGTAGGAGACTTGATCGAACGATAATACGTACCAAAAGAGCCAAAAAGTTTGCCACTCCCATGGGCAATTGGTAGGGACCAGCAGGCTCTTAAACCATTTTGTTTAACCAGATCTTTATATGCGACCCAGTTTGGATCATTGAGTAAATCCTCACAGACCACTAAACGACGATGATATGCAGCTGCACCACAAGCGCCTACATTCGGACCGATTTTTAGATCCTTTAAAGCGGCTATATATTCTCTGGAAAAATAGGCTGGTTCTTTTATTAAATTAAGCGTTTGTTCCTGTTCCGAATACAACATGACAGATACCAACGCATCCGGAATTTTATCCCCTAACCATGCGGTAATCGCATCTATGATATCCTCTAAGGCAGCAGCTTGACCAATCAGATTAAAAATCTCTTGGCTGGTGCCTCCATTATAAAAAGAAGTCATATTGTATCCTTAAGTATAAACCTCTATATAAACCTAGAAGTATTAGAGAAATTATACTGTTTTTTGGAATTAAAGATCTAAACGCTATAACACAATAACAAAATAATATATTTAAATTATCTACTTAATAACTGTATAAAAATATTATTACTAGGCACTTTTTTCACCTGTCACCACACGATTTCTCCCTAAATGTTTGGCTTGATATAAATTTGTATCTGCTTGTTTTAAAACTTCTTTAATATCAGAAGAAGTTAAAGGCCAGTGTGCAATACCAAGTGAGGCAGTCACTACACCAACTTCTAGTAAATAAGTCGATGCCAGTTTGTGCCTTAATCTTTCAGCAATTTTAGTGGCTTGTGAAATCTCTTTAACTGGCGCAAGAATAATAAACTCTTCACCGCCGACCCGACAGCAAAGGCTTTGTTGCACAAACCTATCTGTAAAGGCTTTTTCAGCGATATAATTTTCAAATGAAGAAGCCTACACACAAAATCTACCGCACAACCAATTGGCCCGCATATAACCGAGCACTCATGAGTCGCGGAAATATTGCCATTTGGTTTGATCCTGCTACGCAATGGTATGCGCCATCAAAAGGCAAACAAGGGCGAAATCAAACCTACTCCGACGCAGCTATCCAATGCTGCTTAATGATTAAATCCTTATTCCGTCTATCTTTACGTATAGTCACTGGCTTTGTGCAAAGTCTGATTAAACTTTGCGGATTAAATTGGACCGCACCAGATTACAGTACGCTTTGTAGAAGACAAAAGCATATTGATATTGCAATCAGCTACCAAAAAAGTAGCGATGGGCTGCATCTACTCGTAGACTCTACAGGCATGAAGTTTCTAGGTGAGGGCGAATGGAAACGCAAGAAACATGGAGCTGAATATCGTCGCCAATGGCGTAAACTACATATTGGTATAGATGCCAAAACCCTACAAATACGCGCTATTCAGCTCACAACCAATAATGTCAGTGATTCACAGGTGCTTGGTGATTTACTTAATCAGATTCCACAAGATGAGCAGATTGACTCTGTTTATACCGATGGAGCTTATGACACCAAGCAATGCCGTCAGGTCATTGCAGATCGGCAAGCACATGCGGTGATTCCACCTAGAAAAAATGCGAAACCATGGAAAGATACAAAGAGTAGCTCGCTAGAGCGAAATGAATTACTTCGAACAGTTAAACGTTTAGGCAGGACATTATGGAAAAAATGGTCAGGCTATCATCGCCGCAGTTTGGTGGAAACCAAGATGCATTGCATCAAATTATTAGGCGATAAATTAATGGCAAGAAGCTTTCCTAGTCAGGTGAATGAAATTCATGCACGTGTAGCAGTCCTCAACAGATTTACGGAATTAGGTCGACCACTTACCCAAGTTACGCCTTAAATTTGGCTCAATTAGGGGCACTTTGCATTTCAAATCTTTGTGCAACAAAGCCCTTTGTAGGCAAGAAGACGGGCTTGGGCGAATAAATCTTCTGTAGGCTGCTGAAACACCACGGTCCAGTTAGTCGTAGGAATTTTTGCAAAACTTACTAGTTCGCTAACTCCCATATCGTTGTTTAATTTTATTTTTCCTGAGCTATGAGACTCCATATAAGCTAAACCGGTATTGTGTTGGAATGTTTTTCCAATTTTCTCTCTTTCTGGATGATAAATAATTTTATCTTCTTTATCAAAAACATATAAATAGCTATTTTTATAACCATAATTTTCGCTTAAAATTGTCTTTAATAAGGATTCTTCATGTAAATAGATAAACCCTGCAATAAAGCCTTGGTATTTATTATTCTGATCAAAGATGGGAAAACTAACCAGGACGACTAGATTACCTTTTAATGAATAATATGGTGAGGAAATATAAGGCTTCTTTGATTCGAGTGATTTGCTAAAGCCCAAAGACCGGATAATCGCAACTTTATCTAATTTCAAGGTTTCAGGCGCATATTCGATGACATGACCATCTGCATCGCTGATCAAAACACTGCTAAAAGAATTAGATTGTTGAATCAATCTGTTTAATTCAGTTTTTAATAACTGCTCATTATGAAAGCCATTATTAATAATATTGGCACTGAGGCTTAAATCATTAAATATATTTTTAAAATATAAATCAGAAATAGAAGCAACTTTAGCTGCATACTCATAATTAGTTGCAAGAGAATTATTAATCAGTTGCTGTCGGTGAATTACATTGCTCACAATCAATGTAATTGAAAAAAGAATCACCAGACTCACAAGTAAAAGGATTAAAATCAATTTACGTAAATTAAGTTTGAGTGAAATGAGCAACTTTTGAACACTCATAACTTAATCCCTTAAATCTTTCAGAAATACAAAATGTATACAATATATTTCAATAATTATATTATGTGATGTGGTTCTCTATTTTAGATGAATAATATTCAGTTTGTAAGCATTTTTGAAGCTTAATCTGTTGCTTATTTTGTAAGCAGAAATGGTTTGGTCCATTTTTTCAATATATTTAAAAGATATGGAAAAAGACTAAGATCAAAAAAATAATAAAATACTGATTTAGTAAAAATTATATTTTTATAATATAAGAAAATTTTACTTAAAAGCTAAATTTTCTATCTAGCCTAATATAATTAAATAGATAATAAATAAAGATTTATTGATTAAAAATAATCTTTTAAAAGGTAAATATTTATTTTTCAAAGCCTTCACTATAGGGTGAAAATTGGGATAAATAAGTGCTCAAAAGGATATCAATTAAATTTGAACACTTATTTATTTTAGGAAAAGCTAATTTTCTGATTTTACAGTTGTTTTCTTAATGAGAAAAATTAATTACTCTAAAGTACTTCGTAACATCCAGGCTGTTTTTTCATGCACATCAAGACGTTGCGTGATTAAATCTGCAGTCGGTTGATCGTTGACTTCATCAACAACTTCAAAAAGATTGCGTGCGGTACGAGCTACCGTTTCATGAGCATTTACCAATAAACGCAACATTTCTTGGGCATCTGGTACAACTTCTACTTCTTTAATAGCAGTCAGCTTAACAAATTGCTGGTAAGTGCCGGGTGCGGCAAAGCCTAAGGCTCGGATACGTTCTGCAATCAGATCAAGAGCATTCCACTGTTCGGTATATTGGGTCATAAACATACTGTGCAGACTATTGAACTGTGGTCCGGTGACATTCCAGTGAAAGTTGTGGGTCATTAAATAGAGGGTATAGCTGTCTGCCAATAATTTAGATAGACCTTCGACGATTTTGGCACGGTCTTCGTAAGAAATACCAATATCAATTTTCATAGCTTTAGCATTTTTTTCTGAAGAGCCCATGTTTTACTCCTTAACAATTTTGTAGAGAGATATCTTTTAAAATAGAAGTTTGCCAGTCATGGCTGAAAAGATAAGAAATCTTGGCAGTATGACCTTTTATATGAAATAGATTTTTGCCACTATTTATATGTGGAAATAACTTAAGTACTTCTGAGTTATATAGTTTATAGGACGGGCAAAGATATAAGTTTAGGCGTTCTGTATAGCCTGGTGACAGGATTGTAACTGTATAAAGAAATTAATTTTACCTTATAAAACTCAAATGTCTGGATCAGTTTTTTTAAAAACTTGTTTTCACTTTTAGATGATTAAGCCTTTGTTTCATGATTTTATCTTTTAGTAAAAACTATCAGCTTTAAATTTTTCGAACTTTGTGATCTTTACTCGGTAAAAAAAAACTGTGTAGTTAAGAAAAATAACAGAACTGTGCCTTTATTAAACAAGCCACTACAAAGACTCAGCAATGTATTCGTCAAATCTTGTTATGTTAGGGATACAGACGAAATCAATAAAAAGATCTTCATACTCAGCAACAGCTCACCACATACAGATAAAAGTGGAACTTTATTTTTCTGTAAGAACGGCAAGATGTTGAATAAAACTCAAGCGAATTTGAGATAGGCAAAAAAGACTTCACTAAACTCAAGATCAGCAAGGAAAATGTCATGAAAATTAAGGCGAACAGTCCAGCCACAGGTAAAAATGGTTTAGATAAGCAGAATACCAATAAAAAAAGTGAGCAGCTTGATGCATATCGTAGCGACTCAACCGAACAGGCACTGACTACCAACCAAGGTGTCAAGATTTCGGATAACCAGAACAGTTTAAAAGCGGGCGTTCGTGGAGCAACTTTAATGGAGGATTTTATTCTCCGTGAAAAGATTACCCATTTTGACCATGAGCGTATTCCAGAGCGAATTGTGCATGCACGTGGTGTTGGGGCACATGGTTTTTTTGAAGCTTATCCAGGCAATGAAAAATGGACTAAAGCCGGGTTTTTAATCAATACCGGTGCTCAGACTCCAGTCTTTGTTCGATTCTCTACAGTACAAGGTCCTCGCGGTTCAGCAGATACGGTACGTGATATTCGTGGTTTTGCGACCAAGTTTTATACGGATGAAGGTAACTTCGACCTGGTGGCTAATGATGCGCCAGTGTTCTTTATTCAGGATGGCATCAAGTTTCCTGATTTTGTCCATGCGCTGAAACCTGAACCACAAACCGAGATTCCATCAGGTGCGTCAGCACATGATACTTTCTGGGACTTTGTCTCTCTTGTACCTGAATCTGCACATGCGGTGATGTGGGCAATGTCGGATCGTGCAATTCCACGTAATTTACGATCTATTCAAGGTTTTGGTGTGCATACCTTCCGTTTAATTAATGCTGAAAATAAAGCTGTTTTTGTGAAGTTCCACTGGACGCCTAAACAAGGTCTGACACAGCTGGTATGGGATGAAGCGCAAAAACTGGCAGGTAAGGATCCGGATTTCCATCGTCGTGATCTATATGAAGCAATTGCTTCAGGTAATTACCCGGAATGGGAATTAGGTGTACAGATCGTTCCTGAAGAAGATGAAATGAAATTTGATTTTGACTTGCTGGATGCAACCAAAATCATTCCGGAAGAACTGGTTCCAGTGACTCCAATTGGCCGTATGGTGTTGAACCGTAATGTTGATTATTTCTTTGGTGAAACTGAGCAGGTAGCCTTCTGTCCAGGGCATGTTGTACCAGGCATTGACTTTACCAACGACCCGCTACTACAGGCACGACTGTTCTCTTATACTGATACTCAGCTGAGCCGCTTGGGTGGTCCAAACTTCCATCAGATTCCAATTAATAAGCCGGTTTGCCCATTCCATAACAATCAGCGTGATGGTTTGCATCAACGTCTTATTCACACCGGACAGGCCAACTACGAACCAAACTCGATTGATGACAACTGGCCAGCTGAAGCACCAGGTGCGACTCAGGCAGGTGGTTTCGAAAGCTATCAGGAACGTATTGACGGTCATAAAATCCGCCAGCGTAGTGAGTCCTTTAACGATCACTTCACTCATGCCCGTTTATTCTATCAAAGCCAGGCACCGCATGAGCAGAAGCACATTATTGATGCCTATGTCTTCGAACTGAGTAAAGTACAACGCCAAAATATCCGTGAACGTGAAGTGCTTGAAGTGCTGTGCAATATTGACTTGACGCTGGCTCAACAAGTCGCGGATCAATTGGGTATTGAAATCCCAGCTGAGAAAAAAGCTGCAAAACTGCCTGATGTACTGATTTCTAAGCGTCTGTCTTTTGAAGCGTTTAAACCTGCCGATATTAAGGCACGTAAAATCGCGATTCTGGCACATGACAAAGCCAATGAAGCCAGTATTAAAGCTGTACAGGCTTGGGCTGAATCAGAGAGTGCTGTGGCTGATGTGTTAACACCTCGTCCAGGACCAGTTCTGAGCCAGCAAGGTACAGTAATCCCATCTGATGGCATGCAGAAGGCTGAACCTTCGATCGCCTATGATGCCGTAGTGATTGTGGATGGTGATAACTATGAGATGGTGCTGAAAGATGGTATCGCGACTCACTATCTGCTTGAAGCTTATAAGCACCTGAAACCGATTGTCTTCCTGGGAGATAAAGGTCAGCTGATTGAAGACTTAAAACTGATCAGCGATGAAGGTACCTTGGCAAATTCTCAATTCGATACCGTGCAAGACACCTTTAAGACCTTGATCATGAATCACCGTGTTTGGGCGCGTGAATTGATCTCAGAAACAATTCCTGCATAAATACCATGAGAATAGAAGCTTCGGCTTCTATTCTCTATTTCAAGGAATAAAACTTTTATGGCGAGACCAGATCCTAAAAAATTACTGGCACAGATACAAAATACGCAATGGAGTAGGGAGCAGGATATTTATCTGATCGAACATAACCATTTACCTATGAGTCAACTTAGAGAAAAATTGCCTTTTAGTGAAGAAGAAATTATGGCACGCCGTAAGGTACTAGGACTGATGACCCGTTTAAAACAGATGAAAAGACTTTTTCCTTAACTGGCTTTCATCAAATGACCACAATATCGATATTTTTGAGGAAGCACTTTTATGGACCTCAGTTCAATATTAGAAAGATTTAAAAATTCATCATTAGAACCTAAAGAAAATATTCAAACGACTTTGAAGGAACTGGTGCAACTTTCGGATCAGGTTCCTTTTCCTGCATCAGGGGAAACTTTAAAACGCTGGCAAATTTTAAGCCAGATCTCGGCAACCAATTTAAGTCTGGGCAAAATATTTGAGTCGCATCTGGATGCAATTGCGATTCTGCATGAATTAGATGTTCCGGCACATCCTCATCAGCTTTGGGCAGTCTGGGCAGCAGAAGGCGGGCCTCAACCATTGCAGCTGAATGAAGATAAGCTGACTGGCATTAAGACCTGGTGTTCCGCTTCTAGCTGGGTAGAGGCAGGCTTACTGACTTATCGGGATGAACAAAATCACTCTCAATTGCTAATTGTAGATATGCAGCAGCCTGGTATTCAGCATGACCATACTGTCTGGCAAGCTGTGGGAATGCAGCATACATCCACTGCACAACTAGAATTTAATCAGGTTCCTGTCAAAAAAGTCGCTGATCCACATGCATATCTGGATCGGGTAGGATTCTGGCATGGAGCAGCAGGCGTTGCTGCTTGCTGGTATGGTGCGACAGTAGCTCTTGCTGAATATCTGCAGCAGGAACAGTTAAGAAAACCGCATATGTATAAAGCCATGTATCTGGGTGAAATCAGCCGTGATCTTTTAGCTACTCAGGCTTTGTTTTATCGGGTTGCAGAATTGATTGACCAGCAACCCAAATTTCCTCATCAACTTCAGATTCAGGCTTTGCGCGCGCAGGTTGAAGCCACTGCATTAAATGTACTCAACCAGGTTGGAAAAGCGCTCGGCGCAGCGCCTTATTGTACCAATTCTTATTTTGCCCGGCTCGCAGCAGATTTACCGGTATTTATCCGTCAAAGCCATGCTGCCTTTGATCTTGAGCGTATTGGAGAGCTAAGCGCACAGGAGGAAGAACTATGGGCACTTTAAAACATGAGATTGTCGAAGATCGTGTGATCCATGGGGAAGGGACGCGGGTAGAAGAATGGCGTAACTGCGAAATATTACAGCAGATGCCAGAATTTGATATTTCCAGTGTAATTCCTGCAGATGGCAGAGTCTGTATTGTGGCACCGCATCCGGATGATGAAATTCTGGGATGTGGTGGACTGATGCAACGTTTGGATAAACTCGGCTATAAGATTGTACTGTTTGCAGTAACTAATGGTACGGCCAGCCATCCCGGTTCGAGTCTGTATACGCCAGAAGAACTGAACCAGATTCGTCCAGCAGAAACGCGTCAGGCTCTGGAAGAATTGTCCTTAGAACAGCCGGTTCTTCGGATTGCTTTGGATATTCAGGATGGAAAAGTGGCCGAGCAGCAAGGTTTGCTCAAACAGCAATTGCATTCGTATTTGCAGCCTAATGATATATTGGTCACGACTTTTGTTCATGATGGGCATCCAGACCATGAAATAACCGGTCAGGTCGTCCAGCAGCTCGCGACTGAGTTACAGTTACCGTATATTCAGGTTTTAATCTGGGCATGGCACTGGGCCACACCAGGAGACACTCGAATTCCGTGGGCTGTTGCGCACAAACTCAGGCTGACAGATGAAGAATTAAAATATAAAGCCCGAGCTGCACGATGTTTCAAGAGTCAGATTGAGAATGACCCGACGACAGAACAGGCACCGATTGTCCCTGAACATGCATTGGAGCGTGTTTTACAGCCATGGGAGGTTTATCTGTATGAACAGTAAATCAACTTATGATCATGCCTATTTTGATGCTTTATATGCGCTGAATCAAGGAGATCCATGGCATTATGAACAGCGCTGGTATGAACAGCGTAAACGTCAGATTTGTAAAGCGCTCTTGCCCAAACTGCATTTTGAATCTGC
Source organism: Acinetobacter sp. ACNIH1 (assembly GCF_002934695.1). Classification (NCBI taxonomy): domain Bacteria; kingdom Pseudomonadati; phylum Pseudomonadota; class Gammaproteobacteria; order Moraxellales; family Moraxellaceae; genus Acinetobacter; species Acinetobacter sp. ACNIH1. The sequence continues at coordinate 2,098,608 of NZ_CP026420.1, read as the reverse complement.
CATAGAAATCGGTTGTAGTAATGGCATGCTAAGTCAGGAACTAGCTCCTCATACCGGAGAACTCATCTGTCTGGATGCCAATACGACAGCGATCCAGCTAGCGCAACAACGTCTGCAAGATTATTCTCATGTCAATTTTGTCCAAGGCATTGTTCCGGAAGACTTGCCAGAGCGTAAGTTCCAGCTAATTGTACTGAGTGAGGTTTTATATTATCTGGATCAGGCCGCTTTAGAGAAATTGACCCACTGGTTGCAGCACGCCCTTGATGCAGAAGGCTGTATTCTGGCTTGTCACTGGCGCGCACCGATTTCAGGTTTTAGCTTTACTGGTGATGATACTCATGACCATCTAAATACTCACCTGCCTTATAAAAAATGTTCACAACTTCAGGAACCTGATTTTCTGGTTGATGTCTGGATAAATAGCCCACAGTCTGTGGCAGAGCAAGAGGGCCTTAAATGAATAAAATTGGTGTGGTCATTCCTGCCTGTAATGAAGAAGCCTATATAGAACGTTGCCTGCTGGCCTTAAAAAAAGCACAATTTGAATTTTATCAATACCTTGGTTCATCTGGAAATATTCCCGAGATTAAGATTTTAGTTGTCTTAGACAGTTGTACCGATCAAACCGCGATCAAAACCGTGCAACTGGGGGTAGAAGTCATTAGTTGTGACTTTCGTTCGGTGGGTAAGACCCGTCATTTAGGAATTCAAAAAGTAATTGAACAAGGATGCGACTGGATCTGTTGTACCGATGCGGATTCATATGTTCAGGAGGACTGGTTCAAGGTCATGTGGCAGCACCAACCCACTGACGCAATTTGTGGGGTCGTTGAAGTGGACGAATGGAAAAATTTTAGCCTGGAAGCCCGATTGAAATATTTAGGTCACTATCAGGACAAAATGGATCATCGGCATATTCATGGTGCAAACTTATGTTTTAAAACAAGTATATATAATAATTTTGATGGGTTTAACCAGTTAGATTGTCATGAAGATGTCGACTTTGTTCGCCGTTTACAACAGGCAGGAGTCAATATTACCTGGTCCAATCAATTAAGGGTAACAACCAGTAGTCGGCTACAGTCAAAAGTTGCTGAAGGTTTCGCCTGTTTTTTACAAAATCTTGAGTTACAGGAAGCAATGAAAAAACCGATCAGCATATACAAATAAAACTATAAAATTATAAATTTTATACAATCAATTACTTGTAAAAAATTTAAAAATTCATTTCTAAAAGCTATTTCATTTAGAAAAATTCTGTTTATAATTCACACAAATTAAGCCCTGCTACTTATATTTTTCAGCTATAAGTCCGCGGGGTTTTTCTATGGATGATCGGTAATGGATGCCTGAGCTCTTTCTTTTGGAATGACAATGTTAAATTCACAGCTAATTTCTCGTCTTCAGTCTCCATCACCGTATCTCTGGCAGAAAATCGCCACTGCACTGTGTTTTTTTAGTCTAGGTTTTAGTACAGCTGCCTGGGCACCATTAATTCCTTATGCGCAGCAGCGCTTATTGCTGAACCATGCTGACTTTGGTTTACTTTTGCTATGTGCCGGAGTTGGCTCAATGCTGGCCATGCCATTGGCAGGTCGTATGGCGAGCAAGTTTGGTTGCCGTACAGTACTGGCTGTTATTCTGGCTGCATTTCTGTTCATCTTGCCAGCGCTAGCGATTAGTCCTACCAGCTTGATGATGGCAATTACCCTGTTTTTCTTTGGCGCCAGTGCTGGTGCTTTGGGGGTAACCGTAAATATTCAGGCTGCCCAGATTGAAAAACTCATGGATAAAAGCTTGATGTCGGGTTTCCATGGCGTATGTAGCTTGGGTGGTCTGGTTGGTGTATTGGGCATGACCACGTTAATGGGATTTGGTCTGGCACCTTTAACTGGCGCACTGGTTGTAAGTGTAATGTTGCTTGCGATTGCGATGCTGGCAATTCCATTTTGCTTGGGTGGTCAGTCATCAACTACAGAAGAAACTAATACAACTACAGCAAAACCTGCGAAAAAAGCGCTACCAACATTCGCAATTTTAGGTATTGGCCTGATCTGTTTTGTATCCTTCCTGTCTGAAGGTGCAGCGATGGACTGGAGCGGTATTTATCTGGCAACCCAGTTTAACGTACCTGCAGCGCATACCGGTCTGGCTTATAGTTTCTTTGCTGGCTTGATGGTGCTTGGACGTTTTAGCGGTCATCTCATCATTCAAAGCTTGGGTGAAAAAACTACTATCTTACTAAGTGCTTTGCTGGCTGCAGCAGGCCTATTTATGGTGATCTTTGCACCAGTATGGCAAGTCGTTTTAACTGGTTATGCGATCTTGGGTCTAGGTAGCGCCAACATCGTTCCGTTAATGTTCTCTCGTGCAGGCCGCCAAAAATCTATGGCTTCTCATGTAGCATTATCTTATGTATCGGTATTTGCTTATACCGGTTCATTGATCGGGCCAGCGCTGGTAGGTTTCGGTAGTGAAATTATCGGCTTACGTTTAGTGTTTACAGTCATCGCATTTGCTTTAATGAGCATTGTAGTCCTGAACCATCTGACTGCCGGTCACAAAGAATCAGAAAAAGCAGAAGGTCTTATTGCCGGCCTAGACCACAAAACACCAGCATAAAGCTGGTGTTTTTTTATGGGCTTTCAGACCTTAGGCATGCATATTGAACTGGGTCGAAATGCCTTTGGCCACTGGTCGATAAATTCGCAAGCTTTGTGATTTTTTCAGATCAGACAGGAACTGATCACGCCAGCGAATGATATCGAAATTCTTCAAGCCTTGCTGTAAATAGCGGTAACGTTCCAAACGTTCCGACTTAGGCATACGCAAGGCTCTTTTCAAGGCTTTGGCCATACTGTCCTGATCATAAGGATCGACTAGTAAGGCTTCTTTCATTTGCTCGGCAGCCCCGGCATATTTAGACAGAATCAATACCCCTGGATCCAATGGATCTTGCGCAGCAATATATTCCTTAGCCACCAGATTCATCCCGTCACGGATTGAATTCACCCAGCAAATATCTGCCTTACGGTAAAGCTGCATCAGGGCTTCATGACCCAAAGTGTCATAGCTACAGTCAAAAGGTAGCCAGTTTGCATTGCCATGCTGATGATTTAAATTCTGCACTGCGGCCTGGAACTGTTCATAAAGTTTTTTATAGCTGTTCACATCCAGTCGGCATGGGCAGGCAATCTGTAATTGCTGGAACTGATTTTTAAATTCAGGCTGTTCATCCAGTAACTCCTGGAATGCATGAATTTTCTCCAGCAGCCCTTTACTGTAGTCAATCCGGTCAACCGAAATAATAGTCTTATGGGCATGTGCTTTATCCAGATCAAAGGGCAGGTCAGTGACTTGACTCTCAGCAGCCTGCTTCTGAAGCTGCGCCGGATGTACACCGATTGGATAAGCCTTCACATAAATCCGTTTAGACTGATAACTCAGGATTTCATCATTGCGATGCTGAATATTTAATACCTGTTCCAGGAAATCAATACAGTTGGCCTGATCGCGTGGAGTCTGCAGACCAATGACATCAAAATCTGCCAGATGTCGGGCCAGTTCCTGATAAGGAGGCAGCGTTTGCCAAAGTTTCAGTTCTGGGAAAGGAATGTGCAGGAAGAATCCAATCCGGTTGCGCATGCCTAATTTACGACAGTAATGCGCCACACTCAGGAAATGATAATCATGAATCCAGATGATGTCATGCGGTGAAGCCACCTGTTTCAGGTGTTTGGCAAAACGCAAATTGACATCTTTATAGGTTTTAAAATCCTGTGGCTGATATTCAACACGTTGATGCTGGTCATGCATTAATGGCCATAAGGCATTATTAGAAAAACCACAATAATAACCCTGGTACTGGGCTTCGCTCAGTGCACTGGTATGATATTCCACATTCTGATGTTTCAGAATCTGAAATTTCTGTTCCTTGTTCTGGTCAACTCTGGAGCCATTCCATCCAACCCAGATACCGCCTATATCATGCAATGCATCCTGCAATGCAACAGCCAATCCACCAGCCTTCATACTTTCTGGGTTAGGTAGATTCACACGGTTTGATAACACAATGAGTTTAGACATGTGATTTCTCCAATGGTTGTTGTTCTTGTACTTCAATTACATTTAAAAATTCTTTCAGGAAGGCCTGAACTTGAGAGACGTTCTCCAGTCTGTACCGTGCTAGGGTCTGGCCAAGGCCTACTTTGATTGAGCAGCCGTGAAGGGCATTGATGACCTTGAATCCGGCTTCATCGGTCAGGTCATCACCAATAAACATGTGATAATGATCAGTGAGATGGTATTGCTGAATAATCTGTTGAATCGCTGAACCTTTATTGGCGCCTTTGGGCACCAGTTCAAAAACATACTTGCCAGCTTTTAACTCAAAGTCGGAAAACTGGTTGAGACATTCCAGCGCAAAAGCATGTACGCGATCTTCTAGTTGAGGATGTTCACGAAAATGTAGCGCAACAGAATAATCTTTAACCTCGATCCGCAAATCAGGGATTTGAACTGCCTGTTCCTGAATATATTGTTTTAGGGCTTGTAGCTGCGGCTTATTTAAAGAGATTAATGTCTTTAAATCAGCTTGATAGATTAATTCCAGACCATGTGATCCAGCGATATTCCATTGCAGAGGGTGAATAAGTTTTTGTGCTTGTAAAATCGAACGACCAGTAACTAATATCAGCTGAATATATTGTTGTAAATTTTTCAATATATTTATAATTTCAGGATGAATTATACTTTTATCTGGATCTGGGTGAAATTCAGAGATTGTTCCGTCAATATCAAGAAATAAAACAACCTGATTTGAGTCCATATTCAGGTTGCAATCATTTAAAATCATCTTTGGCGATATATAAGATAAGCTAGATGAATCTTCTAAATTTTGTTCCCTATGTATGTCTGACATAAATCCACCTAAGTACATGATATAAAGTAGATTAAAAATTAGAGTTAAACTGTGTGATTTTTAATCTAATTATTTTTATAACATATTCTATTTTTCAAAATGGCGTTAGGCGCAGAAAAGAAACACTTTTGACATGTAAAGTTACTTTGTAAAATTTGGAAATATTCAGTAGGAAAGATTGATATTCTTTGTATATTTGTAAAATAATTTTTCAGTGATTTTTAATATATTAATAATGATATTTAAGGTTGTGCATATTAAGTGATTGAGTAATTTTGAGTGCTATAAATAAGACTCTTTTGATTATTTAATGTGAAAAATGGTTTTGATTTATATTTTTAGAAATTAATTCATCAGCTTTCTATTAAATAATAGGCATTAAATTAGAAATATTTGAAAACACATTTAATATAAAATAGAAATATAGCGCAGCCTATTAATTTTTTATTAAAGCCGGTTTTGAAAGGAAGTATAAATTATAAAATCTTGGTGCTACATAGAAGAGTTAGGGTTATATCGTTGAGAGACTAGGTGTAGACATAACCCCATAAAGAGGAGAGCAGAGTGCTTATAGCTCGAGGGTGTAAATAATTCTGTGTAAATACAGTTTTAAAAATACTTGGTTACACGCTCTTCAAACATGATACTAAAGCGATTCATGGCAGCTTTCCAATTCTGAATAGGCATCGTCCATTTTTTGCTTGCTGCCATAATTGCTAAATATACCACCTTTTTCACGGAATCATCAGTTGGGAAGATTTTTCTTTTCTTGGTTGCATGGCGGATAACGCTGTTCAATGATTCAATCGCATTCGTCGTGTAAATCGCTTTGCGAATATCCATAGAATAAGCGAAAAACGTGTTTAGATTCGACCAGTTGGCAAGCCATGACTTGCTGATTTGAGGATACTTCTCATCCCATTTTTGTCCAAATTCATCTAAAGCCTGTAAGGCTGCGTCTTCTGTAACAGCTTGATATATCTTTTTTAAATCGGCTGTGACAGCTTTGTAGTCTTTCCAACTCACATATTTAAGGTTGTTGCGTACCATGTGGATGATACACAACTGAATATGCGTATCAGGGTAAATTGTATTGATTGCATCAGGAAAGCCCTTCAGTCCATCTACGCAGGCAATCAGAATATCCTTTAACCCACGATTTTTCAGTTCTGTAAGGACTGAGAGCCAAAATTTAGAACCTTCGTTTTCTGACATCCACATACCTAATAAGTCTTTCTGTCCGTCTGTATTGACACCTAATGCCAGATACACCGCTTTGTTAATAATCGTACTATCTTGACGCACTTTCACGACGATACAATCCATATAGACAATAGGATAAAGGGCATCCAATGGTCGATTTTGCCATTCTATTACTTGTTCTTTAACTGCATCCGTCACTTTGGAAATAAGCGTTGGGGAGACGTCCGCATCGTACATTTCCTTGAATGTGGCAACGATATCTCGTGTCGTCATGCCTTTGGCGTATAGGGATAGGATTTGGCTATCCATTTGTGTGATACGGGTTTGACTCTTCTTGATCAGCTGGGGCTCAAAAGTGCCATCACGATCTCTAGGCGTGTCTAGTTCAAATTCACCATCATCAGTAAATAGCCGTTTGGTTGTATAGCCATTACGTGTATTTTTGCCTATACGAGGACTATTCTTCTCATAGCCTAAATGTTCAGTCAGTTCAGCATTGAGTGCAGTTTCAACGGTGAGTTTCTTTAAAGCTTTACTGAAATTATTCAGGTCAGCTTCTGTTTTTAAGTTCTTAGCAAATTCTTTTGCCAATGCCAGCATTGCTTCATCTTTCATGGTAAACACCTGTGTTGCCCCCCAACAGCGTTGAGGGATAGTTTAAGCGTTTACACAGTTTTATTTACAGTCTCTATAGCTCTCTCCAAACATCGTTCTCATCTTTCAATGGAATAGTAAAGTTAAAGTCATCATCATTACTAACTAAAAGGCTGGTAGGCGTTTGCATCACAACTTTTAAAACAGTACCAGCTTCAAAAATAATCGGGTGACAGTTTTCCTTTTCCAAGGTCACTGGCTTAAGTAATTCAATCACAGAACTTTCCATATTTTTATTCCCAAATATTGATACTTCGCTGTTTTTTAATCTTAACATGATTTTTGCAAATTTAACTAATTTTTGAAAAACCGAGACATAAGTCAACAAGTCGATCAGTTTTTTCTTAAAAAGCGCTTAATCCAGTAAATTAAAGAGCTAAAGATTAAGATTTAACTTTCAAACGATTTGTGTTTCTTAAACTCGAACATTTTTAGTCCATTTACCGACGAAAAGAAGAGAAAAAGACAAACGGCGTCAAATAGTCAATCTAGCGCAATATCTACTTGTCACTTTTTGACAGGCCAGTCATGATCTCCTTCATTCTATTGCATACGTTATGCGCTACTATTAAAGCAAGAATCATATAATCTGATATTAATTTGGCTTTAGCGATTTTGTGTTTGTATGTAATTTTTTACATTGAATTGCAAATTTATGCTGCAGTTCGTTGAAAGTCTGAAAATAAGAATAAACTGTGCGTCATTTGGATGACCCGTACATCTATAAGGAGAATTAAGCCCCAATGTTTAAGTCATTTTTTCCACAACCAGTGTGGTTTTTTAGTAGTCTGGTACTGTGGTTTCTGATCAATCTTGGCCTTTGGCATAGTGGTGGATCAGGCTGGGGTGTCTATTTAGGTATGACTGAAGGTTATCATGATCTTAAAATGCCGATAGGAATCAGCCGTTTCTGGGCGCCAAAATTTCTCTGGTTCTATCTCTGGTTTTTTGTAAGTACCGCGATATTCGCTACCTTCTGGTATTTTAAAGCGAAACATCCCTGGCAGCGCTGGTCCGTGTGGGGCTCGGCCTTTATCCTGTTCAATATCTGGTTTGGGGTGCAGGTTAATGTCGTCTTAAATGAATGGTATAGCCCGTTCTATGACCAGATCCAGAATATGCTTACCCAAGGGGGCGGAGATGTCAGCCTATTATATCAAGGTGCATTGACCTTTATTTATATTGCCATGGTCTATGTCACGCTGGCGGTGTTTAACCTGTTCTTTGTCAGTCATTATGTATTCCGCTGGCGTACAGCGATGAATGACTACTATACGGCGCATTGGGAAAAGTTACGTCATATTGAAGGGGCGTCACAGCGTATTCAGGAAGATACCATGCGTTTTTCCAAAACTACGGAACAGCTGAGTGTCTCACTTATTGAATCTCTGATGCTATTAATGGCTTTCCTGCCAATCCTGTATGAATTATCGAGTCATGTAAAAGTACTGCCGATTGTCGGTGAAATACCGCATGCATTAATGTGGGCGTCGATCGGTTGGGCAGTTATGGGAACTGTGATTTTAATGATTGTCGGAATGAAACTCCCTGGACTGGAATTCAATAATCAGAAAGTTGAAGCGGCTTATCGTAAAGAGCTGGTTTATGGTGAAGATTATGCTGATCGTGCTCACCCGCTTACCTTGCAAGAACTGTTTAGCCGGGTACGTAAGAATTATTTCCGTTTGTATTTCCACTATGCCTATTTCAATATGGTTCGTATCTGGTATCTACAACTGGACAATATTTACGGATTATTTATTTTGTTTCCAAGTATTGCCGCGGGTGCGATTACACTCGGTTTGATGATGCAGATCCTGAATGTTTTCGGTAAGGTTCGTGAGTCTTTCCAGTATCTGATTTTATCCTGGCCTACGATTATTGAATTGCTCTCCATCTATAAACGTTTGAAAGCATTTGAATCCCATCTCGATTAATTTTTTCTTATATTCATAGACAATTTTAAAAGCCAGACCAGCACAGGTTTGGCTTTTTTATTGATTAATTTTTATTCAACATCAAGTTGAAAATTACGATCTGCAGAAGTACAAAAAAATAGGATGAGTGGTACCCAAACATCCCAGTATTAGGGTATTCAAGCTATTTTTTTTGTCTAGAATTTTAAAGGCCAGCCAGGGTGGTATTTAATTTCCAATAATATGGCGTATAAAAACAATTAGGGTGTGTTGACACTTTTAGCTTAAAAAATAGCGAAGTAGTAAAATCAAATCGCCAAACACAATTTTACTATTCGCTATGCCTCGTACCATGCTGACAGATCAACACTGGCAAAAGTTGAAAGTTATTCTGCGTAATTTATCCATTCACCACAACTCAAATTTACGCAATTTTATTGAAGCTATTCTCTATAGAATTAGAACAGGCTGTCCGTGGCGAGATATTCCTTCCTATTTCGGTCAATCAAACTCTATTTTCAAACGTTTTAATCGTTGGTCAAGCAGCGGTAAGTTACTTAGATTATTCAAATTACTAGCCTCATGCCCCGATATGGAGTGGATTTTTATTGATGGCTCTCACGTACGTGCTCATCAACATTCTGCCGGTATAGCGAATCAATCCATTTCTAAAAGTGTAGGAGGAAACTCCTCAAAAATACATTTGATTGTTGATGCAAATGGCAATCCTGTTGATTTCATGATTACCGATGGAACCACACATGATGTCAAAGTTGCACCTGATTTAATATCAACATTAGACTTAAAAGAGACAAAAGTGGTCTGCGCAGATAAAGGCTATGATTCAGAACCACTGCGTGAACAGATCAGAAAAACAGGGACTAAAGCGAATATACCAAAGAAAATAAATAGCCAATCGAACAATGATCATATGGACTGGTATTTATATAAAATCAGGCATTTAGTTGAAAATATGTTTTGTAGATTAAAGCAATTTAGAGGAATAGCTACTCGATATGACAAGCTCAAAAGAAATTATCAAAGTGCTGTTGCCTTAGCCTGTATATTTTTATGGCTACCTTTATAGGTTTAATTATGAACAGTAAATGTCAACAGACCCTAGTGTACGTAAAGGAAATTATTCAAATTATAATCTCATTCAGACAGCGATAGAGAGCATAATTGCCGTTATCATACATGATAATAATATCTCTAATTTTTGTTGAATGAGTAACCGGAGAACTGATCCGTTTCTTCGGTTTTTTTAATATCTTTTTTCTACTGCTTCATCTTTCAATTGATGAGTAATCCAACGTATTTATTGATATTGAAGAATGTTAATTTGATCAATTTATTTGGTTTTAAGCTAGATGAATTAGGCACTCTATTCCTCATTTTTAGTGATAGGTCTCGCTATATTTTTATATTTATCAATCTGTTGAGATTGTTTTTTTAGCATATTTGCTATATGTTATAGAGGCCTGGGGGAGATAAGCAGTGAAGCTAAAATTAATAATTCCAACAATATGTGTAGCAAGTCTGGCTGGATGTAACAGTATTCAGCAAATGAAATCAGATATGCAGCATCCTTATGCAAGTCCTCAAGAACTGATCGTTAAAAGAAACCTGAATCAAGCTGACGGTTCGGCAAAAGAATATGTTTATTCATGGGAAAAATCCAAGCAGCATTTAGAGCCACAATCCCTCTATCCACGAACCACTTTAAGCCAGTACTGTCATGAACAGGGCGGCAAGTTTTCTCTGTTATACAAAAGCCAGTTAGCTTCAGTAAAAGATTCTGCCCAGAAGAACCGTTTAAGCAAAAACCGTTATGTCACCCAAGGCATTGGTGCCTATCAATGTACAATGCCTCAAGGGCAAAACTGGATTGTTTCTATTGAGCCGATTGCTGAACGTCAGCTAGATAAGAATAATACTACCCGTGTAGTCCGGATCCTGAGCAAACTTCAAAGCCCAGCTGAAGCGCGTCATTTCTATCAGGGCCATAAGACTACGACTAAGTCTAATAAAATTGTCGAGGTGCGACACGAAGTCGCTTAATGAAGTTGTTCCCCCTGCGGGAACCACCCGTGTCACCGGGTGAATCTAGAAGGCTGAATAAAGAGCGCCTTCGACAATGTAACGAGGCACCGCAAGGTGCGGGGTATCAATCGTGAGAGGCGTACCCTTCTGGCAGCCATAGCCGGACAAGGGCTAGATAATCGGTATGGTGAACACATGTGAATCTGCGTAACGATCGTTAAGTTGAACGAGCGGAAATGGCTGATACGCTCGAACCAAAACGGTAATGGAGGTGGGAATTGCGTCTTTCGACTACGCATTCGTGACCCATACGCCTCCCGGTCGATAGCAGGCACCTAAGCCGATGTACTTCAGTAAGCGGAACGTGGAAATCCCGTATTACTCCCATTGGGAAAGCAGTTTGCAAAAACTGCCCATGGTGATGCGGGCGAAGGAACGAGGAAAAAGCGAATGCCAGTCTGTAATGGGTTGGATAGAGGTTGAAACATTACCCCACGCGAAAGCGGGCTGACGTCCTTATGGTCTCTCATCACAAGAGAGTGTGTAGAACCCTTTTAATGGAGGGAGAGCAAATGAATGCAGCAGTATCAGCGTGTGCACCTTCCAGCACATCGTGGGACAGCATCGATTGGATTGCTGTACAGCGTCATGTCAGAGGGCTGCAAGCGCGTATTGTGAAGGCGGTACAAGACGGCAGGCATAACAAGGCGAAAGCTTTGCAATGGCTGCTGACTCACTCGTTTAGTGGCAAAGCATTGGCCGTCAAACGAGTGTCTGAAAACAAAGGCAAAAACACGGCTGGGGTCGACAAGGTGACTTGGAATACACCCAAGGCCAAGACCGGTGCGATGATGTCGTTGAAGAGGCGAGGTTACACGCCCCTTCCGCTTCGGAGAGTCCTTATTCCGAAGAAAAATGGCAAGATGAGACCTCTCGGGATACCCACGATGAAATGCCGGGCCATGCAGGCGCTCCATCTGCTGGCTTTGGAACCCATCGCGGAGACCATCGCTGATCGGAACTCTTATGGGTTCAGACCGCAACGCTCAACCGCGGATGCTGCAGCACAGTGCTTTGGTGTGCTGTCAAGAAAAGTAAGTGCGGAGTGGGTGCTAGAGGGTGACATTCAAGGCTGTTTCGACAATATCAGCCATGACTGGATGATCGCCAACCTCCCAATGGACAAGGTGATTCTACGGAAATGGCTCAAAGCCGGTTACGTCTACCAAAGCAAGCTGTTTCCCAGTCGTTCCGGAACACCGCAAGGAGGTATTATCTCCCCGGTGCTGGCCAACATGACCTTGGACGGACTGGAAACGATGCTGGCGAAGAGGTTCTCTAACGCCAAATGGACAGGCAAAAAGCTGCAACTGGTACGGTATGCGGATGATTTCATCATCACGGGGTATTCTAAAGAGTGGCTCGAAAATGAAGTTCGTCCTGCCGTGGTTGAATTTCTGGCGCAGCGCGGTCTCGTGCTCTCTCAGGAAAAGACCAAAATCACGCACATAGGGAACGGGTTCGATTTTCTTGGCTGGAACGTACGTAAGTACAACGGCAAGCTACTGATCAAGCCGTCAAAGGCAAACATCAGCGCTCATCTTGACAAGCTGCGAGCATTAATCAATGCAAACAAAGCGACACGACAGGCCACTTTGATCGGTTTGCTCAACCCGATTCTAAGGGGTTGGGCCAACTATCATAGTCATGTCGTTGCCAAGAAGGTTTTCAACCAGGTAGACAACGCAGTGTGGGAAATGCTCTGGCGATGGGCTGTACGTCGCCACCCTCGCAAGACACTCCGATGGGTCAAAGATCGGTATTTCAAAGTACAAGGAGCGCGTCGATGGGTGTTCTCATGTGATGAACAGTCCGCCGATGGTCGGAAGCGACAATACACATTAGTGTCTGCCTCGGACACGCCAATTGTGCGACATATCAAGATCAAGGCTGCTGCTAACCCTCATGACCCCGCATGGGATGAGTACTTCGAATCCCGATGGGGTAAAAGAATGCTGGTCTCCGCAAAGGGGCGAGCCAAGCTGTATCGGGTGTGGCTAAAACAAGGTGGTCGCTGCTGCGCCTGTCTTAAACCAGTCACCAAAGATACACCATGGCACAGCCGTCATATTGTGAAGCTAAGTCATGGTGGAACGGATGCAGTTGCTAATCTTGAGATTTACCATCTGTATTGTCCGAGGAGTGTTCAGTTTGCCAATGTCAACGATGTATAACCGGGTGCCGAATGGCGCCTTAGCAGAGGCTTGAGCCGTGTGCTGGGAAACTCGCATGCACGGTTCTTAGGGGGTTGGACGTAGGTAACTGCGTCTGACTACCCGACAAGAATGCAGCCAAAACCTCAGTCAAAGATGAGAAAAAGGAATTAGATAAAAAAGAAGCCGATAAGAAAGAAATAAAAATACCTGCTGTTGAACCGACAGTGGTTGCTGTCCCTGCTGCTCGTACAACTAGTATCGAAACGCCACAACAGCAACAGATGAAATTGTATGTAGCTGCACGTCGTGATATCAATAGCGGTAAGAACCTGAACAATGCCTGCAATAATGCCCAGCGTACCTATAACTATGGCAAATTACAGGGTACAGAAGGAACACGTGTCTATACTGAATCAGGTATGTTAGTGGCACGCTGTTTAAGCAGTATTCCAGTCTATGCTAACCGTATTCCAAATTCCAAGGTTCAGGCCAAACGAGTACTGCAGAATCTGGCCACCAACTATAACCATACTGGGGCGAAGAATAAGTTGAGACAGTTAAAATAAGTCTATTATTTTCACATGCAGTTTGATCATTTATTTAGCAGAGTAGATGCACATGAAAAGTCATCTACTTTAAGGATTGGTGATATTGAAAAAAGTATTTCTTAAGCATAGGCGAACTTAAAAGTAATATTTTTCTTTCGAATACCAATGATAGAAGATAAATAGTTATCCTATTGATAGGAATAACTATTAATTAGTATTAGGTTGCAAATCGAACCTTATTTCACAGTGAATCTCCCATCGCCATCTCAGATTTTCTCTTCTATATCTCCTGTTAAATACAAGCTAATTCAACGGCATATTCTAGAAATTATTGGTATATCTTTTGCTTAAAAATTATCAGTTTTGTGCTTATGGACTGAGCAAGAAAAACTAATTGATTTTTAACATACACAATAATGAGATTTATCGCTTGAGAAAACGTATTTTAAGTCATTTGATTCTTGTGGGTGCATTTCTACATTCGTCTGTGAGTTATGCAGTGAGTACAACTTCATTAAAATCGGCAATTGATCTGAATGCGATTGATCGGACGGTTGATCCAAAGCAGGATTTTTATCAATTCGTGAATGGAAACTGGCTGAAAACCGCAAAGATTCCAGAAGATCAGGCATTGTCGGGTGCATTTGCTGAAGTGAGTATGAAATCAACCCAGCAGTTATTTGACATTTTTAATGAGCTGGCTAAAAAACAGTATCCGCAAGGTAGCAATGAACAAAAGGTCGCAGATCTCTATGCCAGTTATATGGATACCGATCGGCTGGAACAACTTGGGCTTGAGGCATTGCAACAAGACCTGCAGCGGATTGAAAGTATCAAGACCAAAAAAGATCTGGCAGAGTTTTTTGCCTATGCGGAAAAAATCAATCTGAATTTGCCTTTCTCTACCCGTTTTTATCAGGACCGTAAAGCTTCTTCCAAGGCTATGATGTATGTAGGGCAAGGTGGCTTGGGGATGCCTGATCGTGATTTTTACCTGAGTGAGCAGCCTCGACAACAGGAAATTCGCAATACTTATCTGCTTTATATCGCCAATACCCTGAATTTTGCCGGTCAGCCTAAGCCGATTGAAGATGCTCGCACTATCTTGGCTTTGGAAAAGGCATTGGCAAAAATTAGCTGGTCCGCTGTAGAGCTACGTAATGATGAGGTGAGAACCTATCTCGTTGAGACTAAAAATATCATTAACTATATGCCTTCTTTTGACTGGATGAATTATTTCTCAGAACTGGGCTTAAAAGGTGCAAGAAAAGAGGTTGCGATCTCGCAGATTAATTATTTGCGTCAGCTGGATCAGTTATGGAAGGTCGTTCCAATTGAAACCTGGCAAACCTATTTGAAATTCAACCTGATCAATAGTTATTCACCATTTTTAACAGAAGTTTTTCAAAATCATCATTTTGAATTTTATGAAAAAACGCTAGAGGGTGTACAAGCACGTTCTCCACGGAAAGAGTCCGCTCTGGAACTCACTAACGGTATTTTAGGTAATGTGCTTGGCAAGCTCTATGTAGAAAAGCACTTTAATGAAAGCCAGCGCCCGGCCATGCAGGAAATGGTAGAAAACGTCCGTAAAGCCTTTCATCTGAAACTCGATCAGGCGGACTGGATGGGTTCGGATACCAAAAAACAAGTACGGCATAAACTTGACAGCATCAATATTAAAATCGGTTATCCGAAAACATGGCGGGATTATTCAGCCCTAGAGATTCGTAAGGATGATCTGATTGGTAATATCCAGCGGACCCGGCTATTCAATTACCAGCGTGAACTGGATCAGGTGGGAGAGCCGATTGATCCAGAAGCCTGGCACATGTCGCCACAAACAGCCAATGCTTACTATAACGTCAAGCTCAATGAAATCGTATTACCTGCGGCCATCTGGCAGGCGCCATTTTATTATGATGATAGTCATGATCCTGCAGTGAATTATGGTGCTATAGGGGCTGTTATCGCACATGAAATTAGCCACGGTTTTGACGATAGAGGAAGCCGCTTTGATGCCAAAGGCAAGGGTGAAGAAACCTGGAACGAGCACGACCGTAAAAAATTCAATGAACGCACCAAAGCCTTAGTCGAGCAATATAAACAATACGAAGCTCTCCCAGGGCATAAGGTGAATGCGGAATTAAATAAAAGTGAAAATATCTCTGACAACTTGGGCTTAGGGATCGCTCATATGGCTTACAAGTTATCGCTCAAGGGTCAGCCAGCACCTGTCATTGATGGCTTTAGTGGAGATCAGCGTTTTTATATAGGCTGGGCACAAGTCTGGCGTAGTAAAAGTAATCCTGAATATTTGTTAAATAGCCTAAACCTTGCTAGCCATGCACCTGGTCATGTGCGTGGCAATGGCGCTGTCCGCAATCAGCAAAGTTTCTATGAAGCTTTTGAGATTAAAGAAGGGGACAAGATGTATTTATCACCTGAAAAACGAATCTCCATCTGGTAACAGGATTTAAAAAAACAGCTCTGTTTATCTGAAAAGAGACAGGCCTATTTTTTTATCTAAACAACCAGCAGGCAGAGCCAAGACCAGTTTAAAAATTGGCATATATGCTGCTTATAAAGATTTAAGTGTTTGATTATTAGGTCAACACGTATTGATAAATTCAACTGCGCAGTGAAGCGCGAGGATAGCAAGCTTTGAAAATTTTTCTAAAAACCGCATTGGTAAGTGCTTTATTAGCGGTTTCCTCTGCAAATTATGCTTCAGATCAAACCGCTATTGCAGCACTTGGCTCGGGGATTCATCTTCAACATTTTGATAAAAAAATCGCACCACAACAGGACTTCTATCAGCATGTAAATGGGCACTGGTTAGAGCATGAGGAAATTCCAGCTGATATGCCAAACTGGGGTGCATTCACAATTTTGCGTGAAAATTCGACCCAGCAATTACATGACATTGTGGAAGAGCTGGCGAAAACTAAATCGGAATATGGCAGCAATGAGCAGAAAGTGGGGAGCTTGTATGCCAGCTTTATGGACACGGAAACTTTAAATGCAAAAGGCATCCAGCCGCTAAAAGCAGATATCGCCAAAATTGAGGCCATGAAAAGCAAGAAAGATTTTACTTTATTGCTTGCAGACTATGCAAAAAACCGTGTCAGTACGCCTTTTGAATTTGGCGTGATGCCTGACTTGAAAAAGTCTGATCAAATGGCGGTGTTTTTAGGTCAAAGTGGTTTGGGCTTACCAGATCGTGACTACTATTTAAAAGACGATGAAAAACTGAAAAGTGCCCGTGAAACCTATGTTAAACATATTGCTAAGCTGTTGACGCTCTCGGGTGAAACGGAAGCAGAAGCGGCTGCACATGCACAATCTATTCTGAAGTTAGAAACTGAAATTGCCAAAATTCAGTGGGATAACGTGCAGAACCGTAATCTCGAAAAAATGTATAACATCTATACATTGAAAGACGTCAAAAGCCTGGTGCCAGAATTTGACTGGAAAACCTACTTTAAAGCAACGGGTTTAGACAAAAAAACCAAAACCGTAATTGTGGCGCAAAAAAGTTATTTTGAAGATTTAAACAAGATTTTAAGTAGCACACCCCTCGATGTATGGCAAACCTATTTCAAATTCCATCTGATTGATGGTGCTGCACCTTACTTAAGTCAGGAATTTGCTGATGCAAACTTTGAAATGTACAGCAAAACCTTACGCGGTGTGACCGAGCAACGGGCACGCTGGAAACGTGGGGTTGATATGACCAATGCGGTACTCGGTGAAAGTCTGGCACAAGTCTATGTCGCAAAACATTTCCAGCCTGAACAGAAACAGCGCATGGAAAAACTGGTAGAAAACCTGCTGCTGGCATTTGAACAGAATCTGGAAAAACTGGACTGGATGGGTGCAGAAACCAAAGCACAGGCACACCGTAAGCTGAAAAGCTTTAGAGTGAAAATCGGCTATCCAAATAAATGGCGTGACTACAGCAAGCTGGAAATTAAAGATGGCGACCTGATTGGTAATCTGCGTCGTACCAACAGTTTCAATTATGACATCGCGCTGGATAAACTGGGCAAACCGGTCGATCGTGAAGAATGGCATATGCTGCCGCAAACGGTAAATGCTTACTACAACCCGATGGGCAATGAAATTGTTTTCCCTGCTGCGATTTTACAGCCGCCATTCTTTGATATGAATGCCGATGATGCCGTGAACTATGGGGCAATCGGGGCAGTAATTGGACATGAAATTAGTCATGGCTTTGATGATCAGGGCAGCCGCTTTGATGCAGATGGCAACATGAAGAACTGGTGGACAGAAGAAGACGATAAAAAGTTCAAGGAAAAAACCAAAGCTCTGGTCGAGCAATATAATGCTTATGAAGCGATACCGGGCTATCATGTCAATGGTGAACTGACCTTAGGTGAAAATATTGCCGATAACTCAGGTCTGGCGATTGCCTATGAAGCTTATAAATTGTCTCTTAATGGAAAGCCTGCTCCGGTGATTGATGGATATACTGGAGATCAGCGTTTCTATATTGGCTGGACGCAAGCATGGCGTGCCAAAGTTCGTCCAGAACTGGCATTGCAGCTATTAAAAACAGACCCGCATTCACCAGCAGCCATTCGTGGTCGTGCCACTTTACTTAACCAGAAACCTTTCTATGAAGCCTTTAGCGTCAAGCAAGAAGATCCGATGTATCTGGAAGAAGATAAACGGGTAAAAATCTGGTAAGTCTGATTTCCTCATTCGGTTCCAAAAGTCCTGACTGATGTCGGGACTTTTTTTTATCTCTCAGGTTACAGAGTTCTACAGGTTTTCTAATCTTTTACATGCTACAAAGAAACTGCATTGTTCAAGCAGTTTGAACGGGTGAAAAAGGAAAGGAATATGGGGTTCAAAGCTTTATCGGGTCTTCGGGCAGTCTTCATGACCACAGCATTGCTGGGTACAACTCAGATTGTGACAGCCGGTCCAACGGTTGATCAGCTTAGTGACTGTTTGATGAAATCGACGACAGCCACCGATAAAACCACAGTCTTGCAATGGACCTTTGTGGCATTGGGTAATCATCCTGATCTGAAAGCTTTTAGCAATGTAACCGCAACTCAAAAGGAAACGCTCGACAGAAATTTAGCGACGGTTTTACAGCAGATTCTGGTTGAGCAATGTCCAACCCAAACCAAAGCGGTCATTCAGGCTGAAGGAGTACAAGCAGTGGGTGAAAGTTTCCAGGAGCTTGGGCAGGTCACAGGTGAGGAAATACTGAAAAATCCGGAAATCAAAAGTCAGCTAAGTGGTGTACTCAAATATATCGATATGAGCAAACTGGTCACGACGTTTTTGACACCTGACGTGTGGAATAAACTAGGCATCACCCGTTAATGGATTGCAGATGCAGCCAAACTTAAACCGCAAAAATGTGGTTTAAGTTTTATAAAGCTTGCCTGGAAACAGTCGGTCCCGAATTTCATCCCAGTTGGTCGACAGCCAGCAAATAAATGAACCTAAGGTGACCATCATCGTGCCGATCCAAAAGGTGTGGGATAGACTGGTATTCAGTACCCACATGGAAATGACAGACGAAAAAATCGGGCTAAAATAAGACAATGCGACCAGCATCGCGATATTGCCCTGGTTAATCCCGATATTCCAGGCTGCATAACCCAAGCCAGTTACGACTGACACCAGCAACATATACAGCATGATATTCAAGTCAATATTAAGAAGTTGTGGCAGTTGTTCGTGATCTAACAGCAGGGTCTTGCTCCAGAGAACCACACTTACCATCGCGAAAAAGAACACGATCGGGTTATGTCCTTGGCTGTATTTTTTGGTAAATACACAATATAGCGACCATAAACTCGCCCCAATAAATGCCAATATATAACTGGTCGGATTGGCTTGTATGTTGTGAATGACGGTTGCTAAATGAATATCACCGTTGCCCGTCTGGATATAAAAAATACCTGCCACACTAATACTGAGCCCTACCACTACTAAGCTGTGAAATTTCAGTTCATGAAATAAAATCAGCATGGCAATGGTCATACTGGGCCACAGATAATTCACTAAACTAATTTCAATGGCTTGCTGTGCAGTTTGTGCGAGTGCTACGGCATAGGCAAAGCAGATTTCATACACCAGAAATAATGCAGCTGCACTCAGCAGATAAAATTTGGGTATGGTTTTGAGTTTGGGAACGCCAAAAACAGCCAGTAAGAGCAGGGTGCTTAAGCTATACATCATGAGTACAGCCAGGTCAGGTCCAATACTAAAACTGATTTTTTTGAGTAACCCCACGATAGACGACCACTGTAAAATGGCACTTAAGCCAATCAGCGTAGCGAGATTTTTCGACATGATAAGGGCGGGATGGGAGAATATGCAGATTGTATTCCTGTTGAGTGATTTTCAATATGGGACAGACACGATTTTATGATCAAATTCAAAAAAATCGTTAATAACCGCTTTATGATTTGAATATCCCGATCATGAGTTTAATGATCCAAAAAATGGGTGTGAAAATTAGCTCGATACCATCGGCAAGGTTGGCTAGTTTGCTTTCTCTGGCTGTGAGTGTACGTGGTTTGATAGATTTACGTCTTCTTGACTGATATGCGCCAATGATAAACACAAGAATGATCAGGATAATGCTAAGTAAGATAATGTAATTTGACATGTTTTTGTTTTTCTTCGGTTTGTTTTTTGATTTTATAGCATGTTTTAAATCCTCTCCCTAGCTCTCATCCTTTCTTACGCTTCGTTTTAAAAACAATGCTTTAAAACTCGCTCAGGAGAGGGAACACCGTGTATCATTTTAATCACATGACAAAGTCTCCCTTTCTTAAAGGGAGATTTAGAGGGATTTCAAATTTGTAATGAAAGCTCCTTCTCCCACTGGGAGAAGGCAGAGGATGAGAGGAACAATTAAATAAGATCAGGAGAAAACTTCTCAAACTCTTCATTCACCGCTTCATCCCGTAGCAAATAACCTTTCGGTTGAATATAGCTATAAATTTCCCGTGCAGGCTGTTCATGCCAGCCAACATTAAAAGCGCAAAGTTTTGGGAAAAATTGCAGATGGCTATAGTTCAGATTGTTATGAATCCAATAGGCAAGTTGTTGCCAGTTGGATTGGTCTTTTTCATACAGTTCTAGAAATGAAGGAATGACTATACACGCTGTTGCGCCGTAACCCTTTTCGTCGGGATAGTCCCAAATATGGCTGGCAAAGTTTTTTTCATTGCTAGCACAGTTATGTCCTTTTTCGTTGCCAAGTTGATTCACTTGTGGCGAACGATAAGCGGATCGAATGGCAATACGTCCGAATTTTTCTTGTAATGGTTCGAGCAGTTGCTTACACAGTTGTGTACCTGTGTAGATAGCTTTTTCTGGATGGTCTGGGAAGTTAGGTACACCGTACCAATTGGCAATTTCGCTATATAGGAAATCAAGCATAAAGAAGGACTTGGATAGCTGGATTCGTCCCAAGTCTTCAAGTTTGGCGATAGAGGATACTTTTTTGATGGTCATGTTGTTTTTGGTGTAAGTGTTTTGTTGATTGTATGATTAAATTTTTGAAATTTGAATGATTTACCACTCGTTTGTATTTTTAAAAACCTCTCCCTATGGGAGAGGGATAATTAAAATCAAACGTAAAACGTGGTTTCGATAGCCAGATGTATTTAAAAATCGCTATTATGAGTTAAAATTTAATTTAGGCGTGTGTATAGCTGAGATTTAATAATAGGGATATGTACTAAATCATATTTTTGTAGTATTGATTTTATGATTGATTCTAATAGGGGGGATGCATATGGAGAGATATGTAATTTCTTTATCAGAATAGAACAATCAATTGCCACATTGATACCTTTGGGGTGAGCCCATGTCATACTTTGATCTAATTTATCGCTATCAGGTACTTTCCAATAAATGGCTCTATATTCTTGTTCATGCATAAAGGATTTACGCTTATAAGCCAAAATATCTTGAACATTTAATCCATTATTTTTTTCTAAGCACATTCTTATAATAGAATTATTGTCATAGTCTATATAATGCACTTTCTGTATTTCTATACTAGTAGGAAGGCTTGTACGTAATCTAACTAAATCAGTTTCGATGGCAATAGCATCATCTATTCCACCGTAGAGTTTCCACATTGCAGCAGATTCGACTTCATTTTCATGCCAACAATTGATGAATGTGGAATCTCTTTGAATAATGATTTCTAGCTGAGGATTACTCTGTAAGATTTCTTTATCACCAGATGCAAGTTCACCCTCATAAATATCTTCATAATTGTCAGCACGATTAAAGTACAATTCTTTTTTTATAATTATGGCTAAGAATTTTGTTAAATCCATGTAACGCCATATTTTTGGATTACCAGTCATCTTATTTCCTACTAATAAAAACCCCGCATTAAGCGAGGTTTTTATAACACGAAATCAATTGATTAGCGAATAAATCAACCAATCAATTTCTTCATCAATTCATTCACTTGTGCAGGATTCGCTTTACCACGTGATGCTTTCATCACTTGACCTACTAGACCGTTGAAAGCTTTCTCTTTACCAGATTTATACTCTTCAACCATCTTCTCATTGGCAGCAAGCACTTCCTTAATAATTGCTTCAATCGCGCCTGTATCAGTTTCCTGTTTCAAGCCTTTTTCCGCAATAATCTCGTCCGCAGTTTTGCCTTCTTCCCACATAAAGCCGAACACTTGTTTCGCGATCTTACCGCTAATGGTGTTATCGACAATACGCGCGATCATACCACCCAATTTCTCACTCGACACAGGAGAATCAGCAAGGTCTAGGCCAGCTTTGTTTAAAGCACCTGAGAATTCACCCATCACCCAGTTTGCTGCAATCTTACCTTGTGCAGCACCGCCAGCAGCTTTCACCACTTCTTCGTAAAATTCTGACATTTCACGAGTCAGTGTCAGTACGTGAGCATCATACTCAGTCACACCAAAGTCCGCCACGAAACGCGCACGACGAGCAGCAGGAAGCTCAGGCATTTGCGCTTTAATCGCTTCGATTTGCGCATCTGGAATCACCACAGGCAACAAGTCTGGATCAGGGAAGTAGCGGTAATCATTCGCTTCTTCTTTAGAACGCATTGAACGGGTTTCCATCTTCACAGGGTCGAACAGACGAGTTTCTTGGTCGATAGTGCCGTCCCATTCCAGAATTTCCATTTGACGTTCAATTTCAACATTGATCGCCTGTTCAATGAAACGGAATGAGTTCAGGTTTTTCAACTCACAACGTGTACCGAACGGTTGACCCGGACGACGTAAAGATACGTTACAGTCGGCACGGAACGAACCTTCTGCCATGTTGCCGTCAGAAATACCTAACCAGCGTACCAGTGTATGAATCGCCTTGATGTAAGCCACGGCTTCTTCAACAGAACGCATATCCGGTTCAGATACGATTTCTAGAAGCGGCGTACCGGCACGGTTCAAGTCGATGCCTGACATGCCTTCAAACTGGTCATGAATCGATTTACCTGCATCTTCCTCAAGGTGCGCACGAGTCACGCCAATGCGTTTAACCGTGCCATCTTCAAGCTGGATGTCGATATGACCCAAGCCTACAATCGGGTTATCCATCTGGCTGATCTGGTAGCCTTTTGGAGAATCCGGGTAGAAGTAGTTTTTACGTGCAAATACAGAGGCTTGGTCGATGTAAGCATCGATACCCAGACCAAAGCGAATCGCAAGATCAACGACTTCTTTGTTCAGTACTGGCAATACGCCCGGCATCGCAAGGTCTACTAGGCTCGCCTGAGTGTTTGGATCATTACCAAATTCAGTTGATGAACCAGAGAAGATTTTAGATTTAGTCGCAAGCTGAGTGTGAATCTCGATACCAATAACGACTTCCCAACCATCAATCAGGTTAGATTTTGGTTTAGCAGCGTTTTTAGCCATTATGCATTCTCCTCAGCAATTGCAGCGCGTTTAGTATGCCAATCAGTTGCCTGTTGATACTGGTGTACCACAGACAACAATTGAGATTCTGACCAGTAGTTACCAATCAGCTGTAAGCCAACTGGCAAGTTGTCTTTGTCAAAACCAACAGGCGCATTAATCGCAGGAAGGCCTGCAAGGTTTACCGCGATGGTGTAGATGTCACCTAAGTACATTTCAACCGGAGACAGGTTTGCACCGATACGATATGCAGTAGTCGGTGCAGAAGGCGCAGCGATGACATCGACAGATTCAAAAGCTTTTAAGAAGTCTTGTTGAATTAAACGACGTACTTTCTGTGCTTTTACATAATAAGCATCGTAATAACCAGCAGACAGGGCATAGGTACCAATCAGGATACGACGCTGAACTTCAGCACCAAAACCTTCTGAACGAGAGCGTTTGTAAAGGTCGAGAAGATCTTTTGGCTCTTCACAACGGTAGCCATAACGCACGCCGTCATAACGAGACAGGTTCGAAGATGCTTCTGCAGGTGCGATCAGGTAGTAAGTTGGAACATAAGCTTCAGTCATGTTGAGATCAATCTCAACCAGAGTTGCGCCCATTTCTTCCAGTTTTTTTAAGGATTCTTCAACGCGTGCTTTCACGTCTGCATCCAGACCTTCAACATTGAAGTACTGTTTTGGAATACCAATGCGCAGACCTTTTACAGAAGTACCGTTCAGGTTAGCAACGTAGTCATCAACATCTTTGTCCATTGATGTTGAATCTTTAGCATCGTGACCGGCTATCACATTCATTAGGTAAGCACAGTCTTCAGCCGAACGTGCCATTGGGCCGCCTTGGTCTAGAGAAGATGCATACGCGATCATACCAAAACGTGATACACGGCCATAAGTCGGTTTCAGACCGGTCAAACCACAGAAAGACGCTGGCTGACGGATCGAACCACCGGTATCGGTACCGGTTGCGAAGGGTGCCAGATCAGCCGCTACCACCGCAGCAGAACCACCTGAAGAACCGCCCGGAACGTGATCCAGTGCCCACGGGTTTTTGGTCGCGCCAAAATAAGAAGACTCGGAAGTTGAACCCATGGCAAATTCATCCATGTTCACTTTACCAAGTGTGACTAAGCCCGCAGCTTTACCTTTCGCTACAACGGTCGCGTCGTAAGGAGAGATAAAATTGTCCAGCATTTTAGAACCGGCAGTGGTTTTAATGCCTTGGGTACAGAAGATATCTTTATGCGCAATGGGCACGCCAGTCAGGGCAGTGGCATTGCCGGCTTTGATTGCAGCATCGGCAGCATCAGCTTGAGCTAATGCCTGTTCAGCAGTCACGGTCACATAAGCCTTGACCTGTGCATCAATTTTTTCGATGCGTTTTAAATAGTGTTGAGTCAATTCGCGGGATGAAAATTGAGCATTTGCCAAACCTTCAGTCAGTTCACGAATGGATAAGCGGTGTAAATCTGTCATGGGAAATAATTCTTTACGTTTAATTTAATAAAAAGAATGAACTGGGTAGTAATTACTCAATCACGCGTGGGACGAGATACAAACCGTTCTGTACAGCAGGTGCAACTGCTTGGTATTCCTCACGATGATTGCTTTCCGACACGACATCTTCACGTAAAGGCTGTGGGTGGTCGAAAGGGCTTTTCAGTGGTTCAACACCGTCAGTATCGATGCCTTTCAGCGTTTCCATCATGCCTAAAATTTTATTTAAACTTTGAGCATATTCAGCAGATTGCGTATCATTAAGAGATAACCTTGCGAGGTTGGCAATAGCTGAAACTGTTTCTGCATTTAAATCTGCAGAAGACTGTGCATCCGATGTAGACATAATATTACCTAATCAGTATTAAAAAAAATTCAAATTATCATGCGTTATGATAAGCGATTGACTTGTCCAAATCATCACATTTAGTTAAAGTGGCCACCTTGCGTCCATATAAAGTTTAACTGAGAACGTCCCCGTGATTCTAAAACGACTAATAGGCTTGTTTTCGCCAGATCTCGCTATTGATTTAGGTACTGCAAATACACTTATTTATGCGCCAGGACGAGGCATTATATTAAATGAACCGACGGTTGTAGCCATCCGTCACAGTGGTTCACATAAAATTGTTGCTGCCGTAGGTCTTGACGCGAAACAAATGCTTGGTCGTACCCCAGCAAATATTTCTGCAATCCGTCCGATGAAAGACGGCGTGATTGCGGATTTCGAAGTGACCGAAACCATGTTAAATCAGTTCATTGGTAAGGTACACGAAAAACGTTTATTCCCGCCAGCGCCACGCGTAGTGGTTTGCGTGCCATGTAAATCGACACTGGTTGAACGCCGTGCGATCCGTGAAGCAGTTTATAATGCGGGTGCACGTGAAGTACGTCTGATTGAAGAACCGATGGCTGCTGCAATTGGTGCAGGCATGCCGGTTGAGCAGGCATGTGGTTCGATGGTTGTCGATGTGGGCGGCGGTACAACTGAGATTGCAGTCATTTCGTTGCAGGGTTGTGTATATGCAGACTCGCTGCGTATTGGCGGTGATGTATTTGATGAACAGATCATCAACTACGTACGTAAGGCACATGGTTGCGTGATCGGTGAAACCACAGCTGAAGTGATCAAAAAAGAAGTTGGCATGGCACTTCCAGATGAAGGTGCAAAACCGCTGGAAATTGAAGTTCGTGGCCGTAACCTGGCTGAAGGTGTGCCTCGCGCGATTGTGGTGAACTCGGATGAAGTCACTCAAGCGATCTCTGATCCACTACAAAACATCGTGTCTGCTGTGAAATCTGCATTGGAACAAACACCTCCTGAACTGTCTTCTGACATCGCTGAACGCGGGATCGTGTTGACCGGTGGTGGTGCATTGCTGCGTAACCTGGACAAGCTGCTTGCTAAAGAAACAGGTCTGCCTGTTGTGGTTGCTGAAGATCCACTGTCTTGCGTGACTCGTGGTGGTGGTAAGGTACTCGAATTCTTCGACAATCCAAATCATGACATGTTATTTGTAGGCTAAGACAAGGATTCGGCGGGTGCAAGCACATCTGTTTTCTCGACAACCGCCATCTTTTCGCTCTTTTATCATTGCACTGATAACATGTCTGGTGGTGCTGTTCTTTGACTGGCGCATGCCACATGTTGTTCAACCTGCAAGGGATGTCTTGTACGCGGCCTATAATCCCATTTATGCCGTGGCCAGCTATCCAGTACTGTCGCGAGAATGGCTGAATCAACAAACCAAATCTGAAGCACAACTGCGTCGTGAAAATACCGCGATGCGGGCTGAGCTATTGCAGGCGCAAGTTCGCCTACAAAAAATTGCAGAGCTTTCTGCAGAAAATACCCGTTTGCGCGGTCTTTTAGATACCTCTCTGATTCTTGATGGACGTATGGAAATTGCTGAGGTGATTGGTACCGATGCTGATCCGCTACGCCATATCATCGTGATCAACCGTGGTTCCAATAACAAGCTGAAAGTCGGTCAGACCGTACTGGATGACATGGGGATTATGGGACAGATTATTGATGTCTATGCGCATAGTAGCCGGGTTATGCTGCTCTCTGATAAAGAACACTCCTTGTCGGTACGTCTGGAACATACTGGCATGCGTGCCATTGTCTCGGGAACCGGGGATCTGGGACGCCTGAAAATGGAATATGTACCGACCAGTGCCAACATCAAAGTCGGTGAAAAAGTCTATAGCTCGGGTTTGGGACAGCATTTCCCGGCAGGCTATCTGGTCGGCACCGTCTCTAAAGTACAACGTCATAATTCAGGTGAATTTGCCCAGATTGATGTTACTCCAGCCGCGCAACTGGCTGGTGGTCATCATGTAGTGGTGTTATTTTCCGATTCTTTAGCGATGGAGCAGCCACATGTCGATCGCTAAACTGAAACCAAGAACCCATCGGGATCCCTTGTTGCCGATCATGATTTCGGTAATTTTTGCCTCGGTTCTGGTGGTCTATCCTTTATCTTATTCGCTCTCTGGCTGGCGCCCGCAGTTTATGCTGATGATCATGCTGTTCTGGGTGTTGTGTCAGCCGACCTGGTGTGGAATCTGGTTTGCATTTGCTACCGGGATATTCATTGATTTACTGCTTGATGCGCCTTTAGGTCTTAATGCACTTAGCTTTATCATCATTGCTTTTGTGGCACGTTTCCTGACCCGTGAGCGCCGTATTCTGACCTTTGCTAATTTATGGGTCATTACGGCAATTGCGATTCTGGCACATTTGATGATTATATTCTTTGCCCAGATTTCGACCGGCGTACAATTCTCATTTGCACGACATTGGATTCCCATGCTGACTAGTGTCATCATATGGCCAGTGCTTTATTACTTTTTGAGAAAATGGCGCATTTAATCCTCGCTTCCAGCTCACCCCGACGCCGTGAACTTTTGCAGCAACTCGGGCTGAACTTTGAGATCTCTAGCCCAGATGTAGACGAATCTGTACTGGAAAATGAGTCCATTGCAGCCTATGTCGAACGTCTGGCGCAAGTCAAAGCGGAAGCGGTGGCCAAGCTGTTTCCGGATGCCATTATTATTGCTGCGGATACCAGTTTAGGTGTGAATAATGAGATTTTGGGGAAACCTGAATCCAAACAGCATGCCTTTGAAATGTGGAAAAAAATTTCAGGGAGATGGCATGATGTGTTTACTGGAGTGTGCGTCCGCACAAAAGAAGAAAAATACAGTATAGTAGTTCGTACACAGGTTGAATTTCAGCCACTAAATAGCCATGATATGGAAAGTTACTGGGCAACAGGTGAGCCGCTTGGGAAAGCAGGCGCCTATGCAATACAGGGAATTGCAGCGCGTTATATTCCAAGAATAGAAGGTAGTTATTCGAATGTAGTGGGCTTGCCACTATATGAAACAGTACAGTTATTGCAGACGGTTAAGGCACTAAATTAACTGCTGAAAAAGAATTCTTATAATGTTTTGAGTGTTGTTATGTCTGACGAGTTGTTGATTAACGTCACACCGATGGAATGTCGGGTGGCGTTGATTGAAAACGGCACGGTGAATGAACTGTTTGTCGAGCGTACGGCCAAGCGCGGATTGGTCGGGAATATCTATAAAGGGAAAGTGGTCCGGGTCTTGCCGGGCATGCAGGCCGCTTTTGTTGATATTGGCCTGTCCAGAACGGCATTTTTGCATATCAATGACATGGTCTGGCCACGTAACCAGCCAACGCCGAATGTATTCGAGCTGTTGCAGCCGGGTCTGATTCTCACCGTTCAGGTGATGAAAGACATGCTCGGCACCAAGGGCGCACGTCTATCTACTGATCTTTCTATTCCTTCACGTTATTTGGTCCTGATGCCATATGGCAATCATATTGGTGTATCGCAGCGGATTGAATCCGAAGATGAACGCAATCGTTTACGCTCGATCATTGAGCGTATTCAGGCAGAACACAAGCTGCCAGGTTCCGTGATTGTCCGTACTGCTGCGGATGGCATTGAAGAGGAAGCCATTGCTCAGGATATGGCTTACTTAGCTAAACTATGGGAATACATCCAGCGCAAACAAAAAGTCATCGCAGTGCCTTCATTAATTTTTGAAGAGCTGCCTTTGCCACAGCGTGTCATTCGTGACTTGGCCAATGAAGAAACCGAAAAGATCTATATCGATTCACGTGAAATTCACGGCAAGCTGAAAGAGTTTGTGGATGAGTTCGTGCCGAACATGAAAGACCGTTTACTGCATTATCCGGGCGAGCGACCAATTTTCGATTTGTACAATGTCGAAGAAGATCTGCAAAAGGCTCTACAAACCCGTGTAGCACTGAAGTCCGGTGGTTATCTGATGATTGACCAGACTGAAGCCATGACCACAATTGACGTCAATACCGGTTCTTATGTGGGCGGTCGCTCGCTGGAAGATACGGTGTTTAAAACCAATATGGAAGCCACACAGGTCATTGCACGTCAGCTGCGTCTGCGTAATCTGGGCGGTATTATTATCATCGACTTCATTGACATGCAGGAAGCGCAGCATCGTGAAGAGGTGATGAACCAGTTTGTGAAAATGCTGGAACGTGATCATGCCAAAACCAAGATCACCCAGGTGTCTGAACTGGGGCTGGTGGAGATGACGCGTAAGCGTACCCGTGAGTCTTTGGAACACTTGTTATGCGAGTCCTGTCCGACCTGTCAGGGACGTGGATATGTGAAAACAGCAGAATCAGTGTGTTACGAAATCTTTCGAGAAATCCTGCGCTATGCTCGCGCTTATGAATCACAAAGTGGCTTTACTGTCGTTGCCCATCCGGCAGTGATTGATCGGCTGTTGACTGCAGAAGCCCCAGCTGTGGCGGATCTGGAACACTTTATTAATCGTGTAATTAAATTCCAGGTCGAAAATTTATACACGCAAGAGCAATACGATATCATTCTCAGCTGAAATTGTAACAGAATATCGTTAAACACTTGTTACATCTGAAATTTTACATCTCTACTGATATTTACAATACTAGAAACATCAAATTAGCCAAAGCCTTTCTCCCAGTTCTAGGCTTAGCAAAAGGAGTCTATGATGAGTATGAGTAAAGTTGTAATCAATAAAAGCTTGAAACACGTATTAGAACCAAAGTCTGTGCATGCAGGATATATTGTGGATGAACGCGGGAATGAAGTTCAGATTACAGCTTCTATGATTCGCTCTGTTTGCCATCAGTTATTAAAACAGTGTCGTACTATTAAAAGTTAATTAAACCAAAATAGATTGCAGTTATATGAATTTCATTCAAACTGTAAAAGGAATAAAATCAAGGGGCTTAAATTGCCCCTTTGTTTTTCAATAAATAATTGGCAAAAGTGCTCACACACTTTTTAGCAGTCCATTGCCAGATTTTATTCGTCCGCGGCTAACTGACCGCTTTCAACTTTGGGACGGGTTCACCATCCACAATCCGTTCGAAGCGCTGAATTTCTTCTTCAAGATGAGTCAACAGATTCTGCATTTTTGGTAGAGCATTACGGCAAGCGGTAAGACCTACTTCAAGCTTGTCCATATAACTGGTCATCGTGATATTCAGTGCTTGTCCATCCAGTACAATTGAAGCCGGATATAAGGCTTCTAAACGTGCGCCATTCCAGTATAGGGGTTCCTGAGGACCAGGGACATTTGAAATGATCACGTTAAATGCCTGACGTTTTGGCATTAAGCCAGATGCAATATTGAATCCTGCAAGACCATAGACAAAGGCACTATAGTTCAAAATTTGATTGGCATTCATGCGCTTAAAGCGCTCTTTAGCACTGAGTACACTGCGACGTACCGTTTTTAAGCGTTCTAAAGGATCATCCTTATGCGTGCCGAGATTCGCCAGAATCATGGTAATACGGTTGGAAACATCGGAATCATCGCTACGTACGGAAGCCGGCACCATCGCAATCAATGGTTTTTTCGGCAAAGCATTTTGTGTGAGTAAATATTCGCGTAAGGCACCTGAACAGATCGCCAGCACAATATCATTAATGGTTACACCTAAAGCTTTGGAAATATGACGCAGACGTGAGAACTCAAAAGATTGGGCTGCGAAACGACGTGAGGTACTAACACGCTGATTTAAAATCGAACTTGGCGCCTGAAAGCTGGATACATAATCTGGATTACGCCCCATATCTTTCAGTACGGTTTGCGATAATTCATAAGCCACTCGTGGTGTACATTCCAGCTGTCCTTTAATCGCCTGTAGCACATTCTTCATGCGGCTGACTTTCGGCGCTTTCAGACGTTTTGCTCGTGGGCCTTCTACACACCAAGGTGGCACAATACTTTTCGCATGTGGATCATGAGAAAGTGATTTTTCTACCAGACGCATGCCTGCAATACCATCTACCATCGCATGGTGAATCTTGAAGTACATGGCAAAACGGTTGCCTTCAATGCCTTCAATAATATGACAGGTCCAAAGCGGTTTAGCGCGGTCAATCAGTGCACTATGTTCTTGGGAAATATAAGTCAGCAGCTCGCGGATACGCCCAGGTTTCGGTAAGGCAATATGGCGAAAATGATGATCTAAATCAAATTCTTCATCTTCATCCCAAAATAAACCGTTTAAATAGTTATTAAATGGAGGAATCGGTGAGGATTTGGAATTGCGAATATCAGTCACCAGATCCCGGATAAAAGAGGCTGGTGCATTGTCAGGAATTTGAAACAAAAATAACCCGCCTACATGCATAGGCTGCTGCCGTTTCTCTAAAGACAAAAAAATAAAGTCAATCGGATGTAATGGACGCATAGCGTAGATTGCCTCACTGCATTTTCTTCAGCTGCTCATGTATAAGCAACCTTGTTAGAATTATTGGTATCACATTACAAAGTATAGCGATTTTGTCGCATAAAGGTACTGATTTTTCTGTAGCCGATTGGTTCACAAAAAAACCACCCGACGAACGGATGGTTTTTTAAGATTATTTTTTCAAGTTCCCGGCATGCAAGCCACATTCTTTATGGGTGGCTTCTTCCCACCACCAGCGTCCTTCACGTTCATGCTGATTTGGCAGCACAGGACGGGTACAAGGTTCACAGCCAATGGAGATAAAACCTTTTTCATGTAGTGGGTTGTATGGAATTTCCATCATTCGGATATAATTCCACACATCTGCACTAGACCAGTTGGCAAGGGGATTATATTTAATCAGCTGTTTGCCTGGACCAGAAAAACCTTCATCAGATTGAACCACCGGAATGTCATTCCGTGTTCCCGGGCTTTGGTCTTTACGCTGACCGGTAATCCAGCCATCTAAAGTTGCCAGTTTTTTGCGTAAAGGTTGCACCTTGCGGATTCCGCAACATTCCTGATGGCCGTCACGGTAAAAACTGAACAAACCTTTTTCAGTCGTCAGTTGTTGAATCTCCTCTGTTTCCGGGAAGCAGATTTCGATATCAATATTATAGTGCTGACGAACCTTTTCAATAAATTGATAAGTCTCAGCATGCAGACGCCCTGTATCCAGGCTAAATACCCGGAAAGGTTTACCTAAATTGGATGCCATATCAATCAGTACGACATCTTCTGCACCGGAAAATGAAATGGCAATTTCGCCTTCCTGGTCGAGAGCAAGCGCTAAAATTTCACTTGGTGATTTATCTGCATATTCAGATGCGAGCGCATCTACCATAGCAATAGTGGGGATTTTGGTCATATGAGTCCTGGCGACATAGGCTTGGAAATGACGTGGCCTATATGAATTTATTTCAGATTTATTCTATTTTAATAGAAATGCCCAAAGCTACTTATCACTAAAAAATAAATACTTATGAAAAAAACAGATTTAAAAAAGAACAGTGCAAAATCTTTTTCTTCAGCTATGATAGGGCAAAATTTTTTCAATACAACTGAGGGGATGCTTCATGGAAGTCGTATGTCTAGATCTAGAGGGCGTTTTGGTTCCAGAAATCTGGATCAATTTTGCTAAAAAAACAGGTATTAAAGAGCTCGAAGCAACGACACGTGATATTCCTGACTATGATGTGTTGATGACCCAGCGTTTGAATATTTTAAAACAGCATGGTTTGGGTCTAAATGATATCCAGGCTGTGATTGCGGATATGGGGCCATTTGAAGGCGCCAAGGAATTTGTAGAATGGGTAAGTACTCATTTTCAGCTGATTATTCTGTCTGACACTTTCTATGAATTTGCTCATCCTTTAATGAAGCAACTAGGCTGGCCAACGATTTTCTGTCATAAGCTGGAAACTGATGAAGAGGGCATGATCACTGCTTATAAACTTCGCCAGCCAGATCAGAAGCGTCAGGCAGTGAAAGCATTACACGGTCTGAATTTCCGTGTGATTGCAGCCGGTGATTCATATAACGATACCACAATGCTGGGTGAAGCAGATCATGGCTTCCTGTTCGACGCACCAGAGAATGTGATTGCAGAATTCCCGCAATTCCCGCCAATTTATGGTTATGACGCATTGAAAGAAGCAATCCGTAATGCATCGGTACGTAATATTCCAGCTTAATTTTTAAGTTTGAAATTAAAAAAAGGCACCAAAGGGTGCCTTTTTTTATTAGAGTAAAACTCTTTATTGCTTAGAAACGGTAGCCGATTTTTAGGCCATAACCCATGGCATGGTTGTCTTCAAAATCACCTACAATAGTACCGCCAGTTTGTGCTTGGGCATCGCCTAACCAGAAATATTTTACGCCAGCCTGAATAAAGTAATTCTCAGCAGGGCTATATTGAGCACCTAAGCCTACATTCCAGTAACCTTCAGTTGGACCTAAAGTCGTTACAGGGTTGCCTGCACCTGAGTCATAACCTACAGAAGCTGAACCTGACCATTTATTATTGAATTTGCGACCTACACCGACTGTTGCTGACCATTGATCATTAGAGTAATCGATCAGATTTTGTGCTTTTCCTTTTGCCAAGGCTGAAGCTTGAGCGAGTAAAGATGGTGTTACAGCAAATTGATCCCAATGAACCCAACGAAGATTTGCAAAAGCAATAGTATTTTGAGCGACACCTGATTGCAGATCAATATTTACCGACTGAGGTGTAACCGCCTCTACAGTACTTTCTCTTTCACCTAAAGTCGCCAATAATGGTTTTGCTGGACTTAAAGGATGACCTGCATCAGGAAGTTGTTGTCCTAAAAGAGCTAAATCAGACTGTTCAGAAGATTTTGCTTTATGCTTAATTTCTGAACGATAGGTAACAGAAGCTTTTAATGCAATTTCAGGAATTTGATAAGCAAATCCAGCAAGCCATCCAAAGGCTTCTTCTTGTTTAAGCTGAATGTTATAGCCACTTAATAAAGAATAAGCACCCCCCCGTAATTTAATATCAGCCTCAACAGTTTGCCACACTGGACCAGCATAGAAATTCCAGTTTTCTGTAGGTTGATAACCAATGAGGGCAGTTAAATTATGTGTGTCAACATCAACTGATGTACCTTCTACACCATTACCAAAAGAACCAGCAGTTTCAGCGTATGTTGCATCTGCTCCAAAAGGTTGATCATAGATCAAGCCTAAAGAAATTTTGTCTGTTGCTTGAACTTTAATTGCAGCAGAGGGGAAATAGTAATCTTCCCCCATGTCGTTAATTTTTTCACCTTCAAAAGCAGATACTTTAGATGTCCCTTTCACAGTTGGATCAAGAACAGAAATTCCTGCTTCTGTATAGTTACCAGGTTGTAAAAAAGCCTGAATAGACTGGCCTGAACGGTCTAAACCGGCAGCGAACACGAGAGAAGTAGGCAGGCTAGAAAGAAGAATAGCGATAGAGATTGGCTTAAGCTTCATGGCTCATCCTTGACAATGTTGCATAAATATTAATAAAAGTTGTGGAAAAGTAACACAAATTTAAAAAGAGTAAATGCTCCACTTCGTCCAAGAAATTAACTATGGCGGTTATAAAAAATGATTGCTTAGAGTATTTATACTATATTTTTTTGATTAACTTAATGAAAATAAACAAATAATAATTTTTATCAAAATATATTAAAAACAAAATTTAGGCAAAATTTGATTGGTGATAAAAGCATCGAATAGTATACGGGTGTATAAAAATATAAATGAGACAATAAAAACCACCCGAAGGTGGTTTTTATTAACTAACAGGAATTAGAAGCGATAGCCCATTTTTAAGCCATAACCTAAAGCATGGTTATCTTCAAATTGTGCCACAGAGTTTCCTGTACCAAACATTGATGCAGGTTGAGCTTTAGCATCACCTAACCAGAAGTACTTCACACCACCAGCGATAAAGTAGTTTGCAGCAGGTGAGAATTGTAGACCTAGGCCAACGTTCCAGTAACCTTCAGTTGGACCTAAAGTTGAAACAGGGTTGCCTGCACCTGAATCCCAACCTACAGAGACATTACCTGCCCATTTTTCATTAAATTTACGGCCTACACCTACAGTAGCTGACCATTGATCATCTGTATAACCCACTAAGTCAAAACCATTTGGATTATCTGGGGTTAAGCCTGCGGCACCTAAAGCTTCTGAAACTGTACCAAACTGTTCAGGACGAATTGAAAAATCTTCCCAGTTTACCCAGCGCACATTAGCAAAAGCGACTGTGTCAGCCATGATACCAGTTTGGAAATCAAGGTTTACAGATTGTGGAGTTGTAATTTTGGTAGTAGTGTTTTCGTTATATACCGCACCTGGTCCAGGAACTAAACCAGTTAAAATTAAGCTTGTACCATATTCATTCGTTGCTGCTTCGTGATCAATTTCAGAGCGATACGTTAAAGATGCTTTTAATGCGATTTCAGGAATTTGGTAAGCTAAACCTGCAATCCAGCCTACTGCAGAATCTTTCTTCATATCTGCATTATATTGGCCTAATGCAATAGTAGAACCGTATGCGGTACCACGTAGTTGAACATTCCCTTTAACGGTCTGGTATACCGCACCACCATATAGATTCCAGTTTTCAGTTGGTTGGAAACCTAATAGGAACGTTAAATTTTCGGTTGTAACTTCTACTTCAGTTGCTTCTTGGCCATCATGCAATAAGCCCTGTCCAGCAAATAATGCAGCTGGAAGCCCCAAGCCTGCTAATGCTGGGTTTGCTCCAGCATCACCAACTGAATAGGCTGCATCAGCACCAAAAGGTTGATCGTATAAAAGACCCACTGATAATTTATCAGCTACTTGAAACTTTAATGCTGCACTTGGGAAGTAATAATCTTCGCCCATGTCTGATAGAGAGGTATTCTCAAGACCAGCTAAAGCTGCAGGAATAGCAGCGTTAGGTGTATAACCTGCATTAGCTTTACCAGATACAGATGGATCTAAAACAGAAATACCTGCTTCAAAATAGTTACCAGGTTGTAGGAAGGCTGCAATAGATTGGCCTGAACGATCTAGTGCTGCTGCAAATGCGCCTGTCATAGGTACAGTTGCAAGAATCATTGCAGTAGTTAATGTTTTTAATTTCATTTACGTCTTTCCTTGAGGTACAAATTTATATCTAGCGTTGTTGTTTGCACTTATTGAATTCTTGGAGATTTCGGGTATTTATCCGCAATCATTTGTTACTCCATGTGACAAAAATAGCACAATTAAAATAAGAGTAAATGCTCTAGAAAAAACTAATTAGTCTAAAAAAGCACCAAAATAGAGTTTTTGCACCAAAAAATGGCCTTATTTTGAAATAAGTATTTGAAAGTAAAAGAAATAAAATAATGGAGAAAAAATGATTTTTTGTATAAAAAATATTCTAAAAATATGAAGATTAACGCTAATTTTTTGAAGTATAGATCACATTTTGAAAGGATGGTGCGCCCTGCGGGACTCGAACCCACGTCGGTCGCTTAGGAGGCAACTGCTCTATCCAGTTAAGCTAAGGGCGCGAAAAAAGGCTATTGTACTGTAAAAAATGCAAAAAAAAAGTTATTGCCGAAGCAATAACTTTAAAAATCATCGATTAAAAGATTTTTTGATTAATTCTTAGGGCGCAGTGCCTTAAACAGAATAAACATGATCACGACCCAAATCGGAAGCATCAGTACCGATTCTTTAAAGCCTTGTGTCCACATGATGTAAAGAATGGTCGCAATGAAAGCTAAAACCAGAATATTACTTGCAGGTGACCACAATGCAGGGAAACTGGTCTTTTGTCCTAACTGCTTCATGCTTTGCATAAACTTGAAGTGAGTCAGACTAATCATGGCCCAGTTCAGTACCAGTGCACCTACCACTACATAAATCAGGTGACTTAAGGCATCTTCAGGAACAAAGTAGTTTAGAAGTACACAGCCGAAAATCAGCAGGGCAGAGAACAGAACTGCAGGAATTGGAACGCCTTGTTTGTTCACAGTCTTAAAGATTTTAGGGGCATTACCTTGCTGTGCCAGACCATAGAGCATACGGCTATTAGCATACATACCACTGTTATAAACAGAAAGTGCAGCTGTCAGGATGATGAAGTTCAGCAGATGTGCTGCCCAGTCAATCCCCAATTGGCTAAAGATCATTACAAACGGGCTTTTATCCAGACCACCCAGTTCCAGCTGGTTCCAAGGCACTAAAGATAACAGAATGGTCAACGCACCTACATAGAACACCAGAATACGGAATACAACCTGATTAATCGCTTTTGGAATAGTTTTTTCTGGATTTTCAGCTTCTGCTGCCGCCATCCCGATCAGTTCAATACCACCGAAGGCAAACATCAGGAAGGCCAGCATATAGAATAAGCCTTCAAAGCCATTCGGGAAGAAACCGCCTGCTGTCCAAAGGTTGCTGAAAGAAGCTCCTGAAGAAGCATCAGCAGTCAGGATCAGATAGAGACCAAAGACAATCATGGAAATGACCGCAGTCACTTTTACAATGGATAGCCAGAATTCTGATTCACCGTAGAATTTTACATTGCCGAGATTGACCAGCGTAATTACGATGAAGAAAAACAGGACTGAGGTCCAAGCTGGAATATGAGGCCACCAGTAATTAATATATTTTGCAACGGCGGTGAGCTCGGTCATAGCCACCAGGATATATAAGATCCAGTAGTTCCAACCCGCAAGGAAACCAGGGAATTTGCCCCAGTATTTATAAGCAAAATGGCTGAATGAACCTGCTACAGGTTCATGAACAATCATCTCACCCAATTGACGCATGATTAAGAATGCAATTAAGCCACCAATGGCATAGCCAAGAATAATAGAAGGACCCGCAGATTGGATCACCTGTGCGGAACCTAAGAATAAGCCTGTGCCAATTGCACCGCCCATGGCGATCAACTGAATATGACGGTTCTTTAAGCCACGCTGAAGTTGTGAAGACTCGTTATTCAAAGTGTTCAGCCCGACAATGTAAGAAATAGGTATAAAGATTGTAATGGAACAAAGATAAGAAGCCTAGAGCACCCGTCTGGATGAAATATTATTATCGTATTTATAAAAAAAAATTATAAAAATAAATAGAATAAAAGATATGTGAATCAATATATTAATTTTATTGAAAATGTAACTGATGAGTTTGCTGTTTTTTTAACTCGACACAAATGCTGTTTTTTTATACTTAGGTCGGGCAAGGCGACTACTTGGCTTTAAACCGATTATACTCGTCTCACAAATATTCAATAATTTTGATCAGAATAAAGACAAGCCAGAGGAAGAAAGTATTCATGAGTTTCGCTGCCCAAATCAAAATCCCGGCCACTTACATGCGCGGAGGCACCAGTAAAGGGGTGTTCTTTAAACTGGACGATTTACCTGCTGCTGCACAACAGGCAGGCCGAATTCGGGACCAGTTATTATTAAGAGTGATCGGCAGCCCGGATCCATATGGCAAGCAGATTGATGGGATGGGCGGTGCCAGTTCAAGTACCAGCAAAACCGTGATTCTGACTAAAAGTCAGCAAGAAAATCATGATGTGGATTATCTTTTTGGTCAGGTATCGATTGATCGACCTTTTGTGGACTGGAGTGGTAATTGTGGCAATCTGACTGCAGCAGTTGGGGCATTTGCGATTTCCAATGGCCTGGTCGATCCTGCACGTATTCCTGAAAATGGGCTGTGTACGGTGCGAATCTGGCAGGCGAATATTCAGAAAACCATTATCGCCCATGTACCGATGCAGAATGGTCAGGTTCAGGAATTAGGTGATTTTGAGCTGGATGGCGTAACTTTCCCAGCAGCCGAAGTACAGATTGAATTTCTGGATCCTGCCGATGATGATGCCGAGGGCGGTTCAATGTTTCCGACCGGAAATTTAACCGATACGCTGGAAGTACCGAATATTGGCAGCTTTGAAGTAACGATGATTAATGCCGGGATCCCGACAGTTTTCTTAAAGGCAGAAGATCTAGGCTATAACGGTACCGAGTTACAGGACCATATCAATAATGATGCAGCTGCCTTGGTGAAGTTTGAAACCATCCGAGCCTATGCTGCTCAACAGATGGGGCTGATTCAGGATATTAGTGAAGCTGTTACACGTCAGCATACGCCAAAGATCGCTTTTGTGGCTCCGCCAAAGACTTATACGTCCTCTAGTGGTAAGGAAGTCACTGAAACAGATAGCGATATTCTGGTCCGTGCCTTATCGATGGGTAAGTTGCATCATGCCATGATGGGAACAGCCGCTGTAGCGATTGGAACAGCGGCAGCGATTCCGGGAACCTTGGTTAATCGTGTTGCAGGTGGCGGTGAACGTGAATCAGTCCGCTTTGGTCATCCTTCCGGTACCTTAAGAGTGGGTGCGCAAGCAGTGCAGGAAAATGGAGAATGGAAAGTAAAAAAAGCCATCATGAGTCGTAGTGCGCGTGTGCTAATGGAAGGTTGGGTGCGTGTTCCTGAAGATGTTCTTTCTTAAAATTATTTCTTGAGAAATTAGCCTAAGTAAAACCATCAGTTCTCTGGTGGTTCTTTTATTGATGCAGATTTTCTACCTCAAATTTTCAGTCTAAATACAGAATTATGAAACAACATTTGGATTTAAGACTGAAAATTCAAAGCAATTCTAGGTACAATGCCTGATAACAGACAGGCACTTATAAACTGTCATTTTATTATTCTGGCTACGTATTCGAGGCGAATGTGTCATCTATCACTGACGTATCAACCCATGCACTAACTCAAGCACAACAACGGATTCAACACGATTTAATGACTGCTTTGGAAGCCTTTTCCATTCCGGAACCGTTAAAGTCGGCAGTACATCATGCCGTAATGCTAGGAGGAAAGCGGGTACGTCCAGCACTCTGTTATGCCACTGCCGCTTTAAAACCGAATCAGAATAGTGCTGCGGTACGCCGTGCCGCAGTTGCGATCGAGTTTATTCATTGCTATTCACTGGCACATGATGATCTGCCATGTATGGACAATGACTTGTTACGTCGTGGTCAGCCAACCTGTCATGCTGCTTTTGGTGAAGATACGGCTCTTTTGGCGGGTGATATTTTGCAATCTATGGCGTTTGAAATTCTGGGTAGTCGTCTGTTTGATCAGGGGCCTGCAGTAGAACCTGCGATTGTCTTGAAGCAGATGCAGATTCTGGCGACTGCTTCCTCGAAAATGGTCAATGGTCAGGTACTGGATTTACAGGCCGAAGGCAAAAAAATTGATCAGGAAGCACTGGAGACGATTCACCGAAATAAAACCGGTGCCTTGATCAGTGCAGCGATTATGATGGCAGCGGTGACGATCTTTGAAGGGACTGATCTGGCCATTCCAAAATTGCGTGAATTCGGGCAAGCGATTGGTCTTGCTTTCCAGGTGCAGGACGATATTCTGGATATTATTTCTGATACAGAAGTGCTGGGTAAAACGGCGGGCAAGGATGAACAGGTGGAGAAGTCAACTTATCCAGCATTAATGGGTTTAGAGAAAGCCCAAGCCTATGCACAGCAATTACATGATCAGGCCATGACTGCACTGAATCATTTTGAAAGTCAAGCCGATGACCTGATGCAGATTACCCAGTTCCTGCTGACCCGTAAAAGCTGATTTTAAAACTAGTCTTCTTGAAATTAGCTTAAAACGAGCATAAAAAAGAGGACTTAAAGTCCTCTTTTTGTTTTATATTGAATTATTTGCTTTCGTTATACAGACGTTCTGCCTGTTCAAAGCGTGTCGTAATTTCAGCTGTTGGCGCTTTGCCTAAGAGACTCACAACCACAATCGCAATCCATGAACAGATAAAGCCTGGAATAATTTCATAGATGCCGGCTGGAATAAAGCCAAGACCTGTTCCGCCAATAGTATTCTTCCACAGAATCACCATACATGCACCAACGATCATGCCTGCCAAAGCGCCATTCAAGGTCATACGTTTCCAGAACAGAGACAGAATAATCAGTGGACCAAAAGCAGCACCAAAACCAGCCCAGGCATACGCCACCAGCCCCAGCACTTTAGATTCAGGATTACCAGCCATCCAGATTGCCAATAAAGCAATGAGAAGCACCATCAAACGACCGACCCAAACCAGTTCTTTTTGTGAGGCATTTTTACGTAGGAATGATTTATAGAAGTCTTCAGTCAGGGTACTTGAACACACCAGTAACTGACAGCTAAGCGTACTCATCACCGCGGCCAAAATTGCCGCCAGAACCACACCGGCAATCCATGGATTGAACAGAATTTTAGTCAGTTCCATAAATACGGTTTCAGGATTGGCATTCACCACAGCAGCGAGTTCCGGATGTTGCTGGAAATAGGCAATACCAAAGAAACCTGCGGCCACTGCACCACCCAAACAAAGCGTCATCCAGGTCATCCCGATACGGCGTGCATTTGGGATCGACTTCACTGAATCGGCGGCCATGAAACGCACTAAAATATGCGGCTGACCAAAATAACCCAAACCCCATGCCATTAATGACAGGATCGCGATGGTACTCAGATCACCGACCAAGTTCATGGCCTGTGGACGTGCGGCTTCCAAAGCGAGCGTAACTTGCGACATATCTGAAAAAGTCAGGATGGTTACGATTGGCGTAAGAAGCAGGGCGAAGATCATCAGGGTTGCCTGAATGGTATCGGTCCAGCTGACTGCCAGGAAGCCGCCAATAAACACATAACTGATGGTTGCAATCGCACTGATCCAGAGCGCTGTACTATAAGACATGTCGAACATGCTTTCGAACAGCCGTGCACCTGCCACCATGCCTGAAGCACAATAAATTGCAAAGAAAATCAGAATGACAAATGCCGAAACCACACGCAGCACTTTTTTCTGATCATTAAAACGGTTCGAGAAATAATCCGGCAGGGTCAGGGCATTGTGCTGGACTTCGGTATGGACCCGTAAACGGCCCGCAACCAGCAGCCAGTTCAGCCAGGCACCGATAATCAGACCAATCGCAATCCACATTTCGGACAAACCTGAAAGATAAATTGCGCCCGGCAAGCCCATCAGCAGCCAGCCACTCATGTCGGAAGCCCCTGCAGAAAGTGCAGTTACGAAACTACCTAAACGTCGGCCCCCTAAGATGTAATCAGAAAAGTTGTTTGTCGCGCGGTATGCCATCAGGCCAATTACGACCATGCCGACAATATAAAAAAGAAAGGTAATTAAGGTTGGATT
Source organism: Acinetobacter sp. ACNIH1 (assembly GCF_002934695.1). Classification (NCBI taxonomy): domain Bacteria; kingdom Pseudomonadati; phylum Pseudomonadota; class Gammaproteobacteria; order Moraxellales; family Moraxellaceae; genus Acinetobacter; species Acinetobacter sp. ACNIH1. The sequence continues at coordinate 2,056,137 of NZ_CP026420.1, read as the reverse complement.
TAGGGAGCTCATACGGTATCCATTTTTAAGTTGGACAGTAGATCGAAACAAGGATTATGACAGATGCGAAAGACTTTAATCCGAAAGCCAGGCAACATCGAATCCAGAGGATTTCAAAAATAAACGCGAAATTTAACCATAAATTCACAATCTTTGCTGAGATTTTCTTATTTTGAAAGAAAATAGGCAACCAATTGGCTGCCTATTGTGAAGTATCTCTGAAATTTAGTGACGTCCCATCACACCGCGAATGGTATTCAGCACATCGGCAGGCAAGACCACAGTCTTGGCATTTGGAGACTTGGCCATATCCTGCATGGCTTTGACATATTGTTCACCCAACAGATAAGCCACAGGAATTTCCTTATCGCCAATTGCCTGACTCACCATATCAATCGCACGCTGTGAAGATTCTGCCAGTACGACTTGCGCTTCTGCATCACGACGTGACGCTTCCAGACGACCATCAGCTTCCAGAATGGCGGCCTGTTTTTCACCATCCGCTTTAGTGACGGTTGCACGACGTTGACGCTCTGCCGCTGCCTGTTCTTCCATGGCTGTCTGCATGGTTACAGAAGGTTTGATATCCTGGATTTCAACCGTCTTTAAGGTGATTCCCCAGTCTGAAATATCATCAGAAATGCTGGACTTTAAACGTGCCTTGATATGATCACGCGAAGATAAGGCATCATCCAGATCCATTTCACCTACGATTGAACGTAGCGAAGTTTGTACCAGGTTCTGAATTGCCCATGAGTAGTTCTCAATCCCGTACACCGCTTTTTCAGGAGTTGTCAGGTTGATATAAGCCACCGCATTCATCAGCAAGACGGCGTTATCGCGGGTAATTACCTCTTGAGAAGGAATATCCAGAACGATATCTTTGGTGGTGACTTTATAAGCCACTTCATCTACGTAAGGAATGACAAAATTCAGGCCAGGATTAAGCGTGATGTGATATTTACCCAGACGTTGCACAATCCATTTATAGCCTTGTGGAACAATCCGTACACCTTTAAAAATGGTAATCGCAACAAAGGCCAAGAACGCAATAACAATGATAGTGCCAGCAGACATAATTTATTCACCTTTTTCGTTTTGATATTGAGTGCTGTGGGGCTGTACAACCAGGTCATTTCCCAGAATATCGACAACACGGACACGATCCCCAACCTGAACTTTATCCAGAGCACGGCAATCCCATTCATCCGAGCCTAGAACCGGTAGCGGAAAACGAACCCGAATCTGATCCTGTTCAAGATCGGTCTGAATCACCATGCCAATTTGGCCAATAGTGGCCTCACGCGACAAGCCGGCTTTGGTCTTGTCGATAGAAAGCGGCTTGATAAACTTGAACCAGAGCAAGGTACAAAGAACAGACAGGATGATCCAGGTCAGGATCTGGGTGGTCAGTCCCATCATCGGGAACATCCAGTACAGAATGCCGACCATAATGGCACCAATCCCGAACCAGAGGGCAGCAAAAGCGGGCAGGAGTAATTCTGACAGAATAAGAAGTATTCCCAATACAAACCAGTGCCAAGGTTCAAGAACTAATTCCATATCGTGACCTATATTGCTAAGTATTTAATTAATCATCATCTTTATATGATTTACTTCCAATGTAGCAGATGCTGCAGCAGATGAATATAAAAAATTTCTGATTAAAATTTTGCCGGTCGTGCAGGCTTGAATGCAGCCGGAGACTGCCTAAAATCACTGATGGCTTTTTCAATTGAACGGATTTTCAGTTGCGCGGCTTTTTCACCTTCAAGAATGGTCTCATTGCTGGCTTTTAAATCCAGCGTACCAATATGACCTACTTTAGGCTGGATCACGATATTAGCTTGCCTGAGTTCTTCATTGATACTTTGCTGACCCATAATATTAATAGTCTGGTCCAGTACGCCCCACATGTTGAGTGCTTTATTGCTGTCCGGACGTGCAGATATATCTACGGCAATAACAATATCTGCTCCCATATCTTTGGCCGTTTTTACTGGAATTGGACTAACCAGACCGCCATCGACATATTTTGTACCGCCAATTACAGCGGGCACAAAGACATTCGGAATACTGCAAGAGGCACGCACGGCTTGTCCGGCATTGCCTTTGATAAAGTCAGCTTTACGGCCATTGTCTAGGCGGGTTGCCACTGCCGCGAAGCGAATCGGGAACTGTTCAATCGGTTTATTCGCCACATTTTTATTGACGAAATCCTGCAGTTTCTGTCCGGCAATAATCCCTTGGCGGTTCAGGGTTAAATCACGAATATCGGATTCTTTAAAGTTCAAGGCGATTTGCTGCAACTGATAAGGAGATTTGCCGCTGGCATACAGGCTACCCACGAAGCTTCCGGCACTGGTTCCAGTAACAATCTTCGGTTTGATGCCGTGCGATTCGAGGACTTTGAGTACCCCGATATGGGCAAAGCCTTTGGCACCGCCACCACCAAGCGCAATAGCCACCACAGGTTCACGAGCCTGAAGAGGAGTAGAGGTTGTTGGGGTTTTAGTAGCTTTATCACATGCTGCAAGGCTTAAACCCAAGCAGCCAATCAGAGCATAACGGGTTAATTTCATTATAAAAAACTGGCGATTAAATCAACAAAATTCAGGCTATCACATCAAAAAAAGCCAGTTTTGCCTAGTCTTTTTTCAAAAGCTTTTGTAACGGCTTGGCGACCCAATCCGGATTTTTGGCCGAAAATTTACCTTCATAATACTTATAGATCTGTTCCAGATCATATTCATAATCACCTGTCAGGTGATATACACCGAGGATATGAACGGTCTTGATGTCATAGTCAAAGGAAAACATCACAATCGGCAAATGGGCTGCCTTGGCAATATGATAAAAACCACTGCGGATTTTTTCTGGCGCCTTGCGAGAACCTTCCGGTACCATACCTACCCAGATTCGGTCTGTCTTATTAATCACATCAACAATTTGTCGGGTGTGGCCTTGCGGTGTATCGCGTACTACAGGAACCACACCGATCCATTCCAGAATGGGTTTAAGCGGAGTACGAAACAGGCTGTCTTTACCAAAAATCGTAATCTGAATATCCAGACCAAGTAGGGCATTAAAACCTAGCCAGGCATCGATATTCGAGGTATGCGGGGAAATAATCGCTACTGCTTTAGGCAGGTTAGGGAACTCGCCTTTGAGCTGCCAGCCTTGAGCCAAAAATAGCTGTTTAAACAGGGTTTGGCTCAGTTTACCTCCGCGGGAGGGAACCAATGGAGGGAGTTTTGGGAAACGTGTTGTACTCATCGATGTCTCATCCTGAAACGTATTTTTCTTTATTTTTGATCATATTAGACTGTTGTAAAATCTGGATCATTGGCAAAATGTATAGCGATGATGGATGCTTTTAGCATTTTTACCTTAAGGACCTGCGCTGAATATGCGGAATACTTATATTTTATTGTTTTCCCTATATTGGGCACAGGGGCTTCCGGTCGGATTTATGACCCATGCCTTGCCGGTCATTCTGCGAGCTGAAGGCGTATCTCTGGCACATATTGGTGGCTTTGGCCTGCTCATGCTGCCATGGTCGATTAAAATCTTCTGGGCACCTTTAGTTGATCGCCATGGATCAAAAGCTAGAGGTCATTATCGAAGCTGGATTATTCCTTTGCAATGGCTTTCTGTCGCTGTACTGATTGGGCTGTCCTTCTTGCCGATCCAAGCCTTAAACCAGCCCCTGTTTCTGCTGACCTTTTTTATCACGTTGTTAGTGATGAATGGGATCGGCGCTACTCAGGATATTGCTACAGATGGACTGGCAGTCAATATTCTAAAAAATGAACAACAGCACTGGGGCAATACCTTTCAGGTGATTGGCTCCCGCTTGGGCTTTATTGTTGGAGGCGGGGCAATCCTGTGGTTACTCGATTTTTTGCATTGGCAGATGACCTTTTTGCTGCTGGCAGCTCTGGTCTTTCTGAATACTTTACCGGTGTTATGGTTTAAAGAGCCGGATCACCAAAAGATGATTTCTTCATCATCTGAAAAATTACCTGCTCGGACTAGAATCAAAGCTTATTTTCAATATTTTTTAGCTGATTATACCTTGGCGAAATGGCTGCTGGTTTTACTAACCTTTAAAGTGGCGGATGGTCTGTCTGGGCCATTATTAAAACCTTTGATGGTCGATTTGGGACTGAGTTTTAGCCAGATTGGTATTTATGTCACCATGCTCGGCGCTTTTGCAGCGTTGATTGGCGCAGGGCTAGCTGGCTGGTGTTTGAAATACTGGTCTCGTAGCTGGAGCTTAATGATTTTCTCTATTCTGAAAATACTCAGTCTAATCGCTTATGCCTGGCTGGCTGCACAATATGAAGTCCAAAACAAAGTAGCAAACTGGATCATTTATCTCATTAATGCTGTCGAGGATATGATATCGGCCATGCTCTTAGTCGTTATGTTGACCTTGGTGATGCAATACAGTCGCAAGCATCTGGCAGGGACTGATTTCACCTTTCAGGTCGCCTTGATGGCTACTATAAGCGGGGGACTTTATAGCCTGAGCGGGCTACTAGGGGACGCTTTGGGTTACCAAAACTATCTAAATTTGATCGTAATCATCGCGATTTTTTGCCTGATTCCTATTTTCCGATGGATGAAAGTAGCAAAAAATATTTAAAATCTCTTATGAATAAATAGGTTAATTGACTCCCCACCTAAAGTATTAAAAAGAATATGTAAATATTTTTTTAATAATTTTGTAATATAGGCGCCGTGTGTATTATTTGTAACAAAATAAGTTAAAGGATTTTTTAATGAAAACTAAGTTAGCAACAGCAATCGCACTCAGCCTTTTAGCGGGGACTACATTTGCAGCACCAACTTTCTATGGTGAAATTGACGTAACTGCAGATTACCTACCTGAAGACAATGTAGGTAAGAACCGTGACGTTGTAGAATTAAATAGCAATAATTCATTCATCGGTATTAAAGGTGATGAAAAACTGACTGACCGTTTAAGCGCACTTTATCAAGCTGAATTAACCTTCTATACAGATGATGGTCAGGGTGGCGAGGGTAATGATACTTTTGTACCGCGTAATATCTTTGTTGGTTTAAAAGATGAAAAACTGGGTGCTTTAAAAGTAGGTAAAATTGATACGCCTGTAAAACAGCTTTCTGCGGTTGTAGATACTTTTAATAACTATATTGATAATAAAGCCGATGTCGCAGGTATTTTTACTGGTGAAAACCGTATTGATAACGTTGTAGTTTATGAAGCTCCAGCTCTTGCGGTAGGTGAAGGTAAACTTAAAGCGACTGCACTATTAGCAACTGGTGAAGCGAGTGGTGTATCTAAATCCAATGGTGGTTCTAAAGTTGCAGGCCGTGGTTTAGGCGATGCATGGTCAGCATCTGTAGTCTATGACAGCAAACCTGTAGTTTTAGGTCTTGGTTATGACAAAGCGATTCCATCAAACTTTGCAGGTCGTGGTTTTGTAAATGCTTCTGCTCCGGAAGTAACAGGTGGGGTAGCAGGTAGTGCATTTGCTGCAGCGAACACTATTCGTGCGATTGGTCGTGTAAACCTTGATGGTGGTCTGTCTCTACGTGCTTTATACCAAACTTCAGAAGTTGAAGGTGTTGCAGGTAATGATGCTGCAGCTGCATCTATTGATGATGCACAAGGCTGGTTAATTGGTGCAGAATACAACCTGCCAAATGCAAAAAACTGGACAGTAAAAGGTCAATATAGCCAGAACACGACTGAATTTACTACGGCTAAAGCTGATTATGAAGCACAACAAATTATTGTTGGTGCAGACTATGCTTTCTCTAAACAAGTCAAAGCTTATGGCTATGCAGGTTATCTAACACTTGAACAAGGTTCATTAGAAACTAAACAACCAGTGGTTGGTACAGGCGTCGAATACAAGTTCTAATTTTAGAACAAAATAAAAGCGGTGCTTCGGCATCGCTTTTTTATGCCTGAAACAACAAAACTTAGCAATTTTAGGTCTAATCCTGAAAGTTCCCAGCTGTTACCATGACAGAAAATCCTCTATTCCTTTTTAAATTATGACCATTCAAGCTGTTTTATTCGATCTTGACAATACCTTGACGCATCGTGACCTGACGACACAGGCCTATAGCCGTTATCTGGCAGAATATTATGCTTCAGCATTTGCACAGGTTGAGCTTGAGAAAATTATCGAAATTGTACGACGCATTGATAATGGCGGTTATCCGAAAAAGGAATTGCTGACTCATGGCAGTATTGGCGCTTCAGCTGCATATGCATTGTTGCAGGAATTATCCTGGTTAACTCCACCAGATCTAGAGGAGCTAGCGCAGTTCTGGTTCAGCGAGTTTGGACGTTTCGCCGTAGAGATGCCGCAAGCAGGGCAAGTATTAAAACAGCTTAAAACTGAAGGTTATCGCTTGGCCATTGTATCCAATGGCGGACATGAGACCCGATTAAATACCATTCGCGGTTTAGGTATTGCAGAGTATTTTGATGAGATTATCAGTTCAGGTCTGGTCGGCTTTAATAAACCGCAACCGGAAATTTTCCAGATTACCGCAGAGCGTTTAGGCGTACAGCCAGAACAATGTCTTTATATTGGTGATCATCCTGTCAATGATGTTCAAGGCGCAACAGCCGCAGGTATGCATGCTTTGTGGATGCAAGGTTTCCATCCGGATGCCGGACATATTCAATATAAGATTCAGCAATTACCAGAAATCTTTGATCATTTGCAGCGGCTTAAGCAGCTTTAAGTAATCCGGTGGCTATTCATGGCTTTTGCCCATTGATGAGAATGACAGCGTGGACAAGTTTGTTCTGCTTCTTTTAAATGCTGGACTTGACCGCAATAAATACAGGCATAAAGCTCTTCTGGCTTGACTTCTTTGACAATGCAGCAGGATTTAGGGAAAAGCGGGAGCCCATGCCGAACATCATCTGGATGGAAATATAGAATACTGAATTTACCATCTGTTTCCAGTAAACCTAAGCGCACCTGACCCAAATGCTCAATGCCTTGCTGACGCATCTCAGCAAAGAATTCATCATGAGACATTTTGCCTTTTTTAATTTCATCAATGACCAGTAAACCATCTTCCACAATATGAATCGGTTTGCCTTCGAGCAGGTCTTCAAACCATTGAAATTTCATCATGAGCCAGGTGGTCAGACGATACAGGAAAATGATCACCGACATGATCAGTGCTGCCTGAATCAGGGGAAGATCTTCTGTAAACATCGGATCGCCGGCAATAGAACCTAAGGCAAGAATGATGGTGACTTCAAAGATCGAAAGTTGTCGTACCCCACGTTTACCTGTCAGCCGCAGAAACAGGATAATCATCGCGTACATGACTACACAGCGCAGCAAAATCTCTGTGGCAAATTCCCAGGTCGTATCATTTATAAATATGGTGGCCCAGTCCATTGTTATTATTCCAGATCACTCTTTGTTCTAAGTCTAGCAATCTCGGCTGTTAGTTTGCTGCTGTAATTGTGTAAGTTTTTGAATAAAAATAAATTATATTTTTTGAATGTGATCGCTATGAGTAAAAGATATAGCGATTTTAAGAAAATAAGATAGATATTTCATGTAAATATTGATTGATTATTCAACAGAATAAATTTGAACCAGTTCACATTTTTCTTTGTATGACTTTCAATCAGTACAAATAATATCCTACTGAAATATATCAAGATAAAATCTGAGCAATTTCCTAGGAATAATGAGAACTATTTAATGATTTGTAATCAAATAACTTGATACTTATAAATTTCTGTATGTTGTGGCCTGAAAAATATAGTGATTAGATCAAGCTAAAAATCTGTTTTTTAAATTAAAAATATTGATTTTGACTTCCAAGAAAGGATGTATTGTGAAAAAGATATTCACGCTTTTAACGGTTATGGGCTTAAGTACAGCGGTATTTGCAGATACAGACTGGAACTATACGCAGCCTGAGCAATGGTCGACTCTAAACCAGAAATATTCAGCCTGTAATGGACTGAACCAGTCACCAATCAATATCGAACGAACTGTCAAAGCCGAACTGGAACCGCTCAAGTTTAGCTATAACACCATGATTCACGCAATCGAAAATAAAGGTCATACCGTTCAGGTAGACTTTGCTCAAGGCGGAGAATTACAGCTGGATGGTGAAACTTTTGTGCTGAAACAGTTTCATCTGCATAGCCCAAGTGAGAACCTGATTAAAGGCAAGAGCTATCCTCTAGAGATTCATTTTGTCCATGCCAATGCTCAAGGTGAACTTGCTGTAGTGGCGATGATGTTTGAGCAAGGTACAGAAAATCCGATGCTAAAACGTATGTGGAACCGCTTGCCGAAAAAGCAAGGTGAAAAAGTCGTCTTGAAGAACCCGCAACCTGTAAATGAGATGTTGCCTAAGAATCTGGATTATTATCGCTTTAGCGGTTCACTGACCACACCACCATGTTCCGAAGGCGTGCGCTGGTTGATTCTGAAAGAAATCCAGCAGGCTTCTGCGACACAGATTTCAGAATTTTCCAAGTTAATGGGACATCCAAATAACCGTCCAGTGCAGTCCTTAAATGGCCGTGTGGTACTGGAATAACAAAAATCTGGATGAGAAAGCAGACTTAGTTCTGCTTTTTTTAATTCTGATACAAATTTCAATAGCCTAAGGTGAAAAGAACTTTGTGGCGAATGCTGAAAGAATTAATATAGATAAGATTTCCTTGGGTCTTTCTGCTGCCATGCTCTTTGACTTAAAAACCATGATCCAGCCATTCACAGCGCTTTCGCCACAGCAGAAGAAGCTGGATCGTCTGATTGATAAAATCGAACAGCAGAAGTTGGAGTTAAAACAATGGCAACAGGCTGAAGAAGACCTACAGCAATATACTCATAAAACTTTCATGCCGGTCTATCATGAATTGCATGGTGTGTTGTTTGAGCAGCTCGAACAGCTCTGGACGCATTTACAGGAAACAGATTTCACCAAGGCCGAGTTGATAGTGCTGGATGAGAAGATTCAATACCTGGCAGATTATCTGCAAGATTCTCAAGCGATGTCAGCGCAAGAAGCCAATAAGGTCAATGAAATCTTCATCTATTATCAGCAACGCGCTGAACATGCTCAATTCAGAAAAAGCCAAAAAAAGACCAATGAACTGGAAAGGTTTTTTAAGAATGAAAATGTCCCAGATCCGGCTGATGCTGAGGGATTTGAAGAATGGGCCTCTGATCATTTTCAGCAAATCCGCGAGCAGGCCAAACTAAAACGCCAGCAGGAAAAACAGGAACAGGCGGCTGCGATGGCAGAGCAGTCAGTGAAATCTGTATATTTAAAGATTGCTGCGGCGATTCATCCGGATCGTGAAGCGAATGATGTAAAGAAGATTAAAAAGACTGAATTGTTGCAACGTGCCAACGAGGCCTATGCAGAACAGGATCTGTTTGCTTTACTAAAAATGCAGCTTCAGATTGAGCAAGATCGAGATCCTTCGCAAAAGAGTTTAAGTGCAGAGCAAGTCAAGCTGTATCAACTGGCTTTGGATGTGCAGAGCCAGAAGTTACAAGAACAGATTGATACCTTAATTCATAGATTGGTCTGGTCATCGAAAACCAGAATTGCAGTAAAAAAAGCAAAGGGAAAAGTTCAAATTGCTGATCTGTATAAGCAAATTGATGAAGATACTTCTACTATAAAGCAGCAGATTAAAGTAGAAAAAGAACGCCTGATGTATATTAAAAAGGTGAGTGGATTAGAGATATTTTTAAGGCATGGGATGCTTTAACTTAATTAGAATTACCTCTCCCTAACCCTCTCCTAGGAGGAGAGCGGACGGATGTGGTGTTGGAGGATTTGTGGAATATGTGTAGTGAATTAAAGCAAACCTCTCCCTTGCGCAGCAGTGCTGCTCATCTCCTAAGAGGAGAGGGAATTCCATTATGTATCATATAATAAGAATTATATTAAGAAGAAATAAAATGAAAATAGAACCCCAATTATTAGAATTCGCAAAATCCATGCGCCACACCGCCACCGATGCAGAACACCTCATGTGGCAACTGCTTCGTGCCAAACGTTTTATGAATCTGAAATTCCGTCGTCAACATGTGATTACACCTTATATTGTAGATTTTTACTGTCATGAAATTAGTTTGGTTGTTGAGTCAGATGGCGGTCAGCATGGAACGGATGATGCAAAAGAATATGATGTTGAACGGACTAAGTTTTTAGAGGCTTTAGGTTTAACGGTCGTGCGCTATTGGAATCATGATGTGTTGGGGAGGACGGATGTGGTTTTAGAAGACTTATGGCAGGTGTGTTCACAACTGAAAAAAGGATGAGTAATGAAGGCTCCTTTTCCCTCAGGGAGAGGGCTAGGGTGAGGGTAGAATTTATAATGAAAGAAATTTAAAAGCACCTCTCCCTAACCCTCTCCTAAAAGGAGAGGGAACTCCATTTTGAAATCCATGTAGGCATTAAATCAAATGACGCTCCCTCTCCCTATGGGAGAAGGCGGGGAAGAGGGTTTCTAAAATAAAAGCACCTCTCCCTAACCCTCTCCTAAAAGGAGAGGGGAATCCATTTTGAAATCCATGTAGGCATTAAATCAAATGACGCTCCCTCTCCCTATGGGAGAAGGCGGGGAAGAGGGTTTCTAAAATAAAAGCACCTCTCCCTAACCCTCTCCTAAAAGGAGAGGGGAATCCATTGTGAAATTCATACAAGAATTAAATCAAATAACGCTCCCTCTCCCTATGGGAGAGGGCTGGGGTGAGGGTTTGAACTATGAAAAAAATTATCTTTAAGTGACGGTCTAGCCTTTTGATAAATAATAGAAAAATGTATTATCACAAGGAGTTATGTTATTTGGATAATTAAATGGAAAATTTTTTCTTGGAATTACAAGAATTTAATCCTTTAGACATTGTAGAATTATTAGATAAAAGAAAATTAAATGATAGTTCAAAAAAAGGCGAAATTTGGGAAATCACAAATGAGATCAAACCAATTGATTTATTTTGCTATTTATCAGCAAAATATGGTGATCCCAATGGAATTTTAACAATATTAAAAAATGATGATTCAGATAATTTAATTCATTGGGATTGGATGTTAGATTCCCCTAAAGGACTAGTTCATATTCAAGGACATAATTTCAGAACAGAAATACATGTTAGTGGTGAAGTTATCGAGTTAGGACTAAATAAGTTCGACTTCATTAGCCAAATCAAAGGAGATTTTAAAAATTATGGACAAGGTATATCTATAACTAAAAAGTCATTGGAAAAATGGACTGAATTTATTAATCCGTATTATCGTATTAAGTCTACGATTGAACAAAGTTTTATAAAGTTAAATGAGCTGAATTTAAACTTAGAGCAAGATCGTATAGATTTAAAGATCACTCAAAATCAATTGGAGTTTGAGGAAGTTAAAGAAAAATGGACACAAACACTTCAAAAATATGATTTTGCAGTTGGGCAAGTCTTTGGTTTAAGAGCTATGTTGCCTGTTATGGCAGAATCTTTTGTAAATTTCTTATTATTTATATTAGCTAAGCCTGAAATTAAATCAAATGACAGACTCTATCAAACTACTCTTAGACAGCCTATAGATATTAGAGTTCAATCATTGCATTTAAATTGTAATGGATTTTCATCTAATGTTGATTATACAACAGAGGAGTGTAAAAGGTTTCATACTTTGATGAATGAAAGGAATGATTTACTTCATGGGAATGTAATTGTTAATAAACAAGCATTTGGCAGCGTATATTTTGATAATAAAATGCCTATTTTTGAGGAATATGAAGATTTTTGGGAAAAGAGTATAGGTGTTTCAATTCGAACGATGAATATAGCGTCTATTTATGATGAATACGAAGTTGTGAAAAATTTTATAAACTATATTTTGAGTAAATTAGATGTAAAAATTAGACCGCAAATTGAACATCTTTTAAGTACTGCTAGATTAGGATTTAATGAAAAAAATAAACGTGTTGGAATACTATTTCCTCCTTATTTGGTAGATATGAGAGTCCCGTTAGCTAAAAAAGAAAGGGCTGAATAATCAGCCCTTTATACTACAAATTAGATCAAACTAACAACACATTAAAGCGCCGCAATTTGCTCCATATTCGCTTTAATCTTCGCTAACTGATCAGCAAACTCAGCAAGTTTTACTTTCTCGCCTTCAACCACAGCAGCAGGGGCTTTTGCCACAAAACCTTCATTTGCAAGTTTAGTTGCAATTTGGTCATGCTGCTTTTGAACCTTGTCTAAGTCTTTTTGTAGGCGTCCCAATTCCGCTTTCGGGTCAATCAGACCTTTCATTGGAACGAATACAGATACGTGACCAACAACAGAAGAAGAAGACAACGGTGGTTGTTCGCCATCAGCTAGGAAAGTGATGCTTTCAACTTTCGCCAATGCTTTAAATAACGCTTCGATGCGTGTGATCTGTGCTTTTTCCGCATCAGTCGTGTTTTGAAGAAGAACAGGCAACAAACGAGCATTACCTAAGCCCATCTCACCACGGATGTTACGTACAGCACCGATCAAACCTTGTAGCCATTGCATGTCTGCTTCAGCCTGTTCGTTGATCTTCGCTTCATCTGCAACAGGGTACTGAGCCAGCATGATAGTCTCGCCAGAGATCCCCAGTTTAGGAGCAAGCGTTTGCCAGATTTCTTCAGTCAGATACGGCATGATTGGGTGAGCAAGACGTAAAGACGCTTCCATCACAGCCAATAATACGCGACGAACTTCAGCTTTACGCTCTTCAGATACGCTTTCATCATTCAGAACCGGTTTGGTCAGCTCGACATACCAGTCACAGTATTCATTCCAGATAAATTCGTAGATCGCTTGAGCAGCAAGATCAAGACGGTAAGTCGCGAATGCTTGCTGAACCGCTTGTTCTGCTTTTTGCAGACGGCTTACGATCCATTGTTCAGGCAATTCCCACAGATCAGGACGTGCAGTTTGACCAACGGTTTGACCTTCCACGTTCATCATCACGAAACGTGTACCGTTCCAGATTTTGTTGGCGAAGTTACGGTAACCTTCAACACGTTTCATGTCGAACTTGATGTCACGGCCAGTGTTGGCAAGTGCACAGAATGTGAAACGAACTGCGTCAGTACCATAAGCCTGAATACCTTCAGGGAATTCTTTACGGGTAGATTTCTCAATCTTCGCAGCCTGTTTTGGATTCATCAGACCGAAAGTACGTTTTTGTACCAAGGTTTCCAGATCAACACCGTCAATCAGGTCTAATGGGTCAAGTACGTTACCCTTAGACTTAGACATCTTCTGACCTTCGCCATCACGTACCAGACCGTGTACATACACAGTTTTGAATGGTACTTGTGGTGTGCCATCTTCATTTTTCATGAAGTACATGGTCAGCATGATCATACGTGCAACCCAGAAGAAGATGATGTCAAAACCTGTCACCAATACATCTGTTGGGTGGAATGTATTTAAGAAGTAGTTTTCTTTGTCTTTTGCTTCATCGCCAGTCCAACCTAAAGTTGAGAATGTCCAAAGACCTGAAGAGAACCAGGTATCCAGTACATCTTCATCCTGTTTCAATTGAACATCGGCAGGGATGTTGTTTTTCGCACGAACTTCAGCTTCGTCACGACCAACATATACGTTGCCTTCAGCATCGTACCAAGCAGGGATACGGTGACCCCACCACAATTGACGCGAGATACACCAGTCTTGGATGTTGTTCATCCACGCCATGTACATATTGCTGTACTGTTCAGGAACGAATTTGATGCGACCGTCTTGAACCGCTTCAATCGCTGGTTTCGCCAGTGGCGCGATTTTCACATACCATTGGTCAGTCAGTAATGGCTCAACGATCACGCCTGAACGGTCCCCGCGAGGTGGTTTCAGGGTGTAAGGTTGGATTTGATCTAACCAGCCTTCAGCTTCAGCTTGAGCTACCAGCTTTTTACGCGCTTCAAAACGCTCTAAACCGATGTAGTCTGCAGGAGCAGGAATGGTTTTAGAAATCTGCTCGCCCGCTTTTTCGATATATTCAAACTCAGCCAGAACTTCGGCATTTTTGTTGAAGATGTTGATCAGTGCCAGACCACAGCGTTTACCCACTTCATAGTCATTGAAGTCGTGCGCAGGCGTAATTTTCACACAGCCTGTACCGAATTCTTTTTCAACATATTCGTCAGCAACGATGGCAACTGTACGGCCAGTAATTGGCAATACAATATTTTTGCCGACAAGATGTGCATAACGCTCATCTTCAGGGTTGACCGCAACCGCAGTATCACCAAGTAATGTTTCTGGACGAGTGGTGGCAACGACAATATGGTCTTTGCCATCTTGAGTGCGAAGCGATTTATCTTCAAAGAAATATTTGAAGTGCCACAATGAGCTTTGTTCTTCTTTATCAGATTCTACCTCAAGGTCGGACAGGGCAGTTTGCAATTTAGGATCCCAGTTCACCAGACGTTTACCGCGGTAAATCAGGCCTTCTTCATGCAGTTTCACGAACACTTCTTTAACGGCATTGGATAAACCTTCATCCATGGTAAAGCGTTCACGTGACCAGTCTACTGAAGATCCCAGACGACGGATTTGACGGGTAATGTTACCGCCAGACTGTTCTTTCCATTCCCAAACTTTTTCGATGAACTTTTCACGGCCCAGATCATGACGGCTTACGCCTTGAGCACCTAACTGACGCTCAACAACCATCTGGGTTGCAATACCCGCATGGTCAGTACCTGGCTGCCATAAGGTATTTTTGCCTGACATACGATTATAACGAGTCAAGGCATCCATGATGGCATTGTTAAAACCATGACCCATGTGCAAGCTACCAGTGACGTTTGGCGGCGGAATCATGATACAGAATGATTCACCTTTTTGAGACGGCTTGAAGTAACCGCGCTCTTCCCAGGTTTGGTACCATTTTTTCTCGATCTCGGTCGGATCGTAGGTCGTAGCAATATTTTGCGCTGAATCAGTCATAGTCTAAACAGATCAAAAGTGGATAAAAAATTGCATCTATTGTAGCAAAAAAATCAAGCCATGCGGCAGCTTAACCAAAAGCAAACTTTCGCCAATTGGCAGTTGCCTGAACTCAACGTATGATAGGTTGATAAAAACGCGACTCATCGCAGACGATTAAAAAAAGGATAACAAGATGAGCTATAGCATTTCTCTCAAGATTCACCCCGATACCCATCAACGCTTTAAAGACCTGCATTCCCGATTTAATGCTGGCGAACAGGAAAGTCTGGCCAAACTGCTTGGTGAAAATCTGGCCGATATTGCCTGTGAAATTATTGACCAGATTTTTGGTCGTGTGGTGCAGCTCTCTAGCTCCCCAGATCAGGAATCTGAAAAAGTCATTCAACAGATTTTAGAAACCACACGCAAATATATGCCGTGGTCGGTTTCGTTTTTTGGTAATGACCGACTGATTCCCATGGTGAACTATCTGTACAAGATGACCCATGAAAATGAGGACGGATATTTTGTTCGCTATTCGGTAGAGCGCATGCTGATCACGGAACTGCTGGGCTGCGTGGAGCAGATGAAAAGTGGCAATAATCAGTATGTCTCACCGGCCTTGAAGGCTTTTATCCAAGTGGTGGATCAAGGAGTGACGCATCTGGTGCGTGAACCAAAAAAGATGCTGAAATTTAATGTGGTGGTGGATAAAACATTGAATGGTGTGATTCACCTGACCACACAACTGGGTTATAAACGTTTTGATAAACTCGGTAGCCTCTATGATGCGGATACCATGAGTTATTATTTTGAGCAGTTGCTGGCATTTCTGGAAGATGAAATGCCGCCAGGCACATATTCATATAAAGAGGGTGACAGGATTTAATGGCAAAACTAGAAAATTTACAGGGAAAAGTCGTCTGGATTACCGGAGCATCTTCAGGAATTGGTAAGGCACTGGCCGAAGAATGTGCTGCACAAGGTGCGCAGATAGTATTGACCGCACGACGTTTGGAAGAACTGGAAAAAGTCCGTACGAGACTGGTGAATCCTGATCAGCACATCTCAATCGTAGCCGATATTACTGATGAAAATCAGGTACGCACAGCCTATGAACAGGTGCTGAGTGAGAAAGGCCGCATTGATTGGCTAATCAATAATGCCGGACTCAGTCAGCGTGCCCTGATTCAGGAAACCACCATGCAGACTGAACGCGCCATTATGGAAGTCGATTATTTCTCTCAGGTGTTTTTGACCAAAACCGTTTTACCGACATTTTTAAGACAAAAATCTGGTCGGATTGCCTTTATTTCCAGTGTGGCCGGTCTACTTGGAACTCAATATCGAGCGTCTTATTCAGCAGCCAAAGGCGCGATTCATATATGGGCCAACAGCCTGCGCGCTGAAATGGCAGATCAGGGTATTCAGGTATCCGTGATTTTCCCGGGCTTTATTAAAACCAATGTATCTTTTAACGCCTTAAATGGGGAAGGTAAACCTCAGGCCAAGCAGGATGAAGCAATTGAAAACGGTCTGGAACCGGCTGATTTTGCCCGTCAGACTGTAGAAGCATTGAAACGTGGCGAAGAATATATCGTGGTGGGTGGCTCTAAAGAAAAACTAGGTGTTTTAGTTTCACGTCTATCGCCAAAAGTGTTGTATAAGATGATTCGCAAAACTAAGGTGAAATAATCTGCTTGAAAGATCAAGCTGGTTGTCATCGGTTACAGGTTTATTGCTTGATAGAAATAGACCTGTAATCTGAAAATAATGTGCTCATCTTTATGATTTATCTATTTTAAGATTCCTTATTTAGTCTAGTTAAGTCTTCTATTTTTTCTATCTCTTTTGCCCATATCCCATTTTCACAACATAAAACTGCATAAAAGTAGCAAAACCGCCTTCAGTATTCAGTTTTAATAAAAATGATATAAAATATTGAGATGGGAGCATTTGCCGTGAAAACGCCGGTACCGGATTACTTGAACCATGTGCTTTCTGCTTGCCATGATAATAAAAAAGGCGCACTGGCAGATTACATTCCTGAACTCGCGTCGGTTAATCCTGACAAGCTCGGGCTTTCGCTATCGACCGTAGACGGGACTATCTATTCTGCCGGAGATGATGACCTTGAATTTACCATGCAGTCGCTTTCCAAGCCTTTCGCTTATGCGCTGGCAATCAAGGAGCTAGGGCTAAAACAGGTACTGGAAAAAGTGGGTGTGGAACCTTCGGGAGAGGCCTTTAACCAGATTTCGTTGGAAAAAGAACGCAATATTCCCAAAAACCCGATGATTAATTCTGGCGCGATTACTACACATTCCCTAATTCCTGCCAAGAAAACGGTATCACGTGCTGAACAGTTACGCCGTTTTCTTAGTGGACTGGCAGGACGGGAATTGTCTTTTGATGAGCAAGTTTATAATTCGGAAATTAAAACAGCTTTTCGTAACATGTCGATTGGTTACATGCTGCGTACTGTTGGTGTGCTGGATGAAGATCCTAAAGAAATCGTGCATGGCTATATCAAGCAGTGTGCGATTAAGGTCACCGTCAAAGATCTGGCCGTGATTACCAGCATATTGGCCAATGGTGGTGTGCATCCCAAGACAGGGAAGCGCATGCTGGATCGGGCTTTAGTCCGGCAATTACTCAGTGTCATGCTGACCTGCGGTATGTACGATGCTGCCGGTGACTGGTTGACTACAGTTGGTATTCCAGCCAAGAGTGGCGTGGCAGGTGGCATTATTGGAGTGCTGCCAGGGCAAGTGGGAATTGCGGTATTTTCTCCGAAAATTGATGAGCATGGTAATAGTGTGCGTGGGGTCAGAATCTTTGAAAATCTGTCGCACGATATGGGACTGCATCTAATGGAAGGTACGCCGTCAGCACAGACCATTTTGCAAAGTCGTTACACAGTGGGGAAAAAGAATAACGTCGTGGTTTATGAACTGCGTGGAGTGCTTCAATTTACTGAGTCTGAAATGCTGCTACGCATTTTGCAGGATGAACCTGAAGGTAAAAGTACCATTATTCTCGATTTGACCAATCTCACTTTGATACATGATGTGGGTGCCCGAATGCTGTTTGAAGGTGTCGATCGTTTAAAGCAGGATGGACATAAAGTGCTAGTTGTAGACTCAGAAGGTTTGCTGGATAAAGATCAATTAAAGGGTAGAAAAAGAGTCGTGATGACGGAGGAGTTGGAGAAGTTTTTGGAGAGATTTAAATAAAGGAATGGAATCCCCCCTAAATCCCCCTTTTACAAAGGGGGACCCCATATGGATCAAATAACAATATTAAATTCGCGTGGTTCCTCTCTTTTCTAAAGGGAGGTTAGGAGGGATTTTTAATTATTTAATATGCTCAGCAATATCAGTAAAGATCACACCTAAACCATGCGCACCAGCATCCGGATAGCCCAAGCTACGGTCACCGACCGTACCGGCACGACCCATACGCGCCACGATATATTTGGTCGATTCCGCACCTTTTACCGCAGCGGCTGCACCCAACACAAAGTTTTCTTTAAATGTTTTATCGGTATTAGCAGACCAGGAATCTGCACATGGCACTAAAGCATCAATCAGGGTCTTGTCACCAACAACTGCTCCACGACCAAATGAACGCTCACCGGTAACTTGAATACCTTTCACTGCTGCTTGCAGCATCTCGGCAAAATCTGCCACAGTTAATGTGGTTTTACCTTGAATGGCTTTACTCGCTGCACGAAATGCTGAACCCCAGATTGGACCTGATGCACCACCACAGTGTTCCATAATAATCATTGAACTATTTAGCAAGAATTCATCCATGTGCTGGGTTTGAATCAGGCTTTGCCATTCGCGTTTCAGCTGTTTAAAACCTTTAGCTACACTCATGCCAAAGTCACCATCACCTGCATGGGCATCCAGCTCGCAGAATGGCACTTCGTTTTTGATAATGCAGGCAGCCATCACATCGACCACATAACGCATATTTTCAATCGTGAACTGTTCATTTTGAATTTCAGCATGTTCGGGCTGAGTTTCGACTTCCGTATTTATTACATCTTCTGCTGCGGCATTTTTTGTTGAGAAGATTAAAGGCTGTGCTGCTGAACCATCCATTTTAAGAGCGGGCGTGTTCGCCTCTGCATCTAAATAGCCTTTTAGTTCATCATCCACAGCTAGCAATGACACCGAAGCACCGTTCATGTCGATACTGGTCATGTAGTTGCCGACAAAAGTACGGTAAATCTTGATGCCTTTGCGCGCCAAATGTTCGCACACATCATTATTAAAGACATACAGCTCTTGCATTGGCGTTGAACCAAAGCCATTCACTAGAACAGCAACTTCTTGCATGTCAGGGCGATCGAGGAACAGATCATCGATAATACGTTGCGCCAGTTCTTTAGACGGCAGGATTTTTTCACGACGGATCCCCGGTTCACCATGAATGCCAACACCGTACTCCATCTCATCATCAGCTAAAATGAACGTTGGTGTGCCTTTGGCTGGAACGGTACAAGAGGTAAAGGCAAAACCAAGGCTAATCACATTATTCGCAGCTTTTTGTGCCAGTTCTTTAACACGTGCTAGTTCATACCCTTTAGAGGCAGCAGCACCGGCAATCTTATGCACGAAGATTGTACCGGCAACACCACGACGACCGACAGTGTATAAGCTGTCTTTTACTGCGATGTCATCAGCGACTTTTACGTAATCAACTTTGATGCCATCTTCAGTCGCTAAGGCAGCACCATTCTGGAAGTTCATCATATCGCCAGAATAGCTTTTAATAATCATCAACACGCCTTTGTCAGTCGCCACTTGCTGCAAGGCTTTATAAACCTGAATTTGTGAAGGTGAGGCGAACACGTCCCCACATACAGCAGCATCCAGCATGCCTTGACCGACAAAGCCTACATGCGCTGGTTCGTGACCGCTACCACCACCACTGATCAGGGCGACATTTTGGTGTTTTTCTTTTCGAGAAATGATTTTATAAGATTCATTAAATGCCAGTTCTGGATGTGTCAGGACAAAGCCTTTGCACATTTCGACAACGATGTTTTCAGCACCGTTCATGAGTTTCTTCATTGGAATACCAATAGTCATTGATTTGGGAGATAAATTTATTGGTCTATTATTCATGAAAGTGATGAATTTTGCAGACTTAAAAGTGTAAAAGCGGATGATTTAGGAGTGATGGGTTAGAAAAGGGGCGCATATTTGATAAATTAAATCCCTCCCGACCTCCCTTTGAAAAAGGGAGGAGCTGTCACGTAATTTATTTGTTTACGTGGAGTCCCCCTCTTTGTCCTTGCGCCATATATGGCTCAGGATTAGGAGAGATTCTAAAAAGAGAATAACAATGAAACCCTATAATAAAAACCTAAAACAAGCCTCGCGTGACTTACGCAACAACCTGACCGATGCTGAAAAGCTGCTATGGTCAAAACTTCGAGGTAAGCAAATATTAGGTTTGCAGTTTTATAGACAGAATCCAATTTTAAATTACATTGTGGACTTCTACTGTCCTGCTGCCAATTTGGTGATTGAGTGTGATGGTAGTCAGCACTTTACAGATGAAGGTTTGGAAGTAGATCGGATGAGGGATGATGCTCTGGCTCAACTTGGATTGAAGGTGTTTAGGTTTGATAATGGGCAATTGGTGGAGCAATTGGATAGTGTGGTGGAAGTGATTTATCAGTATTGTTTGAATCAGTTAGCTACTGAATCCCCCTAAATCCCCCTTTTACAAAGGGGGACTTGCCATGAATTTGATCGCGGTTGCGGATTCGTGTGGTTCCTCCCTTTTTTAAAGCGAGGTTAGGAGGGATTTTTTATTGAGAATACGAATTCACATGCTGGTGTAGCTGAATGATCAAATTTTTCGTAACGAAATTCAATTTGTTTATCATGTAAGATGTCTACAAAATTTTCCAAGCTATAAATATTATAGGACTTACGCACTATTATTTATAGATTCTCTGTGGTAGCAGATGATTTTTATCGAGAATAAAGTCATCAATGAAGTTTTTGATAATTGGTCTAAATAATTTCTTCTGCCAACGATATACATTTTCAAAGATCCGCTCAAACTGGTTCTTTTGTATCTCAACGTAGGCCATCAAGGCTGAAAAAATATGATTCAAAATCAGTTTAGATCGTCTTACTTGAAACTTTTCAATATGACAAACCTGTTTAATCACCCGGTGATATTGCTCTATTTTCCAATGACTTGAATGTAATTCATGAAAACCCTCAAAGGACAATAAATCATCTTCATCTTGATGCACAATATAAAACCTCTGCTGTTCTTTTAACTGAGTCTTAAATAATTGTACAAAGCCAAAATCTTTGAGCCAGACCACTTGACCCTGATGGAAATCTGGCAATAAACGCAGTTGAAACCATTGTCCTTTTTCTGGGGAAACCTTACGGTTACAGTCGATACCAAACATAAATCGAATACCATATTTTCTTATGGTTTTTAGATTTCCAGTCGATGAATACCAACTATCACCTGTAATAAATTGAATCTTTGCACCCCAACTGAGTACTTCACTTAACATATCCATAAAGTAATCATTCTTGGTTTTACTTTCAGATTTGTCATAAATTCGGAAATTAATTGGAATATTTTGACCATTTTGATCTGTCGCATACAAGGTAATGAGATTAATACCCTTGACGGATCGGTGGTGTTTGCCTGACCAAAAATAGCTAACCAAGTCCATATGTTGACTATATGGTTTATCTAAAACAGTATCATCAATACTGACTATAAGTTTATTATTATCAATATGTTGAATTGATTCTTGATATAGGTCGTGAGGTGTGTAGTCTTCACGCTCTAGAAAGCGATTTACACTATCATGCGAGATATTATAAGTCTCGGCAAGTTGTGTGCAGCTAATAGAGTTCGGTTCTGTCATGAGAAAGCCCATATAAATGGGTAATGTACAAGTTGCTGTAGAAGCATGTTTAATTCGTCTAATCACAGATACTTTATAAAGTATTTTAATACTTTTTTGAATCCGTCAATGCGTAAGTCCTATATTATTAATTTGATCTTGACTTAAACTAACATTAAGTGACTTTTTGAGCAGGTAGTTTATCACTTCAATGAAGATGCTTAGATGTTTGTTCATAAGATTAAGGTCATAGATAAATACTTTAATTTTCAACTTTTTTACAATATCTTCAGTGCCTTGGATATAGTAGGTTAATGTAGAAGAATTAAACACTTCATCTAGTTTAATTAGTTTAGATCCAAACCAAATTTCATCGCCAATATCAGAATATTTAACTTGGAGTTCATAGGCACTTAAGAAATTTTCTGCTTGATATACATTCCAGCCACTTCCCAATGGGATAGGAATATCAACTAAATTTTTCCTTTTTACATTTCTGTGTTTGATGATAGTAAATGAATCGAATAGTTGTTTATAATTTGCGATTTTATGGATTTTGATATGATGAAACCATTCATCAATCAATTCTTCATGTGCTCTAAAATTTAAAACTAAAGAAAATTTTGTAATGGGAATGAGCTTTTTATCTTCGACAAAAAATTGAAGTCTTACGAATATTTCTTCATATTTCATATATAAAAGGAAAACCCATAGAAATGGTAAATAAAATATTGTCAAAATGATTGGGATAAAGAAGTCTTGTAATGTTTGGAGGTTTGCAAAATTTGAGAAATCTCTAAAAAGCTTAATTAAAAAATGAACCAAAAAAATGAAAAAAATAACAGTTAATAAGTAGTCAATAATTCTCTTAACTTTCTGCTGTTCTATACTGTCATTAGCAACAGTACTCAAAATAGCTAAAAAAGTAATAAAGGGAATAATTACTATTAATTCTATGAAAAAATTAAATGTATGAAAATTAACAATGAAGAGGGTGTAAATAATTCTGTGTAAATACAGTTTTAAAAATACTTGGTTACACGCTCTTCAAACATGATACTAAAGCGATTCATGGCAGCTTTCCAATTCTGAATAGGCATCGTCCATTTTTTGCTTGCTGCCATAATTGCTAAATATACCACCTTTTTCACGGAATCATCAGTTGGGAAGATTTTTCTTTTCTTGGTTGCATGGCGGATAACGCTGTTCAATGATTCAATCGCATTCGTCGTGTAAATCGCTTTGCGAATATCCATAGAATAAGCGAAAAACGTGTTTAGATTCGACCAGTTGGCAAGCCATGACTTGCTGATTTGAGGATACTTCTCATCCCATTTTTGTCCAAATTCATCTAAAGCCTGTAAGGCTGCGTCTTCTGTAACAGCTTGATATATCTTTTTTAAATCGGCTGTGACAGCTTTGTAGTCTTTCCAACTCACATATTTAAGGTTGTTGCGTACCATGTGGATGATACACAACTGAATATGCGTATCAGGGTAAATTGTATTGATTGCATCAGGAAAGCCCTTCAGTCCATCTACGCAGGCAATCAGAATATCCTTTAACCCACGATTTTTCAGTTCTGTAAGGACTGAGAGCCAAAATTTAGAACCTTCGTTTTCTGACATCCACATACCTAATAAGTCTTTCTGTCCGTCTGTATTGACACCTAATGCCAGATACACCGCTTTGTTAATAATCGTACTATCTTGACGCACTTTCACGACGATACAATCCATATAGACAATAGGATAAAGGGCATCCAATGGTCGATTTTGCCATTCTATTACTTGTTCTTTAACTGCATCCGTCACTTTGGAAATAAGCGTTGGGGAGACGTCCGCATCGTACATTTCCTTGAATGTGGCAACGATATCTCGTGTCGTCATGCCTTTGGCGTATAGGGATAGGATTTGGCTATCCATTTGTGTGATACGGGTTTGACTCTTCTTGATCAGCTGGGGCTCAAAAGTGCCATCACGATCTCTAGGCGTGTCTAGTTCAAATTCACCATCATCAGTAAATAGCCGTTTGGTTGTATAGCCATTACGTGTATTTTTGCCTATACGAGGACTATTCTTCTCATAGCCTAAATGTTCAGTCAGTTCAGCATTGAGTGCAGTTTCAACGGTGAGTTTCTTTAAAGCTTTACTGAAATTATTCAGGTCAGCTTCTGTTTTTAAGTTCTTAGCAAATTCTTTTGCCAATGCCAGCATTGCTTCATCTTTCATGGTAAACACCTGTGTTGCCCCCCAACAGCGTTGAGGGATAGTTTAAGCGTTTACACAGTTTTATTTACAGTCTCCAATGAATTGAAGAAGTATACTTAAGTTTATTGATGATTTTATTGTTTTTAGAAAGAAATTTTTTGAATTTTCTCTAATTGTATTTATATTGAATAAAGTACCTATCGCAAATGTTATATACCAAAAAAATGTGTTTTTAATCTGATATACGCTGAATTATCAGGAGACTTTCCCTTGGGAGATTTTAGGCAGCCAACTTATAAAAGTCTTCGGCCATTTGATTTGGTGTCTTAAAACCCAAACCCTTTTGAATTCTTCGATGATTATAAAATAACTCAATGTATTTTATAATATCTGCTTTGGCTTCTTCTCTGGTTTGATAGTTGTAATGATGCACTAACTCATTTTTCAGTATTCCCCAAAAGCTTTCAATCGGTGCATTATCGTAACAGTCTCCGCGCTTGCTCATTGAACCTTGAAAACCATATTGCTCAAGTATATTTCGATATTCATGGCTGCAATATTGACTTCCTCTGTCTGAATGCACAATCAGTTCTTTGGTTGGTTTTTGATTGTGAATAGCCATATTTAGCGCATTACAAACAAGCTGTGTTGTCATGCGCTCATTTAAGCTATAGCCAACCACTTGCTTCGTGTAAAGGTCTTTTACCGCTGCTAAGTACAGCCATCCTTCAACAGTCCATATGTACGTAATATCACTTGACCATGCTTGATTTGGTCTAGTCATTGAGAATTGTTGCTCCAGCAGGTTTTCATAGATCGCTCGATTATGGTCACTATTCGTAGTCCTTTTAAAACGCTTGTGTCGCTTACAATACAGGTGGTTCAGCGCTTTTATCTGACGTACAGCGTACATACTCATTTTTATGCCCTGAGCTTGTAAGTATTTGGTTAATCGAATATAACCATAGCTCTGCCTTGTCTCCTCATGGGCTATTTTCACCAATATCGTCTGTTGATTTCGTTGAATCGTTCTTTTGCTCACACCTCTCTTGAGCCAATCATAAAAACATGAAACTGAAACATGAAGTAATCGAGCCATTAAGGTAATTGGAAATGAATATCTTTTTTGTTTCATATAGGCGTACCTTACTGACTTTCTTTGGCAAAGTACGCTGCTGCCTTTTTTAAAAATTCACGTTCCATTTCAGCTATTTTGAGCTGTTGTTTAAGTTTTTTATTTTCTTCGAGTAGAGCGTTTAGATCAGGTGAATACTGTTTTGTACCTGCTAAAGTTCCAGCCTTTGCTTTGGTATTCCAATTTGAAAGAGTTTGCATTGAAATGCTAAGTTGTCTAGCTGTTTCCGAGACATTGCCTTGATTGGCTTCAATTAATTTGATGGCTTCAGCTTTAAATTCTGTGGTGTAAGTCTTGTATTTCTTGCTCATGGTAAACTCCTGATGAGTGTGTTTAGTTTACCAAGTTAAAACCTCCTGTTTTTTCAGCACACATCAATCTGGCTAAAATCCCAAATTTTAAGTTGGGAGAGAAGCAATATAATCAGTGCTAGATATGAAGTAGTGAATATAATTGAAGTAATGATTTTTGTTTGAAAAAAAGCTTTGATCAAAGCTATAAGAGAATTTCTGAGCTGAGGATTTTTTAAGGAAAAAAATATTAATGCAACGATAAATATAGTTCCCCAAGTGATAGAAGCTATTTCTCTTGTATTAAATTGATCCATATTAGAGATTGTCTTTAATTTTAATAACTTATCATAACTTAATTTTTAGAGCTGTTTAATCCCTCCCAACCTCCCTTTAAAAAAGGGAGGAGGTATAACGTAATCAATTTGATGCGTGAAATTCCCCTCTTTGTAAAAGAGGGGTTAGGGGAGATTCAAAATTAAAAATCCCCTCACTCGAGGGGATTTTTTATATCGAAACTAAATGACCCTTAAACCACAGAATCATCCAAATTCGGCGCTAACCAACGTTTCGCCTCATCCAAGATCCAACCTTTACGCTTCGCATAATCTTCTAGTTGATCGCCAGAGATTTTGCCCACGTTAAAGTATTCCGTTTCAGGGTTTGCATAATAGAAACCGCTCACTGATGAAGGTGGCCACATTGCAAAGCTAGAAGTCAGGTAAGTCCCCATCTTCTCAGTCGTACCTAACCAGTCGAACAATGGTGCTTTTTCAGAATGTTCAGGACAAGCAGGATAGCCCGGTGCAGGACGGATGCCGACATACTTCTCTTTGATCAATTCATCATTGTCCAGAGTTTCGTCAGCCTGATAGCCCCAGAACTCTTTACGGATCCGCTGGTGCAGATGCTCAGCAAAAGCTTCGGCAAAACGGTCACCTAAGGCTTGAACCATAATCGCATTATAGTCATCACCTTTGGCTTTATATTCCTGAGACAGCTCTTCCGCACCGAAGATCGAAACGGTAAAGCCGCCAAGGTAATCCTGAGCTACATCTTTCGGTGCAATAAAGTCAGCCAAAGAGTAATTCGCTTTACCAGTGACTTTGTCAGACTGCTGACGTAAGTGCTCGAAGGTATGCGTTACATTGCCAGCTTCATCAGTCACAGCAACCGTATCTGAACCGGTACGATTTGCAGGGTAGATGCTGAACGTTGCACGCGCATCGAAACGTTTATTGTCGATAATGTCTTTCAACATCGCTTGCGCTTGTGCATACAGGTCACGTGCTGCTTCACCAACGACTTCATCTTCAAGGATTTTCGGGAATTTGCCCGCAAGACTCCAAGAAATGAAGAACGGTGTCCAGTCAAAGTATTCCACCAAAGTTTCTAAAGGATAATTGATGAACGTCTGTGAACCAATGAAGTTTGGTTTAAATGGTGCATTCTTGTCGAAGTCAATTTTAAAACCATTTTCAACCGATTCAGCATAAGACAGCTTCGCAGCTTTTGGCTGTTTGTTGGCAAGACGGGTACGGATTTTTTCATAATCCGCTGTATAGTCTGCTGCCAGTTTTGGCTTCATTTCTGCAGATAGCAGTTGAGTTGCCACACCTACAGCACGAGATGCATCAGCTGTGTAGTACACGCCATCATTCTGGTATTGAGGGGCAATTTTCACAGCAGTATGTGCTTTAGAAGTCGTCGCGCCACCAATCATCAATGGAATGTTAAAGCCTTTACGCTGCATTTCTTTGGCAACAAACACCATCTCGTCTAGTGAAGGGGTGATCAGGCCAGACAAACCGATGATGTCAACTTTTTCATCAATCGCAGTTTGTAGAATTTTTTCACATGGCACCATGACACCAAGATCGACCACGTCATAACCGTTACAGCCCAGTACCACGCCAACGATATTCTTACCGATGTCATGTACGTCGCCTTTTACGGTCGCCATCAGGATTTTACCTTTGGCTTCGCCTTGAGTTTTTTCTGCTTCGATGTACGGGTTCAACCAAGCCACGGCCTGTTTCATCACACGTGCAGATTTCACTACCTGTGGCAGGAACATTTTACCGGCACCGAACAGGTCACCGACCACGTTCATACCGGCCATTAATGGGCCTTCGATCACGTCAAGTGGACGAACGGCTTTCAGGCGAGCTTCTTCAGTATCTTGGTCGATATAAGTGGTAATACCTTTAACCAACGCATATTCAAGACGCTTTTCAACCGGTTCATTACGCCATTCAAGGTTTTCTTCAGATTTTTGCGCGCCACCTTGACCACGGTATTTTTCAGCAATTTCAAGTAATTTTTCAGTTGCTTCATTTCCGCTTTCACCCTGGTTACGGTTCAGGATCACATCTTCAACCGCATCTTTCAGATCTTTGTCGATGTCATCATAAATCGCCAGCTGACCAGCATTCACGATACCCATGGTTAAGCCTTGCTGGATACCGTAGTACAGGAATACCGCATGGATCGCTTCACGTACCGGCTCATTCCCACGGAAGGAGAAGGATACGTTTGAGATACCACCAGAGATCATCGCATTTGGCAGGTTCTGTTTGATCCAGCCAGTCGCTTCGATGAAATCAACTGCGTAGTTGTTATGTTCTTCGATACCGGTTGCTACCGCAAACACGTTCGGGTCAAAGATGATATCTTCAGACGGGAAGCCAACCTCATTCACCAGCACGTCATAAGAACGCTTACAGATTTCTTTTTTGCGTTCCGCAGTATCAGCCTGACCATTTTCATCAAATGCCATCACGATCACCGCAGCACCGTACTGACGGCAGAGGCGGGCACGTTCTACAAACTCGTCATAACCTTCTTTCAGGGAAATCGAGTTAACAACCGCTTTACCTTGGACGCATTTCAGACCAGCTTCAATGATTTCCCATTTAGAGGAGTCAATCATGATTGGCACACGAGAAATATCAGGTTCAGATGCCACCAGATTCAGGAAGTGCACCATCGCACCTTCTGAATCGAGCATGCCTTCATCCATGTTGATGTCGATGATCTGTGCACCGGCTTCAACCTGTTGACGCGCAACATCTAAAGCTTCGGCAAAGTTCTCTTCTTTGATCAGACGCAGGAATTTTTTCGAACCAGTGACGTTGGTACGTTCACCGACGTTAACGAACAATGAATCTTTAGTGATGTTAAATGGTTCCAAACCACTTAAACGGCATGCTGGCTCAATTTCTGGCACTTTACGCGGCGCAATACCTTCAACGGCTTGAGCAATCGCACGGATGTGATCTGGTGTCGTACCACAACAACCACCAGTGATGTTGATCAGACCACTTTCCGCAAATTCTTTAATGAAAGCTGCAGTTTCTTCTGGAGTTTCATCATAACCACCGAAAGCATTTGGTAAGCCGGCATTCGGATGTGCTGAAACAAAGGTATCAGCAACGTCAGATACAGTTTTTACGTGTGGACGCATGGCATCTGCACCTAGAGCACAGTTAAAACCAATCGAAATTGGTTCTGCATGACGCATCGAGTTCCAGAACGCTTCTGCAGTTTGACCAGTCAGGGTACGACCAGACGCATCGGTAATCGTACCGGAAATCATGATTGGCAATTCAGTGCCAAGTTCTTTAAACACTTCCTGCACTGCAAAGATCGCAGCTTTGGCATTTAAAGTATCGAACACAGTTTCGATCAGGATGATATCGACACCACCCTCAATCAAGGCCTTGGTTGATTCGATGTAATTCACTTTCAATTCGTCAAAAGTGATATTACGGAAGGCAGGGTCATTTACATTTGGAGAAATAGAAGTGGTTCGTGATGTCGGTCCAATCACACCTGCCACAAAACGTGGTTTTTCCGGCGTTGAATATTTTGCACAAGCTTCTTTAGCCAGACGCGCCGCTTCACGGTTGATCTCAGGAACCAGATCTTCCATGTGATAGTCAGACATTGAAACACGGGTACCATTAAAGGTATTGGTTTCAATAATATCGGCACCAGCTTCAAGATATGCTTCATGAATGCCTTGAATAATCTGTGGCTGAGTCAGCACAAGTAAGTCGTTATTGCCTTTAAGGTCGTATGCCCAATCAGCAAAACGCTCACCACGATAATCGGCTTCTTCCAATTTATGGCGTTGGATCATGGTACCCATCGCACCATCGATAATTAAAATTCTCTTGGCAAGAAGTTCTTTTAGGGTGGCAAGTGTGGACATTCAAACTTTCTCAGTAAGCATCAAAAACGGCAATAATCTTAACAGATTAGTGCGCAGTTTTCTGTAACGCTTATACAGAATGCTGGATATGCTTGATATGAAAATTTGATAAAGAAACTCAAGCCGGTATAGAAAGTTGAAAACAGATGGAAATCTGGAAATTAAAGTTCTTGATAAAAGCGTGCGACTGGAAAATAAAATGTAAGCAGCTTTCATCAGAGTGTCATATAACAAAGCTAATCTTTAATCAAATATGACAGGCTCGGAAATATGACAGCCGGGTAGGAATGATCAGATATATTGCAAAACATGAATAAAGCTGGGCGATTCAAGCGTTTTATTTTTAATAAATAATTGATTATATTTGTATATTTTTAAAATTTAGAGCATGTGGTTACAGGATAAACGGCAACGAGAAAGTCTAAAAAACTGGTTTATATGACAGCACTTTGTCATATAATTGTCACAATTTAATTGAACAATATGGGGATTCTTGAATCCTCTATTCCTGCTTGCATGAATTCTAATCAAACTCCCTTAGGTTCAGCACAACAGTCGCCTTCTGATAAGCCGGCCAATGTTCATGTGCCAACACCGAAATTTTTTATGCCGGTGTTTCTGACTCTAATTATCTCCACGCTGATCTATATCGGCTTCCAATTGACCTCAGATTTAGCTCATATTCCACCGATCGGTCTGTATTCAATGATTCTTTTAGGCACGGCGTTATTCATTGCGCTGGGCTTTGAATTCGTCAACGGTTTCCACGACACGGCCAATGCGGTTGCCACCGTGATTTATACCAATGCATTATCTGCACCGGTTGCAGTCATGTGGGCAGGTTTCTGTAATTTCCTTGGGGTAATGGTGGCCAGTGGTGCTGTTGCATACGGAATCATTGCATTATTGCCTGTCGAACTGATCATGAATGTCGGCACAGGTGCCGGTTTTGCCATGGTCTTTGCCATGCTGATCGCTGCGATTCTCTGGAATCTGGGCACCTGGTTTCTTGGCATTCCTGCTTCCAGTTCACATACCCTGATCGGTTCGATTCTGGGTGTAGGCATCATGAACTACCTGCTAAATTCAGGTGGTGGTGCTTCCGGTGTGGATATGGAGCAGGTGCTGAAAGTCGGTAAAGCATTGCTGTTCTCACCTTTGATCGGTTTTGCTTTTGCTGGAGTGCTATTTCTGCTGGTGAAAAAGATCTTCAGAAAGCAGCTTGAACTGTTCAAGCCACCTGAAGGGAACAAGCCACCGCCACCGCTGATTCGTGCCATTCTGATCTTTACCTGTACAGGTGTAAGCTTCGCGCACGGTTCAAACGATGGTCAAAAAGGTATGGGTCTGATCATGTTGATCCTGATCGGCTGTGTACCTTTGGCATATTCACTGAACAAAAATCTGGATGCAGCTCATATCCAGTCTTTTGGCCAGTTGTCTGCGCAAACGGCTGATGCGATTTATCCGCAGCATGAAGATATTCCGGATGAGAAGGCTCGTGCCATCATTACCACATACATTCAAACTAAAGAATTGAATGCTGAGGTTGTTCCTGCACTGGCAAGCTTGACGGATCACTTGGGTGATAAAGTCGGTAGCTACAGCAATATTAAAGATGTCCCAGAAACGCAAGTTTCAGAATTCCGTAATGATATGTACCTGAGCACCACAGCGTTTAAACGTCTGGATAAAGCAGAAGCTTTACCGGCAATGAGCGAGGCTCAGGAAAAAACCGTCGACGAATACCGTGACAATCTGGATTCATTCCTGCAATACATTCCGACCTGGGTAAAAGTCGCAACAGCCTTGGCACTTGGTCTGGGAACGATGGTCGGCTGGAAACGAATTGTCGTGACGGTTGGTGAACGGATCGGTAAAGAACATATGACTTATGGTCAGGGCATGTCTGCTGAGTTGGTTGCCATGTCTACAATTGCAGCTGCTGATGGCTTTGGTATGCCGGTTTCTACTACTCACGTTCTGAACTCTGCGGTTGCAGGTACCATGGTGGCGAATAAGTCTGGCTTGAACTTCAAAATGGTGAAATCGATTCTGTCTGCTTGGGTATTCACCTTGCCAGCAACGATCTGTTTATCAGGTGGTTTGTACTGGATTCTATTGAAAGTGTTCTAAGAAATTCGATGTAAAAAACGCTGCTTAGGCAGCGTTTTTTTATGGGTGCTAGAAAAGTTTTAGCCTTAAGAAATAGCGATTTTCTTTCTGAAAATAAGAGACTTTTTATTATCTCATGGCTTTTAGAAATATAAGGGATGATGCTCCCTCTCCCTATGGGATGAGTAGCATTGCTGCGCAAGGGGGTGAGGGTAATCAGAAGGGTAAAAGTACTTTCAATAGAGAGATTAATAGCTAATTTCAACTAAATGTAAAAAATGAGTATTTCTTAGTCTTACTTTTGAAAGATGAGAAGTGCACTTCGCAAGGTAACAAAAATCTTTTGTTAGGCTGATGATACTTCCTGAGTATCTTTACAAGCACTGCTTGTGAAAGATACGCAAGACAGCCTAACGGCGACATCCATGTCACCTGACCAATAAAATTGATTTCATCTTTATTTCAGAAAAAATTACTTCTTCAACTTACCCAACAATCCCTTCGGCAGTTTATCCGTTGCAAAACCATAAAGCGCGGCAAATGGTAGAGCAGTACGTGCCAGATAAGCCACACGCCATAAACCGCCATGATTCGCGCCTGACATCATCAATTCAAGTGGGTGATTGAGTTGTACATCAGGATTTGCAACAGACTCAGAGTTGCGTAAGTCATGAATCCACAGGGCTGCCATAATCGCATTAGTGGTTTCAGGTGCAAACGCTTCTACATCAAACAGGCTGGCACCATTAAACGCAGCTTTCAGCAGTGGATTCTTGGTCACTGAATAAGTCGTTGTTGAAGGAGCGATATTGATGCTCACTTGCTGCCCGCTGGCACGAGCCAATGTTGCACGCCATTGCTGGATACGTTTAGCCAGTGCATAGTTTGGACCTTGCTCAACGACCAGACAGTCGCAAACACCATAGGACTTGTCGCCAACCTTAAACAGATCCTGCTTATTTTTCTGGAAAAAATGCTTGCGTGAAATCAGTGAAATGCCTTTGGTTAAAGTACTTTCCAGTTTCGACAACTGCTGGTATTTGCTTTGTGAAGCCTGAACCACTTCTTCTGGAACTGCATATACATCCGTCGGGGTGCACATATACATCAGGCTGGTATTGGCTTTCTGCTCACTGACATATTTCATAATGGCATCCATTGCCATAGAAACACGGACGTGCTTTTCACCGTCCAGATAAGCAATTGCCGCGAGATCCAGATCCTGTTTGAACTGAATCAGCCATTGGGCAATTTCAGGAATCTGGGTGAGCAGGTTAGCCCCTAGCTTTTCTTTTAAAACTTCCAGTGAAGTATCAGTTGGCAGCGCTTCAACTGATGGTGCATATAAAGTGGCGTTGCCTTGACTAACCGTATCTAAAATCTTGCCCCACACCCGGGTATTCGGTAGATCGATCGCGACGATATTGGCTTTCCATTTCGACAACCAGGTCAGTGGACCTGCTTCAGAAGCGGCACCAAATAGAACAGTGGTACGATCGGATAGGTCAAACCATTCCGGATGGGCAATACATTCACGTAGCGCATTGGCATGACTAGGTTCGACAATGCCACGCTCTTCCCAAGACTGGATCTGATCCAGTAATGCTTGTCCTTGCAGCTTTTTGCCATGGTAAGGCACATACCATTCTGGGGCTTTTTCAGACTGGCCTTTCAGCTGGAAAGTATTCAGGTTCTGCGCAGGCAGAGACATCACATCTTTTAGTAGATACTTCTGGCCATCACGATAAAACTCAAAGCTAGCATGTGCGGTTTTCAGGCCTTGCTTGGCAATACTCAATGCTGCACCCGCAGAGCGTAATCCACCTTCAACCAGATGTTTAAAGTGTAGTGGATATTGCTTACGCCAGTTCTTTTCCTGTTGTGCTGCAGTAGCATGTACAGGATCGACTGTGCCTAAGGCTTCAGAAATAATGTTACGGCCGATTTTCGATGTGCTTGGTTTTTGTTGTGAAGCAGAAATGGGAAATTGAAGACCGTCTAGGGAAGTGGACATGCAAAATATCTCGCGACTTACAGCAATTAATATACAGATGTATACATTATCGCTGCTAAGTTGCTTCCTGGGTTGGCATTAAATTCCAGTCTTGAGCGTTAATTTATTACGAGATGTTTCAAGGAAAAAGGAAGCTCGAAACTTCCTTTTTAGTAATGGATTAAAAATTAATTTGCTGTGCCTTTAATGAGTTCTTCCAACATGAAAGCGGTATTGTCCAAACCGGCACCGGTGATGTACCAAGCATCAGCATTCACATAGATCACTTTTTTCTCTGCCAAGGCTTTGGCATTTTTTAGGGCAGGGTGTTTCTGAATATTATCCTGAGCGGTATATTTCTGGGTATTCACCGCACCACGATCCAGAACAATGATGTA
Organism: Acinetobacter sp. ACNIH1; assembly: GCF_002934695.1. Classification (NCBI taxonomy): domain Bacteria; kingdom Pseudomonadati; phylum Pseudomonadota; class Gammaproteobacteria; order Moraxellales; family Moraxellaceae; genus Acinetobacter; species Acinetobacter sp. ACNIH1. The sequence goes on along the minus strand of NZ_CP026420.1, from coordinate 2,021,892 downwards.
ATCCGGATTCTTCTCAACGGCTGCTGTAATACGCTGAACATTTTTCTCCGCTGCTTTCAATGCTTCCTGAGAGCCTACTTCTGGACGGGGTGCATTTGACTGTTCAGAGGGGTCCAATACCGGTTTAAAACCTGCTAATTCATAAACAAAGCCAAAACGGTCATTTTCTGCATGTGGCATAAAATTTTCACCGACTGCAAACAGCATCAGTGCAGTTTTGCCTTCAGTCTGCTTTTTCAGTTGTTGCTGCAGCGTTGCGATTTTACTAAGCTTTTCAGTAGCAATTTTCTCTTTACCAAATGCACGAGCCAAGACATGGGTACGTTCCGTCAGATCGGCAATATATTGGCTAGTATCTGGAGAAAGGTCTAAAGTCGGAGCAATACCTTTAACAGCCTCTGCTTTAGAAGCCGAACGGCCACCGACAATAATCAGGTCAGGTTTAGCAGTTTTTAGTACATTGAGATCCGGTTCGAACAGTGAACCAGCTTTGGTGAATTTGCCCTGCTGGTATTTGCTTAAATTGCCTGCAAAGCTTGCTGCAGGCACCAGCTGAGCTTCAAGCCCTAGTGCATTCAAGGTATCCAGTGCAGATAGGTCATATACTGCGATCTTTTTCGGAGCTTTTTTAAGTTGAATATTTTGGTCTTTATAGTCGAAAGTGACCTGTGCAGAAACTGTAAAAGAAGTTGTCAGTCCTAATATTGTGGCAAGTGCTAAAGTCTTAAATTTCATGTTTATTCCTCTAAATTCGCGACAAGATTAGTATAATTTATAGAAATGAAAATCATTTTCATATGTGAATAATTAAAAAAGGGATAATGGCTATCCCTTAATCATTCAAAACTTTAGAAGGGGATTTGAGTCAGTTTATTCAGGAAATGCGGAATAAGTCGTGGTTCCAGAATAATCGTCATCACCACACCATAAGCCGCACCCCATAGATGGGCACTGTGATTGATATTGCTGTTGCCGCGCTTGCCCGACCAGATACTATAGGCCACATATAAAACAGCAAAAATAATCGCAGGGACTGGAATAAAGAACACGAAAATCAGCTTCCATGGTTCAAACAGAATATAAGCGAACAGAACCGCGGATACTGCACCAGAAGCACCCAAGCTGGCCCAGCGCGCATCATTTTTATGTTTCAGATAACTTGGCAAAATCGCTGCAACCAGACCACCAAGATAAAACAGAATAAAGCCCAGATCATATAAATACTGGCGATAAAAACTTTCAATAATGCTGCCGAAAAAGAACAGCGTGATCATATTGAACAGTAAATGCGTGCCATCTGCATGGATAAAACCATGGGTAATGAAACGGTCATATTGACCACGTTGCATGGCAGGCGGCCAGAAAATCAGACGATTCATTACCTTTTCTTTTGAAAAAGCAATAAAAGAAACAATACAGGTGATCAGAATAATAGTGACGGTATGATTAAAAGACAAATCAAGCATATAAGTAATTCTGGTTCTATCTATTTGACAATGATCATGCCATTAAAACAAATCTAAAGTGCGACTTTTATAATAAATCCGACAATTTTGGTTGAATTTTTATAATTACCCCGCATCTTCAGTTAAAATAGCAGCTTCAGCTTGAGGAAATTATTGTTATGTCGACTGAGAACAGCAACACTCCGGTTGCAGAAGAAATTCCAAATCTTTTGATTACACCGACAGCACAAGAGTATTTAAAGGATCTATTGGACAAACAGAATACACCAGGTATTGGCGTACGTGTGTTTGTAGAAAATCCGGGTACACCGCGCGCTGAATGTTGCATGGCTTATAGTGCACCTGATGAGGTTGTACCTACAGACTATAAGCAGGAATATCCAGATTTTCCGGCCTATATAGACTCTCCGTCAATTCCATACTTGCTAGATGCAGTTATTGACTACAATAAAGACCGTTTTGGTGGTCAGCTGACTTTCCGTGCACCAAATTCTAAAGTGCCACGTGTGGGTCCTGATGCCTCTGTAGAAGAACGTATTACTTATGTGCTTCAGTCAGAAATTAACCCAGGTCTGGCAGGTCATGGTGGTAACTGTGCACTGGTTGAAGTGGTTGAAGATCCTGAGCATGGCTTAACTGCGGTTCTTAAATTTGGTGGTGGTTGCCAAGGCTGTTCAGCAATTGATGTGACTTTAAAACAAGGCGTTGAAACAACCTTGAAACAGCACATTCCTGAGTTGGCACGTGTCGTTGACCAGACTGACCATACCCAAGCTGAAGGTGCTTATTTCAAATAAGTCTCTAATAAAATTTAGCTTGTAAGAAATACCTCGAATAATCGGGGTATTTTTTTTATTTGTATTTGATAGTGATAATAATTATCAATAGCGATTGTATTTGTAATTACTTTTGTTACAATGCGTCACAATTCCAGCAATATTTCTTCATAAATCAACTTTTGGGGCACCTTCGAATATGAGTAAGCCGTTTATGAAATCGACTTTGGCCTTTGCAGTGCTTTCAGCATTAGCTGTTTCAGTACAAGCACAAGACCAGGTAACTGAAGAACAAAAAGCAGCATTACAGACTGAAGCTACTAAATTGCAGACCATTGTGGTAACCACAGCGGGCGGTTTTGAACAAAATATTGCAGATGCACCTGCTTCTATTTCAGTCATTACCGCGGAAGAATTACAAAAAAAATCATATACAGATGTAGGGTGTGTTGACACTTTTAGCTTAAAAAATAGCGAAGTAGTAAAATCAAATCGCCAAACCCAATTTTACTATTCGCTATGCTTCGTACCATGCTGACAGATCAACACTGGCAAAAGTTGAAAACTATTTTGCGTAATTTATCTATTCATCACAACTCAAATTTACGTAATTTTATTGAAGCTATTCTCTATAGAATTAGAACAGGCTGTCCGTGGCGAGATATTCCTTCCTATTTCGGTCAATCAAACTCTATTTTCAAACCTTTTAATCGTTGGTCAAGCAGTGGTAAGTTGCTTAGATTATTCAAATTATTAGCATCATGCCCCGATATGGAGTGGATTTTTATTGATGGCTCTCACGTACGTGCTCATCAACATTCTGCCGGTATAGCGAATCAATCCATTTCTAAAAGTGTAGGAGGAAACTCCTCAAAAATACATTTGATTGTTGATGCAAATGGCAATCCTGTTGATTTCATGATTACCGATGGAACCACACATGATGTCAAAGTTGCACCTGATTTAATATCAACATTAGACTTAAAAGAGACAAAAGTGGTCTGCGCAGATAAAGGCTATGATTCAGAACCACTGCGTGAACAGATCAGAAAAACAGGGACAAAAGCGAATATACCAAAGAAAATAAATAGCCAATCGAACAATGATCATATGGACTGGTATTTATATAAAATCAAGCATTTAGTTGAAAATATGTTTTGTAGATTAAAGCAATTTAGAGGAATAGCTACTCGATATGACAAGCTCAAAAGAAATTATCAAAGTGCTGTTGCCTTAGCCTGTATATTTTTATGGCTACCTTTATAGGTTTAATTATGAACAGTAAATGTCAACAGACCCTAATTGATGCTGTAAAAAATATGCCAGGTGTTTCTGTACAAGGCGGTGGCAATAATAAAGAGATTACAATCCGAGGTATGGGTGCAACCTACACGAAATACCTTGTTGATGGCAGACCAATTAGTGCCGGTAGAGCAGTGAATGGTAATGGTACAGATGGTGGGAAAATTGGTGCATATTTACCACCAATTGACATGATTGAACGGATCGAAGTCGTACGTGGTCCAATGTCATCACTTTATGGTTCAGATGCTATGGGGGGGGTAATTAACATTATTACTAAAAAAGCGTCTGCTAGTAATTGGCATGGAAGTATTTCTCCTGAATATACGAAGTCTGATAATGATTATGCAAATGATAGTTATGGCGTCAGCATGTATGTCACAGGCCCATTAATTCAAAATAAATTATCTTTAAGTATAGATGGTAACTTCCAGGGGAATGACGAAAGTGACTTTGTCGGTGGAGAAGGGCAAAAATCTGGTTCAAGTGAGTCTGAGAAGAAAGTTAGAAAGCTCGGTACTGAACTGGTTTGGAATATCGATGAACATAACGATATTGGTTTGAGATATGATTTTACAGGGCAGCAGTACACCACGACACTGGGTAAAAGTGTGGATGTTGCCACTCAAGCCTCTATCAATGAAAATGAGAAAAATCTATATACCTTAACGCATAAAGCACGTTACGATAATTTTAGCCTTGATTCATACTATCAAGATGAAACAACTAAAAAAGTTTATAGTGGTGCCGTTGCTGACGAAAAAATGAAGAATTAAAAGTCTTTAATACACAAGGCTCATTCTTTTTGGGTAACCATGCATTAACAGTGGGTGGTCAATATCAAAAAGAAAAAATCACTGATACCACAAATGGTCTAGCCGATATTACTGGGGTCACTTCACTCGACCGTTGGTTATTTGCTTTATATGCAGAAAATGAGTGGAGCATTACCGATGATTTCGCTTTAACTGTGGGCGCCCGCTACAATAAAGATGAATACTTTGGTGGTGAAATTACACCGCGTGTCTATGGTGTTTATCATTTAACAGATGCTATAACTTTGAAAGGTGGTGTAAGTACAGGCTATAAGCAACCAACGATTAGCCAAATTTCAGAAGGTTTTGGTAGCAGAACAGGAAAAGGCAGTGCTGTCATCATTGGTAACCCTGATTTGTCTCCAGAAAAAAGCACGAGCTATGAATTCGGATTTAACTATTCGGCTCCTGAACTTGGCTTAACAAGCAGTTTAATGGTCTTTAAATCTGATTTTAAAGATAAAATTGTTGAAGATCGTTTATTTGACACGCCAGGAACAACAAATAGTTCTCCTGTAGAAGAATGGAAATGTTCGGCAAATGGCAAGCCATATCGATTTGTTAGCCAAATGAAAAACGTTTCCGATGCAGAAATGAAAGGTGCTGAATTTACATTAGACTATGATGTACTGGATAATCTTCACGCGAGTACAAGTTATACTTATACAAAAACTGAGCAAAAAAGTGGCGAATTTAAAGGCCAGCCTTTGAATAAAATGCCAAAACATATGCTGAATGTCGGTCTGAATTATGATGTTTCAGATACCTGGACGACCTGGATGGACTATAATTACCGTGGCAAAACCAGTGATTATTTAAGCCGTACTTCTATGGATAATGGGACACCGGGATATGGTACTTTTGATGCCGGTGCAGTCTTTAAAGCGACAGATAACTTAAGTTTGACTGCTGGTATTTATAACATTGCCAATAAAGAAATTACCAATGGCGATTATGACATTGTACTTGATGGTCGTAGATACACCGTAGGTATGAATATCAAATTCTAATTCATAGATATGAAAAAGCCGCTCTCGAGCGGCTTTTTTTAGTCTTCAATCTTTAAAATTTTTAAGGTATTTTCAGCATAATAGAATTTTTCTAGATAGGCACGGGCACGTTCACGCAAATAGCCCTGATGAATCATCTGCTGAATTATCGGTGTTAGCAATTCATTCAGCTCATATTGAATCAACGATTCATCAATATTCAGATCTCGTAATAACTGATCAAATGTATGTTTCTGATTGCGTACATACCAGGTATAAATCCCGTCATGCAGTTGCTGCTGCAGATAGTCTGTCTGACGTATGTGATTCCAGATGTCATGACCTAAGCCGACCGTCTGATTCAGGTCCTGGGTTTCAATATAGTTCTTGAGCACGGACAGCGGCATGTCTTTGATCTTATGCCAAAGATTGGCCTGAAAATGGTATAGCTTGTCATCATCAAAGTGCTGGTTCAGCACATGCTCACTCATTTGGCTAAGTTTTAAAATATTTTTTTGCAAATAACGGGCAACTGTATTGTCCAGACTGGAATCCGTAACATTTTCCAGAACAGATTTTCCCATTTTCATGAAGCGGGAAACGCCCGGAACACTCTTGGCAATCACAGAATTATCCAGATAATCCTGAATCGAATGTTGGATCAGTTGCGTAATCATGGCTGAAAAAGCAGGATTATTCACCACCGCTTTGATCAGGCGCTGACGATGACCACTTTTGCTGGCCACATATTGTGCAATTTTATCAATGGTCAGTACCGGAATGACATCTGCAATTTTGGTCGTATCATTGGCTGGATGAACCAGTGCGAACCGGATATGTTCGGCAATCTGCTCAATCAGAAAAGAACTGGCAGCAGTATCCAGAATCTGCTTTTGTAGTAGCTGATTGATCAGTTCACAGCTCCACAGATCTTTAAGCGTCTGCTTGCGCAACCAGAGATAAAACTCGTGAAACTCGCTTTGAATGGTTTCAGATTGAGAAAATACCTGATCAAGAAAATCAAGTTGAGCATCAATCAACTGCTCAATCATCGGATGTTTCTGCATAACTTCTCTGAAACTTAATTAAAAGGAATGAGTTTATCAGCTAGTGGATTTTTTAGGGTCTGTGTCTTGGCCAGGAAAGGTAAATAATGTTGGGCGACCTGTTTTTCTGCTTCCAGAATCGGCATATGACCAACATTATTTAAAATCACCGGAGTTTCAGCACGTTTTAATAAAGAATATAACTCTTTCACCACTTCGACATTAATAATCCGGTCCTGTTTTCCCCATAGAATCAAGGTAGGCGCTTCCACTGTACGGGTCAGACGGGCAAAGGTATCAGGCGTATACAACCGGTTAAGCATTACCACCTGATCAATCGATTTGCTGGTTTGTTCGGAACGGGCAATCAACAGTTTTTCCTGCGCATGTCTTAACTGGTAAGGCATCGCTGGCGGATTCTGCATTAGCTGTTTGGAGACATCTTCCAGATCACCAGGTTTACTGACAATCAGGTCTTTGAGTGCATGCGGGTCTTTGGTATAAGGCGTATTTCCCATTTTATAGATGCCGGCACTATTCACTAGAAACAGGCTTTGGGTATCGAAAGGGTATTGTGATGCATAGACTGTCGCAATTGAGCCGCCTAGAGAATGACCGGCGACATGCAGATTTTTTTCAATCTTCAGGGTTTCGACAAAGGTACGTAATTGCGAAGTGACATTGGGTACAGACAAATCAAAATCTGCTGGAACTCGGGTATCGCCATTACTCGGCAAATCTGGAATGATGACATGATAATAGGGCGTCAAAAACTGGGCGACGCGGTTCCAGTTGTCGCGTGTGCCTGCCAGACCATGAATCAGGATAATCGAGGGTTTGTTTTTTGCACCACCTTCGCTATAACTCCAGGTCACATCACTGACTTTCAATGTTTTGGATTGTAGGCCCGCCTGAATGCGTTGCTGGCTCAGATAAAGCTGTAAAACTTCAGCAGACTTGGCTTTCGGTGGCGTAAACAGATATTGGCTATGGCTCAGGCTGGATATGCTGAGACCCAGAGCGACTAAAGTGGAATAGATAATTTTTGAGCGCAATTTTATTATTTTCTTCATTAGCACTGTCCCTTGAAAAAAACTGAGCAAAAACGCTCAAAATACTTCCGTGTTATCGATTTGCAATTTATAGATGAATCAAATCGTAATGTTTCACTTATTTTAAAGCATTCCTTAATATTGTACATCTGTTAATTATTAGCTGAAGCAGAAAAACTGTCCAAAAACCGTGACGAACTTCACAGAAAAATTCCCAGAACAAGAAATCATCAAAGAGCTAAAAATTTTACAGCTAATTTTTTTTGCAAGTGACATTCAAAAAATCTAGCAGTAAGATATTCCCACTAAAAACATCGATGGTAAAAAAGAATGCTCACAGCTCAGGAAGCTATAGATCGTCTTAAAAAGGGTAACCAGCGCTTTGTCAATGGTGAAACGCAGCATTTAAAATTATTATCGCATCAGCAACGTGCTGAAATGGCAGAAAGTCAGGAACCATTTGCTATTGTTTTAGGATGTTCAGATTCACGTGTACCCGCAGAAATGGTCTTTGACCAAGGGTTAGGTGATCTGTTTGTCATTCGGGTAGCAGGTAATATTGTTGCACCGTCTCAAGTCGGCAGTGTCGAATTCGCAGCAGAAAGTTTTGGCTGTCCGATTGTAATTGTCTTGGGTCATACACATTGTGGCGCTATTCATTCAACAATTGAAGCATTAACCAATCCAGCAACGCCGCCATCTGCAAATCTGATGTCGATTGTGAACCGTGTACGTCCATCAGTTGAAATTCTAATGCAGACTGAACTGAAAGATGACCTGAATAAACTGTCTAAACATGCAGTCCGTTCCAATGTATTTGCTTCAGTAAATCAATTACGTCATGGTTCTGCAGTTCTGGAAAGCCTGATTGCTAAAGGTAAGTTACAGGTGATTGGTGCAGAATATTCACTTGAAACCGGTGAAGTGACTTTTTTTGACTTCTAAGAAAATTTTAAGATTTGATCCAGTTAAAGGCGTCTTAGAGGGCGCCTTTAATATAAGGATAAGCATTATTTAATAAAATAGTTTGGGCTTTGGCATTGGGGTGAATCTGATCCTGTTGCATTAGGCCTTTATTGCCAGCGACACCTTGCATAAAGAAGGGTAGTAATTTGACCTTATACTGCTGACTGACCACCTTATAGTTATTTTCAAAAGCCTTGCTATATGCCTGACCATAATTTGGTGGCATTTTCATTCCAAAAACAATGACATTCGCCCTGGCTTTCTGGCTCTGCTGTACCAGAGCTGCTAAATTTTTTTGAATCATTTGGGGTGGCTGCCCACGCAGGCCATCATTCCCGCCAAGCTCAATCACCACAACATCTGGACGGTGAGTCTGCAATAGTTTTGGTAATCTCGCCAGGGCACCACTGGTGGTTTCACCGCTCACACTTGCATTGACCACTTTATGCTGTTTCGGATAGTGTTGGTCCAAACGCTTTTGTAATAAATGTACCCAACCTTGCTGTGGTTGCATGCCATAACCAGCACTTATACTGTCACCCACAATCATAATGGTCTTTGCCGACAGACTAAAAGGAATCAGGCACAGTCCAAAGAATACCAGGCAAGGCAATACACGATTTTTCTGATATAGATCTTTCATATAGGACACGTATGATTCAAAGCAGCAACGATTCGACCATCATGCCACAAGCGATTATTTCTGCCCAGAAATTGACACAAAAGATACAACTTTCACAAAAACAACTGACTATTTTTGAAGATCTTTCGCTGGAAATTTTGACTGGAGAACAGGTCGCCATTACCGGACGTTCCGGTTCAGGAAAGTCGACTTTACTGGGTATTTTGGCCACTTTGGATCAGGCCAGTGCCGGGCAGTTAACGGTTTGTGGGGAGCTGGTATCGAGCTTGAATGAAGAACAGCGCGCTTTAGTCCGGCTAAAAAATATTGGCTTTGTATTTCAGTCTTTCCAGCTTTTGCCTCATCTTACTGCGCTTGAAAATGTCATGCTGCCTTTACGTTTACAGCCATATTTTAAATATAGCCATGCCGAACAAAAGGCGCTGGCATTGCTACAAAAGGTCGGATTAGACCGTCAGGCTCAGCAAACACCGAAAGTACTGTCGGGTGGGGAGCAGCAACGTGTCGCCATTGCCCGCGCACTGGTCAGTGAGCCTAAAATCATTTTTGCTGATGAACCGACAGGTAATCTGGACGGGGAAACTGCCCAAGAAATCGAACAACTGCTCTTTCAGTTGAATCGTGAATTAAGCACCACGCTGATTCTGGTTACCCATGATCCTGATCTGGCCCGGCAATGCCAGCGTCATTTTGAACTGGTCAATGGTCAGTTGATTGAACATGCGAGTGGAGGCTGATATGCAGCATCTGTTTCGTCCTTTACTCAGACAAAGTTTTAATACGACAGGAATTTATCTGCTAATCATCGCGCTGACCTTAGCGATTAGTGCCACAACGGCACTAAAGTTCAGTAATGAACAGATTCAGAACGCCGTTGCTTTACAGGCAGCTGAAATGCTGGCGGGAGATTTGGTACTTTCTGATAATGAGCCGCTAGCTCAGGAATGGCGTGATCAGGCCAGGCAGCTCGATTTACAGCAATCTGAAGTCACATTTTTTAGTACGATGGCTTATACCAATGATCAGTTTGTCATGGTCAATGTTAAGGCTATTGATCAGGCTTTTCCTTTACGAGGAGAGCTACGGGTTCAACCTGCAGCAGACAAAATCCAAGCGGGGGAAATCTGGCTGAGTTCACGGGCCATGGATCTACTTAAGGTCAAACTGGGTGATGAACTGAATATTGCCGATGCCAAATTTAAGGTTACTGCAAAAATCGAGCAGGATTCGAATCAGGAGCTCGGCTTTTCTGGCTTTTCGCCGACTGTAATTATTGCTCAGTCAGAAGTGGCGCGCACCAATGCGATTCAGGTCGGTAGCCGGATTGATTACCGTTTATTAATGGCGGGTAATCCAGCCGATACCCGGCAATATGAAGCCTGGTTCAAGCAGAAGATAAAATCTGAAAATGGAACTTCAGATGAAGCAGATGCTGGGGTTGAGGGACAAGAACTGGAACAGCAGGGCAGTCTGCGCTTACGTAATGCCAGCGAAGGCAATACCCGTTTAATGAAACCAATTGCCAATCTGGATACTTTTTTGCAACTGGCCAATATTCTCACCATTTTGTTATGCGGGATTGCCATTGCTTTAACTGCGCAGCGTTATGTGCAGCAGAATCAGGATCATATTGCCCTGATGCGCTGTATTGGCGCGACCAAAAATCAGATTCTGGCCGCTTATCTGGCTTTGCTAGGTTTAGTGCTTTTAATCGCCATGCTGGTTGGTAGCGTAATAGGTGTAGCATTGGGTTATGGCTTATTGCAACTTATGCTACAGCTGATTCCAAACTTGCAGCTTGAGTTTTCTGCTACGGCGATGCTGCTGAGACCATTGCCAATTGCCATGCTGACCAGTGCTGTGGTGTTATTGGGCTTTGTCATGCCAAGTCTGTTTCAGCTCTTGAATACCCCTCCGATTCGGGTCATTCGTCAGCAGGAAAAATCCGTCCATTCGATGTTGTGGATGTTACTGACCGGAACCTTAAGTCTGATTATTTTCAGTGTGATTTTAACGGAAAATATTCTGCTGACAGCTTGGGTGATCGGGGCCATTATCCTGCTCTGTGCCGTACTGTATTTCACGGTCTGGAGTATCTTAAAACTGCTGCGTAATCTGAAATCCAACCTGTCTGCGTATGTGCGGACACCGTATCAGACCGCTTTACAAATTACTGCTTTAGCCCTTGGACTCAGCTTGATCAGTGTGCTGGCTGTGCTACGTACCGACCTGCTTGATCGCTGGCAGCAACAGTTGCCGGAAGGGACACCCAACCAGTTTGTCTATGGTCTGCCGCCTTTTGACATGCCTGACTTAAAAGCTCAGTTAGAACAGAATGGCTGGAAAAGTACACCCTTGTATCCCAATATTCGCGGGCGTCTGGTGGCGAAAAATGATCATCCTTTTGCTGCTGAACTGGTCAAGCAGAGTAATACCTTAAGACGTGAACTGAATCTGACTCAATCGGATCGCTATCCTCAGGATAATGTCATTGTGCAGGGGGAGGCAGGATTGAAACAGCCGGGTGAGGTTTCGGTCGAAGCCAATACTGCACAAGAGCTGGGCATCAAACTGGGGGATAAGCTCAGTTTTAGCTTGCCTGAAGGCATACTCGAAGCCAAAGTGGTGAATCTCAGAACGGTAGAGTGGGAAAGTTTTAGTCCAAACTTCTTCTTTATCTTTGCACCAAATACCATGGATGCTAATGCTGGCAGTTATCTGGGCAGCTTCTATGTACCGGAAACAGATAAAGATAAACTGGTGAATCTGGTTCAGCGGTTTTCCAATACGGTATTTATTGATGTCAGCCTGATTCTGGAAGAAATCAAACGGATTGTGAATGTACTGGTGCAGATCATTACCATTCTGGCTGTGCTGGTCAGCGTATCCGGTTTTCTAGTACTGATGGCCTGTCTAAACCTGCTCATGGATGAACGTAAACGTGAAGTGGCTTTGCTCCGGTCTTTTGGTAGTTCCAAACAGAAGCTGAAAACCATGATGAGTCTGGAAATCGGTTTTATCGGACTATTCGCAGGTATTGTTTCATGTCTGTTTGCAGAAGTGATCAGCGCCATTGCCAGCTATAAGATAGATCTGATCATCGAGCCCCATTGGGAAATTTGGATTATCCTGCCTGTGTTTATGACAGTTTTGTGTACCCTGATCGGGCGTTATCGTCTGAGTTATCTTTCCGAGATTCCGCCCTTGCAAAGCCTGCGTGAGATGAATCAATAAGATTCATCTCACGCAGTTTGATCCGCTAACTGCTGTTGTAGCATCTGTAAAATCTCTTGCCAGAGTGGGCGGATCAGTTCAAGCAGGGCCAGATTATATTGATACAGCACGACACAGGCAGCGACGCCGAGCAGTAAGGCAACCAGACTGACCAAACGGCCACGCTGCATTTTCTGACCGAGATACCAGAGCGCTGTTAGTCCGGCCCCCATGATCATGCCGCCAATATGTGCGGCATTGTTAATTCCGCTAATCATAAAGCCCATCACCAGGTTAAGGCCCATGATCATTACCAGTGTCTTTTTATCCAGAATAAAAGGCTGACGGGGCAACATCGGCAGTAAAGACAGAACAGTCAGTGAGGCACCGAGACCCATGACTGCACCCGAAGCACCCGCACTAACACCCGGCAATAAGCCAGGATTGGCTACACCGCCTTCGATTAAGGCATAGCTGTCCTGGATGCTCATATAACCACTGAGCAAACTGCCCATCAGGCCGGCACAAATATAAAGACCTGTAAAATAGACCCGGCCAAAAATTTGTTCAGCGACACTACCAAAAATATACAGTGCCCACATATTCAACATCAGGTGAATTAAGCCAAAATGAAAAAACATGCTACTAAACAGGCGTATGGGTTCCGCTAAATACGTTAAAGGTGCATAATCTGCCCCCCAGCGAATGGCATCTGGAGAACTGGGCTGTGTGATATCCATACCATTCAGAACTTGCCAGCCAAACAGGCCGACATTGATGCAGATCAAGAGTGCGGTCATCCACCAGAGCTGCATTTCAAGTTTGCGATGTGTTGTTGGGGGAGAATTTTCAGACATGCTATTTTTTTGCTGTGATTGTATATTTCGAATAAGCTTAACACGAAAAATTGAATTTTCAGGAGTAACGCGCTGACATGAAAGCCTTTCTGACCCGCACCCTTCTCGTGATTGTCAGTGTGATTCTACTTGTTCAACTGTGGATTTTTGCAAGCTTAGCCTGGTGGCGAACCAATCCGGTGAATACCACCATGATGATGCGGATTGATTATTGGACTGAGCCCTCCAAGCCCATTCAACATCAGTGGCGCCCTTATGATGAAATCAGTACCAATCTGAAACGGGCGGTAGTGACAGCAGAAGATGGAAAATTCATGCACCATCATGGCTTTGACTGGGATGGTATTCAGACTGCGCTCAGCCGTAACAAGAATGAAGGCCGTGTCGTAGCCGGTGGGTCAACCATTTCCCAGCAGCTGGCCAAAAATCTGTTCCTCGTCAACAAGCGTTCATTCCTGCGTAAAGGTCAGGAAGCTGTTGCGACCTGGATGATGGAACGCATGTGGTCTAAAGAGCGTATTCTGGAAGTGTATCTTAACTCGATTGAGTTTGGAGACAATATCTACGGGGCAGAAGCTGCAGCCAAACATTATTTCGGTAAGACTGCAGAGAGCCTGACGCGTGATCAGGCCATTTTCCTGGCAGCGATTCTCACCAATCCAAAATATTTTGAAGATCATCTTAATGCATCAGCCCTAAAAGCACGTAAACGTATGATTCAGCGTTATATGCGCTATGCTGAAATCCCTTAAATAATGTCTTGTCCTGAAATAGATTGACAGTATTCCACTTCAAACCGAGTTAAGCAATTAGCTCGGTTTTAGTTTGCTCATACGTCTGATTCGGGGTGTTCATATTTAAACTTAAATGTGGTCTATAGCAATTATAAATCATGATAGATTCCGCAATTAAGTGATCTAACTCTTTCATGGTTTGACATCGTGTAGTTAAAAACTCCTGCTTTAATATTCCATTAATCCGCTCTGCTAATGCATTCTGGTAACAGTCTCCTCCATCTGTCATAGAAGGACATACCCCATAATGGCGTAATGCCGATTGATATAGTTCAGAGCAATACTGAGAGCCTCTGTCTGAATGGTGAATCATCCTGGCTGCCCGATCTGTCACATGCTGCATCGCCATATGTAGTGCCTGCACAACATTCTCTGCACGCATATCATTCGATAACTTATAACCTTTAATCTGGCGGGTATAAGCATCTGTCACTAAGGATAAATAATGTACGCCTTCAGCACTCTCAACATAGGTAATATCACTGACAAAGACTTCATTGGCTTGCACCGCTGAATAATCCTTTAATAAATTTGGATGCTTCTTCATCCAATGCTTGCTATCCGTAGTTTTTGTATAACGACGCTTGGGGCGAATCAATAAATTATTTTCTTTCAATATCTTAAATAACTGATCCCGTCCACACTTTAAACCACGCTGCAACAATTTGCCTTTAATAAGCCAATACAGCTTACGTGTTCCGATACTTGGCATGAGACAGCGATACTCCATAACCAACTCGAGTATTTGTTCTGTTACTTGTGCAGTCATTTGAGCACGTTTTTCTGCTTGATAATAAGCTTGTCGGGTGATTCCTAACCACTGACAATAACGTGAAACGCTTAGTCTTCTTTGGCTTTGCCAATCTTTGAAACGTGCTCGGTATACTTTTTTCCAAGATCAGTCCCACACTCTTTATCAATGTGATAAATCACATCCTGTATAAATTCAGTTTTGAGCTTTTCTGCGGCTAACTGTTTTTCTAATTGGCGGATTCGTTGTTGGGGTGTCAATTGGCGTTTAGAAGAAGTCGGCATATTCGAAGTCCAATCCTGTTGTCCGTGCTTGCGTAACCATACCAGCACAGTTGATCTTCCTTGAATACCATATTTTGCCTGAGCTTGTTTATAAGTAATTTGCCCTTTTTCTACTTCATGTACCACCATCATTTTAAAGGCGAAGCTATAATCACGTTGTGTGCGCTTAACTCGTTGTTCTCGTGCATGTTCCATAAAATAAGTCTCTTAAGGTGTAAACTTATTTCAGGACGGGACATAAAAATATCAAGATAAAGCCCAAATATTTGGGCTTTTTTTATGAAAATGTCATTAATTTGAAGCATACTAAAAGCAATAAGCAAGACTTGAAAATAGCGTAGGTTTGATATGAATACGGCAGCCAGTACGACTTCGGCACCAACCGAATATACTTATAATGATCGTTACATTAATCGTGAACTGTCTATTCTGGATTTCCATTTGCGAGTGCTGGAACAGGCGGTCGATCCTCTGCATCCTTTGCTGGAACGCATGAACTTTCTTTTGATTTTTTCACGTAATCTGGATGAGTTTTTTGAAATTCGTGTGGCTGGCGTCATGGAACAACTGGATTTGGGCAATGAAAGTCGCAGTCCGGATGGTTTGACGCCAAAACAAGTATTAGAACAGATTGCCGAAACTGCGCATGCCGCCATTGAACGTCAGTACCGTATTTTAAATGAAGAGATTTTGCCGAAACTGCGTGAGGAAGATATCTGTTTTCTGCGTCGTGGAGAGCTAACACCGGCACAATCGACCTGGGTGAAAAAATATTTTCAGGAGCAGGTTGCGCCAGTTTTAACGCCCATTAGCCTTGATCCGGCACATCCATTCCCACGATTGGTCAACAAATCTTTAAACTTTATTGTGACGCTAGAAGGGAAAGATGCCTTTGGCCGTCAGATTGATCTTGCGGTTGTTCCTGCGCCACGTTCATTGCCGCGTGTGGTGCGTTTACCGGATGAACTGACTGATGGTAAAGAACATCATGTGATGTTATCCGCCATCATTCATGAACATGTGTCTGACCTGTTCCCGGGCATGACCGCGACGGGATGTTACCAATTCCGTGTTACCCGGAATGCCGATCTGGCCTTAAATGAAGATGTTGAAGACCTGGCCAAAGCCTTAAAAGGCGAGCTAAGTTCGCGCCGTTTTGGTCGTGCAGTCCGTCTGGAAGTGACTGAAAATTGTCCGCAGCATATTTATGAATATTTGCTGGAAGAATTTGATCTGGATGAAGACCAGCTCTATAAAGTGGCAGGACCGGTTAATCTGGCGCGATTACTGTCCAACTTCAAACGTCCACATTTACGTTATGATTCACATACGCCAATTCTGCCTAAAGTACTAAAAAAATCTGAAAATGTTTTCAGTGCCATGCAGAAGCAGGATATTTTGCTACATCATCCATTTGAATCTTTTGCTCCAGTGATTACGCTGTTACGTGAAGCGGCACGAGACCCTCAGGTACTGGCGATCAAGCAGACACTGTACCGCAGTGGTCCAGATTCCGAGATCGTGCAGGTGCTAGCAGAAGCGGCCCGTAACGGTAAGGAAGTGACTGCAGTCATCGAGCTACGTGCACGTTTTGATGAAGAATCCAATATTGCAGTTGCCAACGTACTGCAAGAGGCGGGGGCTGTCGTGGTCTATGGCATTGTTGGCTATAAAACCCATGCTAAAATGATTCTGGTGGTACGCCGAGAAAATAACAAGCTGGTGCGTTATGTGCATTTAGGAACCGGAAATTATCATGCGGGCAATGCACGGATTTATACCGATTATGGCTTGTTAACCACAGACAAAGATCTGTGTGAAGATGTGCATCGTATCTTCCAGGAATTGACGGGAATGGGGAAAATGGCCAAGCTGAAAAAGCTGCTCCATGCTCCATTTACCTTGCATGCCCAGCTCATCAACTATATTGATAATGAAATTGCCAATGCCAAAGCGGGCAAGAAAGCTCAGATTATCGTGAAGGTGAATGCTTTAACTGAGCTGCAACTAATCAATAAACTTTATGAGGCTTCACAAGCGGGTGTACAGATTGACCTAATTATCCGCTCGATTTGCTGCCTGCGTCCAGGCTTGCCGGGACTTTCAGAGAATATCCGGGTACGTTCAATCGTCGGCCGTTTCCTTGAACATACGCGCGTGTTTTATTTTAGCAATAATGGCAATTCCCGCATTTATTGCTCAAGCGCGGACTGGATGGATCGCAACCTGTTTAATCGCGTAGAAGCCTGTTTCCCGATTGAAGATGAAACATTGAAGAAACGCATTTACCAGCAAGGTTTATTAAATTACCTGAAAGACAATCAGCAGGCTTGGTTGTTACAAGGAGATGGAACCTGGGTGCGTGCCCAAGTTGCAGAAGGTGAACAACCGCATAATGCACAGCGTACCTTGCTGGAAACCTTTAAATAACTCTATGCAAACTAAAAAAGGCTGATGATTCAGCCTTTTTTTATATTTTGTTAATTTTGAGAATGGATAAATGGATTCGCGAGTTTTTGATAGATTTTACGAATAGCAGCATAAATCTGGTAATCATGCAGACTTAATCTGTTTTGAATTTCGGCCAAAGTCAGGTCTTGGCTGAAATACTTTAAAATCTGTAATTCAGTCTGATTTAAAAAATGTATTTTTGTTTCCTGACTCACTAAATAACGGGCTAATTCAGGATGTAAATCGGAACCACCTCGTAGGATAATTTTCAGGCTCGCTACTATTTTTGAAACAGGATGCGATGCAATCAGATATCGATCCACTCCAGATGACAAGAATAAATTGATCATTTCAAGTGAATCATCAGCTAAAACTGCAATCAGATGAGGAATCTGGATGCGGGTTTGAACCGTATACAGATGATTGAGTTGGGCTTGCTCATGAATTTCATATAGCACTAGATTGGGGAGATACTGTTCAATATGGGATTGAGTAGACAGATGATCGGTATAGGACAGCATATCCGGTTGATAACCGAGCTGTAGCAATGCAAGATCAAGATTGGAAGAGAGCGGTGGTGGATAAGGTTGCACCAATAATACGGGTGCGGGCAAAAATGAGGTCAAAGAAATCTTATCCTGAGAGTAATTAATATACAGATGTATTTTGGCTTAAATTATTCTAACTGCCAATCCCAAGAAATAGGAATTTAATTTTTATATATTATAAATAGTTAAAGTTTAAAAATTAGTTTTTGGATCACTTTAATTGACTAAATGTATAAAAATTTACTGTATCAGAAGACGCAGGCAAGAAAAAAGGAGCAATCTAAGTGCTCCTTTTTTATTAGGACTTAATTAAGCTGCATCGTGGGCAGTGATTTTTTGCAAAATTTGTAATAACACATCGAATTCGCTTTGTAGCGGTGTGCTCTTACGAGTGACCAACGCCAGAGTACGGCTTGGTGCAGCATTGATTGGATTAATACGCAGATCCGGATTGGCTTTGATCATATTGGTATGCAGTGCAATTTCTGGCAACAGGGTAAAACCAAGATCAGCAGACACCATTTCAATCAACGTTGGTAATGAACTTGCTTTCAGGCGATGATCATTTTTGCGCTCACCAATTGGACAGGCACTCAATGCATGATCACGCAAGCAGTGGCCTTCTTCCAGAAGCATCAGGCGAGACAGGTCCAGATCTTCCAGAGATTTGGCTTGAGCCGCATTCTGGTCAGATTTGTGATGTACCAGATACAGATGCTCTTTGGCAATTTCAGCAACTTTCAGGCTACGGGTATCGAAAGGCAGCGCTAGCACCACCATATCCAGATTACCATGTTCCAGTTTCTCTACAATTTTCTCACTTTGAGCTTCATGTAAATGTAACTGGATTTTCGGTAGCTGCTGATGCACTTCATCCAGAAATTGTGACAGGATGAAAGGGGCAATCGTTGGAATAACGCCAAGATGCAGATCACCGGTTAATGGTTCACTCATTTCACGACTTAAACGCATTAAGTCCTGAGCATCAGCCAGTAGAACACGGGCACGTGCAACCACTTGTTCACCAAGCGGCGTTAAACGTACATTCTGGCGATCGCGTTCAACAAGAACGCCACCGAGTAAACGCTCCAGCTCCATAATACCGCCAGACAAAGTTGACTGGGTAACGAATGAGCGGCGAGCAGCTTCTGTAAAATGCAGCGTCTCAGACAGTGTTACGAGGTATGACAGCTGTCTTAGGGATGGTAATGCAGCCATAGTGTCCTAATGTTTATGATTTAAAATGATCAGCAAATAATTCGCTAAGATATGGAATAAAATGCGGAGGGATATCATGCCCCATTCCATCAATTAATTCAAATTTAGCCCCTGAAATTGCTTTTGCAACAGCCTTACCATGACTAGGAGGCAGCAATCTGTCACGAGCACCATGAACCACCAGGGTCTCTTGTTGGATTTGCTTGTCCAGTTGCAGCAATGAACCCGTACATAATATTGCTAAAAACTGTTGAAGTACACCCGCTGGATGGTAACTTCGCTTATATAGCTTACGGGCGGTCTGAATCGCTTCCAGATGATTCACATAACCCGGTGAGCCAATAATATTAAACAGCTTCAAGCTATGATCGACAATGCCATCTTCATCTGTGGAAGCGGGTTTGTCAATTAAACTAAAGAGTTGCTTTGGAAAAGGCGGGGGTAACAGTGGCTGGTTATTACTGGTAAACAGTAAGCCCATTTTTTTAACTTTATCAGGATAACGTGCGGCCAGAATCTGGGCAATCATGCCGCCCATAGAGGCACCGAGCACATAGACCTGACCCAGTCCCATTTTTTCAATCAGAAGATTTACATCATCTGCCATATCATACAGCGTATAAGGCGCGCCCTGATTGCCTAAACCCAGTACAAAACGGCTCATCATTTTTAAAGTGTTTAAGCGAGGCTCTTTATGGTGAATCTTGGAAGATAAACCAATATCCCGGTTGTCAAAACGCACCAGATGATAGCCCTGATCAATGAGAGATTTACAGAAGAAGTCCGGCCAGTACAGCATCTGTGCCCCAAGCCCCATAATTAGCAGAATAGTCGGGTGTTCAGGATTTCCTCCGACTTCTACGTGCAATTCGATGCCATTGCCAAGATCGACCTTGGTTTCACGCATGAAAGCGGTATACGGAGAATGATTGAACTGCAGGGCACTATGCATGATATATTTCCTGATTAAAGGACATTTTGCTTAAAAAATGTCCTTTGTATTAAACATCTAAACTGTAGCTGGAATCAAGTCAGGAACCTGCTTGGTCAATGCCAGGCGTTGTTTGGCAGCAGTGGCACCGAGCAGGACAAAACCACGTAAAGTACCACTAGCATCAAAGGCTTTGGCCAGCATACCGTCATCAAACTCTTCATTTTCCCAAGTTACTTCGACATCAACCGGAGCAGGAAGGACAGTCAATGGCGCAGCTGGTGTTTTGACCGCAACTGGCATCGCTGGATAATGAACTGCAGTATGTTCGCCATTCAATGTTTTAGACAGGGCACGGGCCTGCTGCATGATTGGCATGACATATGGTAAAAGCATTCCGTTTACTTCCGCACAGTCGCCTACTGCATAAATGTCGGGTTGATTGGTTTCTAGTTTTGTATTTGTCAGAATCCCGCGACTGGTGTGAATATCGGCTTCTTTTGCCACAGAAATATTCGGCTGTAAGCCCACAGCAGACAGCACCACATCAGCAACTACCGACTGGCCATTGGCAAGTGTGACCAGATAATCACCATTTTCAACTTTAGAGACTTTTTCGACTGTTGTCCCCAGTACAAAATGAATGCCCGTCTCTTCAAGATTTTGCTGGAAAGCATCTGCGACATAAGCTGGTAATAAGCGACCTAAAGGCTGGGGTGCTAGATCAATCACGGTGACCTGATGATTAGTATGCTGCAAGTCATTGGCAAATTCACAGCCGATCAGGCCTGCGCCTAGAATCACCACACGTTTATCTTCACGGGCTGCCAGATTATGACGGAAAGCTTTATAGTCAGTCAGGTTATTCACCATATGAATATCGTCGCTCGCATCACCAGCAATGGCCAGGCGTACTGGATTAGCACCCACAGCCAGCACCAATTTAGAATAATCCTGTGAGCTTTCCTGACCGTCTTTTTCTAAAGTGAGCTGATGCTGTTCAGGATGAATCACTTTGACCCAAGTGTTTTTTTCGATGCGCATTTTCAGCTGCGCTGACATTTTTTCTGCATCACCCAAAGGGATATGTTCTGGTGGTTTGTTTCCTGCTAAAGCATTAGAAAGCGTAGGTTTTGCATAATTAGTCGCATCATCAGCACAAATCATGACAAGTTCATGGTCTGGGTTGAGTTTGCGAAACTCACGAGCAACAGCATAACCCGCCATGCCCGAACCAATGATGACGATAGGATGCATACGATTCTCCATGCTTTTTTAAATTAGTTTTTTTTAGGTATAAAGGACATAAAAAAGACCATTCAATATGGTCTTTAAAAGAACATGATTAGATTTCAATCATTTCAAAATCGACTTTAGAAACACCACAATCTGGACAAGTCCAGTCATCAGGAATATCTTCCCATTTGGTTCCAGGAACGATTCCGTCCTGAGGCCAACCTTCTGCCTCGTCATAAATCCATCCACAAACGATGCATTGATATTTTTTCATATAACTCTCCATAACTGACCAACTGTAGCTGTCAGCTTAAAATCCACAAATGGCAAGACCCTAAAGAATATGACTTTTAATAGTAAACATATTTGGCTAAATTTTTACGCAGTTCTATTCATAAAGTAAAGCGAATAAAAGTTTAATCAGTGAAATTAACAGCATAAAGGGCAGTCCCTAGGTATTTCATTACTAGAAATATATTTAAGGTTAGGCAAAGAGTTGTATTTTTAGTTTTATAAAACACGCTTCTGGCTTAGATTTTAAGTTGTAGACCAAAGTCGGGCAGAAAATATGATTAAAATCAGATAACTTAGACTCAGCAAAGTCTTTATTAAATATTTTTTAAAATAAATTTAGTTATGTAAATCAATTTCTTATTATTATTTTCTGCTTTATTATTGCACAGTCGTTGTTGTTACACATTGTTAATTTAGTTTAAAATTCACCTATTCCCTTCCTTGTTTAAAGATCTCCCATGAGCAATTTGTCTACTACTCTGTGGTCTCACATTCGTACTGTCCAGAATTTCCCAAAAACAGGCATTTGTTTCTTCGATTTGACTCCATTATTCATGAATAATCTGGGTCCATTAACTGATGCTTTGATTGCCAGCATTCCTGAAGAAAAGCTAGCTGAAGTAGATAGCTTTGTGGCAGTAGAAGCACGTGGTTTTGTGCTGGCAAGCCTGTTGGCGCAGCGTACGGGCAAAGGCTTATTACTGGTTCGTAAAGCAGGTAAATTGCCGCCTCCAGTGGTAGGTGTAGGTTATAGCCTTGAATATGGTCTGGACCGTCTGGAAATGTCTGCAGAAGTTCAGGGACAAAAAGTGATTATTGTAGATGATGTTCTGGCAACTGGCGGTACATTAAAAGCAGTACATGAGTTGGTTGAAAAATGTCAGCATCAGGTTCTAGGTGCGAGCATCTTCCTTGATCTGCCAGATTTACATGGTGAATTAGACTTGGACATCTGGTCAGTACTTGATGATAAATCTCAGCCTGAAGCTGCAGTTGCTTAAGTTTGGATGATCAAAAAAGCCCCAACTATTGGGGCTTTTTTATTGCCGGATAAAATGATATTCAATTTCCTGAATCAGGTCGTTAATCTGTTCGGGATATTCCAGACGATGATGACCACCTTCAATGGCATGAATTTGCATATAATCTTCAAGCTGTGCCTGTGCTGCATGCATATCCAGAATTTCATCACCTAATTCCAGATAGGCCATTTGCGGAATATCATGCTGCAAATCACTGTCACAAATCGCAGGATAATCATCGCGGAAATTCGGTTGCAAGCTAGGATTCGCGATCACACAAGGGATCTGATGAGCTTGTGACATTTTTAGCGCCCAATAACCGCCCAGACTGTGTCCGACCAGAATATCCGGCTTAATGGTTTCAACCATTTCGTGGTAGAAATCGGCTACCGACTGGTAGCTCAGATTGCGATAATCCACATCTATACAATATTTATGCATTGAATCAATTGCATGAAATTTCGTGGCCTGTTTTGACGAATCCAAGCCATGAAAAAACAATATTTTAGACATATTTTTACTCATTTTTATCGGACATGGCAAAGTCGTGGTCAGGGTGTTAAAACACCACCTTCTAATATGGTCATTATTGTAAAACGTCTATTTTGAGGAAGCAGTTAGCTATTGGTCTAAGCTGATACTGGATATAAAGGCATAATTTGTGCAGAAGGTTGGGATCTTGGACTTTCATCTAATAAAAGTTTGGCAATATTTTTAAAAAACCAATCATAAAATTCGAAACTGAAAATAATGCAAATCATTTGCCTTTAAGAATTTCATATATCCAGAAATTTTTCTCAAGAAAAGCCGCGTGTGGGAAGTCTTTACGCTACGATTTGATGCAGATTTCTGCTATTCTATGCAACTTCTATTTTTTAACAATCTTATCCGAGGCAGAGATGACGCAAAATAACGCTCAATCGACTTCTGAACAAATCATTTCCGAAAACGATTTAATTGCACAGCGTCATGCCAAGTTAAAGCAGATTCAAGACCACGCAAAAGAAACTGGTGTTAGCCCATGGCCAAACACATTTAAACGTGAACATTATGCGCAAGACTTACAAGACCAGTTTGCTGATAAATCTAAAGAAGAAATTGAAGCTGGCGAACACGTTCATGTAAAAGTAGCAGGTCGTGTGATGTTGAACCGCGGTTCATTCATCGTGATTCAGGATATGACCGGTCGTATTCAGCTTTATGTTCCACGCAAAGAGCTTGAGCCAGAAGTACTTGCAACGATCAAAGGCCTGGATCTTGGCGATATCATTGCAGTTGAAGGTTATATCGGTCGTTCTGGTAAAGGTGACCTGTATGTTCATATCGAACATTTTGAATTACTGACAAAATCATTACGTCCACTTCCAGACAAGTTCCACGGTTTGACTGATACTGAAGTGAAGTATCGTAAACGTTATCTTGATCTGATCGTGAATGAAGAAACCCGTAAAACTTTTGAAGTTCGTGCCAAAGTTGTTGCCGGTATTCGTAGTTTCCTGAATGACAAACGTTTTATGGAAGTTGAAACCCCGATGATGCACGTGATTCCAGGTGGAGCATCTGCGCGTCCATTTGAAACGCATCATAATGCGCTGGATATGCCATTGTTCCTGCGTATTGCACCTGAGCTTTATTTGAAACGCCTGGTTGTGGGTGGTTTCGAGCGCGTATTCGAAATTAACCGTAACTTCCGTAACGAAGGTGTTTCTACTCGTCATAACCCTGAATTCACTATGATCGAATTCTACCAGGCGTATGCAGATTACAAAGACCTGATGGAATTGACTGAACAAATGCTGGAAAAACTGGCAATTGATATTCTAGGTACCACTGATGTGCCTTATGGCGATGAAGTCTTTAGCTTCAAAGGGCCATTCAAGAAAATTTCAATGTTTGATGCCATTCTTGAGCACAATCCACAGTTCACTCCAGAAAATGTCAATGACCGTGAGTTCCTGGCGAAATTTATTCAGGACGAACTGAAAGAACAGGTAAAACCAGGTTTTGGTCTGGGTAAACTGCAAACAATCGTATTTGAAGAAACGGTAGAAACTCGACTACGTCAGCCTACATTCGTGACTGAATATCCAGCAGAAACTTCACCATTAGCACGCCGTAATGATCAAAACCCGCATATTACCGATCGTTTTGAATTCTTTATCGGTGGTCGTGAACTGGCAAATGGTTTCTCGGAATTAAATGACCCGATTGATCAGGCTGAACGCTTCCAGGCGCAGGTCGCTGAGAAAGATGCGGGTGATGATGAAGCAATGCATTATGATGCTGACTTCATTGAAGCCTTGGAATATGGTCTGCCTCCTACAGCAGGTGAAGGAATCGGTATTGACCGTCTGGTGATGATCTTTGCGAATGCTCCAAGTATCCGTGATGTAATCTTATTCCCGCATATGCGTCATAAACACTGATGACTTCTTCGAAAAAAGGCAGTTTTTAAAACTGCCTTTTTTTATGTGTTCAGTATTTATTTTAAATAAAATTACCCCAATCTCAACTTTTTAAGTGATTGAAATAAAAAGGACATAACCCTATTTTAGTTTCCACCAAGAAATTAAAGCAAAGTTATGTCCATTGAAGAATTTATCATTTTTGTCTATGTAATCATAGAAGAACTTTATCCCATTGTTGTTACTCAGCCCCTGAGAACTCGTGGTTTTCCGCCTGCTGTTACTGATGCAGAAATCATCACTATGCAAATAGTAGGTGAATTTCTTGGTTTAGATACAGACAAAAATATTTGGATGTATTTCAAAAACAATTGGTTAGAATGGTTTCCAAAATTAGGATCTTATCCCAATTTCTGTAAACATTGTGCAAACCTGTGGCATGTCAGTCAATCCATTATGGCACAGCTCATTCAGCGTTATGGTTCAGATAACATTCACTTTATTGATGGCTTCCCACTCCCTGTCTGTAGTTATACCAGAGCTAGAAAGCATAAAAACTTTAAAGAATACGCAGGTTTTAGTTATTGTGCTGCAAAACAAGAAAAATATTATGGTTTCAAAGCTCATATCGTCATTAATCTTTCAGGCATGATTTCGGGTTATACCTTTGCACCTGCTCATTGTGATGAGCGAGATGTTGCACCTGAAATTACGAATGATATTTACGGTTTACTGGGAGCAGATAAGGGCTATTTAAGACCAGAATTGAAACGATATTATGAATATCAGGGTATTGATTTACAAACACCCTTTAGAAAAAACATGATAGATTTCAGACCTAAAGAGACACTGCAAATACTGATGAAAGCCAGAAGAAAGATTGAAACAGTGATTGGTCAATTAACAGATCGCTTTCACATTCAGAAAGTGAGGGCAAAAGATCTATGGCATTTAACCCACCGCATAACTCGTAAAATTCTGTCGCATACAATTTGTGTGGTGCTAAATAAAAAGCTTGGTCATTCACCAATTCAATTCGAAAATCTTATTTTAAGTTGAGATTGGCGTAATAAAATTATAACCCAGCATTATTTCATTCTATTTTTTACATTTGTGATTTCATTTCTTGAAGCGATTTATTATTTTAAAAGTCAATTAAATCTAGGGTTTCATATTATACTGATACAGTTTCGCCATTGAATATTGTTTTTGAAATATCTATGGTTAGGCAAAAATAAACTTGAGAATATTGATCCCATGTTTCTAAAAAAACCATTATTAAGTGCACTTCTTACGACACTTTCGCTTCCTGTTTTTGCTCAAGGGTTGGTTCTGAATGATGCAAATCTTCGTACTGACTTGAACTGGTTAAACCAGCAAGGGGTGATCCAGATCAGTACCTCGACCTGGCCGCTCAGTGGTGATGAAATTCAACGTGCTCTATCCAATGCACAAGTGAGTAACAAAGTACAACAACGTGTTATTGATTCAGTTCTGGCAAAATTAACAGCAGACAATCAGCAGCTCAAAGTAGGCTTATTTGCAGAAAGTGATCCAAAAGATATTCCTCAAGCCTTTGGCGATCAGCAAAAGGCACAATTTCAGGCAGCTTTAGAGTTTAATGCAGGTGGCGAAAACTGGGATGCCAAGCTCCGAGTTAATGCCGAAAAAGATAGACAAATTGAGAATGATCAGGATGTGAATCTGGAAGGATCTTATCTTGCAGGGAAACTCTGGAATCAATGGCTGATTGCTGGCCAAATTCCGACCTATTGGGGTCCAGGACATGATGGCAGCTTGATTCGTGGCGATGCTAGCCGCCCAGTATATGGTTTTATGGCACAGCGTACAGAACAAACCGCTTTTGAAACTAAATGGCTATCCTGGATTGGACCGTGGCAATATCAGGCTTTTGCAGGACAATTGGATGATTATACTGCCGTTCCAGATGCCAAACTTATTGGGCTTCGTGTAACTGCCCAACCTTTATCTTACTTGGAGCTAGGTGCTTCTCGTGCGATTCAGTGGGGTGGGGAAGGACGTCCTGAAAGCTTAAGTTCACTATGGGATGCTTTTGTCGGGAATAAAGATAATGGTGGTACGGATGAACCTGACCCATCGAACCAGATCGCTGGTTTTGATGCACGTCTGAATCTGTTTCCTTTGACACAGGTGCCTATGGGCTTCTATGGGCAATATGTTGGTGAAGATGAAGCAGGTGGTCTCCCTGCGAAGAAAATGTATCTGGCTGGGATAGACTATTCTGCAATTGTAAGAAATATGCCCTATCAACTTTATACAGAATGGGCAGATACACGGACTAACGGTAAGGTGCGCGGTATTTCTTATAACCATACCAATTATACTGATGGCTTTTATCAGCATGGTTATCCGCTGGCACATGCTTTAGGTGGTGATGCGCAGATGGTTTCAGTAGGTGGTGATATCCGTGTTGATCCGATGAACCGCTTATCAGGCCGGGTATTGTTTGCTGAAGTCAATCAGTCTGCACGTGCAAGTGCAAATAATGCTGCTTTTGCTTTTGATGATGAAATTAAAGCATTAGATGTCACCTGGTCGCATTATATTCGTCCAGAAATGCCACTTAAAATTAATGCTTGGATAAGTGACTCAGATGTAAATGGTCAAGATGGCGGTGCTTCTATTGGAATTGAAATTCCATTAGAAAAAGGCTTGTTCAAATATTAATATTCAAGAACCAACAACAAAATCCTGCTCATCTGGCAGGATTTTTTTATATTTTCAAAAATTACAGACAAAAAAAACGCAATGATTGGGGTTGTCATTGCGTAGAAAAAGGAAGTTTCTTTCAAAACAATCAAGATTAACTGTGGAGAGAGTTAAATTTGATTCCTTACTGTATGTAAGCATATTAGGACTCATTCTCATGTGACTCATCAGTATTCATGTTAATAGATGTTAAGTAAGGTTAAAACTATGAAGAATCTGTGTGGAAACATGCCTTATTTTTGCGCATTTTGAACTTACATAAAAAAGCCCCTCATATGAAGGGCTTTTTTTAAATATTGTCTATTTTAGAAATGGAAAACACCTAAGCCTGTTTTTACTTCATCTAAAGTGGTCTGTGTAATATCACGGCATTTATCTGTACCCGTTTTCAAAATATCCATGATGTAATCCGGGTCTTTAGCCAGTTCCATACGACGTTCACGAATCGGACCGATCAACTCTTTCAGAATACCTTCCAGACGTTTTTTTACTGTACCATCACCTAAACCACCACGGCGATAATGTGCTTTCAGTTCTTCCAGTTCTTCTTTATTGGTGTCGAAAGCATCCAGGTAAGTAAATACCACATTACCTTCAACTTGGCCTGGATCTTCGATGCGCAGGTGATTCGGATCGGTATACATCGCATTGACAGCTTTTTTGATATCTTTATCAGAAGCATCTAGAACAATGGTATTGCCTAATGATTTAGACATTTTCGCTTTGCCGTCAAAACCTGGTAAGCGTCCCACATTAGAAAGCAGCGCCTTACATTCAGGCAGTAATTCACGGCCAATCTGACGGTTAAGGCGACGTACAATCTCATTGGTCTGTTCGATCATTGGAATCTGGTCTTCGCCCACCGGAACTACAGTGGCTTTAAAGGCTGTGATATCTGCTGCTTGAGCCACTGGATAGCATAAGAAACCTGCCGGAATATCACGCTCGAAACCACGCATCTGAATTTCAGATTTAATGGTCGGGTTGCGCTCTAGACGTGAAACTGTCACAAAGTTCAGATAGAGCATAGTTAGTTCGTTTAAGGCTGGCAGGCAAGACTGAACACAGATTGTAGTTTTGGTTGGATCAATGCCAACAGCCAGATAATCTGTCGCCACTTCAATAATATTGCGACGTACTTTTTCAAAGTTATCTGCATTATCTGTCAGGGCTTGAGCATCAGCGAGTAACAAATGTTGATGGTGAGAATCTTGTAAACCTACGCGAGAGCGTAATGAACCGACAAAATGGCCAAGGTGAAGCTGTCCGGTAGGACGGTCGCCAGTCAAAATTACTGGACGATTATCTTGATTACTCATTATCTATTCCAAAAGTAGTCTGTACTACATCTATATTTTAACGAATGGCCACATTGTACGGCATTCTGTTTTTGAATGTCAGCCAGAAAAAAGTCGTAGTAAAAAAATCTTATTAGGGTGTGTTGACACTTTTAGCTTAAAAAATAGCGAAGTAGTAAAATCAAATCGCCAAACCCAATTTTACTATTCGCTATGCTTCGTACCATGCTGACAGATCAACACTGGCAAAAGTTGAAAACTATTTTGCGTAATTTATCTATTCATCACAACTCAAATTTACGTAATTTTATTGAAGCTATTCTCTATAGAATTAGAACAGGCTGTCCGTGGCGAGATATTCCTTCCTATTTCGGTCAATCAAACTCTATTTTCAAACCTTTTAATCGTTGGTCAAGCAGTGGTAAGTTGCTTAGATTATTCAAATTATTAGCATCATGCCCCGATATGGAGTGGATTTTTATTGATGGCTCTCACGTACGTGCTCATCAACATTCTGCCGGTATAGCGAATCAATCCATTTCTAAAAGTGTAGGAGGAAACTCCTCAAAAATACATTTGATTGTTGATGCAAATGGCAATCCTGTTGATTTCATGATTACCGATGGAACCACACATGATGTCAAAGTTGCACCTGATTTAATATCAACATTAGACTTAAAAGAGACAAAAGTGGTCTGCGCAGATAAAGGCTATGATTCAGAACCACTGCGTGAACAGATCAGAAAAACAGGGACAAAAGCGAATATACCAAAGAAAATAAATAGCCAATCGAACAATGATCATATGGACTGGTATTTATATAAAATCAAGCATTTAGTTGAAAATATGTTTTGTAGATTAAAGCAATTTAGAGGAATAGCTACTCGATATGACAAGCTCAAAAGAAATTATCAAAGTGCTGTTGCCTTAGCCTGTATATTTTTATGGCTACCTTTATAGGTTTAATTATGAACAGTAAATGTCAACAGACCCTAATTAAACAAGTGAATACAATATTTTTTAAATATTTTCATTAAAATATGTCTAAAGATGATAAGGATAGCAAGAATGGCGAGCAGCTTATTAATATTATTGGATGATATTGCGACTGTTTTAGACGATGTTGCCGTGATGAGCAAGATGGCTGCAAAAAAGACAGCAGGTGTCTTAGGAGATGACTTGGCATTAAATGCCCAGCAAGTCAGTGGTGTACGGGCAGAACGTGAACTTCCTGTAGTGTGGGGAGTAGCGAAAGGTTCTTTTATTAATAAGCTGATTCTTGTTCCTTTGGCTTTACTTATTAGTGTGGTTGCGCCCTGGTTAATCAATCCTTTACTGATGATTGGCGGTTTGTTTCTCTGTTATGAAGGCGTAGAAAAAGTTCTGCATAGCTTAAAGCATAAAAAAGCCAAGACTGAAGAAGACGCTGAGGCTGAATTCACTACGATCGAAACCGATTTGGCCACATTTGAAAAAGAGAAAATTAAGGGTGCGATCCGAACTGACTTTATTTTGTCTGCGGAAATTGTAGTGATTTCTTTGGGCACCGTGGCAGCCGCAGCTTTTACCACCAAGGTCATCGTACTGGCCGGGATCGCCATATTAATGACAGTCGGGGTGTACGGCTTCGTTGCCATAATTGTTAAAATTGATGATTTAGGTTTGTACCTGACTAAGCAGGTATCTAGCTTCAAGCAAAGTGTAGGCCGTGGATTGCTGGCTTTTGCCCCTAAATTGATGAAAACCCTGACGATTGTAGGTACGATTGCGATGTTCCTAGTCGGTGGCGGGATTATTGCCCATACCATTCCATGGTTTCATCATTTCACTGAAGATTCAGTTGAGTATGTAGAGCATATTCCCAGCCTAGGAAGTATTGTAGGGGCTGTTACGCCTACATTAATTAATCTGGTGATTGGTTTTGTGGCAGGGTTAATTGTATTTATCTTGATTGGCTTTATTCAAAAAATCAGATCGAAACCAAAGCAGGTATAAATTAGGCCCGTTAAAATAAGCTGACTTTAAACTATAAGGAATCTCACTATGCGCTGGAAAGGACGTCGTGTTAGTAGCAATGTAGAAGACCGTCGTGGCGGTGGTGCCAAAGCCGGTGGAATCAGTATTCTCGGGTTGATTATTGCTTTCGTGGCCTGGAAGTTTTTTGGTGTCGATCCACAGCAAGCCTATCAAACAACCAAGCAAGTTACGCAAGGTGTTTCTAGTGCAGAAACACGAGGTCTGGAAAATCCAACGCCAGAGCAGCAAGAAGCGATCGATTTTGTAGGAACTGTCCTTGCCGATACAGAAGATACCTGGTCTCAAGTATTTCAGCAGCAGCTGAACCAGCAATATACTCCGCCTAAACTGGTTCTATTTAGTGGGGTAGTAAATTCTGGTTGTGGTACGGCGCAATCGGCCATGGGACCTTTCTATTGTCCGGCAGACCAGAAAGTTTATATTGATACAGCATTCTTTAAAGATATGCGTACTCAGATGGGAATCAGCGGGGAACAGAACTCAACCGAGTTATCTCGCAATGATCAGGCAGGTGATTTTGCTCAAGCCTATGTGGTAGCGCATGAGGTAGGTCATCATATCCAGACCATTTTAGGTATTTCTTCACAGGTACAGCAGGCACGTCAACAAGCTACTCAAGCACAGGGCAATCAGCTTTCTGTACGACAAGAACTACAGGCCGATTGTCTGGCTGGGGTATGGGCTTATCATAACCATGAGCGTACTCAGTTCCTGGAGCAGGGGGATGTACAGGAAGCCATGGATGCGGCACACAAGATCGGTGATGACTATCTGCAGAAAAAAGCACAAGGCCATGTCGTACCGGATAGCTTTACGCATGGTACCAGTGCACAGCGGGTAAAATGGTTTAATACCGGTTTGAAATCGGGACAAATGTCTACTTGCGATACTTTTAATCAAAATATCTAAAATTAAAGATCAAAAAAGGGGAGCAAATGTTCCCCTAATGATTGAATAGTTATTTTTCCAGAAAACGACGGAAGTTTTTCAAAATCTTGATACTGACAAATAAGGCAGCCAAGGCAAATAGCGAAATCGCAAAGAGAATATATTTTAAATTGCTGATGTCATTATTATAAAATTGCTTCAATTCATTTTTGGAATAGCTAACTTTAGTGATCTGACCAGTTCGACTATCTTGGAACTGAATATTTTCAATATAAAAATAATTTCTCACTTTTACTAAATTAACATTCTGAATCTGCCGGGTATGTGACTGATTATAGTCATCAGTACATAGGGCCGCATAATGCTCACAGCTGATTTTTGCTACATAACCATTTCCCGCAATCAGGATAAACATCGCATTGTCTGGACGTTGATTATTAGACACCAGTACATATTGCGCTTTGGTATTGCTTTTTAAAGGAATGCTCACAGCTTGCTGATAATATTGATCTGCTTTCAGGATTTCCTGAATTTTGGCAAAACAGGTGAACATCAAGGAAAGTGTGACCAGAAAAATGACAGCAGCGAAACATAGACGGAATATGGTTTTGACAGTTTGATGCATAGGAGAAAATTTCTAAATAGAAAGAAGAGAGATGAGAGATGAGCAATAAAGTACTTTAAGACTGTATGTTAAATCATCAGTTGTGAATATTGAAAAGAAACTTAACTTAATTCGAAAAAAAATGGGACTAAACTTGATCCGCTAAAATATACTGTTTTTTTAAACTTATATTTCAAGTAAATCTTTCAGCTCACGGCTGCAAATTGCCAAATCTTAGGAAACCTAATGGGAAGTTTCTTTTTTTTACAACTGTTGACGGTGGTCTTGCTCGAGGGTGTAAATAATTCTGTGTAAATACAGTTTTAAAAATACTTGGTTACACGCTCTTCAAACATGATACTAAAGCGATTCATGGCAGCTTTCCAATTCTGAATAGGCATCGTCCATTTTTTGCTTGCTGCCATAATTGCTAAATATACCACCTTTTTCACGGAATCATCAGTTGGGAAGATTTTTCTTTTCTTGGTTGCATGGCGGATAACGCTGTTCAATGATTCAATCGCATTCGTCGTGTAAATCGCTTTGCGAATATCCATAGAATAAGCGAAAAACGTGTTTAGATTCGACCAGTTGGCAAGCCATGACTTGCTGATTTGAGGATACTTCTCATCCCATTTTTGTCCAAATTCATCTAAAGCCTGTAAGGCTGCGTCTTCTGTAACAGCTTGATATATCTTTTTTAAATCGGCTGTGACAGCTTTGTAGTCTTTCCAACTCACATATTTAAGGTTGTTGCGTACCATGTGGATGATACACAACTGAATATGCGTATCAGGGTAAATTGTATTGATTGCATCAGGAAAGCCCTTCAGTCCATCTACGCAGGCAATCAGAATATCCTTTAACCCACGATTTTTCAGTTCTGTAAGGACTGAGAGCCAAAATTTAGAACCTTCGTTTTCTGACATCCACATACCTAATAAGTCTTTCTGTCCGTCTGTATTGACACCTAATGCCAGATACACCGCTTTGTTAATAATCGTACTATCTTGACGCACTTTCACGACGATACAATCCATATAGACAATAGGATAAAGGGCATCCAATGGTCGATTTTGCCATTCTATTACTTGTTCTTTAACTGCATCCGTCACTTTGGAAATAAGCGTTGGGGAGACGTCCGCATCGTACATTTCCTTGAATGTGGCAACGATATCTCGTGTCGTCATGCCTTTGGCGTATAGGGATAGGATTTGGCTATCCATTTGTGTGATACGGGTTTGACTCTTCTTGATCAGCTGGGGCTCAAAAGTGCCATCACGATCTCTAGGCGTGTCTAGTTCAAATTCACCATCATCAGTAAATAGCCGTTTGGTTGTATAGCCATTACGTGTATTTTTGCCTATACGAGGACTATTCTTCTCATAGCCTAAATGTTCAGTCAGTTCAGCATTGAGTGCAGTTTCAACGGTGAGTTTCTTTAAAGCTTTACTGAAATTATTCAGGTCAGCTTCTGTTTTTAAGTTCTTAGCAAATTCTTTTGCCAATGCCAGCATTGCTTCATCTTTCATGGTAAACACCTGTGTTGCCCCCCAACAGCGTTGAGGGATAGTTTAAGCGTTTACACAGTTTTATTTACAGTCTCCTTTGCTCTGTCAATTGCCACTACCATGTTCAACAAACGTGTTCTAAGTTTTCCTCAAGCGATTGGTGTGCCGATTGTTTCCGCTATTTTTGTATTTATCCTGCAATGGTGTGCCAGCCTGTTACAGGGTAATCCATTTTTTAGCATCAATATTGATAATATTGAGAAAGCAGTTCGCCATGTCGATTTTTATGACTTCCTGATTAATGGTGTGATTTGTTTTATTCTGACTTCATCCGCATTGAAGTTTAAGGTTTCAGATTTACGCAATCACTGGCGGCCGATTGGTATTCTGGCCAGTCTGGCATTGGTTTTCTGTGCAGTTTTCTTTGGTATTGCGCTGTACGGTTATCAGTTTCTGATTGGTAACCACGTCGATATATTGGTTCTACTATTACTCGGTGCTGCGCTCGGAGCAACGGATCCCATTGGGATTAAAGGTGTCCTCAGTTCGGTACGCGCACCCCATCATTTGATCGTGAAGCTGGAAGGTGAGTACACTATAATTAGTAATATGGAATTATTGATAACTCGTTAAAATTACAGAAAATATTCTTTACCTAAAAAATTCCATGTTTTATTAATAATTCTCTAAAAAACATCATCTTTTCGATTGAAAAATTCTGTATATTTTTTGTGCATAGGGTTGAGTGAACGTATTACTCTTTAAATTTCTAGGAAAACCATAGTCACAAAAAGTATTTCTAATAAATTATTGGGTAATTCTGAGCTAGTTTTTCTCGATCGATGAAATTTATAATACATTTGTAATAAGGTTTTTTGCCTGCCCCCTGCAAAAATCCTCATAATTTTTGCTAAGAATTAAATCACAGGAGGCCGAGTTTGATTATAATGTCAACGGCATTCTAAAATTGACCCCTTTTACCTTACAAATGGCAAAGTAAAATTGACCCCTTTGATCTCGTATTAAGTTTCAACCTGGGGCTGAATCCCAATTCTTTTTTTACCCTTCAAACGATAACTCTCACCCGATATTTGTACCACATGACAGTGATGTAATAGCCGATCTAACATCGCAGCGGTCAACGTGACATCATCCGCAAATGACTTAGACCATTGGCTAAAGGGTAAGTTACTCGTCAATATCGTACTGCCTTTTTCATAACGCTTGGCAATCACGTTAAAGAACAGATTCGCTTCTTCACGTCCAAATGGTAAATAACCAATTTCATCGATAATCAGTAACTTTGGTCCCAGTACCGCACGCTGCATATAGGTTTTCAATTTACCTTGCTGATAGGCTGTACTCAGTTGCAGCATTAAATCCGCTGCGGTAATGAACTTGATCTTAATGTTGTTCATGATGGCCTTATAGCCTAATGCCATAGATAAGTGCGTTTTTCCTACTCCGCTAGCCCCCAGAAACACCACATTTTCTGCTCTAGCAATAAAGCTCAGATTGAACAGTTCAATCACCTGTGATTTAGGGGCCCCTAGGGCATAATTAAAATCATAGTCTTCCAGGGTTTTGACTTGAGGCAGGCCTGAGAGTTTCATCAGTACCTGCTGACTGCGCTGTTGCCTGGCAGCATATTCATGCGTCAAGATTGCTTCAACAAAGTCGGCATAACTTCCATCCTGACCTAATGTTTGTTGTGCATGATGTGACCATTGTGATGCGATGGCAGGCAGATTGAGCTTTTGGCAAAGCTGCTCTATACGGTCGTATTGCAGATTCATCAGGAAACTCCTAGCAACTGATCATATACCGATAAGGGATGCTGCAAACTCTCGTAGGGCATGACATGCTGTGCTGCTGCAACAGGTACAGTGCTGGAACCTGTATCTGATTGCGGTAATGGCGTAAATTTTTGCTGCTCCTGTTGCAGTCGAACAGCCGGTTTTTCTTGCGTGGTGGCATGAATCCGCTGATTGGCGGTTTCATGCAGCCACCGGCCAATGTGGGCATTGGCGACATCAACATTTAACAGTAAACCCGAAGTCTTCAGGCTTGCTTTCAATGGCACAATAAAGCTTGATTTGAGGTATCCATTAAAGCGTTCAACTTTGCCTTTGGTCTGTGCACGGTAGGGCTTACATACGCGAGGACGAAAGCTGTATTTCTTGGCGCAGTCGAGCAGTTTGGGGTTCCATTTATGCTGCCCCTCCTGATAGACATCCCGTTCAATCATGATCGTTTTAGCGTTATCAAACAGGATTTCTTGAGGTACTCCTGCAAAGAACTGAAATGCATTTTCTAGACCATCGATCCATGCATCGGTACGTTCATGATCATAAAATTTCACGAAAGTCGCTCTGGAATACCCTAATGTTGCGACAAAGGCTTTCAAAGTCGTGTTGTTGCGTCGAATCGTGGTGAAATCCACCTGCATTTGTTGGCCAGGTTGGGTTTCAAAACGAATGATCGGTTCCGGTTTAGCAACTGGTTTTAATGTTGCGAGATATTCCCTCAAGATCCTGATCTTTCCTGGATATCCCAACCTTAAAATTTCCTGGTAGAGCACAACAGCAGGAATCCATTCAGGATGAGCTGCGTTTACACGTTTGAGTAAATAGGGTTTATATGGATCAAGAATACTTGTTCTAGGTTGTGTACGCCGATACTGAGGTGTTTCCTTCTGCCGTAAATATTTACGTACGGTATTTCGGGACACCCCCAGTTCACGACTAATGGCTTTAATAGATTTACCTTGCTGATGAAGTATTTGGATTGTCACTGCTTGCTCCAAAGTTAACATGTTGAGCAGTCCAAAATGACCGCTATATTAACCAAGGGGGTCAGTTTTTAAATGCCGTTAGGGGGTCATTTTTACACTGCCGCTAACAATAAGCCTGTTATAAATCGTAAAGTGTCTTTTGCATAATATTGAACAGTAGAAAAATCTAAATCTTGAATTTTCGTATCAAATGATTCTGCATGATGATAAGTCTTTGAAAATTCATTTATTTTTTCAATGGTACTAAATTTCCCATGTTTATCGTAAAAGATACTTGATTGATTGGTTTCTTGACGGATTTTAGAAATCATTTCACCCAGCCACATTCCGTTACTAAAATCTTTTGGATATAAAAATCTTAAATAAGCTTAGTAGGTTCCTGTAACAAAGCCAGTCAAGACTACAATATTAATTCTGCTAAGCCAGATAATATCAATCTTTAACTATTGATAAAATAGAGTGATTACCTTTTTGATATTCGGATAACTTGTTTTTAATCTTATGGTTTTCATGGACTAGATTATTTATCTGACCTGCCTTAATTGCATTTTTCTCTTTTAACTCTTTAATTTTTGCCTTAAGTTCTTTAATTTCGTTTAATAAAGCAGAATTCTTTTGAGTATCTGTTGTACCACCATTTTTTATTTTTTGAAGATTTTTTGCTGCGGTGATCTTGTTTTTCAATTCAACAATTTCAGGGTCATTTCCTTTAATTGCTCCACGTTCACGACCAGCCTCTAAAGCAACAGCATCAAATGAAATTCTTTTGTCTTGCTCAATTAGGCGTTGTAACGCTTCTTCGTACAGTTTTACTCGTTTAGAACTCATGCGCTTACTTTCTCCAATAGTTTATCAATTGCTTTAATTTCAAGATCGGTTTGTTGGCGATACGGAGAGCCTTCATCAAATCGCTGAATGATTTTTGATAAAGAGGTTTTTAGTGTAGAAAGAGCTTTCACAGATCTATCATTGAAGATAGCTTTAGGGCATGTAACACAAGCACTAATATGAGCTAATGAGAGTTTGTCACAAGTGCCATTCATTGAGCATCCACCTAAAGGAGTTTGCTTATATGCAATGCGATTGTCTTTCATACTTTTCAGTGTTTTTTTACGATCCTCAAGGAAGTCAACTGTGCTTACATTCATTTTATTGACTTCAAGCCATGTTCCATGTCCACCAAACAAGGGGTTCGCTTGATTTCGTGTATCTGCTAGATACTGGTCACATTCAGCTTCGAGCAATTCATCTTGGAACTCAGTAATGAAGTCTTGTTTAGCAAGATCTTTTGCAAACATAGCCCCATCAGCGTAGTAGGCTGTCATATCAACTTCAATATGCTTCAATTGGTTTTTTAGTGTGGGAAGGCTAACAAGCCCACTTCTAGCACAATACACAGCAAGAGAGCGTCTAAATTGGTGGTGAGTGAAGGACCACATCTTACCTATAGCAATATCCTCATTGAAAGCGGCTGATGGCTGAACTCTTACAAGTTCATCGAAATCATCTTGGGTTACAACACAATTGGTTATTAATTTCTTAAAGTTATCACCGAAAACTATCTGTGTTAAACCGTAGTCAGGAAATAAATTCGATGAATTGGTATCTTTATGATAGAAAGAATAAAATAGCGGTACTTCCGATTCTATCAATGAATCTATAGAACACTGTTTCTTTAACCTTAATCCAATACGACAAATAGATTGAGCGACTTTATTTGCAGATTCTAGGTTTTTGGATGTTACCCATAGAGCAGAAACCCGTTTCATGCCTACAAGTTTAGTTGTATAGGCTCTAACGGTATAAACCTCATTGTTGTTGATGACTTTCTTTTGGAATGCATCGTATGCACAAGAGATTCCTTCGGTTTCTCTCATTCCTGTAAAACACAAAAAATAGAAATAAGCATAAAATTGAAGATTTTTAATATGGTAGATGAACTCTTGTTTATCGCTAATTGAGTATTTATTACAATATTTAACCAGAGCATATTCCTCAAGAGTTTCATAGAACTCTATTCCTTTTCTTGATCGACTCTTTGTATTTCCATAATTCTTTATTTCTGCCACATTCTTATGCCACGCTTCGATGTTTTCGTGGATTTCAAGATACTCCTTAAATAAATCCGCACCATTCTGAATGAAAGTTGAATATATATGGGTTGGGATAATAAGTGTTTGAGATTTATCATCAGGTAGTTTTTTTACTGCTGCATAAATGGTATCAATTACATCTACAGAAAATCCAAAAGTATGATCCGTTAAGAATTGGCGGACTTTATGCAGTTTATACATAA
Organism: Acinetobacter sp. ACNIH1; assembly: GCF_002934695.1. Lineage (NCBI taxonomy): Bacteria > Pseudomonadati > Pseudomonadota > Gammaproteobacteria > Moraxellales > Moraxellaceae > Acinetobacter > Acinetobacter sp. ACNIH1. The sequence continues at coordinate 1,982,654 of NZ_CP026420.1, read as the reverse complement.
CAAGCATTCTTTTCTTTTGAGTGCTTTTCTTTATTAATTTTAGGTCTTCTTTAAATTGATTTATCGCAAATGTATTGTTGCTAACTTCTGTAGCTCTTACATTAAGTTGTAGGCACATTAAGATGAAGTACCTAACATGAGTCATATCTCCCATTAGAGTGCTTACTTTGGTATATCCCTTAGCTGTTAGTTTAAAGTGCAATAGGGAATAACAAATTAATTTAAACTCTAATTTTAAATCTTCAACTAAATTCTTATCAGGATGGGCTTTAAACTCCTCCAAAAGAAAATAGACATTGCTAGAAAAAACGTCACCTGAGTATGTGGAGAAATTCCAAACATCATCACTAAACAGAGATAAGGGGGCGAATTCAAACATGAGGTGCGACAGTTTCAAAAGCCATATGATAATCAACAAGCTGAGCAAATTTCTCTAATGGTGTAAGCCAATCTAACGCCTTTCTAGGACGAGTATTCAGTGACATGGCAACTTGATTTAAATAATGCTGATCTGCCTGATTTAAATCAATCCCTTTAGGTAAATATTGCCTAATTAAACCATTCATATTTTCGCATGTGCCTTTTTGCCAAGGTGAATGTGGGTCACAGAAATATACATCTATGCCTAAATCTTCTTCGAGTATTTTATGTTCTGACATCTCGCGTCCACGGTCATAGGTCAACGTTTTACGCAGTTCTGCAGGTAAATATTTCAGAGCTTCAGTTAAAGCCTTGCGCACTGATTCTGCCTTTGCATCAGGTAATGTTGCCAAGATACAGAGCCGTGTATTTCGTTCAATAAGTGTTGCTATCGAACTTTTATTGTCTTTACCTTTAATTAAATCAGCTTCCCAATGACCCGGTATTTTTCTTTCTTGAACTTCGGCTGGGCGCTCATGAATAGTTTTAATATCCTGTAATATAGAATCTTTTTTAGGTTCACCGTTAGCTTTTCGCTTTTTATTTTCATGACGCAGACAGGATAATAAGTCTTTTTTCAACTCACCCTTGGGTAATGCTCGTATCGTTGAATAAATCGTTGTATGGCTTACATTCATTGTTTGATCCAAATCAGGAAATGTCTTTAAACGCTTTGCTATTTGCTGAGGAGACCATAAACAACGGATCGCTTCAACAATAAATTTCCAGAGGATTGAATCGATTTTGAGTTTTCTGTGACCACGTCTACGTCTAGCAAAAGTGTTATCAGAAGCATATCGAGCTTGATAAACGTCATTGATGCTATTTCTTTTAAGCTCACGATAGATCGTACTAGGATGTCTTTTAATAAGTTCAGCAAATTTTCTGGCTGAAAAGCCTTCTTTTCTTGACTCAAGCATTAATGCAGTACGATCTTCAAAGTTAAGATGATGGTATGACAATTTTATATACTCCATAAACCCTTTAAATTAATTAGGTGGTTTATGTCGCACTTCAAGTTTTACTCTGCCGGGTTTACCCTCAATGTCTGATGATATTACTGTTTTATTATTGGGGTAGTAATCGTTAGTTTCATCAAGCGATTTTCTATCATAAATCTCAGATAAATTCATTATACAGTTTCCAATAATTTTAAGGTCATTGAAATTTCAGCCCAGTATTCATCAATATCACCCTCATCAATTTCATCTTGAATTAGAGGGATTAATTCTTTTGTTTCAGGGAAAGAAGCTTGAAGATCATCTAGTATTTGAATGATTCTTTCTTGTATTAAAATACCTTGTTCATTATTTTTTTTCTTGGATGCCTTAAACATATCAAGAACAGATAATAATTTTCTAATATCTGTTCTATCAGGGTGTAATATGAAGTTTGAGCAGAATAAACACGATTCAGGTCTTCTACAATCAGGCGTAATAGCTATTTCAGGATTTATACTTTTCTTCTCGATATTTGAACAATTCCCCATAGGTATAGTTACTGTTTCTATCTCAGATGGCTTGTAAATATAAGAATTATTTAAAATATTACCGAAAATATTATCGAGAGCATCAGACATTTCATTTGCAGAATCATCGAAGGTTGTTTTTCCATAATTAGCTACAAAAGTTCTCCAATTATTTCCTAACTTTAATGATGCTAGCCTTACGGAATTTGTTGTTCTTAAAAATTCCGTTGAAATAATTTGGCGTATTCCACGAAGGGGAATCCAATTATCACTAAAATTAGTTGTGAACCATTTTTTATATGCGTTTAAAGCATTTGCTGTTATTGGAGTGATGTTGTTATAGCCACGACTTTCAGAACGGCTATTAGGGATATATATAAATAGATTATTCTCGTAAGAGCCTAAAAAATCTTCTGAATATTTGGTTAGCAACCATGAACGAAATTCAATATATTCTTTGAAGTAGGGAAGAAAATCTATTCCAAATTCAATAGGTACTTCATCACCTTTAGCTCGGTTTTTCCTAGCAAAAGTTCTTTTACCTTGTGAACTAGGAACTGTTTCAAACTTATCTGATTCGATTGAAAATAGACTTGAACGGTTGGCAGCAGTAACGCAAGTAAAGCAGAATAAAAAGGCTGCAATAGCCTTGTTTGCTAGGTCTTCATGTTTGTCATACCAACCTTTAGTTTTGCCTGACGTAACGACGGAACGCAACCCTTTGTAATTCAAATTACAATCAATTTTATAATCGTCATATTTGAAATTAAAGGAGATAGGGAAAGTACCACCTTCCATCAAGAAACTTTTAATTGTTAAGAAAATTGAAATGTTATGTAAAAAGAATGATTCAATATCATACTCAGTGTGATTCCATTGACTTTCATCAACTGAATCTTTGGGAATGGTTTTTGAGCGTATTAAAATATTATTAACATCAGTATCTAATGCAATTGAAATTATATAAGCAAGCATACATTGTAGGTTACTTGCATAAGAATTTGAGAGTGATTTTTTCTTATCTACAGAAACAACTCTTGAGATAAGATATTTGGTATAGTCTGTATATAGTTGATAAATTTCAGATTTATTTTTAAGGTCAATTGTTGGATTGTGCTTGTTTATATACTCAAATATTGCATTAGAACTAGCAATCATTTTCTTAATTGATTCGGCATTATTATTTTTAATAATGTAAGCTAATAATGCTTCTTTTAAAATACCGCATCTTGATTTCTGTAGGCTGCTTTCAATAACCAATGATGGTTTAGACCAACTAGGTTTTTTAAACATTGAGTAACAAAGATTACCATAATCTTTTTTAAGTGTTCTATTGTTTATTTGATAGCTTAAAACTAATTCTTCTATTTTACAGTCACGAATAGCACTAAGATCTTTTATATCTATAATCGTGATTTTTCTTTCAGTATATAAGTTCAAAAATTAATCCTTTTGAGCACTAATTGGGTTTAAAAGACGCTTCTCAAGTGACTTTTGAGCACCATTATATAAATCTATTTCATGGTAATAATTGAGATACCTTTCAGTTACTTGTGTTGATTTATGACCAAGTAACTTTTTAATGTGTAATAGTGATTGAGAATTATTCCATCCTAGATCAATACACTTTTTCAAACTATTTAGAGCAAACGTAGCACGTAAATCATGTAGGCTGAAATTAGGGAAATCAGGGTGCGTTGCTTTAATCATTTTAATTAAGGATATTAGTTGGGATTTGAGTGTTCCACCAACTGCAATATTCTGATCTAAACCATGATCGCTATTCTCTAATTCATAAATTTCTTGCTTACTCGTGTAATAGGGGGTTCCTCTTTTAGTTAAAAAAACATAGTTATTATCAGTTAAGTCGTAATAGCTTAGTCGAGCAGCATCTTTCCATGTTTGAGATTCAGTGAATTCAATCAAATCTAAGCAAAGTTGGTAGGGGATATAGATTGCCATTTCACTTGAAAACTTTGAATCTATAGAAGTGCCATTACCCACTGCAAGTTTTAATCTATTATCGAGAACAGTTTTTTGTATTAATATTTCTTTTATATGCTTTACTCGAATTGTTGAAATTGTTTGCGATCTAGCACCTGTTTCTAAGGCAAATTTAAAAAAAAGTTGAAATGCTCTACTAGGGTGATTTTCCAAAGTTTGCATAATAGTGCTTAGGTATTCAGGTTCAATTGGGTGTAGCACTCGACCATCCTTAATCCCATCAACAGTATCTTTCTTTTTAGCAATAGGTCTTGCTAAATTAGTAGTTTCAACTTCTCTGATTTGACTAAAACCCAATGAGTCAACAGTCCTAATGTTTCTTGCAATAATCTGAAAAGGCAATCCATTCTTAATAACGCCTTTATCAAATAATTTATGTTTGAAACTGAATTTATAGAAATTAACAACACTATTTATTTTCTTACTTCGAGTTGAACTTTTTATTAAGTTTCGATGGTATAGACGATCTAAATTAGAAACATATCGATTGATAACTCGGTCTTCTTCCTCAAGTGGTAAATATAACCAATCAAAATTCACATTGTCATGTTGACAGTCTTCAATGAAACGATAGAAATCTAACAAATCATATGCAATAGAAAGTAGTGTTTTATAATCTCTACTACCATTTATTGCCAAATATTTGATGAAATAAAGGCTTGCGATTTCCCAAACTTCCCCATTGCTTTGAATAATAGTAGGCATGATTGGTGTTAATACTTTTTGCTGACTTAAGAAAAAAGGAATCTTATTTCCTTGTGCATCTTCTTCTACATGAATCAACTCAGCCAGCTTAAAGTTTTTAATTTTAAGTAATTCAGCTTTGCTTCTATAACTATCTTCTTCTAGCAACATGAGTAACTAACTTTTTAGTAATAATTCCATATTTGCAAATATACTCTAAAATTCCATATATGTAAATATAGAGTAGGTGAGTCGCTGTTTAATGATGCCATGTGTATTGCATTATTTATGACCTTATTAAATGTACTGCAAGGTGAAAACTTTACCGTACTCGCCGTCCTGCAAACATTGCTTTATGAAATTGTCGTGGCAGTCTTGATCGGAATTGGGTTTGGTTTGGCGATTTTACGTATTCTGCGCGGTAAGCATGAAATGGAATCACTGATATTAACTACTGCACTGTTGGCTTGTGGTTCATATCTGGTTGCTTTACTGGCGCATGCTTCTGCACCAATTGCCTGTGTAATCGGCGGCTTGATTGTCGGTAATAAATGGAAAGAAATTCTGGCTGATGCAGATATCGGTGATGTAAACCATTTCTGGCATACGGTAGAGGGGATTATCAATTCCTTCCTGTTCACCTTGATCGGCCTGGAATTGTTCATTATTGATCTAAGCACCAGTCTGGTTCTAGGCGGAATTGTTGCTTTCATAATTCTGCATTTGGCGCGATTCCTGGCCAACCATCTGTCTTTTGCATTATTCCCTAGAATGCGCAAGAAGAGTTATAACGGCAGTTTAACCATTCTGTCTTGGGGCGGTGTACGTGGCGGGATTTCCTTAGCCCTGATTCTGGCAGTAGCCAATATTCCACAACTGGAAGCATATAGCAGTATTCTGATTGGATATACCTTTATTGTGGTGCTTCTTTCCGGGGTGGTTTGTGGCCTAGGTTTGCCAGCCGTAATGAATGCCTTTTATTACAACCCGAATGAAGAAACCCAAGGTTTTAAAGGCTGGTATCAGCGGATGTGCCACAAGATGAACCGTCGCGGTTTTCAGTATATTGTAGGGGAGGATGCAAATGGAAATGAAACCATCACCATCTTCCAGCCAGAAATGCTGATTGATAAGAAAGATGCAGATGGAGTAGCAACAGTGCATCATCCTGACAAAGTACAGGAAGTGAAACGCTTAGAAAATCCGGAGAATTTCTAATTATTAGAAGTTTCTATCAAGATTGAAAGCCTATGACATCAAGTGCAAGCCAGGAAATGGCACAAATGATTCTGAGTGTGGTTAGCCAAATTCCTTATGCGAAGGTAGCGACCTATGGACAGATCGCTAAGCTGGCTGGCTTGCCTAAACATGCACGTCTGGTAGGTAGGGTTTTAAGTCAGCTTGATACAAAAACCGATTTGCCTTGGCATCGTGTCCTGAATGCTCAAGGTAAGATCAGTCTCAATAAACTGGATGAATATGGACATAATATTCAACAGCAAAAGTTAGGCGCAGAAGGGATTCTATGTGCTGGAAATCGGGTCAGCTTAAAGCAGTATCAATGGGATGGATTTGTTTGAAAGAGAAATCCCCACTTAATTGAAGTGGGGATTTTTTTATTACTTATGGATGACCATTACAGGAACATTGGCTTGTCCCAAGATGCTTTGTGCAACACTTCCCAAGAACAGTTTCTTGAAGCCAGTGCGGCCATGTGAACCAATCACAATCAGATCAGTATTCAAAGATTCTGCCGCCTTGACAATTTCACTATAAATCACCTGACCTTCGAGTAATTGAGTTTCTGCATAAATACCTGCCGCAGCAAATTTCGCTTTTGCTTCGTCAAGTGTCTTCAGAATTGCAGTACGGGCACGTTCAACCAGATCATTGGTTTGAGCTGCTGTAATGTATTCAGCAGCGATATAGGGATCAAGTGCCAGCACCTGAACCACTGTCACTTTACTATTAAATGCTTTGGCAATTTCGACGGCTTTATCGACTGCAGCGTAGGAAGTTTCTGAACCGTCAACGGGTACTAAAATATGTTCAAATGACATTAGAATTCTCCTTATCGGAAATAAGTTTTATAAAAATATGACGCGTTAAAATCGTGTACGAATTGTTGTTTATACTTTGATCATAGCGCGTATTTTATAAAAATAAAACCAAGTAAATACCTCAGTATTATGTTTAACAGAGCAATAATTTTTAATGGTTGGTATATTTTATAAGTTTTTGATTTGTAATTATATTTTAAGATTAAAATAATATGATTTTAGAATATTAATGAACTAGGTTAAGAAAGCCATCTAATTTTAATAATGTATTATTACCTGTAATTTTAGATTCAAAAAATCCCTGTTATATAAAACTGTAGGGACAGGTTTAAAATTGAGATTTTAATAATAAAAAATCTATCAAACTGCATAAAGATAGCCTCCTATTTCTAATAGTAAGCTTCTATCAGCATAATTTTAGTGTTCTAAAATTTCCCTTTCCGAGGGTGGGGTAATACCGTTATTTTCTTGTTTAGATTGATCATGATCTGAAATGGATTTCTCACATTCATTATAGTGATCAATTGCAAAGTTTTTAATTAAGGCTGAGCGTTCAAACTGATCTTGTGATATTTCATATTTAAACGCTTTTTCAGTAAGTTTTATACCAATCAGAACATGGATATCATTCGCTGTACCGTAGTGCTGCTTTATTTGCTGAATCATCCATTTCTGAGGTGCACCTTTGAGTCTAAAGAGCATGACTTCTTGAGCCAGATCCTTTACATCTTCACATCCTAAAAATCTGCTGCTTGGATGAATAACAGTTGCAGTGGCTAAACTTGTAAAATTCAATAGGAGCAGGCTTAGGTATATTTTGAATTTCGTCATCTTCAGTTTTGCTTTAATCCAGAGATACTATTGGCCATATTTGGAAAAGCATTATAGCGATAGGAAAAGGTAGTAGATTCACTTTTTATTTTGTTTCTTCAGCAAGTTATTCTTAAAATTAAATATTATTTGATACGACTTCGATTCAGATTTGGCTTTAAAAAAAGATACTAATTTTCATATTATTTGCTAATAGGTTTCGAATTAAAGCATGATTTGTACAAAGTTTAAGAGTTTATGATTAATTTGCATAAAGACTGAACATTTGTGGTTTAAAATGCTTGACGATACAACCTGAAATTACGATAATGCGCACACAGTTTACGGCTATGTAGCTCAGTTGGTTAGAGCACCGCACTCATAATGCGGGGGTCACAGGTTCAAGTCCCGTCATAGCCACCATTTTTAAAGACCAAGCTCTCAGCTTGGTCTCTTTTTTTGTACCATAAAAATATTAATAAAAAATTAAGAGAAAGTTCTTCTAAATTTCTGTCTGTTTAAATTTTTGAATCTTCTTTTAATTTCTTAACCCTATTCATTGCTTAAAGATAAAAAAATGCCCAAGCATTTATTTGGGCATTATGGCTAATCTAGTTTAGTTAAAACTTAGATACCTGCTTTCCAACCATTAACGACTGGATAGCGACGTTCACGACCATAAGAACGCGAGCTGATACGTGGACCAATTGCCCCTTGACGACGTTTGTATTCGTTAATATCAACTAGACGAATCACTTTTTTCACGACTTCAGCTTCAAAGCCTTTGGCAATGATGTCATCTTGGCTCAGATCTTCTTCAATATAAGCATAAAGAATCGCATCAAGCACTTCATAAGCCGGTAATGAATCCTGATCGACCTGATCTGGACGAAGTTCTGCTGATGGTGGACGAGTAATGACACGCTCAGGAATTACTGGAGTTTCTGCGATGCTGTTACGGTATTTTGCCAGTTCAAACACAATGGTTTTATAAACATCTTTTAATACCGCGAAGCCGCCGACCATATCGCCATATAGTGTGCAGTAACCAACGGCAAGTTCGGATTTATTACCGGTTGCCAGAACCAGATTGCCGAATTTGTTAGAAAGCGCCATTAATAACGTACCGCGTGCGCGCGCTTGCAGGTTTTCTTCAGTAGCATCTACAGGGGCATTGCCAAAGAATGGATACAGGGTTTGCAAGAAGCCATTTACAATCGGGTTAATCTCAGCAATACCGAAAGTTACACCCATCGTTTTCGCCTGTTCAGTGGCATCTTCTACACTGATCTGAGCAGTATAGGTATAAGGCATCATCACTGCTTGGACTTTGTCAGGGCCAATCGCATCTGCTGCGATGGCAAGAGTCAGGGCAGAGTCAATACCACCAGACAGACCCAGAATCACGCCTGGGAAACCTGAACGCTGTACATAGTCACGAGTTGCCGTCACCAGACTTTGATAAATCTCAGCCATGGTTTCTAGGGCTGGAGTAATCGTGCCTTTGCTGAACTCTAATTTTTCTGCATCATATTCAGCGATATACAAGCCTTTTTCAAAGCTAGGCGCTTGTAGAGCCACTTCGCCTGATTTATTAAGTACAAAGCTGGTGCCGTCAAAAATGAGGTCATCTTGGCCACCTACCTGGTTACAGTACACCAAATTGATATTCAACTGTTTGACCAGTGCAGCCATGGTATCGATACGGTGTTGCGGTTTGCCTACTTCGTATGGAGAAGCATTTAGAACCAGCGCAGTATCAATATTTAATTGAGCCAGCTGTTGAACGGTAGATAATGACCAGACATCTTCACAGATCAGAACACCAAACTTGTGTCCCAGATATTCGAAGACCAGATGCTGATGTCCTTCACCAAAATAGCGTTTCTCATCAAATACACCATAGTTTGGCAGAGTTTGCTTATTATAAACCCCTAAAACTTCACCATCTTTCATGACGGCTGCTGAGTTATAGCGTTCACCATCTTCAGCCTGATTGACAAACCCGAAGACCATGACGATATCTTTTACTTCAGTCAGTTTCTCAAACGCCAGTTTTGTACGTTTAGCCAGACTTGGACGAATTAATAAATCTTCAGCCGGATAACCTAAAGTTGAAAGTTCAGGGAAAATAATAAGATCAGCATTATCTTTTTTGGCCTGATTTGCCAAATCTATCATTGTCTGCGTATTTGCATCTAAATTGCCCACATGTGGAGAGAATTGAGCAATCGCAATTTTAAAACTTTTCATTCCAATTAAGTCCTATTCCTATAGGTGAATACACTAAATCACTGATTTTTAAAATTCTAATTATCCAGCTGAGTGCAGTTTGATACGAACAAAATGCCAAATGGCCAAAATTAAAAAAGTCATGACCGCATGATCATTAAATCTTGATTTGCGAGCTACAAATATCATACTTGGCTTATTTTATCGAAATTTGAGGCAGATGCTAGAGCTGTTTCAGGAGAATTGAAACAGATATACAAAGTTATGATCAGAAATGATTTATTATGGTGCTTTTTTATTCTGGTAAATGCAAAAAAATACTCAATTGGATTTAAATGAGTTTATTTTCCAAAAATAGAAATCAACAGAATACTTGAGTGAAAAATATTCAATATCATCTGCTTAACTGATTTTTTAAAATAATATTAGGGATTTTTTTTAGAAAAATATCGCGTGCAATATCTCCCTGTTGTTCAATGTTATAGTCTAAAAAGGATTTGTTGGGATTAAATTGATATTTGTAAGGATTATATTTTCCCATACTTAAAAAATAAGCGGCTTGCAAAAAAGCACCCTTAAACAACACATTAATATTCTGCTGATATTGATAAATATGCGCCATTTCATGAATGAAAAGCGCCTGATAAGAACGGCTTTCTTTAGAATAATCGTCCCGATAATTCAGGTTACGCACATGAATATAACCACTTGGTGCCATAATCACATGCTTGGATTGCCAAGGCAGGAAAGGGTGATTCATGACACGGACTGCTGAATAGTCAATCAGGTCAGCAAAGACTTGCTGGCAAAGCTTGATTTCTCCTGAAGTCAGACTCCGGCTTTTAAACTGATCAAAACGAATCATTCTCAGGATGAAGGGAAGCAGGTAAAACAGCATTAAAACTCAATCCTTAACGATATAAGAGTAATTTCTAGAAATTTGCAGAAATTGAAAGTTCTTCAGGTTTGCTATTTTAAGTTTTTCACATCTTGGTTGTGTTGGTTTTTGTCAGTTATAAAAAAACCACCCAGAAGGGTGGTTTTTTACGTCTTTCAACGTTAACCGAATTAACGGTTGATGTCGCGTTGAACTTCGCCAGTGTAAAGCTGACGAGGACGACCGATCTTGTAAGGACCGCTGTGCATTTCTAACCAGTGGCTGATCCAACCAACTGTACGTGCAAGCGCAAAGATCACAGTAAACATTTCTGTTGGGATACCAATCGCTTTAAGGATGATACCTGAGTAGAAGTCTACGTTAGGGTAAAGGTTACGTTTGATGAAGTATTCGTCAGAAAGTGCGATACGTTCAAGTTCCATAGCAAGAGCAAGCTGTGGATCGTTGATGCCAAGAGCACCAAGAACTTCGTCACAAGTTTCTTTCATTACTTTCGCACGTGGATCGAAGTTTTTGTACACACGGTGACCAAAGCCCATGAGTTTAACTTCTTTAGTTTTCACTTTTTCCATGAAGCCAGCAACGTTTTCTACAGTGCCGATTTCATCAAGCATCTTAAGAACAGCTTCGTTCGCACCACCGTGAGCAGGACCCCAAAGTGCAGAGATACCAGCAGCGATACATGCATATGGGTTAGCGCCAGTAGAACCAGCTAAACGTACTGTAGACGTAGAAGCATTTTGTTCGTGGTCAGCGTGAAGTGTGAAGATACGGTCCATTGCTTTCGCAAGGATTGGATCTACTTTATAGTCACGGTCTGCTGGAGTAGCAAACATCATGTACAGGAAGTTTTCAGCGTAAGACAAATCGTTACGTGGGTAAACGAATGGTTGACCAACAGTGTATTTGTAGCTCCAAGCTGCCAAAGTAGGAATCTTGGCGATTAAACGAATCGCAGTGATTTCACGATGGTTAACATCTTCGATGTCCAGATTGTTATGATAGAACGCAGACAACGCACCAACAACACCAACCATGATTGCCATAGGGTGAGCATCACGGCGGAAACCGTTATAGAAGCGGCTTACTTGATCGTGAACCATAGTGTGGTTACGAACTTTAGCGTCGAATTCTTCTTTTTGCTCAGCTGTTGGAAGCTCGCCATTAAGAAGTAAGTAGCAAGTTTCTAGGTAATCAGCTTTAGTTGCTAACTGGTCAATTGGGTAGCCACGGTGTAAAAGAATACCTTTATTACCATCGATGAAAGTGATTTTAGACTCGCATGCAGCTGTTGCCATAAAACCAGGATCAAAAGTAAAGTGACCTGCAGCCAATACATCTTTAACGTCGATTACATCTGGGCCCAATGTGCCGCTGTAAATTGGTAATTCAATTTCTTTGCCATCAAGCTGTAAAACGGCTTTCTTGCCAGTTGCTTCAGACATTCAATAGATCTCCTGTCCTGGTGAATGTATATCCGAGTTGCCTATCAATCTTTTAATGCACAAAACGGACGGATCAAAAATTTGCTATAAGATTAGTGGCTACTGAAATTTTGTCAATTATACTTATGGATGAAAAATGACATTCTCACAGTGGTTTAGTCATTTATCTTGGTATAAAAAGTTTAATAAAATCACAGTACCAAACCTCTATAATAAGTCAAATTGAACAGAAGGTGCAGAAAAAAATATAGTCTTTGCCGTATTTGTAAGCGTTTTTTCCTAGCAAAAAATAAAGGAGAAATTGAGAAAATATTTTAAGGCTGCAACTTAAAATTATATAAATCTCGTAACTTACATCGATTTCCTTAAGTTTTTACTTCAAACTTGAATTATAAATAAAAGCAATAAATTTTCTTTTTAGCTGTCTTTAATCGGCTAAAAATAGCTCGCAAATTTGCTTCACTTTGTTTAATACAACTTAAACAAAAATAAATAAGTGTTTTTTGAATCTAAAATGTCTAAAAACATCAAAAAAACTATGATCTACAAAGAGATAAGTAGGTTTTGGTACAAAAAATCTAAATTGAGATGCCTCTATATAAATAGTCATTATTTATTTGTGAAATATATCCTTATGATTTTACTTGGGATTAATAAGGACTTAGGGACAAAATTACATTTTTACCGTTCATCTTTAGTCTAAATCTACTTAGTCGAAGCTTGGCTAGATAACAGATTAAATTAATCAAGTTAATTATTAAAAAACAAATATCTAGAATGAAAATATGAAGATAAAGCAAGTAGGGGAGAACTTAAAGTTGTTGTTAATGATTCTTATTTAAAGGTTTTTTGTTTAAAAAGCCAAATACAGTTGTTTGTATTTTAATAGTTCACGTTTTATAATTCAGTGTCGTTTTATGTTTAGGCATGTATTTGCCTGATAATGCCAGCTTTCCTTCGAATTAATTCCAACAAACTCCGGATGGAGTTTTTAACTACAGGATGCCCGCTGTGAAAAGCAACAGACCTGTCAATTTGTCCATGGGTCAAGTTTTAGAAGTAAACTTAAAATCACCCGTGGCTATTGCATCAATTCTACACCGTCTTTCAGGTGTCATCGTATTTTTACTCGTACCGGTCCTTTTGTGGCTGTTGGATAAATCATTGTCTTCAGCAGAAGGTTTTGCTGAAGTGCAGGAAATCTTTAACGGTTTCTTTGTTCGCTTTATCGTATGGGTATTTGTAGCCGGCTTAATTTATCATTTGTTCACTGGTATTAAGCACTTACTTGCAGATATCGGCGTTGCAGAAGAACTGCAAAGCGGTCGTACTGCAGCTACTATTTCATTAATCTTGTCTGCAATCGGTATTGTTGCAGCATTTGTATGGATCGTACTCTAATGAAAAGTGCTACTGGTTTAACAGGTTCAGGTTCTCGTGATTGGTTTGTCCAACGCATTAGTGCTGTAGTTCTAGCTGTTTATACCGTTGTGGTGTTTGGTTGGATCCTACTGAATGGTGGCTTCAACTACGAGCAATGGTACGGCTTTATGATGACAGTTCCAATGAAGATCATGTCTTTGTTGGCAGTCTTATCTCTTGTTGCGCATGCATGGATCGGTATGTGGCAGGTATTCACTGACTATGTGACTACTCGTCAAATGGGTCCATCAGCATCAGGTTTACGCCTTGTACTGACTTCAGCAGTGATTATTGCTGTATTTGCATATGCGATCTGGGCAATCCAGATTTTTTGGGCGAATTGATAGGAAACAATCATGGGCGCTATAACCCCTAAAGAAGATTACACAAATATTCCACACGAAACTTTCGATGCAGTTATCGTTGGTGGTGGTGGTTCTGGTATGCGCGCTTCTTACCAACTTGCTCAAGCAGGTTTGAAAGTTGCGGTACTGACTAAAGTATTCCCAACACGTTCTCATACTGTAGCAGCGCAGGGTGGTATCGGTGCATCTCTTGGTAACATGCAAGAAGATAACTGGCACTACCACTTCTACGACACAGTTAAAGGTTCTGACTGGTTAGGTGACCAGGACGCGATCGAGTTTATGACTCGCGAAGCACCGCAAGTGGTATACGAATTAGAACATTTAGGTATGCCATTTGACCGTAACGCAGACGGTACGATTTACCAACGTCCATTTGGTGGTCACTCTGCAAACTACGGTGAAAAAGCAGTTCCACGTGCATGTGCTGCAGCCGACCGTACAGGTCACGCGCTTCTTCATACGCTTTATCAAAGCAATGTGAAAATGGGTACTCAGTTTTTCGTTGAATGGATCGCGCTTGACCTGATCCGTAACGAAGCTGGTGATGTACTGGGTGTGACAGCAATCGATCAGGAAACTGGTAAAATTGCCGTATTCCAGGCGAAAGCTACATTGTTCGCTACAGGTGGTGCTGGTCGTGTTTACCGTGCATCTACTAACGCATATATCAACACTGGTGACGGTCTTGGTATGGCAGCTCGTGCAGGCATTCCATTACAAGATATGGAATTCTGGCAATTCCACCCTACAGGTGTTGCGGGCGCAGGCGTACTGTTGACTGAAGGTTGTCGTGGTGAAGGTGCAATCCTTCGTAACAAAGACGGCGAACCGTTCATGGAACGTTATGCACCGACTCTGAAAGACTTGGCTCCTCGTGACTTCGTATCACGTTCTATGGACCAGGAAATCAAAGAAGGTCGTGGTTGTGGTCCTAAAGGCGATTATATCCTTCTTGATATGACTCATTTGGGTGCTGACACCATCATGAAACGTCTGCCATCTGTATTCGAGATTGGCAAGAAATTCGCGAACGTTGACATTACTAAAGAGCCAATTCCTGTAGTACCAACAATCCATTACCAAATGGGTGGTATTCCTACGAATATTCATGGTCAGGTAGTTGTTCCTGAGTCTCCAGAATCTGAACCTCTAGTAACGAACTACGACAAGAATACTGATACCTATTCTACTAACCAAGAAGGCCGTAACTTCACTAAACCAGTGAAAGGTTTCTATGCGATTGGTGAATGTTCTTGTGTATCTGTACATGGTGCAAACCGTCTAGGTACAAACTCACTGCTTGACTTGGTTGTATTTGGTAAGGCTGCCGGTCAGCACATCATCGATTATGTGACTAAACACCACGGTGATGAATATGAACCGCTTCCTACAACTGTACTTGAGCAAACTGTTGCACGTATTCGTAAACTTGACGAATCAACTACAGGTGAAAATGCTCAAGAAGTTGCTGATGCGATTCGTGACATCGTTCAAGACCACGCTGGTGTATTCCGTACATCTGCACTTCTTGAAGAAGGTGTGAAACAGATTCTTGCAATTGAACCGCGCGTGCGCAACATTCACTTGAAAGACAAATCTAAAGTATTCAACACAGCACGTATTGAAGCACTTGAAGTTGAAAACTTGTATGAAGTTGCTAAAGCGACTCTAATTTCAGCTGCAGCGCGTAAAGAATGCCGTGGTGCGCATACGGTGGTAGACTTTGAAGAGTCTCCTGACCATCCTGCATACCCATACGGTCGTCGTGATGATGAGTGGATGAAGCACACATTATGGTTCTCTGCGGACAACCGTCTTGAGTATAAGCCAGTGCGTTACCGTCCATTGTCGGTTGATGCGATTCCACCTAAACCACGTACATTCTAATTCGGAGAAGTAAGATGAGTAGAGGTACTCGTACATTTAATATCTACCGCTACGATCCTGATAAGGATGCAGCACCGTACATGCAAACTTTTAAACTGGAATTGACTGACAAGCACCGTATGTTGCTTGATGCACTTCTGGCCTTAAAAGTACAAGACGAATCTTTAACGTTCCGTCGCTCATGTCGTGAAGGTATTTGTGGTTCTGATGGTGTAAACATCAATGGTAAAAACGGTCTTGCATGTCTGTGGAACCTGAATGATTTACCAGAAACAATCACAATCCGTCCACTACCAGGTCTTCCAGTAGTTAAAGACCTTGTAGTTGACATGAACCAGTTCTACGATCAGTACAACAAGATTCATCCGTTCTTGATCAACAACCAGCCTGCACCTCCTAAAGAGCGTCTGCAGTCTCCTGAAGAACGTGAACATCTTGATGGTCTGTATGAATGTATTCTTTGTGCATGTTGTTCAACTTCATGTCCATCATTCTGGTGGAACCCAGACAAGTTCTTGGGTCCTTCAGCATTGTTGAATGCATACCGTTTCATCATTGATTCGCGTGATACAGGTACTCAAGAGCGTCTGGCTCGTCTTGACGATCCGTTCTCTCTGTTCCGTTGTAAAGGTATCATGAACTGTGTATCTGTATGTCCTAAAGGCTTGAACCCTACTAAAGCAATCGGTCACATCCGTAACATGCTTCTAGATATGGCTGGCTAATTTAGACTGCAATCAACAGTTTTTCAAAAAGCACACCACTTGGTGTGCTTTTTGCTTTATAGGGCTCCATAAATGAACAGTGATAGTGAAAACTGCTGTTATTGGTGCTGTATCTCATATGATCAAATCGGGTAATGAATCATTGCAGAGCATTCTAGTTGGATTTATGCACTATTATGATGTTGTTTGAGGTATTTATGATTTTTAGATGTAATTCTGGACTGAAAAAGGTTTTCAATAATGTTATTATATAACGCAAAGTTGCAAAGGGAGTGGATTGGAAGATTTACTCTCTTTTTGTTTATCAAAAAGATGTAGGACTTTAGTCTACGCTGAATGTGTTTTTTATTTAAAGCTCCCTATGTTAGAGTAATTTCTGACGGAAGTATTTGACTAAAAAACATGCGTTCCTCGTCAAAAAAATCAATTGATTAGTCGAGATCGTGATAGCATTTAGCACAAGATTATATTTAAAAAATGTGTGGGCCGGTGTACATTTTTTAAACACGGAAAAAGTAGAGACTGGTATATAAATGTAAGTCAAAGTCGCTTTAGAAAAAATATAGTTTAAATCTTTGTTTTTTCTAAGTCGATTTGCAAAAAATTGCTCGGTCACGATCGGGTATTCAATGAGTGATGATGCCGCTGAGGGGCGTTATTGTTCATTAAACATATCAAGAATTTTCTTGGTGTGGTGATAACGCCTCATGGCTTATGCCTTATGGGGGACTAATGTTGAATTATCAATTTGACATTACTAATCCTGGGTTTTGCTTAAAAAGCATCCTGAAAATGTTTTTGCAATAGGAAATGGGTCCACAAATGCAAGAAGTTGCTGACGCTCTGCGTCTTGACACTGAACTTTCCGCTGATAGTGCAGCGTATATTGAAGAACTTTATGAGCAGTACCTCACTGCTCCAGACTCAGTGGGTGCTGACTGGAGAGCGTACTTCGATAAATTCCCAAAAGGTGATCAACCACACAGCAATGTACGTGAGCAATTCCTACTTTTAGGTCGCAATTCAAGCCGTATTCAGCCTGTTATCCAATCGACAGTAAGTTCAGAGCATGAACGTCGTCAAATTGGCGTTTTACAGCTGATTGCTGCGTACCGTAACCGTGGCCACCAAAAAGCAAAACTGGATCCATTAGGTCTGGCTAAACGAGAAGTTGTGCCAGATCTTGATCTTTCTGCGCACGGTTTAACTCAGTCTGATCTGGACACTATATTCAATACCGGTAACCTTGCGATTGGTAAGGAAGCAGCGACTTTGGGCGAAATGGTCCAAGCGATGGAAGCGACTTACTGTAGCTCTATCGGTGCTGAATACATGCATATCGTGGATACCAAAGAAAAACGCTGGATCCAGCAACGTCTTGAAAGCGCACGTGGTCAATATGGCCTGAGTGCTGATCAGAAAAAACATGTTCTTGAACGTTTAACTGCGGCTGAAGGTCTGGAAAAATACCTCGGTAATAAATTCGTGGGTGCAAAACGTTTTGGTGTTGAAGGTGGTGAGTCTTTCATTCCTATGGTGAATGAATTGATCCAGCGTGCCGGTTCTGTAGGCTGTAAAGAAGTCGTAATCGGTATGCCACATCGTGGTCGTCTGAACCTTCTGGTTAACATCATGGGTAAAAACCCGGCTGACCTGTTCGGTGAGTTCGAAGGCAAATCACTACACAAGAAAGGTTCTGGTGACGTTAAGTATCACCAAGGTTTCTCTTCTAACGTGATGACTCCAGGTGGTGAAGTTCACTTGGCATTGGCGTTTAACCCATCTCACCTTGAAATCGTTGGACCTGTAGTTGAAGGTTCTGTACGTGCACGTCAAGTCCGTCGTAAAGACATTGGCGGCGATGACGTGTTACCAGTGATTGTTCACGGTGATGCTGCATTTGCAGGTCAAGGCGTAAACCAAGAAACCTTCCAGATGTCACAGACTCGTGGTTACACAGTAGGTGGTACAGTTCATATCGTAGTGAACAACCAGGTTGGTTTCACCACATCTGATCCACGTGATGCGCGTTCTACAGAATACTGTACTGATATCGCGAAAATGATCCAGGCACCGATCTTCCATGTAAATGGTGATGATCCGGAAGCTGTATTATTTGTTGCCCAGCTTGCACATGACTTCCGTCATACTTTCCGTAAAGACGTCGTGATCGATATGTTCTGTTACCGTCGTCGTGGTCATAATGAAGCGGACGAACCAGCTGCAACTCAGCCAATGATGTACCAGGTGATCAACAAAAAAGCGACCACTCGTACGCTTTATGCTGACAAACTGGTTCAAGAAGGTGTACTTGATCGCGCAACTGCAGATCAAATGGTTGAACAATACCGTTCTGATCTTGAAGCCGGTAAACATGTAGCCAATGCACTGGTTCTAGAGCCGAACAAGAAAATGTTCGTAGACTGGACACCTTACCTGGGCCATGAATACACAGACGAGTGGGATACTACATGTGATCTAGAACGTCTTAAAGAGCTTGGTCGCAAAATGCGTGAGCTTCCAGAAGGCTTCGTGATGCAGCGTCAGGTATCTAAAGTGATTGACGACCGTCTGAAAATGCAAACTGGTGAAATGCCGCTGAACTGGGGTGCTGCTGAAACTCTAGCCTATGCATCACTGCTAGATGATGGTTATCTGGTCCGTTTAACTGGTGAAGACGTGGGTCGTGGTACATTCTCACACCGTCATGCAAAACTGCATAACCAGGTAGATGGCTCAACTTATATTCCACTTTGCCACATCAAAGAGAACCAACCGCGCGTTGCGATCTATGACTCTTTATTGTCTGAAATGGCAGTACTGGCATTTGAATATGGTTATGCGACGACTCTTCCTAAGAGTCTGATCATCTGGGAAGCTCAGTTCGGTGACTTTGCAAACTGTGCGCAGGTGGTGATTGACCAGTTCATCTCATCTGGTGAAACCAAATGGGAACGTGTATGTGGTCTGACTATGCTTCTGCCACACGGTTTCGAAGGCCAAGGCCCTGAGCACTCATCTGCACGTCTGGAACGTTTCTTGCAACTATGTGCTGAAGATAACATGCAAGTGATGACTCCAACTACACCTGCACAGATCTTCCACGCGTTACGTCGTCAGGCAATCCGCCCGATCCGTAAGCCAATGATCATCATGTCACCTAAATCATTGCTTCGTCATAAATTAGCGGTGTCTAATCTGGAAGAACTGGCTAACGGTACATTCCAGACTGTGATCGACGAAGTAGATAACATTAACAAAGCAGACGTAACCCGTCTGGTATTGTGTGGTGGTAAGGTTTACTACGATCTGGTTGAAAAACGTCGTGAAAAAGAATTGAACAACACTGCAATTGTACGTATTGAACAATTGTATCCGTACCCAGAAGCACGTCTTGCAGAAGTTCTTGCTCAGTATCCAAACGTGAAAGAACTGGTTTGGGCACAAGAAGAACCGAAAAACCAAGGTGCTTGGTTGTTCATCGCGCCTCGTTTATATGACGATGTGATGAAAGCGGGCAAACAAATCCGTATTAGTTACGCAGGCCGTGAAGCTTCAGCTGCACCGGCGTGTGGTTCACCATACTTGCATGCAAAACAACAAGCTCAGCTCGTTAACGACGCTCTAGCGATCGATGCTGAATAATCCAGGAGATTCTAAATAATGGCAACCGAAATTAAAGCACCGGTATTTCCAGAGTCAGTTGCGGACGGTACGATCGCAACTTGGCACAAACAACCAGGTGAAGCAGTATCACGTGATGAAGTGATCTGTGATATTGAAACTGATAAAGTTGTTTTAGAAGTTGTTGCTCCTGCAGACGGTACAATTGCATCAATCGTTAAAAATGAAGGCGATACAGTGCTTTCTGCTGAAGTGATTGCACAGTTTGAAGAAGGTGCTGTATCTGGCGCAACTCAAACTCAAGCAGTTCAATCTGAAACTGAAGCATCAGTAGAGCAAGCTGCTGCAAAAACTGAAGCGGGTAATGCACCGATCGTTGAGCGTCAACAGGTTCAAGACCAAGCTCCAGCAGTACGTAAAGCATTGACTGAATCTGGTATCAATGCTGCTGACGTATCTGGTACAGGTCGTGGCGGTCGCATCACTAAAGAAGATGTTGCGAACCATCAGTCTAAACCTGCAGCGCCTGCTGCTGCACCGTTAAGCGTTGCGGTTGGTGAACGTATTGAAAAACGCGTTCCAATGACTCGTCTGCGTAAACGTGTTGCTGAACGTCTGCTTGCTGCAACTCAAGAAACAGCAATGTTGACTACGTTCAACGAAGTTAACATGAAACCAATTATGGAAATGCGTAACCAGTACAAAGAAGCGTTTGAAAAACGTCATGGTGCGCGTCTAGGCTTCATGTCATTCTTCGTTAAAGCTGCGACTGAAGCACTGAAACGCTATCCAGCAGTGAATGCATCGATCGATGGCGACGACATTGTTTACCATGGTTACTATGACATTGGTGTAGCGGTTTCTTCTGACCGTGGTCTAGTGGTTCCTGTTCTTCGTGATACAGACCGCATGAACTATGCTGAAGTTGAAAACGGCATCCGTGCATACGCTGGGAAAGCGCGTGAAGGTAAACTTGCAATCGAAGACATGACTGGTGGTACTTTCACTATTACCAACGGTGGTACTTTCGGTTCATTACTTTCAACTCCAATCTTGAACACTCCACAAACTGCGATCTTGGGTATGCATAAAATCCAGGAACGTCCTATGGCAGTGAATGGTCAGGTTGAAATCTTGCCAATGATGTACCTAGCGCTTTCTTATGACCACCGTCTCATTGATGGTAAAGAAGCTGTAGGTTTTCTTGTAACAATCAAAGAATTGTTAGAAGAACCAGCTCGTCTGATCCTTGATCTTTAATTCTAAAGAATAAATCCATGGGCTTAGGGTGATCCTCTAAGTCCATTTTTGGAGAGAATAATGTCTCAACAATTCGATTTAGTTGTAATTGGTGGTGGCCCAGGTGGCTACGAAGCTGCAATTCGTGCTGCACAGCTTGGTTTTAAAGTTGCATGTATCGAAAAACGTATTCATAAAGGTAAACCTTCTTTAGGCGGTACTTGCTTAAACGTCGGTTGTATTCCTTCTAAAGCACTTCTAGATTCTTCTCACCGTTATGAAGATACTGTTAAGCATTTAGATGACCACGGTATTACAACGGGTGAAGTTACTTTCGATTTGTCTAAAATGCTGGCGCGTAAAGACAAAGTCGTTGAGCAATTGACTGGTGGCGTTGCACAGTTACTTAAAGGTAATGGCATCGAATGGTTACAGGGTACTGGTAAATTACTTGCTGGTAAAAAAGTTGAGTTCGTACCGCATGAAGGCGAAACTCAGGTTTTAGAGCCTAAATATGTCATTCTTGCATCTGGTTCTGTACCAGTAAATATTCCTGTTGCTCCTGTAGATCAAGACCTGATCGTGGACTCAACTGGTGCGCTTGAATTCCCAGAAGTGCCTAAACGTCTTGGTGTGATCGGTGCTGGTGTAATCGGTCTTGAACTTGGTTCAGTATGGCGTCGTCTAGGTGCGGAAGTTGTTGTATTTGAAGCAATGGACGCATTCTTGCCAATGGCTGACAAAGCATTAGCAAAAGACTACCAAAAACTGTTGACTAAACAAGGCCTTGATATCCGTATCGGTGCAAAAGTTTCTGGTACTGAAGTTAATGGTTGTGAAGTGACTGTTAAATACAGCCAAGGCGGCGAAGACAAAGAACAGACTTTCGATAAGCTGATCGTTTGTGTGGGTCGTCGTGCTTATGCTGAAGGCCTATTGGCTGAAGATTCAGGTATCAAACTGACTGAGCGTGGTCTGGTTGAAGTAAACGACTGGTGTGCAACTTCTGTTGAAGGCGTATACGCAATCGGTGACTTGGTACGTGGTCCAATGCTTGCACATAAAGCAATGGAAGAAGGCGTAATGGCTGTTGAACGTATCCACGGTCATGCTGCTCAAGTGAACTACGACACCATCATTTCTGTCATCTACACTCATCCGGAAGCGGCTTGGGTAGGTTTAACAGAAGAGCAAGCCAAAGAAAAAGGTCATGAAGTGAAAACTGGTCAATTCGGTTTTGCTGTAAATGGTCGTGCTTTGGCTGCTGGTGAAGGTGCTGGTTTCGTGAAGTTTGTTGCTGATGCAAAAACTGACCGTCTACTTGGTATGCACGTGATTGGACCTGCTGCGTCTGATATCGTTCACCAAGGTATGATTGCACTTGAATTTGTATCTTCAGTTGAAGATCTACAGTTGATGACATTTGGTCACCCAACGTTCTCTGAAGTCGTACATGAAGCTGCTCTTGCAGTTGATGGTCGTGCGATTCACGCGATCCAACGCAAGCGTAAGTAATCCTTCAAAGAGCGGCTCCAGCCGCTCTTTTTACATTTGGTGGTTGTTTTTGAATGAATAATCATCTAAAAATAAAGATAAGTAAAATTTAAGATCCAAAAATACCAATATTGATTGATGTGAACCAAGAAATATTGGGAAAACGTGTAATAACAAAGTCAAATAAGTAGTAAAAGGTCAATCAATGAACTTACATGAGTATCAAGCAAAAGCGTTATTAAAAAAATATGGGATGCCTGTACAAGAAGGTATTCTTGCTACCAATGCTGAAGAAACAGTACATGCTTTTGAGCAGCTTGGTGGGAAGTTTGCAGTATTAAAAGCGCAGGTTCACGCAGGTGGTCGTGGCAAAGCGGGTGGGGTAAAAGTGGTAAAGTCGGCTGAAGAAGCAGCTGAATATGCCAATCAGATTATTGGTTCACGTTTAGTGACCTATCAAACCGATGCAAATGGTCAGCCAGTCAATAGTATTTTGGTGTCTGAAGATGTTTATCCGGTTGAACGTGAACTTTATTTAGGTGCGGTGGTTGACCGTTCTAGCCGTCGTATTACTTTTATGGCATCTACTGAAGGTGGTGTCGAAATTGAAAAAGTTGCAGAAGAAAATCCTGAAAAAATCATTAAAGTGGAAGTTGATCCTTTAGTAGGGTTATTGCCATTTCAGGCGCGTGAAGTGGCATTTGCACTTAAGTTAAAAGATAACCAGATCAACCAATTTGTCAAAGTCATGACAGCTGCTTACCAAGCTTTTGTCGAAAATGATTTTGCTTTATTTGAAATTAACCCGCTCTCTGTACGTGAAAATGGTGATATTCTTTGTGTCGATGCCAAAGTCGGCATTGATTCGAATGCACTGTATCGCCTGCCTGAAGTCGCAGTTTTACGTGATAAATCACAAGAAAATGAGCGTGAGCTGAAAGCGTCTGAATTTGATTTGAACTATGTAGCGTTAGAAGGCAATATCGGTTGTATGGTCAATGGTGCCGGTCTTGCGATGGCAACCATGGACATTATCAAGCTTTATGGTGGTCAGCCAGCCAACTTCCTGGATGTGGGTGGTGGTGCAACCAAAGAGCGTGTAATTGAAGCATTTAAAATTATCTTGGCAGATTCTTCTGTACAAGGTGTCTTGATTAATATTTTTGGTGGAATTGTACGTTGTGACATGATTGCTGAAGCAATTATTGCAGCGGTTCAGGAGGTAAATGTCACTGTGCCTGTCGTTGTTCGTCTTGAAGGGAACAATGCAGAGCTTGGTGCCAAGTTACTAGATGAATCTGGTTTGAAATTGATTTCTGCAAATGGCCTGGCCGATGCTGCAGAAAAAATTGTTGCTGCAGTAAAAGCTTAAGGAGTATCACAATGAGCGTATTAATTAATAAAGACACCAAAGTTTTAGTCCAAGGCTTTACAGGCAAGAACGGTACATTCCACTCTGAACAGGCTATTGCCTACGGCACTAAAGTTGTTGGTGGAGTAACACCGGGTAAAGGTGGTCAATCACATCTGGATCTGCCAGTATTTAATACTATGCGTGAAGCGGTGCAAGAAACTCAAGCTGATGCTTCTGTGATTTATGTGCCTGCACCTTTTGTACTTGATTCTATTGTAGAAGCTGTTGACTCAGGTATTGAGCTGATCGTTGTGATTACTGAAGGTGTACCAACACTGGATATGCTGAAAGCCAAACGTTATTTGGAAACCAATGGTAATGGCACGCGTCTGATTGGTCCAAACTGTCCGGGTATCATTACGCCAGGCGAGTGTAAGATCGGGATTATGCCGGGTCATATTCACCAGCCAGGTAAGATCGGCATTATCTCACGTTCAGGTACTTTGACTTATGAAGCGGTTGCACAAACCACTAAATTAGGTCTTGGACAGTCTACCTGTATCGGGATCGGTGGTGATCCGATTCCAGGCATGAACCAGATTGATTGCTTGAAACTGTTCCAGGAAGATCCACAAACTGAAGCCATTATCATGATTGGTGAAATTGGCGGTACTGCTGAGGAAGAAGCAGCTGAGTATATTCAGTCACATGTGACCAAGCCAGTGGTAGGTTATATTGCTGGTGTAACAGCACCGAAAGGTAAGCGTATGGGTCACGCAGGTGCTATTATTTCCGGTGGTAAAGGTACTGCTGAAGAGAAGTTTGCAGCATTTGAACGCGCGGGAATGGCTTATACACGTAGTCCTGCAGAGTTGGGTTCAACCATGCTCCAGGTATTGAAAGAAAAAGGTTTAGCTTAATTTGTTGAGCTGATAAAAAGCCCTCATTATTGAGGGCTTTTTTATAATTGCTACAAAAGAAAATTAAAGTCTAAATAAATAAGAATTTTAAAATTAAGATTTTAGCTAGCTGCATCAGCTTTGGCTTTCAGGCTTTGGGTCATCCCATTGATGTCACCGCCCTGAATGCCTAATTCATTCATCAGACTATCAATCAAAGGTGCCTGGCTACGATAACGCAAAGCACTATTCACCACCTGATCGGAGAGAGCAACATTGCTGCCTTCATGATGGGCATCTGCCTGGCAAGAACCTGCATGTGTACCATGTAGGCCATTGACTTGCAGAATCTTGATGTCATCAATGTTTTCCATCGGCTTAACACTTTCACGAATGATTTCAGGCAGGTATTTCAGCATAGCTAGGCGGATTTGCATTTCCACCTGTTCAGATGACAGTACATTATTTGCTTCATTCACTGCACGGGTACCTTCGGCATCAACCTGATACTGTTTCTCCATCGCTTGAGCAAGTAATACTTTCGCATCCGCTTCACCTTTGGCTTTTAAGCGAACTTTTTCAGCTTCGGCTTCAGCGGCTATACGAACCGCTTCTGCATCGTCGGCTGCTGCCTGTTTGCCAGCCTCTGCTGCAACGGTAATGGCAATTGCATCTTTCTCAGCCTGTTCTTTCGCTGCCACCAGTTCAACCGCTTTTTGACGTTCTGCTTGCTGGATCTGACGGACAGTGACGACTTCTTCTTCCGCTTTAACCGCTTGAGCACGTGCCTGATCAGCTAAAGCTTTGGCTTCAGATTCAGCACGGGATTTTTCTGCAATTGCAATCGCACGATCCTGTTCAGCCAGTTCAATGGTTTTCTTCTGTTCAACCTGTGCTTTTTGAATGAGCTGAGCTTTCTGAATGTTTTCATTTTCGACATCACGAGCTGCCAGAATGCGTTTCAGTTCTACTTCACGTTCAGCAGCAATACGGGCTTCTTCCGCTTCACGTTTTTTTGCAGCTTCCTGAGCTGCAATTTCAGCTAACTGTTCAGCGCGGCGAATCGAAATTTCACGTTCCTGTTGCAGTTTGGCATATTCTTCTTCACGGATAATTTGTAGACGTGCTTGCTCGGCTTCCAGATTTTTGGCTTTAATGGCCAGATCTGTATCCTGTTCAATATGATTACGCTTACGGCGACGATCTTCAATGGTTTCAGTGAGTTTGGTCAGACCTTCGGCATCGAACGCATTTTGTGGATTGAAGTATTTAAAGCCGGTTTGATCTAAGCCAGTTAAAGAAACAGTTTCCAGTTCCAGACCATTTTTGTGCAGATCTTCAGATACCACTTGCTGTACTTTTTGTACAAAGTCGACGCGTTTTTCATGCAGTTCTTCCATGGCCATTTCAGCAGCCACCGCACGGAGTGAATCGACAAATTTACCTTCAACCAGATTTTTCAATTCATTTGGCGACATGGTCTTTTGACCAAGCGTTTGTGCTGCCGTAGCAATCGAATCGGCGGTAGGCTTTACACGTACATAGAATTCAGCCATTACATCGACACGCATGCGATCACGGGTAATCAAGGCCTGATCATCGGCACGGCGGACTTCCAGACGTAGGGTATTCATATTCACTGGAATGATTTCATGTAGCACTGGTAGCACCAAAGCTCCGCCGCCTAAAATTACTTTTTCACCACCCCAACCGGTACGTACAAAGGAAATCTCTTTACTGGAACGACGGTATAAACGTGCAATGATTAATCCGAAGGTGACTAGGCCAACGAATATAATCCCCGCAATAGTCAAAACATTATATAAATCAAAATTTAGCATTGTTATAAAGTCTCTTTGGGCAAGCTTGATTTTTATAGGAAATTGGTTTAATTAAAGTTCAATAGCCTGAAAGCCATTTTTAGTTTTTTGAGTCAGAACCACTGTCTGACCTTGATTAAATATTTCATTGCGTTCAGGTTCGACCAGCACATAATGGGTCTTACCATGCTGATCCTGAACTTTGGCCTGAGCAGGGGAGTTAGCTTTGGCATCTCCAAGAATAATGGTAGCGGTTCGTCCGATCAGTTCATCGCTATAGATCGCGATGGTTTCATCCTGAGGCAGAATTTTGGCAGCAAGCACGGACAGCCCACGTACAATCGGCATGCATAAAAATAAACAGGCAGGGGAAATAATCCATGCATTTAAAAGCTGGCTGGTAAATCGTTCGAACAGGCCTTGGATTAATAATCCGCTCAGACCATAACTGGTCAGGAAAATAATGAGCCAGATAAAGAGAGGCAGGCGACCCAGATAAAGCCAGTCGAATACTTTATTGAGCAGGCCAGTATGCTGATCAACACCTACTTCCGGGTGAAGCGGTTCTTCAGGCAGAAATTGTTCGAACATATTTTGGGAGCCGCCTCCCAGCATCAGCAAGACACATTCCAAGGCAGCAAACATCAGCATCAGACTTAAACTGATACTAAATACAATGTTGGAAGGATGAGTGAACAGTTCCCACATGAGTTTCTGTCTCTAATTATGGTTTTATAGAAATTTTATGACCCTGTTAAAGATAACAGTTATTAATAAAATTGTAAGTAAAAAACAACAAAAATCCCTATCGGGATAACTTGATAAAACTAATATTTAACAACATGTGATGTATTTTTCTTAGCTACAAATAAATGTCGACTATTTATATAGGTGAGCGAATCTGAGGATTTATCTAAAGAATAGAAAAGCAATTGATGTATGTCTGCTTTTCTATCCCTATATAGATGTATAAAAAACTAAAGGATGGCGGTCTGGATACGGACTTTCATTTCTAGGGCTTGTTGCAGGATATAGCTCTTCATCCATTGCACCTGTTCGCCCATTGGATTGGTTTTTACTGCAGTCTCCAGAAATTTAAGTTCAGGCTGATTAAATAGTTGTTCGTCGAGAGCCTGTTCCAATACCTGAGTATTTGCAGACAAAGGTAAGGTCACCAAGAAGAATGCTTTAGGATAGTTATAGAAAGCATAAAGCAGGTTAAAAGCCTTTTGATCGCCTCTCAGATTGCCGGCACCTATTTCGTAACCTGCCTGCTGGTTGCTATAAGTCATACCGAGCAGGTATTCCCATTGACCATTCAGCTTACGCAGGCCAAACTGCACGCCAATCTGATCCGCTGTCAGTTCATGTTGGATATAAATGTTTAAAGGACTGCCATCTTCAGTATAGGGTTCCTGAAGAACCAAAATATGTTGCTGGTGCTGGTAAATAAAACCGGCAAGTTTTGCCTGTTCCAGACGGGATTTTAAAGTATCTAAATCAAATTCGTTATAAGGCATACATAGTTTATAAATTGGAAGAACTAATCCTACTCTAATTTTTTTTCACCACGATGTGAACTGTCCGTTTAGATGATTAATATATCATTTCATTGCTAAAAGTAATCTTCCAGAGTACTTTGACTAAACAATCAATTGTCTTTATTTAGCTAAGCTATCAGATTCATAAAAACTGATAGTTGATATTAGTGAATTTTTATATGACGTTTTAATATATGAATATCACAAAACAAGCAATCGTTATGAAAAGTTAATCACTATAATGAATATAAATTTTATAAAGTGTAATAACTACACGTGTAATACGCAGGTTGTCCATGTCATTAAATGAGGAAAGACTTACTCATCTTAAACAGCTTGAAGCTGAGAGTATTCACATCATTCGCGAAGTTGCTGCCGAGTTTGAAAATCCGGTTATGCTTTATTCAATCGGTAAAGATTCAGCAGTCATGCTGCATTTAGCATTGAAAGCGTTTTATCCTGCAAAACTTCCATTCCCACTACTTCATGTAGATACTGGCTGGAAATTCAAAGACATGATCAAGTTCCGTGACAACATGGCCAAAGAACATGGCTTTGATCTGATCGTGCATCAGAACAAAGAAGGTCGTGATGCGGGCGTAAACCCATTCGACTATGGTAGCTCTAAATATACTGACATTATGAAAACCCAAGGCTTGAAACAGGCTTTAGATAAATATCAGTTTGATGCTGCTTTCGGTGGTGCACGTCGTGACGAAGAAAAATCACGTGCCAAAGAACGTGTTTATTCATTCCGTGACTCTAAACACCGTTGGGATCCGAAAAACCAGCGCCCAGAACTTTGGAACCTTTACAATGGTAAAGTGAACAAAGGCGAAAGTATTCGTGTATTCCCATTGTCTAACTGGACTGAGCTAGACATCTGGCAATATATCTACCTTGAAAATATCAAACTTGTTCCATTGTACTTAGCGGCTGAACGTCCAGTCGTTGATCGTAATGGTACGCTGATCATGGTTGATGATGAGCGCATGCGCCTGAATCCAGGTGAAGTGCCACAAATGAAATCGGTTCGTTTCCGTACTTTAGGTTGTTACCCTCTGACTGGTGCAGTTGAATCAACTGCAACAACTTTACCGGAAATTATCCAGGAAATGCTTTTAGCGACCACATCTGAACGTCAAGGCCGTATGATCGACCATGATGAAGCAGGTTCGATGGAAAAGAAAAAGCAGGAAGGTTACTTCTAAGAGAAATCTCTCCCGGCCCCTCTTTTTCAAAGAGGGGAGAAAAAAGTCTCCCTTAACAAAGGGAGATTTAGAGGGATCAAAAGAAACCGATTTCAACGTATTTGTGGAGCTATGAGCGATGTCTCACCAATCAGAACTTATTAGCCAAGACATTTTGGCTTATTTGAAACAGCACGAAAATAAAGACTTATTGCGTTTCCTGACTTGCGGTAACGTGGATGATGGTAAATCAACTCTGATCGGCCGTCTGCTTTACGATTCAAAACTGATTTATGAAGATCAGCTGCAAGCGGTTACCCGTGACTCTAAAAAAGTGGGTACCACTGGCGATGCACCTGACCTTGCACTTCTTGTAGATGGTCTGCAAGCTGAACGTGAGCAGGGTATTACAATTGATGTGGCTTACCGTTATTTCTCTACTGAAAAACGTAAGTTCATCATTGCCGACACCCCGGGACACGAGCAATATACCCGTAATATGGCAACTGGTGCGTCTACTGCGGATCTTGCCATCATCCTAATCGATGCACGTTACGGTGTTCAGACTCAAACACGTCGTCACTCATTTATTGCGAGCCTGTTAGGTATTCGTAATATCGTGGTTGCAGTGAACAAAATGGACCTAGTTGAATTCTCTGAAGCACGCTTCAATGAAATTCAGGCTGAGTACAACAAGTTCGTGGATCAGTTGGGCGATCGTAAACCTGAAAATATTATTTTCACACCGATTTCTGCGTTGAACGGTGATAACGTGGTAAACAAATCACCAAATACGCCGTGGTACCAAGGTCAAACCTTAATGGAGACGTTGGAAACTGTAGAAATTACACGTAATACCAGCAAAGATGAATTCCGTTTCCCAGTTCAGTATGTAAACCGTCCTAACCTCGACTTCCGTGGTTTCTGCGGTACCATCGCACTGGGTGAAGTGAAAGTTGGTGATGAAATTGTTGCGCTGCCATCTGGTAAGAAATCGACAGTAAAAGAAATCGTCACTTTTGATGGTAATCTGGATCATGCTGTAGCTGGTCAAGCTGTTACTTTAACACTGAACGATGAGATTGATATTTCACGTGGTAACGTGTTGGTAAAAGCGGGCGAACAACCACTGATTTCACGTTCTGCTCGCGCGTCTGTAGTGTGGATGAACGATCAGCCGCTTGTCGTTGGCAAACTTTATAACGTGAAGTTTGGTACTCAAACTATCCCTGCGAAAGTTGCGAAAATTAACTACCGTACCAATGTCAATACATTGGAAAAACTACAAGTAGAGCAGCTTGATCTGAATGCGATTGCTGATGTCACTATCGAATTTGATGCGCCAGTGGTATTTGACCGTTATCAAGACAGCCGTTACACAGGTTCATTCATCTTCATCGACCGTCTAAGCAACGTGACGGTTGGTGCGGGTATGGTTGAAGCTGCAGTGGAATGGACTGCACATAACGAGCCTGTCACTGCTGAAGCACGTGCTGCACGTTTAGGTCAAAAACCTGCCGCAGTCACTGTCACTGCTAAAGCGCTAGAAAATGCTCAAGCACTTGAAAGCCTGTTGATTCAACAAGGTGTGGTTGCAATTGCGAAAGCGGGTCTGACTGCTGAACAGGTTGCGCTTGTTCGTGAAACTGGTGTAGTAGTGATTACTGACCTTACAGAAGGTACAGATGTGACTTACACAGCCGATGCAGTTGAAGAACTGGCTGAGAAAATTGTGGAATTGGTTCGTCTATAAGGCTGGACTGATTTAAGAAAAACCCGCTGTAAGGCGGGTTTTTTATTGTCTGAATTTTGATTGTTTGAAAATCATTCGAATAATAAAAATGTGATCTTTCAATTTATTCGCTGCTTTATACAATGATCTCAG
This sequence comes from Acinetobacter sp. ACNIH1, assembly GCF_002934695.1. Taxonomy (NCBI): domain Bacteria; kingdom Pseudomonadati; phylum Pseudomonadota; class Gammaproteobacteria; order Moraxellales; family Moraxellaceae; genus Acinetobacter; species Acinetobacter sp. ACNIH1. Next base: position 1,951,185 of record NZ_CP026420.1, on the reverse strand, counting down.
ATGGGGGAATGTATGAAAAAATTATTATTGCTAATTGGACTATGTGTAGCTTTTGGAGTAGAAGCCAAGTAGGGCAGCCAAAGTGCGGAAGCAATTAAACAGAAGATTATTAAGGAATCTATTGAGAGCTATCCGGGCAATTGTCCATGTCCTTATAATACTGCACGTAATGGCAGTCGTTGCGGTAAACGGAGTGCTTATAATCGTGCTGGAGGTTATGCGCCACTTTGCTATCCGGAAGGTGTTAGTGATCGGATGGTGCGAGAATATAAAAGTTAAAATTTAAGTTGAGGCACTAAGATTATAAATCATCTATTTTTATACATTTAGATAAGACAGTAACTATACAAAAGGTTCCTAGTTAAGTGTTGTAATCTCAACCGAGAAAATGGCTTTATAAGGCAGGATGTTTTTCACAAGTATTTCGTGCCTATTTTTCTTTTTAAATTTAACTTTTATTGCTTCACTTGAAATAAATTCAATATTATCTATGATAAGATATATCTTAATTAAATTTAAGATATATCTTTTTTATGTCTAAAACACCTCATTCTATCTTAACAGAAGAACGAGAAAGTCCCGCAAAACCTCGTAAACGCCTCTTTGAAGCAGGTGAAATGAAACTGCTCGTGCTGCATTTTATTGCTCAAGCGCCTAAGTACAGCTATGACATTATCAAAGATGTTGCTGCTTTGGTTGGGGGGGACTATAAACCGAGTACAGGCACGATCTGCCCGACGATTAACTATCTTGAAGAACAGCAATATACCCAAATGGTTATGAGTGCTGATGAACGCAAGCAATACCACATTACAGGCAAAGGCCGTGAACATCTTGAATATAGTCAGGAAACTCTTCAAAAAGTGCTTAGCCGTTTTGAAACCCGTCGCCGTATTCAAGAAGATGAACGCTATATCGATATCCATAATTCAATCGAAAACCTGAAAGTTTCATTACGATTCAAACTGCAAAATGAACTTCGTCCAGAGCAGCTCAGTGATATTGCTGCCCAGATTGAACAGGCTGCAAACAATATCCGTCAACTATAGGAGCAGGGTATGAAACAACATCAATATGAAGTGACTGTTAAACATCTGGCTGATGCTCAAGGTAATCCATCAACCTATACTGAGGAGCTACAGTTTCAGATAGGTAATCACGATGACATCTTTAAAATACTGGAAAAACTTCAAGCCAGTCAGTTGCTGGATTCGGAAAGCACCAAGGCATTTACTGTTGGTTTAAAACTGTTTAGTGAAGTCATGCTGGAAAATAAAGATTTGCAACTCTTCAAGGAATTCATGCCGCAATTTGCCCAGTTTATGAAATCCCTGAAACAGACAGTTAAAGCGCAAAGTGAAGGAAAGTAAGTATTCTAAAGGTCATTTATGAAAAAAAATCTCCCAAAATTTCACCCAAAACATCTGAACTGGTTAATGCCCTTGATTCTTTCCGGCATTATGAGTGGCGCGATTTCCTGTTTTAACATGCTGCTGAATAAAGGCTGGAGCAATGCGTTTATCTCGCTATGGCTACATGTTTGGGGACTGTCATGGCTGGTGGCATTTCCACTGATTCTACTTGTCTTGCCGCTGGTACGTAAATTCCTGATACAGTTTGTGCAGATGCCAGATCAATCTGCTAAATAAGAAATTGTTTATTCGAATCAGTCGGAATCGGAGGATTCATTTAGAACTTGAAATAAAATAGATTTCATTTCAGTTAGGCTTTTCACACCAGCAATACGGTGAATAATCTGCCCATTTTTAAAGATCAGGGTAGAGGGTAAGCCATAGACGTTATAGCGTAAGGTCAGAATCGGTGATTGATCGACATTGATTTTACCGAACTTAATTTCTGGATCATGCCTAGCATATTGTGTTGCCAGTGCCTCAAAAACTGGAAAATTCTGTACACAGGGCTTGCACCATTCAGCATAGAACCGGATCACAGCAAGGCCTTCAAACCATTCGAAGGCACTGTAATTATCTTCATTGTAGGTGATGACTGCTGACATGAATTTGCTCTCATCATTTCAAAATTAAGATTTAAACCAGCTCATAGTGAGTTCAGCCTGACCGGTATTCTCATCGATTCCTTGATTGATCATTTTAAAACCCTGCTTTTGGTAAAAATGAACTGCTGATGTATTTGCAGCATAGACATTTAAATGCAGCTGATCACATTGCCGTTTTAAGAAATCAACTAAACGGCGGCCATAGCCAGCACCTTGCTGCTCAGGATCAATGAAAAGTGCAGCTAAAACATTTTCCGATTTTAATAATGAAACAAAGCCAAGCACCGTATGATTTTCTTTAAGGACATAGTTTTCTGCTAAGGGTAAATATACCTCTCGCATTGGAAGCAGCTGATTTTCCCAATAACTAGCAGGAATAAAATCATGTGCCTTTAAAGAAGCTTTGAACCAGATTTCAAGAATGGCGTCGATATCCTCGGTTTTCGCTTTTGTAATTATTGTCATCAGTGGTCTTATATCAATTTACTAAATAGGCAGCTGATTATACATAAGTCCATGCTGCTTCAATCCATAGCATTTCTATGTTCAAATAAGTTCGAAAAATACGAAACGTGAATATTAGGGAAAGAATCCATGACGCAACATAGCATGCAACAAGTCATCATTACAGAACCGGGTGATGTAGAGAAACTCGCTTATGAAACCGTTGCCATCCCTGAACCTAAAGCAGACGAAGTGCTAGTCAAGGTACATGCTTTCGGGATTAACCGTCCGGATATCTTGCAGCGTCAGGGCTTGTATCCAATGCCTAAGGGAGTGACTCCGGTACCGGGTCTGGAAGTTGCCGGTGAAGTGGTTGCAGTCGGGAGTAAAGTAAGCCAGTTTAAAGTAGGTGACAAAGTCTGCGGTCTGACCAATGGCGGTGGTTATGCAGAATATAGCGTCGTGCCTGAAAGCCAGACTTTAAACATTCCTGAAGGTGTGAGTTTCGTACAGGCTGCGGCGATTCCGGAAACCTTTTTCACTGTTTGGGCAAATGTGTTCCAGATGGGTAAGGCTAAGGCAGGAGAGACTGTACTGATTCATGGCGGAACTAGCGGAATCGGAACCACGGCCTTAATGCTGTGCAAATCTCTAGGCATCAAAACCTTCGCGACAGCAGGCAGTGATGAAAAAATTCAGGCGATTTCACATCTGACCACAGGAATCAATTACAAGACCCAAGACTTTGAGCAGGTCATCAATGAAGCTACGGATAATGCCGGTGTAGATGTGATTCTGGATATGGTGGGTGCGCCGTACCTAGAGAAAAATCTGAATCTGCTGCGTCGTGATGGTCGTCTGGTGTATATTGCATTCCTGGGCGGCGCTAAAGCTAAGGATGTAAAATTGGGTCAAATCATGATGAAACGTTTGACCATTACTGGTTCTACCATGCGTGCACGCAATACGGCTGAGAAAGCTGAAATTGCCCAAGGCCTGAAAGAGCATGTGACACCACTCTGGGCAAAAGGCGAATGTTTACCGATGATTTATAAAACCTTCAAGTTTGACCAGATTCAGGATGCGCATGCAACGATGGATACGGGTGAACATATTGGTAAGATTGTGGTGGAAATCATCTAATTATTCTTGTGATAGAAATACTAAAAGCCAACTTTTGTTGGCTTTTATTTTGCATAAAAAACGGTAACTAATTTAAATTAATTGCTTGAAATAGGGATATAAATTTTAAAAAATGGTAAAAAGTGTCGATTGTTCGACACAACCTGTCAAAACCGAGGAGTAAATTAGCGCTTAAATATAATCTGACTAAATTGTTTGGTATTAGATGAAATGTCACGTATTAAAAGGAAGTATATTATGAAGATAGTGTCGACCCCTTATACGCATGAACATGGCTTTCGTGCATTGAAGCGTTTGCATAAAGCGATTATCCGTAATCAGTTACTTCGTTCCGACTTACACAAGCTGTATCAAGCCATGTTGCATCTGGAACGCTATATGGAACGGCTGAGCCACTCAGCACCGAAACCACACTACAAACGTCGTAAAAAATCTTAAATACCCCTTGCCTATTAGCCTTAAGTTGAAGTGAATAACTCTAATCTCCTTTTTATTTGGCTGTATAATTTTCCCATAATTTAAAAATTCTAAGCAGATGATTCATTGTGCTGCACAAGCGGCATGAAGAGGGTATTTATGAAGGACAATGCGTCAACGCATGAGCGCCTCGCAGACCGTTTGGCAAATATTTTAACCAAACTTAATATAGGGCATCAGTTGAGTGTACAGGAGCTGGCACGAGAATTTCAGGTCAGCACTCGTACCATTGAGCGTGATTTTGTTCGTCTGAATGCGTATGTGCCGCTCATACAGGATGAAAATACCAAACGCTATTATCTTGAGCCTTCATATTTAGGGCGTTTCAAGTTACAGGATATCCAGAATTTTGCACAGTTGTCCGGAATCAGTGAGCTGTATCCGGCACTGGATATGTCTTTTATTCGTGAATTGTTGGATGAGCGGGCAAATCAGGTATTTTCGGCAAAAGGCTATTATTTTGAAGATGCCAAACAGTTTGCCGAGCATTTCAAGTTGCTTGCAGGGGCGATTTATAAACGGCAGCAGATTGAGCTGCAATATTCCGATCAAGCACGAATCATCCAGCCATACCGGTTGATTCATCATCATGGCATCTGGTATCTGGCCGGTGTCACTGAAGCTGAGCTCAAAACCTATCGTTTAAGTCAGTTGCAGGAAGTCAAACTGGTTCTTGAAAATGAAAGCTTTGAGCATGATCCTGAAGTTCTGAAAATGCTGGCAGATGAAGATAGCATCTGGTTTGGCCAGCAGAAACAGCAGGTTTTGATGAAGGTGCAACCTGAAGTCACGGTATTTTTTAAAGAGCGCCGTTTATTTCCGGAACAGCAGATCGAACAGGAATCAGAGTGTGGAGAATTATTGATTAGTTGTCAGATTCGTCATGAAATGCAGTTGCTGCCACTGGTACGTTACTGGCTACCGCATGTAAAGATCATTGAGCCGATTCATTTTCAGGAAAAACTGGAACAGGATCTGGAAGGTTATTTACGCTCTGCTGGATAATATTTTGAAAGTAGAGCAGGTTGGCGAATGCTAATAAAATTCTATTGAGAATTAGATTTAGCAAATTTCAGGCATAAAAAAACCAGCTTTCGCTGGGTTTTTTATTTACACCATCTTCAGGAGTAGAAGAATGGTGCCCGAGGCCAGACTCGAACTGGCACGCTTTGTGGGCGGGGGATTTTAAATCCCCTGTGTCTACCGATTTCACCACTCGGGCTTTAACAAGATTGGAGGCGGAGGTCGGAATCGAACCGGCGTCCACGGAGTTGCAGTCCGCTGCATGACCACTCTGCCACCCCGCCGCGTCTTGTTGATGCGTATATTATCAAGCTCTGAAAAAAAAACAATAGGATATTCATTTGTATGCACATAAAAACAGCATATGGCGGAAAATATTCAGAATTATCATGTAGAATGTGCAAAATTGATTCATATCAACACTTGGGAGAAGTGCCGTGGCATTAGTTCTAGACGGTCGTGCATTGGCGAAGCAAATTGAAGCTGACTTGTTAACTCGCGTAGAAGCGCTAAAAGCAAAATCAGGTCGTACTCCAATTCTTGCGACTATTTTGGTGGGTGACGATGGCGCATCTGCAACTTATGTGCGTATGAAAGGTAATGCTTGCCGCCGTGTTGGTATGGATTCATTAAAAGTTGAGCTTCCAAAAGAAACAACTACTGAAGAATTGCTGGCTGAAATTGAAAAGTTGAATGCAAATCCAGATGTTCACGGTATTCTGTTACAACATCCGGTTCCTGCACAAATTGATGAACGTGCTTGTTTCGATGCAATCTTGCTTGAAAAAGATGTAGATGGTGTGACTTGCCTGGGTTATGGTCGTATGGCGATGGGTGAAGCAGCTTACGGTTCTGCAACGCCTGCAGGTATCATGACCATCCTGAAAGAAAACAATATTGAAATCGCAGGTAAACATGCGGTAGTGGTTGGTCGTTCTGCGATTTTAGGTAAACCGATGGTAGCAATGTTACTTGAAGCGAATGCTACTGTGACCATTTGTCATTCACGTACTCAAAACCTGCCTGAATTTGTAAAACAGGCTGACATCATTGTAGGTGCAGTAGGTAAAGCAGAACTAATCCAGAAAGACTGGATCAAACCAGGTGCAGTGGTTGTTGATGCTGGCTTCCACCCACGTGATGGCGGCGGTGTAGGCGATATTGAATTAGTCGGTATCGAAGAAATCGCTTCTGCTTATACACCAGTTCCGGGTGGTGTAGGTCCTATGACGATTACAACTTTAATTCGTCAAACTGTAGAAGCTGCTGAGAAGGCTTTGGGTTAATTGAAATTTAATTAGTTACGGCGGAGTCGTATCGTTGTGACTATTAAGATGTAAGAAGTTCATTTGTTACTTTTGTTTCGGCAAAAGTAACCAAAACCATTTGTCATTCGTAGAACTCGTCATATTTCTTTTGCGTGGTTGATGTGTCGCAAAAACAGGACGAATTAGATTTCAGTCTGCCTCGAACAGCTGCGAATGACGTGGTCATGTATCCGATTAATGTATAAATTCCAATAAAGATATTTTCGCATCAAGGCTTTCTTCATGAGCTGTACCTTCCAATTTCCTAAAGCCCCTGAGCATTTACTTCAAGCCTTACATCAAGTCATTCCCAATTGTGAACTAACGGCGCAACAACTGCCGGAAACACCTATTTCACTCTGGCTGATTCCACCAGTTTTTCCGACAGACAAACTTGACGATGAAGTGATTCGCCGGATCTGGAATGATACGCCATACTGGATCTTCTGCTGGGCATCTGGACTGGCCATGGCACAATGGCTGCTGGCTGAACCGCATCATGTCAAAGACAAGGTAGTGCTGGATTTTGGTGCGGGTTCCGGTGTAGTTGCGATTGCTGCGAAAATGGCAGGAGCCAAGCGGGTGATCTGTTGCGATATCGATCAGGTCAGTCTGAATGCCTGTCGTGCCAATGCTGAGCTAAATGATGTTGAGCTGGAATATCTGGATGATCTCTATAAAACAGAACAGGTGGATATACTGCTAGCGGCTGACGTGCTTTATGATCAGTGTAACCGCTTCTTTCTGGATGAATTCCTGAAATTTGCACTCGAGGTCTGGGTTGCAGACAGTCGGGTTAAAAACTTTAATCATCCACAATATCTCAAACTGGATGAACGCAGCGCAACCACCTGGCCAGATCTGGATGAATCACCCGAATTTCGAAATGTTAGCTTCTATCGAACCAAATAAAACACAAGAGTTAAAAAATAAAAAAGGGCATCAAGCCCTTTTTTTATGCTCTGTTTTTATGAGCAGGTATAACGAATCACACGTACAGTGGTAGGGCGGGCATCTAATGCCTCTCGGGCACCTGGATTTTCACTGTTATATAAATCAGGTGTATTACTCAAGCTGATCTGGGTACGACTATCCCCGAGTTGACGGCCATACTGAACCTGTTCTGGAGTTGGGTTAACTATTTCCTGACTATTGATAATCTGGATATTATAGTTTTTAGAGGTTCCAAGAACTTGTCTGCAAGCAGCCTGTAATCTGTTTTCATCCTGACTTGGTCGTCCTGCTAATGTATAGCTTAAGGTTGCAGTATTTTCTGAACGTTCCAGGATTTCATATCCGGTCTGACCGTTAAATTGTTGAGGTGCCGTCTGACATGCTGTCAGGCCTAAAGTGCCGATAGTTAAGCCGAGTAAAAAAACTGTTTTTTTCATCATGATGATTTCCCGTATTTTTATCAGACAAGTATGCCATAGCAACGAAATAGCGGAATGGCAGTAAACATAAAATTCCAATAAAAAAGCTTTCCGAATGTTTCCATCCGGAAAGCTCCTAGAGCAATACAGCTACTTAGTCATCAGTAATCATGCTGTGCTTTTTAGTGTCTTTCATAAAGACATAAGTCAGCAGTGACAGGCCAATCATAAAAGTAATGTAATAGAAGAAGTAGTTTTCATGGCCGGCATTTTTAAAGCTTAAAGCCACCAGTTCTGCTGTACCCCCAAATACGGTGTTGGCAATCGCATAAGGCAAAGCTACGCCTAAGGCACGGATGTGGGCAGGGAATAGCTCAGCTTTTACTACGGCATTAATCGCTGTGTAACCAGTCACAATCACCATACCGCTCATACACAGCATGAATGCTGTAGTTGGGTTGGTAGTTGAGCCTAAGCCATTAAAAATAGGAATGGTAAAGAGTACACCAAGCACACCAAAAGCAATCATGATTGGCTTGCGGCCAATTTTGTCAGAGAGTGCACCCACAACTGGTTGCAATAACATGAATACGAAGATGGCGAGGGTTGTGATTTCAGTCGCTGTAGTCTTTTCAAAACCAGAAGTATTGACTAGGTACTTTTGCAGATAAGTAGTGAAAGTATTGAAAGCTAAAGTACCACCTGCAGTCAGCATGATTACGGTAAATGCCTGTTTAGGGTATTTAGTGAATAAAGCTAAGGCACCGGATTTAGGACCACCTTTTTTCGCCTGTTCAACAGCCTGTTTTGAAGATTGTGTTTCTACCAGACCGCGACGGATCCAGAACACCACAATCGCTAAGAATGCACCAATCAGGAAGGGAATACGCCAGCCCCATTCAGTGAGTTGTGCTTCAGTCAAAGTACGTTGTAGGAAAATCAATACACAGAGTGCTAATAGCTGACCTGAGATCAGAGTCACATACTGGAAGCTTGAATAGAAACCACGATGATTTTTACCTGCCATTTCAGTTAAGTAGGTGGCACTTGAACCGTATTCACCACCTACACTCAGACCTTGTAACAATCGTGCAAATAACAACAGCGCAGGGGCCAGCATACCCACTGAATCATAGGTAGGTGCACAGGCGATAATCAGGGAACCGACACACATCAAAGATACAGAAAGTGTTAAACCGGCTTTACGACCCTTGCGGTCAGCGTAAATCCCCATAATCCATGCGCCAATCGGACGCATCAAGAAACCAAGTGCGAATACAGCAGCAGCCTGAAGGAGCTTGACGGTATTGTCACTATCAGGGAAGAACTGTGAAGCGAAATATAAGGTAAAGGCTGCATAAACATACCAGTCGTACCATTCGACCAGGTTACCTGCAGAACCACCGAGAATAGATTTAACCCGTGTTTTACGGTCAAGCTGCGGTGTAGCAGCTTCAGGAAGTGGCTGATTCACAACATTGCTCCAAAGGAATGCTGTAAAACACATCTTTTTTAAATTTTCATTGCTATAAAATCTAAAAAGTTATGTTTTAGTGAGAGAGAAAGTGAGGAGATTTCATATACTTATACGCCTCCAAGTTTTCTGTTTTTATAGGACTTTAGTCTTAATAAATAATGGAATTTTCAAATATTTTTATAAAACATAGATTTACCATTTGTTTAGAGTAATTGCTTGATTTTTATATTGGATTAACTGGTTAAATGATGTTCTTTGAGGAGATTAATAAACAGTGAATGTGGTTTTCATTTAGATGTAAAACAGATTAAAAGATTGGCTTTCACCTTTTCTTAAGATAATAAAAAAGGCCGCTTACGCGACCTTTTTAAAATTAAATCAGCAATTAAGCAGATTTAACCGCTTCAAGAAGTTCAGCTTGGCGTTTTTTCAATGCTTCTGGCAGACGATCACCTAATTTGTTGAACAATTCAGTGTGGCTTTCAAGTTCTTTGATCCATTGATCTTTGTCTTGAGAAGTTACCAGGTCAAACTGTTCTTTAGTGAAATCAGAACCAGTCCAGTTGAGCTGTTCATAAGTAGGTACACGGCCGATTGGAGTTTCAACAGCATCAGCACGACCTTCACAACGATCGATGATCCACTCAAGAACACGCATGTTTTGACCGAAACCAGGCCATACGAAGTTGCCTTCAGCATCACGACGGAACCAGTTCACGTTGTAGATACCAGGAAGCTTGTTACCAGCAGCAGCAGCTTTCTCGCCAACTTTCTCGCCCATTTCTAACCAGTGAGTGAAGTAGTCAGCCATGTTGTAGCCAGCAAATGGAAGCATCGCAAATGGGTCGCGACGAACGATACCTTGTTGACCAACAGCAGCAGCAGTTGTTTCAGAACCCATGGTGGCAGCTTTATAAACACCATCAACCCAGTCAAATGCTTCTGAAATTAGAGGCACTGTGTCTGCACGGCGACCACCGAAGATGAACGCAGAAATTGGAACACCTGCTGGATTTTCCCAATCCGCATCGATAGAAGGGCATTGACCAGCAGAAACTGTGAAACGAGCGTTCGGATGAGCCGCTTTTTCTTCGCCAGTGTGTGGTTGACCTTTCCAGTTAGTCAGATTCGCAGGTGCTTCTTTAGTCAGACCTTCCCACCAAACTTCACCGTTGTCAGCCACAGCAACGTTTGTATAGATTACGTCTTTATGAAGAGTTGCCATACAGTTCGGATTCGTTTTGGTATTTGTACCAGGAGCTACACCGAAGAAACCAGCTTCAGGGTTGATTGCATATAAACGACCATCTTCACCTGGTTTGATCCAGGCAATATCGTCACCTACAGTTTCAATTTTCCAACCTTCATAACCTGCTGGTGGAATCAGCATCGCGAAGTTTGTTTTACCACAAGCAGATGGGAATGCAGCTGCGATGTAGTGTTTTTCGCCTTTAGGGTTAGTCACGCCAAGGATTAGCATATGTTCAGCTAACCAGCCTTGTTGACGACCCATGTAAGATGCAATACGTAAGGCCAGGCATTTTTTACCTAACAATGCGTTACCGCCGTAACCAGAACCAAATGACCAGATTTCACGAGTTTCTGGGTAGTGCACGATGTATTTTTCTTTGTTGCAAGGCCAAGCAACATCTTTTTGACCTTCTTCAAGTGGTGCACCCACAGTGTGTACGCAAGGAACAAATTCACCATCTGTACCTAGAACGTCATAAACAGCTTTACCCATACGAGCCATTTTAGACATGCTGACTGCCACATAAGGAGAGTCAGTTAATTCGATACCGATGTGCGCAATGTGTGAACCCAAAGGACCCATAGAGAATGGAACCACATATAGGGTACGACCTTTCATTGAACCGTCAAACAGACCATTCAATTTTTCGCGCATAACTGCTGGATCTTCCCAGTTGTTGGTGGCGCCAGCATCTTCTTTATTTGCAGAACAGATAAAAGTACGGTCTTCAACACGAGCAACGTCAGAAGGATCAGAATTTGCAAGATAAGAACCAGGATGTTTCTCTTGGTTAAGCGCTTGCATTGTGCCGTTAGCGATCATCAAGTCGATATAACGTTGATATTCTTCTGCGCTACCGTCACACCATTCAATTTTTGCTGGTTTTGTTAATTTAGCAATTTCTTCCACCCATGCAATAAGCTTAGGGTGACGAACGAATTCTGGTGCGTTCACTTGGGTCATGGTGAGGCCTATCTCAAATGTGTACAAAATTTTGTACAAAGTACAATCTGGTCAATAAAATACTGGCCAGATGAAATATGAAAAAAAAGTGGCTGTATTAAAGCATAAAATCATCAAAAAAATAAGACTAAAGAAGTGCTGGATTTTATTTGGAATATTATGCTATTTTCTGTTTAAATTTATATAAAACAATAAGATATAAATAAAATCAAAACCTTAAATATGTATTTATTATCTTTATGTGTGGTATTTACTTTAATTATTTACATTTGAATCAAATATTTAATTAAAATTGTTCAATTGTATTTGTTATTGATTAAATAAATGGTCGCCATTCGAATTTTACATAAAGCAACTGTTAATTGTTTATGAATTGGACAAAATGCCAATAGGTATGCATCAATCTGTGTAAAAAATGTCTAATCAATCTAAACCCTTATCTATTATTTATAATCATAATTCTGGTTTCCGTCTATTCGACCAACAAGAAAAATATAAGCAATTACTAGATATTTTTGCAGCGCATGATTTTGAGACTAAAGCCTTTGAAATCAACGATCCAGAACAGTTCAAAAAAGTCATTGCTGAAGTGCTGCAACGGCATCAACAATCGCCGGATCATGGTGTGGTCGTGGCAGCAGGAGGAGATGGAACGCTCAATTCAGTCGCCAAACACCTGCTTGAAACTGATATTCCAGTCGGAATATTGCCTTTAGGTACTTTTAACTATGCGGCAAGATTGCTGGATATTCCCTTAGATTTGGTTGAAGCCGCACAAGTCATTGCAACGGGTCAAACCAAACGTATCAATGTGGCACTCATCAATCAGGAAATCTACCTGAACAATGCTAGTCTGGGCTTATATCCCTTATTTATTAAAAAACGTGAAGACTATAATCGCATATTTGGCCGTTTCCCTTTACATGCCTATACCTCAGCACTCGATGTTTTGATTCGTGACCGTAAAGAATTAAAACTGGAAATCTGGGTAGATCAGAAGAAATATCCGGTCAAAACTCCACTGATTTTCTTTGGCAATAATCCACTTCAACTGGCAGACATGAAAATGCGGATTGCCCAAGCTGCTGAGCAAGGGAAGGTGGCTGGGGTTGTGGTCTCCAAAAGTGACAAGCTGACGTTATTCAAGCTGGTATATCAGTTAATTCGGGGCAAGATTGATCAAGCCTCCGATGTTTATAGTTTTGCTGCTGATCAGGTGCGAATTGAGTCTAAACGTAAGAAATTAATGGTTGCCATAGATGGGGAGACGGTAGAAATGACACCACCGTTAAATATTTCAGTTTTAAAAAATAGTTTAAGTGTAATGGTGCCGCATGATTCTGCATCTCTCTGATCTACATTTTGGTACAGAAAGGCCTGAATGTTTGGAAGCCATCCGGCAATTTTGTCGAGATCATCCATTGGAAGCGGTGGTAGTCAGCGGCGATCTCACCCAGCGAGCACGTTTGGGACAATTTTTTGCCTGTAAACGGTTTCTGGATCAGTTGAATACGCCTTATCTTGTGATACCAGGGAATCATGACATTCCGCTTTATCATTTATGGAATCGGCTATTTACTCCATTTACCCGTTATCAATTATTTTTTGGTGAACTCGAGCCTGTTTTAGAAACCGAACATTTTTATCTGATCGGGGTAAATTCGATTAGACGTCGATATCATACCAAAGGTCATTTATCACTTGAGCAGATTCAAAGGATTGACCTGAAACTACAGCAGGCGCCTGCTTCCAAAATTAAGATTATTGTCAGTCATCAACCTTTTTATGTGCCATCTCAGAATAGGCGGGGGTTTAAGGATATTCCCCTGATGGCCAAAATTGCATTGGAGTCTTGGTCGCAACATGGTCTGTTTGCTGTATTGCATGGGCATTTGCATCATACCGCAGTCTATGATTTGAACCATATATTCGAATTGGGAGGAGATCATCCGGTTTATGATGTACATGCGGGGACTTCTGCGTCACATCGGCTCCATAAGAATCAGCCGAATAGCTTTAATGCAATTGATGCAACAGGAAAAATCACGCAATATTGTTTTGATGAACAGTTAAAAACCTTTGTTCCACAGCCTGATCCCATAAATAAATAGACAAAAAATACGCAATCCATCAAAAAATTAAAAAAAAACCAATTTTTTTTCATTTTTGCCCTTGAAGCATTTTATTCCATCTCCATAAAAAGCACATCAAAAAATTTTGATGATGACCAATGGAATAAATAAGTCGTCATCGGTGATCTAAAAAAGACTTAGTCTGATGGAGTTATTTATGAGCAACATTCGTCCATTACATGACCGCGTTGTTATTCGTCGTGTTGAAGAAGAAACAAAAACAGCTGGGGGCATCTTACTTCCAGGTTCTGCTGCTGAAAAACCTGCACAAGGTGAAATCATTGCAGTTGGTAATGGTCAAATCACTGACAATGGCGTACGCGCGTTAGACGTAAAAGTTGGCGACAAAGTATTGTTCGGTACTTATGCAGGTACAACTGTAAAAGTAAACGGCGAAGAACTTTTAATCATGAAAGAGTCTGACATCCTAGCAGTATTAGAAGCTTAATCTGCGCCAGATCGTTTTACTCATTCCAATTCAGATTTTGTAAAGATACAACAATATTCGGAGTCAAATATGTCAGCTAAAGACGTAAAATTTGGTGATTCAGCTCGTTCAAAAATGATTGCTGGTGTGAACATCCTTGCAGATGCGGTGAAAGTGACTTTAGGTCCTAAAGGCCGTAACGTTGTAATCGACCGTTCTTTCGGTGCACCGCACATCACTAAAGATGGTGTATCTGTTGCGAAAGAAATCACCCTAAAAGACAAATTCGAAAATATGGGTGCGCAACTGGTTCGTGAAGTTTCTTCAAAAACCAATGATATCGCCGGTGACGGTACAACGACTGCGACTGTATTGGCTCAAGCAATCCTAAACGAAGGGATCAAGTCAGTAACAGCGGGTATGAACCCAATGGATCTGAAACGCGGTATCGACCTTGCAGTGAAAACTGTTGTTGAAAATATTAAACAAACTGCAAAACCAGCTTCTGACTCTAAAGCGATTGAGCAAGTTGGTTCGATCTCTGCAAACTCTGACACCACTGTTGGTTCTCTGATTGCACAAGCAATGGAAAAAGTGGGCAAAGAAGGCGTAATCACTGTTGAAGAAGGTTCAGGCTTTGAAGATTCGCTTGATGTTGTAGAAGGTATGCAGTTTGACCGCGGTTATATCTCTCCATACTTCGCAAACAAACAAGACACTTTAACTGCTGAACTTGAAAACCCATACATCCTATTGGTTGACAAGAAAATTAGCAATATCCGTGAATTGATCACTGTTTTGGAAGCTGTTGCGAAAACTGGTAAGCCTCTTCTTATCATCGCTGAAGATGTTGAAGGCGAAGCACTAGCAACTCTTGTTGTAAACAACATGCGCGGCATTATCAAAGTATGTGCTGTTAAAGCTCCTGGCTTCGGTGACCGTCGTAAAGCAATGCTTCAAGATATCGCGATCCTGACAGGCGGTACTGTGATTTCTGAAGAAATCGGTATGCAGTTAGATCAAACTTCACTTGAACACTTAGGTACTGCGCATAAAGTAACTGTATCTAAAGAAAATACAGTGATTGTTGATGGTGCTGGTGATGCAAATCAGATTTCTGAGCGTGTTCAGCAAATTCGTGCACAAATCGAAGAATCTACTTCTGAATACGACAAAGAAAAACTTCAAGAACGTGTTGCTAAATTGGCAGGTGGTGTAGCAGTTATCAAAATTGGTGCTGCAACTGAAGTTGAAATGAAAGAGAAGAAAGACCGTGTAGACGACGCACTTCACGCAACTCGTGCTGCAGTTGAAGAAGGTGTTGTTGCAGGTGGTGGTGTTGCACTGGTACGTGCTGCATCTGCACTTGATGGTTTAACTGGTGCAAACGATGACCAAAACGTTGGTATTAATATCCTTCGTCGTGCAATCGAAGCTCCTCTTCGTCAAATCGTAGCAAATGCTGGTGATGAGCCATCTGTAGTGATCAATGCTGTGAAGAACGGTGAAGGTAACTATGGCTATAACGCTGCGACAGGCGAATACGGTGACATGCTGGAAATGGGTATCCTGGATCCTGCGAAAGTAACTCGTTCAGCACTTGAGCATGCAGCTTCTGTTGCTGGCTTGATGTTAACAACAGAATGTATGATTACTGAAATTCCAGAAGAAAAACCAGCTATGCCTGATATGGGCGGCATGGGTGGTATGGGCGGTATGATGTAATTCATCGTTCGATCATATGATGTAAAAAATCCCCGCATTTGCGGGGATTTTTTATTAAGTTAGAAAATGATTAAGGTGATTTTTTAACTAATTTATAATTCAGATTACTCTGTATTTCCTTACCTGTTTCTATATCACGAGCTTCAACGAAGTTATCACCTACATAAAACTTCCTGTTTTCAGCTTTTCCATCTAGGACGATAATAGAAGGTTGTTGAGAATCGAAAGTGAAGCTACCTTTGGTCTCAGTTTCATTATTTCCAGTTTTACCTAAATATTCCTCACTCAATTCATAAGTTTTGTCAGGATTAAGATCTAGTTCAACTTTAATCCCTTCGCAGTCAGCACATGGGAAAACACCTTCATATTCACCTGCCCAGTTTGAGTTAACAGTAGCTTTACTGGTCATCTCAGTACTCATATTGCTTTGACTATTTGTAGTCTCTGTAGTAACAGGAGCATTTGTGGTATTAGATTGAGTATCTGCACTGGCCATATCGCGGTCATTCTGTTTAGAACATGCACTTAAACTAGTAACCGTTACTACCAATAAAGCAGGCCATAGTATTTTTTTCATTGAAGATCATCCTCTTGTTCTTCTGTTCTAGGATTTACATTAGAAGTATGAGCTATCAATATACAGAGGGATCTTGTTAAAAATTGATTCGTTAAGTGAAACGGATTAAATATATGTAGATGAGAAACTAAGATAATTAAAATACAAAATAAGCGATTGGTTTTCTTTAGTTTTATTTTATAAACCTTAAGGTTATGATTTGATAGAAATAATTAACCTGAGTTCGACATAAAAAATAAATAAAAAAAAGCCTTAGCATCTGTAATATCTTGGTTACGAAGACAAAACATTTCAGAGCAAGGCTTTTTCATGGACTATATTACCGAATTATTTTGTATCTTGGATGATTTCTGCAAAAAGTTTAATGAATCTTTAGAGAAAGCTCTAATTTCTGATCAAAAAACAACAATGAAAAAGTCAGCTTTAAGCTTGTCTGAAGTCATGACCATTGTCATTTTATTTCATAAATCCGGGTTTAGATTTTTCAAATATTTTTATTGTCATATGATCATCCCATTTTGGAAATCAGCTTTTCCCAAGCTTCTTAGTTACAATCGTTTTATTGAAATTATGCCGCGTTGTTTGCAAGCTTTGAGTAGTTTCTTCCATCAAGTTAAAGGAGAAGATACCGGAATTTGTATTATTGATTCGACTAAATTGGTCGTTTGCCATAATCTTAGAATTAAAAGACATCGTGTATTTAAAGGCTTAGCTGGTCGTGGTAAAAGTAGCACAGGTTGGTTTTATGGATTTAAAGTCCATATTGTTATCAACAACTTGGGTGAAATTATTAATCTCAAGATTACATCGGGAAGTGTTCATGATGTTGCTGTACTTGAATCTTTAACCCAAGAGTTAAAAGGTATTTTACTGGGCGATAAAGGCTATCTGAGTAAAGCAAAAACTGAAGCTTTAGCAGCAAGGGGGCTCAGACTATTAACCCCGTCACGCAAGAATATGAAAAATAAACCCATCCAAACTGAAGAAGAAAAACAATTGCTTTGCAGAAGAGGATTGATCGAAACAGTGAATGATCAGTTAAAAAACTTACATCAAATTGACCATTCACGTCATCGTTCGGTGAATAACTTTATGGTGAATATTATGGCTGCTATAGTGGCTTATTGCTTAAATCCAAATAAGCCAACTTTCCAAAACTTGCTAAAAAGCTAAAATATTTCATCGAACTCAGGTTAATTATTAAAAAGAGTGGTCATGAAAGCAGAACAGGAAAATAATATCATCGCGAAAATTTATGATGCTGCTTTATTGCCTGCTTTATGGTTGGAGGTCATCCAGGATATTATGCAATATACCCAGAGTCATAGCGCAATATTTACCGGGCTTGATCAATTCAATCCAGCCTATGAGTTTGTTTATACTTACAATATCCCGGAAGAAAGTCTGGCTGCTTATCAGGAGGAACGGATTCGGGTCGTTGACATGAAGCTGCACATGCCACTATGGAATGAAATTGATATGGGGGAGGCGCTTAATCAGGACTGTCGTCATTATGCAGATCAACCTGGAACAGAGCAGTATATCTTTTATGAAAAATGTCTTAAGCCTACAGGGATAGGATATATGGCTGGAGTATTACTGGACAGAGGAAACTATCGCTGGGCAGTCATGGGACTACATCGTGCTCCACACACTCAAGGTTTTGAAGCAGCTGAACTGAATTTTCTCAAACGGATCGGCATACATTTGCGTCGCTCTTTACAGATTCATCGGCAAATCAGTTTGGTACAACAAGACAATATCAGCTTATATACTGTATTGGACTGTTTAAAAATCGGTATTATTTTGCTGGATCAGGATCTCAAGTTATCTTATTCAAATCCACTGGCACAAAGCATGATTGAAGCTTCAACGTGTTTGGAAATGGATATACATAACCGTCTGAAAATACCGGTAGGTGATCAGGAACGTCTGGAAAGATTGCTATCCAGTGCTTTGCTGGAAGAGACCAGTATGCCGAGTGAAATAGGCGGGGTCTTGGCTCTGCAGGATTCTAAAATGCAGCAATTGATGCTCACTGTTGTGTCTTTTAAAAGATTAAAAAAGATGCAGCAATTTTCTGAAGCTCAGCATCAGATTGCTGTATTTATGACAGACAAAAATCGGCATTATTCATTATCCAGAGCTTATTTACAGCAAGCATATCAACTGTCAAAACGTGAATTTGATTTGTGTGAGCTTTTAATCAATGGCTATAAATTAGAAGAAATTGCGGCGAAATGTGGGATCACTTTAAGTTCAGTACGCACTTATTTTAAGAATATTTATGAAAAAACTGACTGCACTTCACAAATTGAACTGATGCACTTATTGATGGGATGTGCGATTCATTTTGAACATATTAATTAAACCTACCTAAAGATAATTCTTTAGGTAGGCTGTGCTCATTATCTAACGTGCTATAATGTTACAGAACCTTCACCTTGTGGGTGCAAGATCAGAGTTTCTGCCGATACATTGATGTTTGCAATGGTCTTGCTGCCATCGGAACTGTCTTGTAATCCGCCACATTCATTGGTATCGAATAAAACTTCAGTGGTTGTGAGTGTATTACCTGAAAGAGTAAATTTGCCATATTCAATTCCAGGCCAGCCACAATCATCTCCGCCTTCAGTGTCCAGGAAGAAATAATAGTTTGTGTCAAAGAAGGCAAATAAATGGGTGTCACTAAATCTCCAAGCACCTACCAGACCATTAGCAGACTGTTTGACGCGGCTTAACCGGTATTCAGTATTGATCCCCGGTTCTGTCAGAATTAAGGTCGTTCCATCATAGTTTAAGGTGTAAGGTTTGCCTTTTGCAGGATCTGAGAGTCCCCATTCACCATTACTGTCTTGAATAATGCGCGGTGAAATCACGCTGGTAGTTGCGTTCCAGTTTAACTCTCCAGTTTCAATGCCAGGTGTTCCATCACCGTCAGCAGCTTCTGCTTGACCTAAGGCATAACGGCCATCTTCTAAAATATGGATCAGTACAGCGCTGTTTGCATTGCGGCCAATTTCCCAAGTACCGGCAATATCTTTATAGAAAGTTGACTGGAAGTTTTCTGCAGCTTTTTCAGGTGTAATCAATTTTTCTGTGGTAACTACGCCTGTTGATACCACATCTGTAGCAAATGCTGTAGGGGCCTTAGAAAAATCTAAACTTTGATTAAGAAGGGCATTAGCAGCTTCAGTACTGATGCTAATCCCATTGTCATGATTACTGTCTGTATCTAAAGACTGTAAAAACACCATCAGATTGGTACGTGCAATTTCAGTTTGTGCTAAATCTAAAGGCGTAACACGTTCTTTAGCTTCAATTTCTTGACCTAGTTGTACGTCACCAATCAGGAATTTAACCTTTTCTCCGTCATTAAATTTAAATTCACCTTTTTCATTAGTAACCCCTTCAGCACCACTACTGGTGATATATGTTACCCCTGAGATAATTCCATCTGTCAGTACACCAGTTTCGGTCCCGACCGGAGCTGTAGGTGGAACAGGTGATGAACCCTCTGTACGATCATTATCTGAACCGCCACATGCTGTAAGTAACCCCGCTAAGGAAAGACAAATTAAAGTCTTTTTCATGAAAATCTTCCTAAAATTTATTATGTCAGCGAAGTATAGAAAGAAAGCTAAAATCAACATATTCTAAAATTAGGATGGAAAAATATATAAATCAGTAAAATAAATTGAACTCATTATTTGCTTAAAAGAATGAGCTTGCTATAGGAAGTGAAAAAAGGAAGATTCAAATAACAATAAATTGAAAACTCTTCCTAAAATTTAAAAATACAAATATATATTAATTGGTGATTTATTGATCAGTATGCACTATCTATATTCTGCTGCATTGTTAGACTGTGGCGAAATTTTGACAATGATTGTGATGTAACTGTGTTTGAAAATTTAGCTGAGAAAACTTTAAATTTAATGGGCTGGAAAACCGATGACCAATGGCCCGAAGACCTTGATCGATGTGTGATGATTGCAGCGCCACATACCAGTAACTGGGATGCACTATATGCACGTTTGGCCTTAAAGGCATTAAAAGTGAATGTGCGCCTGACCATTAAAGACAGCTATATGAAATTTCCATTTGGGCCTTTTGTACGTGCAATGGGTGGAATTGGTATTGACCGTCGTCCCAAACAACCGGGTGAGCCACGTCCAAGCATGGTTCAGGCCATGACGGATTTATTTAAAGAACATTCTAAACTAGTCATGTTGGTTACACCGGAAGGCACACGCGCCCGTCAAGAACAATGGAAAACCGGTTTTTATCATGTGGCGATCAATGCGAGTGTGCCAATTGCGCTGGCTTATATGGATTATGCAAAAAAAGAAGCGGGCGTAGGTAAAATCATTTATCCAACAGGAAATTATGAACAGGATATGGCTGAGATCATGGCGTTCTATGCCAATGTTGAACCTAAATTTCCTGAAAAATTCAGTATTGATCAACGCTATTTTTAATTTCAGGAAAAATAAAAGCAGAGGGATGGACTCTGCTTTTCTGTACGATATATAAATACCGAATTTAATTTTGATTCTCTTCAGATAAAATTCCCCCCAGATTCTGGCAGGCATCTTTATAAAGATTGTATTGCTGTTCTACCACTTCATATAAAGGCAGGTCAAAAGGCTCTTCACCTTGATGATATTGCTCAATATAAGACTCGACCTTGGTTTTGCTGCTGTACAGCATGTGTTGATAATAATCCGTCATACTACTGTGTGGCATTTGCGCTGTATCAATCTTGGCACAATTGAAGTTTTGCAGAAGCTGTTCTGACTTTTTAAGATCATTGGACATACAACCTGCCAGTAATATGCTACTGAGCAATGCCGTTAGGAGTTTCATAGAAAAAGATGAACTTTAATGGGGAGCGCACTATTGTAGAAGTAAATGCGCTATGCAAAAGTAGTTTCATTCAACAACTGGTCAAAAAATAGAAGAATAAAATTTAGAATCTCATTCTTCCTTGGCGATCTTTAACCTTTAACCAGTCCGCCATCGACAATCAGGTTTTGACCTGTCACTGCACGTGAATAAGGTGACAGGAACATCAGAATAGCAGACGCAAATTCCTCAGGTGTAATCACGCGGCGCAGAGGAGTGGACTGAGCAATCAGGTCAAAGACAAAGTCAGGTGTTACTTTACTTGCATCCGTGGTTTGCAGTAATCCGCCTGAAAGCATGTTCACGTTAATCCCATGCTGACCAAGATCTTGCGCAGTAGTTCGGGTAAAGGCCAATAGCGCCGCTTTCGCAGTCGTATAATCATGATAAGGAACGACAGGGTTTTGAACCAGGTTAGTCCCAATATTCACGATACGACCAAAATGTGCCTGTTTCATATCTTCTAATGCAGCTTGTGTTGTATTTAAACAGGCCTGAACTGCTCCACTAAACTGACGGGACATACTTTCCCAGGTCAGATCTTCAACTTTAGGTCGCTCATCACCATTAAACTCAAACTGCACCAGCGCATTATTAATAACGGAATGGACGGCTTCTCCGAAATGGGCCTTGCTGGCAGCAAATAAAGCTTTTACCTGGTCAGCTTGTGTTACATCTGCCTGATAGGCAAAGACCTGATCAGGATACTGATTTTGTAAAGCTTCAGCTTGGGTTTTGCTGCTATGGTAATTTACTACCACACGTGCACCTTCCTGTATCAGAAGCTGGGTAATGGCTAGACCCAATCCACGTGCACCACCAGTGACAAGGGCAATTTGATCACGAATTTGCATTGCTTATATCCGCCTGAGAATCATTCGGGCTAACATAACAGCAATAGGGTTGAAAGCAAAGTGATGTAAGGTTTTAGAGCTGCTCTATCGCGCAAATGAGTCAATACCTTCCTTAATCAGGAGAAAGCAGCCCGAGCTGAAGAGTAAGCCTAAGACAATCTGTTTAAAACGTAATTCTGATATTCGATGAAACAGACGTGCGCCTAAAATAGCGGGAATACTTACAGCTAGAATGAGTACCACCATATAGGGAAGGTGAGTCTGATTTAAGCTGCCTTGCAGTAAATAGGCGGCTAAGGTAAACACCTGTATGGCAAAATTAAAATGACGCAATATGTAGCGCTGCTGTTCTTTCGGTAGCTGTTTCAGCATTAACCAGGCAGATGGTACAGAACCACAGAATCCCCCTAAACCTCCTAAAATGCCACCAACCAAACCAATCCCTGCATCCGCAGTTTTGCCTGAATGTTGAATCAATTTAATCTGTGGATTCAGCAGCATTAGTGGACACCAGATCACGAGAAATATACCAAGAAAAATACGAAAAGTGCCCGCTTCAACGATATTCAGTAACCAGGTACCGAGTGGGACACCGATCAGACCTGCAATTAAATAAGGTAGATATAAGGCTCGGTGCAGATGAGGAAGTTTAGGCTCATTAGATAATGAAATGAGGTGACTCCACACCGAGGCAAAAACCACTAAAGGCGCAGCAAGTAGAGGACTCAATCCCCATACCCAGAATGACATGGTAATTAATGCAAAAGCAAAACCGGTAAGTCCCTGTACAAATCCTGCGATAATTGCACCAAGAATAAAGAGTAGCCAGGTCGTCATAAAAATCAGGGTATTGGAAAAGTTTGTAGTATTCAAAACATGGTCAGAAAAACCAAGCAGATCCTTAGCTGTATTTATGCGAATCTAAGTGTAAATATGCATAAATGATTTTTATTAAATCCGAGACAAATCCTTTAATTAAGTATGGAAAATGAACAAAATCATACAAGAGTGCAACAATGGCTCCGCGTACTCTTCATGAAATCACTTGATACTAATTGAGGGCGGTATAGAGGTGATGAACATGAAAAAAATGATATTACTGTCATCTGTATTGGCAGTAGCGCTAACAGGCTGTGTGGTTGATCCTTGGGATGAAGGTTATCGCGGTCATCATGATCGTAATGGACATTATGATCGGGATCGTGGTGATAAGGACTGGAAAAAACATAGAGATCATCGTGACTGGAAACGTGATAGAGGCGATAGGGACTGGCGTCGTAATCGTTAACCGTTATCTTCTATTTATAAAAAAGGATTCCTTAAAGGAAGGAATCCTTTTTTATTTAAGTATTTAATATAAGTAAGTCTTAAGCTGCTTTTTTCTGATACAGCCCTGCGCGTACTGTGCCGGCTTTGGTATTTTTGATTAAATGCCATGAACTTGGCAGCTTCAATGTACTCAGTTCACGATCGGCTTCTACATAGATAAAACCATCTTCTTTAATCAGTGGATCAGTCTGAGTAGCCAGAGTTTCCCATAAATCCAGACTATAAGGTGGGTCTAGAAAGACCAGATCAAACTGCTGTTTCAGGCTGGTTAAGGCTTGTTGTGCTGTCGCAATTTTAAGTTGCGCACGTGCTTTGGTGACTTTGAGTAATTCCAGATTTTGGGTGAGGAATTGTGCCTGAGTACGATCCGGCTCAATCATCACCACTGAAGCTGCACCACGTGATAATGCTTCAAAGGATAAAGCGCCTGAACCGGTACACAGATCCAAGACACAAGCATTCTGGACATCCCACATCAGCCAGTTAAACAAAGTTTCACGCACACGGTCAGGTGTAGGACGTAATCCTTCAATACTGGCAAAAGCCAATTGACGGCGTTTCCAGTCACCACCAATAATTCTAAGTTGATTTTTCATGAATTATTCCTGATCGTCATTGGCTGCAGGAGCAGAGCGAGAAGTTGCAGGTTGCGGATTGTTTGACTGTGCATGGGTCGCCTGACTGCCTTCTTGGGTTGGGCTCGCATTCGGATCTGCACTTAACAGATTCGGTCCACTTGGCAATTCACCCGGTTTAATACCTGCTGTCATGAGACCGCCACTAATTTGATGGCCTGCAGGATGAATCGGATTTTTATCGCGAGACAGTAACCAGTAATCAAATAACGGTTTAGCCAGTTGTGCAGCAGAACCCCCATGTCGACCATTTTCCCAGACAACGACTACTGCAATTTCAGGGGCTTCAGCAGGTGCAAAACCCACAAATAGACCATGATCCAGTTGGCGTTCAGTCAGTAGGGCTTCATTATAGCGCTTACCTTGCGCAATACTTTTCACCTGTGCCGTACCAGTTTTACCTGCAATTTGATACATTGGTGTGCGGATTCCGCGACCTGTACCTGACTGAACCACATCAATCATCGCATCACGCATTTTAATCCAGTCGTCTGGTTGACCGTTAAAGTCGATTTTACCATTAGGGGCATTATGTACTGTAAAAGGTTTGGCACCCTTACTTTCACGCAGTACGTGAGGCGTAACATGTGAGCCTTGATTCGCTGTAATAGCAGTTGCCATAGCAAGCTGTAATGGTGTTGCGGTAAATGCACCCTGGCCAATACTCACCGAAATGGTTTCACCACGTGACCATTTGGATTTACGGGTACGCATTTTCCATTCAGGACTTGGGTAAAGGCCTGAACTTTCACTTGGTAAATCCACACCGGTTTTTTCGCCAAAGCCGAACTGGCGCATCCAGCTATTCATTTTTTCAATGCCCATGCGGTAGGACATGACATAGAAATAGGTGTCGCAGGACACCACTTGCGCCTTATGCAGGTTCACAGCACCATGACCAGTTTTCTTATGGTCACGGAAGCGGTGGCTATCGCCCGGTAAGGTAAAATAGCCCGGGTCAGAAATCGCTGTACTCCAGTCAACCAGTCCATAATGCAGACCGCCCATACCAAACATCGGTTTGATCGTTGAACCTGGAGGATACGCCCCTTGAACAGCACGGTTATAAAGTGGCTGATCCAGACTGTCACGAAGGCCTGAATAATCTTTGCTACTAATCCCGGTGACAAATAAATTAGGGTTAAAACTTGGACTGGAAACCAGCGCCAGAATTTCACCTGTACGTGGGTCAATCGCGACAATAGCACCGCGACGACCGGCCAGTTGCTCTGTGGCAATGGTTTGTAGACCATAATCTAGTGACAAATACAGATCATTACCTCGTACCGGCTCTTTACGGCCTAAATGACGCAGGACATTACCGAAAGCATCAGCTTCGACTGACTCATTCCCTGGCACACCATGTAAGAGATCTTCATAATATTTTTCTACCCCAATTTTCCCGATCAGGTTAGACCCGGCATAGAGATCCTTATCAATTTCTTTAAGTTCTTTGTCATTAATGCGGCCGACATAACCAATCACATGCGCGAAAAGTTCACCATGCGGATAGTAACGAGTCATCTGGGTTTCAATATTGACGCCCGGAAATAGATATTTTACTTCACTAAAACGGGCAATATCATTTTCATTCAGATTCAGCTTGATCGATACCCGCTCAGTTTTACGCGCCGTCTTGACTCGTGCCTGAAAACGTTCAATATCTTCTTCAGTCAATTCCAGAATCGGTGTAAGACGTTTCAGCGTATCATCAATATCTTGCACATCGGCGCGGCTTAAGGTAGCTGTGAAAACAGGATAATTATCGGCAAGTAAAATACCGTTACGATCATAAATATAGCCACGTGCGGGCGCTAAGGGCTGCAGACGAATACGGTTCTGGTCAGAAGCCGTAGAGAAGGTTTCAAAATTAAAAATTTGCAAATAGGCATAGCGGCTGACCAGCATCAGCATAAAGAAAACCACAATACCGACAGAGATCCAGACCCGACTGTTATAGATGCGCTTCTCTTGTTGTGCATTTTTTAAAGGAAAGTGCTGCTTCATACGCGATCGACTTAAGACCAGAGGGAAAGGAATCAAAGTGGAGTATTCTAGCGCAACTGTACGGGATTTGATAATGAAAAACTGGCTGTAGCAATTCCTGTGTTTAAACTTTGACTTTGCAGACATGAAAATTGTAAAGTGCTGTATACAAGAGTTTTAATAATTCTGATAAAGTCAAAATTAAATAAAAATAGGACTCTACCAAAAACTATAATTAAGGAAGATGGTGAAGGAATGAACAAAGTTTACCCTTTGTTGGCATTTGCATTCTTTGCAAATGGGGGATATGCACATGATCAAGTGAATAATACGACAAACAGAACTGAGGATCGTGAGCCTAAAGAATTAAATGTTGGGGTCGGTTTTACCCAGAAACTTATCCATCTAAACACTGAATGGGTGAATCCTTATGGGATTGCTTATGTGAAAGGTGGTGCTTTTCTCAACGATGATCGTACAGTTGGAGCACAAGTTGGCTTTCGTTATCCTGCACACCTCACCGGCAAGGACAAAAATGGTTATTATGTAGGGGCTTATGCCGGTCATATCGATAGCAAACAGGTTGATGGCAAATACGAAAGCCGTTTAGGTGGGGGCATTGATCTGGCGTATGTTTTGCTTAGTTCAGAACGGATCAGCAGTTTTAGTATCGGTATTGGGGCGGGGGAGAAACTACAGGACAGTAATGGTCGTGTTGTAGCCGAAACTGAACCCAGACTACAATTCTCCTATACTTTAAGTATCGGTTTATAGACAAAATATTCAACTTTATTAATACCTGTATTCTGTGAACAAAAAATTAAATATGGAATTTATGCATGCTTGAGTACGTCAATGAATTGTGGCAAGCCTTCTTGAATCGCCCAGATTTTTGGGCAGTGCTCAGCATTATCCCGGTGACCGCATTCGTAACATGGGCTCACGTGTGGATGGCGCTAAAAATGGTGTTTTATCCAATTAATTTTTGGGGTTTTCATGTCGGGCCTGTTCCTGTTGGCTGGCAAGGTATTGTGCCGCGTAAAGCTGGAAGAATCTCAGGAATTATCACGGATAATACCTTATCTAAATTGGGCTCCATCCAGGAGTTTTTGCAGGCAATGGATCCGGATGATATGGCACGTATTATCGGGGAACAGGTCGGTTTTGAACTCGAACATCTGATTGATGAAGTCATGATGGACCGTAATGCGGTGCTATGGGAAAACTTGCCTTATTCAATCAAGCGCCGTATTTATGCCCAAGCCCATAAACAGCTGCCACAGGTATTAAAAGAATTAGTGACTGAACTGACCATGAACGTCGAGTCACTGGTCGATATGCGCGACATGGTGGTCAGTCAAATGGAAGGCGATCGCCGTTTAATGGTGCGCATGTTCCTGAAAGTCGGGCAGAAAGAAATCAACTTTATCTGGCATATCAGTGCCCTGATCGGGATGTTCTTTGGCCTGTTCCAGATGGTGGTCTGGTTTGTGGTGCCATGGCACTGGACCGTACCGTTCTGGGCGGCTATCTGGGGCTTCCTGACCAACTGGATTGCGATCTGGATGGTGTTTAATCCGGTAGAACCGCACTATATCAAATACCCGCAATTCTTTAAGCGTACGGCTGATCATAGATTCCCTTGGATCAAACCGGTGATTCCAAGAATTGGCATCTATAACATACAAGGCGCATTTATGAAACGTCAGGAGGAAGTCTCTGACGTATTTGCAAGTGTGGTCACAGAAGATCTGATTACGCTAAAATCGATCATGACAGAAATGATGTATGGTGGTAAAAAAGATAAAACCCGCCGTATTGTCAAACGTCATATTAACGAAATTATGGAAACACCGCTGGTTCGGACCTCTTTACAGTTGTCTTTAGGGCCAAAAGAGTATGCAAAACTCAAGACAGACTTGATCGATCGCTCGATTGAAATTACGATGGTGCCTGTAAGCGACCCTGCGTTTAATGCGAGCCGTGCACAGAAGATCTACCAAATGTTTAGAGACCGCATACGTGATTTGACGCCTAACGAGTTTCAGAATCTATTACGTCCTGCCTTTCAGGAAGATGAATGGATCTTGATTGTCCTGGGGGGAGTTACCGGTTTTGTTGCGGGTTTAATCCATTTGTTTGTGGCTTTCTTATAATTAGATGCCAAAGAGCAGCACACGTTTTGGTCGTGTGAAGCTGGGTATCTTATACATAGTTAAAAAATGAGGATGTTTATATATGCGCATTATCTTACTCGGACCACCTGGAGCAGGTAAAGGTACACAAGCTCAGTTGATCTGTAAGCGCTACAATATCCCACAAATTTCAACCGGTGATATGCTCCGTGCTGCAATTCGTGAAGGAACTGAATTAGGTCTACAAGCTAAAAGCGTCATGGACAATGGCGGTTTGGTTTCTGATGAATTGATCATTGGTCTGGTCAAAGAGCGTATTGCACAACCTGACTGTGCAAATGGCTGCATCTTTGATGGTTTCCCACGTACGATTCCTCAAGCTGAAGCGCTGGAAAAAGAAGGCATTGCAATTGATCATGTGATTGAAATTGATGTGCCGGATGAAGAAATCGTTCAACGTCTATCTGGCCGTCGTCAACACCCGGCGTCTGGTCGCGTTTATCACATCGTTTACAACCCACCAAAAGTGGAAGGTAAAGATGATGAAACTGGTGAAGATCTGGTACAACGTCCAGATGACCAGGAAGAAACTATTCGTCGCCGTTTAGGTTCATACCACACTGAAACTGAACAGCTGGTTGGCTTCTACCAAGGCCGTGCAGCTTCAGGCGAAAATGCACCGACTTATGACAAGTTAAATGGTCTACGTCCAATCGAAGAAGTTCAAAAAGATCTTTTCGCGATTCTGGATCAAGCAAAATAATCGGTTTCCGATCATTTTGACTTTCAAAGAGCCCTAAGTCATATTAGGGCTCTTTTTATTGCGTTGTTCAAAAGGATCTGCTGTGAAATTTGCTGTATTGGGATTGATGATTGTATTTCTGGCAGTACTGTTTGCACTGTTCTATGTCAGCTTCAAGATGCTGAAAAAAGTACGTCAGGAAGAACGTGCTGAAAATGCGGGTAAGGTACCTGAGCGTCAGCTGCATCCTAAATTACAGGCCGAGCTTGAGCAAAAGCGCAAGCAAGAACAGGCTGAGCAAAATAAAAAATAAAAAAATTTCGAGTACTTAAATTAAAAAAGCTGAACCTAAAGTTCAGCTTCAATATTTTTCACCGGAATTGCGTGACTTGCACCAAATTTAAAACGGTCGGGCCAGTTACAGACATCAGCGACCACACACTCGTGACACTTCGGTTTACGTGCGATGCAGCAATAGCGACCATGTAAAATCAGCCAGTGATGTGAATCAATAATAAATTCTTTTGGAATCACTTTGACCAGACGATGCTCGACCTCAAGCACGTTTTTACCCACTGCCAAACCGGTACGGTTACCAACACGAAAGATATGCGTATCTACAGCCATGGTTGGCTGGCCAAAGGCAGTATTCAGCACAACATTCGCTGTTTTGCGCCCTACACCCGGTAAAGCTTCTAGATCTGCACGATTGTCCGGTACCACGCTGTTATGCTTCTTGATTAACATTTCACAGGCTTTAATGACGTTCACAGCTTTGGAGTTATACAGGCCAATCGTTTTGATATATTCCTTCAACCCCTCCACGCCGAGTGCATAAATTGCTTCCGGTGTATTGGCGACCTGAAACAGTTTATCGGTGGCTTTATTCACGCTCACATCCGTAGCCTGGGCAGACAGGGTCACTGCAACCAGTAATTCAAATGGACTTGAATAATTCAATTCAGTTTTTGGATTCGGACGCTGCTCACGCAGGCGCTCAAAGAAAGTCTGAATCTGTTTTTTAGTCATGTTTTTTACAGGCTTAGCTGTTACTGTTGTCATGTCTTATCCCTGTAAAGCCTGTAATTGCTGCGTCAGTTCTTCAAGTTGCAGACGTTTGCGTGCATCCTCACGAACAGAAAGCTGTTTTTCTAACTTTTTGATTTGTGTACGTAATTTGGCAAGCTCAATCGTGGTTTTGGCATCAAGTGTAACCACTTCATCTGCTGGTTTTTTCACGATTTCAATGACAGGAACTTGATCGACCTGAGCAGAGAACTGGGCAAATAGGGCTGTATTAATTTCTGCACGAACCACTGGACCTTTACGGTCAATTCGGCGTTTTTCTTCACGTTGAATATGCGCATAGTAACGTTTACGCAAGTCATCCTGTTCAGCAATACGCTGAGCTTCAGTTGGCAAAGGCTGAAGATCTTCGACCAGATCAATACAGTCTACCGGGCAGGGCGGAATGCAGAGTTCACAGCCGGTACACAAGTCAGTGAGCACAGTATGCATCAATTTGCCTGAGCCAATGATCGCATCGACCGGGCAAGCACTGATGCATTTGGTACAGCCAATGCATTCATCTTCACGGATGATGGCTTTCATGCGCTGAGGACGACCATCCGCCTGAATTGGCCAGACGCTTTCTTCAGCGGGCAGTTTAGAGCGATTTAACAATGCTGCCAGAGCATCAGCGACGGGCTGTCCACCCGGTACACATTTATTGGCATCTTCGCCCTTAACAATGGACTGAGCATAGGGCAAGCAGCCATCACGATGACCACATAAACCGCACTGGGTTTGAGGCAATAAAGCATCAATAGACTGGACTAGAGAGATCTGCGAATTCATGAATAACCTAGGCTGCTCGGGCTGAGCCTTAGAGTGAATGAAACAAAATATGTCAATTTAATGATTTTAACATGTTTTTAAGGAACTAAGTTGTGCACGATTAAGGGTCACTTTGTGCATTATTATCAGGCATAAATTAACAATTAAGCATTGATTCAGTTGGTATTTAAGCACACAGAAAAAATATTCATAATCAATATAAATAATTGTTATCAAATTAAATTTAAACTATTTTTCAAAAAAGTATTGTAGATTAGTTACAAAAGATATTTAATATTTTGCGCCAAAATTTAACATTGATTGTAAATTTGACCAATTTTGATCCATTTTCTGCTGAGGATTAAGCGTTGAAATACAACACACTTAATGAGTTCCTAGATTACGTAAAATCACGTGATGCACATCAACCCGAATTTCTTCAAGCTGTAGAAGAAGTGATGACCAGTTTGTGGCCATTCATTGAAAAGAATCCACAATACGCAGCACATGGTTTACTAGAACGTCTAGTTGAACCTGAGCGTGCGATCCAGTTCCGTGTTGCTTGGGTAGATGACCAAGGTCAAACACAGGTTAACCGTGCGTTCCGCGTACAGTACAACTCAGCGATTGGTCCATTCAAAGGTGGTATGCGTTTCCACCCGTCAGTGAACCTTTCTATTTTGAAATTCCTCGGTTTTGAGCAAACTTTCAAAAATGCCCTGACTACATTGCCTATGGGCGGTGGTAAAGGCGGTTCTGATTTTGACCCTAAAGGCAAATCAGAAGGCGAAATCATGCGTTTCTGCCAAGCGTTAATCATCGAGCTATATCGTCATCTTGGTTCTAATACAGATATCCCAGCGGGTGATATCGGTGTGGGTGGCCGTGAAGTTGGTTACATGGCTGGTATGATGAAAAAACTCAGCAATGACACTTCATGTGTATTCACTGGTAAAGGCCTGACTTTCGGTGGTTCTCTGGCTCGTCCAGAAGCAACGGGTTACGGTACAGTGTATTTCGCTGAAGAGATGCTGAAAACTCGTGGCGAAAGCTTCAAAGATAAAGTGGTAACAATCTCTGGTTCTGGTAACGTTGCGCAGTACGCTGCTGAAAAAGCAATGTTCCTGGGTGCTAAAGTTGTTTCTCTATCTGACTCTGCGGGTACTGTTCACGTTAAAGACGGTTTCACTGAAGAGCTTCTTGCTGAAGTGATGGAACTGAAAAATATTAAACGTGGCCGTATCTCTGAATTTGCATCTAAACACGGTTTTGAATACCTTGAAGGTCAACGTCCTTGGGGTATTAAATGTGATATCGCGCTTCCATGTGCGACTCAAAACGAACTTGATGCGAATGATGCAGCAGCGCTTCTTGCAA
This sequence comes from Acinetobacter sp. ACNIH1, assembly GCF_002934695.1. Lineage (NCBI taxonomy): Bacteria > Pseudomonadati > Pseudomonadota > Gammaproteobacteria > Moraxellales > Moraxellaceae > Acinetobacter > Acinetobacter sp. ACNIH1. The sequence continues at coordinate 1,919,046 of NZ_CP026420.1, read as the reverse complement.
ACGGCGTAATCTGTGTTGCTGAAGGCGCGAACATGCCTTCTACACTTGAAGCAGTTGAGAAATTCGTTGAAGCGAAAATCCTTTATGCTCCAGGTAAAGCATCTAACGCCGGTGGTGTAGCAACTTCTGGTCTTGAAATGTCTCAAAACGCATTGCGTTTAGGCTGGACTTTCGAAGAAGTTGACGAGCGTCTGCATGCGATCATGAAAGAAATTCACCGCAATTGCGTAAAATTCGGTACGAAAGAAGACGGTACCGTGAACTATGTAGACGGCGCAAACATCGCTGGCTTCGTAAAAGTTGCTGATGCAATGCTTTCTCAAGGCGTATTCTAAGTCTGACTTAGTTTAAGCTTGAAAAAAAAACCGAGGTGAATGCCTCGGTTTTTTTATGTTCAGTATTTATCTTTAAAGAGCGCCTTTAACTGTTTCACGCTCTACAGCCATGTCGAATACATAGGCATATTTAGACTGGTCAGCTGCCGGATTTTTGATTTCATAACGTTTGACCCGAATAATCTGAAGCTCATTCGGTGTATGCTGAAAACCTTCAATCTGATCATAGAATAAAGTCCAGTCTTTATCGACCTGAGTCTTTAAGCCTTTTTCATCATATTTGATTTCTTTTACTTGCAAGCAGGTTTGTTGAGCTACACCCGTACAAGCTTTAGTCTGCGGTGAAACTTCTAGGAAAATGGTTTCTGCCTGACCTTGGTATTTGGTTTCCGGTGTCATTTTTCCGGTAAAGACATATTTTTGACTATCAGCTGCAGTAATACTCAGTTTCGGCTGATTGGCATCACTTAGATCCAGACTAAACGGAATATCACGCTTTTGCAGAAGCTGGCTGATAAAACGTTCCTGTTCCATTAATGGTGCATCACATGCCATCATGGTGCCCATCATGTCACCCGTACTCAGGGTATTATCTTTAACAGTCCAGCTCGTGCCAAGGCCATTACAGCCAGAAGCGACACTCAGTCTGCCTTGCTGATCAAAGCTCAGAACAATCGGGCGTTGCAGCCCACGATCAAGTTCCCAAGTATAAGCAGGCAAAATTTGTGTAGGCGTTTTTAATGTAGTAGATAGAGTAGAAATAGCCGGATCTCCTGAAGTGACAGGAAGATGAGAAGATTGACATGCAGTTAAAGCCAAAGGGAGTAGGGCAAGCGCAAAAATACTGAATTTCATTTGTTTATATTCTATGTGCTAAAGTTTCAACGTGATTATAATCAAGAGATTAGCAAAAAATATGGATACAAATCGTAGCTTTTGCTAACAAAATGTATCCAAATTAAAAAGTCAGATTTTAAATAAGCGGAGCTATCGGTTAGTCAAAACGGTAGATATCCATCCCCAAAGCGCCCATCGTAAAACTGCTGTGTACGATGCTGAAACGGTTGCCGGTACCCATAGCAAAGAACAGTGGAGCAAAGTGTTCCAGTGTTGGGTGATTACGTTTTAGCTGAGGAATAGACTGCCAGTCCAGAACGGCATCAAAATCACTATGGGTTAATTTATTGGCCACATAGTTTCGGAAGGTAGATGCCCATTCCGGAACTTCATCGCTATTTCCCTGCCAGGACAATTCACGCAAATTATGGGTAATGCTCCCTGACCCGATCAGGAAAACCTGCTGCTCACGAAGTGGCGACAAAGTCTGGCCAATCTTGTAAATCTCTTCTGCACTCATCGACATCGGCAAAGAAATTTCAACTACTGGGATATCTGCTTCTGGATACATATGTAAGAGCGGCATCCAGACGCCATGATCACGCGGACGGGTGCTGTTGGCATGTGCAGAGAGACCGGCATTGGCCAATAAGCCCAAGACTTGCTCAGCCAGCTCTGGATTGCCGGGAGCTGGGTAGCGTAACTCATACAATTCATGTGGAAAGCCACGGAAGTCATGCCAAGTTTCAGGACGAATACCTGTATTGACTTCCAGAGCTTCACTTTCCCAATGTGCCGACATAACAATAATGGCAGTTGGACGTGGCAGATTCAGGCTTAAACGGTGCAGTGCCGGGCCAACCTGCTCAGGATTGAGCGCGAGCATGGGAGAACCATGAGAAATAAATAAGCCGGGCAAAGTCTGTAAGTTCATAAGTCAAACCACATTAATTCAATGTTTTAATCATGCAATAAAAAGGAAAGCAAAGGCAGGGGTGATTGTTCAACAAAACGTTGCATAATCAGAACGCATCAACAGATCAGCCTGCACGGTGATAAGGATGATTATGGTTAATGCTCATGGCACGATACAGTTGTTCAATCAGCATTACACGGACTAGCGGATGTGGCAAGGTAAGTTTAGACAGAGACCAATGCCAGGCTGCTGCTTTTCGGACTGCTTCAGAATGGCCATCTGGCCCGCCAATCGCCAAGGCAATATCATGACCTTCCAGCATCCAGCCTTTCATAGTTTCAGCCAGTTTTTCCGTACTAAACTCACGTCCACCGACTTCTAGTGCAATCAGGACTTCATTCTGTTTTAAGGCATTTAAAATACTGTCACCTTCAATATTCCGGTATTTCAGAATATCGGCTTCAGAATCGTTTTTGCCCCGTTTCGCCATGGGCAATTCAACCACCTGAGTCTGTACAAAAGGCTGGATACGTTTGAAATAGTCTTCAAAGCCTGTCAACACCCAAGCCGGCATTTTCTGGCCGATGGTTAAGATACGGATTTTCATAGAACTGGATCAATAATTAGATACTTCATTATAACGATCAAACAACACGAAGTTGAGCTAGGGAAACAAATTGAAATTGAAATCATGAATTTAATGTTGCTTTAATATCCATGATTCAAGTATCCGCTTGATAATAAAGGAATGGATAATAAGAAATGCGGACCAGTTTCATTATTAAAAGATCTTGTACTTTTCTACTAATTATTCTTGGTTTAACCAGTTCAGGCATGAGCTTTGCTGCGCCTGCAAATTTTTCCTCCAAACAGGCTCAGCCAGAACATCTGGAACTGTTTATCAAACAGATTATCAGTGTGGACGAATACCGGAATTTTAAAAATACAAGTGAATTGAATCGAGTATCCGCATGGCTCAAAGAACAAATGCGTCTGCTTGGCATTCCATGTCAGTTCCAAAACTATATTGTAAATAACCTAAGCTATAGAAATGTGGTATGTCAGCTGAATTCCAAAGCCAAAACCAAACTGGTTATTGGCGCCCATTATGATGTCTTTAGTGACTTGTATGGAGCTGATAACAATGCTTCTGGTGTAGCAGGGGTACTGGAAACAGCTCGATTACTGGCCTTACAAAAGTCAAAACTCAAACATAATATCGAGTTTGCTTTCTATACACTGGAGGAGCCACCATATTTCAAGACTGAACATATGGGAAGTTATTTACATGCCAAAGCATTAAAGACCCAGAAAAAGAAAGTGAAAGGTATCATTATTCTGGATTCTATTGGCTATTATGATGAAAATCTGGTGCAGACCTATCCGACAGGTTTGAAATGGATCTATCCACGGCATGGTAACTTCATTGCTGCGATTGGACATTTGGCATCAGCCGGTTTGACAGGAGATTACTGCACGTCCATGCAACGTTTTAAGCGGCTAGACTGTCAGCGTTTTATTAGTCCGGCATTTGCTCAAGACATGAATTTTTCTGGCTATTTGAATTATGCCAAGTTTAACTATTCAACTATGCTGATTACAGACACAGCGCATTATCGTAATCCTTACTACAATACCGAGCAGGATACCTTAGATAAACTGGATCTGACCAAGATGGCTCAGGTCGTGAATGGTTTGGTCGATATGGTGATTCGTCTTTAAAATTATCTTCGTTTGGATACAAAAACACCCTGCCAGAGCAGGGTGTTTTTCAAAGCCTTTAGGTCTTAATGACGTGCAGCTTTAGCTTCTTCGCTCGCTTTCACAATTGGTGGTTTGACCAGTGCTTTCGGCCTATCGATCAAAGCCAAAGGTAAAATCTCATCAATCGATTTAACAGCTTTGATTTCTAAGCCTTCTTTTACATTCTCAGGAATTTCCGCAAGGTCGCGAACGTTTTCCTGTGGAATGAATACCAGTTTAATGCCACCACGGTGCGCAGCAAGCAGTTTCTCTTTCAGGCCACCGATACGCATTGCACGGCCACTTAAGCTGGTTTCACCTGTCATCGCAATATCTGGGCGAATCGCAATACCGGTGAATGCAGATACTAGAGCAGTCGTCAGGGCCAAGCCTGCAGATGGACCATCTTTCGGAGTCGCACCTTCTGGTAAATGCACGTGCACATCAGTTTCTTCAAAGCGAGATGCTTCGATACCTAACTCAGCCGCACGGGTACGAACGACAGTCATGGCAGCGGTAATCGATTCTTTCATTACATCGCCAAGTGAACCGGTAGTAATGAATTTCCCTTTACCAGGTACTGCTGCAACTTCAATAGTCAGTAACTCACCACCCACTGAAGTCCAAGCCAAGCCATTTACGCGGCCGATTTGAGCTTCTTCTTCCGCCATACCGTAGTCAAATTTATGTGGACCCAAGTAATCTGGAAGATTACCCGCATTCACTTCAACCTGAAGATTCTTAGCTTTCTTGCTAACTGCTACTTTCACCACCTTACGTGCAATTTTAGACACTTCACGTTCAAGGTTACGAACACCGGCTTCACGAGTATAACGACGCACGATGTCACGAATCGCTTCTTCGTGCACAGTCAACTCTTTAGCACGTAAACCATTGTTCTTAATTGCTTTAGGAACAAGGTAACGGTCAGCAATGTTAACTTTCTCTTCTTCGGTATAACCAGGCAGACGGATCACTTCCATACGGTCCAGCAGGGCCTCTGGAATATTCATGCTATTGGCAGTACAGATGAACATCACTTCTGACAGGTCAAGGTCAAGATCAAGATAGTGATCGTTGAACTTGTTGTTCTGTGATGGATCAAGTACTTCAAGCATCGCAGAAGCTGGATCACCACGGTAGTCTTGAGCCATCTTGTCGATCTCATCGAGCAGGAACAGCGGGTTTTTCACGCCAACTTTGGTCAATGACTGCACGATCTTACCTGGCATCGCACCAATGTAGGTACGACGGTGACCACGAATTTCTGCTTCGTCACGTACACCACCGAGGGCCATACGGACAAACTCACGGCCAGTCGCTTTGGCAATCGATTCACCCAAGGAAGTTTTACCTACACCTGGAGGACCGACTAGACACAGGATTGGACCGCGTAATTTTTTCACGCGAGACTGAACCGCCAGATATTCCACAATACGGTCTTTGACATCGTCCAGACCATAGTGATCGGCATCCAGGATTTCCTGAGCTTTGTTCAGGTTAATGCTAACTTTGCTGGCTTTGTTCCATGGCGTATCTAGAATCACTTCCAGATAGTTACGAACTACCGCAGCTTCGCTAGAGGCTGGTTGCATTGCTTTGAGTTTACGGAACTCAGATTCCGCTTTCTTACGCACATGCTCAGGCAGATCAGCTTCAGCCAGACGTTTTTCGATTTCCGCAACGTCATCTTCTGCACCGCCATTCATATCGGAAAGCTCGCGCTGAATGACTTTCATTTTTTCATTCAGGAAGTATTCGCGCTGGTTTTTTTCCATTTGACGTTTAACCGAGTCATGCAAAGTCTGTTCAATCTGCTGTTCTTCAGACTGTTGCAATAAATATGTCATCAACTCAGTTAAATGTGCATCGAACTCGTCGTATTCGAGGAATTTCTGTTTCACTTCGATATTCAGAGGAACACGGGTCGCTACGAAGAATAACAGCTGCAGTAAGTCTTCGATTTTATTCGCCGCTGCAATCAGCTCACGAGCATTACGAAGTTTTGCTTCAGCATACTGAGCGAACAGGGCACGCAGCTCCTGTAAGCGCGTAGCTTGAGTGGTTTCATCGACTGATACAGTCATTGGGCTAAGTTCATGCTCAGCAGTCAAATACTCATTTTCATCAATGATGGTTTTGAGCTTGGCACGATACAGTCCTTCAATCAGGACTTTAATACAGTTTTCATCATTTTCGTGATTCACAACTTGCACAATCTTCGCGACAGTACCGTATTGATAGAGGTTGTCGTGATCAATTTCTTCTGTAAGCGAATCTTTTTGCGCAACTACAAATACTAGATTGTCACTGTTACGAGCCACATCAACTGCATTGATCGATTTTTCACGACCGACAAATAGCGCAATTTGCATGTGTGGATACACCACCACATCACGTAGCGCCAAAAGTGGTAATACACTTGGAACCTGAGGCTCTAAGGTTTCTTGATTCATAATAATTTCAGACATGGGCACTCCTAATGAGTGACAACGGTGTTGCCATGTTTTTAATAGTGATGGGTAATTTAAAAATTACAAGGGCTATAGCGACTAAATTGTATAAAAAATTACTAATTATTTGATTTTAAAGTACTTGTGTATTTGGAAATACATCATTTAACGCTTAAAACGTTGTAAAAGTGTAGGCGTAAGCAGGGCATCTAGAGGCTGGTCCCAAACTTCTCGGACTAAAGGTTGTGACACACGCTGAAAGTCATGCGCCAGTCCAAGGCGAAAAGGACGGCGCGCTGCTGTTGCCAGCGTACGATCATAATAGCCACCTCCCATACCAATCCGGGTACCATATTGATCACAAGCTAATAGTGGCATAACCAAAAGATCCAGTTTTGAGACATGCAGCCCCCGTGTAGCCATGGGTTCACGCATTCCCAACCGATGATGAGCAAAACGCTGGGAATGATAATGATTTTGACTGATTTCTACCCACGTGAGCCGCTGGTTCATATTGCAAATATTTGGGAGATAAACCCGTTTATGATGCTTAAAGCAGTATTCAATTAGCGCCTGAGTGCGAACCTCACCGAAAGCATCCAGATAAACCCCCACAGACTTGCTTGCATGAAATTCTGGCAAAGTCCGAATCATATTCAGGATACGTTGTTGAGTCTGTTTTTGGGTAAATCGAGAGAGTTGACGGCGCTGTTTACGTAGCTGTTTGCGAAGTTCGGAAAGATTCATCGTCGTCATAAATATGGTCTTCAAGATTTTAGGGCATTAGATTAATAAAATGCCATAACTTAAATAGAGGGTAGCAACATAGCGAGTATTATAGGCATCTGTATGAATTTTTGATTGAATTTTAAAAATAATGAAACATTTATGATGAATTAATCGATCTGTACTTAGATCCAGGTAACTTTTTAAAAGACGAAAAAAGATACGGATACAGGACGCTAAACCAGGAAAATGTAATAAATTTGAGATTTATAAAACAAGATAAATAATGAAATATTTTGAGAAAAATAGAAGCACTCCGAAGATGCCGCTGCATGTCATTACCCTTGAACCCTAAAGTTCAAGGTGGACGAGACGCATACTTGCTGGGTTTCCCATACCGGATGGGCATACACTCTAAATATGCAGAACTCAATCCTAAGATTTAAATATCGGCTCAGGGGAATCTGACCCGCTGGCGAACATCTCAGAGTTAGACTAAGTATAAACGATAATGCCGATGTGGCAACTCTATGCTGTTCGTGAACTGTAAACAGTTTAGTCGAACGACCGAAGTTTAAACAAAAAACTCGATTATTCAGTTAGTTCTTCAACTTCTTCTAAAATAGTTTGTAACAAACGTTCGCAGTGCGCATATTGTTGCAGGGATTTATTCATCGTCAATACTTCCTGCATCAGTTCCAGTGCCACCATAATGATCAGTTTACTTGGTTCCATACGAGGGGCTTTACGGCGAAATTCATCGTATTTTTCATTGAGTAATTGCGCGGCACATTGTAGTTCATCCTGCTGATCCGCAGTGGAGGCCAGACGGAAACTGTGACCCAATACCTTTAAGTCGATTGCGATTTGTTCACTCATGATGAAGCTTCCTCAGTCACTTCAGTAGGATGGGCCAATTGCTGAATTTCCTGTGCATTTTGATCTTGGGCTGTTCCCAAAATCGCCAGACGTTGAATAATGGCTTCAACTTTAGCTTTGGCATTTTCATTTTTCTGGGTAAGACGTTCAGATTCCTGATTCAGGCGCTGAATTTCCTGCTGGGCATGACGCTGTTCCAGCAATAACTTTTCTTTCAGCACGCGCAATTCATTACGTTCAGCCAGAATTTCCTGAAAACGGTTCTTTAGATCAGTGCAACTTTTTTCCAGACGGCTATAACGATCTGCCAGTGCTGTAGCATCCTGGTTTAAATGCTGAAACTGATTACGTGATTCTGTCAGTTGCTGATTGAGGTTCTGGATTTCTTGTTGTTTTTGCGCAATAAAGCTATTTTTTTGTTCAATTTGAGTTTCATGTTGCACGTTTGAAGCCTCTTGCTTCTCCCGTAAACTGGTATTCTCACTTTCAAGTTGTGCAAGTCGCGTTTTTAAAACGCCAATATGCACTTGTAGACGCTGTAATTCTTCTAACATATCGAGGTCGCACAGTGTTGCAAACAAAGGTAATATATAAAGCAGTATAGAGATTGGATAAACGAATGCAAGACGATATTTCAGGTTGGTCAGAATGGTACCGCAATTTTTCTTCAATTGAAGAAATTTCTAGCCCAAGCGAACTGCATGGTTTGCTTACTGGAATTGTCTGTGTCACTCAGGCACCTTCAAGTGATGAATGGGTACAGATTTTAGAAACGCTAGATGTTCCTGAACTGGATCCTGAAGCATTAGAATTGTTAACAGGTGAGGCAGAAGACATATTTCATGCGCTGTCTGAAGATGAACTGGATTATCTGCCATTACTACCAGATGATGAGCATAGCTTGGCTGAACGCGTTCAGGCATTGGCTGACTGGTGTGCAGGTGTAGTGCTTGGTTTCGGTCTGGCTTCAGGTCATATCCGTAATGATGAAATGGAACTGATTGAACATTTACAAGATGTTGCAGCAGTTGAGTTTGAAGATTCTGATAACGATGCCGAAGGTGAAGAAAGCTATCAGGAGTTGTATGAGTTTGTTCGTCTGATTCCAGTAAGCCTGTCCGTCGGTCGTAAGAAAGTAGAGGTTGAGGAAACACCTTTATTGCAGAAATTCACGCAAAAAGCTCCAGCTCCAGCTTCTGCAACTGAAGCGCAATCTGTAGTTGAAATTTTCTCGCCGAAACGTCCGAGTTAAGTTCAAGCGGTTTTAGACACAAATTAAAAACGTTTCTGAAACCGGCATATTTTTTGCTGAGTCTTCTCATGAAGATGATAGTAAATTGATCTGACCCGTTTTCAGAATCAAATTTTAAATAACAGTAGCAATTGATAAGAAGTAAGGTGTAATGAAGAAACTGACTCAAGCCGATTTTCAGGAACGTCGTGACATCCTCGCAGGGGAAATGGGATTACGTAGTATCGCGATTATTGCCACCAGCCCGGTTGCCCTGCGTAATCGTGATGCAGATTATAAATACCGCGCGGACAGCAGTTTCTTTTACCTGACCGGATTTGCTGAGCCTGAAGCAGTTGCAGTCATTGAAACTTTTGATACTGAAGAAGAAGGCTATACCTATAGTCTGTTCTGCCGTGAACGTGATCGTGAAATGGAAATCTGGAATGGCTATCGTGCCGGAGTGGATGGCGCCGTTGATGATTATGAAGCGGACGAAGCTTATGCGATTGATCTACTGGATGAGGAAATCCTCAACAAGCTTCAGAACAAAGACAAGCTTTTCTACCGGATTGGGCACAATGCCGAATTTGATGCACGTGTAGCTAAATGGATTGCAACAGCCAGTGGTGAAAGCCGCCGTGGTACTTCTGCACCGGCACAGATCATGCAGCTGGATCGTATCGTTGATGAAATGCGTCTGCATAAAGATGAAAATGAAATTGAACTGATGAAGCTTGCATCGGATATTTCTGCAGAAGCCCATACACTGGCTATGCAGAAAGTTCGTCCAGGCATGATGGAATATGCTTTAGAAGCTGAATTGAATTATATCTTTGGTAAAAATGGCTGTGTACCATCCTATAACAGTATTGTCGGTGGCGGTGAAAATGCCTGTATTCTGCATTATGTGGAAAATGATAAAGAGCTGAAGGATGGTAATCTGGTTCTGATTGATGCTGCCTGTGAATATCAGTTTTATGCATCAGACATTACCCGTACGTTCCCGGTAAATGGTAAATTCAGCCCGGAACAAAAAGCTTTATATAATGTCGTACTGGATGCACAGATTGCTGCGATCAATGCTGTTCAAATCGGGAATTCTTATAAAGAGCCGCATAATGTGGCGGTTCGCATTCTGGTTCAAGGTTTACTTGATCTGGGGATTATGCAAGGGGAACTTGAAGAAATTATCCAGACTGAAAGTTTCCGCCAGTTCTATATGCACGGTACTGGGCATTGGCTCGGTATGGATGTACATGATGTAGGTACATATAAAGCCAACGGTGAATGGCGTGCATATGAAGAAGGTATGGTCGTGACCGTTGAGCCAGGTCTTTACATTGCGCCAGATGATGAAACTGTGGATGCGAAATGGCGTGGCATCGGAATCCGGATTGAAGATGATGTGGTTGCTACCAAAAATGGCCCACTAGTGCTAACTGCAAAAGTGGTGAAAACTGTGGAAGATATTGAAGCCTTAATGGCCAAAGCTCATGCTGCTTAAATGAAAGATATAAAAAAGCCGGTAATCTCACCGGCTTTTTTATATAGTAGAAAGTTAAAAATGTATTCGTGAATGATAGTAATTTTTTAATTTATTGATATTAAAATGAATATTTATAAAATTTTAAGAAAAAATGGATTAATTCCTTAGGCAATAAGTTATCCAATAGCTAGATAGAACAAAGATACTATCGAGAAACATGCAAGACTTTTACTTACGTTAATCGCGACTTATTCAAATAAAATTAACTTTGTTAAAATTGAGAATTATAAGATGACAGGAATTCAACACAGCCAATCAGTTTTTAGCATCAAAGCAACATATTAATCCCGATTTCGTTCTCATACTTGACCTGTTCCTTAAATAAACTCAAAGAAGAGCAGGAGAAAAATGATGAGACTAAATACGCTTGACTGGATTGCTTATGCTTTAGCGATTATTGGTGGCATCAACTGGGGTCTGGTTGGTGCGTTTAACTTTGATTTAGTCGCTGCCATCTTTGGTGAAATGAGTGCACTATCTCGAATTATATATGTATTGGTTGGTTTGTCTGCCTTGTATCTGATTTATACGGGTACAAAATTGGGTCGACGTGATGTACATCATGAGTCTCAAGCTCGAGTAGTACGTTAACTGACTAAAAGTTAATTGAAGTCATTGATATTTTTTTTAATTAACTGATGCCTATAAGAGATGGATCCGTAAATTTGAACAACTCCTATAAGTGATATTCTGCTCCTCAAATGATGTTATAAACATCAATATATGGAGTATTTTATGGCACGTAGACCAAGAAGAAATCATTCAAATGATTTTAAAGCTAAGGTAGCACTTGCTGCGATTAAAGCAGAAAAAACACTTGCTGAATTGAGTGCTGAATTTGATGTTCATCAAAACCAAATTATTGACTGGAAAAATCAATTGATCTCAGCTTCCTCGCAAGCTTTCGATCAATCAAAAGCTCCATCAGAACCCCCCATTGATCTTAAAAAGTTACATGCAAAAATCGGTGAGCAGGCATTAGAAATTGATTTTTTAGAAGGTGTGTTGAAGAAACTGGGCCGCTTCAACCACAAAAGTTAATCGACGACTCACTTCAGATTTCAGTATCTAAGCAAGCTAAGCTGCTGAAAGTCTCCCGTGGTTGTTATTATTATCGCCCAAAACCTGTTAGCTCATCAGATCTGAAGCTGATGCGATGTATTGATGAATTACATATGCAATATCCTTTTGCAGGCAGTCGTATGATGCGTGATTTGTTGAATCGTCAAGGGCATCATATAGGACGACGTCATACACGTACTTTAATGAAGAAAATGGGTATTCAGGCGTTATATTGCAAACCAAATTTAAGCCAGGCTAATCAAGCTCACCGTAAATATCCATATCTGCTCAAAGGGTTGGCTATTCAGCGCAGTAATCAAGTGTGGTCTACGGATATAACGTATATCCCTATGGCAAAAGGCTTTGTTTATTTATGTGCTGTGATTGATTGGCATAGCCGCAAGGTACTTGCGCATAGGGTATCGATTAGTATGGAGGTGGATTTTTGTATTTCGGTTTTAAATGAAGCGATTGAAAAATATGGATCACCTGAAATATTGAATACAGACCAAGGCAGTCAGTTCACCAGTGATGCATTTATTGATGTATTGAAATCAAATGGCATTCAAATCAGTATGGATGGTAAAGGTCGATGGGTAGATAATGTGATGGTTGAACGATTATGGCGGAGCGTTAAATATGAAGAGGTGTATCTCAAAGCTTATAGCAGTGTCACAGATGCGAAAAAGCAATTAAGTGCATATTTTGAGTTTTATAATTTGAAACGACCTCATTCGAGTCTAGACAAAATGACACCAAATGAGTTTTACTATGATCAGCTACCCCAACAAAACAAGGTGGCTTAACTAGAGCGGAATATCACTTATAAATACGCTTTTAGTTGTTCAAACAAGTGGGACCACCTCTATAATAGATTATTTAATTTAAAAGATATAAAGGCATTTAACAGAAACGGAGCTTAGGCTCCGTTTTTCGTCTTTAAATTGGTCAACCTAGATAAAATTTTAAATCAATAAAAACCGTATAAAGTGATCAAAAAATATCTATAAGTTTTTTCTATCTACCGGATAAAAATACCTAAAGAAATTAAATGGTTCTTTGCCTAATTTAATTAATCTTTTTTCTAAAACTAGATACGTAATAGAACCTGCCAAGATCGAAGAGGTAATAAGTATGGAACTAAATAGGTAAGGGTTTAATATATTGAGTTTGTTTAAAACCATAGCAACTGGGCTTAAAGTAAAAGGATGAATCAAATATAAAGAGTAAGATGAATCTCCAAGATGATTAAAGAATCTTAAAATTAGTGATTTAGTTTCTGTGATTAAGTCTTCTAAAGCTACGCATCCAACAAAAATGAAAAACATCGGGATCCCAATTTTTAATGATCTTAAGGTGATGAAATCAGGCAATTTATAAAAGTTTTGATAGGCTAATAGGGAAGCACCGACAAGAATCATAAATATAGACATTAATCGTGAAAGCTTAGTATTTTTTATAATGATAAATGCCAGAACGCCTAGAGCGAATTCAAGCAGAAGGTTATGGGTTAAAAATATCAGAAATTCAGATTTTGGTTGGAGTATTAAACCTGTAGCCACAACAACTGAAAAATATAGAATGATAGAAAGATATTTATATAAGTCTTTTAATAAAAAGATTAGGAAAAATGAAAATATAAAATAATAATAAAATTCATAGCTTAAGGTCCATCCATTATTAATTAAAAATTTACTGCCATTCGGAATTAAGAAGAAGGATTCGAAAATACCTGTTTCACCACCGGATGAATTTATAAGATTTGGAGAAATAACAAATACAATTAAAGCAAAAAAACTGAGAACCCAATAAAGAGGAATAATTCTGATGAATCGGTTTCTCATGAAATTTAGAAAATTAACTTTTTTATTATATGTTGTATAACACATAATAAAGCCAGAGATTATGAAAAATAAATCAACGCCAGAACCACCTATGTGATACCACTGGAGCGTATCAACATTAGACCTCTTGCGAAAGTAAAAACTGCCTCAATATAGATTTCATGAAATATCAGAAATTAAATCGTTTTTCAGATTCTGAATTCCAGCGCTTGGTTGGTGTACCTCGAGCAGTTTTTAGTGAAATGGTCGAAGTTTTAAAAGAAGCAGAATCACTTAAAAAGAAATTAGGGCGTCCTCATACTTTAGCTATAGAGGATCAATTATTATTAACACTCAATTACTTACGGAGCTACAACACCCAATTGGAATTGGCGGCAAATTACCATATCGCTGAAAGTAATGTGAATCGAACTATTAAAAAGGTTGAAGATGCATTAATGAAATCAAGACGTTTTACCCTGCCAAAACGAAGCATTACCACAGCAGACGAACAATTTAACTGGGTAATTATTGATGCGACAGAATGTTTAATAGAACGCTCGAAAAAAAAATCAGAGTAAGTTCTACAGTGGTAAAAAGAAGAAACATACGTTAAAAGCCCAAGTGATCTATCATCCGAAGAGCAAACAAATCATAGGAGTAGATATATCGTCTGGCAGTCAGCATGATATTAAATTGGCAAGAAAAACAGTTAAGAAATTCAAACATTGTGACTATGTTATGACCGATTTAGGGTACTATGGGTTAGAGCAAGATGGCTTTAAATTATTGATGCCAATAAAGAAAAAGAAGAATTTACCCTTATTTGATGCTGAGAAAAAGTACAATAGGATGATTGGGAAAATAAGGGTTGTGATCGAACACATCAATAGTCAATTGAAAACATTCAGAATATTAAGTGAACGCTATAGAAATAGGCGGAAAAGATTTGGTTTACGTATTAACTTAATCGCTGCACTGGTAAATCGGATAAATTTGCAATAACGACTTTCGCAAGAGGTCTATTGTATTGTTGTCCTTTAAAGGAGGTATGGCTTATAACTACCATTAAGGCAGCAATCCCCCTAAGAAATTGCACTGAATAAAGCATAGTTATTATTTTATTAAAGTATTTAATTTAAACTACCATACTCAATGTTTGTCTAACAAATATACCTTATGAAAGACCGTGAATATTACTAATTATTTAATCAAAAAATATTACAGTTGGTTTTATATAAAAGTAGCCGTATTTTACGGAAACTTAAATATTCACTAGAGTTTTGGAAACGGCTTTGTTGCACAAACCTATCTGTAAAGGCTTTTTCAGCGATATAATTTTCAAATGAAGAAGCCTACACACAAAATCTACCGCACAACCAATTGGCCCGCATATAACCGAGCACTCATGAGTCGCGGAAATATTGCCATTTGGTTTGATCCTGCTACGCAATGGTATGCTCTATCAAAAGGCAAACAAGGGCGAAATCAAACCTACTCCGACGCAGCTATCCAATGCTGCTTAATGATTAAATCCTTATTCCGTTTGTCTTTACGTATGGTCACTGGCTTTGTGCAAAGTCTGATTAAACTTTGCGGATTAAATTGGACAGCACCAGATTACAGTACGCTTTGTAGAAGACAAAAGCATATTGATATTGCAATCAGCTACCAAAAAAGTAGCGATGGGCTGCATCTACTCGTAGACTCTACAGGCATGAAGTTTCTAGGTGAGGGCGAATGGAAACGCAAGAAACATGGAGCTGAATATCGTCGCCAATGGCGTAAACTACATATTGGTATAGATGCCAAAACCCTACAAATACGCGCTATTCAGCTCACAACCAATAATGTCAGTGATTCACAGGTGCTTGGTGATTTACTTAATCAGATTCCACAAGATGAGCAGATTGACTCTGTTTATACCGATGGAGCTTATGACACCAAGCAATGCCGTCAGGTCATTGCAGATCGGCAAGCACATGCGGTGATTCCACCTAGAAAAAATGCGAAACCATGGAAAGATACAAAGAGTAGCTCGCTAGAGCGAAATGAATTACTTCGAACAGTTACACGTTTAGGCAGGACATTATGGAAAAAATGGTCAGGCTATCATCGCCGCAGTTTGGTGGAAACCAAGATGCATTGCATCAAATTATTAGGCGATAAATTAATGGCAAGAAGCTTTCCTAGTCAGGTGAATGAAATTCATGCACGTGTAGCAGTCCTCAACCGATTTACGGAATTAGGTCGACCACTTACCCAAGTTACGCCTTAAATTTGGCTCAATTAGGGGCGCTTTGCATTTCAAATCTTTGTGCAACAAAGCCTTTGGAAACTGTAAAAAATGAATTTTTTATTAATTATTATTATTTATTAACCAGCTTAAAATATATTTCAAAATTTTAATAAAAAGTAAAAGTGCTCAGCTTAATCAAAGAAATTCCAGAAACCATTTATGAATCAATTCAAAGATCACGTATACAGTATCTTCTTCACACCAAAATTTGGGAATTTTCTATACATAAATGAAAGATATATTTAACAGTAATTGCTAAGATTTCTGTTTAGAAACCTTGATACTATATTCAAATTTTTAATCATTAGATAATAAAAAACCCCGGCATCCTGCTGGGGTTTTTCGTATTGGTTAGCTTGGTATAACTCCTGTCGTACCTTACCGTCCTTGTGCTTATCTATTGTTATTCTTATGTGGAACTTCCTGTTCCTGATGTAATCATCATATGAAAATTCATTTAACCAAAATAGTAGTAAAGGACTTGAATGACTGTAAGTCAAAGAGTACAAGATTGATTATTAAATAGGCATGTTTTTTGTATCGTTTAGAAATTTAAAACAGTTACCCTTTAAAAATATTTTGAGAAAAGAGGAAGAAGAATGTCCATACTTAATAAGTTGCTTGAGCTCGACTTAGACTGTCGTTTCTAAATTGAACAAGAAGACTCATATAATCCTTTCCTTCATCTTTGCTATTGTATTTGTAGCAGTTGCACTACTGATCGAGAACAAATCGCTGATTTACATTTTTGCTGGCTTGATGCTGTTCTGGCAAAGATATCTGGTGCTCAAGTTACATGAGCATTTAGAAAGTAAAAAAACTGATACTTGATGGCCGATTTCAAATAGCAATATTTTGAGGCTTTTTAATATAGAAATATTTTGGAAATGTGTGTTAAAAGCAAGTGGCTGAATTTATATAAAAATTCATTTTATTTTTCAAGTTATTTTACTATTAGATAAATTATATTGTATCTAATCATAGAAAATTTTTATAAAATCAGTTATATATATTTAACGGAAAAAATATTGAGTAATATACATAATCTAAAATATTGAGGTAGACAATGAGCGACGCAAGACTTTTATATGTCAGTAAGTTGTATGACTGCGCAGATCCAATGAATGATCTATTCAATATTCTTACAGAAGCGTTGAATTTCAATTCACGTAATGCGATTTTTGGGGCTCTGTATTATGGGAATGGTTACTTTGTTCAATGTCTAGAAGGAGATAGGAACAAGATTGAAGATCTGTTCTATAAAAAAATCTTGAAAGATCCTCGACATAAAAATTGTGAAGTACTGTATTTTGAAGATGTAAATGATCGACTCTTCTCAGACTGGCATATGAAATATGCCAATATCCAGCAGGATATTCTTGGATTCTTTGCCGAACATAATCTGGATGAATTCAATCCTTATACCTTGAATGCCAAGACCATTCTTCAATTTATTCAGATATTGGCAAGTTTGAATGACCATGCCTATACATTGAAAGCAAGTTAATCCTTACATCATCATGCGATATAAGCTTTAGCCCTGTATCGTATGATTTTTTAGAATGAGATTTACTTTAAAATAATTGAAATAAAAAATATTTTATAAATTTAAAAATATAAATATTGTTAATTCAAAAAATTATATCCAGATCCCATCCTTATCATTTCATACCAAGCCAAGCTTTTAAACCTAACAATCAGTGCAAAATTCTTCTGCTTTTCATCAGGCAGACGACACTTCTGTATTTTGAAAAATTTAAGTAGGCCGTTGAGGTTAGCTATAAATTAACCACAAGCAGACTTCGCTTCGAAACCGCTACCTAATTTATTATAAAAAAGAAATTTTTTAGGCTAATATAAAATTCATCATGATTATAAGTATCTATGTATATAGATACGATATTAAAAGGATTACAGCATGCAACAAGAAGTCATCATTGTCGGTGGTGGTATGGTCGGCTTGAGTCTCGCGCTGATGTTGGCCAAAACCAATATTGCAGTCAAACTTTTGGAAGCGATCAAATATCCAGATTATGATGATGTAAACCTTGCACCCTATCATTCCAGCTTTGATGCACGTAATAGTGCCTTGTCACGCCGTAGTGTACAGATTTATCAGGAACTTGGGCTTTGGGATGCCTTGCAGGAACATGCAACGCCGATTCTTGAAGTGAATATCACTGAGCAGGGCAGTTTTGGTAAGGCGCGCTTAATTGCAGAACAGGAAAAAGTCGAAAGCTTTGGCCAAGTGATTGAAAATGCCTGGCTAGGCCGTGTGCTATTAACTCAAGTCAAAAAAGAACCTTTAATTGAACTGATTGATGGGATTCAGGTCAGCTCTCTGACTCAAGATGCTGAGTTTGCTTATCTTGAAGCACAACGTGGTGATGCTTTATTGAAACTTCAATCCAAAGTGGTGATCGCTGCTGATGGGCGTGATTCTTTCTGTCGTAAAGCGCTCGGTATTGGGGCTTCAGAACATGACTATGATCAGGTCGCCATTGTCACTACCGTTCAAACTTCTAAACCACATAATCATGTCGGCTTTGAACGCTTTAGCCACCTAGGACCATTAGCCTTATTACCACTTCCGGGTGAATATCGTCGTTCTGTGGTCTGGCCTGTGAAGAAAGGAACGGAAGGAGAATGGCTGGGTGAGGAAAATGACCAGCATTTCCTGAACGCCTTACAAGAAACCTATGGCGATCGTGCCGGCAAATTCCAGAAAACAGGTAAGCGCTTCAGTTTCCCTTTGTCCCAAGTATTAGCAGAAAAACAGGCTGTGGGCCGTGTGGTCTTGATGGGGAATGCTGCACATACGATTCATCCAGTAGCGGGTCAGGGTTTTAACCTGTGTATGCGAGATGCGCATGTATTGGTGCGCTACCTGAAAGAGCAGCAGTCACAAGGCGCAGACTTAGGTGATGCAGCGGTATTACAGGACTATGAGAAATCCCGCTTGAATGATCAGCAGAGAGTGATCAAGTTCTGTGATTCAGTCGTACGTGGTTTTAGTAATCAGAATCCATTCTTGAAACTGATCCGTAATACCGGACTGATTGCTTTTGATACTATTCCTGGCATCAAGCCACTGGTCGCTAACTATGCCATGGGGTTAAAAGCATGAGTCTGAATCCGAGTTCTGATGTATTAGATGTTGTCATTGTTGGTGGTGGGCTAGTAGGTGGTCTAACCGCTTTATTACTTGCTCAAGGTGGTGTGCGAGCTACTGTGCTGGATGCTGCGCCTATTCTGGATGCAGACAAAACTTTAAGCGTAGCCAATCCGCGGGTTTTGGCTTTAAGTCAGGCGACCATTCATTTATTAAAAACCGTGGGTGTGTGGGACAAACTTGCACGCCAGCAGCCATATACTGGAATGCAGGTCTGGAATAAAAATGGCTACGGTGAAATTAACTTTGGTCATTCTTCAGAAAGGACACCTTCTGTAGAGCAGGCGCTAGGCTCGATGGTAGAACCGAGTATCCTGAATCTGGCCATACAGCAAAAGATGCTTGAAGAGGTGCAAGATTACCGCACACAGGTCAAAGTTAGCCGGATGGAACGTGGTGTAAATGTCTGGATTATTCATCTGGCAGACGGCACCCAGCTCAAAACCAAGTTGGTCATTGGCGCAGATGGCGCGAACTCCTTTGTACGTGAACAAGCCTTTATCGATATCGATGTACTGGACTATAAACAGGCTGGAATCAGCTGTGCAATTAGAACAGCCCAGCCGCATCAGCATGTGGCTCGTCAGATTTTTCTGGAAACCGGTCCTTTGGCTTATCTGCCAATGGCAGGTCTTAAAGAAGAAGAGCAAGGCCACTGGCAATCCATAGTCTGGACATTACCTGATGATTATGCCGATGAATATGCAGCATTATCAGATGCTGACTTCACTCAACTATTGACCCGTGAAAGCTATCATATGCTGGGCGAAGTGCTGGAAGCGACACCGCGAGCTAAATTCCCACTCAAAGCTCGTGCTGCACAGCAGTATGTACAAGATGGCTTAGCATTAATTGGTGACGCTGCGCATGTGATTCATCCGCTTGCTGGACAAGGGGTTAATATCGGCTGTCTGGATGCTGCTGTACTTTGTGAGGTGTTGCTACATGACAAAGCGCGTGGAGTGTGGGCCCATGTGCAGACCTTAAAACGTTATGAGCATCGTCGTAAAGGCCAGAATGATGCGATGATGCATAGCATGTCGGCGATTGGCTGGATGGAAACTACTGAGCTTTTCCCAGTGGTATGGGCACGTAATTTCGGGCTGAAACAGGTAGAGCAACAGGCAGTCCTGAAAGATGCATTTATGGCTCAGGCGAATGGTTTAAGTTTACTCAAAGATACACGTTATTCAACCTAGTGGCCGAATGTAAATTTTTTAAACAAACATCTATAAAGAGTAACTATTTTGTTTAAAAAAGATACGATTTTTTGAAAATTAGGGCTAGGCGAAGACCAAAGAGATTGCTAAATTTCAGTTAATTTAAAGCTTGGTTCAATAGATAAAAGCGAAGCCGTTTGTGGGGAGAGCAAAATGACAGACGTAAATGATTATGATGATGTAGAGGATCCTGTAATCGACGACGATGAAGCAAAAGCAGCAGAAAAAGGTGCTGCAAGTAGCGAAGAAGTTGTGAATGATACAGACGTATTAGAAGCTGAAACTTTGACTGTAACTGCTAAGCAGAAAAAACGTCAGGCACTTGAGGATGAAATTGCGGCTTTTCTGGCAAGTGGTGGCCGTATTACTGAAGTTCCAGCTGATGAATCCGTTGCAAGAGAATAATTGCACTTGATATTCGCGAATAAAAAAACACCACATTGATTGTGGTGTTTTTTATGGATAAAGAAAAGTTAATCGTTGGCTGAAGTCAGTTCCAGAGCACGTTGATAGGCAATTTTTTTCTTGATCCCGGTCAAATCTGCAGCCAGTTGTGAAGCTGCTTTGACAGACAGGTCTTGTAATAAACGCACTAACAGCTTGTCCAGTTTTTCCTGATCCAGATCTTTCTCTTCGATAGAACCACCAATCACCAGTACGATTTCACCTTTTTGCTGGTTATGGTCATTGGCAACAAATTCGACCAGTTCACCCAGTGTCATTTTCTTGATGGTTTCAAAGGTCTTGGTAATTTCACGGGCAAAACCTACAGGACGTTCTGCACCGAATACCGCTGCCAGATCTTTAACACATTCCAGAATGCGGTGCGGTGCTTCATAGAAAATTAAGGTCTGGGTTTCATCTTTCAGTTTTTCCAGAGTCAAGAGCCGCTGGCTTTGTTTAGACGGCAAAAAACCTTCAAAGCTGAAACGGTCACTCGGTAAACCTACTGCGCTTAATGCGGCAATTGCAGCACATGCACCCGGCACAGGAACCACACGAATATTATGTTCTTGCGCAGCACGGACAAACTTGAATCCTGGATCGCTAATCAGTGGTGTACCTGCATCACTGATTAATGCCATATCTTCACCATTGAGCAGGCGTTGAATCAGCTGATCAATCTTGTTGCTTTCATTATGTTCATGACAGGCTGTCAAAGGTGTTTGAATATTAAAATGTTTAAGTAATTGTGCAGAAGTTCGTGTATCCTCAGCTGCAATAAGACTCACCGATTTCAATACATTAATTGCACGATAACTAATATCATCTAAGTGCCCGATTGGAGTCGCAACAACAAATAACTGAGCACTCATAGGTTTCTCCATGTGGAATAAATCGAATAATAAAAAATGGAAGATTCAAAATAAAATTTTGGGCTTGGGGTTACTGGTCTACGTCAGCAGCGTACAAGCGGAAGTGCTGATTATTCTACCTGAAACCGGCCCCTTGGCGCGAGCTGCTTCGAGTATCAAGCAAGGATTTCTCAGTGCATATACGGCGTCCGGACAGAAAGTACCATTGAAATGGGTCAATTCAGACCAGAAAAAAATCTCTCAGTTACTCAAACAGCATGTCAGTAAAAAGACGCAAATGGTGATCGGTCCTCTGGGACGTCAGGATGTAGAGCAGCTGGTGCAGACTAAACCCAAGATTCGTACACTGAGTTTGAATGAAACTAGCCTAACGGCCCCAAATATCTGGCAATTTAGCCTGTCGAAAAAAGAAGATGCAGCTGCCTTACAGAAGCAGATTGCGCTAGATGGGATTCAGCAACTGTTTGTGCTGCGTCAACCGGGCAGTGAGTCAGAACATGAACTCTTGCTAATGTCACTACTTAGCCAGAGTGAGCTGCAACTGGAAATGATCCAGAAGCCGCCATTTTTTCTGAAGAGCAAGCAGGGGATCCTATTGCTCGGCAATGCGGACTGGCTGGCATCCTTACAGGGTTTAGGACATAAACGGATTTACACAGTCGCGAATGCAATTAATGAACAGCATGCTCCGCCACGAGGCATCAAGTTCTGCGATGTGCCGGTACTTTATTTTGCTAACTGGCCTGATGTGATGCAGGCTTATCAACAGGCACCGGTGAATATGTCCTATCAGCGTTTGATTGCTTTTGGTGGCGATGCCTGGCAAATCACCCAGTATTATTTAAACAATAAAAAAATACGCAATATTGAATTCCAGGGTCGTACTGGAATGATTCAGGTATCGGATCAAGGCATACAACGTACGCCGTCCTGTTTTCAGCAGAGTGCCAAAGGTCTTAAGGCACTATAAGGGTCAACGATGCAGAAACAATTAGGTGCATGGGCAGAACAACAAGCTGCCCAACTAATGCAGCAACAAGACTTTCAGCTCATTGCCAGAAACTGGCATAGTCGCTATGGTGAACTTGATCTGGTCATGCAGCGTGAGCAGGAACTGGTCTTTGTCGAGGTAAAAGCACGGGCTAAAACAGCTTATGCATTGGCTTTTGAATCGGTTTCCTCTGCCAAGCAACGAAAAGTCCTACAAACGGCTGTATGTTTTATTCAAAAGAATCCACAGTTTGCACATTATTACTATCGTTTTGATGTGATTTGTTTTGATTTTAATCGGTATTTTGCAAAAACCATACAGCATGATTTTTCTCAATACCCTTATGATCTGCACTGGTTTGAAAATGCTTTTACTTTTGATCAAGAGTTTATTAATCTTTGAATAAAATAAGATCTGATGCGGTAGATAAAATTTGCAGCATCATGGGAAAGTTCAAGTATGATGAAGAACATCTGGCCTTGAAAAAACAGATTATTATATTGAAATAAGACTGATTAAAATTAAGGAGTCTTGCTGAGTGGTTAAGCGTATTGCAATAACAATGCTGTGTGTCGCAAGTTTATCGGGTTGTGCCAGCTTTATTTCTAGCGGTACTGGTACGGCTCCTGTAGGTACCGAAAATGGAGCTCGGACGCTAGGACAGGTATTTATCGATTCTTCTATTGTACGTACTGCAAAAATTAATCTTTATAAACTGGATTCACGTTTTAAACAGTCAAGGGTCAATATTGAAAGCTTCCATGGCAATGTCCTGTTGACCGGACAGGTGCCGGATGCGCATCTCAAGCAATTGGCAGAAGATAATGTCAAATCCATGAGTGACGTCAAAGCGGTGCACAATTTTATTACTGTGGGTAACCAGAGCAGCTACACTACGATCATGCAGGATACCGCCGTGACGGCGAATACCCGTGGCCTGATTATGAAAGCACCAGTAGTATCTGACAGCAAAGTGCATGTGCATACTGAAGATGGTGTGCTGTATGTGATGGGACGTCTGAATAGTGCAGAAATCGATGACCTGAATCAGGTGCTGCAACAAGTGGGGAATATCACAAAAATTGTCACGCTCATCGACAACGTGGATCAGCACTCTGGTTATAATACTAACCAGAATTTTGCAGCGCCTGCATCTTATGCACAGTCGGGTGTTGAACAGACTCCAGTCGCCATTGATCCTGATACAGTTGAACCGACTGATGTTCCATAAGGTCGGTCAATTTAAAACGCAGCTGTCAGACCGGATCCTTGAAGTCCAGCAACGTTATAAAGATTTCCGGATCTATGATTTTGGCAGTTATGCGCTGAACCGTTTAACCCCAAAACAGGGTTATAGTGTTGAAACCCAGTTAGCCTATGGCTTAAAAGCCCGTCAACGTTTTGATCTGTTTTTAAGTCATCAGCCTTTAGCGCATCGCCCCCTGATTGTCTTTGTCCATGGTGGTGCCTGGCTGCACGGTGATAAAAAGGATTACCATTTCATTGGCGAGGCCTTTGCCAAAGAAGGCTATGATGTGGTGGTGATGAACTATCACCTAGCGCCTGAACACACTTTCCCGATCTATATCAATGACCTGCATCTGTTGCTAAATCATTTGCAGCAGCATGCAGGCCAGTTAAATGTTTCTACGGAAAATCTGGTCTTGATGGGACATTCAGCCGGGGCATTTAATGTCATGTCAGCGCTATACCATCCACAAAAGGCCATGATTGAGCGGGAACAGATCCGCGCCATTATTGGTCTGGCAGGACCGTATCATTTTAACTATAAAGATGATCCAATCTGTGCCGATGCTTTTGACCAGTCGATTCCGTATCAGCAGGTGATGCCATATTATTTTGTGGAAAATACCTCCACCAAACATTATCTGTTCATGGCAGAGCGGGACAATATTGTCGGTCATTTTAACAGTCAGGATCTGGATCGGGTATTAAAAGACCATGGCAATCATAGCGAGCTGATTACGATTCCTAAACTGGGCCATATTACAATGATTGGTTCATTGTCCAGTTTGTTTAGCCGGTTCTTTGAAACCAAGCCACGTGTGATGTGGGCGCTAGAAGATGCTTTTAAGTGAAGATCTGTGATCGTGGTAATTCCCACAAAAAAGCCCGGTATAAAAACCGGGCTTTTTTAATTAAAAACCTTATAGCCATTCACAGGTATCATCTGCGACCGGTGTACCTTGAGTCACATGCATGATCATGGCATGGGCAATACTGCCTTTAAACGGAATTTCCGGCAGCTGGTCAAACTTGAAGAATTTCGCATCGCTAATTTCTTCTTCCTGCAATTGCAGCTCACCGCCAGCATATTCTGCTTTGAAGGCAATCATCAGATTACTCGGGAAGGGCCACGGCTGACTGGCCAGATACTGGATATTTTTCACTTTCAAGCCGACTTCTTCCAGCGTCTCGCGACGTACCGCTTCTTCAAGTGTTTCCCCAACTTCGACAAATCCGGCAATCAGGCCATACATCTGGCTTTTGGTATTACGTGCATTTTTAGCCAGCAAAATTTCATCCTCACCACGGGTAATCACGGTAATCACACAAGGTTGCACCCGTGGATACTGACGATAATGGCAGGCTGGGCAAACCATGGCATATTCAACAGCATGGGCTTCAGTCGGGGTGCCACAGTGGCTACAGAATTTGTGATTCCGGCGCCATTCCAGTAGTTGCACAGCACGACTGGCCTGTTCAAATTGCTGAACATTCCAAAACTGTAATAATTGACGAATTGGAACCAGTTGCAAGCCTTCAGGAATTGGCTCATCTGGAAGAAGATCACGGGCAACCACCTGATCACCCGGATTCAGCAGCAAATCACTTGCCAGAGCTTCAACTTGAGGCAGTTGAAAGTGTTGGTCGACCAGCAACTGTTGCTGCTGGAAAATATAAGCAAGTGATAATTTTTTAGACATTAGGCAACGATTTTCAGTTTCTCACTACTGTCTAATGCTACCTTAAACATGGACTGTAATACAGGCTGTTTATTCTTTAAGTTATCGATCATCATATCGGCACTAGCCAATGCATCCAGCGCATGATGAATTTCTGCTGGTGTTAATGCAACCGACTGTTCAATACGGTTTTTGATAAACAGGGCAGTTGTATTGAATGCAGCTTTCACATGTTCAGCATTCAGGAACAGCATGGCACCGCCAATTTCGCAGAACTGGATGGGTACAGGTTCAAGTTTGGCCAGGTCCTGATCCTGCAGATAATCAGTCAGAATCTGGCTAGACAATTCAATCAGTGCCTTGGTTTCATTCAATAAAGCGTTATGTGCTTCGTCCAGACGATCCAGCGAGATATTCATGTTATTCACACGTAGCTGCAGACGGCTCGAAGTATGGTGACGTTCCAATACACCAATCGAGTTCATCGCGGATAGAATCACATTCATCAACTGCTGGGCAAAAGACTCATCTTTCAGAATATCTGCCTGACGGTTTAAATCATGATAGGCTTCGTTCAGGTTCAGAACCTTGAAGATATTGGCCAAGCTATTCAGCTGAGTCTGGAGTTCCTGAGTTTTTTCAGGTGTCATGTGCTGATAGTTGTATTCGATATCATTGCGGATCTGGATCATTTCTGCGGTCACCAGTTCGCTAATGGTATGCATGGTTTCGAAGTCTGGGCCATACAGATGACGGCTAAATACTTGAAGTTGCATATCTGTCAGTAGATCATCACCAATATTCAGCTGGCTACGGATTTGCTGTGCAGTTGCATCTTCCTGACTGATACATAAGCTTAATACATTTGCCAGATCGGACAGAGAGGCTTTGAAGCTGTCGGCTGAACTAAAGTACTGCGCCATGTTGCGTTCAATACCGATTAAAGTACGCAAACGTGGTTCATTGATGAGCAGGTGATCAATATTATCAAAAGCAACATGCACCAGATGCCAGTATTGCTTGCTTGGATGATTTGCTGAAAGACCTGCCAGATAAGTACCGACCAGTTTGATCGCCTGCAGATCCATCTCGCTTTCTTCCTGTTTTAGCAGTTTGTTAAGAGACAGCTTATACAGGCGTTGCACATATTTGGATTTTTCCAGACCTGGTACTTGGGGTAACTGGAAGTCTGGAGTAATCAGATCAAGCAAAGGTTCAATATGCTGACCTTCGGTCGTCAATGGTTTACCAAGCGCAAGTTCCAGACGGTTCAGGGTATCGAGCAGGAACTGCGGAATCTTCACTTCACGCAAGCAGATAAATTCGATATAGCGTTTCAGCATGGTGGTGCCTTCACTCAATGCGATCACATCCTGAGTGTTGACCTGCGCCGGATTCCCCATAATCTTGCGCATCAGTTCTGCTGAATATTGAGCAATTTGTGCCAGATTCGGCATATCAATCAGTGCCAGTACCTGTGCACATTGTTCGAACTGATTTAATGCATCGTCAATGCCAAAAGGTAAGGTTTGATCTTCTACCAAGGTGCTTACTGCTGATTCGACTAACTTGATCGAGTTATCAACCTCATTTTTTATTATCAGTAAAGCTGTTGGATCAAAATGTATAGAGGTTTGGTAAGACATGGATCTGCACCTTTCCTTGAGTATTATCTATATATGAGCCCCGCTTTATCGGACGGAACCTCTTTGTAATTACTATAACTGAAGAACTGTATTTTAAAAGCGAAATTACTGCTTGGAATTTAGATTTTATTTTGCAAAAAGGCAAGGCGTTCCATGCTTTTCTTCAAATTGTTTGACCCATTTCTCATGTTCGGCAAGTTCTTCATCTGATGGAAGAATTACAGGTAATTCAATTTCGATTTTTACAGTGCTTGAACTGCCACCTTGTTCTTCGGTATGTGACAGGGCATCCATATCAAAAGAGACCTGTCCACCGGTCATAGCCAGATAAACATCGGACAGAATTTCCGCATCGAGCAAGGCACCGTGGAAGGTACGGTCACGTTGTGGAATTTCATAACGACGCACGAGGGCATCTAGAGAGTTTTTCTGTCCAGGATGCTTGGATTTGGCCATTGCGAGAGTATCGGTTACTTCACAAACTTCAGAAAGTGCGACAAAGCCTGCACGCTTGAATTCCATATCCAGGAAGTTCATATCGAAGGTCGCGTTATGCGCAATAATTTCGGCACCTTGCAGATAGTCAAACAGTACCTGTGAGATTTCTTCAAACAGCGGCTTGTCTTGCAGGAACTCGTCGGTAATACCGTGGACATTCACCGAATCACCAACCGGTTTTTTCGGATTGATATAAATATGGATTGAGCTGCCGGTAAGTTTCCGGTTAATCATTTCGATCGCACCCACCTCAATGATCCGGTCACCATCCTGATAATAGAAACCGGTGGTTTCCGTATCCAGAATCAATTGACGGGGGCCATGCAGCTCTAAGGTCGGCGGTGTAATCACAATTTGCGGATGTAGTTCGGTTGAATCTGAAGTGACTGAAGCAGACTCATCGGTATTTTCAATTGTTTCTAAATTTTCAGTCTGTTCCATTTCTTCTTCGGCCATTTCCATGCTCTCTTCGAGTTCTTCTTCACTATCGACAAGATCCAGCCCGAAAGGGTCGTCTAGAAGCCAGTCAGGTTCAGATTTTTTTTTATTTTCAGTGATTGCAGTAACTGATTTGGATTTTTTCAAGGTTTCATCTGCCCCCTGGTTGGCCAGTTGATCGGCCATTTCATTGCCAGGATGTCCGGCATGGCCTTTTACCCAGTGCCATTCAATATCGCGGCCTTGGCAGGTGGCATCCAGTTTTTGCCATAGATCCGGATTTTTAACGTCTTTCCAGTTTTTCTTTTTCCAGCCATGAATCCATTCGGTAATGCCTTGTTTGACATAATTGGAATCGGTATAAATGATCAGCTTGGCATCTTTCGGACAGAACTGGATGCCTTCGATCGCCGCGGTCAGCTCCATGCGATTATTGGTGGTATGATCTTCGCCACCGCAAATTTTGTGTTCCTGCTGTTCGGTAATTATGTACGCCCCCCAACCGCCTAAACCCGGGTTGCCGCGACAGGCGCCATCAACATATAGCGTGATAGTGTGAGACATAAATTAAAATCCGATCAAAAAAGAACTTGCTGAAGCGGATATTGTATAACGCAAATACGCTTGATGCGTCTAGATACACCAGTTTTTTTAATTTCTTGTAACATTTAACGTGAAATCGGGGTAAATTAATGCCTTGTGTCCACGACATGCTTCACTACAATGGCATATCTAAAAAATAAATTTATATACGAATTGTTTGGATTTCTTTATGTATAAACCAACCGCAATTTTGTGGCAGCCTGCATTACCAACATTTTTAAAATTTTCTGTACTTGGAACGGCACTCGCTTCCTTGGGACTGACGGGCTGTTCTTCTACACAAAGTGCGACCCAAAAAGCGTCAAGCAAGCAGGTTGGCTCACAATATCTAGATGCAAGCAGTTTGGATGGGCTGGAAGATTTACTTTCTGCAACGGATATGCGTGCGGTTGAAGGTGACCGCTTACTGATTTTGAAGCATGGTGATATCTGGAAACGGATGACCGTGGGTTTCAAGATGGATCTGAATACCTGGAATCCGCGTATTGATGCACAGCGTGGCTGGTTTATTTCCCGTCAGCCTTATCTGGACCGCCTGAGTGCCCGTGCATCGCGCTATCTCTATTATACGGTGAAAGAAGCAGAGCGCCGTGGCATGCCTACAGAGCTGGCTTTATTACCGATCATTGAAAGTTCTTATGACCCGGCAGCGACCAGTAGTGCAGCAGCAGCAGGTTTATGGCAGTTCATTCCAAGTACTGGCCGTATTTATGGTCTGAAACAAACCTCACTTTACGATGGCCGTCGTGATGTCGTTGAGTCGACTCGTGCGGCTTATGAGTTTCTAGGCAGCTTATATAACCAGTTTGGTTCCTGGGAATTGGCTTTGGCCTCTTATAATGCCGGTCCAGGCCGTATCCAGCAGGCGATTAACCGTAATAAGGCCGCAGGCTTGCCTACCGATTACTGGTCCTTGAAACTGCCTCAGGAAACCATGAACTATGTGCCGCGTTTCCTGGCAGTTGCGCAGATTGTGAAAAATCCGGGTACTTATGGCGTGAGTTTGCCACCAATTGCCAACCGTCCTCACTTTCGTGAAGTGACTGTCGGTGCAGCCAATTTAAATGAGATTGCAGCCATTACCGGTTTAAGCCGTGCTGAACTGTATCAGCTTAACCCGGGGCATCGTGGTGATCGTATTGATCCGGAAAGTCCGCGCCGTATTTTGATTCCGGCTGACTTAAGTCCATCGATTGATGGAAAACTGAAAAAACTGCAGTCTAGTTCAAGCGGCTTATGGGCAGGTACTGTCAGTAACTCGCCTAAAACGACCACTACAGTAACTCCAAAGCCAACTGTAGCACCAGCATCAACCAGTACCACCATCGTACCTGCCAAGCAGACTCCGCCGGTGCTTGCCACTACGACTGCTAAGACTGCAACAGCAACTAAAGCTCCAACTGCGACCACATCACCAAAGCCAGCTACGACTGCACCAGCAGCAGTGTCAACCACGACGACACCTAATCTAACTGCACAAACCACCAAACGGGTCAGCACACCACGTGGTTCCGAAGCACTTGCTGAATTTGCGGCAAAAAGTGAATTGCCTATTCCAAGCGCGCCACGTATTCCGGTTGCTGTGACGCCAGTTGCTTCAGTGAAGCCTATCCAGGTCGAGCCACCAATTACCGCAGCTGAACGTCAGCAAATCCAGAAAGTGGTGTCAGCAGAAGAAATTAATAAGACCGTGGATGAGCTTTTACAACCTGTGGCGACTGCAGCTGAACAGGCACAGGTCATTGAAGAGTTGAAAGCACTGGCACCTGCAGGCACAGAAATTGTTGACCCTTATGATGGCAAGATCAAACTGACTGCAATTCAGACCAGTCAGTCTATTGCCGAGCAGCAGGGCAAGGAACTGACCAAAGGATTTTCATATCCGAAAGAAGTCGCTGTAAACACCAGTGCAGATTCAGTTGAAGCTCGACTTAATCAGGGCAAAAACTATGTAAAAACTGATTCAGAAGTTGTGGTTGTGGCACCGAAAGGTAAGCGCAGTACCTATAAGGTTTTACCGGGCGATAATCTGGCATTGATTGCAGCGAAGAATGGCGTGAACTGGCGTGATGTCGCGAAATGGAACCAGATTGATCCAAACTCTACATTATATGTGGGCACCACAATTTATCTCTATGATGCCAACCCAGTACAGGAAGTACCGAAAGCCAAAGAGAAACCGGAAAGTTATGTGGTTCAGGCCAATGATTCTTTGACCAGCGTTGCCAGCCAGTTCGGCCTGAGTGTTAAACAGTTGGCTGATTATAATGATCTGAGTATGACCAGTGGTTTATTTGTGGGGCAAAAGCTTTCCCTAAAAGAAAGTACCAGCAAAGCGAAAGTTGAAGACAGCAAAAAAGTCGAAACTCCCAAAGTCCAGACCAAGTCCTATACCGTTAAACGTGGTGAGTATCTGAAACTGATTGCAGATCGCTACGCATTGTCGAATGCAGAACTTGCTGCACTAACTCCGGGTTTAACCGCGGGTAGCAGTTTGATGGTCGGACAGAAGATTAATGTTCCTCTCAATGAAGTTGATGAACTGACTGCGAGCAGCAAGAAAACCGAAAAAATCGAACAGAAGTTTGAGAACGTTAAGGTTGATCATACGCCAACAGAAAGCTATCAGGTCAAACGTGGTGAAACCCTGTACAGCATTGCCAATCAAAGTAAATTGACGGTATCTGAACTGGCAGCGTTAAATGGCCTGTCTGCAAACAGCGGCTTACGCATTGGTCAGACCATCAAGATTCCGGCCGGTAGTCAGGTTCCTGACAGTTATACGGTTCAATCGGGTGATACGCTGACCG
The DNA here is from genome assembly GCF_002934695.1 of Acinetobacter sp. ACNIH1. NCBI lineage: Bacteria > Pseudomonadati > Pseudomonadota > Gammaproteobacteria > Moraxellales > Moraxellaceae > Acinetobacter > Acinetobacter sp. ACNIH1. The sequence goes on along the minus strand of NZ_CP026420.1, from coordinate 1,887,572 downwards.
AGATTGCAGCAAAATATAATCTGTCGATGGATCAGATTGCCAACCTGAACAATATTTCCCGTAGTGCCAATGTGCGTGTGGGTCAGCATCTGAAATTATCTGGTAGTCCTGAACCTGTGCAGGAAGTGGTCACCGAGACTCAGGAAAAGAATGTCAAATCAGATACTCACATCGTGAAATCTGGTGAAACCTTAAGCTCGATTGCCCGCCAATATCATCTACAATTACGTTATCTGGCAGACCTGAACGGCCTAAGCACCAATAGCAATGTGCGGATTGGACAGCGTTTAAAAATTAATGAAGATATTCAGATTGCCAAAAAAGAGCCGGTAGTAAAAGTCGCAACAAAATCTGCCTCTTCTAAGGCGACAGAATCCTATACGGTAAAATCCGGAGAATCACTGATTGCGATTGCCAATCGTGTAGGAGTACCCGTTACTGATCTGGCGAGCCTGAATAATCTTAGTCCACGTGCTGGTTTACGTGTGGGCCAAACGCTTCAGCTTCCAAAGCTGGTCACTGAATACAAGGTGAAGCGTGGCGATACCTTGATTGGTCTGGCATCCCGTTATGGTATGGCAACCAATGAGCTGGCAGAAATGAATGAGCTGAAACCCAATACTCAATTGCGTATTGGTGATGTGATTAAGGTTCCAAACTAATTTCTGGATCGTGAAATTGTTTAATCCCGTCCATGTCTTATGGATTCTCGCTGCCCCCTGGATCATCAGTTCTAGCGGGGCAGCAGTCATTACGACACCTTATATTGCACTGCATGGTGCACCCAAATATGCACAGGCTAAATCTCTGCCTTATGCCAATCCGCAAGCGCCCAAAGGCGGCATTCTTATTCAGGCAGCCGATGGCAGTTTTGATAATCTGAACAGCATGAATGGTAAGGGGAATGTCACTGAAGGGATTAATTATATTTTTGACAGCCTTATGTCGAAATCCCTGGATGAGCCCGGCGTTTATTATCCTTTGCTGGCGGAGAAAGTCAGTTTCGATCCAAAGCAGACTGCTTATATTATTTTCCATTTAAATCCTAAGGCCAGATTCAGTAATGGTCAGCCAGTGACGGCTAAAGATGTGAAATACAGTTTTGATCTGTACCAGACCCAGTCTAATTTTGGCTTACAGATGTATCTGGCAGATATTAAAAAAACCGAAGTCCTGTCACCTTCAAAAGTTAAGATTAGTTTTAAATCTCGCCATAATCCGGAAATGGCCATGATTGTGACGCAAATGCCGATCTATTCTCAGCAGGAGTGGCAAAAGCGCAACTTCAAGGATGTTAACCTGAAACCGATCTTAGGTTCTGGGCCTTATGTGATTGAACGTATTGATGCAGGACGCAGTATTTCCTATAAACGTAATCCGCATTACTGGGGTAAAGATCTGCTGGTCAATCGTGGGCGTTATAATTTTGATCGAATACAGTATCGTTATTACCGTAGTCCGGAAATCAAGTTTGAAGCTTTTAAGTCGGGCCAGTTCACACTGCATGAAGAAAAACAGGTTAACCGCTGGGTAAGTGATTATCGCTTTCCTGCGGTAGAGCAAGGCCAGATCAAAACCTATCGTTTTCACCATCACAATCCGATTCCAACCCAAAGCCTGATTTTTAATATGCGGCGTCAGCCCTTTGCCGATATCCGCTTCCGGCAAGCTTTAACTCTGGCCTATGATTTTGAATGGCTAAATAAAGCCTTGTTTCATGGGGAATATCAGCGTCTCAACAGCTTTTTTAGTAACAGTGAACTGGCATCTACAGGCAAGCCGAGTGCCCAAGAGCTGAAAATATTACAGCCAAATTTATCTAAATTGCATCCGGTGCAACGTCAGACGGTATTACAGGATTGGCATTATCCGCAATCAGATGCCTCCGGGTTTAACCGCAAAAATTTATTACAGGCGCGACAAATTTTATTGAATGCCGGTTACCGTTATCAGCAGGGAAAACTGGTGACTGCTCAAGGTAAACCTGTACAGATTGAATTTCTGTTGCATCAGGCTGAACAGCAGCGTCATCTAATGCCTTATCTACGCCATTTGAAACGTTTAGGAATTCAGGCGTACATTCGGATGGTGGAAACGGCTCAGTACTATGAGCGCCTTAGAAATTATCAGTTTGATATGATTGTGGATACTATGCCGCAATCGCTGACACCGGGGCAGGAACAGAAACAGTTTTGGGGTAGTCAGGCGGCACGTCAGCCTGGCAATTATAATTATGCCGGTATTCAAAATCCGGTGATTGATCGGGTGATTGATCAGGTGGTTCAACCACAAAGCCGGGAGCAGCTGATTTATAGTACCCGAGCTTTAGATCGTTTATTGCGAGCCGGTTATTATCATATTCCGACTTATGGTACGGGTGAATACTGGTATGCTTACTGGAATATGTATCAGCAGCCTAAAATCAAGCCCAAGCTTTCTGCGGGTATTGATTACTGGTGGGTGGATGCAGCTAAAGCCAGACAAGTGGCGCCGTACTTAAAATATCGCTAGATTTCCAGCTTTGGGGAGTGCCATGAGCACTTATATCGTCAAACGTTTGCTTCTTATGATTCCGACATTATTGATGGTTTTACTGATCAATTTTGTGGTGATTCAGCTTGCACCGGGTGGTCCAGTGGAACAGGCCATCTATCAGGCACAGTATGCAAATAATTTGGCGATCGGTGGCTTGCAGTATCAGGGACAGCAAGGCCTGACGCCCGAAATGCTGGAGCAGATCAAGATTCAGTATGGATTTGATCAGCCGGTTCATTTACGTTTCTGGGAAATGTTGAAAAGCTATGCCCAGTTTGATTTAGGCCAGAGCTTTTTTAAAGGCCAAGCTGTGACTGAACTGATCTGGGAAAAATTGCCAGTTTCACTGTCTCTAGGTTTCTGGAGTACCTTGCTCATTTATCTGGTCTCTATTCCTCTTGGCATCCAGAAGGCCAAAAAGCATGGCAGCCTGTTTGATCAAACGACGTCTTTGCTGCTGGCTGTGGGCTATGCTATTCCAGCCTTTATCTTTGCCATTTTGCTGATTGTATTTTTTGCAGGTGGTTCCTATCTGCAATGGTTTCCTTTACAAGGGTTAAGCTCGGAAAATTTTACTGAATTATCCCTCTTTGGAAAAATTCAGGATTATTTTTGGCATATGGCTTTGCCGCTACTGGCTATGGTACTCGGCGGTTTTGCACGGCTGACTTATCTGGTGAAATTTTCCTTTATGGAAGAACTCAGTAAACAATATGTGCTGGCAGCAAGAGCGAAGGGACTACAGGACAGAGCAGTGCTTTACCGTCATGTACTGCGCAATGCTGTGCTGGTGTTGGTTGCCAGTTTGCCAGAAGCTTTGCTCGGTATTTTATTTGTCGGGAACCTGTTTATTGAAATCATCTTTAATCTGGATGGTTTGGGCATGCTGGGATTTGAAGCGATTCTGCAGCGGGATTATCCGGTCATTTTGGGAACCTTGTTTATTTTTACCTTATTAGGCTTGGTGCTGCGTTTGATCAGTGATGTGCTGTATCGGGTGATTGATCCCCGGATCCATTTTGATTCGCGAGGGTCAAAATAATGTCACCAATGCTACGCGCCAGCCTGCAACGTTTTAAAAATAATAAAACCGGATTTGCCTGCTTCATTGCCTTTACCATTATTTTTATCTTGTCACTTGGTGCTGAGCTGATCGCTAACGATAAGCCTTTACTGGTCAAGTATGAGGATTCCTATTATCTGCCAGTAATAAAGTCATATCCTGAAACGACTTTTGGGGGTGTCTTTGAAACTGAAGCCGAGTATCAGGATCCTACGGTACAGCAGCTGATTAATGCCAAAGGCTGGGCAATCTGGTCGGTGATCCGCTTCGGCTATGACACACCCAATTTGGCACTCGATATTCCAGTACCTTCACCTCCAAGCCGACAAAATTGGCTAGGAACAGACGATCAGGGAAGGGATGTGCTAGCACGTATTTTATATGGCTTGCGTATTTCCTTGCTGTTTGGCTTTGCATTAACTTTACTGTCAGCAGGATTAGGTGTGCTGGTTGGGGCAGTTCAAGGCTATTATGGTGGCTGGATTGATCTGATCGGGCAACGTGCACTTGAGGTCTGGAGCAGCCTGCCGATGCTGTTTATGGTCATGATTCTGGTCAGTGTGTTTAGTCCAAATATTTACTGGCTATTTGTGATCATGCTATTTTTTGGCTGGACGACACTAGTGTCGATGGTGCGCGCCGAATTTTTACGAGCCAGAAATCTGGAATATGTCTGGGCAGCAAGAAGCATTGGAGCAGGGCATGGCCGGATCATGTTTCGGCATATCTTGCCGAATGTCATAGGTTCCAGTCTGTCACAACTTCCTTTCATGCTGACCGCCAACATCAGCGCACTAACTGCACTGGACTTTTTAGGTTATGGTTTGCCGCCTGAAACCGCTTCTTTGGGTGAATTATTGCTGCAGGGCAAAAATAATATCAATGCGCCGTGGTTGGCTTTGTCCGGGTTTCTGACCTTAGCCATTGTCTTGTCTTTGCTCATCTATATTGGTGAAGCCATCCGAGATGCTTTCGATCCCAAAATTTAAAATGATTTTTTTAAGACTACCCCCTAATATCTAAAAATAAAATTTGTATCCATTTGACAATATGAATTGTCAATTATGGCAAGTTAGGTTATAACACATACAAAATAAGATAAACATTTTAGGAAAGTACATGACACAATTGGCCGATTCCATCCAGATCCGTAATACCCAGTTTAAAAACCGTATCATTAAAGGTGCCATGAGTGAGGCATTGGCCAATGATGCAGGCCAACCTAATCAGGCCCATTTAAAGTTATATGAAGCTTGGGCCAAAGGTGGTTTAGGCTGTGCGATTACAGGTAATGTCATGGTGGATTTTCGTGCCAAGAATGAACCCGGTGTAGTGGTAATAGAAACTGAACGTGACCTGGAAAAGTTAAAAGCCTGGGCGAATGTCGGAAAACGTCATGGTATAGTACAACTGGTACAGTTATCTCACCCTGGACGTCAATGCCCAAAAGGCTTGAATAAAGAAACCGTAGCACCTTCAGCTGTACCTTTCAGTCCAGCACTGGTGATGAGTTTCGGTACGCCACGTGAACTGCGTGAATATGAAATTTTAGATATTATCCAGCGCTTTGCGACTTCAGCTGCTATTTGTGAAAAGGCGGGATTTGAAGGCGTGCAGTTACATGGGGCACATGGTTACCTGATTAGCCAGTTTTTATCGCCACTGACCAATAAACGTCAAGACCAGTGGGGTGGTAGTATTGAAAACCGCAGTCGATTCTTGCTAGAAGCCTATAAGGCGGTACGTGCAGCAACTTCTGAAAATTTTGTTATTTCAGTGAAATTGAATTCGGCAGACTTTCAGCGCGGTGGCATTAGTGAAGAAGACGTTATTTATGTCTTTAAGGCGATGGATGCAGCCGGGATCGATATGATTGAAGTTTCTGGTGGAACCTATGAAGCACCCGCAATGGCAGGGGTAAAAGCAGAGAAACGTAAAGCATCAACGGTTGCCCGCGAAGCCTATTTCCTCGATTTTGCCGAAAAGATCCGTCAGGAAGTTAATTGTCATTTGATGGTAACGGGAGGCTTCCGTACCGCAACAGGTATGAATGCAGCTTTAGATAGTGGCGCATGTGATTTTGTCGGTATTGCACGTCCATTTGCGGTCGAGCCTGATCTGGGTAACCGTCTGGTTGCAGGACAGGATGTACGTTATGCAGTGGAGAAAATTAAAACCGGTATTCCAATGATCGATAAAATGGCGATTATGGAAATCATCTGGTATGCCGCGCAATTTAAGGAAATTGCCAAAGGTAATCGACCAAATCCAAAACTGTCGCCTTTAAAGGTATTTTTAAATTACGTAAAAGGCAATGTGAAAGCTGTGATTAAAGGTCAGATCAATTCACGTAAATCGGCCTAATTTGCATAATGCATTGAAGCAAAAACAGGGCATATACAATGCCCTGTTTTTTATGAATGATCTTTCTAAGAATAAGTCATGGCTTGAGTCTGGAAAGGGAAGAGTAGCTGGGAAAGCTGACGCGTTGCCCACAAGCCCACTTCCTGATGATGCATATGCGGTGCCACATAAGGAATCAATAAATCAATCTTTTGTTCGGCAGCAGCACAGCGATTCAGACGGCTTTTCAACTGATGAATCTGTTGCTGGTCGATACGGTTCAACACCGGTTCCATCTGATTATGTACTTGAGATCTGCTACGTAATGACAGACGAGCAGCTAAAGTCTCACCTTGAATCCAGTCTTTAATAATCTGTTTTTCAGTGGCATTAAATACACCAAACATTTTGCCATCTGGATCATCAATCATTTTCCAGAAACGGCTTTGTTCTACAGGTGCATCTTTTACAATCCAGCCTTTTTCAATCATGACTTTCAGGAAATCCGCAATCTGTGCCGGATCGGATAACCATTCATTAATGGTCTTGCCACTAAACTGACATTTCTGGTTATGGATGTATTGTCCAATTAGTGCTTTGTTCTGGAACACTTTCAAAGCCAGTTTTTTAGTATCCAGTTGTTTGATGATCTGGATAGAACTTTTACCAATGTCATTCAGCACATAACCTTTTTTAATCAGGTCAAGATATTGGACGGGATCTTCAGCGAGTGCATATTGATCTAAATACGCTTGCAGCGATTTTTGTGCATGACCATTGTGAGCATTATCAATAGTAATGTGCACATTGAAGTAATGCGGATCAATACCCAGTTCAGACAGCTCATAATTGGTAATTAACAGGTGTAATGGCAGCTGCTCATAACCCAGATTAAAGCCAATTACCAGCGGTAAATATTCTGGCGGTGCATAAGCTAGTGCCAGTTGAACGGCTGCCTGTTCATAATAGCTGGCATCTAACTGTTCAGCATAGCTGTTCAACTCATAATGATTCAGCAAGTCCTGATACATGGTGACATGATTGGCGCGGGTATGACCCATGCCCAGTTCTTCCAGATAGATATAAATCAGGTCTTTGGTTTCTGGACGATTCCAGTTTTGTACAGTCGAATAAAGCCATGAGCCGTCTACCAGTTTTACAGGTGCGACTTTGGCCAGGAACTCAAATGCATGTGACACAGTCGGGAAGTACTCGCGTCCTTGCTGCTGTTTACGCCGTTCTACATACGACTGGAAAATTGCGCAGGTTTGGTGGTGCTGTTCCAGAAAATGTTGCTCTACATGTCTGGGTTGATCCAGCCATTCCAATCCAGCCACATCAACTTGATGGATTAAACCTCTTAAATAGTCCTCAGCCTGTTCGGTCTTTACTGTCGTCGAAATCTGTTGATCTTGAAAGAAGTTGACCCAATCTTTAAAGTTATTAAATTGATGATTATGATTTTTAATAGATGATTCAGGCGAACTTAACTTTGTACTGACGAACATAATCTGATCCTTGCAGATATATTATGCTTTCTACCTTAACGACATGCTTATACCACCGGTGTTGATTTTTTGTTCGGATTTATAGTGCGATTGCTGTAAATGAAAATGAATGGATAACGAGTTGAAGAGAAATGTAAAAGAATAAGATTTTGAATGAATTATTTATAAACAAATAAAATTGCAATCGAGACAATTTGATCAAACATTAAAAAAACAGGAATGAAGGAACATGCAATAAAAAAGCCCAAGTCATCATGCTTGGGCTTTTTTATGAGAAGTTAATTAAATTAACCATCTCGAATATGGCGTCCCTACGGGGATTCGAACCCCGGTTACCGCCGTGAAAGGGCGATGTCCTAGGCCTCTAGACGATAGGGACAGTATAGAAGTGATATTTTAAACCAGAACTTTTGATTTGAAGTAATGGCGTCCCTACGGGGATTCGAACCCCGGTTACCGCCGTGAAAGGGCGATGTCCTAGGCCTCTAGACGATAGGGACTTAATAAAATATTACTTCTGAAATTGGCGTCCCTACGGGGATTCGAACCCCGGTTACCGCCGTGAAAGGGCGATGTCCTAGGCCTCTAGACGATAGGGACGTTTCAGAGGTGGGCGTATATTAGGGTGAAAACAGGGGGGTGTCAAACGCTTTTCCAGAGTTTTTTGGAATTTTTCTTTTGAGTGCATAAATTTAAAACAATATTAGTAGAATACTTGAAAAATGCCGGATTTAAGCCGGATTTTTAAGTAATTCCAGAATAGCTTCAACGACCTGAGGATGTAGTAAATAGCCAGTAATATCATGTGGACGGTGAATATGCGTACGAATGCCATGATTGATGATTTCAGATTCAAACTTGAATGGCGGTTGAGTAAGTGGAATGGCGGTAAGATAATCATCCGTTGAATAGAAATTGATCCAGTCGCCTTTAATTGCCTGAGGTCGTACCACCGGTTGTGCCAGGCTGGATTGAATCACCTGGAAAGCTAATGGCGAACCTAAAGTAATAAAACGCTGTACATTCAGTTCAGGGTGCTGGATGAGATGATTATAGGCAATCACACTTCCTAAAGAATGGGCAATGACCATGCAGGGTTTGCGACCACTCAGTTGTCTGGCAATCCGTTCATGTACTTCCCTCATGAAATCAGGATTATCGAGATAAAGATAAGTTTCAATCAGAAATCTCTGCAATAGAGTGCGATGCAGAGTGGGAAAATAATTGAGTAATAAGGCAAAATCCCGAAGTGCCACATTTCTGCCGAGAGCGGTAAAATAATTGAATTTCTGTCTGAAATCCATGGTGTCACTTAAACCGGGTTGGGAAAAATCGGTAATTGTGGGCCTACGCCAGCCAGGACGTGGAACAGGGGCAGGAAGCTGAGGTTGAGCCGGCTTGCGAAAAGGAAAGCTGGGCCATTCCTGTGGCATCAGGGTGCCGGCTTCTAGAATATTGCGGACGTTATAACGTGAAAGCAGATCGCCATAAAATGGAATACGAATGTGACGTTTTAAATAGCTAAATCTGGCATCTTGTAGGTGTTTGCGCATCCCTTTTTGAAGTATATGGAGCCAGCGCTGGCGGATGGAAGCAGCGCTATGATGTTGCTGATTCATTCCATGAATAAAAATAACTTTCATCGACACCCCACTGAGTTCGATAGAATTATATTTACAGTATAGAAAAAACTAACGTAGCAAAAGCAGCGCTTTTTGTGGTGTTAATGTGTAAATTATCTTTGATAAAACAATAATTAACAGACATATGTATATTTATAAAAGAGTCATAAATAAACCAGAAAATGAGTAGGTATGGATAAAGAATTTGACTCAGCAGAAAAATAGTACAAAGAAAATATTAAAATTAAATCTGTAAATTGAGATGTTTTTTAGAGTAATTCCAGCAGGGCTTCGATGACTTCCGGATGCTGGACATAGTCATCAATATCATGCGGATGATACATTGAAGTACGAATCTCCCGATTGATAATTGCCGGCTGAAACTGAAAAGGCGGTTCTGATAATGGAAAGGCAGTTAAAAAGTCATCACTGCAATAAAAATTAATCCAGTCACCTTTAATAGCTTCTGGCCGGTGAACAGGCTGTGGCAAATGTTCCTGAATGACCCGGAAAGCCATTGGTGATCCCATACTGATAAAACGCTGTACATTCAGTTCTGGATGCAGAAGCAGATAATGATAGGCAATCACACTTCCTAAGGAATGAGCTATCAGGATACAGGGTTTATCGCCATGCAGTTGCTGGCCAATTCGCTGATGCACCTGCTGCATGAATGTGAAATTTGCCAGATAAGAATAGGTTTCAATCAGAAATTTTTTGATCAGCGTATCATGCAGGCGAGGGAAATGATTCAGTAAGATCACAAAATCCCGTAATAGAGTATTCCGGCTCAAAGTACTAATAAACTTCACCTTCTGGTTAAAGGTCATGGCATCCTCAACCTTTAGCTCGGGAATTTCACAAATTTCAGGTGAATATTGATTGAGATGGGGTGGTGGTGGCTGGGATTTAACTGGCTGATGGAAGGGAAAGCGAGGCCAGTCTTGTGGCATCAAGGTGCTGGCATTTAGCACATTATGTAAATGATGACGGAACAGCAAGTCGCCATAAAAAGGAATACGGATATGCCGTTTCAGATAAGCAAAATGTGCCTGTTGATGTAACTGTTCCAGACCGCGTTTTAGCAGACTGAGCCAGCGTTGACGCAAAGACGCAGAGCTGAATTTCTGCTTGTTCATGCCATGAATATAAATAATTTTCATCGACACACCACGCTGGCTGCCTAGAACATTTTCAGTATAAATAAAAAAAAGCAGCCGAAGCTGCTCTTTTAATCATTTTAATGTTTAAGCATTTTTGTGATAGAACTTGTAGTAGCTGCCATAGCACAGTGCGATAAACAGCAGACAGCCAAAGAAACTGATCCGCATGCTCGGATCAAACACCATACTGATACAGGTAATCAGACAGAAAAGAAAACCCAGGATCGGTACGATCGGGAACAATGGCGCAGCAAAATCTAGATCCTTCGCTGTTTTACCCTGTTTGTACCATTCACGGCGGAAGTTGAACATGCTGAGACAGATGCTCATCCAGACCACTACCATGGTAAATGCTGCAATACCTAGCAAGTTAGTGAAGATGGTTTCCGGTGCGAACTGTTCAGACAGCAAACCAGGCATACCACCAATCATGGTGACAATGACTGCAATATAAGGTACACCACGCGCATTTAAGCGGGAAAATACTGCTGGTAACTGTTTGCTGTAAGCCAATGACCACATCATACGGGATGCAGCGAATAGACCTGAGTTAGCAGCAGACAGCAATGCTGTGATAATCACAAAGCGGATAATATCTTCAGCATAAGGAATACCGATATGCTGGAATACTGTCACGAATGGACTGCTACTGACACCTTCAGCTGCCAGACCTGCTTCCTGATGCGGAAGAAGGGAGGTCACCACAATAATCGTACCTACAAAGAAAATCAGTAAGCGGAAAATTGCAGTATTAATCGCTTTTGGTACATTTTTGGCAGGATCTTTGGTTTCACCCGCAGCCACACCAATCAGTTCTGTGCCAGAGAATGCAAAGTTTACAATCAGCATGGTTGTGAAGATTGGGAACAGACCTTCCGGGAACCAGCCTTGAGCTGTCAGGTTACTGAATAGCGGAGCAGTTTCCTGTCCTTGATAGCTTACTACACCAAAAATAGCGAGTAGGCCAAGTAGGATAAAGGTCACGACAGTAACAACTTTAACCAGTGCCAGCCAGAATTCAGATTCAGCAAACCAGCGAGTGGAAATCATATTCAGTGCGAATACGAAAGCACCAAAAATCAACGTCCACATCCACATGGAGCTATCCGGGAACCATTCCTGCATTAATAAAGCTGCAGCGGTAAATTCAGTTCCCAAGGTCACTGACCAGGTCAGCCAGTATAGCCAGGTAATGGTGTAGCCAGTCCCTGGTCCAATATAGCGTTTGGCATAGGCGCCAAATGAGCCCGATTCGGGCATATGAACGGCAAGTTCACCCAGACATAGCATAACCATGTAAGCGATGATCCCGCCAAGGAGATAAGCAAGAATGGCACCTACAGGCCCCGTTTGTGCAATGACTTCACCCGACCCTAAAAATAGGCCTGTTCCGATTGCGCCGCCAAGCGAAATCATGACCAGATGTCGAGTACTCATAGCGCGTTTTAAAGGCGCAGAATTGCCCTGATGCGTAGCATCATTCGGAGATGAGTGCATAGGAGTCAAAAAAATAAGAGAATGAAGCGGGTTATTGTAGTGAAAAACTACAAATCTGCAACGTATTAATATGGATTATGTATAAGACTTGATCGTGTGCGATCAGATAATGGCGTCCCTACGGGGATTCGAACCCCGGTTACCGCCGTGAAAGGGCGATGTCCTAGGCCTCTAGACGATAGGGACGTTGCGAGGTGAGGGCTATATTAAGGACTAAGCCGAACTTTGTCAAAAGAGTTTTTACTAAAATGTATTTAACAGTTTAAACATTAGGCAAAACAAAAACTTTATTTTATTAAGATGTTATTTTCTGAACGGATTTACCTGATATGAAAAAATAAACCCAATCGGAACTGGGTTTATTAAAGAAATTATTTTAAGTTCAAAAGTTTAGAATTTAAGCTTTTTGATGATAAAGCCAGTAGTAACTTGATAGCATGCTGCCATAAACAATAAACAGCCAATAAAACCAGAGAGCATTTCAGGGTCAGCTGCCATACTCAGACCGGTTGCAGTACAAGTTACAAAACCTAGAATGGGAACTAAAGGGAACCAAGGTGTACGGAATTTTAGTTCAGAGACACTATGACCAGAGTTCAGCCATTGGCGACGGAAATTAAACTGGCTCCAGCAGATGCTCATCCAGACAATCACCATGGTAAAAGCGGCCACGCCCATTAGGTTTTTAAAGATGACATCTGCACCAAACTGCTCAGAGAGCAGACCAGGCAAACCGCCAATCATGGTGACCCAGACTGCTACATAAGGCACGCCGGATTTGCTGACTTTAGCAAATAGTAGCGGTAACTGGTTTTGTGAAGACAATGCCCACATCATACGTGAAGCCGCGTAAAGACCAGAGTTCGCAGTCGACAGCAGTGCAGTGATAATTACGAAACGGATAAAGTCTTCCGCATATGGAATACCCATTTGGGTAAACACGGATACAAACGGACTGCTGCTTAAGCCCCCATGACCACCGACCTGTAAACCCGCATCGGTATAAGTCAGCAGCGAGCTAATCACGATAATGGTCCCGACAAAGAAAATCATCAGACGCCATACCGCAGCATGAATCGCTTTCGGTACATTTTTCTTAGGATTTTCGGTTTCACCGGCAGCGATCCCGATCATCTCGGTACCATTAAAGACAAAGTTCACGATTAGTAATGTGGTGAATAACGGAATTAAACCGTTTGGCAGCCAGCCATGTTCAGTCAAATTATTGAACAGTGGTGCAGATTCATAACCTTGGAACGGAATAAAGCCAAAGATACAGGCAAAGCCCAGAATAATGAAAATCAGTACAGTCGCGACTTTCACCAGCGATAGCCAGAATTCTGATTCGGCAAAGGTACGGGTTGAGCTTAGATTGGAGAGCAGAACACCTGCAGCAAAGATCAGTGTCCATAACCAGATCGAAGTTTGCGGGAACCATTCCTGCATCAAAATTACTGCGGCAGTAAATTCGGTACCCAAAGTGGCTGACCAGCCCAGCCAGTACATCCAGGACACCATATAGCCAGTACCCGGGCCAATATAATGGGTTGCAAAGGCACCAAAGGAACCAGATACGGGTAAATGTACAGCCAGTTCACCGAGGCAGAGCATGACCATATAGGCGATCAAGCCGCCAATAATATAGGCCAGTACCGCGCCTAAAGGCCCAGCTTGTGAAATCACTTCACCGGAACCCATAAACAGGCCGGTACCAATTGCGCCACCAAGGGAGAGCATGATCAGATGACGTGTGCCCATGGCACGTTTTAATGACGGAGTTTGGCCCTCAACAGACGAATGCTGTGAAGGTGGAGAGGAAGATTGCATAGCTCATAAAAGGAGAGATTTAAAAAAAAGTATTTTAGTTTTAATTATTTGAAATATCACATAAATTGGAATTTCCTCATAAAGTTATTTTTTTAATTTGAAAAATAAATATTTGCAAAGCCTCTTAAAAACTAGTGATCTGGAGTCTGGTATTGCTCAGTCGGTGTTTTTTCAGCAGGCGTAGTTTCTGCTTGATTCTCAGCAGTTTTATCATCGCGACTAATCACATAAATATAAAGCGCTGAAGGTGCCAGAATGAGTAAAACAAGCAAGATTTTCTTTAGCATGGGAAAATTGATCAAAACCTAATATCAACTTGATTATAGCCTAAGCAAACGAGAAAGTGCACCAAACTCAGTCATGCGGAATTTGTAACAATAGGATTGAAAGCAATAATAAGAAAAAAAGTTTTCTTGGAAAAAATGAAAGAAGAATGGGGTAAATAAGATGGCGTCCCTACGGGGATTCGAACCCCGGTTACCGCCGTGAAAGGGCGATGTCCTAGGCCTCTAGACGATAGGGACGTTTAGAAGATGGCGGTATCTTATTGATCCGCCACCAAAGTGTCAAGCAGGTGAGGTGCGAGTTTGTTTAAAATATAGCAAAACAGTTCCGCAGTCTTTTGCGTATCGTATAACGCAGAGTGTGCTTCTTTGCCATCAAACTCAATACCGGCCTGAATACAAGATTTAGCCAGAACCGTTTGACCGAACATCACCGCACTTAAAGTCACGGTATCAAACACAGAAAAACTGTGGAACGGGTTCTGGTTTTTGGTTCCGGTACGGGCAATTGCGGCCTGTACAAAGCCCAAATCAAAATGCGCATTATGACCGACCAAAACGGCATGCGTACAATTTTGCTGACGACGCACTTCATTGACCGATTTAAAAATACGTTTTAACGCGGTTTTCTCATCTTCAGCCATCGCGATCCGCATTGGATTTGACGGGTCAATCCCGATAAATTCCAAAGAGCGGCGATCCAGGTTGGCACCTTCGAAAGGATTGATATGTGCGTGGTAAGCTTCACCGGGCACAAACTGGCCATCTTCATTATAAACAATTGGAATGGCCGCAATTTCTAACAAGGCATCAGTCTGTGCATTAAAGCCTGCTGTCTCAACATCGACAACAACAGGCAAAAATCCACGGAAACGCTGACCAATGACTGGAAGAGTTTCATTTGTCACATTTTTCTCCATTGAATGGTTTTTCCTGCATATAGCGGAACGATTTGTTCACCATCCAAGTAGTCTAGACTTTCAGGAATAACTTGATCTTCTTTGACCAGCGTAATGGTTTTGGTATTACGTGGGAGGCCGTAGAAATCTGCACCAAAGTGGCTGGCAAAACCTTCTAGACGGTCGATTTTACCTACTTGATCAAAGGCCTGAGCATATAACTCAATTGCAGTCGGAGCACTATAGCATCCTGCGCAGCCACACGCATTTTCTTTGGCATTTTTTGAGTGCGGTGCACTGTCGGTGCCTAAGAAAAATTTAGGATTACCGCTGGTCGCTACTTCAAGCAACGTTTGCTGATGCGTCTGACGTTTTAAAATTGGCAGGCAATAGAAGTGCGGTTTGATCCCACCAACCAGCATATCATTACGGTTAAACAGTAAGTGCTGTGGAGTAATGGTCGCAGCTACATTACGATCCTGTTCCAGCACGAAATTAGCTGCTTCGCTGGTGGTAATGTGTTCCAGAACCAGTTTCAGTTTCGGGAACTGTTTCAGTAACGGTGCTAAGACTTCGTCTAGAAAGCGTTTTTCACGGTCAAAAATATCGACATGGTTATGCGTCACTTCACCGTGCAGCAATAAAGGCACCTGATGCTCTTCCAGCTGTTCAATAACTGAATATACTTTACGAATGTCGCTTACACCGCTATCCGAGTTGGTGGTTGCGCCAGCAGGGTAAAGTTTAATGGCATTGACATGCTCAGAATCTTTAATCTTTTGGACTTCACTTGAAGAGGTATTATCTGTGAAATACAGCACCATGCGTGGATCAAAATCGCTACCTTCAGGAACATGCGCCATAATACGTTCACGGTAGCTTAATGCTTCTTCCACAGTTTTAACTGGGGGAACAAGATTCGGCATACAGATTGCGCGGGAAAACTGTTTGGCTAGATCAGGAACGGTGCGTTGCAGAGCGAGACCATCACGCAAGTGGGCATGCCAGTCGTCTGGCTGGAGAAGGGTAATCGTATTCAAGGCGAATTCAATCGGAGAAATAAAACAAATGATAATGCATCTATGCCCAAAATGGTAACGAGAAATATATACAAAATAAGGGATATCTATAAATTAATTTATAAAAGTATGATATTTTAAAATTAATAAAAAAATTACATAAATACTTGGCAATGGAATACAAGTACAATCTAGCAAAATTGCAAGATGAAAAAGAAAAAATAGAAGAATTAATCACACGGCAAAGTCAGCGTGTAGGTTCGATTTTCCCTCAGAATCTGGAACAGGAGTTCTGGAGCAAAAACCTGGAGCGAGCACGTAAACATGTCGAAAAATATGTTTGGGCAGGAGTACTGACCTATTTTATTTTTCTGCTCGTTATGGTTCCAACGGACTACTGGATTATCGATTCACAATATTTCGTACAAGATTTTGTGCGCTGTATGCTGGGGCTGATCAATGGTAGTCTAGCTTTACTTGCTTTTTATTTCTTCTCCTGTCTACCTAAAATCAAACGCTTTTTTCCGCAAGCTTCCATGCTGCTGATGTTCTGGATGATAGTCTCGACCTCCTATCTGACCATGTCCATTCAAACAGTAAGCTTGCAACATCAGTCGATGGCGATCATCACCATTATCTACATTCTGGGTTATATTCTGACCGGAGTAAAACCTTTACAGATGTTAATCATGGGGTTATTTGCTGCACTTTGTACAGTCTGGCTGTTATCCATGTTATCGATCGACTTTAATGCGCTGGTCTTGGGACGGATTCTGATCGGCAGTAGCCTATTGGGATGTGTGATTAGTTATATGCTTTTTGCCCGTGAGCGAATGATTTTTCTATACACCATGCGGGCCAGAATCAGTGAGAAAATTCAGCGGATTCATACCACAGAATTACTGCACTTAAGCCAGCATGATGAGCTGACCAAAATCTCCAACCGACGAACTTTTGATGAAACACTGGATATCTTCTTTGAACGTTCCCGCCGTAATCAGCATGCTTTGGCGATTTTGTTTATCGATGTAGATCATTTTAAAAACTATAACGATTTCTATGGGCATCAAAAAGGGGACGATGTCATTTCCAGTATTGCCTTTACCATTAAAAATGCCATCCGGCATATGGACTTTGTGGCTCGTTATGGTGGTGAAGAGTTTGTCGTACTGCTTCCGGAAACCGATGCGCATGGCGCCTATGCAGTGGCTTCCAATATCTTTAATGCAATTGAGCGTCTGGAAATTCCACATGAGAAATCTGGTGTAGCTAACCATATCACCATCAGTTTGGGCATTACTGTTTATCGTGGTGAAGACTTTATTGATAAGGATGCCTTATTGGGAATTGCCGATCAGGCGTTGTATCGGGCCAAACAGTTGGGTCGAAACCAGATTTATTATCAGTCGATCCGCACCGCAAACCCGAACAGTGTGAATGCCTAAATCGAATCTATAAAAAAACCGCTCAGATGAGCGGTTTTTTTGACCTTAACAAACTTATTTGTTTTTGTCTTTTAACTGAGGTACTGCAGAACCTGTACCTACTGCAAGTAAGCCAGAATCTGTATAGATACCCAGTTTCGCACGTGTATCTGTGATATCCAAGTTACGCATAGTCAACTGACCGATACGATCAGCTGGAGAGAACATAGAATCACCTTTCTCCATAGTTAAACGCTCAGCTTCATAAGTGAGGTTAGGAGATTCAGTGTTCATGATGGTGTAGTCATTACCACGACGCAGTTCTAAAGTCACAGTACCAGTGATAGCTTTAGCTACCCAACGCTGTGCAGTTTCACGAAGCATCAATGCTTGAGAATCGAACCAGCGACCTTGGTACAGAAGACGACCCAAACGAAGACCGTTGATACGGTATTGTTCGATGGTATCTTCGTTATGAATACCAGTGACCAGACGTTCATAAGCGATGTGAAGAAGGGCCATACCCGGAGCTTCGTAGATACCACGAGATTTCGCTTCGATGATACGGTTTTCGATCTGATCCGACATACCTAGACCATGACGGCCACCAATACGGTTCGCTTCAAGAATGAACTCAACTGGATCTTCGATACGTTGACCATTGATTGCAACAGGGAAACCTTCTTCAAAAGTAATCGATACTTCTTCAGGTTTGATTTCAACTTCTTCTTTCCAGAATGCAACGCCCATGATTGGGTCAACGATTTTGATACCCGCATTCAGGTATTCAAGATCTTTGGCTTCGTGAGTCGCACCCAACATGTTTGAGTCAGTTGAGTAAGCTTTCTCTTTTGACATTTTGTAGTCAAAGCCATTGTCGATCAGGAACTGTGACATTTCTGCACGGCCACCTAGCTCGTCAATGAAGGTCTGGTCTAACCAAGGTTTGTAGATTTTCAGGTTAGGGTTAGTCAACAGACCGTAGCGGTAGAAACGCTCGATGTCGTTACCTTTATAAGTAGAACCGTCACCCCAGATGTTCACGTCATCTTCTTTCATTGCAGTTACCAGCATGGTACCTGTTACTGCACGGCCAAG
The DNA here is from genome assembly GCF_002934695.1 of Acinetobacter sp. ACNIH1. Taxonomy (NCBI): domain Bacteria; kingdom Pseudomonadati; phylum Pseudomonadota; class Gammaproteobacteria; order Moraxellales; family Moraxellaceae; genus Acinetobacter; species Acinetobacter sp. ACNIH1. The sequence goes on along the minus strand of NZ_CP026420.1, from coordinate 1,869,290 downwards.
AGGAGTCGTGTTGAAGTATGGAACGCCACCTGTAGAAATGTGGAACGCGCCACATTGAATTGCAGCAATACCCTCTAATGCAAGCTGTAAACGGCAGTCGATCAAACGTGCTTTTACTGCGCCATAAGCTTCAGCTTTTTTTGGAATCGCATCGTAATCGTCTTCGTCTGGCTGACCCAGGTTTGCTGTGTAAGCATAAGGTTCAGTGCCTTTTTGTTTCATCCACAAAAGAGCTGCAGAAGTATCTAGACCGCCAGAAAAGGCAATACCAACTTTTTTGCCTACTGGGACATTCTGCAAGATAGTTGCATTATCAGACATTGTTCATCCTAATGATATGAAATAGGCACGCCAGAAGTGGTGGCCTGAAAAAACACATATTGCGTCAATTGTATCATTATTTTATTTAGGTTTGCTTTAGAAAAGAAAAACTCGTTTCAAAATCTTGATTCAATAGGCTTAGATAATCATAAAATTACCGTATTTTTGACAAATACTTAAAAATGGGAAAATCTGGGAAGATTCAATAACATCATTAAAAAAACATCTTCAGGATAGCCCTCATGAGCCCGAATATTCCTCCTTTACCTAATCTGCAACCGGCTGCCAAAAATGAAACCTTGTCGATTGTGCATGGAATCTATGCCGGTTTGCTGGTTTTTAGTACGGTTGCATTTTTATATCTGGAATATCAGCAGTCGACGATTTCCATGTTGAGTCTGGTTATTGTGTTGCTACTTTTGGCTGTGCTGATTGTTTTGAATATTCAGGCCTGTCTCAAGGTAAAACAGGGCAATGGTTCAGGACGCACCTTGTCCAGAATTATGGCGATCCTGATGCTGCTCAGTTTTCCCATTGGTACAGTACTCGGTGTAATTGCCTTATGGAAATTGAGCAAAAATCAATGGCAGCAATAAATTCACCATTAAGGTACGGCATAAATATCACAATTGGTATTTGTGCCTGAGAAAGCGGACCTGATAGTCATAAAAAGCCTCTAAAAATCAGTTAAAGTACATTGATAAGATTTAAGCTTTTAGCCAAATAAGAATCAGGGATATTTTATGACAACGACGCGCTATGCAAATATTTTAAAACCATTACATCTGGGTTTCACCACGATTAAAAACCGTGTGGTGATGGGATCAATGCATACGGGCTTGGAAGATCGGTTTTATAATTATCCTAAACTGGCAGCTTATTTTGGTGAACGTGCCAAAGGTGGTGTGGGTCTCCTGATTACTGGCGGGATTTCACCGAATCGTCAGGGCTGGTTATTGCCCGCTGGTGGAACGATGAATACCTTGGGTGATGTTGCACCGCACCGACTGGTTACGCATGCCGTGCATAAGCATGGGGCCAAGATTCTGTTGCAAATTTTGCATGCCGGACGTTATGGCTATCAGCCTTTTGTGGTATCTGCGAGCCCGATCAAATCGCCAATTTCACCTTTTAAACCACGTCAGATGTCTGAAAACCAGATTCTGGATACGGTTCAGGACTATGTTAAAACTGCAAAACTGGCTAAAAAAGCGGGCTATGACGGCGTGGAAATCATGGGATCTGAAGGGTATTTGATTAACCAGTTCTTAAGCCGTCATGTCAATCAGCGTACTGATCGCTGGGGTGGAGAAATTGAAAACCGCATGCGTTTTGCGGTGGAGATTGTTAAAGCAATCCGTGCTGAAATTGGTGAAAAATTTATTATCTGTTTCCGCTTGTCCTTGCTAGATCTGGTGCATGATGGCAATACTATGCAGGAAGTGATTACCGTCGCTAAAGCATTAGAGAAGGCTGGAATAACTTTGCTGAATACCGGTATTGGCTGGCATGAAGCACGTATTCCGACGATTGTCACTTCTGTTCCTCGTGCTGCATTCGTAGATTACACCGCAGAAGTCAAAAAACATGTTGCTGTTCCAGTCATTGCATCGAACCGGATTAATATGCCAGAAACTGCTGAAGCGATTTTGGCATCAGGTCAGGCAGATATGGTGCAAATGGCACGCCCACTATTGGCAGATGCATTCTGGGTGAATAAGACAGCAACCAATCGTGTTGATGAAATTAATACCTGTATCGCCTGTAATCAGGCTTGCCTGGATCATACCTTTAAAAATAAACGCGCTACCTGTTTAGTGAATCCACGTGCTGGTTATGAAACCGAACTGGTTTATGTCAAAACCAAAAAGCCTAAAGGGATTGCCGTGGTGGGTGGTGGTGTGGCAGGTTTATCCGCAGCCACAGTCGCTGCCAGCCGCGGTCATGATGTGACTTTGTTTGAAGCTACTAATGAAGTGGGTGGGCAATTTAATCTGGCCAAAGTGATTCCAGGTAAAGAAGAATTCCATGAAACCATTCGCTATTTTAAAGTACAACTGGAAAAAACCGGGGTAGATGTCCGTTTAAATACTCGAGTGAATCGGGAGCAATTGGAACGTGAAGGTTTTGATGAAGTCATTGTTGCTACGGGCGTGGTTCCGCGTGAATTGAAAATTGCCGGTAGTGAAGCACCTCAAGTCCTGTCTTATGCTGAAGTATTGCGAGGTGCACCAGTAGGAGATCGTGTCGCTGTCATTGGTGCTGGTGGAATTGGTTTTGATGTATCAGAATTTTTATTAAAGCCCCTGCATCAGCCGCAACCTCAACCTGTAGATGAATGGAAACGGGAGTGGGGGGTAGATCTGCATGCAAATTATGTAAGTGAAGGCGGACTGCAGCCAGCAGAAGTCGAGCCACCTGTACGTGAAATTTATCTATTACAGCGTAAAACTACCGCTTTAGGAGCAAGCTTAGGTAAAACCACGGGTTGGGTTCATCGTGCCCAATTAAAAAAACATGGCGTGCGCATGTTACGCGGCGTGCAATATAAATCGATCACGGATGAAGGTTTGTGGATTGAAGTGGATGGGCATGATCAGTTACTGCGTGTAGATACGGTCGTGGTTTGTGCTGGTCAAGAGTCGGTCAAAGATGTTATGCCTTCAGAAGGACAAAAGACTTTGGCGAATTACCATATTATTGGTGGAGCGAAGCTGGCTGCTGAGCTGGATGCCAAGCGTGCAATTCGTGAAGGGGCAGAATTGGCAGCAAAATTGTAAGGATTTGATGAAACTATATGCAGTTGATGAGATTCACTGTAATTTTCACTTGTCAGTCGCCTAAAAGCTCCGTATTATTGCGCACATGGAAGCGTGGCAGAGCGGTTTAATGCACCGGTCTTGAAAACCGACGAGGGCTTATACCCCTCCGTGAGTTCGAATCTCACCGCTTCCGCCAAATATCTTAATAAGCCCTTGTTTTTACAAGGGCTTATTTTTTTATCTATAGTTTTACCCCTCAACCTACCCCACATCAGAATTTGGATTGAATTGGCTATTTTTAGCTGTATTTAGAAGACTAAGGAATGTAGTTTAAAAACTGTATTTAAAACTAACTATATTCTTAATAAAACAATTCTTAATGGCTTTGTTGCACAAAGAATTAAAAGTAAAGATTTCTCATATCTACTCAAATTTAAGTGACAACTCGGGTATGTGGTCTGCCTAGGTCTGTAAATTTATTTAATACCGCCACACGTGCATGAATCTCATTGACTTGGCTTTGAAAATTTCTCGCACTGAGTTTATCCCCCAACAATTTGATACAATGCATCTTGGTTTCAACCAAACTTCGCCGATGATAGCCTGACCATTTCTTCCAAATAGTTCTTCCTAAACGCTTAATTGTTCGAAGCAATTCATTGTGTTCTAGCGAGCCCATCTTTTTATCTTTCGATGGCTTCGCATTTTTTCTTGGTGGAATGACCGCATGTGCATCTCGATCTAAAATGACTTGTCTGCAGTACTTCGTATCATAAGCACCATCGGTATAGACCGAATCAATTCGTTCGTCTAAAGGAATTTGAGTAACTAAATCATCGAGTACTTGTGAATCGCTCACATTATTTGTAGTGAGCTGTACTGCACGTATTTGCAAGGTGTCGGCATATCAATACCAATATGAAGTTTGCGCCATTGTCGACGATATTCAGGCTGATGTTTCTTTCGTTTCCGTTCACCTTCACCTATAAACTTTAAGCCAGTAGAGTCGACAAGTAGATGTAGTCCATCACTACTTTTTTGATAGCCAATCGTAGTATCAATACGCTGTTGTCGTCTACAAATTGTAGTGTAGTTTGGCGCTACCCAATTTAACCCACAAAGATGGATGAGACTTTGAACAAAGCCAGTGACCATACGTAAGGACAATCGAAAGAGAGATTTAATCATTAGGCAACATTGGATAGCTGTGTCAGAGTAAGTTTGATTTCGTCCTTGTTTGCCTTTTGATGGGGCATACCATTGCGTAGCAGGATCAAACCAAATGGCAATATTTTCACGATTAATGAGTGCTCGGTTATATGAAGACCAATTGGTTGTACGATAAATTTTAGGTGTAAGCTTATTCATTTGAAAATTATATTGTGGAATAAGCCTTTAAAGATAGGTTTGTGTAACAAAGCCATCCTAAACTTAAAATGTACAATCGAGAGATTAATACAAGAAGAATCGGGATTAAGTACGTATTTGGTCGCCTTAAGACCTTTGAAATTCTGGCTGACCATTATCGAAATAGATGCAAAAGACTTGGTCTGAGATTTATTTTAATCACTGGAATTTACAATATGGGATTGAGTTAAAAATCACTTATGAAAGTGATCCACTATTGGTATCTTATTTGCAATAAAGCTTTTAATAAATCGTATTAATATTTATGTGTCATCTTACTTAAATATCCGCTGTGTATGGTCCAGCTATATTAAGATGGGTTGATGCCATGATCTGTTCTCTTGAAAAATTCCAATTAAAAACAATCAGCGTGGCATGTATAAGTTTCAGCGCTATATTGCTTACTGCTTGTCAAAGTACGACGATAACGCGAAATCAACAGGCCAATACAGCACAACAGCTCCAACAAGAAAAAGTCCAACAACCGAAACGTGTGGTCTTTTTCTTGGGTGATGGTATGGGCATTACCACGCTTACCGCTTCACGTATTTATGCTGTTGGTGAAGATGGTCAGTTGGCGATTGATCGGCTGCCTGAGTCGGCCTTTGTTCGTACCTTTTCTGAGGATGCACAAGTCACTGACAGCGCACCTTCGATGGGCGCATATATGACTGGTGTGAAGATGAAAAACGAGGTGATCTCGATGCAGACAGGGACAATTGCAGTTGAACCTGACTCAGTAGGGAATAACCAATGCGCGACTAACCCAAAAAACAAAAATAAGCAAAACACACAGACATTACTCGAATTAGCCAAAGCAAAGGGTTGGGGGACAGGTGTTGTGACCACTACGCGGATCACGCATGCCACACCAGCATCAACTTATGCTCATATTTGCCACCGTGATGCTGAAAATGATATTGCATCACAGTTAGTCCCGAGTTCAAAAGGCGATGCTTATCAAAGCTATAACCTCAAACTTAAAGATGGGGTCGATGTGGTTTTAGGTGGAGGTAAGCGTCAATTTTTGCCTAAAGATGCAGGTGGAGAACGTACTGATGGGCGCAATCTAATTAGCGAGATGCAAAAGGCAGGCTACCGCGTGGTTTTTGATGAAAACCAACTCTCCCAAGTGCAACTGGCGAAAAATGAAAAATTATTGGGTTTATTTAATCACAGCCATTTAAATTACGACTTGGATCGCACCAAGAAAAACTTGGCAGAGCCGAGTCTCAAGCAAATGACGCTGTCTGCTTTAGACATCCTGACGCAAAATAAAAAAGGTTTTTTCCTGATGGTGGAGGGAGGGCGTATAGATCATGCGCTGCATGACACCAATGCCAAGCGCGCATTACAAGACACGATTGCCTTAAATGATGCTTTAGAAGCAACCATTCAAAAGCTTAAACAAAGTGATCCTGAACTTAAAAATACACTGATTGTGATCACGGCCGACCATGATCACACCTTGGTTTTAAATGGTTATGCCAAGCGCACAGGAAAATACGTCGAAGGTAAGGAAACCAGCGTGCTTGGATTGGTAAAAAATTATGACCAAGCGGGCTTTGCTCAAGATATTCATGGTCAACCTTATCCGATTATCGGTTTTGGTACGGGCAAAAAACGCCCCACTCAAAACCGTATGGATGACTTGGTATTGAACTTAAAAGACACTGATGTCTGTCATCCTGTACAAGGGCCAAAGGCACCACAAGGTGAAAAATATAGTTTCACCTATCCTTTGGCTGAAACGGGTTGGTGTACGGGCACTGCTGCGGATGATTTCCAACAAGAAGCTGTGATTCAAACGGGCTATAAAGATAAAGAAACGCATGGTGGTGCAGATGTGTTTTTAGGTGCGATTGGTCAGGGGGCAGATCAGTTCTCGGGTAGCCTTGAAAATATTGAGGTCAATCACCTCATTCGTAAGATCACAGGCTTATAGCAGAGGGATATCACATGAAACATACTTTAAAAACCATCCCATACATGATGCTTCTGCTTACAGCGTCGATTTCTTCAAGTGCTTTGTATGCTGCTGACACCACAGTTACACCGACGAAAAGCGTTATATTCTTTTTAGGCGATGGCATGGGACCAACCACAGTGACGGCAAGTCGTATTTATGCTGTGGGGGAAAATGGCAAACTGGCCATGGATAGCATGAAGCACGCAGCACGGATTAAAACCTATTCTGAGGATGGTCAAACCACAGATAGCGCTCCCTCTATGGGCGCCTATATGACTGGGCAGAAAAATAAAAATGAAGTGATTGCCATGACAACAGGAACGGTTGCGGTCGAACCTGAAGATGGAAAATTGCCGAATGGCAAAAGCTTAGCGAAAGCCCTTAACCGTTGTCCAGAACAGGGCAGTAGTGTGGTCGCAGGTATGCCTGCGTTAAGTATTTTAGAACTGGCAAAAAAGCAGGGAAAAGCGGTTGGCGTAGTGACGACGACTGAACTCACCCATGCCACACCTGCGGCAACCTATGCACATATTTGTCATCGTGATGCACAATACGATATTGCGCTTCAAGCTGTTCCAAAAGGTAAAGCTTATAATCCAAACTTATTGGATGGCATTAATGTCCTTATGGGAGGTGGCTTAAATCACTGGACGCCTTATGATGCAGTCTCTAACCCCAAAGGGCGCTTGGATGGCCGTGATTTATTGGCAGAGTTTAAACAGCAGGGTTATCAAACCGTTTTAAGCCAAAGTGATTTGGCACAGACGGTCAATACTCAGAAAATTTTCGGCGTATTCTCCACACAGTCGCATTTAAATTTTGATTTGGATCGACTCAAGAAGAATATAAAGACTGAACCGAGTCTGGCGGTGATGACCAGTAAAGCGATTGATGCACTGCAAGCACAGAGTCATGGACAAGGCTATTTCTTGATGGTTGAGGGTGGGCGTATTGACCATGCACTACATGCCAATAATGCCAAACGGGCATTGCAGGAAACCAAGGCATTTAATGATGCAATTCAAACTGCACTGGACAAAGTGGATTTGAGCAATACCTTGATTGTAGTGACAGCAGACCATGACCATGTGATGACCTTTAATGGTTATGCCGCACGAACGGGCCAAACGACGGAAACTAATCCGGGTATTTTGGGGCTGAGCTATGACTATAATATTGCAAAAGAGCAAAATGCTTACAGCAAAGTGCTGGCTGATGGCCAAGTACATAATCCATACCGCGATGTAAATGGGGCAACAGGAACGACACTCGTTTTTGGAAATGGCACGGGCAAGCGTTTAGATATTCGTGACAGTATTAGCAACGAGCAAGCCTTTGCTGACGACTATAAACAAGAAGTCGGGGTACAACTGGCGAAAAGCGAAACACATGGCGGCGGAGATGTGATGCTGTTTGCTGAAGGAAAGAATTCAAATCTTTTCAAAGGCACACAAGAAAATACATGGGTATTTGAGCAACTGAAAAAGGCATTTGGATTTTAATGGATACAAGATTAATACGGCCGTTCAAATTCAAAATGAAGTTCTTAGCATTGTCTTTCAGTTTGCTCAGTCCATGGGTATGGTCGGCCGATGAATATCGTATTGATTATCAGATTGAACGGTTGGATGCCAATGGCGTCACGACCATTCAAAAATACAGTGAGAAAATGATTCGAGATGCGCAAAATATCTGGATTGAACGTTTAAACACTCAAACGCATGCTGACGAACCCCAGACACATAGCAACGTTCATGTGTCTGCCAAAACAGACACCCATGAGCATGTGAGTTTTGACAGTGCAATTCAGTGGATGCAGCGCAAAGATGTAGTCGGGCAAGCAAACGTAGAAAGTCCGTTTCAGCGTTTTTATATTTTGCCAGATGAAAAAATGCGGGTGCAATTGCAGGATGTCGATCAAGAAATGCTAGGGATGAAAAACTGTTGGCGCTGTGAATATAGTTTGATTCATCCTGACATTTTAAAGCGAGCACAATTGATTCAACGTGATCCGAAGTTAGCGCATTATCAAATACGCAGTGCTGGGCAAACGTTGAATATTATATGGAATGAACAGGATCAACTGGTTCAAAAATATGAATTGCTCAAACCGACCTCAGGCTATGCCAAAACCTTTACCGTGCGCAAAATTGGCCAAAATGTTGCTACACCTTGGACGCAAACAGAAAAATACAGCGAACGTGACTATGCGGACTTTAGTGATTAGCTGATGAGTTTTTGGCTTTTAATTTCGGCGTTATAATAGGAATATCCGTGATTTTTTTGGGAAAATAGGTGGTTAGGATTGTGCCGCTTGTACTGTTAAACCACTCCAACGTTTAAATGCACGTCGAAAATTAGTGGCATCGTTAATTTGTAAATACTGAGAAATCTGTTCAGTTTTAAAACCATGCACACGATATAAAATGATGGCGGTATGCAAACGGCTTTGATCGAGTTGCGCCTGAAAATGGGTCTGATGCTTTTTCAGTTTACGTTTTAAGGTGGCAGAACTCATTTGAAAATAATCAGCAGTTTGTTCAAGTTGAATATTATTTTGAATATTTTGCATGAAGTATTGATGCAAACTGAGCAAAAAACTCTGTTGAATATTTTGAGCTGTCATTTCTTTCAGCGCATGTTGATAACTGATTGCAGCTAAGGTCGAAGAGGCATTGGGAAGTTTTTCATGGATCAAGTCACGAGGCAGGCTCATCATGTTGATCGGGCGATTAAACTCTAAAGCACTGCCTAAATGCGTCCAATATTGTTCAATATAATCCGGTTCAGAAAAATTAAATTCGAATTTCCACGCTAACTTGGTTTGATACAGTTGACGGCTAAACGCTTGTATTGCACTCATTGCGCTTTCGATTAAAAAGCGATTTTCAAGCTTGTTTTCATCTAACCAATAAATATGAATATGGCTTTGACTGTACATGAGTCGAGGGCATAACCACGGTGAAACAGATGCGGAAAATGTTAAATAACGGCTAAGCGCCTCATCGAAGGTCGATGCATACAGCATGGATTTAATGGCGTCATTAAAGGGGGTGGTTAGGCTGCGTTGACCGAATAAAAAACTGATGTCCTGATTGCGAAAACACTGCTCAGCATTTGTTAAAACCTGTTGTAACTGTTGCTGGCTAATCAGCTTTTGCCCTGAAAAGATATCTTCCAAGAAAATACCGCTACCACTAAGTAGGACGTGATGTTCGACCTCATGGCTGACTGCTAAATCAATTAAAATAGATAATTGATGATGCGCAGGAATGTAACTGTAGTCGCATTCAAAGCTCATACCGCGACTCGCTTTGGTGAGTAGTATTGCTTCACTTGGAGCAATTGCTGATTTAATGCACTCAAAAGTTGCTGAGCAGTTTGGTATTGCCCGACTGAACAGCAGGTCGTGAGTGCTTTTAAAGGAATGTGTGCGGACAGATCACGTTGATAATAAGCACTGACCATAAGCATGCGCTCAAGTTGAGCTGCCATTTTTTCAGCCTGTTGTAGCTTCGTCCCTGGTAACAACATAATAAAACGATCTCCTGCGAAGCGGCAGAGCAGGTCTTGTGGTCGTAAGTTTAAGCTAATCAATTGTGAAACATGCTGTAAAATAGATGTGCCTTCATCAAAGCCATATGTTTGATTAATCTGATTAAAATTATGCATATCTAGCAGTATGACGGACATGTCGCTGGGTTCATGCAAGTTTTGCTCAATTGCAGCTTTGAGCTGTGTTTTAAAGTAATGAGCATCGGCTAAAGGGGTGAGTGCATCGAATAAACGGTGATCCCGATAAATACGTTCTCGTTTTTGCATGTGTTTAGAAATCGCCAGTTCTTCTTGATGCCAAAAATAAATCCCGATGGTAAATAGGCACAGTCCAATTGGAAAAGGAATGGACTCAAGCCATGCATCCCACATGATTTCTTTAGGCAGGCGAATAAACTCATCTAAGCTGTCCATCCACATATGGAAAAAAATAAAACACAGTCCATAAAAGATATAGTTGGTTACACGGCCCAAAGGACGGCTTTTAATAATAAAGAAAATCCAAATACCAATAAAAACAGTTGCTCCCCCTTCACCTAAAATATCGACCCAGTTCCATTCAGCAAATGACTTGCTCTGCCCAAGTAGAATAAATAACCAGAGGGATAAGCTACAGGCAGTCGCTACAGATAACAAAGGCCAGCGGTAGTAAGCAAAGTATTTAGGCATAGCATTTTTTGAAATGATTTATTTTCGCCCAAGCTAAACAGATTTAGATGACAGTTTGATGGCAAAGGCTAGAGTCAAAATAGATCAGGGTATTTTCGATTTTTGAGAATAAAAATGCTGAAAACCCTATCTTTGTGGTGAATATGTATCATTCTGTATGCTCAGAATTTTCTCTATACAGATCAAATTAGCTCACATTTTGCTGAAAATGACCAAAAACAAATAAAAAGGGCAGATCGTAAAAGGCACTGTCACATCATGTTCACATTCAATTTCTATTGTGCGTTCAAACCATGCCACTTTGGCTTGAGGGGAAGAACATAATGCAAAATAATCAGAACCGTTTCATGAAACATAAGCGTGCGGGTTTTCAGCTCAGTACACTGGTCCTGTCAATGCTGAGCATGACGCATCTACATGCCGAAGATAACACGGTGGAATATGTACAGGTCATTGGCCAAGCTGCAAGTATGGATAAAGCACTCAAAGAGCAAAAACGTGCCGACCAAATCAGCAGTGTGGTACATGCCGATGGCATCGGACAATTACCCGATGATAATGCCGCAGAAGCTTTGCAACGGATACCGGGTGTATCTACAGAGCGTGACCAAGGCGAAGGACGTTTTGTTTCAGTTCGTGGTTTAGGTGCTGACTTAAATGCAGTGACCATCAATGGTACTTTGGTTCCCGCGCCTGAAAGTGGTCGCCGTGGCGTGGCATTGGATGTCTTACCATCAGAGCTGGTGCAGTCTTTGGCTGTGGTGAAAACGCTGACACCAGATATGGATGCCAACTCATTAGGCGGTACGGTGCAAGTCGAAAGTTTATCAGCCTTTGACCATGACGGTTTGTTTTATACGGGAACGGTTGAAGGTGGTTATGATGAAAAACGGGAAAAATATAGCCCTAAAGCATCGGGTGCCATCAGTAACCGTTTCAGTGTTGGTGAGGGGCAAGACAACCTTGGGGTAGCGTTGGCACTGAGTTATCAAAACCGAAAATTTGGCTCGGACAATGTTGAAACGGGCGGGGCTTGGGATGGCGATGCACTTGAAGAAACCGCAATGCGCCAATATGACATCGAGCGGGAGCGCATTGGTGCGGGGCTGAATTTTGATTACCGCCCCAATGACACAGGCGAATACTATTTAAGAACTTTATATAGCCGATTTAAAGATACCGAATCGCGTCAAGAAGTTTCAGTTGAATTTGCCGATCCACAACTTGCAGGGCAAAGTGGAGATGCCGAAGTCACTCGCTCATTAAAAAGTCGTGTTGAAACGCAAGAAATTCAGTCCTTTGTTTTAGGGGGCAAGCAAGGTTTCGACACGTGGACTGTTGAAGGCCAACTCGGTTATAGCGAAGCATCGGAGGAAAACCCAGGCGGTATTTCAGGGGCGAAATATAAAGCTGAGTTTAGCAATGTTGGCTTTAGCAGTACCCAAAAGCCAGTTGTAACAGCAGATCAAGATTTTTATGATGCTGCCAACTATGAGCTAGATTCGGTGTCGTGGGAAAAGTCTAAAACCACCGATAAAGAATACAACGGTAAATTAGACTTTTTAAAAGACTATATGTTGGGGAATTATGCTGCTGCATTGAAGTTCGGGGGCAAAATCAGTCAACGTGAGAAAACCAATAATACCGATGAATGGAAATATAAAGACCTCAGCACGTCAAGTTCAGATTTCAATTCAAACAGTCACTATGAACTGGGACAGTTTGGTCCAAGCATCAATGAAAATGCCATTCAGGACAAAATAAATGGGCTAAATGCTGCTGACTATGTGGTTGCGGATGGCTCCATCATTAATGACTTTAAGTCAAATGAAGACATACAAGCGGCTTATGTCATGAATACGATTGATTTGGATCAATTGCGTGTGATTGCTGGTTTACGTTATGAAAATACCAACTTTGAAGCACGTGGTTTTGAGTTTAATGATGATGTGATCACTGCGACCAAATATGAAAATGACTATGATCATTGGTTGCCAAGCTTACATTTGCGTTATCAATTGGCGGACAATACCTACCTGCGTGCGGCATGGACCAATAGTGTCGTGCGTCCGAACTTTGCGCAAAGTGCGCCAGGTGTTTACATAGATGGTGATGAAGCTGAGTTTGGTAACCCAATGTTAAAGCCTTTAGAATCTTCTAACTTTGATTTGGGTGTAGAAAAGTATTTTGGCAAAGCCAGTATGGTGAGTTTTTATAGTTTTTATAAAGATATCGACAATTTTATCTATAACACCAATATTGCAGGGACAGGTCAGTGGGCTGACTTTGATGAAGCTGTGACTTATAAAAATGGTCAAAGTGCCAAACTCTATGGAATGGAGTTTGCCTATTCACAAAAATTTGACCACTTAGGAGCACCATGGAACGGGTTCTTGTTGGGTTTAAATACCACCTTTAGTAAGTCAGAGGCGGATATTGATTCGATGAAAGATGGTGAACTTCTGAGTCGTCGTATTCATTTGCCAAATCAGTCGGATGTGGTGGCGAATGCGATGCTTGGCTGGGAAAATGAACGTTTTGGTGTACGACTTTCAGCAAATTATAAATCGAGTTATCTGTATGAACTTGGTGACATTGATACGCCTGAAAAAGATATTTATACCGATGACCAAATCTTCCTTGATTTGAGTAGTCATGTGAACTTATCTAAAAACTTACAGCTCAAGTTTGATGTACAAAACATCACCGATGAGCATTATTACAACTATGCAGGTTCTAAGGCTTATAACGCGCAATATGAAGAGTATGGCCCAGCTTACAAACTGGCACTGACCTATACCCATTTTTAAGTCGAATTAAATTTAGTACTCAGGTTTGCTCAACAGAAGCAGACCTGAGGTTCCTTGCCTAATTTTGAGTATCTCTATGAAATTTTCATCTTTTAAATGGTCTGCTTTAAGCAGTTGCTTGCTGTTATTGAGCGCATGCAGTCAGCACAGCGTGCCCCAAGCTCCGCAAAATAGCCAGTCATTAAGCTCGGTTGAAATACCAATAGATCAGCCTATGGCAGCGAAGTTGCAATTACGTGAAGTCGACATGAATGGGGCGAAAACTGAGGATGTGCAATGGTTAACCTTGAGTGCATGGACTGAAGTTGCCGCACTGTTGAGCAGTAAAAATAAAGGGCTACAAATTTTAGATGATCAACAAAATGTACTACATCAAATTCAAGGTCAGTTTGGGCGTTTTGATTATCGGATTGGTTCGGAGCATTTATTGATTGCTGCGTCGAATTTGCAACAACAGCAAATTCAACTGATGAGCATGAACTTAAAAAATAAAGCATGGGACAAGCCTAGTTTTATTCCAAAGCGTTCATTTAAGTCTGAAGATGTTTGCCTATATACCGATGCTCAAGGGCTGAGTTTTGCTTTTTTAGTAGGTGAAGAGGGGCTTGGTGAACAATGGTTGGTGGCTCAGCATGAGAAGGCTTTGGTTCAACCACAGTTGGTACGCCGTCTCAGTTTTCCACCTGCTAGTAGTGTATGCAAAGTGAATGATGCCACAGCAGAGTTGTTTATTAATGAAGCGAATGTTGGCATTTGGGCATATCCAGCTCATTCTGAAGCAGACATGGTGCGTCAGGCGGTGGATCTTGTGCAACCCTTTGGTTCGATTCAAGGTTCACCTTCTGCAATTGCGATTGTAGATGATCATGTCGCGGTACTCGATGCAGAAAAACCTTTGCTTTATCGTTATCAAAAGCAAGATAAGCAATGGAAAGCACAGCCGCCTTTACAACTAGACACGGTGAAAGAAGCAGAGACTTTGAGTGTTCAAGGTAATTTAACTGATAAATCCTTGCTGATTTTAGATGATAAAACCGTGAAAGTGACAGATGTGGAATGGGAAACGCAGACCCAGACCAAAGCCCAAAATATCATCACTATTCCAGCAGAAGTGCAGACGGAGGGCGTGCCAAGTACAGGTGATGCGGCTGATGATCCTGCAATTTGGCATAATGCTGCACAGCCGAGTCAGTCCCGTATTTTAGCGACAGATAAACAAGGTGGTCTACAGGTTAACGACTTACAGGGTAAAACTGTGCAGTACTTGCCAGTAGGGCGATTGAATAATGTCGATGTACGCCACGGTTTTAAATGGGGCAATCAGACAGTCGATTTGGCGGTGGCATCGAACCGAGATCATAACAGCCTGCATCTCTTTGCGATTCAACCCAAAACGGGCAAGGTTTCTGTGCTTGGCGAGTTAGTAACCACATTGGATGATATCTATGGCATTTGCATGTACCGCGACGCTCAAGGGGAAATCTATGCCATTCCCAACGATAAAAACGGGACTTTTGTTCAATACCACATCACGGCTGCACAGCAAAAATTAAGGGCTGAAGAAGTACAACGGTTTTCAGTGAAAACCCAACCTGAAGGCTGTGTTGTAGACGATGCCACAGGGCGTATTTTCTTGGGTGAAGAAGATGTCGCGGTGTGGGTAAAAGATCTCAACCCACAAACTCAGCTTCCTATGCAGCAGGTGATAGGTGTAGGAGATATCATGCATGATGACATTGAGGGGATGGGACTTTATCACGGCAAAAACCAAAGTTATTTGGTGGTTTCAAGCCAAGGCAATGACAGCTTTATGGTGCTTGATGCCGCTGCACCTTACACGGTTCGTGGCGCATTTCGTATTGGCATCAATACCGAAAAAGGCATTGACGCTGTGTCTGAAACAGATGGACTGGATGTGAGTTCCTTAAATTTTGGTGGCCAATGGAAGCGAGGCATGTTGGTGGTGCAAGACGGACGTAAACGTATGCCTGAAACCAATCAGAACTTTAAATATGTGCCTTGGGAAAAAATCGCTCAAGCCCTGCATTTGGACTAAATAGCGCTTTAGTACCTGAGTGAGTACATGGGCTGCTAAAGAATCACAGCCCATTTTAAAAATATATATGTACTGCACCATGCAGTAAAAAAATTGGAGTGCGTTATGCAAGCAACGATGGATCAAATGTCAGTTTGGATGTTGATTAGCCATGCCAGTGTGTTGGTAAAAGTAGTGATGTTGATTTTGGTTTTATCCTCAGTCGTAAGTTGGTATTTAATCGTGCGTCACGGCATGTTACTTCGTGGACAAGAGCAGCTTTGGAACCGTTTTTTAAAGAATTTTAGACAGCAAAAAGATCTCAAGCTTTTACAGCAAGATTACCAACAGCCTGCACAACAAAAAGGCGTTGTCAGCATTTTTCAACATGGGGTGGATGAATACCATCAATTGATCAAAGATGAGCAACTCACCACAAGTGATGTGATTGATGGGGTAGAACGTCGTTTACTCAGTAGCATCAGTGAGGAAGAAGAAAAGCTTCAGCAGAATCTGACCTTTCTCGCAACAGTTGGTTCAGTCAGCCCGTATATAGGCTTATTTGGAACGGTCTGGGGCATTATGAATGCGTTTATTGGACTGTCTGCCGTTGAACAGGCAACCCTCAATACAGTTGCCCCAGGGATTGCAGAAGCGCTGATTGCGACAGCCATTGGTTTATTTGCCGCTATTCCTGCAGTCGTGGCGTATAACCGTTTTTCGGCACGTGCTGACAAGCTTTCCAGTCGTTATTACGGTTTTGCCAATGAGTTGCAAACGCGTATTTATCGTTTGTTGGGGCACACTGAGCGCACTTCGCGTTAAGGAGCAAGAACCATGATTAAGCGTCCTCAAAAATTAAAACCCAATGCCGAAATGAATGTGGTTCCTTATATTGATGTCATGTTGGTGTTGTTGGTAATTTTTATGGTGACTGCACCAATGTTGACGCAAGGCATTCAAATTGATTTGCCTAAAGTGGATGCCAATGTCATGCCCGCGTCACAACAGCAGCGTATTGTAACCTTATCTATTCAAGCCAATGGCCAGTATTACTGGAATATTGGATCAGAAGTGAATACCGAGAAAGTTACGGATCAGGCCATTGATTTAGCCACTATGCAACAAAAGCTCGTTCCGATTATTCAAAAAGATAAAAGCTTACAGTTTTATGTACGTGCCGATCAGAATGCTGATTATCAACTGGTTGCACAGGCCATAGCAGCCTTGCAAAAAAGTGGGGTAACGAACTTGGGGCTAGTGACAGAGGAACCACAATCATGATGGCAACCGTTTCCAAAATTAGGTTTCGTGATCAAGGTCTAGCACTTTCGGTCACGGCTGGATTGCATATTGCGCTAATTGCATGGTTATGTACGGTTGAGATGCATGAAACATTGGAGGAACCCAAGCCGAAAACCATTCAATTACAATTTGTGCAAATACCCCCTCCAATCAAACAACAACCTGAACCTAAAAAGCCTGAGCCGATAGTCGAAGAAAAACCCTTACATGAGCCTGTCAAAAAACAGCTTGAGAAACCTACTGAAGTCCAACCGAAAACCACCAAGAAGTTTGTAGAGTCACAGAGTAGCAAAATTGTACCTACAGCGGCTAAACCGACACAGCAAGTCGTGACGGAAAAGCAAACGGCAGTAGCGGAATCTCAGAAAACAGTAGATACGCAGTCTCAAGCGGATATACCAACTCAGACGAAGACCCAGAAATCAGTAGAACCTAAAGCACAAACTCATCCTGAATCATTTGATGTTAAAAATTATCAACCTGTTACCCCAATCTCAACTTTTTAAGTGATTGAAATAAAAAGGACATAACCCTATTTTAGTTTCCACCAAGAAATTAAAGCAAAGTTATGTCCATTGAAGAATTTATCATTTTTGTCTATGTAATCATAGAAGAACTTTATCCCATTGTTGTTACTCAGCCCCTGAGAACTCGTGGTTTTCCGCCTGCTGTTACTGATGCAGAAATCATCACTATGCAAATAGTAGGTGAATTTCTTGGTTTAGATACAGACAAAAATATTTGGATGTATTTCAAAAACAATTGGTTAGAATGGTTTCCAAAATTAGGATCTTATCCCAATTTCTGTAAACATTGTGCAAACCTGTGGCATGTCAGTCAATCCATTATGGCACAGCTCATTCAGCGTTATGGTTCAGATAACATTCACTTTATTGATGGCTTCCCACTCCCTGTCTGTAGTTATACCAGAGCTAGAAAGCATAAAAACTTTAAAGAATACGCAGGTTTTAGTTATTGTGCTGCAAAACAAGAAAAATATTATGGTTTCAAAGCTCATATCGTCATTAATCTTTCAGGCATGATTTCGGGTTATACCTTTGCACCTGCTCATTGTGATGAGCGAGATGTTGCACCTGAAATTACGAATGATATTTACGGTTTACTGGGAGCAGATAAGGGCTATTTAAGACCAGAATTGAAACGATATTATGAATATCAGGGTATTGATTTACAAACACCCTTTAGAAAAAACATGATAGATTTCAGACCTAAAGAGACACTGCAAATACTGATGAAAGCCAGAAGAAAGATTGAAACAGTGATTGGTCAATTAACAGATCGCTTTCACATTCAGAAAGTGAGGGCAAAAGATCTATGGCATTTAACCCACCGCATAACTCGTAAAATTCTGTCGCATACAATTTGTGTGGTGCTAAATAAAAAGCTTGGTCATTCACCAATTCAATTCGAAAATCTTATTTTAAGTTGAGATTGGCGTAACCTGTTGTAAAAATAGCACCAGCTTACCCTGAACAAGCTTTGGATCGTAAGCTGGAGGGGGATTGTACGGTGGTGTATAACGTGAATGAAAAAGGACGGGTAGAAAATCCAAAGGCACAAGGTGACTGCCATCCGACGTTTGTACGACCTTCGATTCAGGCTGCACTCACTTTTAAATACCAGCCTCGTCTCGTCGATGGCAAACCAACCAGTGTATCGAATGTTAAAAATACTTTCCAATATAGGATTGAAATTTAATCGTTGAATAATAACCAAAATTCTAGATATATAATCATTTTTGATGAGGATTTCATAATTTAGTGGAGCAAATATATCTAATTTGAAAGATTTTTTTGTGCAGTAAAATAATATTGGAATTATTATGGATGTTACCTAGTGTAGCGAATTCTCCAATATCGGCTATATGGCCAAAATGAATATTGTAAAGTATTATATTAATTTGAGTTAGTGTAATTGGGCAGTGTAGATGAGCTAAAGAAGCAAGTCTAGAACAAGTCTTGCGCCTGTCTGAGTTAAATACTTTTACTGATGAGCATAGGCACTGTATTATAAAACCAACTATTTCTTTAATTGCACATCTTATCTGCCTTTTTTAAGTATGTTTTTTTTATTGCCAAAATTTGAACTAACTGAGTTGTTTGAGGTGAGCACATAACAGGTATCTAATAAGTCTCAATTAAAAAAGTATGATCTAAATTTTTATCTGACAAGAGGATATAAAAATTTAAAGCTTATTTTATTGCCGTTATCAGTTTATTAAATAGAACATTTTTCATTATTAATTCGCTGAATGACTGAAACACCTGAAAGTCGACTAGGATAGTAGGATAATTTTTTGTTCTTTT
Organism: Acinetobacter sp. ACNIH1; assembly: GCF_002934695.1. NCBI lineage: Bacteria > Pseudomonadati > Pseudomonadota > Gammaproteobacteria > Moraxellales > Moraxellaceae > Acinetobacter > Acinetobacter sp. ACNIH1. The sequence goes on along the minus strand of NZ_CP026420.1, from coordinate 1,850,130 downwards.
CGGCTTTCATTCATGTCGAATCTTAAAGTGCGAGTTAAAAATGGCAACTGAACCTCTCAACCCTAAACGTCCACTTTATATTCCCTATGCAGGTACTGCATTACTTGAACTCCCATTGCTGAATAAAGGCTCAGCTTTCTCTGTAGAAGAACGTATTCATTTTAATTTACATGGACTTTTGCCCCAAGCGATCGAATCGATTGAGGAACAAAGCCAGCGTTCATATCAGCAATACTGCTCATTCAATGATGCAATCAATAAGCATATTTACCTACGTAACATCCAAGACACCAATGAGACGCTTTTCTATCATTTGATCGAAAATCACTTAAGCGAAATGATGCCGATCATCTATACGCCAACGGTAGGAGAGGCATGTCAGCATTTTTCCAAGATTTATCGCCGTCATCGCGGGGTTTTTATTTCCTATCCGGATCGGGATCATATTGAGCATATCCTACATAATGTAAATCGAAGAAATGTCAAAGTGATCGTGATTACAGATGGAGAGCGCATTCTTGGTTTGGGCGATCAGGGCATTGGTGGAATGGGCATTCCGATTGGAAAGCTGGCTTTATATACGGCCTGCGGAGGTATTAGTCCCGCCTATACTTTACCGATTACTTTGGATGTGGGCACGAACAATGAGCAGCTGTTGAATGATCCGATTTATATGGGATGGCGTCAGCCTCGTATCACCGGTGATGAATATTATGAATTTGTCGAAATGGTGATACAGGCGATTCAGCAAAGATGGCCCGATGCGCTAATTCAATTTGAAGATTTTGCCCAGCACAATGCCATGCCTTTACTGGAAAAATATCGCGATCGAGTATGTTGCTTCAATGACGATATTCAGGGTACGGCAGCTGTGGCAGTAGGCAGTCTGATTGCAGCTTCCTATGCGTCTAATAAGCAACTAAAAGACCAGACCATTGCCTTTTTGGGAGCAGGTTCAGCCGGTTGTGGGATCGCTGAACAGATTGTGGCAAAAATGGTAGCAGAAGGCCTGACTGATGCAGAGGCACGTAAGCGGGTCTTTATGGTGGATCGCTTCGGCCTTATTACCCAGAATCAGCCAAACCTATTAAATTTCCAGAGAAAACTGGCCCAAGAACCAGAAAATATTGCTGAATGGGGAAATGCTGAAGAGATTATTTCTCTATTGGATGTCATCAAATATGCGAAACCCACAGTGTTGATTGGGGTATCTGGACAGCCGGGATTATTTAGCAAAGATGTGATCACGGCAATGGCTGAAAATTGTGAACATCCGATCATCTTTCCTTTATCGAATCCTACTTCTCGCGTAGAAGCTGTTCCAGCCGATATTATTCAATGGACCAATGGAAAAGCTTTGATTGCTACAGGTAGTCCATTTGCACCCGTTAATTATCAAGAACAGATTTATACTATTTCTCAATGCAATAACTCTTATATTTTTCCGGGAATTGGACTAGGCGTGATTGCTTCAGGTGCTACACGTGTTACGGATAATATGCTGATGGCATCAAGTAATGCCTTAGCAGAATGCTCTCCAAAACTTCAGGATCCAACTGCCAACTTGTTGCCAGATCTGGATCAGATCCAGCATATTTCCAAGATTATTGCCTTAAGGGTTGCGCAAGCTGCGATTGATGATGGCGTTGCTCCAAAAGTTGGTTTTGATGTGCTGCAGAAAGCCATTGATACGAATTTCTGGATACCGGGATATCGGGAATATAAGCGTGTGACCTTTTAATATTATTAGGAAAAGGGCGGCCTAATATTAAGTAAAGCAGAGCGATGACATTGTTATTTCTCTGCTTTTTTTGTTTGGGGAAAGCGAAGGTAATCTAAAAATGAAGAAGTTTAACTCACTCAGGCAATATGGATTTATTTTATCAAGTTTTTGAAATTAAATAAAATTTAATAAAAATTCTGTAAATAAAAAAATACTATTTATAAAATAATTAAATATATATATAAGAAAATTTGATTATTTTAAATCTTCCTGTATACTGGCCTTAATTAGAAAAAAGTCTTGTTGCAAAAAATCTTCCTTAAGTATCGTCGTTTTATTCATAATCCTTCGTTTTATCCAGATTTTAAGTTCCATTCTTTATTATTTTCAAAGTTACAACTGGTCATTCAGATGATTAAAAATTAGTAGGTTTTATTATGCCAAACTCAAATATTGTTAAAGGTACTGTAAAGTGGTTCAACGAAACTAAAGGTTTCGGTTTTATTCAACAAGAATCTGGTCCAGATGTTTTTGCTCATTTCAGTGAAATTGCCAGTTCAGGTTTTAAAACCTTAATGGAAGGCCAGCAAGTTGCATTTAGCGTAGTTCAAGGTCAAAAAGGCCCAAATGCTGTAAATATTACTGGGCTATAAGTCTTTAGAATAAAAAAGCACGCATCAGTGCTTTTTTATTGTTTTAAATAAAAGTTAAAAAGCTTTTTCTAGATTGGAAGAAGTATAAAAATAGGATACAAGTTGTTAAAAATTAATGAATTAATTGCAAAATCTAAAAATGGTACAGAAATTATTGTTTCTTTGATTCCCTTGAATAAAATGCAAAATACACGTCAAGGTTTTAAGGAAATTGAAGTAGGTAAAAGAGTGCTGCTTCAATCAGAAATCGAAGTTGACCTGAATCTAGACGGTCGTACATTTTATACATCTTTAAATCAATTATTTAAATTAAATCATAAAGTTATTTAATATTTAAATTATATGTTGGCTAACCAATTTCTAGCCGATCTCTCTCATAATCATTATTAAAGGTTTATTTATGCTTAAGCAAAATATCAGTGTGAAAGATCAATTCGGTGTTCAATACGTGATTCAAGCTACTGTTGACCCTGATTTTGTTCATACCCAATCGGATTCTAACGTCAAACATATTACAATTGAAGGTGAAAATATTCGCCCAAGTTTTGAAATGTTTTTTCAAAGCACCATCAGCGGCAAAATTTTCAAAATTATTTAGTGGTCATGTGACATGACCAAAAGTGAATATAAAAAATCCTAGTCTCTTGCCAGGATTTTGTCTTTGAAATTATAAACTTGATAATTAAACCTATTCATCGTCTTATAAATAAATCCTGAATTAATAAGCATATTTTTAGTTCAAATTTAAATCGACTTAGCCATCATTTCAGTGATCCCTATTTTATATCTTCTACTACTTATGCTTTTAGGTATAAAACTATTATCAACCTATAAAAAATCTAATACACATCAAATCAGAAAGCCAATCAGAGTTAAAACCCGTCAAGGTTATTATAAGTTTCGTTGGTATGAACTTAAGTCATATAAATGACTGAGGATATACAGCGGGTTTAAGGTGGTGAGCAAGGGCAGTTCAGTTTTAGTTTTATCAGGATATTCAGACGCTAAGTATTTAATCTTTTATTTTTGAATATTTAATACTCAATAGATGATCATAAAGTCAGGAGTTTATTCTATGAATAAATGTATAAAATTACTCGCCAAAAAAAAATTAAGTATTACTTTTCTAGAGAGTGCATCAGCAGGTTACCTGGCTTACCGATTTTCCCAAAATAAATATTCGGGTGATATTTTATATGGCGGACTGGTGTGTTATGACATGGGTGTCAAAGAGAATATTTTAAAAATCAAACCTGAATTTATTAAAAAATATACCCCGGAATCTATGGAAGTCACGCAGGAAATGGTCAGAAAAGCCAAGAAAATGTTTTATTCTGATATTTATATTGCCTGTACAGGACTCTTAAAAAGAGGCGGGACAGAAACCAAAGAAAAGCCAGTAGGAACTTTTTTTTATGTGATTTCTTATAAGGATGAGCTCTATAGTTTCCGCTTTCTTTGCAGAGGAAAACCGAGAGAGAAATTAAAAAAACTGGCAAGAAATATCAATCTGAGCTTAATTGAAATCCTTGAGGGCAGTCGAGACAAGAGAAATAAGTAAATCGCTATTTATTTAGCTCTTGATGGTCGCTCATACACTGATCATGAAAATGCTCTGCTATAAAAAAATCCCAGCCGAAGCGGGGATTTTTTTATATTTGATCGATCAATTAATAAGGATAATTAGGGACAGGGCCATGCGTTGGAATGGTGAGCCATTGTCCTGTTGCTAACCGATTTGAACCGCCATCCGGTTGCGCATAGAAATATAAAGGTGCGGTAGGCAGATTAAGCATGGCGACTGAAGCATGTGCAGTTGCAGTGACAGGCAAGCCATAAAGTGCATAAAAATCTTTTAGGTCATAGCCCATGATTTTTGAACTGAGCACATAAATCAGGTCAGGGCGGCTCATGCTTTTCGCATTAAAGGCGCCTAATCCCAGTTTATTCTTATCTGCTTGAGATGCTTTGCTTAAATCAATCTGATTATACAAACGATGTGAAGTATTCAGTAAGCGTATGAACTCAAATACACCCTGAAGATCAGGTCGCGATTTACCTTGATGTAAACGGGTATAGTTCATGGCCATCTGGATATGGAAGGCCTGCATCGATACATGATAGCCATCTTGCCATAAGCGTTTTTCCATTGCGGCACGTTGTGCTTCACCTGATAAACCAAGACTTCGTGTATCCTCTTGATATTGGCATATAAAGTTGGGTGGCGGAAGTTGCTGCCATTACTGTCCTGAGCATATAGATGATATTTACTCATCATGCTTAAACCCGCCAGAATGTTGTTATTACATTCCACTCCGCAGCCAATAGGTTTTCTGGTTTCAGTGGAAGGGAATACCATGGTTAAGACATCCTGAACAGTATTATGTCCCAGTTCATGCACCCAGCCCCAACCGGTATCAATGCCAGTTGACCCATCTGATGGATTTCCTGAGCATAGGAAGCCACAGGCCGCAATCCAGCCCACAAAATGCTGAACATTCGGAGCACGATGAATTATGCCGGTACAATCCCAGCCTAATTTATTACAACGCTGTGCCGTACTGCTATCCAGCGGCATATTGTTATAACCGTTGGCAATGTGGTTACTGTCAAAGATTACGCCCTTAATCTGATCCACATAGGTACGTGCTGATCAATCACAAATGGCTTTTAAGGCATAGTCATTGGTCTGCTGAATTTTACCACCAACGAATTTAAAAGTGTTCCAGCCGAAGTTTCTACTTTGCAGGATGCTGGTGGCTTCGCTAATATCCGCTTCAGTGATCGTTTGAGTAAAATCATAATGTGCATATTTTGCTGCGCCTTTGATTTTTAAGGTCACCACAGAGCCTGCTTTGGCATTGCTGTAATTCAACATCAATGGTCCACCGAACGGGCTGATAAAATCATTGCTTTGAGTGGCGTCTAATTTTACGGTGAAACTGTTTGGTCGGCGAGGACGTTTATAGCCGCCATCATCAAAGGGATTGCCCCAAGCACGTAAATAGCTGGTCTGGACTGAAAGCTGTGTACCTTGAGCATCAACAATCTCAATACTGACAGGTTTGCCCGGAATGCTGGCACGACCAATTGCGGTAATTCCGCTGCCTTGCGGAATGGTCACAGTAATGGTTTCAGCGTGAGCACTGACAGCCATGTTTTGTGCAGAGGCTGGCATATAATCGCCAGCACCATTTGGATTCACCAATGTGGTTTTGCGTTTATAGTCCGTCCAGGAATCACTGGCATAAGTACGCATAAAAGTCAGAGTATCGCCATTTTTCGACAGTCCGCTGTAATTCACGTCTGGACGCCAAAGATCTGCCAATAACACCAAAGCTTTTAAAATCTGATTATTATTTTTTGTGCTGAATGCAGTGATTCCCTGTGCATTCAAATTTTGTAGATTGGTAGAAGCTTTATTGATGGTTTGAATCAACGGATTATTGGCATTTAAATCACCTAGACGTGCTGCACTTGGTGACTTGAAATATTCCAGCATTTGGATCGTACTATCGATGTCATTAGACCTCTTGCGAAAGTATCGTTTTACCTAATTTTTGAATTGGCTAAAACCTTATAAATTGTAGCTTTAGGCTGTTTAAATTTTAACTAACGCAAGAAGTCTATTCACTTTATTCCATTGATCTGTGATGGAACGTCCTGTATTACTGCCTAAAATCATCAGGTCAGCCTCTTTCCAGCAGGTATTGGTTTGATCCAGTACATTACATTGTAGAAAGGTAACTTTAACTCCTAAATGCTGGGCAAAATAATTTTCTATCATGCTCAGGTTAGTTTGTGCCAAGCCATTAACGGTAAGTTTTAGTTCTTGTTTAGGCTGTGTTTGTGTTTTCCCCGTCAAAAGCCAGCGCACGGCCTTTACGGATTTGTGATGCGACTCCCAGACCACAACCTTTATTCGCCTGCTGACTTAAATTCCAGCCGCAGGCTTGATCTGAAACTGCGATGGGCAAAGCTGCACTTAAATCATAAGGATAAAGATTAATTGAAGCAGTTGGCGTAAATTGCAGTTGAGGTTGCAAAACTTTGCCATTTGAACTGGTATAAAGTGAGGTAATTAAACCCTTTTGCCATGTTTGTTGTTACTTGGCGAGCTGTAAGGCCCAGTCTAACAATATAGTGGAATCTTACTGAATCAACGGTCGGGCATCACCTGTACTCAATGCCTTATTAATCCGGGTGGTTGTTGGCGTTTGTGGATTTAAAGGTGGTGTACTGCCATCAGGTGTTTCTACAGGTGAGGGGGATGATTCTTCGTTATCAGATGGATTATTTGTTGATGGTGGATTAACAGCAGAATCTGGTGTTTCTGCAGGAGAAGATGTTCCGCTACTGCCACCTCCACCACAGGCAATCAGACTGCTCGATAGCGATAAGGTCAGTAAGGCTGTTCTCAACCTCAAATAATTTCTTTCCACAATTTTCCCCAAGGTATAACCAAAAAGACGACATTATTTTTAAAGTTGTCGTAAATATCAGATGAGAATTATAGAAGTAAGTAGTGATAAAATAGAACTAATATTTAGTTTAAGTATATGTTTTTTAATAATAAATAATTATTGAAAATAATTTTAAATGTGATGCGGGTTGAGTTAATTTTTATTTGTTTTAATTAGGCCGCAGTTTAAAAATTGCCTCAATCCCAGCTGAAAATTCATGTTCTATCAGTTTTGACTTCGAACTTGAGTAGGGCCAGCGCAATTCTTTCTACATGTTGATAAGCAGGTTGCTCTAATTCTTCACCAAAAATATCCGGATCAATTTCCTCATAAGACCAGTCAATATTTTGATGCTGCTTCATCAAAGCTTCCAGATGCTGCAAGAAACGATTGCCATCCTGACAAATAGTGACGCCAGTATATAAAAATAGACGTCCATCTGGACTGAGTCGCTGTAAACCCTGTTTAATAATCTTAAAAGACAATTCATTGCCATTCAGTTCATTGCCACCATGACGGTATTGCCGTTGATCTGGATCAATTAAATAAGGAGGATTGGCAAAAATCATATCGAACTGGCCTTCAAGACCAGAAAATAAATTACTCTGCACAGGATGAATCGTATCAAAACCTGAAAAATCGATATTAATCTGGCTATAGAGAAGGGCTTTCGGATTCAGATCTGCGACAAAGATTTCCTCATGATCTGGAAAATGTTTAGCCATATGAATTGCAGCAGCAGAAGTACCACAGCATATTTCAGCCGCCCGCTTAAAAGAATTGGCCTGGCAAGATAAATACTGCTTTAAATGATAGGCAAAACGGTAAGTATCAGGACCAAAAAAACAGCGTCCTGTTGGATCGTGGGAAAGGCTGAATGAATAAATAATTCGTCTTCGAGTGATGCGACTCTGACCAGACTTTTATATGCATTATCCTGAACTTCTAGAAGCTGATGTTCTAACAATAATGAAAAAAGAACAGGATCAAGATCGGTAATTGTAAATTCCAGATTCCAGCCAAAGATATCCTGTAGAGTTTTCTGTTTATTTTTCTCGCTTCTTTTGCGATCCAGAATTCGTTGATGGGAAAGTGGCGTAATAGCGGTAAACTGATATTGCTGCTGTTTTAAAAAGTCTAATAAAAAGCGCAGAGCTTGTTGCTGGCTATTTTGAATTTCTAAAATCTGGTTCATTAGATGTGCTCTTCGGTTTATTCAGAATAAATGAAAAGGTGCATACACCTGTTTAATCTATACAAGATAATGACCAGAACAGCCATTCGCTATATTGATTCAATCAAAATGGATCAGCTCAATCTTCGCCCAAAATTTACTGTTGTTCGGTAAAAAACTGATGTGAATTGGTTTAATTTGTATAGCGGTATTTTGAAGTTCAAATCCTTATAAAGAATGAATCACTTTTATTTTTATATGTTTTCTATAAAAATGCCGACTGATCAAAATGATAAGTCGGCATAGACTGAATATAAATAGAAGTTTTAATGAGCAGCTTTTGGTAAATCAAACCAGATCACTTGAGCATCTTCAATTGCTTTAATTTCTGCATCATCCATAAAGGCAATCGCACCACCAGCTTCAACTGTATATTCTGCAATTTGTACTGAGCCAGAAATCACATGTACATAATTGATATGCTGAGTCGCTTTGATGTCCAGACTTTGGCCTTGATGGATCACGGCTGTTTTGACTTCTGCATTTTGACGAATGTGCATGGGTGCATTGTCATTCGGTCCACAGATTAAATGCCATTGATTCGGTTGTTCTTTGGCATCCAGACGAATTTGCTGATAATTCGGCTGAGCATCACGTTCATTCGGAATAATCCAGATTTGCAGGAGATGTACCTGTTCATCACCCTGGTTCATTTCACTATGACGTACACCGGTTCCGGCACTCATCAATTGCCATTCACCTGCTGCAATACCGCCATGATTGCCCATACTGTCCTGATGAGTAATCGTACCTTTCAATACACAGGTCAGAATTTCCATATTGTCATGCGGATGGGTACCAAAGCCCTGATGTGCATCAATCAGATCATCATTAATAACGCGTAATGCACTCACGCCCATATAGTTCGGATTGTACCAGTTGCCAAATGAGAAGCTGTGTTTAGACTCTAGCCAGCCCATTTTTACATGACCACGATTTTCACTTGGATGTAGAAAAGCTTTCATGGATTTATCTCACTTTAATTTTTAACTTGAGATCATCATACCGTTGTTTTAATTCTTAAAAAATCATAAACAGGCGACAGATCATTGCATTTTTGCAACGATACAAAAGGATGTAGGTATAAAAAAAGCCCACTCGTAAGCGGGCTTAGGTATTTAAATAAAGATTATTCAAGGAAACGGACAGTTACACCTGATTTCACTTTACGGCCTAAATCATTCGCATCCCAGTTAGTCAGACGGATACAGCCATGTGACGCAGTTTTAGAGATTGCAGAAGGATTCGGTGTACCGTGAATACCAAATGATTTTTTGCTTAAACCGATCCAGATATTACCTACAGGACCGTTTGGACCAGGTGGTAAAGAAAGTGGTTTCTTGTTATTGCCTTGAACGAAGTTAGATGGCGAGTAGCTATACCATGGGTTTTTCGCTACGCCAGTCACCTTATAAGTTCCTGTTGGCGATGGAGTACTTGAACTACCAATCGTTGCCGGGAAAGAAGCAATCATCTGGTTGCGGCTATTGAACAGATAAAGCTGCTTAGCACCTTTATGCGCCACAATCAAATGAATATCTTCAGGAACTTCATTGCGGATATTGGCAACAATCAGCTTTTCCCCAGCTTTCTTAAAGGTAGCTTTTGGATTTAACTTTTTCAAAAAGTCTTCATCCATATGGAATTTTTCACCCAGCATTTCAGTTACGCGAGTGTAATACAAACCTTTCATTTTTGCCTGTAAGGCATAGTCAGAAGGAATAGATTCGGCATAAGGACCTTTTAGGTCTTCTTCAGTGATGGTGTATTCCACAAAAGCAGGCTTAGAACCCTGTTTAGCCAATAGGGCATCCCAAGTTTCCTGAGTCAACGTACCTGTTGGTTTAATACCATTCATTTGCTGGAAAGATGCGATCGCTTTCAAGGTATTTTTACCGCTAGTACCGTCAATCGCACCTGGAGAAGCATGGGCATTATTCAACATGACATGCGCACGTGCATACACCGGAAATTGACCTTTACCAATATCTTCATACCAGCTTGCATTATTAAGGCCATCTAAAGTCCAAGATGCTTTCGCAGCAGCAGAATTCGTCGGTGCTTTAGTCTTGGTTGAAGCAGCACCGATATCGGCCGTCTGGTCTTCAGTATTTTGTAATACATCTAATGCTTCAGAAGCTTTCTTCAGATCTTGTTGTTCTTGAGCACTAATTCGAGTTTCTGCTTGTGCTGCCGAAGCTTCAGTCGCTAAAGGATCAATCGGATCCTGTACCGCAACATCAGTGACAACTTGGGGATTTAATGGTTGTTCAGCAGTAGACGCAGCGAAAACAGTACCTGCGAAAATGCAACCTAGACTCACAGCGAGCATTGTGCGAACGAACATGTAACTCAACCTTAAAAATATTTCGTTAACTATGTGAAAAAACACTATAAGTATTACAGAAAAAATGTGGAGATGCAGTAGTTCTTTTGTGTAATTCCTCACATTTGATCACTTAACATGATCGGTTTTTAAAGTCATGAGAAGTTATTCAAAATGCAGTCATTTTGTTATGATGTGGGCAATATCAAAGATAGATAGGAAAGTGAATGACGACCTTAAAAAATGATCGTTTTCTGCGCGCATTGTTACGTGAACCTGTAGATACTACCCCTGTATGGATGATGCGTCAGGCAGGCCGTTATTTACCAGAATATCGAGAAACACGTGCCAAAGCAGGGGATTTCCTTTCTCTTTGCAAAAATACTGACTTTGCCTGTGAAGTGACTTTGCAGCCTTTACGCCGTTATGAGCTGGATGCGGCCATTTTATTTTCGGACATTCTGACTGTTCCGGATGCTTTAGGTCTGGGTCTTTATTTTGAAGCAGGTGAAGGTCCGAAATTCCACAAAACTGTGCGGACTGAACAGGATGTGGCTAATTTACCCAAATTTAATGCCAAGTCTGACCTTGATTATGTAATGAATGCAGTATCGACCATTCGTTCGGCTTTGGGTGGGCAAGTACCATTGATCGGCTTCTCCGGCAGCCCGTGGACCTTGGCGACGTATATGGTTGAAGGGGGTTCGAGTAAAGACTTCCGTTTCACTAAAAACATGATGTACGCACAGCCAGAAGTTCTGCATGCTTTATTAGAGCGTTTGGCAGATGCCGTAACCGAATATTTAAATGCCCAGATTGATGCCGGTGCTCAGGCGGTACAGATCTTTGATAGCTGGGGCGGGGCACTTGCTCATCGTGAATATATTGAATTCTCACTTAATTATATGCAAAAAATTGTGGCAGGTTTGCAACGTGAAAAAGATGGTCGCAAGATTCCAGTGATTCTGTTTACCAAAGGTGGCGGTCAATGGCTAGAGCCAATGGTTGCGACCGGTGCAGATGCCTTTGGCCTGGACTGGACCACACCGCTCAATGTTGCACGCCAGACTGTTGCAGGTCGTGCTGCGTTACAAGGCAACCTGGATCCAGCGACTTTATATGGCACTCCGGACGCGATTGCTAAAGCAACCAAGCTGATGCTGCATGATGCCTATGCCAACGGTGAAAAAACTGGCTATGTAGCCAACTTAGGTCATGGCATTACCCAGTGGGTGGATCCAGCCAATCCTAAAGTATTTATTGATACCGTACATGAGTACAGCGCTAAATATCTTTAGGATGTAAACGTTGATCGACTTTTTTAAATCAGGGTTTGAATTTACCTATAAGGCAGCTTCGGCTGCCTTATTTGGGATTCTGCTCCTTCTTGCTTTTGCACAAACCGCATCTATGGGTAGTGAACTGTTTTACGGTTTCTACCGCTATGACTATTTATTATTTTTCGCTTTACTGATTCAGGTGATATTGCTCTATACCAAACTAGAATCCTGGGCTGAAGCCAAAGTAATTGCCTTGTTCCATATCATGGCGATGGTCATGGAAATTTTCCTGACCCATCCGGCGATTGCATCCTGGCAATATCCGCAACCTGCAATTTTTAAAATACTGACTGTGCCTTTATTTGCCGGTTTTATGTATTCGGCTGTCGGCAGTTTTTTCGCACGTTCCTTACGCTTATACCAAGTCTCATTTGAAAAATTGCCGCGCTTTAGCCATATGCTGGCTTTGGCAGTCTTGTCCTACATCAACTTCATGAGCAAATTCTTCATTCCGGACTATCGCTTGCTGTTATTTGTCTGGAGTGTAGTGATGTTCTGGAAAACCAAAATCCGATTTCAGTTGAATCAGCACGCTTTTCAGCTGCCGATGTTACCTGTCCTGTTGATTTTGGCCTTTATTATCTGGGTGGCTGAGAATATCAGTACCTTTTATCAGATCTGGCTATATCCAAGCCAGGTAGAAAAATGGCATATGGTCGGTTGGGGCAAGCTCGGTTCCTGGTATTTACTTTTATTGCTCAGTCTGGTGCTGGTATTAAAGATTCTAGGACAGCGTAATTCTCAAGGTAACTGGAGCCTAAAAAACCGGTAAAACTATTCTGTTTATGTTTATGTAAATTGGACATTTTTTTCATTGCGCCAAATTAGACTTCCCGCTACTCTCCTGAATGTGTAATGAAGATTACATCATTAGCGTAATAACAAAAGATGCATGAGAATAACCGGAGAATAAGTATGTTAAAAAAGATTATGCTCGCTGTGGTATTGGCAACGGGTTCTGGTATGGCGATGGCGGATAGAGATGTAGGTTGTGGTATTGGTAGCCAGGTATGGGCAGGCCAGTCAGGCATTATTCCTAAGCTGCTTGCAGGTACAACAAACGTGCTGTTCACTAACCAGTGGCTAGGTATTACTTTCGGTACTTTAGGATGTAGCCAGGGCGGTACAGTAACGGCTCAAGTTGTGACTTTTACCAATGAAAATGCTGAGGCATTGGCACGTGATATGGCCGTAGGTGAAGGTGAAAGCCTGAATGTACTGGCTGAACTGCTAAATATCAAGGCAGAAGACAAAGCACGTTTCTTCACTGTATCTAAGCAGAATTTTTCTGAAATCTATTCAGAAGAAAACCAGAATACTTTACAAGTGTTAAGTACTCTACAAACAGTCATGGCTAAAGATGAAGTATTAAAAGCTTATATCTAAGTATCGCTGTAAAAACCCTGCTGTCCTGGCAGGGTTTTCTTATAAATAAAAATTGAAAAGAACCGTAGACTGAATGAAATATGCTGTTTTGCTCTCAGCCTTGCTGTGGAGTCCGCTAAGTTTTGCATCCGAAATTTCTCCAGATATTCAAGCTTATCTAGAACAAGCCACACAAAAAAAATTGCACCAGACTTCGACCTGGCAGCGTTTGATGTATGCCAATGCTGAAGGAAAAAGTGAAGTCAGTTATGCAGGCTATTTTCTGGCAAAGCAGGGCAAGACAGACCTGCAACTTGAATTGGAGCAAAATATACAGGCATTGTTTGAGCCTGCAGAACCCAATCAGTCTGTACGATGTAAATTCCCGGCACGTAGTCAATGGTTAATGCAACAGCTGAATATTTCTGAACAGCAACTGCCTGAAGCGAGTTGCCCGGATTTTGATCGCTGGATGAATGAAGTCAAGCCTTATCAGGCGACCCTGATTTATGCCACCGATTATATGGGTAATCCCAGCTCCATGTTTGGTCATACTTTGCTGCGTCTGGATCCCAAAGACCAACAGCAACTGAATCTGGTTTCTTATGCAGTCAATTATGCTGCCACAGTCGACAGCAATGATAACTGGTCCTTTGCCTGGAAAGGGCTGACCGGCCAATATCCGGGTGAATATTCCTTGATGCCGTATTACCGCAAAGTCAAGGAATATGGTGACTTTGAAAGCCGTGATTTATGGGAATATGAACTTAATCTGACGCCTGAAGAAACCGGATTTTTGGTGAAGCATCTCTGGGAAATGCAGCAGGTAAGTTTCCCTTATTATTTCATTAATGATAACTGTGCCTATCGTCTACTAGGGCTTTTTGATCTGGTGCGTCCTGAACTGAACTTGCAGCAGCAATTCGATACCGCCGCGATTCCGGTCGAAACTTTAAAAGTTGTGGAACAGCAGGGACTGATCAGGAAGAAGACTTACCGTCCGGCCCTGGAAACTCAATTGCTGGCTCAAGCCCGGCAACATGGCAAATCCTTGGCAAAAACTGCGCATCAGGTAGCGTATGCAGAAACCTCTGAAATGGAAGCCAGGCTGCAAAGTTATCCGGCTGAAGATCAGGCCAAGATTCTGGAAATGGCCTACGACCATTTATATCTGGATTTTCTTCGTCAAGAAGTAGATGAATCTTTTGCCCAGCCACGCTTTCGCAAATTATTGGGCCTAAGAAGTCAGTTGGCGATAGACAAACAGCGTCAGCAGCCAGAGCGTCCAAAAATAGATCCGGTTCAAAGCCATCATGCCCGAAATATCGTTCTTGAAACTGGGCAAGTACAGGGTGAGACTTTTGTGCAGCTTGGTCATCGTCAGGCTTATCATGACCTTATGGACCCGCAAGGCGGGCTGCGTACAGGAACCCAATTATTATTCCTGGATGGTTCATTGCAATACCGTGATGACCGCGTGAAGCTGGAGCACCTGGATCTACTGACAGTAAATTCCTATAACCCAATTAATGCATTTAAAGCACCGTTATCTTGGGGCTTTAATTTAGGCTGGAAACAGGAAACACTAGATCAGCATGGCCAGTTTAGTACCGAGCAGCAGCATGGTGTAGCCAATTTTCAGGTTCGGGGTGGCTATAGCTGGGCAAATGAAGCACTTGAACATCTCTGCTATGTGCAGCTACAAAATCATGTACAGGCCGGAAAAGCGCTAGACAAAGGATGGCGTATTGGTATGGGGCCAACGGTGGGTTGTCAGAATATCTGGACGGATCAGATCAATAGCCTAGTACAGGTGGAATTACCGTATTGGGAAGACTCCCATCAGTGGCAGCTGAAATTAAAAAGCCAGTTGCAATATGCATGGAATGCACAAAATGCCATTCGGGTGAGCTGGGAATATCAGCAACAGGACTCGAAAGACTGGGAAAAATGGAGTCTGGGCTTAGTCCATTATTTTTAATTTGGCTAACACAACATCGAATATTGAGTAAATAAAGTTTATAGATCAAATGACTTGTATTTGAATGTTTAAAATAAATTCATGTTCGGAGACTTCTACCGATATTATCAAAGATTGTATTCAGTAATTGGGTTAAAATGCCTGAATATTGTTGTATTTTTCACATAATATCACTGAAAATCGCAAAGTATCGGGAAAAGTTATATGAATAATGAGTGTATGGCTATGCTGGCGGAGCAGTGGAAGCAGATCTGTCAAAATTATTCATCGGATGATTTGCTACACGCATTTCAGTTTATTCAAGACCACTCGTCGGTACTGGTAGAAGAATTCTATAAAAATATGCTTCTGGAAGAAGAAGCCTCTCAATATTTTACTGATGAGCTGATTCAGCAGCGTTTACGCGATACTTTACATCAATGGCTTTCAGAAAGTTTCAGTGTGGCGCTGAATAAGCGTTATGCAGAAGCCGTGCAAAAACAGAATATCGTTGGACATGTGCATGCACGCGTTGGGATTCCATCCTGGCTGATTATGCGCGGTGTACGAGAAATTCAGCGCAAAATGTTTGAATTGCTGAGTTTAAATCCGCAGCCGAACATGCTTACTACCTGTAGCTATATTGTACAAATCATGGGATTTGCCACAGAAATTATGTGTCGTTCCTATGAGGCAAAATCAGTCCAGAATCAGGAAATGAAGCACAGTTACCGGGTATTTTCTGCAATGCAGGATGTCGCGGTACAAAAAGATAAGCAGCGCAGTTCATTGCTGGATTGGGAAAATGAGCTGATGTTCAAGGTCTTTTCTGGCACTACAGGCATTAGACATCAAATGCTGTCCAAGTCAGAATTTGGCTTATGGTTTATTCATAAAGCGTCTTATGCCTTTACCGGTTCTGATCAGGTCGATTTAATTATCGAGCGAATTTATCAGATCGATACGCTAAATCAGGCAGTGCTGAAATGTACTGAAAAAGATCAGATGCTGAATCTGATTCAAAGTATTCGTGATTTAAACCGTGAAATACAGCACCTGGTCGATCAATTATTCCAGGTTGCAGATTATATCGAATCTGGAAATGACTCGTTAACCCAGTTATTGAATCGCCGTTATTTAAATACCATTATTTCACGTGAAATCAATTTCTCTCGTGATAACCAGACACCATTATCCTTGCTAGCGATTGATGCCGATTTCTTCAAAGCCATTAATGATAAATATGGTCATGCAGCTGGCGATCTGGCCTTAAAGTTTATTGCGGATGCCCTACAGAAATACATTCAGGGTAGTGACTATGCATTCCGTGTCGGTGGTGAGGAATTCCTGCTGCTGCTGGTCGATTCCGATGAAAGACGCGCGCTGAACATTGCTGAAAATATCCGTAAATATGTAGAGCATGGCTTGATCAATACGGTTCAAGGACAGCAATTCAGACTCACAGTCAGTATTGGCTGTGCGTTATTTGATGGTCATCCGGATTACCAAAGATTTCTGGATGCCGCAGATGCTGCATTGTATATGGCTAAAAATACGGGGCGTAACCGGGTCTATCTGGCGCAACCTTCTCAAATTCAGGGCGCACAAAAAGCGTCTGTCTAATTTAAAATTTGCTGCTGAATCGCAGCCTGAAATTGCTGTTTTTGCCGCACATATTCGGGATGGATTTTGGCTTCATCCCATTTTTGTTTAAATATTTTGGCTGCAGCAGCTTTAACCGGATCTTCAGAACTGCGCGGCAATTCCTCACGCCCATGTGCACCACTTAAGCCCTTTTTATCATCTGGAACCGGGCCATCGTATTTTTTGCCGCCTTTATGATTGGCATAACGCCGGGCGCGGGTATAACCCATTTGTAAAAACTTGCGTGCCATATCAGCCCCGACGAAATCTTCCTGTTTTAAATATTCCAGAAATAGAGCATAAATTTTTTTACTACTGACTTGGGCTTTTTCAGCATCTGCAAAACGCCAGTGGGGCAGGATTTCCGACTTATAAGGTTCTACTAAAAGCACGCCTTGCTCACCGCGTCCAATCCGGTATAAGTCCGGACGTTTACGGAAATCAATTTTCTTAAAATCCAGACTATAGTCAAAACTATTTGAATGAACACGTGAAGGGCGTTTAGGCGGATCAAGCTGCTTTTTACTCATGGCTGTTTCCAGAATTTATATACTTGGATCATGCAGACTTCTAAACAAAAGGTCTGTATTTAAACATGGCAGGAAATGTAGTCAGGAAATTAATTATGCAGCATCAATCTGTTTATTTTTTAAAGGAAGGAAACTAAGTTAATAAGATAAATTTTTGAAAAGAATGTAGGAATTAAATTTTAAGAAATTGAGTGAATACGTAGAAAAGTTAAGGAATTGATCGCAAAATTCCTTAACTGATGAAGATATTAAACTCGTACTTATGTTTTAACTTTCTACCACGACATAATATTTTTTAACGGCTTTAACCACTTCAAAAGTGCCAACAAAACCGGGTGGAATAATGCCAGCTTCACCTGCCTTGATTTCAACAAAGGATTGTCCTTGAGCATCATGTAAACGGACGATCCCTTCGATTATCTGAAAGAATTCCTGTTTATTTTCAGCGAATACGATATTCCAGGCACCCACTTCACATTGCCAGATCCCGCAATCCATATTGGGATGTTGATAGGCACTCTGGGTCAAGCGTTTAGGATTACCTTTAACCAGCCGGTCTGGACGTGGATAATCGATACTTTCTTCAGCCTGACCTAAACCTCGACCCGCAATCCAAATAGATGACATTTTCATAACCTCATCGTGTAAAAAAGCCCCAATATCAATTGAGGCTTTCATTTATGAATCTATATTAATAACTTTCTGGTACAGCGCCTAAAAACTCACGGCGGACTTCTTTATCGGTTTTAAAGTCACCGATAAATGACACCGTACGCGTCGTTGATTCCTGTTTGCCAACACCACGCATCATCATACACATATGTGCTGAATCAATCATTACAGCCACACCACGTGCATTGGTGACTTCAGCAACCGCTTCTGCGATTTGCTGGGTCAGATTTTCTTGAATCTGCAAACGACGGGCAAACATTTCAGTAATACGTGCAAATTTAGATAGCCCCAATACTTTGCCTTCAGGTAAATAGGCAATATGTACACGGCCATAAAATGGCAATAAATGGTGTTCGCAGAGTGAATAAAATTCGATATTTTTCACTAAAACCATTTCACGGTTATCTGATGGAAAAACCGCACTATTGGTCACTTCTTCCAGAGTCTGGCTATACCCTGAGGTTAAATACGAAAACGCTTTCGCAGCACGCACGGGCGTATCTTTGAGACCAGGGCGATTGAGATCTTCACCAACGGCAGTAAGAATGTTTGCGTAAGATTGCTGCATAGTCATATGACGTATTCACTTAAACTGAGAATGAACAAAGACGGCATTGTAGCAGAAATCTTTTACAATGCCTTGTTTTGTGGGGTAAATCCGCTTACTGTTTAAACTTTGGATTTTTTTCTGCACGTTTTAGCAAAACTAAAACTGCACCAGTGCCACCCTGTTTTTCAGGAGCACTGACAAAGGCCAGAACATCACGGTGCTGACGTAGCCAGCCGTTGACATAAGTTTTTAAGATTGCTTCTGGCCCTTTGCCATGTACGATCTTGATCACGTTCTGGTTTTCATCTTTAGCGATCTGGATAATCTGAAGCACAGCCTGACGTGCTTCTTCGACCGTACAACCATGCAGGTCGACAGCTTCGAACCAACGCAGATTTCCCGCTTTCAGGTCTTCAAAAACCTTATGCTGCAAGGTCGCAATGCGGTAGCTTAAGCTCGCCTGACTGCCAACCGGATTGAGCACGGCTTGTGTATCAGACAGCACGGTTTCATCGGTATGCATGGGACCTTCGGCAGCAGCACGCTTGGCCAAGATTTGTGCATCGACTTTTTTCTTGGAAGATTTTTCAATTTTCGCAATATTGCCGGCATCAATTTTTTGTACGCCTTGCATCTGTTTGCGAAATAGATCGAGGTCTTCCGCCTGTTCCTGCTCCGCTGTTTTCACGACAGGGGCAACAGGTTCAGCCTTAGGCTGAGGATGACTAATTTGCTTTTTAAGATCTTTCAGTAAATTGTACTGATCTTTAGAAAGCGAAGAATCGTGTTTGCTCATAATCTGGAAACGGGAGGGATACTGAATTTGGTAAATTATAGTCTTAAATGACTGAAAGGAGAAATGAATTGCATTAAATACAACATATCCTAAACCCAGCTTTAATTTCTGGGTGGTTTTCTAATATTGTATAGTTTGATGAACCTTAAATAGAAAATAATTCATGAATATTCTCCTTTTATTATTTTAACAGTTGCCTCGATGGAACATCTCTCTTTAAATATAAATCAATCAAACCTGGAAAATTAAAAATGAGTTATTCAGGCAGTTGTTTGTGTGGCAATGTCCAGTTCAAAATAAATACGAATATTCAGACCATGTATCATTGTCACTGCAGTTTATGTCGTAAACAGAGTGGTACGGCCGCGAATGCAGCAACTTTAGTTCATCAGCAATATTTTGAATGGACCTCAGGACACGCTTCCATTTCCTGTTATCAAAAAGAGACCGGATTTCGTTCTCATTTTTGTCAACACTGTGGCTCGCCTGTACCGAATCAGGTAGGTACTATTGCATTGATCTGGATTCCTTTAGGGCTTCTGGATCAAGTACCCAAAATTCAGCACAGACTGAATTTTTGTCTGAACTCTAAAGTAGATTGGGCAAATGAAATCAAGGCGGATGAGTACTATTCTGAACTGCCAGAATTTGAAAAATTAATCTCTTATTTTGATCATTTAACTTAGTATTAAATGAATTAAATTAGTTAATAGAAAAAAAAGCCCCATGCTGAGCCGGGGCTTTTTTTATACTTAATATTTTAAACTGATTCAGGCTCACCGAATAAATCACGGAAAGCATGATCCGGGCGTGGCTGTTTCATGAAACTTTCACCGACCAGGAAAGCATGAATATCATGTTCTTGCATCATCGCAACATCAGCAGGGATCGCAATACCGCTTTCAGTGACCAGCAGGCGTGAAGGATCCAGTAGTTTTTTCAGACGTAATGATGTATTCAGGTCGACATCAAAAGTTTTTAAATTACGGTTATTCACACCCAGCAGACAACGATCAGAAAGTTTTAAAGCACGCCCTAATTCTTCTTCATCATGTACTTCAACCAGTACATCCAGATTATGCTCGAACGCAGTTTTAGACATTTCCTCTAACTGCTGATCAGAAAGACAGGCCACGATCAGCAAAATACAGTCTGCATGCAGGGCACGCGCTTCAATCACGCCATAAGGATCGATCAGGAAGTCTTTACGCAACGCAGGCAAGTCACAGTGCGAACGGGCAATCTGAATATATTCATCAGCACCCTGAAAAAAATCCACATCAGTCAGTACAGATAAACAGGCAGCGCCGGCATCCTGATATTGCGCCGCAATTTCTGCAGGATTGAAGTTTTCACGAATCACGCCTTTGGACGGAGAAGCCTTTTTAATTTCAGCGATTACACCTGGGCATTTAGACATTAAAGATTGGGCAAAGCCACGGACTGGTGTCGCACCTTGTGCCAGTTCTTCGATATCCTTATAGCTTTTCTGCTTAAGACGGAGAGCGAACTCTTCTTTCTTACGATCAACAATTTTACCCAAAATTGTATTTGCAATATCAACCATGATTCAAATTCCTGACCGTATTAAGCTTCGTATTGTTTGATGGTTTTGGTGAATTCAGAGAGCACGCTCATTTTTTCCAGCGCCTGGCCACCATAAATAATATCCTGTGCCAATGCCACACCTTGCTTATAGCTTGAAGTCAGGCCTGATACATAAATACCAGCACCGGCATTTAGGGCAATCATATTGGCAGCTTTATGACCGATCTCAGATTTCTTCTTGCCTAAGGCATCTTTAATCAAAGCCAGACTTTCTGCTGAGCTTTCAATAATTAAACCGGTTAAGGTTTGTGATTCAATATCAACCTGTTCAGGAATGATTTCCCATTCAGTGATTTCACCGTTTTTCAGCTCAGCCACATGGGTAGAAGAAGCCAGACTGATTTCATCTAAGCCATCACGTGAATGTACGACCATCACATGTTCAGCACCGAGCTGTTTCATGACTTCAGCGATTGGACGGCAAAGTTCATTGGAAAATACGCCGATGACCAAACGTTTTACACCGGCCGGATTCGTAAGTGGGCCGAGCAGGTTGAAAATACTACGAATACCCAGTTCTTTACGTGGACCAATCGCATATTTCATGGCTTTGTGATGGTTAGGCGCGAACAGGAAGCCAACACCGATATCACGGATACAGCGTTCGGTTTGCTGCATATTCAAATCAAGATTAATGCCTGCCTGTTCCAGTAAATCTGAAGAACCTGATTTGGTGGAAACACCACGGTTACCATGTTTGGCAATGGTTGCACCAGCTGCTGCAATTACAAAAGCAGAAGCGGTAGATACGTTAAACAGGTTTTGTCCATCACCGCCTGTACCGACGATATCCACCAGATGAGGGACATCATTGACATCGATTTTGGTTGCGAGTTCACGCATGACACGTGCTGCAGCGGTAATCTCGTCAATACTTTCACCTTTCAGGCGTAGACCCATGAGCAGAGCACCGATCTGGGCATCGGTTGCTTCGCCAGACATAATGGTGCGCATCACGTCTTCCATTTGTTCCTGAGTCAGGTGAATGTTTTTAGTAATATTGCTTAAAGCTTGTTGAATATTCATGACTTGCGTTTTGCCCATTATGCGTAAATTTCAAGAAAGTTTTTAAAGATCTGATGACCATGCTGGCTCAGGATTGATTCCGGATGGAACTGCACACCTTCAATCGGTAGTGTCTTATGTTTAATCCCCATGATTTCTTCCATAGAGCCATCTTCTTCATTGGTCCAGCAGGTCACTTCCAGACATTCTGGTAAAGTGGCCTGATCAATCACCAGCGAGTGGTAACGCGTTGCAGAAAAAGGATTCGACAGGTTGCTGAAAATACCTTTATCGCTGTGATACATGTCAGATAAGCGACCATGCATGACGCGTTTGGCACGAATAATATCGCCGCCAAAAGCCTGACCAATACTTTGATGCCCCAGACAAACACCGAGCAGGGGAATCTTGCCGCCAAAATGCTGAATGGCAGGAATCGAAATTCCAGCTTCACTTGGCGAACATGGACCAGGACCAATCACAAGATACTTGGGTTGCCATCGCTCAATATCCTCCAATGTCACGGCATCATTGCGGACTACTTTTACTTCTTGATTCAGTTCGCCAAAATACTGGACGATGTTATAAGTAAAGGAGTCATAGTTGTCGATCATTAGAAGCATGAGCTTAACCTATTGAAATTATTGCACTTAACTGTGCTAAAGTGATCCAGATTGAGCTTTATCGGGACTTGTTGCAAGTCTAGGGAATACACGACTAAATCGTTGATTTCATTGTGTGAAAATAAAGCACGCCTCATCATAGCAAAAAATAGCCACATCGGGCGCAATAATTTTTCAATTTTCAGGCTGGTGATTAGCTCACAGCCTTTTAGGCATTTTAAATGTGCGTATAAGTAATTAACTGACGAAAAGTAAGTTTAAATAAATATTGCAGTTATTATTTTTTTAATTGGCGGATTCAAGCAGCAAGTGCAACAGTATAAAAACCAGCCATAACTTCACTAGGCGTATACCAGCCTAGTGTTTTTCTAGGGCGATGATTGAGAGCAAATTCTATCTGCTCTATTTGTTCATTTGACACTTCATCAAACGAAGATGATTTTGGCAGATATTGCCTGATCAGACCATTGGTATTTTCATTTCTGGCTCGTTGAATCGACTTGTATGGATCTGCAAAGTACGTCTCTATTCCTGCTTCCGTTATCCGCCGGTGCTCGGAGAACTCCTTACCATTATCAAAGGTTACACTGTAGGCATGACTGCTGCGCAAACATGCTAAAGCACACGAGATCGTTTTAGTTGTGGTTCTAGTTTGTCCCAAATGAACGATATGTACATACAAGCTTTTGCGCTCAACCAGAGTTAATAATGCCCCCTTGTGATTCTTGCCTATCACGGTATCACCTTCAAAATCACCTAGGCGTTGACGTTTCTCGATGACCTCATCGCGACAGTGAATACTTGTTCTATCAACGAGTTGGCCTCTACGGTCTGTATTTTTATAGCCTCGTTTACGATATTTCTTTTGATGTCTTAAATGAATGTGGAGCTTACCGCCTTTAGATTTATCTAGATAGACGTACTGATAAATCCATTCATGTGAAGGCACATCAAGCCAACCTCGTTGTGTTAAAGCACCTGAAATTTGCTCAGGAGACCAATCTAAGCCAATCAGATAACGAATATAAACGAGAGCAAAATCCGTCATTTGTGAAGAGGATCGATATCGTCTTTGACTTGAAAATTTCTCTGCCTGTTGAGCTCGATATCCACGTTTTCCAGTATTTCTTTTGATCTCACGATAAAGGGTTGATCGAGAACGTCCAAGCTCCCTGGCAAGGGTAGAGATTGAAGATTTGCTTTTCAAAGCAGCATAAATTTCGTATCTTTCATCTTGAGAAAGTTGGGTGTATTTCTTCATTGGGTGCTTTCCAATTGCGAGTTGAAAAAAGTCTAATGATTTTAATACACCTAACTTTTTCAACTAACTACAAATATGTCGCACTTGGTATTTGAATCTGCGATTAAAAATAAATAAGTTTTAAATGATTAAAATAATGATGCTGAAAAAAAACATCATTTGAATAATAATGCATGGGATAAATCAAACGATAAGATCGACAATTTGAATAAAAGTGACTCAAAATAGTGATCTTTTTAAGTACATAAACCTACAGATCACGCTTTGTAACTGATAAAACTTAACCAGAATTAAACGGAATTGAATATTTTTTAAACTAAATTAGCATAAAAACGCAAATCCTCACTGAAAAGTGCTCCTATTCTTACCTAATATGAAATCATTGCACTATTTAGGTGCGCTAAAAAAATACCTGCAACAAATCTCAGGAAGAATGCTTGAATATAGTGCATTTAGTTTAAGTCACAGTATAATAGCGACAAGGTATTTTTATCTTTCTATGTTTTCTTATAAAGATTTCAAGATTTTAGATATACTTTTAAAAGTTGGTACGCTAATTGCTTAATAGATACCAACTTCTAACACGCACTTTGCGAGTGCAACAAAAAACATCGGAGCAAAATGAGCATGGCGAACAAGGTCCTTCAACTCATACAAGAAAGTGGCGCAAAATGGGTCGATTTTCGCTTTACTGATACCAAGGGTAAAGAACAGCACGTTACTTATCCAGCAGACAGTATTGATGAAGATACGTTTGAAGACGGCAAAATGTTTGACGGTTCTTCAATCGCAGGTTGGAAAGGCATCGAAGCATCGGACATGATCTTACGTCCAGATGCAGAAACAGGTTTCATCGACCCGTTCTTTGCAGAGCCAACTGTTGTTGTGACTTGTGACGTTATCGAACCATCAACTGGTCAAGGTTATGAACGTGACCCACGTTCGATTGCTCGCCGTGCAGAAGAATACCTGAAATCTACAGGTATCGGTGATACTGCATTCTTCGGTCCAGAACCAGAATTCTTCGTATTTGACGAAGTGAAATGGGACATCGACATGTCTGGTGCTCGCCACACATTGATCGCTGAAGAAGCTGCTTGGTCTACTGGTAAAGATTACGAAGCAGGTAACTCAGGTCATCGTCCACGTGTTAAAGGTGGTTATTTCCCAGTTCCTCCTGTTGATTCTCATCAAGATATGCGTGCAGACATGTGTGCAAAAATTGAAGAAATCATGGGCCCAGGTCGTGTAGAAGTACATCACCACGAAGTTGCGTCTTGCCAGTTAGAAATTGGTGTGAGCTTCAACACAATGGTTCGTAAAGCTGACGAAGTACAACAGTTCAAATATGCTGTTTGGAACGTTGCGCACCAATACGCTAAAACTGCAACCTTTATGCCTAAACCAATGGTAGGCGATAACGGTTCTGGTATGCACGTGCACATGTCGATCTCTAAAGATGGCAAGAACTTGTTTGCTGGTGATGAATATGCAGGCCTTTCAGAAATGGCATTGTACTTCATCGGTGGTGTGATCAAACATGCTCGTTCATTGAATGCGATCACTAACCCATCTACAAACTCATACAAACGTTTGGTACCTCACTTCGAAGCACCGATTATGCTTGCTTACTCAGCGCGTAACCGTTCAGCTTCTATCCGTATTCCTTACGTTTCTAGCCCTAAAGGCAAACGTATTGAAGCACGTTTTCCTGATCCAATGATGAACCCGTATCTAGGTTTCGCTGCATTGTTGATGGCGGGTATCGACGGTATCCAAAACAAGATTCACCCAGGTGAAGCTGCTGACAAGAACCTGTACGATCTTCCTCCTGAAGAAGAAGCGAAAATCCCTACAGTGGCGCACAGCCTTGAAATGGCACTTGAATCTCTTAAAGAAGATCATGACTACCTGCTTAAAGGTGGCGTGTTCACTAAAGAAATGCTTGATGCCTATATCGAACTTAAGACTGAAGATGTACGTCGTCTGAATACGACTACTCACCCAGTTGAATTCGACATGTACTACAGCCTGTAATTCTGATCTGAATTTCACTGTAAAAAAGACCCGCCTTTGTGCGGGTTTTTTTGTATGATGCTGTTATTGATCAAAGATATGAAGTTATGGCACAACGTAAAAGACATACCGGCTTTTTTCCTTGGATTGATCCTCAGGATCATAGTAAAGGCTTTAAACTGAATTTTTCTGAAGTGACCTATGTAGATGTTGCGCGTACACCTGAAGGTTATAAACAGGTTGAGTTTGTGGCATTACGTCATCCTGAGCTGGCTCTGGACTATGACTACCCCCAAAGTTTTTATCTCACCACAGATGGCATGATTTTGAAAAAGCTGCCAAGTGGAAAATATGAAGTGATTGCCAAGACAGATAATGCCTAATCGTGAAGTTGATAACATTGTGAGTGTAAAATTTAAAAATCCGAATAGACAGCAGATGCCTACAGCACTTCGAGAGTGGCTGTATGCCTCAGGATCATTGACGCAGCAGTTAACAGATCTGGCTGGTGGTCAGTTCCGGGTAGAACCACAGCAGGAACATTTTCAGCGTCTGGAATTTGTGGATGCCCGTTGGATGCAGATGCCACATCATCATACGTCTTGGGTACGGGAAAGCTATTTATATGGCTGTGAAGAACAGCCTTGGGTCAAAGCCAAAAGTATATTTCCAATTTTAAGCCTGCAAAAACGTGCGCGGATATTCCAGCATATTGGATCGAAGCCGATTGGCTGCCTATTATTCCAGCGTACCAATCCACAGTGTGAACGGCGTGTGATTTATCTGGAAGAGGGCTGGACCCGCCAGAGCTGCTATACTTGGCATGGTTGTAAATTTATCGTACAAGAAACATTTTTACCGGCATTTGAACACTTTATACAAAATCAACAGGCTTAACTTGATATGGCAACTGTACAAGCAATTAGCTGGCGTGAACGTCTGAGCGCCTATTATTATCTTTGTCGTTTTGATAAGCCAATTGGCACAGAGCTGGTCTTCTGGCCGACCATGTGGGCGCTATGGGTCGCAGCAAAAGGAATTCCTGATCTCAGTATTCTAGTGCTGATGATTCTAGGTGTAATTTTTATGCGCGCAGCGGGCTGTGCCATTAATGACTTTGCCGACCGTAAAGTGGATGCGTATGTCGAGCGTACCAAAACCCGTCCCTTAGCCACCGGTATTATTAGTGCTAAAGAAGCAGTGATGGTCTTTCTGGTGCTCGTCGTAGCCAGTGCCTGCCTGTTATTTTTCCTGCCGATTGAAACCTTTTACTGGTCCTTTGGAGCCTTGTTTTTAGCGTTCATTTATCCGTTTATGAAACGCTATACCCATTTGCCGCAGGTATTTTTGGGAGCTGCATTTTCCTGGTCAATTCCAATGGCCTATACTGCCGTCGGGCAGACGCCAGATTTAACTTGTTGGCTTCTCTATTTTGGCAATCTGGCTTGGACCGTGGCCTATGACACGCAGTATGCAATTACCGATCGTGAATATGATTTAAAGATTGGCGTGAAATCCACAGCCATTTTGTTTGGTCAGCATGATATTCAGATCATTAGTACCTTACAGGCTTTAAGTCTGGTCTTGATTGGCGCAGCATTATGGATTGAGGATTTGCTGATTCCATTTGGCTTGATGGGTCTGCTCGCAGTCGCAATTGATTTTATTTATCAATGGTCAAAAACTCGAGATAAGGACCCGCAGCGCTGTTTCTGGGCCTTCCGTCATAACCGCTGGGTGGGGCTAATGATTTTCCTTGGAATCTTTGCCGCGCTTCTGTAAATGCACCTTGTCGACTCATAACAAAAGCATCCTATAAGGGTGCTTTTTTTTATGCTTAATTCAAGATTCTTCATGAAAATCATAAACAACAATAAGGGATTAGAATATGAATAATGTAGTGAAAAACGGTTTCAAAAAAACCTGTCTGGCACTGGTATGTTCCATGTCATTGTTCATGACTGCGTGTAATGACGATGATAATGATTCGTTCCGACCACAGGAAAGGGTATTTTTAAGTCAACAATCTTATGATGAGGATACCTTGCCTGAAGCTTCGGATATTCAAGTCATACGCTATAATATGCCAAACGTAAATGGTGAGCGGGCTGAAGCGACAGCCACGGTGTTTTATCCAAATACACCTCAACCTCAAGACGGATGGCGGGTGGTGGTTTGGGAACATGGCACGGTGGGTAGCGGTGATTCTTGTGCACCAAGTAATAACCAGCTGAATAATAATTTTAGAGGATTGGCCAGCAGCTTGCTTGCAAAGGGATATGTGATTGTTGCACCCGATTATGAAGGATTAGGTACTCGGGGGATCCATCCTTATTTAAATTTAAAAAGTGCGGCACAATCGGCTATCTATGCAGTAAGAGCCTTTAAGGAACAACAGGGAAATCGATTTAATGGTGCCTGGGTCTCAGTGGGACAATCCCAGGGAGGGCACGCATCACTTGCCACAGCCCAGTTTGCCGATGAAGATCCAAATTATAAGGCAGCAGTTGCAGCAGCTCCGGCTTCAAGTCTGGGTTATATTATCAGTGAAGTAGCACCGCAAGCGCTTAGTGCCTTGGTTGAGGCTGGGCAAGATAATGCTGCGAAAGCAGTCTATGCAGAATTACTGGCTTATGCGGCTTATGTTGCTGTCGGGATTAAAGCTTATGAACCAGGCTTTAACTATCGCAATATATTTTCAAGCCGTGCAGGGATTGTGGCTGAAAAGGCGGAAGGCACGACTGGAGAAAATGGACTTTGTTTAGGGCCATTGATTACTGAATATGTGCAAGATATTGATGATTATCTGGTGAATAATCCGGAAAAAACGGTTGTAGACTATCCAGGATTAGTAGAAAACTTCCAGAATAATTCGTCGGTTGAAAAGTTCCTTGAGAATAATCAGCCTGCAACTGAAAAAATTAATGTTCCTGTGATGATCATTCAAGGTACTGCAGATATGGCTGTTCCATATCCAGTGACAAATACTTTACAACAAGGCTTGAAAGATATGGGAACCACAGTGACTTTTGTACCGGTACAAGACGCATCACATACCGAGGCTATTGTACAAAGCAGAACCCAGCTGCTGACCTTCATCAATACCTATATGCCTTCAGGTATTTCTGTCAGTCCTTAATCCTAAAAGGAGCTTCGGCTCCTTTTCTATTCCTTGTAAGGCTAGGCCTTGAGCAATCATTTAAGTTTGTTATAGTGACTCAGGATTATAGGTTATCAGTATAGGCTTGTTATGTCGGAACAGACAAAACCCCGCAGTATTAAAAAACTGCTTATCTTTGGAACCCTGGCTTTATGTGTGCCGATTTTTTTAGTGACGATGGCATTTCTGGCAGTTAATAGCGATGCAAAAAATCAGGAAAAATATAAGCAGCAACAGGCAGATATGATTGCCCGGATTGAAGCGCGCGAAGCGGCTGAAAAATCAAAGGCAGAGCAGGAGGCTAAAGCAACCCAAGCTGCTTCCGAAGCTGAAACGAATTCCTCTCATTAAACTATTTATCTTAAATCTCTTTGTAGCTGCCGGATCGTTGGAATTTCAGTGTAGCGGACGACTGTATAGCCGGCAGCAATCAGCATTGCATCGCGTTCCGCATCTTCCTGTTCCTTGCCAATATGGGTGGGGTCATCCAGTTCTATAATCGCCACCACATTATATTCCCGGTCCATCACCACAAAATCGGTCACCTTGCGGTTAAACTTGCTGCGCATTTTCATATTGTCATGCGTAATCAAAGCACTAAATGCGACCTGTGCCAGAATGTGATGATGCGGAAAAGCATCTTTCAGGCGAGTAAACATCTTGCTTTCGAAAGCTGTAATGACACGCTTGGGATAGAATTTCTTCTGGCGGGTAAACAGATGAGGGAAGAGCAGGCAAATTAAGGCAAAGCTTGCCAGACAGCCAATCACAAAGAATATAAACTGACTCAAATCAAACACGGATCATAAAAGAGAAAAGAATAAAAAAACCCACTTCGCAATGAGTGGGTTTTTCAGAATCTTGGCTCTCCCACCTGGGCTCGAACCAGGGACCTGCGGATTAACAGTCCGTCGCTCTACCGACTGAGCTATGGGAGAATAGATTGGCTCTCCAACCTGGGCTCGAACCAGGGACCTGCGGATTAACAGTCCGTCGCTCTACCGACTGAGCTATTGGAGAATCTGCAAGCGATTATAGAGAGATTTAAAAAGGGGTCAAGGCACTTTTATAAAAAAGCTGAAAAAACTGAATCAAGTGTTTTAAAAATAATCAAAAATGATTGTAGTTCAAAATGTTATGTTTATGTAACCCAGATTAAAGGTAGAGGGGGTGCGTGATTATTCTCTGCCATGGTTGCGAGTCGCTAAAACTACAAACAAGACTCATATAGATATTTAATCCGAAAAATACCGGCATAAAAAAACCCACTTCGCAGTGAGTGGGTTTTTTTAGAATCTTGGCTCTCCCACCTGGGCTCGAACCAGGGACCTGCGGATTAACAGTCCGTCGCTCTACCGACTGAGCTATGGGAGAATAGATTGGCTCTCCAACCTGGGCTCGAACCAGGGACCTGCGGATTAACAGTCCGTCGCTCTACCGACTGAGCTATTGGAGAATCTGATGCGCATTTTAGGCAGGAAAACAAAGACCGTCAATCAATTCCTGTAAAGAAATGAATCATTTGCTTTTTTAATATGCATCTCAGACCTAAAAATAAAAAAATCACCCATAAAGGGTGATTTTTTTAAGCTGGAAATAAAAATTATTTCTCAACACCAGCAGGTTGACCAGCATATTTCGCGTTTGCGTAATCCCAGTTCACCAGGCTTTCTAGGAAAGTAGAGATGTATTTAGGACGAGCGTTACGGTAGTCGATGTAGTAAGCGTGTTCCCAAACATCGATTGTCAACACAGCAATTTTACCGTGTGCCATTGGAGTGTCAGCATTTGAAGTTTTAAGGATAGACAGGTTACCGTTTACTTCATCAGCAACTAACCAAGCCCAACCTGAACCGAACTGAGTTGCAGCAGCAGTTGCGAACTCTTCAGCGAATTTTTCGTAAGAGCCGAAAGCTTCGTCAATTTTTGCAGCCAAAGCGCCAGTTGCTTTACCGCCACCGTTTTTAGTCAAGCAGTTCCAGTAGAATGTGTGGTTCCATACTTGTGCAGCGTTGTTAAATACACCTGCTTTAGATGGATCACCAGCAGTTGCTTTGATGATTTCTTCTAGAGTTTTGCCTTCAAGCTCAGTACCAGCGATCAGGTTGTTCAGGTTAACCACATAAGTATTGTGGTGTTTGTCGTGGTGGTATTCTAAAGTTTCTTTGCTGATGTGTGGAGCAAGAGCGTCGTAGTCGTATGGTAATGGTGGTAAAGTAATGGTTGTCATGTTTTCAATTCCTTGCATTTTGCTGGGTTTTGACAATAAGTGGCGTTATTGTAATAGATTCTTAGGCAAAAATGGGACTGTGTATAAATAACAATACAGAATAAAGCCTGAAAATTTAAAGATAAAGCCACTCATCTACTTGCCAATCGAAATTAAATCGGATTGTTTAATTCGAAATAACTATACTCAATATTAAATTGTTCTGAAATAGCTTTAGCCAGACGTTGTACACCATATTTTTCAGTGGCGTGGTGGCCGCAGGCATAATAATGCACATCCAGTTCCTGAGCATCATAAAAAGTACGCTCACTGACTTCGCCAGAAATATAAGCATCACAGTCTTGTGCCGCTGCTTTATGAATATAATCCTGTGCACCACCAGTACAGAAACCGACTTTTTGAATCAGGCTTTTTTCGGCAGGTAAATGCAACGCATCATAGCCCAGTCTTTCTGATACATAGGCCTTGAATCCTTCTGGCGTCATGGCCTGTTTTAAATAACCAATATTCCCAATTGGACGGCGCTCACTCGGATCAAGCTGTTCCAGGTTTTCCAGTTCCAGCAGGTCTGCAATCGCAATATTATTTCCCAGAGTTGGATGGCTATCTAAAGGCAGGTGATAACCAACAAGCGAAATATCATTTTGGATCAGGCTTTTAATTCGTTTACCACGCATCCCGGTAATCGGGTAGGCTTCACCTTTCCAGAAATAACCATGGTGAACCAGTAACAAATCGGCACCTTGTTCAATCACAGCTTCGATCGCAGTTTGGGAAGCAGTAACGGCACATAAAATTTTATTGACTTCAGCGCGGCCTTCGATCTGTAAGCCATTCGGTGCATAGTCCTTAAATTCGGAAGATGCCAAAGTCTGATCGCACCAGCGGATAATATCGTTTAAATTCGCCATAAAATTCCTGTCAGTTTATGAACTTGCCAATTCTTATTCATATGTCCAATTGTAACTAAAGCAGCACAAATCTCTGTGGATTTTTTTGTGTTTAGTTATGTATTTGGCATTACAATAGGATACAAATTACTTAGTCATCAACGAATTAAAATATTTTAGAGGATAGCAAAGTGCGCCGTACCTTTACATGGTTACCTTGGGTGTTACTGATTTTAGTCATTATCGGTTTTTTGGGGTGGCAGCAGCTGCAGAAACCTAAATCACCGATTGCGCCGGATGGCGTAAAAATGCCTGCTGAAAAAGTAGAACCGTTGATCGATACTTCGCGTTCTGGAGGCGTTGTCTCCTATAGTGCCGCAGTGAAAGTCGCAGCACCTGCGGTGGTAAATATCTTTACCACACAAAAAGTAAAACAGCAGGCGCATCCTTTACTGACAGATCCAGTCTTCCGTGAATTTTTCGGTGATCAGTTACCAGACCAGTTTGGTCAAAGTCCAAATGAAAATAGTTTAGGTTCAGGTGTAATTGTACGTCCTGATGGTTATATCCTGACCAATAACCACGTGATTGCACAGGCAGACCAGATTGTAGTGGCTTTGCATGATGGACGTCGTGCCGAAGCCAAAGTCGTGGGTACAGACCCGGATACGGATTTGGCTGTAATCAAGATCGAACTTGAACAATTACCAGTTTTGCCATTCAAGCTGAGTGGCAATGAAGTCGGTGATGTTGTTCTGGCTATTGGTAACCCGTTTGGTGTCGGTCAAACCGTGACTCAGGGGATTATTTCTGCGACAGGCCGTTCTGATCTGGGCATCAATACTTATGAAGACTTTATTCAGACAGATGCTGCAATTAACCCGGGCAACTCGGGTGGTGCATTGATTGATGTTGCCGGTAACCTGATCGGGGTGAATACAGCAATCTTCTCG
This sequence comes from Acinetobacter sp. ACNIH1, assembly GCF_002934695.1. Classification (NCBI taxonomy): domain Bacteria; kingdom Pseudomonadati; phylum Pseudomonadota; class Gammaproteobacteria; order Moraxellales; family Moraxellaceae; genus Acinetobacter; species Acinetobacter sp. ACNIH1. Next base: position 1,817,128 of record NZ_CP026420.1, on the reverse strand, counting down.
CAAACAGGTGGCTCACTGGGGATTGGTTTCGCGATTCCAGCTAAAATCTGTCAACAGGTGATGAATGCAATCCTGAAAGATGGCCGTGTCGTTCGTGGCTGGCTGGGTATCAGTCTGTTGCCGACAGAACGTAATGATGTACTGCAACCTAAAGAATCAGGTGTAGTGGTCGCTGAAGTGCTAGAAAATGGACCAGCAGCAAAAGCGGGTATCCAGCGTGGTGATAAAATTATCAAAGTAAATAATGAAGTGATTACTTCTGCCTCACATCTGATTAATTTTGTCGCTTTACAGCCACCAAACAGTACCGTTCAGATTGAAGTAGAGCGCGCTGGAAAAACCATGACACTGGATGTGGTGATTAGTGAACGTAAAACGCAAAGCAGTTCTTCACAATATATTCCTTTACCAGGTCAGTAATTTTTTCTAAAAAAATCCCTCCATGTGAGGGATTTTCTTATGCATGATTTATTTAATTAGATACAAAACAAAAATATTTTATGTGAATTAAATCATTTAACTTCATTGAATAAAAATCAAAAAGAGTGAAGAACAATGAGTTTTATGACTGCAGATCAGGCCAAAATTTTATCGAACGTGGCTAATTTAAATATTGAAATGTACAAGCCTCGCTTGGCTCAACTGATTGAAGATAATGCCCGACTGGGCAATACCGCTGTGCTAACGGTATTTCCCAAACATTTGCCCTTGGAAGAAATTCGTGGTCTTTCGGCGGAATTGACTGAGCTTGGTTATAACGTACGCTTTGAGGTGCAGGAATTTTATTATAGCTTTAATGTCTACTGGCTATAATTTTATCAATTGTTCAAAAAAAATCCTGTTCAGGCATATATTTTGCTGCATTTACCTCATAACGAAACTATGAGAAATTTATGTCTTTATTTATTCATCCTGCAGCACAGGCAGATGCACCTTATGTGGTACTTTCATCCGGACTGGGTGGGCATGCCAGTTTCTGGAATCCTCAAATTAGAGTTTTACAGCAGCATTTTCATGTAGTCACTTATGATCAGGAAGGCTGTCATTCAGATTCTGAGCTATTGCCCACGTCTTATTCGATCGACCATATGGCCGGCCAGATTCTGGATTTATTGATCAATGATGGCATTCGAGAGTTTCATTTCATCGGGCATGCATTGGGCGGACATATCGGCATGCAACTAGCGACCTATCAGGCTGAAAGAAAGTTTAAGCTGCTCAGTCTGACCATGTTAAATGCCTGGGGAGAGCTGGATGCTCATACTCAGAAATGTTTCGAGGCACGAACTTCCTTATTAGTGAATAGCGGACCAGAGGCTTATGTGCGGGCACAGGCTTTATTTCTTTATCCGCCGCAGTGGATCTCGACACATATTGATCAGTTAACTGAAGCAGAAAATAGGCAGCTCTTAGACTTTCCACCGATCCAAAATGTTCTGGCCCGCCTACAAGCCGTGCAGGCTTTTAAACTAAACGAAGAGCATCAGCAAGTATTAAAAGATGTTCCAATCCATCTGATTGCCAATCAGGATGATTTTCTGGTGCCTTATCAACGGTCACAGCAATTACAACAATGCCTGCCGCATAGTTACCTCAGTTTGCTTGATACAGGTGCACATGCATCTACCGTGACCAAAACGGATCAGGTCAATCAGCTGATCCTTTCCTTCCTGATTTCCACTTAGTTTGAAGATTTTTTAAAAGCCAGACCTCCTGTCTGGTTTTTTATTTTCTCTAATCAATCATTTTTGTAGCATCAGCATGGTTTTTACTTCGAATTGATGCATGAACTGCAAATGCACAAATTGCTACGAGTGCACTTGAATGAAACAGTATGTTCAAAATTGACTCATAGGTAAAAATATATATTTTACTAAAAATTCAAAAAATAAAATATTAAATGTATGATATTTATAAATTAAATATAGTTGGCACACGCTTTGCAATGTTTATCTTGTAAATAAAATTCCCGAAGTGGAATTAGAATTTTGAATAAGTGTTAAAAATGATGAGGTGTGAAAATGAAAATAGGTGTCTTCTGTCCAATCGGAAATAATGGCTGGTTACTCTCTGAAAATGCACCGCAGTACATGCCGACTTTTGAGTTAAACAAACAAATCGTACAGCGCGCTGAGCACTATGGTTTCGATTTCGCACTTTCTATGATCAAGCTGCGTGGCTTTGGCGGCAAGACTGAATTCTGGGAACATAACCTGGAAACATTTACCCTGATGGCGGGTCTTGCAGCTGTCACCAGCAAAATTAAAATTTTCGCAACTGCCGCAACTCTGGTGATGCCACCTGCAATTGTCGCGCGCATGGCATCTACCATTGATTCGATTTCAAATGGTCGTTTTGGTCTGAATGTCGTGACCGGCTGGCAACCACCTGAATATACCCAAATGGGTATGTGGCCAGGTAATGACTATTTTGGTAAACGCTATGAATATCTGTCTGAATATGTACAAATTCTGCGTGAACTTTGGGCGACTGGTAAATCAGACTTTAAAGGTGAACATTTCCAGATGGAAGACTGTCGTGTGAGCCCACGTCCACAAGCAGATATGAAAATTATCTGTGCAGGTCAGTCTGATGCAGGTTTAGAGTTTTCTGCACAATATGCCGACTACAACTTCGTATTTGGTAAAGGCCTGAATACTCCAACAGCTTATGCAGAAATTAATGACCGTCTAAAAGAAAAAACGGATGTGACTGGCCGTGATGTACAGACTTATGTGCTGTTTATGGTGATTGCAGCTGAGACCGATGAAGAAGCGCAAGCAAAATGGCAGCACTATAACGATGGCGCCGATATGGAAGCGATTAACTGGCTAATGAATCAGGGCGGTAAAGACACCACCTCGGGTACAGATACCAATATCCGTCAAATGGCTTCGAGTGTATCTCCAGTGAATATCAACATGGGTACCTTGGTAGGCTCTTATGAAAATGTGGCAAGAATGTTGGATGAAATTGGCGAGATCAAGGGTACCGAAGGTGTGCTACTGACTTTTGATGATTTTATTCAAGGAGTTGAAGATTTCGGTCAAAAAATCCAGCCACTGATGAAATGTCGTGAGCATATTGTCATTGAAAGTGCAGCACCGGTTCTGGAGAAAAGCGCATGAGTGAATCAGTCGTAACAGCCGGTTTTACTGAAAAACTCGGCACAGGAAAAACGCTTAAAGCTGAACCCGAAGCGCTTCGTCTTGCACCAGAACAGACAGCCTTGATTGTGATTGATATGCAAAATGCCTATACCTCGCAGGGTGGCTATCTGGATCTGGCGGGGTTTGATGTCTCAAAGACCAAACCAGTCGTAGAGAACATTAAAAAGGCAGTCGATGCAGCGCATGCAGCCGGTATTCAGGTGATTTATTTCAAAAATGGCTGGGATGCAGAATATAAGGAAGCGGGTGGAACCGATTCTCCAAATTTTCATAAATCAAATGCCTTAAAGACCATGCGTAAACATCCTGAATTACAAGGGAAATTATTAGCAAAAGGCGGTTGGGATTTTGAACTGATTGATGAGTTAAAGCCATTGCCACAGGACCTGGTCATTGAAAAGCCACGTTATAGCGGTTTCTTTAATACCGCGCTGGATAGCATGTTGCGTGTGCGTGGTATTCACAATCTGGTCTTTGTCGGGATTGCCACCAATGTCTGCGTGGAATCGACGCTACGTGATGGTTTTTTCCTAGAGTATTTTGGTGTCGCACTTGCCGATGCCTGCCATCAGGCAGGTCCTGTTGAAGCGCATGAAGCCAGTCTGTATAACATCAAGACCTTCTTTGGCTGGGTATCCGATACCGCAAATTTTATTGAGACCTTTCAAAAAGAAAGTGAGTCACTAAAAGAAACTAAATTAGCTGTAAGCGCATAAAGAATTAAAGATCAGGATTAAGGAAAAAAAGTATGCCTAAAGAAATCATTATTCCAGCAGGAACATCGAAACCATTAGCACCGTATGTACCGGCAACCAAGGCCGACAATATTGTCTATGTGTCCGGTACATTGGCCTTTGATGAAAATAATAATGTAGTGCATGTCGGTGATGCCGCAGCACAGACCCGTCATATTCTGGAAACCATCAAGCGTGTCATTGAAGAAGCCGGTGGCAGCATGGATGACGTAACGTTTAACCATGTCTTTGTCAAAGACTGGGCAGATTATGCTGCGATTAATGCAGTGTATGCAGAGTATTTCCCGGGAGATAAGCCGGCACGGTATTGCGTACAGACAGGTTTGGTCAAACCTGATGCGCTAGTCGAAATTGCTTCGATTGCCCATGTATAAGCCGATCCACCTGATTCAATCTCATTACTAGATGCCCCAAGTCTAAAACTGAATATTGACTTGGGGTCGGGAGAACAGCATGAATGCCAAATTATCTAAAATCATCACAGAGACAGTTGCAGAAAACAGTGCATTAAATAAGGTGGTAAAGACGGAAAACGCAGCTGAAATATTTACTCAGGTCGATCAGCAGATTTTCCGCCAAGGCATGTCTAATCTGGGGGCGGCAGTGAATGTCATTACTACACAAGGTTGTTCAGGCATGGCTGGATTTACCGCATCCGCCGTGTGTAGTGTGACTGATACACCACCAACGTTGCTGGTGTGCCTGAACCGTTCTGCTTCAGTCTATGAAACCTTTAAAAAGAATCAGGTGTTGTGTGTGAATACCTTGGCATCACATCAACAACATCTATCCAATCTGTTTGGTGGAAAAACACCAATGGCAGAGCGTTTCAGTCAGGGGAACTGGAAAACCTTGGTGACCCAGTCACCTGTACTTGAGGATGCCTTAGTCAGTTTTGACTGCGAGGTGGTCCAATGTTTATCCGTAGGCAGTCATGACGTGCTGTTCTGTGAGGTGAAAGCCATGTGCCAGCGTCAAGGCAATGCGCTGATGTACTTCAATCGTTCTTACTGTGAGCCACACAAAATGTGCTAATTCAATTCAATCCTAATCAAGGAGGGGAAGCCGATGCAAGAAAAAGAAACATGGTTTCCAAAATTTAAGCCTTACCAAGGCAATATAGATACAACACCAGTTCAAACAGATGAATATCTGCCGGCTGGGAAAAGTATCATTCTCGGATTACAGCATGTGTTTGCCATGTTTGGCGCTACCGTGCTGGCGCCACTTTTAATGGGGTTTGATCCCAATCTCACGATTTTTATTACCGGGATTGGCACCATTTTATTTTTCCTGATTACGGGCGGTCGATTGCCAAGTTATCTGGGGTCGAGTTTTGCATTCATTGGTGCCGTGGTAGCGGTTACCGGCTATTCAGGAGTAGGCGCGAATCCCAATATTGCACTCGCACTTGGTGGGACCATTGCCTGTGGTATTGTTTATGCCTTGATTGGTTTGCTGGTCATGAAAACTGGCACAGCCTGGATTGAAAAGCTGATGCCCCCTGTGGTCACGGGCGTCATCGTGATGATTATCGGTTTGCATCTCGCACCAGTCGCGATCAAAAGTGTATCTGCCAACCCGTTTGATTCCTGGATGGCATTAATCACCATTCTCTGTATCAGTGTGATTGCCGTGTTTACCCGCGGAATGGTACGCCGTCTGCTGCTGTTACTCGGCTTATTATCTTCCTACCTGCTTTATTTTCTTTTCACCAATATTATGGGCTTTGGACCTGCGATTGATTTCAGTAAAGTCAGCGAAGCGGCATGGTTTGGTCTGCCGACTTTCCAGAGTCCAGTCTTTGAAATGAATGCCATGCTGATGATTGCACCGGTGGCCATTATTCTGGTTGCGGAAAATCTGGGGCACTTTAAAGCGGTATCCGCAATGACCGGTAAAAATCTGTCGCCGTATATGGGACGCGGTTTCTTTGCCGATGGTGTTTGTACTTCCTTATCCGCTTCTGTGGGAGGTACGGGAATGACCACCTATGCTGAAAATATCGGTGTTATGGCAGTGACCAAAGTGTATACAACCACTGTGTTTGTCTTCGCCGGGATATTCGCTATCTTGCTCGGGCTTTCACCGAAATTTGGTGCGGTAATCAGTACGATTCCTGTGGCCTTGCTTGGTGGAGCCTCGATTGTAGTATTCGGTCTGATTACGGTTGCAGGTGCCAAAATCTGGATAGATAACCGTATTGACTTTACCAAGAACAGCACAATGATTATTGGCGCAGTATGTCTGATTATGGGAACGGGTAATTATAGCTTGCAGATTGGTAGCTTTGATTTAGGTGGAATTGGTACTGCGACTCTGGCTGCAATTTTACTCAATCTGTTCCTGAATCGTGGTGAAGATAAAGAATCGCCTGTAGCTGCATCAACCGCAACGGACATTGAAGTGAAACCGGTTGCTTAAATATAAGGAGTGTTTTTTGAGTCATACAATTGCATTTTTAGGACTTGGCGCAATGGGCTGGCATATGGCTTCCCATTTGCCAAAACTCGGACACCCGGTTTGGGTCTGGAACCGGATTGAACAGAAAGCTGTAGAGCATGCCACACTGTTCGCCACTCAGGCTGTCCGTATTGAGCAGGCGGTTCAAGCCGACTTTATCTTTTCCTGTTTGCCGACCAGTCAGGATGTCGAAAATCTAATCGCTGCACATCCACCCAAGTCAGGTGCAATCTGGATTGACTGTACTAGCGGTGTACCAGAATCGGCCCAAAAACTGGCACAACAATTGGAGCAGCAGGGAAGTTATTATCTGGATGCTCCAGTATCTGGTCAAACCATTGGCGCAGAAAAAGGCACTTTAACTGTGATGGTGGGTGGCAATGAACAAGCATTTGAACGAGCCAAACCGATTATTGATGCCTTTGCTGGCCTGATTGAATATGTGGGAGAAAGCGGTTCTGGCTTTGCGGTAAAAGCTGTGAATAATACCTTAATGGCGACTCACTTATGGGCATTGGCTGAAGGGCTGACTGTACTGAAAGGGCATGGTGTTGATTTAAGCAGTGCACTAAACTGTATTAATCATTCCAGTGGTAAAAGCAGCATGTCGGAAAATATCATGGCACAGCGTGTACTAAGCCGTGAATTTAATAAGACCTTTGCACTGGATCTATTACAGAAAGATATTGGCATTGCCTTGGAGTTGGTACAGCAACAGCAACTGGATTTATCAGTAATGTCTTTGGTTCAGCAAGAGTTTCAGCAGATTGCCAAACCACAGGCCAGTCAGCTGGATTTCTCCGCTGCGGTGCAAGGACTGGAACAGCGGACTCAAATTGAATTAAGAGGATAATCTTTTCAAACAATATTAAAGACAGTGTTAAAGACGTTATAGCTATAGATATATCAGTTTAAAATTTAAAAAGCCGGGAATTTTAATTCCCGGCTTTATTATTGATAAGCCAGTTAAATAGCCTAGGCAGTTCTTAATTCTGCTGATTTGTCTGATATTCCTGAATCACTTCAAGCGCTGCACGGAAGGCTTCCTGAGTAGCTGGAGCACCGCAGTAAGGCAGGCTATGCAGTAGCACTTCTTGAATTTCTTCAACTGTTGCACCATTATTCAAAGCGCCACGAACATGGCCTTTCAATTCAGTCGGGCTTTTTTGCGCGGTAAGAAAAGCAACGGTAATTAAAGAACGGTATTTACGTGGTAAAACCCCTTCACGTTGCCAGGTTGAACCCCAGGCATGTTCATTAATCCAGTCCTGCAAAGGCTGAGTAAAAGGAACCGTATTGTCCTGGGCACGTTTTACAAAACTTGCACCCATCACTTCAGTACGGACTTTCAAGCCATTTTCATAATCTTGTTGTGACATCATTGACCCTCAATTTTATTATGGGTGTAGCTTAACGTTTTATCTCTTAAATACCATCGTGCAATAGTCGTAAAAAAGTGGCTGAATAGCCACTTGAGATATCCAAAGTGAAATCAGGAAATAACTTCACTTTGTAATCAAGGTCTGATTTAGATAAGAAATTTATCTAAGGGCTGGTTGAATGTGAAGGTGCACTTTGAACTGAGGTATCAGTACCTGTTGCATCTGCTTTCGAAATATGAGGATTTTCCAGTTCCAATACTTCCTGTAAATGCAGATCAAAGACATCAGTCAACATGCTGTCATAACGACGCGCATTATAGTGCAGTAACTTATTGGCTTCTTCTTCATTAATAAAGCCTTGTCCATGCGCATCAGCCACATGATCAGCAAAACTAAGTCCCTTAAATTGACCTTTGTTTTCAGCTTTCTTAAACCGATCCCAAAGCTGCTCAATCTCCAATAACATGGTGAAGGTTGATTCCATACGACCATTCACATCATCTTCCGCCGTGCTATAGAAAACATGCTTTTTCAGTACCTGCCGGAAAGTGTTATCTTCCATCATGACATTTGCGACTTCCTGTTTAAGTCGGTCAGATGGTTTCGCGACAGGTCGGCCAAATGGGAAACAGATGAGTTTGACCATGCCAGCAGCAACACCCACCGGGAAGTTCGCAAACAGGTCATAAAACGCTTCCTGAGCGGTATATAAAGATTTCTCAATTGCCAATTGTGCATGCAGACGTTCAGCTTCAGTTTTTTTACTATGTTCAAAAAATTTCAGAATTGCTGTCGCAATGAACAGATGGGCATGGATATCAGCCAGACGGCCAGAAAGCATTTCCTTGCGTTTAATATCACCTGCCAATAGACCTAAACACATATCTGCAGTCAGAGCAAAGTTAGCACTGAGTCGGTTAATGATCTTGTAATAAGGACGGGTAAAATCAACCGCACTTTGTGGCGCAGCACTTGAACCACCGCTAAAAGCATAGGCAAAAGAGCGGGCAGTCCGGTTAAAGGTATAACCCAGATGCTTAAACAACATAGTATCGAATGGATTCAGAGCGGCTTTTGGATCTTCAGCTTGCAGAAGCTGTAATTCTTCATACAGATAAGGATGGCAACGCATCGAACCTTGACCAAAGATCATTAATGAACGGCTCAGAATATTGGCGCCTTCAACTGTAATGGATACTGGAATGGCTTGATAGTTGAGAGCCAGGAAGTTACGAGGCCCCATCTGAATGGCGCGACCACCCACGACATCCATACCATGATTGACGATTTTACGCATGGTCTCAGTGGCGTAGTATTTGGCCATCGCGGTCATGACTGCCGGCTTACCACCTTGATTCAAGCCACAAGTCACTAAATAACGGAATGCTTCCAGCATATAGGCATCACTGGCAATTTCGCTATTGGCTTCCTGTACGCCTTCAAATTTACCCACCGAAATCTTGAATTGCTGACGGATTCGCGAGAATGCACTGACATTCAGGTAAGTCATTTCGGCACTGGAGGTAGACAAAGCCGGTAGGGAAATACCACGGCCAACCGCCAGACATTCCATCAGCATACGCCAGCCTTTACCGGCATTTTTCACGCCACCAATGATCCAGTCTAAAGGAATAAATACATCCTTACCTTCAACAGTACCATTCATAAAAGGGGAGCCAGGATTATGTCGTGGACCGACTTTTACCCCTTCATGATTGGCCGGTAGCAAGGCACAAGTAATCCCATAATCTGTTTTATCACCGAGTAGATGATCAGGGTCATACATTTTAAAAGCCAGACCGACGACAGTGGCAATCGGTGCTAAGGTAATCCAGCGTTTAGAAAAATTCATTCTCAAACCGAGAACTTCCTGACCTTCAAACTGCCCATAACAGACCACACCGGTATCTGGAATTGCACCGGCATCTGAACCGGCTTCAGGACTGGTCAGACCAAAACATGGGATTTCTTCACCTTTGGCCAGACCGGGTAAATAACGATCTTTTTGCTCATCGGTACCATAATGTAGTAACAACTCACCCGGCCCGAGAGAGTTAGGCACCATACAGCTCACAGCAGCAGTGAGAGAGCGTGAAGAAATTTTGCTCATCACTCGGCTTTGAGCAAAGGAACTAAAGGCACGCCCGCCGTATTCTTTGGGAATAATTAGTCCTAAGAAACCGTTATCTTTAATATATTGCCAGATATGTTCAGGCAGCATTTTCTTCTCATGAATTTCCCATTCATCCAGCATGCTACAGAGCATTTCGACTTCGTTATCCAAGAATGCCTGTTCCTCAACGGAAAGTTTTGGATAGGGATAGCTATTAAAGGTTTCCCAGTTCGGCGCACCCATAAAGAGTTCTTTTTCCCACCAGCTGGTGCCGGAATCAAGAGCCTCACGTTCTGTCGGGCTAATGCTCGGCATGGCATCCGCTAAAGCTTTATAGGCTGGCCTGGAAATGAAAGACATGCGCAAAGGTTCGATCATGACGACCAGACTGATCAGGATCAAAGGAATGCCCAGAATCAGTGACCAAGGACTGATAAAGGCACAAACCACTGACATGACAATCAGGGTAATTGTACCAGTGGTACGGGAGAGTTGAAAAAAGAAAATCGCCCATAAACTGGCAATGAGAAGAAGTACGGCGAAAATAAATAGCATTGTTATATTTCTCCAGGGTCATACAATTGTGATGCTGCCGATCTCCCTAAGGTGTCTTCATAAGACTTGATCAATTTTTTTACATCGCTTAAGCAATTGGCAAATTCACAATTGTTCTTGTGAGAACAATCGTTATTAAATATTTCAACGATATATTGAAGTGTTTTATCTGTTTTTGAGATTGTTTGAAAAATGCGCAGTCTTCAAGTGAGAACACGCAAAGAAATGTGAAGATAAGTAATAACTTAATCTCCAAGAGAGGGTAGATAAAATAATTAAAAAGTGAACAAATATAAATTTAGTTAGGCATAAAAAAGCCCTCTACTTGAGAGGGCTTTGATCTAAGTCATTTTAAGCTTCAATTGCCTGTACAGCGATTTTTTTTGCTGGATCAACTTTACGGCGTACTTCTGGAACCGGTTCACCATAGTATTGACGATCCGCAAAGTAACTTGAACGTACCATCGGTGCTGACCAGATATTCTTAAAGCCAAGCTTACGGCCATGTTCTGCATAACGTTCGAATTCTTTTGGCGTTACAAAACGGTCGATTGGCGCATGCTGTTTAGATGGCTGTAGATACTGGCCAATCGTTACATAATCCACGTCATGTGCTTTCAGGTCGTCTAACAGAGCGAGAACTTCTTCTTCAGTTTCACCGATACCGACCATCAAACCACATTTGGTTGGAATTTCTGGGCAATAATCTTTAAACATTTTCAACAGATTTAAAGAGTGCTGATAATCAGAACCTGGACGCATGGCTTTATACAGACGTGGCACAGTTTCAATGTTGTGGTTAAACACGTCTGGTGGACATTCAGTCATGATGCGTAAAGCGATGTCCATACGACCACGGAAATCAGGTACCAGAATTTCTAGCAAAGTCTTTGGACTCAAAGCACGAGCTTCTTTAATACAGTCTACAAAATGCTGTGCACCGCCATCCAATAGGTCATCACGGTCTACTGAAGTGATGACTGCATATTTCAGACCCAGGTTGGCAATCGTTTCTGCCATATGACGCGGCTCGTCTGGATCAAGTGCATTTGGACGACCATGTGCCACATCACAGAACGGACAGCGACGCGTGCAAATATCACCCATAATCATAAAGGTTGCTGTACCCCCACCAAAACATTCAGGCAGGTTCGGACAGGCAGCTTCTTCACATACGGTATGCAGTTTTTGCTGACGAAGTGTAGTTTTAATACGCTGAACTTCCTCGGGAGCGGCCATTTTCACGCGGATCCAGTCCGGCTTACGTGGCGTTTCAACCGTAGGAACAACTTTTACAGGAATACGGGCGACCTTTTCTGCGCCGCGAAGTTTGATACCCTGTTCAGGTTTACGGTTTTCAGACATATATAACTTTTCCACTGTTTTGAAGGAGGGAGATAAATCAAAGTTAACACTTTTTTAATTATAACGAAACTCGGGTGAAATAGGGTGAAAAGGATTATTCATTTAAAAAATGTTCTTATCACACAATATATGTAAGTTAAATACACCAAATTGGCAGCAATTACGTCATAATATAGCGTAGATTAAAGCAAAATTTTTTAATTTTAAGGAGCGTTGAATGCCACGTAAAAAAGAGGTCGTTAGTGGGACTTTCGTTAAGTACGATGCGGTAGTTCTAGGTTCAGGCCCTGCGGGCGAAGGCGCGGCAATGAAACTTGCCAAATCTGGTAAGCGTGTTGCAATTGTGGATATGCGTGAACAGCTGGGTGGTAACTGTACTCACGTAGGTACGATTCCAAGTAAGGCATTGCGTCAAACAGTATCCAGCATCATCCGTTATCAACGTGATCCAATGTTTCAAAAAGTAGGTGAATGGAAACAATTCACCATGAAACAGGTACTGCGCAATGCACATAAAGTGATTCAGCAGCAGGTGGATACTCACTCACGTTTTTATGACCGTAACAAGATTGATATCTATCATGGTCGTGCTTACATTCAAGACGAAAATACGATCTTTGTATTTACACCAGATGGCATAAAAGAAACCATTATGTTTCAGCAACTGGTGATTGCGACCGGTTCGCGTCCATACCGTCCAGAGATTCTTGATTTCAATCATCCACGTGTATTTGATTCAGACAAAATTCTGGATCTGGATTTCTCGATCCAAAAAATCATTATTTATGGTGCAGGTGTGATTGGCTGTGAATATGCATCGATCTTTATTGGTCTGGGACATAAGGTTGACCTGATCAACACCCAACCAAAACTGCTCAGCTATTTGGATGATGAAATCTCTGATGCGCTGTCTTATCACTTACGTGAACAGGGTGTATTGATCCGTCATAATGAACAGATCGACTTCCTTGAAACTTCTGATGATTATGTCGTTCTGCATACACAAAGCGGCAAGAAAATTAAGGCAGATGCTATTCTGTGGTGTAACGGCCGTTCAGGGAATACTGACGGTTTAGGCCTTGAAAATATTGGCCTGAAACCAAACAACCGCGGTCAATTAACCGTGAATGAACAGTATCAGACTGAAGTCGAAAATATCTATGCTGCGGGTGACGTGATAGGCTGGCCATCATTGGCTTCTGCTGCCTATGACCAAGGTCGTTGCGCAGGTGCCAACATGAGCGGTGAGCAAGACGTTGCACCCGTGACGGATATTCCGACTGGTATTTATACCATTCCGGAAATCTCTTCGATCGGTAAAACTGAGCAGCAGTTGACTGAAGAAAAAATTCCGTATGAAGTGGGTCAGGCTTCTTTCCGTCATCTGGCGCGTGCACAGATTACCGGTGATACAGTTGGTGAATTAAAAATCCTGTTCCACCGTGATACGCTGGAAGTTCTAGGTGTGCATTGTTTCGGTAATAACGCTTCGGAGATTATCCACATTGGTCAAGCAGTCATGAATAGCCCGAATAATACGATTAAGTATTTTGTGGAAACCACATTCAACTATCCAACGATGGCAGAAGCTTATCGTGTGGCAACATTGAATGGTATGAACCGTTTATTCTAAATTGATTTATTTAGGTTAGATCAAAAACCCGCAAGTTCGATTTGCGGGTTTTTTATTTTCTAAATTGAAAAAGTTCAATCTAGCCAGTAATGCTGGAAATTAAGCTGCCATTTTGCGGCATTCTTCAGCACAGCGACGGCAAGCTTCTGCACATTGCTGGCAATGATCATCCTCATGATGGCCACATTCTTCTACACAATAATCGCAAGCTTTAGCACATAGCTCGCAAATCTCTTTCATAAATGGAGATTGCTTTTGTTGCATGCGGGCGCAGAGCTGACACAGATCAGCACAGTCCAGACAGCGCTGAATACATTCCCGCATCATTTCTAAATCTTCTTCTTTCAGGCAGGCACTAGCACAATTAGTACAGGCCAGCGAACAGGTCATACATGCGCGGACACAATCTGAAAATTGAATCTCGTTCATTTTCTTCTCCTTTTTGCAGCTATAGCAATCGCTTGTTTTTTAATACGCTAAGCAGAAAAGGAAAAATACACTAGGCAGTTTGAGTGAGAAAAAGTAATCTAATTACCGATTTTGTTAAAAGCTGTATTTCTAAAAAATTTAATTCAAAGCATCTCTCCTGATATTGCCAAAATAGGATGATTGAAGATTTAAAAATAAAACCATTGAGGTGGTCATTCCTCAATGGCGGAAAATCTACATGATGAGTCGTTATTGTCGAAGGCTTAAATAACCTTTCTCTTTATTATATTTTTATGGAGATTAAAATGGACGACTACCTGCCAAGCTGATCCGTTTTAATAAACGGCGTTGATCAGCGGGGAAAGGACGGCGTGAATGTAAAGTAACCTGATTATCCCAGAACACGATATCGCCTGCTTCCCAATTGTGCTCATAAGCGAATTCAGGTTTTAAGACATGCTCACGTAATTTTGCAATCAGTTCACTGCCTGCCTGATCGTCATAATTCACCAGCTCAACTTCGGTATGGGTATTTAACCAAAGTGCTTTACGGCCAGATTCAGGATGGGTACGTACCAGTGGGTGCGGGTAGGCGTGACCTAAAATTGGCTGATCTTTAAAGCGATACTTTGGAATATTACCCGCATAAGCATTACCACCTTTATTGCTTTGGAAGCGCACAAATGGATTATAGGTAATGAGCTGTAACTGGTTGATTTGTGCTTTGGTTTCTTCATCCAATGCTTCATAAGCCTTGATGGTATTAATCCAGGACGTCTGGCCAACATCTTTTGGCAGTTCAATGGCATAGAGTAAAGAGCCAAAAGATGGTAGGGGTGTCCACTGGTGATCGGCATGCGGTGCAAGTTCACCATGGCCGGTGTAATCCCCTTGACCGACTGCATTGGAAACTGGTACGACATCAGGTGGGGTGCCCGTATCAGTTTTAGAAGCTAGCACTGGCGTGTCAGCATCTGGACGGAAGATTGAACCGAAATAGGTGGCAAAGGCAAGATACTGTAGATCATCCAGACTTTGGTTTCTAAAGATCAGGATCAAGTGTTCGGCCAGAGCTTGCTTCAGACGCAGGATGGTTTCACCAGATTGGGCTTTGCGGGCATCGAGGCCATAAACCACTGCGCCTAGCGCTTGATCTGCCTGCAGAACAAATTTTAATTTCATCAGTATTCTGGAACTGATCTTGCTGATGCCAGCGTGGTGCATCGTGAATGGCTTGTGAAAGTTGGGTCAAGCTTGTCATTGGAAAGTCTCTGAATTTTCTTGTTGTAGAAAATCTAAAAAAATCCAGAGCAAAAATAAAATCACAAGAATTGCTAAACTTATGAAAATTCGGATAAAAATATCTAAATGATTGAATTGAAATCTTTTAATTAATATGGCAAAACAAAGTCCTAAAACTGCTGAAAAATGTCAAATATTTGACAATCAGTGTGCGCAAAAAGCCTGGTTAAAGTACTCAAACAGTTCTGGAGTCTGGCTCCAGAGCAATAGAGAAATAGCGAGGAGAAGTACCATCGCTACCGCAATGGAAAGCTTGAGCAGAAAGGTGGAATCAGTCATGTACAATTTGCTCCTCATTTACCCATAAGTGCACCAGTACGCCAAAAATACTTAAGGCAATCGACAGCATCCATACTGCATTATAGTTACCACTCATGTCATGGTTTACACCGCCGAGCCAGCCGCCAAAGAATGAACCGACCTGATGGGTAAAGAATACAATCCCGCTGAGCATGGTCAGATATTTCACGCCAAACATATTGGCAACAATACCATTGGTGAGCGGTACGGTAGAAAGCCATAATAATCCCATGATGACACCAAACGCATAGACCGTCCAGGTGCTTAAAGGCAGCATCAGAAAGGCGATAATCGTAATCCCGCGCAAACCGTATAAACCCATTAGCAGATGTGGTTTGGAATACTTTCCACCGAGCCAGCCAGCCGTATAGGTACCGACAACATTAAACAGACCCACCAGCGCCAGGAAAATCGTGCCAGTTGTAGCATTGAACCCATGATCAATCAGATAACCCGGCAGGTGAATCCCGATAAAGACCACCTGAAAGCCACAGACAAAAAAGCCCATCGCCAGAAACCAGAATGGCTTATGGTTTTTGACTACCACTAAAATCTCCTTAAAGCTTAGTGAAACTTTATTCGGTGTAGGAGTCGCATTCGGATCGACATACATCGGGGCTTTTAGCATCCAGGCCAAAGGTACAATCAAAGCGATTAAAATTGCGCTGACAACAAGTGCTGCTGACCAGCCGACATTCTGTAAAAGTAACAGCGTTGAAGGCAGCATAATAAACTGGCCGAAGGAGCCTGC
The DNA here is from genome assembly GCF_002934695.1 of Acinetobacter sp. ACNIH1. Taxonomy (NCBI): domain Bacteria; kingdom Pseudomonadati; phylum Pseudomonadota; class Gammaproteobacteria; order Moraxellales; family Moraxellaceae; genus Acinetobacter; species Acinetobacter sp. ACNIH1. The sequence goes on along the minus strand of NZ_CP026420.1, from coordinate 1,800,910 downwards.
TGCACTGGCAATCCCCATTGCCAGACTGCGTTTTTCAGGTGGTGCAGCTCGTCCGACTGCAGACAATAAAACCGGGAAAGAAGTCGCAGACAGGGCCAGACCTAAAATCAGTCCGACGCTGAGATTCAACAATAATCCGGTTGAACTGACGGACATTAATAACAGGCCAAGCGCATATAAGGCACCGCCAACGGCAACAACAATCTTGCTGCCATATTTGTCAGCGAAGGCACCAGTAATGGGCTGAACAGCACCCCAGATCAGGTTCTGCATGGCAATGGCTAAACTAAAGACATTATGACCCCAACCAAATTCTTCACTCATTGGCACTAGATACAGGCCAAATGCATGGCGAATCCCCAAAGATAAAGCCAGAATAATGGCAGCGCCAATCAGCATAAAAATCAGGGTTCTAGAAAATTGACTGTCAGCCATAAGTCATTCATGCATATAAAGTTGATAGGTATAGTATTCGATTCAACCTAGAGAGGCGATAAAATAAAAATTAATCAAACGATAAATTTTTTTTATAGCTGTATAGAACGTCAGAAAACAAAACAACGGCCGTAGCCGTTGTCCTGAAGTATTCAGTTTTTTAATAAAGAATTAATTGATTAAAAACGCATCCCGAATCCGGCATAGGCCAGAATTGGATTGACTTCAATATCAGCTTTGGAGCGAATCAGTTCACCTAGATTTGCATCTGTTACCTTAATCGTAGTGTCATTTTTCAGATGAGCATAAGATACAGAACCTACCGCGAACCAAGTATCATTAAAGTCATAAGTGAAGCCGACAGTCGCGACAGGAGCAAAGGCATCAGACGCTTCCAGATCAACTTTTGGATTAGCACTACTTTCTATGCCATCTAGAGAAGCGCCAGCTTTGCCTTCCTTGATGTTGGCAATCATATGACCGGCTTTAATCAGGTCCTGTTCAGTACTTGAATTGATTTCCAGTTCATTGAAATAGGCATACATGAGTCCAAGCCCGATATAAGGACGGAATTTATTGACACCTGTTTTGCCAAAATGGTACTGAAATTCAAAAGCCGGAGTCCAGGCACGTGCAGATGCAGGCGGTCCATACGCTTCCAAATCCGTAATCGGGATGTCATTTTTTAAGTCAATACTCGGTAAATCAATGCCACCTGGTATTTGAGGAATTAAATCAAGACTTGGCGTTGCCATTGCAGAGAATGGTGCATAAATCTTGCCTTTACCTTGCAAGTCGACTTTGGGAGGAATGCCGGCTTTTATTTCCAGTGAGACATTGTCGGTAAAGAAATAATTGGTCATGATCCCGAGGGTGGTGACATCATCGGCTTCTAGACCCGTTCCGGCATTATTCCAACTTTCTAGACCATAAATCTCTGCACTGCCACTTAAATTGCCAGATAAAGTTTTTACGCCTAAGCCATCGATGAGGTTAATGAAGCCGGTTGAAAGATTCGATTCCATGGCAGGATCAAGATTGCCTTTGACTGCAGCGATCGAGATGTCACCGACTTTAGCCGTTTCACCATCTTGAACTGCTGTATTGACCTCAAATGGTTGTGCTTTTCCTTGTGGCATGACATGCAGTGCACCAACTGAAACGGAAAATCGCTTAAAGCCATCGCCATCCTGTAGACTGAAATATGGGGATTCTGCATGTGCAAGCAGGGGTAGTGTGGCTAGACCTGCCATGCATACCATGATTGTCTTCATTGTTCAGAGGACTCCTTGTCCGTGCTAGTTATTTTTTTTTCTATTGAACAATTTAGGGCGTGTCCTCATTTGGCTTTACACCAAATAAACATGCAAGCAATGTAAATCATAGACTGGTAATTTCGTGCAAGCTTATCAAATCGGGTTGCAATCGCTCGGAAATGCTTCAATCTCGCAAACACATTTTCAACTAAATGTCTTAATTTATATAGATATTTATCAAACTCCTTATTCGATCTTTTACTATTTGATCTCATTGGAATGATGGGAATCATATCCTTGTTCTGGGCATATATTCTAATGTGCTCAGCATCATACCCCTTGTCAGCAATGAGATAAGTTGCCTCGCCTACAGTATCAATCAGTTGTTTTGCAACTTGACTGTCGTGGACGTCACCCCCAGTGATTTTAAAATCAATCGGTAATCCATTCGCGTCGGTTGCAAGATGTATTTTTGTTGTTCGTCCACCGCGTGATTGTCCAATTGCTCTTTCGAAACCATGCCGAGCTCCACTTGCATGTTGATGCACGCGTATGTAGCTTCCATCAATGAATACCCATTCCTGATCCAAGACGCCTCGTAATCTAAAAAAAATTTATCCCATAATCCCTTACTTGCCCAGCGATTAAAGCGATTGTAAGCAGTTTGCCAAGGGCAAAGTTCTTGAGGAATATCACGCCATGTCGCACCCGTACGCAGTTTCCATAAGATCGCTTCCATGATATTTCTACTATTCTTTGAACGGTAGCAACCATGTAATCGCATAGTATCTTGAATTTGCTGCCAGATATCATCGGTAAGAAGAGTACGTGCCATTGAAAATATAGAAATAAAAATAACTCAAAGGAGGATTTTAAGTATTTAAAACCAATTCTTCAAATGAGGACACGCCCTAGTTAAATCTCACCAATTTACACAGTTACAGAACGAGTAGTGAAAAGTTAACAGAAAGTAAAAAATACCAAAATTTGTATAAATTGTATTAATAAAATATATGGTGGTGTTTCAAAAAGTATGCTGACATTAAATGAAGCCATTATTGATGTAAAAAAAGGTTAAGTCGAAAGCTTTAAAATGGTTTTCAATCTTTTTTGAAAAATTACAACTCCTTCTAAAACCGCGCCTAATTCGATGCCTTATTTTGCAATTATTACCTTCAATACCTACAGTAAAAAATTTACCAATACTTTGCTTGCAGTTTTTAAAAGCAGTGATGAAACTGTCCCAATGATCACTTGCAATTCGGGTGTAGTGAATACCTAATTGTTTAAGCTTTGTCTTCAATCGTTGAACTGTAGCTAAGTCTCTTTTACCCCAAACATAAGCAACAATCTCACCTGTTTCTCGATGGTAGGCGTAAATAAGCCATTGTTTATTATTTTTATTTCCCACGAAAGTCCAAAACTCATCAACTTCAAGAGACTCATAATGACTTTGTTTAGGCTGAATTTGGTAGGTCGATTCGGTTAAAGTACGTAAAACTTTACCGATACTGATTCGCTCAACTTCAGCGATATCTCGTATACCACTACCTCTGACCATCAACTGTAATATTTTTCGAGTAATGCCTGAATTACATCCTAGATAGCTCAGAGCATGGTCACCAATAAACTGACGTTTACAGTCTTTGCACTGATAGTTTTGTTTCCCATCTACTTTGATGCCATTTTTCTTTATACTGTCACTGAGGCAGGTTGGACATTTGATTTCTAGAGTTATTCGCATTTCTCTATTTTATCAAAATTCAACCTGCTTTGTTTCAGCATACTTTTTGAAACACCACCAAATATATATTTATACGCCAATCTCAACTTAAAATAAGATTTTCGAATTGAATTGGTGAATGACCAAGCTTTTTATTTAGCACCACACAAATTGTATGCGACAGAATTTTACGAGTTATGCGGTGGGTTAAATGCCATAGATCTTTTGCCCTCACTTTCTGAATGTGAAAGCGATCTGTTAATTGACCAATCACTGTTTCAATCTTTCTTCTGGCTTTCATCAGTATTTGCAGTGTCTCTTTAGGTCTGAAATCTATCATGTTTTTTCTAAAGGGTGTTTGTAAATCAATACCCTGATATTCATAATATCGTTTCAATTCTGGTCTTAAATAGCCCTTATCTGCTCCCAGTAAACCGTAAATATCATTCGTAATTTCAGGTGCAACATCTCGCTCATCACAATGAGCAGGTGCAAAGGTATAACCCGAAATCATGCCTGAAAGATTAATGACGATATGAGCTTTGAAACCATAATATTTTTCTTGTTTTGCAGCACAATAACTAAAACCTGCGTATTCTTTAAAGTTTTTATGCTTTCTAGCTCTGGTATAACTACAGACAGGGAGTGGGAAGCCATCAATAAAGTGAATGTTATCTGAACCATAACGCTGAATGAGCTGTGCCATAATGGATTGACTGACATGCCACAGGTTTGCACAATGTTTACAGAAATTGGGATAAGATCCTAATTTTGGAAACCATTCTAACCAATTGTTTTTGAAATACATCCAAATATTTTTGTCTGTATCTAAACCAAGAAATTCACCTACTATTTGCATAGTGATGATTTCTGCATCAGTAACAGCAGGCGGAAAACCACGAGTTCTCAGGGGCTGAGTAACAACAATGGGATAAAGTTCTTCTATGATTACATAGACAAAAATGATAAATTCTTCAATGGACATAACTTTGCTTTAATTTCTTGGTGGAAACTAAAATAGGGTTATGTCCTTTTTATTTCAATCACTTAAAAAGTTGAGATTGGGGTATTTATGTAAAAATTATCATGAATAGTGAAGATAAATAGGATGTTCATTTTTATAAAATTTTCAATTTTATTGAAATAATAGAATAATAAGTGGGTAACATTTTTATCATTAATCTAAGTTTTAAATAATGATTTAAGCTTTCTGTTCCGGACGTGATATATACAAGAAATCAGCAAATTTTCCGCTTAAAACTTACTAGAAAAAAGCTTTAATAAATTTAGATAACCGATGGTACACAGCAGATAGAGTTTTTTTGTACAATAGCCGCATAAATTATTGAGTATTGCGCATGAGCTCCCAAAATTCTCCCAAGAAAAAGCCACTGGTTAATTTACCGTTTCCATTAAAACAGGCAGAACAATCTGCTTCAGATGAAGTTCTGGAAGATCTGCGACCTAAACCGCAGCGTTATGCTGATCGGACCTGGATGCCACCTCGTGGTACACGCCGTTCAATGGGCAAACGTTAATAAATAAAAAAGCCATGAAGTTCATGGCTTTTTTATGAGTAAAATTTGAGATTTTCTTAGCGAACTGTTTTACGCGCCTTATTTTCAGGTTTTGGCGGGGCAATCTCACGATCGCCTTTCCAGACATCAATAAAGTCTTTTTCATTGATATTATAAAGTTCCAGTAGCGCCAGAATTACGGCACCAAACAGCATGGAACCTTCAGAATTATTCTGAAAGTCAAAAATCTTGCCATTCAGGTTATGCAGAATATCTTCAATCTCGAATACACGGTCACGACCATTGCTATCGACCGGATAAATCTGAGTATTGAGCAGAATCTTGGCCAGACTCTTTTCATTATCGGTCAGTGCCAGAACATCAATCAGCTCATCTGTCGCCGGAGTAAAAATCACTGAATCCCGGAAGATGGTATGCAGGAATTGCGACGTAATTTTTGGAAGCGCTTTTTCTACAAAAGGCCGGAAAGATTGTGGAAAAATGACATTGTGGGAAATGCCTTTGAACATAGGAGCAATTTCTTCAACTTTATAGCCTGCAATGCCACAACCAACCGAAGTAATAAAATATTTAATTTTAGGATGGTTCTTGGTGTAAATCTTGAAGTCATCAATATAGTGCTGGATCTGTGAGAGAGGCATCTGTTGCAAATGCTCATTCATAGTCGGAATGGCATAACTTTGACCTGCCCAGCCACGACCAACCCCCATAACCGCCCCAAAATGCTCATAAGCTGTTCGAGCTGCACCTCCGGCATGTTGTCCAGCCAAGTTGCTTCCGAAAACAAATACCGTATTTTCTGGCAGAGATTTAACAATACTTTCATCGTGATAATGGTAAGTCATGGCTTTTTTATTCGATGTCCTGATTAGCTTCATGTTGCCTTTGAACGCTATAAGGGTCAAGGTGAAATTAATCTTTATTACCTCATCAGATAAAGCAGAACTTTATACAGAAATTTTGGCTAAATATTGAATAAGCCAGAATGAGGTAAGGAACCGAATCAAAACTTATGCTGATTCAATTTTGATAGAAAAGATTAGAACTAAAATGGTTTTAGGCTACGAAAGCATAATATTTCACTCGATTTATTTTACTAAACAGAAACCTGGATAGGGATTGAGTAATTCAATTTTACCCCCATAATAAATTGAGTCGATATCCGCAGTGAAATTATTAAAGCTATGAGTGATAAACAACCCTTTGAACTGGTGACTAATTATCAACCTGCTGGCGATCAGCCACAGGCCATTGAAAAGTTGGTCAAGGGTATAGAAAAAGGCTATCACGATCAGCTTTTGCTGGGGGTTACCGGTTCAGGTAAAACCTATACTATGGCCAATGTCATCGCCCGTGCCCAGCGTCCGACTATTGTCATGGCCCATAACAAAACGCTGGCTGCACAGCTTTATGGCGAATTTAAAGCATTTTTCCCGAATAATGCGGTTGAATATTTCGTCAGTTATTATGACTACTATCAGCCAGAAGCCTATGTGCCATCTTCAGATACCTTTATCGAGAAAGATGCGGCGATTAATGACCACATTGACCAGATGCGTCTTTCGGCCACCCGTGCACTTTTAGAACGACGTGACGCGATTATTGTTGCTTCGGTGTCTGCAATTTATGGTCTGGGTGATCCGAATGCTTATATGAGCATGCTGCTGCATGTGGTGGAAGGGGATCGCATTGGTCGTGATGATATTATCCGTCGTCTGGTCGAAATGCAGTATTCACGTAATGAACTGGAATTCCTGCGTGGTACCTATCGTATCCGTGGTGAGATCATTGATATTTTCCCAGCCGAATCGGATCAGGATGCCATCCGGATTGAACTGTTTGATGATGAAGTCGACTCCATTCGCTGGTTTGATCCTTTAACCGGGAAAATGATCCGTAAAGTGCCGCGTGTCACGATCTATCCTAAAAGTCACTATGTAACACCGAAAGACAATCTGGCTCGCGCGATTGAAACGATTCGAGATGAGTTAAAAGAACGTCTGGTCTTTTTCCGTGAAAATGACAAGTTGCTGGAAGCTCAGCGGATCGAGCAGCGTACCCGTTATGATCTGGAAATGATGCAGCAGCTCGGTTATACCAACGGGATCGAAAACTATTCACGTCATTTATCTGGCCGTCCGGCAGGCGAAGCACCGCCGACACTTTTTGATTATGTGCCTGATGATGCCTTGCTGATTATTGATGAATCGCACGTGACTGTTCCACAAATTGGAGCCATGTACAAAGGTGACCGTTCCCGTAAAGAAAATCTGGTGAATTATGGTTTCCGCTTGCCAAGTGCGCTGGATAATCGTCCGATGAAATTTGAGGAATGGGAACGTATTGTACCGACGACCGTGTACGTCAGTGCCACACCTGCAAGATATGAACTGGAAAAATCTGAACAAGTGGTCGAGCAGGTGGTTCGTCCAACCGGTCTGATTGATCCGGAAATTGAAATCCGTCCAGTCCTAACTCAGGTCGATGATGTACTGTCTGAAATCAATATCCGTAAGGAAATGAATGAGCGTGTGCTGGTGACGACCTTGACCAAGCGCATGGCAGAAGACCTGACATCCTATTTAAAAGAATATGGAATCAAGGTGGCCTATTTGCATTCCGATATTGATACCGTTGAGCGTGTGAAGATTATTCATGAGCTACGTACCGGTGTGTATGATGTTCTGGTCGGCATTAACCTGCTGCGTGAAGGTCTAGATATGCCAGAAGTTTCACTGGTTGCAATCCTGGATGCGGATAAAGAAGGTTTTCTGCGTTCAGAACGTTCATTGATTCAGACCATTGGTCGTGCTGCGCGTAACTTGAAAGGTAAAGCGATTTTGTATGCGGATCGCATCACCGATTCAATGCAAAAAGCCATTGATGAGACTGAACGCCGTCGTGCCAAACAGATTCAGTTCAATGAAGAGCATGGTATTACACCACGTAGTGCAGTACGTCAGGTGATTAAGGAAATTGATACGGGTGAAGTGCTAGATGATGAAACTATTGAGCTGAAAGCTTCGGATCAGGCCCGTGCGATCAGTGCAGATGAACGCCATATCATGGCCGATCCAAAGATGTTCGCGAAGCATATCAATAAACTGGAGAAAGAAATGCTCAAGGCTTCAAAAGAGTTACAATTTGAGCAGGCTGCACGTATACGGGATGAAATTTTACGTTTAAAAGCGCAGATGTTAAGTTAGGTCTGTGTGTAAATTACAGATTTAAATTACGTAAAATCAATCACAAACCTAACATAATGCTACAAAGTATGTCTGCGGATGTCGCTATTATAAGTACGAAATATTCATGTTGAAAATTTTGTCCTGATCAAATAGGTATCGTATGACAACTAAAAATAATCTCCCTCATGCGGGATTGAAACTTGCAAAAATTGCATTGGGTGGTGCAGTTCTACTTGGACTCGGGGCTGCAACTATGGCTTATGCCAAGAACGATTCTTTACCCACTGTAGAGAAAGTTGAACTGGATCGTTATTTGGGCACCTGGTATGAAGTGGCTCGTAAACCACTTACATTCCAGAACAAGTGTGATCGCGATGTTACAGCGACGTATACATTAAATGAAAATGGTAACGTTAATGTAGATAACCGCTGTATCCAGAAAAATGGTCAGGTGACCCAATCAGTGGGTGAGGCATACATTCAGAATGCACCTTATAACACCAAGCTCAAAGTAAGTTTCTTACCAGAGTTTATTCGCTGGTTGCCAGTGGGCCGTGGCGATTATTGGGTATTGAAACTGGATGATAATTATCAAACCGTACTGGTAGGCGAGCCTAAACGTAAATATATGTGGGTATTGTCACGTGATCCTCAACTTGATCAGAACGTGGTGAATGAATACCTGCAATATGCGCAATCTGTGGGTTATGATTTGAGTGATGTGATACATACCAAACAGACCCAACAGGCAAGAAAATAAATAACCTGAGTTCGACATAAAAAATAAATAAAAAAAAGCCTTAGCATCTGTAATATCTTGGTTACGAAGACAAAACATTTCAGAGCAAGGCTTTTTCATGGACTATATTACCGAATTATTTTGTATCTTGGATGATTTCTGCAAAAAGTTTAATGAATCTTTAGAGAAAGCTCTAATTTCTGATCAAAAAACAACAATGAAAAAGTCAGCTTTAAGTTTGTCTGAAGTCATGACCATTGTCATTTTATTTCATAAATCCGGGTTTAGATTTTTCAAATATTTTTATTGTCATATGATCATCCCATTTTGGAAATCAGCTTTTCCCAAGCTTCTTAGTTACAATCGTTTTATTGAAATTATGCCGCGTTGTTTGCAAGCTTTGAGTAGTTTCTTCCATCAAGTTAAAGGAGAAGATACCGGAATTTGTATTATTGATTCGACTAAATTGGTCGTTTGCCATAATCTTAGAATTAAAAGACATCGTGTATTTAAAGGCTTAGCTGGTCGTGGTAAAAGTAGCACAGGTTGGTTTTATGGATTTAAAGTCCATATTGTTATCAACAACTTGGGTGAAATTATTAATCTCAAGATTACATCGGGAAGTGTTCATGATGTTGCTGTACTTGAATCTTTAACCCAAGAGTTAAAAGGTATTTTACTGGGCGATAAAGGCTATCTGAGTAAAGCAAAAACTGAAGCTTTAGCAGCAAGGGGGCTCAGACTATTAACCCCGTCACGCAAGAATATGAAAAATAAACCCATCCAAACTGAAGAAGAAAAACAATTGCTTTGCAGAAGAGGATTGATCGAAACAGTGAATGATCAGTTAAAAAACTTACATCAAATTGACCATTCACGTCATCGTTCGGTGAATAACTTTATGGTGAATATTATGGCTGCTATAGTGGCTTATTGCTTAAATCCAAATAAGCCAACTTTCCAAAACTTGCTAAAAAGCTAAAATATTTCATCGAACTCAGGTTAAATAAAAGGCCAATCGGGTTATGTATAAAAAACCCTGCTTCGGCATGGTTTTTTTTAATCCATCTCTTTTTTGAATTATATATTTTGCCTTGCTATTACCTTTGGTTAGATGAATCTTCAAGCTTTATTTTAGACTAATCGTTATAATGTGCTGGAATGATCTTGGATTTGAAGCATGTATAAAGGTATTGCATTATCGGTATTGGCATCAGTGGTATTTGGTGTTCTTTATATATTCACGCCATTGTTGCAGCCTTTAGACAGTGAACAGACCTTTGCCTGGCGGATGCTGGCGACCATTCCATTTTTGACTGCGTTCATGTGGTGGTCAGGCGATTTGAGTCATATCACTCATATTTTTAAACGCATTCTCAAACAGCCTGCTTTTCTGATCTGGTTGATCATCAGTTCCCTGTTATGTACGACACAGTTGTGGCTCTTTTTATGGGGACCAATTAATGGCCGCGGTTTACAGGTATCCTTGGGATATTTCCTGTTGCCTTTAGTCATGGTCTTGGTCGGATGTGTGCTCTATAAAGAGAAGTTGTCTCGCTGGCAAATGGCAGCAGTCGCACTGGCCATATTAGGTGTAGGACATGAAATCTGGAGGATCGGTTCGATCGCGTGGGAAACGGTGTATGTAGCACTGGCATATCCGCTGTATTTCTTTATGCGCCGTAAATTCCAGACGGATCATTTGGGCGGTTTCTGGTGGGACCTTTTCATCATTCTGCCTGTCGCGATTTATCTGGGCTTTATTCATAGCGATTCTATGCAATTGATTCTTAATGCACAGCATCTGATTTTTGCGGTATTGGGTCTAGGCTTTTTAAGCGCACTGGGGTTGGGAAGCTATATTCTGGCGAGTCGCTATTTGCCTTTTGTCATCTTCGGATTATTAAGTTATTTAGAACCAGTACTTTTGGCTTTTGCGTCTATGGCATTAGGGGAGCGGGTTGAAGCTGGCGAATGGCTGACTTATCTTCCGATCTGGCTGGCCGTTGTATTGTTGGTGATTGAAGGTATACTACACATTATTGAACAACGAAAAAGACGCTTGGCACTAGCACAAAATTTAGAGCGTTATCAGAAACGTTTAGATTCTTGAATGATAAATTTGACTGAATAAACAACATTTAACAAAAATCTGGTTTTTATAGTTAGTAGATGATTTTTCAAATTTTAAATGCAAAATCATCTGACTAATTACAATTATTTTCAAAATTTATAGTGAATATATCGGATTTTCGGCCAGAGTTAATCAGCTTTTGATTCAAACTTGCGGCCAATTCCATTACAATTATCGGGTTTTGAAATTTATGCTTAGATTTACAATTAATTAGAGGACGTATCTGTGAGCAAAGACACTATCGTTGCCCTCCATGCAGAGCACCAAGGTCGTTGGAAAAACCGTGAAGAACTTGCGGAACGTATGATTGCCCTAGTAGGTCAGTTATATCGTGAAAAAAATATCGTAGCTACAGTTTACGGTCGCTCTTTAATTAACCGTTCTGTAATTCAGATCCTTAAAGCGCATCGTCGTACTCGCGTATTAGACGTTGAGCTTTCTGTTGTAGACACTTTCCCAATCCTTGAAGCATTGGCAAAAGTGGAAAACATCGGTACTGCTGAAATTGATCTAGGCAAACTTGCTGTTGAATTCAAAGCGAAAGGTGGTGATGTTAACGCATTCGTTGCTGATGCTGTGAAATCACTTGAAGGCAATGCAACTTCTGTAGAAGGTAAAGACGTTGTGCTTTACGGTTTCGGTCGTATCGGTCGTATCCTTGCCCGTTTGATGATCAGCCAGTCAGGTCTAGGCCGTGGCTTGAACCTGAAAGCAATCGTAGTTCGTAAATCATCTGACGGTGACCTTGAAAAACGTGCGTCTTTATTACGTCGTGACTCAATCCATGGTCCATTCGCGGGTACGATTTCTGTAGATGAAGAAAACGAAGCAATTATTGCAAACGGTCAGTTCATCAAAGTGATCTATGCATCTAATCCATCTGAAGTGGATTACACTGCATACGGTATCGAAAATGCATTAGTGATCGATAACACTGGTAAATGGCGTGATGCTGAAGGTCTTGCTCAACACCTTAAATGCCCAGGTGCTGCCCGTGTAATTCTGACTGCACCTGGTAAAGGTGACATGAAGAACGTTGTATTTGGTGTGAACCAGGCTGACATCCTTGATGAAGATCAAATCATCTCTGCTGCAAGCTGTACAACCAATGCGATCACTCCAACATTGAAAGTGTTAAACGACAAATACACAGTGATCAATGGTCACGTTGAAACAGTTCACTCGTTCACAAACGACCAGAACCTGATCGACAACTACCACAAAGCTGACCGTCGTGGCCGTGCTGCAACATTGAACATGGTCATCACTGAAACTGGTGCTGCTAAAGCAGTTGCGAAAGCACTTCCTGCACTGAAAGGCAAGTTGACTGGTAACTCTGTACGTGTTCCTACACCAAACGTATCTCTTGCGATCCTGAACCTGACTTTAGATAAAGAAGTTGATCGTGATGAAGTGAATGAATACATTCGCCAAATCTCAATCAATTCTAACCTTCAAGGTCAAATCGGTTATACAAACTCTACTGAAGTTGTATCTTCTGACTTTATCGGTTCGCGTACTGCAGGTGTATTCGACGCTCAAGCGACTATCACTTCAGGCAACCGTTTAACTTGCTACGTTTGGTATGACAACGAAGTAGGTTATAGCTGCCAGGTACTTCGCATTGCTGAACAAATGGGCGGCGTAAGCTATCCAAAAGTTCCTGCTGAAACAAATGCATAATTTGTAGAAGTGATCTAAAAAAGAGCCTCTTTTGAGGCTCTTTTTTATTGTGGAAGATAAAGGTGGCAAATCAGCTTTATAAAACTATTGCATTAATTGATGGAAAATTCACCTTGATACGTCCATATGAATCTGTTAACTTACAAATGGTAAGTACATAATAATAGTAAGTAATAACTAAAAACTGTGATCAAGAAAGGAACTTTTCAATGACCAAGTATGCAATCAGTCCATTGTTGGGACAGGTGCTATCTAATGAATGTTCATCCCGTGAAATACTGGAACATCTCACCAATAAATGGTCAGTGCTGGTATTGCGCTGTTTAAGTGAGGGTGTACATCGTTTTAGTGAGCTGAAGCAGCGAATTGAAGGGATCAGTGAAAAGATGCTTGCACAAACCTTAAAAATGCTGGAGCAGGACGGTTTTATTTTAAGAACGGTATATCCGATTGTACCCCCTAAAGTGGAATATCAATTGACCATTACTGGTTCGCAAGCGGCAGAAAAAATAAATTATTTGATTGGCTGGGTAGAGCGGAGTTTGCCAGAGATTTTGGAAAATAAAGAGCGTGTTGCTAAATAAAACTTAAATTGCTTTTGGGGAAGCAATAAATGGATAAATCAGAAAATTTAGTTGCTCGATTATTGGCAGTGTACGCAATTATCCTAACTTTATGCATCGCTATTTATGCGATCTTTCAACTTTTAGAAGTTGATCTCACTTTAGCGACTAATCTTTTACTTTGGTCAGCTGCAATCTTTGCTCCAATAGCCGTATTAATGACTTATACAAGCTGGAGAGAGCAGAAAGGGAGTGAAATTCTATCTAGTATGTCTAAAGATAATTATGCATCTTTGCTTGCATTAGAGAGTCATTTGATAGATGTAGCAAATAGCGTGAAATATCAATTTAAATCATGGCAATTAAGTGAAAATAGAGAAAAACTTTTTAATAACCAGTATCTTTTTGAAATTGAAAAATTAAAAGATCGAACGTCTTCACTCAAAAAAAATCTGGATATGATAGTTCGGTATCAAAAGGAAAATATAGAATTAAAGACATTGGTAAATAATTTTAATTCTGAATGTGAGTTGGTGAATGAAGGTATAAAAGGGCTCTGTGATCATATTGGAACATATGGTAACGATGATACTTACTTTAAAGCTAATTATTTAAAATAGGACTTACGCACTATTATTTATAGATTCTCTGTGGCAGCAGATGATTCTTATCGAGAATAAATTCATCAATAAAGTTCTTGATAATTGGTCTAAATAATTTCTTCTGCCAACGATATACATTTTAAAAGATCCGCTCAAACTGGTTCTTTTGTATCTCAACATAGGCCATCAAGGCTGAGAAAATATGATTCAAAATCAGCTTGGATCGTCTTACTTGAAACTTTTCAATATGACAAACCTGTTTAATTACTCGATGATATTGTTCTATTTTCCAATGACTTGAATGTAATTCATAAAAACCATCAAAGGACAATAAATCATCTTCATCTTGATGCACAATATAAAATCTCTGCTGTTCTTTTAACTGAGTCTTAAATAATTGTACAAAGCCAACATCTTTGAGCCAGACCACTTGACCCTGATGAAAATTCGGCAATAAACGGAGTTGAAACCATTGTCCTTTTTCAGGGGAAACCTTACGGTTACTGTCGACACCAAACATAAATCGAATACCATGTTTTCTTATGGTTTTTAGATTTTCAGTCGATGAATACCAACTATCACCTGTAATGAATTGAATCTTTGCACCCCAATCGAGTACTTCACTTAACATCTCCATAAAGTAATCATTCTTGGTTTTACTTTCTGACTTATCATAAATTCGAAAATTAATTGGAATATTTTTGCCATGTTGATCTGTCGCATACAAGGTAATGAGATTAATACCCTTGACGGATCGGTGGTGTTTACCTGACCAAAAATAGCTAACTAAGTCCATATGTTGACTATATGGCTTATCTAAAACAGTATCATCAATACTGACTATAAGTTTATTATTATCAATGTGTTGAATTGCTTCTTGATATAGATCGCGAGCTGTGTAGTCTTCACGCTCCAAAAAGCGATTTACACTGTCATGCGAGATATTATAAGTCTCGGCAAGTTGTGTGCAGCTAATAGAGTTTGGTTCTGTCATGAGAAAGCCCATATAAATGGGTAATGTACAAGTTGCTGTAGAAGCATGTTTAGTTCGTCTGATCACAGATACGTTATAAAGTAGTTTGAGACTTTTTTAAATCCCTCAATGCGTAAGTCCTATAAAATATGAAAATGATCTTGATATGACAGTAGGTGAAGCTAATAGACCGACCCAAGAGCTTAGAAATTAGCTCATCAACCTTGTTTTTATAAAACTTAATAAGACAGTTGATAATTTTTTTTTGGATTACAAATGAGTTATTTTTCAAAATCAACTCAATCAAAGAGTAAAACACAATCAAGAAAATTAAGCTTAAAGTAGTAAATCACTTCAACTATAAGAAAAGACCTAACTCAAATCTAAGCTAAGTACAAATATTTTGTTGATCTTTATTTTGTATAAGTTCCTCACAATAATTTCTTGATAAATCGTCAATCTGTATCAGCTTTTTGCTTGAATAATATAAAATAATCTTAAATTGGGTCTTCTTCATGGAAAGCCCAATAAATATAGTCGAGAAATGCTTTAAAATATGGCAGAATAGGCGGTTTTTAAAGTTTTTAGAGGATTGGCATTATGCGCTTTGTTGATGAAGCAGTCATTACCGTAGAGGCTGGCGACGGTGGCAATGGCGTAGCCAGTTTTCGCCGTGAAAAGTTCGTACCATTTGGTGGTCCAGATGGTGGTGATGGTGGTCGTGGCGGCAGCATTTATATTCAGGCTGACGACGACACGAGTACCCTTGTAGATTATCGTTATACCCGTAAATTTCGCGCTGAACGTGGTAAAAACGGTGCTGGCGCAAACTGTGCTGGTCGTGGTGGCGAATCAGTTATTTTAAAAGTTCCTGTGGGAACAACTATCGTCGATTCTGAATCTGGCGATATTATTGGAGATCTGGTTGAAGACGGCCAGAAAGTATTAGTGGCACATGGCGGCCAAGGTGGTTTGGGTAATACCCACTTCAAATCATCAACCAACCGTTCTCCGCGTAAATGTACGCATGGTACCAAAGGCGAATTCCGTGAAATCCGTCTTGAGCTGAAAGTGCTGGCTGATGTTGGCTTGCTCGGCATGCCAAACGCAGGTAAATCAACCTTTATCCGTGCAGTTTCTGCTGCAAAACCAAAAGTGGCGGATTATCCATTCACAACCATGGTGCCTAACTTAGGTGTAGTGGATGCGGATCGTCACCGTTCATTTGTAATGGCGGATATTCCAGGTCTGATCGAAGGTGCGGCAGAAGGTGCAGGTCTCGGGATTCGCTTCCTGAAACATTTGGCACGTACCCGTATTCTGCTTCACATTGTAGATGTTCAACCGATTGACGGTTCAGATCCAGCTTACAATGCCAAAGCGATTTTGAATGAGTTGCAAAAATTCTCCCCAACGCTTTCAAAATTACCAGTGGTATTGGTTCTAAACAAGGTCGATCAGCTTGCTGTAGAAACTCGTGACGAATGGTGTAATCACATTCTGGAAGAATTGCAGTGGGAAGGTCCTGTCTTTAAAACTTCAGGCTTAACGGCTGAAGGCACTAAAGATGTGGTGTATTACCTGATGGATCAAATCGAGCAGCAACGCGAACGCGAAGTTGAAGATCCTGAATACGCAGCAGAGATGAAAGAATTCCGTGATCAGCTTGAAGCTGAAACACGTGAACAAACGATTGCTGCGAAAGAAGCTTATCGTGAAATGCGTCGCGCTCAACGTCTGGGTGGCGATGACTTTGATGATGAAGATGATGACGACAGCGACGTAGAAGTATATTACGTACGTTAATCTTTTAAAGATAAGTCTGAGGACAAGATGATAGAAGTGGTAGATGGGCAACGTCAGCTCAAGGGTTGTAAACGAATCGTTGTTAAAATCGGATCATCTTTACTCACAGCAAACGGGCAAGGTTTAGATTTAGATGCGATCTCGCATTGGGCAGGACAAATCGCGGATCTACACAATGCCGGACACGAGATTATTCTCGTTTCTTCCGGAGCTGTGGCTGAAGGTATGGTTCGAATGAAACTTGAGAATCGACCCACCGATCTACCCAGTCTTCAGGCTTGTGCTGCCATTGGTCAAATGGGTTTAATCCAGACCTGGTCAAGTGTACTGGAAAAACACAGCATTCAAACCGCTCAGGTATTATTGACTCATGATGATCTGGCAGACCGTCGTCGCTATCTCAACTCTTGTGATGCTTTGCAACACCTGATTGACTGGCATGTGATTCCAGTCATTAATGAAAATGACACGGTTTCTACTGATGAAATCCGCTTTGGTGATAACGATACACTCGCAGCGATGGTCGCAGGTCAAGTTCATGCAGATCTGCTGATTATCTTGACTGATCAGGAAGGCATGTTTGACTCGGATCCACGTTCTAATCCGGATGCCAAACTGTTTCATACCGTGCGTGCCATGGATGAAAGCCTGTTTGATATGGCAGGCGGCGGCGGAAAATTTGGTCGTGGCGGTATGCTGACCAAAGTCCGTGCTGCTCGTCTGGCTGCCAAGTCTGGTTGTCCGACATTAATTGCCAGTGGTGATAGTGACAATGTTTTATCGCGCCTGATGGCGGGTGAAATGCTGGGTACGTTATTTATCACTGATGATGATCGTATGACTGCACATCAGCAATGGTTAGCAGCGCATCTGCAAACTGCAGGTCGTCTGGTGATTGATGATGGTGCGGTTAAAGCCATCAAAGAAAATCACCGTAGCTTGTTGCCTGTCGGTGTCAAAGCGGTAGAAGGACATTTTGACCGTGGTGATGTAGTAGAATGTGTCGATCGACAAGGTCACCGTATTGCTGTAGGACGTGTCAACTTCAGTTCGCGTTCAGCAGAAATCGTCAAAGGTCTGGCCTCAGATAAAGTGCATCAGGTCTTAGGTGAAGCGCGTTCTTTAGAGATGATTCACCGCAATCATATGGCGATTTACTAAATCTTCGGTCTATAAAAAATCCCGCTTTCGAGCGGGATTTTTTTATGTTTATAAATTTATTTAATCCAGCGCATCCGAATAAAAGGTTTAAACAGGAATTGATGAATACTGAAAATAAAGCTCATGATTTTATTCTCATATTTCCACCAGAGCGGTAAGCCGGCAAGATTGACTGCTAAAGCAATCAGGAGTGCTCCCACCATATCAATCGGAAAATGTATACCCACATAAACTCGTGACCAGGCTACCAGCCAAGCAGTCCAGAGCAGGATTCGTCCCAAATCACGTTGTGCTGAGAAATAATAGGCAAAGGCAATCCCGCTGAAAATACTCATGTGGTTGCTTGGGAATGAACCTGTAGGCGCATGTTCAATCAGAGTTCGGCCAACTTCCATGACAAAAGGGCGAGGTGTGTTTAGAACTGCAGATAATACCTCGCTAATCGACAAGGTAATTGCTGTGAAGATTACAGCTTTAATAATCCCGGTTTTTACTTCATGACTACCACGCAGCCAGGCAATAGCAAAAATCAGCAGAAATACATACACCAGGTCATGTGCTATCAGACTGGCATAGTTAATCATCCAGATCGAGGCTTGGTCAGGTACATTGAGAAGATGAAACAGATACAGGTTCAATTGATCGAGTGACATGAGGAGAGAGGGTTGACACAAATGTCCGTTACTCTAAACCGATCAAAGCTCAATTCATATCTGAGTTTGTATGAATTTGTAGCATTGATTTTTCAGAGAATATTCACATGATAAAAAAACCACTCAAAAGAGTGGTTCTTAAAAGTCCGAGGAATATAATGAAGTCTTATTTAAACTGAATCGCCCCATTCGCGCTGACGGTCATTTGCGATTCACCCGCCGCAACTTCCTGCTCAGGAACCGCCATATCAGCCGATGCAGATTTCATCATGGCCATACGCGGTACTGGCTGTGGTGAATAATTGTTAGTATTCAGGTTTAAGTTCACCAGTTGATAACTCGGTTTGTTCCATGTTTGGGTGAGTGCCTGTGCGCGTTGCTGGAAGTTTTTGGTGGCTTCAATTATCAGTTCGCTTTCAACTTTTTTACGCTTTTCGTCTGATACTTTAAAGTTAATCGACTGGGTCTGGAAGTGCTGTTGTAATTCAGCAATCAGTTGAGATGTCGCTTTAAAATCTTTCGATTCCAGACGAATTTGGGCACGACCACGCCATTCTTTCAATTTACGGTTGTCATTGTCATAAATAGGGTAAGTACTTTGTGCCCCAGTCTCGATTTTCACAGTTGGATATTTGCGTGCTGTGGCGATCGCCTGATTCATCAGCTGGTTAATTTGAGTGGCCAGTTCAGCTGGTTGTTTGTTGGATTTTTCAATATAAAGCACAGCATGCATTTCATCATTTGAGATTTCACGGCTGGCCTCTGCTGAAAGATTAACAATATTATAATTCAGAGATTCAGCAGGAGCTGCGAATGTGCCTGTGGAGAGGGTGCTGGCAAGGATCAAACTGGTAAGTGCTAAGAGACGCATGAAATTGTCCTGTTTTTCTTAAAATTGGCCATCTAAGCCGTTGTTAAAATATTAAATCTCAATTGTGATCTTTTTACGAAATATTTGTCGTAAGAGTGTTAAATTTTTTTTAATTTTATCTCATTATTTAATTTATATTTATTATTAATAATTAAATACTTAATGAATAATTTTAAGATTGATTACCTGAATGCCGCCTGCGCTACAAAAAACCATAAAAGAACACGCTTTTCTTTCTGCTGTCACACTGTAAGATGATGATTTAGGGGATGGATTAGCATGATGTTTTTTTTCGATAAAGATTAGGACAAAATGTGACTGAAAGTTATTTATTTTCCTGAAAAATTCGGTATCATCCGCCTCCTAGTTATTCAAATACAAAACTGCTAGCTAGAACCTTTATAAAGCGCCGAGTCAAAGGACCAAACGTCACCAGACTTATTTCTTTCACCCATATCAGAGATGGTAATTCGATATGAGCGTTACTTCTGTAAACCCTGCCACCAATTCCACAAACGAATACTACTTGACTCGCCAAAGTCAGATGGAATCGAATGTGCGTAGTTATCCACGTAAATTACCGTTAGCGATAGCGAAAGCACAAGGTTGCTGGGTTACCGATGTTGAAGGTACTGAGTACCTTGATTGTTTAGCTGGGGCAGGGACGTTGGCTTTAGGCCATAATCATCCTGCAGTCATTCAAAGTATCCAGGATACAATTGCAAGCGGTTTACCATTGCATACCCTGGATCTTACTACTCCTTTAAAAGATGCTTTTACCGAAGCACTTCTTTCTTATCTTCCAGGTGGCCAAGAAGAGTACTGCTTGCAGTTCTGTGGTCCATCAGGTGCAGATGCAACTGAAGCCGCGATTAAACTGGCGAAAACCTTTACTGGTCGTAGCTCAGTGATCAGCTTCTCTGGCGGTTATCATGGTATGACTCACGGTGCATTGGCAATGACAGGTAACCTGTCTGCGAAAAATGCAGTGAACGGTTTGATGCCGGGTGTACAGTTCATGCCGTATCCGCATGAATACCGTTGCCCACTGGGTCTTGGCGGTGAAGCCGGTGTTGATGCCCTGACTTACTACTTTGAAAATTTCATTGAAGATGTAGAAAGCGGTGTGACCAAACCTGCAGCTGTAATCCTTGAAGCGATTCAGGGTGAAGGCGGTGTGGTAACTGCACCAGTAAAATGGTTGCAAAAAATCCGTGAAGTGACTGAAAAACACAACATCGTGTTGATTCTTGATGAAGTTCAGGCTGGTTTTGCGCGTTCAGGCAAAATGTTTGCATTCGAACACGCAGGGATTGAACCTGATGTCGTAGTGATGTCTAAAGCCGTAGGTGGTAGCTTGCCGCTTGCCGTACTTGGTATTAAACGTAAGTTTGATGCTTGGCAACCTGCTGGCCATACCGGTACTTTCCGTGGTAACCAATTGGCGATGGGTACAGGTCTTGCAACGATCAATACCATTAAAGAACAAAACCTTGCGCAAAATGCACAAGAACGTGGTGATTTCCTGCAAGCTGAACTGAAAAAACTGGCTGCTGAATTCCCATGTATCGGTAACGTTCGTGGTCGCGGTCTGATGATCGGTGTTGAAATCGTCGACGAGCGTAAACCAGCGGATCATATGGGTTCTTTCCCTGCTGATGGCCAATTGGCTGCAGCAATTCAAACCGCTTGTTTCAACAACAAACTGTTGCTGGAAAAAGGTGGGCGTAATGGTACAGTAATCCGTTTACTTTGCCCATTGATCATCACTCAGGCTGAGTGTGAAGAAGTTCTGGTTCGCTTCAAGAAAGCGGTTGCTGAAGCTCTAGTCGCAGTTCGAGGCGCGTAATTCATGGTAGATTTTGCAGAACACCGTAAAGCGTTACTCTGCAATGATGCTGCATCTATCGCTGACTATGAGTCGGCGATGGATCAGGCGACCAAAGCGGTTGCAGCATGGTTGCAAAACGACAAGATGTATACCGGCGGTAGCATCAAGGAATTGCGTAGCGCAATTGCGTTCAATCCTTCTAAAGAAGGCTTGGGCGTACAGAAATCTTTAGAGCGTATGGTTGAGCTATTCCTCAACAAGAGCTTGAAAGTACATCATCCGCATTCGCTAGCACATTTGCATTGCCCGACAATGGTCACTAGCCAGATCGCGGAAGTGCTAATCAATGCAACCAACCAGTCAATGGACTCTTGGGATCAAAGCCCAGCGGGTTCTTTGATGGAAGTTCAACTGATTGACTGGTTACGCCAAAAAGTCGGCTATGGTTCAGGTCAGGCAGGTGTGTTCACTTCTGGTGGTACCCAATCCAACCTGATGGGTGTATTACTGGCACGTGATGCCTGCATCGCGAAAAACTGGAAAAATGAAAACGGTAATTCGTGGTCGGTTCAGCGTGATGGTATCCCAGCGGATGCAATACGTAACGTCAAAGTCATCTGTTCTGAAAATGCACACTTCTCTGTGCAAAAGAACATGGCGATGATGGGCATGGGCTTCCAATCTGTCGTGACTGTTCCTGTGAATGAAAATGCTCAGATGGACGTTGATGCGCTGGAAAAAACCATGGCGCATCTTCAGTCTGAAGGCAAGATCGTGGCATGTGTAGTCGCAACAGCGGGTACGACTGATGCTGGCGCAATTGATCCATTGAAAGCAATTCGTGAAATCACCAATAAATATGGCGCGTGGATGCATATCGACGCAGCATGGGGTGGTGCGCTGATCCTGTCGAATGACTATCGTTCTATGCTGGATGGTATCGAGCTGTCTGATTCTGTGACACTGGATTTCCATAAGCATTACTTCCAGACCATTTCATGTGGTGCGTTCTTGCTGAAAGATGAAGCGAACTATCGTTTCATGCACTACGAAGCAGAATATCTGAACTCTGCTTATGATGAAGAGCACGGTGTTCCTAACCTGGTATCGAAGTCTCTACAAACGACTCGTCGTTTTGACGCGTTGAAATTGTGGATGACCGTAGAAGCGCTGGGTGAAGAGCTTTATGGTTCGATGATCGACCATGGCGTGAAATTGACACGTGAAGTGGCAGACTACATCAAGGCAACTGATGGTCTGGAACTTCTGGTTGAGCCACAGTTTGCATCAGTATTGTTCCGTGTGGTTCCAGCAGGCTATCCAGCTGAGTTTGTCGATGCCTTGAACCAGAACGTCGCAGATGAACTGTTTGCGCGTGGTGAAGCGAACATTGGCGTCACCAAAGTCGGTCAGGTTCAATCTCTGAAAATGACCACTTTGAGTCCGGTTGCAACACTTGATAATGTGAAGAACCTGTTGGCACTGGTGCTTGCAGAAGCGGATCGTATCAAGGATTCAATTGCTGATGGTACTTATACACCGCCAATCGCATAAGCTGTGATGGTGTGAAAAAGGAGATCGTTAAGATCTCCTTTTTTATTGGAATTTGGCTGATACACAGATAATGATTTTTAAATAAAATTAAGCTGCAAATAAAGGACTAAAGCCTTTTTTCCTTAACAGTTTGCGGTACATGCTGGAGCTGCGATCTGCCGGGAAATGTGCTTCCAGAGATAAGTCCAGTGGTAAAAACTCAGGCTTCTGATTTTCGACAATCAGACGATCTTCTTCAAAAATCTTCAGATTAAAATCATAGGCTTCTTCGACGGGTAAGTCTTTATCATAATTACGACAGATAGGAGCAAACAGTCGGGTCTGACGGGCGGTCATCGGTGAAGCAGCATTCATAATCACCTGTTTGGCATCATTAGGGAAATGGATGGTCAGGGTCGCGGTAAAGGGCAGACTAATTTCAAAATGTCGTAGCCATTTAAAATCTTCCTGACCACGCTGATCTAACCCAATCGGATAACGGCCAACACTGCTGATATAGTCGGCACTGAAACCATATTCAGTTTCTATTGTGGTGTAATTCGGGACTTCAACATCATTCGGATCACCAAAGGTATCCGGATGTACCCAGGCAAAATGGGCTACATCAATAAAGCCTTCTAGCTGTCTGCCAGCAAAACATTTGATGTCGACTTGTGGGCAAACCAGTTGCTGATAATCTGCATCGTTCCAATAAGGCATCATTGGAATATTCGGTTCAGCGTCTTTGTCAGCTGTCAGTGAACACCAGATCAGACCATAACGTTCAACCGCGGCATAAGCCCGTAAATGAAACCGATCTGAAATTTTATGCTGTGGATGTGCAGGGATACGGTTACATTTACCTTGTGTACCAAAACGCAAGCCATGATAAGGACAGACGACGCCTTGACCATCATTTTTTCCCAGACTTAAGGGCACACCACGATGCGGGCAGGCATCTTTGGCCACGATCAGTTCATCCTGCATCTTGTAAATAACCAGTGGCATATCTAGCAACATTGTTCCTAGCGGCTGTTCAGAGACATCACGCGCTAAGGCCACTGGATACCAATATTGAGCCAGGAGATGCCAGTCAAGTTCTTCAAATGTCATGTGAATCGGTAAATCGGGATTGAAAACTGGAATGGTTGTGCTGTTCATGGTGCTATCACTGTAATTCTTTATTTCAATATAGACCAATGTGATGTTCTACGAAATTTCAAAGATCAGGACATCCTGTTGCATAAATTCGAACAGGATGTAAGGAAGAATGAGCTATAGGCAAAAAAATTAAAGGAAGCGATATTTGAAGCGCTTAGAAGCATTCTGAAAGATGCTTATTCTATTTTTCATGCACAAAATGTGCATTCAGGACTTTATGCCTAATGTGATATGCAAGCTCCATTCAGACAAAATCAGCTAATGTCAGGGAACAACAAAAATATCTAATTCAGGATGAAGAGATGACTAATTTGCATGTATCCCAACCCGTTGGCTGTATTATTCAAGGAAAAATGATACAAGGCGCTGCCGAAAGTTTTGTAGTGATCAATCCTGCTGATGAGCAGGTATTGGCACTGTGTTCCTCTCCCTCAGAAGCACAAATTGAAGACGCCATCCGTAGTGCCGAGCAGGCTTTTCATCAATGGAAAAATACGGATGATGCCACGCGACAGTCAATCTTGCATCGTATTGCGGATCGTATTGAAGAACATCGGGAAGAGTTAGCGCGTTTGGTGGTGCAGGAGCAGGGCAAACCTTATGCGCTGGCTGAATTTGAAGTCGGTGGGGCCATTGCCTGGACCCGCTATCAGGCAGAACTCAAGATTGAAACTGAAATCTTACAGGATGATGCCAATAAACGGATCGAACTGCATCATCGGCCTTTAGGGATTGTGGCATCGGTCACTCCATGGAACTGGCCTTTAATGATTGCTGTCTGGCATATCATGCCGGCAATTCGCGCTGGCAATGTGGTCATCAATAAACCTTCAGAATTTACCCCATTGTCGACCCTTCGACTCGGTGAGCTGATTCAGCAAGAAGTTGCACCTGGAGTCGTATCTATACTTACTGGAGGCGGTGAGGTCGGTGCCAAGCTGACCAGTCACTCTGCAATTGCCAAAGTGGTATTTACCGGTTCGACTGCGACTGGACAAAGAATCATGCAGAGCGCAGCAGCGACTTTCAAGCATCTGACACTGGAACTTGGTGGCAATGATGCAGGCATTGTTTTGCCAGATACCGATATTCAGGCAATGGCAACCCGAATCTTTCATGGAGCTTTTATCAACATGGGCCAGACCTGTGCAGCGTTGAAACGGCTGTATGTACATGACAGCCAATATGATGCACTGGCACAGGAATTAGTAAAAGTCGCACAGCAACAGTCCCTGGGAGATGGTTTAGCCGAGACGACTACTTTTGGTCCGGTACAAAATATTAAGCAATACCAAAAAGTTCAGGCCATGATTCAGGAAGCCCGGGATGAAGGGGCAATAGTCATGACATCTGGTCAGAATCTACCGGAAACAGGCTATTTTATTGCACCGACGATTGTGACCAATGTAAGCCCAGATAGCCGTCTGGTGCAGGAAGAGCAGTTTGGTCCGGTATTACCTTTGATCCGTTATCACGATATTGAAGAAGTACTGACTGAAGCCAACAATACGGATTTTGGTTTAGGTGGCTCAATCTGGTCATCCGATCTGGAGCAGGCGCAGCAGTTTGCTCAACGGCTGAGTTGTGGTACGGCATGGATCAATACGCATGGTGAGATTTTCCCGCATGTACCTTTTGGTGGATGGAAGCATTCAGGTATCGGTGCCCAGTTCGGACTGAGTGGCCTGCTCGAAAATACGATTCAGCAGGTTGTTCATATCAATAAAAATTAAATCAAAAAAAGCTCAAGTTAAACTTGAGCTTTTTTCTTCTGCTTTAAGACATATTAACGTAATAAAGGGCGGGCAGCCTGAAAATCAAAATGTAATTGCTTGAATTTATCTAAGACAATATAAGATTTGATATGACCAATAAAATTACAGCTCAGCAATTTTTCAGTCACAAAATTTGCCAGCATTTCCAGATTTTTGGCCCCTACTTTTAACATGAAATCTGCATCACCACTTAAAGAAAAAGCTTCCTGAATGGCTTCTTCTTCTTCAATCAATTGTTGAAAAGCGATCTTGGCTGCTGCGTCATGTGTTTTGAGATTGACCTGAACCATAGCCAAAACTGCAATTCCCAAAGCTTCAGGATGAATGCAGGCGCTATAACCCAAAATAATTCCTTTTTGCTCCAGTAGCTGACGCCGTCTAGAACATTGAGAGGCTGACAGACCGATTAAATCCCCGATTTCCTGATTCGTCAGGCGCCCATTTTTTTGCAAAGCCTGGATGATTTTCCAGTCAAATTTATCCATTGCATCCATTGCACTGAATCCTTATCCGATACACGTTTTATGTGTTTTTGAATCATTGTGACTTGCATTATGCACGAAATCAGAAAATGAAATGCAATATTCTGTAATTGAAGCATAATAAGTGATAGGGAAAATAATAATGTTTATGGAAATTGGTCAGTACCTTAATCAGCGCCTGCAAGAACTAGGAATTCAGCATATTTTTGGTGTGCCAGGTGACTTTAATCTCTCCTATTTAGAACAGATCGAAATTGACCCAAAACTGGAATTTATCGGTAACTGTAATGAGCTAAATGCAGCCTATGCAGCAGATGGTTATGCACGTCTGCATGGTGTCGGTGCTTTGCTCACCACTTATGGTGTGGGTGACCTGAGCGCGATTAACGGCATTGCAGGTGCATATGCCGAGCAGGTTGCAATGGTGCATATTTCCGGTATTCCGCCTTTACATGCCGTAGAACAGGGTGCTTTGTTACACCATACCCTGATCGATGGTGATTATGACAATATCATGAACTGCATGCGCGAATTTACCGTGGCACAGACGCGTTTGACTCCAGCCAATGCAGTGAGTGAAATTGACCGGGTATTAAAGCAATGTATTTTGATGCGTCGACCGGTTCATATCCAGCTCCCTTCAGATATTACCCATCTCCAGATTAAAGTGCCAAAGCAGCCTCTAGATCTGAGCCGACCGCAAAGTGATCCAAAACTTCTGCAAGAAACTGCGACACGGATAGCCAAACGCATCAAACAGGCACGTCAGCCAGTCCTGCTCATTGACAATGAAGCAGAAATTTTCCAGCTTACCGATATGCTGCAAAATTGGGCTGAGCGCATGCAGATTCCCTATACCTGTCTGTCTACTGCCAAAAATATCATGAATGAAAGTCACCCCTTATATGCGGGTGTTTATGCAGGTGCAGCAAGCGCAGCATCGACTTGTCAGTTGGTAGAGCAGTCAGATTGCCTGATTGCCATTGAGCCACGTTTTACCGATGTTGCCACAGCATTTTTCTCACATCGTGTATCCGCACAAAATATGCTGTATCTGGCGGATTCCTGTCTTTGTCTGGATAGGCAGATGATTAGTGGACTGGATTTAGCTCAATTGATTCAAGCCATCTCAAAACAGACTTTAGATGATCAGCCACGTACTTTTAATCCTGCACCAAAACCACTTTTACAAACTCAGCAGCTCGAAGAAAATACTGCGCTTAGCCAAACTGCACTCTGGCAGCAGATTGCTGAGTTCTTGCAGGAAGATGATGTAATTGTGGCAGAAGTGGGCACTGCCAATGCAGGTTTATCTGGACTAACCTTGCCGGTGACCGCCAAGTATCTGGTGCAACCGATCTGGGGCTCGATTGGTTATACCTTGCCTGCCTTGCTTGGCAGTATGCTTGCTGCACCTAAGCGCCGTCATCTGCTCTTTATTGGAGATGGTTCAATTCAGCTGACCATTCAGGAGCTTTCTACCTTATTAAGAGAAGGCTTAAAACCCGTCATTTTTATTTTAAATAATGGCGGCTATACCATTGAACGTTTGATCATGGGTGAAAATGCCAAGTACAACGATATTCAGAACTGGCAATACAGCCAGTTTGCCCAAGTCTTTTCTGCAGATACCCCGCATCAGGCTCATATAGTCAAAACCCCGGCAGAATTAAAGCGTACACTCGCACAGGTTCATCAGGCTGAGGAATTATGTCTGATTGAACTGCAACTTCCACGTATGGATGCTCCACAACGCTTAAAACAGTTTGCTGAAGTCGTGGCACGCTATGACTATGGTGAATATGGTTATAAGCAGCTGGTTGAGCAGAATACACCTCCCTACAAAAAGGCAATCTAGCAAAATGTAGAAATTAAAAAAAATTGTTCACAAGGAGTGACAATATGGATGTTGAAGATCATCAATTAAAAAAACAGCTTTCCAACCGGCATATCCAGCTAATCGCCTTAGGCGGAGCGATCGGTACAGGATTATTTTTAGGTTTATCACATACGATTCAGCTGGCAGGTCCATCAGTACTTATAGGCTATGCCATTGCTGGCATCATTGCATTTCTGATCATGCGCCAATTGGGTGAGATGGTGGTGCATGAACCGGTTAGTGGTTCATTCAGTTATTTTGCCAATAAATACTGGGGCAAAAAAGCAGGCTTTATTTCAGGCTGGAACTATTGGGTGCTCTATGTATTAGTCAGTATGGCTGAGTTGAGTGCAATTGGTGCTTTCGTTCAGTTCTGGTGGCCGGAGATTCCGACCTGGCTCACGGCACTGGCATTCTTCCTGCTCATGAATGGTATTAATCTAGTCAATGTCAAATTCTTCGGTGAGAGTGAATTTATATTTTCCATGGTCAAGATTATTGCCATTTTAAGCATGATCGGATTCGGGATCTATCTGCTGTTTAGCGGTTCTGCAGGAAGTCAGGCCAGTGTGACAAATTTGTGGCAGCATGGCGGATTTTTCCCTGAGGGCTGGTCAGGTTTTATGATGGCACTTGCCGTGATTATGTTTGCATTTGGTGGGCTGGAGCTGATTGGTATTGCCGCCAGTGAAACCAAAAATCCAGAAAAGACCATTCCAAAAGCAGTGAATCAGATTGTCTACCGTGTACTGATTTTCTATATTGGTGCCATTGGCGTGTTGCTATGTCTGTATCCATGGAATCTTGTGGCGCAGGGCGGTAGTCCGTTCGTAATGATTTTCCAGTCATTGAACAGTCATGGTGTGGCGAATGTTCTTAATTTTGTAGTTCTGGTTGCTGCACTTTCGGTCTATAACAGCTGTATTTATTGTAATACCCGCATGTTGTTGGGTCTGGCTCAACAGGGTAATGCACCGGCATTTTTGAAGAAAATTAACCGCCGGGGTATTCCAGTAAATGCTGTTCTATTCTCGGCAGCAGTCTCCGGTATCTGTGTATTAATGAATTACCTCATGCCGGGTGAAGCTTTCGGTATTCTGATGCTACTGGTGGTTTCTGCTTTGGTAATTAACTGGCTGATGATTTCACTGACCCATTTGAAATTCAGAAAAGCCATGCAGGAACAGCAGCAGACGACCTCATTCCCAAGCCTGTTTGGCCGCTGGAGTAATTACCTGACAATTTCATTTATCATCATGATTTTAATGATCATGAGCTTTACCAAAGAAATGCAGATTGCCGTTGCATTGGTGCCGGTCTGGTTGCTGTTTTTGACGGTGATGTATGTGATGAAATATCGCAGGAAACCGGTACTCTTGCCTGAATCTACTGAACCCACCACTTAAATAGAAAGGCCCTGAAAAGGGTCTTTTTTCTATTATATTGTCTTGAGCAGGTAACGAATTAATTATCATAAAACCGTCATAAAGCTGTAACCCGGCTGTCATATTCTAAAATCAAAATGCGTGTATCGAAAAAGTACAAGACTTTATTAGAAAGTGGCGTACTCCAATAAATGCATCAATAAAGAGAGATGAGAATGCGCTTCAATCATATCGCAATTGCGTTGGTACTTTCAGGGGTAGCTGTTGCAACAACTGCAAATGCAGCTCGTGACACGATCCAAATTGCTGGTTCTTCTACAGTTTTGCCTTACGCAAGTATTGTTGCAGAAGAGTTTGGTAATACATTTCCACAATTTAAAGCGCCTGTTGTAGGTTCTGGTGGTACTTCGGGTGGTTTGAAACAATTCTGTAATGGCGTTGGTGATAACACTATCGATATTGCTAATGCATCTCGTAAAATTAAAGACACTGAACTTGCAGCTTGTAAAAAAGCAGGTGTAAACCAAGTTCTTGAGATTAAAGTAGGTTATGACGGTATCGTGTTTGCATCAAACGCTAAAAAAGCGGCATTCAAATTACGTCCACAACATGTATTCGCTGCTTTAGCTGCTGAATTACCATCTAACGGTAAAATGGTTGCAAACCCATATACACGTTGGAACCAAATTGATCCAACACTTCCAAATGAAGCAATCACTTTAGTGATTCCTGCATCAAACCACGGTACACGTGAAGTGTTCCAAGAAAAAATGGTTGATGCTGGCTGTGAAACTTACCAAGCATTTGCGAAGTTAGATAAAGATGCACAGAAAAAGGCATGTTCTACATTCCGTAAAGATGGCCGTGTGATTGAAATTTCTGGCGACTACACTGAAACACTGGCACGTTTAAAAACATCTCCAAATGCAGTCGGTGTTTTTGGTTTAGGTTTCTATGATCAAAACCGTGACAAATTACGTGTAGCGACAGTTAACAACGTTGCTCCATCTGAGAAAACAATTCTGAATGGTTCTTACCCTGTATCACGTCCATTGTTCTTCTACGTGAAAGGTGAACATCTTAAATCAATCAAAGGCTTGAAAGAATTTACAGAATTCTTTGTAAGCAAAAAAGTATCTGGTAAGGGTTCTAAGCTTGAAAAAGCTGGTCTGATTTCAATGTCTGACAAAGAACGTGCTGCGGTACTAGCAAACTTCAAAGCGGGTAAAGCTGTTAAATAAAAGTATGGAAATAGCCAATGGCAGGGTCGACCTGCCTTTGGTTTTTTTGCAAAGAAACCGTTTTTTCAAAGTGTGTAATTGAAGAAACAGTGGAGATTACATGAATCTGCTCCTCATTGGTGTGTTACTGGCGATTATTGCCATTGCCTATCAAGTTGGCTTAACCAAGAGCCGTAAACTTGCAGGTAAAGGGAATAACTCAGCGATGCTGCATTCTCGACCGGGTTACTATGGTGCATTGGTCGCGTTGTGGTGTGGTATCCCAGCATTTTTAATTCTGATTGTTTGGAATTTAGTTGAACCAAGTATTTTTCAACAAGTCATTTTAAATCATGTGCCTGAAAAAATTCGTGCGACGCTAGATCCGGCGAGTACAAGCGTGATGGTTGAGCGTGTACAAGCATTGGCTTCGGGTTTTGGGGTGAGCGATACACCAGCTGCTTATGAACTTGCAGCAGCAGAACAGTTAAAGAAAATTGAGAACATTGGTTCATTCGCGAAATTAGCAGTTGTTGTAAGTGCGGCATTGATTGGTTTAGTGATGGCTAAACGTCGCATTGCAGAAAAATATCGTGCACGAAATCAAGTTGAAAAAGTCTTAAATGTAGCATTGGCACTATGTTCAGGCGTGGCGATTTTGACCACTGTCGGTATTGTCATGTCGATGTTTAGTGAAGCAATGCGCTTCTTTAGTTTTGTTAATCCTCTCGACTTCTTCTTTGGTACTGAATGGAACCCAGGTTTTAGTACTTCGGGAAGTGCAGAGGGCAGTTACGGCTTATTACCTTTATTGTGGGGTACGCTCATGGTGAGTGGTATCGCATTATTGGTAGCTGTTCCTGTTGGTTTAATGATTGCGATCTATCTTGCTGAATATGCAAAACCAAGTTTTCGTTCATGGGCAAAACCTGCAATTGAAGTATTGGCAGGTATTCCAACCATTGTTTATGGTGTCTTTGCTTTAATGGTCATTGGTCCATTTGCTAAAGATTTAGGCGCAATGATTGGGCTCGACATTAATGCGACAAGTGCCTTAACCGCTGGTTTTGTCATGGGCATTATGATTATTCCATTTGTCTCTTCATTATCAGATGACATCATTACTCAAGTGCCACGAGCACTACGTGATGGTTCACTCGGATTAGGTGCGACAAAATCTGAAACGATTCGCCAAGTGGTTATTCCAGCAGCATTGCCAGGTATTATCGGTGCGTTCTTGCTTGCAGCATCACGTGCCATTGGTGAAACCATGATTGTGGTACTAGCCGCTGGTAATAGTCCGCAACTGCATGCCAATCCACTCGAAGCGGTTTCGACAGTCACAATTACCATTGTGAATCAATTAACAGGTGATACAGATTTTGCGAGCCCTCAGGCCTTGGTTGCCTTTGCATTGGGCTTAACGCTGTTTGTAATTACTTTAGGTCTGAATATTGTTGCGCTGTACATCGTGCGTAAATACCGTGAGCAATACGAATGAGTACGATTAATACATCAAATATGGATCAAACATTCGATCCGCAAGCTGCTGCTGAGCAGCGTGAAAAGCGTAAAAAAATCATCGAAAGCTCATTGGCAAAGCGTCACCGTAAAGAAAAGACGTTTCGTATGTTTGGCTTCGGTGCGGTCATTACAGGTTTATTATTTGTTGCTTTGCTATTTGGCAGTATCTTGGCAAAAGGCTTACCTGCATTTTGGCAAAGTAGCATGACTGTGCCAGTGTTTTTTGATCCAGCAATTATTCAAGTCGGTCCTAAACCGGTTCAAAAAGAAGGTGAGTCACCTGCACAGTTTGAAGAGCGTTTTATCGCTTGGCAAACTGAAATGGGCATGGTGGATTGGGATGCGCTCATTGTTAATGGTATTGTTAAAAAAGCACCTGAAATTGCAAATCAAAGTGATGAGTTGAATAGTATTTACACCAGTTCCGAAGCTTATCGCTTACGTGATATGGTGATGAAAGATCCATCACTGATTGGTAAAACGCAGGACTTCAGAATTTTAGCTGATGCGAATGTCGATGTATGGTTAGCAGGAAATATTGACCGTAGTCTGCCAGATGAACAGCAACAGCTGAGCCCTGAACTACGTCAATTGGCCGATCAGTTAAAAGCCGATGGTGTAATCACGAATAGCTTCAATACAGAAATCTTTAAAAATCCAGATTCACGTAGTTCACCAGCAACTTCTGGCTTAGCAGGCGCATTTATGGGCTCGCTATTCATGATGCTGATTGTGATTGTGTTATCTATTCCAATTGGTGTGGCATCTGCTATTTACCTTGAAGAATTTGCTCCGAAAAATTGGATTACTGACATTATTGAAGTCAACATCAATAATCTTGCAGCAGTACCATCCATCGTATTTGGTTTGTTGGGTGCAGCAATTTTTATTGGTTGGATGCATATGCCACTTTCTGCACCTGTTGTGGGCGGTTTGGTCTTAAGTTTAATGACACTACCAACCGTAATTATTACAACGCGTGCATCTTTAAAAGCCGTTCCACCTTCGATTCGCCAAGCCGCTTTAGGCTTAGGTGCCTCACGCTTACAAACAGTTTTCCACCATGTATTGCCATTGGCTTTGCCGGGTATTTTAACGGGCGGTATTATTGGTGTTGCCCAAGCTTTAGGTGAAACAGCACCACTATTACTCATTGGTATGAGCGCCTTCGTTGCAAACGTACCTGCTACGCCACTTGATCAATCGACTGCTTTACCTGTACAGATTTTCTTATGGCAGGGTAATGAATTGCGTAACTTCTTCGAAGGACGTACCGCAGCAGCGATTATTGTACTTCTTGCACTGATGATTGGCTTAAACAGCCTAGCCATTTGGTTACGTAAGAAATTTGAAGTACGCTGGTAATTGAGAGCATTATATGAATACAGTTATTACTCCAGAACAGAATTCCTTAGAACAGGATAAGTCCGTGAATCCAGAACCAACGCAATTTACCTCTGCTCAGGGCAGTCAAAAACAGCCATCGACTTCGTTTGTGTCTCAGTTCGATACACAGACAACTCAAAAGAAAGATGCCAAACCTACTGATGTAAAAATTAGCACACAAGATGTTCATGTTTACTACGGTGAGACTGAAGCCATTAAAGGAATTGACCTAAATATTTATGCAAATGAAGTGATTGCATTTATTGGTCCATCTGGCTGTGGTAAGTCAACATTCTTACGTACCTTAAACCGTATGAATGACACCATTGATAGCTGCCGTGTAACAGGTAAAGTGATGATGGATAATCAAGATATCTATGATCCAAATCTAGATGTGGTGTTACTACGTGCACAAGTTGGTATGGTTTTTCAAAAGCCAAACCCATTTCCAAAGTCAATTTTTGATAATGTCGCTTATGGTCCAAAATTGCATGGTCTGGCACGGGATAAATATGATCTGGAAGAAATCGTAGAAAACAGCTTGCGTAAAGCGGGATTATGGGATGAAGTCAAAGACCGTTTAAATCAGCCGGGTACGGGGCTGTCGGGTGGTCAGCAGCAGCGTTTATGTATTGCACGGACGATTGCCGTTTCTCCTGAAGTGATTCTGATGGATGAACCTTGTTCAGCACTCGATCCAATTGCAACAGCTAAAGTTGAAGAACTGATCTCTGAACTTTCAACCCAATACACCATTGCTATTGTGACTCACTCCATGCAGCAGGCAGCACGAGTTTCTGATCGTACCGCTTATTTCCATTTAGGTGATCTGATTGAAGTCAACTCGACCGAGAAAGTCTTTACCCAGCCAGATCATCAGCTCACTGAGGCCTATATTACCGGGCGTTTTGGTTAAGAAGTTTGATCTAATGGAAAAAGGGCTAAAAAGCTCTTTTTTTTATATCTAAAAATAATCAAAGAATAGGAGATATATCAATTGAATCAGTGAAATGTGGAAAAATAAACCGAATCCTGTTGTGCCCGAAATTCTTATAGAATATGCCGTCTTTGACATGGCAGAGCTGTCAAAAGATAGATGTTAAGAAAAGGTTGCATCCGCTATGGAAACACTCAAAACGATGTCAGTTTCTCTGATGCTGCTGATCGCATTAAGTTTAAGCATCGGTGGTCTGTGGCATCAATTACAAAGCGGCAGCATGTTTTATACACTGATTTGATTGCTGTATGGACTCAGTTTGAATTTCTATTTCAAAAAGCAGGAAAAAGCCTTATATACGAATTCTGCTGTATTGCTAGGAGTTATTGTCTGGCCAGGTTATCAACATGGTATTAATTTTCTATAGTGCGAATTATTTTTGCCTTACTAAGACCATATGGATACTGCTCCGTTTCAGCAATTAAACAACAATATTCTATTGAAAAAAATTCATTTGACCTTATCTTAAATTGAAACCTATATAAATAATTGAGACCCGATTTTTATGTTATTTCATACCCCCAAATTACCCGCTGAAATCCGTATTAGTCATTTGAATGCGCGCATTAATGAGCAACGAAAAAAAATAGCGCAAACAACTTCATCTAAACTGGAACTTTTGCAATTAAGCCAGCAATTGTCAAAAGAAGCGCGTGCGCGTAAGAAAACTAACCAGAAAATCTATGTTCTCGATTTTAAAGGTGATATGGCTGCGTCAGCAGTAGAAAGCTTGCGTGAAGAAATTACCCTGATTCTATCTACAGCGAAAGCTGGTCGTGATCGTGTCATTGTACGTTTAGAAAGTCCGGGTGGTATGGTACATGGTTATGGTCTTGCAGCTGCGCAGCTGGTGCGCTTACGTGAAGCGGGTTTTCATGTGACCATCTGTGTCGATAAAGTTGCAGCTAGTGGCGGTTATATGATGGCGTGTATTGCAAATGAAGTAATTTCTGCGCCGTTTGCGATTGTGGGTTCAATTGGGGTAGTGGCACAGGTGCCGAACTTTAACCGTCTGCTGAAAGAAAACAAGATCGATTTTGAACTTTATACTGCGGGTCAATACAAACGTACGGTGACCATGTTTGGTGAAAATACCGAAGAGGGTAAAGCCAAGTTTGAAGAAGAATTGCAACAGACACATGCCTTGTTTAAACACTTCGTAGAAAAATATCGCCCACAGTTAAATGTTGAAAAAGTGGCAACGGGTGAACACTGGTATGGTCAGGATGCCCTAGATCTGAATCTGGTAGATAAACTGCAAACTTCCGATGAATATCTGTTAGGCCTCCTACCACAACATGATGTGTATTTAATCCAGACCCGTAAAAAACCAACGCTGGGCGAAAAACTAGGTTTGCAAGCAGCACAAATTGCAGATTCTTTTATCCCTGCGGTGATGAATAAAGTAGTAGATACATTAACCAAAGCCAATTCAAATCTGGTACAGATGCGTGATCCTAAACTTTAATTGGTTATTCAGTTATGAATCTAAAAGCTCACTTCGGTGGGCTTTTTTTATGATTTAAAGTCAAAAAATTGTGCTATAAGTAACTGACTTATAGCAGTTTCTCATTTATATGCTCACGTTTCTTTTACTATTAGGCTTCTTCAGTATCATTTTCATTCCGATGCTATGTATGTTCTATTCTGAAGCGAAATTAACCACTGACGAATCGAAGAAGATGTTATTTTGGCTCAGCTTTCTTCCAGGCACTTCAATCTTTTTACTTTACGCATATTTAAAGCCAGATGCTCCACCTGTAATTCCTTCGCAGGCCTGTGGCGTGATTCAATTTTACCAATTCAATGCTCGTCGTGGTGGTTACTTTGAGCGTGTCAGCATCCGCTTTGATGGTGCTCAATATAATCGTCATCTATTTTTTGATCAGCATCTAAAGAAAATTCCTCAAGGTCAAAAGGCCTGCTTTGAATATTTAGATAAGTTCAAATATCCGCATTTGGCAGAATCTAAGCTGGTGAAATGGATTGAACCTTCATAAATATCAGCCATGACTACTGCTCATCAGCTAAAATGAAGCATATTTACATTAAGAGCAGAAAGATGACCGTAGCTGAAGCATTTTTAGCAATCCAAAATTGTTATTTCAACTATGAATTTGAAGAACTGAATTTAGCGGATGATTTCCCTGAAGAGTTGCCTGTTTCTCTACGGGGCATCATGTACAGACATGAGATTCAATATCCTGATGCCACCTATTTTATTTATTATAGTGAGATATTGACGGGTAATGAATTGCAAAAAATGAAAGATGATTGGCAGCGATATTGCCCACTTCCATAATTTAAAATAAGAAAATATAAAATCTAAGTCTTTAATTCATAGCGATTTCAAAAGCTCACTTTAGTGTAATGCCAGTCAGTTAAGAGATTGACTGGCATTTTTTTGGGTATTTCTGTGGTTTCCCTTTCACAACTCGTGGGTAGTTTCTACTTCTTTTTTTCGGTAAAACATACCTTTTAGATTTTTCCATTAAACTTTCTAGATGTTTAGGCAAATTGCCTGCGGAAGCCAAAGAATCAAACTTCAATAGGTTAAGGATAGCAATAGAGGTAATATGAAAGCTCATTCTCAAAGGACTGACTTTTGCACGTTGCGCCATATATTTCATTTGTCTTCTTAGAATATTATAGGCAATAAAGACTCCCCATAATTCTTGATAAATCAAGGCAGGTTGTTTACTCCTTAAATGCTTCCCTTCCTGTAAGTTACTCTTGATTTCTCGGTAACACATTTCTATTTCCCAACGCTGGGCATAGAGTTTTGCTAAAGCTAATAATGGATATCTCTTTGAATCTATTAGTGAAGTGATATAACGTCTAATCTTACCTGCCTGCTCAACCTCAATGAGACGTGCCTCCCAATAGTCTCCTAAGGCTGGATTAAGTTTTTTAGCTCTTGTTGATATCGGCATTCTAATATGAAAGTCATGTTGCGAATTACGCTCCACAATCTCATACCGTAAATTATCTTTTGCACGCATAAGCCAATGACTTTCTTCTGCACGTTTTTGCCACCCGATGAGAAAATCTGCAGAGAAATAGGCTCGATCAAATAGGGTAATACTGTGTGAACAAGGAGATAATTGGCTTGCCAGTGTGAGTTCACCTTGATCCATACTGCCTATTTGAGCATCTATAATTTCATGGGTCGCGGTATTTACTAAGCAGGTTGCTCTCACTTGTGGATAAGGAACATCAGCAGTTTTTCCTTTAGATGAACCAAAGTGTGCAAAATTCTCATCTGTATAAGGCATAGACCAAACAACACCATCAACAGCGCACACACTCAGACCGTGAAAGTTTGAGTATTGCTGCTGAGATTCTTCAAACCAGGCTTGGCTAAGTAAAGAAAATAGTGCATTTAAAGGTTCTGATCCTAAACGTTGTCGTGCTTGTACTACTGCGCTAGGAACACAATATTCTGTTGTACCAAATACAAGTTTTAGCTGTTCTACGACATATCCGATAGGTTGATTTCGAAATAAAGCGAGTCCAATGACAAGCCACACCACATGTTCAGCAGGTAACTTCCTTCTTCTAATTGATGCCTTACCTGTTTGATGCAGACTTTCCTCAATCCAGTTGAAATCAATAAATTCACTAAAATGGCTAAGTGAAGGTAAAGAATGTTGAAGGGTGCAATCTAAATTTTCAGATAAAGTCATAAAAAAATGAGCGTATTTACATACACTCATTTTTACTACATTTTACTAATATTTGCTTAACTGACTGGCATTACACTTTAGTGGGCTTTTTTATTTGCTGGGATTAACATCAATCCACCAGTAAACATCGCCCCAACTGTCGCTAATAATATATCTTTATGGGCATCCCACATATCACCTTGCTGGCCATTATAGCTTTCAGCCTGTTCGGGTGATAAGCCAATGGCGATCAACCATTCGATCCATTCATAAATCAGACTAGTCGCCATCACAAATTGAATGACAAAAAGAAAAATGGTGAACGGTTTTTGCAGGGGTAGCCAGACCTGAAATAGCCGGTAAAATACTGGGTAAAGTAGAAGGCCAAAAACCAGATGCACAAAACGGTCAAACATATTGCGAGACCAGCCCATGAGAGCATTTAGGTCAAAGCCAAACAGTGTCTGAATCCAGTCATTATA
Source organism: Acinetobacter sp. ACNIH1 (assembly GCF_002934695.1). Classification (NCBI taxonomy): domain Bacteria; kingdom Pseudomonadati; phylum Pseudomonadota; class Gammaproteobacteria; order Moraxellales; family Moraxellaceae; genus Acinetobacter; species Acinetobacter sp. ACNIH1. Next base: position 1,762,265 of record NZ_CP026420.1, on the reverse strand, counting down.
AGGCACATAAGAATATAGATAATGCGCTGCAACAATATGGATGAATACAAACAGAATATACAGATTAAAACTAAGAAAACTGAGTCCGATTTTATACAGGCAGAAAATCAGCATACCGATCATAAATAGGGTGCCGGTCTGATGCAGTAAATAGGATTGCATTTCCAAAGGCTGAATGCTGGCAACAATGATCGCAGCTAGCAAAATCCCCAGGCTGATAAAATGTTTGCCGCTTAATCGATGATCCATCATCTTGTTATCTGTCATTTTGTTTTAAAGTTGAAAATAATTATAAATAAAAAAAGCGAAGCCGGAGCCTCGCTTTTGGTCTTAATTGTCTAAATTAGATTTTAGAAATTAAGTCTTTAATTTGTTTTGCTTGGTCAGCAGCATTACCTGTATAAGTTGCAGGGGTCATTTCAGCCAGACGCGCACGGTCTGCAGCAGGAACAGCTTCCAGCTCATTACCATTCACGAAGCTCACCATCATGTCACGAGTCATGGCTTGACCACGAGTCAGTGCTTTTAGTTTTTCGTATGGTTTTTCAACGTTATAACGACGCATTACCGTTTGGATAGGTTCAGCCAGAACTTCTTGCGCATGGTCAAGATCTTCAAGAATACGAGCAGCATTCAGTTCAAGTTTACCGATACCTTTTAAGCATGCTTCGAATGCGATCAAGCTTTGTGCAAAACCAACACCCATGTTACGAAGAACAGTTGAGTCAGTTAAGTCACGCTGCCAGCGAGAAACAGGAAGTTTTTCACCAAGGTGTGCCAATACTGCATTTGCAATACCCAAGTTACCTTCAGAGTTTTCGAAGTCGATTGGATTCACTTTATGCGGCATGGTTGAAGAACCCACTTCGCCTTCTTTCAGTTTTTGTTTGAAGAAGCCCAGAGAGATATAACCCCAAACGTCACGGTTAAAGTCGATCAGAATCGTGTTGAAACGACGTAGTGCATCAAACAGTTCCGCCATATAGTCGTGCGGTTCGATCTGAGTGGTGTACGGGTTGAAAGTTAGACCTAAAGATTCAACGAAAGCTTGAGAATGAGCTGGCCAGTTGATTTCTGGATAAGCAGAGTAGTGTGCATTGTAGTTACCTACAGCACCGTTGATTTTGCCTAGAAGTTCAACATTTTTAAATTGTTTGATTTGACGAGCCAGACGGTAAGCCACGTTCGCCATTTCTTTACCCAAAGTGGTTGGGCTGGCAGTTTGACCATGAGTACGAGACAGCATTGGCTGTTCAGCGTGAGTCTCAGCCAAAGCCACGATTGAATCAATGATTTGTTGCATAGACTCAACCAGTACATCACGACCGCTTTTCAGCATTAATGCATGAGACAGGTTATTGATGTCTTCAGAAGTACATGCAAAGTGAATGAATTCGCCTGCATTTTTCAGTTCTTCAATGCCTGCAATTTTTTCTTTGAGGAAATATTCAACCGCTTTCACGTCGTGGTTCGTAGTACGTTCGATCTCTTTAATGCGGTTGGCATCTTCTTCAGAGAAGCTGGCAACAATCGCATCAAGTGCAGCATTGGTTTCAGATGAGAACGCTGGCACTTCAGTGATTTCAGGACGGTTGGCAAGCGCTTGTAACCAACGCACTTCAACAGTCACACGAGCATGGATCAGACCAAACTCAGAAAGAAAAGGGCGCAGCGCATCACATTTGCTAGCGTAGCGTCCATCTAATGGAGAAAGTGCAGTTAAAGCGTTCATATCGATTCCCTAAATTTTGGAATTAAACGAAAAACGGTGCGCGTACAACAACATGGTTTAGATCACCTGAAACTGTAAGCGCGCGAGATTTTGGATATCCTGTAGCAACTTGCGCTTGCCAAAAATCATGCCCCATGAACTGCCGCCAAGCTGACGCCATAAGTGCGCCATTTGCAGTCCAGTAAAGAGTGAAGCACGGATGCGGTTGGTATGACCGGAATCTTTAAAGGCTTCAGCATTGCCACGCACCATGATCCGCGGATTGATCTGGCCGGCGGTATCGACATAGGTCTGAGCGAGATTGGCAATGATGCTGGGGTGCATGTAATTGTTATCGAAGAAGGAGAGCTGTCTGAGGATTTTTTGCTGGGATTGTTCGATGATTTCAACAAACTTGGTATTGCTATAGACCTTCTTTTCTAACTGAAGAAGTGCCATGGCATAGGACATTGGAAGCTTGGTCGATGAAAGTTTTGGAAGTCTGGATTTTGGGGAAGTATTAAAAGGTTGGGTAATGCTGCTTTCCAGGGTTTTTAAACCGAGGGAAATATCGGCCAGCTGATTAAAGAAGTCTAAGGTCTGGGCATTTAACTTGCCACTTGGACGGATATTTAAACTGGCTTTAATCAACTGTTCAAAATAGAAATTACCGCTTTCCCCAATGCTTTGCTGTCCCGTCAATGCAGTCATATGCGTCAGCTGGGTGGCCTGAAAAACCCCCGCTAGCGCCAACGCACGATTTTGACGAACATTCAACGTTGTGGCTTGTTGAAACGGTAACTCCGTCATGCCGAAATCATCCTTTAATAAAATCAGGTTTAGGCGCATTGGTATGATGAATCACGCCACCACCTAAACAAACTTCACCTGAGTAGAATACAACGCTTTGACCCGGGGTCACTGCACGTTGCGACTCATCAAATTCAACACGAACACCATTTAGTGTTTCTGGATCCTTGAAAATAGTACACGCTTGGTCAGACTGACGGTAGCGGGTTTTTGCCGTACAGCGGAAACCTGTTTCAGGAATATCCTGTTCACCGGCTACCCAGTCAATCGCTTCAGACCACAATATGGTACTGTGCATCAGTGGATGTTCATGACCTTGACCCACCACCAGACGGTTACCTTCAATATCTTTATGCAGTACAAACCAGGCACCCTCTTCCGCGCCTTTCATACCGCCAATACCGATCCCGCCACGTTGACCGAGCGTATAGTACATTAAGCCGTGATGATCACCAACCTCTTTGCCATCTTCCAGCACGATTTTTCCAGGTTGCGCCGGCAAATATTGCTTTAAGAAGTCATTGAAGCGACGTTCACCAATAAAACAGATACCCGTAGAATCTTTTTTCTTCGCTGTTGCCAGACCTAATTCTTCTGCAATTTTACGGACTTGCGGTTTTTCAATTTCGCCGACAGGGAACAGGGTCTTATTAATTTCACGACCATGAACTGCATGCAGGAAGTAAGTCTGGTCTTTATTATTGTCATAACCACGCAGTAATTGGGCATATTGCTCACCGCGCGAATTGGTCATGGTTTCGCCGCGACGACAGTAGTGACCAGTCGCGATAAAGTCAGCGCCCAGATTGATCGCATGATCCAGGAAGGCCCGGAATTTGATTTCTTTATTACACAAAATATCCGGGTTTGGGGTACGGCCAGCAGCATATTCAGCCAGAAAATGCTCGAACACGCGATCCCAGTATTCCATCGCGAAGTTGGCGGTATGCAGTTTGATCCCGATCTTGTCGCAAACGGCTTGTGCATCGGCAAGATCTTCCATTGCCGTACAGTATTCTGTGCCGTCATCTTCTTCCCAGTTTTTCATGAAAAGACCTTCAACCTGATAACCCTGTTGAAGGAGGAGAGCTGCAGACACAGATGAATCTACACCACCAGACATACCGACGATGACACGTTGTTGCATAGGATTAGGCATCCAAATTTGAAATTAAGGGAGAATTTTGGTGCTCGTAAATGAGCGATAAAGGATAGTGTTTGCCAGCTTGGGCATCCTGCACGGCTTTAATCACCAATGGGCTGCGAGCACGTGCGGTTTCAACCAGTTCATCCAGCGTCATCCAGACTGCACCGACAATACCGGTATCCAGTTCAGCATTTTCATCATGGCTGACGGCTTCTGCTCTCAGGCAGAAACGGAAATAGGTACGATCCGGGAACATCGGCGGGGTATAGGTATAGATGCCGATCAGATCAGTAACATTGACCTGATAACCGGTTTCTTCCATAGTTTCACGAATGGCTGCTTCGACAATGGTTTCACCTGCCTCCACATGGCCTGCCGGTTGATTGAATACGGTATGGGTAACACCTTCAGTATGTTCTTCAACGAACAGGAATTTTCCATTTTTTTCGACGACAGTTGCGACAGTGACGTGAGCAGTCCAAGCGGTCATAGAGGAGCACCATGGAATAAAAACTGTATTCTACAAAATTTAGGCGGCGGTGGCTATGTTGATACTCGGGATTTTAATTTAGATGATTAACAATAAATGTATTTGGCGAAAAAGAAAGCGTAGAATATAATGAGTGCATAAAATACTAAAACAGCAATATTTGCATTCTATGCTTTAATATAAGAATTTGATTTAAAATAAAATTTAATAAAAATTAGCAGTATTTCATAACAATTAGAATAAATAACAGGCTTTATAGGACAGGATTCCAATGAAATTCAGAACAGACATCAATGGCCTCAGAGCAATTGCAGTGATTTCAGTCATGCTATTTCATTTTAATGCGGCCTGGATGCCTGGCGGTTTTGTTGGGGTAGATGTCTTCTTTGTGATTTCAGGCTTTTTAATGACTGGAATCATATTTAAAGATTTAGAACATGAAAAATTTTCTATTCTGAAATTTTATGTGGCTCGTGCGAATCGGATTATTCCAGCTTTGGCCGTGCTTTGTCTGGTATTAATGATTTTTGGCTGGTTTTATCTGACGCCTTTTGATTACAAGTTATTGGGTAAGCATGCCGCGAGTAGCATGACTTTTTTATCCAATATCAGTTACTGGAAGGAATCCGGTTACTTTGAGGCAGGTACTCACGAAAAGTGGTTATTACATACCTGGTCACTTTCCGTGGAATGGCAATTCTATATGATTTATCCGCTTGTTCTCATTGCCATGCGCAAGTTCATGTCTATCCAGACCATGAAATTTGTGCTGCTGGCAGGAACAATTTTAGGATTCATTCTGTCTGTGATCGCTACCTACAAATGGCCAAATCCGGCTTATTTCCTGTTACCTACCAGAGCCTGGGAAATGATGATCGGGGGAATTGCTTATCTTTACCCTTTGGCCTTGCAGGAAAATAAGAAAAGGTTGCTGGAAGGAACGGGATTGGCACTTATTCTGGGATCCTATTTCTTCATTTCAGCAGAAGATTTGTGGCCTGGTTATCTGGCAGTTTTTCCTGTTATCGGTACCTTCCTGATGATTCAGGCACATCGACATGACAGTGTTCTTACCAATAATATTGTATTTCAAAAGCTGGGGACTTGGTCTTATTCTATTTACCTATGGCACTGGCCTTTGGTTGTGCTGATCTATATCTACTCATTGCCTGAATATTATGTGTATGCCGGAATAGCACTTTCTATAGTGTTAGGTTTTCTGAGCTACAAGTATATTGAGCAGATTAAATTACCTTCATACCATCAGTGGAAAGATATTTATCGTATAAAACCGCTTTATTTTTCTCTAGTGCTCATGAGCTTAGGCGTTACTTTAAATATATTTAATGGTTTTAATACAGATCTGCGCCAAGGTGCAGCCTCAGAACAGGCAAAATTTTTAGATTATTATAATGAGAAATTCAAAAATTTAAGGGATGCATATTGGCTGAAATGTGATACTTACGTGAGCCTGACTGAGCATAATAGTTATGATCCTGATCCAATCTGTATCACGAAACAAAAGGAAGGTGGGGTGTTCTTATGGGGAGATTCTCATGCTGAGGCACTTTCTTTAGGGCTGAGGACATTACTGAAATCCAATGATATCCCTTTTTATCAGAAAACCTCCTCCATTTGCCGGGCATCGCTGACCGAGATCAACTATCATAAAGGAGCTTATAAAGAAGCCTGTGACTATTCCAATAAACTGGCACTAAAGAGCATCGCAGAACTGAAACCCAAAATTGTGCTTATCACCCAAGCCCTGAAACACGACGAAACCAATTGGGAAAATATCGGGAAAAGTTTACTTCAACTTGGCGTATCCAATATCGTCATTGTGGGGCCAATTTCACAATGGAAACCTTCACTTCCGAAAGTGATGGTGAAACCGAAAAACTGGAATAGTGCTGAAGATTTTATATTTGATGCCGGACTGGATTTAAGAGCAGTTCAAGTAGACGAGAAAATGAAAAAATTACAATATCCTCAGGGAATTACCTATATATCTCTTATTGATCATCTATGTAAAAAAGATGATGTTCAGCAGCAATACAAATGTCGGATTCGGGCAGCTCAAGGAGAAGACCTGCTCCAGGTAGATTATGGTCATTTAAGTGAATCAGGCTCTCTATTTGTGGGGAATACCATACTGTCAAAATACTTATTAAATTTATATTTTCAGGGTGTGGCTACAAAACAATAAGCTTATTTCCTATGATTGATCAGCCACCCATTGAGGTGGCTTTTACGTATATAAGTTTAATCAAAATTATTCATTCATATTGAACACTTCAGTGATCACGCAATCACGCACAAACTGTTCATCGTGTGAAACTAAAATCACAGCGCCTTTATAAGACCGAATTGCACTTGCCAACGAAGCTTTAGACTCAATATCCAGATGATTTTCTGGCTCATCCAATAATAAAAGTTTGGGGTGAGGAGAGACTTGGCTGAGACCTAGTAATACTACTTTGAGTTTTTCACCACCACTTAACTGAGGCAAAGGATAAGTACCTTTATCACCACGAATTCTAAGTTGGCCCAATAAATTACGCCATTCCACTTCCGGAATATCAGGATTCATCTGCCTTAAATTTTCAATTGCACTTAGTGCTTCATTGAGAAAACTAAAATTTTGATCCAGATAAAAACAGTTTCGTGCCAAAAAGATTTGATCCAGAGGTTGCTGCTTTTGTTGGGCGATCAGTTTCAGTAAAGTGGATTTACCACTTCCGTTTCGGCCTACAATATGGATTTTTTCACCGGCGTTTAAAGCGAGATTTACAGGATGTGGAGTACCAAAAGGAAGCTTTAACTCTTTAACCCGCAGAATTTCACCAGATTGTAGTTTAAGGTCTGGAAATTGAAATAGCTGAGGTTTTATCTTTTCAAGTTGCTGCTTTTGAACTTTTAACTCAGATTGTTCATTGGAAATTTGCCGTTGGTGCTGTGCCTGAACTTTACCTATACTTTGACCAGCTTGTTTCTTTTTAAAGTCTAAAAGCACTTTGGCTTGGGAATTCGAATCACGTAATTTGTTTCCGGCACGTTCCCGCTTTTGTGCTTTCATTAAAACGTCATGTTGCTTGTGCTTCATCTGTTTAATATCACGCTGACTCTGCTGAATTGACTGTTCGAGTGAAGCGACATTTTTCTGATATTGCTCAAAAAACTCCGCATAGTTTCCAGTAGTGTGCTGTAATCCATGCTCATTTAAATAATAAATATGATCAACCTGATCTAGTAAAGTCCGGTCATGACTAATGATCAACGCACCAGCAGGATGTAACTTTAAATACTCTATTAGGGTGTGTTGACACTTTTAGCTTAAAAAAATAGCGAAGTAGTAAAATCAAATCGCCAAACCCAATTTTACTATTCGCTATGCCTCGTACCATGCTGACAGATCAACACTGGCAAAAGTTGAAAACTATTTTGCGTAATTTATCTATTCATCACAACTCAAATTTACGTAATTTTATTGAAGCTATTCTCTATAGAATTAGAACAGGCTGTCCGTGGCGAGATATTCCTTCCTATTTCGGTCAATCAAACTCTATTTTCAAACGTTTTAATCGTTGGTCAAGCAGTGGTAAGTTGCTTAGATTATTCAAATTATTAGCATCATGCCCCGATATGGAGTGGATTTTTATTGATGGCTCTCACGTACGTGCTCATCAACATTCTGCCGGTATAGCGAATCAATCCATTTCTAAAAGTGTAGGAGGAAACTCCTCAAAAATACATTTGATTGTTGATGCAAATGGCAATCCTATTGATTTCATGATTACCGATGGAACCACACATGACGTCAAAGTTGCACCTGATTTAATATCAACATTAGACTTAAAAGAGACAAAAGTGGTCTGCGCAGATAAAGGCTATGATTCAGAACCACTGCGTGAACAGATCAGAAAAACAGGAACAAAAGCGAATATACCAAGGAGAATAAATAGCCAATCGAACAATGATCATATGGACTGGTATTTATATAAAATCAGGCATTTAGTTGAAAATATGTTTTGTAGATTAAAGCAATTTAGAGGAATAGCTACTCGATATGACAAGCTCAAAAGAAATTATCAAAGTGCTGTTGCCTTAGCCTGTATATTTTTATGGCTACCTTTATAGGTTTAATTATGAACAGTAAATGTCAACAGACCCTAACTATGTCCGTGCTTCACGATCCAGATGGTTGCTTGGCTCATCCAGCAATAAATAATGTTCAGGCTTTAAAAATAAAGTACACAAAGCAAGTTTGGTCTTTTGGCCCTCACTCAAATATTGCACGGGAAAGTCCAGATCGGTGGGCAATTGCGCTGAACTCAACAGTTGCTGCCATTCATGCGGCAAGTGCCAGTGGTCTTCAAGTAGCTCATAATCCTCAAAACTGGCTGTGCCATGTTCAACATTTTTAAAAGCACGATGTAATTGACTTACTTCGAGTGCTTCAGCAATTGTGGCTGCCTTTAACCGATGCAATTGTGGTAGATAGGCATGATGCATTTGCCAGGAAACTTGGCCTGAAAAATGTGGAGAAGAATGCTGATCCTGATGCAAAAGCTGCATGAGCAAAGACTTACCTTGTCCATTACGGCCTATTAAAGCGCTGACCTGAGCTTTAGGAAGGGTAAAATTTAAATTCTGAAATATGACTTTGGACGGGAATTCTAAAGTCAGATTGGATATTACACATGCCTGTTGAGTCATAAATAACCTCATAAATACAGGATGCACAAAATAAACAAGAGATTTTTTCTAGAAAAGATCAAGCTAGACGATCTATTTTGCACATCAATCTAAAAATAATCGTTGATGAGAAAAATAGACTTACTTCATTGGCGTGACTCACTTATAAGAGAAGGGGAATTCGGACCTTATTTTAATACAAATAATCTTGCTTAAAAATAGATCAAATTAGGATTTTTTATCCAATATATTGATGCTGATTTAAGTGAATTTCAGGATTTTAAGAATATGAGATGATTTACTTGAAGTTGAACGAGTAAGTTTCATTTACACTATGCGGCTAAAGTCTCTCTATTTTGCTTTTAAAGGATTTTTTTATGTCTGAACTTAAGCTCTACATTACTTTATTGGGCGGCAAGCATGAAAAAGCCAATGTAGAAGTACATGATGTAGTTCCGGTCATTAGTTCAGATATTAAGACAGCTTTTCCATATCTGAAGGAACAATGGTTTGGTGTGCAAAAAGGCCTGCATGTCGATGGTTGGATGACGATCAATGGTGTCAACTATCAGGATCTGAATTATCAGGTTCAGGTGACGGACATACCTGTAAAACAGGATTTAAAACTATTCCTGATCAATCTGGGTGCTTATGTGCCAGATCAGTTTGGTGAAATCCATAAATATCTGGTAGTTGCTGCTAAGAATAAGACTGAGGCTAAAGCACAAGGCAAGCTGGCCATTGAAAAGACCTGGTTTAAACCTCATACCGATGCCGTGATTGATGTAGATGATTGCTTAGAACTGAACAAGATTGACCAGAAATTTGTACATCTAGTAGAGGGAGACTTTGAAGCCAATAGTTTTAAGAACGATTATGTGGTTATTCCTTAATTAAGATAAGGCTACATAAAGTAGCCTTAGTTTGTCTATTTATTTGTAATGACCTGAGACTTTCACATAATTCTGTGCTGAATAAGGCAAGAAAGCTATTTCTTTCTCAGTCAGTGGACGCACTTTTTTGACTGGACTGCCTACATACAAGTATCCACTTTCTAATACCTTATTCGGTGGTACCAGTGAACCTGCTCCAATCATCACATCATCTTCAACAACTACATCATCCAGAATAATTGTACCGATACCCACTAAAACACGATTACCGATGGTACAGCCATGTAATTTTACATGATGACCAATTGTCACATCTTCACCAATAATCAGTGGTGAACCTTCAGGTTTATCCGCCTTTTTATGACTCACATGCAACATGGAATGATCCTGTACATTCGAATTCTTGCCAATACGAATATGATTCACATCACCACGAATTACAGCAAAAGGCCACACAGATACATTTTCGCCTAAAACAACATCACCTACGATCACCGCCATCGGATCGATATAACAGGAGTCAGCGACTTGCGGGCGAGTATCAAGATAAGGGCGAATGTTTTGGCTCATGTCAGTATCATCCTGAAAGTTTATAAGTATTATAAAATAAAAAAGCACACATTCGATGAATGTGTGCTTTCGCTTTAGTAAGATCTAATATTGATAATAAATATTAGAACAGGTTACTAAAAAATTGTTTGATATGATCCAGCATACGAGCAAAGAAACCAGCTTCTTCAACTGCTTTTAGTGCAACAAGTGGTTTCTCAGCAATCACTTTGCCGTTTAAAGTCGCCACATATTTACCTACGACTTGACCTGGTTGTAAAGGTGCAGTCAGTTTAGGCTGAACGACCAATTGAGTTTTAATGGCATTGGCCTGACCTTTAGGCATAGTCACGTTAAAGTTTTCTGCAAGACCGATCTGAACTTCATTTTCCTTACCAAACCAGACTTTAGACTTGGCTAGAACCTGTTTAGCTGGCTGAACATTTTTGGTTTCAAAGTTTGCATAACCCCAAGCCAGAAGTTCACGTGTTTGTGATGCACGTTCATTCATGGTTGGTGCACCGAAAATCACTGAAATCAGACGAGTCGGACCACGTTTTGAAGAAGTCGTTAAGCAGTAACCGGCTTCATCGGTGTGACCAGTTTTCAGACCATCTACACTTGGATCAGTATAGAGCAGGGCATTACGGTTACCTTGCTTAATCCCATTAAAAGTAAATTCTTTTTCAGAGTAAATTGGATAGTATTTTGAACTGTCCTTGATGATGTGCTGAGCCAAAGTTGCCATATCTTTCGCAGTCGAATAGTGGCCTTCAGCTGGCATACCAGTCGAGTTGATGAAGCTGGTATTGGTCATGCCGATCCGTTTCGCTTCCTGGTTCATCATATGTGCAAAGGTACCCTCGTTCCCTGCAATATGTTCAGCCATCGCTTTAGACGCATCGTTACCGGACTGGATAATAATTCCGCGCAACATTTCTAGTGCAGTCGCCGTACCGTTTAAAGGCACATACATACATGATTCTGCACTGCTACCACGGCACCATGCAGATTCATTCATGCGAACCTGTTCATCTTCAGTCAGCTCACCACTTAATAACTTCTGCTCGATGATGTAACTGGTCATCATCTTGGTCATTGAAGCAGGGGCTAATTTTTCATTTTCATTTTTTGATGCGAGAATTTGCCCTGTCTCGTAGTCCATTAGCACATAAGATTTATTATTCAATTCTGGTGGTGCAGATAAGACAGTTGCTGCAAAGCTAAAACTAGGAATTAATAATAATGCAGCAAGGGCAGTTTTTTGGGTCATTTCTAGTGGGTTCCAATATCTTGATGTAAGCACGAAGAGCCTAGCATTTTAGGACAAAGCTAGGCTGACTTCTATGGGAAACCCGGGGTTATTTCAAAAGTATTGTAAGCAATCACTCAAAAAGTGGATTATTTACTGTAGCTCACCAACTCATTGCAAATGGCCTGATTCTTTTTCTTGCCAGCCTTTTTGGCGTCGCTCTGTGCTTCGGCCAGAATGTTACGGAAATCTGACTGTTTTACCATCTGATTCAGGCGTTCAACCGGATTTTTTTGACCCGGCAAATATTCAGTCACGAGCTGGTTATAACCCTGATTGAATTTTGCTTTGTCTTTGACCATGCTTGGGCAAATTTCAGAAAGGACATAAATCGCAGCCAATTCTTGCTTGGTAATTTCCTGACTTGGGGTGACTTCAATATTTTCATTTGCTGCATAAACCGAGCTGCCCCAAAGTGTCATACCAGCAACAACAGATAAACTTAAACTTTTAATTAATGTATGTTTCATCAAAAAACTCAAAAATTACATGTAGAACAATAATTTGTTAGCTTAAAGATATTTTTAAAATTGAAAAGAGGGGAAATGTAGTGAAGCTGTAGAATTATGAAGAAATGTGTAAGAGAAAAAAGACGATGCTGGCATCGTCTCATTTCAGTGAGAAAAACCTTATTCCTGATAGGCTAAAATGTCTTCACACGCTGTTTTTTGTTCGTCTTTTGCAGTCTGTTTTGCGCCTTGACGTGCTTCTTCAAGCACAGTCTTGTATTCACTGTCTGCCTGAAGCTTTTGATATGTCATCGATTTGTCAGAGTATTCTTTTAGATAAGATTGAATCAGCTGCTGAATCGTTGTATCGAATTTTGCATTCTGCCCAATAATGCCTGGACATACTTCGATCATTACCTGTGCAGACGCAACATCTTCTTTCACGATCATGTCATTTTCTTCAGCTGTCAAATCATTGGCAATAACTGCAGGAGAAACAAAAGTTGCCAAACTTAAAGCCAAAGCACCCCAAAGAGAGAATTTTTTCATCATCTTAAGCCATATGTATTAATGGATATCGTGCTACAAATATATATAATTCCTGAACTAATACAATGAAATGTCCTAGTGAGTCATTTTTTTAGCTCAACGAGATTTTGCAGTGAATATATTAATTTCCAATGATGATGGCGTTTTTGCACCGGGTATACAGGCAATGGCGCAAGCCTTGAGACCTTTAGGACGCGTTGTGGTGGTAGCCCCAGAAAGTGAACGTAGCGGATTTTCCAGTGCACTGACTTTAGACCGACCATTAAGACCGATCCAGATTTCTCCCGATGTATGGGCGGTTAATGGCACGCCGGCTGACTGTGTCTATCTGGCCATGAACGGCTTATTTGATGTTGAATTCGATCTGGTGGTCAGCGGCATTAACAGTGGTGCCAATCTGGGAGATGATGTGCTGTACTCAGGGACGGTGGGGGCTGCATTTGAAGGCCGTCTGGCCAAACAACCTGCATTGGCAGTTTCTCTATGTGGGCAAAACGTTCGATCTTATACCTTGCCAGAAGATTATCGCATTGCAGCGCAATGGGTACATGATTTTATTGCGGCAGGTTTGCCGACTTTGCCTGATCGTCATATTTTTAATGTGAATATTCCTGATATGGCTGAGCTGAAAGGAACTAAAGTGACCTTTCAGGGACGTCGTAGCCAGTCCAAGCCGATTACCAGTCATGTAGATCCACGTGGTCGCCAGGTTTACTGGATTGGGCTATCGGGTGAAGCAGTCACAATGCCAAAACATAAAGGAACTGAAATCGAGTCAGACTTTTTTGCAATTGCCAATGGCTATGTAAGCGTGACGCCAATTCAGATGGATGCCACAAACTATGACACACTTCACACTTTGCAAGCCCAGATTCTAAATAAAATCTAATGAATGTTATAAGTTTGTGAAAAATGAAAGCTTACAAGTATATTGTAGTAAAACTTTGCTAATCTTACTGGGTTTTTGCAACCGTATAGATGTTAGAGAGGAAGATAATGTCCTTGGTGTCACCGAAATACTTCATTCATGCTTCACCATCCAGCTTCATCAAAACTCTGGTTTTGTCCACTGTGGTTGTTTCCACAATGATTATTACTGGTTGTGCCACTAAACCTCAGGTCAATAATATGACCCGCTATGCCGCAGCGCCTGACTTCTATACGGTACGCTCTGGGGATACTTTGAGTGGCATTGCTGCACGTTATGGTCTGAGCTATATCAGTGTGGCAGAGATGAATGATATTGCTCCGCCGTATCGTATTTATGTGGGTCAGTCGATTCGCCTGAAAAATAACACTACCGCTCGCCGTACTACAGCGACTCAACCTGTTACCCAAGCTTCACCGATTCAGCGTCAAACGATTGCGATTCCAGCGCCAACCACTCCCGCTCCAACAACTGTTAAGACTACGCCAAAACCTGCCACCACTACTTCCGCACCGATTACCCCAGTATCGACAGCAGCAGGATTACGTTGGGTCAAGCCATCAAATGGTCCGGTATTACAAAACTATGATCTGGCCGCAAATATCAAAGGTACCCGTTATGGCGGTAATGTCGGAGATCCGGTCTTTGCTGCAGCAGATGGGCAGGTGGTATACGCAGCAGATGGCCTGAAGGAATATGGTAATCTGGTACTAGTTAAACATATTAATGGCTATATCACCGCTTATGCGCATAACAGCAAATTAAGCGTGAAAAGTGGCCAAAATGTAACGGCTGGTCAAAAAATTGCCGAGATGGGGGCGACTGGTACAACCCGCACTATGCTTGAGTTTCAGGTTCGCTTGGACGGAAAACCGATTAATCCAACAACAGTTTTACCAAATAATTAAATAAATAATGCAAAACGTAAATTTCACCGTATAATACAATGAGTTGCTTTTATCAAAAGATGAAGCATCTCATAAGTTTAGAGGGGAATTTATGTTAGATCAACTTCGAGCAATGGGTGTCTTTGCTTGTGTTGTGGAAAAGAACTCGTTTAGCGGTGCTGCACGTGAGTTAGGGATTACAACCAGCGCCGTGAGTCAACAAATTCGCTCTTTGGAACAGGATATGGAAGTTGTACTTCTAAATCGTTCTACGAGAAAATTAAGTCTGACCGAAGCGGGACAAGCTTTTTTTCACAGCTGCCAGGAAATGTTGTCTGCTGCTGAGCGTGGAAAGGTTCGCATTAACGAGTTACGTGACGATCTTGTTGGTGAACTTCGTATTGTATCCTTACCGGAAGTGTGTGCGAATCATGTGATTCCTGCACTTTCTCACTGGATGTCCGCACACCGTGGCCTGACAGTCCACCTGGAAACAAACAATCATGAGGTTGATTTGTTGGAAGGGCGTATTGATATTGCCCTGCGATTTGACCAGAACGATGATGACCACAACCTTCAGGTTGTGCCATTAATGCAGATTGAACAGATTCTTGTTGCTGCGCCAAGCTATATTAACCAGACCGCAATTATCTCGCGTCCTGAAGACCTGAAACACCATGATGTTTTGCCTTTAACGCATATTAAAAATCATCAGAATTTCAGTTTTCAGCATGTGCATAGCACAGAAAAGGTTGAATTTGAACTAAGCTCACGCTTTAGTACCAATAACAGCTTGGTTGCAAAAGCCATGTGTCTGCAAGGCAACGGGGTTGCCAAGATTTTATATCTTGATGTTAAAAAAGATTTATTAAATGGTTCACTGATTGAAGTCTTGCCTGAATGGAAACTTCCGCCAGTCACCCTTTATGCAGTTATGCCTAATCGAGAACAGCAACCGACTAAAGTCCTGCGCTGTCTGGATGCATTGAAACAATATTTTAGCCAGATCTCTGGTGGGCGTTTGTTGCAAGTCGCATCATAAATTCCCTATAAACAAAAAAGCCGCTTTAAAGCGGCTTTTTTGTTTTTCAAGATAGACTTAAGCAAGGTAGGCCTTGATCATTTTCACTAAACGCTCGATCAGTTGATCGGCCTGTTCCTGTGTAATATTCAGGGTAGGCAACAGACGAACGACATTACCTGCAGTCACGTTGATAATGGTTTTGTATTCATCGCGTGCAATATCCACCAGCTCACCACAGTCTTTAGGCAACTCAATCCCAATCATCAGACCGAATCCGCGTACAGTCACTTGATGATCTGCAAGATGGTTACGTAACTGCTCAACAATATATGCACCTTTTTCAGCGGCATTGGCTACGATATTTTCTTTTTGCATAATATCGATGATGGTATAAACCACGCGTGAACCCAATGCAGTACCGCTATAAGTCGAACCGTGATTCCCCGCAGTTAAAACACCGACACCACGACCTTGAGTCATCACGGCACCAATTGGGAAGCCATTGCCCAGACCTTTAGCAGTCGTCAATACGTCGGGCACAATATTGGTGTGCTGATAAGCAAAATATTTACCGGTACGGCCATTACCTGTTTGTACTTCATCCAGCATCATCAACCAGTTGTGCTGATTACAGATCTGACGGATTTCTTCCAGGTAACTAAAGCCTTGCGGTGCTGTATTGACACCACCTTCACCTTGGATCGGTTCAACCAGAATAGCCACGATATCCGGATGGTTAATTGCAGCTTCTTCAATGGCTTCAATATCACCAAAAGGTACACGAATAAAGCCTTCAACCAATGGGCCAAAGCCTTGTTGAACTTTTTTGTTACCTGTTGCAGACAGGGTTGCCAGCGTACGGCCATGGAAAGACTTGTCAGCTACAATAATTTTTGGTGTTGCAATGCCTTGCATATGACCGAATTTACGCGCAATTTTGATCGCACCTTCATTGGATTCTGCACCACTGTTGGAGAAGAAAACTTCTTCCATGCCAGCGACTTCAGCCAGTTTCTGTGCAGCAGCAGTTTGCCAAGGCACTTCAAACAGGTTACTGGTATGAATCAGGGTTGCAGCCTGTTCCGCAATTGCTTCAGCAATCACTGGATGAGCATGACCCAAACCGCAAACGGCGATCCCAGTTAAGGCATCTAAATACTCTGTACCATCTTCGGTATAAAGATATGCACCTCGTCCTCGGACAAAGCTGATCGGTTGACGACCAAAGACTGGCATCAAATGTGAAGGTTGATCAGTTTGTACCGGAGCGAGGGTAATATTGTTCATGACTAACTCTTTACTGTTAGGTGGAAAGAAAAACTTATATAAGCAAAAACTTGGTCAGATTTAAAGGGTAATTGTAAATAAAAATGGATTTATTACTTTAGACGTACTGTTTTTCTCTGTTTTGGGTATAATGCGAGACAGATTAGTTGAGGATTTATCAATGACTGAACAAGCACGCGATACCGAAGCGTTAATTCGTGACCAAATTGCCAAGCACGCAGTACTTCTTTATATGAAAGGCACACCACAATTTCCACAATGTGGTTTTTCTGCACGTGCGGTAGAAGCACTCAGTCAAATTGGTCGTCCATTTGCTTATGTTAATATTCTGGAAAACCCAGATATTCGTGCAACTTTGCCACAAATTGCGAACTGGCCGACATTCCCACAACTTTGGATCAATGGTGAATTGATCGGTGGTAGTGACATCATCCTAGAAATGTTCCAAAAAGGTGAATTACAGCCTTTAGTAGAGCAATACAGTCCAGCACCTGAAGCTTAATCCTTGGATTAAACTGATAGATATGAAAAAGCGCTTCCGAAAGAAGCGCTTTTTTTATGGGTGAATAGTGAGGAGGGGGGCAGAATTAATCTTCTGCCTGATCCTCAGATTTTTCCAGTTCTTTTGATTCAGCAACCAAGGCCTCAGCTAAGGTATCTGGATCGGTCAGAACTTCCTTTATAGGCGCCTTATCTTTTTTCTTTTTCTTCTTTTTTTTCTTTTTCTTAGGTTCTTCCTCAAACTCGGCACCATCTTCAATGGCTTGCCAGTATTCGAGTTGTTCCATCACAGCAGCAAAGATCGAGTTTTTGCTATAACGGCCTTTCTTGTCCATAGTCCCGACCGGACGTGCCATCAGAATTTCCAAAGCCTGCGCGATATTATCAATGGCATGAATATGGAACTGACCTTCTTCGACTGCAGCAATAACATCTTTACGTAACATCAGATGCTGCATGTTTTGTCGTGGGATAATCACACCCTGCTTACCTGTCAGGCCTTGCAGCTTACAGGCATCGAAGAAACCTTCAATTTTTGCATTAACTCCACCAATCGGTTGTACCTGACCAAGCTGGTTCATAGAACCGGTAATCGCCCAGGACTGGTCAATCGGTAACTGACTAATCGCAGAAATCAGCGCTGAAAGTTCAGCAACTGTCGCGCTGTCACCATCCACCTGACCATAGCTTTGTTCGAAAGCTAAAGCGGCAGAGAAGTGCAGGGTCTGTTCACGACCAAAATGGGCTTTTAGAAAAGAGGCCATCAATAGCACGCCCTTAGCATGCAAAGAACCGCCAAGTTCTACACTACGTTCGATATCCAGAATATCACCGCCACCTTGATATACAGAAGCAGTTAAGCGTGAAGGTAGACCAAATTCAACATCTGCATAATGAATCACAGACAGCGCATTGATTTGGCCTAGACGATGACCGCGAGTTTCAATCAGTTGAGTGCCACGGGTCAGATCTTGCCAGAATAGCTCACGTAAATAGCCTAAGCGATATTTACGATGATCCAGTGCGGTATTGATATGCTTTTCTGACACCATCTTATCACCCGCTTCGAATGCATGATGATGTGCTTCACGAATCAGGTCGCCCAGCGTTAATGCATGTAGTGACAGGGAACTCTGATCTTCAGCCTGACGACTTGAATCGGTCAGCAGGGCAGATAATGCAGAACGGTCAAATGGTAATAATTTATCTGATTGCACATAGTCAGCAATGAGCTGCATATAGGCTTGCTCATTTTCTTCATTACGTTGCAAGGTATCGGTAAAATCAGCACGGATTTTAAAGATGCTGCCTAGTTCTGGTTCAAGTTCCAGAATTTCATAATAAATTTCTGGCTCTGCCAGCAGCACTACTTTGATATTCAGCGGAATAGAAGCTGGTTCAATGGAAATGCTACCGGTGAGAGTCAGCATATGCTCTAAAGATGAAAGCTTGAGATGCCCAGATTTCAAGGCACGTTTCAAACCTTGCCATGCATAAGGTTGTTCCAGTAACTGTTCAGCTTCAAGCATCAGGAAACCGCCATTGGCATTATGCAAGGAGCCGGGACGGATCAGCGTGAAATCTGTAGTAATGGTGCCATTTTGGGTCAGCTGTTCTACATGACCCAATAGATTGTAATGCGTCGGGAAATCTTCAAAAATAACGGGTGCAGCGCTATTTGGCTTATGGGTGACGATCACATTGGCCTGGAAGCGCGCTGGTACGCGGCTGAACTGGGCAGGGGTAAAATCGTCTTCTTCCTGTTCCAGTACAATTTCAACATTATTAATAATGTCTTCAGCATATTGCTTCAGATATTGTTCCAGACCTTTGACATGCTTGAATTTAGTCAGCATCTGCTCAACGCGTGGCATCACTACCTGTTTGGCAATATCACGATTCAGCACTTGAACACGGTCACGCGCATCATCTTCCAGATCGCCCAAATGAAGGCCCAGGCGTTCCAGTTTCTTGTCCATGTAACGCATGTTTGACGCGATTTCAGCACGATCTTTATTGCTTAAAGCATTCAAATCTTCCTGAGACATTTCCTGTACTTTGTCATCTTTCAGATGAATCGGTACAAAACAATGTTCATCATTGCGAGAAATCAATTTCAGATCGAGTTCTTCACCTTCACGGGTCAATTCGATCAGTGCGAGTTGCTGTTCATCACCCGTTTCCTGACGAATCATTTCAATCCGGTTGTGATAGCTTTCTGCAGTAAAACGGCGCTCCAGCTGTTTTAGAATGGATTGCCAGCTTTGATGCAGCATCGTCTGAAACTTGGGTCCCTGACCGGCTGGAAATTCGAGTGCGATAGGCTGACGAGGATTCTGAAAATTATTGACATAGACCCAGTCATTAGGCGTTTGCATGGTTTTGGCATGCTGTTGCAACAAACGCTTTACCATAGTGCGTTTGCCGAGTCCTGCTGTACCCACCGCAAAGATGTTATAGCCTGAATATGGCAGGGCAATACCGGCTTCAACCGAAGCACGGGCACGGTCCTGGCCTAGAAAATTATTTAAAGGCTTGATTCGCTTGGTCGATGCCGGGATTTTATCCGGATCGGCAATACGCGTCAGTTGTGCCGGTTTCAGGCATGTCTTTTCAAGGGTTGGTGTAATTTCGCTTTGTTCAAAGGCTGAGATAAGTAGGTCGGAGCTGATGTTTTGTTGAGATATAGTTGTATTACTTGAAATTGAAGAATGAATTTGATCGAGTCTCTGAGTCACTGTTGAAAGTCCAAAACGAAATATGACGTGGATAAGGTTTAAGGTATACAGATTTACTTGAAAAATTCAAGCCAACATGTCAGTTTTGCCACAAAATAAAAAATCGGGTATGCGAGAAATATATAAATTTTGTTGAAAGATACGTTATTAAAGGATTGAATAGCAGCAATTGGTTTTCGTGGAAAATAACAAAGCAATGACAACACAAACGACGGGTTGGAAATCCGCATTTACAGCATTTCTGGATCGACGTGCCCTGATCATGCTGTTTCTCGGATTTTCAGCCGGTGTCCCGATTCTTTTGATCTTTTCCAGTTTGTCTTTATGGCTCGGTGAAGCCGGAATCAGTAAAAGTGCGGTGACTTTTTTTAGCTGGGCTGCACTAGGCTATTCATTTAAGTTTGTCTGGGCGCCATTGATTGATGAATTACCTCTCCCATTTCTGACCAAAGCTTTGGGTCGCCGGCGCGCCTGGCTATTGATTGCTCAGATCCTGATTGTAACTGCGATTTCAATTATGGCTTTTTCAGATCCAGCATTGGGGCAGGCACATTTACAGCAGATGGCACTAGGTGCAGTCCTGCTGGGATTCTCGGCTGCAACGCAGGATATTGTCATTGATGCCTATCGTATTGAGCTGGCCGAAACTCAGATGCAGACCGTACTGGCATCGACCTATAATGCGGGTTACCGGATCGGGATGATTGTGGCTGGCGCTGGAGCTCTGTTTCTGGCGGCATATTTAGGCACGGCCAAAGGCAATTATATCTATGATGCCTGGAAATGGACTTATCTGGCGATGGCAGCGGTTATGCTGGTTGGGATTATTACTACACTGGTCATCCGTGAGCCTCAGGTGGATCGGATACGTAAAGATTACCAGCGCAGTGATTATTTCCGCTTGGTTGGCGTGTTTTTCGTAGCTGTCATCAGTTTTGTGCTGAGTTATGTCTATTCCGGTGACTTGGTATCGAGTATCACTGAACAGTGGGCAATTCAGGATACTTTTGCCTTGTTCTGTTTTGAGGCTTTACGCTTTATCGGGTCAGGTGCTGTTGCTTTCAGTGTGGGTACGATTCTGGTCAAAATGGGTGCTGTGAATAAGCAGATGGCATTCGAAACCTGGGTCAATCCCGTAGCAGATTTCTTTGATCGCTATGGCTTAAAGCTGGCTTTGGTGTTGTTATTGTTGATCGGTTTCTATCGGGTCTCCGATATTATTGCCGGTGTGATTTCCAATGTGTTTTATCAGGATCTAAATTTTAGCAAGGAGCAGATTGCTGAAGCTGTGAAAGTGTATGGGGTAATTTTCTCCTTGCTTGGCGGTTTTTTAGGTGGCTTGCTGGCCCAGAAAATGAACATCATGAAACTGATGTTTGTAGGCGCGATTCTGGCCTGTTCAACCAATCTGATTTTTATTGGCTTAGTGAAGTCTGGTGAAAAGCTGGGGCAGGTCGAAGTTCAGGTAGGTCAGCAAACCTTTCGGGCAGATACAGATGAAGTCGGTTATTGGAAACTGAATGTACCCAATACTGCTTTTAAAGAGGCCGAACAGATTCAGGTTCGTGCACATTATCTGAATCATCCGGCAGATGCAGTACAAGTCAACCTGCCTTATCTGCAACAGAATGATTCGAAAGCAGCACAATTACAGCTTCTGCCTGTTACCACAGATAATCTGATCAGTGCCAATGAACAGGAAAATAGCATCGTGGTTCGCGGTCAGTATCTAGGGCCGGATTTAACTGCAGAGCAAAAAATTGTATTAGAGCTGAATGGCGATAAATTCGAAGCCAAGCTGGATGAAAGACGTGTCTTTAGTGCTGCTATTCCTGCCGAAAAACTGATTGCTGCACCTGTGAAGCAAATCAATGCAAGCTTAATGCAGCAAGAGCATCCGATAGTTGCCCAGCAGCATTCATATGCTGTGGACTTGTCGCAGACCCAAGCCAATCCGATGGATATCGATGTTCAGCCAATTACAATTGGAACTGGTGAGAATGTCGAAATTCAGGGTAAAGTGATTAAACCTTATAGTTCATGGTGGCTGTATTTTGCAATTATTGTCGATAATCTGGCTGCAGGTCTCGCAGGTGCAGCCTTTATTGCTTTCCTGTCCAGTCTGACCAGTGTGTCCTTTACCGCTGTTCAGTATGCTATTTTTAGCTCACTCATGACTTTAACCCCTAAGATTTTAGGTGGATATTCAGGTACTATAGTGACCAATATCGGTTATCCGAATTTCTTCCTGATGACCACTTTAATCGGGATTCCAATCCTGATTCTGGTGGTTTGGGTGGCAAAATTACTCGGTGAACACCAACAACAATCTGTAAATAAGGATGATTAATATGCGCATGCTGCATACCATGTTACGTGTAGGCAATCTGGAACAATCACTCAAGTTCTATACTGAGGTTCTTGGTATGACTTTACTTCGTAAGCGAGATTATGAAGAAGGTCGCTTTACCTTGGCTTTTGTAGGTTATGGCGATGAAGAAAATCACACTGTGCTTGAACTGACCCATAACTGGGATACAGAAAGCTATGACCTGGGCAATGGCTACGGTCATATTGCGATTGCGGTAGATGATGCTTATAAAGCCTGTGAAGAAATCAAGGCACGTGGTGGCAATGTTGTTCGTGAAGCTGGCCCAATGAAAGGCGGTGTCACTGTGATTGCATTTGTGGAAGATCCAGACGGTTATAAAATCGAATTGATCCAGCAAGACAATAACGCACGTAATAACTAAGTGTTATAGAGCGAGATATGTGAAATGTATTCATGTATGGATGAAAATATTCCATCAATCTGAATGCATAACATGGACCCGGCATCTGTTAAGATAGCCGGGTATTTTTTATCGAATAATAAAATTTTGAGGGAAGGACATCAGATGCTTAAACTGCTGGCATTGGACCGCTTTACGATCTTGCTCTTTGTTATAGTGTTACTGGCCAGTGTATTGCCAGTGTCAGGGCAGGCAGCTGAAGTCTTTAGCTGGATCACGACAGCAGCCATTGCCATCCTGTTTTTCCTGCATGGTGCCAAGCTTTCGCGTGAAGCTGTAATTGAAGGCTTGATGCACTGGAAATTACACACTTTGGTCTTTGCCTTGACCTTTGCACTCTTTCCAATTTTAGGCTTGCTGGCAAAGCCAATCCTATTGCCAATGCTGGGGCAAGAATTATATTGGGGATTTCTGTTTATGTGCTTCTTGCCATCAACCGTACAGTCTTCCATCGCCTTTACCTCAGTGGCTCAAGGGAATATTGCCGGTGCAATCTGTAGTGCTTCATTTTCCAATATTATCGGGATGTTCATTACACCGATGCTGGTCGCATTCTTTATCCTTGGGAAATCTCAGCATGGCTTTGATCCGACAGCATCGATTCTACAGATTACGCTGCTGTTATTGGTGCCTTTTATTTTAGGTCAGTTACTGCGTCCATGGATTTTCCCAAAAATGCAGAAGATGCCCAAGATCGTTAAAGTATTCGATCAGGGCTCAATTCTGATGGTGGTTTATGGGGCATTTAGCAGTGCGGTGGTGGCTGGGCTTTGGCGTGAAGTCAGCTTAAGTACTTTGCTCTTGCTGCTGCTGGCATGTTCGGTTTTATTGACCATTGTGATGCTGTTGTCGCTATTTATTCCACGCTGGTTGGGCTTTAATCGTGCTGACCAGAAAACGGTGTTCTTCTGTGGTTCCAAAAAAACGCTTGCCAGTGGTGTACCGATGGCACAGATTCTGTTTATTGGTCAGCCACTTGGCATGATTGTTTTACCAATTATGATTTTCCATCAAATCCAGCTCATGGCCTGTGGTGTGATTGCGAATCTCTGGGCCAAACAGGCCGTACATACAGAAGAATAATTCGCTTATTGGATTTGTTTGCCGTATAATATCGCCCAACTTGTTGTGCTTAGCTCTGACGGTATCCGTCTCGGTGGGCCAAAAGAATGGTCTGTTGTGGTGTTGATCTGCCTGAATCCTGATTCTGGCCCTTCCTCAATATTTGAGAGTGATCAATTGCGATGACAGCAAAACCTTCTTTCATCTTAATGGAGTAATCGACGATGCGCGCCGATATTCACCCAAAATACGAAAAACTAGTTGCTACTTGTTCATGTGGTAACGTAATCGAAACTCGTTCAGCTGTTGGTAAAGAAACTCTTTACCTAGACGTATGTTCAGCTTGCCACCCATTCTACACTGGTAAGCAAAAGAACGTTGACACTGGCGGCCGTATCGACAAGTTCAAACAACGTTTTGCTGGTATGTCACGTTCTGTTAAACGTTAATACCCAAAATGAAAAAACGGGCTTTATGCCCGTTTTTTTGTGCCTGCAATTTAGAAAATCATTTTACGTTTCTAGATTGAAAGGCGAGTACAAGACCTTAGTGGTCTTGTACATCAATCAGATGATCCAGCTTTTTCTGGAAATAATCACCCTGAATAAAGCGTGCATTGACGTTCCAGGCATTCGCAAATAAGGTCATGTCATTCAGTTCACGGATCATGATATTCACTGGTTTGATTTCATTGTATGTGGTGATTTTTTCCTGTAACTGTTCAATTTCAGCATCATTGTTCAGCATCTTGGTCAGTTTGCTATCCAGGCTCAGACCATTGATATCGAACTCACGTAGTAGGGTTTCACTATACATTGAGTGACCAAAGTTACGAATCGCAATCCGCGCGCCATGTTCACGTAAAGTACGTAGATATTTCTGCGCATCCTGCTGGTTCATCAGGATATCTTCTTCTGAGAACTGTAAAGTTAAAGGATGTTCGACTTTACTGCGAATAATGGTAATTAGTTTGGAAATAAACTCAGGAAAAGTACGGTCTTTAAATAGCACCGCACGGTTCAGGTTCACGATTAAACGGGCATCCGGATACTGGGTAATGAAGTTGTGCAATTGCTTGCTTGATTCAACCAGAATCCAGCGATCGAGTTTAATAGATAATTCATCATCTTCATTGAGTTCCATCAAGGAAGAAATGTCCTGCCATTTATTTTCAAAGATAAAGCCACTCGTCACCTCATACATATAGAGGTTGGTATCTTCTTTATCATACAGCTGTTGATATTTCAGATGAATTTCACCACGTTCCAGACATTCACGCAGTGCTTTTAATACTGGCGATGTAGTCAGTGGTACAGCACTGACTGCTGGACTGACCGGTATGGACTCAGGCGCTGGAATAACAGGTTCTGAAACCGTGAAGTCAATGCTTGGCATTGAAATCGATTCCTGAGTCGTTGCAGGAATATCCAGAACAAACTCAGAAGTTTTTTGTGCTTGTGGTAAAGGAGTAGAGAAAGCCCGCCCGATTAATTCATTACAATGGCTTTCATCACGCAGTTCACCGTCAAGCAGGGTATAACCGATGCGCAGATTGAGCGGATAAGTTTGCTGATTCACTGTAATGAGCTGTGGTTTGGTCAATGAACCTAGTCCAACCAGTTTGGATTCCAGAATGTCTTGCGCATCTGCCTGAATGATCCCCACCAGAACATCATGTTCCAGTTTGAAGAGCGGAATACGAACCTGCTCTTTCAGGAATTTCTTAATTTCATGGAAGTAACCTATGTAGGTCGCCCAGTCACCATTTAGGACTTGCGGCTCATACGCAGCAAAGGAGAAAGTGATCAATGCATTGGCTTTGGCCGGTTCACGATTGAGTTCACGCTTAAGTGACTGTAAGGTATTTGGCTTGTTTGCAACTTTTTCAGAAGAGGCACTTGCCTGAGTAGTCGCTGTATCAATCGTAATTTGTAGTGCATCCTCTTCAGCACTAGATGCCAGAAATTCCAGTTTTAATGGATTGGCAGCAGCCACATTTGGATTCGACGAAGTAATATCAAAACGGCCTAAATCAAACTGGCCCTGAGAAATTTTTTTAAAGCGGGTTTTAAAATCATTCAAATCTTGCGGCTGTAACAGGTCTAAAAGCGGCAGACCGATAATATCATCCTCGCTTTTAAGGCCAAACAGTTTGAGGTAATCGGCATTAGCCTGAATATGGATGCCTTCCTGAATGGTTGCGACCGCACGGTTACTGTCTTCTACCAATGATTGTGCCTGGCTTTGTGCAGTTTCCAGTTCTTCCATTAAATGGCGCTGTGCTTGCATCGTACGGCTAAAGGAAAGGGCACGTACCAGATTAAGGAAGAAGCGGTCTGGGTAATCCAGATTCAGAATGTCAAAAATACCTTTACGGATATACTGGGCATATTGTTCAGCCTGATAATCTTCTGGTTTTAACAAAAGAATAGGAAGGTCAGGTTGCTGCGAAAGTTGAACCAGACTTAAGGCCTGTTCATATTTCAGATCATACGCACGACCAAAAATAATCAGGTCCCAGTTAAAGTTTAACTGTTTTTCAAAAGATTGCAGATCATCAAGCAGAACGGCGTCGACCTGATATTCATTGCTGGTTAAGAGATCACGGATTTGGTTATATCTAATTTGATTATCATCAATGATCAGTAAACGTGTTTCAGTACGTTTTAACTTTTTAGACAATAATGGATTTCTCACTTCAATGCTTCCCATAAATCGTGATTTCTAGTTTCATTCAATTGCTTATGTATAAAGTTTTCGATGATATCTTCTTCTTGATCATTTAATAATTCATAGTCAAAACGGATAAAACTTTGTGTAATGAGCTGCGCCTTGGTTAGGTAGATTCTGAGTTCTTTTTGGCCAAGACGTAAATGAATGGTCTGTTTTTCCCTAAACATTTGTGAGCCAGAGACAATAATACTGATTGAGACCTGATCAAGCTGGGTCATCTGTACCAGAATGGCTGGCTGATAATTGACACTGTGTTTGTCGGTACGGGCATAGACTGCGCAAGGGAACAGTTCCTGTGCGAGAATTTCCAGACCAATTTCCAGACTTTTATCAGCAGACTGTTTGATCCAGCGAATGACACCACCACGCCACTGGCTTTGAGATTTTTCCTGAACTAGAATAAATTCGCCAGTTTTCAGATTGGCAGGTGTAATACCTGACCATTTAATCCGGTAACCATTAACACTGATATCGAGAACTTCAGCGGTATGAATCTGTTTGGCTTCGCGATCGAGCGCCTTGATACTGCTGAATCCGCTTGGAATGGTATTATGCATTGAGCTGATAAAACTGCTTTCGCTCTGGAAACCATAATTACCTTCCAGTTCCAGCGTTTCATTAAAGTTTTTACCCTTAGACAGATAAAAATGCGCCACCGTTAAGCCAAAGCAGATATTGATCTGTGCAGAATATTCATAACGCTCATGACGGCGTTCGACATTATTCGAAAGCAGGTTATAGATATGAAAATGCAGGGCAGGCGTCAGGAACAGCTTTTCATTACGTGACAGATATTGGGCATTTTTGCTTTGAGTGCCGGTCAGGTGTTCCATCAGGTTTTGTGTCGAAATATAGAAGCTCGGCTGGAAATGCTGACCCTGATGAGAATTTAATAAAGGTGGATGATCTTTGCTGGCATCAACCACATAACGTGATAGCGTAGTTTCTTTCGGTAGAATCTGAACCAGTTTCGCCCAGTCTGCACTACATAAATATAAGCCCTGAATTTCAGCAGGACGAATCTGATGAGTATTAAAAATATCTAGTAAGATCAGTCGTGCATAGGCTTGGGTAATATTCTGGATTTCGTGCTGGGTGCCAAGAACCTGATTAATGTTGGTCTGATAGAAATTATTGTCCATCGCACATTCCAGCAACTGATGTGCTGCCAACCACTGGCCAGCGCCAGGTGTGCTATACAGCATATGCTGTTGATAGAGCAGCAGGCTTAACTGTTGCAGACCATAGTAAATGGAAACCATCCGGGCACTTTGCAGACTTTTCTTTTTGCCCAAGGAAAATAGTGAAAACTTTTGATGATTCAGCTGATGATTACAGCGTTTGGCAATATCTATATAGATTTTGGCAAAATAGCTGCGTAACAGCATGGCCAGTTCAATAATCTGGTCATTGCGATCTGTCGTGATCAGACCCTGATTGACGAAATGTTTCTCAAGACTGGCCAAAACATTTTCAAGGGTAGGGTGCAATACCTGAATCAGGTCAAAACGCAAGGTTTCCGCACATTTCAGTTCGGAAATTTCCAGTAAAGCACTGAACAGAGACTTGGATGAATTCCCCAATTGCAAGATTGAAATTCCTGCGACCCATTCCTGCAATGCTTTGGCATTTGTGGGACAAAAACTTAGCTGTTCTATGGTGAGTTCAGCCGTTGTCTGAAAAATGTCTGCAGTATGCTTACTCATCTTTATTATTTAACTCAAAAATGTTGAAACCCCAAAAAGCGGTGTCTTATTCTTCTCACCCGCTATTTCTCGAACTAGTTTAGGAACCAGATACCCCGGTAGGTTCGCTAAAACTTCTGTATAAATCTCATTGATGTGCTCAGCAGGTAAATCAAAATGATGCGCACCTCTTACTTTATCAAGTACATGTAAATAATAGGGCATCACGCCAACATCAAACAAGCGATAGCTTAAATCAATCAAAACTTGAGCAGAATCATTAACCCCTTTTAATAAAACTGCCTGATTGAGTACCGTGATCTGATGCTGAACCAGCTGATTAAGCTGCTTACAGGTCAGGTCATCCAGCTCTGATGCATGGTTCGAGTGTACCACTAGAATAATACGTAGCCTACTGTTTTTTAACATGCTTAGTAGCTCTTCGTCGATCCGGTTTGGGATTACAATAGGAACTCGTGAATGTATTCTTAAAAATTTGAGATGTGGTACCGATTCTAGTCGTTCAATCCAGGTTTTTAATTTTCGGTTAGATAAGGTCAGTGGATCACCGCCACTCAGAATTACTTCATTAATATCTGGCTGGCTTTCCAGATATTGTTTGATATTAATCCAGTCCTCATTTTTAGGCAGGTTTTCCTGATAGGGAAAATGCCGGCGGAAACAGTAACGACAGTGAACTGCACAGGCGCCGGTTAAGGTCAGTAGAAAACGTGACTTATATTTATGTAGAACACCAGGTTGCTGGTTGGCCTGTTCTTCACCCAAGGGATCGGTGACAAATCCCGGATGATCTTCCAGTTCCAGATGATGCGGTAACACTTGTAATAAAAGTGGATCTAAAGGATTGCCTAGCTGCATTCTGGAAACAAAAGCTCGTGGCACACGTAATTTAAAGGCTTGAGAGGCCAGAAGAGCACCAGATAACAGCTGATCTGGGGAAAGCTGTAAAATCTGTAGTAGTTCCTGTGGATCGGTGATCAGGTCGCTCAGTTGCGATTGCCAATTTGCTTCTTGATATAAATACTGTGTCATGCCGGAAGATCAAAAAAAGATGAAGACGATAGCCAGAAGTGAGCAGTTTAGCAGTTTGTCTAGAGATGGGAATGTGAAAGCTGGCTAAAATTTCTCTAAACACGATCAGTTTGCTATGGTATGCAAAAGCATAGAGACTTTTATATGCTTGGAAGACTGGTTGTGCACCAGTATTGGAATAGCTGATGCTAAGTTAAGCAGTGTCAGCAAGTTAAAACCGATTTTTTCGTTGCGACTTGGTGTATTGCTCATTTAGAATACGCAACATTAAATGAATGTGCATGTGGCAACTCATGTTCGTGTCAGACTTGCTAAATGACATTGCAACAGCCCATAGCATCAATAGCTTAAAGTTAGTAAGTTTGGAGTGAGCCAATCATGGCCTATTATTCTACGAACGATTTCAAGTCTGGCCTGAAGGTTATGCTTGATGGTAACCCATGTTCAATCATGGAAAACGAATACGTTAAACCAGGTAAAGGCCAGGCGTTCAACCGCGTTAAATTACGTAACCTTCGCAGTGGTAAAGTTTTGGAAAAAACTTTTAAATCTGGTGATTCTCTAGAAGCTGCAGACATCGTAGAAGTAGAAATGGAATACTTGTACAACGATGGCGAAATGTGGAACTTCATGGATCCTGTAACTTTCGAACAGATCGCTGCTGATAAAACAGCAATGGGCGATGCTGCAAAATGGTTAAAAGACGATTCAAATGAAAAATGTACTATCATGTTGTGGAATGGCGTACCTTTAACAGTAAGCCCACCAAACTTTGTAGTATTAAAAATTGTTGAAACTGATCCGGGTGTTCGTGGCGATACTTCTGGCGGTGGCGGTAAACCAGCGAAACTTGAAACAGGTGCAGTAGTACGTGTTCCATTATTCGTTCAGCAAGAAGAAAGCGTTCGCGTAGACACCCGTACTGGTGACTATTTAGAACGTGCATAATGGTCGGAAAATAGACTATTATCAAAGGGGATGACTAAAATCGTCCCTTTTTTTATGCCAAAGTCTTAGAGGAATTCGAAAGGAACAAGCGTAAAGTCGCAAGGGAAAACAGCAGTACCTCGAATAAAAAAATCACGCTGATTTATATGCTTCACAAAATGAGGGATTGAATGGAAACTTTACAACAGAAGTCAACCATGACTTCGAAAATCATCTGGCTCCTGGTAGCCATAGTCGGGGCAGTCTCCTTCGGGATACTTGCACTCAGTCGTGGTGAGCATGTGAATGCAGTCTGGCTGGTACTGGCCGCAGCCTGTGTGTATAGCATCGCTTACCGTTTCTACAGTTTATTTATTGCCAATAAAGTTTTTGAACTGAACGCACGCCGTTTAACGCCTGCCCATCGTCTGGGTGATGGTCTGGATTATGTGCCGACCAATAAAAGTGTGTTATTCGGTCACCATTTTGCCGCGATTGCCGGTGCGGGTCCTTTAGTCGGTCCAATCCTTGCAGCACAGATGGGTTACTTGCCGGGCACGATCTGGCTACTGGTCGGTGTGGTACTGGCAGGTGCGGTACAGGACTTCCTGGTATTGTTTATTTCTACTCGTCGTGACGGCCGTTCACTGGGTGAAATGGCGAAACAGGAACTGGGTACCTTTGCCGGTATTATCGTGATGCTCGGTGCGCTGGGTGTGATGATCATCATCCTAGCAGTATTGGCGCTAGTCGTTGTTAAAGCACTGACCAACAGTCCATGGGGCGTATTCAGTATTGCCGCTACGATTCCGATCGCCATCTTCATGGGTATCTACATGCGATTTATCCGTCCGGGTAAAATTGCAGAAG
Organism: Acinetobacter sp. ACNIH1; assembly: GCF_002934695.1. NCBI lineage: Bacteria > Pseudomonadati > Pseudomonadota > Gammaproteobacteria > Moraxellales > Moraxellaceae > Acinetobacter > Acinetobacter sp. ACNIH1. The sequence continues at coordinate 1,731,173 of NZ_CP026420.1, read as the reverse complement.
TTTCGATCATTGGTTTCGTATTGATGATGCTTGGCATTATCTATGGTGAAAACGTTGCACAGCATCCCTACTGGGGACAGTTGTTCACTTTAACTGGTACTGAACTGACTTGGGCTTTGATCATTTATGGTTTTATTGCATCGGTATTGCCCGTCTGGTTATTACTTGCACCGCGTGACTATTTATCTACCTTCCTGAAAATTGGTGTGATTGCCGGTCTGGCGATTGGCATTCTGTTCGCGATGCCGGAAATGAAGTTGCCAGCGATTACCAAATTTGTCGATGGTACAGGCCCAGTATTTGCGGGTTCAATGTTCCCATTTCTGTTTATTACCATTGCTTGCGGTGCGATTTCTGGTTTCCACGCACTGGTTTCTTCAGGGACAACACCGAAACTGGTCAACAACGAACGCGATATCCGGATAATCGGCTATGGCGGTATGCTGATGGAATCCTTTGTAGCGATCATGGCTTTGATCTGTGCCGCGATTCTTGATCCAGGTGTGTACTTCGCGATTAACTCACCAGCAGCACTACTAGGTACAACCGTAGATACTGCGGCTGAAGCAGTACGTAATCTTGGTTTTGTGGTAACACCTGAAGCACTGACATTGCTGGCACAGGAAGTAGGTGAAAATTCGATTCTGTCACGTACGGGTGGTGCACCAACTTTCGCGATTGGTATGGCGCATATCATTACCGAAATCTTTAACAGTCGTGAAATGATGGCCTTCTGGTATCACTTTGCAATTCTGTTTGAAGCTTTATTCATTCTGACCGCAGTAGATGCGGGTACTCGTGCTTGTCGCTTCATGGTTCAGGACACAGTTGGTATCGTGATTCCTGCGGTAAAACAATCTCATAACTTCTTCGGTAATATGCTGGGTACAGCCGTTGCTGTTGCGGGTTGGGGCTTCTTCGTTTATCAAGGTGTCGTTGATCCATTAGGCGGTATTAACAGCTTATGGCCACTGTTCGGTATTGGTAACCAGATTCTGGCTGCAATGGCATTGATTCTGGGTACAGTCATCCTGTTCAAGATGAAGAAAGAGAAATATGTGTGGGTAACCATTGTTCCAACCGTATTCCTGTTTATTACTTCAATGACGGCCGGCTGGCAGAAGATTTTCCATGAAAATCCGAAAATCGGTTTCTTGGCACAGGCAGAGCGTTTCAATACGGCAATTGCGAATAATGAAATTCTGGCACCAGCGAAAACCCTGGCTGAAATGCAGACTGTTGCAATGTCGAACCAGATCAACGCAGCACTTTGTGGCTTCTTTATGATTGTGGCGTTTGTAATGCTATTTGCTGCAATTGGCGTAATCCGTCGAGCCCTGGCGAGCCCGGTACCAACCGTAAATGAAGCAGAAGCAGTATATGGCGATCCTGAAGAAATTCAGCCTGCAAAAGGACATTAAGGAGCAGCGCATGAACTTGAAGTTTGCTAAAGGTGGAAAAGCGGTTATCTATAAAATCATCAAGATGACCGTGATGTCACAAAAAGACCTGATCCTGAACCCGAAAAACTGGTCACGGATTGCGACGTTGTGGCAGCGTTTACAGCAGAGTTTCCGCCTGATGGTGGGTGTGCCTGATTATCAGACCTATCTGGCGCATATGAAAAAGCACCATCCTGATCTGGAAGCGATGGACCCTAAAACATTTTATCGTCACTGTGTAGATTCGCGTTATCCATCTGCCGGTGGAGAGATGAAGAAGTGTCCATGCTAATGCATGAATAAAATGAGCGCCTTTCGGGGCGCTTTTTTATGGGAAAATTTTAGGATTCAAACAAGATATAACAAAATCATGATCTATTTTGACATTGGGAATTTAAATTTTTAAAAGTCTTTACCTTTTAGGTATAAGTTCAGATCTCAAAGATTTTTAATAGCTTGTTATTTCTAATAAATATGCCAATCAAAATGCAACTTATCTAAACTTTAATCTTAAAGCTTCAATTAGTTCTTATAGCAAATCTAATCATGTAAAATTCCCAATTTATTCTGTAGAAATAAAGCCGGCAGATGACTGATCTTTGGGGAATTTTAAAAAACAGTGTATGTTAATCCTACAGCATGTTTTATTAGGGAAAATATTGTGATCTGGGGCATGAAACAAAAAGAAAAGCTGGATATTGCGCACGATAATGATGAGCTTGAACAGAAGCTGGCTGATTATGCACCCAAGATTCAAAAATTTTTCGAAGAAATTAATGCGATTGTTCTGGATAAACATGCACAGACCAGATTAGCACTATGCTGCCTGATTGCAGGCGGGCATGTTTTGTTTGAAGATTTACCTGGTTTGGGCAAGACAACATTGGCAAGCAGCCTAGCCCATCTCGCAGGACTGAAATTTCAGCGGATCCAGTTTACCAATGACATGCTGGCTAGTGATGTGATTGGTATCAATATGTTTAACCAGAAAGAACATCAGTTCGAGTTTAAGCAGGGCCCTATTTTTACCCAGATTTTGCTGGCAGATGAAATTAACCGTTCCAGTCCCAAAACTCAGAGTGCCTTGCTGGAAGCGATGGAAGAAGGCTATGCCACTGTTGATGGGATACGTTATGCATTGCCTAAGCCATTTTGGGTAATCGCAACCCAAAACCCGTTATTTCAAAGTGGCACTTACGCCTTGCCAGAATCTCAGCTAGACCGTTTTTTAATGCGCCTATCTTTGGGTTATCCATCACGTCATGCTGAGAAAATGCTATTACAGCAAGAATCCCGGTTTGCTTTGATCGCCAGCTTGGCACATGTATTTACTGAAAATGAAGTGCTGGAATTACAGCAGTTGACCCAGCAGATTTTTATCAGTGAAGCGGTTCAGGAATATATGCTGGATCTAGCAGAAGAAACTCGCAAGAAACGCCAAGGCTTATCAACACGAGGTTTACTGGCGCTTAAACGTGCAGCACAAGCCAATGCCATCATTCAGCAACGTAGCTTTGTAACTCCAGACGATGTGCAAGCCGTTTTTGTGGCAGTCGCCGCCCATCGTCTGGGACTGAGCGATGCAGAAACATTAAATGTGATGCAACAGGTTGCAGTCAGTTAAAGGAGTCCGCTCTTGGATAAAACCTGGCAAAACTGGCTGGCGAAACGCTTTCAATTTTCACAGCAAAAACGACTTTCCCAAAAGGATGTACTGGTCTTTATTTATCAGCAGGGTTATCTATATCTGGTTCTGATTTTTATCACCTTTATTGCTGGCGTGAATTATGCCAATAACCTGATCTTAGGTTTCTGCTTTCTGATCAGTGCAGTGCTATGTGTCAGCTTCTATCTGACCTTTAAACAGTTGCATGATCTGGATATTGAAATGGTTGCTGAAGACGTCGGACAGGTGGGTCATGCACTCAATTTGCATTTTTATTTTCAGCAAGCCACAGCCCGGCCGCGTTATCTGTATATTAAGGCCGGCAATCAGCTAGAGAAAGTTTATCTGACTGAACAAAAGCAGCATTGGGTGCTGCCTTTTTATGCGGAACGTCGCGGTAAATTTGAGTATCCGGTGATTCAGATCTATTCGGTTTATCCTTTTGGCCTGGTTCGAGCCTGGACCTATCTTTATCATCATCAGTTTGCCTGGGTGGCACCCAAAGCCCAAAATAACACTTCGGAAAACAAGATTTATCAAAATAGCTTTGAGCCAGATATGGATGAGTTCCGTGAATTACGAAATTATCAATCTGGAGACTCATTGCAGGCGGTTTCCTGGAAACAGTTTGCACGTGGGCAAGGCTTATATGTCAAAGTCTTTGAACAGTATCAGGATGAACATAGCATTGAGATTCATTATGAACATATGCCTAGCCAGTCGCATGAGGAGAAACTGGGCTTGATGATGGGACTGATTGAGCAATGTGAGCAGCAGCAATGTGCATATGCGTTACATTTACCACAGGTAGAATTGCCGCAGGGAGCAGGTGAAGAACAGTTACGTAAGGCTAAACAATTATTGGCTCAGGCATAACGGGTGAATCTATGATTGATGGAAAAATCCGAATTTCGATCGTCTTGACCCTAGGCTTGATCATCCTTGCACAAGTAGCTTTCATCCCGGTGCTGCTCAGCATTATCTTTGTCATTAGCCTACTGTGTATCTGGATTTTTCTTAAACGGCAAAAGCCATTTCCTAAAATAGGGACTTTTCTACTCACTGGTTTGGCATTAGGCAGTATTTATCTCAGCCACCAAAGTTTTATTGGAGTGGAGGCAGGAGTTGCAGTTCTTTCCACTTTTTTATTTGCCAAATCACTGGAAACGAAAAACCGGCGGGATCTGATTATCCTGTTTAATTTTGCGCTTTTTGTTGCGGCCAGTTCATTTCTATATAGCCAGTCTTTTGGTATGGCTGTTGTGATTATTCTATGCTTATTGAGCTGTCTAATTGGTTTATACCGGATTCAGACCAGTGAGTTTCAGCAGAGTCAGCAATCACCACGTATAGCCTTGCAGCAAGATGCCAAATATGTCGGCAGCTTTGTGCTTTATGCTCTGCCGTTTTTTATTTTGTTATTCATCTTCTTTCCGCGTTTGCCACCGCTTTGGCATATCCCGATTCCAGAAAATAAAGGCGTGACCGGGATCAGTGACAGTATGTCACCGGGAGATATTGCTGAATTATCTCAATCTAATGCTTTGGCTTTCCGGATTATTGGTGATGTTAGTAAACTGCCGCCACGTTCAGAATTGTATTGGCGGGCATTAGTTTTAGATGAGTATGATGGACAGCGCTGGACCAGTAGCTTTATTAATCAGCAGCCTTTAATCCGTCAGCCTGGAGAAGTTGTTCCAGTATCCCCATCAGGGTGGAATTACCAATATCTGGCTGCTGATCCTTCTGTGTTCTGGGTGATGGGGCTGGAAAAATCGATGCCTTTGGAACGCCGTTATTATAATCGTCAGGATTGGAGTATCGTACCAAGGCGTTTGACCCAAAAGGTAGAACCGATTCATCTGCAATGGCTAGGTAGTCAAAATACTGAAAGTATTTTACCGGAGCAATTTGTTCAGCGACTGAATACCCAGACTCAAGTCCATTTGGATACTCAGGCACAACAGTTGGCACAGCGTTTATATCTACAAAGTGGGGAGGATCCGCGACGTTATATCCGAACAGTCTTGAACTGGTACCAGCAAAATCATTTTGTATATACCCTGAAACCAGGTGTACTCGGCAAAAACCGGATTGATGAATTTCTGTTTAAATCCCGGCAGGGTTTTTGTGAACACTATGCTTCTAGTTTTGTCATGCTGATGCGATATGTGGGAATTCCGGCACGTGTGGTCACAGGTTATCAAGGTGGACAATTGGCACCCGATGGGAAAAGTTGGGAGGTTCGTCAGTTGGATGCTCATGCCTGGACAGAAGTCTGGATTGACCAAAGATGGCAGCGTTTTGATCCTACCGCAATGGTAGCCCCGCAACGTATTGATGATGGGATGCAAAATTTAATCTCGCAAGATGAGCGAGTATGGGCAAGTAATTCTGGTTGGACATCACAGCGTAATGTATGGCTGACCAAACTAAGAGTCTGGAGTGATTATGCAAGTTACCAATGGCAAAGTAAGGTCGTGGGCTATAATGCTGAATCTCAACAAGGCTGGTTAGCGAAGTTAGGTCTAAGTTCAGTTTATTCCAGTGTGATCATTCTCATATCCGGTATTGGCATACTCATATTGCTTTATATTCTAAAAATCTACCTTAAAGCTCGACAATTACAGTCACCCTTTGATTACTCCATTCAGCAATTTAATCAGACTTTAAAAAAAGATTTAGAAAGACAACCTGCAGAGACTTTTCACCAATGGATGTTAAGGCTATCTCAGCAAGTTCAGGATAAAGATCAGTCTGTATTTTTTGAAGCAATCAGACTATTTGAAAAATCAATTTATTCTGGTAGGGAATTCTCAGACCAAGATCTGAAACAATTCAAAGATTTGCTTAAAACTTGTACGTATATATTGAAAATTAAATGAAAAGGCTTGTCTTAGGATCGAAAAATTTATAATATGCCAAGCATTGTAGGTGTATAGCTCAGTTGGTTAGAGCGCTACGTTGACATCGTAGAGGTCTCCAGTTCGAGTCTGGATATACCTACCAAGATTCAAAACTATATGTTATAAGGGTTCTAAGTGAAAACAGTAGCTTAAAACCCTTTTTTTATGCCTACAATAAAAAATACCTTTATCCGCATTATCTTTAAAATTACTGCTTTTTACCGATTATAAGGCTTAAATTACGTCATGAAACTATTTAAGTTAAGCTAAGAAAAAGCAAAAGGCAGGGCGTTTTGATATTCATTTTTATGACACGCGACATGAAGCACTCAACCCTTTATGAATAATTAGAAATTATCGATTGATGTGCTGGCCCTGATCACTGGGCGTATATCAAGGTGCTTGTAAATACTTACTACATCCGGGATCGAAGATTTTGCTGACATGTTAGAGGCAGCATACGAAAAGCCTTATTCAGTTAATGGGGTAGGGTAACTATGTGGGTAGTGAGGCTGAGGATTTGTGTGTGATACGAGATTGTTAATCTTGAGTTATTGTAAAGTGATGAATTATTAGGTCAGTATTATTTGTATCATATATTATAGAAACTAATACATCATATATAGCAGTTAGCTCATCTAGGCTATTCAAAGCGCTCTTTCTATTTATACGCTTATACATATCAAAAGTATTTTTTTGAACTTCTTCGGCATGGTTAATTTTTTCTTTAGTGGGTGTAATTAACTTTCGAATATCACCTTCTATTACTTCGCTATTCTGATCGAGTGATTTGATAGACCCTTACGACAATTCTAATATTTTTTGTAAATTATTTATTTTTAATACGTTTTTATCCAAAGCTATGAGTAACATATTAAGGGATTGTATTTTTGATTCAAATTTTCTTTGTTCATCTGCACGATCTTTCTATTTTTTTGCAATTTTTATCTGTTCAATTATTTGTCTATAATCAAAAATTGCAGACTTAGCGCTAATATGCCTATCAGAATCTGAATCTGTCCTGAATTGCTCTTAGCCCCTGTCGAAAAACTAACTAAATAATTCAGCATAAAATAAGTCCTTATTGTAAGTTAATCAGCATTCTACCCAAATTTAATTAGAAGATTCTTATTAATTAAACCAACGTACTGGCATCATCTAAAGCCTATTAAACCAATAAAACCAATTTTTTATTGCAATTACGGTCGATACATTTCCAGTGTTTGTAAAGGTAATTAAAAAAATGCACATAATTTAAACTGAAGAAAGAGTAGAAAGGTGACTATTATTTAGGTTGTCTTAAGCCTTCAGGATCAACTATCAATTTATCAGGTGCAGATCATAAATTTCGATAGGAAAGCACAGATCTGTTTCAATTCGCTTTTTAACCCATACTTATGGAAATTACGGTCATTGATAATTTATTTTCATGATACCCAACATGTAGATAAAAATTGATGGCAAAAAACTGAATTAAGCACACTTTAAGTTTATAGGTGAATTTGTTTGATTTTTAATTTAAGTAATTGAATTATAATGCTTAAATTATAGTTTTTGGTGAAATTAAGCAAAATTCGCAAATTAACCTTCTAATGCAAAAATCACATGGTTTGGCAATGTGCCAATTCGAAAAAAGGTTCATTTTCACGTAGAATACTGCTGTCGGTGAATCACACTGACGATCTATACGAATTTTTCAGGCAAAGTTGAATATGTATTGATATTCCTTTGACTAAGGTGCAACCAGCACCACTACTTTCAAAGTTTATTTAAGTAACCGGTTCGCTGAAATTAGGCCAAAAGCCTGATGATCAGAAACTCAATCCAAAGCAAGGGGCTATATATGGCTGGTGGAAAGTCAACAATCATTTACACACTGACCGACGAGGCGCCATTATTGGCGACTTACTCTCTACTGCCGATCATTGAGACCTTTACTAAGCCGGCGGGCGTTGAGATTATTAAGACAGACATCTCTGTAGCCGCACGCGTACTTGCAGAATTCGCAGACTATCTAAGCGATGAGCAGAAAGTTTCAGATAACCTGGCAGAATTAGGTCGTCTTACCCAAGATCCAGATACTAATATCATTAAACTCCCTAATATTAGTGCATCTGTTGCTCAGTTGACGTCATGTATTAAAGAACTTCAGTCTAAGGGCTATGCACTGCCTGACTATCCAGAAAACCCGACTACTGAAGAAGAAAAAGCAATTAAAGCGCGTTATAGCAAGTGCTTAGGTTCAGCAGTGAACCCGGTACTTCGTGAAGGTAACTCTGACCGTCGTGCGCCGACAGCAGTGAAAAACTACGCGAAAAAACACCCACATTCTATGGGTGAATGGAAACCTTGGTCACAAACTCACGTTTCACACATGCAAGAAGGCGACTTCTACCATGGTGAAAAGTCTATGACTTTAGACCGTGCGCGTAATGTGAAAATGGAACTGATCACTAAGTCTGGTGAAACTATCGTTCTTAAGCCAAAAGTTGCGCTCCAAGACGGTGAAATCATCGACTCAATGTTTATGAGCAAAAAAGCACTTTGCGACTTCTATGAAAAAGAATTAGAAGATTGTAAAGAAGCTGGCATCCTGTTCTCTTTACACGTTAAAGCGACCATGATGAAAGTGTCACACCCGATCGTATTCGGTCACTGTGTGCGTATTTACTACAAAGATGCATTTGAGAAACACGGTAAACTGTTCGACGAGCTAGGCATTAACGTAAATAACGGTATGGCTGGTCTTTACGAAAAAATCGAATCTTTACCAACTTCTTTACGTGAAGAAATCATTGAAGATCTTCATGCATGCCAAGAACACCGTCCAGCACTTGCGATGGTTGATTCTGCAAAAGGTATTACCAACTTCCATTCTCCAAACGACGTGATTGTAGATGCTTCTATGCCTGCAATGATCCGTGCTGGCGGTAAAATGTGGGGTGCTGATGGTAAACCTTACGACTGTAAAGCGGTAATGCCTGAATCTACTTTCGCACGTATTTACCAGGAAATGATCAACTTCTGTAAATGGAATGGTAACTTCGACCCACGTACTATGGGTACAGTTCCTAACGTTGGTCTGATGGCTCAAAAAGCGGAAGAATACGGTTCTCACGACAAGACTTTCGAAATTCCAGAAGCGGGTGTTGCGAACATCACTGACCTTGAAACAGGTGAAGTGTTGATGTCTCAAAACGTGGAAGAAGGCGATATCTGGCGTATGTGCCAGGTGAAAGACGCACCGATCCGCGACTGGGTGAAATTGGCTGTAACTCGTGCACGTAACTCTGGCATGCCTGCTATCTTCTGGCTTGACCCGTACCGTCCACACGAAAACGAACTGATCAAAAAAGTTCAAACATACCTGAAAGACCACGATACAGAAGGTTTAGACATCCAAATCATGTCTCAAGTACGTGCGATGCGTTATACACTTGAACGTGTTGCTCGCGGTCTGGATACGATTTCTGTAACTGGTAACATCCTGCGTGATTACCTGACTGACTTGTTCCCAATCATGGAACTGGGTACTTCTGCGAAAATGCTGTCTATCGTGCCTTTAATGGCAGGTGGCGGTATGTACGAAACTGGTGCTGGTGGTTCTGCGCCTAAACACGTACAACAGTTGGTAGAAGAAAACCACTTACGTTGGGATTCTCTAGGGGAGTTCTTGGCATTGGCTGTTTCTCTGGAAGAAATGGGCATTAAAGAAAACAATGCACGTGCGAAACTGCTTGCGAAAACACTGGATGCTGCGACTGGTAAATTGCTTGACAATGACAAGTCTCCATCACGTCGTACTGGCGAGCTAGACAACCGTGGCAGCCACTTCTACCTAGCTAAATTCTGGGCTGAAGAACTTGTAGCGCAAGACGAAGATGCAGAATTGAAAGCGAAATTTGCACCGATCGCTCAATCTCTTGCTGAAAATGAAGAGAAGATCGTAAGCGAATTGAATGCAGTTCAAGGCCAATCTGTAGATATCGGTGGTTACTATGCAGTTGATCCTGTGAAAGTAAATGCTGTAATGCGTCCAAGTGCTACATTGAACCAAATCATTGAATCACTAAACGCTTAATCAGACTGTACTAGCTTTAAAGCTCGTAAAGTGAATAAAACCGGTGCTTAGGCGCCGGTTTTTTATTGTTTTTAGATATACATTTAGATAAGAAATGAAGAAAAGACATTCCAGTTAAGTTTCTGATCTATTGTCATTTGATTGAATAATCAAAATGATTAAAAAATAATTCTGAACTTGTTATATTGATTTAAAGTATAAATGCTATATTAAAAAAGGTTTTATTGACCTGGGTAGGGTAGAGCCATGAGTAATCAGATATTCATACAGCAGACTTTTGATGGTCCGGTGGATATTGTTGGTGATATTCATGGTGAGATTGATGCGCTACAACAATTGTTAGAAGTATTGGGCTACGATCTGCAAGGTCGTCATCCTGAACAGCGTAAACTGATTTTTGTCGGGGATCTGTGTGATCGTGGACCAGACAGTATCGCTGTCATCAGACAGGTTAAAACCTTAATAGAAAATGGCAATGCGCAATGCATTCTGGGTAATCATGAAATCAACTTGTTAACCGATACGCTACGGGAAGGTAATGGCTGGTTTTTTGGTTCACCGCATCAGGATGATCTCAAAACTTTTGATTCAGTTCAGGCTTCAATTCAGGATCGTGCATGGATTCTAGAATTTCTAAACAGCCTGCCTTTGGCTCTAGATTCACCCCATTTAAGAATTGTGCATGCTTGCTGGGATACGCAGGCAATTCAACAATTGAAATCTGTTCCTTTTAATTCAATCAGACAGGCTTATGATTATTTTGTTCTGAAAAATGAGCTTGAGTTGCAAACTTTAGGCTTTGATGAATATATCCAGAGTGAACAGCAGCAATACCAAGGACAATTCAAGGATCCAGCAGCTAGCATTCCCTTATTAAAATATATCGCTGAGAAAGAGTTACGCGACCAGATGCAAAATCCGATTCGTACCTTAAGCTCAGGCGCAGAGAAAATTGCGCAACGTCCAGTCTATGCAGGGGGACGCTGGCGCATGATTGATCGTTTACCATGGTGGGAGTGTTATACAGATACGATACCTGTCGTGATTGGCCATTATTGGCGAAACTTTAAAACCACTGAAGAAAAATCCGGTCTGTTTAAGCATATTGATGCCCTGCAATGGTTTGGACAGCAGCAGAATGTATTCTGTGTCGACTATTCAGTAGGCAGTCGTTATCGTGACCGACAGCAACAGGCTGAGTATGCTTATCATCTTGGGGCTTTAAGACTGCCTGAAAATCTGGTGATTTTTGAAGATGGCCAGCAGTATTTCACTCAAAAAATGACGTAAAAAAAGCAGCCACGAAGACTGCTTTTTTAATGAAATTAGCGGATCATTCCACTTCTACAATTTCAAAATCGTGGGTGATTTCGACACCACCATCAGACAGCATTTTGCTGGCAGAGCAGTATTTCTCAGCAGAAAGCTCTACCGCTTTAGCGACTTGTTTCTCTTTGATGCCTTTACCGCTGACCACAAAGTGTAGATGGATTTTGGTAAATACTGCAGGAATTTTATCGGCGCGTTCTGCTTTTAATTCACAGCGAACATCAGTAATTTCCTGACGTGCTTTCTTTAAAATTGTCACAATGTCAAAAGAAGCACAACCGCCCAGACCGGTTAAAATCAGTTCCATTGGGCGAGGACCACGGTTTTCACCGCCATATTCAGGTGAACCATCCATGATGATACTGTGACCACTTTGAGTTTTTGCTTCAAAAGCAACATTCTCTAGCCAATGAACACTCGTTTGCATTGCAACTACCTAAAAAAAGCTATAAATTTACGAAGTAACTGTACACTAACATAAATTGGGTTGATAAGGAATTTCAATCCCACTGTGTGACAAGTTCACATTAGGTCTTGTGCGATCTATAAATTATCCATATTCGGAACTGTAAGCATGACTTCAAACTTTTCACAATTAAGCACAGACGCACTTTCGCCGGGGCAACTACCTGTATCAGTGAAAGCGTTATTAAAACGTGCATATATCAATCGCTATCCAAAACGTACCACGATCGTGGATGCAGGGTCAGAATCTAAATCTCTGTATTTAATTCTGAAGGGGTCTGTGTCTATCATTCTTCGTGAAGATGATGAACGTGAGATTGTGGTAGCTTATTTAAATGCGGGAGACTTCTTTGGGGAAATGGGTCTTTTCGAAGCAAATCCACAGCGTACTGCGGAAGTGCGTACTCGTGATGTCTGTGAAATTGCTGAAATTACCTATGAAAACTTTCATGAAATTAGCAAACAATATCCAGACCTTAGCTATGCAGTTTTTGCTCAGCTGGTTCGCCGTCTGAAAAATACCACACGTAAAGTGACTGACCTGGCATTTATTGATGTGTCTGGTCGTATCGCGCGTTGTCTGATTGACCTGTCATCTCAGCCAGAAGCGATGATCTTGCCAAATGGTCGTCAAATCCGTATTACCCGTCAGGAAATCGGCCGTATTGTAGGCTGTTCACGTGAAATGGTCGGTCGTGTTCTAAAAACTCTAGAAGAACAGGGCATGATTGAAACCGATGGTAAGGCGATTCTGATTTTTGATGCATCGCTGGAAGAACCTGAAGTACTGGGTGCTGGCGAGTTCGAAGACGAATAAGCCAAAAGCACGATAAAAAGCAAATCTTCGGGTTTGCTTTTTTTATTCCTGTTTAAAAATTTCAGCCTGATTCAGAATATAACAAATTGGCACAAGCTTGTTAGAAAAGATGATTTAAGTCCGTCTTATAATTCCGATAGGCTATAGCACACTTGCTCTTGATAAATAACAGATAAACTTAAAGGACATTTTTATGCAATTCAGACCATTGGCGGATACGGGAATCTTATTGCCAGAAATCTGTTTGGGCACCATGACTTTTGGTGAGCAAAATACTCAGCAAGAGGCTTTTCAGCAATTAGACTATGCCTTGGATCAAGGTTTATATTTCTGGGATACCGCAGAAATGTATCCAGTGCCACCTAAGGCAGAAACGCAGGGTGCAACTGAACGCATTATTGGTAACTGGATTGCTTCACGCGGTGGTCGTGACAAACTGTTTTTAGCTTCGAAAATTGCGGGTCCGTCACAAGGTGGGAGCCATATCCGTGATGGTCAGACTAAGTTCGTGGCTTCGGAAATTGCATCAGCAATTGATAATTCATTGTCACGTTTGCAAACTGATTATATCGATCTGTACCAATTGCACTGGCCACAGCGTGCGACTAATTTCTTTGGCAAGCTGGGTTATGGCAATGCAGAAGCTGCAGATGATCGTGCCGTAACGAATCTGGAAGAAACCCTGACGGCTTTGCATGACGAAATTAAGAAAGGTCGTATCCGTTATATTGGCCTGTCGAATGAAACCCCTTGGGGCACCATGAAGTTCCTGCATCTGGCAGAGAAACTGGGACTGTCCAAATTTGTTAGCGTGCAAAATCCATATAGCCTACTGAATCGTACTTATGAAATTGGCATGTCGGAAATTGCCAAATATGAAGGTGTGGGTTTGTTGGCTTATTCTCCACTGGCATTCGGTTATCTGACTGGTAAATTCCGCAATGGTGCACGTCCAGCCAATGCACGTGTGACTTTATTCTCTCGTTTTAGCCGATATAGCAATCCGGAAAGCGAGTGGACCGTCGAGCAATATGCACAACTGGCTGAGCAGCATGGCCTGACATTAACCCAGTTGTCACTGGCTTTCATTAAACAGCAGTTCTTCGTGACCAGTACCATTATCGGTGCGACCAATCTGGATCAGCTCAAAGAAAACATTCAGGCGTTTGACGTGAATCTGTCTGAAGAAGTCTTGCAGGGCATTGAAGTGATTCACCGTCAGCAGCCCAATCCGGCACCATAATCGTTTAAGTGTTCTCTTTAAATGCCCTCCAAGTGAGGGTATTTATTGTTTCAATAAAGGATCAAATTTAATGATAAACAATATAACAAGAAAAGGATAAAGGCAGCATAATCAAAACAAGATTCATCAATAGAATTTGACAAAAATGAATAATGAAACGGATATTTCTAAATCCCAAGTATTAGCTATAGCAATATTCAATCTCGCTGAACAGTTGCAATTGCAAGAATTTGAGCTCGCATTAGTTCTGGATCTATCTAAAGCAGAATTATCGTCAATCATAAATCAAAAAGAATTAGAGCCAGATACTACCGCAGGTAAAAGAGCAATAACTTTAATCAATATCTATCAGGCATTATTTAGTCTGACTGGTGGAGACTTGAGCTGGATGCGCCAGTTTATCAATTCGCCTAACAAGCTTTTGGATGAGCAAACGCCAAGATCCTTGATACAAACAGAACATGGTTTGAGTGCAGTATTGCGATTACTAGGACGCTTGCAACCGCACTAGAGGTCTTTCTCTATTTTCTACCTAGCCGAAAAATAGCAGAGTCAATTAAATCAGATATTAATTATTGATCTTCACTTTAAAAATTCTACTTTCGCTCACTTGAAATATTTTCCTGGAATACCAATATTAATACTGATAACTCTGTCCATTATTAAATTAAGTTTTTGAAAAATAAATAAAAAAATTATTTGAAATTTTATTTCCAGCACCCATATATCTATCAAGTAGAAAATTTGTTGTGAGGAATAACAAGAATGCGTTTTGAGAAATTTACCAATCGCTTACAGCAAACCCTTTCCGATGCGCAATCTCTGGCAATGAGCAAGGATCATGCTGCCATTGAAGGGATTCACATCTTGTCCACCTTGATGGAAGAAGCATCGAATGTGAGCTTGCTGCAACAGGCTGGGGCGAACCTGCGTGAACTGCAAAGCAAAGTACAAACTGCGCTAAATAATGTAGCTACGCTCGGCAATCCCTCTGCCGATATCAATATCAGTCAGGAAGCCGCTAAAGCCCTGCATCTTGCGGACAGTTATGCACAGAAAGCAGGAGATGAGTTCCTGTCCACTGACTGGGTATTACTGGCACTTGCAGAAACGGGTGCCACCAAAACCTTATTAAATAGTGTTGGCGTAAAAACTGAAAATTTACGACAGGTTATTAATCAAATTCGAGGCGATGAAAAAGTCATGAGCAATAATCATGAAGATCAACGGGACTCACTGAATAAATATACGATTGATTTAACTGAACGTGCCATGGCAGGCAAACTTGACCCGGTGATTGGTCGTGATGATGAAATCCGTCGTACGATTCAGGTGCTGTCACGCCGTACCAAAAACAACCCGGTACTGATCGGTGAACCGGGTGTCGGTAAAACTGCGATTGTCGAAGGTCTGGCACAACGTATTGTCAATGGTGAAGTTCCAGAAGGCCTGAAAGGCAAACGCGTTCTGTCACTGGACTTGGGTTCATTGTTAGCTGGTGCCAAATATCGTGGTGAGTTCGAGGAACGTCTAAAAGCTGTTCTGAAAGATCTGGCTAAACATGAAGGCGAAATCATCCTGTTCATTGACGAGCTGCATACATTGGTCGGTGCCGGTAAGGGTGATGGTGCTATGGATGCGGGTAACATGCTGAAACCTGCATTAGCGCGCGGTGAATTACGCTGTGTCGGTGCAACGACTCTGGATGAATACCGTCAGTACATTGAAAAAGATGCAGCCTTAGAGCGTCGTTTCCAGAAAGTGCTGGTGGATGAACCAAGCGTGGAAGACACCATTGCGATCCTGCGTGGTCTGAAAGACCGTTATGCGACTCACCATGGTGTGCAGATTCTGGACTCAGCAATTATTGCTGCGGCGAAAATGTCACATCGTTACATCACTGACCGTCAATTGCCGGATAAAGCCATTGACCTGATTGATGAAGCAGCATCCCGTATCAAAATGGAGCTGGATTCTAAACCTGAAGCACTGGATAAACTCGAACGCCGTCTGATTCAGCTGAAGATGCAGCTTGAAGCAGTGAAAAAAGATGCAGATTCTGGTGCGCAGGGCGAAGTGAAACACCTGGAAGAGCAGATTGCCACTGTAGAGAAAGAGTACAGCGAACTGGAAGAAATCTGGCGTGCCGATAAAGCGCTGGTAGCAGGCAACAAAGACATTCAGGTGAAACTGGATCAGGCTCGCATTGCTCTGGAAAAAGCCCAGCGTGAAGGTGATCTGGCTGAAGCAGCACGTTATCAGTATGGTGTAATTCCGGAGCTGCAAAAACAGCTGGAACGTATTGAAGCGGCTGAAGAAAGCGAAGCACCAAAACTGCTACGTGACAAAGTCACTGACAATGAGATCGCTGAAGTAGTCAGTGCTGCGACCGGTATTCCGGTAGCGAAAATGCTGCAAGGTGAACGTGATAAACTGCTGCATATGGAAGAATTCCTACACAATCGTGTTGTTGGTCAGGAAGAAGCCGTAGTGGCTGTATCTAATGCTGTGCGCCGTTCACGTGCCGGCTTGTCTGATCCAAACCGTCCAAGTGGTTCATTCCTGTTCTTAGGCCCAACAGGTGTGGGTAAAACAGAATTGACCAAAGCCTTGGCGAACTTCCTGTTCGACAGTGACGATGCCATGATCCGAATTGACATGTCCGAATTTATGGAAAAACATTCGGTGAGCCGCTTGGTCGGTGCACCTCCGGGCTATGTCGGTTATGAAGAAGGTGGTGTGCTGACTGAAGCGGTGCGCCGTAAACCATATAGCGTAGTGTTATTCGATGAGGTCGAAAAAGCGCATCCGGATGTATTTAACATTCTGCTGCAAGTGCTGGACGATGGTCGTCTGACCGACTCACAAGGCCGTGTGGTGGATTTTAAAAATACCGTGATTGTGATGACTTCGAACTTGGGTTCACAAGATGTCCGTGAGCTGGGTGATCAAGCAACTCGTGAAGAAGTCCGTACAGTGGTGATGAATGCGGTATCGGAACATTTCCGTCCAGAGTTTATCAACCGTATTGACGAGCTGGTGGTGTTCCATGCACTGGAAAAAGACCAGATCCGTGGTATTGCTGATATCCAGTTGAACCGCTTGCGTCAACGTCTGGCAGAACGCGATATGCGTCTGTCTGTGGATGACAGTGCTTTCGATCAGTTAATCGAAGCTGGTTTCGATCCGTTGTATGGTGCGCGTCCATTAAAACGTGCGATCCAGCAACGTATTGAAAATGGCTTGGCACAAAGCATCCTGGCAGGTGAGTTTGGTCCTGGTGATACTATCGTCGTTCGTGGTGAAAGCGGCGAACTGGTCTTTGAAAAATTGAAACTCAGCTAATACCAGTTTTCCTCGCAACAAAAAACCCAGCCTAGGCTGGGTTTTTCTTTATCTTATATTCACACCTTACATTTTTGGATGAGTGATTTTCCAGGCACGGTGAATTTTTTGATTACGCTTGAAGTCTGGACCAATGGTTTCATGCGTGATTTCTTCCACGTCGTATAAACCTTCAATCATTTCATCCATTTCGAAACCACGATAGTTATTCGAGAAATACAAAGTACCGTCAGTGGTTAAACGGTTCATGGCACGCTTCAGCAAAGAGACATGGTCACGCTGAACGTCGAAAGTCCCGTAGAATTTTTTCGAGTTAGAGAATGTCGGTGGATCGATAAAGATCAGGTCATATTGTTCATGACCTTCTTTCAGCCATTCGAAACAGTCAGAGGCGAAGAACTGATGTTGCTGATCGGCATGGTCTACAGTCAGGCCATTTAGCACAAAGTTCTCTTTTGACCAGTTCAAATAAGTATTAGACAAATCCACGCTGGTGGTACTCGCTGCACCACCTAAAGCTGCATGTAAGCTCGCGGTAGAGGTGTAGCTGTAGAGATTCAGGAAGTGCTTACCTTTGGCTTCTTTGGCAATACGCAAACGCATCTGACGGTGATCCAGGAACAACCCGGTATCTAGATAATCCGTTAAGTTCACCAGAATCTTGGCTTGACCTTCCTGCACGATAAAACGTTTAGACGCGGTACTTTGTTTGGTGTACTGGTTTTTACCTTCCTGACGGGCACGGGTCTTGATAAAGATCGCATCACGGCCCAAACCGGTCACGGCACGAATCGCCTGTAGAGCCAAATTGAAACGTTTTTTTGCTTTTTCAGGATCGATTTTTTTTGGTGGGGCATATTCCTGAACATGCAGACGTTCGCCGTATAGATCAACGGCTACGTTAAAGTCCGGCAAGTCCGCATCATACAAACGCAGGCAGTGAATATTTTCTTTTACTGCCCATTTTTTCAGGGTTTGCATATTCTTGGTCAGACGGTTAGCAAATTCCATCGCACCTTCAATCGGCTCGAATTGTTGCGGCTGCCAGCTTTCCAGGAAAGGACGTGTGACTGCTGCTGGTTTTACAGTACCGAAACGGATATAGATTGGCAGTTTACCGTTCATCAAACGCAGAATTTGTGGATCATTGAACGCCAAGACATCGGCTTGTTCCACCTGAGCAGCAATGACTGCCGCTTTTTGATTCGGGAAATTCTTTTGTAGCAGGTTAGACAGACCCAGATACAAGGCACGGTTAGAGGCTTTATCACCTAAACGCTCACCGTACGGTGGATTGGTGACGAAGAACACTTTCTTGCCTTCAGCCTGGAAATCTGGCCAGTCATTCAAAGTACGCTCTTCGATCTTGATCTGGTCAAGGGCTGATTCAAAACCTGCCGCAATAATATTCTGTTTAGTGGCTTTCACCGCTTCCCAGTCTGCATCGAACGCATAGAATTTTGGTAATGGGTTTTCTAGCGCAGCTTTATGGCGTTCAGCCGCTTCAGCTTTAATACCCATCCATAATTCATGGTCATGACCATTCCAACCATTAAATCCGAAACGACGCACCAGACCCGGGGCACGGTCAGTCAGAATCATCAGTGATTCAATAATAAACGTCCCTGAACCACACATTGGATCAACCACAATATCCGGGTTGATGTCTTTCAGGCCGCCTTTTTGCAGGATCGCAGCCGCCAGATTTTCCTTGATTGGTGCTTCAGTCATAAAGCGGCGATAGCCACGTTTATGCAGTGAATCACCAGATAAATCTAAACAATAAGTATGTTCTTTTTTACCGGCCAGAATGTACATAGTAATTTCTGGCTGTTTGGTATCAATACTTGGACGCTTGCCCACAGCTTCCATAAAGGAATCGACGACGCCATCTTTGGCACGTAGAGTTGCAAACTGGGTGTTGACCTTAATATCACGTTCAACATGCAGACGAATTGCGAAGGTGCTTTGTGGTGCAAAAATCAGTGACCAGTCGAAGCTCATCGCACCTTCATAAAGCTCTTCTGCAACATCACGCGCATCGTGGGAGAATTCGATTTCATGCGTATGAATTGGCATCAGGACACGAGAAGCCAGACGAGACCACATACAGATGCGGTAAGCATTTTCAAGCGTGCCTTTGAAGGTCAGACGACCCGGGAAACGTTCAATATCCTGAACACCTAAACCTTTGATTTCTTCTTCTAATAAGGTTTCCAGACCATCGGCACAGGTGACCCAATAATTGCTTAAACGTGAAGAGGTATTCATAAAATAGAGAGACCGGAAAAGAATAAATAAAAAACTGCGCTCAGTTTAGCGTATTTTGCCTGTTAAAGCTTTGGAAATTTTTTAAAATCGAGCACATGCAGCCTAGTGTTATTCATCCTAAAAAGCGCTAAATGTTGACTTAAAAAGCAAACTGAAAATTTACGAGATATGTAAGACTATACAATACCAATAAGGTGGATTTTTAATTAAATCTTTTATTTTACAGAGGTATATGTAGTAGGTATTAAAACTAATTCGCAATCTAGCTCTTCAATTGCGACCATGTTGTATGTGTAATTTAGAAAGATAAATAATCGGATTAATAATGTGATGGATCTGATACAGGGTCGTTTATATACACCTCATGGCAACAGCATTACTCTAAAAGTAAAAGCTAAAATTTGGTCATTCATGTTAAGTGATCGAGACTAAGAATTGACTAGCTAGACGAGGAGTGAATCTAAAACAAAAAAGACACTGATCTAATATTGCTCGGGGTAGATCAATTTTCATTCATCTCAATTTATAACTCACATAACTTATTTAGTAATTTTGGTACGTTTATTGCTCTATCTAATATCAATGAAGCTGTAATGCTGAGGGGAATCATTACAGCTTCATCTTTATTCTTAATTATTATTTCGGAGGGGCTTAGATGTTGGATCTTCAATTACGCAGGAATGAGGCATTTTCAATCGCTACCTTGATCTACGCACGTTTAAGACGAGTAACTGGACGAGTAATTGATGCCATGTATCTTGCAGAAAATATCCACTATGCAAAGCATGTGATTGGGCTGGCAGAGCAGACTGAAGATCCTGAGTTATTGCATCTGGTCAACCGCTTAAAAACCACTCTGGATTTATCGTCATTTTCAGAACTGCAGGCTGAAGAACAGGCGGAAAAGGAACTGATTTCTGTAGAACCAAGTGAAGAAGATATCTATCGCGCACAGGTTTCACATCATTATATTGGCGCATTGCGCTAATTGGGGGGATTGGGTGTGGATGCTCCAGACTGAAGCACTCATGTTTAAATGAAAAAACAAGCATATAAGACCTCTTGCGAAAGTAAAAAAACGTTTATACTCGTCCCATGAAATATGAAAATTTGACTAAATTTAATGATGGGGAATTTAAACGGCTTGTTGGAGTCCCTCGCCCATTATTCTTAAAAATGGTATCAGTGTTACAACACGCTGAGCTTGCCAAGAAAAAATCTGGAAGACCTCATTCGTTGTGTTTAGAGGATCAATTGTTGTTAACTTTAAATTACTTACGCTGTTATAGAACCCAAATTGAGTTATCCGCCGACTATAACCTAGCTGAAAGTAATGTGAATCGTACGATTCAGAAAGTTGAAAATGCTCTGATTCAATCACGGATTTTCGCATTGCCGAAAAGGAATCAAAAGTTTAATGAGAAGGATGATGTAATCGTTGATGTTACTGAGTCACAGATTGAGCGTCCCAAAAAAACAAAGAAAATTCTATAGCGGTAAAAAGAAGAAACATACCTTTAAAACACAGGTGATTTTTAATCCAAAGTTAAATCAGATCGTGAGTATCCAGGTAAGAAGTGGAAGGGTTCATGATCTAAGCATTGCCCGTAAATATGCTAAAGAATTTGCTAATTTTACATGTGTCATGGCAGATTTAGCATATAAAGGCTTTAAAGAAATTAAGAGTAAGCTACTCATACCAATAAAGAAACCTAAAAATATGAAATTATCCAAAGAAGCCAAGCGGATCAATAAGGAGATAAGTCGTCGTAGGATTCCAATTGAGCATATTAATTCAAAACTCAAAGCATTTCGTATTCTAGGGGAGCGTTATAGAAATAGGCGTAAACGATTTGGTTTAAGAATGAATTTAATAGCGGGAATGGTGAATTGGATGCTCATAAATTAACTTTCGCAAGAGATCTATAGATAAACAGGTTAAATTATCTTATTGAAAAAATGCATGGGAATTTAAATTTCCATTCTTATTACTGAGATGGTTTTTGTACAACTGAGCTCTTTATCAACTATAAAGATTCGCTAATCTCTGTATAAT
The DNA here is from genome assembly GCF_002934695.1 of Acinetobacter sp. ACNIH1. Classification (NCBI taxonomy): domain Bacteria; kingdom Pseudomonadati; phylum Pseudomonadota; class Gammaproteobacteria; order Moraxellales; family Moraxellaceae; genus Acinetobacter; species Acinetobacter sp. ACNIH1. The sequence goes on along the minus strand of NZ_CP026420.1, from coordinate 1,709,552 downwards.
ACGTTGACTTAACGTATAAGGAATCTCTCATGCACTTGGCGGCATTGCATACACCGAGCCAGATTCAACTCAACAAAGTAGGTAATCTTAAACATTTCCTGACCATCGAAGGTCTTTCTAAAGAAACTCTTACAAAAATACTGGACACTGCGTTGTCCTTTTTTAATGACCAAAATCAGCTGATCACCAATAATTTGCTCGAAGGCAAAACGGTGATGAACTTATTTTTTGAAAATTCTACCCGAACGCGTACTACTTTTGAGGCAGCGGCCAAACGTCTGTCTGCCAACGTGCTAAATATCGATATTGCCCGTTCAAGTACCTCTAAAGGTGAAACTTTACGTGATACCTTGTGGAATCTTGAAGCTATGGCGGCAGATATTTTCGTGGTACGTCATTCATCTTCAGGTGCAGCACACTTTATTGCCAAAGATGTCTGTCCAAATGTCGCCATTATTAATGCAGGCGATGGCCGTCATGCCCATCCAACTCAAGCGATGCTGGATATGCTGACCATTCGCCGCGAGACCAATAAAAAATTCGAAGATATGTCGATTGCGATTATTGGCGATATCAAGCATTCGCGTGTAGCACGTTCAGATGTGGCGGCACTGCAAACCTTAGGTTGTAAAGATATTCGCGTGATTGCACCGAATACGTTGTTGCCATACGGTTTTGATGACTACAGTGAAGATGTACGCCTGTTTAATAAAATGGAAGATGGCATCAAAGACTGTGATGTGATCATTACCTTACGTATTCAAAACGAGCGTATTGATTCGCCAGCGCTGTCTTCTCAGGCTGAATTCTACAAAATGTATGGCCTGAATAAAGAACGTCTCGCCATGGCCAAGCCGGATTGTATCGTGATGCATCCAGGACCAATGAACCGTGGTGTGGAAATTGATTCCAGTATTGCAGACGGTCCGCAATCCGTGATTCTGAAACAGGTTACTAACGGGATTGCAGTACGTATGGCGGTACTGGCTCTTGCGATGCAGGGTCAGTTACAGGAACAGGGTTTGATTGAAGCGATTGCGGTATAAGGAATAAGTCATGTCTATTGTAAAAATTGAAAATGTCCGTGTTCTTGACCCAATCCAAAACACTGATTCAGTCGAAACGGTTTATCTGGAAAATGGTAAACGTGTTGCAGAGACTGCTAACGTATCTGAAACCATTGATGGACAGGGCAAATGGCTGATGCCTACTATGGTGGATCTATGCGCACGTTTACGTGAACCGGGTCAGCAGCAACACGGGACTTTAAAGTCTGAAGGTAAGGCTGCACGTGAAAACGGGATTCTGCATGTATTTACCCCGCCAGATTCCAAACCGATTGTGCAGGATAATGGTGCGCTGATTCATGGTCTGGTTGAGAAAGCCATGCTGGATAGTGGTATTTATCTGCAGGTGATCGGTGCACAGACTCAAGGTCTGCAAGGTCAGCAACCGGCCAATATGGCAGGTTTGAAAAAGGGCGGATGTACTGCGGTTTCTAATGCCAGTGCGCCGTTTGCCAATGATGATGTGGTATTGCGTACACTTGAATACGCAGCGGGCTTAAACCTGACTGTAGTGTTCTATGCAGAAGAGCCGCAAATTGCCAAAGATGGCTGTGTGCATGAAGGCTTTATTGCTTCACGTCAAGGCTTGCCAATGATTCCGGCACTAGCAGAGACTGTGGCCATTGCCAAATACCTGCTCATGATTGAAGCAACTAAAGTACGCGCTCATTTCGGCTTGTTATCTTGTGGTGCATCAGTAGAACTGATCCGTATTGCCAAAGAAAAAGGCCTGCCAGTAACTTGTGATGTCGCAATGCACCAATTGCATCTGACTGACCATCTGATTGATGGCTTTAACTCTCTTGCACACGTGCGTCCACCATTACGTTCTGAATCTGACAAAGAATTACTGCGTCAGGGCGTAAAATCTGGTGTAATTGATGCGATCTGTACCCATCATGAACCACTAAGCAGCTCTGCCAAAATGGCACCGTTCGCAGAGACACAGCCTGGTTTTACCGCTTTTGATACCTACGTACCGTTCGGTATCCAACTGGTGAATGACGGTTTCTTTACGCCGTTAGAATGGGTGGAGAAAGTCACAGTTGCTCCTGCGAAAGTCGCCAGCATGTTTGAGCGCTGGAAAGCGGAAGCTGGCTGGGTGCTGGTTGATCCAGAACAGGAATGGACGTTGAGCAAAGAAACGATCGTTTCTCAAGGTAAAAATACACCACTCCTCAATCAAAAAGTGAAAGGTAAAGTGCTGCAAACTTTTATTGCTGCATAACACTTACATTTCGCGTTTACAAAAAGTCAGCTTCGGCTGACTTTTTTTATATCTTAATTAAAATACTAGAAAAGTTAGCCCTACATAAACAGTGAAACTTTATGATATCAGTACAATTATTAACATTCCAAAGAGGGTGGGTCGCTACACTGATTAAATATTAAACATTATAAATCAGAATAATGGTGATCTTGATGAATACAGATTTAATTGAACGTTTAAAGAGTGATGTGACCGCCATTGTGCTGCAAGGTGAAACAGAACATCTATTTGCCAAGGATCAGGCCTTAGCCCAATTCTATCCTGTATTGTTAAGTATTCTTCGTGCAAGACCGGCCTGGATTGAAAGTCTGGGTCAGCAACTTAATCCCAAGATTGATGAATTATTTAATAATAATCCGACCCTAAAACAACAATTCCTGGCTCAGTTAGATTCAACTGCACCTCAAGATGAAATTGAACAGACCCTGAACCGGGCAATTGTTCCAACCATGAACTTCTTGCAGGCAGAAGCGGGTGCACCCACTGCTGAAGCAGTAGGCCATTTGTTAGATACCCATGCAGACTCGATTCAACGGGCATTACCAGTCTGGGCGGGCCCTATACTGGCATCTCTAGGCGTATCTCCGCTGGCGGGACAAAATCTGAACCGCGCACCGGGTCTGGCTTCCGAACCGGAAGCAGAACCAGTACTGACTGAAGAGAAAAAGGCAGTGGTGTTCTGGCCTTTTATTCTCCTCGTGATTATTGCGGCGATTATCTTATTCTTCTTCCGTGGATGCCTGCGTGATGATGATCCGGATGAATTACGAAATGCTCAGGCAGTAAGCGAAGCTGCTGCAACAAATCCTGCAATTCTAAAAATCAGCACCGGTAGTCAGGGTGAAATTGTCAACTGTCAGGTACAGATGAATGATCCGAAATATATGCAAATTCTGCAAAATGAAATTAAACAGATCTTTAATTACAGTATTGGCTGTGGCGCAGTAGCCAATGAAAATTACCACTCAGAATTTATTGATCAGGATACAATTCCATCCGTATTGAAATTACTGCAAGGCATGTCAAATGTGACTTTGACTTGGGCAGGTAATCAGGTGTCTGTACAGGCAGCGAACAGTGCAGATGCACAGCGTCTGGCGGGTCAGATTCGTGGTCTGGCTAAAAATGTAGAAGTTGTGACCCAAAAACCAGTTGATATGGATGAGGCGATCAATACAGCCAATACCGAGGCTAAAAAAGCTTTAGACGAACTTCAGATGGAAAATATTGAGGCGTTAGATGTTGCAACTGCCTTAAACCTGCAAATTATTCATTTCGCGACAGGTTCCACCGAAATTCCTGAAGTGAATAAAAGCTTGCTGGATCAGACCGCAGCTTTATTACAATATGCCAAAGATGTACGTCTAATCGTGATGGGCCATACTGATACGGAAGGCAGCAGCACTCAAAATCAGGAGCTATCTTTAAAACGTGCTCAAGCCATTGTGAATTATCTGGTGCAGAAAGGAGTGAACCCGGCGCAGTTACAACCAGTAGGTATGGCGGCGAATCAGCCTGCTCAATCGAATGCGACTTCGAACGGTCAGTATCAAAACCGTCGTGTAACTTTTGAAGTTATGAGTACCGAAGATGGTCGTGTCCATACTGTAGATAATGAAGGCGTAGTTGAAAAGAAAGCCAGCTAAATAATTCTTTCATCTTAAAAAAGGACGAATGATTCGTCCTTTTTTTATTTATTATGAATTAAGAGAAGACAGGTGGGGTATAAGTCAAAGTTCTTCCCAGAAACCAGAGTAAGAACAGTACCAACGGAAGATGAAAGACCAGTTGTGTGACTGTAAAGCCAATTACATCTTTAGCCTTTAATTTCAAGATTCCCAGCATGGGGAGCATAAAGAAAGGATTGATCAGATTGGGTAAGGCTTCGGCTGCATTATAGATCTGGACAGACCAGCCCAGATGTACTTTCAGGTCATGTGCGGCCTGCATCACATAAGGCGCTTCAATAATCCATTTTCCTCCACCAGAAGGAATGAAGAAGCCTAGAATCGCAGAATAAATTCCCATAACGATGGCAAAGGTTTCCTGCGACGCAATCGACACGAAGAATTCGGCGATATAATGTGAAAGGGAAAGATCAGCAGAATTCAGGGCATTGGTCATCATAAAGGCAATACTGCCATAAAGCGGAAACTGGATCAGCACCCCTGAAATGGCCGGCACAGCTTTGGATACGGCATTGAGAAAATTACGTGGTGTACCATGCAAGGCTACACCTAAAATCAGAAAGATAAAGTTATAAGTGTTTAAGCTGGAGATTGCCAGAATCGGATTGCTCTTGGAAAACTCGTTAAACATCCAGACCAGACCCAGAACCACAATCAGAATACTTAAGATTGGCGAGTTTTCAAGCCAGTCACCTGGCCGTTTATGGATCACGGTTTCAGTCTTTTCTTCTTCAATCTGGATCGGGAAGTGATCAATGGTTTTAATATGATTGCCTTTGGGCGCAGACCAGTAGGCAATGGCAATTGAGGCGATGATCAAGACTGCTGTCATAATCATGGATTGCGGCAGGAAAATCGTTTCAGTAAATGGAATCACACCGGTCAGATTATAAAGCGGTTCTGGCAGGCTGGATTTGTTGGCCTGTAATTGTGCGGCAGAGGAACTGATGCCGAGTGCCCAGGTTGCGCCCATCCCGATAATCGCTGCTGCGGCAGCCGCACGATAATCCATGTTCAGCTCTTTACGCTGCGCCAGTGCAATCACCAGAAGAGCAGTTAGCACTGTACTCATCGCCCAGTTAATCAGGGAAATCAGTAGGCTAACTGTGGCGACGAGAACGATGGCTCCACGTCCGGAATGAGGAATGCGCGCCATTTTCTGAATCAATAATTGCATCGGTTTGGAAACCGAAACTACATAACCGACCACGATCAGCATACACATCTGTAAGGTAAAGGGAATCAGACTCCAGAATCCGTCACCGAATGAAATCGCGACGTCTTGTGCTGGAGCCCCAATGCCAATCGCAGCAATTGCAACGATAATGACACCAAGTAGGGCAAAAATATAAGAGTCTGGAAACCATTTTTCAGACCAGTCGCTGACGCGCATGGCAAAGCGCTGCAAGATATTTTGTTGAGTTTGCATGATTAAAATCCATTTATTCTGCTTTCGTTATTAAGAAGTGGCTTTCTTCAGCCAAAAAGAAGCCCTTAAAATTTTCATTTTAAGGGCTGGGAAAAATCAGGCTGCTTTACGGAGTAAAGGTACGCCGGTGACTTTCTGAATTTCATCAAAACTGACATCGGGTGCCAGTTCTACAAGTTGAATACCTTCAGGTGTGACATCCAATACACCTAAGTCAGTAATAATCCGGTTCACAACGGCTTGGCCAGTAAGCGGAAGACTACATTGTGAGACAATTTTGGGCGTACCATCTTTAGCGCAGTGTTCCATCAGCACTACAACTTTCTGTACGCCTGCAACCAGATCCATGGCACCACCCATGCCTTTGACCTTCTTGCCCGGAATCATCCAGTTGGCCAGATCACCATTTTCTGAGACTTCCATAGCCCCCAGAATAGCGATATTGACATGACCGCCACGGATCATGGCAAAGGAGTCAGCACTGGAAAAGAAAGATGCACCTTTGCGGGCAGTTACCGTCTGTTTGCCAGCATTGATCAGGTCGGCATCCACAGTATCTGCCGTTGGAAATTCTCCAATACCCAGCAGGCCATTTTCAGACTGTAGCCAGACATTGATATTTGCCGGAATATAGTTGGCCACTAAGGTTGGCAGACCAATACCCAGATTCACATAGAAACCATCTTCAAGTTCTTGTGCGGCGCGCTGCGCCATTTCATTACGTGTCCAAGCCATGATCAAGCCTCCGCCTTTAAAGTCATCTGTTCAATCCGTTTTTCTGGTTGGGTATTGAGTACAATCCGGTTCACATAAATGCCCGGAAGATGAATTTCATCTGGATCAAGGGCACCGATCTCGACAATTTCTTCGACTTCAGCAATGGTCACTTTACCAGTCATGGCACAGACCGGATTGAAGTTCTGGGCAGTTTTACGGAAAATCAGGTTGCCGGCTTTATCGGCCTTATAAGCTTTAACCAAAGCTACATCAGCAGTTAAGGATTCTTCCAGAATATAAGACTTGCCATTAAACTCACGGACATCTTTACCTTCAGCAATAACGGTTCCAACACCGGTCGCGGTATAAAAAGCGGGAATACCTGCACCACCGGCACGTAATTTTTCAGCTAAAGTTCCTTGAGGGGTCAGTTCAACTTCGAGCTCCCCGCTTAAGTATTGGCGTTCAAATTCCTTGTTCTCGCCCACATAGGAAGAGATCATTTTTTTAATCTGTTTGGTTTCCAGCAATAGTCCCAAGCCAAAGCCATCGACACCGGCATTATTGGAAATACAGGTCAGATTTTTGGCACCGGTTTCTTTTAAAGCTGCAATGAGGGCTTCTGGAATACCACAGAGTCCAAAACCGCCAACTGCAAGAGTATGTCCATCCTGGACCACGCCGTCTAAAGCGGCTTTTGCACTGTCATACACTTTATTTGACATTTTTACCTCGATTTATTCTTCTCTTGCAGATCTCTTTTATCTAAAGATCTGCTGATTTCTATCCATGAGGACTTATAGAGTGTCCGGCTATTTCAAGTTTTTAAGCACAGGCTTTTTGCCAATAGGCATTGGCATAATTGGAGGGATTATTGCGTTGTAGAACCTCACTGATATTACGGCTGGTCTGCATCAGAGTATCCAGTTGAATACCGGTTTCAAAGCCCATCTTAGAGAGCAGGTAATACAGGTCTTCAGTTGAAACATTGCCGGAAGCACCTTTGGCATAAGGACAGCCACCGAGGCCGGCAATAGAGGAGTCAAATACCCGAATACCTTGTAATAGTGACTGGTAAATATTAGCGATGGCCATGCCATAGGTATTATGAAAATGGCCAGCCAGCACTTTACTATCAATTTCTGAAAGACAGGCATCCCAGACGTTCTTCACGCGATCTGGAGTTGCCGTACCAATGGTTTCACCTAATGACACTTCATAGCAGCCCATGTCTAGTAGGCGCTGTGTAACTTTCACGACCTGCTTCGGATCAATTGCACCTTCATAAGGGCAGTCCACCATACAAGAGACATAGCCACGAACCTTGACATCATTAGCTTTGGCAGCTGCCATCACATCTGCAAACTTCTCAAAGCTTTCATCAATTGAGCAGTTGATGTTCTTACGAGTAAAGCTTTCAGAAGCTGCAGTAAATACTGCAACTTCTTTACAACCCACAGCTAGCGCTGATTCAAAACCTTTCATGTTTGGCGTCAGCAAACTGAACTGGATATTCGGATCTTTAGGCAAGCTGGCAAATAGCGCATCGCTATCTGCCATCTGTGGGACCCATTTGGCTGAAACACAGGAGCCGACCTCAATCGCTTGCAGACCAGTTTTCATCAAATCCAGAATCAGGTTTTTGCGGTCATCTAGTGTTAAAGGTGTTTTTTCGTTTTGCAGGCCATCGCGTGGCCCGACTTCTACGATTTTAACGAAATCTGTCATGCAACTTCCTCCGCTAGAGGCTGGAACTCTACCAGTTCATCGCCAGCTTTAACCTGGTCACCTTTTTGAAAGTATGAGTTTGCGATAATGCCATCATGCGGAGCGCGAATGGTATATTCAATCTTCATTGCTTCCAAAGTCAGCAGTACATCGTCTTTTTTCACTTTGTCATTTGCCGCAACCAGAACCTGAGTAATCACGCCAGGCATTGGTGCAGTCAGATTGTTTTCAGTGCCTTGTTCATCCTGGCCATTAAAATCAGACTTCAGATAAGTAAACTTGTAACTTTGACCATTCTGGAACAGGGTAATGCCATGTTCAGTCTGGCTAAATGCCAGTTTCTGCTGTTGACCTGCAAGATTTAACTGGAGTAGGTGTTGATCGAGCAGTTCACCTTGGATATTGAGTGTCTGGCCTTCATGGTTTGCCAAGAAGCTATTTTCTAGAGCTTTAAAGCTCACCACACGTAAAACGTCATTACATTGTAATTTGATTGTGTAGCTATTTTGCTGATTCAGACGCCAAAATGCTTTTTGCTGCCAGACAGGATTATTGCTCGTCGGGTTTTGAGCCAGACGAGATAACAGTTCAACCAAGGCGGCACTGACCACTAATTCTGCGCTGATATCAGCAGATGGTTTGAGTAGGAACTCTTCTTCGCGTTGAATCAGGCCAGTATCGAGATGGGCATTTTTAAATGAGTCACATAATACTAAGCGATCAAGAAAAGCGATGTTATTCCCAAGTCCATCGACATGGAACTGACCCAAGGCGTAATGCATCTGGGTTAAAGCCGCTTCACGGTTTTTGCCCCAAACAATCAGTTTGGCAATCATCGGATCATAATAGGTGCTGATTTCATCACCTTCGACAATGCCACTATCCACACGCACGCTGTCATTTTGTTCTGGATAGTGCAAATAGCTGATCTGACCGATGGCAGGAATAAAACCTTTTTCTGGTTCTTCAGCATAGACACGTGCTTCGAGCGCATGACCGTGAATCTGTAATTCATGTTGCTGTTTCGGTAAAGGCTCACCGAACGCGACACGTAGCTGCCATTCCACCAGATCCTGATCGGTGATCATTTCAGTGACCGGATGCTCAACCTGTAGACGGGTATTCATTTCCATGAAGTAGGCAGTACCGTCTTGTTCCACGATGAACTCGACTGTACCGGCACCGACATAATTTACAGCACGTGCAGCATCAATTGCGGCTTGGCGCATTGCTTCAAGTTTGTCTTCTGGCATTTTAGGTGCTGGTGCTTCTTCCAGAACTTTCTGGTGACGACGTTGCACGGAGCAATCGCGTTCGAACAGATGCACATAATTGCCATGTGTATCACCAAAGACCTGAACTTCAATATGACGTGGCTGCACGACATAGCGTTCAATCAGCACATCTTCATTGCCGAAGCTGGAACGTGCTTCGCTTTTACATGAAGCGAGTGAACTGAGGAAATCTTCACTACGCTCGACCAGACGCATGCCTTTACCGCCACCACCAGCACTAGCCTTGATCAGTACCGGATAGCCAATACTGTCTGCCTGCTGTTTCAGGAAATCCGCATCCTGATTGGTACCATGATAGCCTGGAGTTAACGGTACACCGGCTTTTTCCATCAGTGCTTTAGAGGTCGCTTTCAGACCCATTGCTAAGATTGCATCCACTGGCGGACCAATAAAGACAATATTGTTGTCCTGACAGGCCAGGGCAAACTGGTCATTTTCAGACAGGAAACCATAACCTGGATGAATGGCCTGAGCACCGGTAGTTTTAGCTGCCTGAATAATACGTTCAATCTGTAAATAACTTTGTGCAGCAGGCGATTCACCAATATGGATGGCTTCATCTGCCAGTTTGACATGCTGTGCCTGTGCATCGGCATCGGAATATACGGCAACAGTAGCGATACCTAACTTTTTCGCTGTACGAATTACACGACAGGCAATTTCACCACGGTTGGCAATTAAAATCTTTTCAAACATCCTACGATCCTTCTTGTTGTTATGCCGTGGTCTTGATCCAGGCCGGGCTTTGTTTGTTTAAAAATGCATTCAGTCCATTTTTCGCCTCATCTCCCTGGCGAACATGGGCAATATGCTGTGCGGTTTTAAGCAGCAGATCTTCAGTCAGAACCTGCTGATCAACCAGTTGAATCAGCTGTTTTGAAGCGTTTTGCGCTGCTGGTCCACCGAGTAAGAGCGCTTCCACAATCTCATCAATTTTGCTGTCGAGCTGTTCTGGTGCAGTCACTTCATGTGCCAGACCAATGGTTTTCGCCTGTTCAGCTGAAATTCGCTCAGCAGTCAGGAAATAACGTGACGCCTGACGGGCGCCAATCGCGCGAATCACATAAGGGCTAATCGTTGAAGGTGCTAGACCTAAACGGACTTCGGAAGTTGCAAACTTGGCTTCGGTGCTGGCAATACAGATATCACAAGCGGATGCCAGACCCATACCGCCGCCAAAAGCAATACCATGGACACGGGCAATGGTGGGTTGTTTTAATGTCGCCAGACTTTGCAACATTTTTGCTAGTTTTAAAGCATCGGCTTCATTATCTGCCTGTGAGGCCTGACCGGCCTGTTTCATCCAGTTCAAGTCTGCACCCGCAGAGAAGCTTTTGCCTCGGCCTGCCAGAATCACCACGCGTATATCATCACGCTGATTTAAAGACTGGAAGCAGGCATGTAGCTCTTCAATGACTTGGGTGTTAAATGCATTGTGCAATTCAGTACGATTAATCCAGACTGTTGCTACCTGATTCTGCTGCTCGAGCTGTAAAAATTGATAGTCCATTTTTGTCACCTCTTACATGCGGAACACGCCGAATTTGGTTGGCTGGATTGGTGCATTCATCGCTGCAGCCAGACTTAGGGCCAGGACTTCACGCGATTGCGCTGGATCAATGACACCGTCATCCCATAAACGCGCAGAAGCATAATAAGGATGGCCTTGGCGTTCGTATTGATCACGAATTGGCTGTTTAAACTGGTCTTCTTCTTCAGCTGACCAGGTCCCACCTTTTTGCTCAATTTGATCGCGTTTCAAAGTCGACAATACGCTAGAGGCCTGTTCACCGCCCATCACCGAAATACGTGAGTTTGGCCAGGTCCACATAAAGCGTGGCGAATAAGCACGGCCACACATGCCATAGTTACCGGCACCAAAAGAGCCGCCAATCACTAAAGTCAGTTTAGGCACATTGGCTGTCGCGACGGCCATCACCAGCTTGGCACCATTTTTGGCAATACCTTCATTCTCATACTGACGACCCACCATAAAGCCGGTGATGTTTTGCAGGAAGATCAGCGGAATATTGCGCTGGGTACAGAGTTCAATAAAATGCGCGCCTTTTTGCGCAGACTCAGAGAATAAAATCCCATTATTGGCAATAATTCCAACTGGCATTCCATAGAGCTTGGCAAAGCCAGTCACTAGGGTAGTCCCGAAACGTGCCTTGAATTCGTCAAAACGTGAGCCATCGACAATACGCGCAATCACTTCACGGATATCAAATGGTTTACGGGCATCGCTTGGCACAATGCCATACAGCTCTGAACTGTCAAAACGCGGTGCTTCGATTTCATCTGCAGTTTTATTTGGCTTTTTGTTCAGGTTCGCAACAATGTTGCGGGCAATGGCAATTGCGTGTTCATCATTTTCTGCCAGATGATCGGCAACACCTGACAATCGAGTGTGTACATCACCACCGCCTAGATCCTCACTAGAAACCACTTCACCGGTAGCTGCTTTTACCAGAGGAGGGCCACCCAAGAAAATCGTACCCTGATTGCGCACAATAATGGTTTCATCTGACATCGCTGGCACATAAGCACCACCGGCTGTACAGCTACCCATCACTACAGCAATCTGGGCAATACCTAGACTCGACATACGTGCCTGATTGTAAAAAATACGGCCAAAGTGATCACGATCCGGGAATACTTCATCCTGTAAAGGCAGATAAGCACCGCCAGAATCGACCAGATAAATACATGGCAAATGATTTTGCTCAGCAATTTCTTGGGCACGTAAATGCTTTTTCACCGTAAGTGGATAATAAGTACCGCCTTTGACTGTGGCATCATTGGCCACGATCATGCAGGTCACACCATTGACCTGACCCACACCCGCGACTACACCTGCTGCAGGAACATCATCCTGATAAACCTGATAGGCAGCCAGTTGACCAATTTCCAGAAAAGCTGTGCCTGGATCAATTAAATGATTAATCCGTTCACGCGGCAGTAATTTGCCGCGATCCAGATGTTTCTGGCGGGCAGTTTCTCCGCCACCCAAGGCAATTTTTTCTACTTTCTGTTTAAGGTCATCCACCAGTTGCAGCATGGCGGCCTGGTTGGTCTTAAATTCTTCACTACGTATATTGATTTTGCTCTGTAACTGATTCATGACGAACATCCTTGTTTTATTCTAAGTGTTAATGTTTAGGCTGTTTCGTTGAAGAGCTCACGGCCAATGAGCATACGGCGAATTTCGGAAGTTCCGGCGCCAATTTCATAGAGTTTGGCATCACGCCATAAACGGCCTGCAGCAAATTCATTGATATAACCGTTACCACCTAGGGTCTGAATAGTTTCGCCTGCCATCCAGGTGGCTTTTTCAGCGGCATATAAAATGGCACTAGCAGCGTCTTTACGCAGGCTACGGCTATGATCAGCTTTGTCACATTCAGCACCAACGGCATACACCAGTGCCTTACATGCCAGCCAGGTAGAGTACATGTCAGCAATTTTGCCTTGCATCAACTGGAATTCACCGAGTGCCTGACCAAACTGTTTACGGTCATGAATATAAGGAATCACGGTATCCATGCAGGCATCCATAATACCCAATGGACCAGCACTGAGAACCGCACGTTCATAATCCAGTCCGCTCATCAGCACTTTAGTCCCATTGCCGACACCGCCAAGCACGTTTTCTTTCGGAACTTCGACATTGTCAAAAAACAGGGGATAGGTATTGGAACCGCGCATACCCAGTTTATCTAAATGAGTGCCGTGACTAAAACCTGGCATATTTTTCTCAACCAGAAAAGCAGTCATACCTTTGGCGCCAGCTTGTAAATCGGTTTTGGCATAGACGACGAGTACATCGGCATCACCACCGTTAGTGATCCACATCTTGGAACCGTTGAGTAGATAATGATCGCCTTTATCTTCGGCTTTCAGTTTCATACTGACCACATCTGATCCGGCATTCGGCTCAGACATTGCTAATGCACCGACATATTCGCCAGAAATCAGTTTTGGCAGGTAACGCTGTTTTTGTTCTTCATTACCATTTCGCTTAATTTGGTTTACACATAGGTTAGAATGGGCGCCATAGGACAAACCAATGGATGCTGAAGCACGGGAAATTTCTTGCATGGCAATAATATGGGCCAGATACCCCAGATTGGTACCGCCATATTCCTCACTGACCGTTAAACCAAGTAGGCCCATATCACCAAATTTTTTCCAGAGGTGAGCCGGGAATTCATTGTCACGGTCAACTTGCTGAGCAATTGGGGCAATTTCCTTGGCGCAAAATGCGGCCACTGAATCACGAAGCGCAATAAGAGTTTCATCCAAACCGAAATCTAAGCTTTGTAAATTCATTCTTTATCCATCCTGAGATTATATTTGTTGTGTCCAAAAGCATTTTTGTTGTGCTTGTTTTTTAACATACAACGAAAAATTAAAAAAGTGAACCTATATTCACAAAATGATTTACAATTCATTTTATCTGGTTGAGAATAAGATTATGAGTTATAAAAGATCATCACTGATGCAGGAACGAATGGAACAAAATCGTTTGTCGATTTTACAGTCTGCTCGTGAACTGATTACTCAAGGGGGCTTTAAAGAGGCGTCGATTCAGGCGATTGCAGAACGCGCAGGCGTTTCTACAGGGCTGGTATATCGATATTTTGAAAACAAAAGCCAGATTTTGATTGAGGTTTTGTCAGCAGCGATTCAGCACGAAGTGGGAATTCTTGTTTCCATTGCTGGGTCGGATTTGTCGCCAAAACTGAAATTGCAAAAATCTGTTACAACTTTTGTGAAACGTGTCATGAATAGCCCCCAGTTGGCGTATTCACTTATGTTTGAACCGGTTGATCCGGAAATGGAACATGAGCGTTTTCGTAGTAAACAGCTGCTTAAACAAAGCATTAAGGAAATCCTGGCCGAAGGAAAGGTGAATGGAGAGTTCGAGTTTGAAGATTTAAATACGGCAGCTTTGGGTGTGGTCGGTGCCATGACCTTTGTCGTGATTGAACCTTTAAATCCGTCCCGTAATGTAATGTTTGATCAGAACTACAAGGATCACTTTGTCAAACAGATTGCCGATTTTTGTGTTAACGCAGTACATCGACAGGAGGGAAATTCAGCAGCATAGACACACAAAAACAGGCACATAGACAAGGTCGTCGTAGTCATAAAACAATTAGTAAAGTTGAAAATCAGAATTACAAAGAATCAAGGAGATCGATTCAATGACACAAGTACGGTTAAGCTATGCCTATGGAACCAGCAGCCAGCCTTTATTGGGCATGACGATTGGTGAAAAATTTGATCAGGCTTGCGAACAATATGCAGATCGCGATGCAGTCGTCAGCCTGCATCAGAACATACGCCTGAGTTATCGGCAGCTACAGGATCAGGTCAATGCCTTTGCCTGTCAGCTGCTGAAATTGGGTATGCAAAAAGGTGACCGTCTGGCGATCTGGTCGCCGAACTGTGTGGAATGGACTATTACCCAATTCGCAGCTTTCAAGGCAGGCATTATTTTGGTTAACCTGAATCCAGCCTATAAAAGCAATGAGCTGGAATATGTTTTGAATAAAGTGTCCTGTAAGGGACTGGTTATTGCATCGCAGTTTAAAACAACGGACTATCAGGAAATTCTGACCAAAATTGCGCCTGAATTAAAACAGGCTGAAAATAAATTACTGAATGCAGAGCGTCTACCACATTTAAATCATGTCATTAAAATTGATGAGCAGCAGCATACTGGCATTCATCGTTTTCAGGATTTAATGCCTATACCAAGTGCTCAAGAGCTGGAACAGCTGCAACAGATCTCCACTGATTTGCAGTTCGATGAAACCATTAATATCCAGTTTACGTCAGGCACCACAGGTAATCCTAAGGGTACGATGCTGACCCATAACAATATTTTAAATAATGGTTACTTTGTCGGTGAGGCGATTCACTTAAGTCCAGAAGACCGCGTCTGTATTTCTGTTCCGTTATTTCACTGCTTTGGCATGGTAATGGGTAATCTGGCCTGTATTACCCATGGTTCAGCCATGATCTATCCATCTGCCGTATTTAATCCGCTGGAAACCTTAAAAGCTATTCAGCAGGAAAAATGTACGGCAGCTTATGGCGTACCGACCATGTTTATTGCTGTGCTGGAACATGAACAGTTTGACGATTTTGATCTGTCTAGCCTGCGTACCGGCATTATGGCGGGTAGTCCATGTCCACAGGAAATTATGCAGCGTGTAATAGAGCGAATGCATATGTCTGAAATTACCATCTGTTATGGCATGACTGAAACAGCACCGGTAAGTGCCCAAAGTTCAACAGAAGACAGTGTTGAACGTCGTGTGAGTACAGTTGGCCGTGTCCATCCGCATCTGGAAGTTAAAATTGTCGATGAAAATGGCAAGGTGGTGCCGCGCGGTCAATTGGGTGAACTGTGTGTGCGTGGTTATTCCGTGATGTTGGGTTATTGGGAAGATCAGGACAAGACCCAGGAAGTCATTGATGCTGCGCGCTGGATGCATACTGGTGATATTGCGGAAATGGATGATGAAGGCTTTGTCAAAATCAAGGGTCGTATCAAGGATGTGGTCATTCGTGGCGGTGAAAACCTGTTCCCGAAAGAAATTGAAGATTTCCTTTATACCCATCCAGCGGTTTCAGATGTACAGGTGATTGGCGTGCCAGACCATAAATATGGTGAAGAGCTTTGTGCTTGCATTATCCTGCATGAAAATGACCCATGTACCGAAGAAGCCATCCGCCAATATTGTGCTGAGCATATTTCTCACAATAAAGTGCCGCGTTATGTGCGTTTCTTCCATGAATTCCCAATGACGGCTTCAGGTAAGGCACAGAAGTTCAAGTTGCGTGAATTTATGCGTGAAGAATTAAATCTAAAAGAGATTGCTTAAATTAATTAAAGCTAAGTTTAAATAGTATTTGATCAGATGACCTGGCGGCATGGATGCCGCCGTTTCATTGTATGGCAAGGATGCCATATTAATGAAACAGAAGGGTTTGGTTATTTTGCCCAGTCAAAGTAACGAAGCACCTGCACAATGGAAGAAGAATCCATCTTGCAAATTGAGGTCATGTATTTAGCAATTTCTTTAAATAGATAAAAATCTATTTCTATATAAATTAGAGTAAACAGATGGCAAAAAACTTTCACAGTGAAGTGGTGGTCGCCAGTTATGATGATCATATCCGTAAACTGATTCCTGGCTATGAACTGGTACATCAGCAGATTGAAGCCATACTCAGCACTGAACTTCCAGAAAATGCACATATCCTGATTGTGGGTTGCGGTACTGGTTATGAGCTATCTTATTTATTGCAGAAGCATCCCAACTGGACATTTACTGCGATTGATCCTTCCGCTGCGATGCTTGAACAGGCAAGGAAGCATCTGGCTTCTATTGGAGCTGAACAACGAGTTCAGTTTATACAGTGCACCATTCAGGAACTGGATCAGCAAAATACTTACGATGCTGCACTCGCTATTTTAGTCGCCCATTTTATTGCTGAACCTCAGAAATCTGATTTTTTTCAGGATATCTATCACAGCCTTAAAACTGGCGGGATCGTATTGACCTATGATCTGATGCAGCCTGAAGGTGAGAATGAATTAAAGGTAATGCAAAAAATGGCACAGCAAACCGGACTTAGTGTGCAGCAAAGCGAAAATATGGTGGCCAGATTGCAGCAGGACTTTTTCCTGATTTCAGTAGAAGATTCAAATGAACTTTTAACAAAAGTCGGATTTAAACAACACAAAATTTATAGTCAAATCATGAATTATTGTGGTTTTTTACTCAGAAAATAAAGATCATGAAACTTTATATGAATTTTAAAGTTTAAGAGAATAATTAAGGAAGTTTAAGAAGAATGTCAGCATATTATAGTTTGATCCAGCGCGAGCAGCATACAGATGGCAGTACTACTGCCTATTATCGTTCCAATATTCATGCTCAAGGTGCGTGGAATCCTCATGAACAGCACATGGCACCAGCAACCGGCATTCTGTGTGTTGAACTAGAACAGTTTCAACCTAGATCAGAAATGCGCATTGGCCGGGTTGGACTGGATATTTTTGGACTGATTGCATTTGGTGAGTTTTCTATTACTACGCGCATGATCCGTCCTGGCAAAACTATTGAACTGATTGAGGCGGAAATGTGTGCCAATGGAAAAACCTGTATCGTTGCTCGTGCCTGGAGGATGCTGACTTCGGATAGCCGGGCCATTGCAGGTATCGAAGATTTTCCGATTGAAAGCCCTGAGTTTTTATCGGTTTGGGAAGGTATGAGTTGCTGGCCGGGCGGTTATATTCAAAGTATTGAAACCCGTGCACATCCTGATCATCGTGCAGGCAAAGGCATTGTCTGGCTCAGAAATTCATTGGATATGGTAGAAGGACAACCGACTACAGATTTTAGTCGTTTACTCGGTATGGTCGATACCGCGAATGGCATTGTGCCACGTCAGGACCCGAATGCGGGCTGGGGATTCCCGAATCTAGATTTACAGATTCATATGTACCGTCTGCCGCAAGGTGAATGGTTGGGGCTAGAAGTAGTGCAACAATATGGTGAAGATGGGATTGGTCTCACCAGTGGTGTGCTGCATGATATTCACGGGCCCTTCGGTCGTAGTGAACAGATTCTGACCTTACGTAAATTCTAAATCCGGTTCAAAAGCAAAAGGATGAATTGATTCATCCTTTTTTTATTGGCATGCTGTGCGCAATGATTCAGGAATATTGATGAATGCGGATTAGTATCATTGGGGCAGGACGAGTGGCTTATCATCTTGCCCGTGTATTGTCAGCACAACATGAAATTGTACAGATCTACAGCCGGACTCTGGATAAAGCACAGCAACTGGCTGATCAATTTAGAGCGCAAGCTATCGCTCAACCTGAGAATCTGAATCAGAATATAGATTTGATCATCATTGCCGTGAGTGATCAATCAATTGCTAATGTCATCAAACAAGTCCATCCTTACTTGCAAGATGTACTGATTGTCCATACTTCGGGCAGTACTCACTTGAATGTTCTAGCAGATGTACATGCAAAGTCTGGCGTCTTTTATCCATTACAAACCTTTAGTCTGGAACGTAAAATTGACTGGGAAAATACGCCTTTATTTATTGAAGCATCTGACCCAACAGATCAAGAAATCTTAACCCATTTAGCAAATAGCCTAAGCAAAAGAGTTTATCAATATAGTTCGGACCAACGTTTGAGCTTGCATCTGGCTGCAGTGTTTGCCTGCAATTTTAGCAATTACTGTTATGACATGGCTAAGCAGGTGGTAGATGCACAGCAGGTAGATTTTAGCCTGCTTTATCCATTGATTCTGGAAACAGCCAATAAGGCGACGCAAAATGATCCTCGCCAAGGACAGACTGGACCTGCGATGCGTGGTGATCAGAATATTCTGAATATGCATCAGCAGATGCTAGAGCAATCTCAACGACAAGACTTGGCAGGTGTGTATAAATTACTCAGTCAGCAGATTTTAGAACGCCATCATAGCTAAAAAAAAGCGCTGAATAACCAGCGCTTTTTAGACTTATAGATATTAAGAAATTTTCTTAAAGATAAAGTCATTAATCTTGTGGCCAGCTTCGATTCCGCGACGCTCAAACTTGGTTTGTGGACGCCATTCAGGGCGAGGATAGCTGTTGCCTTTACCTGCCAGGTTTTCTAGACGTGGACGTTCTTCCAGAACTTCCAGCATCCACTCAGCATACGGTTCCCAGTCTGTTGCAGCATGGAAAGTACCGCCAAGTTCCAGCTTTTGCTCAACCAATGGCATGCGGTCATGAGATACAAAACGGCGTTTAAAGTGACGTTTTTTCTGCCATGGGTCAGGGAAGTACAACTGAACAGTGTTAATGCTATTGTCTGGCATTTCACGAAGCACCTGAATCGCATCAGCATCCAGTACACGTAAGTTAGTCACGCCCGCCATACCTGCTTCATACACGCACTGCGCAATACCCGGTACATGCACTTCAATTCCGACAAAGTTACACTCTGGATGCGCTTTAGCCATGAGTACCAGAGAGCGGCCCATACCAAAACCGATTTCTACAGTCAGCGGACGTTCAGGATGTTCAAAATACTGACGCAAATCACCTACTGGATATTCCAAAATTAAGTGACCATATTGTTCAAGCGCAGTACGTTGAGAGGTATTTAATGGCGCTGAGCGGCGCATAAACGTCACAATTTCACGGTGCTCGCTTAAATTGTCCAGCTCCACGACTTGCTGGTCTAATTGATCGTTCGACATAATTTTGGCAAATCTAAAAATTCAGAATGCGGTATTTTAAGTCCTGAGCGGTGCAAGTCAAACTTTTCTCGGTATTTCTCCATAAAAATCGAGCCAGAGATCCCAGGCAAAATAAAAGAGCCAGTTGGCTCTTTTACAGATCCAGCTTGATCAGGTACTAAAACGGTCGATTAACGTGCTACTGGCTTCATTTAAACCAATTACAGTCACGTCTATGCCTTGGGCTTTAAGCTTCTGGATGACGTTATTGAGCATATTTACTGAAGTCACATCCCAGATATGTGCATGCGTCAGATCCAGCTCAACATGATCCAGCTTTTCTTTAAAATCAAAAAACTGGTAGAACTTTTCTGTACTACTGAAAAAGATCTGTCCAGAAATTTTATAGCTACGTGAATTAGGCTTATGCAAATAAGTCGAGACATGTACAGTTCTTTCCAGCTTATTAATAAAGAACAGAGCAGAGAGCAATACACCGACAAATACACCGAGCGCCAGATTATGAGTAGCAAGCACGACAATTATCACAGCAATCATCACGGTATTAAACTCTAGCGGATGCTTGCCAAACTGTTTGATTGCACCCCACTGGAAGGTGGTAAATGACACCATAATCATAATGGCAACCAGCGCAGCCATTGGAATATAAGCCAGCCAGTCTTTCAGGAAGACCACCAAACACAGCAAAAACACGCCAGCCACCAAAGTGGATAAACGGGTACGTGCACCTGAAGAGACATTGATAATCGACTGACCAATCATGGCACAACCGGCCATTCCGCCCATAAAACCGCTGACAATATTGGCCATACCCTGACCACGACATTCCCGATGGCGGTCACCTTCAGTTCCAGTCACTTCATCAATGACCGTAGTGGTCATCATACTTTCAAGCAGACCTACAGTGGCTAAAGTAAAGGAATAAGGCAGGATAATCTGCAAGGTTTCCAGATTCAGTGGAATTTCCGGAAGAAGAAAGACGGGTAAGGTATCTGGAAACTGTCCCAGATCGCTCACAGTACGCATATCTGCACCAAGCAATAACGCAAGTGCGCTCAGCACGACGATACAGATCAGAGGCGATGGAATCGCTTTACCGATTTTCGATATATAAGGAAACAGATAGATAATTATCAAACCTACTAAAATGAACAGATAACCCGTACTGTCCATCCGGTTAATTTCCGGGATTTGTGCCACAAAAATCAGGATCGCGAGGGCATTCAAAAAACCATATACCACAGCCTGCGACACAAAACGCATCAGCTTGGCAACTTTAAAAAAGCCCGCAATCACCTGAATAATCCCGGTCAGAATTGTGGCTGCAAGCAGATATTGCAAACCATGATCCTTGACCAACGTAATCATCAGTAGTGCCATTGCACCAGTCGCCGCAGAGATCATGGCAGGACGACCACCGAAAAAGGCAATGGACACCGCAATACAGAAAGAGGCATACAAGCCGACTTGCGGATCAACACCTGCAATCGCAGAAAAAGCAATAGATTCAGGAATCAGGGCCAGTCCAACCACCAGACCTGCCAGCACATCAGTCCGGATATTGGAAAACCATTCTTCTTTTTTCAGGTTAATCACGAAATATCATCTAAATTTTGAGAACCTGCGTATCTTAAACAGATACAGATAAAAATCTACACAAGATTGACTTGCAAAAGCCTGTAAATTCCTCAATATTGGATATGTAACTGTGCTCAATCACAGTTACGCTTTTTTGCAATTTACAGGTTTGATCACTTGAAAGTTTGTCAGAAGCGATTTAAAACATTGAGAAGTGTATAACAAGGATCAGAAATGAAGCTTTACTATTCGCCAGGCGCATGCTCTTTGGCAGCTCATATTATTTTAAATGAAATTAATGTCGATTTTGATTTGGAACGTGTTGACTTAAAAACCCATAAAACAGAAAAAGGTGCAGATTATTACGAAATTAACCCAAAGGGTTATGTACCAGCATTAGAAATTAATCCGGGTTTAATTCTTACAGAAAATGTTGCAATTTTACCGTTTCTTGCTCAACACGATCCAAAACAAGATCTGATTCCACCATCGGGCATGGGACGTGCCAAAGTGCTGGAGTGGTTAGGTTATCTCAACTCAGAGTTGCATGATGCTTATGCTGTATTCTTCACTGGAAAATTATCAGATGAAGCCAAAGAAAAAGCCTATGCAGAAGTTGACCGTTTATTGAGTTATATCGATAAGACCATTGGTGAATCGGACAATGATTATCTGGTCGATGATAATTTCGGTCCGGCAGATGCTTACCTATTTGTTCTGACCAACTGGTCGAACCAGATTGGACATGATCTGAGTCCATATAAAAATATTATTCATATCCGCAATAAGGTTGCAGAACGTCAATCTGTACAGATTGCAATGCGTGATGAAGGTTTAATCCCTTAATCACAAAATTTTGAAAAAGCGCCGTAGGGCGCTTTTTTTATTCCTTCCAAAGTAATTGTTGATATTTAGTCAATAATGATTTGCAAAATCACTGCTTTTTAGCAATAAGCAGAATCTATATAGTGCCCGTATAAATTTTTGGTTTCAGGTTCTTTCCATGAAAAATATTCTATTAATTAACGGCGCAAAAGCTTTCGCCCATTCAAATGGTCAGTTAAATGATACTTTGGCCGAACTGGCTCAAGAAGTATTAACAAAGCTGGGGCATCAGGTTCAAATGACTCGTGCTGATAGTGAATATAATGCAAAAGCAGAAGTGGAAAAATATCTTTGGGCAGATACGGTCATTTACCAAATGCCAGGCTGGTGGATGGGTGCGCCGTGGCCAGTGAAAAAGTATATTGATGATGTTTTTACCGAAGGGCATGGCAGCCTGTATGCAAATGATGGTCGCTCACGTTCAGATGCTTCAAAACAATACGGCTCAGGTGGCCTGATTCACGATAAAAACTATATGTTATCTCTTACCTGGAATGCACCGATGGATGCGTTTACGGATACCGAGCAGTTTTTTCATGGCGTGGGTGTAGATGGCGTTTACCTACCTTTTCATAAAGCCAACCAATTCTTGGGGATGCAGGCTTTACCGACATTTATTGTGAATGATGTAATTAAAGCCCCTGAAGTTGAAGCGTATATTACACAGTATCGTGAACATTTAATTCAAATTTTTGCTTAACCAGGAGATATGACCATGCTAACCGTTATTGCTGAAATCATTTGTCATTCGGAACAAGATATGAAAACAGTGCTGGATTCATTTAACAACATCCGCGCACAGGTATTACAAGAGCCAGGCTGTCATCTTTATGATGTTTATATTGATCATCCAGAGATTGAGAGCCGATTACAGACCAAAGTGCCTTTTTCAATCATGATGTTTGAAAAATGGGAAAGTATTCAGCATCTGGAAACCCATATGCATAGTGTAAATATGCAGCAACATGCTAAAGCCACTCAAGGTGCGGTTGCGAGTGTAAAGATCCGAATTTTAGAAGCACTTTAAGCTGTAATTCTCAGTTTGAAAGAGTTTGTGATATTTAATTTTATTTGAACTCTTGTGGCTGATTAAATTGAACCTGTTCAAATTTTAGTGCGTAGCGGTGTTTTAAAGTGGACCATTGAACTTTGGCAGGTTGCGTCTGTTCTGCAAATTCATTTTCATCTGTTGTAGTTTTTACCTTGCCTGTTAAAAAGTTAATGCTTAGTGCTGTACTCTCACCCGAAGCACGGTGAAAATCATCTACATCATAGCCGATCAGCTTAAAAGCATTATTTTGGTATCGGAATGTATAAGTATGATTGGTGACATACCATGAACCACAGCTTAGCCAGTAATATAAATGAACCCGAAGTACACCTTTTTGAATGCTTAAGGCTTCGGATTCACCAAGTGGATCAGCGAGACAAGGTGATTCAACATCACCTTCGTTTGGCAAAGTAGTATTGCTAGCTGCAAGCTGATAACCACTTTCTTGCTTGAATAAAATCAAAAGTTTTCGTTTGTTGGTATTCAGAACATGATTGCCTACACCTGCATTTGCAACAAGGTTTTCGGGATTAGTATCTTCAATAATCAGCGCGAGATCTGCTTGACCGTCCTGATTTAAATCGCCTTGCGTTTTTTCTAGAACTTTCCAGTTTTTCGGAATAAAAGATTGATAGCTTGATTTGAAAGAACTATCTGTCTGAGGTTTTGCACATGCATTTTGTGTAAATGCTATACACAGCAGGGTGCTAAATAGGAAAGGCAGTTTGATCTGATGAAGCATCGGTTTAAATTCCTTTTATTTATAATTTTTTTGATGGTCAAAGCTGAGTAATAAGTTTAGCCAACAAGGTTAAGTCATTTCTTTGAATATTGGATAGATATTTATGGTGAACTTTAAAGCTTTTTTATAAATTCAACTATGGGGATTTGAAGTTCCTATTCAAATTTGTCTAAACCAAGAAGTGAACTTTTAATATTCAATCTTCAAATTTAACTTGGGTATCTAAATTTAAAAGTTCAGGAGTTTGCTAGAAACTCCTGAACAGATCGATATGATTCAAATAATCTTTTAAGCTTCTAGCCCTGATTATTATTTAAAGAAATAACCGGTTTCAGGTGAGCTGGCATTGGCCATGCGTTTGCATGGCATACGGCCGGCAAGGAATGCTTCACGACCAGCTTCAACCGCTTTACGCATCGCAGAGGCCATTAAGACCGGATTTTGTGCTGCTGCAATCGCCGTATTCATTAGTACGCCGTCACAGCCCAGTTCCATGGCAATCGCTGCATCACTTGCTGTACCGACACCCGCATCAACCAGCACAGGCACTTTGGCATTTTCTTTAATGATCGAAATTGTATGTGGATTCAGAATCCCCAGACCAGAACCGATCAGGCTCCCCAAAGGCATGATTGCTACGCAGCCCATACTTTCCAGTTCTTGTGCTACGATCGGATCATCTGAGGTATAGACCATGATTTCAAAACCGTCATCGATCAGGGTACGCGCTGCTTTCAAGGTTTCAGTAATATTTGGATAAAGCGTCTTTTCATCACCCAGAACTTCCAGTTTTACCAAGTTATGACCATCCAACAGTTCACGTGCCAGCATACAGGTGCGTATTGCGCTATTGGCATCAAAACAGCCTGCTGTATTTGGCAAAATGGTGTATTTTTCTGGTGGAACCACTGAAAGCAGGTTCGGTTGGTCCGGATGCTGACCAATATTCACCCGGCGAATAGCAACCGTTACAATTTCTGCACCGCTGGCCTGAATGGCTTGATCTGTTTCATTTAAATCTTTATATTTGCCTGTGCCTACTAAGAGACGAGACTGAAATTGGCGTGAACCGATCTGTAATAAATCTTGCATAATTGTTCCAAGTGTTATTAGCCGCCACCGACTGCGTGAATAATTTCTATTTTGTCCGCTTCGCAAATGGGCGTTTCACCCAATCTGCTTTTAGAAATAATCATTTCATTTACCTCAACAGCAAAGCGCTTACCCTCAAGCGCCAGACTTTGAACCAGTTCCAGCAGGTTCTTGCATTGAGTTTCTTGTTGTTCGCCATTGATATATACCAGCATCTTGGCAACCCTCCATGATTATTGATTAAAGCATCAGACCTATTTGAGGTATTTTACGGCATTCCAGGCCAGAATTAACCAGCCAGCAATCATTAAGGCACCACCAATTGGCGTAATTGCACCTAAACCGCGCGGCAGACCTAGTGCCATGATATAGAGTGAGCCACAGAACAGGAAAATCCCCGCCTGAATCAGGAGAAAACTCCATTTGATTGGCAATTCAGGAATCACTCGGCTGATCACTGCCAGAATAAGTAAGCCAAGAGCATGGTAGAAGAAATAATCTGTGGCCGTTTGCCACCAGGTCAACTGTGCTTCAGTCGCTCGAGTCTTTAAACCATGGGCACCAAATGCGCCGAGTATGACCGCAAGCGCAAGATTCAGTGCTGAAATAGCAATCCACATTTGAATTGATCTTCTCAATAAAGTTTACGCTTAACCTTAGCATAAAAGCAGAGACCGAAACACGACATTAAAAGACAAAAAAGCCTTCATATATGAAGGCTTTTTTAAGATTAGTAGCTTATTAATTCAACACATCAGTTTGAAGATATTGCCACTTTGATTTTTTCCATTGCATTCTTTTCAAGCTGACGGATACGTTCGGCGGAAACATTATATTCAGCTGCCAGTTCATGCAAGGTTGATTTTTCATCATCCAGCCAGCGACGCTGCAAGATATTACGAGAACGGTCATCAAGCTGTTCCATCGCTTCATGCAGGGCAGAGGTACTTTGTTCCTCATAGTCTTCATTTTCAATCAGACGTGCCGGGTCATAACGGTTGTCTTCCAGATATAGTGCTGGAGCAACGTGAGTTGAATTTTCATCATCATCGTCACCTGATGCTTCAAATGCCGCATCATAAGCCGTCAATCGGCCTTCCATTTCCAGTACCTGTTCTGGTGTTACATTCAGGTCATTGGCAATCGACTGAGCTTCTTCAAGTGTTAACTTTTTAGAAGACTTTTTCAAGCTACGTAAATTGAAGAACAGTTTACGTTGCGCTTTAGTGGTCGCAATTTTGACAATACGCCAGTTACGAATTACATATTCATGAATTTCAGCTTTGATCCAGTGCACCGCAAATGACACCAGACGTACGCCCATACTCGGGTCAAAACGTTTAACGGCTTTCATCAGGCCAAGGTTGCCTTCCTGAATCAGGTCACCTTGAGGCAGGCCATAACCCGCATAACTACGTGCAATATGGACTACGAAACGCAAATGAGACATGACTAGCATTTTTGCTGCGTCCAGGTCTTGGTCGTAGTAATAGCGTTCAGCCAACTCTTTTTCTTGTTCGGCCGTTAAAATAGGAATTTGATTGACAGTGCTAATATAAGCACCAAGATTGACACCTGGCGCCGATAATGACAGGGGCATCAATTGATTGCGGCTGTCACTCATGTGTTCTCCTTGAAGTGCGGGGGATTTAACCCTTAACTAGGTTTTATCTTAATCCAAACTCTCCTCAAATAATGGATATTTGGGTAGAGAAATGTAAACTTTTATACGAGTATGGAGAGCATCCAGTTTAATTGAAAATTTTTAAGATTCAATCAGGTAGTGATACTCAGTTGCAGAAATCTGTTGAGATTCGCATTTTAACTGATGCATTTGGCAATATCGTGTAACATCAGTTTGACTATGTGGATCTGATGACTTTAGCAAGAATGTTTTGCCCTGATCTGCTTTTAATGCACGCTTTAACATCAGGAGCGGCATCGGACAGGGTTTACCCATGGCATCTATAATATGCGCTTGACCGTGGTTATCACTCATTTCCGTTTTATTCATATCGCAAAAAAAAGGCTATAAATATTAGCAAATAGGATGCCAAAACCCAACTATTTGGCTAAAAAGTTACATGAAATAATATATATAATTTTTCTGATATATATTGTGAAAAAAATAACTAAATCAAAAGGAACAAAGCTAAAAAATATCTATTAATTGTCATAAACCCATGTTAAGCTCGTTGCGTATTTAGGATTTTAGATAAACAAATTGATTGTTTTTCGCCCTATACACAATGGATGTAACCGGGATTTTGTTAATAGTTTTACAGAATGATTACAAGCTTAAAAATAATATTTTCAAACTTGTTTGCTCTGCTGTTTGCAACACCGGGTGGTCCTTTTTTTAGTATCAATGAGGATTAACTTATGACAGCTGCTCGTGAACAAGGCGTAGTTAAATGGTTCAACGACACTAAAGGCTTCGGCTTTATTCAACGCAACGGCGGTGATGACGTATTCGTTCATTTCCGTGCTATTCAAGGCGAAGGCCACCGTTCACTTCGTGACGGCCAACGTGTTGAATTCAGTGTAGTTAAAGGCCAAAAAGGCTTCCAAGCTGAAGAAGTTCAACCATTAGACTAATCTTCGGATTAAGCTAATAAACGCCCCAATATAAATTGGGGCGTTTTTTGTTTATACTATTCCATCTTAGTGATTATCAAATTAGAGCAGTGCTTTATGTCATCTGGTTTTGAAACCTTAAATTTACATCCCCAACTGAAAAAGGCAATTGATGCTTTAGGCTTTACTTCCATGACGCCGATTCAGCAGAAGGTTTTAAAATTCACCTTGGCAGGACATGATGCTATTGGTCGTGCACAAACGGGTACGGGTAAAACTGCCGCATTCCTGATTAGCGTGATTAATGATTTGCTGAATAATCCGGTAAAAGAACACCGTTATCGTGGTGAACCGCGTGCTTTGATTCTGGCACCGACTCGTGAGCTGGCATTACAGATTGAAAGCGACGCGCATGAGCTGACTAAATTTACGGATCTAAGTGTCGTAACACTTCTGGGTGGTGTAGATTTTGACAAGCAGAAAGCTCAATTGGATAAAGCGCCAGTCGATATCATGGTGGCAACGCCAGGGCGTCTGATTGACTTTGTCGAGCAAAAAGAAGTTTGGCTAGACCAGATTGAATTCCTAGTGATTGATGAAGCCGACCGTTTACTAGATATGGGCTTTATTCCATCAGTAAAACGTATCGTGCGTTTCTCGCCACGTAAAGAACAGCGCCAGACGCTGATGTTCTCTGCAACCTTTAGCTATGATGTTTTGAATCTGGCACAACAATGGTTATTTGAACCGGTGACTGTTGAAATTGAGCCGGAAAAGAAAACCAATGCCGACGTTGAACAGCGTGTGTATATGGTCGCGAAGGCAGATAAATATAAATTGCTGCAAGACATTCTGCGTGATGAACCGATTGAGAAAGTCATGATTTTTGCTAACCGTCGTGATCAGGTGCGTAAGCTGTATGATCATTTAAAACGTGATGGTTATAAGGTGGTGATGCTGTCAGGTGAAATTGCTCAAGACAGACGTTTGAAAATGTTAGACCAATTCAAAAATGGTAAACATAACATCATGATTGCGACAGACGTTGCCGGTCGTGGTATTCATGTAGACGGCGTATCCCATGTGATTAACTTTACTTTGCCTGAACAGTCAGATGATTATGTACACCGTATTGGTCGTACCGGTCGTGCGGGAACGCGTGGTGTAAGTATCAGTTTCCTGGCGGAAGATGATGCGTTCTATCTGCCAGAGATTGAAAAAGCAATTGGACAGAAATTACCGCTGACCCGTTTGGAAGGTTATTGCTAATCTAAATCGCAAAAAAAACCGCTCTTAAAGAGCGGTTTTTTTATTGTTGCACATGTTGAAGCTTATTTAGCCTCACAACGGAACGTTAAAACAGTCTGATAATCATCATTCTGGTTCAATCCGGTATTGGTGCCGGCAATATTGCCTAATACAGTCGCAGCAGCCTGAATCATTTGTCCGGTCTGTTCATCGACTACACCTTTTAGTGC
This sequence comes from Acinetobacter sp. ACNIH1, assembly GCF_002934695.1. NCBI lineage: Bacteria > Pseudomonadati > Pseudomonadota > Gammaproteobacteria > Moraxellales > Moraxellaceae > Acinetobacter > Acinetobacter sp. ACNIH1. The sequence continues at coordinate 1,680,663 of NZ_CP026420.1, read as the reverse complement.
ACCATCATAAGAAGTTTTTTCATCCAGAATAATCGCAGTTGCTTTGGAGCCACAGGTTTTGCTGGCGGCATTCACTGCATTATTTTTAGAGGTTAACTGGTTTTTACCTAATCCTGTTACTTCAAACTGATTATTTTCCTTTTGAACCGCTACTGAAGTCGGGTTAGATGCACAGGCAGTTAAAAGTAGAGCTGAAGCTGCTAGTCCGCTGATCGCAATTGTTTTTTTCATCATAAAATCTCGCTTGAAAACAGAACTGGGGATATTGAAACACAGTAAAAAGCACAGAATTAGGAGCTGTTGTATAAGTTTGGCAATTTTTGATGTCGCTCTATGAGAGAAAAGTGAATGAAAGAGGCATTTTATTGATTCCACGGAAAATATTGTAATCTTCCTTAAATATTTTCAAGGTAAAGGCTATTGCAAGTTTCTAGAGTATTGTTAGTGGAATATGCTAATCTTGACCATAGTTTTTAAGTTATAGATCTATAAAGCAATGACGGAATCTGTGGTCGACATCGTTCATCAAAATATTCACCAACGTCAATCAATAGGACATTTGCTGGCACCTGCACCGAATGCAGAGCAGTTAGAACTGGCATTTAAAGCTGCTTTGACAGCACCAGATCATCACCGATTGAAGCCTACCACTTTTGTGATCATCCCGGATGCGCAACGTGAAGCATTTGGCGAACTATTATCAAAAGCACTGATAGATCTGGGTCAAACTGAATCAGCTCAGATTGAACGGGTCAAAAATCATCCTTTTCGTGCACCTTTGCTGGTACTGGCATTAACCCGTTTGCAGGATCATCCTAAAGTGCCATATTTTGAACAGATTCTGAGTTCAGGTGCTGCTATTCAAAACTTCCTGCTGTCTTTACAGGCTCAAGGTTTTTCAACCATGTGGCGTAGTGGCGCAGTGGTAGAATCAAAATTTTTCAAGCAGTCGCTCGGCATTGGTAAAGATGATCTGGTTTCTGGCATTATCTATATCGGTACGGCGGCAAAAGCGATTGCACCACGTGCTGAAATCCAAACCCAGAATTATGTAAGTTATTGGAATCAAAACTAAGGCATTTCAAGACACAGGATATTAGAAAATAAGATGTCAGAATTAAATTTTACCAATTTTATTGAACCGGTTGCGGTCAACCAGAATACGGCTTTAAGAATTACAGTTTTAGGCGGTGGTAGTTTTGGTACTGCAATGGCCAATACCGCGGTTCGAAATGGCTGCGATACCATGATCTGGATTCGTGACCCGGAAGTAGCTGAAGATATTAATGCAACACATATCAATAAGCGCTATCTTCCGGATTTTAAGCTGGAAGAAAATCTGCTTGCTGTGTCCGATCTGGAGAAGGCTGTTCGTGATCGCGATATTATTCTAGTTGCGATTCCAAGCCATTCTTTCCGTGATGTATTACAGCAGATCAAGCCTTTTATCACATCTCAAGCGGTGATTTCCCTGACAAAAGGGATTGAGGCCAATACCTTCAGCTTTATGAGTGACATCATTCGTGAAGAATTACCGGAAGTGCCTTATGGTGTGCTGTCTGGTCCAAACCTGGCCAAGGAAATTGTCGCAGGACAGCCGGCAGGTACGGTGATTGCCAGTGAATCTGAACTGGTACGTTATGCAGTGCAACAAGCACTCCATAGTGCGTTATTCCGTGTTTTTGCCAGTGATGATGTACATGGCGTAGAACTGGGCGGTGCACTGAAAAATATTTATGCGGTCGCAATGGGAATGGCGGCTGCCTATAATGTCGGTGAAAATACCAAGAGTATGATTCTAACCCGTGCTTTAGCAGAAATGAGCCGATTTGCAGTCAAGTTAGGTGCAAACCCGTTGACTTTCCTGGGGCTTTCAGGTGTAGGTGATCTATTTGCCACCTGTAATAGTCCGCTAAGTCGTAACTATCAGGTTGGTTATGCATTAGGTAAGGGTAAAACCCTAGAGCAGGCGACGACTGAACTGGGGCAGACGGCAGAAGGGATTAACACGATTGTGCAGGTAAAAGCACGCTCAGAAGAGCTGGATGTGTATATGCCGATTACAACTGCTTTGTATGAAGTGATCTTTGAAGGAGCGCCGCCGCTGACGATCGCTTTATCCTTGATGAAAAATGGTCATCGCAGTGATGTCGAATTTGTCTTGCCACATCATCAAGTCTGATCTATAACACAAGAAGCACGATGATTATGATGCTGACTGATGATCGTAACGACCAAATAAATAGGGAAATAAGATGCAACTGACTTTAGTGCGACATGGCGAAGCCGCGCCACCAGTGAATGGGAATGATACCAAGCGTCCCCTAACGGAGCGCGGGCATCAACAGGCGGAACAGACAGCGCAGTATTTAAGGGACATCATTAAACCGGAGGTGTTTGTGGTCAGTCCTTTATTGCGTGCGCAGGAAACTCTGGCGCATTTACAGCACTATTTTAAAGATGTACCCGTGGTGATCTGTAATACCATCAAGCCTGACGATGATGCCAAAGTTGCAGTTGAATGGTTATCGCAGTTGCCGTATGAGTCCATTGCGGTGGTTTGTCATATGAATGTAGTGGCGCATATTGCCTCCATTCTCGTGACTGAGTCTTTCCACCCATTTCATTTGTCAGAAGCACGTATTTATGATCAGGCCGTGATTGCACCAGGCTTATCAACACAAGTTAAAAGCTTTATTCCAACAGTATAAAAAACCAATTAAAACGGTAGAACACAATCGATGTTGTATTTATGGATGCCGGAAGCCAATGGGGTTTGGCAATGGTCAAAGGGGGAATTCTGGAGCACTGCTGCGACACTCGAGCAGCTGATTCAGGATATTCAGGCCTATCATGGTGAAGAGGCGACGGTCTTTTTTCCAAGTCGTCATGTGCAGATTTTGCAGCAGACTTTGCCAAAGAGCCAATATAAAAAAATGGGCAATGATGGCATCAAATATCTGTTAGAAGAATATGTAGTACTGCCTGTCGATACCATGAAAGTGCTGCATCATTTTCAGCAGCCTGATCAGATTAGTATTCTGGGGATTGCAAATTCTACAGTTGAAACTTTGCAGCATGCCCTGAATTTGATTCCTGTTAAAGTCGCTGCGTTATTGCCAGACTTTCTGGTTTTGCCAGTGCCTGAACATGCGCAGCAGCGCGTTATTGCACAAATCAGTGGGCATCTGCTGGTACGTGAAGCTGAATATATCGGACAGTCAGTGGATGATTTGAGCCTTTATCTGGATTTTCAGCCCAAAGATCTGGAATATCAGGTCAGCAATCTCAGCCCTGAACAAATGAGTAGTCTGGAAGCTGTGGCAACACGTGAACAATTAAACTCGTTCGAATATACGTTGCCAATGCTAAAAAAACCGAAACAGCATCCATTTAATATCCTGCCAAAGGGTAAATCGGATCATACTGTTTCTGGTTACTGGAAAGCCTGTGCGGCGGTTTTTCTTGGGATTCTGGTATTGCAGTTCACTTACGATGCGGTGCGCTGGTACCAATATAAAAAAGTCGCCAATACCACTGCGATGCAGGCTATTGACCAGTTTAAATACTGGTTCGGACAAAATTATCCGGTCACTGAGCAGAATATTAAAAGCCAGTTCGAAGCTCAGCTTCGTCAAAGCCAGACCGCAGACACTCAGGCCTTACAGCTCATCAGCCGAGTCGGGCCGGTACTAATGCAAAACCAGATTGTGGCACAGCGCGTCAATTATGACCCGTCAGGATTGAGTCTACAATTACAGTCCAATTCATCTGAAAGTTTAAATACTTTAACCAAGCAACTAGGGCAGCAGGGCTTTAAAGTGGAATTGGGGAATATACAGGCGAATGGAACAGGCGTCGTAGGACTGGTGAAAATACAATAATGAAAGCCATTGAAACCTTACAGAACCGTATGGATCTGCAAATCGAAAAACTGACCGATTATCTGGATCGTTTGTCAGCACGTGAACGCATTCTGGTGATCTTTACAACGATCTTTGTGTTGGTGACCGCTGTTGCAAGTGCACTCTGGGCGATGCATCAGGCAGCAGATACCCAGCAGAAACGTTTAAATGATCTAAAAGATACGCTGGTCTGGATGCAAAGCAATGCGGTTACCATGAAGCCGGCAGGAGACTTGCAATTAGATGCAGCAGAAAAAGTGCAACGCATTGCCCAGCAACAAGGGCTGTCGATTGCATCACAGCAAATGGATGGAAAAATTCAGTTGATGTTGTCTCACGAAAATTATTCTGTGCTGGCCAACTTCCTGACGCAGCTGGCACAAATGGGGCTAAGTATCGAGAAAATGGAACTAAATAATGAAGCAGGGCAGATTAAATTAACAGCGACTGTGCAATAACTGGTAAAAATAAAGATTTGCAAAGCATGGTTTTTTTGTCAGCCTATGCCTATAATATGCCGACTTAAAAAGCAGTAGACTTTTCTAGATATGTTGTATTCTCTAGCCCGCCCTTTGTTGTTTTCTTTAGCACCAGAGCGTGCACATGAGCTGACACTATCACTATTAAAATCATCCCATAAAATGGGCATGATGCGTCAAAATGTTGCTGTGAAACCTGTGACCTGTATGGGAATCGAATTTCCTAATCCGGTCGGTCTTGCAGCAGGGTTAGATAAAAATGGTGCCTATATTGATGCCTTGGCCAGTCAAGGCTTTGGTTTTATTGAAATTGGTACCATTACTCCACGCCCGCAACCTGGTAATCCTCATCCACGTTTATTCCGTCTTCCGAAAGCCAAAGCGATTATTAACCGTATGGGCTTTAATAATGATGGCGTGGATAAGTTGATTGAAAACGTTAAAGCTGCAAAATTTAAAGGTGTACTGGGAATCAATATCGGTAAAAACGCTGATACTCCGGTAGAAAAAGCAGTAGATGATTACCTTATTTGTTTAGAAAAAGTCTATAATTATGCTTCCTATATCACCGTTAATATTTCTTCTCCAAATACCAAGAACCTGCGCAGTTTACAAAGTGGCGATGCACTGACTGAATTGCTGGAAACGCTGAAGAATCGTCAGCTGGAACTGGCTCAGGAACATCAGCATTACGTTCCTCTGGTATTAAAAGTTGCACCGGATCTTGAAGCTGAAGATATTGCCTTTATTGCCAAGCAGTTATTGCAATACAAGATTGATGGTCTGATCGTGACCAATACCACATTGTCACGTGAAGGTGTGGAAGGTCTGGAGCATGCAGAAGAAGCGGGCGGTTTATCAGGCGCGCCAGTCTTTGAGAAAAGCACGGCATGTCTGGCTGCATTTGCAGAGGAATTAAAGGGACAAATTCCATTGATTGGTGTGGGTGGTATTCTTTCAGGTGCGGATGCGCTGGCCAAGAAAAAAGCTGGTGCAAGCCTTGTACAAGTCTATAGTGGCCTCATATATACTGGGCCGGAACTGGTTAAAGACTGTGTAGCCGCGCTTTAAGTCCTATGAATGCCATTGATATCTTTCTACTGATTATCTTGCTCATTGGAGGGCTCAACGGTTTGCGCCAAGGATTTATTAAAGCCTTTGCGAACTTAGTGGGATGGATTTTTGCCTTGATTATTGCGGCGAAATATTCAACACTACTTGCGCCCTCAATGGTTGCTCTCAGTACAGATCCAGTGGTACAGAAGATTGCAGCCTTTGCCTTTATTGTTCTGATGATTGTGGTACTCACCTGGATTGTCACCTTTCTGCTCAACCGCATTTTAAAAACCCTGAAACTTGGTCCGCTGAATCGTCTTGCGGGGGGTGTTTTCGGCAGCCTGAAAGGTTTGCTGATTGTCCTGATTACCATGCAGGGCATTGGTCCGTGGGTCGAAAGTTCACCGCACTGGAAGCAGTCTAAATTTATACAGGTCTTATTGCCATATGCGCCTTGGGCAACAGAGCTCTCCAAAGAAGCCGCAAATGGTGCCCTGCAACATATCAAATCTGAAGGGGCACAGAAACCTTCAGATTCCTCATCTGAGCCGGCATCCAAGGCCAAGAGTTCAGATGCGTCAACGAATAATCCTTTTTATTAATCCTAGCTTGTCTGCGAGGTTGCTATGTGTGGAGTAGTTGGTATAGCTGGTAAATCACCTGTTAACCAAATGTTGTTTGATGCATTAACGATGTTACAACATCGTGGACAAGATGCAGCTGGGATTGTGACTTGTCAGGAAGGCCGCCTGTTCCTGCGTAAAGATGTGGGTATGGTCCGTGATGTATTCCATACCCGTCATATGCGTGCTTTACAGGGTAATTATGGTATTGGTCATGTGCGTTACCCAACGGCGGGTACTTCAAGCAGTGCCGAAGCGCAACCATTCTACGTAAACTCACCTTATGGGATTACGCTAGCGCATAACGGTAACCTGACCAATGCTGAAGAAATTCATGACGACCTGTTTAAAACTGACCTGCGTCACATGAATACTGATTCAGATTCAGAAGTGCTACTAAACGTACTGGCGCACGAATTACAAAAACGTGGCAAGCTGGTACCAACATCTGAAGATATTTTCCAGGCTGTGACGCGTGTACATGAACGTTGTAAAGGTGGTTATGCTGTTGTTGCGATGATTACTGGTCAAGGTCTGGTAGGCTTCCGTGATCCAAACGGTATCCGTCCATTAATTTACGGTTCGCGCGAAACAGAAAATGGTATGGAATATATCATTGCTTCTGAATCTGTAGCGATTACTGCGCTAGGCTTCAAGGTTGAGCGTGATATCGAACCGGGTGAAGCGGTTTTCATTGATTCTGACGGTAACTTCTTTACCCAGCAATGTGCAGCAAATCCAGAATACCGTCCATGTATTTTTGAATATGTGTACTTTGCCCGTCCAGATGCAACCATTGATGGGATCTCTGTGTATAAAGCCCGTCTGAAAATGGGTGAGAAGCTGGCACAAAAAATTCTGCGCGAGTGGGGCGATGAGCACGACATCGACGTGGTGATTCCAATTCCGGATACTTCACGTACTTCTGCACTTGAACTGGCTAATATGCTGGGCGTGAAATTCCGTGAAGGTTTCATGAAAAACCGTTATATCGGCCGTACCTTCATCATGCCAGGTCAGCAACTGCGTAAAAAATCAGTACGTCAAAAACTGAACCCGGTTGAGCTCGAGTTCCAGGGCAAAAACGTTCTACTAGTCGATGACTCGATTGTGCGTGGTACGACTTGTAATGAAATTATTCAGATGGCACGTGATGCGGGTGCGAAAAAAGTATTCTTCGCTTCTGCGGCACCTATGGTGAAATATCCAAACGTATACGGTATTGATATGCCGGCGAAATCTGAACTAATCGCTTCTGAACGTAGTGTAGAAGAAATCCGTGAAATTATTGGTGCTGACCGTCTGATTTTCCAAGATCTGGAAGACCTGAAAGATGCAGTACGTACCAAAAAAGTTCCTCATTTGCGTGAATTTGACTGTTCTGTATTTGATGGTGTGTATGTCGCAGGTGGAATCAATGCTGAATACCTCGATCAATTAGAGCAAAAACGCAATGATGGCGCCAAAAAAGGCGACAATTTTATTGATGTGAATATTGATGCAGCATCAGTTGATCTGACCGGTGTACGCGAAGTCTAAGCAATTAAAATCATGATGAAAAAGCGGGAATTTCCCGCTTTTTTGTTTTATGATGGCCCAAGGAAAGACCAGATCAGTTAGGGTGGTAGATTGAAAAGCGTAGGATATGCTTTGGTCAAAAACAAGAATATGCTATTGCTAGCCAGCTTTTGTCTGATTGCGATACTATTAACAGTTCTGATTATCAATACAGTGGTTGGCCTGTTTGTTTTCTATGCTGATCCTGGCCAGTCGATATGGTGGCATGTCCTTAGTCCTTATCTGGTAGCACTGGTTTTGTTCTTGATGATTATTTCGGTCATCTATGAATTTTATACGTTTCGTGCCGGCGGCTATTCTTTAGCCCAGCAAATGGGCGCGCGTCGACTGAACCAAATGGAAAGTATTCCGGAAGAAAGTGCTGCACTACGGATCAATACTCAACTGGCAGATACGTTCCTGATTGAACCGCCAGCTATGTATGTCCTGCCGAATGAAGTGGGGGTCAATGCATTAACAGCGGGTTTTAGTCCACGTGATACTGCTATTATTCTGACTTGGGGTGCATTACAAACTCTTGATGAAATTGAACTTTATGGCTTGCTCAGTCATGAATTTAACAAGATTCTATCTGGTGAAACAGCTGAAAATACCCGCCTGAAAATTCTATATAGCAGTCTGACCACTTTTAGCCAGTGGGGTAGCAAGATTGCGAAGTTGGGGTTTTATCGAAATGATGTATCTCGCGAAAACAAGTTTGAAACCTTCTATGTCTCAATCGGAGCAGTCATCTGGTTGATTGGCAGCTTGGGTATTTTGATTACACGTTTTATTAAATATATTTCATTGGGCGGACGTACCTATAAAAATGACCAGAAAACCCGACGCCTGATTCAGAATGATGCCAATATTCAGACTTTATTGCGCATTCATGTGCATCATTCAGGATCACAGATCTATAGTGAATATGCCGAATCCATTTCACATATGTGTTTTGCCAATTCCTTAAGTCCACAGAACTGGTTGAATATTCATCCGAATATTAATCAGCGTATTTATGAATTAAATCCTGCCTTGATTCAGGATCTGCAGCTTGAAAATCTGAAGAAATTAAAAAACCAGCCTTTGTTTAGTCTGTTTCGTTCACTCGAAGATGTCGTGCCTGAAAGCACAGCAGTCTGGGAATCCCCACAACCTTTGCCTTTGTTACGCTTGTCTCCAATTAGCTTCGCCATTAAAGATGCCATCAAGCCATTAAATCCGGAGCTGCGTGCCAATATGCCGCGTCCGGAGCTGATTGAACGTGCTTTGCAAACTTCGACCGGTTCACGTGAAGTGATGGTCGCAATTTTGATGATCCGGCAATATCGTGAATTTATTCCGACCGAGGCAGAGGTCAGTCGTGCGATTATTGATTCATTATTAAATCTGGATGGACGGGTACATATCTCGATTTTCCAGCAAGCCTGTAAAAATATTGGTGGAATGCCTACCACAGTTGCACGGCAGTTTTTAATGAAGCTGGCAAGGATTATTCAGGAAGATGGTGAAATCGGTTTGCTGGATGCTTTATTGCTAGAGCGGGTGAAGTATGAACTGAATTTACTGCCGATGCATACGCCAACGTCTTTGGATGAGGTCAAACCACAGATTGTACGTCTGATTGATGCCTTGCTGCATGTGCAGCAGATTAATAGCGATAATCAGCTGGAAGTTAGGGAAAAGATTTTAAATCGTATTCTGACACCACGAGAACTTGAGCTGTATAGTGAAATCTCAGATGAGCCGATTGATTTAGCTGAGATTTTAAATGATATTGCCGGATTGTTATTGCGTGATCGTCTGAGCATGTTGGGAATTGCAGAAGTTTGCCTGTGGAGCGACCGGATCATGACTCAGGATGAATTGGATGTGATGGAGCTTTTATACTGGCGCTTGGGCTTTGAATCCAATGAAATTACCTCGCAAATGCTTAAGAAAAACAGCTTGATGATTATCTAATATTTTTAAATTAAGAAGATGTATTTAAGTCCAGTTTTTCAAGAACTGATCTATAAAAGAACTTGCAGTAGAAAAAAAGTAATCTTATAAATTGATTTCTATTCTGAGTTAAAATGATTCAAGATAGAGAGTGAAAAACTGGAAATAGTTCGGCAAAGAAAAGCGAATCCCGTTAAAATGTTCGACCTGAAATAGGTGATGAAGAAAAGATGATTGGGCATCAGCGTGACATACTGGCAACATTAGGAATAGATATCTGGATTCCCAAGGGCGACGTATGTCAGCAGCATCAGGTTTCGATCTGGCGTGATCAGGCCCCAGCAGAATTGCATAGCGAAATCATCCTGCCACAACCGGCTCAGATTGCTCCGGTAGCAAAAGCTCCTTTAATTGCGCCTGAGCCTGTTACAGTTGAAGCAAAAGCTGAAGCTAAAAGTGAAGCGCCAGTAGTTGTTGCAACAATTCAGGAACAGCGGGAAATTCTACATATTCCGCCATTCAACTTGCAGGCTTTAAGCTTGGAACATTGTACGATTGTCATCGATGCCACAGAAATGACCGAGCAAACCCAGCTTTTATGGATCAACATCCAGCGTGCTCTGCAAAGTGAATTTTATGAACTGAACTGGCCATTTCCTTGGGTGAATCTGCAAGATGGTCGAGGTGTTGAATCTTATATTCAAGGTTTTCTGGACATGATGAGCCTGGAAAAAAATATCATTTCCCTTGGCTCTATTCCGCATGTGACACATAATAAAATGATTCAACTGGCATCTTTACAGGAAATGCTGGATCAGCCAATACATAAAAAACACTTATGGCAGTTTATGCAAAACAGGCCAGCGAACTCAGATTAATATTGATGTGGAATAGGGACATATGAAACAAAAAGTGATTGTATTCAGCCAGATCGATCAGGATGTCCAAAAAAAACTCGAACAAAATTTTAATGTAGTGACCTTACAGCCGAAACTGGGCAATGTGTATGAGCAGTTGCTGGAACATGTGCGCGATGCCGATGGCATGATTGGGGCAGGCCGACTGCTCAATCGCGATAATCTGGCACCAGCAACCCGACTTAAAATCATTTCTAGTGTCAGCGTCGGGTATGACAACTATGAAGTTGATTATCTGAATGAAAAAAATATCTATCTGACCAATACTCCCCATGTCCTGACTGAAACCACGGCAGATCTGGGATTTGCGCTATTAATGGTAGCTGCACGCAAAGTGGCTTATCTGGATCACTGGACCAAGCAGGGACAATGGCACCGTACAACACGTGAAGCACAGTTTGGTGTGGATATTTTCGGAAAAACGCTGGGGATAATCGGCCTAGGGCATATTGGGGCAGCAGTTGCACGCCGTGGGTTTTACGGTTTCAATATGAATATCCTGTACCATAATCGCAATGAAAAACCGGAATTGGCTCAAGGACTCAATGCACAGTATTGCTCTCTGAATGAACTTTTGCAGCGCTCAGATTTTATGGTGGTTACCGTGGATTTAAATTCTGAATCAAAAGCTCTGATTGGAGCAGAACAACTGGCACAAATGCAGCCACATGCGGTGCTGGTGAATATCTCCCGTGGGTCTGTGATTGATGAGCAGGCTTTGATCGAAGCCTTAAAAGCCAACCAAATTTTTGCTGCGGGGCTGGACGTTTATGAGAAAGAGCCTTTAAAAGAATCAGAATTATTTGAGCTGGATAATGTTATTACCTTGCCTCATGTCGGTTCGGCCACAGTGGCAACACGTCGAAAAATGGCTGAGCTGGCTTATCAGAATCTGGTTGATGCACTTGAAGGGCGGGTGCCACGCTATGTGGTGAATCCTCAAGTGATTGGTTCATCTAAGTAATATTAAATAACATTTTCCTGCATCTATGCTCATTTTTCGATGCTATATTCGAGACAGATTGAAACTAAATTTTAGAGATTTTTCATTGAAACGTTTGGTATTGGCGTGCGGGTTAAGTCTGTGTGCAGCAGCAGGACATAGTGAGAACGATTATTTTAATCAGCCTGCTGCACAATTTTCTGTACCGGATATTGGGGCGGGTATTGGTTTAATCGACCAGCAAAAAGAACAAATGATCGGTGAAAAGGTCTATCGTCAAGTCCAGAAACAAATGCCTGTGATTCAGAATCCATGGCTTGAAGATCAGTTGCTTTCCATATTTTCCCAAATTCTCAGTCAGACCAAATTACAGCAACCCATTGGGTTAATGGTAATCAATGATCCGCAAATTAATGCTTTTGCAGTACCCGGTGGGTTATTTGCCCTGAATGCGGGTTTGATTAATTCTGCTCGAAATACGGATGAAGTGGCAGGGGTGATGGCACATGAAATTGCACATGTCACACAACGTCATTACAGTCGTTCGCAAGAAACCTTTAAAGGACAAGGACTGTTGGCCCTAGCAGGGATTCTGGTGGGTGCATTAGTGGCTTCACAGGCAGATGGTGATGCAGGTGCAGCAGTGATGATGGGTTCTCAGGCAGCTCTACTGGATCAGCAATTAACTTATAGCCGTAATCAGGAACGTGAGGCGGACCGGATCGGCATGCAATATATGTATGCTGCCGGATACAGTCCGCACAGTATGGCGGATTTCTTTGAAGTGATGCATCGTTCCACTAGCCGTTTAAGCTTTATGCCTGATTTCTGGCTGACGCATCCTCTAACTACTGAACGTATGAGTGAAGCACGTTTGCGCGCCAATCAGCTGCCTGCGGTTAAGCGTAATTTGAATGATCAGGATTTTGAAATCATTAAATGGTATACGCGGGTACTGTCACGTCAGACCACTGAACAGCAGCTCAACTTAATGGTGCAACGCAATGATTTTCCTGGTCAGCTGGCTTTAACGGCTTATCAGCTTCAGCAGGGAGATTTTCAGGCAGCACAAACCGCATTGGATCAAGCCAAAAAGCACAACAAAATGCATCCTTTGCAGGTGTTATTTCAAACTGATATTTATCTGGGGCAAAATCAGCTGGATAATGCGCTAAAAAGCATTAGTTCAGCTGCACGAATCATGCCGGAAAACCGTGCTTTAAATTATAAATATGCTGAAACCCTGATTCGTGCCAAACAACCTGGTCAGGCTAAAACGATTGTGCAGCGCTTTTTAAATAGCAATACCCGTGATGTTAGTGGCTGGAGATTAATGCAACTAGCAGCGAATGCAGCACCTGATTCATCGATAAAAGCCGCCAATGTCTTGCGTTATCGTGCCGAAGTAGAGTACTGGTCAGGCTATGAAGAAACTGCGATTAAATCCTTAATACATGCTCAACGTATCAGCAAAGGCAATCAGTCTCTGTCAGCAACCATAGGTCAACGTTTAAAACAGATGCAGCAAACGCGACAATTTAAAATTTAAGTCTATTTTTCTAATGATTTTTAGCTTCAGTAGATATAGCCGAAGTTCACTAAATCACGCTACAATCCGGGCAAAGCTAAGTTGTCTATTTTAATTATTTTATGAAAAAAATATTATTGGGTTTATGGATATTGGGGTGTGGCGGAAATGTATTGGCGGCTAGTGCGGCAGAATACGTGCAGTCCGTTGAGCAGATTAATGCTGATTATCAAAAAGAATCACGTCAGTTTTTAAAAGGTTTAAATCCACAGCAGCAGGGTTTTAGCGCATCGCAGAATCAGCAGTTTTGTGCGATTGTGCAGCGTTATGTGGATCGCTTATATAAAGCGGCAGACCAGAACCGAGCTTATCTGGATCGTCAGTATCAAAATGTAGGCAAGCAGGATGTCATACTGCAGGTAAAATCTTCAAAAGAGATGCAGTTGCTGAAACGTTATAATGTGGACTGTAATTTACAGTAAGAATAAATAAGAAAATGCTGAGAACTGTCCGGAATGGAGGCAGTTCAACGCAGATTTAGATTTGAAATAGAATGGGGGAATTAAGCAAGTTTTGCTTTAATTTTTGCTGAAACTTGTGCAGGATCGGCGCGCCCGGCTATGAGCGGACGCAGAGAATTCATCACCTTACCCATATCTTTCATGCTAGTAGCTTGTTGCGCTTCAATTGTTTGCGCAATCAGGGAATCAAGTTCTTCCTCAGTCATAGCTTCTGGTAGAAATTGAGAGAGAACCTCAACTTCGGCTTGTTCCTTACTAGCTAAATCATCTCGACCAGCGCCTTCAAAGGCTTTGATCGATTCTTTACGTTGTTTAATTTGCTTTTCAATGACCGCAAGAACTTGAGCGTCGTCAAGTTCTTTACGCTCATCGACTTCGATTTGCTTAATTGCTGCTTGCAGACTACGAATGACCGTCAACTTTGACATATCTTTGGCACGCATGGTGGCTTTCAATACGTCAGTAATCTGGTTTTTTAAAGTAGTCATTATTTATTCCAAGCAGTCAATCACAAATTAATCTTAGTAAAGGCGAGTAGTACGTACTGATTCACGTGCCAATTTCTTTTGGTAGCGTTTAACAGCAGCAGCTTTTTTACGTTTACGTTCTTGAGTTGGTTTTTCGTAGAATTCACGTTTACGAACGTCAGCAAGAACACCCGCTTTTTCGCATGAACGTTTGAAACGACGGATAGCTACGTCTACTGGTTCGCCTTCTTTCAATTTAACTTGTGGCATGAAGAATCCTCATTAAGTTATGGATAAGATCAGGGCCGAATTGCCCTCGATCACAAGTGAAGGTCAGTATTTTACTCATTTACATCTCATATCACAAGTCTATAATAGTTGCTGCAATATATTTGATACAGGTTATAGGCAGTTTAATGATCGTTTTAGGCTTGGAAACGTCGTGTGATGAAACAGGACTTGCGCTGTATGACAGCGAGTTAGGTTTGCGCGGACAGGTGCTGTACAGCCAGATTAAACTGCATGCTGAATATGGCGGCGTCGTACCAGAACTGGCTTCGCGTGACCATGTGCGTAAACTCATTCCTTTACTGAATGAACTGCTTGAACAAAGTGGCATCAAAAAATCAGAAATTGATGCGGTGGCTTATACCCGTGGTCCGGGCCTGATGGGCGCATTAATGACGGGCGCACTGTTTGGTCGGACTTTGGCCTTTGCCTTAAATAAACCGGCGATTGGTGTGCATCATATGGAAGGTCATATGCTGGCACCATTACTTTCTAAAACGCCACCGGAATTTCCATTTGTGGCATTACTGGTGTCTGGTGGGCATTCACAGCTCATGGCCGCTTATGGCATTGGGCAATATGAATTACTCGGTGAATCGATTGATGATGCGGCGGGTGAAGCATTTGATAAAGTTGCGAAGATGATGGGTTTGCCATATCCAGGTGGCCCGAATATTTCCAGACTGGCTGAGCAGGGCGATCCGAATGCCTTTGCTTTCCCACGTCCAATGCTGCATCAAGGCTTAGAATTTTCATTCAGTGGTTTAAAAACTGCAGTTTCTGTTCAAATGAAGAAACTCGGTGAAGAAAGACGTGATGCTGATATCGCTGCGAGCTTCCAGGAAGCTATTGTCGATACTTTAGTGAAAAAATCAGTGAAGGCATTGAAACAGACTGGCTTAAAACGTCTGGTGATTGCTGGTGGTGTAAGTGCCAACAAGCGTTTACGTGAACGCCTGGAAGCAGGCTTGGCGAAAATCAAAGCCACCGTGTACTATGCAGAACCTGCGCTGTGTACCGATAATGGTGCGATGATTGCCTTTGCGGGTTATCAACGTCTAAAAGCAGGACAACAAGATGGCTTGGTGGTGACCACAACTCCACGTTGGCCAATGACAGAATTGACGAATCCAGCCGAAGCTTGATTTAAAGATTCATCATGAAGAAAAGGGGCTTTAAGCCTCTTTTTTATTGGATTGCTTTTGTAGAGTAGAAATATTCAACAAATAATATTAATAAATTAATTATTTTAACTCTACCACATTAAGTGTTTTCTTATTGATAACGTAAAATAGTTTAATAATATAGAAATCCCACTCTATTATATGCGGAATGATGCAGAGACTATTTCGGATGGATAATATCAGTTTTAAAGGTTTTCAGGATGCGGGACAGGCAGTTTTAAAATATCTGCATCAGCATTTTGGCTTTAATTTATGGATGATCACCCGGGTAGAGACAATGACTGGATTGTGCTGCAAAGCGAAGATCATGGCTATGCTGTTCAGCCAGGTCAGGTATTTGAATGGGCCAATTCTTTCTGCTGTCATATGGTCACAGGCAAAGGACCAAGAATCGCGCCTCGCTCTGAAGAAATTCCTTTATATGCGACCGCGCCAATTAACAAGCATTTCTGCATCAAATCCTATATTGGTCAACCACTCTTTAAAGAAGATGGCAGTCTATTTGGAACATTATGTGCGGTTGATCCTGAAGCCAAGTCAGATGCCATCATTCAGGATCTGGCGATGGTCGAGTTATTTAGCAAGCTTTTGAGCTCAATCCTACAAGCTGAATTGCGTCAGAATGAGCAAATTCGTCAGCAAGAACTGCTAC
Source organism: Acinetobacter sp. ACNIH1 (assembly GCF_002934695.1). NCBI lineage: Bacteria > Pseudomonadati > Pseudomonadota > Gammaproteobacteria > Moraxellales > Moraxellaceae > Acinetobacter > Acinetobacter sp. ACNIH1. Next base: position 1,664,602 of record NZ_CP026420.1, on the reverse strand, counting down.
AGCAACAAGCCAGTAAAGATGAATTGACTGGGTTATATAACCGTCGTGCCTGGGAGAAACTGCTACAGGCAGAAGAAGAACGTTGCAAACAATACGGTCATCCTGCTGCGATCTTATTTATAGACTTGAATGACCTGAAAAAAGTGAATGATAGTTTGGGGCACAAAGAAGGTGATAAATTAATTCAGCATACAGCACAAGTCCTTCAGGAAAATGTACGTAGCAATGATATTGTGGCGCGTATCGGTGGTGATGAATTCGTAATTCTGAGCATAGAAAATGATAAAGCGGGAGCTGAGCGTTTGCTCGATCGTTTAATTGAAGCCTTTGCAGAAGCAAAAATTGAAGCCGCATTTGGTATGGCGATGCGTCATCCAACGACTGGCCTGGTTGAAGCACAGTGGCAAGCAGACAAAAATATGTTTGAGTACAAGCGCTGGAAAAAGTCTATTTAAGTATTTTTGATTTTTAATATTTTAAGGAGGTGTCTGAGAATATTCAGCCATGAACTGTCAAATTTTGAGCCAACAATAAATGGAAATAATTAGGATCTGTTGACATTTACTGTTCATAATTAACCCTATAAAGGTAGCCATAAAAATATACAGGCTAAGGCAACAGCACTTTGATAATTTCTTTTGAGCTTGTCATATCGAGTAGCTATTCCTCTAAATTGCTTTAATCTACAAAACATATTTTCAACTAAATGCCTGATTTTATATAAATACCAGTCCATATGATCATTGTTCGATTGGCTATTTATTTTCTTTGGTATATTCGCTTTTGTCCCTGTTTTTCTGATCTGTTCACGCAGTGGTTCTGAATCATAGCCTTTATCTGCGCAGACCACTTTTGTCTCTTTTAAGTCTAATGTTGATATTAGATCAGGTGCAACTTTGACGTCATGTGTGGTTCCATCGGTCATCATGAAATCAACAGGATTGCCATTTGCATCAACAATCAAATGTATTTTTGAGGAGTTTCCTCCTACACTTTTAGAAATGGATTGATTCGCTATACCGGCAGAATGTTGATGAGCACGTACGTGAGAGCCATCAATAAAAATCCACTCCATATCGGGGCATGATGCTAATAATTTGAATAATCTAAGTAACTTACCACTGCTTGACCAACGATTAAAACGTTTGAAAATAGAGTTTGATTGACCGAAATAGGAAGGAATATCTCGCCACGGACAGCCTGTTCTAATTCTATAGAGAATAGCTTCAATAAAATTACGTAAATTTGAGTTGTGATGAATAGATAAATTACGCAAAATAGTTTTCAACTTTTGCCAGTGTTGATCTGTCAGCATGGTACGAGGCATAGCGAATAGTAAAATTGGGTTTGGCGATTTGATTTTACTACTTTGCTATTTTTTAAGCTAAAAGTGTCAACACACCCTAATTTCCTTTTATTCTTATTTTTAGGTTTTATTCAAAGTTTAATTGTCTAGAAGCAACCTAAGTTCTTCTTTAAACCCGGCTATTCAAAAGATAGCTTTTCGACTTTTTAACCTAACGGTTACAAATTTTATAAGTATTGTTGCAAAGAAAATATATGTTATTGGGGTTGGTTTCTAAGATTTAGTTATGAGAACTAATAAGACCTTGCTCTAGAAGTAACATCTTATTTTTTAATGACCATTGTTGTATGAAATATAAATTAAAATTACAGAGTTAATCCTTAGTTTATTAAAAGATAAAGCACGATCAGAGTGTAAGAAATACTGTCCAGAAAAAATATCATCGACAGGTAGTGGGTTTGTATTGTGCAGTTTTAATACGCTCATCTTTCATTCTCATTGAATAAAAATGCAAAGAAATTCTAGGGAATAAAATTTTATGAAAAAGCAGATGTCATTCTTTGGGCTGGTTTTGGTTTCAGGCTTGCTTACCGCATGTGGTGGCAGTGGAGGTAGCTCAGACAATTCTACAGTGACCACCCCGCCAAATGTTCCAGAGGAGAGTATTTCTCCTGAACTTTCAGAAGAATTTATTCCTTTTGAGGATCGTGATATCATCGAGAAAATCCGCGACAAAATTAACAATAGCACCAGTAATGATACGGACTATAACGTTGCGTTAGGTCATATGATTGGTGAAGTTTTTGCGGATTATCCTTATGGACGCACGAGCCGTATTATCAAGATTTATAATTTGGGTGTGAACAGCATCAAATATCCGAATCTGATCTGTTCTGAAGTGAATACCAATGGTGCAGTGAAAACTTTTAAATTAAAAACCGATAAAAATAACTGTATTGTTCTGGATAAGACCTATCGCAAAGATTCAACCATTACCCAGGCGGTCAACGGTGATACTACGACCTTGACCTTTAGCAATGTACGTTATGGTTCCAATGTTGATTTTAATCTAAAAGATGATTATCTGATTTCAGGTACGATTGTTCATACCAAAAGCAAAAACAATTTGGGTGCATTGGAAAGCTATAAAATTGACCGTCTGGAATTTCAGCGTGTAGCGGAAGACAAGAATGTGGGTAAATCTGGCGCTGAGTATGATGAGTTGAGCAAGGAATACTTACTGGTACGTAATTATAACTATAGCCTTGTAGATGACTATGGTAGTGGCAGTAATGGTATTCGTACCTTAACCAGCAGCGGCAGCATTCTTGGTCAGCCAAATCTTGCGGATTACCGTTATAGTTTTGATTTTGATACGACTACATCATTCAAGATGGACGAAACGGTGTTAAATAATTATAAGCATCTGCCGAAAGAGGGCGTGCTTAAAATTACTGACAGTTATGATCAGGTGATTGAGGTTAAACAGAATCAGCCTGAATCCTTGAAAGGGACTGTCTATTTCAATGGCAGTGAGCTGGATGATCTGCTGTGGTCTACGATTATTGACAATAAAAAATAAGAACTAACCTTATAAAAAAAGCTCCATTAAGGAGCTTTTTTTATTTGGGGAAAAATTTACAGAGAATTTAACTGCTGCGAACCAATCCAGTGTTTAGAGAACTGATAGGCTGCACGGCCTGAGCGTTGGCCACGTGCCTGACACCAGCGTAATGCTTCAGCACGGGCTTCAGCTGTAAGTTGCATATCTGCCTTTTTCAAATAATGCTCAACGATTTCCAGATACAGGTTTTGATCCATTGGGTAGAACGACAGCCATAAACCAAAACGATCCGACAAGGAAATTTTCTCTTCAATGGCTTCCTGTGGATGTAACTCTGTATATTGCGGTACATCTACTTTGGTCACCGGGGTATTTTCATGCATGAATTCCGGTAATAGATGACGACGGTTACTGGTCGCATAAATCACAAAATTACTGGAACCGGACTGTAATGAACCATCTAGCACACTTTTCAGACTGCGATAGTTTTCATCTTCCGCATTGAAGGCCAGGTCATCACAATAGACAATAAACTTTTCCGGACGACCGGCGATCAGTTGCTGAATCTGTGGAAGATCTGACAAATCATCACGTTCAATTTCAATCAAACGTAGACCCTGATCTGCATATTCAGTCAACAAGGCACGCACGATCGAAGATTTGCCTGTACCGCGAGAGCCAGTGAGTAAGACATCATTGGCAGGTAATCCTTTTAGAAACTGCAAAGTATTCTGAATGACTTTTTCTTTTTGTCGCTCAATGCCTTTTAAATCTGCCAGTTCAATCTGTTTAAGCTGGTGAATGGGTTTGAGTTCTCCAGCCTGCCATTTATAGGCATAAGCAGAAAAATCAGGACTTTGTTTTAATTCAGGCAGGCTTTGCTGGAGCTGGAGAAGAACAGTAGAAAGAGCATTTAAGATATTGTCAGGTAAATCAATTTTCGCCATGATTTGAGCAGTACATTTACAATTATGGCTAGAATACTATCACTGTAAAATTCACAGTCAAAGTCTGGAAAGTGTGATAATTTGCCTAAAGTGGTGAATTTTCGTTATTGTAGTACAAAGAAAATAGATGCCTGTTTTTTGTTCATGGCTGCAAGATGTCTGAAAATTACAATATAGATAGGGAAGAGGGGCAGATGCTGTTTAAAGATTTTACTCAGGATATCAATCCACATCAGGCCTATCGTATTAAAAAGCTGAAGCAGCAATTGCAGCAGGCTGAAACTTACGAAGAATGGAAATATATTGCCTTAAAGATCGACGAAGAATCTGGGGCACAAGAATGGAAATTGGATAATAGTTCACCGTATTTTGATGCCGAAGTGATTGCGCATCGACTGGGGAAATTAAGACGTTACCGTCAGCAGAAACGCACTCGCGACCTGATGTATATGCTGCGTGAAGGGCTGAGTTACGATATTGCCAATATCGCCCATCCTTTATTGTTTACCGTCACTTATGTCGGCACTAAAAAAATTATTGAGGATTATGTAGAAGAAGTCAGTCTGGGCTTGGCTTATATTGCTTCTGCACAATGTACCTGTCTGACTCTTGAAGAGAAAATTGAATATTTTGAGCACTGCCAACGTGCTTATGGTCAGCCAGCTTTAATGTTCTCGGGCGGTGCAACACTCGGCTTATTTCATACCGGTGTATGTAAGGCGCTAATGGAACAGGATCTGTTACCTCGAGTGATGTCGGGTTCTAGTGCTGGTGCAATTATGACCGCTATGTTGGGCGTCTCCAAACCCGCACAATATGTGGATATTTTAAAAGGTCATAACTTTTTCCATGAAGCATTCCATTTCCGTACCATGAGTGAATTACTGAAGGGTAATGGTGGTCTGGCGGATGTTAAATACCTGAAAAAATTCCTGATCGAAAACTTGGGAGATATGACCTTTGAAGAAGCATTAAAAACTTCGGGTCTACATATTAATATTGCGGTCGCGCCTTATGATGCAGCGCAGGATGCCCGGATCATGAATGCCTATACCTCTCCAGATGTACTGGTCTGGAGTGCGGTGCTGGCATCTTGTGCTGTGCCAATTTTGTTCCCGCCGGTACGTCTCACCAGTAAACGCCATGATGGGCAATATACGCCTCATATGGGCGCAACACGCTGGGTAGATGGCAGTGTTCGTAGCGATTTCCCGCAGGAGAAAATGGCGCGGCTGTACAATATCAATTACACCATTGCCAGTCAGGCCAATCCACACATTGTGCCTTTTATGCAGGATGATATTTCACGCTTCCGTAAGGGGACATTAAGCTGGCCGAAACGCATTGTACGCCGTCAGAGTGTGGTATTTACCAAAGGGATTATGGATTTTGCCCGTGAGCATGCGGGAAGTTTGCCGCCAGTCCGCCGTTTGCTGGATCAGGGTTATGGCGTGGTGGATCAGCGTTACTATGGCGATGTGAATATTGTGGGTAAATATAGCCTGCGTCATTATAGCTATATGCTGCAAAATCCTCGTCCGCATTTATTCAAAGTGTTGCAGCGTGAAGGTGAGCGGGCGACCTGGCCAAAAATCTCTCTGATCGAAACTCAGGAGCGGGTAGGTAAAACTATTCAGCATTGTCTGGAACTGCTAAATTACCAGCATGCTCCAGATGCCAAGCAGGAATACATTGTTACTTAACCTCGCCAATCTGCATCAGCTTAATTTCCAGCTTAAGACCAAAGCCCGAAGTCTGGGTTTTGGTCGCCGTCTTTATTATCTAGAATTTAATCCTGAGACCAGGTCAGCATTGTGGTTGAAAACCCAGAATCTGGATTCAACTGCTATTTCTCAGCATGCCCAGGCTGGCTTAAGTCATGAGCTGGATTTTTATGAAGCTTATGGTAGGAAAGAAGGTAAGGCTTTCATGCTTCCGCATCAAATTATTCGAAAGCCGTTTCAGATTGGAGATAAATCTTTCAATCTGGCTTTGATCCTGCCTGATGCGCCAGCACATTTTGAGGTATGCCCTAAGCTGTTTTCAATTCAAGAAGTCCGTCAGCATATACTACGGGCATTAGAAACGTTGATAAGCTTACAAGAACTCGGGTATCTGCATGCTGATCTCAAACGAGAGCATTTTGTCATTTATCAGAATCGGGTTTGTTTGATTGATTTTGAGCAGGTGCAGCCCCTCAACACTACCAGCCAAGCAATGAACGCAACGCCTCATTATATGGCGCCCGAATTGTTCCAAGGGCAAGCCAAGTCGCTACAGAGCGAAGTTTATGCGCTGGGTATCATTTTTTATGAGTGGCTTACAGGGCAACGTTTAGAAGCGACAGATTATCAAGATTGGGCATTATTGCATTGTCAGCATTTTAAACCTGAGCTCCCTGCACAATATCAAGCTTTGCAAAGCCTGCTACAAAATATGCTTCGAAAGCACTCACAGGATAGATTGTCTGATTTCAAAGCCGTAAAACAGGCCTTACTTACTGAAATTGCATGAGAAAAATATAATAAATTGTATATTGTTTTTTATTTAATCAAACGAGTGGTTTTTTCTTAAAAAGAGCTTGTCAGGTGAAATTGATCCCTATAGTATACACAGCCATCGGGGACGTGGCGAAATTGGTAGACGCACTGGATTTAGGTTCCAGCGCCGCGAGGTGTGAGAGTTCGAGTCTCTCCGTCCCCACCAATTTACTTAAGAGATTGAGTAAAATGGCCGAGTAGAGGATTGGTGTAATGGTAGCATGACGGTCTCCAAAACCGTTCGTCAAGGTTCGAATCCTTGATCCTCTGCCAAAGTTTGAAAAAGTCCAACACTAAGTTGGTACCCTGATGGGGACGTGGCGAAATTGGTAGACGCACTGGATTTAGGTTCCAGCGCCGCGAGGTGTGAGAGTTCGAGTCTCTCCGTCCCCACCATCAAAAGAGACAAGGTTGATGCCTTGTTTTTTTTTGCCTGGAGTTTAAGGCTGAGCCATCTTTTAATCTCATTTTCATTATTCGCTTACTTTCGATGAGTAGATTTTAAATACTCAAACTAAGTATCAGTGAGGGTGAGAAGAGGGAAGTCCTTTAAAATATTCAATCAATTGGCTGATCTAAACACTATTAAAATTAATATTCAGTACTCTTTCAAATAACTTGATTTTTTAAATTGGAGAAATGAAATTAAGCGGTTTTATTAAAAATAAGCCAGTATTTAATCATCAAAGAATTAACTGATTAATTTTTGATATAAAAACATCGAGTTGATCATAGAATCGCTTGTCAAGCAGATGCGATCGCTATAATATACACAGCCACGGGGATATGGCGGAATTGGTAGACGCACTGTGTTCAGGTCGCAGCGCCTTCTGGGCGTGAGAGTTCGAGTCTCTCTATCCCCACCATATATGAAGAAACAAGGTTAATGCCTTGTTTTTTTTTGCCTGAAATTTAGTGCGACATTTTTATTGGCTCGGCTTTTTATTCTTTGTATTGGATTAATTTATTGTTTAAACAACATGCTTGATCAAGATAAGTGAGGTTCTAGAGGTCTGATCTGCTGAGACTGAGCTAGACAAGCTTAGAGATTAAGTTCAAAGCAGTAGCAAAGAAACCTCATAAGGCCGAGTTTTCTTGTTAAATCTTATAAAAAATAAAAAAATTGCATTAACTGTTTAATTTATAGCGGAATAGGCAGTGATTGCTTGTAAAATCACTTGTCAATGACCTGCTATCTCTATAATATACACAGCCATCGGGGACGTGGCGAAATTGGTAGACGCACTGGATTTAGGTTCCAGCGCCGCGAGGTGTGAGAGTTCGAGTCTCTCCGTCCCCACCAATTTACTTAAGAGATTGAGTAAAATGGCCGAGTAGAGGATTGGTGTAATGGTAGCATGACGGTCTCCAAAACCGTTCGTCAAGGTTCGAATCCTTGATCCTCTGCCAAAGTTTGAAAAAGTCCAACACTAAGTTGGTACCCTGATGGGGACGTGGCGAAATTGGTAGACGCACTGGATTTAGGTTCCAGCGCCGCGAGGTGTGAGAGTTCGAGTCTCTCCGTCCCCACCATCAAAAGAGACAAGGTTGATGCCTTGTTTTTTTTTGCCTGAAATTTTATGGACGAAAAAAAGCCCATCGAAATGGGCTAATTATAGGAATAATAGAATTTTACTCAATAAAAGGGTAAATCATGAGTGCATTGATTAATTAAATTTAAGCTTTCAGATGATCTTCAAACTCCTCACCCAGTTGCATGGCCAATGCATTACCCGAAAGATCACAGGTCACTAGACCATATTCTTTTTTAAAACTGAAACTAAAACCACGATTGTCTGCTAGGGTGCGAACCGAATACCCCAATTTTTCTAACCAAAGTCTAAATGCGAGAACGTTTTTTGCTTTAACCACTTTTTTCACGAGATAACTCCTTCATCAGTTAAATCATAGATAAGGGTGAGAATTTTCGTTTTAAAGGGCAAATACCCTTATTTAAATTAATTTAATTGAATTTGCGGATTTAATGAACAAGATAATATAGACGAAATATAAGGTTTTTAATCTAAGTCTATGTTTTTTATTATTTTCAAGATGTTGTAACTAAATATTTTAATTTTAAGCCTAAATAATTTTTTGAATAGTTATTAATATTCAAATATTTAAATCAATAATTGTTTATATATTATTCATTTTAAATTGGGAATTAGCGTGGTTTGAAGTTTTAGAGTTTGAATAAGGTTGAAAAATATACAATCCAGTAAAGTTTCCGAGTATTCAGGTCATGGTGTTAGGCTCAGCCCTTTATACTGTCATGGATATAATTTAAATAAGATTGATGATGACTGAATTAAATATTGAACAGTACATCAAACAGCAAATTGAACTTATGCAGCAACAAGGGCAGGAGCCGGTTGCTGTGATGCTGGGTCATGAAGACTGGCTGGATTTTTCAGTACAGTCCAAGGTGGCGTATACGCCATTCGGTAGTGCGCGTCGTTATCAACCTGCTTTGGGTGGATTATTGCTGGTCAGAATTGATGAAATGAATGCGGTACGAGTGGTCACCCAGCAAGAACTGGATGACTATGCTCAGAAGCATCAGCTGCTCTAAGCAGCTATAGTTTAAAACGAGTCTTTCATCACGCGTAAACGTTGAAACTCTTCGACACTGTCTGCGCGTAAAAAAGGATTGGTTTCCAGTTCTGCTGCAATAGTACTGGGTAAGGTACATTGTCCAAGCATGCGCATACGCTCAACCTGTTCGAAACGTTCCAGAATTGCTGGATTATCCGGTTCTACATGTTTGGCAAACTGTGCATTCGACAAGGTGTATTCATGCGTGCAATAAACTTGGGTACGTGGCGGTAGGGCAGCCAGGCGAGCCAGAGAGTGGTACATCTGCTGATAAGTACCTTCAAATACCCGTCCACAGCCCATAGCAAACAGAGTGTCGCCACAAAACAGCATATCAATGGCATCCAGGAAGTACACGATATGGCCTAGGGTATGACCCGGTACGGCAATAATCTGTACCTCAACACCATGAAAACTGAACTGGTCGTCATGTTCAAGTGGATGGTTAATAAACGGAATTTTTTCCAGCTCAGCTTTTGGGCCATATATCGGTAATGTTTGTTTTCGAATTAAATCCGGAACACCACCGATATGATCTTTATGCCAGTGGGTGAGCCAGATCTGACTTAGCTCAAGCCCGTGTTCGGCGCAGTAATCCTGAACTAGCTCAGCTTCAGTGGGGTCAATGACCGCGACCTGATGCGTCGGTGTATGTTCAAGTAACCAGATATAATTTTGTAATGAGTTTTTAACATCAATACAGTGGATTTTAAACGGCATCATAAGACATCAGACCAAACAGATATTATGGATAAAGTAGCATAAATTCAGGCAGTCTGACTGTGGTCAAGGCCGCCTGTTTGCAAGAATTTTTTATATAATTTGTTTAAAAAGATCAGTTATTTATTCTGCATCTTTTACTGCGACAGCTTCGCCAATGGTATAGAAGTGACCACCGGCGACATGATGAATACTTTTCCATTCTTCGCTGACTTCATGATAGTACCAGTGCCCATCACGGAACACCCGATCATCGGCATAAGCGGCAATGACCTTACCAATAAACAGGTCATGGGTCTGCTGGTTATGTGGTTCGGAAATCAGCTCACATAAAATCCAGGCGGCACAACCTTCTACAACTGGAATCTCTTGATTTGCGAATTTGAATAACTGCACACCGGACTGCTCCAGTTTGTCCGGGTCATTGTACAGACTCAATGTTCCCAGGCTATAGACCATTTCCAGCTGTTTGAGGGTGGGAATCTGCAGTACAAAGTTGCCAGAATTTTCAATTATTTTTCGGGTCTTGGTGCTTTTATCCAGCACTACGGTAACTTTTGCTGGACTGAATTCGAGTGCACATGCCCAGGCAGCGGTCATGACATCAGTGTCTTGCCCATCATTGGCAGACACCAGTACTGTTGGACCGTGCGTAATCAGGCGATAGGCTTTTTCTAAAGGTACAGTTTGAATATGTGAATTGTTCATAAAGAACCTTAATGAGTGAAAAGGGAGAAAAATAAATCATCTGATCCACAGCATATAAAATTCCCCTTCTGGAAAAAAGCTTTTAAACTAAACACCTACATAGAGGAGTAAAGAAAATGAAAATGTACCAGGTGGATGCTTTTACGACGGCTCTATTTAAGGGAAATCCTGCTGCAGTCATCGTGCAGGATGCTTGGCTGGATGATCACCTGATGCAGAATATTGCCCTGGAAAATAATCTGTCTGAGACCGCTTTTGTCAAAGTGCTGGATGCAGAAAATTATGAAATTCGCTGGTTTACACCGACCAAGGAAGTGGATTTTTGCGGACATGCCACATTGGCCAGTAGCTTTGTACTGTTCAAGGATTTTAGCTCTGCAAAAACCATTTATTTTCATGTCAAAGATCTAGGTATTTTTACAGTACGCCAGGATGAAGATGGCAAAATCCGGATGAATTTCCCAATCCGTCAGCCTGAACTCATTACAGAATATCCGGAAGCCTTAAGACAGGCGCTGACGAAGCCTTTTAAAAATATTTATCTGAATACACAAGGTTATATTATTGAATATGAATCAGTGCAGGATGTGCTGGATGAGCAACCCAATATTGAATTGCTGAAGCAGCTGAATGGAAAAAGAACCGCGATTACAGCGGTGGGTCCATTACTGGATGTCGCGATTACCGCTGGCGATACTCAATATGATTGTATATCACGTTATTTTGCACCAAGTAACGGGATTAATGAAGATCCGGTCACCGGTTCAATTCATACCGGGATTGCACCGATCTGGGCGGAGAAATTAAATAAAACTGAACTGGTGGCTTATCAGGCCTCTCAGCGTGGTGGTGTATTATATTGCGCATTAAAAGAACAAGACCGCATTGAAATTTCTGGTTATGCCAAACTGTTTATGCTGGCCGAACTTTATATTTAATTAATATATTCAATAAAATACCGTGAAATTGCGCGGTATTTTATTTGGCCTCTTATAAAATAGACTATTCATAATAAAGACTTTTCTCTAAGATCAGAGTGACTGTAAATAAAAATTCACACTTAAAAATTTGGATGAACAATGCAAATATGCTTTAAACGTTTAAGCTTGGCGACACTCCATAAGTGTCCATATAAAATGAACAATCCACAAGTAAGTCAATATGGACATAAAAATAATAAATTTGATATGAAGAATCACTATTATCTTTTTCTACTTTTTTCAATCTCCGTTTTTACTCATGCTCAAGAACTAGACTTCATTCAATATTCAGATATTTCATCAATTCCTCAAATTGTTAATTATTTATTTTTAAATTTGAGAAAAGGTCAACAATCTCAATTAATTTAGATTAAATGTACACCTAAAGGTATTTTATTAATTTTTGAAATATTAATTCATCTTTGGCAAAAAGTATAAAAGCCCATGCGGGAACATGAGCTTTTATGAATGTCTTGATTGGCGTCCAGACACTTCGATTTTGATGGATAGGGGCATTTTTGTCAATCCTATCTCAAAGTCACTTTTGGCCTGTTTTTAATAAACAGGAGGCTCAAAATGAACACTAAACTTAAAAATGGTCAGTCACGCTACAAATCAAAAGCCAAAGTCGTGACCATTATAAAATTTCAGTTATTGACGTTGGTTAAGACAACTGATCGTTTAAATGATGCAGCCTTTGAAAAACATGGTGATGCTTACCTTGAATTTCCTGTGATTATTCAAGGAGATGGCAACCATTCTGAAATAAAACTCACTGAGTGCAGAGTAGCCTAGAACAACGGCAGCTTGTTCTGCCAATTGCTTTGTTTTAGCATCTATATGTATTTTTATAATCTCATTGTTCGTCATTATTTATCTCCTTTTGAGTATAAAATTTTTTATATTTCGCATGACGCATAACAAACATAAAATTTTAAGGTCGGTATGAATACAAAAAATATATTTTGGTGATTGCTCATTTTAATTAGGCAGACTAAAACACGTTTTTAACACCTTAAGCATTTTTTGAGGATATGGACAAACGTGAAAAATTTGTCGTTATAAAAGCATGTCTATATGGACAAAATATAAAATAGAGTAAATGAATAGAATTCAAGAGTTTGGAGCGTGTCCATACAAAGTGACTTATGGAATGTTAACGCTTTTATTATCTGGCTGGACAGCGGCCAGTTTTGCACAGCCGGTATTGGTCAAAACAGAACAGAATATCGAAGAATATCGACTGGAAAATGGCTTAAGAATTATTCTTGCGCCCAATGATAAAGAAAATAAAGTGTTTATGAATACGGTTTATCTGACCGGTTCACTGAATGATCCGCAAGGCAAAGGTGGTCTGGCACATCTGCTTGAACATTTGGCATTTAAAGGCACTGAAAATGTAAAGGGAGATGAGTTTCAGCGCCGTCTGGATCAATATACCTTAATGACCAATGCCAGTACTGACTATTACTCAACCAAATATACCAATGTGATTCGTCCTGAGCAGACTGCGGTCAATGAAGTAATTTTCCTTGAAGCTGAACGTATGGATAAGCTTGTCCTGCAAGAAAAGTATGTGCCAACTGAAATTGATATCGTGAAGCGTGAGCGTGAAATCCGTCTGGATCAGCCATTTTCCGTGCTGATGGATCAGGTGTTTAAATCAGCTTATGGCAATCAATATCTGGGACGATTACCGATTGGCGATTTGAACGAACTGCAATCGATCAAGATGCAGGAGCTGAACCAGTTTTATCGCCATTGGTATGCACCGAATAATGCCCTCATGATTATTTCGGGCAAATTTAATAAGGCAGAAGTGCTGAAGCAGATTGATACCCATTTCAGCCCGATCCAGTCCCGCAAAGTGCCTGAAGCGGTAAAAGTGCCTGCGCTAAAACCTGAACAGATCAAACAGCGTGAATTTACCGTGCAAAAGGGTAGTGATCTGGCCAAATTTAATATTTATCTGAACCAGTCAGAAGAAAGTATTAAAACCACGCTGGCCATGTCTCCAATCTTATATACATTGCAACCTAGCGGACACCTGTATCAAAGTCTGGTCGAGACGGGTAAGACCACTACAGTGCAGTCTATGACCTGGCTGGATAAAGATTTTAATCTGGTGTTTATGGGTGCCATCTATGCGCCAAATCATCAAGTCAAGCAGGTTGAGCAGGGCCTGATTCAGGGTGTAGAGCAGAGCCAGCCATTTAACGAAACTGAATTAAACCGGGCTAAAAGTCTAACCCGAAACCAGGCGGACAATATTAAAAATAGCGCAACCGCTTTAGGTTCGCGTTTAAGTGAATATGTAGTGGCTTATTCAGGTGACTGGAGCCAGTATTTTAAAGATCTGCAAGCCATAGAAAAGCTGGATGTCAATCAGATCAATCAGGTGTATAAGGCATTCTTTAAGCCAGAATATCGTATTTCTGGCAATATCTTGCCGACACCAGAAGATCAGAAAAAAGCACAGGAGCTGACCCAGACTGAAGTGCCGGCTCAAACTCTGGACCAGCAGGCTGAAGCAGCAGAACCGCTGAAAGATGTCAGTGTCTATCAGGCAGAAGTAAAGCAGTATGTGGTGCAGTCCAAGCAATATTTACAGGCTAAGGACAAGCAGATTCAACGGGGCAAACTGAAGAATGGCATTAAATACGCTTTATTCCCGACCCAGACTCAGGATGATAAAGTTTATGCCACTATTGCACTTAATTTTGGCACGGCACAAAGTTTGTTCAATAAAGGCGAGGTTCTGGATCTGACAGCTTACTTATTGCTGCGTTCTTCTGAAACCCAGAGCTTGCAACAGATTGCCGATAAAATTATTGAGTCTGGTGGTTCAGCCACGGCCAGTTCCTCTGAAAATGGCATGAGCATTCAGATCAGTGCCAAAAAAGAGAAGTTTGAAGAATTTTTCCAGTATGTGCTGGATGTGCTCAATAAACCGGCCTTTGAGCAGAGTCAGTTTGACCTGATTAAAGGACAAAGCCTATCTGCGTTAGACCGTCCTTATACTGAGCCCAATATGGTGGCAGGCCTGACCATGTCTCGCGCGACCGAGATTTATCAGCCGGGTGACCTTCGCTATCATTTTGAACCTGAACTGGCGAAAAAACAGATTCAGGCTGCTACTCGTGAACAGGTCGTAGCTTTATATCAGCAGTTCTTTAATACGCATCATGCCCAGATCGCAGTGACCGGGGAATTTAATCCGAAGTCCGTAAGTAAAGTCCTCAAAAATAACTTTGCGAGCTGGAAAGCGAAACAGCCTTATGAGCGCTTAAGTGGTCAATATACAGTTTATCCAGCGCAGAAAATCCATGCGTTGTCTGAACAACGTGAGTTCGGTCATTATCAGGCTGTCATGACATTCCCTGTCGGTGCAGAACATGTAGATTTGCCAGCCATGCTGGTCTTCCGGCATATTCTGGGTGATTCACAGTTGTCTTCACGTTTAGCACAGGAACTGCGTGAGAAAAATGCGCTGGTTTATGGTTTCAGTGCCAATGCTCAGTATGATGAATGGATTGACTCAGGTGCATTAGGCATTCAGGCGAATTATACGCCTGGCCGATCAGCACAGGTGTCCCAAGCTGTGCATAAGGTATTGAATGAACTTTTGGCCAAAGGAGTAACCGAGCAGGAAGTTGAAGCAGCGAAAGCCACAATTTTGAAACAGCGCGTCACTGCACTGGAAGATGATCGCCGTATTCACAGCATGCTGATTCCACAACTGGAAAAAGATCGCAATCTGATCTATCGGGAAAAACGCGATCAGGCCATTGCCAAGCTGACCAAGGCAGATGTCGATGCCGTTATCAAAAAATATGTTAAACCGGATCAACTGGTCGAAGTCATGGCGGATCAGTATGGGAAAGGAGTGAAATAGATTCCGTAATTTTTTATAAGTCTATGACGGTATCTTTTCATTTTGAATCAGTGTTTAGATGTCTATATGGCTACTTTTGTTTCAGCAAAAGTAGCCAAAACATTTGTCATCCGCAAAACTCGTCCACCACTTTTACGAAATAAATTTATTATAGAAGCCATCTTCTTACGATGTAGTCCTGCCTCAAACAATTGCGGATGACGTTTCTGCGTATCTATGACCATGAAAAATTTTAATCTATTTGTTGATTCAGTTTACCCAATAAAACTTCTATAAGCGATAAAAGCGTTTCGCATTCTCATAAAAAACCGGCTTTACAGCATGTTCGTCATAGTTCTGCACAATATCGCTAAAGGCATCAATGATGGTGACCAGATCTGTGCTGACACGATCCATCGGGAAATTAGAAGCAAACATGATGCGATCTTTACCGAAACATTGTAGGGCATGCTGGATTAGCGGAGTAGCGAGCTGAATCAGTTCATCTTTTTTTGCCAGTTTTCGATCTAAATGAAAACGGTGACCGAGTACAGGCATAAACAGACCAGAGATTTTGCTATACACATTCGGGCATTTTGTCAGTTCAGCCAGGTCTTCTTTCCAGGTCTGAAAAATATAGTCTCGCTGCTGTGCTGTTTGTCCTGTCGCTTTACCGACTTTACCAAAGATGCCGGCAGGTGTGCCCAAGTGATCCAGCACAATTGGTGTTTCAGGAAATGTTTTGGCCAGATGGGCCACATCAGAAATTTGGGTAGAATAAACCCAGGCATCAAAACTTAAATTGGCTTTGGCTAATTCTTCAAATCCTTTCAGAAATTTCTTGTTGCAGTATAAATGCGGTTCATCGGTCCAGGCATGAATGCCTTTATCGGCATGGAACGATGCCATTTTACGAATACCACGTAGTTTAGGCGAAACTTCCTGATGCAATTGCAGCAGCTGTTTAAAGTTTTTTTGACGAGGGTCAGCTGTGGCCACAATGCCGCCTAGCTGAATACTCTGTTCAGCAAAAGGCAGTCCGGTAATAAACCTGGTTTCATTAACCACACCAGTACCTTTATGTTCATGCCAGCTTGCTTCTATATGAATAATCTGCTCCACCTGATAATGACCGATGTCACGTTTATAGTTTTCAGGTAGGTAAGGCGCGGTCAGATGTTCGGTCAGACCAATGGTATCAATCACCGCTTTGGGCTTGATCAGTCGCACCATCTTGTCCAGCAGTTTTGGATGTTTGCCAAATAATTTTACGGCAGAGGCTGCGGCATGCGGTGTGGTATAAGGGTCCCATTGATGAATATGCGGATCTATAATCGGAAAGGGCAGTTGCTGCATGATATTTTTGGTCGTCGTTTAATTTTTATTCATTTTTTATAGGATAAATACATCATTAAAGTCAAATTAAAAATCAAAGATTTAAAAAAAAGCCCCGTAGGGCTTTCATTAATGATCGTGGTCGTGTTGATGCTTGTTGGCATGAAACTCTTCATTACGACGGAAACGTAAATAGTTCTCAAACTGCTCACAGTATTCATCGTAGTTGTCTTCCAGCATCATCTGAAATTGCTGCAAGATATAAGACATGACCTGATCTTTAGCGTCGCGCATCTCGTTGCCATCTTTGAAATTGTTGGCAGCGACCCAGGTATTAAAGCGGGCAGTACCAAACAGCATTGCAGCGCTGACCTGACCACGTTTTTCTGCCGGGTTTTCCTGAGAGCCTTTTTCTACACGGCTAAATTCGTTGGCCTGTTTAATAAATTCATCAGCACGTTCAAAGAATGCAGCATTTAACGCTTCTTCTTCGGTTACATCGGTTGCTTCAATCTTTTGAACCATGAATTTTTCCTGATAATAAAATCTTAATCACTAATTATAGGCAAAGCCTTGCAGAAACTAAACCTTTGCCTTAATCTAAAAATAGCCTAAGCAATAAAAATGTGAATCTCATGCAAGATGCAATTGCGGTACAGAGCCTGAAAAGTGATATTGCCTTATTGCGCCAGAATATCTGGCCACCGGCAAATCTGGCCAATGTTGAAGGATTGCCAATTTATTATGGCACCAAGTCGCAGGTCGAAGAATATTACAAGCAATGGCTGGGGTTGATTGAAAGGGCGCAGGATCTGTTTCAGCCTTTTATGGAAGATGAAGTCCTGGATGCGATTCATTTGCCAAGTCATTTGAATTTACCCTTATTCTATTTTCATGTGGACCGCATCCGGATTAATAAAACCCGTGCTAAAGAATCCAAGACCTTTCGTGGTATTGCCAGCCTGATTGAAAAATGTGGGCAATTTGAACCGGAACAGATTCAGGCCATGCAACGCTGGCTAGACAGTGATGATACAGCGGCTCTTGTGGCACATCGTGAATTTGTAGATCTGCGTACTTATGTGTTCCAGCATGGTCAAAGTGAATACACCCGGACTCGATTTTATGTGAATGGAATCGTCCTGAGTGTTGAACCACATTTTGAGCTAGTTGATGCCCGTGATAAGCCGCGTAAGCAGCGCAGCGATAGTTATAGCGATCCGCTAGCCGATAACAATACCTGGAAAGTGTACGGCAAATATCGCTAGAGCGATTTTGCCTATTTATCTATTGCCAGAATGGTTTGGTATGAGAAAATTTCTGTAACTGCTCAGCAGCCTGTTCCGACAGATGCTGCTGTTCTGCGGTGAGCCAGCCGATGACAAACCATGCCTTGGAGTGTTTTTTGGCATAAGGCCTATACAGGCTTTCTGCGACAAACAGGTCATTATAATGACCTAAAGTTTCCTGTAAGGGTTTTAGCGCTTTCAGATATCTTTTAACTTCCTTTTCAGGAAACAGACTTTGCAGAAATTCCACATTATAACGCAAGCGCTTAACCCGCTTGCGGGTTCGGTGGCGCGATTCAATATTCAGTTCCTGATAGTTTTCTGCATCTGCACAAACTTTCTGATGCAGTTTGCTGAGTCCTTTACATAGGAGTTTATGCGAGGACTTTTGTTGGTTTTTACTCTGATCCTGACTAAAGCGTAGTAACTCCAGTATCAGTTCCATCGTGGCTGGCTCTTTGAATAATTGGCTAATATCTGCCTGATCCTGTTGGGCGGGAGGTAATTGCAATATTGGCGAACCTGCAGCTTCTAGCTGAGGAAGCAGACTTTCAGCCAAAGCGTCGCGATCCCGGGTAGAACCTAATTGCTGGAAGATATTGCGTAACTGATCCTGCCATTCCTCTGGTAAATCCTGATGATAGGGCTGGAAGATTTTTAAGGCACTACGTAAACGCCGGATAGCGACGCGGGCCTGGTGCACATGGTCACTATTGTAATTCTCTAGCGCAATCGCCGTCGCATTAGGAAACAGGTGAGTCAGACAGTTGGTGATGATTTTTTGCAAGATATGATGAATATCGTCTTTAGCTGCGAGCTGTAAAGTTGTTTGATGCTGGACCAGAAGATCAGTTTCATTATTCAGCAGAGCATAACCACGTTCAGATTTGCTGCGTACATCCAGCCATAACTGATAGCGTTGAATCCAGGGTTTAACAAAATCAATTAGGTCACTAAGTCTGCCACTTTTAAGCTCAAATTCAACTTCATAAATGTCCAAGGTTTGGCCCTTAGAACGAATCTCACCTCTATCCAATGCAATTTCAATCTGACTTCCTCGGTAATCTTCAATCCAAAGATCCCGCTCTACATCAGTTTCAAATTGTAGAGTCAGAGGCGTATCTAGGGTGTGAAGGGCCTGTTTTAGAATCTTCCGAGCCTGTTTATGCTTGGCGTAAGCTTTTAAATCACAGTTGTCCGGTGCGGTATCCAGTCTTTCTTCCAGCTCAAAGCGTTCAAATTGATGCTGGCTCGGTGCTTTTAAGGTCTGAAACCATTGCTGATCTTCCAGACGCTGCCGGAGTGCAATTTTGTGCTGCTGTAACTGCTGATCGGCAGTATCAAAGTATTTGGCACATAAATGATGTCGAGTCGACCCGTACTGCTGAAAATCTTGTTCGAATTGGTGACGTATACTTTGCGGAATCTGGAATTTAAGTTCGATTTCTGCCATCGGGCCATTCCTTCTCGATGAAGCTCATAACAATCAATATAGACCAAACAACAAAAGTATTGTGATGTGCTTGTGCAACAAAAAAAGCACGCCTTAGCGTGCTTTGAAAGTCAGTTAAATACTTATTTAAGGAATTTGCGGCTGACCAGAAACTGTTCTGTCGCTTCCAGTAATTTTTGTGCATAGACTTCCTGTTTTGCGGTTAACCAACCCAGTACAAACCAGTCACTGGCTTCCAGCTCAGTCTGTTGAATATAAGCTGCAGAAGAGGCCAGCGTCTGATATTCATTTGCTGCCTGCTGTGCATCATTTAACGCCTTGCTGTATTTTTGCAGGTTTTTGACATCATAAATTGTGGTCAAAATCGGGAAGCTGAATTTTAATTCCTGAATGCGAATTGCTAGCTGATCCAGACTCTCAAAATTGGTAATATCAGTCTGGTTCATCTGTTCTTGCAAGACTTTGTATTGTTGCTGCAAAGTAGTTTGCGCTGCAGATTTTAATCCCAGCGGCTTAGCTTCATCTGTACTTAAGCTAAAGACCAGCAATTCCAGATAGTGATGCACATTCTGGGTGGACTTCACCAGATTGCCCAGCTTCTCTTTGGCATAAAGAATATCTTTAGTCAGGTTATCTGCGGTTGTAGGATTTTGCAGGAAACCAGCCAGAGTGTTTTGCATGTGCTGTAAATGTTGCAGATTTTCAAACTGGTGTTTAAAGGCAGAGAGTTGATGTGCCCATTTGTCTGAAACTTGGGGATGCCAATCTCTAAACAAAAGTAGGGTCAGATAGAGATGATCCAAGGCCTGTTGTGCCTGATCAATATGTTCCTGCTCTGCCAATTGCGCGGAGATTGCCGCGATATTGGGCAATAGATGCTGCATTTGCTGGGCCACCAGATGACACAGGTTTTTACCCGCACTATCTTTTTTGCTGATCTGGAATTCTTTGGCAAAAGTAGCGGGACTCACGCTCTGATTAGTTGCTAATAAATTCCCAATTTCAGCCTTACTACGTACATCCAGCCACAGCTGATATTTTTTGACCCATTCAAAACTAAAGGCCAGCAAATCCTGAATTGAGCCATGCTTTAACTCGAATTCAACTTCATGCACCTCCTGCTCAGCATGAGGAGTGCGAATACAGCCGATATCCAGACTGACTTCGATTGACGTATTTTCATATTCAATCATGCGCAAGGTACGGGCAATATCAGTTTCAAACTGAAGTTGCAGCAGGTCAAACTGATCACCTAAAGCACGATTAAGCAAGGTTTGCGCTTCAGCAGACTGCTTGTAAATACTCAGGTCCAGCTCAGGAGAATATTCTAATTCACCCAGATCATGATTATGCTCGAAACGTTCAATGTGGCTTTTGCCTGCCGCTTTTAACGTCTGAACCCAACGACTGCCTTCTAATCGCTGACGTAGGGCAATTCCATGCTGGGCCAGTTGACGGTCTGCAGTATCATAGTATTTGGCTTGAAGCTGGATCTGTTGAGATTTCTTGGGATCAAGTGCCTTAAGCAGGGCAGTACGGCGTGCCGCGGGAATCTGGAACTTGAGTTCAACTTCAACCATGATAATCATCCTGTCTATTCAATTTATTGAAAAATATTAAAAAATAAATTGAATTTTTATTCGCTTGCATGAAATTCCGATATGAAACGGAAATATTTTTTAGACTTTTGAGCGGCTGATTGTAACGAAAAACCAATCTGATGTAAGACTTGACCGATTGAAAAAAATGGAAATGGAAAAATTAACATGCTGATCTCATTCACCAGTTTTTGCTGAAAGCATGACAATTCAATATCTAAGCCAAATTCAGGTACAGAATTGCATGAAAATAAAGGTACTTTTAATTGCCTAAATTATGCGCTAAGGTGAAGAAAAAAGATCAGGATGATGATAATGAACGCACAGGTGCAGCCGAGCAATGAGATTGCAGTACTGACTTCTCCACAAATGCCGATTCGTGACTATCATGAGTTTTACCGGTTTTATCTAACCGAGCATCGTCATATTATGAGCCGCCGTTTGCATGTCGCCGGCAGCAGTATCGGTTTATATTTTTTTAGCAAAGCCCTTCGTCAGCGTAAAGCCAAATATCTGGCCTATGGACTACTCTCAGGTTATGCATGTGCCTGGATTGGTCATTTCATTTTTGAAAAGAATAAACCGGCCAGCTTTAAACAGCCGCTTTACAGTTTTATTTCAGACTGGCGTATGTTTGCTGATGTATTACGTGGTAACCTGAGCTTGGTCGATCGTAAGCACGACAAAATTCCAAGTTAGGACTTATGACGTTTTATCGGATTTATGCTTAAGTATTGCAATAAAAACGATAAAAACACTTGCAAGTGTAGAGTTATTATTCTATTAATTGTTTTATTGCTTATTCAGTATTTTATCAAAGAGTATAATTCACTGAATAAATCAGTTTTCCAAGCCTGGAGTGACCTTCTCCGGGCTTTTTTTATATTTAAAAAAATAGAAAGATGTGCATTGACGTATTTTTAATTTATCTGAATGATTTAGAAAATATTCACGAGATGAATGAAGCAAGTTTGAAAGGTGAGATGGTCGGTTTTGCTTAGATGGGTCGATCCTTTCTAGCTTTGACACGTCTCCCCATAAACGGTTTACCCAAAGCTAGAAAGGATCTGGTAGATAAAACACAGCTTTTGCTTTTCTATTTATTTGTTGTGTTCAAACTTATTTAAATCCTTTAATGGGTGTAGACCTATCCCTGAAATTGGGTATTTTGAAGTTTTCTTTGAGTTTTTTGACTAATGGTATTCGAGCAATTTTATAAACAGGAATTGTAAAATTCGGACATAAAAAAATCGCTTTCAGAATTTTGCAACTTCTCCACTAAGTTATCTGCAAAATCCTAAAAGCGTTTGTCGGAGGGCGTAAGCATTAACACTTTATCATTATTGTTATAAAACCATTAAAACGTAAATTCTGACAGCCGCCTATCACTGAAAATAGGGATATTGATCAATCACCTGTATAAAAAGTACAAATAATAATCTAATACCTGAATTGGGTATTATTCAGTGTTTAGGATGGGGAAACTCGCCCATTTATGCCTATAATAGCGTATGTATTTTGAATGGCGGCAGTCATGCGCGGTTTGTATTTAATTACCAATGATGATCCTATTGAACTTCTCTTGGCAAAACTTGAAGGTGCAATGGCGACTTATGAAGTTGCGGTACTTCAGTATCGTCGTAAAAAAGTAGCGAAAGAAGATCAGGCTTACGAAATCGAATATATGAAACAAATGTGCGAACAGTACAAAGTTCCATTTGTGATTAATGACGATTTAGAAACTGCAGTAAAATATGGCGTAGGCGTGCATTTAGGTCAGGATGATGGCTCAATTCAGGAAGCTGTTGAACGTTTGCCCAAAAATGTATTGATTGGCCGCAGTTGTAATAATTCACTTGAGCTTGCTGAACAAGCCATTGCTGATGGGGCTAATTATGTGGCCTTTGGCGCGATCTATGCGACTGATACCAAGCCAGAAGCAGGTAATATTGGTCTGGAAACCTTAAAACAGGCCAAAAGTAAATTAAATGTACCGATTTGTGCTATTGGCGGTTTGACGGTGGAAAACGGCAAAGAAGTCATTGAAGCCGGCGCCGACCTTTGTGCAGTCATTAGTGATGTATTGGGTCGCTCAATGTCAACTGTCGGTCAACGTGTGTATGACTGGTCGGAACTGTTTGCTGAACAAGCTTAATTTTTATTTCTTATTGTATTTTTGAGTTGAGTGATTCTCATGAGTTTATATCCAAAGCAAGAACAACTATTTAAACAAGCCAATAAACATATTCCGGGTGGCGTCAACTCACCTGTACGTGCCTTCAATGGCGTGGGTGGTACGCCTATCTTTATCGAGAAAGCCCAAGGTGCTTATCTGTACGATGTCGATGGCAAGCGCTATGTGGATTATGTAGGTTCATGGGGTCCAATGATTCTGGGTCATGCACATCCTGAGATTATTAAAGCGGTGCAAGATGCAGCAGTAGATGGATTAAGCTTTGGTGCACCAACCGTGCATGAAACGACTCTGGCAGATATCATTTGCGACATCATGCCATCCATTGAACTGGTGCGTATGACCAATTCCGGTACTGAAGCAACGATGACTGCGATCCGCTTGGCGCGTGGTTATACCGGACGTGACAAAATCGTAAAATTTGAAGGTTGTTATCACGGTCACTCTGACTCGTTGCTGGTAAAAGCAGGTTCTGGCCTGTTAACTAAAGGTGAAGGTGAAGCGACTTCTGCGGGTGTACCTGCTGATTTTGCCAAACATACATTAACTCTTCCTTATAACGACATTGCCACTTTAAAAGAATGCTTTGCCAAGTTTGGCTCTGAAATTGCGGGTGTGATTGTTGAGCCAGTGGCAGGGAACATGAATCTGGTGAAACCGATTGATGGTTTTCTGCAAGCGATACGTGATGTTTGTGATGAGCATGGTTCAGTATTCATCATCGATGAAGTGATGACCGGTTTCCGTGTAGGTCTTGGCGGTGCTCAGGCACATTATGGCGTGACTCCTGATTTAACGACTTTAGGTAAAATTATTGGTGCAGGGTTGCCAGTCGGTGCTTTTGGTGGTAAACGAGAAGTGATGGAATGCATCGCGCCATTAGGTAACGTGTATCAGGCAGGTACCTTGTCGGGTAACCCGCTAGCAATGCGTGCCGGAATCGAGATGTTTAAACATCTGCGTGAGCCAGGTTTTTATGAAAAACTGACTGCACAGCTTGAAAAACTTCTTGCAGGTTTACAGGCAGCTGCGGATGAAGCAGGTATTCCATTCAAGACCCAGCAAGTGGGCGGTATGTTTGGCCTGTACTTCACGGATCAAGAAGACATCACCAGCTTTGATTCCATGCTGAAATGTGATGTTGAAGCCTTCAAAAAATTCTTCCATGGCATGTTAAGTCGTGGTGTGAACCTGGCTCCATCTGCATTTGAAGCAGGATTTATTTCAGCTGCGCATAGTGATGAGGATATCGAATTCACAATTCAGGCGGCTAAAGAAACTTTTGCTGAAATGAAAGCTTAAGTTTTAAATCCTCCCTAACCCTCCTTTGGAAAAGGAGGGAATTCTTAAGCTTAAAAATTTAAGTTCCCCCTCTTTTAAAAGAGGGGGCTAGGGGGAGATTTATATTAAAAATTAGGAAAATCTTGATGAAAACCAAACATTATTTGACTTTAAGCGATGCTGAGTTTTTATTAAATCAGGCCTATGAATATGCGTTAGAAAATGGCTTTAATGTCAGTATTGCTGTGGTTGATGAAACTGGTAATTTACTGGCAATGAAGCGTATGGATGGTGCATCACCGATGACAGCAAACCTGTGTCTGGAAAAAGCAAGATGTTCTGCCATTAGTCGCCGTCCGTCCAAGCTGTTTGAAGATATTATCAAAGGCGGTCAAATGGGCTTTCTGACGATGGATACTTTTTCTGGGATGTTGGAAGGTGGTGAGCCGATTATGTATCAAGGTCAGCTCGTAGGTGCAATGGGTGTTTCTGGAGTGAAGTCTTTCCAAGATGCAGAGATTGCAAGCAAGCGATTGAGAAGTTTTTGGCTAAGCAAAGCTAATCCAAAATAGAAATTGATCAGCTCAATTTAATAAAATCATCCAACGATGTTCCAAAATGAAGCGTGGAACGTGAAATATCAACTAAAAAGCCCAATCGCTAATGAGAGGGCTTGTCTATATACAATAAAGTTATGATTTAAAAAGGAAATCAAAATAATTTTGTATAACGTGTATTATGTTAATTTTAGAAAATCTTAAACCTAATCCTATTTTCGAAACTTCCCCATCGTGATTTGTTTTAACTTTGATGACTCATCAAATTCAAAATGTAAGTAGTTATCAAATATTTTGTATTTAAGCCAACAATCATTTTCTTTTTCTGGATTCCCAAATAGATCAATTACAGATTGCTTCGTACTTTTATGATTAATACCTATGATTAAATCTTCTAAAAATGGATATGGATAATATTCTGCATTTTCTCTGACATATAAGAAAACGGTATCTAGTATCTGATTTTCATTAAATCTGAACGTAACGCCTCTTTTGAAAAACTCCCAATAAGATAGCTTTTCTCCACAAAAATTAGTCTCTGATGTATCAAATTCACTCGCAATAATAGTAACTGCTTTCAGAATATTAGCATTGGGTATACTAGTTCCAAGACAAGATAAAAAGACTTCTACATCACCCAAAAAATTCACTTATTAGCTACCTAAATCTAGTTTTTCTTTATCCTTGGTTTTTATCATATTTGAGATAAAATTTCTGATTTAAAGTTATGATTATCAAATAAAACCATATCCATTTAACATAATGGCGGTTATACGAAATTAGAACAATAAACGTCTGTAAAATCAAAGTATTTTTCAAATCGATGCTAAACTAAAATAGCATGAATCATCATGCTATTTTGTATTTATAAGAGCTTCCCATGCTGTACCCCATGCCCAAAAAAATCCAACTCGCGCCATCTCAAGCCAAATGGCAGCTTACATCAAATGAATCTGTTTTGGTTTTAGTCGGATTGCAAAACTTGCGTATGCAGCAGGGCATACAAGACAGCGACCTGATAACTCATCTGATCCAGATCAGTAATAAAGCCAAAGCACTCGATATTCCAATCGTTGATTTGTATGGCGATGATTTAATGCAAGGTATGCAGCAACTTGGAGAATATGCTTCAACTCATTCACA
This sequence comes from Acinetobacter sp. ACNIH1, assembly GCF_002934695.1. Lineage (NCBI taxonomy): Bacteria > Pseudomonadati > Pseudomonadota > Gammaproteobacteria > Moraxellales > Moraxellaceae > Acinetobacter > Acinetobacter sp. ACNIH1. Next base: position 1,638,518 of record NZ_CP026420.1, on the reverse strand, counting down.
ACTGATTTTCGCCGGACAGATTACACCGATGCTGAAACAGATCCTGCCACATCTGCAAAGTGTGACAGAGCAAATTTGCATAATTAATGATGCAATTTTGATGCCTAGTCAGGAACAGCATATCCAGTGGATTGAGAATATATCGGCACAAGGTTTGCATTATATGAACAGCTATAGTCTGACCCGATTGTGGAACCTGAGTGCGCCGTCAGAATATGTATTGTCAACCAAAGGCATCATGTTAGCAGTAGCTGAACAGCTGGATATGGATGCGCTGGAAATTGATCCTTATGCTGACTTAAAACAGTATGGACTGGACTCGGTTGCGGTAGTGAGTCTGGTTGGCACATGGCGTGCGTATGGTGCTGATCTACGTTATGAAGATGTGCTGGAACACCCGTCATTACATGATTTAGTGAGCTTTGTAATGCAATCTGCACGTCGATGATCGGTAATTGGGTAATTTTCTTAAAATAATCGGAAATTTCATCGCCATTTACATAAATGCGCATTGTAATTATCACTCAAGCTTTCTATTATGGCCGCCTTGTTTTTCGCGATCAGCGTGGGATTGAACTTTGAGTAATTTTCTAACCGAACATCTGATACATCGTGATGAAGATTTTATGGTCATCCATAAGCCTGCAGGCTTACTCACAGTGCCCGGTAAAACAGAAGATTTACAAGATTGCCTGATCAATCGCCTCATCAAATTAGAACCTAAAACTTTACTGATCCACCGTCTGGATCGAGACACTTCCGGTATCTTAGTATTTGCCTTAAGTCGTGAAGGGCAAAAATCCATCTCCCGCCAGTTCCAGGAACGCCAAACCGATAAGACCTATCAAGCCATCGTGGCTGGAACATTAGAAGGCAAGGGTACAGTTGATGTGCCTGTCATTTATGATCCAAGCCGTCCACCACTGCATATTGCTGAACCGAATCATAATAAGCCGGCTATTACAGAATGGCAGGCCATCGAACATTTTGAAATTCAGGGGCAAGCTGTGACCCGGGTGAAACTGACCCCGATTACCGGTCGTTCACATCAACTCCGTGTACATATGCAATATCTCGGACATCCGATTATTGGCGATACCTTATATGCAACGCCAGAGCAGCAACAGCTTAGTCCGCGTCTATGCTTACATGCTGAGCGTTTAAGTTTTTATCATCCTAAAACAGAAGAGTTAGTTGAATTTAATTGTCCGGCTGAATTCTAGGAAATACTTGTTTAATCGACGTGAATTATGCTCACTTTTTAGTGGGCTTTATGTCAAAATACATTGCTTGAAGGTGTGAAATTTTGCTCAAATGACGTTTCGTGATTGAGCCTGATATTCATAATCTTGTACTTAAGATAAAGGTGGAAAAATTGCAGCAATTTGCTATTGGTCAACGTTGGTTATCAGATACTGAAACAGAACTCGGTTTAGGGGTTCTCATTGATGTTGATGAGCGATCGGTCAGCATTTTATTCCCAAAAAGCGATGAAACTCGCGTCTATGCTCGCAGTAACGCACCCTTATCTCGTATCGTATTTAATGCAAATGACGAGCTGCAAGATCAGGAAGGTACGATCTGGACCGTTGAGTCAGTTGAAGATCGCAATGGCGTAGTGCGTTATCACGTGGTCCGTACTCTTGAAGATGGCACAGAAGAACGTAAAGCTTTAAATGAAACCCGTGTAGGCGCAACGATCCAGTTGTCTAAACCTTTAGACCGTTTACTGGCCAGTCAGATTGACTATAAAGAGTGGTATGACCTGCGTATTGAAGCCTTGCTGATGCAAGCGAATATGCAAACCAGTCCATTGCGTGGCTTGGTCGGTTCGCGTGTAGGTCTGATTCCACACCAGTTGTATATCGCACATGAAGTCGGTCAGCGTTTTGCACCGCGTGTTTTACTGGCGGATGAAGTTGGCTTGGGTAAAACCATTGAAGCTGGTCTGATCATTCATCAGCAACTTAAAACTGGCCGTTCTGAACGTATCCTGATCTTGGTTCCAGATTCACTGCAATATCAGTGGATGATTGAGATGCGTCGTCGTTTCAATCTTGAATTCTCTCTATTTGATCTGGCGCGTACTGCCTCGATTAAAGAGCATGATCCTGATCTAAATCCGTTCCTGACTGAGCAGCGCATTATTGCTTCTGTGGACTTGATGGTGGATCACGAAGATCTGCGCGAACAGGCGATTGAAGCGGGCTTTGATCTGTTGGTTGTCGATGAAGCGCATCACCTGATGTGGTCTGAGGAAGAAGGTGGCAATGACCGTTATGATCTGGTCGAAGAGCTGGCAGAGAAAACACCGGGCGTATTGTTATTGACTGCAACACCAGAACAGCTCGGTGTAGAATCTCACTTTGCACGTCTACGTTTACTTGATCCGCAACGTTTCAGTTCATTGGACCGTTTCCTGGATGAAGAAGAGCAGTATCAGCATACCGCTAAAATCGCTGAAGTGTTGATGTCAGATCTGCCACTTGAAGCAGAGCATTTCACTGCGATTGAAAGCCTGCTTGGTCATGCGATTGAAGATACCCCAGAGCAACGTTTCCGTGCAATTCATGAATTGCTAGACCGTCATGGTACGGGCCGTATCCTGTTCCGGAATACCCGTGAGGCAATTCAGGGCTTCCCGGGCCGTGACTGTCAGCCAGCACCATTGCCGGCGCCAGAAAACTGGTCTAAAGATGGTAAATTGCGTGAGCAAATGTGGCCGGAAGAATCTCAACTCGATGGCTCGTGGATGGAAACTGATCCGCGTGTAATGTGGTTGATGGAAAAGTTGCGTACTGATCTGAAGCATAAAAAAGTATTGCTGATTGCGCGTAGTGGTCCAGTGGTTGAAGCGCTAGAAAATGTATTACGTCTGCATGCAGGTATACGTACTGCCATGTTCCATGAGGGCATGAGTCTGCTGGAACGTGACCAGGCAGCGGCTTATTTTGCTGAAGAATCTTATGGCGCACAGATTTTATTGTGCTCTGAAATCGGTTCAGAAGGCCGTAACTTCCAGTTTGCATCTGACTTGATCCTGTTTGATTTGCCAGCCAACCCGGATGTTCTGGAACAGCGTATTGGTCGTCTGGACCGTATCGGTCAGGAAAACCGTATCCAGATTCATGTGCCTTATCTGGTGGGTACTGCGCAAGAACGTATGTTCCGCTGGTATAACGAAGCGCTGAATATTTTCAGCAACATTTCTCCAACTGCACAAACGCTGCAAGAAAACTTTATTGTTGCCTTGAAAGATTGCCTGCTGGCAGATAAAGGTCAGGAATTTGAAGATCTGCTGGAAGAAGTTAGCGTACAACGTGAAGCACTGGAAGCCGAGTTACAGGAAGGTCGTGACCGTCTGCTTGAGTACAATTCTTGCCGCCCCGTCGTGGCACAGGAAATTGTTAATGCGCTTGAAGACTATGATGACAATACCACCTTGCCAATGTTCATGAAGCGTTTCATGGCATCGACCAATATCGATTTTGATGAACAAAGTAATGGTACGGTGATCATCAAGCCAACGGATCAGATGCAGGTACAAGGTTTAACCCTGGATGAAGAGGGCATGACAGCCACTTTCTATCGTGACCAGGCTCAAATCCGTGAAGATGCACAGTACTTGACCCTAGAACATCCATTCACTGAAAGCGTGATGGAAATGATCAATACTCAGGGCTTTGGTAGTACCAATGTTGCAGTCTTAAAGTCTGCAGCGTTACCACAAGGTTCTGTATTGATGGAAGTGTGGTTCAAGGTTGATGTGGTTGCACCAAAAGCACTAAACTTGCCATCAAGCTTGCCACAACAGCTGATCCGTGTATTGCTGAGTGAAAAAGGTCAGGACTTGTCTCAGAAGATTGCGCCTGAAATCCTAAAACCATATCTACATCATTTAGATGGCAATAGCTGCCGTCAGGTAGTGAAAGCGCGCCGTGAAGTAATTGAAGCGCGTTATCAACAAGCATTGGAATTGGCTCGTTCAGCATTACCAAACTTCAAGCAGCAGGCTAAAGAAGTGTATGGTAATAAATGGCAGTATGAAATTGACCGTCTGACTTACTTAAAACAGTTCAACCCAAGTATCCGTGAAGATGAAATCGCACGTTTACAGAAATTGCAGAAAGAAGGTTTGAGTTTGTTAGAAGGTTTATCTGTAACACCTGAAGCAATTCAGGTAATGGTCGTGGTTAAGCCATAAAGGCCTAATGAATTAAAAAGCAGCTTTCGGGCTGCTTTTTTATGACTGAAATTTAAATCTTCATTAAGTGCTTGGTCGGGCTGTGCTAGCTGATATTTTCTGTATTGTTTAAAATCAGCACACCTAAGAATAAGAAATAAAATACCATGTCCAAAGCATTGATCACTATTGGCGCGAAAACCAGCCATGGCGGTATGGTCTCTGAATGTGAGAGCTCTTTTTTAATTAATGGTATGGCAGTGCATCTGAATGGCATGAAGCATTACTGTCCCAAGTGTCAAACTACGGTTACTGCAATTGCTAGTGATTTATCTACAATAGTCAAAGGTAGGGCTGTAATCATTGCTGGAGATAAAGCCAGTTGTGGAGCCACTTTTTTACCGATGCAAAATCTGGCTATTTCTAAAAAATAATGGACCATATGTCGATCTAGGCTGAAAGTGACTTAAAGGTCATAGATTGGTGATTTAGATCCTGTGGAATTTCATATTTTAATATTAAGCTTCTATCAGGCTTTATAAAGAAATGATCAAAGAAAATAATGAAACAGGTTTTGCATTTTACTCATGCCAATGGCATTCCATCGGCAAGCTATCGTAAGTTTTTAAATTATTTTCAGGATGAATATCAGGTCAAGGCGATTCCGCTGATCGGGATGAATCCAGCCTATCCAATTACCAAAGACTGGCGTTATCTAGTAAATGAAGTGATACAGGATATCCAGCAGCAATCTCCGGATCAAAAGGTGATTGGGCTGGGACATTCATTTGGTGGTTTGGTAACTTTAATGGCAGCCTATCAACGTCCGGATTTATTTTCCAAACTGGTGATCATGGATCCACCTTTCGTAATTGGGAAAAATAGTGCATTGTTTGAAGTCGTGAAAAAGTTCAACTTAAAAAGTATTGACCGCTTCACTCCGGCAGGTATTACCCTAAAACGTAAGGATTACTGGCCATCTAAACAGGACGCCGTTGCAGCGCTGAGATCGAATCGTCTGTTTAAGCATTTTGATGAGCAATGTTTTCAGGATTATATTGAGAGCGGGATTGTACCTGATCAAGAGCGTGGAGGAGTAACTTTAGCTATTCCGAAACAGGTTGAGGCAGAAATTTTCCGGACTGTACCGGCCTGGTGGTGGCGTACACCAAGAAAACCACCACAGGTTCCGATACATTTAATCACAGCAGAGCGCAGCCAGTTTTATCAGCAAGGTTTACCACAAGGCATGTATAAGGTTTATCGGGTAGATTATTCAGTGGTGCAGGGCGGACATATGTTTCCACTAGAATATCCAGAAGTGACAGCAAACCATGTTAAAGCTAAATTGAATGAGTTTTAATCTTGATAATAAAAAAGACTCACTAAGAGTCTTTTTTTCAGCTGGTTTAACGGATCTGAGACTGATCCAGATGACGGGCACCTTCCAGAATCATGCGAATCATGATCATGGTTTGTTCCGCAATTTCCTTACGGTCTTCAGGTGCCATATCGATCACATTGGCTCCCATATTAAATACCAGTTGGGTAATCGCTCTGGCAGCAATCTCGGGATGAAATAATTTTTTATTATTAAGTCGTTCCAGACGGATCAGGTCTTCCTGAAGCTCCTGCTGGAAATAATTCAGTTGGCGTTCGACTGCCTGTTTATAAGATTTTGAACCGGTATAGCCTTCACGTAATAACAAGCTTAAATTGCCTTCATCAGCATCCAGCTGGGCAATAAAGACTTCGACAGAACTACGGATAATACTATTCTGTTTCGATGCTTTTAGGCGGGACTCATTGAGAATCTGACGCAGCACAATCCCGGCACGATCAATCAATTCAATCGCCAGTTCATCGATATCTTTAAAATGACGATAAAAACTGTTCGGAGCAATTCCAGCCTCACGGGCAACTTCACGCAAGCTTAAAGATGAAATACTTTTTTGTGGTCCAATCAGGTTTAAAGCAGCCTGAAACAGTTCTTCCTTGGTAATGGTGGCTTTACGGCCCACACTACGGACAATAATGGGCTCATCAATGCTTTTCGATGGTAAAGACGCGTCACTGCTTATTTTCATTGAAGGCTCATTCATGAGGTGATTAGTAAAAGGCATTAACACATTATAACGAAGGCAGTCCAGCTTGTGAAATGATTAGAAACAATACAAGTGTATATACAAATATATATACAAGTGTATAATAATTAAAAATCCAAGGTGATGTCTGAAACGATGCCTGTACTCGAAAAGCTTAAAACGCCATTAAATACGCTGAAAGAGAGTGTGATTGATCCATATGCGATTAATTTCTGGATGCAGAAATTAAATCCTCTATGGTCGATGAATCAGCCCTTAGGCAAGATCGTGCGCAAAGAAAATGCTGCGCAGGATATGCTGAGTCTGACGATTCGTGTCAATCATTTATTCCAGTTCGGTCAGGCGGGCCAGCATCATCCTGTATTTGTGGTGGTGAACGGCATTCGTTATGAACGTAGCTATAGTCTGACCCGTATTGATCAGCAGCATGTTTTATTGACGGTTAAAAAAGTGAATGCAGGTAAGGTTACCACCTGGTTTGCTGAACAGGCTGAAGTCGGCGATATCATTGAACTCGGTCAACCTTTCGGTGACATGACTTTGCCAGAACAGAGCAGCCCATTGCTTTTGCTTGCTGCGGGTAGTGGTATTACACCAATGCTGAGTATACTGGAAGCTTTAAAAGATAAAGCTGAATTGGTTGCACCAGTAACTTTATGGTATTGGGTCAAGAAAAATCAGGATGCTGCTTTCATTGCGCGTTTTGAAGAGCTGGCACAAAAGTTTTCAAACTTTTCTTATCAGGTATTTGCAACTCAGGAACAACCGGCTGCGCCGCGTCTTGATGAATCTTATCTAGATCAATTGCAGGCATTGGAACACAGCACAGTCTATGCATGTGGACCATCAGGTTTTGTTGCGACTGCAGAACGACTGTTTGCTTCAGCAAAACTGTTCAAAAGTGAAGCTTTCAGCATGAGTCTGAATGATGAAGCTGATACTGGTTTTGTCAATGTAACCCTGACTCAATCGAAAAAAATTGTCACGATTCCTAAAGGCCAGTCGATTCTGGTGGGTCTGGAACAGCAGAATATCCGACCGACCCATGGCTGTCGTATGGGCATCTGTAATAAATGTGCCTGTAATAAAGCAGAAGGTTCAACCAAGAATCTGGTCAATGGCGCACAAAATACCGAGCCAGGTAATCTTTTAAAAATTTGTGTTAACTCAGCGCAGACTGACCTTGTCATCGACTTATAAGCGAGTTTTATACTATGAATATGCCAGTAAAATTACAGTATTTTAAAAACCCTAAAAACCGTGAACTGACCCAATCTGAGCTAGAGGAACTTGCACGTGAGCTTGATGCCATCAAACAGGAAGTGCTGGATGATTTAGGTGAAAAAGATGCCAAATATATCCGTCGCGTATATTCGAGCATCCGTTATTCATCGATTGCAGGTCGTGCCTTATTATTCGCAGGCTGGTTTCCGCCAGCATGGTTGATGGGTACAGGCTTATTAGGCTTTGCCAAAATCATGGAAAATATGGAACTGGGTCATAATGTCATGCACGGTCAATATGACTGGATGAATGATCCGAAGCTCAATGGCCAGACTTACGAGTGGGATATTGTCGGAACTTCAGACAACTGGCGTCAAACCCATAACTTCAAGCATCATACCTATACCAATATTAAAGGTATGGATGATGATATTGGTTATGGCTTGTTGCGTTTGTTCCCTGAGCAACGCTGGAAACCGGGCTATTTATTACAGCCAATTTACAGTATTCCATTTTGCTTGTTATTCCAGTGGGGCGTAGCCATTCAAAACCTTGAATTGGGTAAATACTTCAAAGGCCGTAAAACCAAAGAACAAACTCTTGAAGAATGGGAGCCAATGCAGCGTAAAATTGGTAAGCAATTATTCAAAGATTATGTATTCTTTCCGTTGATTGCAGGTCCTGCAGCATTACCGGTATTGACAGGTAACCTGGTGGCAAATGGTCTTCGTAATATCTGGACTTTTAGTATTATTTTCTGTGGTCACTTTACTAAAGATGTAGAAGTGTTTCCGAAAGCCGTCATGGAAAATGAAAGCCGTGGTCACTGGTATATGCGTCAGATTCGTGGTTCTTCAAACTTAACCGGTTCTGAAGCGTTTCATATTTTGACTGGACATTTAAGCCATCAGATTGAACATCACTTATATCCAGATGTGCCTGCACGCCGTTATCGTCAAATGGCGCCAAAAGTAGAAGCAGTATGTAAAAAATACGGCTTAAACTATAATAATGCCAGTCTGGTAAAACAGTATGGCAGCGTGATTAAACGTATCGTGAAATATGCGTTTCCGTTTAAGAAGTAAGATAGATTTCAATAAAAAACCGCTGTTCATAGCGGTTTTTTATTATTCTCAGTTTAATTAATTATTTTAAGTTCAGACTTGGGTAAATTCATTTCAAGTAATGGAAGTACTTTATCTCTTCCTTCTAAATAAGCATACTGTGCAAGGCTTAACATTGCCTCATCTTCCTCACTATTTCCATAAGCATAAATTTCAGCATAATCTTCTAAATTATATTTTTCCAAGATTCTGCTTTTCTTCTGATCCTTACTACAATCAGGTGTGTTGTATAAACCTGTCATTTCACCTGTCAGAATTTCTACTTCACTACAAATCAGGTCAATGCCTAAATAAGTACAAACCGGTTTTAAATATAAATTTAACGAGGCTGAAACGAGAACGACTTGATGCCCGAGTTGCTGATGTTGTCTGAGTTGCTTTAATAATTTGGGATTCAATCTTAAAACAAGCCGCTGTGCATATTCTTCGGCAAGCTGCTGAATTTCCTGCGCATGACTATTTCTGAACATGGTGTAATACAGTTTTGGTCGCATCGCATGAGCAGGATAGAGCTTAAGATAGTAAGCCTGAATCCAAGGCAGAATACGAAGTCCACGTTTCAGAATTTGCCTTTTCTTTAAAGCATAGAAAATGAACCCTGTGAAACTGTCATAAGGATACAGGGTTCCATCAAAGTCAAATAAGGCTAGAGTTTTATGTTTTTGATGCGGCGCATGCATGTTTGATAACGACCATCGACACGGCTGGCAAACCAGTTAGTATTATACTCACGACTCAATTTTGGGCCTGAGATCACGACTTCTGGCATCATTGCATAAATTGGCTCTTTACCGGTTTTTTCTTGATAAAGTTTACCGATGCCACGATAAGTCATAGTATCTTCAAAATCTTTAACTTTTTCTTTCTTTAAGTCAGCCCGAATCTGACGTTCAGTAATAATAAAATTATTTTTTGCAAAAACGCTGATGAGCTCTCGTTCAGATTGACTCTTTTGTGAGCGAATCGCGCCATCTTTAGTGTATAGCAGTAAATCGCCATCCAGACTCAACTCAGCTTCGGTTAAGCTATTTAACATGCTCTGGAATGCTGCATTACGGCTGGAATACATCCCAGAGTTATAATCAGCAAAGCGATAAATCGGTTTTTCATAATCCGCAGGGTACATCATCAATCGATGAATCCCGTAATAGAGTCCGCCATACTGGCTATACAGGTCACTACGTAAATCAGCAATACTACCACCTTGACGTTTATATTCCTTGGCGTAACTGATATGAACCTGCATGGAACCCAAAGTTGTAATCGGATTCATTTTTTCGCCAATATTTTGCCCAAACAGTTTAGCTGCACCTGTCAATGCACTTACATGATAATGCTTAGCCATGTAATCAAAGATTTCACGATAAAGTTCATCTAATTGACGTTCGGTTTTGACCCGGCGCATCTGGCTTAAATAATTGTCTTCTGGGCTTGGATGGTTTTTTAGTACATCCTGGAAATATCCTGAAACTGTTCCACCGATACTTTCACCAAGTTTATCTTTAAATTTTTCTTCCAGCCGTTCCTGAACTTCTTTAACGGCTTTTTCACCAAGACCAGGAACTACCGGATCTGCATTAAAGTTAGATTCCTGATCGACAACTGCTACGATTGAACAGATATTCTCTTTAGTTTGTGGAATACCGAGCTGGTCAGTAATGTCATAAATATCTTGTGCCCAGGATTCGCGCTGGCTGACACGACCTGGAATGGCTTTGCGAATATGTTCAACTTCAAGAGTTGGTTCATCATTTGACCACCATGAACCATTGCCACACCCTACAAGGCTAATAGATAAAGCAAGTAGGGATAAGGACTTAAGAGAAAAAGCTTGAGCAAAATATTTGTTCATGGTGTTATAAATAAATTGAAAAGATGAGTGAACAAGGCAGATGCAGTATACTATGCCCATCAGAAAAGTGATGAATTTATATGTATATTGGTCCCTATCAACTGTCAAATAATTTGATTGTCGCTCCCATGGCAGGTGTCACCGATCGTCCATTTAGAACCTTATGCAAGTACTTTGGTGCGGGTCATGCAGTCAGTGAAATGATGACTTCTGACAAGACCTTGCGCATGAGTAAAAAAAGCTTATATCGGGCGAATTTTGATGGTGAGCTGGCACCAATCTCAGCACAGATTGCTGGTTCTGATCCGCATGACTTAGCTGAGGCAGCACGCTATCAGGTCGCGAATGGTGCGCAAATTGTTGATATCAATATGGGGTGTCCAGCCAAAAAAGTCTGTAATAAGTTGGCTGGTTCTGCCTTGTTAAAGGATGAAGATCTGGTTGCACGTATTTTAGATGCGGTTGTTGCTGCAGTTGATGTTCCTGTTACTTTAAAAACCCGTTTGGGCTATCTCAACGGTCATGAAAATATTCTGCGAGTTGCAAAACGTGCTGAAGACGCAGGGATTGCAGCGCTGGCATTACATGGCCGTACGCGTGAAGACATGTACCTCAATACGGCACGCTATTCTTTAATCAAGGAGGTGAAAGGGATGTTGAATATTCCCGTGATTGCGAATGGAGATATTGATAGCCCTGAGAAAGCTAAATATGTACTGGACTATACAGGTGCAGATGCCATTATGATCGGCCGTGCAGCACAAGGCCGTCCCTGGATTTTTCGTGAAATTGCACATTATTTAGAAACTGGAGAGCATCTTGCTGCACCAAGTATTGCTGAAGTGAAAGATGTGCTATTAGGACATCTATCCGAGCTTTATGAGTTTTATGGTGAATATTCAGGTTGCCGTATTTCGCGTAAGCATATTGCCTGGTATACCAAAGGTTTACGTTCCAGCAATGAATTCCGTCAAAATATGTATCAGGTAGAAAACACCGCCGATCAATATCAAGTGGTGGAAAACTATTTTAATGGATTACTGGAACATGGACATATCATGAGCGATGTACAAATAGATCAGGTGAATCTGTTAGAAACTAAATAAAAAGATAGATTTCCTACTTATTTCAAAAGGTACTGTAGTAAATACAGTACCTTTTTTATCTTATAGCTAAGATTTTATATGCTTCCGTTACATTAAGGCCTGTAGTAAACATAGCCGCATATTAAGTTCACTGAAATTGGACAGGACATGGACATTGTTTACGTGAAATTGCTCTAAGCTGAATTTCTAGCATGGCAAGATGTTTATTCAATCTTGTTCATTCTCATGATCAAGGGAGATCTATAATGACAAATACCAATCGTCCAGTTACAGACTTTGGCAATAAAACCTCGACTAAATTACCAGAGGAACGTAGTGACGCATTAAATCAAGATGCAACAGATGCCAGTGCTCGACCAGATTTGAATTCACCTCAAAAAGATAATCCTCGTGTGCCAGATATGAATGAAGGCGAGGATAATGTACTTGCTACCAGTGCAGGTACTTTAGGCGGGGCAGCAGTTGGAGCGACTGCTGGTCTGGTAGGTGGTCCTCCAGGTGCAGTAGTAGGCGGTATCATTGGCGGTGTTGTAGGCGGCATTGCAGGAAATGATATTGCTTCACCTGATCATTCGAAACAGACGGATAACTACGAGCATCCAGAAAATCATCCAGAGGCAGATAATTATCAGCATCCGGACACGATTAAGCAGGAAGATGATTACTGGAGAACTGAGCATACCAACCGTCCGTACTATACTGAATCACGTACTACCTACAGCGATCTTGACTATGATCGTGACTATCGTGGTGCCTATCGGGTGGGTTATGAAAACCGTCCGCTATATGACCGTCAGACTGACTTCGAACATGCCGAACCTGAATTACGAACCAAATGGGAACAGGTAAAAGGTGAATCTCGTTTGAATTGGGAAGAAGCAAAATTTGCGATCAAAGATGCTTGGCATCGTATGACGCGTTAAAAGAATCCATATAAAAAACCTCTCTTTGGAGAGGTTTTTTATTTTTAGAATAAATTTTTTTTTATTTCTGTTTCATTTCCAGTACTAATTGATTAATTAAATCAGAGGCTTCCATCTCACGAATTTGCGCCACATTTGAACCTGCCCAAAACGCGCCATAACCCTGATCACCATGTTTGGACGCTGCTGCATGTAACTGCTTGGCCAGATCATAAGTATATGGATAGGCAGGTACATCCAGACGATCAGGAGTGTCGATGTCTATATGCCAGTGATTAATGATGCCACGCGCTGGACGGCCGGAAATGCTGGCACTAACTTGAGTCAGCGGCTTGGACAGTAGCGCTTTACGATAGGCGTCATTGGCATTGGAAGATTTACACTGAACAAATGCCGTGCCTAATTGTACTGCTTCAGCGCCAAAGTCCATCATCTGACGTGCTTGTTCACCATTCATGATTCCGCCTGCAGCAACCACCGGCAATGAAAAATGCTGTTTTATTAACTTGACCAGATTAGAGGTTTTGACTGAGGCATCAAACTTGGTGCTAAAGATACCCCGGTGACCTCCAGCCTCAATGCCTTGAGCAATGATGATATCAATCCCTGCCTCTTGAATGGCTTTGGCCTCAGCAAAATTGGTGGCAGATACCATTGTCAGAATACCGGCATCTTTTAGAGCCTGAACCTGATGCGAAAGAGGAATGCCAAAATGAAAGCTGACCGCACATGGTCTGGTTTCCAGAACCAGATTCAAGAAATCATCATTGTCTTTAAAACTTGGGTAAATACAGTTCAATTGAGTGGGTGGATTAATTCCGTATTCAGCAAATTTATCTTTAAACTGGTCAATCCAGGCTTGAGCTACGTTTTCATCAAGAGGCTGGCTGTCATGACAGAAAAAGTTAACCTGAAATGGGCAGTCTGTAAGTTCCTGAGTTTTTAAAATCTGCTGGCGCGCAGATTCTACGCTGCTGGCTCCCAAGCCGAGCGAACCCAGACCACCTTGATTTGAAACTTCCGCTGCCAGTTCAGGTGTGGAAACGCCTGCCATAGGGGCCAAAAAAATAGGATGTTTTATTCCAAGTTTTTCTAATAAAGACATAGATTTGCTCCCTGTTACTCTATCTACTTTGCCTATAGCTGCAGAATTAAGCAAATCATATTGGTTATTTTATTTTGAAATAATGCTGTATGGATAACGGTTCAATTACATTTCTTACGACATGAGATGTCGTCAAAAAGACAGCAAAGCTATAGTGCAGAACAGGGAAAATTTATAATAGGTTTTTAGCCAACAACTTGCTGAAATCATGTCTGATCGTATCCGAGAAAAACTACAAATTTTAGCTGATGCCGCCAAATATGATGTGTCCTGTTCATCGAGTGGCAGCAACCGCAAAAATAAAGACAAAGGCCTGGGTAATACCGGAAACGGGATCTGTCATAGTTATACTGAAGATGGCCGCTGTGTCTCATTACTGAAAATACTGTTTTCCAATGTCTGCATTTTTGACTGTGCCTATTGTGTCTCTCGTCGTTCCAATGACGTAAAACGTGCTGCATTTACCGTGCAGGAAGTGGTCGATCTGACCATGAATTTTTATCGCCGTAATTATATTGAAGGGCTGTTTCTCAGTTCAGGAATTTTTAAATCAGCAGATTACACCATGGAGCGGATGTTGCAGGTGGTGAAAAAGTTGCGTCTTGAAGAAAATTTTAATGGTTATATTCATCTCAAAACCATTCCTGGAGCATCACAGGAGATTATTACTGAAGCAGGTTTATATGTCGACCGGATGAGTATCAATCTGGAAATGCCGACCGAAGCAGGCTTACAAAAGTTTGCCCCAGAGAAAACCCATACAGAAGTACAAAAAGATCTGGGAATTGTGCGGGACCGTTTAATCCAGTTGAAAGATGAACGTAAGATCATCAAATCCGTTCCTAAATTTGTTCCTGCAGGGCAGACCACACAAATGGTGGTTGGTGCGCATAGTGAGACGGACAAAGATATTATTTTGATGGCTGATCGGCACTACAAGGAGTTTAAGCTGAAACGTGTGTATTTTTCTGGCTATATTCCGATTAATCCCGAAGAAAAAGCCTTACCTGCAATTGGCTCAGCACCACCCTTATTAAGAGAAAATCGTCTATATCAGTCTGACTGGCTGATGCGTTTTTATGGATTTTCAGCAGATGAAATTGTAGATGACCAGCATCCAAATCTGGATCTGGATATTGATCCAAAGCTGAGCTGGGCTTTACGTCATCCTGAGGCCTTCCCGGTTGATATTAACCGAGCCGACTACAAAATGATTTTACGCGTGCCGGGCATTGGAGTACGTTCTGCCAAAAAGATTGTACAGGCACGCCGTTTTGGTCAGATTCATATTGACCAACTGAGAAGGATGGGCGTGGCGTATAACCGGGCACAGCATTTTATCCGCTGTGCAGATACACCAAAATTTAAAAAGGAGCAGCAATCCCAGCAGATTCGCCAGCAGATTTTACAAGCTGGTCAATCCAAATATCAGCAACAATTGTCACCTCAACTGGGATTCGGTTTTTAATGGCACACTACTGTTTTGATGGCACCATGACCGGTTTATTAAGCTGTGTTTTTCGGGCTTTTGAATTTAAAGAATTTGATGTCAAAGTGACTGCCAATCCGCAGGCACAAAATGGCTTATTCGATGATTTTATTCATGTGGCCTCGAATGAAAGTCATGGGCAGCGTGTCTGGCAAGGCTTAAAACAGAAAGTATCATCCAGCAGTTTAAAAGCCTTTTATTATGCTTTTCTTTCTGAAAAAGAACAGGCATTTCAGAACCTGTTCGATTTTGCAGTTTATGTGTTTCAAAACCAGCGGCCGGTTGATAAAGATTATGGTCATCATGCAGTCATCGGAATGTCACAATGGTGCAAACAGGTCGGGCGTGAAAAGCATCGTATGGAAGCTTTTATTCGCTTCAAAAAAGCTAAAGACGGATTGTTCCTTAGTTTGGTCAAACCGGATTTTAATGTACTGCCGATTATTTCCCGGCATTTTAAGGAACGTTACCAAGATCAGCGTTGGTTAATTTATGATGAGCAGCGCCACTACGGCATCTATTACGATTTAAATGATGTGCACCAGATAGAGATGAATGCAGAAATGGTTGATCCACAAATCCGGATTGGACATAGTCAGTCTTTTAGTATTGAACTGGATGATGAAGAAGTACTCTATGATCAGCTTTGGAAAGATTATTTTAAAAGCGTGAATATTCAGGCACGACAAAATATGAAACTGCATATCCAGTATGTACCTAAGCGCTACTGGCGTTATATGAATGAGAAAGTACTTTAAATAAAATCTTTGCCCAAGTTTAAGGCATAATGGCAGCTAATATTTAGATCGAGTGTATAGATATGAAGGTATGGCTGGCATCCTTAGCTATGGTAACTGGATTGGCTGCGTGTTCAGCAGAGCAACAGAAAGTAGCAGTAGATCCGGGTAAATATCAGGTTAAAAGTGCACAGGAATTACAGCAACGTTTTGATGATCTAAACAGTAAGTTGGCACAGGACTTTCAGCAATTTAAAAAAGTAGAAAGCATTGCCTTTTCTCATCAATTGCCTCTGGATGTGAATAACCTGCAAACTTTAAACCAGCATCCTGTCAGCCGGACTGCTCTAAAATCCAGTAAAGTAGCCTACTGTGACATGATGAATGGCTATTTTGCCGAAATGTTTCGCTTGGGGCATTATAATCTGAATCTGGTCGACAAGATCCAGTTACCTAAAGCCGAGAATGAAGACCTGAAATCCAATTTTGCATCTAGCGATCAGTTCTATACTTTTATTCTGGATCGTTATACCACTTATCGCCAAGTGCAACAGACCATGAATTATGGCTGTAACTTAAAAGCTGCGTTGTAAGTATTAAGCTATAAAAAAAGCCCATCACAAAGATGGACTTTTTATTTAGCAACCAGTTAATTTTTCTGGTTGAGGTTTCTCACCGGGGAAGAAAATTGGACGAAGTTTTACACCCAGACCATTTCCAAGGAATGCGAAGACCAGCCATAACCAGCCATGTACGCTGCCCGAAGCAATACCACTAAAATAGGCACCGATATTACAGCCATAAGCCAGACGAGCGCCATAGCCGAGCATCAAGCCGCCAATAACTGCAGCAGCCAATGAACGTTTTGGAATATTGAAGTTCGGTGCAAATTTACCTGCCAGACTGGCGGCCAATAATGCACCAAGCATGATGCCAAAGTTCATCATGGATGTAATATCGAACCAGAGTGATTCAGATAAGGCTTTGGCATTTGCTGGTTGCTGCCAATACGCCCAAGAGGCGACATCAATTCCAACAAAACTTGCAGATTTCGCGGCCCAGACAGCAAGGGCAGAAGTAACCCCCCATGGACGACCAGCCAGCGCCAAAGTAGCAAAGTTAAGCAGGGTTAAAATGATTCCGCCCCAGATTAATGGCCATGGACCACGTAAAAAACGTTTCCAGCCCTGATGCTGGCTTTGAGGTTCAACTTCTAAATTGCCATGACGTTTCTTTTCAAAAAATACAGTTGCAGCAGCAATAACAGCAAAAACGACAAAGCTCAAAACAAGTGCAGGAATGACACCAAAACTTTCTACAATGGAGATAGGTGCGAAATGAGGTAGGTTAAACCACCAGTCAATATGCGAAGTCGCAATCAGTGAGCCGGCACAGAAGAAAAACAGGGTGACCAGCATACGAGCACTACCACCACCCACAGTATAAAGTGTACCTGATGCACAACCGCCACCGAGCTGCATGCCAATCCCGAAAATAAATGCACCGATCACCACAGACAGTGAAACCGGACTGACAAAGCCTTGAACTGGATTACCAAACAGTTCACCTGCGCCTAAAGCAGGAAAAAATAGCAAGACAGCAAGACCTAACATGATCATTTGGGCACGTAAGCCACGACCACGACGTTCTTTAATAAAAACGCGCCAGCTGGAGGTAAAACCAAACGATGCATGATACAAGGTCATACC
Organism: Acinetobacter sp. ACNIH1; assembly: GCF_002934695.1. Lineage (NCBI taxonomy): Bacteria > Pseudomonadati > Pseudomonadota > Gammaproteobacteria > Moraxellales > Moraxellaceae > Acinetobacter > Acinetobacter sp. ACNIH1. The sequence goes on along the minus strand of NZ_CP026420.1, from coordinate 1,620,961 downwards.
CAGTGCACCACCCACCAGAAATAATAGAGCTTGGTTCAGACCTACGATGTGATAAGCACCGACAGTTCCTAATACAAGTAAAATAAAAGCCACCCAGACCGAGAGATTCGATCGCTGGGAAGACGCAGCAATAACAGACATGGGAGATCAAGCTTTAAAAATAAAGTCGCGTATATTACGCAATTTCTCACTAAAATGGGCTGATCTAAGGCTACTAAGAGTCAATTAAACATCCTGATAACTGATAATAATTATGACTTTAAGTGATATAAGGTCGTGATTATTTCAGAAGATATCATTTTATTTAGAACAATCACCCGTCTAATAGTGAAACGTATAAAAAGTTTAAAAGCCTGCAAAGCAGGCTTTTAAAGATTGAAAGCTTTAAAAATTAATTTTCAGCTTTCTCACGTACTTTGCCTGCACCTTCTTCAATAGCACCGGCAGTTGCAGCAGTCGCGTTTTTAGCGGCTTCAGCAGTGGCATCGGCTGCTCGAGAAGTCGCAGCGGCGGCTTCATCAGCGGCACGGGAAGCATTTGCAGCCGCATTATCCATGGCTTGATCAGTTTCTTGAGAAGCCTCATGAGTGGCATCTTCCATATCATGGCCGGCTTGAGTAGCAGCATTTTCTAAATGTTCGCCAGTTGTCGCACCTGTTTCAGGATTTTCTTTCTTATTACAACCCACTAAAGCAACGGTTGCAGCTAAACCCAAAGCAACAAGTAATTTATTCATCGTGTCATATCCTTTGTAGTTGTAAGGTCGAAAAACAGTCTAGCGAGTATTTATTTGAATTTATGCTAATAATTAGATCAGAATTTGTTCGCTAAATGTAATTTTTATAAAGACTTATATAATTTCTGCTAAATATAAATCGTCTGATTATTTGAATGTATTTTCTTACAAACCTTGTGTGGATTGCTTCTCACTGCTTATAAAAAGTGAGTTTATCTGCTTTAAGATGTAGTTTTAGATGTAACAAAACACAACTATTTCCGGCTCAATTTTTGTCAAGCTAAAAGTAGAAGCCATAAAAAAGCCCGCATAAAGCGAGCTTTTAAAACCTAAAAACTTATAGACCAGCAGAGGCTTTAAGTGCTTCGACTTTGTCAGTTTTTTCCCAAGTAAATGCAGTATCTGAACCTTCACGGCCAAAGTGACCATAAGCAGCAGTCTGTTTATACATCGGTTGGATCAGGTTCAACATACGGGTAATACCGTATGGACGCAGGTCAAAGTGCTCACGTACCAATTGCACGATCAATTCATCAGACACTTTGCCTGTATTGAAGGTATTGATTGAAATTGAAGTAGGCTCGGCTACACCAATCGCATAAGACACCTGAATTTCACATTTGTCTGCAAGACCCGCAGCGACAATGTTTTTCGCAACATAACGGCCTGCATAAGCAGCAGAACGGTCAACTTTCGATGGATCTTTACCAGAGAATGCACCGCCACCGTGACGTGCCATACCACCGTAAGTGTCTACAATGATTTTACGGCCAGTCAGACCACAGTCACCTACAGGACCACCGATCACAAACATCCCGGTCGGGTTGATGTGGAATTTGGTATCTGCATGGAACATGTCGGCAGGAATGATTTTTTTCACGATTTCTTCAATCACAGCTTCTTTTAAATGAGCCTGTGAAATTTCAGGATCGTGTTGAGTCGAAAGCACAACAGCATCTAGACGAACAGGTACGCCATTTTCATAAGCGAAAGTCACCTGGCTTTTTGCGTCTGGACGTAACCAAGGCAATGTACCGTTACGGCGTAATTCAGCCTGTTTTTCCATTAAGCGGTGCGCATAAGAAATTGGCGCAGGCATAAGTACATCAGTTTCACGGCTGGCATAACCAAACATCAAGCCTTGGTCGCCGGCACCTTGATCTTCCGGTTTCTGACGGTCTACACCCTGAGCAATTTCAGGAGACTGTTTACCGATCATGTTGATGATCGCACAAGTCGAACCATCAAAGCCAAGGTCAGAATGATGATAACCAATACTGTTAACGGTATGGCGGACAACCGCTTCAAAATCGATGTTCGCAGTTGTTGTGATTTCACCGGCAAGTACAACCGCACCTGTTTTTACAAGCGTTTCACAAGCAACCCGTGCATATGGGTCTTCTTTTAAGATTGCATCCAAGATAGCATCACTGATTTGGTCAGCCATTTTATCTGGATGGCCTTCGCTTACAGATTCCGAAGTAAATACAGCGTACTCGCGCATAGTCCTATCACAGTTAAATTTAAAGACCCGATATGTTACATCGACTTGTGCTCTAGGACTAGCGCAACTCGACAAAATTGCACGAAATTGTTTCAAATTATTGTGCTTTTATTTGATTATTGGAATTAAAAAAACTGATATGCCTAATTAAACAGCAGGGTGGATTCATTTAATAAACTTAATAAATAATCTGTGAATTGATAAGAGACGCTTATTAAGCAGTGATATTTCTAAACAAATTTGCATAACTAAGTACTAAGAAAAATATAAAAATTAAATGCCTCAAATATCAAGGAAAGTGATCATTCTATTAATAAATTAAGGTGGGTGTATTGACCACACGACAGACAGCCTTGCTGCAAATAGTACGACTCTGCATAGTAGCTTCAAGTCTTCAGAAACCGCCTGTCAGGAAGTGGCGAAATCTTTTGGTATGGATTTGTTTAAAAGACTGTACGGAGATGGAAAAGCATGTATCAAAAGGCGTTTACCTTGATTGAAGTCATGATTGTACTCACGATTATTGCCATTCTGGCGACAGTAGCAGGCATGAGTTATCACAGTTATGTAGTGCGAAGCCAACTAACAGAGGTTTTTGAGCAGGCAGGTAGCTATCGAACTCAATTTATTGCCTCTGATGGACATTGTGATGCAGGCCGTCAAATTGGCAGCGGAACCCAATATATTGAAAAAGTCGTGATCAATGCCGCTTGTCGGATTGAATTTAAGCTACGGCAGGATAGGGTAGATACGGCAATCCGTGGGAAATCCATCGCTTTTGATGTTTATAGCGGCAGTTGTTCGTCGAGCGATATCAGTCAGCGTTATTTACCTAAAGATTGCCGAGGACAATAATTTTCGTGGTATCGATTAGCCTGATTTAACTTTAACCTTTATCTTTTATGTCTGGGGACCTTGGGCAAACAATAGATATTCACATATGCATTTTTATAGCCTGGAAAGATTATTTATTTAAATCCGGATCTTCTGTTTTGATCCCTATATGCATGTATCCTGAAAAGGAATTCAACATATTGTGAAAGTTTAATTTATAAAAAATAGTTAAGAATAATCCCAGATTTATCATTTTATTAGAATCTAACTTAGACTCTAGTCAATCAATGCATCTTAAAAGTGCAGAATATTTATCCGATAGGTAAATACAACATCAATAAATTGATAAATATTGTAGGCTAGTCTTTACCCCTCGCTGTTTTTTTAAGACAATAGACGGCAGTTTTGAAAGTCTTTTCATCATTTCCTATTTCTTCTGAATTTATTTGGACGCTGATTTATGACAACCCCGCTTAATGAACGTCGTATTGCAAACGCAATTCGTGTATTGGCAATGGATGCTGTGCAAAAAGCAAACTCAGGACATCCAGGTGCTCCAATGGGGATGGCAGATATCGCTGATGTGGTTTGGCGTGAATTCTTAAACCATAACCCAACAAATCCGAATTGGGCTAACCGTGACCGTTTCGTATTGTCGAATGGCCATGGCTCTATGCTTCAATACGCACTTCTTCATTTAACGGGCTATGATCTTTCAATTGAAGATCTTAAAGCATTCCGTCAACTTCATTCTAAAACTCCAGGTCACCCAGAATTGGGCTATGCACCGGGTATTGAAACAACCACTGGCCCATTAGGCCAAGGTATCGCAAATGCTGTTGGTTTTGCACTGGCTGAGAAAACTTTAGCTGCGCAATTCAATAAAGACGATATCAAAGTTGTTGATCACTACACTTACTGCTTTCTGGGCGATGGCTGCTTGATGGAAGGTGTTTCTCACGAAGCATGTTCTTTGGCAGGTACTTTAGGTCTAGGCAAGCTGATTGCTTACTATGACGACAACGGCATTTCAATTGACGGTGAAGTTGAAGGCTGGTTCTCTGACGATACAGAACAACGCTTCAAGTCTTATGGCTGGCAAGTGATCAAAGTTGATGGCCATGATGCAGATGCAATCCGTCAAGCGACTGTAGAAGCGAAAGCTGAAGCGAACAAACCAACCATCATCATGTGTAAAACAGTGATCGGTTTAGGTTCACCGAACAAACAGGGTAAAGAAGACTGTCACGGTGCACCTTTGGGTAATGACGAAATCGTATTGACTCGTGAAGCGCTTGGCTGGTCAGACGAAGCATTTGTCATTCCTGAGGATGTATACGCAGCTTGGGATGCCAAAGAAAAAGGTTCACAAGCTGAAGCAGCATGGAACGAAACTTTTGCCGCTTATGCAGCAAAATATCCAACTGAAGCAGCTGAATTAAAACGTCGTCTTTCTGGTGATCTTCCAGCTGACTTTGTTGCAAAAGCGGATGCTTATATCGCTGAAGTAAATGCAAAAGAAGAAACCATTGCTACACGTAAAGCGAGCCAAAATACGTTGCAAGCACTTGTACCTTCATTACCAGAAGTACTAGGTGGTTCTGCTGACCTTGCAGGTTCTAACCTGACACTTTGGAAAGGTGCACAAGGCGTACAGGACAATCCAGCAGGTAACTATGTTCATTACGGCGTACGTGAATTTGGTATGACTGCGATTGCCAATGGTGTAGCACTGCATGGCGGTTTCATTCCTTATGTAGCAACATTCCTGATGTTCATGGAATATGCACGTAATGCAGTACGTATGTCTGCGCTGATGAAACAACGTGTGATTCATGTCTACACTCACGATTCAATCGGTCTGGGTGAAGATGGTCCTACACACCAGCCAATCGAACAAATCGCATCTTTACGTGGTACTCCAAACCTGAATACATGGCGTCCATGTGACACCGTTGAAGCAGCGATTTCCTGGAAATCTGCTTTGATGCGTTCAGAAGGTCCAACAGCGTTGATCTTCTCTCGTCAAAACCTGCCATTCCAGACTCGTACTCAAGCACAAATTGAGAATGTAGCGAAAGGTGGTTATGTTCTGGCTGAAGAAAAAGGCGAATTGAAAGCGATTATCATTGCGACTGGTTCTGAAGTTTCTCTTGCAATGGAAGCTTATGCACAGCTTGAAGGTGTACGTGTCGTATCTATGCCATGTGCTGAAGAATTCATGAAGCAAGATGCTGCTTACCGTGAATCAGTTCTTCCTGCAGCGATTCGTGCACGTGTAGCGGTTGAAGCTGCACATGTAGATTACTGGTGGAAATTTGTAGGTCTGGATGGTCGTGTGATCGGTATGACCACTTACGGTGAATCTGCACCTGCTAAAGACCTGTTCAAACACTTCGGTATTACAACTGAAGCTGTTGTAGCAGCTGTAAAAGAGATTACTGCTTAATCAACTGATTAAGTCGTTTTTTAAGGGCGCCCCAGTTTTGGGGCGTCTTTTGTTTTTTTGCTTTCTAGCCTTGTTTTCATGTGGCAACCGCTAAAAAGTGTTCTCCCATAATTGAAATGAAAGAGTGAGATAAACATGAGCTTGTATGAACAAATTAGTGACGAAATTACTTTAATGGATGCAGGCGAGCAGAAATGGATCGGGCAGGATCTCCCCCTTGAAGCAATGGTTGCGGTTGAGCTATTACTTCAGGAAATGGCTGAAGAAAAAATCATTAAAGTACGTCGCAAGAACCATGAAAAGCATTCTGGTTTGAAACAGGTGGATCGTATTCTGGTTGAAAAACTTTAAATATAAAGCGTAAAAAGTCCCTAATTGGGGCTTTTTTTATGTCGGATGATTTCCATCTGACAGGTTGCTTATGAGCGCCAGATGAGATAAAGCTAAGTTGAAGTTGCTATAAAAACTCCGCGACCACTATCGAAACGACTTAAATTAAAGAAATAAGCCAAAGAAGCAGTTAAACATGAATATACAGCCCCAGATCCAGATCAAATCTCTAGAGCAAATATCACAGTCAGAATGGCTATCTTTATGGCAAGACTATCAACGCTTTTATCAAACGCAAATTTCGGATGAGGTAAGTAAAAATACCTGGGATAAATTAACCAATTATGAATTAGATTCAATGTACGGTTTTGCGGCCTTGATTGATGAAAAGGTCGTTGGGATTGTGCATGTCATCGAGCATAACAGTAGCTGGACAGTAAGACCATATGCTTATTTGCAGGATCTATTTACCTATCCGGACTATCGCGGACGGGGCGTGGCGCGAAAGTTGATTCAGCATGTCTATCAGGTAGCGCAGCAGCGTAATTGCGACCGGGTTTACTGGCTGACTCAGGAATCAAATCATTAGGCGCAAGCATTGTATAACAAAGTCGCCAAGAAAACTGGATTTATTCAGTACCGTATGGATTAAAGCTCAAAAATTAAAAAAATAACTTACAATTTTATCGTTTCATTGCTGCAACAAAACGTTTTATCTTTAAGGCTGTAAACGGTTCCAGATTCTATACACTTAATAAAATCCAAAACGTGAGATAAAAACATGAATTTAAAAACATTAGCATTAGGCTTGGCAGTCGCATCTGTAGCAACATTTTCTATGGCAAAACCAGTGGCTTATACGATTGACCCGACTCATTCAGCAACGGTTTTCTCTTGGAGCCACTTTGGTTTCTCTACACCATCTGCAAACTTCAGTGATATACAGGGTACGATTAATGTTGATAATGAAAAACCTGCGAATTCTTCGGTCAATGTGAATATCCCGGTTGCAAGCATTAATACGAATGTGAAAGCGCTGGATGACCATATTAAGACAGCAGAATTTTTTGATGCTGCCAAATATCCGAATATCACTTTTAAAAGTACTAAAGTTCAGGCTTTAGGCAAAAACAAATACAAAATCACCGGTAACTTAACCGTGAAAGATGTCACTAAACCTGTGGTACTGGATGCAGTTTTAAATAAACAAGGCGTACATCCAATGACCAAATTACAAACGATTGGTTTTAATGCAACCACTTCATTTAACCGTTCAGCCTTTGGGGTAGGCGGCTATGTTCCAAATGTGGGCGATAAAATTACAGTGAACATTACTACCGAGGCTTCTGTACCTGCTCCGAAAAAGTAAGAATGACAAATTAAAAAAGCACCCAATAGGGTGCTTTTTTATTACGGTTATTTAAGTTGCAGGTTTTCTAAATAAAGCATCAATACCGAACTGGCTGCCTGTTCAAGCGCGGGTGCATAGCTTTGATGATCCGCCCGCAAGGTGGGGATATTGATTTGGGCTTTGCGTAACTCACAGGTATGTCCAATCAGCCATTTCTCTAAACTTTCACTGGCTACTTCAGCATGGAATTGTAGTGCTAGAATATTCTGTCCTACCCGAAAGGCCTGATTTGGATAAAGATCAGAGCTGGCCAGCAATTCAGCCTGTGCAGGAAGGTCAAAGGTATCACCATGCCAATGCAGGACGTCGATATCTTCGAGAGCTTTTAGTGGATTATTTTCAATAGAGGCAAGACAGAGTTTAGACCAGCCAATTTCTTTGCTATGTCCTGCATAGACTTTAGCACCGAGTGCATGAGCAATGAGTTGAGCACCCAGACAAATACCTAAAGTGGGTAAATTCTTCTCTAAACGCACTTTAAGTACGTCTATTTCTTGTTGTAAGAAAGGGTAGTCCACCGTTTCATAGACACCAATTGGACCCCCTAAAATAATTGTCAGACCTTTATATTCATACGCCTTTCGTAGGTCATCAATTCCAGCTTCAAAATAGCGAACACGTAATCCTAGCTGATAAAACACATTTTCCCAGGCACCTAGGTCTTCAAAAGCCAGATGTTGAATGGCATATACGGTATCAGGGAAGTGGTCAAGGTTCAGCATAGCAGTCAGGTCTAAATGGAAAATATTTATTTAACGTTATTCTGCAAAAAATTAGAAGTCTTTTTAATCCGGTGATTTAGCCTTAGGTAGATGATTCATTCGAATCGGCAATTCTCTGTAAGCCTAAGACTCCGCTTTGTATCAATATGCAGCGATATTTTCCTTTTCTATAAAAAAGGCGTTAGAGTAGAAAGCAGTGGATAATCATAAGAGGCAGGATAAAAAATGCACAATATCTGCTTATATGTCGATAAAAAACGTATCAGTCCTTATGCCATGTCGGTTTATGTGGCTTTAAAAGAGAAAGGACTCAACTTTCAGGAAAAAATGATCGATCTGAATCTGCTGGAACAGCAATCTTTGGCTTATCGTAAAATTTGTCCGAGTGGCAAAGTCCCTTGTTTGATCATTGATGATTTTCATTTATTTGAATCTTGGGCGATTACCGAATATCTGGAAGACGCTTTTCCGGCACCGGATTATCCTGCTTTATATCCTGCAGAGATGAAAGCTAGAGCAAAATGCCGCGCCGTTCAGGCCTTAATTAAAACTGATTTTTCCTCTATCCGGCAGGATATGCCTTCAACTTCGATCTTTGTTCCACCTAAAAGGCCTTTAATCGCATCGGCTGAAACCATGCAGGATATTCAGCGCTTACTGGCAATCACAGAAACTTTACTTGAAGAGCTATGGCTCACCGAACAATGGTCAATTGCAGACTTTGATCTAGCCTTTATGCTGCATCGTCTGCTTAGTCACGATGTTGAGCTTCCCGAAAAGATTCAGGCTTATATCCAGCGTAATTTTCAGCGATCTTCAGTGCAGTCCTGGATTTTGGAAAATGAAAAACCGCGTACTCATGCTGAGTTTTGATTCTATATCGGGTAGAGAGGTAAATTTAATAATTCAAGCGCTGAATTTGCTTAATGAATAAACATGGATATTTTAAAAGAGAGCCAAGCTATACAAAAAATTGCTTAAATATCAGCAGCGCAGGCGTATTATAGAAAGTATAGGTAATAAGAAGTAGCTAAAACTTAGAATCAGATTCAAATGAAAAGGAGTATAAGGTGGGTGGATCACATCATCATGATCATAGTCATGTAGAAGTTAGTGCGAAGAATGCTAAAAAACTGTCCATCGCCTTAGCTCTGACGACAGCCTTTTTAATTGTAGAAGTTATTGCCGGTTTTATGACTCAGAGTTTGGCCTTGCTTTCTGATGCGGCACATATGTTTACAGATGCCGCTGCATTGGCGATTGCACTGGCTGCGATTAAGATCGGGCAAAAACCAGCAGATGATAAACGTACCTTTGGCTACCAGCGTTTTGAAATTCTGGCGGCTTTGTTTAATGCGATTATGCTATTTCTGGTAGCGATGTATATCCTGTTTGAAGCTTACCAGCGCCTGAGCCATGCTCCTGAAATTGAAAGTCTGGGCATGTTGATTGTCGCCATACTTGGACTGGTTATTAATCTGATTTCCATGAAAATTCTGGTTTCTAGCAGTCAGGAAAGCTTGAATATTAAAGGAGCTTATCTGGAAGTACTGAGTGATGCACTAGGTTCGGTGGGTGTCATTATTGGCGCAATCATCATCTATTTCAGTGGCTGGATGTGGATCGACACCGTGATTGCGGTCATGATCGGATTCTGGGTCATTCCACGGACATGGATTTTGTTGAAACAGAGTATCAATATTCTGCTAGAAGGGGTTCCTGATGAAATCGATATTGAAAAACTGCGCCATGACCTACTGGCGCTAGACGGTGTTGAAGATATTCATCAGCTAAAAGTCTGGGCGATTACTTCCAAGAAGGTGATGTTGACGGTGCATTTAGTTGCGCCAGACGTTGACTATAAAAAGTTGCATCAGGAGGCGTTGGAGATGTTGCATCATGAACATCACATCACCGAGATGACATTGCAAATTGAAGCAGAAGATTGTCCCCCAGAACAGCATCGGCAATCGGACCATTTACATGAACAGCATGAGCATAAGGAAAGCCATCAACATTAAGTGTGAGAAATTTTGCCATCACACTTGATGTATTTTTAAACTTCGATCTTTTATTTTAGCCTTTTAATAATGACACAATTACATCTTTATAACTCGGTGGTGCTTTCACATAATCGCGCTCTCGCAACATCTGATGCATTTTGGGCAGATTTTGATGTGGAACAGAGGCCATTAAATGATGTTCAATATGATAATTTACATGAATCGGTGCAACGAAAGCACGCGCTAGCCAGCCTGCACGGGTGGTACGGGTATTAGTCAATGCAGAATGGCTAGTTTCTAGACCAGCATGCTCAGCCATTGCCCGGATACGGATAAACAGTGGGAAAGGGGTGATATAAGCTAGGGGCCATAATAAATAAAGTTTCGGATGACCGCTGGCCCAAAGTGCAAAAAATAGGGCAGCATTGGAAATCAGCATGCCCGAGCTATTTTTTAACAGATTCTTGGCCAGTTCCAAGTTACTGCGATTACCACGAGGAATTGGTTTCGGATCATTAGAAACACTCCATTCCAGAAGTTCTAAATCCATTAAGACACGACCAGTCAGAAATTTCAGGCCGGATTGACCATTTAGATCTCTAAAGAATTTTCTGAATAATGATTGTTTAGTAATTGGAAAGTTTTTGACCAGACCTAAATCTGGATCATCAGGTTGAGAGGTGCGGGCATGATGTTTCAAATGATAAGGACGATATTTACCGACCTCATTCCAGATCGGACGGGCACACAACCAGTCAGTAAAGTATGTGTTTAGCCACTTGGTTTTAAACAGACTGTGGTGTGAGGCATCGTGCATTAAAATGGCCATAGCCAGCTGACGACCTGCCAGAATGGCTAATGCCAAGGCACACATCAATATTTTTCCCCAGACTGGTAAATATTTCCAGCTATAAGCGACTGTGCCAAAGGTCAAAACAATCACAGCCCAAGTTGAACCCACTGCCAGAGCACCCTGTAAATCGGATGGGGTAGTCAGCTCTCTAATTTCTTCACGGCTAAATAGCTCTGTGACGCTCACTTTACTGTTCATTATTCTGCCTTGATCTAATTCTTGTATTTCTTATCACTATATTTGAATTAAAATATTACAGTCAATTTATTTTTGTGAGCATGTAGGAAATAAATTATACACCTTGTTGTTGAAAATATTGCTGCCATAACTGCTGGCCTTGCTCCTCCATACGCCGTACAGCCAGTTCAAACTTTTGTCGGGCTGGAGCATCTAGCCATTCTTCAGGCAATAGCGGATCTGCACGCAGACTAAATACAGCAGATTTTGCCAGATAAAAGGCGGTTTTAGCTGATTCAGCCAAGGATAACTGTTGATGGTTTTCAAACCATTGTTCAATTTCCTGGCTGATATTCAAATAAGTTTGATGCAGGCCATGAATATCCCAAAGTGCAGATACATGGGTGTGCTGATCGATCTCGCTGACCTGAAAAAATCGTGCGCCTTGATCCAGACCAAACTTGACGGCTGCTGATTTAAGCTCGTTCAAACCAAGTTGCAAATTGTCCGGGCGGATAAACACGTTCTGTTCCAATTCCTGAAATCCATAATAACGCAGGGCTTTTTCCCGTTTAGATAAGGCCGTACGATCTACTCGCCCCAAAGCACCGGTATAAACCAGAATGTACTTACCATCCCAAGCCGTAGCGGTCTGCATATTGGGATGTTTGTTCAGGCTAATAAAAGAAGTATCAAATTTTTTTTCAATTAACTGATAAATGCCGCGTTCTACTGATTGAATGATCTGATCCTGATTAAGTCGTGCGACTGCAACCCGCAAGCTGTTGTCAGAGATTCCTAATAAATCTGCTGCACATAACATCTGTTTGATGCTAACAGTAGAGTTATGTGAGGCATAGAGCAGGTCTAGCACCAGATGTCGGGCATTCAGTTTATAAGTCATGAAACTAGATCGTGATTAGAAAATGAGAAATTGGAAACTTTTTGTACAATAGCATTTTGAATATGAAGAGCCAAAGAGAAATACGACTAAAGTGTTTGTATATTCAGGCAATTAATTTTAATTAAAGACAACGTATATGGATAAAAATCACTAGATAAGGTGTTGGTTTTCTACTGAGGCACTGTATTTTACAGTTATTAAGCTGGTCTAAGCAGCAAGTCAACGAAAAAGACATGAATCTGTTTTTATTCTTGATTATTTTTAATCCCAGCTCCCTAGGGAACTGGGATTACCTAAAAAATTAAAGTGAAGTGTTAGTTATAACTGCTTCAAAATTGGGTATATGAACAAGAAAAAGATTTCTTATTCATACGGATTACCTTACATATTCGGGTAATTCGGACCACCGCCACCTTCCGGTGTCACCTAGGTAAACCTTACCGGATTTATCGGAGATTTTTTTATTTAAGTTAGACCACCTGACCTAACGGGTTAATCTTATCATAGTACATTGCTTCAAACTCAAAAGGCGATACATAACCCAGTACACTGTGTACATGCTTTTTATTGAACCAATCTACCCAATTTAATGTCGCAAGTTGTACATCTGCTAAACTTTGCCAATCTGCTTTTAAATATTCAATCACCTCTGTTTTGTATAAGCCATTCACCGTTTCAGCCAGAGCATTATCGTATGAATCACCAGTTGTACTGACTGATGCTCGTAAATTTGCAGCTTCTAAACGATTGGTATAGCGATTAGAAAGATATTGAACACCTCTATCGGAATGATGAATCACATTCTTTGGCATGCCTCGATCGTGCAATGCTTGCTCTAATGCATCGAGCACCATATCTGTATTCATCCGTGTCGATACTTTCCATCCAACAATTGCTCGTGAGAACACATCAATAATAAAGGCGGTATAGACCCAGCCTGAATGAGTTTGAATATACGTAAAGTCACTCACCCACAGTTGGTCAGGATGATCAGCATTAAAATTACGTTTCACTAAATCATCTGCTCTTTTTTGATCATCTCGGCTACGGGTGGTTTGTTTATTCTTACCACGCCAAACACCTTGTATACCTAGCTTCTGCATCAATCGAGCAACTGTACAACGTGCGATAACATAACCTTCACGTTTCAATTGTTGCCAGACTTTACGCACACCATATCGACCTGAACTTTCTTTCCAAATTCGTTTAATTTGTTCAGCATGATGCTCATCATGTAGATCTCGTTTCGCTCGATGTTCCCTTGCAAAGCGATGCTTTTCATCAACGAGATCTAGGGTTCGATAATAGGTAGAGGCTACGATCGGTAAAATCTTACAAATAGCCTCAACGCCAGATAGGTCTTTATTGTTATGGATGAAATCCACCATTATTTGTGTGGGCGGTCGAGCTCCGCCTGGGCGAAAAAAGCGGCTGCTTTACGTAGAATTTCATTGGCACGCTTTAATTCTTTAATTTCAAGTTCCATTTGCTTCATTTTTTCTTGATCAGATATCTGTTGTACTTTAATAGGATTTTGCTGATCTAAATGCTTTTGATGCCAGGCACGAAGTGTTTCAGGAGTACAACCAATCTTAGGCGCAATAGCTGTGATTGCAGCCCAAGTAGAAGGATGATCTTTTTCAGATTCAATCCATAATTGAACCGCTCTTTCTCTGATTTCAGGGGTATATTTTAATTTTGTCATCGAACCTTGCGAAGCAGTGCTTCTCACTCAGAATATTGACTCTCCGACAAACCCGGTACGGTTCAATATAGAAATAACCGCAGAAAAAGTCTTGAAAACTTTTCTTAAAACTTTATGAAAAATAATGCTTAGGTTAAGATGAGCCATCATTTGTAAAAGCATTCTAGAAGACCTATGCAACCATTTGTTCTATATAACTCAGAGCAACGTAAAAAAGTAGAATTTGTGCCTCGTAAAGAAGGTCAGATTGATCTGTATGTCTGTGGGATGACGGTCTATGACTACTGTCATATTGGACATGCACGCACGGTGGTTGCATTTGACTATATTATCCGTTTCCTGCGCAGTCAGGGCTGGAAAGTAAAATACGTACGCAATATCACTGACATTGACGACAAGATTATTAAACGTGCCAATGAAAATGGGGAAAGCATTTCATCACTGACCAGCCGTTTTATTGATGCCATGAATGAAGACTTTGCCAAATTAGGCTGTCTTGCACCGGATGAAGCACCAAAAGCCACTGATTACATCAATCAGATGCAAAACATGATTGGTACGCTGGTGGAAAAAGGGACTGCATATCCGGCAAATAATGGCGATGTTTACTTCGAGGTTGAAAAATTCGCCAAATACGGGCGTCTCTCAGGCCGTAAACTGGAAGATATGCAGGCAGGCGCTTCTGAACGTGTAGACGTCGAAGTTGAGAAAAAACACCCGTTTGACTTTGTACTTTGGAAACATGCCAAAGAAAATGAACCTTCTTGGGCATCACCATGGGGCAATGGCCGTCCAGGCTGGCATATTGAATGTTCAGCCATGTCTACCTGCTGCCTCGGCAATCATTTTGATATTCATGGCGGTGGTGCTGACTTAAGCTTCCCGCATCATGAAAACGAGATTGCACAGTCTGAAGCAGCGACAGGTGAACAGTATGTGAACTACTGGATGCATGCCGGCTTCATCAATGTTGATGGCGAAAAAATGTCGAAGTCTTTGGGTAACTTCTTCACCATCCGTGATGTGATTGAAAAATTCCATCCGGAAGTGGTGCGTTACTTTATCGTATCTTCGCACTACCGCAGCCCGGTGAACTATTCAGATGTAGCTTTAAAAGAAGCAAAAAATACGCTAATGCGTTTCTATCATTCTTTCAAAGCTTATCAGGCAGTATATGGCGAACAGCTGGTTGATACGTTAGATCAAGACTTTGTTGAGCGTTTTAATACGGCAATGCGAGATGACTTCAATACGCCAGAAGCCATTGCTGTATTATTTGAACTGAATAAAGAGCTGAACCGTGCGGTAAAAGACCAGAATCAGGAGCAGTCTACTGTTTATTATTCCACTTTGCGCCATCTCACCAATATTCTGGGTCTGGTACAGCACAATGTCGACGAATTCTTAAAGTCTGATATTGGTCAGGAAGCTTTAGGCTTGTCTGAAGAGCAGATTGAAGATCTGATCCAGCAACGTAAAGATGCCAAAAAAGAGAAAAACTTTGCTCGTGCCGATGAAATCCGCCAGTCTTTATTAGACCAAGGGGTGGTGCTGGAAGATACCCGTCAAGGAACTGTATGGCGTCGTGCCGATTAATTCGACAGTTGAATCAATAGAGAGTTGACAGTTAGCAGAAACTCTCTATAATTCACTCCCATATTGCGGGAATAGCTCAGTTGGTAGAGCACAACCTTGCCAAGGTTGGGGTCGCGAGTTCGAGTCTCGTTTCCCGCTCCAAAATTAAAAAAACCCTGATCGGAAGATTGGGGTTTTTTATTGCCTACGCAAAATAAAAAGGATAATCAAAACTGATTTACATAATGAAATTCTGAATATGGAAGAGCTTTCAGTCAGGGAAATTTCTAAACATTCTGTTTAAGTTTTATGAAAAGCTCTACATTTTGAAACCTGACATTTGCATAGATATGATAAAATTGCGAAAATTATTTTTTGCTAGACTGAGTCAACTCTGTATAGAGTTAAGGTAAACCTACTTTGAACCCACCAAATATGCCAAATCAAATAGACTTCCAGAAAGTTGCACTTGAAACCTTGCGTATCGAAGAACAAGCATTACAGATTTTAGCCACGCAGATCGATGAGCGTTTTAGTCAGGCATGTGAAATTATCTTGCAGTGCAAAGGTCGTCTGGTGATTACCGGGATGGGGAAATCCGGGCATATTGGCCGTAAGATGGCGGCAACTTTTGCTTCTACGGGTACGCCTTCATTCTTCATGCATCCGGGTGAGGCAGGGCATGGTGATCTTGGGATGCTGGTACCGGGTGACGTACTGATTGCCATTTCAAACTCAGGCAAAAGTGATGAAATCATGATGCTGATGCCTCTGATTAAGCGTCTGGAAATTCCTTTAATTACCATTAGTGGTGATGCCAAAGGCCCAATGCCACAAAATGCTGATGTGGCTTTAACTTTGGGTCATCTTCAAGAGGCCTGTCCGCTTGGTCTGGCACCGACTTCGAGTACAACGGCAACTTTAGCACTGGGTGATGCACTGGCTGTCGCTCTTCTGGATGCACGTGGTTTTACTGCTGATGATTTTGCACTATCACATCCAGCGGGTGCCTTGGGTAAACGTTTATTGCTGCATGTAAAACATCTCATGCATACAGGTTCGGAATTGCCAAAAGTGTCACCAGATACACCGATGAATCAAGTTTTATACGAGATTTCAAATAAACGCCTAGGTTTAACCACAATTGTGGATCAAAATGACGTTCTGCTGGGTATTTTTACTGATGGTGACTTGCGCCGCCTGATCGACAAACAGCAAGGTTTTGATGTCAATTTACCGATTCAGGAAGTGATGACCAAAAATCCGCTGACGATTTCTCAGGAAGCGCGTGCTGTCGTTGCACTGGAAAAAATGAACGAACGTAAAATTAATCAATTTGTTGTGGTTAATGATGCCAATAAAGTCATTGGTGTAATTAGTATGCATGACCTGATTCAGGCTGGGGTAAATTAATAAATGGCATCTTATGTATTATTAGAGCAGGCACGTCATATTGAGGCACTGGTACTTGATGTAGATGGTATTTTAAGCGACGGTTTTGTCACATTGACCAATACGGGCGATGAAATCAAATCTTTTGATATCCGTGATGGTTTGGGCATGAAACTGGTACAACAAGCCGGAATCAAAGTAATCATTATCACTGGACGTCAAAGCAATATCGTACAGAAACGTATGTCGGATTTAGGTGTAGATCTGGTTTATCAGGGCCGCGAAGATAAAGGGACTGCTTTACGTGAAGCTTGTACTCAGCTCAATATCGATCCTGAAGACTGTTTATACATGGGTGATGACTGGCCTGATCTGTCTGCCTTCGCGATTGCAGGCATGAAAGTGACTGTCCCAAACGGGCATGTTGAAGTACGTCGTCGTGCTGATCTGGTAACGCAGGCCTATGGTGGTCGTGGTGCGGTACGCGAGATTTGTGACATGTTACTGATGTCCAAAGGTAAGTACCAAGAGTTACTTGAAAAATATACTCGTGCGCCTTATTAATAAGTCATACATCCTGGATTAAGTACACCGCTTATGGACACTAGAGTTTTATATCTTACGGCTATTATCATTGCCGCAATAAGTGGTGGTTATTACTATTACAGCGGTAAGGGCAACAAGTTGCAAACTGATTATGCCCGTAGTATGACCTATTCTGCAAATAATATTAACTTAACCCAAACTGATGAAAAGGGCATGTTGTCTGTACGTGCCCAGGTCGACCAGCTTGAACAAAACCTGCAGCTAGAGACTTCGAGTCTCAAAAATCTGCAGGCAACGACCTATAAAGACGGTCAGGTTGATGCAACATTTTTTGCCAAACAGGGCAACGGTTATGATGACAATACAAAAGTTGTACTTTCTCAAGAAGTGCTGGCGACCAAGATCATGCAAAATGGAAAAATGCAGTTCCACACCGAGGAGCTGACGGCTTTTCCGAAAACACGTGAAATTGAAACCGATAAAACTGTCATTGTTGAATCTCCACAGGCTGAATTTATCAGTCAGGGCCTAAAAGCCAATCTTAATGATGGTCAATACGAATTCTTTAATATTCGAGGAAAGTATGAACCAAATTCCTAGAGCTAAAATGATGAACACTTTCCTTAAGCGCGCCGCGTTGTTAAGTCTGGTTGCATTGGGTTCAGCCACTGCGTTTGCATTGCCATCTGACCGTAACCAACCAATTACCTTATTAGCTGACCGTGCGACTTTTAATGAGCGTACCGGAGTCACGACATATTCGGGTAATGTCATCATTGAACAGGGCACTATGAAATTGCAGGCCAATTCGATTGTGGCGAATCTGAATAATAAAAAACAGATCAGCCTGATTACGGCAACAGGTAGCCCGGCTCAATTTCAGCAGAAAGTTGATCCTGCCAAAGGTTTGGCCAAAGGTCAGGCACAGAAAATTGTCTATAATGCGGAAACCGGTATTATTACCCTGTCTGGAAATGCCTACTTGCAGCAAGATGGCGCTAGTATCCGTGGTAATACGCTGAAATACAGCATGAATAAAGGCGATATTGAAGCAACAGGTACACCAAATAAAACCGGTTCAGCAGCAGGTCGTGTACAAATCGTGATTCCGCCTTCATCTTCGAAATCCTTTCCGGGAGCACGTGATTAATGGCACAGACGCATCAGGTTCAAACTTTAACCATCAAGCATCTGGCGAAAAATTATAGTAAACGCTGGGTAGTCAAGGACGTTTCCTTCAGTATGGAAAGTGGGCAAATTGTTGGGCTTTTAGGGCCTAATGGTGCAGGTAAAACCACCAGTTTCTATATGGTGGTGGGTCTGGTGCGTATGGACAAGGGTGAAATCCATCTGGATGATCTGGATTTGTCGGACTTGGCAATGCATGAACGTGCGCGTAAAGGGATTGGCTATTTACCTCAGGAAGCTTCTATTTTTAGAAAACTAACCATTTCTGAAAATATTATGGCGATTTTGGAAACCCGTAAGGATTTAAGCAAAGCTCAGCGTCAACAACGTTTAGCCGAATTACTGGCAGACTTTAAAATTACCCATATTAAAGATTCATTGGGTATGAGCGTGTCGGGTGGTGAACGTCGTCGTGCTGAAATTGCCCGTGCTTTGGCGGCCGACCCAAAATTCATGTTATTGGATGAACCTTTTGCCGGGGTTGACCCGATTTCCGTGGGTGATATTAAAGATATTATTACCACGCTGAAAGATCGTGGAATTGGTGTATTGATTACCGATCACAACGTTCGTGAAACTTTGGCCATCTGTGAACATGCCTATATTGTCAGCGAAGGTTCAGTCATTGCTGAAGGCACGGCACAAGAAATTTTGGCCAATGAAACGGTACGTAAAGTTTATCTGGGTGATGACTTTACTGTATAGAAAATTTTCATTATCAGAAAAAACCCGCATTAAGACTTTAGTCGTCAAATGTGGGTTTTTTTTACTTAAATTAAGACGAAAAAGCTATCTTTTTGTATGATTTGATATATTTTTAGGCTAAAACACGAAACATTCATTATTATGCAATTTAGGGTACAGCACTTAAAAAATGTTCAGGGGATAATAAATAAAAATAAGGGAATATAGATCATTCTTCTTTTACCTTTATCTGTGCCATTCATACATGCAGAAAATTCACAAATTTATTTTAATAATATTAAAAGTGGATTAGGAAAACTGATTGCACCAGAGCCAACGCGATCTGCGCAAACGATTGATATTAGCTCACTCAGTCACACTGGATACCTCATCAAAGGTGGCTGAACTGCCGCAGATTACTCGACCGCAGCAGGGACAATCTTCAATTCGGTCTATAAATGCTGATATTCCTGCAAAAATGAGTCTAATTGAGGCGGTTCATACAGCAGTTCAGCGTCGTCCGAAAATTGCCCGGAGTATTTCGTCTTGATCTGCACAGGCAGCCAATATTGATGTGGCCAAAGCAGCCTATTATCCGCAGTTATCTGGCGGTGTAGGTACTGGAGATTTGACCTCAGGTGAACGTGGACGTCAGGTAGTCTCTCTGAATGCTACCCAGATGCTATATGACTTTGGCAAGATTAAAACCAATGTCAGTGTTGAAGAGACGAGACTGGCAGAAAACCAGGCAAGAGTATTAGTGAGTCTAGATCAGGTTGCACTGGAAGTAGCGGATGCTATTGTCCATGTCAAACGCTATCAGGAAATTACCAAGATTGCCGAACAGCAGATTCAGGGCATTGCACGAATTGCAGAAATTGCCAATTTACGTTCCCGCGCCGGAATTAGCACACAGGCCTATCCGGTTCAGGCGCAGTCCAATCTGGAAGCAGTACAATCCAACCTGATCGTGCAACAGACCCAGTTAAGACAATATCAGCAACGTCTCAGAACTTTATTGGGATTTGATGTCTCTGCAATTCAATGGGAAATTCCAGATCGTATCGTAAACCAGGCTGATCTTTATCAGGATCCTGAATTTACCCAGATTCCAAGCATGATCTTGGCACATTCAGGAGTAGATGTAGCCCGATTGCAAAAAGATCAGGCACGTTTAAGCCGTTATCCGACTATTAATCTGAAAGGTAGCTTAAGTCAGGCGGTTAATGGTCGAAATCCGAATAATAATAAAGATGATGGCTTTTATAATTCAATCATGATTGAAGCCAGCAGTAATTTTTATCAGGGGGGGAGCTGTTCGGTCTCAGGCACGTGCTACCAGTTATGCCGAAGAAGCTGCACGCGCACAGGTCAATACTGTCTATCTGGATGTACTGGATCAGGTTCGCTTAATCCGGGAATAGATTGAAAATAAACAAAGACAAATGGATGTCCTGGCTCAGCGCCGTGAAACCACGGTACGAACCAAAGAGCTATATCAAGAACAATATAAATTGGGCACACGGACTGTAGTGGATTTATTAAACGCAGAACAGGCTTATTCACAGCGCAGCACAGGAATTTGAATCGTAAGCGTCCGCTGAATCCCATACCTATTTTTTAATTCGATTTAGGTTTCCAGCAGTGCGGCAGCAATTCTTCAATTTGGGTCACTTTGTGTGTCGGTAACCTTTTCAGCACATCACTTAAATAGGCATACGGATCCAAGCCATTCAGCTTTGCTGACTGGATTAAAGTCATGATGTTTGCCGCTCGCTGACCACTGCGCAGCGAACCTGCAAACAGCCAGTTCTTGCGTCCCAACGCCCAGGGACGCATCTGATTCTCTACCCAATTGTTGCATATCGGTAGATTGCCATCATCCAGATAGCGGCTTAAGGCTGGCCAACGCTTCAGAGTGTAATTGATAGCCTTGGCGGTGGGAGAACTCGATGGCACTGTCAGATGATGTTGGTTGAGCCATTCATATAGTTGTTGCATCACTGGTTGACTATGCTGTTGTCGGTATTCGCGGCGGTCTTCCGCTGTACCATCGGTCTTTTTCCTGAGTTCTGCTTCTATCGCATACAGTTTCTGAATCAGCACTAAGGCCTGTTCAGCAACCTGACTTTTCCCAGTTACATGCAGTTCATGGAATTTACGACGTGCATGGGCCATGCACCCCACCTCAATCACCTGGCCTGATTTAAAACGTGCTTTATAACCACTGTAATCATCACAGACTAGATAGCCCTGCCAGCCTTTCAAGAACTCTTCAGCATGCTGGCCTGAACGACTATCCTGAAAGTCATAGATCACCGCCTGAACTGGATTATACTGTGTGGTGGCATAGGCCCAGACATAACCTTTCTTCGGTTTTTTATTATTCTCACCCATCCGCATGATGGTGACCGGTGTTTCATCTGCATGCAGCACCCGCTGTTGCAGCACCACCTCTTTTAAGGCATTGGCCAGAGGTTCCAGTTCTACACCGCAGCGACCTATCCAATCAGATAAAGTGGATCTGGACAGATCAATGCCAGCCCGCTGATAGATCAGGCGCTGACGGTACAGCGGCAAATGATCGGCATACTTCGATACCAGCACATGGCTGAGCAATTCAGGTGAAGCAATGCCTTTATCAATCACATAGGCGGGCATCGCTTGCTGAGTTAGAGTGTCACACTGATCACAGACCCATTTACCACGCACATGCTGTTCCTTATAGAACTGTGCCGGTCTGAAATGCAGTTTTTCACTGACATCTTCGCCGATACGACGGAGTTGGCAGCCACAAGCACATTGGGTTGATGCAGGTTCATGCTCAATACGGATGGTGTGTAGATGATCTGGCAGTGGTCGACGTTTAGGTTTATTGGTTTTGGCTTTCTGTGTCGCTGCATTGGTTTTATCTGCATTTAGCCGTTCCAGTTCTAGATCAACCGCGGCAATATCTTCTTCAACCGCTTCATCCCAGAGATGGATTTGTTTTGCCGTTAAGTGTTCATTCTTTTGGGCGAATTTGTGCTTTTTAAACAGCGCCAGTTCATGCTCGTATTTTTGATTGAGAATAGAAAGATGTTGAACTTTGGCATCCAATTGTTGGTTTGATTGTGCTAGAGACTGATGCTGCAGCGCCAACTGCCTGGTGAATTCCAGCAGTTGTTCATGGGTCAGTTGGCTTAAGTCAGGCAGCGTATTCATGACCGCAGTATGCCTGAGGTCATGAGAAGAATGAAATAGAACGTTTGGAGAATAGCAGAATGGTCGAGCCTGGTTTAAAGCATCGTCACCACCTGCTGTCGTCCAATGCGCTGCCAGGGCAAACCTTGGATCAGTGCCTGTAACTGTTCCGGGCTGAGGGCCACGGTTTCACCTTGGTGAACTTGAGCCCAGTGAAATTTGCCCTGTTCCAGCCGCCGGGCACACAGCCAGATGCCCAATCCATCATGTACCAGCACTTTCATGCGATGGCCACGTTTATTACAGAACAGGTAAGCACAATGCGGTTTGATGTAGCCAAAGGCTCTCACCACCTGAGCCATGGTCGTATCCATACCTGCACGCATGTCCATGGGCTGAGTAGACAACCAGATTTCATCAATGCGGATCATGTTGCAAGTGCCTTGAGTAATTCTGCCAAGGCAGGTATTTCTGATGTCTGCCATTTTAGCTGAATATCATTATTCGTATGAGGCACGGTGATACACAACGTGATCCTCTCATCAATAGGT
Organism: Acinetobacter sp. ACNIH1; assembly: GCF_002934695.1. NCBI lineage: Bacteria > Pseudomonadati > Pseudomonadota > Gammaproteobacteria > Moraxellales > Moraxellaceae > Acinetobacter > Acinetobacter sp. ACNIH1. The sequence continues at coordinate 1,598,214 of NZ_CP026420.1, read as the reverse complement.
TGGCTGATTGCAGCAGTGTAAGGCAAAGCAATAAATGCTGGATTCACATGAGTAGGATCCTGCACGGCACCCTCATGATGGCTGAAGATCCTGATCCAACGACTGACAAGGTTGGCATTAATACTATGTTGCAGTGTGACCGAAGCGATCGAGGTATTAGGATTTTTGCAGGCATTGACAATACTGAGTTTGAATTCTTTGCTGTATTTTCGGCGTTTTTTAGCAACAGGAGGTGTTGCTGAATATATATCCATGTTCATGGATTAAGTCCCCACTTGTTTTTAGGTGGGAACTAAATTAAGGCTTATAGGATCGCTTGGTAAGGCTGTGTTAGCCGGATGCTTACTTTGAATCAGCGCGCTATGACATCTATTCGACGATTGTGCAATACATTCAGGTGACAGGTCGCACACGGGATATTTACGCGCTTAACCGTATTTCTATTCAGGGGTTTGAAGTTCAGCCATGAGTACAACAATAAATTATCAGCCGTGGCTTCAGGCAGTTTTGAACATTGCCAAGCATTATCGGATCGAACCATCTGAGGAGCGGATTCGTCTGCAACTGGACTGGAACCAGCATCATGACATTGATGAAATGTTCAAAATTGTCAGCCGTCAGATGGGATTAAATGTCCGTAAAAATAAATTCGATAGCAGTTTGCTGAATCCCTGGCGTTTGCCCTTAATGGTTGAATTTGATAGCGGAGATGTTGGTGTTATTGAACGTATCGACACACAAGGCAATGTCAGTGTACAACTGAGTGGAGATGCTGGTTTGTCGCAAAGTTTTACGATTGAGCAGTTAGAAACAGGTGCGAAGCATGTTTATATCCTGCGACCAGAGTCTTCTGTGCCGGATGCGCGTGTCGACGAATACATCAAGCCCTTTGAGAAAAACTGGTTCTGGTCAATTGTTTTGAAAGACTGGAAACGCTATATCGATGTGATGTTTGCCTCTTTAATCGCCAATATTCTGGCTTTGGCAACGATTGTCTTCTCGATGAACGTTTATGACCGTGTCATTTCTTCACAATCGATTCCCACTTTATGGGTGTTGGCCGGTGGTGTACTGATTGCAGCTATTTTCGAATTTATATTACGGGTATCCCGTATTTATCTTTCAGACATTATTGGTAAACGGGCTGACCTGAAAATATCTGACCGGGTATTTGGGCATTCCTTAAGAATTAAAAACAGTGAGCGTTCCAAATCGACCGGAACGTTTATTTCACAGATTCGTGAACTTGAAGGTGTGCGTGAACTGGTCACTTCAACTACCGTGATGGCAATTGCAGATCTGCCATTCTTCTTTCTGTTCCTGGGGATATTCTGGATTATTGGCGGCAACCTGTTCTGGGTCATGCTACTGGTAGTACCACTCATGATTCTTCTTGGGATTCTGGCACAGAAAAAACTGGCCAAGTTGGCACAGTTGGGAATGCGTGAATCTGCAATCCGTAATGCCTTATTAGTTGAAGCCGTACAAGGGATTGAAGATATCAAGCTGTTAAGAGCTGAAACCCGCTTCCAGAACCAATGGAATCACATGAATGAAGTCTCTGCTGATATCAGCATGCAACAACGTAAAATTGTTGGATTAATGACCGCATGGACTCAAAAAATTCAGGGTTTAACGTTTGCCATTGTGGTCTTGGTGGGTGCATTTGCAGTGATGGATGGTGAGATGACCACAGGTGCTTTAGTTGCCTGTTCAATTTTGTCATCACGGATGCTGGCACCTATTTCACAAATCACCGGTGTCTTAGGGCGTTTACAACAAGCCAAAGTTGCTAAAGGCGGTCTGGATGAATTGATGAAAAAACCGGTGGATCAGCCGGATTATTCACACCTGATTCACCGTCCTGTATTAGATGGTCATTATGACCTGAGTGGTGTGGTGTTCAAATATGGCGATGATGATCCGAAACCGAGTTTGATGATTCCCAAACTGGAAATCAAACCTGGTGAAAAAATTGCAATTCTGGGTCGTAACGGTGCTGGTAAATCGACTCTATTGCAACTGTTGTCGGGTATGCAAACCCCAGCACAAGGTAAGGTCAAACTGGATGGCATTGATCTGACCCTGATTGATCCGTCAGATGTGCGGCGTGATATGAGTTTGCTAAATCAGAACTCGCAGTTATTTTATGGTTCAATTCGTGAAAACCTGACTTTGGGTGCACCTTTGGCCACCGATCAGCAAATTCTGGAAGCCTTATAAATTACCGGTGCACTGGGATTTGTACAGGAGAAAAAAGAAGGCCTGGATCATATCATTTTGGAGGGGGGTGTCGGCTTTTCTGGTGGACAGCGCCAAGCCTTGTTATTAGCGCGGTTGTTGATTCGTCAACCAAAGATTTTGCTACTGGATGAACCGACCGCTTCCATTGATGAGGTGTCAGAAAAACAGTTGATTGATCATCTTAAAGGGTATTTAACCCATCGTACGCTGATAGTAGCAACGCATCGTCGCGCCGTACTGGAGTTAGTTGACCGTATTCTTGTGGTCAATGATGGCAAAATTGTCATGGATGGTCCACGAGACCAGATATTAAATCAGTCACAGGTAGGAACTAAACGGGTCGTGGGAGCAAGCGCATGAGTGAACCACAAATATTAACGCGTTCAAACAAAGTGAGCTTCCAGGAACCGCCATTACCTAAATCCAGTCTGATTATCTGGATTGTGGGCATTGGTTTGTTAATACTGCTGACGTGGGCCTAGTTATTTAAACTGGAAGAGGTTTCGACCGGTACGGGTAAAGTCATTCCATCTTCCAAAGAACAAGTGATTCAGTCTCTGGAGGGGTCATTCTAACCAAGTTAAATGTCAAAGAAGGTGAGATTGTCGAGCGTGGGCAAGTAATGGCCCAGCTTGATCCGACCCGCTTTGAATCCAACGTCGGTGAATCAGAATCCTTGCTGATCGCTTCACGTGCGACTTCCGCTCGTTTACGTGCAGAAGTGAGTGGTACGCCGTTGTCTTTCCCGGAAGAAGTGCTGAAATATCCGAAACTGGTTAAAGAAGAAACCGCACTCTAATCAGTCACGTCGTGCCAATCTGGGAGAATCTCTTGCCGGATTGCAACTGGCATTGGTACTGGTACAACAGGAACTGGAAATGACCGCGCCATTGGTGGCTAAAGGGGCAGCCAGTGAAGTTGAAGTTCTACGGTTGAAGCGTGAGGCCAATGACCTGCGTAACCAGATGAAGGATATTCGCAACCAATATTATGTGAAAGCACGGGAAGAACTGTCCAAAGCCAATACTGATGTGGAAACTCAGCAACAGGTGGTACGTGGCAAGTCAGATACCTTGAACCGGACCATTTTTAAATCTCCAGTCCGTGGCGTGGTCAAAGAAATTGATGTCATGACTTTGGGTGGCGTAGTACCGCAAAATGGCAAACTGATGACTATCGTACCTCTGGATGAAAAATTACTGGTTGAAGCCCGAATTTCACCACGTGATATTGCTTTTATCCGTCCTGATCAGGAAGCGCTGGTTAAGATTACTGCCTATGATTACTCGATTTATGGTGGCCTAAAAGGTAAAGTGACCGTGATTTCACCAGATACCTTGCGGGATGAAGTCAAACAGGATCAGTTCTACTATCGTGTGTATATCCGTACCGATAGTGACAAATTGAGAAATGCCGCCGGGTAGGAGTTTAATATCACACCAGGGATGGTGGCCTCTGTAGACATTCGTACCGGCGCAAAAACGGTAATGGACTATCTGATCAAGCCATTCAACAAGGCTAAAGAAGCATTGCGTGAACGTTAAATTTAAAAGTAATTAATAAAATTAAATTGAATCAAGCCTCTCGTATAGAGAGGCTTTTTCTTTGCCCCATCAAAACAAGTATACTGCACAGGTGAAATTTGAATGCCTGAAGTTATGCCATTTACCATTGCTAGCCTTGTCAGTTTTGAGGAAGACATCAAAAAAAGCCGATTTCAGGCCTTTGCCACACCTGTAGAAAATGAGCAGGATGTGAAGGATTTTCTGGAAACCTATCGTGATCCGACTACGACTCATCAATGCTGGGCCTGGAAAATCGGTCATCATGTACGCTTTAATGATGATGGTGAGCCATCGGGTACAGCAGGTCGGCCGATCCTTGCGACTATTGAGGGCAATGAGCTAACCAATGTACTGGTACTGGTGAATCGCTGGTATGGCGGTATTAAACTAGGGACTGGCGGACTGGTACGTGCCTATGGGGGCTGTGCTGGACAATGTTTGTTATTAGCTGAAAAAATTGAACTGATTGAAAAGAAAAAAGTCGAATTTGCCTGCCAATTTAATGAATGGGCCATTTTTCAGTATGAGCTGAATCAGCAGCAGATTGATTATCAGGAAGAATATACGGCTGAAGGCGTACAGGTTCAGGCACAATTCCAGAAACATCAGATTGAACCTTTTGCTTTAAAAATTCAGGATGTCACTCGCGGTCGTGAACAATTAAAAATCATAGAAGAAGCCACAGATGACTGAACAAGATCCATTACTGAAATATCGCGAGCAGCATAAACATCGTCTGAACTATATGCCTTGGCTATATTGGTCCTTAAAACCGAAGAATCGTGGTTGGGCTGAAGCTTGGCAGAAAGAATATCAGACCTATCTAATGGAGATGGAAACAGTCGAGATTGGTGAAAACTGTTTTATTTCGCCGTTGGCACATATCTTCGCTGAACCGGGGCGTAAAATTATTATCGGGGATAATACCTTTATTGCGGCAGATTGTACGTTACATGGTCCTTTGGAGATTGGTAACGAAGTCGCCATCAATCATCACTGTATTCTGGATGGCGGTCGGGTAGGGATTAAACTGTATGATCAGGTACGTATCGCAGCTTATTGTCATCTTTACGCCTTTGATCATGGGATGGAACTTGAACAGCCAATTTATCAGCAGGCCGTTAGATCTAAAGGGATTGAGATTGGTCGGGATGTCTGGCTAGGTGCCCATGTCGGCATTAAAGATGGGGTGAAAATTGCTGATCAGGCGATTATAGGGATGAATAGCATGGTCACGAAGGATATTGAAGCGCGTGCAATTGTCGCCGGAAATCCGGCAAAATTGATTCGATATCGGGATTAAAACAGTGAAAGAATCGCTTGGAAAAAGGATTGATATCAAGCGCTTAATATTCGTTAAAGGCCTTAGAACATCACATAAAAGTTAACATATTTCAATTCAAGCCTTACAGATTTCAGTGCACATTTACTAATGCTTGTGCTAAGTTAAAAATAACTAAGAAATTTTTATTATAAAAGAGAGGCTGAACATGAAACGTGTCATTGCCTGCATAGACTCCTCACCATGCACGAACGCGCTTGCAGATGCGGCTGCATGGATTGCCAAACAGACCGGCCGTGAACTGGTTTTATTACAGGTTCTGGATTATTACCCGGCCAGTTATCATCTTGGGGAAATTAGCGGTGTGATTGGCTTTGAAAGCAATGCCATGTTACTTAAAGAGCTGGCTGAGCTGGAACAGAAGCAAAGTGAAATCGCGCTCAGCTATAGCAATAATCTGCTCCAACACATTTCGGATCGTATCTTTAAAGATTATGGCATCCGCACCACACATATTCAGGAAAAGGGTGATTTTCTGGAACAAAGTTTTCAGATTCTAAAACCTGATGATATTGCAGTAATCGGATTACTCGGTGAGCGTTCTGCCGAAAAAAACAAGCCAATCGGCACCAATGTAGAAAACTTTATCCGTGGTGCTAACTGTACAGTGATGACTGTAGGGGAACACTTCAGACCACCAACACGTTTTATCTTTGCTTATGAGTATTCACCGACCTGTGTGAAGATGATGAAACGTATTGCAGAAAGTGATTTATTAAGACAATTACAATGTCATCTGCTTTATATCGGTGATCATGTGGAAATCCTGAATGAGCCTCTGCAATATTTGACTGAAGCAGGACTAGAGGTCGTTCCAGAATACCGCTATGGAGAAGTGGCTGAAAATATCCTGTCTTATCAGCAGGAACATGGGATTCAGTTAATTGTCTTGGGAGCATTCAGTCACAGCAAAATCCACCAGTTCTTCTTGGGCAGTATTGCGACAACGATTTTCCGAAATTCTAAAGTGCCATTATTGGTGGCGAAGTAAAAAGAGGATGACAAAAGCTGCAGAGATGTATTTTTTGATAAATTGTTACAGCTTGAATTAAAAATAACCAGAGTTATCCTCATATATTGTGGATAACTCTGTGGTTACATTCTGTAAGATGATGTTATTTATCAAGAATACTTTATTGGCTGATTTTTGTTCTAGTTGTTTTATTTGACAATTGCGAGTGCAAAACCATCATGGCCTTTGCTACCGACGGTCTGTAAAGCAGTACAAGACAAGATACGTGGATGATTTTCCAGCGCTTTAAACATGTCACGAATGCCTTCAATACTTGGTTTTTTATTGTCCGGATTGATGATATCACCGGCACGAATTACATTGTCCAAGAAGATAATGGTGCCGGAGTGAGAAAGGTTTAAACTCAGCTCAAGATATTCAGGATAGCTTTGCTTATCAGCATCAATAAAAATAAAGTCAAAGGCTTCAGTATCTTCAGGCAGGGCACGTAGCACATCTGCAGCACGGCCACATTTCAGCTCAACTTTCTGTTTTAACTGTGCACGATCAATATTTTCCTGTCCCATAGCAGCATGTGTATCACGGCCTTCGATTGTCAGGATATAACCGTCTTCAGGCAGGGCACGAGCCAGCCACATGGTACTATATGCAGCAAAGGTTCCCAGTTCCAGTACACGTTTGCATTTGTTCATCTGAATTAGCATTTGCAGCAGCATTCCCTGATTTGGCGCAACAGCCAAATGATCTGGAAAACCATGTGCAGCAGTATTTTCAAGAGTCTGATTCAGGATAGGATCTTCAGGAATTAAATGTGAATCAATGTAGCGGTCAATATCTGTCCACATTTGTTGCATAGTAATCGCACCTTTGTTGTGATGCGTGCATTTTAAACTTTTCCGGGAATAGCGCAATTTATTGTTCTATATTCGCTGGTTTTTTAGGCTATACAAAGCCAAAAGCTGGCTTTGTATAGCAATTGGAATGACTTAGTAATTACACATTGATGAGCGACGGCTTAAATCCGGACCCCAAGTGCGATAACCTTGAGTATCAATATGGATTTGGCCAGAGGCATATAAACCGAGCCCCATATTCAGGCTTTGTCCATGTTGTAACCAGAATTGGCACAGTTTGAACTTGGTATTTTCAATTGCTGCATAATCCTGAGCCTGTGGGTACTCAGGTCCGATCCGGAAATCAATTGCCGAGTTAAACAGGTGACGTGAAGAATTGGCTCCACCGGCACACTGATTTAAAGGCAGGTCACGATAAACCGAAGTGACTTCAAAATCAGTCAGCACATTGGCTGCAACCAGATATTTAAAGACACGTAAGGTCGGCACCTGATTTGACCAGAGCTCACGGCTTGGAATCATGTATTGCGATCGACCACATTTAGCCCAATCCCGTGCAGTACGCATCAGCTCAAAGCTTGGAATAATATTCCCGACTCCTTGCTGGGCCAAAAAGTTTTCATATTCACGTACAAGAGACAGGTTATTCAGTGCCGATACCCAGTGAGTATAGACATAAGGAACCGGTTTAGGCTGTGGTTTATGATTGTACTGGACTCGTTCTTCTGGGATGTAAATCCTTTTATCTGGAGTTACCTTACCAGACTGTTTTGTGGTGGTAGCACATCCTACAAAGACAAGCGGGATTATACAAACACTCAATAACCCCTTTATTAAATGCTTCATTAATAGCAATTCGGATATTTATAAAATAGCGCTATTTTAGTCCACTTTTACGGAGAAAATCAGGATAAATTGCAATGAAATGTGTGGATGGGGTATAAAAAAAGACCAGTCTATGCTGGTCTTTTTTTAAGATTTGAAAAATTATTTTTCAAGATATTGTAATTTATCAGTTTTACCATTCCACTCTTCACGGTCAGCAGGTTGCTCACCAATTTGAGTGATGTTCGGCCATTTTTGAGACAGTTCAGCATTTAGCTCGATAAAAACTTCTTGGCCTTCCGGTAACTCATCTTCAGAGAAAATTGCATTCGCAGGACATTCAGGCTCACATAACGCGCAGTCGATACACTCGTCCGGGTTAATCACAAGGAAGTTAGGACCTTCATAGAAACAGTCTACAGGGCAAACTTCAACACAGTCTTGATATTTACATTTAATACAATTTTCAGTGACAACGAAGGTCATGGCGACAGCTACCTAAAAAATATGGTTCTAATGACGAATACCGTATTTTAGGCAAAAATAGAGGGAACAAACAATTCCTTTTATTGATATTTGTTATATATAGGGCTGTTAAATTTCAAAAAACTGCGATGATTTGAGGAAAGGCTCAGGGAATGAGAATCATCATCAGCTAAGCCCTATGCAGGATAGGGCTTAGGAGTGATTTTAACTTGGCTGTTTCATGAGATCTTTAAGAGCATAAAGTTGCTGTAATGCTTCACGTGGACTCAAATTGTCGACATCAAGGTCTTCTAATAATTCAAGCGCTGCTGAAGGCTTTTCAATCTCGATGACTTTTTCAATGATTTCAGGCATCGCGAACAGATCATGCTGTGGACTTTGCGGTTTGGCCTGATGCTGCTTTTCCAGAATCTTCAAACGATGTTGAGCTTCTTTAATTACAGCCGCAGGAATACCTGCCAGTTTAGCCACCTGTAAACCATGACTCTGACTAGCTGGACCATGTTGGACTTTATGCAGCAGAATCAGGTTGCCATTTAGTTCTTTGGCTGTGACATGGTAGTTATCAATGCCTGATTCTTTATCCAGTTCGGTCAGCTCAAAATAATGTGTTGCGAACAGACATAGACATTGAATCCGTTTAGTCAGATCCAGCACACAAGCCCAAGCCAGGGACAGCCCATCATAGGTACTGGTCCCACGACCCACTTCATCCATCAGGACTAGCGACTGGCTGGTGGCATGATGCAGGATTTGTGAAGTCTCCGTCATTTCCACCATAAAGGTTGATTTACCGGTAGACAAATCATCTGCAGAGCCAATCCGGGTAAAGATTCGGTCAATTGGACCCAGTGTTGTCGATTGCGCTGGCACATAACTACCGCAATAAGCCAGCAGGGCAATTAGGGCAGTCTGGCGCATAAAGGTGGATTTACCACCCATATTTGGACCGGTAATAATGGCCATACGGTGCTGATAATCCAGCTGGGTATCATTGGGAGTAAATGCAGCCTTGCTCAAAGCTTCCACCACTGGATGACGGCCGGCAACGATTTTCACACCAATTTCAGGGCTGAATTTTGGTCGTGCCCAATTGCGTAAACGTGCTTGATACGCAAAGTTTGCCAACAGATCGATCTGGGCAATCGCACTGCTCATCATCTGTAGATTACCAATATCCTGACGCAGTTCATCCAGCAACATTTCGAACAGCATTTTTTCACGAGCAAGCGCACGGGATTCGCTAGACAGCACTTTATCTTCAAAAGCTTTTAGTTCAGGCGTGATATAACGCTCGGCATTTTTCAGTGTCTGACGACGGATATAATGTTCAGGTGCCTGTTCAGCTTGTGCACGTGTAAGTTCGATATAATAACCACTGATACGGTTATAGCCGATTTTCAGGGTAGGAATGCCGCTTTGCTCCCGTTCCTTAATTTCCAGATCAATCAGGAACTGTCCAGCATGATCACGGATTTTACGCAGCTCATCCAGCTCGGTATCGAAACCTTCTGCAATGACATTGCCATCACGTAGCAGTACCGGTGGATTTTCAACGATAGCGGACATCAGGCGCTGATGCAGACCATGAAAATCGCCCAGTTCTTGATTCAGCTGCTGTAATAATTTCGAATTCTGCTGACTTAACAGTGGTTGTAATGCATGGCGTAAAAATGGAATCTGTGCACAGGCCTGACGTAATTGAACCAGATCGCGTGGACGCGCACTGCCTAAAGCGATACGGCTGAGTACACGTTCAATATCACTGATTTCTTTTAAGACCAGACGGACTGGCGATTCATGGAAACCTTCAAGCAATACCTGTGTGGCATCCAGTCGCTCATCCAGAATCGCAGTATCACGAAGCGGTTGCATCAGGGTGCGGCTAAGCAGACGGCCACCCATAGCGGTCTGACAGTCATTGATCAGCTGGAACAATGAAGTGCCATGCTCAAATAAAGGCTCAATTAGCTCAAGATTACGACGGGTGACTGGATCCAGTGCAATAAAGTCTGAACTTTGTTCCAGTTGAATGGTTCGGATATGCGGTAAAGCTGTTTTTTGAGTTTCTTTGGCATAGTGAATCAATGCAGCCGCAGCAGCTTTGGCCAAGGGCAGATGATCAATTCCGAAACCTGAAAGCGTACTTACTGCAAACTGGTCACATAAGGTTTTCTGAGCATTGTTCTGGTTGAAGTCAACATTCGGACGTTTACTGATCGGAACATCTAGCTGTTGTTTTAAGTGTTCTATCAGTGCCTGATCTTGCAGATTTTCATCAATCACAATTTCGCTAGGCATCAGGCGTGCCAACTCAATGGCTAACTGACTTAAGTCATAATCGATTTGCTGGACTTTAAATAAACCGGCACTCAGGTCAAGAAGTGCAATTCCGATTTGTTGCTGGTGAACACATAGAGCAACCAGGTTGGAGGTTTGATGAGCACCTAATAAGGCATCATCGGTTAAGGTTCCAGGGGTAATGATTCGGACGACACCACGTTCAACTGGACCTTTACCAGTCACTTCACCGATCTGCTCGCAGATCACCACCGTTTCGCCTTTTTTCACCAGACGAGCCAGATAGCCTTCAGCAGCATGGAAAGGTACACCGGCCATCGGAATTGGCTGGCCATTGGCTTTACCGCGATGGGTCAGGGTAATGCCTAAAATTTTAGCGGCCTTATGGGCATCTTCAAAGAACAGTTCATAGAAATCACCCATGCGATAAAACATCAATGAGTGTGGATGCTGCATTTTGACCGACATGTATTGCTGCATCATGGGCGTTAAGCTAGAGAGATCAGCCACAAGTTCTGAACTGGTCATTAAGAAAAAATCCTTTAAATATATAAAGCAAAACCTGAATCTTTTTCCGAAACACTATCCTCAGAAAACCTGGAAAATAGCCTAAGCTAAAATCCTGTAAAGACCGGTTTGAATGTCAAAAATAATTGCCTCAAGTCTAACAAATTTAATTTTTAGAAAGAAATATAAATCCGCAGGAATCTGTATTTAGACGGACTTAGTCGATATAAAGCATAAAAGGGTATTGATACATGGGTTGCTCATAAAAAAAGCCACCGATAGGCAGCTTTTTTTATATCTTTCATCAAAATTTAATCAGGCTCATACAATCCTAAGTCGACCAGATGTAATCTGAGAAGGCGGCGGAGTTCCAGTACAGCCTCAGGCGTTTCCTGAACGGAATGTCCACCTTTGATAATTTTATTGGAAGCCGCACCTTCAAGATATGCACTCTGATAAGCAACGACATCATCAGTCATGATATTTTCATCATCACTATCTGTATTATTGCCAATAATCGAGTGAAATTTGAATCCCGGTGCAGGATTGATATCTTTGGTCAATGCCGTGAATTTTGATTTTTTACTAAGGTCACTCGGCCCATTTTGAATCAGGTCACGACCGACTTCATGTAGAAAATCACTTAAGCCAATTTCACCTTGGACTGTGTCGGCAAATGCGCCCAAAAAGGCACTCGGAACACGAATAATTTTACGTGCCAGTTTGGTATGCCAGCGATCTGCATAATCGGTCCCTTTATGCGGTGCTGCCAGGAAAATAGCGCGACTAAAATTCGGAACTGGCTGCATTTTCAAGCGTGCTTTAAAGAGCGGATTGTCCCGGAACTTGGTCAGCTTTGAATTTTTTACAATATTAAAAGCGGGCTCGGTAATATCTGCATCACTCACCAATAGACGGGCAATGACACCGCCCATACTGTGTCCAACCAGTACAGCTTCTTTTTTGGCTGGTGCATTATTACTAATACGCGCGAAACCTTGTTGAAGCAGCGCATTAATCTGGAAACGGCTTTCCAGAATAGGCATGTTGGTTGAGTAGAAGACCTGCCACACCTGGAAATTTTCTCTTAAGACCGGATCACCCATAATATCATTCGTTAAACGAATCCAGGCTTCCGGGCTGCTGGCCAAACCATGAATCAGCACTAAAACCTTTTTATTTGGATTATAAGGTTCCAGCATAAATAGATGAGGCATGACCAGATTATCGTCACGATTGATCAGTGTCAGATAGGCTGCACGTCCCAGGTTATTTTCTGCCAGCCATAAGCCATAAGGCGCTGAAAAATTTGCAGCTAAAGTATATTCCTTATTGGCAACTTTAATCTTGTCATATTTATACGGGTCATAAAGTTTTAAATGGAAGTTGCTGTTATTTAGGATCTGTTTTACAGAGTTCGCTGATTCTGGAATGGCAGTAATTGTGGTTGCCAGATAACGTGCTGAATGAATAAAAGGATTTACGCCATTTTGATATTGGTAATTTAGTGGATCAACCAGATATTTTTTATCTTTTTTGGAAATTTTTTCTTCCGGCAAAACCACCAGAAACTCAGAGCCGAAACCGTCACGACGGGTAATCGAGCGCAGACCAGAGAAGTTCATTTTATAGGTCGACATTAACTGTTCAATCGACTGATTCTTGAGCTGGGGGAAATTGTCCAGATTAATGTTATAGACACTGTTGCCAACCTGCAGGCGTTGTCCGGCTTCTTTAGTTTTATAACGTTCCGCGTAGATCTGGATTAAATGAGCAATCGCCAGGTTATAAAAGTCACGAATCTGAACTTGTCGGTTGTCGAAAATCCGGTCTTGTGGCGCACGTTCAGTCTGGAACAGATAGGCATAACTGTAGCGGATACTTTTATCCAGCATTTGTAACTGCTGTTCCTGACATTTTTGCAGGTTCTGGGTTTGCAGTTGCTGTTTTTCTTCAGATCGGGTTTTAGCTAGAGCACTGGTTTTACATTCAGCCGATTTACCCAGCTGTAGTGATTTAGCTAGATATAATTCACTCGATGTGGAAAGTAATTGCTCATCCAGAATCTGTGGAATTTCTTGTAGCTCTTTCACACATTCTTCTGGATTATTTTCACAGACTTGTGCTTCACGTCCGGTCATGGACAGGACATTCAGACTGGCTTCACTCAACTTATCGCGTGTAAGAATGCTATCGCGTTCATTATTGATGGTGACATTAATAGCCTGCTCTTTAACACTCACCACCTGACAGCCACTGAGTAAGGCTGTCATGAGTACAGTGCAAAGTAATGCTATCTTATTTATTTTCTCGTGCATAAAGACTTTGAACACTCATTTAAAATTATAAAGCTTGATAATGCTTTGTATTTTACTAATTTTTTCCCATAAAAATAGACCGCCGGAGCGGTCTATTTGTAATATTATGAATCTGAAATATAGCTTATTGTGCTGGTGTAGGCGCCGGGGTTGTTGGTGCAGGAGCGGCTGTTTGCATGACTTGCCATACGTTCCAGCGACCCTGTTTTTCAATTTCCTGAATCAGACGATCAGCGACTTCAGCTTCTTGCGGATATTTAATTTTGTAATTATTCAGAACCTGAACAGCATTCTTTTTATTCTCCATGGCAATGTAGTTATTTGCCGCAGATAAATAAGCTTCCTGAACACCCGCCTGCATTGCCTTGTCCAAATACTGAATCGCTTCACGATGACCGCCACCTTCAGACAGGCCAAAGCCAAACCAGAAGTTTGCTTCAGCATCATCCTGGTTGATACGAAGAATGCGCTGTGCATAGGTCATTGACTTGGTGGTATAGATAGAACCTAAATCAAGATTACGTGCCATCACGCTGGCCTTAAATGCACGCATTAATACATCAAATGAAGCATTTGGACGTGAAGCTAGAGTATCTAGCTGTTGAGAAACTTCGCGAAGCTTTGCTTCAAAACCACGGCGTTCCTGACGGTCGCTAAAACGAGGTGGATAATGACGCGCTTTACCTTCTACCATCTGCAAGAAATCATCGATTTCGGTAATGTCGATTTCATTTTCATTGGCAAGTGCTGCATAACGCATACTGCGTGTATTGCTATCCACCATCGGGATAATCAGCTTGTTTACATCTAGGGTTAACTGTTTAGACGGATCTTTAGGATCAGTCACCACCATTTTTGTCACTGGCTGCGCAGCGGCTTTTTGCAAATGAACTTCAAATGGAGGTGGTTCGTTATAGTTAAACGGGTTTAAAGCATAAAATGGCGGAGTAATTTCAGGTTCAACAAAAACTACCTGATCAGCTTGTTTCTGTTCTTGTTTGCTTGATGTCGGTGCCATAGAGCACGCCGTCATGGTAAAAGCTAAGCAAGAAATTGCTAAGGGCTTCAAGGTCATAATATCCGTCCATTTATGTTATTTTTTAAAACATCTATTCAAAAAAATGCATGATCGTCAGTCTATGAAAAGTGCTGCGATCATGCAAGCAAATGCGTGTTACAAAAGAATTACGATTTACAGTCAGGCCTTGGACTGACTGGTTTGTGCTTCGCACTCACGGCGCGCATCTTCCAGAATTTTAAGTTCTTCTTTGCTAAATGGCTGTTCATTTAACTGGTTTTTCTTGAAAGTCGGGTCAAGCAAAGACAGGCGGTTGCACAGCGTATTCATGCGTTTTTCATTTTGTTGAATACGGTCAAGTAAAACACGCATGCCTTCCAGAATCGGGTCTGTCTGATCCTGTGTAGTTGCATAAGGCTGGAAGCCAATACTTTCGGCATAATCACGACGACGTGCTTCAGCATCATCTTTTGGCTGATCTTTGGTGATAAAGCGCGCTGGGTTGCCAACCGCTGTGGTATTCGGCGGAACTGCTTTGGTAACCACAGCATTGGAACCGACCTTGGCATTTTTACCTACCGTGAATGGACCTAGGATTTTGGCACCTGCACCAACAACAACGCCATCTTCCAGAGTCGGGTGACGTTTGCCTTTATTCCAGGTTGTACCACCCAAAGTCACACCATGATACAGGGTGACATCATCGCCAATTTCCGCAGTTTCACCAATCACAACGCCCATGCCGTGATCAATGAAAAAACGTTTACCAATCTTGGCGCCCGGATGAATTTCGATACCTGTTGCAAAACGGCTAAAAGAGGACAAAACACGCGCTGTACCTTTACAGTCTTTTTTCCATAGCTCATGTGCCATACGATGCATAATCAGTGCATGAATGCCAGGGTAGGTGGTTAAGACTTCTAAGGTATTGCGTGCTGCAGGATCGCGCGCAAAGACAGCTTGGATATCTTCTTTGAGCTGTTTTAGCATTAGTTTTGATCCTCATCCTGTTGTGATGTATGGGAAGATTTTTTCCAGGTGCCGTTATTCAGTGCCTGAACACGAGTGAAAATACCACGAAGTAAGTGATATTCCATACGATCTAATTGTATACGTCCGAAAAGGCGACGCAAGCGTAAAGGAAGTAATCGTGGGTTTTTTGGATCCATAAATTCAATTTCTGCCAGCATTTTTTCCAGATGAGGGTAGAACTGTTCCATCTGTTCATGGGTCACCAGCGGTTCATCCCATTCCATTTCAATGCCATCAATAACTTGCATGGTGGCTTTTGGATCACGTGGGTGTTCAACCTGATCCAGTGCCGCCATACGCAGTTCATAGCAGATCACCTGAATGGCTTGAGCAACATTCAAAACACCATAGTCCGTATTCACAGGAATGGTTAAGTGATAATTCGCAATCGCCAGTTCTTCATTGGTCAGACCACGGTCTTCACGGCCAAACAGAATCGCAATTTCCTGTTTTTCTTGCACCACAGCAGAAAGTGCTTTTTCTGCCGCTGGACGGACATCTAGTAAAGGCCATGGAATAGTGCGACTACGCGCACTGGTACCAAAGACGATCTGGCAATCTTTAATGGCTTCTTCTAGCGTTTCTACGATCTCAATCTGTTCGATCAGATCGGTTGCACCTGCAGCCAGCGCATCAATATCTGGATGCGGGTAGGTTTTTGGTGCGACCAAGACCAGTTTGCACAGGCCCATGGTTTTCATGGCACGTAATGCGCTACCGATATTGGCAGGCAGGGTGGTATTAACCATGACAATACGCACATGGGAGAGATGTGCTGAAACAGCAGCATTGTCAATTTGACTCATGATGATTCCAGTTTGGATATATTAAAATGGGAGATTTATGAATACTGCAGCTGAGATTCAGCTTCATATTGTGCCAAGGCATCGTCCATGCTCATGTCAGCAGGCGGAGGCGGAACCTCAACTGGCTTAGCTTCTTTATAAGATACGGCACGTGCAGCTTTAGACTTCACCTGATACTCGATATAGAGCGCAGTCTTGCCAAAATAGTCACGCAGCTTGGCGAGAAGATCATCCAGTGGTGCAACTTTCCAGCTTAAGCCCAGATGCAGTTCAGCCGTGGCATAGCCATAATCCAGATACAGAATCACTGGAATATGCGTGCTCATATCCACATTGGTATATGGCATCAGAATTTGCTGCAAGTCACGGCTGAGGGTTTTGCTGTAATGTTCAGCTTGCAAGGTAATCTTGATGCTGTTAGCGCGTTTCTGACGGATTTCATTCAGGCTAAAGGCTTTGGTCAAACGACCGAGTGGGCGATCAAAACCTTCACGCTCGTAAATTTCACCTTCAATCACCACGACTTTATCAACCTGAACGATGTCTTTAAAGCGCTGGAAGCGTTCATGGTTGGTGGAGATTTCGATACGTGCCGTACCATCATCTAATGTCACCACCATCCGGTTCGGGAAGTTAGCGACATCGACTACCAGACCAGCAAACACAGTCGTTACACCACGACGGGTCGGGGTTAATTCATTGATCTGACAAGGTACGAATGCTTTTAGCTCATTACGATATACATCAATTGGGTGACCCGTTAGATATAGGCCGAGTGTATCTTTTTCACCTTTGAGACGGACTTCATCAGACCAAGGTTTCACCGGTTTGGCCGGTTTACGCTGAACTTCTTCAACTTCACCAAATAGATCCATGATCCCGGTTTCACGGTTCTGACGGGCCTGATCTGCAGCCTGTACTGCTTCAGGAAGCTGTGCCATTAAATCAGCGCGTTCAATGCCCAAGCAATCCAGTGCACCAGCACGGATCAAGGCTTCGAGCGTACGTTTATTGATTTTTTTCAGGTCGATACGGTGACAGAAGTCAAACAGGTCTTTATAAGGACCTTCTTTCTGACGTGATTCAATCACTGACTGCATTGCCGCTTCACCCACGCCTTTAATCGCACCTAAACCATACACAATAGTTTTTGGATCACTGGCATGGAACTGGTAAATCGACATATTCACCGATGGTGGTAATACTTCCAGTCCGTTATGACGGCAATCATCAATCAGGAACACCACGTTATCAGTGTTCTGCATTTCCGAGGTCATCACCGCTGACATGAATTCAGCAGGATAATGCGCTTTCAACCAAGCTGTTTGATAGGCGACAAGTGCATAGGCTGCAGCATGCGATTTGTTAAAGCCATAGCCTGCGAATTTTTCCATATAGTCGAAGATATGGTTCGCCGTTGCTTCATCGATATCTTTTTTCGCAGCACCTTCAATGAAGATCTTACGCTGCTTGATCATTTCTTCAGGTTTTTTCTTACCCATCGCACGACGAAGTAAGTCCGCACCACCCAAGCTATAGCCGGCACAGAACTGTGCCGACTGCATTACCTGTTCTTGGTAGACCATGATCCCGTAAGTCGGCTCTAATACCTTTTCCAGTAATGGATGCAGGTATTCAAACTCGCCACCATGCATACGATGGATAAAGTCAGGAATCAGATCCATTGGACCCGGACGATATAACGATACGAAGGCGATAATTTCTTCGAACTTGCTTGGACGCGCTTCCTTGAGCATCTTCTTCATGCCGACGGATTCAAACTGGAATACCGCGGTGGTATTCGCCGTCGCGAAGATGTTATAGGCTGGCTTGTCATCCAGCGGAATATAGGAAATATTCACCGGTTCGGTCACGTCTGGGCGTGCATTGATGTGCTTGATGGCATCTTCAATAACGGTCAGGTTACGTAGACCTAAGAAGTCGAATTTCACTAGACCGGCAGCTTCGACATCGTCCTTATCGAACTGGGCAACGCGTGCAGTACCATCAGCATCACACATCACGGCCGAATAGTCGGTCAGCTTGGTAGGGGCAATGACTACACCACCGGCATGTTTACCGGTATTACGAGTAATGCCTTCCAGTTTCAATGCCATTTCCCAGATTTCCGAAGCATCGTCATAATCTGGATTCGATGGATTGGTGACGATATCTTTCAGTTGAGGTTCAGCTTCCAATGATTCTTCAAGGCTTAAACCCAAAGGCTTGGTGGGAATCAGTTTGGAAATACGATCAGCCAGACCATAAGATTTACCGAGGACACGGGCTACATCTCGAATCGCACCTTTCGCTGCCATGGTACCGAAAGTCGCAATTTGCGATACCGCATCACGACCATAAGTCTGTGCCACATAGTCAATTACGCGGTCACGACCAGCGATACAGAAATCGACGTCAAAGTCGGGCATCGAAACACGTTCCGGGTTCAAGAAACGTTCGAACAGCAGGTCATAGCGCAGAGGATCAAGATCGGTAATTTTCAAACTATAGGCTACGAGGGAACCCGCACCTGAACCACGGCCCGGACCTACCGGTACGCCATTTCCTTTGGACCATTGAATGAAGTCCATGACGATCAAGAAGTACCCTGGGAAGCCCATATCCAGAATAATCTTGATCTCAAAGGCCAGACGTTCATCATAAGGCTGACGGATGATAGGCCAGTCTTCTTCACGTTTTTCTGGTGGATACAGGAAGTTCAGGCGTTCTTCTAAACCTTCTTCACATAAATGTGCGAAGTAGGTGTCAATAGTATGGCCTTCAGGAATTGGATAATCTGGTAGATCGTTGAAACCTAAACGTAGGGTGACATTACAACGTTTTGCGATATGGAGGGTGTTTTCAATCGCGGTTGGAATATCGCTAAACAGTTCCGCCATTTCTGTTGAGCTTTTAAAATATTGCTCAGGGCTATAGGTTTTAGGACGGCGATTATCACCAAGCACATAACCATCTGCGATACAGACACGCGCTTCATGTGCTTCAAAGTCTTCGCGTGCAATAAAATGCACATCATTATGTGCAACTACACCAATATTATATTTCTTTGCGAGCTTTACCGCTTCTTCAATGAAAGTATCTTCATTAGCACGGCCAGTGCGGGTGAGGGCGAGATAAACACGATTTCCAAATTTCTCTACCCATTCTTGCAGTAGCGGTTCAGCTTTATCGGGATTTGAAGTAATCAGCATTTTGCCGACATCGGACTGCATACCGAGCAATACGATCATGTCATCGTGCTGATTCAAGATCCAATCTTTTTGTACGCAAGGAATATCCAGTTGCTGACCGCTGATATAACCTTCAGACACCAGTTCGGTCAGGTTGCGCCAGCCTTTGTTGGTCATGGAAAGCAGGGTAACCCGATGCTCAGCATCATTCAGACGAATTTCAGAGCCAAGAATCGGTTTGATGCCTTTATCCAAACATTTTTTATAGAATTTAACAGCAGCATGTAGATTGGATAAGTCAGTCAGCGCGAGTGCTGGCATCTCGTCATTCGCAGCAGCTTTGACCAAGTCAGGTATACGTACGATGGATTCAGTAATCGAAAATTCTGTATGAATACCAAGATGAACAAAGTGCATAAATGAGTCCCTGCAAAAACCACTCGATAGTTTAGCACGGGATTTATTGTTTCAGTTTGAAATTGAGGGGAAATGCTGAACTTTTAGATTGTGAATTAGAATTGACTTAAAGTCATGTTTATCATTTTATCGGAATAGAACTACGTATCCAAATTGAATTTGTATTAGGCGACATGGATGTCGCCGTTGGCTTGTGATATTGGGACGTATCATCAAGTTAACAGAAGATTTTTGTTACCTTGCATAGCAGTGCTATTCATCTTTCAAAAGTAAAAGAAGAATTTCAAGTGTCAGTAAGTTTATTCATAAAGTTATTTGAAAATTAGAATTTCATTATTTTTACTTTAATTTAAATTTTGAGTAGTTATGCCTTACTTTTGACGGGCCAAAAGTAACAAAACCCCTCGTTGATCTGATGGCACTTCCTGAGCAAGCTTTAAGCATTGCTTTAAAGCTTGTGTAAGACAGATCAACGGCAGCATCCATGCTACTAAGCCATGTATCAAATGTTCGCTTCGATGTTTAAGATGCAGATATTTTTATGGGTAGAAAATAAAACCCTCAAAAAGAGGGCTTTATTTACTTAGGAATTTAGCTTAACGAAGTCGCGATAACCAGTCGCCAACACTTTGTACAATCTGCACCAGAATCAATAAGACAATCACGGTCATGATCACCACAGATGTATCAAAACGCTGATAACCATAAGAGATCGCTAAGTCACCAATACCACCAGCACCAACGGCACCCGCCATTGCGGTTGCACCAATCAGGCTAATGGTTGCTGTGGTCAGGTTCAGAATCAGTGAGCTACGTGCTTCTGGCAGAATAAACTTAAAGATAATCTGCATTGGCGTTGCTCCCATCGCTTGTGCAGATTCGATAATGCCTTCATTCACTTCCAGTAGAGAAGTTTCTACCAGACGGCCGATATAAGGACCGACATAAATAGTTAGAGGTACAATCGCTGCCCAAGTACCGATAGAAGTACCGACCAAGAATTTTGTTAAGGGAATAACTGCAATCAGCAGAATAATAAAGGGTAGGGAACGCAGTGCATTCACAATCGGGTTTAGAGCATGATAAATCACACGGTTTGGCAGAATCCCGTTTGGGCGAGTGACAAGTAAAATGATCGCCTGAATAAAGCCCCAGATACAGCCAAACAGCATTGCGAAGAACACCATGTGAAAGGTTTCTTGCAGTGCAGTAACAAACTGATCCATCGATAGTGAACTTTTCCAGAATGGCGCAGTAATGGTGGTCAACCACTGTACAATTAAGTCTCTCATTCTTGTACTCCTGCCTGATCGACTTGTACGCCGTTATCTCTCAGATATTGCATTGCCGCTGTGATTTGCGCTGGATCGCCTAAAAGTTGGATAAACATCTGACCAATCACTGAACCATTAATTTCTGTCATATTGGCAAACAGGATATTTAAACTGACATCAAACTGTTTGATCACACCTTGAATCACGGTTTCCTGCGCTGAGCTGCCCAGGAATTTTAAACAATAAATACTGTGATGATTCTGATTTTCCAGATTCGCCAAAATATTCACTGGCAAGTTTTGCTGGAGTACAGTCTGAATAAAGTTCTTTGTCGTTGGATGTTGCGGCTGACTAAAGATCTGCAGGGTAGAACCGGTTTCAATCACATCACCTTTTTCCATGACAGCCACATAATCACATACGGTTTCGATCACATCCATTTCATGGGTGACCATGACAATGGTAATGCCTTGTTCCTGATTAATACGTTTCAGAAGTTGCAGTACAGATTTAGTCGTTTGCGGATCTAGAGCAGAAGTTGCTTCATCACACAGCAGAATTTTGGGATGATTCGCGAGGGCACGCGCAATACCGACACGCTGCTTTTGACCGCCTGATAACTCGTCCGGAAAAGCATGACGCTTATGTTTCAGGTCAATAAAATCCAGCAGTTCTTCGAGACGTTTTTCCCGTTCAGCTTTACTCCAGCCAAGCAACTTCATTGGCATTTCAATATTGGCAGCCACTGTTTTAGTCTGCATCAAGTTAAAATGCTGAAAAATCATGCCGATCTGGGTACGTTCCTGACGCAATGATTTGGCATCCAAAGCAGTAAAGTTCGTGCCATTGATAATCACCTGACCAGACGTTGGGCGTTCAAGCAGATTAATCAGGCGGATCAGGGTACTTTTACCGGCACCACTATAGCCAATAATGCCAAAGATACTGCCGGTCGGAATCTGTAAATTAATCCGATTCAAGGCACGTAAGGTTTGACCCTTGAGCTCATACTGTTTGGAGATGTCTTTAAATTCAATCATAGTGTCAAATACTGCATCACGAATAAAAAAACAGGCAAGAAATCTTGCCTGTTCTGAATATTGATTATTGTATTACTTTTCTTCGGTTAAATAAGTCACTGGTTTATTTACAGCAACTTTAGTACCACCGAAGTGTTCATCAACATAGGCTTTCACAGCAGGAGTATGATACAACTGGCCAACTTTTTGAAGTACAGGATCATTTTGACGGTCAGCAGCGACAGCTAAAACGTTAACATTCATTTTAGTACTTTGATCAATCGCTTCGTAATAGATCGCATCTTTCAATACGTTCAGACCACCTTCCATTGCCAAAGTATTACCTAGAACAATCGCATCAACTTCATCTTTCACACGAACTGCAGTCGCCATTTGAATTGGCTTGATAACAATCTGTTTCGCATTTTCAGTAATGTCAGCAGGCGTGCCTTTTACCAGGTCAAAGTTTGGTTTAAGTTTTACCAGACCAGCAGATTGTAATAATAACAATGCGCGTGATTCATTCGCGCCGTCGTTTGGAATTGCAATCGTCGCACCTGTTTTAAATTCTTCTACTTTTTTTACTTTGCTTGAGTAGATCCCCATTGGCTCAAGATAAGT
Source organism: Acinetobacter sp. ACNIH1 (assembly GCF_002934695.1). NCBI lineage: Bacteria > Pseudomonadati > Pseudomonadota > Gammaproteobacteria > Moraxellales > Moraxellaceae > Acinetobacter > Acinetobacter sp. ACNIH1. The sequence continues at coordinate 1,575,421 of NZ_CP026420.1, read as the reverse complement.
CGTAGAAAGCGGAGCGATCTTTTGAGTATTGGCGTCGTTATAAGCAACCATATAGGCATAAGACTGGAATGCGTTGACATCAATTTCTTTGTTGGCAACAGCAGTATTCATCGCCACATAGTCAGTGAAGTTTTTCACATCAAGTTTGATGCCGGCTTGTTTAGTTTCAGGCAAAGTTGAAATGTAGCGCCATACGTCAGCATCTGAACCAGTAGATGCCATAGTAACAGTTTGCAGTTCACCTGAGTCTTTGTTTTGTGCTGCATCCGTTGCAGGCGCTTCTTGTTTTCCGCATGCAGTTAAAGTCAGTACAGATGCACTGAGTAAAACGCCAAGTAGCTTTTTCATAAAGATGTCCTAATTTTCGTGTTGCCTAAAGTATATGCATTTTAAGGTCATGTTAAAGTGGAGTTTTATTACACTTTCAGCTGACCTTAGATCGAGTCGCATGTGGCTCCGGCAGGGAAAATGCAAATGTACTGCAACAGTTCACGTTAATTCGATCGGGTCAGAGTTCACCAAACCACTATAGAGATTCCCTATTTGGAGAGAGTAAATAGAGGTTTTATAAAAGATATAGTCAAATTTGGTGCTCTGAATGGGCGCAATCATAGCAATTATTATTTATTCAATATAGTGGATAAAAACTATTTACTTATCTTTTTAATAGAATATAAATTGAATGAAAATGATCAAAATATCAATGAATACAATATATTATTTTTATTGAAGATAAGGCGGAATTTCATATCGTTTAAAGATTGATCTTTATAAGATTTTATCCAATAGAAATCATAAAAATGAATAAACATGATAAATACATCAGCTCATTAAGCTACTGAAAGATCTTTTTTAATAAATGTTTAGGGAGGATTTGAGCCGTGTCTTATTTACCTGAGTAATTACTTTGATTGATTTCATACAATACATGCCAACATAAAGGGTGATCTTCCGGCAGCTTTGGATGCTGAAATTCTTGAGTCTTTACCATACCTATCTTTTTCATCACAGCCTCAGATGGGGTATTTGATTTGGCAGTAAACGACACAACTTTATCTAGGTTTAAAGTATTAAAGGCATAATCTAGGACTGCACGTGCACCTTCAGTAGCATAACCTCGATGCCAATACTTTTTCGCCAGACGCCAGCCAATTTCAACACAGGGCGAAAACTCAAACAGATCAGGTTGTGGTTGCAGACCAATGAAGCCAATAAATTCTTTAGTCTCTTTTAGCTCAACTGCCCATAAACCCCAACCATGCTGATCAATCTGTCGAGTCACCTTTTGAATAAATTGTAGGCTTTGTTCAGGTGTCAGTGGGGCGGGAAAATAACGCATGACCTCATTATCTGCACACATTTGGATAAATGGGGCAGTATCGGAATTTTGCCATTGGCGGAGGATGAGGCGAGGGGTTTTTATAATTGCAATCATGTTTATCTTGAAATTTGTAAATTTGAAGTAATAATTGTATGAGATCAAATTAAGAGTAGAAAAATGGATCTATTAGAAAAAAAATTAGAAAATATAAAGGATTTAGCACAAGAAAAAAATTTATATGCTTATATTTTTGGCAAGAAAAGTAAAATATTTTTAGAAAATTCTAGTCATCGTTATTGTATCGATGATGGAAGACTTCTGAAATTATCACGTATGAATGATAAAAAGTGTGTGCTGTTGGAGATTGAATTAAATAATGGCTTAAAATTATATAAGCATAGAACTGAAGTTTTAACTAGAAAATATAAAGGACGTTCTGTTAGTCTGGAATAGATTAAGGGATTTATAAATGCAAACAAAGATACATCAATTTTATTAGATACAAAAAATCCTAACCAATTAGAAGAAAAAGATTTAAGAGATATTTACAAACAAACATTTAATACTGTAGATACAATTTTTTGTAAACAATGTGGTGGTGATGGGGGGCTGAATGGTAGATGTCCAAGATGCTCTGGCAATGGATTAGAGCCTATTGTTTAAAATGAGAGCATTTAAAAACCCCGAACATATCGGGGTTTTTTACTTAATCGAAATTAAGATTAAACATTTTCACGAGCAATTGCACGGTAACCAATATCTTTACGGTATTGAACCCCATCAAACGTTACTTTTTGGCAAAGTTCTAAAGCTTTGGCTTGCGCTTCACCAATGGTATTACCCAGTGCAGTGACACAAAGAACACGACCACCCGCAGTGACAATTTCACCTTTTTCATTGGCTTTTGTACCTGCATGGAAGACTTTCGCATCAGTCATTTCCGTATCTAAACCTGAAATCACATCGCCATTACTAGAAGTTTCAGGATAGCCTTTAGATGCCAGTACGATCCCGACAGTTTTACGCTCATCCCATTCAGCTTCTGCAGGTAAATTACCTTCAAGACCTGCTTGGACTAAATCAACCAAAGATGATTTTAAACGCATCATGATTGGTTGAGTTTCTGGATCGCCAAAACGACAGTTGAACTCAATCACTTTTGGTTGGCCTTTGTCGTCAATCATCAAGCCTGCGTATAAGAAACCTGTATATACGTGACCATCTTTTTTCATGCCTTCAACAGTCGGACGCATCACTTCATTCATGGCTTTTTCGAATACGTCAGCAGTCACAACAGGAGCAGGAGAGTATGCTCCCATACCGCCAGTGTTCGGACCTTGGTCGCCTTCAAAAATACGTTTATGATCTTGAGAAGTCGCCATTGGCAGGATGTTGTCACCATCGATCATGCAAATGAAAGATGCTTCTTCACCAGCAAGGAATTCTTCAATCACCACACGAGAGCCGGCATCACCAAATTTGTTGCCTGCCAGCATGTCATCAATCGCATCAAATGCTTCCTGATTAGTCATGGCAACAATTACGCCTTTACCGGCAGCAAGACCGTCAGCCTTGATCACGATTGGTGCGCCATTTTTCTCAACAAATGCTTTTGCTGCGTCTACTTCAGTAAATACATCGTAGAAAGCAGTTGGAATGTTATGGCGTTTTAAGAAGTGCTTCGCGAATGCTTTAGAGCCTTCAAGCTGCGCAGCAAATTGAGTTGGACCCCAAACTTTCACGCCTGCTTCGCGGCAAGCATCAACCACACCATTCACAAGCGGTGCTTCAGGACCTACAATAATCATTTCAACTGCATTGTTTTTTGCAAAATTAATGATGGCAGGATTGTCGAGAATGTCCAAAGCGACATTTTCACATTTATTTTCAGTTGCGGTGCCTGCATTGCCCGGTGCAACAAATACTTTTGCTACTTGATCGTCTTGTGCGATTTTCCATGCAAGTGCATGTTCACGGCCGCCACCACCTAAAACTAAAATGTTCATCTTTAGAAAATTCCCTCGAAAATGAAATTCCACAAACCCAATGAGGTTTAAAAATCTTTTAACATCTTATAGCAAGATATTAAACAATCTACTGATGTAGCAAACCCTCCTTACGAAAAGGAGGGTCTGGAATTTAATACTTAAAAATTAGTGGCGGAAATGACGCATGCCAGTGAATACCATTGCAATACCAGCTTCATCAGCTGCTGCAATTGTTTCTTCGTCACGCATTGAACCACCTGGCTGGATGATGCATTTGATGCCGGCTTTAGCCGCATTGTCGATGCCATCACGGAATGGGAAGAATGCATCAGATGCCATAACTGCACCTTCAACCACGAGTCCTGCATGTTCAGCTTTGATCGCGGCGATACGAGCAGAGTTTACGCGGCTCATTTGGCCAGCGCCTACACCGATAGTTTGACGGTTTTTCGCATAAACAATCGCGTTAGATTTAACGTATTTCGCAACTTTCCAAGCGAAGATCATGTCATCGATTTCCTGCTCAGTTGGTGCGCGTTTAGTCACAACTTTCAGGTCATCTTTAGTGATCATGCCCAAGTCTTGATCTTGAACCAGTAAACCACCATTTACACGTTTGTAGTCAAGTTGTGGAGCACGTTCGTTAATCGCTGGAAGTTCGCCACATACGAGTACACGTACGTTTTTCTTCGCGCCAGTCACTTCAAGTACGCCGTCAGCGATGCTAGGTGCAATGATCACTTCAACGAATTGACGATCCACAATTGCTTGCGCAGTTGCAACGTCTAATTCACGGTTAAATGCAATGATGCCACCGAATGCAGATTCAGGGTCAGTTGCATAAGCAAGATCATAAGCAGCTTTGATACCGTCTAAAGAAACTGCAACACCACATGGGTTCGCATGTTTTACGATCACACAAGCAGGTTTCGCGAATGATTTCACACATTCAAGTGCAGCATCAGTATCCGCGATGTTGTTATAAGAGAGTTCCTTACCTTGTAACTGTTTTGCAGTCGCAACAGAGGCTTCTTTCGCAGCTGGATCAATATAGAATGCAGCAGACTGATGCGGGTTTTCACCGTAACGTAAGTCTTGAGCTTTGTTTAATTGAGTATTGAAAGTACGCGCAAATTTGTCTGCCTGACCTTCTTCCTTACCTACGCGAGCGCCTAAGTAAGATGCGATCATACCGTCGTATTGAGCAGTATGTTCGAATGCTTTCACTGCCAGGTCAAAACGGGTTGTATAAGATAAAGCACCATCAGTTTTAAGCTCAGCAATCACAGTTGCATAGTCAGCAGCATTAACCACGATACCTACAGACGCGTGGTTTTTCGCAGCAGCACGAACCATTGTTGGACCACCGATGTCGATATTTTCAATCGCATCAGCCAGTGAACAGTTTGGTTTCGCTACAGTTGCAGCAAATGGATACAGGTTAACAACGACAAGATCGATCGCATCGATGTTGTGTTCAGCCATCACAGCTTCGTCTAGACCACGACGAGCCAGAATGCCACCATGAATTTTCGGATGTAGCGTTTTTACACGGCCGTCCATCATCTCTGGGAAACCAGTGTGCTCCGAAACTTCTACTACAGCGACATTATTGTCTTTCAACAATTTGTATGTACCACCTGTAGATAAAATTTCTACCCCAAGAGCAGCAAGGTCTTGTGCAAATTCCACAATACCGGTTTTATCGGAAACAGAGATTAAAGCGCGTTTAATAGTCATGATCTTCGTCACAGTTACCAAGGAACAGATTAAATCTAAATAGCTAATTAACAGTCAAAAAAAATGCCTGCGGTAGCCGCAAGCATTTTATCATTTATTCACTCATTAAACCGTGAGCTTTTAACTTTTTACGTAAAGTACCGCGGTTTAGTCCGAGAATCTCGGCAGCGCGTGTCTGATTACCACGCGTATATTCTAGAACGACAGATAATAAAGGCTTCTCCATTTCTGCCAGCACCATGTCGTACACCTGAGAAGGTTGCTCGCCTTGCAGTTGTGCAAAGTAGTGGCGAACTGCGCGATCTACGTGAATACGAAGAGCGACATCAGATTGTGCAGTAAAAATAGGAGATTTGCTATTCATGCGAATTAATCCGAAAAATCAAATATCACTTGGGTAAAGCGATATATAAAAGTGGTCTAGAAATTGAAATGAACTCCATTTTAGATCCTAAAACTGGAGTTCTAAAACTTGGTCATTACATTGAGCTTGTAGCTTGCCACATCTCGACGATTTGGTCGAAAAATAAGCGTAACAATAGTTAAAGTTTTGTTACTGACCAAAATCAAAACAAAAAAATCTGCTCGATACGCAATAAGTTTTATAGCGCATTAGGCAAGACTGTATTTGTTGTGAAAAAGTAGCGAGGAGTTTGCAGCACATAGCTTTCGTGGCGCGTATAATACCATTGTCTCGGGAAAAGTGAGCAAGAAAACTGCATTTTTTTTAACTTTTTTTTCGTTTTTTAATAGTTTTTATCAATATTAAGGTCGAATTATTTCCAAACTGTAATTATCGAAGTCTTTACGGTCGACAGGAAGCACAAATTCAAATTTAAATGGGCTGTTTTGGGGAATACGTTGAATCTTGACCAGGCTTTCGATCAGGTATTCCTGAGGTTTTAAATTATAAGTTGCCAAGACTACACCCTGATCTTTAAGGTGAACTCTCAAGTTTGGCATTTCCAGACTGCGCTTGTGGAAATTGATCAGCTCACCACTAAACTGGGTTTTATCAGTAGCAATCGCTTTGGCTTTGACCTTATTGGTATTGATCAGATTGTAATGTTCTTCCAGATTGGAACAGTTGAACACTTCACAGATGTTATTAAAAGCCACACTCATCACATGACTATTCTTAATATAGTGTGGATTGAACCAGAAGAATTGAAATAACAGTAAGCCAAATAAGAACAGGTTTAGGCTGGTCCAGCCTAAATAATAAAGCGGGCCTTTATTGTGCTGCTTGTCTGCCTGATCATCCCAGTTCATGCTAGGCAGTACAGCAATCGGTTCAGTACTGAAATAATTCAGGTTGTTCAGATAGGTTTTCAGATCAATATTGGAGTTTTCAACTTTTTCATCAAAGATGTTCAGTAAATAGTGCTGATCTGAAGAATTAGCTGAAGAAGTAGATTCGGTGAGGTTTCTATTAATATAAGAAACATGACTTGGCGTATGGGTAAGGGCGACCGAATTCTGTGCTTCGGTCACCAGATGCGATAAAGCATTAAAGGTCGTACTACATTTTGGGCAGCAAACCATGCCTTGGGCAATGGTTAATTGCGCAACCGTAACTTTATAGGTTGTAGAGCAGGTCGGGCAGTGGGTTCGCTTGTCACTCATAAATGTTTATAGACTCTTTAATTCTTATGGCGTTTCCCCGAGATACGGCACCAGTGTTCATCGCGTTTTTCTACTTCTAATATATCAAAATGTTTTGAGTAAATACTAGTAACATCAGTAACTTGCTCTTCGATAACACCTGCGAGTGCGAACTCTGCCTCAGGTTTGACCAATTCTGCGAACTCAGGCTCAAGCATCATAAGTGGGCCAGCCAGAATATTAGCAACAAATACATCTGCTTTCTGCTCGCCAAGCTCTGCATTGAACTCTTCCGGTAAACCAACATAAAGTCGATCCAATACGCCATTCAGTTCAGCATTCTGTTTGGTGGCTAAAACAGCTTGTGGGTCAATATCAGTTGCATAGGCATATTTGGCACCGAGTAACAGGGCCGCGACAGCCAGAATACCTGAACCACAGCCATAATCGATCACGATCTTGTCTTTTACATCGGTTTTGCCCAGCCATTGCAGGCAAAGGAAAGTAGATGCATGGTTACCTGTACCAAAAGCCAAACCTGGATCAAGCTTGATATTCACTGCATCTGCTTCAGGCGCTTGCATCCATTCTGGAACAATCCAGAATTTTTCAGAAATCTGGATTGGCTCGTAGGCATCCATCCAGGTGCGTTCCCAAGCTTGATCTTCCAGGAATTCATGCCGGATCGGTGCTTCAGGTAGTTGTGCGCGAATAAAGGTTTCCAATGCAGCTACATCGATTTCTTCTTCGTCATCTTCCTGAGCATAGATGCCAGTCACGATCACTTTATTCCAGAGTGGTGTTTCACCTGGAAGTGGTTCCAGCAAATCCTGGTTTTCAGCATCATCCAGAGTGACACTTACGGCGCCCAGTGAGCTAAGTAATGTTTCAGTAAAATCTACCTGAGCTTGATCAACTGTAATATGAATTTGTAACCACTTCACAGAAATAACCTTTATACATTTTTTCAAAAAGCTATTGTAACGGAAGTTCGGCTTGAAGGTATGATCTTCTTGAGACGGAGTTAAATAAAAAGGATGCTTTCGCATTCTTTTTATGAAAACCGGTTAAAACGCATTTTCCTGAGTGGGAGAAATGCTAGGACCTGCAGTTACTGGAGCAAAGCGATTCAGTAATAATCCAAAAATAGCCGCGAAGATATACATGAAGATGGAATAGACCGCAGCAGGCATGGTAACCACAGTGCTGGACATGACAGTAAGTGCAATGGTCATGGCGAGCGTACTGTTATGGATACCGATCTCGAAGGCACTGGCACGTGCCTGAGCATAATTGATGTTCATTAGTCGTGGAACAAAATAGCCAATCATTAAGCTGAAGAGACAGAACAGGGCGGTTGCTAAACCCACCTGAGTCAGATATTCGGCAATATTGGCGCGTTCACTATAAATTGCTCCGGCAATAATCAGCACCAGAAAGAGGACTGCAAAAATGCGAAGAGGCTTGTTTAACTTTACTGTAAGTGCAGGCGCATAATGACGAATCAACATGCCAATCGCGACTGGTATAATAATGATACCAAACACTTGCAGAATCTTTCCGAACTGCAAGCTGATCTGCTGACTGTCCTGCATAAAATGCATGATCGAGAAATTCATGATTAAAGGTAAGGTAAATGCAGCAACCACCGAATTGATCGCAGTCAAGGTAATATTAAGCGCCAAATCACCTTTAAATAGATAGCTGAACAGATTTGCGGTACTGCCACCTGGCGATGCGGCCAGCAACATCAGACCAACAGCGAGTAAAGGTGGTAAAGCCAGAACTTTACATAGAATGAAAGCAATGCTTACCAGCAGAATTAATTGACAAAACAAGGCAACCAGCACTGCTTTAGGGTGCTGGCTTACCCGGGCAAAATCTTTGAGCGTGAGTTCGAGTCCTAATCCCACCATGATGATGGCGAGTGCGAGGGGGAGGAATATTGTTATGATGCCAGAGTCCATCTGCATGCTCCTTATAGAAATTTATTTTAATAGTTTTAAATTTTCTATAAAAAGCATACAGCTTAAGCAGGCATTTGACTTAGGAAGTTACAAATCTGATAAACGACTCTTGCCACTATAGCTAAGCTTTTGCTGACTAATCATAAAACCAAAAATACCGGCAAAAACGTACATGACAATTGAATAAATACCCGCAGGGATGGCAATGGTGACATTATTGAGGACAGAAATCGCAATCGTCATTGATACAGTTGTGTTGTGAATGCCGACTTCAAAGGTACAGGCGCGTGCCATCTTGTCTGGGATATCCATTAATAAAGGTAGGCAATAACCGAGAAACAGGCTGGAAAAACATAATATGGAAGTAGCAATCCCGATACTGGCAAAATATTCGATGATGTTAAAGCGCTCTTGGAAAATGGCATAAATCAAGAGCATGCTTAAAAAAGCGATAGATAGAAACCGCATTGGCATATGTACAATATCTGAAAGGTTTGGAAATTTTGCCCGAATTAGCATGCCGATCACAACCGGAATCAGCGTAATCAGAAAAACCTGAGCCATTTTTTCAAGCGGTAAGCCGATGCCGGTATCCTGTCCTATAAAATAGTACAGGGACAGGTTCATAATAAAAGGTAAGGTGAAAATAGAAATAATCGTATTGATGGCGGTTAACGTGATATTAAGCGCCACATCACCTTTATAAAGATAGCTCAGCAGATTGGCAGTGGCACCTCCTGGAGAGGCAGCTAGCAGCATCATGCCTACAGCAAGCAATGGTGGCAGATCCAGTACCAGACAGATTAAAAAGGTTAAACCGTTTAAAATGACCAGTTGTGAGAATAAGACAATAAAAATCACCTTGGGATAACGACTAACATGCAGAAAATCCTTGACTGTTAACTGTAGTCCTAACCCCATCATCGTAATTGCCAAAGTAATCGGCAAAAACAAACTAAAAAACCCCGAATCCATGAAGTTTCCTTTTTATTATTCATTTTTTAGGTATGTTTTGAGTTTAGCGTAGATGAATAAATAAGCAATATAAAAACGGGTAAAATTTATGCATTTTACCCGTTAAGTTTCTGATTAAAAATATATTTAATCAGCTATATAGTGATTTACATCCCTGATTGAGATGGGGTTTGAGGCTGAGTTTGCATTTGTGACTGTGGACGTGGAGGGGTAAAGCCTAATGCACATTTACCATTGACCTGAGTGCCATTAATGGTTGCTGAAGTTTTGCCGCCTGAACTACAAGATGTATAAAGTTCAGGTTCATCGCCTTTGATATTGGTTGGTGATGAAGGGAAGAACTGTTGCTGGCAGGTACCATTCCAGATAATGCCGCGGTAAGCAAAACTTACAGGAGCGCCCTCTGATTTACCTTTACAAACTTGCTGGTATTTTTGGGCATTATAAACCTTCTCGACTTTATCATTTGCTGAGGCTGCAAATGGAGCGAAACATAGACCGCAGAGCGCTGTTGCTAGGAAAATATTCTTATTCATCATGTATACCTTTGTTTGTAATGTGACCACTTTATAGATTAAAAACTAATCAATATTAAACAATATGAGTCGGGTAACTTTTTGAGTTTAGATGTTTAATTTATATAGTAAGTATGCAAAGTTTAATTACATTGCTTTATTGGCTGGCAGAGTAAATTCCGAAGGATAAATTCAAGTGATTTTGTCAACTTTGGAAGGAAGTTTGCTATAATGTTCAGCTATCCTTTTTCTATCTCTCTATTTACCACTATGCACTATCCTAAAGTATACGATGTCATTGTTATCGGTGGCGGTCACGCAGGTACGGAAGCAGCACTGGCTGCAGCACGTATGGGTCGACAGACATTACTCTTAACTCATAACATTGAGACTTTAGGGCAGATGAGCTGTAACCCGGCCATTGGCGGGATCGGTAAATCACATTTAGTGCGTGAAATTGATGCCTTGGGCGGTGCAATGGCACTGGCTGCCGATAAAGGCGGTATTCAATTCCGTATTCTGAATTCACGTAAAGGCGCAGCAGTTCGTGCAACTCGTGCGCAGGCTGACCGTGTTCGTTATAAAGCGGCGATTCGTGAGACTTTAGAAAATCAAGCGAATCTGGATATCTTTCAGCAAGCAGCAGATGACCTGATTGTTGAAGGCGATACTGTTAAAGGTGTCGTGACCCAAATGGGTATTCGCTTTGATGCGAAAACTGTGGTGCTAACTGCAGGTACATTCTTGGGTGGTGTGATTCATATCGGTCTTAACAATGCTTCAGGTGGTCGTGCTGGCGATCCTCCTTCAATTTCATTGGCACATCGTTTACGTGAGTTAAACTTACCTGTAGGTCGTTTAAAAACGGGTACACCGCCACGTATTGATGCACGTTCAGTCGACTTCTCTGTCATGACACCGCAGCCGGGTGATTTCCCGTCTCCAACCATGTCATTTATGGGTGATGTGTCTATGCACCCTGAACAGGTGAATTGCTACATCACGCATACCAATGAACGTACCCATGAGATCATTCGTGGCGGTTTAGACCGTTCACCGATGTACACTGGTGTGATTGAAGGTGTAGGTCCACGTTACTGTCCATCAATTGAAGATAAAATTCATAAATTTGCTGATAAAGACTCCCATCAGGTCTTCCTTGAACCAGAAGGCCTGGATACACATGAGCTTTATCCAAATGGTATTTCGACTTCATTGCCATTTGACGTACAGTTTGAACTGGTACGCTCAATCCGTGGTATGGAAAATGCGCACATTCTTCGTCCGGGTTATGCAATTGAATACGATTATTTCAACCCTCAAGCGTTGAAGTTCACTTTGGAAACCAAAGCGATCAATAACCTGTACTTTGCTGGTCAAATCAACGGTACAACAGGTTATGAAGAAGCGGGTGCTCAAGGCTTGCTTGCAGGCTTGAACGCAGCACGTCGCGCTTGGGATCAGGAACAATGGACACCGAAACGTGATGAGGCGTACATGGGTGTACTGGTTGATGACTTGATCACACTAGGTACTAAAGAACCGTACCGTATGTTCACTTCACGTGCGGAATACCGTTTGATGCTACGTGAAGACAATGCGGATCAACGTTTAACACCGATCGGTCGTGAAATGGGTCTGGTAGATGACGAACGTTGGGCAGCTTACTGTGAAAAAATGGAAGCTGTAGAGAAAGAAACAGGTCGTCTGCAACACCTTTGGGCTGCGCCAAACAATCCAATGGGTAAAAAATTCGTTGAGATGACTGGTGCGGATCTTTCTAAAGAGTGTTCTGCGATTGATCTGCTCAAGCGTCCAAACATCACATTCTCTCAAATTGCAGAGCTCACAGGTTCTGAAGTTTCACCACAAGTCGGTGATCAAATTGAAATTGCGGTGAAATACGAAGGTTATATCAACCGTCAGCATCAAGACGTTGCGCAAATGAAACGTCTGGAAGAAACTCGTATTCCTGCTGATTTTGATTATGATGTTGTTTCTGGCCTTTCTCGTGAAATTACCTTGAAGCTGAAAGATATTCGTCCTGAAACACTGGCTCAGGCAAGCCGTATTCCAGGTGTAACACCAGCAGCAGTTCAATTGTTGATGATCACTATTCGTAAGAATGCTCAAGCGAAAAAATCTGCTTAAGATCATGAAGTAATAGAAAACCCGCTAAGTGCGGGTTTTCTATTGTGGAATAGAACTGTTGTTTTAAAATTTACCTCTCCCTGATCCTTTCCTAAAAGGAGAGGGAAAGATCTGTTTATAATAATTAGATTTCATATTCAATCGTTTGTTAAAATAATGAAAGTCCTGATTTTAGATATTAAAGATGCCATATCAACTTGTAGAACTCGACATCCAAGCCACTGACAATATCGCTTGCCCATATTGCCATCAAGAAATTATTAACTGGCAAGAAGAACAGTATGTTCAACCCTGTGAACATACCTTATTTATTGCCATGGATATCGGTTTTGAATACATCACCGATGAATTTGAGCAAACTATGCGAAAAACAGTGGATGAACTGCATGCTAATGATGATGTTGTAAACATGTTCGAGGAAATCACCACAAGTACTTATCCGAATTATCTGATTTTAAAGTCAGATTTAGGTGCAGCAGGTTATTCGCGTTATATCGGTTTAACAGTGTAGGAATCTCATTACTATACATAAGCAATAAAAAAGCACCCAAGGGTGCTTTTTTAATTTCAGGCTTGGCCTTCGACTTCTTCGACTTCATCATCGTCCGCACTGTCCATGCCGAGTTCTTTCAACTTACGGGTGAGGGTATTACGTCCCCAACCTAATAGTTCGGCTGCATGACGCTTACGACCACGGGTTTGTTGTAGTGCAGCATTGATGAGTGTGCGTTCAAACATTGGTGTAGCCACATCTAACAGCTTCATTTCGCCGTTTTTCAGTTTCTGGATTGCCCATTGACCCAGTAATTCATCCCAGTGATGCGGCGCAATTTGATTCAGGTTTGGAATTGGAGCACCCGGATCTTGCTGCTGAATTGGAATCTGTTTTAATTCAGGTGGCAGATCTTCTGGATAAACTTCACGGCCTGTGATCATCACGGTTAGCCAGCGACAGGTATTTTCAAGCTGACGCACATTACCTTGCCAAGGCAGCTTCTGCATATATTCCTGAGTTTCAGGACGTAAGATTTTAGGATTTACACCCAGTTCTTTACCTGCACGCGCCAGGAAGTGCTGTGCCAGCATTGGAATATCTTCAGAGCGATGTGCCAGTTTAGGAATATGAATACGAATCACATTTAAACGGTGGTACAAGTCTTCACGGAAGCGGCCGTCATGTACCAGCTTTTCCAAGTCCTGATGCGTTGCAGCGACAATACGTACATCAACTTTAACCGGAATGTGACCACCAACGCGATAGAATTCACCATCAGCTAGGACACGTAACAAACGCGTTTGTGTTTCAAAAGGCATGTCACCAATTTCATCCAGGAACAGCGTACCGCCGTTGGCCTGTTCAAAACGGCCTTGACGCTGTGTATTTGCACCGGTAAAAGCACCTTTTTCATGGCCAAACAATTCAGTCTCAATCAGGTCTTTTGGAATTGCAGCCATGTTCAGTGCAATAAACGGTTTATTGCTACGTGGTGAATGGCGATGCAGGGCATGCGCAACCAGTTCTTTACCTGTACCGGATTCACCATTAATCAGCACGGTAATATGTGATTGCGATAAACGGCCAATGGCACGGAATACTTCCTGCATCGCAGGCGATTCACCAATGATCTCAGTCGATTGAATGGTTGGTGCAGATTTGGCAGATTCTTGCTGCTGTAATTTGGTGATATGTAAAATCGCACGATTGACCAGTGCCAATGCTTCATCAATATCAAATGGTTTTGGCAGGTATTCAAAAGCACCTGTTTGATAACTGGATACAGCAGATTCCAGATCCGAATGCGCCGTCATAATAATAACCGGCAAATCAGGATTGGTATTTTTCACCTTGCCTAAAAAGGTCAGACCATCAATACCTGGCATACGGATATCGGTTAGGATCACATCAGGTGCATCTATGCCCAGCTGATCAAGTGCTGACTGGGCTTCTTCAAAACTGGTAACGTCGAAACCTTCTTCTTTAAATGTTTTTTCTAGTACCCAACGCATGGCACGATCGTCATCAATCACCCATATTTTATTTCGCGACATGATCTGACTCCCAAGGTAAAAATAAGCTAAATACGGTTTTTCCTGGAACTGACTGGCATTCAATCATTCCGTTATGTTGATGCATAATATTTTGAGCAATGCTGAGACCTAGTCCGGTACCTTTGGCACGGCTGGTCACAAGCGGGTAGAACACGGCTTCGATAATATCGTCTGGAACACCAGGGCCATTATCTTCAATGTCGATTCGAACCACAGATCGGTGAATCACCCCACTAATGGTATAAAGGCGTTGAATCCGGGTTCTTAAAATGAGTTCCGGTTGATGCTCGATAAAGAAATCCTTGTTTTCTGTCATCGCCTGAACGGCATTTACGCAGATATTTAGCATGACCTGAATCAGCTGATCGCGATCTGCCAGAACTTCCGGCAGGGACAGGTCATAGTCCCGGGTAATTTTAATTTTCTTTTTAGTCTGATTCACGATCAGTGAGCGGACGCGTTCTAAAGGCTCATGCACATTGACCATTTCATAGCTTGGTAACTGGCGAGAACCGAGCATGCTATCTGCTAGATTTCTCAGGCGATCCACTTCACTAATAATAATGTCAGTGAACTCTTTATATTTTGGATCTTCAAGGCTACGTGCCAGAAGCTGGGTTGCACCACGAATGCCACCAAGTGGATTTTTAATTTCATGTGCCACGCCACGAATCAACTGACGCGCGACCTGATGCTGCTGAATATAGTTTTCTTCACGAGAGATTTTCAGCATACGGTCACGCTGATTCAGCTCGATCAGCAATAAAGGATGATTTGGCTTGCCCGCATTGAGCAGGGAAACCGTATAGTCCACATGAATGTCTTTAAAGTTAACGATGATCGTCGCCTCACGGCGAGTATAAGGTTGGCCGGTATGTAGCGTGTTATATAGAGATTCTTCAGTATTGAATTCATCTGTCGGCGCTTGCAGGATATTTAATACCGGCGTACCTGATGCGCGTAACAGGCTGACATCAAACATGGCCTCGCAGGCTGTATTTAAGTAATAAATATTTAGGTGACTATCAACCAGCATAATGGCAGTGGTCAGGTTGTCCACCAAAAGGCGATAGTCGATGGAAAGAGGCTGATCCATTAGCGGTGGTTTTCCTGTATTAAAATGGCGCAATGGCATCTTCATAAAGCAAAATAACAATTTCAAAGTTCAGATTTGAGGCAAATTAAGCAAGATGCACGCCAACTTTAAAACTCTTGTTAAAATTTTGCTGAAAAATGCACGAAATCTGACGGGGATGCCCAATCAAACTCAGGTATAACGGATTAAATTGAGGCTGTAAACCTAAAATGATTCATTTTGGTGCATAAGCTTTTATATTGAATATTTTATGGCGTTATTTTAGTGCGTGATGCAAAGAGTAGCCATTTCAACTATTTTTATGATGCGAAAAGACATACAATACGCGCATTCTAGTGGAGCGCAGATTCATGAAGTCCCCCAAAGTCGGTTTTGTATCTTTAGGTTGTCCTAAGGCATTGGTAGATTCTGAACGAATTTTAACTCAGTTAAAGACTGAAGGTTATGATGTCGCATCGGATTATGACGGTGCTGATTTAGTAGTAGTAAATACCTGTGGTTTTATTGAATCTGCAGTACAAGAGTCTTTAGATGCCATCGGTGAAGCGATGAGCGCGAATGGTCGTGTCATCGTAACAGGTTGTCTAGGAAAAGACGAAGATAAAATTCGCCAAATGCACCCGAACGTCCTGAAAGTGACAGGTGCAGCGGCCTATGAAGAAGTGATGGATGCGGTACATGAATATGTCCCTGAACCGCCAAAACACAATCCATTTATTGATCTGGTGCCTGAGCAGGGTATCCGTTTAACCCCTAAACATTATGCATACCTGAAAATTTCGGAAGGCTGTAACCATCGTTGTACCTTCTGCATCATTCCAAGTATGCGTGGTGATCTGGTATCTCGTCCAGTCGGTTCTGTGCTTGAAGAAGCTGCAGCACTGAAACGTTCAGGTGTCAAAGAAGTACTCGTGATCTCCCAAGATACTTCTGCTTATGGTGTTGATACCAAATACAAACTGGACTTCTGGAACGGTCAGCCAGTTAAAACCAAATTCTATGATATGTGTGAAGCATTGGGTCAATTGGGCATCTGGGTGCGTTTGCACTATGTTTATCCATATCCACACGTAGATGCCGTGATCGATTTGATGGCTCAAGGCAAAATCCTGCCTTATCTGGATATTCCATTCCAGCATGCCAGCCCAAGAATCCTGAAGCTGATGAAACGTCCGGCGCACAGTGAAAATACACTGGAGCGTTTAAAAGTTTGGCGTGAGAAATGTCCTGACCTAGTCATCCGTTCTACATTTGTGGTGGGTTTCCCGGGCGAAACGGAAGAAGATTTCCAGATGCTTCTGGACTGGCTGAAAGAAGCACAACTGGATCGCGTGGGCTGTTTTACTTATTCACCAGTTGAAGGTGCGACAGCGAACGATCTTCCAGATCATGTGCCGGAAGAGATCAAACAGGAACGTTATGAACGTTTCATGCAGGTTCAGCAGGAAATTTCAGCAGCGAAGCTACAAAAACGTATTGGCCAGAAAATGACGGTGCTAGTCGATGACCTGGAAGAAGAATTCCCGGTTGCTGTAGCACGCTCATATGCGGATGCGCCTGAAATTGATGGTAATGTTTTTGTTGAAGATATCGACAAAAGTTTGATTAAGGCAGGAGATTTGCTTGAAGTCGAAATCACTGATGCAGATGAATATGATTTATTTGCTAAGCTGATCTCAATCAAGTCTGCTTAAGATTTTGAATTAAAAGAATTTATATTAAATAATTTGGAGTTTTATGATGTTGGATTCTAAAAAGCCACGATTTGGTCGCATCCTGCTAAAGCTATCTGGTGAAGCACTGGCAGGGAACAAAGACATGGGTATCGATGCACAAGTGCTCGATCAGATGTCACTTTCTATTGCGCATCTCGTGGGTTTGGGTGTACAAGTCGGTATCGTCGTGGGCGGTGGTAACCTGTACCGTGGTAGCCAGTTGCAAAAAGATGGTCTGGTAGGTCGTGTAACCGGTGACCAGATGGGTATGCTGGCAACTGTCATGAACGGTCTGGCATTACGTGATGCTTTGGTACGCCGTAATATCAAAACCCGTTTGATGTCTGCATTACCGATTGGTGCAGTGGTTGAATCTTATTCTAGCCGCGATGCCATCCGTCATCTGACTCAAGGTGAAGTGTGCGTATTTGTTGCGGGTACAGGTAATCCGTTCTTTACTACGGATACAGCAGCATGCTTGCGTGGTATCGAGATTGAATCTGACCTGATCCTGAAAGCTACTAAGGTTGATGGTGTTTATAACAAAGATCCAAGCAAATACGAAGATGCCGTGAAATACGATACTTTGACATTTGATCAGGTGCTGGACGAGAAGTTGGGCGTCATGGATTTAACTGCGATCTGCTTATGTCGTGACCACAATGTGCCACTTCAAGTATTTGACATGAACAAATCTGGCGCATTGCTTTCAGTGGTGATGGGTGAAAAAGAAGGAACTCACGTCACCAATTAATGACGTGAGCTACAAAGCCCTTTATACTACCTCCTAATTTAGTAAATACATCTTTTAAGAATTAAGTAAGGAAGATCATATGATTAACGATCTTAAAAAAGACGCAGAAGAGCGTATGAACAAGTCTCTTGACTCGTTAGAACATGGTTTCGCTAAAGTTCGTACCGGACGTGCGCATCCATCAATTTTGAACGGCGTCATGGTTCCTTACTACGGCTCTGATGTGCCATTGAATCAGGTTGCCAACGTAGGCGTGGAAGATTCACGTACATTGCTGGTTCAACCATTTGAACGTTCAATGGTTGCTGCGATTGATAAGGCGATCCGTGAGTCTGATCTTGGCTTGAACCCGATTACTGCTGATGCGATCCGTGTACCGATGGCCGCATTGACTGAAGAAACTCGTCGTGACATGCAGAAAGTTGCACGTAACGAAGCTGAAAATGCCAAAGTTGCGATCCGTAACATCCGTCGTGATGTTTTAGGTGACATCAAAGCATTGTTGAAAGAAAAAGAAATTTCTGAAGATGATGAACGTCGTGCATCTGACGAAATTCAGAAAATCACAGACAAATTTGTTGCTGAAGTAGACAAACGCTTGGCTGCGAAAGAAGCTGAATTGATGAAGGTCTAATTCATCAATGACCGCTTCTGAAGAAAATTCCCGTCTTCCAAAACATGTTGCCATCATCATGGATGGTAACAATCGTTTTGCCAAAAAAAATCAGATGCAGAAAGGCGATGGACACCGTGAAGGAAAAACGGTTCTAGACCCGATTGTTGAACATTGTAGAAAAAGAAATATCCAGGCTTTAACGGTCTTTGCATTCTCTAGCGAAAACTGGAACCGTCCCCAATATGAGGTCGACTTGCTCATGAAGTTGTTGGAAGACACGATTCATGAACAGTTGCCACGTATGCAAAAATTTAATATTGCTTTACGTTTTATTGGTGATCGGTCGCGTTTATCTCCTGAATTGCAAGCATTGATGTTGCAAGCAGAACAAAGGACTGCTAATTTCGATAGTATGACGCTTACCATTGCAATCAGCTATGGTGGAATGTGGGACATGGCACAAGCTGCGAAGCAGATTGCTGCGGATGTTTTAATAAATAAATTAGATCTTGAAGCAATTGATACTGATGTGTTCGGTCAATATGTCAGTTTGAGTGACTTGCCGCCTGTTGATCTGCTGATTCGTACCGGTGGAGATTTCCGCCTGTCCAATTTCCTGCTCTGGCAGGCAGCATATGCAGAGCTGTATTTTACTGAGACCTTATGGCCAGAATTTACCGTAGAGGAATTCGATGACGCACTTGCTGTATTTGGCGGGCGCGAACGTCGTTTCGGTAAAACATCAGAGCAGATTCTTCAAGAAAGACTTGAGAATTAATACACATGTTTGAGCGGATTATAACCGCATTGGTGCTGGTTGCAGTCGTACTGAGCTGTATGTTTGCGACCAAATCACAATATCCAATGTTCGCATTGATGGTTGTGGCTGCCGGGGTGGCAGGCTATGAGTGGTTTAAACTCATGCCGCGAAAATGTAAAAATGTTATCAAGCCAGTGGCGTGGGGCTATGGTCTACTGACTGCAGCCTTATCTGCACTGGCTTTATACTATTGGGATGTGGCCTTATTATTGTGGTCAGCATCTATCCTGACCTGGTTGCTGAGTATTTACTGGGTTAAAACCTATCCTGATTATGATGGCTGGTACAATGTCAGCTTGCATGGCATCGGGATTGTGCTGGTTTCTGCTGCTGTTACAGCAATCTTCTCGGTTTGGCTAAACTCTCCATGGTGGTTAATGTACCTGTTCCTGCTGGTTTGGGGTGCAGACAGTGGCGCTTACTTTGTTGGACGCAAATTCGGCAAGAAAAAACTCGCACCAAATGTCAGCCCAAACAAGTCGGTAGAAGGTCTATACGGCGGTATTCTTACCTCCATGCTCATCGTGGTTGTCGTCGCTTCACTTTATCTGGATATGACCTGGCCAGAGCTATGTCTGTTCCTTATCCTTTCTGTTATTACCGTGTTTAGTTCAGTGCTAGGTGACTTGTTTGAATCCATGATTAAGCGTCGTGCTGGAATCAAGGATTCGGGCCGTATTTTGCCGGGTCATGGTGGTGTACTAGATCGTATTGATTCTTTGCTTGCTGCAGCTCCTATCTTTGCAACAGGCATATATGTTTTAAAACTTATTGGCGTAGATTTATAAATGTCACAAGCTGTTTGTATACTGGGTGCTACAGGTTCAATTGGTCAAAGTACTTTAAAAATTTTGCAGCAACATCCTGAAGCTTACTCGGTTTTCGCTGTGACAGCGCAAAGTCGTATTACTGAGCTGGCAGAAATCTGTCAGCAGTACCGTCCTAAAGTGGCTGTAGTGCCTGCAAATAAGGTCGATGAGCTTTCTCAGTTGCTACAAGTGCAGGGCTTATCAGATATCGAAATTCTTCAGGATGAAGCGGGCTTAATTTCAGTCGCAGAGCATGCTGATGTTGATATTGTGATGGCAGCAATAGTCGGGGCGGCAGGCCTGCTTCCTACATTGGCTGCAGTCAAAGCGGGTAAGCGTGTCCTGTTGGCCAATAAAGAAGCCTTGGTCATGTCCGGCGACATCATGATGCAAGCCGCGCGAGATTATGGTGCATTATTATTGCCTGTCGACTCTGAACATAATGCAATTTTCCAGTGCCTGCCTCAAAACTACTTTGATGCCGAACGTAATGGTCAACCTAAGCTCGGTGTTCATCAGATTTTACTGACTGCTTCTGGCGGTCCATTCCTGAACCATTCGCTTGAACAATTGCATGATGTGACACCTGCTCAAGCCTGCAAACATCCTAACTGGTCAATGGGGCAAAAGATTTCCGTAGATTCCGCTACTTTAATGAATAAGGGACTGGAACTTATCGAAGCGTGTCATTTGTTTGCAGTTCAAGAACAATTTGTTACAGTTGTTGTGCATCCACAGAGTATTATTCATTCCATGGTGCAATATGTGGATGGGTCGACATTGGCACAAATGGGCAACCCGGATATGGGCACACCAATTGCACATGCTTTGGCATGGCCGCAACGGATCAGTACCCATATCCCGGCTCTGGATATGTTTAAGCATTCACAGCTGAATTTCCAGGAACCGGATGTGGTTCGTTTTCCAGCACTGAAATTGGCGCGTCAAGCCATGAAGAGTGGTGGAATTGCGCCTACAATTTTGAATGCGGCCAATGAAATTGCAGTTGCTGCATTTTTAAATCAGCAAATCAGATTTACCCAAATTCCTCAGGTGGTTGAAACTGTCCTGAACCAGATGGACAATCAACCAGCACACGATCTGGATACTATCCTGCATGCAGATCACACAGCACGAGGTTTATCACAGCAATATGTTGTGAATAAAGGAAGTTAAGACATGAACGCCTTGTTTATTATTGCAGCCGCAATCCTATTACTCGGTCCCTTAATTGCGATTCACGAGTTTGGTCACTACATTGTGGCACGTAAACTGGGCGTTAAAGTGCTGGTCTATTCCATTGGTTTTGGGCCAACCCTTCTAAAATGGACTTCCAAAAAATCCGGTATCCAATATCAGCTTTCAGCTTTGCCTTTGGGTGGTTATGTCAAAATGCTGGACGAGCGTGAAGGCAGTGTGGCAGAAGAAGACTTGCCTAAAGCCTTTAACCGTCAGCATCCCTGGAAACGTATTGCCATCGTTGCTGCGGGTCCTCTCATTAACCTGCTTTTAGCCGTTGTTCTGTTCTGGGTACTTTTTTTACCTGCACAAGAACAGCTGAATACTCGTGTAGGCAAGGTCTTACCAAACACACCGGCAGCCGCTGTACAGATGCAGCCGGGTGACAAGATTGTCGCTGTAGATGGTGCGCAAGTCGAAACTTGGGAAAAACTGAGTTATGCCTTGGTGGATCGTGTGGGTGAAACTGGTGTGGTCTCGATTCAGGCAGACCGTGCGGGTGAAAACAAGATATTCCAGTTACCAATTCAAGACTTTCTTAAAGATCAAAGTCAGTCACCCCTTGATACACTAGGTTTCTTGCCATATCGTCCGGAAATTCCGGCTGTGGTGAGCAAACTGAGTGAAGATGGTGCAGCCATTCGTCAGGGTCTTAAAGAAGGTGACAAGATTCTGGCCATTGATGGTGTACAGATGAAAGACTGGTTCGATGTGGTACAGGTTGTACAGGCATCACCAGAAAAATTACTTAAGATAGATGTATTACGTGGTAATCAGGTCGTGCATCTTCAAGTCATGCCGCAAGGAAAACGTGACAATATGGGGAATGTAACCGGTATGCTCGGAGTTCAAAGTGATCCGGGTAAGGTGACAATTCCTGCTGAATATAAACAGACAATTCACTATACGCCTGTTGAGGCGATGGTGATGGCCTTTGACAAGACAGCACATCTGTCTTCAATGATCTTGAACTCGATCGTCAAAATGGTACGTGGTCTGATTGGTCTGGATAATCTTTCTGGCCCGATTACCATTGCCAAAGTGGCGGGACAAAGCGCGGAAATGGGTTGGGAAACTTTTATTTCCTTTATGGCGCTAATGAGTGTAAGTTTAGGGATATTAAATTTATTGCCAATCCCAATGCTTGATGGCGGACACCTGGTTTATTATTTTATCGAATTAATTCGTGGTAAACCTGTTTCTGAACAAATACAATTGGTTGGATTAAAAATTGGTATGGTACTGCTCGGCAGTATGATGCTTTTGGCATTATTTAATGACTTTATGCGTTTATAATAACGTAAATGGAATAATTAACAGCGGAAAAGACTGGCATGCAGCACACACATTTATTTATGCCTTTGGCACTCGTTAGTGCAATGGCAGTAGCACAACAAGTATATGCGGCAGAAGACTTCATTGTACAAGATATAAAATTTGATGGATTGGTACGTTTAACTCCAGAAAATGTGTACGGCTTGGTGCCAATCAACAGTGGTGACCGGGTGAATGATCCGATCATTGCCAATGCGATTCGTAGCTTGTATGCATCTGGACTATTTGATGACATTAAAGCCGTTCAGCAGGGCAATACCTTGGTATTCCAGGTTGTAGAACGTCCGGTAATTTCAAAAATCGAGCTGAAAGGCAATAAGCTGATTCCAAAGGAAGCGCTGGAAGAAGGCCTGAAAAAAATGGGTCTGGCTGAAGGTGAGGTACTGAAGAAATCTGCACTGCAAACAGTCGAAACCGAGCTGGAACAGCAATATATGCAGCAAGGTCGTTATGATGCCGATATTACGGTAACAACGACACCGCGACCAAATAACCGCGTTGAAGTGTTGATTGATTTTGTTGAAGGTAAAGCCGCTAAAGTTTTTGATATCAATATTATCGGCAATACTGTCTTTAAAGAATCAGATATCAAGCAGGCTTTCGCTGTTAAAGAAAGTGGCTGGAGCTCGGTCATTTCACGTAATGACCGTTATGCACGTGAAAAAATGGCTGCGAGCCTGGAAGCTTTGCGTGCGATGTATCTGAACCGTGGTTACATCAACTTCAATATTACCAATTCAAGTCTGAACCTGAGCGAAGATAAAAAGAATGTCTTTATTGAAGTTTCAGTCAATGAAGGCGAACAGTTTAAGTTTGGACAAACCAAATTCCTAGGCGATGCGCTTTATAAACCTGAAGAGCTGCAAGCTTTGCAGTTGTATAAAGAAGGCGATACATACTCTCAGGAACGAGTGAATGCGGTCAAGCAGCTATTGCTACGTAAATATGGTAATGCTGGTTATTACTATGCTGAAGTAAATGTTGTACCTCAGATTAATAATGAAACTAAACAGGTTGACCTGAACTATTATATTAACCCAGGTCAGCAAGTGACTGTACGTCGGATCAACTTCACCGGTAACTCTAAAACTGCCGATGAAGTATTACGTCGTGAAATGCGCCAGATGGAAAGTGCGCTGGCAAGCAATGAGAAGATTGACCTGTCTAAAGTACGTTTAGAACGTACTGGTTTCTTTAAAACAGTTGATATTAAGCCTGTTCGTATTCCTGGATCACCAGATCAAATTGATTTGAATGTGGCAGTTGAAGAACAGCATTCAGGTACAAGTACTCTAGCTGTTGGTTTCTCTCAAAGTGGTGGTGTAACGTTCCAGGCTGGATTAAGTCAGACTAACTTCCTGGGTACAGGGAACAGCGTTTCGATTGACCTGTCACGTTCTGAAACTCAAGATTATTATAACTTGAGTGTAATGGACCCGTACTTCACGATTGATGGTGTACGGCGCGGTTATAATCTTTACTACCGTAAAACAAAGTTGGATGATGACTATAACGTAAACAACTATGTTACAGACAGCTTGGGTGGTGGTATTAACTTTGGTTATCCAATTGATGAGAACCAGAGTGTAAGCCTGGGTCTGAATATAGACCAGACTGAAGTGACCACAGGGCCATATGTATCTACATATGTGGCTGACTATTTGGAACGTAATGGTGGTAAAGAAACCAAGCGTGGTGACTTCTGTCCAGGTCAGGTTGAATCTGCAACAGGCAACTGTGTAGATGCAGATGGTGATCCACTTGATACTATTTCATATGGTCAAGAGTTTAAGGGTGATTTCTTGAC
Source organism: Acinetobacter sp. ACNIH1 (assembly GCF_002934695.1). Classification (NCBI taxonomy): domain Bacteria; kingdom Pseudomonadati; phylum Pseudomonadota; class Gammaproteobacteria; order Moraxellales; family Moraxellaceae; genus Acinetobacter; species Acinetobacter sp. ACNIH1. The sequence continues at coordinate 1,550,919 of NZ_CP026420.1, read as the reverse complement.
CTATAACCTGAATCTGGGTTGGTCTTATAACACCTTGAACCGTCCAATGTTCCCGACTACAGGTATGTCACATCGTGTCAATGCAGAAATTGCCTTGCCGGGTAGTGATGTGGAATATCAAAAGCTCACCTATGACGCTCAAGCTTTCTTCCCATTAGGCAAAGACTTTGTTCTGCGTGGTTATGGTCGTTTAGGTTATGGTAATGACCTGCCTTTCTATAAGAACTTCTATGCCGGTGGTTATGGTTCGGTACGTGGTTATGAAAACAGTACCTTAGGTCCTAAATATCCAGGCGTATATTTCTCTGACATCGGCCGAACTGATCCATCCCCAGAAGAAGTGGGCGGTAATGCTTTAGTTCAGTTTGGTACTGAGTTAGTTCTGCCTGTTCCATTTAAGGGAGATTGGGCGCGTCAGGTTCGTCCGGTACTCTTTGCTGAAGGTGCTCAAGTATTTGATACTCAGTGTGATGTATCTAATGATAATATTTTCGTGAATGGCAGCTCGATTAGTGGTAAACAGTACTGTAAAGATAACTTTGGTTTCGATGCAGGCAATATGCGTTATAGCGTAGGTGCTGGTTTCACCTGGATTACCATGATTGGTCCATTATCACTGAGCTATGCATACCCGTTGAATGATAAAGACGGTGATGAAACTCAAAATGTTCAGTTTGAAATTGGACGTACTTTCTAAGAAAACTTTGATCTTAAATATAAATTTTGCTCATGAAGCCATCAGGTTTTGTGAGCAAAATTTTTTGAATGGGTAAAAACATGAAAAAAATGATGATGGCAATGGGTATTGCTTTAGCGGGATTAACTTCATTGTCACATGCGGATGATTACGGAATTGTTGATCTGGAAAAAGTAGTACAAAACAGTACCTATTTAAAGCAGCAAAATGCCACTCTGGAAAATGAAATCAAGCCGCAAACCGCACAGATTGCACAGTTTCAAAAAGACCTTGCTGCAATCAAGCAAAAAGGCCAGGCTGCAAAAACACCAGCAGAACGTGAAAAAATAGCCAAAGAATTTGAAGGTAAAGCGACTCAACTGGCAGGTGTGCAGCAACAAGTACAGGCAACTGTGCAAACGCGCATGCAAAGTGTAAATAAGGCTTTTGAAGGAAATCTGAAGCGTGCTGCTGAACAATTGCGCCAAGAAAACAAGCTAGATGTGGTTTTAAATAAAAATTCCGTACTTGCTTATGACGCGAAGTATGATTTAACTGATAAAATGATTCAAAAGGTTAATGCAATTAAATAATCGATGAATCATCAAAAACTTCAGTTAGCTGACCTCGCTCGTCTTGTCCAAGGTGAGTATGTAGGTCAGGCAGATTTATGTTTGAGAGGTTTGGCAAGTCTTGAAAATGCAACCTCTCATGACCTTGCATTTGTCAATGCAGATAAATATCTGGAACAGGCAGCTCAGAGTAAGGCAGGCGCTCTAATTGTGACTGCTGAATTAAAAGAGCAGTTAGCTTCCCAGCAAAACTTCATTGTCGTGGCCAACCCTTATCTGGCTTTTGCAATTCTGACTCACGTTTTTGAGAAAAAACATATGACTCAGGGAATTGAAAGTACCGCACAAATTCATCCATCTGCCATCATTGCTGACAGTGCCTATATTGGTCACTATGCGATCATTGGTGAGAATTGTGTGGTGGGTGAAAATACGATTATCCAGTCCCACGTTCAGGTCGACGACCAGGTTGAAATTGGCCGGGACTGTTTTATTGATGCACATGTGACTTTAACAGGTGCTGCAAAAATCGGTAATCGTGTTCGGATCCATGCCAATACCGTAATTGGTAGTGAAGGTTTTGGTTTTGCACCTTATCAAGGGAAATGGCATCGAATTGCCCAGTTGGGTTCAGTCCGTATTGCAGATGATGTCCGGATTGGCTCAAACTGTAGTATTGACCGGGGTGCACTGGATGACACAATTCTGGAACAAGGTGTCATTATTGATAATCTTGTGCAAATCGCCCATAACGTCAAGATTGGTGAAAATACTGCGATTGCAGCCAAATGCGGGATTGCCGGCAGTACCACGATTGGCAAAAACTGTATTCTTGCGGGGGCCTGTGGGGTAGCAGGACACCTACATATCACCAATAATGTGACCTTGACAGGAATGTCAATGGTGACAAATAACATTACTGAAGAAGGCACTTATTCTTCAGGCATGGGATTGTTGCCAAATCAGCAATGGAAACGCACAGTGGTTCGCTTAAGACAATTAGCAGATGTGCCATTGACCCAGTTGGTGAAACGATTGGATCATATGCAATCTCAAATTGAGTCCATTGAATCAACATTTAAGTTGCGTAAATAATTATGATGACAGAGTCGAATTTGCCTACATTCACGAAGCCTGAATTGCCAATGAATATTCAAAAGATTCGTGAATATTTACCCCATCGCTATCCATTTCTGCTGGTAGATCGCGTTGTTGATATTACCGAAAATGGCATTGTTGGTTATAAAAACGTCTCAATTAATGAAGAGTTTCTGCAAGGCCATTTTCCGAACTATCCAATCATGCCAGGCGTATTGATTGTAGAGGCATTAGCACAGATCTCAGGTATTCTTGGTTTTGTCATGAATAATGAAACTCCAAAAGAAGGTTCATTATTCCTTTTTGCTGGCGCTGAAAAGGTTCGATTTAAAAAACAAGTGGTTGCTGGTGACCAATTAGTACTTAAATCTGAATTAGTGATGCAAAAACGCGGCATTTATAAATATAATTGCATTGCCACAGTAGATGGCATTGTCGCAACAACCGCGGAAATTATGGTTTCCCATCTGAAAGTCGAGCAGGCATGAGCAATAATCCCCTAATTCATCCAACTGCCATCATTGACGCATCTGCAGTAATTGCTGCAGATGTACAGATTGGCCCTTACTGTATTATTGGGCCAAATGTCACGATTGGTGCTGGTACCAAACTGCATTCACATGTCGTGGTAGGTGGTTTCACACGTATTGGTGAACATAATGAAATTTTTCAGTTTGCCAGTGTCGGTGAAGTCTGCCAGGATCTGAAATATGCAGGTGAGGAAACCTGGCTGGAAATTGGTGATTATAACAAGATCCGTGAACACTGCAGTCTGCACCGTGGTACGGTGCAAGACAAAGGTATTACCAAGATTGGCAGTCATAACCTGTTAATGGTAAATACCCATATTGCACATGACTGTATGGTTGGTGATCATAATATTTTCGCAAATAATGTCGGTGTAGCGGGTCACGTACACGTAGGCGATTATGTCGTGATTGGTGGTAACTCAGGTATTCACCAGTTCTGTAAAATTGACTCTTACAGCATGATTGGTGGTGCTTCACTGATTCTGAAAGATGTTCCTGCCTATGTGATGGTATCGGGTAACCCGGCCCATGCATTTGCCATGAATGTTGAAGGCATGCGTCGTAAAGGCTGGTCGAAAGACGTGATTAATGGTTTACGTGAATCCTTTAAGCTGATTTACAAATCTGGCTTAACGACTCAGGAAGCCATCGAGAAAATCCGTAACGAGATTCTTCCAGAAGTTTCTGAAGCACAACGTCTGATTGATTCACTCGAACAATCAAAGCGTGGCATTGTGCGCTAAGCTAAAGAAATGAAAGTAGAATTAAAAAAAGACACCTTCGTGGTCATTGCTGTCCCACAATTTTTCACAAGAGGAAGCTCAAATGAGCTTCCTCTTGTTTTATGGGTATTTTATCGGGTGAAAATAAAGCTTTTAAAGTTCTTCTTTCAAACAAATTCACTTGAATTATTCTGAGTAAACGTTGAACTGTCCAACCTGTTTTTCCTAAATGTTGAGCGAAACTCACCAATAAATAGGCGATCATCGCAATCCAGATTTGTGTCTGAATTGCGTTCCTGCTGCGGCCTAGAAACGCTTTTAATTTGAGATTCTGCTTAATCGCCTTAAAGAACAGCTCAACTTTCCAACGATCTTTATAAATCGCCGCAATGGTGGAGGCGGCTAAATGAAAGTTATTGCTGAGAAAGCTAAAGTGCTTGCCACTTTGCTGATCTCTATATTCAATTCTTCTTAACACTGGGGCTTTTCTTTTTAGGGCATGTGCGCTATTCAGCTGAATGGTTTCATCTTTTAGAATACCTTTGGATTCAAGCACTGGATGTTGCTGGATCACCTGATACACAGATTTAGGCCTAAAACGTGTGACAAATCCAATGTTTTGAGCAGTCAGATTTGCATACCATTGGTAATCGACATAGCCTTTATCAAAAACTACAATGCTGCCAGCAGGAAACTGGAATTTGCGGCCTTGTACCATGTCATTTTCTTTGCCATTTTCAACTGCAACAAACTCAGGAATATCATTGCTGTGATTCAATCCTATACTGAGTTTCATGCTGGCTTTTGAGTCGTGAACTTTGGCCCATTCACATAAGGAAAGCGACAGGTCAATATGACTGGCATCCAAGGAATACAAGGGATTCTTAAAGCGAAATTTATGAGCTACTTTTGAGTGTTCATAGTATTTAAGCAACTTGTAAAATAGCTGTTGATACAAGGCAGCAGGCTGTTGCTCATTGATGCGTGCCAGCGTGCTTCGGGGAATAGACTTTGCTCCGAGATGACTTAGCTTTTCCTGTTGGCACTCCAAATTGGATTGAATATCTCTCAGACTTTGCCTACAAGAGAATTGAGACATCAATATGGCAATAAACTGATCCCACCGGGAAGCCGCTCTAAATTTCTGTCCAACATGGTGTACTTTAGCAAGTTGTTCAAAATCCTGTCGCACAACAGGTTTAATTAGCTCATGAAATACGGTATTCTGATGTGACAAAACCTGAATCCTGGTCGTTAAAGTGTTTGTTTGCACTCATATTTTAACTGTTAGGACTCAGGTTTTTTTATTTAAAGCAAACTATGGGACAGCAGTGCCTTCGTGGTGTCTTTTTTTATGGGACTTTTTATTTACTTCAAAAATTTAACTTCTTCAGCTTTCGGATAGTTCTTGAGTAGTTTCGCTTTATATTGCGAAGCAAGAGTAGTGTTCTTTTCTACATCCTTACTAATATTATAAAGCTGATAAAGGGCAGTAGAGGCTTTTGCAGAATTTGGATAGCGGTCAACCACAATCAGATAATTCTTCTTTGCTTCATTAAAATTCGGTGGGTCAATGGACAGGTTAAATTCGGCTAACCAGAAGTGAGCATTGCTGATATAGACACTATTCGGATTATTCTTGATAAAATTCTGCATTGGTGCAATAGCTTTAGCTGCACCACCATTTTTATAGGCATCCAGTGCAATGGTATAAGCCGCTTTTTCCTGCTCACTCGGCTGTTGCGTTGTGGATGCCTGATGAGTGGCTACTGGAGCATTAGAGCTTAAACTGGGAGAAATATCCTGTTGGTTATCCTCCGCGGGAGTATCTTCAGCAGGTTCAATTTTTTGCTGCAACAGTTCAAGACGTTGATCCAGATCTGCATAGCGGTTGGTTAATTCGCTCTTTAATCTTTCGATCTCATTTTCTTGTTCTTCGATTTTTCCTCGTAAACTGCGTAGATCATTTTCAAGCTGCTGGTTTTTTTGCATAAGCTGCCAGCTGGTATTGGTCTGAGGTGCATCTGCGCCTGTAGCAATGGCAGATTGAGTGCTGATATTATTTGATTGAGCACCTTGGCTGAGTCCACGTGATTCGATAGGAATCGCAGCAAAAAGAGAGGTTGTACAGAGTGCAGTGAGGGCACACAATACCTGTTTCTTAAACATCATATAAGTTCCATGATTCTTGGCGAGATTATGTATCCGCAGCTCATTTATTCTAAAAGAGATAACCCGTTTATAGCTTCACATTTAAAACGGCATTTTTAGAAATTGCAACAAGGTTTTACAAAGATCATGTGAATTTCGATATTCATGAATTAATTGTGAAGAATATTAAAAAATCAGCATCTTGGGGCATATTGTTTTTAAAATAATCAAACGGATAGCTTATGCCGAAAATTTGAAATACAGCCCTTGCAACTTCAATAAAAATCTCTATACTCTGTTCCTGTAATGGTAGCCCTGCCGGTTACTTCGCAATTGTACTCTATGAACCCCGCCAGGACCGGAAGGTAGCAACGGTAGTAGATCTATGATGTGCCGGAGCTTTGCTGGTAGGGTTGCCACCAGATTTATAATTATAAAATTTCTCTATATTATTTTTTTATTTTTCAATCTTAATTTCTATTGTTTTCTATTCCTTTTAATCTTTACTTTCAATCTTCTATTCACAGCTGCTTTCGTGGATGCCATATTGTTTGGAATATTGAAATTCAATCTTTTGAATAGACTATCTTAATTTGAGTTTTTGAAAGCTTTTTGTTGTTCGGGATTAATTGTAAATTAAGGGAAACTATTTAAGTTAAGCAGGATGGCAAAGAGGAAAATAAAAAAATAGCCTAAGCATATTTTTCACAAATACAAAAGAATTAATCTTCGGCTTTGCGGCTAATCGCTTTCATGATCGCATCCATTTCAAAACCACGATACATTAGAAAACGGATCTGTTTGGCTTTAAGTTTTGGGTCTTTCGTCACTTCTGGACCATATTTTCTAAGCTTCAGTTCATAAGCCTGTTGTACCCAGTCCGTTTCTTTGAGTTCTTCACTGACCAGGGCAGTATCAATTTTTTTGCTTTTCAGCTTCATTTTAATCTGATTGGGACCTTTGCCTTTACGCTTTTGGCTCGACAACATGATTTCAGCGACACGTTGATCACTTTGATAGTTTTCTCTAGATAGCTCTTCAACCAAAGTGACCACTTCATTTCGATCTTCTGCATAAAGCGCCAGTTTCTCAATGAGTTCAGCTTTGGAGTATTCTTTGCGAGTTAGTACAGCAAAGGCATAAGAACGCAAACGGGTGCCGGTTAGACCGGGTTTCTTCTGCTCTTTATCGGAGTTACCAAATAAGCTGTCTTCCGGATCAAATTCTGGCAAAGTCTGTGACTCAACAGGTGCAGGAGTGACTGAATCTTCAGCATCACCAAACTGCTGTTTAATCGCGTCATAGTCCAAAAGTTTGCTGAATTTTGCGTCTGACATATTGATCTCGATAAAAATATCTATTCCATAATAACAAAAACGCCCCGTAGGGCGCTCTGTTATGACGTTCAAGGATTATGCATCCAGAAAGTCTGCTGGTTCTTCTTCGTCTTTATCTTCGACTACTTTGCTTGTAGTAAGCAGTTGCTCACGGATCAGTTTTTCAATAGTATCCGCCAGCTCTTTGTGTTCTTCCAGATAACGGATGGTATTGTTCTTACCTTGGCCAATCTTGTCGCCTTGATATGAATACCATGCACCCGCTTTCTGAACAATTTCTTGCTGTACTGCAAGGTCAATCAGTTCACCAAGATGGTTAACACCTTTACCATACAGAATCTGGAACAGAGCTTCTCTGAATGGAGGTGCCATTTTATTTTTCACAACTTTGACTTTGGTTTCAGAACCTACAATCTCATCGCCTTCTTTTACCTGACCGATACGGCGAATATCCAGACGTACCGAAGCGTAGAATTTAAGTGCATTACCACCAGTAGTTGTTTCCGGGCTACCGAACATTACACCAATCTTCATACGGATCTGGTTAATGAAGATCACCATACAGTTTGAACGCTTGGCATTACCGGTAATTTTACGCAGTGCCTGGCTCATCAAACGTGCTTGCAGACCCATATGTGAGTCACCCATTTCACCTTCAATCTCGGCACGAGGCGTCAATGCAGCAACAGAGTCGACTACGATCAGGTCAATCGCACCGGAACGCACCAGCATGTCAGCGATTTCAAGTGCCTGTTCACCGTTGTCTGGTTGAGAAACCAGCAGGTTATCAATATCTACACCGAGTTTACGGGCATATTGAGGATCAAGCGCGTGCTCGGCATCGATGAATGCACATGTACCGCCAGCTTTTTGACATTCAGCAATCGCTTGCAATGTCATTGTGGTTTTACCTGAAGATTCAGGACCATAAATCTCGATAATACGGCCTTTCGGTAAACCACCAATACCCAGTGCGATATCAAGCGTTAAAGAACCTGTAGATACAGCTTCAACTGCTTGCACGGTATTGTCACCAAGACGCATCACTGTGTTTTTACCAAACTGTTTTTCAATCTGGCTTAAGGCAGCGTTGAGCGCCTTGTTTTTATTCTCATCCATCTTACAACCTCAATACGATGTCACAAACTTAGTACTCAAGTGGATGTCTTACATTAGAGCTTCGTTCCACAGGAATATAGTGACAGAAATTTCCCTTGTGTTCTATAAAATCCAGCAGTGTTACGACACATGCTGACGCTTGAATTTAATCATCATTATATGACCAATGTTGATCAAAGTTCTGACTATTTTCATTCTTGAATCGACTGATGTCTCGACGATCTTTTTTGCTTGGCCGATGATCGGGACGCGCTAGATTATGCAACTTTCTTTGTGATGCAATCAATTCCCGGCGAGCGATACTGACTTCAGTTTCTTCATACAGTTTCTGTGCCACAGGTGCAGGACCACGAACATCAGAAAGTTCTTTTACAACTACGGTTTTTTTGTCGATACCTTGCTGAATCGTCAACTCCATACCCACACGGACTTCGCGAGATACTTTTACACGCTCACCATTATGATGGACTTTACCGCCCTCAATAGCATTCTTGGCAATGGAACGGGTTTTAAAAAAACGTGCCGCCCACAGCCATTTATCTATACGCATGCCTACCGCATCTTCGGGTAAAGACGATTTACGCATATTGCTTGTTTACCTCAGACTGATTTAAATGAGTGATTAAATCTGTTAATTGGTGCAGCATCGGGTAATTGCAAGTCTGGCGTGCAACTTTACTGGAAGAAGGTCGCTGGATGCAGAACAAGTTCTGGATGCCATAAGCCTTGGCGCCATTCAGGACTTTTTCGGTATCATCAATAAAATAGACCTGCTCAGGATCAAAGGGGTGCAAAGCATTCAGACCTTGCCAGAATTCTACAAATTCCTTGGCATGTCCAATGCTTTCCGAGCTGACAATGACATTGAAATAATCTTTGAGATTCAGATGATCCAGTTTGAAGGCGAGTCCTGCACAGTCGGCATTGGTGGCAAGCCAGATCGGATAGCCATTATTTTTAAGATAATCGAGTAATTCCAAGCAATAAGGGCGTAAGCTAACTTTATCTTTATGCTCAATTTGCATGGCCAGAACATCGACTTCGACTTTAGCCGTCCAGAAGCGAGAAGAGTACCAGTTTAGGGTATGATTATGTTGCTGATAGAATGCATAAAGCGTTTCGCGGCTCTGTTCCAGACTACAGCCATGTGTTTCAGCATAGCGGACCGGTAATAACTCGTTCCAGATGAAATCATCGTAGGCAAGATCAAGTAAAGTTCCGTCCATATCAAAAATGACAGGCGGTTTTTCTGAGCAATTCGACATATAAGGTTTTCTATGTTTAAAGCGACAATAGCACCACAAGATCCGATGATTTTGCAGTTTGTGCCCATTTTGACACAGGCCTGTGAAATTTTGCGAGAAGAATATCAGCGTTATTGTTCAGGTGCTGCGTTTGATATTGTCAAGAAAAGTGATGATTCTCCTGTGACCCAGGCAGACTATCGGGTGAATAGTTATTTAACCCAAGCTTTAGCGGAAATCTCAGAATTGCCTTTATTGTCAGAAGAGGGGCAGCAGGATCAGCGTCATGCCTGGACAGATTTCTGGTTACTAGATCCTCTGGATGGCACCAAAGAGTTTTTGCATCAGCGCCCCGAATTCACGATTAATCTCAGTCTGGTCAGAGGCAGTCTGACTACTTTTGCCATTTTGGCGGTTCCTGCACAGCAGCTAATTTATTTCTGTCCTGAAGAAGGCTTGCCGATTAAATACGATATTCAGAATCAGGCATGGTTTGGCTATGAGTCAGCTACCGATCATCAGGATGTCTTTGTCGGTCTGAGTCAGAGCAGTCAGCAGAAGCCAAAATATATCGAGTATCTGCAAAGTCTGGCTAAACTTAGCGCGTACACCGAGTTCAAGGCAGGAAGTGCCTATAAATTCTGCATGATCCTTGAAGACCGGGTAGATATTTATCCTCGTTTCCATCCAACCTCTGAGTGGGATACCAGTGCCGGTCAATGCATGCTCGAGCGGATTGGCGGAGGGTTGGTTGATCTGGAAGGTCGGCCATTCATCTACAACCAGCGCAAGACCTTACTGAATGGCGGGTTTATCGCCTATAAGAATGAAGCTATGAAAGTACTAGCCTTACAGGCACTGGCGGACATGCAAGACAATGATTGAGCTCATAGCCGTTCATGGTATAGTGAGGAAGATTCCGTTGATAGATCAGTTGGCAAGATTGTGGCATTAAAACTGCTTCCACCAAGTATGCTCAGTGCAATAGATTTATTGCCTGATACCAAGACACCTGTGACTCTGTTTACGCGGCATTCTCTGCGTGAAGATGTCGCTGGTCAGGGACTGGCAGGTTACGATTTGCAGTTGACGCCGCAAGGACGTGATCTGGCGCAGGAATGGGGTGCTTATCTGGTTAATCAGACAGATCGGCATATCCAGCATTGTATATCGAGTCCGATTCAGCGCTGTGTAGATACCGCAGCATTGATGATCGAGGGGGCAGATGCAACGGATAAAGCACCGCATACCCATAAGATTGAAATCGTTGAACAGGGTTTGCTGGTTGAGCCAGGCAGCTTTGTACTGGATATTCAAAAAGCAGGGCCATATTTCAAAAAACAGGGGGCATTGGGCTTTATCAATAGCTTCGTCAATAATGCCTTGCCCGGAATGAAACATCCCATTAATGGCGTAGTGGATGTACTGGAATTAATTTACAACACTCATCCGAAAACGCTGTATGGACTCAGTCTGGCGGTCAGTCATGACACCATTCTGGCAGCGATGATTGCAGTGATGTCTGGGCATCAGGAAGTCAGTCGTGAAGACTGGCCGAAAATGATGGAAGGTCTGTTTGTCTGGTTTGAGGGCGATGTATTTGAGGAATCTAAACTAAAATGGATCTGGCGTGGCAAAGTGCATGAGCTGGATATTTCCCAATTTCAGAATACCGAATTAAAGGTCAATAAATAATTCAAAGGCTCAATCATTTAGGTTGAGCTTTTTACATTTATCGTATGAAAGTGAAATAGAGTAATGATGAAATATCACTATGCTGATATTTAAACCAATTTTGGAAGCATAGGAGTTATCATGAAAATAATCACAATTTTAAGTCTGGTCGTTATGCTGGGATTAACTGCTTGTCAGCGTGATACAGACAATGCACAGCAAGACCAGACCACAACACCTCATTCTATGGATAAGGATGAATAATGTATTCTATTTTTATTTGAATAGAAGATTTCTATAACTAGGATTAGATAACTTTCTGGTATTCATAATTCTTTGTTGAATTAGTATTAAATTTCAGGCACAAAAAAAGCCCTAAAAGGGCTTCTTTTGATTTGCGATTAGTTAGAAGCTAATGCTTTAACTTGCGCGTTCAAACGGCTCTTATGACGAGCTGCTTTATTTTTATGGATGATACCTTTGTCAGCCATACGGTCGATTACTGGAACAGCTTTTTTGTAAGCTTCAGTAGCAACAGCATAGTCGCCAGCAGCAATAGCAGCTACTGTACGTTTAAGATATGTACGAACCATAGAACGCAAGCTTGCGTTGTGTTTGCGTGCTTTAACGTTTTGACGAGCACGTTTTTTTGCTTGAGCAGAGTTTGCCACTCGTGCACTCCTTGAAATAGATTGGTCTGGGCGGGCTGAAACTCAACTGAAAACCACATCAGAAGAACTATCACCAGCCCGTAAACAAGTGCCATATTTTGAGGAAACTATGGGCTTAAGTCAAGTCTTGACATGCTTTGACAACATTTTAGTTGCAGAAAAATTCTAAAGAAAACGTTAGATTAGTATCTAAGCAGGGAGATCGTACAAAAAATGACTAAAACCATTACATATCCTATCGTGATTGGCGCTACAGGCTTGGTCGGAAAGACTTTGGTACAACAGCTGGTAAATGAACCTAGTTGTAAGCGTATTAGCGTCATCGTGCGTAAACATCAACCAGAATTTGAACAGTGGCACAAGGTCAAGCAGGTGGTCGTTGAGGATTTCTTAATGCTCAATGATCAGGATGTCAGTGGCCATACTCATGCCTTTAGCTGTCTGGGTACCACGCTAAAGAAAGCCGGCTCCAAAGAAGCTTTTTATAATACCGATTACACCATCAACGCCCATTTTGCCGAACTGGTGCAGCAAACGGATGCTCATTATCTGTTGATTAGTGCGATGGGTGCCAATTCAAAATCCAGACTGTTCTATAACCGGGTAAAGGGTGAATTAGAGGATTATATCCAGACCTTGTCTCTGGAGCGTATCAGCTTGTTCCGACCCTCTTTGTTGATTGGTGAGCGAGATCATCAGCGTTTACTGGAAGACGCGGCACAGAACCTGTTTGACAAGTTTTCGCATTTCATCCCCGATTCTTTTAAATACAAGCCAGTGACAGCAGAGCAGGTGGCTCATACTATGGTATATGCAGCGCTGAATCAGACTGTGAAATTTGAAATTTATGATAATTTAGCCATACAAAAAATGAAATGAGGGTAAAAAATCGTGTCCAGCGTACCATTTGTAACTTGTGACCTGCTTGATGACAATCCGGATAAAAACTTGCAGGTGGTCACCCCATGCCTGGATGGCAAATTCTTTAGAAGCTATGGTGCACGTAAAAGTTTTGGCGGCCAGATTGTGACCGTAAAATGTTTTGAAGATAACTCTCGAGTAAAAGAGTTATTGGCGACAGATGGTACCGGCAAGGTTCTGGTTGTAGATGGTGGTGCTTCGATGCGTTGTGCATTGATGGGTGACCTGATTGCTGAGTCTGCGGTGAAAAACCACTGGAATGGTGTAATTATCTACGGCTGTGTCCGTGATGTCGATGCGATTGCTGAGCTTGATCTTGGTGTACATGCTTTAGCTTCTATTCCTCAAAAGAGCAACCGTAAGGGGATTGGTGAGGTAGATGTGCCGCTTTATTTTGGTGGCGTGACCTTTAAATCAGGTGAATACGTTTATGCCGATAACAACGGCATTATCTTGTCCAAAGAACAACTGGTGGACTAATTCCGGTTATTGAAAATATACAAAAACAAGCTATACCGTGGAAGTCAGGCAGTTTAGATTGCTGCTTTCACGGTTTGAAAATAATAAAGAGGACAGACGATATGTTAGGCCATCAGATTAAAGTAGCACAGGCATTGGCATCCGCATTTCTGGAAGGTGGACGTGGTACCACTGGAACACCATTTCCGAATCAGCCTGAAAAGCCTCTCAAGCTTTATGAATATGAAGGATCGCCATTCTGTCGTCGTGTCCGTGAGGTCATGACTTTACTGAATCTCGATTATGAAGTGTATCCGTGCCCACGAGGCGGTAAACGCTTTCGTCCCGAAGTGAAACAGCAAGGTGGCAAACTTCAGTTTCCATTTTTAGTAGATGAAAATACCGGAGATAAGCTATACGAATCTCAGGATATTATTCATCACCTGTTTAAGCATTATGGCAAGACAGGTAAGACTCCAGCCAAATATTCAAATTATCCAAAAGTGCCGGTTGCTGCCATTGCAGGTACGATGGTGAATGGTCTACGTGGTGGCATGGCTAAACCGTTGTCGAAGAATAGCCCTGCGCCTGAACAGCTTCTTGAGCTGTGGGGCTTTGAAGCCAGTCCATATACCCGTATTGTCCGTGGCGTATTGTCTGAACTGGAAATCCCTTACATCTATCATAATGTGGCAAAAGAACGTTGGCAGGATCAAGGTCTGGCAAAACTGCGTTTAAAACCGGGGAAATATGAACCTTTACCGGGTGGTAAGCGTGAACAGGTCTTAAAAGTAATGGGAGATAATATTCAGGTTCCTTATCTCGTTGACCCAAATACCAATACAAAAATGTTTGAGTCCAAAGATATTGTGGAGTATTTGAAGCAGCAATATGGTCCTGAGAAGAAAAGCAAAAAATAAACTGCTCCTAATATTTGGAAGATAAAAAATTGCCATCTGAAAATAGATGGCATTTTTATGGTTTATAAATTTAAATTTTCCAAGAACAAGAACTCTGCTTTCAAAATTATTCATACTTAGAGCTACTCACAATAAAGTTAAAAAAACTCATGATTTTTCTTCTTTTTTTGTTTATATTTTAATTTCAATGGGGTGATAAGAATAACGATAAGGGGTGTGCTTATGACAGCACAAGACGCCGTGCTACCGGTACCTGTATTAATTGTTGAAGACGAATATGTCATTCAGTGCCGTTTAAAGAACATATTGAAGGATCTGGGGTATAGTGATGAGGTATTGCTATTCGCCAATAATGTCAGGGAAGCCGAATATCTTCTGCAGCAAGAACCGTTCTGTTTAGCACTGATTGATCTTGGATTGCCAGATGGAAATGGCATTTCAATTATAGAAAAAATACATGAGCTCGGTTCACAAACTTTGATACTCGTCGTATCCGCTTGGAGTACTCAGGACAGTCTGCTAAAAGCAATTAAAGCAGGAGCAACTGGTTATGTACTCAAGGAACGTGATGATACAGAAGTAAGTCTGGCAATTCGTAGTATTTTGCGTGGCGGCGCACCCATTGATCCTTTTATTGCACGGGAAATTCTCAAGCAGATTTCCAGTTCAGAGCCATCTTCCTCTTTGGAGCAGATCGTACTTGATCCTGAACAGGAAAGCTTGACTCAACGGGAAAAAGAAATTCTTTCATTGGTGGCACAGGGGCTCAGCAATCGTGAAATTGCTGATGAACTCTGCGTGTCACGTTATACCGTTGAAAGTCATATCAAGCATATTTACCGCAAACTCTCTGTTAGCAAGCGGACTAAAGCAGTGAGCACCGCCCGGCATTTAGGTATTCTTTAGTGCGAATGCTATCCGTTAGCAAGATGTTTAGACAAGGACTAAGGCTCCTCGCTCTATTAATGATAGGGAGCTGGCTGAGCCTGTTCTCTTGCATCAGTCTGGCACAGAATAATTTTCAGATTAACGAGCTTTGTCAGGTGAACATTGAGCAGCAACAAAAAGTTCAAGTCCCAAGTCATCTCGAAATTCCGGATGCGGGCTGGCAACCTGTAACATTGCCGGATAACTGGAAAAATAACTGGCCAAAATATAATGGGGGTGCCTGGTATAAAATTCGCTGGGACTGGTCTTGTCAGGACAATATACGTCTCGCTGAACCCATTGTTTTTGGTATTGATTATCTGAACTCTGCTGGAGCTGTTTTCCTGAATGATGATCTGCTGTGGTCGGATCAAAACCTGCAAGAGCCTTTGTCTAAAAGCTGGAATGTACCACGTTACTGGATTTTGCCCATTGCGGGCTTGAAGCAGACAGACAATGAACTGCTGATTTATGTACGAGGCTATAGTTTCCAGGGTGCAGGGCTTGGCAGAATTGAATTTCACAACATCATGGCCAATGACCAGCATTACTCAAAAAAGATCTGGGATCGCCGTACGCTCTTTCAGATCAATATGATTCTATCCGGTACGATTGGAGTCATTAGCCTGATTATCTGGCTATTCCGACGTTCAGAAACCACTTTTGGCTGGCTGGCGTTGAGTTCATTATTGTGGATTCTGTTTATCTCCAATGTATTAACCACAGAGAATTTTCCTTTTCCCTCCAGTATATGGGCCAGTAAAGCCAATCTGATTTTTTTTATCGTCTATATGCACTGTTTTTGTCTGTATCTAATTCGGTTCCTGAAGCAGAAATTTCAGCGTTTGGAGCGGGGATTTATCGGGGTGACTGCTTTATTCAGTGTATTCATCATAGCCAGTTCTTTAGATCATTTAGAAGCAGTGCTCAGTGTTGCTTTTGTCTGCTATGTGCTGCTTTATATTAGTTGTGTCATCTATGTTAGCTACTGGGCAATTAAAACTCGAAATGGCGAATATCTGTTTCTGATGCTTTGTCTGTGGGGAATTTTGCTGTGTGTCATTATAGATCTGATCATTCTGGGTCAAACGGCGGTTAGTGAATTCTCACCTTTATCACCTTATACATCACCGATTATTATCCTGTTTGTCGTGCTAATTATGGGGACACGACTGAATCGTAATATTAAAAAAATCGAAAAATTTAATACGCAGCTGGAATCCAAAGTACGGCAAGTCAGTGCAGATCTAAATAAAAGCCTGAGTGATCAGCATAAGCTGGAACTGGATAATGTGCGTTTGCAGGAACGGATTAATCTGTCACATGAACTGCATGATGGACTAGGTGGCTCGATTGTGCGTTCCATGATTCTGGTGGATCAAAGTACCGAAAACATTTCCAATCGACAGTTTTTATCTATGCTGAAGCTGCTTAGGGATGACCTGCGTCAAATCATCGATAGCGGTTCTTCTATTGACAATAAAGTGCCTGAAACGCCAGTGATCTGGATTGCGCCAGTACGTTACCGATTTACTCAATTGCTGGAAGAAATGGATATCGCCGTAGAATGGTCATTTCCTAAAGTCTGGCAGCGTGAACCTACGGCTTTACAATGTCTGACCCTGATCCGTGTGGTAGAAGAAAGCTTGACCAATATTATCAAGCATAGTCAGGCCACAAAAGTGAGTGTGAGTATGGAATATACACAACCACATCAACTGACTTTAAAAATTCAGGACGATGGTATCGGTTTTAATCCGGAGATGGTGCAGAAAAATGGCATGAGCATTGGTATGCGCAGTATGAAAATGCGTATTGAACGCATGGGTGGAATGCTGGATATTCAGTCTGCGAAAGGCGATACTTGCGTACACGTGGTGATGGAACTCTATCAGCCTTAATCATCTCAAAATTATACATACATAAAAAAGAAGGATCATATGATCCTCTTTTTTTATAGACTTAAAATGACCGAGATATAAAAACTTACTCTTCTTCAGCCGGTGGCACTAGCATCAGTACAGAATCATTCAATAGCTCAGCAACATCCTCCAGTATATCTTCGTCAGCGAAATCTTCATCCAATAAGACACGCGCACCATCAGCAATCTGCTTCAGTTTTGAAGTAAATGATTCAGAAATACAGATTCCCTCACCATTGGCCCAGAATAAGGTTTCACCATCTTCTTCTGTATAGAGTAAGCGTGAAGCGGGTTCAAGCATCAGGCTATAGCCCTGATCAAGTGCTTCTTCCAGATCACCTGTACCAATTTCTTCAGCTTCCGGAATATTCTCTTCATATTTTGGTTCTGACATCAGGCTCATGATGGCATCTTCAAGCACATTGGAGTTATGCAACTGCTCCATGATTTTGCCTTTCAGATATTCAAGTTCATTGCCTGTGACTTCACCCGCAGCACTGATATGATCGCGAATGATGTCAGTCAATGGATTGCGTAAGACTTCATTTTCCGAAAATTTATCGCCTACACGGTCCATCATGTCACTGACATTTGGCATACGGAAACCAAAAGAGAAAGTCAGACAGTCATCTTCTGCTACGCCGTAATGAGACAGACCGGGTGGAATATACAGCAAATCACCGGGTGCAAGAACTTCATCAAAATGCACATCCATTTCTGGCAATAATTTTAATGGCTGCCCCGGTACAAGTTCGGTCTCGGCATCACACATTTGCCCCAGTTGCCAGCGGCGATGACCATAGCCTTGAACCAGAAAAACATCATAAAAGTCGAAATGTTGACCGACTGAACCGCCTTGAGGTGCATAAGACACCATGATGTCATCACGACGCCATTGAGGGATAAAGGCAAACTTTTTCCAGAGTTCAGACAGGTCGAAAGAATAGTGATCCACAGCCTGAACCAGTAAAGTCCAAAGCTTAGGCATCTTCTGGAAGTCAGCTTTTAATAAAGGAGATGTCTTGACCGACCACTGATTTGGATCACGATC
This sequence comes from Acinetobacter sp. ACNIH1, assembly GCF_002934695.1. Lineage (NCBI taxonomy): Bacteria > Pseudomonadati > Pseudomonadota > Gammaproteobacteria > Moraxellales > Moraxellaceae > Acinetobacter > Acinetobacter sp. ACNIH1. The sequence goes on along the minus strand of NZ_CP026420.1, from coordinate 1,532,925 downwards.
TTTCTGCTTGATCAGACGTGCAGTGACATTTTCTTCAAGTGCTAGCTCCATCACATCATCAGGCTCTAGCAGGCCTGCGATTTCAGGCATGGCATTACGTACCAGCAGCGGTTTTTTTTGCCAGTATTCGGCAAGGAATTGTTCAGCGGTAATACCGCCTAAAACGTCTAGAGGTAGGGACATAAATAAAGCCTAAAATAAAGGAGATTAAGGAACTAAAATCTTTAGCTCACGCAGAATATTGCATAGCTGAATCATCGGCATACCCATCAGGGTAGTTTGATCCTGACCGATCATGGTTTCAAACAGACTGATCCCAAGGCTTTCACATTTAAAACTACCGGCACAATGCAGCGGCTGTTCGATCTCTACATAACGCTCAATTTCCGCTTGAGACAGTTTGCGGAATTTGACTTTATAATGTTCTACCAGCGTACGTTCAAAACCGGTAGATTTCTGCTGAACGCTAAGAGCCGTACTGAAATACACAATCTTGTCCGAATTGGCCTGCAGCTGGCGAATGGCCTTTTCTATTGTTAAAGGCTTACCCATAAAGATATCTGGTGCGCCTTCACGCCAGGCTACCTGATCAGAACCAATTACAATCGCATCAGGATGTAGCTCAGCGATATGACGAGCTTTTTCAAAAGCCAGGCGTTTGGCTAATTCATCCGCATGATTTTCACCTTGGGGTGATTCATCTATGTCCGGGACGACCGATACGTAATCAAGACGTAGACGGTTCATCAGTTCTTTACGGGTCTGGCTTGAAGAAGCCAAGATGATTTTTGCGGTATTCATTAGACAGCGTATTCTTCTAAAATATGGAGAGGAACGTAAGCAAGGACAGCTTTGTGACAGGCTTGCAGCTTGATCGGTGGCGCTTGTCCAGCTTCATAAGCTTCTACCCAGCGTGTAACGCAGATACACCAGAAATCACCAGGTTGCAGTCCAGGAAATCCCAGTTCTGGTAATGGTGTAATCAGGTCATTGCCCACTTTCTGGGAAAAATTCAGAAATTCAGAGGTCATCTGTGCACAGACAGTGTGCTGTCCCAGATCGGTAGGTGCGGTATGGCAAAAGCCATTACGGAAATACCCAGTAATGGGATCAAAACAACAGCTTGCCAAAGGCTCGCCCAGAACATTGAGACGGTTAAGATTAGGATCAGGATGTATCGACATAGGTACTGAATCTGGAAGAAGCTTTTTTCTATCATAACAAAACTTTGGCATTCATAATGTTTTCTGCAAAAGATGCTAACCTTTTTCTGCATAATCATTTAAAATCGCCTCGTTTTTAATATCTATAAAGAGAGCTCTACAATGAACTTTCAGCGTATGACTGACCTTGACCTGACGGGTAAACGTGTTCTGATCCGTGAAGATTTAAATGTACCGGTTAAAAATGGTGTAATCACTAGCGATGCGCGTCTACGTGCTGCATTACCAACAATTAAAGCTGCAGTAGAAAAGGGCGCGGCTGTCATGGTGTATTCTCACCTTGGTCGTCCAGTTGAAGGTGAGCCGAAGGCTGAACAGTCTCTTGCACCTGTAGCAGCTTATCTGACTGAAGCATTGGGTCAGGAAGTAAAACTTTTCACAGACTATCTAAATGGTGTTGAAGTTCAGCCGGGTCAAGTAGTTTTACTGGAAAATTGCCGTTTCAACATAGGTGAAAAGAAAAATAATCCTGAACTTGCAGCAAAATATGCAGCCCTTTGTGACGTATTCGTGATGGATGCGTTCGGTACTGCACACCGTGCAGAAGCATCAACTGAAGGTGTCGCTCGTTTAGCTAAATTAGCAGCAGCAGGTCCTTTATTGGCGGCTGAACTGGATGCATTAGGTCGTGCATTGAAAACACCTGAAAAACCAATGGTTGCGATCGTTGCTGGTTCCAAGGTTTCAACTAAATTAGACGTATTGACTTCACTTTCTGATATCTGTGATCAATTGATCGTAGGTGGTGGTATCGCGAATACTTTCCTTGCAGCTGCTGGCTACAATGTAGGTAAATCACTGTGTGAAAGTGATTTGATCGACACAGCGAAAGCAATTGCAGCAAAAGTTTCTGTTCCGCTTCCAACGGACGTTGTGGTTGCTGATGCATCTGAAATCAACTTTGATGACTTCCTAGGTTCATTGGCTGCTGCTAAAGCGGTTGTGAAAAAAGTTGAAGATGTTGCTGACAACGATATGATCCTTGATGTAGGTCCAGAAACTGCAAAAGCATTTGCTGAAATTTTGAAAACGTCTAAAACGATTCTTTGGAATGGTCCAGTGGGCGTATTTGAAGTCGATCAATTCGGTGAAGGCACGAAAACTCTATCGTTAGCGATTGCTGAATCGGAAGGTTTCTCGATTGCAGGTGGTGGTGACACGCTTGCTGCGATTGATAAATACGACGTTGCTGACAAAATTGGCTATATCTCTACAGGTGGCGGTGCATTCCTTGAATTTGTCGAAGGCAAAACCCTTCCTGCAGTTGCGGTACTCCTAGAACGCGCTTAATTGCATGTTTTAGCCTAAAAAAGCTGGCCAAGTGCCAGCTTTTTTATGTCATTTTTTTGACAGCAGAAACTTACCATTCATGGCTCCGTCATTAAAATGCAATAAATCTGTCATAAGATGCAGACATTAAATCACCAAATGACGAGATTACGTGATGAAAAAACAGTTAACTTTAGCGGCATTATTGGCAGCATCATTGGCACTGACTGCATGTGCGAAACAGGAAAATGCCCCAGCAGCTGAAGCAGAAGCTTCGGCAGCCGTTGCAGATGAGACTGTAACGCCAGAACAGCAAGCAGCGATTGATGCAATTGATCAGCCGGTTCTGGATGAAAAAAATACAGATGTTCCGGCTGAAATTGCCAATGCACCTGCAGATGCCGCAACTGTAGATCAATCTGTATCAGGCGCTTCCGAGCCTATGACACCATAACTCAGACTATGCAAGTAAAAATCCCTGCTTTTGCAGGGATTTTTTATAAAATATTGTATTTTTTGGCTGTATTGCAATAGTTGAACATGTAGAATATGGCCCATTACCTGGGAGGATATTATGGCTCTTATTTCAATGCGCCAGCTCTTGGATCACGCCGGCGAACATGCTTACGGCGTACCAGCGTTTAACGTAAACAACTTAGAACAAATGCGCGCAATCATGCTCGCAGCAGATGCAACGAATTCACCTGTAATCGTGCAGGCATCTGCAGGTGCTCGCAAATATGCAGGTGCACCATTCTTACGTCACCTTATCTTGGCTGCAGTTGAAGAATGGCCACATATTCCAGTGGTAATGCACCAGGATCATGGTACTAGCCCTGACGTATGTCAACGTTCAATCCAGTTAGGCTTTACTTCAGTCATGATGGACGGCTCACTGGGTGAAGATGGTAAAACACCGACTTCATACGAATACAACGTTGATGTGACTCGCCGTACTGTACAAATGGCACACGCATGTGGCGTTTCAGTAGAAGGTGAAATCGGCTGTCTGGGTAGCCTTGAAACAGGTATGGCAGGCGAAGAAGATGGCGTAGGTGCTGAAGGCGTACTTGACCATTCTCAACTGCTAACTTCAGTTGAAGAAGCTCGTCAATTCGTTGCGGATACCAATGTTGACGCATTAGCTATTGCAGTAGGTACTTCACACGGTGCGTACAAGTTTACTCGTCCACCTACAGGCGATATTCTTGCAATTGACCGCATTAAAGAAATTCATGAAGCACTGCCAAATACTCACCTTGTAATGCACGGTTCAAGCTCTGTGCCACAAGAATGGCTGGCTGTGATTAATCAGTATGGCGGCGACATCAAAGAAACTTATGGTGTTCCTGTTGAGCAACTGGTTGAAGCGATCAAACACGGTGTTCGTAAAATCAACATCGATACTGACTTGCGTCTGGCATCAACTGGTGCAATGCGCCGTATGATGGCTGAAAAACCAAGTGAATTCGATCCACGTAAATTCTTCAGCGCAACTGTAGATGCAATGAAGCAAATCTGTATCGACCGTTATGAAGCATTTGGTACTGCAGGTAATGCAGACAAGATTCGCCCAATCTCTTTAGAGAAAATGGTTGAGCGTTATAAATAATTCCTTGTGAATAATTTATAAGAAGAGCCCACAGCGAATGTGGGCTTTTTTATATTTAAATAAAGATGAAGAATAAGAGCAGCATATGGAACTGATTTTTATTGCAGCATTATGTAGTGTTGCAGTCTCAATACTCTTAAAAATTGCTAAAAATAGAGGCTTGAGCCCCATCCACATGATTAGCTGGAATTATGTTACAGCCAGCGTATTGTGTTTTTTCTGGTTCAAGCCAGACATCCAGCATATTTCCATGAGTCAGACTCCATGGCTACTGATTCTGGCGCTTGGCGTTTTATTGCCGAGCGTATTTCTATTTCTGGCCAAGTCATTACAGACAGCAGGAATCTTAAAAACTGAAATTGCCCAGCGATTATCGGTTGTACTATCACTGGCCGCTGCTTATTTCATTTTTCAGGAACAATTTAACCAGCTCAAGATGCTGGGTATTGTCTTAGGCATAAGTTCCGTACTGTGCATTCTATTCTCACACCGTCAGGCATCAGAAAGCTCCAGGCAGGGAATGTTTTTTCTGGGTCTGGTGTGGTTTGGTTATGCACTGATTGATGTCTTGTTGAAATATACCACCAGCCTTGGTCTACAATTTGCTGTGGCACTGAACTTGATGTTTATCTGCGCCATGATTCTGTCGATGATCTATCTGCTGCTGCAATATCGTCATCTGGGTTCTGGCAAGGATATTGGTTTTGGTCTGTTATTGGGTGCGTTGAACTTTGCCAATATTGCTTTTTACGTCAAAGCACACATGATACTCAAAGATACGCCAGCGATTGTATTTGCGGGCATGAATATTCTGGTGGTGATTTTTGGTGTGATTGCAGGATTGCTCATCTTTAAAGAACGACTCAAACCTGCAAGTGTGATCGGGTTGATTCTAGGTGTGATTAGTGTTGTTTGCCTAGCATATGCAATGTCTGTTTAACATAGGAAGATGCAAATTCAAGCGGATAACGTAACAGGTCTTCTTTTTCAGCCCGTCCAAGCAATAAGTCTGCCTGTTTGCAGTCTGGACAATGCGGATAACGATGCTGGGCATTAGCATAGTGATGTAAATAGATCTTATCGCAGTGTTTGCATTCGAATTTTAAAGAGCTGGATGGTAAAACAGACATGGGTACCTCTAATTGTTATTCTAGTTGGATGTTTGGAGAATAAAGCAAAAATTAGGCCCAAATTGACAAGAAAAGGGGCACTAGACCACTGCTGTCCCATAGTTTGCTTTAAATAAAAAAACCTGAGTCCTAACAGTTAAAATATGAGTGCATACAAACACTTTAACGACCAGGACTCAGGTTTTGTCACATCAGAATACCGTATTTCATGAGCTAATTAAACCTGTTGTGCGACAGGATTTTGAACAACTTGCTAAAGTACACCATGTTGGACAGAAATTTAGAGCGGCTTCCCGGTGGGATCAGTTTATTGCCATATTGATGTCTCAATTCTCTTGTAGGCAAAGTCTGAGAGATATTCAATCCAATTTGGAGTGCCAACAGGAAAAGCTAAGTCATCTCGGAGCAAAGTCTATTCCCCGAAGCACGCTGGCACGAATCAATGAGCAGCAGCCTGCTGCCTTGTATCAACAGCTATTTTACAAGTTGCTTAAATACTATGAACACTCAAAAGTAGCTCATAAATTTCGCTTTAAGAATCCCTTGTATTCCTTGGATGCCAGTCATATTGACCTGTCGCTTTCCTTATGTGAATGGGCCAAAGTTCACGACTCAAAAGCCAGCATGAAACTCAGTATAGGATTGAATCACAGCAATGATATTCCTGAGTTTGTTGCAGTTGAAAATGGCAAAGAAAATGACATGGTACAAGGCCGCAAATTCCAGTTTCCTGCTGGCAGCATTGTAGTTTTTGATAAAGGCTATGTCGATTACCAATGGTATGCAAATCTGACTGCTCAAAACATTGGATTTGTCACACGTTTTAGGCCTAAATCTGTGTATCAGGTGATCCAGCAACATCCAGTGCTTGAATCCAAAGGTATTCTAAAAGATGAAACCATTCAGCTGAATAGCGCACATGCCCTAAAAAGAAAAGCCCCAGTGTTAAGAAGAATTGAATATAGAGATCAGCAAAGTGGCAAGCACTTTAGCTTTCTCAGCAATAACTTTCATTTAGCCGCCTCTACCATTGCGGCGATTTATAAAGATCGTTGGAAAGTTGAGCTGTTCTTTAAGGCGATTAAGCAGAATCTCAAATTAAAAGCGTTTCTAGGCCGCAGCAGGAACGCAATTCAGACACAAATCTGGATTGCGATGATCGCCTATTTATTGGTGAGTTTCGCTCAACATTTAGGAAAAACAGGTTGGACAGTTCAACGTTTACTCAGAATAATTCAAGTGAATTTGTTTGAAAGAAGAACTTTAAAAGCTTTATTTTCACCCGATAAAATACCCATAAAACAAGAGGAAGCTCAAATGAGCTTCCTCTTGTGAAAAATTGTGGGACAGCAATGGGCACTAGACCCCTTTTATAACATAAAATGCTTACAGTTTGGTGAAAATATCTTCGGCTTGCAGACGAGATTTAGGCAATTTGGCATTGAAATCGTTTTCACTGCGATAACCTAAAGTAAGCAGTACTGATGGAATTAGGCCTTGTTCAGCTAACTGTAATTCCTCACTCAGAATGTCTTCATCAAAACCACCGATCGGTGTGGCATCAATACCTTCACTTCCTGCAGCCAGTAAGATCTGTCCCAATGCAATAAAGGTCTGGTTTTCTGCCCAGCGCTGAATATCGCCTTTTTCATTACGATAATAATGTACATAGCCGGTACGGGTATTCTTTTGACCTTCTTTGGCGCTCTCATCTTTAAAACGACCACTGAGATCATCACGATTTAACAGGTTGTTTAGATGTAACTCGTCAATATCGGCTTTGGTACAAAATAAAATGGTATGTGAAGAATCCAGCACTTTGGGTGCATTGTAGGCATAAGTTCCAACTAGTGCTTTGGCAATACGCTGTTTAGCGGCATCATTGTCGGCAATAAAAAAATGCCAGGGCTGGATATTAATCGAAGATGGCGTCAGGCGTAAGATTTCTAATAAACGTTCAAATTGTTCTGCTGGAACCTTCTTGTTAGGGTCATAAGCTTTAGTGGTATAACGGGTTTGAGCGATCTTGAGTAAATCCATTGATGGACTCCAATCTTTTGATAAGGCGTTTAGAAATATGCTTTAGGCATCTAGATTTTTCTGATCAAAAGATTATTACAATAAAAATATCATCGGCAAAGTCTATATTTATATAATCTTGAGTGAAATTTTATGAAAAACTAAGAGTTAAATCAGATAAAAAGCAAGCTTTTGTATATTGGCAGTTTCTGGTAACAGGAGTTTAATAAGAACTTCAGGCAATAGCATGCAAGATAGGTGGGCCGATGCAATATACCAATTACTTTAAACGTAAATTAAAGACGCAGCAGCAAATTGGCTTGTGGGTCGGACTGGCTGACGCGTATGGAACAGAAATTGCGGCAAATGCGGGCTATGACTGGCTCTTGATTGATGGCGAGCATGCCCCAAGCGACTTGAGAACAACGCTCTCTCAATTACAGAGTATCGCTGCTTATCCATCTCAAGCTGTAGTACGCCCACCAATCGGCAGTGTACAACTGATCAAGCAGTTACTCGATATTGGCGCACAGACCTTATTGATTCCTATGGTAGAAACTGTGGAGCAGGCCGAATTAATGGTCAAAGCAGTCCGTTATCCACCGGAAGGAATTCGTGGTGTGGGTGCTGCGCTGGCACGTGCGACACGCTGGAATAGTATCCCGAATTATTATCAGACTGCTCATGAAAATATCTGTTTGTTAATTCAGATTGAATCGGTGACAGGTCTGGAAAATCTGGATGAAATCCTCAAGATTGAGGGGACTGATGGTGTATTTATTGGGGCGGTAGATCTTTCAGCGACTATGGGTTATCAGGGGAATCCGAACCATCCTGAAGTACAAAAAGCAGTAGTAGACGCTATTCAGCGGATTCGTGCATCTGGTAAGGCTGCTGGGATTTTATCGACGCAGCATGAAGCTACCCAGAAATATCTGGCGCTTGGAACTGAGTTCGTTGCAGTAGGGGTTGATACCAGTGTTCTGATGAACTCGCTTCGTGAACTTTTGGCGAAATATAAACCTGATGCTGAAGTCATCAAGTCAGAAGGCGGTTATTGATTATAAAAATATCAGAGAGTCGTAAATTGTGGTTTCTCAATATTGATTACTTACATAGAAGATATTTTATAAAAGCTCTGATTTGTCAGAGCTTTTTTATTTACTTTAGCTATAGTAGTTTAAAAAATAAGATGGGTGGGATGATAAAATGAAACCAGAAGAAATTGAAATATTTTTGAGCAGCAAAAACAGATCCATGAGCAAAAAAAGTAACAACGTTATCGTTTAGGGCAACGTATCTTATTCGTTTTCATGGTGATTTATACTTTGTCTACTGGATATCTGACAGTTGTAAACTTTCTTGATTCAGGTGATTTGATCTCTGGCTTTAGTATCATGATGTTGATCGGTTTGTTTTATATGTTGAAATACTTCTTTACTGGACATTCAGATAGGCGAAAAAGCATCTGAAAAATACTACTCTTGACATATGTCATTACAATGTAATTTTGCTATTTGGTCAAAAAAGAGTTATAAGATAATTACTTTAAAGCGAATACTGTTTTCGCTGGTTTATTTTTAGCTGATTGTGATACACGAAAGACAGGTTTTCCTGTTAAAAAAACTCTAGCAAACCCAGAAATAAGATTTATTTTTAGTCTATAGCTCTCCTTGTTTAATCACAAAAAGCTCATATTATGAGTGAATATTTTGAAAAATTTAAATACGTGGTCTATCGCGACCGCCATTAATGGTTGTGAAATTCAAGTCAAAGTTGTACCAATGCAACGTCAGCAAAATACCATCAATGGTATGATTATGGTCAATGTGGGCAAGATGATTGAACTTGAAAATGGTGAACAATATCCATTTAATCTGGATGGTAAAAGTTTCTATACTGGTTTTAACTAGTTATACCGTTTAAGTTAAATAAAATATAAAAAGCAACTGCTCGCAGTTGCTTTTTTTATGGGTAATACCAGATTTTTAGCTGAATGTTATGAATATCAATATCCGAGCTGCCCAGCTCTAAAATCTCAGCATAATCAGCTTTCCAATCTCCTAAAACAATTCTTTTTTTACCATTTACATCATGGATTGCAGCGCGGTGAGTATGTCCATGAATCAGCACATCTGCTTCTTTGAGTGCTGCTTCTACCGCAGATGGGTTTACATCCATAACCTCATAGCTTTTCAATTGCTGTGCTTCATGGCTTTTCTTGCGGAAACCGTTGGCGAGTCTGGCTCGAAAGCTAAGAGGCATTTTTCTTAAAAAACCTAACATCCAGGGATGACGGATGATTTTTCTGAAACGCTGATAGGACACATCATCGGTACAGAGTGCATCGCCATGTTCGATCCGGTATCGGATCGAACCGATATTTAAACTGGTCATTTCAGGTAAAAGCTGTCCGGAAAATTGATCCAGAAAATCTTGGCCTAAGGCAAAGTCACGGTTACCGATGAGAAAATAGATCTGATTGCCGGCCTGGTTAAACTGTTTTAAAGCACTGACGATTTCATCCAGCCAGGGAGCAGTGTAGTCGTCTCCAATCCAGGCATTGAACCAGTCGCCCAAAATATACAGTTGGGTATTTTTATGCTGATAAGCTGCCAATAAATCTAAAAACCCCCGAACGAGTCGAGGGTGATCAGGTGACAAATGTAAATCTGAGATAAACAGATAGGTCACGAATCTTTTCCTTATTTTTTAATCCCTCCCGACCTCCCTTTCTTGCGTTTCGTTTTAAAAGCAGTGCTTTAAAACTTACTCAGGAAGGAGAAAAACCATCTTTAAAAATGGTGGTTCCCTCCTTTATTAAAGGAGGATTAGGGAGGATTTAAAATTACTCAGAAATGATTTTTGCAGATTCGATCACAACGTTCTCTAGAGGAACGTCAGCGTGGTAGCCACGGTTGCCAGTGCGAACACCTTTGATTGCATCAACAACATCCATGCCTTCAACTACTTTACCAAATACGGCATAACCCCAACCTTGTGCAGTTTTGCCAGTATGGTTAAGGAAAGAGTTGTTTTTCACGTTAATGAAGAACTGAGCAGAAGCAGAGTGAGGTGCTTGAGTACGTGCCATTGCAATGGTGCCTACATCGTTGCTTAAACCGTTGTCAGCTTCGTTTTCAATCGCATCACGTGTTGCTTTTTCTTTGAAGTTTTCATCCATGCCGCCGCCCTGGATCATGAAACCATCAATAACGCGGTGGAAAATTACGCCGTCATAAAAACCGTCACGTACATATTGCAAGAAGTTAGCTACTGTTTTAGGTGCTTTTTCAGCGTTTAATTCAAGAACAATACGACCTTTATTGGTGTTTAATTCGACTTGAGGAAAACTCATTGTGTAATCTCCTAATCATGGACTAATGCCATGGTTTTTTCTGAATGAAGGAAGCATAAGCAAACTACAATCGACAAGGCAAGCAAAAACATAATTTTCTTTGTTAAAAACATAAAAATCGTATCTTATTTATGCATTGATTTACAAAGTCATTTCTTCTAGATCATGCGTCTTCATAAAGCTTGTCTGACCCTAAGAGCATGCACTGATCTGCTGGCTCAGTCAAAAGCGGATATTTTACGATTTGGTAAGCTATTGTATTTTCCAATTTGAAAATGAACGAATTGAAATCAAATACCTAAGTTAACGGTTGAGAGATCATTCACCTATAGTTAAACTAAAGAACCTTTATTTAGTGAATACAGTTAGACCGCGTGAGCTACTGCATATTCATTAATCCCTTTTTAACTTTAGAAGTGAATGATTAATCATGAAGCCAAATGATGTTGTGACGTCTCTGCCCGACAACCCGACCCAAAATAAGAATGCAGTCGATTCAGCGCAGCAGCAGGAACAACAACCAGGCTTAGACTTTGTACGTCAGGTGATTACTGATGATCTAGCAGCTGGCCGTACCCAGCAAGTGGTCACCCGTTTCCCGCCTGAACCAAATGGTTATTTGCATATTGGTCATGTTAAAGCGATCTGCCTGAATTTCGGTATTGCTGAAGAATTTGGTGGCCTGTGCAACCTGCGTTTTGATGATACCAACCCCGATGCAGAAGAGCAGGAATATGTGGATGGTATTGCCAATGATGTGAAATGGCTGGGCTTCCAGTGGAATGGTGAACCACGCTATGCATCAAGCTATTTTGACCAGTTATATGCATGGGCAATTCAACTGATTGAACAGGGCGATGCCTATGTGGATCTACAAACTCCGGAAGAGATCAAGTTAAACCGCGGTAACTTTGTAGAGCCAGGTAAAAACTCGCCACAACGCGATGCGACGATGGAAGAAAACCTTGAGCGTTTCGAAAAAATGCGTACGGGTGAATATGCTGAAGGCGAAGCGGTATTGCGTGCCAAGATAGATATGAACTCGCCAAATGTGCATATGCGTGATCCGATTCTGTATCGTATTCTGCATTCTGCACATCACCAGACTGGCGATAAATGGAAAATTTATCCAATGTACGACTATGCGCATCCATTATCAGATGCGATTGAAGGCATTACACACTCACTTTGTACACTGGAATTCCAAGATCATCGTCCATTCTATGACTGGGTGGTGGAAAAAGTTAAATCGCCATCTGTGCCACGTCAGTACGAATCTAGCCGCCTGAATGTTGATTACACCATCACTTCTAAACGTAAGCTGCGTAAGCTGGTTGAAGGCGGTTATGTCAATGGGTGGGATGATCCACGTATGCCGACTGTTGTAGGTATGCGCCGTCGCGGTTTCACGCCTGAAGGTCTGCGTGATTTCTGTAAGCGTGTAGGTGTATCTAAAGTCGATGGCAGTATCGTTGATGTAGCAATGCTTGAATATTGCATCCGTCAATCTTTAGAAAATACTGCAGCTCGCGGTATGGCAGTATTGAATCCACTGAAAGTGACTTTAACCAATCTGCCAGCTGATATGGATCTGACTCATTCACGCCATCCAAACGTGGATATGGGCGAACGTATTATTCCGCTCACTTCAGAAATCTATATCGACCGTAAAGACTTTGAGGAAGAGCCACCTAAAGGCTTCAAACGTCTGATTCCGGGCGGTGAAGTGCGTCTTCGTCATGCTTATGTCATCAAATGTGATGAAGTGATTAAAGATGCGAACGGTGAAGTAGTTGAACTGAAGTGCTCAATCGATCCTGAAACTTTAGGTAAAAATCCTGAGGGCCGTAAGGTAAAAGGTGTGGTTCACTGGGTATCTGCATGTAAAGGTGTTCCTGCTGAAGTTCGCATTTACGATCGTCTGTTCACTGAATCTGATCCAGAAACTGGTGATGACTTCCTGGCGAATCTGAATCCTGAATCATTGAAAGTGGTTCAAGCAGTTATTGAGCCTGCACTGGCTCAGGCAAAACCGGAAGATCGTTTCCAATTTGAACGTGAAGGCTATTTTGTAGCGGATCAATATGATCATACAAGCGACAAACCAGTATTCAACCGTATTCTGGATCTGAAAGACAGCTTTAAACCTGGCAAATAATTTAAGCTAAATCTCTAAAAAGCCCAACTCCGGTTGGGCTTTTTCAATCGTGGCAGGGAAGAATGAATGATTGTTCGTGATAAAAGTAATAGCTTTAGTCTACTGTTTGCATGGCATGGCACAATTTTGCCTAAAGTTTTGCCTGCCTTGGGGCTGGTAATTTTTCTTTCAGGCTTGCTAGTTTATCTGCGTCAGGCGCATTTTTTTAGCTTTCCTGCAGTGCCAGCCATTGGCTTTACCATCTTCGGGGTGATTCTGTCGATCTTTCTCAGCTTTCGTAATACCGCCTGTTATGACCGCTGGTGGGAAGGACGCAAGCTGTGGGGAGCGCTGATTGCTACGACACGTCATTTATGTCGTGATAGTTACGTCCTTGATGATCAGTCACGTGAAATCCTGTTGTATCGAATGATGCTGTTCACTCATTTATTACGTGACCGTTTGAGACAGCAACAGCAAAGTATTCAGCATTACCAGACCCACACTGGTTTTGAAGCTGCTACATATGAACAATTGCCCACGCATATCAATGCATCACAATGGGTACTGGAACAGATCCAGAAAGATTTGGTTCTGCTCTATAAACAGGGCAAAATCACAGATATTATTTATAACAACCTGAATCAGCATACAGTGGCTTTAGGCGATATACAGGCGGGTTGTGACCGGATCCTGTCGACGCCGTTACCATTTTCCTATTCGGTGCTGTTGCATCGTGCTGTTTATTCTTTCTGTTTTATCCTGCCATTTAGTCTGGAAGCCAGTCTTGGTTTATGGACTCCGATTCTAGTCGGCCTGATTGCTTATATGCTGTTAGGGTTAGATGAGCTGAGTGCGGAACTGGAAGAGCCTTTTGGGCTTCAGGATAATGATCTGCCTTTAGACTCTATTGTGAGATTGATCGAACGTGAAACCCTGAGTTCTTTAGGACAAGAACTACCTGAAGCGATTAAAGTCCAAAAAGCTTATTTAACTTAGGTTTAAACTGATTTTATTGAAAGGCTAATCATTAAATAAATCAAATGAAAGTCATCTTATTTTTAAATTATTTTTGAATAGCTATCTTAAAAACTTTAATAGCAAGAAACTAAAACCTTAACGATGTTTTAAATGATTACCAAGATCTGGGCTATTGTTTTTGACCTGCTCATGTAGCTCACGATATTGCTCTAAACGTTGTTTGGCCTTGTCACGAAGCTTTTTCTTGATATAGAGGGCTAGAGCGAAACAGGTAGTCGTCAAGGTCAGGAAAAGGCTATTCATAAAGCTCATCATGGAGCTGATATAACCGATCGTCGTTAGGCGATTCATCATCTGAATGACTTGAGGGCTGCTTTCTACGCCAGTGATTGCCCAAGTACAGAGGTGTTCACAATTATTAATAATCAGGTGATAGTTATTTTCATGCATTCTGGAACGCATACGACGCACGACTTTACGGCCTTTATATTTTGCTGAGGCATAATACTGGATCTGAATCAGTTTGCCGTTGCTGAATTTCTCAATTGAGGTGATTTCAATTGGATGCTTCTTAAATAAATGTGCAAAACCGGAATAGTGGATGACACGACCACGCCCGGCATAAATCCCGTGATGAGTATAACCGAAATGTTTAACCATAAGATGCGCACCTATGGGAAACCGTTTAGTTCGCTGCATGTAAAGATTAAGCCATTTAATAACAAGTGTATTTTAAACAGCAAGTGTACTGTTTTTTTGTGAATTAATCGATGTTTTAGGGCTTAATTCTATCCAGAATTCGTTGTCTAGACAGTCATCTTTAAATTTCTCGAACCTTATAAATGTTGTATGTGAACTGATTAAGGCAAATCTAAAATTATAATGTCTAAATAGCCTAAGCAAATATGAAAAGTCATTTATCTGCATATTTGAAAAGAAGTAAAGATATAGACACATAGACACTTAGGTTTAGATATAAGGAGTAGGTTCCATTTGATTGAAAGCAAAGAGGGGTAGGCAAAAATCCAAATGATAGATATAAAAAAAGCATTTGCGTATGCAAATGCTTTTTATCAAGACCTAAGCTGCTTATTGCAGCGGCAGGTGCTGAAGTTCATTGAGTTCTTTACGGCTGTAACCGCGAGAAGCTAGAACTTTTTTGATTCCGATAATGATATCTTCATCAGTTGCTTTAGACAGTGCTTCAAGGAGCTGTTCATTTGTCTTGCAAGAGCAATCATTTTCAACACAAGCAATCTGGTTCTTGTGTTCATTTTGTTGTTCATCTGAAAACAACTTCTGCCAGAAACTCATAGAGCCTTCATACACAACCTAACATAGAGTGAAATATATCCAATTTAATAAATAAAGCAATAGGCCCTATGTGATAAAAGCAGCAGTCAGTATTTTAAATTTTCGATTGTAGAAGAGATTTTGAACGATATTATTTGATTGAAACAAGATAATTCATGGATAAGTTACTAATTTTATGTATAAAAAATGGAGCTAACAAAAGCTCCATTTATGTAACAAAAAAATAAATTGAAACAATATTTTTAGCGTTTTTCCAGCAGTACTCCGGACTCTACATGATGGGTATAAGGGAACTGATCGAATAGGGCAAACTTGGTAATTTTATGGGTTTGGGATAGTTGTTTCAGATTGTCATGTAATGTGTCCGGATTGCAAGAAATGTAGATGATTCGTTCAAAGCGCTGTAGCAGTTTCAGTGTTTCATCATTGATCCCTGCACGTGGGGGATCGACGAATACCGTATCGAAGTCATAAGTTGACAGGTCAATATTGGCTTCTTGTAGACGGCGGAAAGTACGATCACCATTAAACGCTTGTGTAAATTCTTCCGCAGATAGACGTGCTACCTGAATATTGTCGATACCGTTCTGCTCGATATTCCATTCAGCCGCATACACAGATGACTTGGCCAACTCAGTTGCCAATGCACGACGGAAACGGGTAGACAATGGCAGGGTAAAGTTACCATTGCCACAGTAAAGCTCTAACAGGTCTTTATCAGACTGCTGCGCGGCATTACATGCCCATTCCAGCATTTTCTGGCAGACTTGTGCATTCGGCTGGGTGAAGCTACTTTCGATCTGTTTGTACTGATATTTGCGGTCAAATACACTGAGTTCCTCTACGACAAACTCATCGCTCAAGACAAATTTCTGGCCACGGCTACGACCAATCAGCTTGATCTTTAATTTTTCAGCTAGTGCTTTAGCTGCAGGTTCCCAGCTTTCATCCAGCTTGCGGTGATAGATCAGGGAAACCAGTACTTCACCTTTGAGTGTTGCCAGGAAATGCACTTCAAATAGGCGGTGACCCAGAGTTGCATCGGCTTTGAAGGCTTCTAGTAATTGCGGCATTAAGTCATTAATACTGCGGTCAGCCACAGGGAATTCATTAATACGGATCACTTTCTTATTATTGTTCTCATCACGCTCAAACATGGCATAGAACAGGTCATCTTCAGTATGCCAGATCCGGAATTCAGCACGCATGCGATAGTACTGTTCAGGCGACTCAAATACTTCAAGGGCAGGTGGTTGATATTCGGCAAATTGCGCGCTAATGCGTTCAACTTTGGCATCCAGTTGTTGCTGATAAGATGAGGTCATATGCAGTAAAAAATCGCAAATATTTTGAAAGCCAAGATGGTAGCAAAAATTTGCTGTTCTGCCTAAGACTATTCAGGGAAACAGGCTGGAAAAGCAGTTAAAAAAAGGCCAAATCTTCAAAGGGGAGAGATTTGGCCATAAGAGGAAAGGGATTAAAATAATCTCAGTACTAAAGCTTTTTACAGACCTGACATGGTCATGAGACTGGCATTACCACCTGCAGCTGCGGTATTGATACTGATTGCACGTTCAATCACGAAACGCTCCACTGGAATCTCATAATTTCCTGAGCTTAAATGCGTGATACCTACAATAGCTCCTTGTCGTCTTGCAATACGTTGCTGCAAATCCATCAATGCAGAGGTCTCGCCATGATGCAGTACAGCTTCAAAATCACCTGATTCAATATCCTTGATAACTTTAATAGCTTTCACCACACTCGCGGGCATGCTTTGCAGATACTTGAGTATAAAAGTATTGTCTGCGAGTACGGCCGGGCGGCTACCAACCGATAAGATCGCCAAGATTTGCTGAATCTGATCCATATCATTTTCTGCTAGAGAGAGCACACTCTCACGCGGCAGGATCATGTACTGGTTTTCCTCACCCGTTGGACCTTGCAGGCTAAAGCTATGTCCCGTTGCAATCTGAGCAGGAGATTGCAAAGAAACCCGTGGAAAAGTCTTGCTTACCCAATCCTTAAAATCTTGCGACACCGAATTTTTAAGTAGTGCCTGAGCAGACTGCATCGCATAAGGCTGAGCCAGTTTCTTCTCAGACACCTGATGCATTAAACGGTAGATATAAAGTGGACCACCGGCTTTCGGACCAGTCCCAGACAGACCTTCACCACCAAAGGGCTGTACACCCACCACAGCACCGACAATATTGCGGTTGATATACAAGTTCCCGACATGTGCTTTTGAAATTACAGTCTGCATGGTTTCATCGATCCGGGTATGTAGGCCCATAGTCAGGCCATATCCTTTGCTGTTGATCTGATCTAGTAGTTGTGGCAGCTCGCCGGCTTTATAGCTAATCAGATGTAGTACTGGACCAAAGATTTCACGCTCAAGATCATTTAAATTCGGCAGTTCAATCAAGGTCGGTGGAATAAAAGTCCCTTGAGCCAGATCAGAAGCATCTTGATTAAACATCAGCTGATGAACTTGATGACCTTTACTACGCATTTGATCAAT
This sequence comes from Acinetobacter sp. ACNIH1, assembly GCF_002934695.1. Lineage (NCBI taxonomy): Bacteria > Pseudomonadati > Pseudomonadota > Gammaproteobacteria > Moraxellales > Moraxellaceae > Acinetobacter > Acinetobacter sp. ACNIH1. The sequence goes on along the minus strand of NZ_CP026420.1, from coordinate 1,515,358 downwards.
ATGTTTTTGGATGTTCAGCCGTGCTTCGGCATCAATCACTGGACCAATATCAGTTTTGAGTAGAACCGGATTGCCGACTCGCAATTGCTGCATTGCACCTTTTAGCATCTTACGTACAGTATCCAGATTGTCTTCCTGTACACAGAGCACACGCAGGGCAGAACAGCGCTGACCGGCACTATCAAAGGCTGAGTTAACTACATCCAGTACAACCTGTTCGGTAAGTGCTGATGAATCTACAATCATGGCATTCTGACCGCCAGTTTCGGCAATCAGCGTTACGCTTTCGCCAAACTGATTCAGTCGTTCTGCTACGGTCTTCTGTAGAATTTTCGCTACTTCAGTGGAACCGGTAAACATGATGCCTTGGATACGGGAATCTTGGCTGAGCTGAGCACCAATGGTTTCACCACGACCCGGCAATAGCTGAAGGACATCCTGCGGAATACCTGCTTCCCAGAGAATTTGCACGGCTTGCGCGGCAATTAACGGGGTTTGTTCAGCTGGTTTGGCGATGACTGTATTACCAGCAACCAATGCCGCCGAAATCTGTCCGGTAAAGATCGCTAACGGGAAGTTCCAAGGACTAATGCAGAGTACAGTTCCTAAAGGCTGAATATGTACATCATTAGACAGGTCCAGCATCTGGCCAGCATAGTAGCGTAGGAAGTCAATCGCTTCACGGACTTCCGCAATCGCATTTGCATAAGTTTTACCGGCTTCACGAGACAGTAGAACCATCAGTGGTAACAGACGTTCCTGCATCAGGTCAGCGGCTTTATTGAGACAGGCAGCACGTTCATTCTTTGGCAAGTTGCTCCATAAACTTTGTGCATTTACGGCCTGAGTCAGGGCTATTTCAGCCTGTTCAGTGGTGGCTTCATATACGGTGCCGACCACATCTTGATGTTGGGCAGGATTGATAACCTGTATAGCGTTGCTAGTATTTAGTTCTGAAAATGCAGTACCCATCGCCGCAGCCTGGAATTGGCTATTCGCCAAGTCAGTTGCAACTTCATTTAAGGCTTGCAGGTCTGCGTCATTGGCCAGATCCAAACCAGACGAATTTGATCGTAAAGTACCATATAAATCTTTTGGGTAAGGGATTTGCGGATGTTTAGCACCTAAGGCATTTTCCTGTTGAGCTGCTTTTAAAATGGTTTGACGCGGATTCTCAATCAGGTCTTCGACTTTTAAATTCTTGTCAGCAATGCGATTGACGAAAGAGGTATTCGCGCCATTTTCCAGTAGTCGACGCACTAGATAAGCTAACAGGGTTTCATGGTTCCCGACCGGTGCATAGATCCGGCATGGAATACCAAGTTTACCAGCCGCTTTATCACCTACCACATTTTCATATAGCGGTTCACCCATGCCATGCAGACACTGGAATTCATATTGACCAGCATAATAGCGGTCTGGATTAGCGAGCTGATAAATCGTGGCAACAGTCTGCGCATTATGTGTCGCAAATTGTGGGTAAATATAGTCCGGCTCTGCCAGTAGTTTACGTGCGCAGGCAATATAGGATAGGTCAGTATGCACTTTACGGGTAAATACCGGATAATCAGACATACCTTCGATCTGGGCTTTCTTGATCTCGCTATCCCAATACGCACCTTTCACCAGACGAATCATCAGGCGTTTCTGGCTGCGTTTAGCCAGATCAATGATGTAATCCACGACATAGAAGCAGCGTTTCTGGTAGGCCTGAATCACAAAACCAATGCCTTTCCAGTTATTGAGTTCAGGTTCAAAACAAAGACGTTCTAAAAGCTCTAAGGAAATTTCCAGACGCTCAGTTTCTTCGGCATCAATATTCAGGCCGATATTATAGTTTTTCGCCAGAACTGCCAGATTCAGAACTTTGCTATACAGTTCATCATTGACGCGGTCCATTTGCGAGCGCTGATAACGTGGATGCAGTGCAGACAGTTTGATGGAAATACCGGGACCGTTATAAACATCCTTATCTGTTGATGCCTTGCCGATAGCATGAATGGCGTCTTGATAGTCCTGATAATAACGCTCCGCATCTGGATCGGTCAGCGCTGCTTCACCAAGCATGTCATAAGAATATTGGAAACCTTTATCTTCTAGTCGTTCTGCATTTTTCAGGGCTTCATCAATGGTTTCGCCAGTGACAAACTGCTCACCCATCATGCGCATTGCGACGTCCACCGCTTTACGGATGATGCTACGGCCACTACGTGCTAAAAGACCGGTTAATAAACTCGACAAGCTTTTCTGCTGTGGTGTTTCCATCAGTTTGCCGGTCAGCATCAAACCCCAGGCTGCAGCATTCACGAACATCAGTTGGCTTTGGCCGAGATGTTCTTTCCAGTTGCCCTGATTGATCTTGTCGCGGATCAGCAGGTCACGGGTTGCTGTATCTGGAATACGCAGTAAGGCTTCTGCCAGACACATCAAGGCAATCCCTTCCTGAGAAGAGAGCGAAAATTCCTGAAGCAATCCTTGTACGATACCGGCTTTACCACCAGAGCCTTTACGCTCGCGTAGGGAATGTGCCAGATCAAACGCCAGGCACTGAATTTTATCTGTCAGTTCTGAAGAAATTTCACTATGTTCCAGCAGCGTTTCCATGCACTCGGACTCGGCACGTCGCCATGCGGTATTGATGCGCTGTTCATATTGGTTTTTATCCTTAAATTCAGCAATGTAATTCGATTGCTTCACTGCATTCGAGTGCGAATTCGGGCGTATTGTGGTGGACATAGTGACTTCCTGTACTGCGTCAATCGGTTCTTTGAGTTGAATGAGTTTTAATCTATAATCCCAAAATAATTGACAAATATCTCACTATAGTTTGTATCATTTTTAGAGAATAATTCTAATGAATAGCCCATATTTAAGCCTTGACCGAATAGATATTCGGGTGGTGTTTTAAAAAGTATGCTGACATTAAATGAAGCCATTATTGATGTAAAAGAAAGTTAAGTCGAAGGCTTTAAAATGGTTTTCAAGCTTTTTGGAGAAATTACAACTTCTTCTAAAACCACGCCTTATTCGATGCCTTATTTTGCAATTATTACCTTCAATTCCTACAGTAAATAACTTACCAATACTTTGCTTGCAGTTTTTAAAAGCAGTGATGAAACTGTCCCAATGATCACTTGCAATTCGGGTGTAGTGAATACCTAATTGTTTAAGCTTTGTCTTCAACCTTTGGACTGTAGCTAAATCTCTCTTACCCCAAACATAAGCAACAATCTCACCTGTTTCTCGATGGTAGGCGTAAATAAGCCATTGTTTATTATTTTTATTTCCAACAAAAGTCCAGAATTCATCTACTTCGAGAGATTCATAATGACTTTGTTTAGGCTGAATTTGATAGGCCGATTCAGTTAAAGTCCGTAAGACTTTACCGATACTAATGCGCTCAACTTCAGCGATATCTCGTATACCGCTGCCTCTGACCATTAACTGTAATATTTTACGAGTAATGCCAGAATTACATCCTAGATAGCTCAGAGCATGGTCACCAATAAACTGACGTTTGCAGTCTTTGCATTGGTAGTTTTGTTTCCCATCTACTTTGATGCCATTTTTCTTTATACTGTCACTGAGGCAGGTTGGACATTTGATTTCTAGAGTTATTTGCATTTCTCTATTTTATCAAAATTCAACCTGCTTTTTTTTAGCATACTTTTTGATACACCACCGATATTCGCATCCTTGATTTGCTGCAGTCTGAATCGAAAATTTCCAATATTAAACTGGCAGAGATGGTGAATCTTTCACCAACTGCGGTACTGGCGCGTGTGCAAAAACTGACTAAGGAGGGATTTATTCTCGGTTATGAAGCGCGACTTAATCCAATTATGCTGAATAACGGTTTTGTGGTCTTTGTCGAAATTCTGCTGGATAAAACCACACCGAATGTGTTGGAAGAATTTTCCGAGGCGGTACAGCATATTCCCGATATCGTGGAATGTCATATGATTAGTGGCGGTTTTGATTTTGTGGTGAAAATCCGCTGTGCCAATATGGATGAATTCCGAAAAATCTCCGGTGATATTTTGTGGCAATTACCGGGGGTAAAAGAAACCCGTAGTTATCCAGTAATGGAAGTGATCAAGGAAACCCAGCAGATCAAGCTGAAAATGCCGGCTAAAGCTAAGGTATAAATTCAGACAAAACAAAAGGGACACGAAGTCCCTTTTTAATTTGAAATAGAAAGATTATTTATTCATTTCAGCCATTTCTTTCTGATATTCGGCTTTTGCCAGTTCAAAACGATTAACGACATCGTGACTTGGCGCTTTATCCAATAGGCTCACAATCACGATACTTAGCGCTGCCAGAATAAAGCCCGGGATGATCTCGTACAGACTAGTATCACCCATATAATTTTTCCAGGCAATTACAGTCACGGCGCCCATCACCATTCCGACAATCGCGCCGTTGAGGGTCATACGTTTCCAGAACAGTGAGAAAATGATCAAAGGACCAAAGGCAGCGCCAAAGCCAGCCCAGGCATAAGCCACCAGACCCAGAACTTTACTGTTTGGATTGATGGCCAATGAAATTGCAATCAAGGCAATCACAATCACCATGCCACGACCGACCCAGATCAGTTCTTTTTGTGAAGCATTTTTACGCAGGAAGCCTTTGTATAAATCTTCAGTCAGGGTGGTCGAGCAAACCAGTAACTGACAGCTCAATGTACTCATAATCGCAGCCAGAATTGCCGCTAATATGATGCCTGCAATCCAAGGGTTAAACAGGATTTTGGTCAATTCCATAAACACGGTTTCAGGATTCTGGTTGACGATTGCAGCAGCAGGAAGGTCAGGATTTGCTGCAAAATAAGCAATCCCGATATAGCCCGCCGACATTGCACCCACCAGACACAGAATCATCCAGGTCATGCCGATCCGGCGTGCAGTAGGAATAGTTTTGACCGAATCTGCCGCCATAAAGCGCACCAGAATATGTGGCTGACCAAAATAGCCTAAGCCCCAAGCCAAGCTAGAAATAATCGCGACAAAACTTAGGCCTTCCAGCATATTGGATGCATGTGGACGGGCAGTTTCCAGTAGGGTGCCCACCTGTTGAGCGTTATCACCCAATGCCAGATAGGTAATGATGGGTGTAATAAGCAACGCAAAGATCATTAAGCCAGCCTGAAAGGTATCGGTCCAACTGATTGCCAGGAAGCCGCCAATACACACATACAGAATCGTGGCCACTGCACCGAGCCAAAGTGCTGTCGTGTAATCCCAGCCAAACAGGCTTTCGAACAGACGCGCACCTGCGACCATGCCGGAAGCACAGTAAATTGCAAAGAACACCAGAATCACAATGGCTGATAGTAAGCGTAAGATTCGTTTCTTATCCGCAAAACGGCTGGTGAAATAATCAGGCAGGGTCAGAGCATTGTTCTGAAATTCAGTATGGGCACGCAGACGGCCAGCTACCAGTAACCAGTTCAGCCAGGCGCCAATAATCAGGCCAATCGCAATCCAGACTTCTGACAGACCGGAAAAATAGATGGCTCCGGGTAAGCCCATCAGCAGCCAGCCACTCATGTCGGATGCACCTGCGGAAAGCGCAGTCACTACACTGCCCAGACTTCGCCCACCCAGAATATATTCATCAAAATTGGACGTCGCACGATAGGCATATAAACCGATCCCAATCATGGCGACGATATAAAACATAAAAGTAATCAGTGTTGGGTTAAGCGAGCTCATAGGCAGAGTATCCTTAAATTTTGAACATCATCATCCGGGATGATTTTTGAACTGCATTCACAGGGCAGTGATTCAAACATGGTTTAAAAATTACACTCTGTAACAGTTGAGCAGCTTTTGTGTATATTTTATGTAAATTAAGAATTTTCTCGTATAAATGAAGAATTAGTAGAGGGTTATAAAATACAAAGTTACACATGGTTTTGAAGAAAAATAAATAATTTTAATAAACAGTTAAATTCATTGAACTTTTGTATTTTAATTACACAATTTTACAAAACTAACAACAATCTCGAATTAGACATATTTTGTTTCAAATCCTGCTTAAATCACTTCTATTTGTTTTTAGGGCCTCTCTTCATAGTGAAGGAACACCATTCTGAATGGTGCATCATTGCTTAGAGTAATATGACATGGACAATATGTTGCAAATAGAATCAAGTCGAATTGAACAGGATTTATTGGGGAAAAAACAAATTCCCCAGCACAGCTATTATGGTATTCATACCTTGCGTGCGATTGAGAATTTTCAGATCTCAGGTCTGGCAGTAGGTCAGCAAGCACACTTTATTCGTGCATTGGCGCAAGTTAAAAAAGCAGCAGCACAAACGAATTTACATTTTCAGAAAATATCAGAACAACAAAGTATTGCTATTCAACAAGCATGTGATAAATTGATTCATCAACCTCAGGACTGGCAGGAGGCATTTCCGCTTGATCCTTATCAGGGTGGAGCTGGTACTTCTATCAATATGAATGCGAATGAGGTTATTGCAAATCGGGCGCTAGAATTGCTCGGGCATCGTAAAGGCGATTACCATATCCTGCATCCAAATGATCATGTGAATACTTCACAATCAACCAATGATGTCTATCCCACGGCACTACGTCTAGCGACTTATACACGTCTGGATGAACTGCTTCATGTACAAAAATCGTTGATTGATACTTTATATAGCAAGGCATCAGAGTTTCAGTATGTGATCAAGATGGCGCGTACCCAGTTACAGGATGCGGTTCCAATGACCCTGGAACAGGAATTCCGTGCTTTCGCAACCTTATTAAAAGAAGACCTGAAGCTGATTGAGCAAATGCGTCAGTTATTGCTGGAAGTGAATCTGGGTGCAACCGCCATTGGAACCGGCGTGAATACTCCAGATGGTTATGCCAAACATGCAGTACAAACTTTAACGAAAATTACTGGCCTACCTTTAAAAGGCGCGGAAGATTATGTCGAAGCGACCAGCGATTGTGGCGTGTTTATTATTCTGTCCAGTAGTCTGAAACGTCTGGCTGTTAAGTTGTCCAAAATCTGTAATGACTTGCGTCTTTTAAGTTCTGGCCCGCGTACCGGTCTGGCGGAAATCCGTTTGCCAGAATTACAGGCGGGTTCTTCTATCATGCCAGCTAAGGTCAATCCGGTTATTCCAGAAGTAGTCAATCAGATTGCGTTTCGTGTGATTGGTAATGACCTGACTGTGACAATGGCAGCAGAAGCAGGGCAATTACAGCTTAATGTTATGGAGCCGGTCATTGCAGTATCCTTAAATGAATCCATCCAATTATTAACTCAAGGTATGCAGACCCTACAACAAAAATGTATTGCCGGGATTCAGGCCAATGAACAGAACTGTTTAAATGCAGTGATGCGCAGTATCGGGATTATCACCTTACTGGAACCACTTTTAGGTCATGCCACTTGTGATGAAATTGGCAAGCAATGTATTCGTGAAAATAAAACTGTACCCGAAGTGGTGCTGGAACTGGGTTTGTTAAGTGAAATTCAGCTGGATGAAATTTTTGCCTTTGAAAATCTGGTTTCAGAAGTCCCAATGATGAATCAATGGGAACAGGTATCCTGAAAGTTTAAGGATGAGTCCAATATAGACCTGTACTGATTTTAACCATTTGCCTCAAATCCCGTCTGTGGGTTTCGGGCATTTTCATCTAGACTATATCGATGACACAATGAATTGAGTGCATAGCATGTTTGATAAAATCAGTAACTTATTTAAATCAAATAAACCTGATCCGGCTCAGATTTTTCTGGAAGAGAATCATATCCAATATGTAGAAGGGATCGGCTATATTGTGGATGGGATTAATTTAAATCAGGAGCTGGGTGAGCGACTGGAATATTTGTCTAACCGACGGATGAAAACTTTTGATGATTTAAAAGCGCTATATTCAACTGCAATGATCATTAATGAAAAAATTGATCTGGAAATTGCCAATCAGCGTTTTAATGCAAAATTAGGAAATACTGAAGAAAACCTGCTGCAATTTAAAATGATTGTGAAAAAGTTAAATGACAATTATCGTAACTTTTTACGCGACAAAAAATAACGGAATCATAGGCTGATTTTATCCTGTGCAGTCAATCTGTAACGACTGCATAAAAATAACGAAATAGCACCAGATCATCGTGATAGTATAAGCTTCATGTTGTTTAGACTTTAAAGCTATATACATGTTCCAACAAGAAATTTCCCAACTTAATTTACCCAAGCTCAAGGCAGGCGAGAAACGCTGGTTAGGCAATCTGCAAGGCTCGTCTACTGCATTATTGCTGAAAGAAATTATCAAGCAGCAACAATCGCGTCTATTTGTTATTGTTGCGCGTAATAACCAGCATTTGGGTCAACTGGAAAGTGAACTGGAATTTTATGGGATTAAACCGACCATATTTCCAGATTGGGAAATTTTGCCTTATGACCGTCTGTCACCGCATCAGGATATCGTCTCCGAACGTCTGGCAATTTTATCTAATATGCCCCAAAGCGGCGTATTGTTGCTGGCAGCTTCTACATTGGCACAGCGTGTTGCACCTACTTCATGGGTGCTGGGTGAACACTTCGATATTCGAGTCGGGCAAAAGCTGGATCTGGAACAGCAAAAGAAAAAACTGATTCAGGCTGGTTATCATCTGGTCGACACCGTTTATGATCATGGTGAATTTGCAGTTCGCGGTAGCATTATCGATATATATGCTTCAGGTCAGGATGCACCAATCCGGATTGACCTGTTCGATGATGAAATTGAAACCCTGAAATTTTTTGATCCGGAAACGCAACGTACTACGCAAACTCTAGAACAATTTACCGTATTACCTGCACAAGAATTTCCACTGAAGGAGGGTCGTGCTACTTTCCGTGACCGTTATGCAGAATTTTTCCCCACAGCTAATCCAAAGAAAAATCCAATTTATCAGGATGTAATGGATGGCATTGCTTCACCGGGAATTGAGTTCTACCTGCCTTTATTCTTTAGTCATGAAGCGATGCAAGGGCAAAGTACCTTAATTTCATACTTACCAAAGAATGGCATTGTCATTACAGATAAGGCGTTGGAGCAGAGTTTAGAACAGTTCTGGCAGGACGTAACTCGCCGTTATGAAGATCGCCGTCATAATATTGATCAGCCGATTCTGCCGCCTGAAACACTGTTCTGTCCGACCAATCAGCTTTTAGAACAGCTAAATCAGTTTAGTCGCATCATTGCGGCACAAGAAGCTTTTGATGAGAAAGCCGGCGTGATTAATCTGGATACCCAGTTACCACCACGCTTGCCTGTTGATCCAAAACGTGAAAAGCCCTTTACCGAAGTCAAAAAATATATTGATGCGGCCGATCATCCGGTTTTACTGGTTGCTGAAAGTGCCGGTCGTCGTGAAACCTTAAAAGATGCGCTGCGCCCAAGTCTGGGCGATATTCCGACCGTAGAAAACTTTGATGCTTTTGTCGATTCTCTGCATGCGATTGCGATTACCAGTGCACCATTGGAACGTGGTCTTGTTCTGACAAATCGGATCAGTGTGATCTCGGAAAATCAGCTTTACGAACATCGTGTGGTCCAACGTCGTCGCAAGCGTCAGCAGGAAGTATCAGAAGAATTCCTGATCCGCAGTCTGACCGAGCTAAGCATTGGTGCACCAGTGGTACACATTGATTATGGTGTGGGACGTTATGCAGGCCTAATTACTTTAAGTATCGATGATCAGGATCATGAATTTCTGCAACTGGACTATGCTGAAGGCGCTAAAGTCTATGTCCCGGTGACTAACCTGCATCTGATCAGCCGCTATAGTGGTGGCGATCCAGATCTAGCACCTTTACATAAACTGGGTACAGATGCTTGGAATAAAGCCAAGCGTAAAGCTTTGGAACAGATTCATGATGTCGCAGCCGAGTTATTACATATTCAGGCACGTCGTTCATCTAAGCCGGGGATCAGTTTTGAGGTTGATCAAAGTCTGTATATGCAGTTTGCTAGCGGCTTTGCTTATGAAGAAACACCGGATCAGGCCAATGCGATTGAAGCCACACTATATGATATGCAACTTGCAAAACCAATGGACCGTCTGGTCTGTGGTGATGTCGGTTTTGGTAAAACTGAAGTCGCCATGCGGGCAGCCTTTGTCGCGGTACAAAATAATCGCCAGGTTGCGGTATTAGTACCCACTACTTTGCTGGCACAGCAGCATTATGAATCTTTCAAAGACCGTTTTGCGGATTGGCCAGTACGCATTGAAGTGCTTTCCCGTTTCGGTTCTTCTAAAGCTCATACCAAAACCATTGAAGACCTAGCAGATGGCAAAGTCGATATTGTCATCGGCACCCATAAGCTTTTACAGGAAAATGTCCAGTTCCATAATCTGGGGCTGATGATTGTTGATGAAGAACATCGTTTCGGGGTGCGTGATAAAGAACGTATTAAGGCCTTGCGTGCCGATGTGGATATGCTGACTCTTACCGCAACACCAATTCCACGTACCTTGAATATGGCCTTTAGCGGAATGCGTGATCTGTCGATTATCGCGACGCCACCAGCACGCCGTCTGGCTGTAAAAACTTTTGTGCAGGAACATACCAGCGACACCATTCGGGAGGCGATTCTGCGTGAATTACTGCGTGGTGGTCAGGTCTATTTCCTGCATAATGAAGTCGATACCATTGACCGTGCTGCAGAAAATATCCGGAATCTGGTGCCGGAAGCACGTGTCATTGTGGCCCATGGGCAAATGCGTGAGCGTGAACTGGAGCAGGTGATGCAGCAGTTCTATCACAAGGAATACAATGTTCTGGTGTGCTCGACCATTATTGAGACCGGGATTGATGTACCTAATGCCAATACTATTATTATTGAGCGGGCAGACAAGCTCGGTCTTGCACAGTTACACCAGTTGCGTGGCCGGGTTGGGCGTTCGCATCACCAGGCTTATGCCTATCTGTTAGTGCCATCCCTAAAAGCCTTGAAAGGTGATGCAGAAAAACGTCTGGAAGCGATTCAACGTGCCTCGACTTTGGGTGCAGGCTTTATGCTGGCCACCGAAGATCTGGAAATTCGCGGTGCAGGTGAACTTCTAGGTGAGCAGCAAAGTGGTTCGATGCAGGCGATCGGCTATAGCCTGTATATGGAAATGCTGGAAAAGGCGACTAAAGCGATTCAAAAAGGTAAAACGCCGAATTTTGATGCGCCACTGTCTTTAACTGCGGAAATCAACCTGCATATGCCAGCCCTGATTCCGGACGATTATCTGGGTGATGTACATCAGCGCTTGCTGTTCTATAAACGCATCAGTAATACTGATACTCAGGAAAAACTCGATAATATCCGTATGGAACTGATTGACCGTTTTGGCATTCCGCCGCAACCGGTGAAACAATTATTTGCTGTGCATCAGCTACGTCTTAAAGCCGAGCAATTGAGCATTACCAAAATTGACATTGGTGGGCAGGGTGGCCATATCGAATTTTCACCAGATACACCAGTTCAAGCCATGAGTATTATCCAGATGATGCAGAAACATCCGACATATTTCAGGATGGAAGGCGGCCAGCGATTGAAAGTGATGGTGATGCTGGAAGATTATCAAAAACGAATCCAGTTCATCAGCGATTTACTGGATAGCCTATTAAAAGAGCTAAATTAATATTTTTAGATTTCATGGAATATGAATATTCACACTATATTTCATTTTTATATATATAGTGTGAATATCAGCTTGTTTTCATATGAAATTATTTAAGCTAATAGTTTGCCGTTTTGTCCTTCACAATTCATACAAAATTGCCCTAAAGCGCCCGCTTACAATACTCAGCCGCAATTGTATATGGTAGTATTAGCCATCATTCTAATTTTGCATCATTTATAAAGATATGTTTAGTTTGCATCCACAACTTGCTCAAGATACGTTTTTTGTAGGCGACTTTCCTTTATCAACATGTCGTTTGATGAATGATATGCAATTTCCGTGGTTGATTCTGGTTCCGCGTGTACCAGGCATTACCGAATTATATGAATTGAGCCAAGCTGACCAAGAGCAGTTTTTACGTGAATCAAGCTGGTTATCTAGCCAGTTAGCGCGTGTATTCCGTGCCGACAAAATGAATGTCGCAGCTTTGGGCAATATGGTGCCACAACTGCATTTTCATCATGTGGTTCGTTATCAAAACGATGTGGCATGGCCTAAGCCGGTATGGGGCACTCCAGCAGTTCCTTATAGCAGTGAAGTATTGGCACATATGCGTCAAACCTTGATGCTGGCTTTACGCGGTCAAGGGGATATGCCATTTGACTGGCGTATGGACTAAGCGTTGACATACATTTTATGGTCCATTCAGGATTTTGGACTTTAAGAGAGTAATTGAGTGCAATTAGACGACTGGATTCATCAGGAACCAAAACAGTTTGAATATTTCCATCGGATGATGGGATATATCATGCTGTCTCTGGTTCTGATCGTCTATCACTACACGGAACCGGACACCAATTACCAGATTTTTGTTCCGTTATTTCTGGCACTGGTTTTGGTGATCACACCGAAATTATCCCGGTGGATGATTTATAAATATGACTATAATTTAAAACGTAATTTCTTCTTTGTTCTAGATGTGATTATCGTATCGGTTGTACTTGCAGCTGTGCATCTGGATCTGGTGTTGTCTCTACTGGCAGTAGTTACATTGCTGTATACCGCCATTAATAACAAGATTTCATTCATGATGGTGTCACTGGCTGGCCTGATTGGCACCATGATCTTTTATCTGTCTACCATTGGCATTTTTGGATTTACCAGCTATTTCAGTCCAACCAGTACCGAACTCACCGTACTAGGTTTCATCTGTCTGATTACTTATTTTGGTGTTGGAAATTTCTATCAAAGCGGTCGTATGCAATATATGACCCAGAAGAAAAACCATTATTTCGACCAGATGAACCGTTATATGGAATTCGCCAATCAGCTCAGCCGTTATGCGCCAGTGCAGTTATGGCAATCCATCATGAAAGGCGAATCTGAAGCTAAGATCGAATACAAACGTAAAAAACTCACGATTTTCTTTTCGGATATTCAGGGATTTACAGAGCTTTCTGAAACTCTGATTCCGGATGATTTGGCTTTCCTGTTGAATGACTATTTAAGCCATATGACTGAAATCGCCAAGAAATATGAAGCAACAGTCGATAAGTTCATGGGTGATGCCATCCTGATCTTCTTTGGCGATCCGCATTCAGATGGTGTAGAGCAGGATGCTAAAAACTGTCTGGAAATGGCAATTTCAATGCGTCAGCAAATGAAATTGTTACGCGAACGCTGGATTAAAATGGGTTATCCGCCATTACATATCCGTATGGGGATTTCAACCGGTTATTGCCACGTGGGGAACTATGGTGCCAATCACCGTATGGCCTATACTATTGTTGGTCGTGATGCCAATCTGGCTGCACGCTTACAAAGTGCTGCGGAAGTTGATGAAATCCTGATTTCTGAAGATACCCATAACCTGATCAAAAATGACTATCTATGTGCACCTAAAGAGCCAATTTTCCTGAAAGGGATTAAGGCGCCGGTTCGCACTTGGCAAGTGATGGAAAAATATGCCTTCCAGAAAGTTGAATATCAGCGCTGGTTTGATTATCAATATAAAGGTTTTCATTTACTGTTAAATCTGGATGAAGTGCAAAACTATGATTATCCAGAGTTATTGCATGTACTGGAGAAAATGATTAAACGCATTCAAACCCAGCAGCAACTGACCAACTCTCAAGGAATTGTGAAATTAAAACTTGAAGATGAAGTGATTGAACCTTTATCTGCTGAAGAAGCATTTCGAGCAGCTGAACAATCAAAAGTCATCTAATTTTTATGATTTAAATAAATGATAAAGACCATAAAAAAACCACGCCTAAGCGTGGTTTTTTGATTTCAGAATCTTAGTGATTTTCTGAAGCATGATTAATGGTATATTTTGGAATTTCAACTTCCAGATCTTCATCCACAATCTTCACTTGGCAAGACAGACGGGAATCAGGCTCTAAACCCCAAGCACGATCGAGCAGATCAGCTTCGACATCATTCATTTCTTCAAGGCTGTCGAAACCGCGACGAACAATTACGTGGCAAGTGGTACATGCACATGACATATCACACGCATGTTCAATCTTGATTCCGTTTTTCAGCATGCTTTCACATAGATTGGCATCTTGTTCAACTTCAAACTCAGCGCCTTCAGGGCAAATTTGCGCATGTGGAAGAACTTTAATACGTGGCATAGTCTTTACCTTAAATTAGTTTGAGTTTGACCAATCGTCGAGTTTAGTGCCTTTAAGGGCAGCATCAATATGTTGATTCATGCGCAGAGCAGCAAACGCATCACTATGTATTTTAAGCTGTTCTACTGCAGATTCAATGGCTTTGATATCTGTACCTTGTAGCTCGGACTCAAGTCGTGCTTGCGCAGCAGTCAGTTCTGCCAATTGCTGTTCATTCATCAATTGAGCATCTACTTTCAGTGCCTGAACCAGTGCTTCAAGTTCACGTTGTGCTTCCACCTTGGTTTCCTGCAGATGACGAAGGTTTTTGTCTTCTTCAGCAAACTGATAACCTTCTAACAGCAGACGTTCAGTATCTTCACTCGACAAGCCATAAGATGGTTTGATATCGATTTGTGCCGTCACACCTGAAGTCATTTCTTTGGCAGAAACGGTCAACAAGCCATCTGCATCCACTTGGAAAGTCACTTCAATGCGTGCCTGACCTGCGGTCATTGGCGGAATGCCATGCAGTACAAAACGGCCCAAGCTACGACAATGTTCTACTAGATCACGTTCACCTTGAACTACGTGAATCAGCATAGCGGTTTGGCCATCCTGATAGGTCGTAAATTCCTGGCGGCGTGCGACTGGAATCGCGGTATTGCGTGAAATCAGACGCTCAACCAGACCGCCCATGGTTTCCAGACCAAGAGAAAGTGGAGTCACATCTAATAATAATGATCCATCTTTGCTGTTGCCAATGAGCTGATTCGCTGTAATTGAAGCACCAATCGCAACCACTTCATCCGGGTTAATGGTGCATAGAGGCTCTTGGTTAAACACATCACGTACTGCTTTTTGCACGGCGTACGAGCGGGTAGAACCACCTACAAGCACCACATTCTGAATATCATCAAGTTCCAGCTTGGCATCACGCATGACACGCTTACAAACGCTGATGGTTTTATCCAAAGCAACCTTGATGATTTCTTCAAAAGTCGGGCGATCTAAAGTCAGGCTTTGATCAAGCAGCTTTAATTCAACTGAGTCTGTATCAGATAATGCTTCTTTAGCTTTACGCGCAGCAGTAATGAAATGCGCATATTCAGCATCATCTAGGGTTTCGATATTAAGCTGTTTTTTAGCCCATTTTAAAATCAGACGATCCAGATCGTCACCACCTAGAGCAGTATGGCCCCCAGTCGCCAATACTTCGAACACACCTTGAGAGAAACGCAGAATGGATACGTCAAAGGTACCGCCGCCCAAGTCATAGATCACATAGTTGCGATCTGTGCTCAAGTTAGTTTCCTGATCCAGTCCATAAGCTACCGCAGCAGCCGTTGGTTCATTCAATAAACGCAGAACGTTTAAACCGGCCAGTTGCGCAGCATCACGTGTTGCCTGGCGTTGTGCTTCATCGAAATACGCAGGAACCGTAATCACGGCACCATTAATCTCATTTTTTAAGCTGGCTTCAGCACGTTCTTTAAGCTGCTTTAAAATTTCCGCAGAAATCTCAACTGGCGTTTTACGTCCTTGCGCAGTTTCAAATGCCGGCATTTCATTCGCTTCGCCCACCAAGGCATAAGGATGCTGGAATTTAATATCTGCTTGGGAGCGACCCATAAAACGTTTTACGGATACAATCGTATTTTTAGGATCGGTGGTAATAAAAGGTTTGGCATCATTGCCATATTCAGTGCTTTGTGCTGCATAATGAACGATAGAAGGAAGTAACACACGACCTTGTTCATCTTTGAGTACTTTGGCTTGACCTGAAAGAACCGTGGCAACCAAAGAGTGGGTGGTGCCTAAATCGATACCAATCGCAATGCGGTGTTCATGTGGTGCACTTGATTGACCTGGTTCTGCAATCTGCAAGAGAGCCATAGTGTTACATCCTTTGCACGTTAAAATTAAATAGAAAAATTAAAATTCATCATCAAGATCAAAGCTGTCATCATCTAGGAAACGGTCTTCCGCTTTGTCGATGTCTGCCATGACTTTAACAAAGAAACGCAGTTTACGCACGGTATCGCGAGCTTCACTCCAGTCTTCATCTTCATAGTCGATTTTGAACTCACGAACCAGACCATCAATCCATTGCTGAACTTCAACTTTCAGAGAAGAAAGATCTTCAGCCGATGAAGCTTCATCTAATTGTTCGCGAATTTCCAGCGCATCCTGAAGAAATTCAAAATCGCTAATAGACTGATCCAGATGATAGTCCTGTTTTTTTAAAGACAGTAAATAAGCTGCACGGCTATCAACCGCTGACAAAGCCTTGAATGCCTGATTGATCTCGCTTGATTTAATCAAAGCCTGATCTTTATCTTCAGCTTTATCGGGGTGATATTGTTGCTGCAACTTTAAAAACTCTGCTTTTAAAGTGGCTAAATCAATATCGAGTGCTACAGGAAGATTGAACAACTCAAAATGATTCATGGGAGATAGAGTCCGCGATTAATATGCAAAAATGATTAAGCTTGATGACAATTAAAATAACTGCCTAAATGCAATTAAAACAGTGTATTTCACACTGTTTTAATGCTGAAAAAAGAGAATTATTGCTGCAATCAGACAGTGAATGACTCACCACAACCACATTCGCCTTTTTTATTTGGATTGTTAAATTCGAAGCCTTCGTTCAAGCCGTTTTTTACGTAGTCCATTTCTAGACCTTCGAGATACACCAGACTTTTTGGATCTACGAAAACTTTAACACCAAACTGTTCAAAGACCTGGTCATGAGTATCGACTTCGTCGACAAACTCAAGAACATAAGCAAGACCAGAACAGCCTGAAGTTTTCACACCAACACGAATGCCTTCACCCTTACCGCGACTTTTGAGGTAATTGCTGATATGAGTTGCTGCATTTTCAGTTAAGTGGATCATGAAAACTCCGTGAATCTTTCTTCAAAAAACGAATGATTAAGCTTTAGACTTCTTGTTGCGGTAGTCTTCAACAGCCGCTTTAATTGCATCTTCAGCCAGTACAGAGCAGTGTACTTTTACTGGTGGAAGAGCCAATTCATTTGCGATATCAATGTTTTTGATCGCTTGTGCTTGGTCTAAGGTTTTACCTTTTAACCATTCAGTCACTAATGAACTTGATGCAATTGCAGAACCGCAACCATAAGTTTTAAAACGTGCTTCTTCAATCACGCCTTCATCATTTACTTGGATCTGTAAACGCATTACGTCACCACAAGCAGGTGCACCGACCATACCAGTACCAACGTTTTCTGCATTTTTGTCTAAAACACCAACGTTACGTGGGTTTTCGTAATGATCAATTACTTTTTCGCTATAAGCCATGTTGCTTCTCCAAAACTCGGGGTCAGCCTTAATATAAATATGGGGATTAAAAATTTTTTATCAATGAGATAGCAGTGTAAATACAGCTATCTCAGAGTCAAAAATTAGTGCTCAGCCCATTCAACTGTAGAAAGGTCGATACCTTCTTTGTACATATCCCAAAGCGGAGAAAGTTCACGTAATTTCTCAACAGCAGCTTTAGTGATATTTAAAACGTGATCGATATCTTCTTCAGTGGTGTACTTACCAAAGCTGAAGCGAATCGAACTGTGTGCAAGCTCATCAGAAAGACCTAATGCACGAAGTACATAAGATGGTTCAAGTGTTGCAGATGTACATGCTGAACCTGAAGATACCGCTGCATCTTTCAGTGCCATCATCAATGATTCACCTTCAACAAAGTTGAAACTTACGTTTAAGTAGTTTGCAACGTTTTGAGTTGGGTGACCGTTCAAGAATACCTGTTCAAGATCTTGTAAGCCATTCCAAAGCTTGTCACGAAGTACACGTAAACGAGCTTGTTCAGACTGTAAATTTTTGCCTGCAAGTTCAAATGCTTCACCCATACCAACGATCTGGTGAGTTGCAAGAGTACCTGAACGCATACCACGTTCATGACCGCCACCATGCATTTGTGCTTTTAGACGTACACGTGGTGAACGACGTACGAACAGGGCACCAATACCTTTAGGACCATAGATTTTATGTGCAGAGAAGCTCATCAAATCGACTTTCAATTGAGAAAGATCGATTTCAACTTTACCCGCAGCCTGTGCAGCATCAACGTGGAAGAAAATCTTTTTCGCGCGGGTGATTTCACCAATCGCAGCAACATCAGTTGTCGTACCGATTTCGTTGTTTACCATCATCAGGGAAACAAGAATGGTATCCGGACGAATCGCTGCTTCAACCATTTCTGGGGTAATTAAGCCAGTTTTTGGTTGCGGCTCAAGATAAGTAATCTCAAAACCTTCAGACTCTAGCTCACGACAAGTATCCAAAATTGCTTTATGTTCAATTTTAGAAGTGATGATGTGTTTGCCTTTAGATGCATAGAACTGAGCCACACCTTTTAATGCAAGGTTGTCAGATTCAGTTGCACCTGAAGTCCATACGATTTCACGCGGATCAGCTTTTACTAAATTCGCCACTTGTTCACGGGCGTATTCAACTTTTTCTTCCGCTTGCCAGCCATAAGCATGTGAACGAGATGCTGCATTACCGAAGGTGCCTTCGAAAGTTAAGCATTCCATCATACGTTCTGCAACTTGAGGATCTACCGGAGTTGTTGCTGCATAGTCAAGATAAATCGGACGTTTCATGTCAAATACCTGTAACCGATAAAAGGGCTGAATCAATGTTTGCTGAATTTTGGCGTAATGACACGGTTTGAACGTTGTCACGGGCTACAAGGTCAGCAAGGGTGATTTTTGCGAGATAATCGGCAATGTGGTGGGAGAGTTCTTGCCATAAATCATGAGTCAAGCACATCGCGCCATTTTGGCAGTTGCCTTTATGGTCACAGCGAGTCGCATCGACTGTTTCGTTTACAGCTTCAATAATTGCTAACACAGTAATTTCATCTGCGCTGCGTGCTAAATGGTATCCACCATTGGCACCGCGAACACTCGAAACTAGACCATGACGTTTTAGTTTCGCAAATAACTGCTCGAGATAGGCAACAGAAATAGTTTGACGTGCTGCAATTTCAGCAAGCGTGATCGTTTGTTCAGATGGCTGCAAAGCTAAATCAAGTAGAGCAGTCACTGCGTAGCGACCGCGAGTGGTTAGGCGCATGATTCGATACACATGGTTAGACTAGATGTGTAGATTTTATGAATCCCGACTAAATTAGTCAAGTTATTTTTGTGAATGGCGAGCGTATTTAATTTTCTGAAAATGAAAGAATTACGCGCTGATCCAATTATACACTAATAACGCAATCAAAAGTACTGTGATTATACTAAAGACCATATTGATCCGCTTTTGACGGCGTTCCATACGTTTAATGCGGTTGCGATACTGTTTAACTTCAACTTGCAGGCTATTAATTTTAGAACGTTGATCTTCAATTTTCTTTAATAAAGGCGCAATACGTTTTCTTGATGAAACAATATCGGTCTCATCTGCTGGTGGTTCAGATAACCAGTGCTTCCAGTCGGACAATACTTTAGGTAAGGCAAATAAAGTCAGTAAATCCCGGAACTCGTCTTTTAAAACCTGATTACCGTCAATACGCATCGCACGAATGCTTCTGCGATTACCAAAGATAAAGATCTTAATCAGATCCATTAAAGTGGTACGAACATCCAGATCAATAACTCTGCCTGGTGCTTTATAGTCAAATAACAGCCCGTCTTTGGTAAATTGAACATAGAAATCAAAATAGGGAATATAACTATTGATTTTTATTGTAATATTCTCATCTACAAACTTCTTCGCCTGAAGAGCAACAACACGGTCATGTTTGAGAATGAACGTGAATATTGTTTCTAAAACGATCAAAGTCATCGTAAGCAACAAATGTGGTTGATTTTGACTTTGTTGCGATTCACTCATATATAAAACCAATCCTTACCTGAAAATTAAAATGAAAAAGCATCCTGCTGAGTAAAAGATTTCAGGGTTAAATCAAATTAGACTTGAAATAAAGTGCTTTGTAGAACAGTTTAGCAAATCTATCAAGCCCTTAATTTGCTATTATGCGGTGATTTTGTAGATAATTTTATGATATTTGCATAGAAAATAAGCAGGAGTCGTGTACATGGATAAAACAAAAACGACACAAGATACAGATCAGGAATTGATTGAAAAACCAGTGAAGAGTAAGTCAAAGTCTGCTTCAGAGCGACGTTCAATGCTGGACTTTCGTAAATATACCAAGCAGATCTGGTTGGCTGGTCTTGGGGCATTTTCCCGGGCAGAGGAAGAAGGCAATAAACTGTTTGACTCGCTGGTCAAGGTCGGAGAAGAGCTAGAATCCAAAACAGTCGATATTGCAGATCAAACTGTGGAAAAAGTCTCCGAAAAAGCACGCGAATCTGTGACAGATACCAAAGATAAGGTTGAAAAACTGATCGACAACTCTGTTCATCATTCCTTGAATCGTATAGGATTAGTCACACTGAAGGATGTACAACATTTGGAGCGTTTAATTCTTCAGTTGCATGCCAAGGTTGATGAATTGACCTTGCAGCAAGAAAAAATACAGAAAGAATTATCGGAAAAAATACACACAAAATGATTTTCTTCATAATTCAATGTTTTTTTCGCATATATTTTGAAAAAAAAGAGGTTTATAAGTATTGCGTTTATACCTAAAGCATTGCTATAAAGGCGTTATGGTAGTTTAAACAAATTCTTGGACCTTAAATAAACGATATTAAGAGGACGTAGTTTTCATGAATAAATCAGAATTAATTGATGCAATTGCAGAGAAAGGGGGATTATCTAAGGCTGACGCAGGTAAAGCTTTAGATGCTACAATTGCTTCTGTTACTGAAGCTTTAAAAGCGGGTGATACAGTAACTCTAGTTGGTTTCGGTACTTTCGGCGTTAAAGAGCGTGCTGCACGTACTGGCCGTAATCCACAAACTGGTGCTACTCTTGAAATTAAAGCAAGCAAAGTACCTAGCTTCAAAGCAGGTAAAGGCTTAAAAGACGCTGTTGCTTAAGCTGCTTCAATCCTAAAACGCGCCTTCTTTGGCGCGTTTTTTATTGATAGATTTAATTGTTTTGATTAACACATTCATTCAATGGGTTTTTTCGGTTAAAATCCTCTGCAAATAAAATATTGGAATACTTATGGAATCTTTTCGTAAAGTTATTAAGGGTTGGTTGGGCAAGGTCTTGCTCGTTCTGTTTTTAACCCCTTTAGCGCTTGTAGGTATTGAAGGATATTTTAGCGGCGGGAATTCTGATGCAGCAAAATCAGTCAATGGAACTGATATCTCTAAACAAGAATTAGAGTCACTGACAAAATCATTCAAACAACAATACTTAAGTTATGCCAATGGTGATGAAACCTTATTAAATCAAAGCTTCATCGATCAAAAAGCGATGGATACTCTGGTTGCGCGTACCTTGCTCTTGCAACAGGCTGAAAAACTGGGGATTAGCCTGAGTGACCAGCAAATTGCACAAATGATTTCACAGCAGCCTTCTTTTCAGGAGAATGGCAAATTTTCTAATGCTTTATATGAAAATTACCTGAAATCAATTGGCATGACCAACAATGCTTTAGTAGAAAGTTTACGTAAAGACCATGCATTGAAAATGCTGTCTTCTACTTTTATGGATTATCCACTAGTTAGTCCGGTTGAAATGCAGCAAATTGCAGATCTGCAAACTGAACAGCGTCATATTCATATCGCTAGCGTGAATCTGGACAGCTATAAAAAAGCAGTAAAAGTATCAGAAGCTGATATTGCAGCATATTATGAAAAGCACAAATCCCAATTCAAGCAACCAAGTAGCGTTGATGTGGATTATGTGGTGATCAAGCCGAGCAATATTGATACTGCCAATGTAGCGGTCACTGATGCAGAATTGCAGGAAGCCTATAATAAATTTGTGGCTGACCAGAAGCAGAATGTAAAACCAGAGGTTAAACATATTCTGGTGACTGCAGATAGTCGTAGCGATGCTGAGGCCAAAAAATTGGCAAGCGAAATTGCAGCTAAAATCAAAGCCGGTACCACTTTTGCACAAGCAGCAGCTCAATACTCTGAGGATCCTGAATCTAAATCTAAAGGCGGTGCTATTGCTGTCTATGAAAAAGGCGTGTTCGGTACTACATTTGATCAGACTGTTGCATCCTTAAAATCTGGTCAAGTTTCAGCGCCTGTTAAAACAGATTATGGCTACCATATTATTTCAGTCCAATTGCCTGATGTAGCAGTTCCATCTTTTGAATCTCAAAAAGCACGTTTATCTGAAGAAGTATTGGCAGCGAAAAAATCTAATGCATTCTCTGATACGGTAAACAGTCTGAATGACATGGTCGTAAGTGCGGACTCGCTAGATGTCGTTGCTCAGGAAGTGAAGGGTATTCAGGTTCAGAAAGCAAATGGTGTGACACTTGCGACACGTGATCCATTGCTAAGTGATGCAGCTGTCAAAATTAAACTGTTTAATGATGACGTGAAAAATGGCGACCGTAATGCATCTTCAAGCATTCAGTTAGCCAATGGTGATGTGGCTTGGGTAAAAGTTCGCAATTATCATGCAGCGGGTGAGCAGACACTGGCAGAAGCTAAACCAGCAGTAAAAGCGGAACTGATTCAAGATAAAGCATTTGCTGCGGCCAAAGCTGAAGTTCAAACTGCATTGAATGAGTTTAAAACCAAGCCTGCAGCATCCGTTGCGAAAGGTAAACTGGTATTTGAAGATGCAGGCATCTATACACGCGCAGAAGGTCTGCTTAAGCGTGATGTACAACGTGCAGCATTTAGCGTGCCAGCGCCTAAAGCAGGTCACTGGTCAGTAACGACAGTAAATATGCCAAATGAATTGGTGGTTGTGGCAGTTTCTGAAGTGAAGAAAAATCCGATCGATGTTTTAAGTGCAGAGCAACGTAGTGAGCTGGTGAAATTGTATCAACAGCTTCGTGGTCAACAAGAATTTGATGATTATACGCGTTACTTAAAATCTCACGCAAAAATCAAATAAGATTCGCTTTTAAAAAACCAGCCTACGGGCTGGTTTTTTATTTTCTTAAGTAAGAAATAATATCCAAAATAAGAAGAGAGCATATAACTCTCTTCTGAAATCCGGTCATTTTATTCCGCTCTAAAAATTAGCTCATAACCTGTATATTTACGGATATTAATCACACCAGTATCCAGAATCAGATATTGGCCTTTAATCCCTTGTAGTTTGCCTCGGATCACTGGAGTTTTATCTAAATTGTGAGATTTGATTTTTTCTGGATATTGCTCTATCGGATAGATGAACTCACGTGGTAATTCCTTATCCAAAACTTCAATATTCTCATTAAACTGCAAATTCTGATTAAACTCTTCACGGATAGTTTGGATTTTCGGTGCAAATTCTTCAATCAGCTGATCGCGAACCTCAATCAGATTTAAAGGTTCCGCTTCACTTTTGAGTAATTTACGCCAGTCGGTTTTATCTGCGACCTGAGTACCAAACATCACTTCCAGTTTACCGGAAAGACGGCGAGAACCCACTTTCATGATAGGAAGGGCTTGAGTTGCACCCTGATCCAGCCAGCGAGTCGGCATTTGATTGATCCGGGTAATTCCGACTTTCAATGCACTAGAATTGGCCAGATAAACAATATGTGGCTGGAAGCAGACATTCTGTGCAAACTCATCTTCCCGGCAAGTGCCTAAATGATAATGGCAGGTTTCCGGTTTCATGATACACATATCACATGAAGCTTTAGTTTTAAAACATTTAAAACAGTGGCCTTGTGAGAATGATTTAGAAGTTTTTTTGCCGCAAGAAACACAATAGATATTTCCTGTCCATTCAATCTCGATTTCCTGACCTAACTGGAATGGAAGGTTAATTTCTGATCCATCTAATATTAATTTGTATTCAACATTTGCCCGCTGGGTATTTTGATCAGTTACACTAAGGTCTGTAAGACCGACGTGCATTTTATGGCAAATGCCCTGAAGTTCCATAAAAAATTACTCACTTAAATCATAAGGATGCAGTCATGGCTGAACAGAATGTCATCACTTCAATGCTAGACGATTTCGCCAAGGAACAGCCAATTCATACTGCTATTTGTATCGGGCAGGATTTGACCCAATCTCAGTTTCAGCAATCTATTCAATGGCACTATTTTAACGTATCTGAGGTTTTAAATCTGCCTTTTCAACAGCGTTATGACCTGGCAGTAATGATGCTGGACACTCCTGAAACCTTAGCATTGTCAGAACAGCAGAAGAGTCAAATTCTGGTTAAAATGCGTGATTTATTTGCAAAACGTCTGGTTGTGGTGAGTCGCTTGCAGGATGAAAAACTGCTCAGGTCTCTAGGTCTGACCCAGTTGATTGACAAGACAGTTCATGAGGCAGATTTTGCACTCTGGCAATTCAATATTTTGACTTATAAACATGTGCCAGACTGGTTTAACTCTAAATTCTGGGCTAACCCTGAAAACTGGGATAAATATCGCTGGTAAAATTGGAAAGCTAGGAAGGACTTATATCAGTATTGCAAATATTAACAAAATCCTGCATGGAAAATATAAGCCCAGACTCTATTCTGTAGAGAAGGCGTATACAGGAATGAGTTATGACCAATCTTAGTAGTATTGTGGAAATGCTGGCCAAGCAAGCCTTGGGAAATAACCAGTCGCAATCCCAGCAGCGTTCATCCCAGCAAGGGGGATTGGCAGATATTCTGGGATCAGTATTGGGTCATATCAATAATGCCAGTCAGCAAAACCAGAATCCAAATCAGCAGCATCAAAACTCACAACAGCAAAACAAGCAAAATGGTCTAGGTGCAATTTTAGGTTCTGTACTCAGTCAGCTCGGAGGTGGGAGCCAATCTTCCGCTCGACCGAGTTCTGGACCGGGTGGCAGTTCAACGACAAAGACTTTATTGATTGCTGTCTTGCCCCTGGTCTTGGCCTGGATTCAGAAACAGGGCGGTTTGCAAGGAGCCTTGGACAAACTCAAAGGACAAGGTTTAAATAGCCAGGTCGATGACTGGGTCTCTACTGGCCCGGGTGAAAATGCCAATGTTGATCCGCAGCAGGTACAAAACCTGTTTGATGACCAGGAAGTAGAACAGGTCGCAGAACAGACCCATGTGCCTAAACAGGATGTCTATAGCGCCATTTCTCAGGTCTTGCCGCAGATTATTGATTCACTGACACCACAAGGTGAGCAAACCAGCAAGCAGGAAGCCAATAATGATATTCAGAATGTATTGAATATGGTCTCAGGCTTGTTTAAAAAATAAATAAATCTATCCAATAAAAAATCCCGACTTTTAGCCGGGATTTTTTCTATTGAATTCTTTAAGCTTCTTCCAGATTCAAGCTAAAGAGTCGGTTGGATTTACAGATCTTCTTGGCCACATAATGCGATTTTCTAAGACGGATTAAAATAATCTGAGACTGAAATTCCAGTTCGCCAAATTCAGGTTCGACCTGAACATAATGCAATTGACCATACTCATCCCGAACTCGCGCTTGGGCAGAAAAACCGGGACGGGCATTGCCGCTCGAAATTGTGGCTAAACGGCCTAGCAGGTTTACATCATTCTTTTTATATTTAGGTGGAATAACCTGATCCAGACAATGAATCATAAATACGGTAAAGAAAATCGCAATGATCAATGCCGGTAGAATGATGTAATAGGCAGGTAAGAAATGATATTCCTGTGAATAGATCAGAAACTGAAGAAAATAGCCGGAAAAGCTAAAATTCATCAGGAAGAAAAAAACAATCAGGGTTTTGGAAAATTTGACATTTAGCCATTCAACATTCTGAAAGTCATATGGAGAAATGCGTTCCAGGAGTTGACTGGGTTTAAGCTTAAAATAGAAGGCAACTGTTTTTGCCACGCCAAGCAGAATGATGAACAATAAACTGAGATGAAATGGCATCAGGTTATAGTCAAGTAAAAACTCAGGCATGGCAAAATCCGTTTTAGCTATTATTCTGAAAGATAAATTCCGCCATCAGAATGCACGGTAATATCAACTTTTTCAAGTGATTGGCCTTGACAAGGTCCAGAAATACATTCACCGCTTTCGACTACGAACAGCGCGCCATGAGTAGAGCATTCAATAAATTCCTGATCACGGTCCAGAAACTGGTTTTCCAGAAATTCCAGTTCTACCTGTAAATGTGGACAAATATTTTGGTAAGCATAAAACGAACCATCACGCTGGGTAATAAAAATTGTATCCCCATTCGGAAGTTCAAAAGAGCGTGCTTCACGCTCTGGAATATCGTCAGTCATGCAAATTTTAAACATTAAGCACATTCCTTAAGAACATCTTTTAATAATGCGGTGTATTCTGAAACCGCCAGTCGTGGCCCAAATTGCGCTACCACTTGACTAGACACCAAAATTGCCAGTTCTGCTGCTGTTTTTAAGCCAAGACCCGCATTAAGCGCATATAAAAAAGCACCCGCGAAAGCATCGCCAGCCCCATTGGCATCCACTGCAGTTACAGCACGGCCCGGCACAGTAAAGGTTTCACCATTATTGGAAATAAGCGCACCATCAGCTGACATTGTAATGACAACGTATTGACTTAATTCCTTGAGTTTAGCCAGAGCTGCTTCGATGGTATCTGTTTCGGTATACATCAATGCTTCTTGCTGGTTGCAGAACAAGAGATCAACGCCATCTGCAATCATTTCATCCAGACCGGCACGGGCATATTGCACCATGGCAGGATCAGAAAGGGTAAATGCGATTTTAACCCCATTGGCTCTGGCAATTTCACGCGCCTGTTTTACGGCCTGACGTGCTGTTTCTGAAGTGGACAGATAACCTTCGATATAGAGCCATTTAGCAGTTGTTAAAGGCTGGAAGTCAATCTGTTCATCTGTCAGTTCAGCAGTAATACCTAAATAGGTATGCATGGTACGTTCAGAATCTGGGCTGACCAGAACCATACAGGTGCCGGTTACGCCTTCACTAATCGATTGGGTTGTAGTTTTAATGCCAGCTTCATTTAAGCCATGCAGATAGATATGACCCAAATCATCATTACCGACACGGCAGGCATAGAATGCAGAGCCGCCCAAAGCTGCAAATGCAACTGTAGTATTGGCTGCTGAACCGCCTGAAGCCTGACCTTTATAAGTTTGAGTTGCTTTTAAGTTTTGATACAGAGTAGCCTGAGCTTCACCATCCGCAAGTTGCATGGTGCCTTTTTGCAAGTGATGTGCAGTTAAAAACTCATCAGAAACTTTAAATTCCTGGTCAATCAGCGCATTGCCAATCGCAAAAAGGTCAACAGTAGACATATCCAAATATCACATTAAAAATGAAAGTGCTAAGTTTACACGATTGCTCGGGTTTGCTGTAGTTCACTGAAACATTTTCAGAATACTTTAAAAAATACTGTAACTTATTCAGCTTGAATCTTTGGTCTAAGAATTGGTTTATTTTTAAACGGTAGCGAGTGCAGCCATTGATTTAAAGGTTGGATTTTATTTATAAGATTAGAGTACCAAGCAGTTATACTGGTGCGACATTTGAACAATCATCTAAAACAGTGTGGGTATATGGATATTAAGATTGTAACAGCCGAGCAGCTCCCTGATCAGATTGACACTTTAGCGACACTGGCGCGTAAAGAAGGTTATGACCTGATTGATAAGTTAATTGAAGAATACCGCACTGGAAAAAACTGTTTCAGTCAAAATAATGAATTTCTGGCCTGTGCCTATGATGGCAATAAACTGATTGCCTGTGGCGGCTTAAACCAGCAATGGGGCGATAACGGCATTGAAGAAAGAATTGGCCGGGTACGTCGCTTCTATGTGCATCCAAAATATCGTCAACATGGTGTAGGTAAGCAGCTTCTGGCTTATCTGGAGCAGTTGGCACGACCATTTTATTCAGCACTTTGTTTACAGACCGATACCAAACTGGCCGCCAGTTTCTATCAAAAACAGAACTATGTCTTTGTTGAAAACCACCCGAGTTATAACTATTTCAAGTATATGATCTAGAGATCATTGCCAAACCTGATCATTTAAAAATCAGATGATCAGGTTTACTTAATTCGATCAAAATCCTCGGTTTTCTGCGTGAATAATTCAAACAACTACAGCTATAATGCGAATAATAATTTTTTAATTTAAGCATTAGGAGATCGCATGACTGTAGATGTCACTGAAACCATTTCTCAAACTGTACATCCTGCGTTTCAGTTGGTACGTCAACAACATGTTGAAGCTTTAGACATTTTAGTGTCTGAATATAAGCATAAAGTGACTGGCGCCACCCATTATCATCTGGCGACCAATCATGATGAAAATGTTTTTCTTGTTGCGTTTCGCACCCAGCCAATGGATTCGAAAGGTGAAGCGCACATTCTGGAACATACTGCACTGTGCGGCTCAGAAAAATTCCCGGTACGTGATCCGTTCTTCTTGATGATTCGCCGTTCGCTTAATACTTTTATGAATGCCTTTACAGCGGCAGACTGGACGGCTTATCCATTCGCAACTCAAAATGATAAAGACTTCCAGAACTTATTAGAAGTTTATATGGATGCGGCCTTTGCTGCGAACCTGAATCCGCTGGATTTTGCTCAGGAAGGTATCCGTATTGAGCTGGAAAATGGCGAGCCAGTGTATAAAGGCGTGGTATTTAATGAAATGAAAGGGGCAATGAGTTCACCTTCAGATCAGCTTTATCATACTTTGGCGCATCACTTATTCCCGGACACCACTTATCACTACAACTCAGGCGGCGATCCTAAAGATATTCCAGACCTGACTTATGAAGAGCTGGTGAACTTCTATAAAACGCATTATCACCCAAGTAATGCAGTATTTATGACCTTTGGTAATAAATCTGCTGCTGAGTTACAGGAACAGTTTGAAAATCTGGCACTGTCTAAATTTGGAAAAGGTGAAACACTTTATTCAACGCCAGAAACCCGTTTAACTGCGCCACTCAATGTAACAGAAACCTATGCAGTTGATGGGGAAGATCTGAAGGACAAGACTTATCACGTATTGTCATGGTTATTGCCAGAAGCGAGTGATATCAAGTTACGTTTAGGCTTGCGTCTCGTAGAAGGGATTTTGCTGGAAGATTCAGCATCTCCCTTACGTCATTACTTGGAAACCTGTGGTTATGCACAGTCAACTGGCCCATTCATGGGCGTAGATGATTCCAACTTTGAAATGACCTTCTACTGCGCGGTTCAAGGTTCAAACCCTGAACATGCTGAAGAATTCAAAAACGGAGTTTTCAAAGTTCTGGAAGAAGTTGCCTCTAAACCTGTTGATCAACAGGCAGTAGATGCGATCCTACATCAGATCGAATTGCATCAGCGTGAAATCAATGGTGATGGTACACCGTATGGTCTAAGCCTGATTTTAAGCGGCTTAAGCAGTGCAATTCACCATCGTGATCCAGTTGAAGTCTGGGATGTGGACTCTGCAATTGCTTCAGTAAAAGAAGAGTTGCAAGATCCAATGTGGCTGTCGAATCTGATTAAAGATCATCTTTTAGATAACCCGCACCGTGTTCAACTGACTCTGGTTCCGGATGCAAGCAAATCTACCAAAGAAGCGGAAGAAGAAAAAGCACGTCTAGCTGAAATTGGTAAAGCTTTAACTGAAGAACAAAAAGCAGAGATCAATGCCCAAACTGAAGCATTAAAGATCCGTCAAGATACCCCAGACGATTTGAATCTGTTACCTAAAGTTGGTCTGGAAGATGTGCCTGCGGAATTGCAGATTGTTCAAGGCCAGTTGCGTGAGATTATCTGTAACCGCGTAGATACGCCGTTGAATCTTTATCATGCAGGTACTAATGGGATTTATTACCAACAGGTATTGGTGAAAATTCCAGATGAAGTGGTGCAATCACCGTATTTCAACCTGTTGTCTATTTTAATGGGTGAAGTTGGTGCGGGTGAATATGATTACCTGCAATTCCAGCAACTGCAAACAGCAGTCAGTGGTGGTCTGGGCATGGGCGCTTCATTGCGTTCTAAAGTGGATGACAAAAACAAGATCAGTGCGTGGTTAACTTTAACGACTAAATCTTTGGCTAGCCATCTGGATGCGATCCGTCTGTTAAAGATCGGTTTTGAGCAGCTACGCTTTGATGAAAAAGGCCGTATTATTGAGTTATTACAACAGCGTAAAACTCGCTGGCAATCACGTATTTCCGGTTCGGGTCATAGCTATGCGATGCAAGTGGCATCACGTCAGCATAGCGCTCTAGCCTTGCGTGATTATCATAATACCGGTCTGGGTGCTTTGAACTGGCTGATTAACTTGGTCAATCAGGCTGAAAAAGATCCAGCAGCTTATGACGCCATGATTGATGAATTAAAACGCATTCATGCAGTCTTGCTGCAAGCACCAAAACAATTCCTGTTGGTGTGTGAAGAACAGCAGTCTGAGCGTCTGATTGAAGAAATTCAAAATGTCTGGGATAAGCTGGAAGTGAATACTGCACCTGCAGAATTGACTCAGGTTGAAAAAGTTAATCACAGCAATGATGAAGCCTGGTTGATTCAGACCAATGTGCAGTTCTGTGCAGCAGCTTATCCTGCGGTAGAAGTTTCACATCCTGATGCTGCTGCCTTGATGGTATTGGCAGGCTACTTGCGTAATGGTTATCTGCATAGCGCAATCCGTGAAAAAGGCGGTGCTTATGGTGGTGGCGCAAGCTATGACGGAAATGCATGTTCTTTCCGCTTCTATAGTTATCGCGATCCACGCTTAGCAGAGACTTTCCAGGACTTTGATGCAAGTATCCAATGGTTGCTTAACGCACCTCAACAACCGCATCAGCTGGAAGAAGCCATCTTGGGTTTAATTGCCAGTATGGACAAACCGGGGTCACCAGCAGGTGAAGCGATTACTGCCTGTTATGCCTACCTGCATCAACGTACGCCAGCATTCCGTAAACAGCTTCGGGAACGTTTGTTGCATGTCACTCTAGATGATTTGAAACGTGTCGCACAGACTTATCTGGTTGAACAGCAAGCTTCAAAAGCGGTGGTTGCGCCATTTGCCAAACGAGAAACTTTAGAACAACTCGGCTTTACAATTCAGCAAGTTCAATAAATAAAAACAATGAGGATAGAGGATGGCGCTTAATTCTATTAAGCGCTCAACTTTGCAGCTGGGCGTTTTGCTTGGCTGTGTAGTTGGGACGCAAGTTAATGCGGAAGATAAAACTGTAGCGAGTAGTCCGATGCCGGCAACGGCGGAGGCTTGCTCTGCGGTTGAAACCAATTCAGAACGCTTGGCCTGTTATGATGCGGTATTTAAAATACCGGCCGATAGTAAGCCAGATATTGTTTCTGAACGGCGTGCAGCCATAGAAATTGCGCCCGAACCTGATAACCTCAAAGCAAAAATTGAACAAACCGTTTCCAATATCTATGCTTCAGAAGGATCAAAGCTGACTCCGACTTTATCCTTGCTGGATAGTCGTTGGGAATTGTCGCCGGAAAGTAAACTGGGTACCTGGAATATCCGTTCCTATCAGCCGATTTATCTGATGCCAGGATTCTGGACTTCCAAGAAAAACGAGTTTCCGCAAAGCGAAAACCCAAATAACACGGTTAAAGAAGACCAGAATTTGACCTCGATTGAAGGGAAATTCCAGTTATCTTTAAAAACCAAGGCGGTTGAAAATATTCTGGGTGATAACGGTGATCTCTGGCTGGGTTATACCCAGTCTTCACGCTGGCAGGTATATAACTCGGAAGAGTCCAGACCATTTCGTGAAACCAATTATGAGCCTGAAGCAAGCCTGATCTTCCGTACCAATTATGATCTGTTTGGTTTGAACTGGCGTATGCTGGGACTAACCCTGAATCATCAATCTAATGGCCGTTCCGATCCATTATCTCGTAGCTGGAACCGGGTAATGCTGAATCTCGGTTTCGAAAAAGACAACTTCGCCATAATGCTGCGCCCTTGGTATCGTATCGAAGAAGATCGTGCAGATGACAATAATCCCGAGATTAAAAACTATATCGGGCGTGGAGATTTAACTGCATTTTATCGTCATAATGCCCACGATTTTTCCCTGATGTTGCGTCATACACTTAAAGGTGGTGATGATAACCGTGGTGCGGTACAGTTCGACTGGTCATTTCCGATCAGTGGGCGTCTACGCGGTCAATTCCAGCTCTTTGATGGTTATGGTGAAAGTCTGATTGATTATAATCACCGTGCAACTTATGTGGGCTTGGGTGTATCCTTAATGAATTGGTACTAATCTGTTTCATGTAAAAAACCACGCTTATGCGTGGTTTTTTGCTTATGTGAATTCATTTAAATCTTAACCAATCTGAATTTCTGAAGGCGGATGTTTAAGACGGCTCTTTTTCGGTGTTGCAATTAAATAGGCAAGGGTCAAAGGTCCTAGACGACCCGCATACATCATCAGCATCAGAATGATTAAACTCGCTGGTTGCAATTCTCCAGTAACACCACGCGTTAATCCGACCGTACAGGCGGCAGAAACCGCCTCAAACAGTAAATCTAAAAAATCATGATCGGGTTCTAGAATGAGTAAACTCATAAAACCGGTCATGACCAGACCTGCGGTAATACACACAACCGCTAAAGCCTTAAAAGTGGTTTTTTCAGAAATAGAATGATTGAACAAGCGAATTTCATCTTCACGGCGTAGAAAACTGATTACGCTGATCACCACAATAATAAAGGTGCCAACTTTAATTCCACCCGCCGTACTTAAGGAGCCGCCACCAATAAACATTAAAAAAATGGTGACTAGACTAGAGGCATCGCTCATCTGGTCCATGGGCAGACTATAAAAACCCGAAGAGCGGGGAACTGTGGCATGGAACCAGGCATTGAGTGCCTGATCACCCACGCTCATCAGCGCTAAAGTTTGTGGATTAGAGGCCTCTAATAGCCAGAGTACAATAAAAGCACTCAGGTTAAGACCCATAATCGTAGTCAGAATCAGCTTGCTATTCGGACTGAGTTTGCGCCAGCTTTTATTCTGTTTTACATCCATCAGAACCAGAAAACCGATCCCGCCAATGATATACAGCATACTGATCGTAAAGGTCACAAAATACTGGCCGGAAAAGCTCATCAAGCTATTGGGGAAAAGGGAAAATCCGCCATTATTAAACGCAGAAACACTATAGAAAGCCGCATAAAACAGTGCTTCACCAAAAGGATAATCTTCCAGCCAAGCCAAGGTTAAAATCAGGGTGCCAATCGCTTCGAAAAACAGGGAATATAGGAAAACTGCTTTAATGGTAAAACTGACTTTCTTCAAACTGGTCTGGCCAATAGCTTCCTGTGCCATCACTTGCTGTCTTAAACCAAGTTTAGGAGACAGGCTCATGAAGGCGAGTATGGCAAAGGTCATAAAACCGAGACCACCACATTGCAGCAGGAACATAATCACGACCTGCCCAAAGGGTGTATAAGCTTCACCAACATTGACCACAGACAGTCCGGTAATTGTCACTGCAGAAGTCGCTGTAAAAATCGCCTCTAACCAGCTGATTTCAGTTTGATGGGCAAAGGGCAGCATCAGTAATAAAGAACCAATAAAAATCAGTCCGAGAAAACCTAAGGCCAGCAGACTCGGTGGACTGAGATTAACAATCCTATTCTGGTTTAAATTTGAGCTTTTCATATGGCCTTAAAATGCTTGGACAAACGGCGTAGAGGCTCCAGCAATCCTTCCACTACCAGAATGTCACCTTCTTTAAGTAACAGCTCAAGATCTACGATATGTTGTATTTCAGTGCCGCGTTTATGTAAAAGAACTTTAATTTCGGGAACCTGACTCATTAACTGGTGTAAGGGAGTGTCATGATGATCGGCATGAATCTCGATCTTGACAATATAATGATCATCTTCAAGTGACATATAACGGCTAACCATCGGATAGCTGAGTGATTGTGCCACACGGACGCCCATATCTTCTTCAGGATGAATAATTTTTTCGACATTCAGATGAGTCAAAATCATATGGTGGGCTTTGGATTTGGCTTTGGCCCAGATTTTCTTTACACCCATATTTTTCAGATGCAGTACACACAGAATACTGGCTTCAATATCTTCACCAATTGCGACTACGACTGCTTCACAGCGCTGGATATCCAGTTCATCCAGAACATGCTCATCGGTTGCATCGGCAATGACCGCATGGGTGAGCTGATCGGAAATATTTTCCACATATTTTTTATCGAGGTCGATTCCAATCACATCATGTTTCAGGCTGATCAGTTGAGTCGCTACTGTTGCACCGAAGCTACCCAGCCCAATGACTGCAAATAAAGCCATGCATATTTCCCTAAATCTTTTTATTTCAAATCAGTTCATGTCTAAGTACGTATCTTAAAGATTTTTATAGTTTTCAGCTATCTGGCCTTACATAAATACTTCATACATTTTCTTTCAGCCGGATATAAAAAAACCGCCTCGAAAGGCGGTTTATATTAAACTGATTATTTCAAGAAACGCTGATAACCCAGGTTATTGGTGATTTCTTCATATGGATAAGTGATGCTTTCCAATGTCTCAATCAAACCATCTGGATTCTGTTTTGCATCTTCCGCTTCCAAGCCGACCAGTACGCGACCTTCAGCTGCGCCGTGGTTGCGGTAGTGGAACAGGGTGATGTTATGAGTTGGGCCTAGACGTTCAAGGAAAGTCAATAACGCACCTGGACGTTCCGGGAATTCCACGCGGAACAGGCGTTCATTTTCAATATCGGCATGACCGCCAATCAGGTAACGAATATGCAGTTTTGCGACTTCATCATCAGACAGATCATCAACGTCATAGTCGAATTTCAGGTTTTCATAGATTTCCTGACGTTCTTTTTCGCCATTTTTTAGGCTGATGCCGACAAAAACCTGAGCTGCAGAAGCATCACTAGAGCGGTAATTAAACTCGGTGATATTACGGCCTTGAAGGGCACGACAGAATTTCAGGAATGAGCCTTTTTCTTCTGGAATAGTTACGGCAAAGATGGCCTCTTTGCGTTCGCCCAGCTCGGTGCGTTCGGCAATATAGCGCAGACGGTCGAAGTTCATGTTCGCACCGCAAACAATCGATACGATATTCTTGCCTTCAATGCCGTGTTCCGCTACATATTTTTTGATACCAGCCAACGCCATTGCACCAGATGGTTCTACAATACTACGGCATTCGTCATAGGTATCTTTAATTGCTGCACAGACTTCATCAGTATTGACCAGTACCACATCAGGTTCAACAATTGGACCAGAGTTATCTGATTTTTGCAGGCGGATGACCTCAAAAGGTTTTTCACCAATTTGTGCCACTGCAGTACCATCGGCAAATAAACCGACAGATGGAAGAATCACACGTTCATTGGCTTCTAAGGCCGCTTTTAAGCACGCGGATTCATCATATTCCACAGGAATAACTTTGACATGCGGAGCAACATCTCCCAAGTACGCTGCAACACCGGCAATCAGACCACCACCACCAACAGCAACGAAGACATATTCTACATCACGCCATTGACGCAAAATTTCATTGGCAATGGTGCCTTGACCGGCCATCACCAGTTCATCGTCATAAGGTGGAATAAAGGTCATGCCATCTTCTTGGGCACGTTGAATCGCATATTTATTGGCAACATCAAATGAATCACCGTGCAATACGACTTCGCCACCTAAGCGTTTTACCGCCTGAACCTTGATATCAGGGGTGGTTTTTGGCATTACGATAATCGCGCGAATCCCCAGCTTTTTCCCTGACAGCGCCACGCCTTGGGCATGGTTGCCTGCTGAAGCTGTGATAACGCCACGTTCGAGTTGTGATTTCGGTAATTGACTAATACGGTTATAGGCACCGCGTAGCTTGAATGAAAAAACCGGTTGTAAATCTTCACGTTTAAAGCGAATGTTATTATTTAAGCGCTCGCTAATTCGTGGCGCTGCTTCGAGTGGGGTTTCGATTGCAACATCGTAAACAGTTGCTTGTAAAATTTGTCGAACCAAACGAGACAGCATGTTAATTTTCCATCTAACAGTTTAAAATAAGCACTTATTGTAACAAACCACGCGGCTTTGCGGTTTAAAAATACTGCGAAAGTCCAAAATAGTTGAGTGATGTCATGAGTCTATATGCAACCCAAGATGAGAAAAAGCAAGCTGCAGCAAAAGCTGCGTTAAAGCACTTACCAAAAGGGGGCATTTTAGGCGTCGGTACTGGGAGTACTGTTAACTTCTTAATCGAACTTTTGCCTGAACTTCAATTGGAAGCAGCAGTTGCAAGTTCTGAAGCCACTGCACAACGCCTTAAAAAATTAGGCATTGAAGTTGTCGATATGAATAGCGTGGGCGGTCTGGATGCTTATGTCGATGGTGCGGATGAAATTGACCGTCATATGCACATGATCAAAGGTGGTGGTGCTGCGCTTACACGTGAAAAAATCGTGGCGTCGATTGCGAAAAAATTCGTATGTATCGTGGATGATTCGAAATGGGTAGAGCAGTTGGGTCGTGATTTCCCACTACCTGTTGAAGTGATTCCAATGGCACGTTCAGCAGTCGCACGTAAGTTGGTGGCATTAGGTGGTGATCCTGCTTACCGTGAAGGTGTAGTGACTGATAATGGAAATGTTATTTTGGATGTGCATAACCTGAATATTCTGAATGCGCTTGAGCTGGAAAAAACCATTAATGACATTCCAGGCGTCGTATGTAACGGTATTTTTGCGATCAACAAGGCGGATATAGCGATTGTTGCGACCAATAACGGCATTGAAGAACGTACTGCGGTTTAATTTTAACTCATTGAAGAGCTAATCTCCCCAAACCCCTCTTTAAAAAAGAGGGGCTTTCTCCCTCCTTTGAAAAGGTGAGCAGCACTGCTGCGCAAGGAGGAGGATTTAAATAACGATTAAATATAAAAAATGACCCTAAACGACCTACCTGAAATTCAAATTACTCGAAATGTTCGCTCAACACGTCTCAGACTGCGTGTAGAAGGTGATCAAATCCGTTTAACCGCACCTGTATTTTGTAGCAAAAAACAGATTCAGAATTTTATTGATCAAGCTGAAAGCTGGCTACTGAAAACATG
The DNA here is from genome assembly GCF_002934695.1 of Acinetobacter sp. ACNIH1. Taxonomy (NCBI): domain Bacteria; kingdom Pseudomonadati; phylum Pseudomonadota; class Gammaproteobacteria; order Moraxellales; family Moraxellaceae; genus Acinetobacter; species Acinetobacter sp. ACNIH1. The sequence goes on along the minus strand of NZ_CP026420.1, from coordinate 1,478,011 downwards.
GAAATTGCAGCAGGAAAAAAATCAAAGTATTGATAGATCTTTACCAGCAGAATTGCAGCTTTTCGATCAGGCTCAGTCAATCCAGATCGTGTATCAAAGTCAAAAGCAGAACTTTGTTTTTGATGCTAAATTATTACAGCTATCGATCAGTGACCGTCATCCTGAAACCTATTTAAAAGCCTTTGCCATTTCTTATGCTAAAGAACAGTTGCCTGTTTATCTGGACAAAGTAAGCCAAGAAACAGGATTATCATTTAACATTTGTAATGTTCGCCAACCGAAAACACGATGGGGCAGTTGTTCTGCCAAACATGACATCATGCTAAATAGTGGCATCATTCTGTTTCCTGAAAATATCGTGCGTTATTTATGTGTGCATGAATTAGCCCATACCCGGCATTTTGACCATAGTCCTCGTTTCTGGGCGGAAGTGGCAAAGCATGATCCAAACTATTTAACTCACCGCAAAATTCTGAAAAATACTGTCATGCCATATTGGTGGGCAGCTTAAGAATATCTTTAGAGGAACGAAGATAGTATTTACTTACTTCTAAATAGCCTAAGCAAAAGATATAATTCTCTTAAAGTTTTTAAAAACACTCAAAATAGAAGCGTAAATAAAAAACCATCAATCCCTAGTGAAACAGTTTAGAAAACCTCAAGTTCCTGTCATACTACAGCCCATAAAGGAAACATCTAGTTTGAGGTAATCATCGTGATTTCAGTGGGTATTGTGGGTGGTACAGGTTATACAGGCGTTGAACTTTTACGTCTATTACTGCGACATCCGAATGTAGAAGTTAAAGCACTGACATCACGTACTGAAGCAGGCCGTCGTGTTGACGATATGTTCCCGAGTCTGCGTGGACATACGGATCTTCAATTTTCTGACCTTAGCCTTGATCTTTTAAAATCATGTGATGTGGTATTTTTCGCGACACCACATGGCGTTGCCATGAAACATGCTGAAGAACTTATTGCAGCTAATACCAAGGTAATTGACCTTGCAGCGGATTTCCGTTTGCAAAATCTGGAACAATTCGCAAAATGGTATGGCATGGAACATGCTTGCCCAGAAGTATTAAAAGATTCTGTTTATGGTCTGTCTGAACTTAATCGTGAACAGATCAAACAGGCGAGTGTGATTGGTAATCCGGGCTGTTATCCAACGACAGTTCAGCTTGGTCTGGCACCCGTATTGAAATCAAACGAAGCCTTGGTAAAACCAGAAAGCATTATTATCGATGCGAAATCAGGCGTATCAGGTGCAGGTCGTAAAGCAAGCCTGGGCATGATCTATTCTGAAAATGCTGATAATTTTAAGGCTTATGGCGTTGCAGGCCATCGTCACCATCCTGAAATCGTAGAAGCATTGGAAAACATTTCAGGTCAAAAAGGCGTATTTGACCATATCCTGTTTGTGCCGCATCTGGTGCCGATGATTCGTGGCATGTTATCAACGATTTATATCGACTTGACTGAAGCAGGCCAGGAAGCTGACTTGCAGTCACTGTACGAGCAATTCTATGCCAATGAACAGTTTGTTGATGTGATGCCAGCAGGCAGTTCGCCAGAAACCCGTTCGGTGCGTGGTGCTAACCAGTTGCGTATCGCACTGTATAAGCCACAACCAACCAAACTGGTGATTCTGGTGGCCCAGGACAATCTGGTCAAAGGTGCAGCTGGTCAGGCAGTACAAAACATGAATCTGATGTTTGGCTTTGCAGAAAATGCAGGCTTGAATAATATTGGTTTATTACCATAAAAAACGTATTAGAACTTCACACACATTTAGATTTGGATTTAAATGTGTGTCTTGAACAAAGTATACAGAGATCAAAATGCCGAATAATGAGTCAAACATGACGATCCAGGAACCCTCTACAAAGAAACCATTGATGAAAGGCAATACACCTTTGGTAATCGGTGCTGCTGTGTTGATTCTGGGTAGTGGCTTGCTGGGCTATACGGTCGGGCATCGGCAAGGTTTGACTGCGGTGGGTTTTGAGGCGGATGCGGAACAACTGGTTGAAGTAGTACAAAAACAGAAAACCAGTTTGGAAACACTGAATAAATCTCTGAATACAGCGGTACAAGAACGTGATCTGGCCGTTAGTAATGCCAATGATCTTTATCTTGCAGCAAATAAGGCGCGTGATGCCCAGGAGCAGGCTGAAAGCGTTGGTACGATCTACCGCGAGATTTTGCGTCAACGCGGTGGTTTAGCATTAACAGTTCAACATCTGGGGATCAAAGCTTTACCTGATAATGCCTTTGAATACCAGATTGATCTGGTTCAGGTCAGTCCGGGCAAAAATCGCGCCTCTGGTACAGTGGAACTGCGCTTGATTAAGGGCACTGAAATTCTGGTCGTGCCGCTTGAAGATAAAAACTTTAATTTCGACAATTACGAACGTTTGACTGGTCGCTGGACCATGCCTAAAGGCTTTAAACCAGAATTTATTGAAGTGCGTCTCTCAGGTGCTAAGCCTGTAATTCGCCGTTTTAGCTGGGATCAAGGGAAAGCTGTTGAAAGCCAGTCAACAGTCCTGTCAGAGATTCCAAAAACTGAAGCAAATGCAAATTAAGTGTGAAATAGAAATCGTATGCCAAGCAATAAACGTCCAAAATGTTTAAGTGAGATCAAAAATTCTTTTTACGAATCCGGCATGGTTGATTGGCATATTAGCCCGCGTTTAACAGACGAGCCTTTTCACGATGATGACGCTGACCTTGCAGTCCAGACTGCACCTCCTGAACTGAAGCGTCCACCGATGTATGCAGTGGTGTTATTGAATGACGACTACACTCCAATGGAGTTTGTAATTGAAATTTTACAACAATACTTTGCAATGAATCTTGACCAAGCTACACAAGTAATGCTAACTGTACATTATGAAGGAAAAGGTGTAGCTGGGGTCTATCCTCGAGACATTGCGGAAACCAAAGCGAACCAAGTCAATAATTACGCTCGATCTCAAGGTCATCCTTTACTTTGCCAGATTGAGCCGAAAGATTAAGGGGGTTGCATGCTCAGTCGTCAATTAGAAGTATCACTACGTTTGGCTGTCAGCATGGCTCGTCAAAAGAGACATGAGTTCCTGACCGTAGAACATTTATTATTAGCTTTACTCGACAATGATTCTGCCGTGAATGCCTTAAAAGCATGTGGTGCAGATATTATCGTTTTGCGTAAAGAATTAGAAGAGTATGTAGAACAACATACCCCTAAACTCGGTGAAAATAGTGATCAGGCACCTCATCCTACAGAAAGTTTTGACCGGATTTTGCAACGTGCAATTTTCCATGTTCAATCCAGTGGCGGTGATCGTACTGTAGAAGGCGCCGATATTCTGGTTGCGATGTATTCTGAGCGTGATTCTTTTGCGGTTTATCTGCTTAAACGTCATCAGATTAACCGTCTGACTTTAACTCAGTACCTTTCTCATGGTACGCGTAAAGACGAAGTACAGTCTGAAGAAGAAATTGAAGAGCTGGATGGTGAATCGGCTTCTTCCAATAATTCTGGTCCGCTAGAGCTGTATACGACCAATTTGAATCTGGAAGCTCAACGCGGCAAGACAGATCCATTGATTGGCCGTGAAAAAGAAATTGAGCGGGCAGCGCAAATTTTATGCCGTCGCCGTAAAAATAACCCATTGCTGGTCGGTGATCCAGGCGTGGGTAAAACGTCGATTGCTGAAGGTCTGGCTTGGTTGATCGTAAATGGTAAGGCACCAAAACCGCTAGAAAATGCTGAAATCTATAGCCTAGATATCGGTGCGCTGGTGGCGGGAACTAAATACCGTGGTGATTTCGAAAAGCGTTTAAAACAACTATTAAATGCCTTGAAGAAAAAACCGGATGCAGTGCTGTTCATTGATGAAATTCATATGATCATCGGTGCAGGTTCAAGCATGGGCAGCACTATGGATGCATCGAACCTGATCAAACCAGCATTAGCGAACGGATCTTTACGTTGCATCGGTTCAACCACATTCCAGGAATATCGTCAGGTCTTTGAAAAAGATCATGCCTTGTCACGTCGGTTCCAAAAAATAGATGTGAATGAACCTTCGATTACAGAAACGATTGATATCTTGCGTGGCCTGAAATCTAAATTTGAAGATTTCCATCATGTACAGTATGACGATCAGGCACTGGTTTCTGCGGTTGAGCTGTCAGCGAAATTTATTAATGACCGATTCTTGCCAGATAAAGCGATTGACGTGATTGATGAAGCCGGCGCACAACGACGTTTGAAAGCTGAGCAAGATGACAGCCTGATTACGGTTGAAAACATCGAAGACATTGTGTCCAAGATTGCCCGTATTCCACCGAAAACCGTCTCTAAAGATGATAAGTCTGTACTGGAGAACCTTGAGCGTGATCTGAAACGTGTGGTCTTCGGCCAGGATGAAGCAATTGAAGCTTTGGCTTCTGCGATCAAACTGTCTCGTGCAGGTTTGAAATCTCCAGATAAGCCAGTCGGTAGTTTTGTCTTCGCTGGTCCTACCGGTGTGGGTAAAACTGAAGTTACCAAGCAATTGGCGAAAATTTTGGGTGTAGAGCTGGTACGTTTCGATATGTCTGAATATATGGAACGTCACGCAGTCTCTCGTCTGATCGGTGCGCCTCCTGGCTATGTTGGTTTTGACCAAGGTGGTTTGTTGACCGATGCAATTCACAAAAATCCGCACTGTGTATTGCTGCTGGATGAGATTGAAAAAGCCCATCCAGATGTATTTAACTTGCTATTACAAATCATGGATCATGGTTCATTAACGGATAATAATGGTCGTAAGTCCGATTTCCGTAATGTGGTGCTGGTTCTAACGACTAATATTGGTGCGGAAAGTATTTCTCGTGTCAGCATTGGTTTCATGGAACAGGACAACAGTAATGACAACCAGGAAGCAATGAAGAAAGCGTTCTCGCCAGAATTCCGTAACCGTCTAGATGGCGTGATTCAGTTCAAGGCGTTGCCGAATACCATTATTGAAAATGTCGTGGATAAATTCCTGACTGAACTTCAAGCACAACTGGATGAGAAGAAAGTGGTGCTGGAGGTGGATCAAAGCGCACGTGAGTGGATGGCTGAAAATGGCTATGATCGCTTGATGGGTGCTCGACCAATGCAACGTCTGATTCAGGAACATCTGAAAAAACCATTGGCTGAAATGATCCTGTTTGGTGAACTGGCCGAAAATGGTGGTAACGTTTCAGTTTCTGTGAAGAAAGAAAATGGTAGGTCTGTCGGTCTGAAACTTGAAGTCTTCGAAGACCAGACTGCTGAACCAGCTTAATCATTGAATAGATCATCATCAGACCCGTGTTCGCACGGGTTTTGTTGTTTTATTTACCCTTAATTTATGTACTCTTGGTTTAAAGAGTTTCTGATTTAGAGAAATATATGGATATTCAGATTAGCAAGCTTTTAACTACGTTTTTTCTGTTTTTATTAACGGCATTGATGGAAATTTTGGGCTGTTATTTTCCTTACCTGATTTTAAATCAGGCTAAGAGTCAGTGGTTGTGGGTTCCGGCGGCATTAGCCTTAGCTGCGTTCGTCTGGCTTTTGACTTTGCATCCAGCCGCTTCTGGGCGTGTTTATGCCGCCTATGGGGGAATTTATATTTTCTCAGCGTTGATGTGGCTGAGATTCGTGGATCAGGTCAGCCTTTCACGTTGGGATCTGCTGGGTGGAGTGGTGGTCATTCTAGGTGCGCTGATTATTATTTTACAGCCACAAGGTTTGATTCGTTAATCGTCTAGGTGTGTTTAGCAATTAGAACTAATCTAAATATAAAAGGCAGCTATAGCTGCCTTTATTGATTCTAGACAAGATTATTTTACATTACAGTCTTTCTGGGAGAGATCTACATTATAAGTATGCGTTTGGGAGCTAAGGCTAAGTTCGATTTTATAAGGATTGACGATTTGATAGCGATGTTCAAAAAAGATCTGACAGTTATTTAGAAGATTATTACGAATCACCTTAAGGACTTCTTTACGACCTAGGTCTTTCTCAAACTGGCTAAAGTCGGGTGTAGTGATCATGCCTTTAAGTGTGGTTTTATTGGCAGTAAGTTGTAACTGTTCTATGATTGTATTCTGATCGATCTGTAGCGGCAAAGTCTTGGAATCTTCTGCACTCAGGACAGTAAGCAGCTCGTTCAGCTCAGCTTTTTTCTCAATTTTAAACTTGCTGTCTAGAATGCCTTTTCCTTGGAGATACTGGTCGAATTCAGAAGCATACACCGGTAAAGCAGCACTACTAAAACCTGCCAGGAGTGCCAAAACCCAATATTTTTTTTGCATTGTATCGCATCACTTTTTATGTCGTTTCAATTCTGATTATAAGAGCTGAAACAAAAAAAGCACCAGAGATTGGTGCTTAATTTGTGAAGATTTTTTTTGAGAAAATCAGTCTTTTTTCAGGTTTTCATTCAACAGAAATTCAACCAGTGCTTTTTGTGCATGAAGACGGTTTTCTGCTTCATCCCAAACCACAGCATTTTTGTGATCCAGCATGTTTTCAGAAATTTCTTCACCACGATGCGCAGGCAGGCAATGCATGAACAGGCAGTCTGGATGTGCAAGATCCATTAGGCGTTCATTCACCTGATAGTCCGCAAAAGCTTTCTCACGGATTTTCTGTTCTTCTTCCTGGCCCATACTTGCCCAAACGTCAGTTACGATCAGGTCGGCATTGACTGCTGCATCTTCAGCAGTATCGACTAGTTCTACACAATGTGCGAATTCAGACAGGAACTGTTCTTGAGGTTCATAGCCTTTCGGTGCTGCAACTTTTAGCTTGAAGCCCCACATGTGCGCTGCTTCAATATAAGAGTTACACATGTTATTGCCATCGCCAATCCAGGCAACAGTTTTACCTTCGATCGAACCACGATGTTCCAGATAAGTCTGCATGTCAGCAAGTAACTGGCAAGGGTGATGATCATCAGTCAAAGCGTTGATCACTGGAACTTTTGAATAAGAAGCAAAGCGTTCTACGATATCGTGACCGAAAGTACGGATCATCACAATATCCAGCATGCTGGAAATCACACGTGCAGAATCTTCAATTGGCTCACCGCGACCCAGCTGGGTATCACGTGAAGACAGGAAGATGGCACTACCACCGAACTGGCTCATGCCTGCTTCAAACGAAACACGCGTACGGGTACTCGATTTTTCAAAAATCATGCCCATGACTTTACCAACAAAGGGTTGGAACACTTCATTATTGTGCTGTTTGCGCTTAAGCTCGATTGCGCGCTGTAAAATCTGGTTCAGTTCTAAAGTTGATAAATCGCGTAAGGTGAGAAAGTGACGGAGAGCCATTCGTTACTCCACAATAATTGCCGAAAACTCGATCAACAATCAGTTGTTGGTTGGTTTAAGAAAAAAATACGGAATCGGCTAATATACTATATGAACAGGAAATTGCAAAAAAACTAGGGTGTGTTGACACTTTTAGCTTAAAAAAATAGCGAAGTAGTAAAATCAAATCGCCAAACCCAATTTTACTATTCGCTATGCCTCGTACCATGCTGACAGATCAACACTGGCAAAAGTTGAAAACTATTTTGCGTAATTTATCTATTCATCACAACTCAAACTTACGTAATTTTATTGAAGCTATTCTCTATAGAATTAGAACAAGCTGTCCGTGGCGAGATATTCCTTCCTATTTCGGTCAATCAAACTCTATTTTCAAACGTTTTAATCGTTGGTTAAGCAGTGGTAAGTTGCTTAGATTATTCAAATTATTAGCATCATGCCCCGATATGGAGTGGATTTTTATTGATGGCTCTCACGTACGTGCTCATCAACATTCTGCCGGTATAGCGAATCAATCCATTTCTAAAAGTGTAGGAGGAAACTCCTCAAAAATACATTTGATTGTTGATGCAAATGGCAATCCTGTTGATTTCATGATTACTGATGGAACCACACATGACGTCAAAGTTGCACCTGATTTAATATCAACATTAGACTTAAAAGAGACAAAAGTGGTCTGCGCAGATAAAGGCTATGATTCAGAACCACTGCGTGAACAGATCAGAAAAACAGGAACAAAAGCGAATATACCAAAGAAAATAAGTAGCCAATCGAACAATGATCATATGGGCTGGTATTTATATAAAATCAGGCATTTAGTTGAAAATATGTTTTGTAGATTAAAGCAATTTAGAGGAATAGCTACTCGATATGACAAGCTCAAAAGAAATTATCAAAGTGCTGTTGCCTTAGCCTGTATATTTTATGGCTACCTTTATAGGTTTAATTATGAACAGTAAATGTCAACAGACCCTAGACTTTTTGATGACCGTCTAAAAATCGATCCACGCAATAACTGATGTATTTGTCGATCTCTTGATCATCTTCTTCTATGGTAATCCCCATTAGAATCCGCCATTCCAGATTACGCAAAATACCAAAATATAACTGGGCAGAATATTGCGGATTTTCACAATATAGCAAACCTTGTTCATGGGCCTGTTTCAGTGCGGTAGCAATGGAACTTTGTACCTGAACCGGGCCGCGTTCATGAATATGGCGGGCCAGTTGAGGATTACGCTGACTTTGTTCCAGTACCAAACGCATAAAGGCTGCATTTTCCGGCTGCATGATTTGGCGGTAGAAGGTCAATAATGTCTGTACCAAATAACTACGAAAATCTAGCGCCATCAGTTCAATCGGAATGCTGATATCTTCAAAAAACTTGGTACGTCGATAATCACAAATAGCTTCAAACAGGCCTTCTTTATTGCCAAAGTACTTGTAAATGGAAGCTTTGGAACCGCCTGCATGCTGGACAATATCATCTAGAGAAACTGCCTCATAACCATGTTCCAGAAACAGTTCGGTCGCAGAGACCAACAGCGCAACGCAGCGCTCATGACCACGTTTGGTTTGAGGCAGATCTTTGGCGAGTGGTTCCAGATGAACAAGGTTTTGCATAGAGGATGGTATATCAACAGGTTATATAAACTTGGTAGTTCATCATAACAAATATATCCGCAGATTTCACAATCACACCGAATGAAGGCGGAATTTATTCAGTGAATCAAGTAAAACTTAAAAGTTTGACTAAAGTTTTAGAGTTTTTATTCTATTGGCTTATAGCATCATGGTTTCAAATCAGTATACTCAAATCTCAATAATTATAGCCAAGACTGTGGAAAGGAAGATGACAGAACAAATGTCTGCAGGTTTAAAGTTTAGACAAGCGCTTGAAGTCGAAAAACCATTACAAATTATGGGCACAGTGAATGCCTATGCTGCCATGATGGCCAAACAGGTCGGCTATAAAGCTATTTATCTCTCTGGTGCCGGTGTTGCAAACTATTCTTATGGTCTACCTGATCTAGGCATGACGAGTCTGGATAATGTTCTGGAAGATGTGCGTCGCATTACTGAACGTGTAGATACACCCTTACTGGTTGATATAGATACAGGCTGGGGCGGTGCATTTAATATCGCACGTAGCATCAAGCAGATGATTGCTGCTGGCGCTGCTGCTGTGCATATCGAAGATCAGGTTGCACAAAAACGTTGTGGTCATCGTCCGAATAAGGAAATTGTGACCCAACAGGAAATGGTTGACCGGATCAAGGCGGCAGTCGATGCTAAAACCGATTCAAACTTTGTGGTGATGGCACGTACCGACGCACTTCAGAAAGAAGGTCTGCAGGCAGTGATTGACCGCGCTTGTGCCTGTGTCGAAGCAGGTGCAGATGCCATTTTTGCTGAAGCGATGACAGACATTACCATGTATCGTACTGTATGCGATGCAGTTGGTGTACCGGTTTTGGCCAATATTACCGAATTTGGTGACACACCATATTATACCACTGAAGAACTGGCTGAGCAGGGTATTCGCATGGTACTTTACCCGCTATCAGCTACCCGTGCGATGCAAAAGGCGGCACTGGAAGTGATGCGCTCAGTGCGTGAAAATGGTACACAGGTGCATGTACTGGATAAAATGCAACCGCGTAAAGAATTATACGAATTTTTAGATTATCACAGCTTTGAAAACACATTAGATAAACTGTTCAAGCAGGAGAATTAAAACAATGGCTGAAGGAAAAGTACTCACTGGCGCAGGATTGCGCGGACAAGTTGCAGGAAAAACTGCACTTTCAACAGTAGGCAAAAGTGGTGCAGGCCTGACCTATCGCGGCTATGACGTACAGGATCTGGCAGAAAACTGTCAGTTTGAAGAAGTCGCTTACCTGATTTTCTTTGGTGAATTACCAACTTCAGAACAGTTGGCTGCCTATAAAGCAAAACTGAAATCTTTGCGTGTACTACCACAAGCGCTGAAAGAAGTACTTGAGCGTATTCCTGCTGATTCACATCCAATGGATGTGATGCGTACTGGCGTATCGATGCTGGGCAACCTTGAGACTGAACAGTCTTTTGATCAGCAACAGGATATCGCAGACCGTATTCTGGCGACGTTGCCAGCAATTATCTGCTACTGGTATCGCTATAGCCATGACGGCGTACGCATTGATGAAAATACCGATGATGATTCAATAGGTGCTCAGTTCCTTCATTTGCTACATGGCAAGAAACCGAATCAGCTACATGAGCAAGTGATGAATGTATCCCTGATCCTGTACGCAGAGCATGAATTTAATGCTTCAACCTTCACAGCGCGTGTTTGTGCATCAACTTTGTCTGACTTGCATTCATGTATTACCGGTGCAATTGGTTCACTACGTGGCCCATTACACGGTGGTGCCAATGAAGCGGCAATGGATATGATTGAAAACTGGAAATCTCCAGAAGAAGCTGAGCGCGAAATGCTGGGCATGCTGGAGCGTAAAGAAAAAATCATGGGCTTTGGTCATGCGATTTATAAAGACAATGATCCGCGTAATGGCATTATCAAGCAATGGTCTGAAAAACTGGCAAAAGATGTAGGTGATACTGTGCTCTACCCAGTATCAGTGCGTTGTGAAGAAGTCATGTGGCGCGAGAAAAAACTGTTCTGTAATGCGGACTTTTTCCATGCTTCTGCTTATCACTTTATGGGTATTCCAACCAAACTGTTTACGCCAATCTTTGTAATGTCACGCGTCACAGGTTGGGCGGCGCATGTGATGGAACAACGTGCAGATAACCGTATTATCCGTCCGAGCGCGGATTATACTGGTCCAGAGTTGCGTAAAGTGGTTCCAATTGCTGAGCGCACTTCTGCTGCGTAAGCCAGAGATATTCTAAATATGAAAATAAGGTCTCCATGAGGCCTTATTTTTTGCTAATTGTTGATTGACATTGGTTTACCGACTTAATAATGCTGGATCTTCAATGTGATAACCGGTTTCAAATGGGATGCCTAAGTATTTTACTGTCACCAGTATTTTATTCTGTTTCGGTACTTGATAAGTTTGGCTTAATCTTAAATCTGCTTTATAACTGACTGCTTGTTGAACAGGACTTTTATACTGGCTAGATTGCACCTGATATTGATAAGTCCATTTTGGAACTTTCTGTTTAGGATCATGCCATGCAGGGGCAGTACCTTTGCTGGTCTTTAATAGCTTGAGCTGAATGTTTTGCTTTTGCAAAGGTACTAACGGAATCAGACGCTTTTTAATTTTGGCAATTTCCTGGACAAACTTACGGCTGTCCTGATCGTAGTCAATCTGCTTGGTTTTTGGATTGATATACAGGGAGTTCACCTGAATTAGCTGATTCGGAGTTTTGGATTTAAAATGATAATAATACAGTTGAGGTAGGCGTCCGCGACCATCGAGATAATGCCGCAACAGATAAAGTTTCTGGTCTTTGACTTCATACCCCAAAACTTCAATATTCTGTGGGCCACCGACAGTGGCGAAAGCGGATACAGGAATGCCAAGTGCGAGCAAAAGGGCTGCAAATCTTATTTTCATCACTGATCAGGCCTCATTAAAACAACGTGCTTTTATAAGAAATAATTTAACTATAAATACAGTAGAAATAATGAAGTTTGATCAGCATTTTATATAAACAGTTTTGGTTTTAGGTGTTGAGTAGATTAATCATGTCATGTGCGATGACGGCTGCCAGTTTATTAAGACGTTCCTGTGGTGTGCCTTTAATATAATACTGGAACTGGTGAGTCTGAAGACCATCATAAACAGCGGTGAAGAAAGTACCTTCCGGTTTATCAGGTGTTGCACTACCGCCTGGTTTAAGCAAGCCTGTACAAGCAATAATCCAGTCCGCCTCCTGAAACATTTTTTTACCTGCCTCAGCCAGAGCAACCGTTACAGGCATAGATTCGGCTGAATGGGTGCTAATTAGATTCGGAGAAATTCCCAAAACATTGATCTTCACGGACGGATCGTAGCATACCAGACCTCCCAACAAGATTTCAGCACCTTCATTTTTGCAAATTGAAAACTGACTGGTTAAATAGCCAGAACTTGCACTTTCAATAAAAGCAATCTTGATGTTTCTTTGTTCCAGCAGGCCACAACATGTTTTAATCATAATGTCTATTTTTTCTTAGAAGGTAATCTTTATTCCAATGTAGTCCCATTTTGCTTTTGTATCAACTGTGAGATTATTCCTTTATTATGATGAAAGGTAAAATATTTTTGTAATTTTAGTATTCCAAACGTAAGTTTGGCAGTTGTTAAACTGATTGCTTAATGCTTGGACAATATTTGAAATTAATGGTTTTAACTTGCTCTGATCAGTGGTAAAAATAAAAATAAAGTGCGTAAGGAAAGTAGGTTGTAAGAATGAAAACCACAGTAAAGTATTCCGTATTAAAAAGTCTAGATTATCAACTGGGTACTCCTTTATTTCAGGAAGAAATTGAGGCAGATGGTCAATATTTTGATCAGATCCCAAGCATCATTCATTACCAGAATTTAAAGTTTAAAGTTAAAAGCAAAGAATTAAAGCGTTTATATCTGGCCGAAGAGCAAGAAGAAAACCAAACCATTATTGTAAAAGTGGTCGCAATCTAAAAATAACTTATTGAAAATAAGCCTCTTAAAATAAGAGGCTTATTTATTAGATAAAGGTCATTAAAATAGAATTTGATTAGATTTAATAAAAAAATCTAATAATAATTTTAAAAATATAAAGTCAAGGTAAATTGGTAACTGAAAAGGCCTTATTTGTGATTCTATGTAATATAGTCTGCTATTCAAAAATGGTTTTTTCGTTTTTATATTTAATGATCTAATTTTTAGAAAATTAGGTTAAACATGGCAGAGTAAAACTTGAAGTGCGACATAAACCACCTAATTAATTTAAAGGGTTTATGGAGTATATAAAATTGTCATACCATCATCTTAACTTTGAAGATCGTACTGCATTAATGCTTGAGTCAAGAAAAGAAGGCTTTTCAGCCAGAAAATTTGCTGAACTCATTAAAAGACATCCTAGTACGATCTATCGTGAGCTTAAAAGAAATAGCATCAATGACGTTTATCAAGCTCAATATGCTTCTGATAACACCTTCGCTAGACGTAGACGTGGTCACAGAAAACTCAAAATCGATTCAATCCTCTGGAAATTTATTGTTGAAGCGATCCGTTGTTTATGGTCTCCTCAGCAAATAGCAAAGCGTTTAAAGACATTTCCTGATTTGGATCAAACAATGAATGTAAGCCATACAACGATTTATTCAACGATACGAGCATTACCAAAGGGTGAGTTGAAAAAAGACTTATTATCCTGTCTGCGTCATGAAAATAAAAAGCGAAAAGCTAACGGTGAACCTAAAAAAGATTCTATATTACAGGATATTAAAACTATTCATGAGCGCCCAGCCGAAGTTCAAGAAAGAAAAATACCGGGTCATTGGGAAGCTGATTTAATTAAAGGTAAAGACAATAAAAGTTCGATAGCAACACTTATTGAACGAAATACACGGCTCTGTATCTTGGCAACATTACCTGATGCAAAGGCAGAATCAGTGCGCAAGGCTTTAACTGAAGCTCTGAAATATTTACCTGCAGAACTGCGTAAAACGTTGACCTATGACCGTGGACGCGAGATGGCAGAACATAAAATACTTGAAGAAGATTTAGGCATAGATGTATATTTCTGTGACCCACATTCACCCTGGCAAAAAGGCACATGCGAAAATATGAATGGTTTAATTAGGCAATATTTACCTAAAGGGATTGATTTAAATCAGGCAGATCAGCATTATTTAAATCAAGTTGCCATGTCACTGAATACTCGTCCTAGAAAAGCGTTAGATTGGCTTACACCATTAGAGAAATTTGCTCAGCTTGTTGATTATCATAAGACTTTTCAAACTGTCGCACCTCATGTTTGAATTCGCCCATGTATAAGAAATTATAATTTTAAATAATTAATAAAATTCAATATCTTATAAATATAATCATATTTTATACAAGTATCAAAATGTATTTCTAAATTTTATTTTAAATTTAAGTTTACATACAATTTTTTGATTAAGTTATGACTTTAAATGAAAAATAAAATTTATAAAAGATAGAAAGCTTTCAATATGTGTTCATTCTATTATTAAAAGTAATTTATGTTTCTTATAAATCCAGACTTCAATTACTTAACTTACCTTTTTTTACATTGAATTAATATGTAACAGGTAACAACTTGGCGAATTTTTAAAAATAGGTAGAGTAAATATTAAGTCGAAACCTAATCATCGGCGATTTAAAGCAAATAGTAAGGAGTTACATCATGGCTAATAACCAACAGCAAAATCAGCAAGACCAACAGAACCAACAACAACAGCAACAGCAAGACCAACAACATCAGCAAAACCAGAATCAAAATCAGCAACAGCCGAACCAGCAACAACAACAGCCGCAAGGACAGCAAAACCAACAGCGTCAGCAGGGCCAACAGGACCAGCAACGCAATCAGCAACAACAGCAACAGCCACAACAAGATAACCAGCAGCAAAATTTGCGTAATCAATAAGATTAGTCAAAGCTGCAGCACTCATATCTAAGCTGTGTAATCTCTACAAAAAACCGCCTTTTTTAAGGCGGTTTTTTATTGTTCAGAATAAATCAGCATTGAATATTAGCTTTTACTTTATAAAAGTCGAGCGCATTTTTCAGATCTTTCAGTAGTTCCTGCTCATCATATGCTTGTGGCATCAGTTTTATTAGGGCCGGCATATAATGAGTTTTATATTCTTTAGGATAATCCTCACATAAAATATGTGTTCTTTCCTCAAGACTAATAGTAGAAGAATCTAATTTATCTAAATAAGCACTCAATCGGGCATCGGATTTTTCAAATTGAGCTTTCACTGCTGGATCAGGTTCAGCTGATACATCTGCCTGTTGTTTCTGGCAGCCTGTGATGGCCAATGCCAATAGGGCAATTATGAATAATGATATTTTCATGGCAACAATATATTGTTATCAGTCATTGGAAAAATTATAAAGAGAAATGAGTGAAAGAGCACCTGCCTTTAAACTCATTGACAGCTGAGAAAATAAAAAATGAAAAGGACTTTGATAAAATAAGTAAAATATCTACCAATATGTATAAGTTGCATATCTGCTTTTATGACCCACTTGATTGAATGAAAGCTGAATGAATCAAAGTTTTTTGTATTTAATTGCATCTAAGTTGATGAAAAATAGCCAATAAAATATAAAACATAACCTATATTCAACATTTGGTAAAAAAGCCTCTATATTTCATATACATATTAGATGCATGACAAGTGGTACTTTATCATCACTATAACAACTCAGATAAAATAATTTAAAATCAGCAAGTTAAAAAGCCCTGCTTAATCCAGACAGTTAAGCAGGGCTCATTTTTTAGATCATAAATATGCCAAAAAGTAATGATTCTTCGACATTTATCCTTCACATAAGTTTTCATATACAACATAAAACCTGAAAATACGTTCAAGTGTGAAACATGAATAGATGTTATTTATATATCTCTTTTCATGAAAAGATAGGTTAGAGCTATGATGAGATGTATCTGTGCATTTGGTATGGGTGTCATGGTGGGATGTTGCTTTAAATCTTGCAAAGAAAAAATGTGCCGGATGATGAGCAAGGATCACGGTACCAAAGACCAAGCGCCAAAACATGAAGAGAGTGTACAAATTTAGAGGCTATAGCTTGCCTGTGCAATCGCAGTACAGGTGAGTGATTCAATCGTTTCAAGGTAAATAAATCGTGGAACTGTAAGCCATTATCTTTAAAGCAACAAAGCTCGATCCATGATCGAGCTGTTCACAGTCAGGAGAAACATATGTTCCAATTTATATGTTGTTTATTTGGTCTTCATGGTGCGACTGAAATTGATTATACAGTCGATGATTTCGAAGTCAAAAAGTGTCGTGATTGCTTGAAAGATTTAAATTAACTCTCTAGACCTTCGTGGTTTAGATGGATGTTGAACCCCCGTTCGATTTTAGATTGACGGGGGTTTTCATTTTTTTATCATTGCTATTTGAAAATAGAACCAACATATCCACGCTAATTTATAAATATTGATAGTTAATAGGACTTACGCACTATTACTTATAGATTCTCTGTGGTAGCAGATGATTTTTATCGAGAATAAAGTCATCAATGAAGTTTTTGATAACTGGTCTAAATAATTTCTTCTGCCAACGATATACATTTTCAAAGATCCGCTCAAACTGGTTCTTTTGTATCTCAACGTAGGCCATCAAGGCTGAAAAAATATGATTCAAAATCAGTTTAGATCGTCTTACTTGAAACTTTTCAATATGACAAACCTGTTTAATCACCCGGTGATATTGCTCTATTTTCCAATGACTTGAATGTAATTCATGAAAACCCTCAAAGGACAATAAATCATCTTCATCTTGATGCACAATATAAAACCTCTGCTGTTCTTTTAACTGAGTCTTAAATAATTGTACAAAGCCAAAATCTTTGAGCCAGACCACTTGACCCTGATGGAAATCTGGCAATAAACGCAGTTGAAACCATTGTCCTTTTTCTGGGGAAACCTTACGGTTACAGTCGATACCAAACATAAATCGAATACCATATTTTCTTATGGTTTTTAGATTTCCAGTCGATGAATACCAACTATCACCTGTAATAAATTGAATCTTTGCACCCCAACTGAGTACTTCACTTAACATATCCATAAAGTAATCATTCTTGGTTTTACTTTCAGATTTGTCATAAATTCGGAAATTAATTGGAATATTTTGACCATTTTGATCTGTCGCATACAAGGTAATGAGATTAATACCCTTGACGGATCGGTGGTGTTTGCCTGACCAAAAATAGCTAACCAAGTCCATATGTTGACTATATGGTTTATCTAAAACAGTATCATCAATACTGACTATAAGTTTATTATTATCAATATGTTGAATTGATTCTTGATATAGGTCGTGAGGTGTGTAGTCTTCACGCTCTAGAAAGCGATTTACACTATCATGCGAGATATTATAAGTCTCGGCAAGTTGTGTGCAGCTAATAGAGTTCGGTTCTGTCATGAGAAAGCCCATATAAATGGGTAATGTACAAGTTGCTGTAGAAGCATGTTTAATTCGTCTGATCACAGATACTTTATAAAGTATTTTAATACTTTTTTGAATCCGTCAATGCGTAAGTCCTAGTTAATTAATAAAGATTATTAAAAATAAGGGTTTATTTAATTTTAACTTGTGATTTGATCATAACAATACTCATCTCAACTAAATTCATCCTTTAAGCGTTATTGCAATATGCGATATTTAGGTTATACTTTCAATATAGCAAAATGCGATAAATAATCATGCATGTGATCACTCACGCTCGGATTCTGGAAGCAATGCAAAAGTGGCCACACGCTGAAACTGCATTGGATGGTTGGTATCGACTTATCAAGGCCAATGATCCTAAGGATTTTGCCGACATGAAGCGATTATTTCCCGCAGTCGATAAAGTCGGGAAATTTCATGTCTTTGATATTGGTGGCAACAAGATCAGGTTGATCGCAGTTGTGATGTATCAGGCAAAACGTGTCTATATTCGCCATGTCTTATCCCATCAGGAATATGACAAAGGTCATTGGAAGGAGGCTTAATATGAATGCAATGATTAAACAGGCCGTTGATCACTGGCGTTATGTTGCACCATTGCTTAGCAAGCCAGAAACTGAAGAAGACTTTAATACCCTTACTGAAGCTTTAGATGAACTTCTGGATATTGTAGGTGATGATGAGTCGCATCCCTTAATGGGGCTGATTCTTCAACTGGGTGACTTAGTCTCAGCTTACGAGCATGAGCATTTGCCGATGCCAGAAGGCGATGGACGTACTGCATTGGCTTTCCTGATGGAACAGCATGGCCTAAGCCAATCAGACCTATCTGATATAGCTACCCAGTCGGTCATTTCAGAAATCCTGAACGGTAAACGTCAGCTCAATATCCGTCATATTAAAGCTTTGTCTGAACGTTTTAATGTTTCTGCAGATACTTTCTTTTAAGTAATAAGAAACCAAATTTTAAGATATATGAGCTGTGTTTCCTGAAAGCAGGTTGCACAGCCAGACAGATTTAGATTAGAACAAGAAGTCTATATAAGCTCGGATTAGAAGAATATATGTTTATTAAAATGTATGGAAAACATAAATATTATTGATGTTTAACCTTATATGTCCTAATAATTTTCTAAGCATCTAGAGAAAAGGGAATATATATGACAACTCATGCAGACCACCAAACAGAGCAAGAAGATAATCCGCAAAAAGAATCTAATGATGATAAAGGCAATCAAGCAACCTATAAGGGTGTAAAGCCTGAGAAAAAGCCTAATGCAGAGCCTGAGCATCCGCTGAGGGAGCAAAAGTAAGATATGAATATCAGAAAGCCCTAATTAAATTTAGGGCTTTTTAGATTTTGATTTAAGTCTCGGAAAATTTCTGCTTCACCTTACTGGGAAGATGAAATTAATGATCAATCTTTAACAGTCCATCCCAACTAAAATAATTCTGGCTTAGATGCTGTTGAGACATGGCCCAGCTCCGGTCAGGCATTTTAGTTGCTCCAATTGCCAGCTTTTGATCGCCAAATTTTTCTTTTACTTTTTCTAGCGCTTGTTGAAGCTTCTCATTTCTCTCGATCTGAGCATGATCAGAGAGTAAGTCATAGACATAGGCCGATTTAGGTTCAAGCGCCGTTAAAATAACCCCGCATTTTTTAAACTCTACACCTTCTGAAAACAGCTCATGCATCTGTTGCATCAATGCCCGGTTCATTACAACAGCGGAATCAGTGGGTTCAGGAAAAGCGATATTGATAGATTTATGATAAAAGGATCTGTTCTTGTCAAAAAGATTGGATTGCGCGAAAGCAATGATGCAACCACATAAGGATTGATCTTCTCTTAAGCGTTTGACAGCATTTTGCAGGTAATCACTCATAGCTTCCGTTAAAGCTTCAAGATCCGTCACTCGGGAACCAAATGAGCGTGAAGAAATAATCTGCTTCTTGGGCTGGCACGTCTGTTCAAGTTCAATACAGCAAACTCCCTGTAATTCCATCACAGTTCTTTGCATAACAACTGGAAATAATTTTCCGATTCGATGACAATTAGCCTGAGCTAAATCAAGAACGGTATGTATACCTAAGTTCTTTAACTTTTTACTCTGCTGGCGCCCAACCCCCCAGACTTCAGCAACATCAATCAAGCTCCAGAAGTAATTTCTATATTTTTGATTCATAGAAGAAAGATCGCAAACCCCATCAAAGCGTTTGGCTTTCTTGGCCATATAGTTGGCTAATTTAGCTTCGGTTTTGGAACGGCCAATGCCTACACAAACGGGTAGGCCAATCCATTGCAAAATACGCCGTCGCATATCCTGACCATATTCTGTTAAATCATGATTTTTTGCATAAGCTGTAATTTTCAGAAAGCATTCATCTATGGAATAAACTTCCTGTTCACCAGGTGCTACATATTCAGATAGAATGGAATGAAAGCGTTTGGACATTTCTGCATATAGCGCATAGTTACTGGATACCACCTGAACTTGATGCTGTTCGACAATATCGCGAATCTGGAAGAGTGGAACAGCCATTTTAATGCCGAGATCTTTTGCTTCCTGCGAACGTGAAACTACACAGCCGTCGTTATTTGATAACACGATCACAGGTACATGATTCAGTTTCGGACTGAATAGGCGCTCGCAACTGACATAGCAGTTATTGACATCAATCAGCGCATAGATTTCCTGCTGATATTTCATCTGAATTTTTTAATGACGTTGGTGACCACACCCCAGATTTCAAATTGCTGACCTTCTACAGGATGAATATCGGGATAGTCGTCATTCTCGGCTTTTAGCCAGCAACCTTTTACATCGACAATCAGCCGTTTGACCGTAAACTCGCTATCTACACAGGCAATCACAATATCTCGGTGTTGCGCTTCAATGCTACGATCTACAATCAGAGCATCATTGATATCAATACCTGCATTCAGCATCGACAGCGAATTGGCACGAACAATGAAAGTGGCATTGGCGTTATTGATCAGGAATTCATTCAGATCGAGTTTTTTATCAATATAGTCTTGTGCGGGTGAGGGAAAACCAGCCTGAACACGTTCAGTAACTAAAGGAATTTCCATTTGAGTAACGGGATCAAACTGGCGAATATCACTGATTTCATTTTCTTTTTTAAGTGATTTTAAGTATGCTTTGATATCTAGGACTTTAGATTCAGGTACACGAATTACTTTGGTTTCTTCGACCTTTTTTCTGCCTGCACCAATTCTAAAGCCCCCATGCGAATTTGTCATAAATCTGCTACTTCTTGATTGTTGTTACATTAATCAAGATTGTAATGATTGCTTTATTTTTATACAAACAAATTAAATGCTTTAAAATCAGATATGAGTGATTAAATTGCTTTTATATTTCAATTTTCCGACAAACGGGGATCTCGCGGCTTTGCAATAAATTCATCCCGCATTTCGAAGAAAAACTCACTTGCTTCCTCATGATCGCAGTGCAGCCAATCCTGTCTTGACTCTTCCGGTATCACAATAATCGAGCGTTTTTCATCATTCGGATTATGGAATTGTTTCATAAAAGGATGCTGATTTGCATTAATCGTAAGCATTGAAAAAGACCGAACTTTTTCACCCTCAATGATTGCATCATCATAAATGGCTGCAACAGTAAAAGGATCGCCGTCTTCACGAGATATTGCATACCAATGAGATTTGCCATCAATGTATTTGGGTTCATAGAACGTATCTACAGGTACCAAGGCAAACTGATTGTTTTTCCAGGCATGCCGAAAACTTGCTTTTGAGGCAACCGTTTCAGTCCGGGTATTATAAGTATGCCGACCAAATTTTAATTCTTTGGCCCAGGAAGGGATAAGTCCGAAACGTGCGATATCCAGTTCAAACTCGTCAGCACCGCGCATAATGATGGGAGCGGGAGCCAAAGGATATACATGCGTTTTCATATCTAGTTCAAGTTGCTCTTCATGAATGTCTAATAAAGAGAGACGATGTTTTGAGGGAAATTCATAGTTTGAACACATGGGAGAACGCTCTCATGATGATCTATCATGAGAATTAAAATATAAGAGAAATAAGTTCAAAACAATTTGAATATCGTAAGTTGAATTTTAATCAGCAAGCAGGATTTTTATTTTATAAGTATATATTTAGAGCCTAAAAATATTTAACTCAAGAATATTTTAAGTAAATTTAATATTATGAAAAGATTAAAATTTTATTTGATCTATATAGATATACATAATTTAACTTTTTATTTAAAAAAACACTCTAAATGGCTTTGGAAAGCTACAAATATAGATGTTAGTTATATAGGCTTGCAATTATGAGCATGAGGTGAAAAATGAAGTTATTAACGTTAATTGGTGCCGGTGTACTTGCAGGTTATTGTTATAAAAAAATGAAATACAAAAAGGACAGTTCAAACAATGCTGCTCCTCAGAATGAACAGGTAGACAGTCAAGCACCAAATTCTGTTGAATAATCGCTTGAAAGGACCTCACCACTAGCAAGAGAAGGTTGTGAGGTCTCCTATTCTTTCAGTAGAGCCATCTCTGGCAAGTCTTATATAATTTTCAGAACTTTGCTATTTTCAGAGACACAGCAAGCTATTTTAGCTATTATTCCTTTTCATCTATTCTAAATTTTCCTGATTAAATTTATTGATAAAGTTGAATGGTTTACAAAACTATTCATTTTAATAATAGCCATACTTTAAAAATAATGTGATCCTCTTTCTCAGGAGGACAGCTTATGAAAAAACTAATTATCTTGCCTCTTGTAGCTTTAATACTTCTGGGGTGTAGTCAACCAAATACACAGCAAGAAGCTGACTCTAAGATCCTACAGGATGAGGATCTAAAAAAATTTAGGGAAATGGTAAGGAATGCTTTACCGAATTCAGATCTGGTTCAATTTCATCAACAAGAGGGAGAATGTGGTGAGCTTAGTTTCAGAGATAAATCTACGAATGAAATGAAACATCGGAGGTTTATTGTAGTAAATAAAAATATTGTGCTGATTGAAAGACGGCAGATAGATCAGGAATATTTTGACCTTTCATGGAGGAATGCATGTCGAGATTATTTCGGGTAAAGAAAGAATATTTATTAAAATTTTTATTTGAAAATAGTGACCGCTATAATCGAATATCAATAAAAACATTTAATCATTGAGCCACTCTTTAGGGTGGCTTTTTAATGTCTAAATTTCTGAATTTTGTTCGAAATATGATTACTGAGTAGATCGGTATTTCATATACTAGCTTCGTACCAATAAATAGAATATTGATCAATTTATATAGATAATAAACATAAAAATTATTTAAAAAAGGAGCAAAAATTGCTTCTTGAAAGCATAGCTTTTGCTTTAGGTTGTGGATATGTATCTCTTTAAAATATGCGGCATTATTTTCCTTGTCATCCTTGCTGTTTCTCTCATGGTTTTAGGTCTTATTTATCAGGATCCTTTATTTGCTTTGATCGGGCTATTGTTCACGGTTTGCGCAGTATTATTATTTTCCATGATCAAGGAAAGTCTTGCTGACTTTTAGATCACTCATTTCGTTTAAAAGTTTAAAGATTTGGACTAGAGATCAAGGTGAATAGCAGGATGATAGCGATCAATATTATGCACCGAGATGGAGTCAATAATTTGGAAAAGTAATCTTATGAAAGAGTATTCAGATCAATAAGTGGAATAAGGAAGACTTATACAGGCAACCAGTCATGTGGATTAGATTGATAAGATGATCTGAACCGTACCGGGTTTGTCGGAGACTTTTTTATTTAAGTTAGGCCACCTGACCTAACGGGTTAATCTTATCATAGTACATTGCTTCAAACTCAAAAGGCGATACATAACCCAGTGCACTGTGTACACGCTTTTTATTGAACCAATCTACCCAGTTTAGTGTCGCAAGTTATACATCTGCTAAACCTTGCCAATCTGCTTTTAAATATTCAATCACCTCTGTTTTGTATAAGCCATTCACCGTTTCAGCCAGAACATTATCGTATGAATCACCAGTTGTACCGACTGATGCTCGTAAATTTGCAGCTTCTAAACGATTGGTATAGCGAATAGAAAGATATTGAACACCTCTATCGGAATGATGAATCACATTCTTTGGCATACCTCGATCGTGCAATGCTTGCTCTAATGCATCGAGCACCATATCTGTATTCATCCGTGTAGATACTTTCCATCCAACAATTGCTCGTGAGAACACATCAATAATAAAGGCGGTCTAGACCCAGCCTGAATGAGTTTGAATATACGTAAAGTCACTTACCCACAGTTAGTCAAGTCGATCAGCATTAAAATTACGTTTCACTAAATCATCTGCTCGTTTTTGGTCATCTCGGCTACGGGCGGTTTGTTTATTCTTACCATGCCAAACACCTTGTATACCTAGCTTCTGCATCAATCGAGCAACTGTACAACGTGCGATAACATAACCTTCACGTTTCAATTGTTGCTAGACCTTACGCACACCATATCGATCTTTATTGTTATGGATGAAATCCACCATTATTTGTGTGGGCGGTCGAGCTCCGCCTGGGCGAAAAAAGCGGCTGCTTTACGTAGAATTTCATTGGCACGCTTTGATTCTTTAATTTCACGTTCCATTTGCTTCATTTTTTCTTGATCAGATATCTGTTGTACTTTAATAGGATTTTGCTGATCTAAATGCTTTTGATGCCAGGCACGAAGTGTTTCAGGAGTACAACCAATCTTAGGCGCAATTGCTGTGATTGCAGACCAATTCGATGGATAATCTTTTTCAGATTCAATCAATAATTGAACCGTTCTTTCTCTGATTTCAGGGGTGTATTTTAATTTTGTCATCGAACTTTGCGAAGCAGTGCTTCTAACTCAGAATATTGACTCTCCGACAAACCCGGTACGGTTCATTTCTTATTGGTGATATCCATGACAGACAAGCCCAAGCAAAACAAAACTTAGAATTTCGCAGTGTTGAGCTGTCTAAATGTCATAACCTCAGTCATTTTAATTCTTAGATCCATCAAATGATTACGATTGATAAGCTCATATGTGAACTAGCAGAATAAATTAAGAATTTAGCTAATGTATTAAGTTAAAATCTAACTTTTCTCAAATTAGTTAAAGAACTTTGAAGAATCTATAGATGATTATCTTATAGATTATCGAGATCCAACCGAGACCCATTCAATGCAACTCAGCGCAACTTATATTTATTTTAAGTTATCAGAAATGAAAGAGTATCTAGTCTGATGCAATCTCTAGCTATTCATTACAGACTCAGTTTTTTCTACTTTTTCTATTATGCGATTGTGGGCGCATTCATGCCTTTCTGGAGTCTATATCTGGAAGATCAAGGCTTTAATTATCAGGAAATTGGGATTTTATCTTCGATTGCGATTGTCACCCGATTTTTTGCGCCATTTATTTGGGGGTGGATTGCAGACAAATCCGGGAAACGCATGTTACTGGTACGTATAGCTACCTGGATGGAAGCTTGTATCTGGTTCATGATTTTTATCATTCCAAATAGCTTCCAGTCAGTCGCTTTGCTCATGCTGATTTTCAGTTTCTTTCAAAATGCAATTTTGGCTCAGTTTGAAGGCGTGACTTTATTCTGGTTAGGTGAAAAAAGGGCAGAGCTCTATGGCAAAGTGCGTAAGTGGGGTTCTATTGGATTTATTATTGGCGTATTTGGTTTAGGGGCCATTTTTGAGATTATTAGCATTAGTATGCTACCAGTCTTATTACTCTGTATCTCATTTCTGGCTTTTCTCTGGTCGTTCACTATCAAAGAACCAACAGCAGCACCGACAGCACAGAAAAAACTCGAAGCTTTATGGCCGATTTTCAAGCGTCCGGTGGTATACAGTTTTTTTCTGATTGAACTGATCATGCTGTTTTCACATGCGCCGTTTTATAGTTTTTATAGTAACTATCTCAGCCAGAATGGATTCAGTACCAGTCAGATCGGATTGCTTTGGTCGGTTGGGGTTATTGCTGAAATCATTATGTTTGCCTATGCCACATTTTTTCTGACACGCTGGTCATGGCGTCATCTGGTGATGCTATGCCTGTTAATGACTGGTTTAAGATGGCTAACAGTCGGCATATTTCCATCGTCATTTCTGGCACAGTTTTTTGCCCAGACCATTCATGCTTTAAGTTTTGGCTTATTTCATATGATTGCTATGCGGGTTATTTTTCAGAACTTTTCGGCCGGACAACAAGGCCGTGGGCAGGCACTGTATAGCACCATGTGGGGCTTAGGCGTGGCGAGTGGCAGCATTCTAGCCGGTCGTTATTGGGATCAGGTCGGTGGAACATCAATCTTTATTGCTGCTGCGCTGTCGACCTTGCTGGGCCTATTGCTGGTATTTGGCTTACCCAGCAAAGTCGAACTGCAAAAGCAGGTTTAAGATACGATTGAATGATTAAATGCGGATTTTGGAATATTGATCAAACCAGGGCTGAGCCTGTTCTAATTGAGCGGCTAGTTGTAACAGCAAATCTTCACGGGCAAATGGTGCAATAAACTGTGAGCCCAAAGGCAGGTTATCTTCATTCCAGTAAAGTGGTACTGACATTGCCGGAAGGCCGGTAATATTGGCTAATTGGGTGAATGGCACCCATTGCAGGTTTTCTTTTACAATCTGATCGACCAGCTTACCTTGTGCCAATAGATGTGCCTTATTCATTTTTAATAAAGCTTTAAGAATCGGCTTCTGCCAGTTTGGTGTCTTGACTTCGCCATTTTTGGGTGCAACAGTGGCCGTGGCTGGCGTCAGGTAGAGATCATAATCATCAAAGAAATGATTCATCTGGGTTACATATTGTCCCCAATTAGTCAGATTCTGGATATATTCAATCGCCGTTGTTTTGGCACCAAAAGCAGCCAGAGCCAGAGAATCCAGTTCAAAATCGCCTGATCTGGATGGATAGCCTTTCTGGATTTCGTTCAGCATATAAGAAAACTGGCTAAACCACGTCGTAATAAAATCTTTAGCCAGTTGCATGCCATCAATCTGCGGTTGATCCTCAACGACTTCATGACCTAAAGATTCCAGTAAACGGGCAGTTTGTTCTACCGCTTTAATAGCATCTTGAGAAACAGGCGTATCGATGCTGGAACGCGTATTAAATGCGATTTTTAATTTTTTTGGTGGTTGCTGAATCACTTCCAGATAATGTGTATGCGGACGTTGAATCGTAAACAGTGAACTGCGATCTTCACCATGGGTGGCATCCAGCATTGCTGCACTATCCCGAACAGTTTTAGTGAGTACATGTTGAATGGCAGCACCATGCATTGCTTCACTCATTTGCGGCCCCCACGGTGTACGTCCACGGCTTGGTTTTAAACCAAA
This sequence comes from Acinetobacter sp. ACNIH1, assembly GCF_002934695.1. Lineage (NCBI taxonomy): Bacteria > Pseudomonadati > Pseudomonadota > Gammaproteobacteria > Moraxellales > Moraxellaceae > Acinetobacter > Acinetobacter sp. ACNIH1. The sequence goes on along the minus strand of NZ_CP026420.1, from coordinate 1,451,138 downwards.
CAGACCACAGTAGGAAGCCGGAATACGAATTGAGCCACCACCATCACCTGCACCAGCAATTGGCACAATGCCGGCTGCCACAGCAGAAGCAGAACCGCCTGATGAGCCACCGCTGTTATGTCTTAAATTCCACGGATTTTTACAGCTACCCCAGGCATCTGGCTCGGTAATGCCTTTAATTCCGAATTCAGGAGTGTTGGTACGGCCAAAGGTCACGATACCTGCCTGTTCCCAACGGTTAACAATCTCGGCATTGGTATCAGCTATATACCCAATGCGCTTTAAACCCTGACATCCATAAGACGTCGGATAACCTGCATATTCCTGAAACAGGTCTTTGACTAGAAATGGAACACCGGCAAAGGGACCTGACAGATCTTGCCGGGTACGCTGCAAGGCATGCTCATGCATGGGAATAATAATGGCATTGATTTCAGGATTAATATTCGCACTACGTTCTAAAGCGACTGATAAAAGTTCACTTGAATGTATCTGTTTATTTTTAACCAGTTCAGCCAGTCCTAATCCATCGTATTGTAAGTATTCTTCAAATTTCATCTGCATTCCCTAGCGTTGATATTGTTATAAGGTTGTAGAGGGTTTCAGTTCAGGATGCAAGCACCACCTGATTACGTCCCAAGTGTTTGGCCTGATATAAGGCCTGATCTGCGGTATTGACCAGTTGCTGTAAATCTTGAGAAAGTGGCGCATGTTGATGCGTAATCCCGAGACTCACGGTAATCGATAAAGGTGAGCCATCAGGTTGATACATTGGCGTTTTAGCTACCAGTTCACGAATACGCTCAGCAATAAATTGGGCTTTAGAAGGTTTAGTATCCCAAAGCAAAATGACAAATTCCTCACCACCAATACGCGCAAACAGATCTTGAGAACGTAAATTAGAACGGATGATTTCAGCAAAGTGTTGCAGTACTTTATCGCCCACATGATGGCCAAAATGATCGTTTAAACGTTTGAAATGATCAATATCCAGCATAATCAGGGAGAACTGCACACTCTTGGAATGTTGTAGTAAATATTCACCTTTCTGGAAGAAAAAATGCCGGTTCATGGTCCGCGTCAGACAGTCATGATGGGCCAAATACAATACGCATTTAAATAGGTCGTTACGGTTCTGACTGATAATACACAGGATCAGCGGCGACAATGCCAGCATAAACAGTCCGATCCTTAATGAGATATAAATGGTCGAGTCTGCCAGCGTATCATGTGTAGTGGTATAGAACTGGGTCAGGCTGTAATACATCAAAATGATTACAAAGGCATTAATAATTGCAATCGTAAAGATGCGATAGGTCAGTGCTGCCCAGATTAAAGCTGCTAAAGGATAAAGCAGGGCACCTGGACCGACAAAAATATTGCTCAGGATAATACACAGGATTACCGTGCCTGCTGGCAGTAAATAACTCAATGAGTTCTGCTTCTTTCTGCGGTTTTTAAATAAATATTTGAGATCTTTGGTTCTAGGAAAGGCCAGAAAAAGCGGCAGGACAATAATGTAATTTACCATTTCGCCTGTCCACCACAGCCCAAAATCTATCCATAAATTTTCCTTGGTCATAAAGGAATGGGGAAGATTGGGTAAGGTCGCAACGGCAAACACTGCACTGGCCAGGCATCCTGCGAATGCACAGATGCTGAACATATGCACGAAAGTGAAGCCAGTATTGTAGTACTTATAATTGATCTGGAAATATCGGATAAAAAACAGCGATACAATCGTACTAATCAAGTTGGCAAGCGTTAGAAACAGACTCTGTAAAAGATTATTACCTGTCGCCAGATCAGCAAGCATGAACGCACAGAAAGCACCTAGCCACCCGCCCATATTGTTTAAATGGGGGAATATGGCCAGTAAGGCAGCATTGGCAGGCCAGAGTATGGCTAAGTAATCCTGTGTCCTGGTCATAATGCTAATCAAACAAGTCACTAAAATAATGAAAAGAATGACCAAGTAGGCATATGTTTCAGGATTCAAGTTCCGGTCTGTGATTCGAGGTATTCGCAAATCTAAGTCCTGTATCTAATTCTTATTTGTGAAATATCACTTTGTTTGGGAAATGCTTTTTACCCAAAAGTACAACTTTATTCTTGGAATAATCTGTTTTTACTTACGTTATCAATATACGTTTGTATACGAAATATATACAAAAAAAAATTAAAAAAGGAAATCCATGTTTTTAAACTATAATGATAAAAATTTGTTTTATTTCGGTATTTAAACTGATGCAGAGCAGAATATGATCCCGAAAAATATGATAAGTTAAAATTAATTATTAGGATTGAAACGAAGCCTGTGAATATGAAAAAAACCTGTCTTAGCCTTGTCTTGCTCATGAGCTCATCTTGGCTAATGGCAACAGAAAATAATAATCAAACTGCAAATAGTATTGCGAAACCTATCGAAGTTCCGAATACTTTTACCATTAATACCCGTCCTGAAATTGTTGGACTATGGGGAATGGAAATTCCAGATAATAAAAAATGTGTTGAATACTATAATTTTAAAGGTAATAACAATGTAGTCATTAAAAGTGGTTCAGAATGGACCACAGGGCTGTATGACTATCAGCCTTCACAAGATCCGGCTGCACAGATACCAGCGTTGATTATGCAGGTTAAATACGATAATAATGAAAAAGACTGTTCCGGCAATCAGGTAGATCAGTCAGGTGAGATTTCGCAGTATTTTGTGAAGTGGCAGAATTCCAATACCATTAATTTCTGTGCCAATGAAAAAGCAGAACAATGTTTTGCTGTGCTTCGACGCATTTTGCCTTGATTGAAGGCTAGAAAAACCGCTGACTTCAGCGGTTTTTTATTAGATCATGTCTCAAATCAAGCTTTTTCTTTGTCTTCAGCACCTTCAAGCTGCTTTAACAAATGTTTTTCCAGATAGTGAATATCCATTGCATGTTCACAGAAATTTTCATCCTGAAGAATCAGATCTTTGTGTAATGGAATATTGGTTTTCACGCCTGTCAGAATCATTTCATCCAAGGCCTGTTTCATGCGCGCAATTGCAGTTTCACGATCTTTACCATGGGCAATCAGTTTGGCAATCATAGAATCATAATACGGCGGGATGCTATAGCCTGGATAGATATGAGAGTCTAAACGGATACCTGCGCCACCTGGCGCATAGAAGGTCTCGATTTTGCCCGGAGATGGCATAAAGTTCGATGGATCTTCTGCGTTGATACGACATTCGATCGCATGACCTTGAACACGTACATCTTCTTGCTGGATATCCAGACCTAAGCCAGCTGCAATACGTAACTGCTGTTCAATGATGTCGATACCGGTGACCATTTCAGTCACAGGGTGTTCCACCTGAACACGGGTGTTCATTTCAATAAAGAAGAATTCACCTTCTTCAAACAAGAACTCGAATGTACCGGCGCCACGATATTGCATCAATTTACAAGCATTGACACAGGCTTCAAGAATGTCAGCTCGAGCCTGTTCTGGCAGGTTAGGCGCTGGCGCTTCTTCAAGTACTTTCTGGTGACGACGCTGTAAAGAACAGTCACGGTCATATAAATGAATCGCATGACCATTACCGTCGCCTAGAACCTGTACTTCGACGTGACGCGGTTTTTGCAGGAAACGTTCCATATAAACCGTATCATCGCCAAACCACATTTCAGCATCACGCTGCGCGGCTTGTACTGATTCAAGCAGGGTATCTACACGTTCTACGATACGCATACCACGACCACCGCCGCCGGAAGCTGCTTTCACGATGAGCGGGAAACCAATTTCTTTGGCTTCAGCAAGCGCATTGTGAATTGTCACGGCATGATCGCAACCAGGTACAGTTGGTACCCCCGCTTTTTTCATGGCAATAATCGCAGAAACCTTATTCCCCATCAGGCGAATATGTTCTGGACGTGGACCAATGAAGATAAAACCAGAACTTTCTACGATTTCAGCAAATTCAGCATTTTCAGATAAAAAGCCATAACCAGGGTGGATGGCATCTGCACTGGTGATTTCAGCGGCTGTAATCAAGGCTGGAATATTCAGGTAACTGTCGCTGCTCGCGCCAGGACCGATACACACGGCTTCATCACAAAAGCGTAAGTGCATCAGGTCTTTGTCAGCATCTGAATAGACACCGACGGTTTTAATTCCTAAAGTTTTGCAAGCTCGGGCGATGCGCAGGGCAATCTCACCTCGGTTTGCAATTAAAACTTTTTGCAACATTATGAATCCCCGAAGTGATTAGGCGCGGTAACGGAAAAGTGGCTGACCAAACTGAATCACTTCACCATTTTTCACCAGAATTTCTTCAATCACGCCGCTTTGAGTTGCTTCAATCGGGTTCATGATTTTCATTGCTTCAATGATACCCAGTGTTTCGCCAGCAGAAACAGTTTGGCCAATTTTTACAAAAGGTGCTTCACCTGGGCTTGGAGCTGCATAGAACACGCCAACCATTGGAGATTTTTCAACTGCACCACGAGGAGATTTAGCTGCAGGGACGTCAGCTGCAGGTGCAGGCATTGCAGGAACAGCTGCTGCAACTACTGGATTACGACGAGTCAGAGCGATCGACTGATCACCTTCCTTAACTTCAATCGCCTGTAAGTCAGATTCAATCATCAAATCGATGAGCTTCTTGATTTTACGGATATCCATGAGACAGTATTCCTAATTAAGATTGTTTAGAAGATTGTATTTTTTCAATGACATAGTCGAGTGCGGCAGCATAGCCTTTTGCACCTAGACCACAGATCACGCCAATAGCTTTATCGGATAGATATGAATGATGTCGGAATGCCTCACGTGCATGGACGTTAGACAGGTGGACTTCAATAAACGGGATTGCCACGCCAAGAAGTGCATCACGAACTGCAACTGAGGTATGCGTCAGGGCAGCAGGATTAATAATGATATATTGCACGCCGTCTTGTTGGGCTTGATGAATTCGGTCAACAATTGCGCCTTCCCAGTTGCTCTGGAAAGTGTCAAGTTGTAAAGTAGCTTTTTCAGCCTGAGCAGTGAGCTGCTGATTAATATCTTCTAGAGTTAAATAACCATAAACTTCGGGTTCGCGCTTTCCAAGCAAATTTAAATTCGGTCCATGAATAACCAAAATGGTCGAAGTCATCTATGGTACTCCAGTTAAAAAGTTTCAGGATAGGTTTGCAAGATGTCTACAAACTTCGCCTATTATGGCATGAATTCCTACATTATTTTTATAATTTCTTTGAATTGACATAGAAAAGCATGTACCACGCAGTGGCCATATAATGAAAACTTTGCAAGTATTTAGCAATGTTCAAAACTACCAAATCTTCGTCTTTTACATCATTTTTATATTTTAGATGAATTGGCTGAATTGTTACATTTATGCTGTGTAAGTTAGACCTCAATGTTTATTCATAATTCTTTTAAATTGTGTGTTTATTCGGCAATGTCTTGTCAAAAATAAAAAATATCAGTCGAAGTCTCTGCTCATATCAAAAATTATGGTGATCGGTAAAAGACCGGGTTTTCATTATATTTTTGGATGAATCAAAATTTTATTCTATTCATTATTCTGCAAATTAAAATATCAAACTTGGAATAAAAATCAAAAAGTTATTTGATAAATGGTATGAACTGAAGTTTAGTATTAAATAGATTTTATTTCGCTAGTAAAGCAAGTAACACATTATCTTTCTGCAAAAAAAGATAGGCTCATTGCTACTGAGCATTGGCTAAATGATACTGATCACAAACGTAAAATTAAAATCTTATGATTCTTCATTAATCTTTTACTAGTCTCATCTAATATTGACGAATGTGCTCAATTTTTTAAGTCTTACCTTGATTTGTCATTCTTTATATACGCTCAATAACATTGGCAAAATGGCACTTCATGTATAGGCGTTGTTATTCATCTGAATGTTGCCTAGGTTTTTAAATGATGAATTTTTAAGCTTAAGACTGAGATGGTATGCGGAATTAGAAGGATAAATTGGATAGCTAAGTTCAGTGAAAGTGCAATATGAATAGATATTCTGGATTAAAAGCTAATAGTATCTGATTGTATTTTGAACATATATTAATTGTATTGGCTATGCAGAATCACAGAATAAAACCCAAGCAGAATTGATAAGCTATAATGAAGATCCCGTCAAAATACTATCGAAGCTGTTATGACACCTGCATGCAAATTATTAAAATCTCAAAAAATTGAATATAGCATTCACGAATACGAACATGATGCCAATGCTAAAAGCTTTGGTTTGGAAGCAGCAGAAAAGTTAGGGCTAGCAGTAGAAGAAGTATTTAAAACATTATTGGTCACGGATGAGAAGCAGTATTTTGTAGCAGTTCTTCCAGTCAACCATCAGTTAAACCTAAAAAAAGCAGCATCAGCCTTTGGTTGTAAAAAGCTACAAATGGCTGACCCTAAACAGGCAGAACGTCTAACGGGTTATCTCGTCGGTGGGATTAGTCCGGTCGGGCAGAAAAAACGCCTGAAAACTGTCATTGATGCATCAGCGGAACAGCTGAATAAAATTTATGTCAGTGGGGGTAAACGCGGGCTGGATATTGGTTTAAGACCTGCGGATCTGGCTAAGGTTCTAGATGCAAAATTTGTGGATGTATTAGATATCTAAAATTTTCAGTATTCTTCAATAAAACTATCTTACTGAGAAGCGTTCATACCAATGGACGCTTCAACTTTTCTGGGTTCCCATATTTTTATTCTGTCGGAAAATTCAGCATGGTTTTTTCTTCATTGTATAGTGGATGATTGAGATCCACGACCTGACTGTGGATTGAACAAAAATAAAAATAATAAAATAGAAAATATGGAGCATACCGCATGGAAATCCAGAAAAAACGATTATCACGGTTCTGTATGAGCTTGTCCGCGATGGCCATGCTCTCAGTCTTTTCAACTGCACAGGCAGACTCGTCTACCTAGCCTCAGCCACCCAATTCCCAGCAAGTTTTCTTTGTGGGGAATAACTGGGATGGAACAGTTACAGTGATTGGATCTTCAGGTGACTTTGGCAAGGTTGGTGTGATTAACATGATTCCTGATCGAAAGGAGCGTCTGAAGAGATTTACCTCAATCCAATCAAATTGATTGCCTATACCTATATTCAAACTACTGCGGGTGAAAGTAATGATCAGCTGGTCGACGATATGTATTCCACGCCAGATGGACAGTCAGTGGTCGCATCCCGTCCAAGTTTTGCCGATGTGGTCTCGATTAACATCAAGACCGACAAGATGAACTGGCGTACTCCAGTTGAAGGCTTCAGTGCGGATCACATGGCAGTTTCACCAGATGGCCAGCGTGTCGCGGTTTCTGCATCATCCGGAAATGTGGTGCATGTACTGGATATTCATACTGGTAAGGAACATGGTCGATTTGCGACAGGTGATAAACCGCATGAAAATATATACTTTGATAATGGCAGAAAAATTCTGAACTCGGCCATTGGTAATGTAGAAACCTCACTGGATGCTCAGTGGCAGGATTTCACCAAAGGTAAACGCTATATCACTATTGCAGATGGCAATACCCATCAGGTGCTTAAGAAAATTGACTTTAGACCGGCATTGGATGCGTTTGGTCGAAAGGATTTATCTAATTCAGTACGGCCGATGGTCTTTAGCAAAGATGAAAGCAAACTCTATGCTCAGGTATCATTTTTTAATGGTTTGATTGAGTATGACTTAAACTAGAATAAAGTGACCCGTATTGGTCAGTTGCCAGGTAGCGATAGCATTCCCAAAGATCGTACCAAATGGGTGAATGATTCCCGGCATCATGGTTTATCCATCAGCGCAGACGGTGAAAAACTCTGTGTTGCGGGCATGATGGATAATTATGCCACTATTGTGGATCGTCAGAGTCTGACTGCCGGAAATTAATTCCTGCAGGTAAACCATACTGGGCTACCAGAAGTCCGGATGGCCGTAGCTGTATCATTTCAGAAAGTGAAACGGATGTGGTGACCGTAATTGATTTCGCGACAGGAAATAAAGTGACCAGTGTGCCTGTAGGAAATCATCCACAGCGTGTCCGGATCGGTTATGCCCCAGCAGACTGGTCTACGCCGTAGCAAATAACGGCTTAAAAAGAGCAATGTGTTATGGACGTTGCTCTAAGCATTGTAGGTGGCATATATGAGGAACAAAACACTTACTTTATATCTGCTGGCGGGATTGTTATTAACCGGTATTCTGGTTGGGATTGCTTATCAGGTTCATAAGGATATCTATAAGGCAGAATTCAATATACTGAAACCTGATGATCAGATGACTTTTCCAGCAAAGTCACTGATTATTTCTAGTTTAAATCCTAAAGCAGCTGTACCGGCAAGAACGGCTGGGCACCCGGAAATGGATTCTGAACAGCAAGTTTTATTACAACAGAGAAACCAGCTTTATCTGGATTTTACCCAAATGATGAATGGCTTAAGTCAAGGTGAAAAGCCAGACGAACGTCAGCTAGATCGTTTGCTGGTACAACAGCAGCATCTGGTGAATGCCCAGGTCGTTGCTCCAGAAGAAGCGAGAGCTCAAATAGAATTTTTACAGAAAGTTCTGCCTGAAATCTCTCCACAGCTGGATCAAGCCTTAAATGCATTGGATCAGAAAAGTTTTTAATTTTCCTGTTTAAAGCTTTATTTAGTTGTGAATACAGATCATAGATAAGCTTAATAAGAAAAAGCCCGTTTTTACGGGCTTTTTCTTCATTCATGTTTTAGATTAAAACTTATAAGCAGTTCGCGGGTTTCGGGATGCCAGCCAGTCGGCTTAAATGACGTGCCACCAGACCCGTATTAAACTTTTCCTGTAATAAGGCATTGTTAATTTCCGGGCTAACTGTCTTCATCAAAAACTTAATCAACGGACGGGTTGCAGGAGAATGCCCAAACTGATGATAAAACTGACGAACAGCCTGTAGCACTTCAAAATGCCAAGGAGTAAGTTGAAGTTCTAGTGTATCTGCCAGTACTTGGGCAACGTCTTCATTCCAAATGGTGTAATCGACTAAATGACCATCTTGGTCCAGTTCTAGATTCATATTTGACTCATGGATTATTTCATTGAGATGCAGCGACTAAATTTCAGACATAGATCTGCAAATTCGGAATAGTCGAGTAAAGCAACATTTTCCGATAAAGGTGAGATCAGAATTTCTGCATCATTTCTTAGGATGTAAACTTGCGGTAGTTGCTGTACGAAGGCATGGTCCAGATACAGCACAGATTCTCCCATCAGGACCACCTGATCATCTGAAGCATGGAGCTGTGCTAACTGATCAAGGACCGACGCTGTCGCTGCATAATCTGACTGGATCAGGTAAAGGGTTTGATCTGACATTTATTTATCCTTTGTCCTTACCAATACAATACGTGATCAAATTTTTGAACGAATTCTGAATTGAATTCAATCAACTCAATCTCCTGTTCGCTTTGCTTTACAAAAGGAGAGTCCTGATTTTTCTGTTCAACCAGAATAGGTGTCAAGTCATAAAATTCGAAACTATCCACCAGATTTGAAGCCAGTTTAAAGGCATGTTTAAGCTGGTCAAACTGGAGTTCAGAATGTAAAAGACTCAAAGCAGCACCTTGTAATAGCACTTTCACCTCAGTGCCGAAGGTCGCCAGTACCATCGTAGCAGACAGGCTTTCATGCACCTGCAAGCTGTTTAAGTTGGCTTGGGTTAATATAACAAGTACAGATTTCACACAAGATTCCTTTTAAAAGCAACACATCCTGAAAAATGAAGCATCTAGAATTGAATTAGACGTTGTGAGGACTGAACAGCATCAGCAAGCTCGCCTAGACCGACCAATTCAAAACCATCAGCAAGATTATGTTGCTGAATATTGTGACGTTGAGCATTTTCCTGATCTGTAATCCCACGTGCTAAGGCTGCACTGACACAAACGGGTAAGCGGATATTCAGATCCTGCCAGGAACGTGTGAGATGACGCTGGTCGTCGGGCACCCATTGCAATGCATTTGCGACCGACACGCCATCTTGATAGAAAAATACACGGAAAGCTTCCTGTTTATGTTGTAAAGCTTGGGCGAGTCCAAGCGCATGCCAGGCATAAATAGAAGTCGGTGCGGAGGTAACAAGAATTAAGGTGCTCATCGAAATTCACTACAGGCTTGATCAACGCGGGATGATGATCTTGGCTACAAAGAAAGTAGGTAGTATACAATGATTTTAGTGACGGGTGGTTTAGGCTTTTTAGGCTCACATATTGCTTTAAGTCTGATGGCACAAGGACTAGAGGTCATTGTGGTTGATAATCTGGCCAATGCCAGTCTGCAGACCCTAGAACGCCTTGAATTTATTTCCGATCGCTATGTGCCTTTTGTCAAAATTGATATCCGTAACACTCCAGCATTAAATAAAGTTTTTGAACAGAATTCCGTGCAGGCTGTCATTCATACTGCAAGCTTTAAATCATTAGAAGAATCAGTTTTAAAACCACTTGAATATTATAATGATAATGTCAGCTGTATCATGAGCCTGATGCGTGCCATGCAACGTACCGGAGTACGCAATCTGGTGCATTTATCTTCATTGGCTGTATATGGCCATTCCGGAACGGATTTAAAAGAAGATCAGGCTTTTAATTACACTTATCCAAACCCTTATATTAAATCCCAGCAGATGGTGGAAGAAATCATCCGGGATACTGCCAAGACGGACAATGAATGGCGTATTGCGATGTTACGTCTTTCCAATGTCGCGGGCGCTTTTGAAAATGGCATTTTAGGTGAATGGGTGCCGCCTTTACCAAAGAATATTGTGCCTCTGGCTATGCAGGTGGGTGCGAAGCAGCGTGAATATTTGGAATTGCGCCGTCAGGCCAAGACCGAAGACTATACGGTAGAACGCAGCTTTTTGCATGTGATGGATGTTTGTGATGCGGTATTCAAATCACTACATTGGCTATCGCAGCAGCAACAATGGACTTGCGAAGCCTTTAATATCGCTGGAGAGCTAATCTCAATGCAGACTTTGCTGGATCAGGTTGCAGAAGTCACTCAATCCGCTGTTCCTACAGTAGAGGCCTTGCCATATCCGCATGCTGAAATGGATCAGCTGGGTGCTAATACGGATAAGGCCCAACAGTTATTACATTGGCAACCACGTTATACCTTGAGGAAAATGTTAGAGGATGAATGGCTGTTCTATCAGAATACGTTAAGAGGGCAGTGATTTAGAATCCTATAAGCTAATTATTGATAATAATTATCATTTGCAAAATTAATCAAACTCATTAAGATGAATGAATGAAGTACAGTATTGAAGCTGCTGTCTAAATGAGTAAAACATGGAATAACAATTGAGGTTGAGCATGCAAACACGTATTGAACATGACACGATGGGAGAAGTCGCTGTACCGAGTGAAGCACTTTGGGGCGCACAAACTCAGCGTAGTCTACAGAACTTCAAGATTGGCAATGAGCATCTGCCGCGCGCCATGATTCGTGCCATGGGCTTGGTCAAGAAAGCAGCTGCAATCACCAATGCCGAGTTAAACCAGATTCCTCATGAGTTATCGACCTATATCATCGGTGCTGCGGATGAAGTGATTAGCGGTCAATGGGATAGCCAGTTCCCCTTAGTTGTATGGCAAACCGGTTCGGGCACGCAAAGTAACATGAACTGTAATGAAGTGATTGCCAATATTGCTAACCAGAAACTGGGCAATCCTTTAGGTGCACAAAAGCCTGTGCATCCAAATGATCATGTCAACCGCGCTCAATCGACCAATGATTCTTTTCCGACCGCGATTCATGTGGCAGCTAGCTTACAGATCAATGAACTGTTAATTCCGGCAGTGACACGTTTACGTGATACCTTGCATGCCAAATCTCAGGAATTTGCCGAGATTGTAAAAATTGGTCGTACCCATCTTCAAGATGCCACACCTTTAACTTTAGGTCAGGAATTCAGTGGATATGTCTCTCAACTGGATCATGCCTTGATTCGTCTGTATCAAGCTTTGCAAGGATTATATGAATTGCCACTGGGTGGAACCGCCGTCGGTACAGGCCTCAATGCCCATCCAGATTACGCCGTTAAAGCCGCCGATACTCTAGCTGAATTAACGGGTTTTCCTTTTGTCACCGCTCCTAATAAGTTCGAAGCTTTAGCCGGTCGTGATGCAGCAGTTTTTGCTTCAGGTGCTTTAAAGACTTTAGCGGTTAGCCTGAATAAAATTGCCAATGATATTCGCTGGTTGGCAAGTGGACCACGTTGTGGTTTTGGTGAATTACGTATTCCTGAAAATGAACCGGGTTCAAGTATTATGCCGGGTAAGGTGAACCCAACTCAAAGTGAAGCCATGACCATGGTAGTTGCCCAAGTTCTAGGAAATGACACGACGATTAATGTGGCCGGTGCATCAGGGAATTTTGAGCTGAATGTCTTTATGCCAGTGATTGCCTATAACCTGTTGCAGTCTATTCAACTGCTGGGCGATGCATGTAACAGCTTTAACGATAACTGTGCAGTCGGAATCGAACCTAATCGTGACAAGATTGAACACTTCCTGCATGATTCATTAATGCTGGTCACTGCATTAAATCCAGTCATTGGTTATGAGAATGCAGCTAAAGTGGCCAAGACCGCCTATAAAGAAGGTAAAACCTTAAAACAGGTCGCAGTCGAACTCGGATTGGTGACTGCAGAACAGTTTGATCAAGTGGTGCGTCCTGAGAATATGGTGGCTCCAAACGTAAAATAAGTCTTCTAATTATGGTTAAATAATAAGGCCCTCTAAATGTGGGCTTTATAATATCTAAGGATAATTAATACAAATTTTAATAAATAACAAGCACATGTTTTTGCTGGAAAATTCTCATTCAATTGAGCTTGTTTATTAAATGCTATGAACCATCTATCGTTCAGGTTTTGACAGATATGCAATGAAGGATTACTAATAGAAATTCCCTGATAACTAGAAAAATGAGGTAAGGGTGATGACTGACTTTGATGATGATTTTGATCTGGAAGAGCCCTATCCAGATAAGGATCTATATCCAGATTATACGAAAAAGAAGTGTAGCAGCTGTAGCGGTACCGGCTATAACGTTGTGGAAGCCAGTGTATCGAATGTATGGGAACCGGAAAAACTGGTGAGATAGATTAACTCAAATTATAATTGTTTATTAAGCCTGCTCTGTGAGTGGGCTTTTTTATTCTCCTCATCAGGAGTTGTTAAGTTTATAGATTCATGAGTAAATAAAAGAAAGAATTTAAAATTACGGGTGAAATCGTATTAGAAGGATGTTTAGAGATAACTATTGAAGTTTTTTTAGTGCTAAAGCCTATCCTCATGACTTCTCATACCGAATTAACATTGAATAAGCGTATATAGCTGCTAAAATGCAGTTCGTTTTTACTGCTGTTTTGTCGTTTATTCAGCATGAGTTTCTATGACTTATGAATAAACATCCATAAAATGGCAGGTTGTTTAAGGAAAATTTAATGCTTGATATTTATTTAACAGATGTTCAAAAAAAGGTTCAATTCAAGGATTATCCAGGTGAGCATCCTGTTAAATTTATTCTGAATTTTAAAAAGATTTTTCCAAGCGTAATGGAACTTCTTTTACCTGTTCTCCCGGAAAATGAAAATCTTGATGAAATGACGTGGGAATCAACCACTCAGGACTTTGAAACGTTTCAGATGTTATTAACAGGGTGGGGCATTATTGAATTGCGTTTAAATGCGATCACCCAGTATAAAGATAAGACATTTGCAGATCAGTTGGTGAAAGAGGCACAGCAAAAACGCAGAGAATATCAGAAGAAACATCTTAAGCTTTCTAGTGTGGATCTGGATTACCTATTTATGCATGATGTGCATGGCTTGATTGATGCTGAACTGGTAGAACTAGGTGAAAAATTCTATTTACCAATCTTACGTGATCTTTGGAAAAATAAAGTCTCTGCTCAAGTGCTTAATGCCAAATTCTAAGTAAATTTAAGCTGATTCATTCAATTTCATCCTCCAAATTGGAGGATGATTTTATATGGCGATTTCTTAGGATTGACATTTCCCTTATAATAAATAGCCTAAGCAAATTTCTATATTTATCATCAAAACAAATTTCTGCTACATCATTGAACATAGTGATTTATTTTAAAACAGAAATTGACTCAGAAAAGGGCATTTATTTTATCATTTGATAAACAATAAATTAAAAAACTATTCTTTATCAAAAGAATATATAAAGATATTACTTTAATAATATAGCTATTCCAGTCATATTTTTTTAAGCTATCAGTACTTGTGAGTAAATGAATCATAGAGTTCTTATTCATTAGAATTCCTTCATAAAAATAAGTGAAGGTTCCAGTTTTCCCGAAGATATATCTAAGGATTTAACCGAATGTCGAATCAGTTTTTAGATTTAATTACAAAACGCCGTACTATTTATGCCATTGGTAAAAATGTAGAACAGTCTCCTGAATATTTAACTGATTTGATTCAAAATGCGATCAAGCAAAGTCCGTCATCTTTTAACTCGCAATCATCTCGCGCCGTTATTTTATTCAATGGCGAACATGAAAAATTCTGGGGCTTTGTCGCTGATAAATTAAAAAGCTATGCCAAAGATGAAGAAAGTGCTGCAAAAACGACTGCAAAAATGGCAACCTTTGCTGCAGGTACGGGTACAGTTTTATTCTTTGAAGATCAAAATGTAGTAAAAGGCTTGCAAGAGCAATTTCCATCTTATGCCGAGAATTTCCCCATCTGGGCAGAACATTCAACTGCTATTGCTCAGTTCTCTACCTAGACAGCATTGCATACTGAAGGCCTGGGTGCATCTTTACAACACTATAATCCAATAGTAGATGAGCAGGTTCATGCAGAATGGGATATTGCAGAAAACTGGAAACTTCGTGCTCAACTGGTATTTGGTTCAGTTGAAGGCGAAGCGCGTGCTAAAGATTATCTGGAAGATGATCAACGCTTCAAAGTTTTCCAATAAGCTTAATTTTTGATCTGTCTTTAATCCTTTTTAAGGACAGATCTCCAGGTTGTTTATAAAAATACGCATTAGATTTTTTAAAACTAGGCTAAACTAAAGCGGTATTTAAAGAATTTAATGAGTCAAACCAAATGTCGAAAAACACGCAGAAGTTATCACCATTACAGGAACTGATTGTAGAGCAGAAATTGCTGTGTGAAGAGGTCGGTTCTGCCTATGTAGAAGTAAGTGGTGATGATGTCGTTGCAGTGGCTGTACATACATTGAAGCAGGATCCAATTGTCGGAATCCGTAGAAAGCCTGAAACAGACGAAAATATTAGCTGGTATATTTATGGTGGTGAACTGGCTTCAAATGAAGATGCTTTTGAAACCATGACTGTGCGTGAGTTACAGGATATCGCCCCTGAAGTTTTACCTTACCTGGCTTTAGAGCAGGGCTACCGCTTCATGATTGATGCAGATGATTATGAAGATGTCTGGAAAGAAGAAAACTAAAAGAAGACCTTCGAAATGATCAAATCCTCATCTTTAATATGTACTTTCTTTATTTGCATGCAATTGAACAATATGGCTTTTGCCGAAAAGCTTTCACAAGCGGATTATGATCAGTTTATTGCTGCGCAAACAAAAATAGTCAATGAAACCAAACATATTTTAGATGAGCCAGATCAGAAAGCAGATGCCCAAAGTCAACGTCAGGCATTCTGTCAGCGTTTAACGGTTTATGAAGAGATTCAAAAAGTTTCTGAAGAAAATCAAGAGCTCAATATGGCGCCTACAATGGCGATGATTGCTAAAAACTTTTTGGATCGACAAGCACAGAGTATGAATAATTCAGGTATGACCACCGCAATATTTTGTAAAAGTAGGGAAGTGTAATTAATCCATAAAAGCAAGAGCATTGTATTGAGTTTTAATAGCCACCATCATCATTTAAAAATGCATCCTTCTGTTCTGGAATGGAAACTTTGACAGTTGGAATAGAATAACTCGCTGCTGTTAATCGAGCTATATTGAAATCCTTAGTTCCTACTTGAGGAATAATAGGTATTTGACCTGTTCGAACAATTTCACCATAAACTATCGTAATTAATTCTGCTGGAGTTAATCCGGCTTCTGTGATCACACATTCTGCTGACTCAAAAACGTCTTGATCCACCAAGAATTCAACGCTTTTTTTAACTAAATTGTTCATAAGATAGCCTTAGAATACATTTTATACACTACTTTAAACTATCAGATATGAAGCATATAGAAGCTAATGAAATTAAATCTTCATATCTTATAGGAATGTTGATCTTGATAAAGGTATAGACGGATAAAAAAGGGTAGGGCCAAAAAATTAGCCCCTTTTTTCGACTTTCAGCTTGCTTATAAAATGCATAAATACTCTGATACGTAGCATATGGATTTCATTGCATTTTAAATTATTCATTAAATAAACTTTATAAAAATCTATTTATATACAAATTTTACCGGGTATATATCAGCTACTTTTGAAATTTATTAAGAAATATTAAATATTTATGTGTTTCTTTTTACTCAAACGAAGGGCGGTAAAATCATTCCACACTAAAATAGCCTAAGCAAATCTCTACTTTATATTAATTCTCACAAAATTCCATATCCCATAACTAAAACTTAATACCCAAATAAACCTCTAAAGCTCGTATATTTCCTAAAAATTTTAAAATATTTTTTATTAATGATTTGATATGACACTCAATTATAAACAGATCTTGCAATTTAGCCTAAGCAGATTTTATTTCCATAAAAATAGCCTAAGCAAAATTTTAAATTATGTCATTGGCAATTGATTAACTTCCAATATAACTCCACTATTAACACCTAACATAGGAAATCACGGAATTCTCAAATGATCCTGAATTATCAAATACAAACCCATGAAACATCAACTTTAGCACCAATGGTATTTATTCACGGTTTATTTGGTAGTTTAAGTAATTTAGGTATGTTAGCCCGACATTTTTCAGAGCAGACAACTACGGTTCAAATTGATGTCAGAAATCATGGTTTATCTGACCATTCTAATGAAGTGAATTATCAAATCATGGCTGAAGATATTTTAGAAACTTTAGCCAGTTTAAATATTAAAAAATTTATTGCAGTCGGACATTCGATGGGCGGAAAAATTGTCATGAAACTGGCAGACCTGGCGCCTGATCAGATTGAAAAACTGGTTGTATTAGATATCACGCCAATTCAATATCAAGAAAACCATCATTCTGAAATATTTAAAGCCTTGTTTGCAGTCCAGCAGGCGCAAGTTGCTTCACGGAATGAAGCAGCAAAAATTATGCTTGAATATATTCAAGAGGAAATGGTCATCCAGTTTCTTTTAAAATCATTCAATAAAGGGCAGTGGTTGTTTAATGTGCAAGCACTGTATGATCGTTATGAAGATATTACTGCTTGGGAGAAGATAGAAAAAAATGAACTTCCAGCATTATTCTTAAGAGGTGGAAATTCATCGTATATCTCTAAACCTGAACATTTTGAAGCCATCAATCAGCAGTTTATTCATGCACGGATTGAAGTGATTGAAAATGCAGGGCACTGGCTACATGGTGAAAAGACGGCGGATGTTTTGCAGCATATGCAGAATTTTATTGATGAAAAATAAATAATAGAAATGAGCAGATGTATCTTCTGCTCATTCTTTATGGCTGGGATGTTATTGCATGAGTTTACAGCTGACTTTCATTTATTAATTGATAAGCCATTTCAGGAGTTTTCTTCAGACCAGACATACGATATTCCGTATGCCCATAATCTTGAATGGTTTTCCATCGTCCCCCCCAAGTGAGTCCAACTGACTCTGCGATTTGTCCATACAGTTGATAACCGCGCATAGCCCATGGATCACGTTCACTAATCACCACTTTGCCATGACGCTTAAAAGCAATATCTGCAGCCAAACCAAACTGATGATAACTCTGAAAGCCTTTGGCTTGGGTAATATTCCTATTGGTCGCCAATGAGTTCTGTCTTTCTGGACTCCGATAACCTTCAAGCAATACCAGTTCATAGCCATACTGTTCCTGCATGATTTTAAATACCATCAATAAACGCTGCTTAAAACGCGGATTCATCTTGTGCCATTTGCGATCAGCTTGATTCAGATCTTGATAGTGATTTAAATGTATATCCTGAATATTAGAATTAAATCGTTGCGCTGAAATTACCGGTTGATGGGCATATTGATCTCCCTGTAAAGCTTCCAGAATGAGAGCCTCATCGACTTCTTCAGGTGGAGTCAAAATTTGACCTTCCAAAAGTGCATATATTTGCGGGTCGACTTTTTGTAAATAACGTGCCTCAGACATACTGGCAGAAACAGGCCGAGTCAAAGAAAAAATCAGGATGCTGATAAACAATATAGACCCGGCAATCAAGATCCACCATTGTTGTAAATACCAATGTGATTGTAGATAGTCTGGAGATCCAGCCAGTTTAAATTGATGTATAAATTGCTTAATTGTGATGAACTGTTTTTTAGTTTGTGGCAGCCATGCAATTAAAGAGTTCTGTATATGCTGCCTAAGCTCATAGAATTGCATCAAAACCAAAATACAGCTGAGAAGAATAAAGCTGCTAATAATGATAAAAATCATCTAGCGGTCATCCCATTCGAGCAGTTTAATATCAGCCTGATATTAAAATATTCATAAATTAAAGCATTTTTTTCCAGGAAGAAATGGCACATTATTTGATATAAGCTGCTTTGTTTTATCTTCATTTTGATTTTAAGTCATTATTTTTTTATTACTTTTTATGGATCATTTATTATAGGCTTCATTAAGGTAAATGAATCGTGATGTAGGCCTGTTCCGCTAGTGCACTCATCACATTCTGATATTGAGTAAAAATTTCTGTAGTTTCACTCGAGAGCATATACTTTAGACCCGCGAAACTCATTAGAGTGAACAAAAGCAAAAATACCAAAATCCATAAAAATGGTAATTCACGATGAATAATATGTTTGATCTTGTCAGGTAGTGCTGCAAAAGGGGAAAACGGCGTTTTCTTACCTTTTAGGTAATCAATCTGTTCACTCACTTGGGTAATCAGCTGATTCAAACTATGCACAGACTCAAGCCGATATTTTCCATGAAAACCTAATAACAGGCAGTAGTGATAGACTTCCAGTACCGCTAAACGTTCATTATCTTTATAACGAATTTCCTCTAGATGCTCAAAGAAACGATAACCTGCAAGTTGAGAACCAAATAAATTTAATTGTAATGGATCCATCATCCAGTAATTTTGCAGATCAAAGAAACGGGCATCCTGCTGCGTGACAATGGTTTCATCTAATAAGGCACAATAAGCATATTTAGCATCCTGAATGTCTTCAAAAGAAAATTGCTGTTTACGTGCCTGATGCTCAAAATAGTTTAGCATTTCCAGAATCTTTTCACGAAACGATGCTGGGGGCGAAGGGATATAATGATTTTTTAGCAAAAAGACAATATAAAATCCGTCATAAAGAAGATCAATCAGATTGGTCGTCACATGAGATTTCTGATCAGTCATTTGAGTAAAAATCTGTCCAGATCCGATCTGGCCATCATCAAATAGTGATGGTGCAGAATTTGTAATTATATTCATAATGATACTTATCCTTTCATGACTGCAATAAGTTCAATCCTGATATCCTGAAATCCATTCGGGATATAAATACAAATCGATTCTGAATCGAACATGCGTTGATACAAATCGTTATTCGGTTCAATTTCGAAATAGCTGACTCCAGAACGAACCGGGATCGCTGTTGGTACCTGAACTAAATGTTGAATTGGAATGGCAGGGAGGGCTGCAATGACTCGCTGTTCAACATCAACTGTACTGCCAACTTTAAAACGGATCGGCACATAAGCAATTAAATCTTGGACAGGCATCGCACTGCTTGAAACAGCCAGATATAGACGCGTATCTCGGGTAATCTTGTCGGTTTCCAGACTGCCAAGCCAATAGGATGGTCGGGTTTCTTTTAAGGAGATGCTGATATAACGATTCGAGATAATGGTATCCAGTAGATTTCTTAAAATAATGTCTAACTGATTGAAGCTTTCGTATAGATGATAGTGCTGATATTTAAGCAGTTGATCGACATCATAAGCAGTCGAAAAAGTTAGCAATGAGCCAGTTAGGCGTAATAGTTCACTATAGAGACGTTCAGGATGAATAATCGGATACTGCAAAATATGGTTTAGGCTCGCATATGCAGTATTTAAGGCATTGACCAGCCAGAAAGACACAATATCCCCAGAGCGGAATTCAATCAGTTTCTGTTCATTTTCCCGATTATTACTCTGGATGGTCTTAATCTTTGCCTGAATGATATTCAAGGTGCGTTGTAAATTAACCAAAAGATTTACATTGGCCTGTATATGTAAAATTGGTGGAATAAATTTATGATCAAAAATAAAATTCCCCGAACTTTGCCATTTAATTCGACCTACTGGAAGATACAGATACCCATCCATATGATGCTGAGGTTCTTGGCTAACTTCAAATATTTTTAATTCAGCACGACGGCGCAATAATGTAATCTGCGCAGTACTTGCATCGGTAAATAAGTCATGAGTTGAACTTAAATGGGAATGATAACGGCTAGGTCGGGCTTGATCAGCATGACTGACATTCTGTTTATTTGGCTGTACCATCGGTAAGGCCAAATAAATTTGCATTTCACTTTGTAAATTTAGGGTATCTAGCTGAACCGGTTCAGGTAATAAATCCTTTGCAGGTGCCTGATAAATTTCCCCATCTTGCCAGATCATTTCAACTTTATTTAATGCCAGAATTTGCATTCCAAGTTGAGCTTCATCAAACTCAATCGACTGAATGCCATGAGCAAAAGGGAAGGTCGCGCGAATAGTGTGATTCAGTCGCTGTTCGTGATAGGCATCCTGTAATTGAAAATGTTGAGGTCTTAAAAACAGACCTTCACCCCAAAGTATTTTTTCTGCTTTAAACATTGAGATTTCACCACTCGCAGCTTGATTCATTTTGGGCAGGGACGCCTAATAATTCATGTAGATGTTCTAAAGGATTTTCATTTTTAATCACTTTGGCCAACCACTCATGTAAAGGCATTTGGCTCCATGTAATAGTCTTTTGCAGCATATAGCTTACCGGGCTATGTGGCTCATTCATCTGAAAATAATCGGCAATTTCTTTCAGAATCTGTATAGCCTGTTCACGATTAAAAATATGATTTTGATTATGGAATTGAACAGATTGCTGGAAAGTTGGCAGCACCTGACCTGAAGAAAGGTTTATTTCATTTTGAGCAAGTATCTGAGCCAGTTGATGATCGTCTGGGGCCGGAGATGCAGATTTCGCTGAACTTATGTCTTTTTTATATATCCGCTGAATATTGGCAAAAATAGATTCTAATTGAGCATCAGCTGTAGCAAAACTTGGCCCATCTATTCCAAGAAGTTCATCAAGTGCAGACTTGAACTGTTGCCATTGATGTTGAATATCTAATAGATACTGATAATTTTGCTGTTGAACTTCTTTAGGAATATTAAGCAATAACTGCTCAAAATGCTCTAACTTTTGCTCGGAGCCTTCTTGTGCTTCTAAATCATCTACTTGTTGTTTACGTTTTTGATTCTGTAAATATAGAAAATTGTCATAGTCTTTCAGACTATAAAAAGGGGATTGCTGAATAAGAGAAACCCGCTTGGTTAATCTCGGAAGTTGAGCAATAAAACCTTCTAATAATCCCAAGCGTTGATCCAGATCATCCTCTTCAATTTTTGGATGCAGTTGCAACCAGTATTGCTTCAGGCTACGATGGTAAAGTTCCAGGCCTCGGGCAATACCTTCAAAACCATATAGATGACTCCAAGCTTCAAGCAGCCAGGTATATAAACGGATATCTTTGGTTTTTTCGGTCAGTAGTTCTATCGACTTTATTTCTACTAAAGCCCAATCTGCTTGCTTGGGTTCGGCAACCCATTCTCCCTGATCCAGTAAAGGATCATCCTGTATTCTGGCACTTTTAATACTTAGAAATTCGTTCGAAAATGAGCAATCTATACCGCAAGGATGCTCTATAGAAATTTCTTCAAATAAATATTCAAATTCCAATGTCATTATGAATCCTAATCATTCTTATTTTAATTTTTGCTGTTTAAGCAACATTTGTCTTATTTTTCTTGGAATGCCTTTTTTTAAGCACTGATAATTCTGTATCCAGATGATAATAGAAAGTATCTTTCTGAACATCGATATGAATCAGTTTTGGCAGTTGGTTTTCACTCATAGCCACCAGTAATTTTGTCGCCAGATCTGGCAATATGGATGCATTTAAAATGTGATCAATATTTCGTGCACCACTATCTATTTCTGTACATCGACTGAGTAATAATTCTAGTACCTCATCGCTATAGCTCACTTGAGTCACATACTGCTGCTGAATCCTCTTGGTAATTTTCCCTAATTTATGCTGAATTATCTGGATTAACAGTTCATCTGAAAGCGGATAATAAGGAACAATTCGCATGCGTCCTAAAAATGCTGGTTTAAACTGCTTATAAAGGCTTGGTTTGAGATGTTCAATTAAGGTATCTGCATCTGGCCATTGATCAACTTCTTGATTTATACAGGCTTGCATAATGACATGTGAGCCGACATTCGAAGTCAGCAATATGGTGGTATTTTTAAAGTTAATCAGGCGACCTTCGCTGTCTTCGAGCACACCTTTATCGAAGACCTGATAAAATAATTCTTGTACATCTGGGTGGGCTTTTTCGATTTCATCCAGAAGTACCACACTATAAGGATTGCGGCGAACGGCTTCTGTTAATACACCACCTTGACCATACCCAACATAGCCCGGGGGTGCACCTTTCAAAGAAGAAACTGTATGTGCCTCTTGATACTCGGACATATTAATCGTGATTAGATGCGATTCACCACCATAGAGTTCCTGAGCAAGAGTAAGGGCTGTTTCGGTTTTTCCAACTCCACTTGGACCGGTGAGTAAAAATACACCTTGAGGCTTATTTGGATCTTCCAATCCAGCCTTGGATGTTTTAATGCCTTGAACCAGTTGTTCTAAAGCATAATCCTGACCCATGACTCGCTGTGAGAGTTTATTTTTTAGATCAAGAATCTGCGAAATATCATCACTCATCATTTTACCGACTGGAATTCCAGTCCAGTCCGAGATAATCTCATTAATAATGTCGGCATCTACACGTTCATAAACCAACGGACTTTGCGCCTGAATCTTAGCTAATGTTTGACGTAGTTGATGAATCTGGTATTGATCAATCGATGCTTCAGATTTAGTTAAGCCATGAATCTCATGAATAAGCTGCAGCTCTTGTTGCCATTGATCATGAGTCTGGTTAATCTCTTGTTCAATGGAATGAATCATATCTGACAACTCTTGTAACCGATCGGTTCGAGATGAAGTTGTCTGTTCTTGATCAAGAAGGTGATATTCTAGCTTGAGATTATGCAGCTGAGCCTGTAACTGATCTAATTTGGCTGGTTGAGCATTTTGGCTCAAGGCCACCCGTGCAGCCGCAGTATCTAATACACTAATTGCTTTGTCCGGTAACTGACGGCCACTGATATAACGATGTGATGCATGCACAGCGGTACGAATGGCTTCATCATCAATCTGGATTTGAAAATGCTGGCTCATCACAGGAACCATAGCACGAAGCATATCGATGGCAACCTGCTCAGTTGGTTCTTCAATTTTGATTACCTGAAAGCGGCGGCTCAGTGCAGCATCTTTTTCAAAATAATGTTTATATTCAGCCCAGGTAGTCGCTGCAATGGTTCTTAATTCACCACGTGCTAGCGCCGGTTTTAATAGATTTGCCGCATCATTCTGGCCAGCTTGGCCACCAGCACCAATCAGCGTATGTGCTTCATCAATGAAAAGAATAATAGGGTGGGTAGAGGATTGTACTTCTGCAATGGCCTGCTTGAGGCGATTTTCAAATTCACCTTTGACACTGGCACCTGCCTGTAATAAGCCCATATCCAATACGTGCAACTCAACTGTTTTAAGAGCATCCGGAACTTGGCCATTTACAATTTTCAATGCTAAACCTTCAACTACAGCAGTTTTTCCTACGCCTGGTTCACCAGTGAGAATAGGGTTGTTCTGACGGCGGCGCAATAGAATATCCAGCATTAACCTGATTTCAAATTCACGCCCAATCACCGGATCAATATCACCACGACGAGCCTTTTCAGTCAGATTAATCGTGTATTGGTCAAGCGCTGGTGTCTTTTTTGGAACACTAGATAAATCAGGGGAAGGAATAGAGGGTTGAGGCACTTTAAGTTGTTCAATACTTTTCTGGCAATGTTCCAGAAATTGATGTTTCATGCTATCCACAGGGAATTGTGCAAAAAGAGAAGATGCCCGAAGAGCCATTTGATAAAGCTCTGGAGAAATCAGTAAAGCGACTAACAAGTGGCCACTACGAATCACTGGGTTTTGATCTGCGGATGCCAGCAACCAGGCCTGTTCCAAGAGTTGAATAATTGATTTGGCAAAAATAGGGGTACGGGAATTTCCCTTGCTAAGCTGCTGGATACTTTGTTCAAGCTGATTAATCAGATGGTCTTTATCAATACAATGTTTTGCTAATAATATTTTTAAATCATTCAATTCTGGATGCTGGAGTAATTCTAGAAAAAAATGCTCGATCTCAATTTCATAATTTTTTTGATGGATACAGGTATTGGCAGATTTCTCAAGACATAGGCGTGCATGTTCAGAAAGTTTCAAAATCAAAATTTTTAAATTATTCATGAGTTTCTCATTATTGTTAGCATACACAACTTTATAATTTTTAAATGGATAGCTGTGTTTTTTTATATTTATTAAAATGAATATTTCTCTATTTTTATCCGGCCCATATTTATACTTTTTATGAAAATTGACCGAACAATTTTGGCTCATTTTACTCAAATAAAAATAAAAGTCTGTATCTTTCATCAGAATTTTGTCAATTCTTAAAATTTTTAGTCACTAAGTCCGTTAATCTTTTTTAGCTTGACTTCTCCTTAATGTTTTATGTTAAATCCGCCAAACGATTGTCAAATAAAAATAATATTTAGACATTAAAAAATATAACAACAAACAAAAACAACTGAGGCTCATTTTGAAAAAGTATATAAGTTTCATATCATTATTTATATTTGGTACAGCCTGTCTTTACCTTCCACAAGTACATGCTGCTGAATTAAAAAAATCATGTATTAAGGCCAATCCTTATGCTGCGGGTGAAACAGACCCAACATTAATTGGCTTATATCAACAGCTTTGTGATAAATCGGCGAAGAAAAATATTTCTTTACAATATGAACTAAATACACAAATTGCTAAACGTTATGTGGAGTTAGGTTCTCATCTCAAAGCACTCAATTTGATTGATCAATTGCATCGTCAACAACAGCATAACCAGACTTTAACAGACTTGGGTTTTATGGCAGGAGTCGCTATTTCATCGAATGCTTTGCAACAAATGCGTAGTACAGAAGTTCGTGCCTTAAATGAAACGACCTATCCTCAAGCTAAACTGTTGGCTGAGAATATTCAGTTTGCAAAACCTGTACCAGCATCGGTTGAGCCTAAATCATATACTGCTTCAAATATTAAGAATATCAAGAAACAGACTGCTGTAAGTATGAAGCGATCTATTACGTCCAGCACTAAAACAAAAAATGTAGTCAAATCTGCCTCTATTAAAAAGACTGAAAATATCAGTACTCGCACCAATACAGCCAGTTCTAATCCATTTGGTTCATTAAAGAATAATTAATAAGGAAACACACAATGGCCAAACGTGAAAGCGTACAGAAAAAATTACAGCGGATCCGACCACCACGTGTGCAGCTAACCTATGATGTGGAAGTAGGTGATGGTAAAGAAACCAAAGAACTGCCATTTGTTGTAGGTGTTTTAGGCGATTTTTCTGCTTCCTCTGAGCTGGAAAAAACCAAATTAAAAGATAAAAAATTTATCAATGTCGATTTAGAAAATATTGATGAAGTGATGGAATCACTTGCTCCGCGAGCAAATTTTCAGGTTGAAAATACTTTAACCCAAGCCGGCGGCACTATGGCGATTGACCTGGTATTCAATGGGATGAATGATTTTCGCCCAGAGCAAATTGTGCAACAGGTGGAACCGTTACGTAAGCTGGTTGAAGCACGTGGACGTTTGACTGATCTGCGTAATAAAATTTCCAATAGTGAACGTCTGGAAGATTTATTGGATGAAGTGCTGAAAAACACGGATCAAGTACAAAAGATCAGTGTGGAGGCTGGTGATGAATAATTATAATGCTGCAACTGCCATAGATACTGCACTTGAAGAACATTCACTTTTGGATTCAATTGTCGAGCGTAGCCGTATTGCTCGTACTGAAAAAGAACATGATCGTGCTAAAAGTTTGATTGGTGAACTTGCTAAAGAGGTTATGGCAGGGACCATTACTGTTTCTGAGAATATGACGCTGGCACTTGATAAGCGTATTGCTGAAATTGATGCCATGATTTCAAGTCAGCTTAGCAAGATTATGCATCATGAAGCTTTTCAAAAAGTTGAGTCTACTTGGCGTGGTTTATATTATTTCTGCCAGGAAACACCAGCACATTCTTTAATCAAGATCCGGATGATGAATACTACAAAAAGGGAACTAATTAAAGATTTCCAAAGTGCGACCGATTTTGATCAAAGTACGTTATTCAAGAAAATCTATGAAGAAGAATATGGTTCATTCGGTGGTGCACCTTATGCAACGCTGATTGGTGACTATGAATTTGACCGCACACCTGAAGATACGTACCTTCTGGAACAGATTTCTCATGTCGCTGCGGCAGCACATGCGCCATTTATTTCTGCTGCAAGCCCATCAATGTTTGGACTAGAATCATTTACTGATATTGATCGTCCACGTGATGTTTCTAAAATTTTTGAAACAGCAGAGTATGTACAGTGGCGTTCTTTCCGTGAAAGCGAAGATGCTCGCTATGTGGCACTGACTATTCCTCGAGTACTGGGACGCTTACCTTATCATCCACGTGAAGGTACAGTGACTGAGGGCTTCAATTATATCGAGGAAGTTTCTGGTGAACATCATAATGAATACCTCTGGATGAATAATGTCCAACAGAAATTGCCATTACCGATCGGCGTGAAAAAGAGCTGAGTGATCTTGGTTTTATTCCTTTAGTCCATTGCAAAAATACGAACTATGCTGCGTTCTTTGGTGCACAGTCTGTGCAAAAAGCCAAAAAATATGACAATGATATTGCTAATGCCAATTCTGCATTATCAGGTCAAATTCAATACATTATGGCAGTTTCACGTATCGCTCATTATTTAAAAGCCATGATGCGGGATAAAGTGGGCAGTTTTGCCTCGGCTGGAAATGTTGAAGCCTTTCTTAATGACTGGCTGTCTCAGTACATTTTACTAGACGACGGTGCTTCACAAGAAGCAAAAGCTCAATATCCGCTTCGTGAAGCTTCGATCAAAGTTGTAGAAAATCCAGCTGAACCTGGTCACTACAAGTCTGTGGTTTTTTTAAGACCACATTTTCAGTTAGATGAGCTCTCTGTATCACTCAGGCTGGTCACTGAATTGCCGCAGTCAAGTCAATAGGACTACTGCGATTAAAGAACTATAAGTATTTATAACAATAGGATAATTATTAAAATGAAAGACATTTACGTCCAATTTCGTGGCAAATATAAAGTCGATGGCGAATCACGCGATTCTGAACATAAAAGCTGGTTAGAAGTAAATTCATGGGCACACCATATCCGTCAGCCTAAATCCGCGACCTCTTCAAGTGTGGGCGGCCATACTGCAGAACGAGTTGAGCATTCTGATATGGTCTTTGTAAAGGATCTGGATGCAACGAGTCCAAAGCTTTGGGAGGCTTGCTCTGCAGGGTATACCTTTGATGAAGTACAAATTGATTTTTATTGTGCCAACGGTGACAAACGTATCAAGTATTTGCAGATCAAACTCAAGCATGTCTTGGTTTCTCAAGTGACACCAAATGTGAATCAGGAAGGCGTTCCAACTGAAACATTTGGTTTGAAATATGCTGCAGTTGAGTGGACTTATAATCAGCAGGATATTAACGGTTCGCAAAAAGGTGCAGTTACCAAGAAATGGTCATTATCAAATAATACTGCTTCTTACGCAGCTTAATTTACATAGCCTGGATAAAGGCTGATATCCCTAGCCTTTATCTTTCTCTTTTAGAAAATATCTAATGAAAAGAATATGAATCTGGATCAACTTTATCCTTATGGATTTAGAAGTACGTTATTCGAACGTTTATTACCTGTAGATGATCAATACAATGGACAAGGTTTGTCTATACAAGAATTAAGACAATCCATTGCCCATGATCTCGAAGATCTTTTAAATAATCGGATGACTCGCCTGAACCAAACGGAAGAGCATTATCCTGGGATAAAAAATTCAATTCTGCAATTTGGAATTATTGATTTTGTTGGCTTGTCGACTGCGAATCCTACAGATCGTGACAAAATTTGCCGTTCAATTGAGCAGTCTATCAGTGCACATGAACCGCGTTTAAAACAGGTAAAAGTAGAGATGCTCATTAATGAAAACAACATGGGTAGCCTGTATTTAAGTATTTCAGCCTACTTAAATATTTCACCTTTATATGAGGCGGTGATGTTTGATGCATTACTTAAACCAACAACACAGCAATACGTTATCTTGGCTCGGAAATAAGCAGGCTGCATGTGATTGAAGATTTACTACCATATTATGAAAAGCAGTTACAGGAGTTTAGCCAGCAATCACGAGAGTTTGCTACTAAATATCCTAAAATTGCGCAACGCTTATCTTTAAATCAAGAACATATTGATGATCCACATATTGAACGGCTGATACAGGCATTTTCGCTGATTTCCGCACGTATTGATAAAAAGCTGAATGACAGTTATGAAATCTTTACACGCTCAATTTTTGAGGTGATGTTTCCACAATATCTAAAAACTTTTCCTGCCTGTTCACTCGTCAGCTTCGAAGATAGCA
The DNA here is from genome assembly GCF_002934695.1 of Acinetobacter sp. ACNIH1. NCBI lineage: Bacteria > Pseudomonadati > Pseudomonadota > Gammaproteobacteria > Moraxellales > Moraxellaceae > Acinetobacter > Acinetobacter sp. ACNIH1. The sequence goes on along the minus strand of NZ_CP026420.1, from coordinate 1,422,021 downwards.
ATAAGACAAAGAACTTAAAAGAAGACTATATAATTCCGAAAAATACAGTCTTAAAGGCGCGCAGTATTCGTGGTGTCCAGTGTGAATACCGTACCGTGAATGATGTCACTTTATTACCAATCCAGTTGAAAGAAGTGAGCTTTAAAACGCATCCTTCTGCCTATATTCATTTGAATCGTAATGCCACACTTATTATAAAATTTGAAATATTTAATCAGCAACTTGAACTATTAGCCCGACAAAAATTGTCTTTATATCTGGATGCGATTTCTAATTTTCCCTTACAGGTTCTCGATACGATTTTTAAGTCTGACACCCATTTTTCTTTAAAATATCAGAATCACGAAGTTGATATTGCTCGTCCATTTGAAGTGATGGGTTTTACTGAGGAGGAAAGTATTCTTCCGATTGATCAACATACACATCAAGCTTATCGTCTGTTGACTGAATATTTCTGTTTTCCAGAAAAATTTAATTTTTTAAATCTCAATTTAAATTTTTTAAAATCTGTGATGGAAGATATTACAGATTTCGAATTGCAGATTCATTTTAAGGTAGACCTGAATGATCAAGCGGTCATCCGAAATTATGCAGAGTTAAATAGTGCAAACTTCAAGCTGTTTAGCACACCAATCGTCAATTTGTTTGAAAAACAGGCTGAACCTCAAAAAATTGATCATCAACAACTCGAATATCCTTTAATCAGTGATGCTCATCATCCTGAATATTTTCAGGTTTACGGCATTACTGAGATGAATCTCTTAAGAGAAAAGAGTGACAAGAATCAACTGATTTATAAAGTATTGCCATTTTTTGCCATGAGTCATTCTCATCAGGAGAACCAACAGTTTTTCTATCAGCTTTTACCAGCAGCGAATAAAAATAACAGTATTGATTTTAAATACTCGATTATTTCCAAGAATTTAAAACCGGGAACGACGACTTCTGATTTTATTAGTGTACGTTTACTATGTACTAATAGGGATTTGCCTTATCAAAGTTATCATCAGGATCAAAACAGTTTATCTCTCAATGAAAATCATCTGGTACGGAAAGGTAAATTATTAAAACGGCCGAACTTACCTTATCGTTTTCAGCAAAAACAGCTAGAACAATGGCGAATCATTTCTCATCTGTCTTTGAATAATTTGTCTCTGATGAAAGGGGATTCAGTTAGTCATATGAAAGAGCTGTTTGAGCTTTATAACTTACCACAAACGAAAGAAAATCAGCACATTATTAATTCAATTCAGGCGATTGAGTTTTCCTTGGGACAAAAGCTGATTGATCATCATCCATTTCCACTGTTTGTTCGAGGGGTTAAAGTCGAGATCCAGCTAGATACCCAAGTTTTTCGGGGTACAAGTATTTATATTTTTGCCCAGATTCTAAATCATATTTTTAATTTAAAAGTTCAGATGAATAGTTATGTGGAGATGACTGTGCTGGACTCAGAATCAAAACAGGAGTTATACCAATGCGTGCAGAACGTTGGTGGCAAGAGACTTCTGTAATTGATCAGCTCTATCAGCGACCGACTGCATTTGAACTGGTTCAGGCAACGCGGTTACTACGACATGATCCTCAGCAGCAAAATCAACAAAAATGGAATAATACTTTTTATTTCTTAAGTTCATTGAATCTGAATTTTCCAGTATCTGAAATTGAATCACTTCAGCTAGACAATGAAAGGGTACAAATCACTAATCTGATGCTGGGGCTGACGGGGATTCAGGGGGTATTACCTTATACCTACACCCATAAAGTCAGACATGCAGTACGCCAACAGCGTGAACAAAGTCTGTATTTTTTAGGGCTGTTTAATAACAAACTCACTGTGCAATATATAGATGCCTGCCTGAACTACAACTTGCCTGTGCGGTATGAAATTGAACAGGATAATCACTACTTAAAAATTTTACATGCCTTAAATGGTTATGTGGAAGAGCAACAAGACCAACAGTACATAGATGATTATTTTGCTGAATTTGCAGGTTTAATGCAGGGACAAAATAATAGTGAATATGCTTTGAAAACCATTCTGTCCTGTATTTTTCAATTTGATTTTGAAATCAAGCAGCTGATGCCAGAGCAATTCCATTTAGATGATCAGCAGAAAAGTTCTTTGAGTGAAGCTCAACCAGTTGCACTCGGCATAAATAGTTTTTGTGGTGAAAATATTACTCAAATAGATGAAAGAATCGAAATTATGATTGGTCCTTTACGCCGAAAGGATTATCTAAATTTCTTAGCCCAAGGGACATACAGCCTTAAATTACAAAAAATGATCAACACTTGGTGCAGTCCGACTATGCAAGTCGATATTCGACTGATTCTGGATAAACAAGATCTTTTATCTATAGAGCTTGGTAAAGACAGTTCAATGACATTGGGTCAAGGGGCCTTCATCATGCCTAAACAGGCTGAACATAATAATGAAACGTGTTATTGCTTAAAGGGGAGCATGGCATGATCAAATTTATCATTTCTGCTTTTCTGGTCCTTACTATTTTAATTGGCACTTTAGTGATCTATTACTGGCGAGATAGCAACTACGATCCATCCCAAATGGATCTGATCTGGTCTTTTATCTTGTTACCAATTTCACTTTGTCTACTAATTCTAAGCCCTTATTTTATTTATAAAACTATTCAATATTTCCGCAACAAAAAACTGCAGCAACAAAAAGATCAGGAATTATCTATTTTAATACAGCAAAAAGAAAAACAAGCTGCGAATTTAGCTAAGCAAACAGCCCAGCATTACACTTTGAACATTTTATCTAGTGCTGCTTGGCATTGTTTTGGAGAAAATGAAGAAATCATACAGTTTATGCAACAGTTTAGAAGCCCTGAACTGGATTTCCAACTGAGCAATAATTATGGCCTGCCACTTTTATCTTATCGTATTACAGCACTCGATCAGTGGCTGGAAAAAACTCAAAATGATGATGAAGATCAATCTTTAATTTTGACTACACGTGAACGACGAATACAGCAGTTAATTTGGCAGCAACTGCAACAGCATGAACATAGCTTGCAAGGGATTTCCCAGCAATTAAAACGTTCTGCACTTTTTTATGAGAGTGAGTTTACCTACCAATACCGTATACATCCCGGATGGAATCCAGAAAATCTTCATGAAAATTTCAATGAGAAAGAGGATATTTCTCATAAAGAGATAGAAACTGTAGTACGTTTAAATCGTCTCAATGTTTATATCTTATTAGCAGAAAATCTGATTCACACTTGGGATGATCAGGCTTTTCAAACTCAACTTTTACAGCAGTTAGAAGATAATTACTCATTCTTGGCAGATCATTTGCATATTGAATTCTATTATTTCAGCCAACCAAAGGCTTATGCTTCTTATATTGAACTTTTACAAGAGATTGCTCAGCAGCCTGGACAAGCAAACCTGATTATTATGGTGGATTCTGAAATCGATCAGGACTGGCTGGATGAACAACTTTGGCAAAATGAGCAATATATTGCTTCAGAATATGCTGCCAGTTGGTGCTTAACTGCTGAACAGGTCGTTCTTGAGGTAGTTCCTGTATTACAAAAAATAAGAATAAGTACTCAGATCAAAGAGTTAAAAAATTATTTAACTGAGCAGCAGTTAGATTTAGCTGGTCAGATCGAAAAAGAACAGGCCTTTGTATTGCTCTTAGATGAAACAAAAAAATCCAAAAACCTTCATCAATTACAGCAAACTTTTATTCCGATTGGAGTTCATCCAGAATTTTTTATTTATATCCAATCTTTTATAGGAAATACGCAATGTTTAGGACATATTTTTGGGATGATGTTAGTGACACAGATGCGGGACAATATTATTACGATAACCTATAGCCTGGAACAAGAAAACACATATATTTATTGTGAAAATAAAGATTTAGAAAAATTTGAAGCAACAGCTTTAGTCGCATAAATAACTAAAAATATAGAATAATTAGAGATTATAGTGAATACATTAATTTATACGATCCTAGGTTATGTCTGGCAATATGTCACTCATCCTAAAGTGATCATGGCCCTATCTTTCTTAGTTGTTCTGATTTCAATGAAGAATACGGTATCTGATCGGATCTTCTGGAGTCTGGCAGCTATTTATATTGCTGTTCTGGTTGGCTGGGGAATTTATGAGCTGATTCAACGCTATCGCCATGGCAAAAAGGGTAAGGCGCTAGCTGAGGCCATGTCCAAAAATGCTGAAGCAGAAAATAAATATAAAAATAAGGAAGAACTGCAACTGATTAATCAGCAAATGAAGCAGTCAATCCAACTTCTCCGAAAATCTAAATTGGGGGATCGTAAAGGCAATGCAGCCCTTTATGAATTGCCTTGGTATATGGTCATTGGCAATCCGGCGGCAGGAAAAAGTTCAGCGATTTATCATTCTGGATTAAATTTCCCGTTTGAAGAAACCCATCGTAAAACGGTGTCTGCTGGTTTAAGTGGTACACGAAACTGTGACTGGTTTTTCTCTACAGACGGTGTTTTACTGGATACAGCCGGACGTTATTCAGTATATAGCGAAGATCATTCCGAATGGCTGGGTTTTCTCAATATTCTAAAAAAGAGTCGTTCTAAAGCACCAATTAATGGGCTAATTGTCATTGTCAGCATTGCTGAGCTGGTGAGCCAGAGCCCGGACAAATCAATTCAACTGGCAAAAAAATTGCGTGCCCGGATTCAGGACTTGACTGAACGTTTAGAAGTTGTAACACCCGTATATCTGATCTTTTCTAAAATGGATCTGATTGCCGGCTTTACTGAATTTTTTGATTGTTATAGCGAGCATGAGTTCAATAAGACCTGGGGTGCTACCTTAGCCTACGATCCTCAGTCCAGTGAGAATGCGGTTCAGCTCTTTGAGAAGCATTATAATATTTTATATGACGGTCTAAAAAATGTCAGTCATACCCATTTGTCTCGTCGTCATTCTCAATATATTTCACCAAGTGTGATGACTTTTCCGCTTGAGTTTAAAAGTTTAAAACCGGTATTAAGAACCTTTATTTCAGCCCTATTTCAGGAAAATCCTTACCAGTTTAAACCAGTATTTCGTGGCTTTTACTTTACTAGTGCCCTGCAGGAAGGAACCATTGAAAGCCCAAAAACCGAACAGATTGCTGAAGATTTTCACTTGATTCGAAGTGAAGATGCTGAATTTGGTCTACCTACACGATCGATATCTCAAGATCATGGATATTTTCTAAAAAACCTGTTTTCAGAAGTGATTTTAAAAGATAAAAATCTGGTTAAACAACAGATTAACCCGCTGCGTAAACGTCAGCGTTTTATCGGGTTTATAGGCACTCTGCTGACAGTTGCGATTGTACTCAGTTTATGGATCTGGTCATATCGTAATAACCAGCAACTAATGAGCGAAATCCAGAATGATTTAAATAAAGTTGTACAGCTGCAACAGCAATCTGGTCATGAACTCTCGACCCAACTGGATGCTTTATTGATTTTGCAAGAACATTTACAACAATTGGATCAATATGAACAGCAGCTTCCATTAAAATACAGTTTTGGACTCTATCAAGGTGATCAAATTCGAGAACAGCTCGAAACTGAATATTTAAAAGGGATAGAGTTGCTGGTACTGCAACCCACACAACAAAATATTGCCCAATACTTACAACAGCTCAAATTAAATGAAGCTCATCTGAAAGCCAATTATATCAATGTACCTGTACAGCAAACTGTTCAAGTGCAACAAGTGATATCAGAACCATCTGAGCAGAATCCGCAAGATGCTTATAATGCCTTGAAAACTTACTTGATGCTGAGTAATCGGCAGTATATCGAGGCGGGACATCTGAGCGATCAGGTCACCCGTTTCTGGCGTTCCTGGTTGGACACCCATCGTGGTGAGATGCCTCGTGCCGAGATGATTCAGAAAGCTGAACAGCTATTAAGTTATGCCATGACCTTAACCAATCGCCAGCATTTTCCTCAATTAAATTCTAATGCAGTGTTGGTCGAGCAAAGCCGTCAGATTTTAACCGCGATTACAACAGGCGTTTCGGCACGAGATCGCGTCTATAACGAGATAAAAATGCGTGCTTCTGTGCGTTACCCCACTTTGACATTGAAACAGATCCTAAAACAAGATACTCAATCCACGATGTTAGGTGGTTATGCCATACCGGGTTTTTTTAGCTATCAAGCCTGGAACGAGTATGTACAACCTGCGATTGAAAAGGCGGCACAAAATCCGACCGAGAGTAAAGACTGGGTACTGAATGTCTCAAAATCTGATGATCTCAGTTTTAGTGGCAGTCCGGAACAAATCCGTAAACAGCTCACAGAGATGTATAAAAAAGAATATATTGCCGAATGGCGTAAGTTCCTGAATGGTATTCATTATGCTAAAGCAGCAGACATGAACCAGCAAATCCGCCAAATGGATATTCTGGGAGAAACAGAACATTCTCCAATCCGAATCTTATTGCAACGTGTTGCCAAAGAAACCAGTTGGGATAATCCAATGGTTCAAGCGGAATTAGCGACGCCACAAAAAGGTTTCATGGCCTGGTTTAAACGAAAAATTTTAAGACATGATGAGAAAAATCTGGCACAAAATGCAGATGCTCATTTGTCTCAAGGCATAATTGCCCAAGATTTTCAGATGCTATACCAAATTGTCCGCCAGCGAGATGACCTGCAAAATAAATCATTACTAGATGAATATCTTGAGTTACTGGGCAAGATGCGTAGTCAGTTTAATGACCTGAAAAGTTCTGGTGATATTGGTCCAGCAAGTATGGCTATACTACGACAAACGATTCATGAGCAGAATTCTACCTTTAATTTAAGCCAGAAATTTGTCACTGAAAAAATGTCGGCAGGAAGCCAGGAACTCGATCAGCAAATCCTGCAAAAGATTTTAGTCGCACCACTGACACAGGCCTTTTCGAGTCTGATTCCACCAGCACAGGCTGAAATCAATAAGTTATGGCAGATTTACGCTTATCAGCCATTTAACAATAGTCTTGCACATAAATACCCATTTAGCAGCCAAGCCAGCCTGCAAGCAACGACGGCCGAGATTAACCAGATTTTTGCTGAAAATGGCAGTATTGCCCGCTTTGTAAAAGAATATCTGGATCCTTTAGTAATTCGTCGTGGCTATCAGCTGACTTCTAAAACCTGGCAGGATTTAGGTGTCGGTTTGAATCCTGCTTTTGTGTCAAATTTTCAAAATTATGTTGCACCTGTACATGGGGTCGCTACAGGTGAATTAAACCAAAGTTCGAATAGAGCAATCTCTTCAAATCAGTCAAATTTCCAGTTCTATCCTTTGGAAAATCCGAATGTATTGTCCTATAGCATTGAGATTGATGGACAGCGTATGCATTTTGAAAACGGCATTCAACAATGGGTGAATTTTATCTGGCCAAATCCCGGAACAATTCCAGGTGCACGGATTAGCGTAGTCGATCTTGAAGGGAAGACCCATACCATTTTTGATGAGCCAGGTGAATATGGGATTAATCGATTAATTGATTCAGCGCAGCGGCAGCAAAAAGAGAATATTTTTGAAATGGTTTGGCAGAGCAAAGCGCAGCCGAACCTAGCAGTAAAAGTTAATTTCCGTCTGGTCAGTGGAGATACTTCCAGTTCGATTGCAGGAGGTGCGGGGTATCACAATTTACAGCTGGTTGATCAGGTCATGTCAAACAAGGCGGTTCGAGTGGTTGCTGCACAGTCGGCAACTAACAATGGTCAGTTAACGTCATCTTTAACGATGGCGACTAGCCAGCAACAGTTAGAGGCAACTGCACCATGATGTGGATCAATTTATGGGAGCAGAATTTTGAGGTGAGTGGCGATGTATAAACTATCGACCCAGCCTTTTTATTATGGAAAATGCCCAGCTCATGGTGACTTCTTAAAATCCCAAGGCCAGCATGGGCTGATTCAATCTATAGACCGTTGGATCAGTAAAGCGCTTGAATATGCGATGCAGTCTAACAATTTCAAGCAGTATTATATCAAATTGCCATCTTTAGATTTTTTCCTAGTCAATCTTCAGGTAGGTCAGTTTTTGGTGGCAAACCTGATCAGCAGTGAAGATTATTCAGGCCGTCATTTTCCAATGGTTTTAGGACAAGTTATTGAAACGGATCAGTCTCATGAAAACTTGATGTATTTAACTTACCGGTTTAAACCGACGCTGATCGAGCTTTATCAGCGTAATCGGGTGATACGCTCGATTCAAAGTCCGGATATTTTATTGGATAAATTAAGTAAATTAACAGATCAAAGTTCGGTATATAGTGCTGAAGATGTTCAGCATTTTTATGATATGCAGACATTGAATTCGCTGGCTAGGCTCATGGGGGGTACAGTATATGAACTGGTACAAACACTGATTGCACTCGGATTATTACTGCAACCCATTATTCAGCAGGGTACAGACCGGTTAAATAAAATTCTGATTTTACCTATTCATAATGTGCCCTATTGCTATGAAATCGCTGCATTTTGGATCAATCTGATTAGCCTGTTTATACAGAAACAGTCTAGTCATTTATTTATTGGATTGTTGCATGCAGATCAACCGGTTTTATTATGTGGCTTCCAAGGTACTGATAGTATAGCTTTGGGCGATATTTTTAATCAAAATATGCAGAGTCAGCATTGGGTGTCCTTGGTGCACGCGGCTTGGATTGATCCTTATCTAGAACAAAATGCAGGACTAGCAGTGTTAGAACAAATACTGAATCAACAACGGATGAGCCTGACTAATATTATTCAAATTTTTAAACAAACATTTATTGAAGAATAAGATGAAAAAAAAGAACTATATTGACCCAATAAAAATACTAATAAGTGTCTTAGGGCTAAGTACAAGCTTTATGATTTTTGCTCAACCGATTGTGATTGAAGGGGTAGTGCCAAATGAGAAAATAAAGACTGAGATTTTGGCTAAAGCTTATAGCATTTATGGACAGCAAAATGTGGTGGATCAGATTCAGGTTCGCCAGGTTACAACACCGAGTGACTGGATAAATACAGTAACGAAAGTGATTAATGATGATCTTAAAAAGGTGAAACAGGGCAATTTAACGGTAAAAGGAACAGAGATTAAGCTGACAGGAAAATTGCCCAACTCTGAAGATTTACAAACAACTCAAGTTAAATTTCAGGTGGTGTTTCAAAAAGTATGCTGAAACAAAGCAGGTTGAATTTTGATAAAATAGAGAAATGCGAATAACTCTAGAAATCAAATGTCCAACCTGCCTCAGTGACAGTATAAAGAAAAATGGCATCAAAGTAGATGGGAAACAAAACTATCAGTGCAAAGACTGTAAACGTCAGTTTATTGGTGACCATGCTCTGAGCTATCTAGGATGTAATTCAGGCATTACTCGAAAAATATTACAGTTGATGGTCAGAGGTAGTGGTATACGAGATATCGCTGAAGTTGAGCGAATCAGTATCGGTAAAGTTTTACGTACTTTAACCGAATCGACCTACCAAATTCAGCCTAAACAAAGTCATTATGAGTCTCTTGAAGTTGATGAGTTTTGGACTTTCGTGGGAAATAAAAATAATAAACAATGGCTTATTTACGCCTACCATCGAGAAACAGGTGAGATTGTTGCTTATGTTTGGGGTAAAAGAGACTTAGCTACAGTTCAACGATTGAAGACAAAGCTTAAACAATTAGGTATTCACTACACCCGAATTGCAAGTGATCATTGGGACAGTTTCATCACTGCTTTTAAAAACTGCAAGCAAAGTATTGGTAAATTTTTTACTGTAGGTATTGAAGGTAATAATTGCAAAATAAGGCATCGAATTAGGCGCGGTTTTAGAAGGAGTTGTAATTTTTCAAAAAAGATTGAAAACCATTTTAAAGCTTTCGACTTAACCTTTTTTTACATCAATAATGGCTTCATTTAATGTCAGCATACTTTTTGAAACACCACCAAATTTCAAAGTTTGATACCAGTAAATTTTCGCTTAAATACCCAGTTTTCACTGAATCAGGCAGAACAGCAGATTATTGATGCTGTATTAAAAAATCGTATTATTGAATTTGAATCTGGTAGTGCAATTTTAGCGGCATCAGGGGTGCAGATTTTAGATGAAATGGCAGTTGTATTGAAACGTGTGCGTGGAAAAAAGGTCAAGATTTTAGGGCATACAGACAGTTCTGGAGATGCTGATAAAAATATCATCTTGAGTCAGCAACGTGCAGATGCGGTTAAAACTTATCTAATTCATAAGAATATTCCGGCTGAATCTTTAAGCACTGAAGGCCTTGGTTCGAATAAACCAGTTGCTGATAACACAACTTCCGAAGGGCGTAAAAAAAATCGCAGAATTGAGTTTGAGGTGCTTTAATAAGAAGAGTGAGTAGTCAAAAAATTTAAAAATATGAACGGATTTTTAGAATAAGCCAAAAAGTTATGCTTAAAAAAGAAACAATATGGAGTTTTAAAATTTAGAAATGAACTCAAGGTTAGAAAACGCATCATAAATAAGCATTATTGAAATTTAAGTTTGAAAAGCCTGCACTTTTTTGAGGTTTTATAGTCTAATTAATTGATTTTCAGCCTCAGACTTTATTTTCTATTTTAGGGCAACATGTATTTATTGGTGCAAAATTTAATCTCTATTTTTATTCGAAGTAGATAATCATAATGAAATTCAGTGGTTTAAAATTATAAATTAAAAGTGGCACAGTATTTGAATAGCTTCTCTCAAATTTTCTAAAAAAGCCTAACTAGGGTTGGAGAGAAGTAAATGAAAGTCGAACAAAAAAAGTTTTCTAAAAATTTAATTGTTGCTGCGATGTTGGGGACACTGACTTTAACAGGTTGTTCGAAGTCGCCTGAAGATAAAACGGCCGCTACCTCTGAGCCGAAAGCAGCTGCAACTAGTGGGGAAACGATTAAAGTTGGTATTTTGCATTCTTTATCTGGCACGATGGCCATTTCTGAAACTTCATTAAAAGATACAGCAATGATGGCGATTAATGAAATCAATGCCAATGGGGGTGTCTTAGGTAAAAAGCTTGAACCGGTTATCGTTGATCCAGCATCTGACTGGCCACTATTTGCTGAAAAAGCACGTCAGCTCATCACTCAGGATAAAGTTGCTGTTATCTTTGGTTGCTGGACTTCAGTATCGCGTAAATCGGTATTGCCAGTGGTTGAAGAGTTAAACGGCTTATTATTCTATCCAGTCCAGTACGAAGGACAGGAACAGTCTAAAAATATTTTCTATACCGGTGCTGCGCCTAACCAGCAAGCGATTCCGGCTGTTGAATATCTGATGAGTGAAGAAGGCGGTAAAGCAGAACGCTTTGTCTTACTAGGTACCGATTATGTTTACCCACGTACCACCAACAAAATTCTCCGTGCTTTCCTGAAATCTAAAGGCGTCGCTGATGCTGACATCATGGAAGAGTACACACCATTTGGTCATAGTAATTATCAAACCATTGTCGGTAACGTGAAAAAATTTGCTGCAGGCAAAAAGACTGCGGTGATCTCAACCATCAACGGCGATTCAAACGTACCGTTCTATCGTGAATTGGGTAATCAGGGCATTAAAGCTTCTGATATTCCGGTGATGGCATTCTCTGTAGGTGAAGAAGAGCTTCGTGGTATTGATACCAAGCCATTGGTCGGTCATTTAGCGGCATGGAACTACTTCATGTCCGTGAAAAATCCTAAAAATACCGAATTCAGCGGTAAGATGAAACAGTATGCAGTGGAATACAAACTGCCTAATGCAGATAAGTTTGTAACCAATGACCCGATGGAAGCGACTTATGTCGGTATCAATATGTGGAAACAGGCGGTAGAAAAAGCCGGTTCTACTGAGGTAGATAAAGTTCGTGAAGCAATGGCAGGTCAGACCTTTGATGCACCATCTGGTTATCAGTTACAAATGGATGCTAACAACCATCATTTACATAAACCGGTGATGATTGGTCAGATTCGTGGCGATGGTCAGTTTGATGTGGTTTATAAGACACCGAAAACCATTGCTGCTGAGCCATGGAGCCCATACATTCCTAAATAATTTTCTCCGAAGCCTGCTGCTTCGGCAGTAGGCCTTTCTTGTTTTTCATTTCCCGGACGGGATAGCGTTAAATATATAAATAGGGAGGGCACTCATGTCCACTCGCCTAAATCTCGCGGCCATTTTTTTAATTTTGAGTCAGTGTTTATGTCTCAATATGGTGCATGCGGAAACTCAATCTAGCGAAACAACCGTATCACAATCATCTCAACAGTCACTTGATGCCATTCAGCAGTTTGTTCGTGGGGACTTTGCCACTCGTCGTGCTTTATTAAATCAGTGGCCAGCCAGTGTTGAACAACTTGATCAGCTGGCAGAATTTGTTGAAAAAGATCAGCTTTATACTGACAGTGCAGGCAATACTTATATTCTGGAAGCAGAAGACAAATTGGTCAGCTATCCGGATAAAAAAGCCGTTGAAACCTGGCCATCTGATGTAACGCAAATTACGTTGGTAAATACCTTACATAAAGCACTGACCTTCGGTTTAGCAAAAAAGAAATTAAATTCAGACGAAGCCTCTCAGCGACTTGAGGCGATTGATATTCTGGAAAGTAACTTGTCTGAACTTGATGCTCAAGCTATCAATCAGATGTATTTAAATGAAAAAAATAATACGGTTAAATCACGTTTTGCCCAGTTAAAAGCACGTCTGGATTATCAGTCTGAAGATGTGCTGACCAAAATAGAAGCGGCAGAAGTTTTAAAAGACTCCAATAGACCAGACGTTCTTGCACTGGTTGAAAATGAACTGGCTCAGCCAAATCTGCATCCCGATTTAAAAGCAGCGCTGGTCGATGCCAGAAGCAGTATCAAAACTCGAATTCAGGCCAGTGAATGGGCTGGACATGTATTTTCCGGTTTAAGTACTGCCAGTATTTTATTGCTTGCGGCTTTAGGATTAGCCATTACATATGGCTTGCTCGGTGTCATTAATATGGCGCATGGCGAGCTGATCATGATCGGGGCTTATACCACTTATGTAGTGCAAAGTTTCTTTAAATCCCATTTTAGTGGTTGGGTAGATTGGTATCTGATTGCAGCGATTCCTGCGGCATTTATTGTCAGCGCAGCGATTGGCATGCTGATCGAACGTAGCGTGATTCGTCCTTTATATGGCCGTCAACTGGAAACCTTATTGGCAACCTTTGGCGTGAGCCTGATCCTGATGCAAGTGGTGCGGATGATCTTTGGTGCACAAAATGTCGAAGTGTCCAATATTTCATGGCTTTCAGGCGGGATCTCGATTACTCCAAGCCTGATGCTACCTTATAACCGTATCGCAATTATTGTCTTTACTATTGGTGTCTTACTGTTGCTGGTTTATCTACTCAATAAAACCCGTTTTGGTTTATTTGTCCGTGCCGTAACGCAAAATCGTCAGATGGCTCGTGCTGTCGGTATACGATCCAGCCGAATTGACATGATGGCATTTGGTCTAGGTTCAGGTCTTGCCGGTCTTGCCGGTTGTGCCTTGGCGCAAGTGGGTAATGTGGGGCCAGATTTGGGCCAGAACTATATTATTGATGCTTTCCTTGTGGTTGTTGTCGGTGGGGTTGGTCAAGTATGGGGTGCAGTTCTTGCCGCTTTGGGACTAGGTGTCAGTGGTACCGTACTGGAAATTGGTATGAGTGCAGTATTGGCGAAAATTATTCTCTTGGTTCTTGTGATTTTGTTTATTCAGAAACGTCCACAAGGTTTGTTTGCCATTAAAGGACGCTTTGTGGAGTAAGCCTATGAAAATCACATCATTACTTTCAGATAAACCTTATAGCACACTCGCAATTGCGATCTGTTTTGTTATTTTACTGGCCTTGCCATGGCTGCATTTATTGCCAGCAGATTCGAGCCTGCATCTGTCTGCTTATTGGGTCACTTTGATCGGCAAGATCATGTGCCTAGCGTTGGTGGCGTTGGCGCTTGATCTGGTCTGGGGCTATGCCGGTATTTTAAGTTTAGGTCATGGCCTGTATTTTGCCTTGGGGGGGTATGCCTTTGGCATGTACTTAATGCGTCAATCAGCAGGCGATGGCTTGCCTGACTTTATGCGTTTTTTGAGCTGGACTGAGTTACCCTGGTTTTGGGTGGGGACCAATCATTTCTGGTGGGCCATGATACTTGTGGTTCTGATACCAGGACTGATTGCTTTTATTTTCGGCTTCTTCGCTTTCCGCTCCAAAATCAAAGGCGTTTACTTTTCGATTATTACTCAGGCGATGACCTTTGCGGCAGCGCTTTTATTCTTCCGTAATGAAACAGGCTTTGGCGGGAATAACGGATTTACCGGTTTCAAAACCATTTTAGGCATGGACATTACCTCAGCACCAATGCGTGCTAGCCTATGTTTTATCACGGCTCTGGTGTTATTGCTGTGCTTTGTTGGTCTACGCCATTTAATGAATAAACCTTATGGTCGTGTGCTTGGCGCAATTCGTGATAGTGAAAATCGTCTGCAATATTTGGGTTACCGCACCTTATGGTACAAGCTTTCAGCCTGGGTATTATCTGCTGTGATTGCAGGTATCGCTGGTGCACTGTATGTACCACAAGCCGGGATTATTAACCCAAGCGAAATGAATCCAGTGAACTCGATTGAAATGGCAGTCTGGGTAGCGGCTGGTGGTCGAGGTACCTTGATTGGGCCGATTCTGGGTGCAGGCTTAATTAATGCAGTAAAAACTTATTTTACTGTCGCTTATCCGGAAGCATGGTTACTAATTCTGGGGGCATTATTTATTGTGGTCACCATCTTCCTGCCTAAAGGTTTGATTGGTTTATTCGACCGTTTTAAAAAGGAGCGTAGCGAATGAGTGAAATTTTACAACCTCATGGCGGCCATGCTTCTGAAGGCTATGGCCGACCAAAAGAGCAAGGGCCAGATTTTAGCCATGGGATCGCACTTTATCTGGAAAAAGTCAGTGTCTGGTTTGATGCTTTCCGTGCCTTAAATGATTTATCGCTGTATATCGAAGAAGGTGAATTGCGCTGCATCATTGGGCCAAACGGCGCGGGTAAAACCACATTGATGGATGTCATTACTGGGAAAACCCGTCCTACTGAAGGTTCTGCATTTTTTGGCCAGACCTATAATCTGGCGAAAATGAGTACTGAAGAAATTGCCGAAGCTGGCATCGGGCGTAAATTCCAGAAACCGACAGTGTTTGAAAATTTTACCGTGATGGAAAATCTGCTCTTGGCTGCACCTAAAGATAAACGGGTGAAAAAAAGCTTTTTCAGCAAGCTCGATCCGGATGCACAAAATGCCTTGGATGAATCTTTACAGCAGATCCGCTTGCAGGAATTTATTCACAAACCTGCAGGGCTTTTATCTCACGGCCAGAAACAATGGTTGGAAATTGGCATGCTGCTGATGCAACGTCCAAAACTGATTTTACTGGATGAACCAGTGGCAGGGATGACTGATGCTGAAACTGAACGGACTGCTGAACTGTGTCTGGAACTGAAAAAGAATCATACCCTGGTAGTCGTCGAACACGATATGAGCTTCATCGATACTATTAGTGAGAAAGTCACGGTGCTGGCACAAGGGGCGATTCTGGCTGAAGGTACATTGGCAGAAGTACAGGCCAGTGAAGATGTTATTGAAAAGTATCTTGGGCGTTAAGGGGCTGACTGATGCTAGAAGTTAAAGACATAAATCAGTTTTATGGCGGTAGTCACATTTTACGTGATGTGTCTTTCAATGCGCCTGTCGGTGAGTGCTCAGTGGTTCTGGGTCGTAACGGCGTTGGTAAAACGACACTACTTAAATGTCTGATGGGGATTTTGCCCATCAAATCAGGTCTGATTCTTTTAGATGGCAAAGATATTGCCAAACTGAGTCCTGAACAGCGCGTTCGGGCAGGTTTGGCCTATGTGCCACAAGGTCGGGATATCTTTTCGACTTTAACCGTTGAAGAAAATATTCTGATTGGCATGGCGAAATTTAAAGGAACCAAAACTCGTAAAGTACCGGAACATCTCTATGAGATTTTTCCGGTATTAGAGGAAATGAAATATCGACGCGGTGGTGACTTATCCGGTGGCCAGCAACAACAACTGGCGATTGCCCGCGCATTGGCATCTGAACCGCGTGTGCTCATTTTGGATGAACCGACTGAGGGGATTCAGCCATCTATCATTAAAGATATTGGTCGGGTAATTCGTAAACTGGCTGATGGCGGTGAAATGGCGATTGTTCTGGTAGAACAGTTCTATGACTTTGCTGAAGAACTGGCAGATGGTTATACCGTTATGGCACGTGGACAAGTGATTGCTCAGGGTGTTGGAAGTGAAATGCCGGAAAAAGGGATTCGGGATCTGGTGGCGATTTAAACTCCCTCTCCCTGACCCTCTCCCAAAGGGAGAGGGAAAGACGCCTCTCTTTATAAAAGGGAGGTTTGGAGGGATTTATAAATATAATTAAATCTCTGTATTCTCACTCCATAAAAAATACATGCCATATTGTCCAGTTCGGAATTCTCCACCTGCAGATTTACCTTCATCTGTTAAAAAATGCTTTCCATTTTCATTGAGTGTTAGATAACCTTTGGCAATCAATTTCTCAAAAGTGTCTGCTGTTTTTAAGCCTAGTTTTGCTGCAAGCTTCGCTGTGGTCAGCTTCGTGAACGCTGTATTTTCTTCTGATTTATTCTCTTCAGTTGGGATGGTCTCTGCTTTTACCTCATCTAAAGTAATACGGACTTCATCACTAATTCGAATAATCCGTTGTGCTTCTTCATAAGCTTCTTTAAATACATCATTATCTTCGTACTTGCGGATTAGAATCCCCATTTCATTGTTATTCACTTGGCTAAATTCATAGAGATTCAGGCTTGAAATGATGCACTCTGATTCATTCAAATAGCATTTTGCATGTAGATTTTTACAAAAACTTAGACGCACATAATCCAGCTTTTGCATCCATTTAATTTCATCAGGATGCAGATCACTTTTACCGTAAACAATACGGATATCAATTTTTAGCCGATCTTTGTCTTCCAATAGCTCTTTAATACGATCATTGAGACGCAAATATGGACTAATTAAAATTAAACGCTCTTTGGCATTTTTAATAAGTTCTTCTAGAAAGAAATTTGTTCCGCTTGTGTTTAAAAATTTTGCCATTTATTTCTCATATTCTTATTTAATCATTGTAGAGATATTAGCTTAAATTTTTGAATCAAGAAAATAATTTAACTTACGGATTAGCTCAACAAAAAAATTTGAGATTTTATCTTTCATTCAATTTTAGATCTTCTAACAAACCAAGTTGGCACGATAACTGCTTTATTTTGATGCAAATTTTAAATGCTAAAAAATATTTGGTTTCAATTTGGAACAAATACAGGATTTATCAGCATCAGTAGGGTAGTTATGAAAATTTATACGCAACGTTTGGAAAACATTGCACCAGAAAGTGATTTTGAGTCTCTTGAACTCACATTCGATACACGACAAAAGAGCCGTTTTCGTGCAACTTTAAAAAATGGTGTCGATATTGGTGCAGATTTACCACGTACTGGAATCTTGCGTAGTGGTTCTTTTATAGCAACTGCACAGGGTGACATTCTTCGGGTCGATGCGAAACCTGAAAAATTGATGCAGGTGACTACAAACAATAGCTTTGACTTATTAAAAGCAGCCTATCACCTAGGGAACCGTCATGTTCCTCTCATGTTAACACCTACTGCATTGTACTTTGAACCGGATCATGTACTGGCTGAAATGGTGCAGGGTTTAGGCCTTGAAGTTCAGGAAGTCATGCACCCATTTGAACCAGAAAGCGGTGCTTATGCACAGCATCAGCATGACCACCGTTTAAGCCCAATCAAGGCTTTACATCATGTCCATCACTAATGCATCTCAGCTACTCAGCTTGCTGACTCTATCTTCAACGGCATTGCCGATTGGAGCGTACTGTTATTCGCAAGGGGTGGAAAGTGCGATTGAAAAAGGCATGGTACATGATGAAGCCTCTTGTGTGAGCTACTTCCAGGAAGTATTGGAAATGCTGCTGGTGCGTTTTGAGCTTCCAGTACTCAAGCGTCTGGTAGAGACTTTTGATGATGCAGAACAGTTTCAGTATTGGGCAGAACTGTATCGAGCCAGCCGAGAATCCAAAGAATTACTGGCTGAATCTCAGCAGTTGGCATTTTCCTTGAATGCATGGATTAGAGATGTTTTAAAACAGTCCCCGAGCGTAAAAAAGCAATTAGGGTTTGTGCCGGTGTATGCACATTTATGTGGTGAACTGGGTTTAGATCTTGCAGATGTATTAACTGCTTATAGCTTTACAGTTTTGGAAAATCAGGTGCTGGCAGCAGTAAAAACCATCCCACTCGGGCAAATGAGTGGGCAGCGGATTATTTGGCAATTACATCAGGAAATTCCTGAAGCTGTACAGGCAGCACTAGCTTTGGACGATCATGAAATCAGCAGCGCATTACCGCAATATGCCATGTTGAGTATGTCGCACGAAACCCAGTATTCACGCTTATTCCGGTCTTAGTTTTCAGATTAGAACAGCAGTAAAAAATTTGAAAAGCATCATTAAAACTGATGCCCAGAAAATGTAATAAAGGAAATCAACATGTCAGAACGTAGTCCATTACGCGTTGGAATTGGTGGTCCGGTTGGATCAGGTAAAACTGCTTTAACCCTGAATTTATGTCTTGCACTGCGTGAAAAATACAATATGGCAGTGGTGACCAATGACATCTACACCAAAGAAGACTCGAACTTTTTAACCCGGCATGAAGCGATGTCGCCTGACCGCATTGTCGGTGTAGAAACAGGCGGCTGCCCACATACTGCGATTCGTGAAGATGCGTCCATTAACTTGGCTGCGATTGATGATTTGTGTGAAAAGTTTGATGGGCTGGAGCTGATCATTATTGAAAGTGGTGGCGATAACCTTGCGGCAACCTTTAGCCCGGAATTATCTGATCTCACTTTATACGTGATCGATGTTGCCGGTGGCGAGAAAATTCCACGTAAAGGCGGTCCCGGTATTACCAAGTCGGATCTGCTGATTATCAATAAAACGGATTTGGCGCCAATGGTCGGTGCCAGCCTCGAGGTGATGGATCAGGATGCGAAGCGGATGCGTGGCGATAAACCATTTTTATTTTCTAATATGAAAACACAAGATGGCTTGAACGAGATTATCAGCTTTATTGAAAAACAAGGTTTATTTAAGTCTTAAGGGGAAATTCATCATGCGTCTATTCAAACAGTTACTGGTCGCAGGTATTGCTGCTTTACCTATGTTGGCAATGGCTCACGCGGGACATGACCATCACAGTGGATTCTGGTCTGGCTTTGTCCATCCTTTTACCGGTTTAGATCACCTGATGATGGCGATTGCCTTTGGTGTATTGATGTGGACTGCAAATCAACGCTGGAAAATTTCGGGTCTCATCGGTCTGGCAGTAGCGATGGTTGCAGGCTTTGTGCTCGGTAGCAAGGGTCTGCTTTCAACTTCACTGGCTGAGTCAGGCATCATCGCTTCACTGGTCATTTTAGCTGTTGCGCTGTGGACTAAATCGAATAAGGTTTTGCCTGTCGCTGCAATCTTATTGGCCAGCTTCCACGGCGTGGCGCATGGAAGTGAATTGGGACAAGGCGGACATGTATCCCTATTAATTATTGGCATGGTTTTAGCAATGGCTTTGATTTATGGCGCAGGCTTGGCTCTGGGTGCATTCGTAAAAAAATATGTGCCTTATGGCAAGCAGATCGTTGGTGGTCTAGCTGCAGTTGTTGCTGTCATTGGCCTAGCTTAATGCCTGGAAAATCATTTTCAGATGAAATTGAGTTGATTTGTTGATGCATGAACTGGCAGAAAAAAGCACACAGCAGAACTTATGGTATGCACGTCTGGAAATGGGATTTCAGGCGCAGCAACAGACTACGCGAACCATTTTGCAGCACCGCAAGCATCATGGTCCGGTACGCATCCAGAAAATGTTATGGCCTGAATCTAACGGAATCTGTCATGCCATTATCGTGCATCCGCCAGCAGGGATTGCCGGTGGGGATCATCTCACTTTTGATATGCAGGTGGATGCCAATGCCCATGCTTTGGTCACAACACCGGGTGCGGGTAAATGGTACAGAACCAATGGCAAGCAGGCTTTTCAGCACATTCATATCCGTTTAAATGACAATGCCATTTTTGAATGGCTACCTCAAGAAACTATGCTATTTGATGGGGCTAATGCCAGTTCCGAAACAATCGTCCACTTAGATACAGCAGCCAGTTTTATTGGTTGGGATATGCTGGTGATCGGCCGTCAGGCACGAGATGAGCAGTTTGTACAGGGGGCTTATCAAAACCGTTTTCAACTTTGGCGCAAAGACAAATTGCTGGTCGTAGATACTTTGAATTTTAAAGGTAATGACCGTTGGCTCAGTTCGTGTCTAGGTATGAATGGACATGCGGTGATGGGCAGCTTCTGGGCTGTACCGCCTGAAAAATACCGTGCGAGTTTTTATCTGGAACAACATCTCGATTTAATTCGTGAGCTCATTATGCGGATGGACGTACCGGTTACCTTGACCTTGCTTGGCGATGTAATCAGCGCCCGTTTTCTGGGAGATGATGTTCGTCAATGCCATGATGGCTTTGCCGCGATTCGCGCCCGTTTAAGACGATATTGGTTCGATCTGGATGAAGCATTTCCGAGAATTTGGCGGACGTAATCCTTTAATTCCCTCTCATTATAGGAGAGGGTTAGGGAGAGGTGATTAAACATTTATTAAAACCCTCCCTCTAACTCCCTCCCAAAGGGAGAGAGAACACCAAATATCGAATCTTGCACATATTTTGCTTAGAAATACATATATATCAATGAGGAACCAGTTATGGAACTCAACCCTACAGAAAAAGATAAACTGCTGATTTTTACTGCGGGTCTGGTGGCAGAGCGTCGTAAAGCCCGAGGTTTAAAGTTGAACTATCCGGAAGCCATTGCCTATATTTCTGCGGCATTGCTTGAAGGTGCGCGTGATGGCATGACGGTCAGTGAATTAATGCATTACGGTACGACCTTATTGACACGTGATGATGTCATGGAAGGCATTCCGGAAATGATTGCAGAAGTGCAGGTCGAGGCAACTTTTCCAGATGGATCAAAGCTAGTCACTGTCCATCAACCGATCGTATAGGAGCAGCATATGATTCCAGGGGAAATTTTTACACCTGAGAGCGATATTGAAATGAATGTCGGTCGGGAAATCTTGAAAGTGACTGTTGCTAATATTGGTGATCGACCGATTCAGGTAGGATCACACTTTCACTTTGCTGAAGCGAATGATGCCTTGCAGTTTGACCGTGAATTGGCCAAAGGCTTTCGCTTAAATATTGCTGCTGGTACGGCGATTCGTTTTGAGCCAGGACAAAAACGCGATGTGGAATTGGTTGCATTAGCAGGTAAACGTGAAGTTTATGGCTTCGCCGGGCGGATCATGGGCAAGCTCGATTCATAAAAATTGCAGCAGAATTATAAAGGTTTATAAATCATGAAAATGTCACGTCGTGCTTATGCCGAAATGTTTGGACCAACTGTAGGAGATCGTGTTCGTCTAGCTGATACTGAATTATTCATTGAAGTCGAACAGGATTTCACCACTTATGGTGAAGAAGTTAAATTTGGTGGCGGCAAGGTCATTCGTGATGGTATGGGTCAATCACAACTTTTGTCATCCGAAGTAGCTGACACTGTCATTACAAATGCACTGATTGTTGACTGGTGGGGTATTGTAAAGGCCGATGTGGGCTTAAAAAATGGCCGAATCTGGAAAATCGGTAAAGCCGGTAACCCGGATATCCAGCCAAATATTACCATTCCATTGGGTGCTGCAACTGAAGTCATTGCTGGTGAAGGACAAATATTAACAGCTGGCGGAATTGATACCCATATTCACTGGATCTGCCCGCAGCAAGTTGAAACGGCACTGATGTCTGGCACAACCACAATGGTCGGTGGCGGTACGGGTCCGGCAGCTGGAACTTCTGCGACAACCGTGACTCCAGGGCCTTGGCATATTGCCACCATGTTGCAAGTGATTGATGATTTACCGATGAATATTGGTTTATTAGGTAAAGGCAATTTAAGCCAGCCAGAGCCAATTGCAGAACAAATTAAAGCTGGTGTAGTTGGATTAAAACTGCATGAAGATTGGGGCTCGACACCAGCAGCGATTGATAACTGTCTGACTGTGGCCGATCAGTACGATGTGCAGGTTGCTATTCATACTGACACACTAAACGAAAGTGGCTTTCTGGAAGAAACTTTGGCAGCTTTTAAAAACCGAACCATTCATACCTATCATACTGAAGGTGCAGGTGGCGGACATGCTCCTGATATTCTAAAAGCCATTGGTCAACCGAATGTATTACCATCTTCAACCAATCCAACCCGTCCATATACGGTAAATACCATTGATGAACATCTGGACATGTTGATGGTTTGTCATCATCTAGATCCAGCGATTGCAGAAGATGTGGCCTTTGCAGAAAGCCGTATTCGTCGCGAAACCATTGCTGCAGAAGATATATTGCAGGACATGGGCGCAATTGCCATGATGTCTTCTGACTCTCAGGCGATGGGCCGTGTCGGTGAAGTAATTTTACGGACTTGGCAAACGGCGCACAAAATGAAAGTGCAACGTGGGCCTTTGGAAGGTGATACTGCCTATAAAGACAATAACCGGGTTAAACGTTATATCGCCAAATATACGATTAATCCTGCAATTACTCACGGTTTAAGCCATGAAATTGGCTCTGTTGAAGAAGGTAAGTTAGCTGATTTGGTATTGTGGAAGCCTGCATTTTTTGGAGTAAAACCATCTATGATTATTAAAGGCGGGATGATTGCAGCAGCGCCAATGGGTGATATTAATGCTTCTATTCCAACGCCACAGCCTGTGCATTATCGTCCGATGTTTGGGGCTTATCCGCGCGGGGTACATAACACCTGTATTACATTCCTCTCACAAGTTGCAATTGATGATGGCGTACATGAAAAATTAGGTCTGAAAAAGTTGATTTCACCATGTAAGGCGACACGCCAGGTCACCAAACAGGACATGAAACATAATAGTTATTGCCCTGTAATGGAGGTGCATCCAGAAACTTATGAAGTTCGTGCCGATGGTGTGCATCTGACCTGTGAGCCAGCAGAAGTGTTGCCGATGGCGCAGCGGTACTTTTTGTTTTAATTGCTTCTAAAATCCCTCTCAAAAGAGGGATTTTTTTCAAAGTATATTTGAGTTATATAATTTAATCTTTAGTGTTAATTTATCAAGACTAAAAAAAATGATTTTATTATGAACTTAGAAAAAATTTTACATGTACTTATGCAAGAAGTCTCAAGACCAGATTATTTAAGGCAATTTGAAAATATTAAATGTGATGATCAGTATTATTATCTCTATAAGCATTTAAGCTTTGATCCAAAGCTTCAAGTGTTAAATTTATTTAAAAAACTTCAATTAAAGTTTACCCATCCTGATAATTTTAATGATCCATATGATTGTATGGCATCTATTGAA
This sequence comes from Acinetobacter sp. ACNIH1, assembly GCF_002934695.1. NCBI lineage: Bacteria > Pseudomonadati > Pseudomonadota > Gammaproteobacteria > Moraxellales > Moraxellaceae > Acinetobacter > Acinetobacter sp. ACNIH1. The sequence continues at coordinate 1,398,400 of NZ_CP026420.1, read as the reverse complement.
TTCAATAATGCGCCGAATGATGTTAAAGAAATTCTACATCAACATTTCTCTACAGCTAGGCTTTGTTGCACAAAGATTTGAAATGCAAAGCGCCCCTAATTGAGCCAAATTTAAGGCGTAACTTGGGTAAGTGGTCGACCTAATTCCGTAAATCTGTTGAGGACTGCTACACGTGCATGAATTTCATTCACCTGACTAGGAAAGCTTCTTGCCATTAATTTATCGCCTAATAATTTGATGCAATGCATCTTGGTTTCCACCAAACTGCGGCGATGATAGCCTGACCATTTTTTCCATAATGTCCTGCCTAAACGTTTAACTGTTCGAAGTAATTCATTTCGCTCTAGCGAGCTACTCTTTGTATCTTTCCATGGTTTCGCATTTTTTCTAGGTGGAATCACCGCATGTGCTTGCCGATCTGCAATGACCTGACGGCATTGCTTGGTGTCATAAGCTCCATCGGTATAAACAGAGTCAATCTGCTCATCTTGTGGAATCTGATTAAGTAAATCACCAAGCACCTGTGAATCACTGACATTATTGGTTGTGAGCTGAATAGCGCGTATTTGTAGGGTTTTGGCATCTATACCAATATGTAGTTTACGCCATTGGCGACGATATTCAGCTCCATGTTTCTTGCGTTTCCATTCGCCCTCACCTAGAAACTTCATGCCTGTAGAGTCTACGAGTAGATGCAGCCCATCGCTACTTTTTTGGTAGCTGATTGCAATATCAATATGCTTTTGTCTTCTACAAAGCGTACTGTAATCTGGTGCGGTCCAATTTAATCCGCAAAGTTTAATCAGACTTTGCACAAAGCCAGTGACTATACGTAAAGATAGACGGAATAAGGATTTAATCATTAAGCAGCATTGGATAGCTGCGTCGGAGTAGGTTTGATTTCGCCCTTGTTTGCCTTTTGATGGCGCATACCATTGCGTAGCAGGATCAAACCAAATGGCAATATTTCCGCGACTCATGAGTGCTCGGTTATATGCGGGCCAATTGGTTGTGCGGTAGATTTTGTGTGTAGGCTTCTTCATTTGAAAATTATATCGCTGAAAAAGCCTTTACAGATAGGTTTGTGCAACAAAGCCCTACAGCTATAAAAGCAAAGCTGAGTGTAACTTGTTTTAATAATAATCCATTAAATATGCTTATGTGGTCTCATTATGCTCAAAGCCATAAAGGTTTTTTAGTTGAATTTAAAATCCCACATCCTAATCCTAAAGCTATGGTACATGAGGTATTTAATGTCCAAGCTGTAAAATATCAGAATGAATTTCCAAAAATTCCTTTAGATATATCAAATCCATTAGCAATGTTTGATGTAGCAAATGGAGCAAAATTGCTGAATTTCGTTGCGAATCAATATTTAATAAAATCAACGGATTGGTCATATGAAAATGAATTTAGAACATTAGCACATGATTATGATTCTAGTAATTTTAATTCACTGTTAAAAGAAATTCCTGCAACTTATATATCTTCAGTGATTTTGGGGGCAAAGCTCACTAATCATGACCCAAATAAAATGGCTTTAATTGAATCAATTAATTATTTTAATAAATACTACCAACAAGATATTAAAGTTTATGAGGCTGTTCTAAAACCTAATAGTTTTAAAATCACTGTTCCTAATCACCCAATTCTAGATAAAAATACTAAAACTTTAGCAGCATTTTTATCTAATTAAACTTGTGGAATGATAAGAAATATTAGGAATATTTTTAAATTTCATAGATGTTCTATTATGGCGCATAAATTGCTTGTCACGATTATTCAATTTTACTGTTTGATATAACACATCAGGGATTAAACGTGACCAGCACATATCTACGCGGACAAGAACTCATAGATCAAATTCGAAACCAGCCTTATTCACGTGATTTGATTGGCTATCATGGCGATGTACCAAAAGTAGAATGGCCTAATCAGGCCCGTGTCGCAGTTCAGTTTGTACTGAATTATGAAGAAGGTGGTGAAAACCACATTGAACATGGTGATGCCGGTTCAGAACAGTTTTTATCCGACATTATTGGCGCAGCCAGCTTTCCAGACAAACACATGTCGATGGATTCTATGTATGAATATGGCTCACGTGCAGGTTTCTGGCGGATTCACAATGAGTTTAAAAAGCGTAATCTGCCGATGACTATTTTTGGGGTTGGGATGGCTTTAATCCGCAATCCTTATATAGTCGAAGCGATTAAAGAAGCCAATTATGATGTAGTGTCACATGGTCAGCGCTGGGTGCATTATCAGGACATGCCGATTGAACTTGAACGTCAATACATGGATCAGGCGATTAGCGTATTGGAAACCCTGTTCGGCAAAGCACCGATTGGCTGGTATACCGGTCGGGATAGTCCAAATACCCGTCAATTGCTGGCTGACTTTCCTCAGATTCAATATGACTGCGACAACTACGGAGATGACTTGCCATTTTGGAGCACATTGACCAATCAGGCAGGTGAAACACGCCCTCATTTGATCATCCCCTATACTTTAGAAAGCAATGATATGAAATTTAGTTCACCGGGCGGCTTTAATAGCGGGGAACAATTCTATCAATATTTAAAAGATGCCTTTGATGTACTCTATGCTGAAGGTGAAACTGAACCAAAAATGCTATCGATCGGGATGCATTGTCGTATTTTAGGGCGGCCGGGACGCTTTAAAGCCCTACAAAAGTTCCTCGATTATATTCAAGGTTATGAAAAAGTCTGGATTTGCCGACGGGGCGATATAGCAGCACATTGGTATAAATATCACGCACCAAAATGAGAAAAATATATTAAAAAAGAGAACCTTGAGTTCTCTTTTTTGCTTTATAAATCATATAAAAACACAAGATTAAGAAGATTTGGCACTGATATTGCAAAACCTGTACTGAACAAAAAATGAATATCATCAGGCGATTTAATAGTGCAACTCGTTGAATTTAATCAGGCATCTCCAGAAGAGGCCATTATCTTTTTAAAGCACTGTGTGCAAATACCGAGCTGGTCGACCCAGATTGAAGCAAAGCGTCCTTATGCAGCTGTTGAAGATGTATTGAATATAGCCAGACAACAGGCTGCAACTTGGACCTGGGACGAAATCAAAGCAGCTTTGGATAATCATCCACGTATTGGTGAAAAAAAGGCACAGGCTGAATTAAGCGAAGTTGAAAAAAACTTTTCCAATCGTGAACAGGCTGCGATAACTCAGGACGAAGCAACTCAGCAAGCTTTGCTAGAAGGCAATATCGCTTATGAAAAAAAATATGGCTATATCTTCCTGATTAAAGCGGCTGGTCTAAATAGCCAGGAAGTGCTGAATGCCTTGAAAGATCGTTTAGCAAATGATCCAGAAACCGAAAAAGGTATTGTCCATACGCAACTGGCGGAAATCGCTTTATTAAGACTGTCACAGGAGCTGCAAGCATGATCAGCACTCATATTTTAGATACGCATCTCGGCAAACCTGCATCACATGTGTTGATCAAACTTTTTGATGAAGAAGGTGCATTACTCGGAAAGGCATTTACCAATGCAGATGGTCGAGTCACCGATTTTGGTTTAACCGAATTTGAGGAAGGTGAATACAGTCTTGAATTTGCTACTTCTGATTATTTTGAAGGCTTAGGTCTGGAAACTTTCTTTCCTAAAGCAGTCATTCATTTTCAGGTGAAAGATGCCTCTCAGCACTTTCATATTCCTTTACTGATCAGCCCATTCGCGTACTCCACATATCGCGGAAGCTGATTTTTTATTTAAGCTTTGAGGGAGAGAGAAAGAATGACAGAACAAAGCACAAACATTTCACCTGAACATGAATATCTGGGTGCAGGCAAAAGTGCAGCTTATGGCTTGCAACATGTATTGACCATGTACGGCGGTATTATCGCACCACCACTCATCGTGGGTACTGGCGCAGGTTTGGAAGCTACACAAATCGGTTTATTGATTGCGGCTGCATTGTTTGTTGGCGGTCTGGCTACGATTTTACAAACCATTGGAGTGAAATATATCGGAGCCAAATTACCACTGGTACAAGGCGTTTCCTTTGCGGGCGTGGCGACGATGGTGGCGATCGTAACCACAGGTGGAGGCCTATCAGCTGTTTATGGTGCAGTCATCGTAGCTTCATTAATTGGTTTCTTCTTGGCGCCTTATTTTTCTAGAATTATCCGCTTTTTCCCGCCAGCCGTGACCGGCTGTGTGATTACTATTATTGGTTTATCACTTTTACCCGTAGCTGTTCGCTGGATGATGGGGGGTAATAAAAATGCACCTGAATGGGGAAGTGTTGAAAATATCAGCCTGGCCGTGATGACCTTGGCTATTGTGATCTGTCTAAACTTGAGCAGAAATGCCTCGATTCGTCGCTTATCTATTTTATTGGCGATCGTAATGGGTTCAGTGCTGGCTTATCTGTTTGGTTTTGGCGATTTTAGTAAAGTCGGCCATGGTGCATGGGTACAATTTCCGAGTTTCTTTGCTTTTGGCATGCCGACCTTTGAACTCAGTGCAATCATTTCCATGCTGATTGTGACATTGGTGATTATGACTGAAACAACGGCTGATATTATTGCTGTAGGTGAAATTGTTGGAACCAAAGTAGATTCAGAACGTATTTCCAATGGTCTGCGTGCAGATATGTTCTCAAGTGCAGTTGCACCGATTTTTGGTTCATTCATGCAAAGTGCTTTTGCACAAAACGTCGGGCTGGTTGCCATTACCGGGATTAAAAGCCGTTTTGTGGTCGCTGCTGGCGGTATGATTTTAGTGGTTTTGGGATTACTTCCAATTATGGGCCGACTAATCGCCGCAATTCCGGTTCCGGTACTTGGCGGTGCAGGATTGGTGCTATTTGGTACAGTGGCTGCGAGTGGTATCCGCACCTTGGCGAAAATAGATTATAACGAGCAGAAAAATCTGATTATTGTTGCAACTTCAATTGCAGCAGGCATGATCCCGATTATTGACTATTCTTTCTATGCCAATTTCCCTAAATGGTTCCAAACCCTGTTCCATTCTGGCATCAGTTCAACCTGTTTAATGGCGATCCTTTTAAACATTCTGTTTAATCATCTGCCAATGTTTAAGCCAAAAACAGAGGTTCCGGAAAAAGTCGCAGAAACGCTGCATTAAAGTTTGATTTCCTCCATATGCCCATGCCAGTCATGGGCTTTTTTATCAAAAATTAAAAAAGTTGGCTTTGTTCTTGCTTAATCCAGAATGAGATTTTTAATTCCATTGGGGAACCTTATTTATGAAATTTACTCAAGTTGCTGCTGCAACATTACTTGCATTAGGTGCAGCATCTGCACAGGCAAAACCAGTCTGGCAGGATTTTAGCGTTACTGGGCTTTATGGGGAAAACTATGAAGTTGTAGATGAAAAACAGGCAACCCTAACTGTTGAATACGCTGCAAAAGTTAAATATGCAGATGTCTTCTTTTTCATTGACCGTATGCGTGGTTCCGATGATATTAAATCAAGTTATTTTGAATTTTCACCACGTTTAAGTCTGGGTGAAGTTTCAGGCCAAAAGCTGGCATTTGGTCCAGTGAAAGATGTGCTGGTGGCAACGACTTGGGAAGGTGGTGAAGGTTTTGATAACTTCCTGTACGGTGTAGGTTTCGACCTGGCTATTCCAAAATTCAATTATGCCAGCGTAAATCTTTATCGTGTAAATAACGAAAATATGGAAGACGACTATCAGCTCACCTTGACCTATGGTGTACCATTTAAATTGGGTACTGAAGAATTCCTGGTAGATGGCTTCCTGGACTGGTCAACTGCTGAGGATGATCATGCGAGCGAGATGAACTGGACGACCCAGTGGAAATGGAATGTTGGCAAGCACATTTCTCCAGATACCAATTTATATCTCGGTATTGAGCATTCGGTTTGGAATAACAAATACGGTATTCCGGATGCAGATGAAAATAACGTGAGTGCTTTAGTGAAATATCATTTCTAAATACAACAAATAAGAAATTTAAAAGCCCTTATTGATAAGGGCTTTTTTAATGGGCTTAATTTTCAATAAAAATCTTTTCAGGAAAAGTATAAACGTCACAATTTGGACCAGTACCGATGCGATCGATCACCACAAAATCACTCGGAGCTTCAAAGGTCAGCAAAGGATGATGCCAGGTTCCGGCACGGTAATTTACACCTTGTGTGCCATTACTGATAAAAGCCTGAATTTGACTGAGATCAGGCTTTTCATGATCCAGATTAGGCGCAACCACAATTAAAAATTTCTGGCCATGCATTGGGATGAACGCTTGTGAACCGACAGGATGACGCTCCAGCATTTCGATTGCAAAGGGAATTGCTGTAGTCTGAATATTTCTAAAAATACTTAGACCAACTTTAGCATCTGTTTCAGCAACCGCCAGAGCATGATAACGCTCAGTCTGCTGATCATTAATATGGAAGAAATCATTGCCTTCACAAGCAATGACCTCGCCATAAGGCAAGAAACTTTCAGCAGTTAAGGGCTGTATTTTTATGCTTTGTATGCTCATAGATATAATTACTCAGGCAACTTTTCCCCACAGTCGAATCCGGCTAATGCCACCATCCGGAATCATGTTCACCCGAATATGGGAAATCTTTTCCTGTTTTAAGATTTCTTCAACAAAGCTATGAATATGATCCATCTGCATATCTTGTGCTTCAAGCAGGAATGGCCAGAACATACTTTGCGGAATTAACTGCTGATCAGTCGCATCTTCAATATAAATCGCTTGAATAGAAACTTGTGCAGGGAAGTTGCCTTTAAAATGCGCAGTATCAATCTCAATTTTTTCAATCTGACCACTTTGACCCAGAGCCAAGATACACCAGTCAAAGCCGGGTGCACGACGGCGCTTGGTTTCCCAGCCATCACCCATATTGATGCCACGCCCCGGATTAATCAGATTACGTGGATGGCCAAAGTGCGCATCACTATAGGCAATGACACGGCCGCCATTTTCCAGAGCGACCAGATCAACCACCTGATTGCTGTCCTGAACCTGAATTTTTACTTCACCATAGACTTTAAAGCGCGCCACACCACCGTCAGGGAAAATATTTAGACGCACATGCGTAAAGACTTCGTCTGAAGCAATATTAAAAATATGATGCTGGCTCGGACCTAGTATACTGTTTGGTAAAATTGAGTGCCAGGTTGCAGTGCTTAAGTCACCATTTGGTGCATAGCAGGCTTCAACTGCAGCAGAAGCCGGGTAGTTACCGGTAAAGAACGTGGTGTCGATATCCAAAGCTTTAATGGTTCCAGTCACACCTAGTTTGACAATGGCCCAGTCACAGCCGGCATGGCGCTTGCGGCGAGTTTCCCAGCCATCCATCCATTTGCCATGATCATCAAATTTATCTTCAACAAAAATTGGTGCATCAAATTGCAACATTCGTTTTGCTTCAGCAAAAAAATCATCTGAACATTCAAGAATTTCTGCACCAATCCGGCTATCAGCCAGGTTGGTAAGCTGCTGGATATGCGCAGGGATCTCGAAAATGGGTGCAAATAATGTTGCCATAACTATGTTCCATTCAAATTATGTTTAACGTGAATCTAATTTTTTATAAAAGTCTGTAATTCTGCTGAAAGACCTTATAAAAACAGGTTTTTAATGAATAGATGAATGCACGGCCTGTGCCAACTTTTGAGAAAAATCAGTGCATTATTTTCGAAATGGCACGCTTTTAGCTACACAGGGAGGAAGAAATACAATTTTGAGAGGAGTAAATAGATGGAGATTACAATTATTGGTGCAGGGATGGGGGGATTGACCACAGGAATTGCACTAAAAAAGTTTGGGCATAAAGTCACCATCTATGAACAGGCAGAAAAAATTTTACCGGTGGGCGCGGCAATCTCACTTTGGTCAAATGGGGTAAAATGTTTGAATTATCTGGGCTTAACTGAACAGGTCGCCAAGCTTGGTGGCCAAATGGATCAGCTGGCCTATATTGATGGCTTGACGGGCGACACCATGACCCAGTTTAGTTTATTGCCGTTAATTGAAGAAGTGGGACAACGTCCATATCCGGTGGCACGTGCAGATTTACAAAACATGTTGATGGACGAGTTTGGTCGTGAAGATATTCAGCTTGGCAAGAAGATGGTTGAGCTGCAAGAACAGGAAGATGGTGTTCTGGTTAAATTTGCTGATGGTACAGAAATCAAAACAGACCTACTGATTGGTGCAGATGGAACCCATTCCATTACCCGTACCTATGTACTGGGTGAACAGGTTGCTCGTCGCTATGCCGGTTATGTTAACTGGAATGGTCTGGTAGAAATTTCAGAAAAGCTTACTCCGGCAGATCAATGGACCACATTTGTCGGACAAGGTAAGCGTGTTTCGCTGATGCCTGTGGCAGATGGAAAATTCTATTTCTTCTTTGATGTGCCGTTGCAAGTTGGTTTAGAGAATAATCGGGCGGAATATAAAACCTTGTTGAAACAGTATTTTGAAGGTTGGTGTGCGCCGGTTCAGCATCTGATTGATGCGCTGGATGAACAGAAAACCAATCGGGTTGAAATTCATGATATTGAACCGTTTGCCCAGTTCTATAAAGGTCGTGTCGTAATTGTTGGTGATGCCGCACATAGCACCACACCGGATATTGGTCAGGGTGGTTGTCAGGCCATGGAGGATGCGATCTATCTGGCTCGGTCTTTACAGATTAATACGCTGGGTCTGGAAGATGCCTTGAAACGCTATCAGAACAAACGTAATGAACGTGCCAATGAGCTGGTCTTGCGTGCACGTAAACGTTGTGATGTCACACATATGAAAGATGAAGCCGTGACCAAAGAATGGTATGAAGAACTGCGTAAAGAGCAGGGACCGCATATCATGAAAGGGATTATCAGCAATATTATTGGCAATCCTTTAGATTAATTCTACGTTTAACCTCTTGGCAAAAAGCCCTTCATATTGAAGGGCTTTTTTATATTTAAATATTAGGGATTCGCTAATAGATTTTTTAGGCAGCAAGTAAAGCTTTCGCTGCCTGACGATGTGCAGCCTGAACCGCTTCAAGATCCAGATTTAGAATTTCCCGGTCTTTTACGACCCATTGTCCATTGACCATGACATGTTCAGCACGGTCTGCACCGCACATTAATAGGCCGGCAATCGGGTCATGAATCCCTGAAAAACGGACATCATCTAGGTTATAAAACGCTAAATCTGCCTGAAAATCTGGTGCGATTTGTCCTAGGTGCTTTTCACGTCCCAATAACTGTGCCGAGCCTTGTGTAGCCCAGGTTAAAGCACGTTCAGGTGTAATCACTTCTGCACCATATTTTAAGCGCTGTAAATACATCGCTTGGCGGGCTTACAGAATCAGGTTAGATGCATCACCTGAAGCAGAGCCATCCACACCTAGACCAATGACTGCACCTGCTTCCAGTAAATCTATGGTTGGGCAAATCCCTGAAGCCAGACGCATATTGGAATGTGGACAATGACAGATACCGACCTGAGCCTGTCCTAAGCGTTGGATCTCATCAGCATTAAAATGAATGCCATGCGCCAGCCAGGTTCTGGAATTAAGCCAGCCTACACTTTCCAGATAATCGACGGTACGCATGCCAAATTTGGACAGGCAAAATTGTTCTTCATCCAGTGTTTCAGCCAGATGGGTATGCAGACGTACATCCAGTTTTTCTGCCAGTGCAGCACTTTCTTGCATAATTTCTTGTGTGACTGAAAATGGTGAACATGGTGCAAGCGCAATATTGACCATGGCATCAGCACTACGCTGATGGTATTTCTGCACCAGTCGTTCTGAATCCAAAAGGATCGTATCCATATCCTGTACGGTATGTTGTGGTGGCAGGCCACCAGAATCTTCACCCAGACTCATGGAACCACGGGTCAGCATCACACGAATCCCTAATTGTTTTGATGCTTCAACCTGAACATCAATGGCATCGGACAGCTGCTGTGGAAATAGATAATGGTGATCCGCAGCAAAGGTACAACCGGAAAGCAGTAATTCAGACAATGCAATTTGTGTGGCTAGATAATGCTGTTCAGTATTCAATTTGGCCCAGACTGGATATAAGGTTTTTAGCCACGGAAATAGCGGAGCATTTACCACAGGAGCCCAGGCACGGGTTAAGGTCTGATAAAAATGATGATGGCTATTAATCAGTCCCGGTGTAATCACTAAATTCTGGGCATCAAAGAATTGGTCATAAGGCGATGCTGGGGTTCGTCCTAGAGCCACCAGTTCAATAATTTTGCCATCACAAATGACCAAGCCACCACGGGTATCCAGATCATTCTCGGTAAATACAGCGAGAGGATTTTTAATCCATAAGGTTGTCATATCTTTTTTCCAATAAGTTTTATTTGTCCTGCATATGAATCAGGCAGCACATGAGGCATTAAGCTGTTGTAATTTGATTTTCAAATCTTCCATCTGGTCGATCAGATGGTTCATCATGATTTGTGAGATACGGGAAATTTGCCGTTTCGGTGCCACACAAAGGGCAAGGGTCAACGGATGCATCCCTTTTTCAATGATCGGTTTAAACACCAGTTCATCACGCTCTAAATAAGGCAAGGCATCGATGTAGGACAGTACCCCAATCCCTAAGTTGCGCTCTGCCAGAGAGGTAATCATGCGAATGTCATTACACTCCAGCTTTTGCTGTGGCATAAATTGGTGATGTTTATACAGGCTATAGACATAGTCATGAATGATTAAAGGGGCACAGGGAATGAGATGCTTAAAGTATAAAGTGTCGGAAAAATAGATTTTTTCTGCCTGAGCTAAAGGATGAGATTTGGCCATCACAAATCCAACCGGGATTTCCACAAAAGACATGACTTCGAGCTGATTATGACTTTTAGGATTGAGCAGAATGCCAAAATCAACTTCAGCATCCATAATCATTTTAGAGACGGTATCACTTTCCTGAATCTGGATATTGAAATTGATCCAGGGATAGTTTTCATACATATATTGCAGGGAATCTAAAACGAAACCGTCACTGAGTGCCGCAATGAGCCCTAGTTCAATGCTGCCGCGTGATAAACCCTGAATTTCATCAAAACGTACACAGGTCTGCTGGAATTCTTTTTGCCATTTGAGTAGATCCGCATACAGTAATTCACCCGCTAAAGTTAGCTTCAGGCCACTCGGTAACCGTTCAAAAAGCACGATACCAAATTCTTCTTCTGCCAGAGTGATCTGACGATGAATCGCGGAGACGGAAATATAAAGCTGATCAGCTGCTTTTCTGAGGCTGCCTGTTTTGGCTACGGCAATAAAATATTCTGAAAATCTTGAAAAAGTAATATTCATAAAATCACGTCAATCCACCTGCACATCGTTTTAATCACATAATTTTCAGCTAGAAATTAAGTGATTCTGGTTCTATCAAGTGGATAAGCGATTTCTGTGCCAATTTTCAAAGAAATGGAACGGTAGAAGTTTTGTGTTCTATTTTTTGGAACATGGGCTACGAAACATTCTAATAGACAGCAGAACAGGCATTTGGCTAATTTTATTAAAGAACAACAAGGCAGCTTAATGAGAGAAAAATTTAAGCCGTTGTAATGCGATAAATATTTGTGAGTGAACTATGAATGCGATCCCGGTGCTTAATTTATTCAGTCAACCGCACTGTAGCGGCTTTGACCCATCAGACTGGAATATCCTGGCTCAGCATTGGTATCCAGTTGCCCGTATTCAGGATGTGAGTACTACGCCACAACAGGTACAACTACTGGATGTAAAGATGGCCCTATATCAAACTGAGAGTGGCAGCATTCATCTGGTTCGTGATATTTGTCCGCATCGTGGTGTGCCATTAACCAAAGGCTGGGTAAAGGGTGAAGAAATCATTTGTCCTTATCACGGCTTGCATTACAACACACAAGGAAAATGCACCAAAATACCGGCTCAACCAGAACTGACTAACATTTCGGATCGTTTTACTTTAACCAAGTTTCCAGTGGTCTTGAAATATGGTCTGGTCTGGACCAGCTTATTTAGCCGGAATGAATCCGAAGCTAATTTCCCTGATCTGGATACCTGGGACAGCGCAGAGCATCAATCCATCCTGCCTCCATTTGTTGATATCAGCGGTTCAAGTGGCCGGCAGTTGGAGGGCTTTATCGATGTAGCGCATTTTGCCTGGGTGCATCATGAATCTTTTGCTTCACGTGATAACCCGATCGTGCAAAAGTATTCCACTGTGCGCACCCCTTATGGCTTGCATACGGAATATGTCAGTGATGTCAGCAATTATCCGCATGGCCTGCAGCATCTGGCACCAGAAGGATTCCTGTGGAAACGTGTGTTTGATGTTTATCCACCATTTTCAGCGATTTTAACGGTGCATTTTCCAGAAAATGGCATTCTGAAAATTCTGAATGCCTGCTGTCCGGTATCTCACAATAAAACCCGCTTATTTGTGCCGTTGACCCGTAATTTTGATACGACTGGTGATCTGCAAGCAGTTTACGATTTTAACGCACAGATTTTTTCTGAAGATCAGGACATGGTCGAAAGCCAAAAGCCGGAGGAGTTACCTTTGGATATTACGATGGAAGCGCATTTTGAAGCTGACCGTTCTTCAACGACCTATCGCCGCATTTTGGCGGAATGGGGGCTAAGCAAACGTTATATTGTTTAAATTAAATTTCCTCCTTTATGCACTCTGGTCTGTTGGGGTGCTTTTTTTATTCCATGTCATCTGTTCAAAGTCCTATTTTATAAAGCATATATGACCTTTGAACTCTCAATTGTTAGAGTGATTTATGCCACAGCCTAGTCATGAGCAAATGCTATCTTTTTTAAAATTATCCAATGAAGTTGCCAAACGAGCAATGTCTTTAGGCCATCATCCTTTTGGTGCAGTCCTAGTTGCACCTGATCATGAAACGGTTTTATTGACCCGATGTAATATCGACACGGTCAACCATGCAGAAAGTACCTTAGCCCGGATCGCAGCCAGCAATTTTACGCCGGATTATTTAGCTGAATGCACCTTATATACGGCAGTTGAACCTTGCTGCATGTGTTCTGGAACGATCTATTGGGCCAATATCGGACGGGTAGTCTATGCCATGACCGAAGAAAAATTATTGCAATGTACTGGAAACCACAATGAGAATCCAACCATGAGTGTTTCTGCTAAATATATTTTTTCTCATGGTCAGAAGAACATTGAGCTGCTTGGGCCAATTACGGAACTTGAACAGGAAACGGTTCAATTGCAAAAAGACTTCTGGTCATCTCGGTGAAGATTTGAAATTATTCTTTTTATAATCCTGCTTCATTTTATTTATAAGACCATAAATATATAGGACTTACGCATTGACGGATTCAAAAAAGTATTAAAATACTTTATAAAGTATCTGTGATTAGACGAATTAAACATGCTTCTACAGCAACTTGTACATTACCCATTTATATGGGCTTTCTCATGACAGAACCGAACTCTATTAGCTGCACACAACTTGCCGAGACTTATAATATCTCGCATGATAGTGTAAATCGCTTTCTAGAGCGTGAAGACTACACACCTCACGACCTATATCAAGAATCAATTCAACATATTGATAATAATAAACTTATAGTCAGTATTGATGATACTGTTTTAGATAAACCATATAGTCAACATATGGACTTGGTTAGCTATTTTTGGTCAGGCAAACACCACCGATCCGTCAAGGGTATTAATCTCATTACCTTGTATGCGACAGATCAAAATGGTCAAAATATTCCAATTAATTTCCGAATTTATGACAAATCTGAAAGTAAAACCAAGAATGATTACTTTATGGATATGTTAAGTGAAGTACTCAGTTGGGGTGCAAAGATTCAATTTATTACAGGTGATAGTTGGTATTCATCGACTGGAAATCTAAAAACCATAAGAAAATATGGTATTCGATTTATGTTTGGTATCGACTGTAACCGTAAGGTTTCCCCAGAAAAAGGACAATGGTTTCAACTGCGTTTATTGCCAGATTTCCATCAGGGTCAAGTGGTCTGGCTCAAAGATTTTGGCTTTGTACAATTATTTAAGACTCAGTTAAAAGAACAGCAGAGGTTTTATATTGTGCATCAAGATGAAGATGATTTATTGTCCTTTGAGGGTTTTCATGAATTACATTCAAGTCATTGGAAAATAGAGCAATATCACCGGGTGATTAAACAGGTTTGTCATATTGAAAAGTTTCAAGTAAGACGATCTAAACTGATTTTGAATCATATTTTTTCAGCCTTGATGGCCTACGTTGAGATACAAAAGAACCAGTTTGAGCGGATCTTTGAAAATGTATATCGTTGGCAGAAGAAATTATTTAGACCAATTATCAAAAACTTCATTGATGACTTTATTCTCGATAAAAATCATCTGCTACCACAGAGAATCTATAAATAATAGTGCGTAAGTCCTAATATAGATTTTTTGGATTGTAAGCTCAATTTAAAACGCTGCAATCCAGTTTCTGTATTTTTTCAAATTACTTTGCTAAATTTGTTTTTCTATTTTTAAAAATCTATTTCTATCCATTCAGTACATTGCCAACTATAAGCCATTTATTGGCGCACACGATTTAGATCTGACGCACTTATCTAGCGCAGATCAGAAGAAAATCACAAGAAATTTTAAATATTCAATCTTATTAATTTCTCAATCTTGAGCTGAGCCTGGTTTTCTAGCAGCTTTGTTTATTGACTTAGATTGGAGTTTATATTTCTCGGCTTATTTTCTTAACTGTTAAACTTTTTTATATCAAATATTTGGTAGTAAATAATTGTAATTTATAAAAATAAATAAAAGAACAGATCATTCTAAAAATTATAACTGTCTTGCAATCCACCTGTTCTATTTTTTGAACTGAATTGGAATAGAAGTTGCTAATTAATAGAAATATAGCAACCAGTAAAATTTTTGATTTCGATTCAGATCTTTTAAAGCCGCTATTTATAAAACTCAAATGGCATTCACGGAGGCAATTTATGCTGAATATGTCCAAACATAAAAAGATAATGAAAAAATTTTCACTGCCTGTAATTGCGGCTGCAATTATTGGTTTGGGGATCAGTAGTCAGAGCTTTGCAGTCGATAAAGCTGCATTTGTCTATATTGGACCAACCAGTGACCATGGCTGGACATATTCTCATGATCAGGGGCGTATTAAAGCTGAAAAAGCTTTGGGCGGAAAATTTAAAACGACTTATATCGAAAATGTGCCTGAAACGGCCGATGCTGAACGTGTGATTCGTAATCTGGCACAGCAGGGCAATAAAGTCATTTTTGCGACCTCTTTTGGTTATATGAACCAGATGGAAAAAGTCGCGAAGCAGTTCCCCAATACTGTATTCATGCACGCGACTGGTTATAAGCAAGGGAAAAACCTCGGCATCTATGATGTGCGTACCTATGAAGGTGCTTACATGCTGGGTGTAGTGGCGGGGCAAACCACCAAAACCAATACCTTGGGTGTCGTAGCCTCATTCCCGATCCCGGAAGTGGTTCGTAATATTAATGCTTATACCTTGGGTGCACAAAGCGTCAATCCTAAAGTCAAAACCAAAGTCATCTGGGTGAACTCATGGTTTAACCCGGGTAAAGAACGTGATGCGGCTTTGGCACTGATTTCTCAAAAAGCTGATGTGCTGATGCAAAACACGGATTCGCCAGCAGTGGTGCAAGCGGCTCAACAAAAAGGCGTTTATGCCTTTGGTTGGGATTCAGACATGAGCAAATTTGGTCCTAAAGCACATCTGGCTGCTTCAGTATTGCACTGGGAAAAAATTTATACCCCAGCCATGCAGCAAGTGGCTAATAAAACCTGGAAACCTGCCGCTCTCTGGTATGGCGTAAAACAGGATGCAGTGAAAATTGAAAACTTCGGGCCTGCTGTTCCTGCTAAGGTGAAACAGTCCGCTTTAAATGCACAAAGTGCGATTCATAAAGGCACATTACATCCATTCCAGGGTCCAATCTATAAACAGGATGGAACTTTGGTGATTACCAATGACAGCAAAATGACAGATGAAGCGCTTGGAAAAATGAACTTCTATGTGAAAGGGGTTGAAGGTTCATTACCTAGATAATTCTTTCACTATGTGTATGACTTAAAAATAAAAGAAAGTAAATCCTGAAAAATCATCCCCCAGTCCATGAATCACTTTATGGACTGGGCCAAAATGAGTGGAGACTGAGTTATGAGCGATCTGCCTCACATGTCAAATGACATCGAAACGTCATCGCTCAATGAGCAGCAAATTCCACGACTGGAGCTGATTAATATCAGCAAAAGCTATAACTCATTGAAAGCAAATGACAGTATTCATTTAAAAGTCCAACCTGGGCAAATTCATGCCATCTTGGGTGAAAACGGTGCTGGTAAAAGCACCTTGATGAAAATCATCTACGGCGCCACCAAAGCAGATAGCGGTCATATCGTCTGGAATGGCAAAGAAGTACAGATAGAAAGTCCGTCGATGGCCAGAAAACTGGGCATCGGCATGGTGTACCAGCATTTCTCCTTATTTGAAACCATGACCGTGGCTGAAAATATTTTATTAGGTCTGGATGAAAAAATAGATCTAAAAAGCTTATCGGCTAAAATTACCGAAGTATCAGAACAATATGGCTTGCCGGTAGATCCACGGCGTGAAGTTTTTTCTTTATCGGTTGGTGAACGACAACGGGTCGAAATTATCCGCTGTCTACTCCAAAATCCGTCCCTACTCATTTTAGATGAACCGACTTCAGTCTTAACCCCACAAGCGGTACGTCAGTTATTTAAAACTTTGCGACTGGTGGCTTCGCAAGGTGTTTCAATTCTTTATATCAGCCATAAATTGCATGAAATCAAAGAACTCTGTGATGAAGCTACAATTCTGCGTAATGGCAAAGTCACCGGCTATGTACTGCCTTCTGAAAATAGTACCAGTGAACTGGCCAAATTAATGATTGGCCGGGAATTGCCGACTTATGCGCATGCTAAATATACAGGCGAACATCGCACGCTGTTCCAGGTAAAAAATCTGAATTATGAAACTGATGATCCTTTTGGCGTGTCCTTATCCAATATTCAACTCAACCTGAATTCGGGTGAAATTCTGGGCATTGCCGGTATTTCGGGTAATGGTCAATCTGAATTACTGGCTCTGCTTTCCGGTGAGCAAACGGCGAAAAAAGGCCAAGTCTTTCTATTAGATCATGACATTTCTGAACTCAGTGCAGGCCAGCGACGTGATCTAGGCTTGGGCTTTGTTCCGGAAGAGCGTTTAGGTCGGGGTGCTGTGCCGAATATGACATTGGCACAAAACACCTTACTGACTGCTTTCCGTCAGGGTTTAAACAAATGGGGCTTTATCCAGTTTGATAAAACTGTCGCTTTTGCCCAGCAATGTATCGAAAAATTCGGGGTAAAAGCAGCAGGACCACAAGCTGAAGCGCGCAGCCTTTCGGGCGGGAATTTGCAGAAATTTATTGTAGGACGTGAAATCCTGCAACAGCCTAAAGTGCTGATTATTTCCCAGCCAACCTGGGGCGTTGATGTCGGCGCATCGATGTTTATCCGTCAAACCCTGATTGATCTTTCCCGCCAAGGCGTTGCGATTTTAGTAATTTCGGAAGAGCTGGAAGAACTGTTTGAAATTAGCGACCAGATTTGTGTTCTGGCTGGTGGAAAGCTGTCTGCACCCGTTCCAGCTAAAAATACCAATACAGAACAGATTGGCCTGCTCATGTCAGGTATTCAGGCAGATCCAGCAATATTAGCTGAGTCCGAGCCTGTCCATGAAGCACACGCGTAGAGAAGAGGTGTAAATATGCATTTATTAGAACCTAGAGAACATCCTTCTCAATTAATGAAATGGCTTTCCCCCGTGCTTGCATTACTCGCCATGCTAGTGGTGGGTAGCCTATTGTTTTTAATGCTTGGAGTGAATCCTGCTCAGGCTTTATATATCTTTTTTATCGAGCCGCTAAGCTCAGTCTATAACCTGAGTGAGCTGATAATTAAAGCCAGTCCGCTGATTTTAATTGCCTTAGGTCTAGCTGTTGGGTTTCGTGCCCGTCTGTTTAATATTGGTGCCGAGGGGCAGTTGGCTATGGGGGCCATCTTTGGCGGTGGTATCGCCATCCTGTTTCATGAGCAGATCGGCTGGTGGATTTTACCGTTGATGGTGATTATGGGCGCGATTGGCGGTGCAATTTGGGGTCTGATTCCAGCACTGCTAAAAACCTATTTTAATGCACAGGAAACTTTGACGACCTTGATGATGAACTATGTCGCGTTTTTTCTGCTCATGTATCTGGTCAATGGCCCATGGCGTGATCCGGATGGTATGAATTTTCCACAATCCGTAATGTTCTCGGAAAGCGCGACCTTGCCGCTGATTATGGAAGGCACACGGATTAACGCCTCAATTTTTATCACGATCATCGCAGTGGTGCTGTTCTGGATTTTTATCCGTAAGAGCTTGATGGCCTATAAACTGGAAGTCAGTGGTCAGGCGCCTTTAGCAGCCCAATATGCAGGATTTTCAGCTAAAAAAGCCATCTGGTTAAGTTTAGGAATTTCAGGTCTGATGGCGGGGATCGCCGGAATCTGTGAAGTAGCAGGGCCAATCGGCCAGCTCAATCCGAACATTTCGCCAGGATACGGTTATGCGGCCATTATTGTGGCTTATCTCGGCCGACTAAATCCAATTGGAATCGTACTTTCAGGTTTCCTGATGGCGCTGATCTATTTAGGTGGCGAACTGACACAAATGCAGTTGCAACTCCCAGTCGCGATTACCGGAATTTTCCAGGGCCTGCTTTTATTTTTCCTGCTGGCTTCAGATGCCCTGATTGAAAACCGCTACCGTTTTGCCAAAAAGAAAATCAAAAAAACCATGACCACTGCGCAAGTAGCCTGATCCAGACAGAAGAAGGATAACAACATGAGTATTGAATTAACCGCAATTGTTGCCGGAACTGTCGCCGCGGCAACGCCATTGATCTTTGCCGGGCTGGGTGAGCTGGTAGCAGAGCGTACCGGTGTCATCAATCTTGGGGTAGAAGGCATGATGCTGGTCGGTGCCATTGCTGGATTTGCTTTCGCTAGCCAGTATGAAGCCAGTGTCGCCAGTGCCTTATTTATGGGCGGATTGGCAGGCACATTGATGGCACTAATTTTTGCATTTTTTACTTTGTCCTTAAGTACTAACCAATCCGCCTGTGGTCTGGCACTCACTATTTTTGGGATCGGGATTTCAGCCTTTCTTGGACAGAATTATGTCAGTACCGCCTTACCGGGTCTGGAAAATCTAAAAATTCCGGGACTCGCAGATATTCCATTCATAGGGCCAGTCCTGTTCCAGCAAAACTATGTAGTGTATCTGTCCATTCTTGCTTTTGTGTTGGTGTGGTGGGTACTGAGTAAAACCCGTTTAGGCCTGTTACTGAAAGCAGTAGGGGAATCTCCAGAAAGCGCACATGCCATGGGCTATAACGTGCTGGCGATTCGCTATGGTGCAGTCATGTTTGGCGGTGCAATGGCAGGTATTGGCGGTGCATTTTTATCTACGGTTTATACGCCGATGTGGATTGAAAATATGGTTGCAGGGCGCGGCTGGATTGCAATTGCATTAGTGGTTTTTGCTGCATGGAAACCAACACGTTTGATGTTGGGTGCATATCTATTTGGTGGTGTAACGATTTTGCAGTTTCATGCTCAAGCGCTGGGTCTAGAAGTACCGAATGAACTGTTATCGGCATTGCCATACATCGCAACCATTATCGTCTTAGTCCTCATTTCACATGACAAGAAGTTATTGAAACTCAATTTACCAGCGTCACTTGGCAAACCCTTTAGCCCTTAATCGGATGAATCTCAGGAATTACTTTATGAAAATTATAAGCGCAGATTATGTCCTGACCATGAACTCAAACCTGGACTGTATTAAAGGTGATGCCATCCTGATTGATGGTTTTCTCATTAAACAGGTAGGAACATTACAGGAAGTAACTCAGTAATATCCTGAAGCTGCAGTTACCCAGTATCCCAAAAGTTTATTGATGCCGGGTTTGATTAATCCCCACTGCCACTCAGGCCTGCTCCGCGGTACTGCCGAAGGTTTACCAGTCTGGGACTGGCTGCAGCAGTTTATTGACCCGATGCATCGGGTAGTGACTCCGGAAGATGCCAAAATCGCCTCTTATCTCTGTTATGCAGAAGCGCTGCTATCCGGCACAACTACCATTGTGGATATGTGGCGTTATATGGAAGGTAGTGCCGAGGCTGCACAGCAACTCGGTATACGTGCAGTGCTGGTGCCATATGTGGCTGAACATTCAGATCACAACTATTTTGAAACCCTCAATAGCAATGAAGCTTTAATTCAAAAATGGCATCAAGCCGAAAATGGGCGAATTCAGGTCTGGGTTGGCTTGGAACATCTGTTTTATGCTGAAGAAAATGCATTGGCACGTATCCAGAAAATATGTCATGAATATCAGACTGGTTTTCACACGCATAGCAATGAAAGCAAGTTTGATGTCGAAGAAAACCTTCGACGTTATGGCGTGCGCCCGATCCAGACGCTGGAGCAAATGGGTATGCTGGATGTGCCTCAATGTCTGTTAGCGCATTGTGTCTGGGCTGATTCAACAGAGATCGAAATCTTAAAACACTATAATATTGGTGTCGCACATAATCCGATCTCGAATATGAAACTCGCCTCGGGGGCTGCCCCCATTACGGAAATGCTTAAACACGGCATAGCAGTAGGACTAGGTACAGACGGCGAGAAAGAAAATAATAATCTGGATATGTTTGAAGAAATGAAAACTGCTTCATTATTGGCGAAGTTTTCCGGTTTAGAAAACGCAGATTCAAATCCCAAGTGCAACACATTTGTAGTTAGTTGAAAAAGTTAGGTGTATTCATAGAATCATTAGACTTTTTCAACTCGCAATTGGAAAGCACACAATGAAGAAATACACCCAACTTTCTCAAGATGAAAGATACGAAATTTATGCTACTTTGAAAAGTAAAAGTTCAATCGCTACCCTTGCTCGGGAATTAGGACGTTCACGATCAACCATCTACCGTGAATTAAAAAGAAATACTGGGCAACGTGGATATAGAGCTCAACAGGCAGCTAAATTTGCAAGTCAAAGACGGTACCGTCCTTCATCATCAATGACAGCATTTGCCTTCGCTTATATTGATTATTTGATTGGTTTGGACTGGTCACCCGAACAAATTTCAGGTGCTTTAACACAACGCGGTTGGCTGGATGTACCTTCACATGAGTGGATTTACCAGTACATTTATCAAGATAAATCAAAAGGCGGTAAACTTCATCTACATTTAAGGCATCAGAAGAAATATCGAAAACGCGGTTACAAAAACACGGATCGTAGGGGTCAAATCATTGATAAAACAAGTATTCACTGCCGAGACCAGGTCATTGATCAACGACAACGTTTAGGAGATTTCGAAGGTGACACGGTGATTGGTAAACATCATAAAGGTGCTTTATTGACTCTCGTTGATCGAAAGAGCCTGTATGTACATATTGTTCATTTAGGGCCAACAAGAGCATCCTCTCAAACGATTACTTGTGCATTAGATCGTTTACAAATGAGCCATGCTTATAGTGTGACATTTGATAATGGCAAAGAATTTTCCGAACACAAAAGAATTACTGATGCTGGCATAGAGACGTATTTTGCTGATCCTTACAAGTCTATTCAGCGAGCTAGAAATGAAAATACGAATGGTTTAATCCGTCAATATCTGCCAAAATCATCATCGTTGGATGGCGTGTCAAACGAACAAATAGAGCAGATAGAATTTGCACTCAACCATCGTCCTAGAAAAACACTAGGTTGGTATACACCGAGTGAAGTTATGGCTGGTTTTTATACTGTTGCACTTGCCGCTTGAATCCGCCAAATAATAATCTGGATATGTTTGAAGAAATGAAAACTGCTTCATTATTGGCGAAGTTTTCCGGTTTAGATGCCGCAGCACTCGACTCATGGTCAGTCTGTCAGATGGCAACTCGGACAGGTGCCAAAGCCTTAGGTATGCAGGATCAGATTGGTTCGCTAGAAGCTGGAAAACTTGCCGATATGATTGCAGTAGATATTGCGACCCCAAGAATGACACCCTTGATTGATTAAGGCCCGTTATTTAATTTACATACCAATCTGGTACATGCAGTACAAGGACAGGATGTGCACATGACCATGGTGAACGGTCAGATAGTAGTAGAAAACCGAAAACTGGTGCGTGCTGATCTACAAATCTTAATTGATCAGGTCAATCAGGCTGCTCCAGCCTTGTTCCAGCGCCGCGCGAAATGGCTCGCAGAACAGGGAAGTACGGTCAATGAGTTACAGCGCCTATAAATAGAACTCAAAATTGCCCCTAACTTTAAACAGGCTTATCTATGCTCTAGAATGGATAAAAAGGCTTCGATAAAGTTAGGCAGTCTTTTATGATGAATCTGGCCGACCTTGATCACTTCATAGGTCAGACCATCAGCCAGAAGGTTGTTACTTTCAGCTTTTAATTTCTGCAATGTTAACTGTAAGCCTTTTAACCATTCTTCAAGCGCCTTGCTCGGAATATCATTTTTAAGATTTCCACCTTGCATGGCAGTTTTAAAATGACTCAAGGTCGTACTATCTTTAAAGCAGGCTTCCACCTGATGTTCAGTACTTTCAAACAGGTCATGCTTAATCACAAATAAAAATTTTCCAATCGCTGGTTTAAGCGCACTGAGATAAATATTTTTTTTATTCAGGGTATATCTTTTTTCTGGTATTAATAAATTCTGAATTCCAGCCTTGAGATTCTAGAAAATGATCCATTTCAGCGAAGATGAGATCAGTGACTTGTTCCTCAATGCGTTCTGCGATTTCCTTCAGTTTATGACTGAGCACGATCAGGTTATTTTCCAGCTTTGAGCGCTAGGATTTTTCTTCATCATGCTGCTTGGATTGGGCCAAAATGGCTCGGAGCGTTGTTCAGACGTCATGATTTTACTCACTTGATATGCAGCCTTGATCACTTAATCATGTGACTGAATAGCTTTAATTGCAAGTAGGAAAAGAGGAGGGAGAATTGGTAAGATTTGAAAAATAAAATATATACTTTTATCGATGCAAATTATTGTTTTTAAATTTTATATTCTATATTAAATCATTTTTTATTTAGTTTTAAGCTCGAATCATTACATATTTTGTAGCGATTCAATGGAGTTATTTATAATGACTCATTTTACTTACAATTAGCTGATCAAAAGATGAAGCCAATATAAAGTGGTTAACGAGAATATTGATAGAAAGGATTAAGAAAATATACATCTATAATCAACTATAAAGAGTCAATAATTTTAATTCTTACATATATTTAAACTTTATTTAACAGATATCACTTTTTATCTTATTTAATGGTTTTAGATACCTTTATAGAACCAGATTTTTCAATTTTCCTCGGTAACAAATTCAAGAATAGAAGGCGATGACCATCAAGTTTTAGTATAAAAAACGCACAAAAAGACCAAATGCTTTTTATTACGCAATTTGAATTGGTAAATTTTTGTACAAAAGAACTGATGTAGAAAAAATATTTATAGGTAGCACTATTTTTACTAATATTATATTTAATTCCTCTTAAATTATTGAATTTAAAATTTAAAATTTTCTTAAATTAAAATTAACAAAAGGATTAGATTAGCTAAAATTCATAACATTATTAATACTTTTCCTTCATTATTTGAAACTAAAAAATTAAATGAGTGTACTATATTTAGTAAAAACGTGATTAAGGTGAAGCATTTAATGTCTATTTCTCCCTTATCTAAGGCTGTCTATACATCCTTAGTTGGATTGCTATTGGCAAATACAACTACTCAGGCCGCTGATGCATTTAGTGCAGAAAGTCCGTGGATGTTGGGTGACTGGAATGGTCAACGTATTCAGCTTCAAGAGCAGGGCTATGATTTTAGCTTTGGATATACAGGTGAAATGGCAACTTTGCTTGACGCGAAACGCTCAAATAGCCATGGCACAGAATATACAGGTCAGTTAAACCTGGGTACTCATCTGGATCTGGAAAAAATTGCTGGCTGGCAAGACACTGAAGCACAAATTACAGTAACTCATCGTGATGGTCGCAACCTTTCGAATACTTCTGATGCGCTTACAGGACATTTAAGTTCAGTTCAGGAAGTGTGGGGTCGCGGTCAAACTTGGCGTCTAACAGATTTCTGGATCAAGAAACAATTCTTGGATCAAAAACTGGATGTAAAAGTCGGACGTTTTGGTGAAGGTGAAGACTTTAACAGTTTTGATTGTGACTTCCAGAATCTGGCATTGTGCGGTTCACAAGTGGGTAACTGGGTAGGGGATCAATGGTATAACTGGCCAGTTTCTCAATGGGCTGCTCGGGTTAAATATAACGTTACCCCGGAAGTTTATACTCAGGTAGGGGTTTATGAATACAACCCTGAAAATGTTGACAATCGTGGCAAAGGCTTTAACCTGAGCACAGACGGATCTAAAGGCGCGATTATTCCTGCAGAAGTGGTCTGGACACCGAAACTGGGTGAGCAAAAACTGCCAGGTGAATATCGTGCCGGTTATTACTACAGCACCGCTGATGCCAAAATATTTGATGGCGTGACTCCACAAGATGAACAAACCCAAAATGGTCATCATCACGGGGGGTGGATTGTAGCTAAGCAACAGCTGACTTCACATCAAGGGGATACATCACGTGGTTTAAGCGGTTTCGTGAACGTCACTGTTCATGACTCTAAAACCAACCAAGTTAGTGATATGCAAAATATCGGTCTTGTCTACAAAGGTGCGATGGATGCCCGTCCACAGGATGAAATCGCTTTGGGTGTTGCCCGGATCAATATGAACAATGATGTATTGGGTAACCGTAGTGAAGAAGTCGATGCAGAAATCTATTACGGCATTCATGCAACTAACTGGCTAACCATCCGTCCAAACCTGCAATATGTCCATCATGTCGGCGCATATAAAGACGGTGAAAATGTCTGGGTAGGCGGAATCAAGTTTAATACGTCGTTCTAAACGGAGTTTTTAGTTGCAAATACACAATTGATTCTTCCTTTACTTTGGGGCATTGATGAACTGATACTCCAAGTATTCATGTATTTATAACTAAGAACTTAACAATATGGTGTCTATGCCGCTTAAGTGCTTAGACGTTCAAGAAATCAAAAAAAAGGTGTTCAATATGAATACTTCGTCTTCAGGTTCAGTACTGAAAACGATTCTGGCAGCTATTGCTGCCATTTTCGGTTTGGTTCTGCTATTTGGAGGAATATATCTGGCAACACTTGGTGGGTCTTGGTACTACATCATTGCCGGTCTGTTCTTCCTGGCGACAGCAGTGTTATTACAAAAACGTAAAAGCACAGCTCTTATTGTTTATGCAGTATTGGTCCTTGGTACAGTGGTATGGGGGCTTTGGGAAGTGGGTTCAGACTTCTTTGCACTGGCACCACGTCTAGATATTTTAGGCCTATTCGGTCTGGCTCTGCTGATTCCTGCAGTGACTCGCGGTTTTGGCGACAGCAAAGCGGCAAAAATGGCGCTGACTGGCTCCCTCGCAATTACGATTGCTGTCATGATTTATTCTGTATTTAATGACCCGCAAGAAATCCGTGGCGAATTAAAATCACAGCAGCCTGCAGTCCATCAAGCCATTCCGGGTATTGCCGATGAAGATTGGCCTGCTTATGGTCGTACTCAGTCAGGTTTACGTTATTCTCCATTAAAACAGATTACTGCTGATAACGTAAAAGATCTGGAGTTAGCTTGGGAATTTCATACCGGTGATGTAAAAACGGATAAAGATTCTGGTGAAACTACGAATCAGGTAACCCCGATTAAAGTGGGTAATAACCTGTTTATGTGTACCACTCACCAGTACCTGATTGCACTTGATCCTGCGACGGGTAAGGAAAAATGGCGTTTTGATCCTAAGCTGAAAGCGGACAATACCTTCCAGCATTTAACTTGCCGTGGAGTGTCTTATTACGATGCCAATAACACTACCGGTTTTGAAAGCAGTCTAGCTGCTCGTTCTACAACGTCTGCCGAATGTCCTCAGAAAGTAATCTTACCAGTGAATGACGGACGTTTGGTGGCGGTCAATGCAACTACTGGTAAGGTATGTTCCGACTTTGGTAATAACGGCGAAGTCGATCTGCAAAAAGACATGCCATTCCCATATCCAGGCGGTTATAACCCGACTTCACCTCCTGTGGTGACAGGTACAACCATTATCATCGCCGGTTCAACCACAGATAACTATTCAACTGAAGAACCTTCAGGTGTCATTCGTGGTTATGATGTAAATACTGGTGAATTGCTCTGGGTATTTGATACTGGCGCAGAAGATCCAAACGCGATTCCAGCTCCTGGTCAAAAATTCGTAAATAACTCTCCAAACGCATGGGCGCCATTGGCCTATGATGCACAGCTGGATATCGTCTATGTACCAACAGGTGTAGGTACACCGGATATCTACGGTGGTCACCGTACTGAGCTAGACGAGCGTTATGCGAACTCTATGCTGGCGATTAATGCATCTACCGGTAAATTGATCTGGAACTTCCAGACTACTCACCACGACTTGTGGGATATGGATGTACCCGCTCAACCGACATTGACTGATATCAAAGACAAAAATGGGAAAATGGTTCCAGCGATCTATGTGCTGACCAAAACCGGTAATGCCTTTGTATTAGACCGTCGTACAGGTGAAGCGATCGTTCCGATTACTGAAAAACCAGTACCTCAGTCAGTAAAACGCGGTCCACAAACTAAAGGTGAGTGGTATTCAAAAACTCAACCGTTCTCTGACTTCAACCTGGCTCCTCAAGATAAATTGACGGATAAGGACATGTGGGGTGCCACCATGTTTGATCAGTTAATGTGTCGCGTATCGTTCAAGAAATTAAACTATGACGGTATTTATACACCACCCTCTGAAAATGGGACGCTGGTCTTCCCGGGTAATCTGGGTGTGTTTGAATGGGGTGGTATGTCGGTGAATCCGGACCGTCAAATTGCATTAACCAACCCGATTGGCCTGCCATTTGTATCAAAACTGATTCCTCAAGATCCGAACCGTCCTAAGACGGCTAAAGGTGCAGGAACTGAAGCGGGGGTACAGCCAATGTATGGCGTGCCTTATGGTGTTGAAATCAGTGCCTTCCTCTCTCCATTCGGCTTACCATGTAAGCAACCAGCATGGGGTTATGTGGCTGGTGTTGATCTGACCAATCATGAAATCGCTTGGAAACGTCGTATCGGTACGATTCGTGACAGTATGCCGGGCATTCCATTGCCTCCATTTAAAATGGGTGTACCAATGTTAGGTGGTCCAATCTCGACTGCAGGTAATGTGATGTTTGTCGGTGCAACTCAAGACAATTACATCCGTGCGATCAACGTGACTAATGGTGATGAGCTGTGGAAAGGTCGTCTACCTGCAGGTGGTCAAGCGACGCCAATGACTTATGAAGCCAATGGTAAGCAGTATGTTGTGATTATGGCGGGTGGTCACGGTTCCTTCGGTACCAAAATGGGTGACTCTTTGGTTGCCTATGCACTACCTGACAATAAATAATGAAGTTTTATAGTTAAGTAAAAAAGCCTGATTCGTCAGGCTTTTTTATGCAAAATACAGGCTGTTATGACAATAAAGCTTGATTAGAAAATCATGAACCTTTAGCTCAGCTTTCCTGCAAGTATTCAGTTTGATCTTATGCAGATGCTGAGTCTTTAAAATTAATAAGACACTTTTAAAACGTTTGAACTCCCATGGCATGAGTGAATGCCAGATATCAGGAATATTAGCTATGCACCTTTATACCACGCGGTTGCCGATGAAATCGACTTTATCCTGTCTGATTGCTTGTATCAGTCAAGGAATTTATGCGGAAGAACCGGTTACAGAGGTACAGCGACTAGCTCCCATTGTGGTTGAAGCAACCCGTACAGATCGTGCCATTCTGGAAACACCGGCATCTACCTATTATCTGAATCAGGAACAACAGAATAGCCTGAATGTAAATCTGTCTGAAACCTTAAAAGGTGTACCAGGGTTGCAGCTGAATAACCGCGAAAATTATGCTCAGGATTTACAGATATCAATGCGGGGCTTCGGTGCACGTTCGACTTTCGGTGTGCGAGGAGTACGTTTATATGTAGATGGTATTCCAGCCACCATGCCGGATGGGCAGGGGCAAACCTCGAATATTGACCTGAATAGTCTGGATCATATTGAAGTGCTGAGTGGTCCATTTTCCTCGCTATATGGTAATTCTTCTGGCGGAACCATCCTGACACAAAGCCGTGAAGGGCAGGGACCGGATTCAATCACTTTGGGATATTCGGGTGGCAGTCAGAATAAAGGCCAAACTAATCTGGTACTACAAGGTGGTTCAGAAAATGTTTCTGAACCAAGCTATATCATCAGTTCATCTTATTTTGATACGGATGGTTTCCGTGATCATAGTGGTGCACATAAAGTACTGAACAATGCCAAGCTGACTTGGGATCTGGACGATGGCTCTAAAATTAACTGGGTCAATAACTATGTCAAAATTGCAGCAGATGATCCAGGTGGTTTAACTCGAGATCAATGGCGAGAAAATCCTAAACAGGTCGCAGCGAATGTGTTGCTATATAATGCACGTAAAGAAATTGAGCAATTCCAGACAGGACTGACCTGGAACAAGCCGGTCAATGATCAGCATGAATTGTACGGTATGGCATATTGGGGACAGCGTGAAGTCACTCAATATCAATCTATTCCAAGTACAGCACAAGGTGGTCCAAATCATGCGGGTGGTGTCATTGATTTTGACCGTCAGTTTTATGGAGCAGATCTTCGCTGGACCGGAACAGATATTTTACAAAACACTAAATTGATTGCTGGTGTGGCTGTAGATGGTATGACCGAAGACCGTAAAGGCTATCAAAACTTTGTCGGTAATACTTTAGGCGTTAAAGGTGAACTCCGTCGTAATGAAGACAATACGCTTTGGAATGCAGATCCTTATATTCAAGCATCTTATAACTTTGCGCCAGATTGGACGCTAGATGCTGGTTTGCGTTATAGCAATGTGCATTTTAAATCTGAAGATCGATACCTAAGCAATGGCGATAATTCAGGTAAAACGACTTATGAGAAATTACTGCCTTCAGTTGCATTAAGTTGGAAAATTTTTCCTGATTTAATGACTTATGCAAGCTATGCACAAGGTTTTGAAACACCAACATTTACCGAAATGGCTTATCCGGCTGATGGTAGCAACGATGTACTAAGCTTAAAAGCGGCTGAAAGTGAAACTTATGAGCTAGGATTAAAATCTGCGAATCGCTTTGGTGATATGACCTTAGCAGCATTTCAGACTCAAACCAAAAATGACATTGTTTCTGCGGGAAGTGATGGCGGGCGCTCAACGTTTCGTAATGCAGATAAAACTCTAAGAAAAGGATTAGAGCTATCTTGGAATAAAGATCTTTGGCGTGATCTAACAGCTCAAGCCAGCTATAGCTATATTGATGCAACATTTGATGCAGATATTCCAGAGCTTCTTGATGATGAAGGAAAAGTTGCAGTATCTAGAGTTGCCGCAGGAAACTATATTCCCGGGATTGCTAAAAGTCAGGCTTTTGTCAGTCTAGGCTGGAAACCTGAAAATGGTTTAAGTGCCGGTATAGATGTGCGTTATTCAGACCGAATTTATGTTAACGACATTAACTCACAATATGCACCAAGTTATACCGTTGCTGGGGCTAATATAGGATATAGCTGGACAGTGAATGATTGGGCTTTTAATACTTTTACACGTATAGATAACTTATTTGATAAAAACTATTCAGGCTCAGTTATTGTGAATGATATGACCAAACCAATAGGCCGTTATTTTGAACCAGCAGAAGGTCGTAACTGGAGTGCTGGTTTAAGCGTGACAAAAGAGTTTTAATTTAAATCTGACTTAAGCTTTATCCATCTATTCAAGATTAATATTCACATATGAGTGTCCGCCAAGATAAGCAATAAGTGCAAATCTAAGGCGGACATCTCTATTTAAAGCTAATATATAATTCTGTTATTCCTAAGTAGAAATGTCCTACCTTAAAACCAAATAGAAATGTCCTATACAGACATTTCCAAGTCAAGCACAGGATTCAGATTTCGTTCTTTGATTACTGTTTTCTGTGCACGTCTGCTTGGCATCTTTTGAGAACGATTGCGTTTATTTTGTTGTTCTAGTTCTTCATGCTGCTGTTGAATATGGGCTAATACAGAACCCAAACGCTTATTTTCAACAATCTCTCGCTGGTTGAGCTGACTTAATTTATCGAAGATGCTGTAATTGATTTTTCTTCCCTGATATTCAATCGCGACTGTACTATCCGGGTATTCCAGAAACTCAAGATACTTGCCAATCAATCTTTGGTTTTCTTCCGTGTTTTCCAGGAGATATACGCATTTATCATAAGTGATCGTCAGGCTATTCGTGACCCTGCGGGGTTCACGCCAGGTAAAAATATCATCTAATTCTTCGGCTGTTTCAGTGACAGTCCGGTGTAGATCCTTGGGATTAAAGGCCATCTTGGCAAACTTCTGATTGAACTGCTCAATGAAGCAGGGTAGCCAGGCATTGGCTTCGGCAATCGAACTGATGCCTTCCAGACGCATTTCTTTGATCAGACGGTCCTGAAGCGTTCTATTGGCTCGTTCTACACGGCCTTTGGCCTGTGGTGAATTAGCGAAGATAATATCGATATTCAGGGTGCTGAGTACGCGCCCAAACTGGGTAATCTTGGTGTCTTTCTTACTGCTTTGATTCACCCTGAAGACTGAATGTTTATCGCTGTAGAAGGCTAAAGGCTTACCATGCTGCTCAACATACAAACGTGTTGAAATCATATAGTCAAAGGTTGATTCCGACTCACAGAAGCGTAAATGCTGTAATTTGCCTGTGGCATCATCGATAAATACCAGCAGACAGCATTTAGGGGCTCGACCTTCAAACCAGTCATGGTGTGAGCCATCGATTTGGATCAGTTCACCATAACAGTCCCGGTTATAACGAGGCTGATATGGGCGTTTCAGACGCTTGGCGCGAGGAATCCATAAATCGGCTGCAATCATCCAGGAACGCAGTGTTTCCACTGAAATATCAAAGCCATGAACGGTGGTGAGCTTTTCATGCGCTAAAGTGAGTCCGAAACCATGGAATTGTTCAGCGACCAGATTGAGGCACTTGAGTCTGAGCTCTTCAGAAAGCCTGGAATTGCTGATTTGACCACGACCGGCATGGGCTAATGCAGCTGGGCCTTGAGCTTTGTATTTTTGCAATAAACGCCTGATCTGACGCTCTGAAATATGAAGTAGCTGAGCAGCTTGGGACTGGGTTATGCGTTGATCACAGATTTCCTGCAAGACCGACAATCGTTTAAGTTCTTTATCCGACATAGACACCAACATATCAAACCGTCCGCTAAGGAAATTGCAAAAGTGCATATTCTAAAAGCGGACATTTTTACTTTGGAGAAACCGGACATTTCTACTTTGGACTTACAAAACTCATTTCGTATAATGTATATTATGTTAAATAAAATATTATGCATATAGCCTATTTCTGTATGCAGCACTCACCAATTAGTTAATATCTCTTTTTCATCTAGTCGTGTTAAACGTAGATATTGAGATTAGTCTTAAGGTTTTCTTTATATAAATCAATTAAATATTTATCTCATAACCTAGATGAAGCTCATCCGCAATTTTCCCTCGAATACCCCAGTTTTCTTTAGGAGTTTCAAATAAGGTATAAATCGTTGAAAAATATTTTCCTCGAGATAACTTAGCTCTTTGATTAAAGCTTGATGGATAGCTTTATTCAAAGCTATATACTTCGATTGTTTCATTTAAAGCATAAATTTTTATTTGAGACATTGTTTTCTACGCTCTTATAGTTACAGTTTTAATTATAGTGTGGGCTTTAATCTGGCTGGCATTGTTGTTCAGCATCATTCATAAAAAGTTCAATTATTTATACAAAACAACTAAATGCTGCCCTGTCTAAATTGTTAAAATTCTGGTCCTCTATAAAAAACTTGAAGATTGATAAGGACTAAAGTGAACAGACAACATGATTTACCTGAACTAAGTAAATATAGTGAGCTAAGTAGCGATGAACAAGTAGCTATTCATCAAATGCTTATCTCTTACGTACGCTCAGATCACTTTTATAATATTATCTTGACTCACAATGTTGAACCTTATGACTTGGTTAAGCTTGTAAGTATTAGTTTTGAGAATAGAGACGCAGCTATCTGGGTTCATTTTGAAACAATAACTGCTGAAAGACTAACTATGCCTCTCGATTTTATTTCAAGAATAGAAATATGTAATCAGGAAATATTTTAAATACTGAGACTTGAAGTGCTGAAATTTATTTAAGTTGTCTCGGAATTTTAAATCCATTAGAAATAGAGGTGGTTAACCATCTCTATTTTTTTAAACTGAAAATTTAATTATTTTATAAATTTCAAAAACTTAAAATTATAAATATAACATGTAATATAGCAATTTCTTTAAATTAACATATCACATGTTACATCTTAATCTGACTAAGCCATCACCTGAGCTTTGTATAAATCATCTTCGTGCTGTCTGAGTAATTCTATAAAAGCAGGAATAGTGTCTGGTTCCAGGAGATAAGGATTAAATCCATCATGATGATTCTTGATAAAGAACTCAATGAGATCATTATGGACATTGGCATACTTCATGTGCCAACTGGAGAAAAGATATGAGTCGATTATTTCATAAGAGAGAATTTCACAGTTCTTATGGCGTGGATCTTTGACTATTCGATTGTAGAAAAGGTCTTTTACATCTTCTTCAGTACCTTCCAGACACTGGACAAAATAATTATTACCAAAATAGAGTGCGCCATAAATTTTGTGTAACTCATTAAATTCTAAGGCTTCTGTTAAAATATTATAAAGTTCAGAAGTAGAGTATCTCTCATCTTTGAACTTACTTACATATAAAAGCCTTACATCATTCATAATAAAAATTTCCTCCTGCTTAAAAAAGATCCATACGAAAATATAAAAATTTGAACGAATGGTCAATAAAAATGTAATGACAAGGAAATTTAATGGTCAAATTACATACTTCTTAACCTGAGTTCGATGAAATATTTTAGCTTTTTAGCAAGTTTTGGAAAGTTGGCTTATTTGGATTTAAGCAATAAGCCACTATAGCAGCCATAATATTCACCATAAAGTTATTCACCGAACGATGACGTGAATGGTCAATTTGATGTAAGTTTTTTAACTGATCATTCACTGTTTCGATCAATCCTCTTCTGCAAAGCAATTGTTTTTCTTCTTCAGTTTGGATGGGTTTATTTTTCATATTCTTGCGTGACGGGGTTAATAGTCTGAGCCCCCTTGCTGCTAAAGCTTCAGTTTTTGCTTTACTCAGATAGCCTTTATCGCCCAGTAAAATACCTTTTAACTCTTGGGTTAAAGATTCAAGTACAGCAACATCATGAACACTTCCCGATGTAATCTTGAGATTAATAATTTCACCCAAGTTGTTGATAACAATATGGACTTTAAATCCATAAAACCAACCTGTGCTACTTTTACCACGACCAGCTAAGCCTTTAAATACACGATGTCTTTTAATTCTAAGATTATGGCAAACGACCAATTTAGTCGAATCAATAATACAAATTCCGGTATCTTCTCCTTTAACTTGATGGAAGAAACTACTCAAAGCTTGCAAACAACGCGGCATAATTTCAATAAAACGATTGTAACTAAGAAGCTTGGGAAAAGCTGATTTCCAAAATGGGATGATCATATGACAATAAAAATATTTGAAAAATCTAAACCCGGATTTATGAAATAAAATGACAATGGTCATGACTTCAGACAAGCTTAAAGCTGACTTTTTCATTGTTGTTTTTTGATCAGAAATTAGAGCTTTCTCTAAAGATTCATTAAACTTTTTGCAGAAATCATCCAAGATACAAAATAATTCGGTAATATAGTCCATGAAAAAGCCTTGCTCTGAAATGTTTTGTCTTCGTAACCAAGATATTACAGATGCTAAGGCTTTTTTTTATTTATTTTTTATGTCGAACTCAGGTTTCTTATTATTACTGTTTTTATATAGCTATTTGATCTTTTAAATCAGGATTCATGACAAGGTTCTCTTTTCGTAAAGAACCTTGTGTTATTGAATTACAGGTCAGTTTATTTTTCTTGCTTTTCTATATGTACTGTTGCTGTTCGCCCTGCAACGAAGGCAAGTTCATTCTTTGGTAACTCATCCAGAATAATCTTAACAGGGACACGTTGGGCTAAACGCACCCAGCTAAAAGTTGGATTCACATTCGCTAAAAGTCCTGAACCAGCAGTACGCTCACGATCTTCAATCCCCGAGGCAATACCTTGCACATGGCCCTTAAGTTTTTGCGAATCACCCATCAGCTGAATTGTAGCTGGTGCTCCCACGTAAATTTTATCCAGTTTGGTTTCTTCAAAATAACCCACTACATAGAGCTGCTTGCGATCTAGTAATGCGGCAACTGCTTGGCCAACTTTGACATAGTTCCCTTCTTTTAATTCAAAATTTGATAATGTCCCATTTGCCGGGGCAACAACTTCTGAACGATGTAAATTAAGTTGCGCGAGATTGAGGTTATTCTCGGCGACTTGTATTAATGCTTTTTGCTGTTCGATATTCGCTTTGGCCTGTTCGATTGCAGCTAAAGACTGCTCATGCTCGGCATGTGATTCATCTCGTGCAGCAAAAATTTGATCCTGTTCTTGTTTTGAAATAGCACCATCCATTAAGCTTGAATAACGACTTGCATTCTTGTCTGCCAGATGAATATTTGCTTGGGATTTCACGACATTGGCTTTAGCATTCACCAGTTCAGCCTCAGCTTGCGCTAGACCTGCTTTTGCTTTCGCAAGATCCGCACGAGCTTCTTGAACATCCAGTTCTTGACGTTCAACATCAATTTTAAATAAAGGCTGCCCTTTCTTGATGGTCTGGTTATCCTGCACCAGGACTTCTGTGACCAGGCCTGAAATATCTGATGACACCTGAATTACATCACCACGTACACGCCCGTCCCTCGTCCATGGCTCAGAATTATAATAATTCCAGATATGTCGAATCACTAAAATGGCGAGAACAGCCACTACCGTCAAAAGTACAGGTCGCAAATATTTGCGTAAATTGACAGATGTCATATACGGTTTTCCTCAATCATTTTAATATCAGACCTCATAGTAATAAGCCTGCCCAATGGACGGCGCCCAGCAAAAGTACGTAAGTGCATAAGTAGAAAATATTCGGCATGATGATCCAGTCATTTGCGACTAGTCTGTCTAGCCACTTCATCAAGATTCTGAGCAGTACATAGGCAATCACAGCTTGAATCAATAAAATCGGCACATACACACCATAGATATTCAGCTCTCCCATGTATTAATCTCCTGCGCCTGCATATCTTGGCGGTGTCTTGATATGACATAAGCTGCTACGAATATTGTTGAGTGAAATATGCAGCCGTTCTACAACATCTGTATGTTCCTGCATGATGAGATCTGCTTCCAAAGCCTGTATTTTGTTAATTAACTGTGTGAAGGCAGCATCATAATTTTGTCCAATTTCTTTGGCACGAAAATATTCATCCAGCTGTATTTGAAGATCTTCGAGTTGCTGGGTCAAAGGCTGCTGTTCAGGTAACTTGAGTATGAGTTCTTGTAACCGTGCCAGATCCACGACGGCGCTGGATTCAATGAGTGCTTGATTGATTTTATTTTTTAGATCTTCAGATTCTACTGTTTTAGTATTTAATACCCCGATGCGGTCAATCATCGTACGTAAATGAATACGGAACCGTACCCCATAAGGAATATGCAGTGCCTGACGAATGGCTCGGTTATGAATGGCCAAAATGCGCTGTACGGTTATATCTGGAGACATTGCACGGATCATATGGATAATAAATACAGCGATGATTGGCCCAATCACTGTACCAATCGCTGCATCGAAGAAAGAAATTTGATCTAGGGTATAACGGTTATGAAAATTCAGCCCCATGATCGTACCCATCAACAAAGGCAAACCAATTCCAACCAAGGGTGGATGCAAAAAAAGCATCAGGCAATATATGCAGAATGGTGCAAGTACAAGTGCTAACTGCCAGAACTCTATAATATTTGGAAAAATTCCATAGGCATATATGAAGATCACGATCGAAGCATATAAGCTACTACGAATAAACAGCTTTAATGCAGGCACCGGATTATCCAGCGCCGTTAATATACATGCACTAATTGCAGCCATTTCAGCTAGCATAAATCCAGCTTTCCAGCCGCTTAGGATCCAAAAGGCAGTAGCAATAAAAACAGTGAGGCATGCAGAAACCCCACCCCGCACTGCTACACCATGATCACGATGCAGAGTTGGATAGTTCGTAGTAAGTGGAACAATCATTTCAGGCAGTGAAGTATCCCCTTGTTGGATTCGCTGCCAGATCAACTTAATTGCATGGATATTCTGAATGAAATGACGAATATCCATTTTCAAGCTTTTCAATATTACAATTTGATCATCTTTTGAATGTTCAAAAATTTTCAGGAAATCTGTTTCAAAATCAGCAGGAAGCTGATTCAATTCAGACTCTTTTAATGTATGTTCATCAGTTAGATATGTATTAATTTTGGAATGTAAATCTGCTAATGACTGGCGATATCCTGTATCAATGAAGTCTAACTGTTGCAAGCGTTCTGACATTGCCACCAAATTACTCACCAGCATTGTGATCTGGTTCAGCATTTCCTGCAGTGGTTTGGTCATTCCCTGTAGAGCCGACTTTTCATAGCTTAAATGCACAGCCATGACATGAATATCTGCAATATCTGCAGCCAATTGGCTTAAAGCTTTTGTATAGTTCTGGTCTTGACGTGGTTCTAATAGAATTTTATTAAAAATCTGCTGAGTATCCACTAAGGTTTTACTGACACGACTTTTCACTGCGGGGCCAATATGCATTGGAAATATCGTCATTGTCACAATCGCGCTGCAAACGACGCCAATTGTAATTTCCAGAAA
This sequence comes from Acinetobacter sp. ACNIH1, assembly GCF_002934695.1. Classification (NCBI taxonomy): domain Bacteria; kingdom Pseudomonadati; phylum Pseudomonadota; class Gammaproteobacteria; order Moraxellales; family Moraxellaceae; genus Acinetobacter; species Acinetobacter sp. ACNIH1. Next base: position 1,361,172 of record NZ_CP026420.1, on the reverse strand, counting down.
GCGTCCTACTGCCATATCAAATAATGAAGCAGTATCAATAAAGTAAATTATATTGAAGCAGATAATGACAGTCGTATATCCAGCCAGCATCAGTATATAACTGCGCGGTGTACGATCAAGCAGAGAGAAATATAAGCAGAGGCCAACCCAGCAGGATAAAAACAGCGTAAACAACCACGGTGTATTGATTAGCCAAGGAGTAACTGCAACTGCCACAATTGCGCCTAATAAAGTACCTAGTACACGATAGATACTTTTTGAAGCGGTCATACCCGTATAAGGATTGGCAATAACGAAAACTGTGCCAATAGCCCAAATCGGATAAGCAAGATCCAAACTCAACGCAATGTAGAGCGCCAAAATACCAGCCACAAACGTTTTAGTCGCAAAAATCCAGTCCATTTTATTTGGACGAAATGCGAGTAAAGATTTTATAAGCAGCATGGTTTCTCTCTAAAAGCTTATTTTATTTTCTAAAGCAAATAACCTGCCCACCAAGCCCAAAGAACTCAGTGACAAAATTTTTACTTGTTGAAAGGCTATAAAATTAGAATATTCAGCTGATTAAACTGAAACTGTCTGATGAAAATATAAAAAGCAAAAGAGAACACTTTGCTTAATTATTCATCATTGGATATTTACGTAATTAATTTTTTCAAATAAGCGCTTTATTGTCAATAAAAATATCTCTATATGAGAATAAGTATGATTTTTTATCATTGCATAGGCCATTATGCTGAATATTTATTTCTTTTCTTCCTATATCCTCATGATTCGAGAATTTAAGATAAATAATTGCCTCTACTACCCTCTTTTAAGCTAAAGTGAGTCATCATCTTTTTCAATGGTCAGCATTTCAGGTTTTTTATGGCGCAAGCAAGTTTTGGAAAAATTCTTAGGGTTCTCGATCTATTTTCATTATCACGTTCAGTGATTAATGTAGATATCATCAGTGAAGAATTAAACCTCTCCAAACCTACCAGTTATCGCTATTTAAAAGAATTGGTATCGGCTGAACTTTTACAGCGAATCAGTGGCACATCCGGTGACTACACCTTGGGTTCAAAAATTGCTGTTCTGGATTATATTTCAAGAAAAACTGATCCTTTGGTACAGATCAGCATTCCCTTTATGCAGGAAATCGTCGAACGGACTGAGTTCTCTTGTATATTGACTCATCTCAATTATGATTCTTGTATCGACTTACATGACGAAGTCTTTAAAAATGCACATCTGCTTTCATTCGGACGCGGTTGTCCACGTCCTGTCTATGTAGGCTCATCGTCAAAAGTCATCATGGCACATTTACCGAAGCAAGCTTTGCTTGATTATTATCAACGTTATGCAGATGCATTTGAAGAAGTGGGATTTGTGCAGAATGAAGCCGCTTTTCTGGAACAAATGAGAAATATTAAAAAACAGGGTTATTATTATTCTAGTGGTGAACTTGATCCTCAAGTTGCCGGTTTGTCTGTACCAGTTAAATTCTCTCTTAAAGAACCACCTTTAGCGCTTACTTTATTAGCTTCAAAAAATAGATTTGATTTCGTAAATCTGGACAAATTAGTACAAATTCTTCAGGAGAAAGGACAGATTATTGAAAATAAGTTCCTCCACCATCCTGCAAGCACAAGTGACATTCGTAATAATTTAACCAAATAAAATTTAAATTATGTTTGAAAAACTATTCATATTCTCATAATATGATTATTAGTCTTTAAGTCATAGCATTCTTACTGAATTAAATGGCGAGAAGATTCCTCAGAGGTAAAAAAGCCTATTTCGAATGAGATAGGCTTTTTTATTTTAATTTTGGATTTATAACAATAATGCGGATACATTTAAGGAAAGTTAAGAATTTTACAATTGCGATGTGTAGATAAAATCTAAAGTTAGGAATTTGAAATCGTATAAATTCATCCATTTTATGCTTTTAATTTTAGCTCTGCTTTAGAATCCTTCTTGATCAAAAACGAGATAACTAAGAAGCCCATTAAGCTTCCTATAATTGAATCATAAAATCTTTATAGCTTAAGAATATTATCCCAGTACGGCGGATCTCCAATTTCTTTTAAAATAAAATCAAGCACAGTTCTAACCTTTTGCGAACGAATTCTGTTTTCAGGAGAAACCAGATGAATCCCTATAGAATAAGGTTCCACTGTACTGATCCAGTCAGGAAGGAGTTGAACCAGTTTATGTGTTTTGAAATAGTCTTCCATAAAAATCCAGGTTGGAAATAATACAATCCCCCGTCCTTCCAATGCCGCATCTACCAGGACTTCTGCATTATTACTTCTTAAAGGCCCTTGTGGCTCAATTAAAAGCGGAGTGTCATGCTCTTGCTGACGGAAATACCAACGTTGGCTTCCGGAAACGCCCTTATACACCAGACACTGATGATTCTGAATCTCGTATGGGGAATGTGGAGTTCCATGTTTTTCAAGATATGCAGGGCTTGCACACAGTACATATTTTTGATCACAGACCTTGCGTGCAATTAATGCTGAATCCTGTAATGAGCCAATCCGTATGGCAATGTCTACGCCTTCTTGTACAGGATCAATAAAAGTATCCGTCAAGATCAGCTCGACTGAAAGATCTGGAAAGCTATCATGCAGTTTATTCACTATGCGTGATATATAGCTAAATACTAAATAAATCATTACAGTAATCTTTAAACAATTTATCAATATCTTTAACTCTAAATTTATTGCGAATCATTTTTACTCGTGACCACATTTTTTCTATAGGATTTAAGTCCGGGCTATATTTAGGAAGCCACACAATGTAATGGCCTGCACAACGTATCAACTCCTGAAGCCTTGTTCCTTTGTGAAAGGTGGCATTATCCATAATCAATACACTGGTTTTTTTCAGCTTTGGCAATAAATCCTGTTCAATCCAGCATTCAAATACCTCGGTATTCACTGAACAATCAAATACTCCAACTGTAAGCAATCTATTTTCGATTAATGCGCCAATCGCATTGCTACAATTTTTTAACTGCCAGTTAAATTCAGCTTCAGCTCGCGCTCCTTTATAGCTATAACTATGCGATCTCGTACTTTCGCTTTGAAAACCACTTTCATCGATATAAACCAGTGGTAATTGTTGTTCTAAACATTCAATCAAGTTCTGAAATTGCCGACGTTGATTTTGATCTGCTTTAGGGTGCTTTAACGTCTTTTTTTACGCGATATTCCTGCAGCATGTAGCGCATTAAATACTGCATGTGTACTGACACCAAAACGTTCTGCCCGTTCACTGATGTAATCATCGGGATATTGTTCAACATCATTCAATATTTGCTCTTTGCTAATTTTAGCTGGGCGACCAGGAATAGGTTTAGTTACAGTGGACTTTTTCCAATTCTGAATCGTCTGTATACAGACGTTAAAATGCTGTGCTGCTTTTCGCACAGACATTTTATCTCTAGTCATAATTTCTATGACTTTGTCTTTAAAATCTTTTGAATATCCCATGTTTCTATTGTTCTATATTTTTAAGTATTTGGCTATATGTAGTCTCCCCAGTGCCACCGCCGTATTGATACGAATCAACCCTCTGATCGCGTTTTTACCAGAAATTTCTTCATTGGCCAGATCTAGCGTATCAAGCACTTCCTTAATTTGCACAAAGTACTTTTCTCCTATGTCAGTCAGCCGGACAGAGCGTGTATTACGATAAAAAAGTTGCTGTCCAATTTCCTGTTCAAGTTTGGAAATAAAACGAGATACTGAGGAAGATGGAACCTGAAAATGCTTTGCGGTGGCTGAAAAACTGCCTGTGGTTGCTACCATCACAAAATAGCGTAATGCATTGAGTTGCATACCTGATCTATCCCTGAATTTAATTTAATCATTTTATTATTGTCATAATAGCAATTATGTTTTGAAAAATTACGGAATTGTAGCTTTTAGATAAGAGAATATAATTCGGTGCTTTCTTCCTTTGGAAAGCATATATGAAACAGTTGTGGATTTTCCCATTAGTCGTTCTTGCAGGTATGGGGTTATCTGTTGAAGCGGGTTTACTGGGTCCACTCGGTGAAGAAATTGGCCATTTCTGGGCAACCTTGGGAATTTTCGCGATCGGCTCACTGCTCTTAACCTTCGGACTGATCTTTAGCCGTCCAAAACTTTCTCTCATGTTCAAGCAGCCACGGTGGCAACTGACTGGTGGCATATTAGGCCCTATATATGTAGTAGCTTTAACTATAGCAACACCTCATATTGGCGTTGGCCTTACCATGGTGGGCATCCTTTTTGGCCAGGTTGCGACCAGTCTTATTATTGATCACTGGGGTTTGTTAGGTAGTCATAAACGGGCTGTAGATAAATATCGTATTGGCGCGCTGGTGGCTATTTTAGCTGCATTATGGCTTATTCAATAAGGAAGCTTCTCCATGATTTATATAATGTTATTAGTCGTTATTTTTGGCGGAGCAGTTTTATGTGCTCAATCTTCAATTAATGGTCGTCTAGGTGCTAAAGTAGGTGTATTAGAAAGTTCTTGGCTGACCTTTGTTTTAGGTGCTTTAGTCAGTTTTCTAATTGCTTTCTTTCTTGAACCAAACCATGCATTGAATTTATTCACAGCCCCAAGATGGCAATTAACAGGTGCATTTTTTGGCGTAGCCTATATGCTCACGATTGTATTTTCCATGCCTAGACTGGGCACTGCTGCCACCACTGTCGCCGTCATTAGTGGACAGTTATTAATGAGTCTGCTCATCGACCATTTCGGATGGTTGAATAATCCGGTGATTCATTTAGATGGTTCCAGACTAGCAGCAATTGCACTATTAGCCGTTGCACTATTTTTTATCTATAAAAGTAATATTGCAGCCAAAGCACAAGCTGAAAATTAAGATGCTATGAAAGGAAAGAGATTTTAGGTTTTAAAATCTCTTTTTTTATGCGGTCATAAAGTTATTGTGAGGAATCTAAGGGTAATATTAGGCATAGTTCATAAGTCACTTCACTTAAGCATGCATAATCAATTTTCAGGCAATAAACAAATTCTTGTAGTTTCAAAATTTTCTGAACTCGTTAATTCGGATTTTGAGGGGGAGATGAATGCGATTTGCTGGTCTAGAAATTTAGCGGGTGATTTTGCCGAGATCGTGAGTAAGTTTCATTTACAGGAAAATATAACTGAAGTTTCAATTGATGATCTGATGACACTCCAGCTGTCAGAAAGCGGTCATCTGGCAAGAAAGATTGTCTTAGAAGATATACAGCGACTGACTGACTACGGCGCTTCCCCTTCACTCAATCTGCTTAAATGCTATGAACGGGATGATGAGCTTGATTTCATTACTACAGATGTCTATTCATTCCATGTTGACCGCTCACCGATTGAAACAGATACTTTCTTATGTACCTATCATGGCGCTGCAAGCGATATCTTGCCCAATGATCAGGTGGAACAAAAGATTCTGATTCCAGAAATCAGGGCAAAGCTGAAAGAATTATATGATGGCCCAGAAGCCGGATTTGAAGATTTTCTGGAAGAATATTTCTTTGATCTGCATTATCAACCTAAGCCTAATGCAAAACCTGTAAATTTAGGTCAGGCACATCTTTGGCGTTTGGCAGTCGATCATCCAGCCCAAAGAGCCCTACCTTGTGTACATCGGGCTCCAGTCGAAAATGAGGGTGAATACCGATTGCTTTTGATTTGTTAAATTCGATACAAATCTTAAAAATGAGAAAATCCACATTATCTTATTGTCATTTTTTTCATTTATATTCAAGCAAATTCTAATTGTCCAACCGAATGGTAAGTACGATTAAAATACACCAGGCTCTGATCCTGTTCGCTCCGTTGAATCGCAACCACTCGACACATAAAGATACTATGTGTCCCCACTTGTTAGATATTCTCGATTTCACAGTCAAAACTCACTAATGCATCGTCTAATACAGGTGAACCTGTTTTTAGCGGTGTCCAAGAACCTAATTGAAATCTTCGTTCAGAACTGAATTTGCTGGATGCGAATGCATTGGAAATCTGTTCGTGCTGTGGACCTAAGACGTTCACTGACAAAATTTTGTTCTCAATAAAATGCACATGTGATCGAGATGACTGATTCATACAGACCAGCAATGTCGGTGGCGTATCGGTCACGCTGCATACCGCAGATGCCGTAAAACAAAGATGAGATAAATTCACTATAGCCGAATTATTTGTATGAATACTTACTTAAAATTAAATAGGACAAAATACAGTTTCTCATTCAAACATTAATGTAGATCGACTTTTGTAAAAATAAGCTATCAAGTTAATTTTAAAGGCAGAAGTTATTGATATATTTTTACAGCTGGTTCTTAGCAATAGTACCTAGTTTGCATCTTTTATTTTAACAACACACAACTTCTGCGTATAAGAAGAACCGACATCGATATAGTAGCAATTATCAATTTGGATATATTCTTTTACAATCGTATGACCCAGATAGATCTCATCGATATTTTTAACGGTTCCATAGCGATAAGAATGATTGCGAATTCTCCCTCTACCCCAAAGTGCATTGGTATATGCTGAAGTTAAGCCTGGAATTCTACTTTCACCTTTTGCAATTTTCTTTTTAAATACATTCCAGTCATTTAGCGCAATATCTGCGTGCAAAATGCCAATCTTTTTATGTTTTAGGTTTAGTTCAATGGCCAAAGGAAGTGCCGAAAAAATTTCACTGAGTTCATCCTGTTTTTCGGTAGATAAAAGATAGAACCACTCACCGCCATTCTGTGCATGTATATCTTGAATCCATGCATCGTCACGGCCCTTAATACACATTTCCTCATGATTACCGCGAACGCAATAAAACCAGGGTTGACTAACCAATGAAACACATTCTAGATTTTCATTACCACGATCGACCAGATCTCCGGTACAAATCAGTAGATCTTTCTCAAAATTAAAATGGACTTTCTCCAGTTCTTGCATGAGCAAGCTGTAACAACCATGCAGATCCCCGACCACATATATGGCAGAGAAATCAGATCCATCAATTAGCTTAGTTAAAGTGTTCATAAATATCTTCTATAACCTGGAACCCTAGCTGCCAAACCTGAAGCAAAAGATGATTTTTAAATCATATCTTTTAATTTTAATGCTGTTTATAACTGGAAAGTAGTTATTTATACAGTACTATTGACTGATTTTTATCTTCAAAAGCCTTTGTAAAATATAAGAATATTCACATAATGTTAACTTTTGTATAAATATATTATTTTTTGTAAGTTTTAGCTTACATAGATTGGAGTAAATACTCTATATCCTGATTCCTCAATTTTTGACATTATGTTTCACATAAAGAGTCAGCAAGGAAAGCTGATAATAATCGCATTACAACGATAATAAAGTCGAAAGACAGCGAACTTACTGGGATGGTAAGTGATAAAAGTAGAGACTACAGCCGCTAAGCCTTATAGTTTTGGGAGAGACTATAAGGCTTTTATTTTATTAGTATCTAATTATTTATTGATTCGGTGATACTCGCCAAATCACGTTCCCTACATCATCAGCAACTAATATTGCGCCTTGGGCATCTGTAGCCACACCCACAGGTCGGCCAAATGCATCTCCATTTTTGCTTAAAAATCCGGTCAGAATATCTTGAGGCTGCCCAGAAGGCTGACCATTTTGAAATGGCACAAAAATAACTTTATAACCGCTATGAGGTTTCCTGTTCCAGGAACCATGCTGGCCAATAAGTGCTCCATCACGATATTGAGGCATTAAATTGGCTTTATAAAATGTTAGTCCCAAAGAGGCAGTATGATTCCCCAATGCATAATCTGGCTTAATTGCCTGTGCGACCAGTTCAGGCTTTTGTGGTTTTACTCGTGTATCTACATGCTGGCCATAATAACTATAAGGCCAGCCATAAAAAGCACCATCTTTAACCGAAGTCATATAATCAGGAACCAGATTATTACCCAGCTCATCGCGCTCATTCACTACAGTCCATAAGGCTCCACTCTGAGGCTGCCAGTCCATGCCATTGGGATTACGCAGGCCTGTAGCAAACGGCCGGGCTTGACCTGTAGAAAGTTCCAATTCCATGATCAGGGCGCGTCCTTCTTCCTGAGCTATGCCATTTTCAGCCACATTACTATTGGAGCCTACCGTAATGTAGAGCTTCGTGCCTGCAGGATTGGCAATAACATTTTTCGTCCAGTGATGATTTAAAGGGCCTGCGGGCAAGTCTAATACATTAGTTCCTTTTTCTTTGATCTGGGTCATACCTGGCTGATAAGAGAATCGCACTAAAGCATCTGTATTTGCGACATAAAGCATATTACCCACTAAGGTCATTCCAAACGGCGAGTTTAAATTTTGCAGAAATACCGTTTTCTGGTCAGCAATGCCGTCTTGATTACTGTCACGCAGCAGGCTAATACGGTTGGCGCTTGGATAGGATGATCCTGCTCTTCTCATCACCATTTTCATGATTTTACCTTTAATCCCTTTACTGTCTTCAGGCTTAGGTGGAGCATCAGTTTCAGCTACGAGTACATCTCCATTCGGCAATACATATAACCAGCGCGGGTGTTGAAGGCCTTGTGCGAATGCTTGCACTTTTAAACCTGGTGCTGGTGTCGGCATGACACCTTCAGGCCAACCTTTTGCAGGGGCAATGTTGACGACCGGAAACAGTCTTGATTTTGGTTCAGGTAAAGACGGCTGGGAGCCATAACTATCTGTTGCAGGTGTTTTGGATGAAACTGTACAGCCGGTAAATGCCAATATCATTACGGTACTTAAGGCTGATAGGAGAAATTGAGCCGTCATGGTAGTTCCTTGCTTTTTGTTTTTATCTTTCCCATTTTAAAAGGTGGTTGAAGTTGTAATGATATAGTTCTTGTAGTTTCTGGTTGTGGATTGATTGCCATAACTATACTAGTGAGGCAAGCTGTCCAAAGCATAGAACACGGTCTAATTTTTTACTTATATTCACTCCAACCTTTAAATAAATGGCCATGCAATACTTAATAAAAGTAAAAGCCCTAATACAGCACAACTGATTTGCCAGAAACGTAAAGGATCACGTTCAATAATGGTAGGGGCCTTGGATTTTAATAATTCCTTGGATGGGTGTTCCAGATCATGGATCAATTCAGTCAATGCCTCATAACGATACATTGGCTCGATACTCAGAGCCTTTTTTAGAATCTGGTCTAACCAAAATGGTAAATCTGGCCGATATTTTTGAATGGAATGATATTGAACTTTCTTCAGCTGCTTCAGCGTATTACAACGAGCCAAATCTGTACCATAAGGAAGCTGTTTAGTCAGTAAATAATAAGCCATTGCCGCCAAAGAAAATTGATCAGACTGCACGGATGGTGAATGTTCAATGAAATATTCAGGTGCCATAAATGCTAAGGTACCAAGTGGCCGATTCACATGTTTAGGATTAATTTCGACTAAACCTCGTACAGCAGTTGAACCATAATCAATCAGTTTGACTTTAAGTGTATTATCAACGTTTAAGACCATGATATTTTCAGGACGTACATCTTGATGCAACATTTCCAGTCGGTGCATTGTACTTAAGGCCAATGCTGTTTGCTGCAAAATAGGGAGAATATCTTCCATCTGCAAAGGCTTTTTCTGTTGATGCAGCCAGCGATCTAAGGTTTCTCCCTGCAAATATTCATAACTCTGGAATAAATATTTTTTCTCTGATTGATGCGTATAACATTGCAGCAGATTTTCGTGCTTAAGACGCTTTGAAACCCAGTCTTCAAGTTGAAACTGTTCAACAGCCTGTTCATCTTGTTGTAAATCTACTGCCAGAGTTTTAATCACTAGCGGTTGCCGATCATGATCGTGTGCCAAATACAGGCAACTGCGGTGATTTTGGTGCAGGATTTTGTCAATGGCATAGCCTTCAAATGCTTCACCTTTGCTGAGCTGGGGTGGAAAGACATAATCCTGGGGCATATAAAACTGATCTGGTTCAGGCAACTGCTCAATACGGAGCACTTGAAGACTTAAATTATCATCACTGCCCTGTTTTAAAGCCTGTTCAACCAGGAATTTGGCAAGCTGATTTAAGTGATCTGCTGCTAAGGTGAAATCTAATAATTGTTGGTCTGTAACAAACTCATAAACCCCATCAGTCATGAGTAGAAAGACATCTTTTTCTTTTAGTTCAAGGCTTTGATAATCAATTTCAATACGATAATCCACGCCTAAGGCACGACTGAGATAATATTCTGTCGAAGACAGACAGACGCGATGATCATGGGTTAATAATTCAATTTCACCATCTCGGATTCGATAAATACGACTATCACCGACGTGAAGAATATGCGCCTGATGCTGCTTTAAAATAAGTGCGGATAAGGTGCAGACATAGCCCCGATCTTTATCGAAACGTCCCTGACTTTGTTGAGTTTGTGCATATAACCATGAATTAGTGGCACGAATCACCCGTGCTGCTGAAGTCTGAGTGCTCCAGGCATCCGAAGTCGAATAATAATCAGAGAGAAAACTGCTAACGGCTGTTTCTGCGGCAATGTGACTGACATTGCTACTACCGATCCCGTCGGCAATCGCACAAGCTATACCTTTTTGCTTCAGTACATGACCTTCTGGTAAAAAGATGCCATAAAAATCCTGATTCTGATCTTTAATACCAGCCGTAGAATATTGTCCAATAGCGACTTTTAATGTTTTTTTCATATTGAAAACTCAAAAAAGGGATCATATTGATCCCTTTAAAAATGATTCATTATTAGAATTCTTTTTTCGCGCCAGTACGTACATGTGTGGTGTAAAGTGCCAGACCTGTTAAGGCTAAACCACCGACCAGATTACCTAAAGCAACCGGTAATTCATTCCACAGGAAATAATCTGCAATCGAGAAGTCACCACCCATCATCATGGCAAATGGGAACAGGAACATGTTTACCACTGAATGTTCAAAGCCCATGGCAAAGAACAGCATCACTGGCATCCACATTGCGATGAACTTGCCACTCACCGTAGTTGACATCATTGCGCCAATCACACCTAAAGACACCATCCAGTTACACAGCATGCCGCGAATAAAAATAGTCATCCAACCTGAGAAACCATAAGCCGCATAACCCAAGGTCCGGTCTTCACCGATATGAGAAATTTTTTCACCAACTGGATTCGGATCAGTTGCAAAGCCCATGGTATAAACCGCAGCCATCAGGACTGCAACGACTAAACACCCAGTAAAGTTACCTAAAAATACCAGCCCCCAGTTTTTTAAAATGCGTGCCCAGGTAACGCCAGGACGTTTATCCAGCCATGCCAGCGGTGTCAATACAAATACCCCAGTCAGCAAGTCATAGCCCAATAAATACAACATGCAGAAGCCAACAGGAAACAGTAATGCGCCAATCAGTGGCACACCAGTTTGCACTGCAATCGTAATTGCAAATACGGCTGCCAAGGCCAAAATTGCACCTGCCATAAAGGCACGAATCAGAACATCACGGGTTGCCATATGAAGCTTGGATTCACCCGCATCTACTACTTTTTTTGCAAACTCCGCAGGAGCAAGATATGCCATGTTGTCGTCCTCTTTTTCAATATACGGACCTGTTTTTCGAAAAAAAGACGCCTAAGATCACTGAAGACCTTAGGCGCCGTTGCCTTGAATATTAGAACAGGTAATGATGAATGGCGTCGTTGCCATGTATATCGAAACAGAAGCAAAAGCTGTGCCATAAATAATAACAATCGCTTAAATATTCATTTTCTATTTAGCATGAACTCTAGAATGCTGTTGGCATGATATCTGCATCATCCGTTCTGCATACATTCATTTGAGAATAATTTGGAGAGGATTATGATTACCCATCGTCAACAAGTAACTGACATGATCATTTCAGCGAAAGTTTTAAAGTCAATTAAGTGGTCAGATGTTGCCAAAGAGATTGGTCTTTCTAAAGAATGGGTAACCGCTGCATGTTTAGGTCAGATGGCGTTTAATAAAGAGCAGGCAGAAAAGATTGGTCAGATTTTTGGCTTAAGTGATGAAGCCGTTGCATGGCTACAGATCGTGCCATATAAAGGTTCCCTGCCAACCAGCGTACCGACCGATCCTTTAATTTATCGTTGGTATGAAGTGGTGAATGTATATGGTTCTACCATTAAAGAACTGATTCATGAAGAATTCGGTGACGGTATTATGAGCGCGATTGATTTTAGTATGGATATTCAACGCGAAGAAAATCCGAATGGCGACCGCGTCAATGTCGTATTGTCTGGCAAGTTCTTGCCTTATAAAACTTATTGATCAATTCCATTTATAAAAAGCCATCAATGTGATGGCTTTTCTTTATTTCATTTTTCTTTTTATATTTGAGCATTAATCGCATTCTATACATGAAAAACATTTAGCAAATACTTTATAAATTTAAAATTAATATGAGATCAATAATTTAAATATTATTTTACTAAAATGAATCGTTTTTATTTTAAGCAAAATCTTAATCCCTTCTTTTAATCTGCTTTAACTGCAAAGTATTCCCCTATCAATGAGTAATTTTTAATTTAAATTTCCTATTGTATTTAGATTGATTTAAAAATATCTAATCAATAACATTAGCGATAATTATTATCATTTACATTCATTAAAATGTTTTATACCAATCATCCAACTTTCAAGCTATCTTTGCTCAGTTTTGCTATTTTGATGACCCAGCAAAGTTTTGCAGAAAATAGTCAGCAGCTTCCTACCATCACGATAGTCACTGATGCAGCACAAACAACAGAAAGCTCTGAACAGACTAAAAGCTATATTATTCAAAATTCTGCAACAGCTTCTAAACTAAATATTCCTCTTAAGGAAACGCCACAAACAGTGAATGTAGTGACGCGTCAACAATTAGATGACTTTGCACTGGATAATACCCGTGATGTACTCCGTAACTCACCGGGGATCACTGTAAGTAACCAGGAGACCGAACGAACTTCCTATCTATCACGTGGTTTTGAAATCTCAAACGTATTGGTAGACGGCGTTGGGATTCCGCTTGAAGGCTATAACTACAATAATGACAATCCAGACAGCTTTTTATTTGACCGTATTGAGATCGTTAAAGGTGCAAATGCCTTAAATAATGGTATTGGCGATCCGGGCGCTACCATTAATATGATTCGAAAACGCCCTACTCAGGAGCTTCAAGCCGCGTTTAATACCAGTTATGGTTCATGGAATACCCAACGTTATGAAGCAGATGTTTCCTCTCCCCTGACACAGGATGGAAAAATCAGAGGCCGAGTATTTGGCTATCAGCAGACAGGTGATAGTTATCTGGATCACTATGAACTCGAAAAAAATGGCATTGGTGCAGTTGTTGAGGCTGACCTGACTGATTCGACCTTAATAACTGCTGGTTATACCGAAACGAATCATAATCCAAATGGTGTCAATTGGGGTTCCAATCCTTTAATCAGTACAGAAGGTGAACAGTTAAGCTATTCAAGAAATTATAATTACAGTCCGGACTGGGCCTACTGGGACAGTAATATTAAAAACTATTTTGCCGAGATCGAACAACAACTTGGTGCTGATTGGAAAGCTAAACTGAGTTATGAGGAAAAACGGACTGACCGGGATTCAAAACTTTTATTCCTGTCCGGTAAACCTGGTGCTGACGGTACTTCAGGTATTTTCTTATATCCAGGCAGGTATATTGATGACAATAAAGAACAACAAGCCAGCCTGAGTTTTAGCGGCACCTATCCGCTTTGGGGACAACGCCATGAAGCCTCATTGGGCTATGTCTGGGCCAAAAATCGTCTGGATGAATTGGGTTATGCTGGCAGCTTTGTCAATCCGCTGACCACAGATTTAGCCAGCTTTACACCCGAAGAACCAAGCCGGGATATGTCGAAAACCAGTGGTGAAATGCATATCCGGCAGAAGAACCAGAGCCTTTATGCTGCGACCCGACTGCATCTGAATGATGATCTGAAACTGCTTTTAGGTGTGAACTACGTTCAGGCTGAAAGCAGTGGCAGTAGTTATGGAAAAGATACTGTTTATGATGAAGATAAAGTTTTACCCTATGCCGGTCTGACCTATAATTTTAGCCCTGAATATACAGGCTATCTGAGTTATACCTCGATTTTCCGTCCGCAAACCACCAAAGCAGATGATGGCAGCATTAACAAACCGATCGAAGGTGAAAGCTATGAAGTCGGAGTCAAAGGTTCTTGGCTAGATGACAAGCTTACCGCCAGCATGGCTGTGTTCAGAACGGAGCAAAGTAATTATCCGCTTCGTGATTCTGATGGTATCCCGACTTTACGCACAACTCAGGTCAGTGACCTGCGTTCCCAAGGCTACGAGTTTGGCTTGGCGGGACAACTGACCGACCATTTTAACTTAAGCTTTGGTTATACCCAGTTTAGCCTGAAAGATCTGATCAATGGCGGTGATGCGCGTACCTTCAATCCAACCCAGTCTTTTAATCTTTTAACTACCTATCAGGTGCCACAACTTCCAAAACTGAAACTGGGCCTTGGTGTGCAGTGGCAGGATCAAACCTATCTGGATGTGCCTGAAGCAACCACCAATGGAGTGATTACCCAGAAAGCTGGAGTCATTGAACAGGATGCCTATGCGCTTGTGAATCTGATGGCCAGTTATGAACTCAATGATCACATTACTTTGCAGGCCAACGGGAATAATCTGACCAATGAAAAATACTTATTTAATTTCCCGAATCAGCAAGGCTTCTATGGTGCACCGGCAAATTACAGTGTGGCCGTAAAATTCAAATATTAATTTTTCGCTTGAGCTTTGAAAGAATATTCGGAGCTCATTTTCTTATATGCAAACAATCATCAGGCAGAATTCATGAAAAAAATCATTACTTTGACAATTGGACTGTCAATGACCCTTTCTACTCAGGCCCATATGCTTTGGCTAGAACGTGCTTCAGATGCAAAAACACATGCATTCTTTGGTGAATATAGTGAACAGCTCAAAGAGACTCAAGAAGGTGCCTTAAAGTCATTCAGCCAAGCAAAAGCGATTCAGACTAAAAAACAATTTAGTCCCCAACTACACCAGGATCATCTGGTCTACTCTACAAAAGATCAAGCAGATGTAGAGCTCCATCATGAACTGATCTATGGGGAATCCTTACTCAGCTATCACGCGAAATCCGGCAGACAAAACTTGAAAGCAGAGTCCGAACTGGATATTGTCCCAACCCAGATCAACAGCAATACATTTACGGTACTGTATCAGGGTAAACCCGCTGCGGATGTCAAAGTGACTGTCTATTCCCCACAGCACTGGCTTAAAAACTATACGACCAACAAGCATGGCCAAATTAATATTGCTACGCCATGGAAGGGTCAATATGTACTAGAGGTGAGTCAAGAAGTAGACAAGACAGGAAAATTGAATCAGCAAGTGTATAAGAAACAGTACCTGGTCACTACTTTAAGCTTCGTGCATTAAGTTGCCTCAATATTTATTTATACAGATTCATATAAAGGCCTTTCCATGATTTCTACCCTTCAGCCACTTGCTATCCTGTATCGATTAAGCATGAGCTTTGGTATTGGTTATTTATGTAGTTATCTGATTGCTCTCGATCTGGCCTATTTTTTACAGGCGAGTTTACCTAAAGCTGAATCGGTTTATCTGGCTGCCTTTATTGCCCTCATTTTTTATGTCTGTTTTGTGATTGGAATCTTCTGTATCCAAAGTCTTAAAACACTTTCAGTCTATAGCTTGATTCCTCTCATTGTTTTATTTGTCATTTCCCGCTTCATAGGTTAAACCATGCATAAATCTGTCCGTCAATCTATGGCATGGCTACATTCATGGCTAGGTTTAAGTTTTGGCTGGCTCCTCTTCGCGATCTTTTTAACAGGTGCGGTCACTTATTATCGCCATGAAATTACAATGTGGATGCAGCCACAATTTGCCACGATGCAGGTTAACCAGGAAATTGCTTTAAAAACTGCTTATAGCTATTTACAGCAACATGCACCTGATGCACAGAACTGGTATATCGGGGTAGCGAATCAGGATTTACCGGTTAATAAAATTTATTGGCAAACTGCAGAGGGTGCTTATCAACTTAAAACCTTGGATGCTATGACAGGTAAGGAATTAACGCTTTCGGCTACACAGGGCGGAGATTTTTTCTATAACTTTCATTTTCAGCTATATGGCGTACCTTATACCATTGGCCGTCTGATTGTCACCATTGCTGCATTCATCATGTTGATGACCCTGATTTCAGGAATCATTACTCATAAAAAAATTCTGACCGACTTCTTTACTCTGAGAGCTTTTAAAGGACAACGTTCCTATCTGGATTTTCATAATGTCAGTTCCGTCATTGCGCTACCGTTCTTTTTAACTATGACTTTTACTGGACTGGCTATTTTCTTTTATATTGTTTTGCCTTCTGGCATGAAGCAGCTATATCCAGAAAATCCATTTCAATATTTTGAAGAAATCCGAACCAAAAATGTGCTTGCTCCCTCTGCTGTGCCCATTAAAACGGAGATGTTACCGATTCAACATTTTATCACTACGGCGCAGCAGCACTGGGGGAAATCAGAATTTGACAATATTACCGTGAAGCAGCCGAATACCCAGCTGGCAAAGATTACCTTAACCGAATTGAAAGATCATTCTATTACCCGCAATCAGGCACAACTCGTATTAAATGCGACGACGGGCAAATTGCTTGAAAACACTCGTAATGACAGTGCAATTGCTACCCTGAATGCCGGAGTATATGGTTTGCACATGGCACGTTTTGCTGAACCTGTTTTACGTTTAGCCCTATTTTTCTCAGGCATATTAGGCTGTGCCATGATCGCTTCCGGATTATTGCTCTGGAGCCTGAAACGGCAGATGCAGAAAAAATCGGATCGTTTTCACTTTGGATATTATCTGGTGAATCGTCTGAATATCACCATGATAATTGGTTTACCTATTGCCATGCTGGCTTATCTTTATGCAAACCGTTTAGTTCACATTCCTGTAGGCACAACAAATTATGAAATCTATATCTTCTTTGGTATTTGGCTGAGTAGTTTTATCTTGGCCTGTTTAACGCCACAACAGCATTTATGGAAAACGCAGCTTAAAATTCTCATCTGTGCCGCTTTTATGCTTCCATTCATCGACCTATATTATTTATGGTCTCAGCATTATCTGGATTCTTTTGCAAACTATTGGCTGTTTTTGCGTATCGATCTGATGCTTTGGATATTGGCACTTCTCGCTTACTTCCTACATCAGAAAATTACACCTATCCAGCAAAAAGCTGTTCATAAAATTCAGGCCAAGCTTAAAACTGCACAGCAGGAGTCTTCTTCATGATATGGATGGCAATAGTAGGACTGATCTGGATGGCCTGTTTTGGTTTTTATGCAGTGAGTGAAAAACAGATTTTAAAAACCAGACAATCTCGATATTCTTTTCTTGTGAGTTATCCGGTCATCGTTAAATTGATCTCAGGCAGTCTTTTACTATTGGTATTGTCCCTTTTACGAACTCAATTCAGTAATAGTATTAGCTTTATGGCACTTTGGGTTTTTATAAGTCCAATCGTATTTATATTTATTCTGAAGATGAATAATTTAAAACAAAGAAAAATTTAAAAGTTTATAAAGACCTTAAGAATAAGATATAACTGAGTATATGAGGCGAGAAAATGATTTTTCCGCCTCATAAATATTAGCTTATATACATATCTGTTTAGAACATCATTCTTAAACCGATTCCATAACGCCAGCCCTGTTCAGAATCAGATGCGTCCTGCCATGAGGTTTGCTCATTACCCTTGGAATACTCATAAGCAATATCAAGATAAGGCATGATCTTTTTATTGATTTCATAACGAGTTTCCAGACCGAATGCCGCATGACTTATTCCAGTCTTTTTGGCATTGGCTGCTTTATCCTTCAGAATGAGGTCAACTTCAAAATAAGGCTGCAAAATCAGTTTTTGTGTGAGTAGCAGATCACGTTCTGTTTCCAATTCAAGCCCGATAAAATCATCTTCACCAAGATACAGATGTGTATTGGTTTCAAAGAAATACGGCGCCAGTCCATGGAATCCAAACACTGCATCTACATGTTCACTATCTTGCCCAGCATTAGGCTGCCCCAAACTTTCCTGACGATAGCGAAGACCCGCCTGAGCATCCCAGAAATCTGAAATATTCCGGCTATACAGAGCTTGGACTGCATATTCTGTTGTTCTGGATTCTTGTTTGTCAGCTTTGAGTTTAATGAACAGTTTATTTTCATCCGTGCCAATCCGAAGCTCATTCTCAGACTGTAAACCTCCCTCACCTTCTGAATTTTTGATCCATGTATTGTCCAGTTTGACCCACGTATAAATTTGCCCTCCATGTTCCTTGCGATGATCATGCTCATTGGAATAGGTTGAAGCTGAATCTGGAATTAAATTTTCAGCAACTTCCGGTGCTACTGAAGTTAAATGATGCTCTGACGATTGGAGTGATTGTTGATGATGCATCGAATGATCAGCATGCTGTTGAGAACTTTCTTCAGCAAAAACAGCAATATTTCCCAACGCCAATACACTAGCCAAAACAGGTTTCAAACAAAGATTAATGGTGCGCATGAGCATCTCCTTGTTTTTCTACTGGTTTTGTCATGTGATGATTGGAATGATTTTCCTGCACAGTATCCTGAGTCGAAACGCCATTTTCCTGAACATTTGCTACAATCAGTTTATTCATCATGCCGGCAGTCATGTGATACAGCAGATGACAATGAATCGCCCATTCACCTAGTTCATCTGCAGTCAGCAAAGTCGTAACGGTTTTTCCAGGTGGGACAATCACTGTATGTTTATTCGGCATATCTATTGCAGACTGGCCATTTTCGAGCTGCATGAACATGCCATGTAAATGCATCGGATGCGCCATCATACTGTCATTGATAAATTTCAGCCTGATCCGTTCCCCAAATTTCACTTTGAGCGGCTCTGCTTCATTAAATTTTTTGCCGTTCATGGTCCAGATATACCGTTCCATGGTACCGCCTAAACGAATCACTAATTCGCTTTCTGCTTCGCGAATATCTTTTTGCGGGGTCAAAGATTTTAGATCGCTATATTGCAAAGCTTTATGCCCTACCGGTGTAGAGGCATTAGCCCAGCCGTAAACCGGTTGCTGCGTAGAAGTTTTGGCATCTTCTTCATGTTGCTCATGCCAGGTCATATTTGTGTGATTCACATAATCTAAAGCGGATGAAGTATCTGAATGCTCGGCATGATTATCTTCCCCTTGCTCGATCACTTTGGCTGATACATGCTGCTTATACCCCATCATCGTATGTTCAGTATCTTTTTTGACATTTATGTCATGACTAGCATGATTCTGATGATTCATCTGCTCGTGTTCTTCACCCTGCATGTTGCCATGCCCCATATCTTCCATGGTCAATAAGGCACGAGGACGGGATATAGGTTTGTGTATGGCATGATGAACTGGCTTTAACTCATTCTGTAAGCTGCCAATCGCCAAACCAGAACGGTCAATCGATTCAGCTTCAATCTGATAGTGTTCCGCAGTGGGCTCCACAATCACATCATAGGTTTCTGCGGCACCAATGCGGAATTCATCGACAACTACAGGTTTGACAGGCTGCCCGTCTGCACTGACGACTGTCATTTTTAACTGTGGAATACGCACATCGAAAAATGACATGGCAGAGGCATTGATAAAACGCAGTCGCACTTTTTCATTCGGTTTAAACTGTGCCATCCAGTTCTGTTCAGGCGTTTTTCCATTCACTAAAAAGGTATAGCCGGTTACATCAGACAGATCGGTTTTCAGCATGCGCATCTGATTCCACATTTTGCGATCATTCCAGGTGGCTTTAAGCCCTTCCCGTTTGATTTGCTGAAAAACATCGCCCAGAGTTTCACGCTGATTTTGATAATACTCGGCAGATTTTTTTAAATTATTCATGATCTGCTGGCCGGACTGCTCATGAAATTCTGAAAGCATGACCACATAATCACGTTCGGTCTGCTCATGTGCAGGAACTTCCGCCTGGTTTTTGGGATAGATCACAAAGGCGCCATAAAGACCGTCCTGTTCCTGACCCTTGGAATGGGCATGATACCAGTAGGTTCCACTCTGACGAATTTTAAAGCGATATACAAATTCCTGATTAGGTGCAATGCCCTGAAACCCGTTAAAACCCGGGACACCATCCATCAGACCGGGTAGCAATAAACCATGCCAATGCAGAGAGCTTTCTTTATTCTTTAGCTTGTTTTTGACGCGAATAATCGCCTCATCACCTTCCTCAAATTCCAGTAAAGGTGCAGGAAATTTTCCATTCACTGTAATACGTTGTACCGTTTTACCGGTGAGATTGACTGGACCTTCTTCAATAACCAGCTGATATTCTTTTACAGCAGCAAATAATGAAGACGAAATCACTAAACTTAAGCCCAATAACAGGCTTTGACTAATTTTAATCGACATAACTTAATCCTTGATTTATTAAAATATAAATAACGAGGATTAAGCTTTAGGTGGGCGCAGTATTTCCTGCCAATACCCGGCAAGGTGCTTGGCTTGATAATTAGAAATAAAAGTAGTTTCTAAGGCATGAATCTCAGGGAGAGTTAACTTTGAAATTTCTACATCGATCCAGCTACTCAGGTTATGGCAAGAGCTATAAATACAATCCGGACAGTCATCTTTGTGCTCGTTTAAGTCGGAGTGGCAATCCATGTCCTGACTCATATCATGAGCAGAACCATGCATAGCTTGATGCTGGCTATGTAACTTCTCTATTTTTGCCATTTCCTGACAATGGGAACTCATCTGCTTGGCTGATGATTCCAGATGCATCGTTTTTACTGAAGCAACAGACATGCCGCTCCAGCCTACGGCGAAGACCATAAGCATCACAAACCAGATCTGTTTAAAGAACTGTCTGAGCACGATGCACCCTGAAAATATAAAAATGAGTTAACCCAAATAGCATAGGGTGGAATATTAAAATTCGCAAACTTTATAAGCGCTTAATTTAAAGATTAATATTTTGTTCCTGATAAATTGATCACTTCTTAAAATAATTTAGCGGCAGCTTCAAATAAGACATACCATTGTTTTCTGGCATTGGAAACTGTCCTCCATTCATATTGATCTGGATCGCAGGCAAAATCAGTCTAGGCATACTTAGACCCGCATCACGCTGCTCTCGCATCTGTACAAATTCAGATTTGCTAATCCCTTCACGGATATGAACGTTTTGCTGTTTTTGCTGCTGAATCGTCGTTTCACATTGATATTCATGACGTGACTCTGGCAAATAGTCATGACATAAAAATACCCGGGTACTTTCCGGGAGTTGAAATAGCTTGTGAACAGAATCATATAAAACCGAGGCACTGCCATTTGGAAAATCACAACGAGCCGTGCCATAGTCAGGCATAAACAGTGTATCCCCTACAAAGACGGCATCACCAATCACATAGCTTAAACAGGCAGGTGTATGGCCTGGCGTAGGAATATTATAAACTTCCAGTTCGCCAATCTTGAAATGCTCACCATCTTCAAACAGATAGTCAAAAGGCTGATGCGCATTGATCTGTTTCATGTCCAGATGATAAATCTCGGCAAAAGTTTCCTGCACCAGCGAAATTTTCTTACTGATTGCAATCTTGCCGCCTAATTGCTGTTTCAGATATGGGGCGGCTGTCAGATGATCAGCATGAACATGGGTTTCCAGAATCCATTCCACGGTCAAACCTTGTGATTTTACATAGGCAATCATCTGATCGGCATGCTCGGTCGATGTGGTGGCAGACGCAGCATCGTAATCCAGCACGCTATCAATAATGGCACATTGGGCAGTTTGAGGATCACTCACTACATAACTAAAAGTATTACCCCAATCTCAACTTTTTAAGTGATTGAAATAAAAAGGACATAACCCTATTTTAGTTTCCACCAAGAAATTAAAGCAAAGTTATGTCCATTGAAGAATTTATCATTTTTGTCTATGTAATCATAGAAGAACTTTATCCCATTGTTGTTACTCAGCCCCTGAGAACTCGTGGTTTTCCGCCTGCTGTTACTGATGCAGAAATCATCACTATGCAAATAGTAGGTGAATTTCTTGGTTTAGATACAGACAAAAATATTTGGATGTATTTCAAAAACAATTGGTTAGAATGGTTTCCAAAATTAGGATCTTATCCCAATTTCTGTAAACATTGTGCAAACCTGTGGCATGTCAGTCAATCCATTATGGCACAGCTCATTCAGCGTTATGGTTCAGATAACATTCACTTTATTGATGGCTTCCCACTCCCTGTCTGTAGTTATACCAGAGCTAGAAAGCATAAAAACTTTAAAGAATACGCAGGTTTTAGTTATTGTGCTGCAAAACAAGAAAAATATTATGGTTTCAAAGCTCATATCGTCATTAATCTTTCAGGCATGATTTCGGGTTATACCTTTGCACCTGCTCATTGTGATGAGCGAGATGTTGCACCTGAAATTACGAATGATATTTACGGTTTACTGGGAGCAGATAAGGGCTATTTAAGACCAGAATTGAAACGATATTATGAATATCAGGGTATTGATTTACAAACACCCTTTAGAAAAAACATGATAGATTTCAGACCTAAAGAGACACTGCAAATACTGATGAAAGCCAGAAGAAAGATTGAAACAGTGATTGGTCAATTAACAGATCGCTTTCACATTCAGAAAGTGAGGGCAAAAGATCTATGGCATTTAACCCACCGCATAACTCGTAAAATTCTGTCGCATACAATTTGTGTGGTGCTAAATAAAAAGCTTGGTCATTCACCAATTCAATTCGAAAATCTTATTTTAAGTTGAGATTGGCGTAAGTATTGGTATTTTTATCAAAAAATGCTTTGACGTGTGACTGCTGTGTCATATTTATACTCCTGCCCATTTACGGTGAATCCAGACCCCAAGCATCATAGCTGCCATAAAATACAAGGCTTGATAATGTCCCAAACCAATCAGGGTAAAACTGGGTGCCGGACAAATGCCTGCAATTCCCCAACCGATACCAAATAATAAACTACCCGACAGCAGTTTAGGGTCAATCTTTTGATGCTTTGGTAAATCAATGGGTTCATTAAATAAAGTGGTTGGATTTGGATTATGTTTAGCTTTCTGGAAAGGAATAAACGCCACCAGAATAGCCCCCATCATGACAAAGGCAAGGCTGGCATCCCAATCCCCAAACAGATCCAGAAAATCCAGAACTTTTTCAGGATTAGACATGCCTGAGAGCATTAAGCCGACTGAAAACAGGCCACCAAATAGAAAAGCGAATAGATTTTTCATTTAAATAGCTCCAACCAGATGACGAACAACATAAACCGTGATAAATCCCGCCAGCATAAAAGACCCGGTCGCAACAAAGGAGCGATTTGACAGACGGCTAATCCCACAGATGCCATGCCCACTGGTACAACCTGAGCCTAAACGTGTACCAAAACCGACCAGCAAACCGGCAATGACCATCATCCATGGGCTGGCATTCAGCTCAATTTCTGGCTGAAACAAAACGCCGTAGATAAATGGAACTATAAATAGTCCTGCTAAAAACCAGACCGCAGGAGTTTTGAAAATCGTCTTTCGATTAAGTACTTGCCCAACCAAACCACTCACGCCCGCAATATGGCCATTGACATACAGATAGCCGATCACTGAAAGACCAAGCAGTAATCCACCGAGAAACGCTGCCAAAAAGTCATGCATGAGCATATCCTACTTACAATATATATTTTTATATTATATAATTAAAAATATTAATAAAGACAGTTTTTGAATATTGCGTGACTAATACAAATACAGGTTTTTATATGACAGCAGATGAAACTCAGACACGTATTGATTTTTCTCAGGCTCATGTAGTGAGCGAACGCTTAAAAGTGTTGTCGAATTCTGACCGTCTGAAAATTCTATGTGTACTGGTCGATAGTGAAATGAATGTACAACAGATTGAGCTACAAACTGATATTCACCAACCTACTCTCTCGCAACAACTTACCGTACTCCGAAAAGCCGAAATGGTCAGCACGCGTCGTGAAGGCAAACAGATTTTTTATCAGCTTTCCGACCCCAAATTACTCACCCTGATGCAAACCTTATATCAGCTTTATTGCAAGGCTTAAGTGATAAGAAAAATCTTCATTTATCTATAATTGAAGAATAAAACTTCTTAAATATTTAAAAGTTAAGTATTTTCAGGAATATCTGCTGGAGCTGTTTTGGTATCACTTTGAATCAGACCTTCAACTAACTTGATAGTGCGGTCACCACTAACAGACAAGCGCGGATCATGAGTCACCAGCAAAATGGCACAGCCCTGTTCCTTATTTATTTTACGAAACAGTTCAAAAACTTCAGACGCGGTCTGGGTATCCAGGTTCCCGGTTGGTTCATCGGCCAGTAACAAGGCAGGTTCTGTAATGAGGGCACGAGCAATTTCTTAAAAGAAACCCGATATTTCATTCTAGAAGTCGACTTTAAATAACTCAAACATACAGTTTTAAAGTGTCAATTTAAGCTAAATGTATAAATGCTAAATCTTGCACAGATTCTGTTATGAAGTGTTGAGTCTGATTTAATCCCAACTAAAAGCTCCTAATATATTTTTTCATCAAGAGCAATCAAGGAAAAAATATGAATAACTATCCTGAAACTCCAGCTTCAACTGAAACCCAAGCCCATCAACCGGGTGACCAGACTAAAATGAATCCTATCCCGGAAGTCATTAAAGAAAATTATAAAGGTAGCGATAAATTAAAAGGCAAAGTAGCACTCATTACAGGTGGTGACAGCGGGATCGGTCGCTCTGTATCAGTATTGTTTGCCCGTGAAGGTGCCGATATTGCCATTTGCTATCTGGATGAAGACCGAGATGCGCTTGATACCAAAAAAATGGTTGAAGCAGAAGGACGCCGTTGCATGTTGATTCAATGCGATTTACAGCATCCTGATGAAATCAAAAAAATGGTTGAGCAGACCCTTCAGGAATTTAAAACCATTAATATTCTGGTAAATAATGCGGGTGTACAGTATCCGCAGGACAGTATTACTGATATTTCTCCAGACCAGTTATTCAAGACCTTTAATGTCAATATCCTGTCCATGTTTCATCTAACTCAGGCGGTGCTTCCGCATATGCAGGCAGGTGACAGTATTATTAATACGACCAGTATCACCAGCTATCATGGGCATGACACGTTGATAGACTATTCGAGTACCAAAGGCGCGATTACTTCATTTACTCGCAGCTTATCTACCAATCTGGCGAAAAATAAAACCGGAATTCGTGTGAATGGTGTTGCACCAGGCCCAATCTGGACACCACTCATTCCAAGTAGCTTTGATGAAGAACAACTGGAAGATTTTGGTAAACAGACACCAATGGGACGTATGGGACAACCGAGTGAGGTCGCTCCTGCCTATTTATTTCTGGCCAGTGAAGAAGCCAGCTATATTTCAGGTCAGGTTATTCATGTAAATGGCGGCAGTATTATTAACGGCTAATCAAAGTTTGAAAGTAGATAGCGGTCTTTTAGGTCGTTATCTACTTTTTTATTAATTATTTGATATGTTTTAGATTCAGACACCTTTCAAAGGACAGAATTTGATGAATATCAATAAAATTCATCTTAAAGCTATAAAACAATTCAAACAAATCCTGACAGATGATTACCCGCGCCAAAATCATCCCTTGTTATAGTGATTTCAGACCCTACCTGATGAGGATAGTAAAATGTCTAGAGGTGATAAATCGGCTTATACCGAAAAGCAAAAACGGCAGGCTAAGCATATTGAAGACAGTGAAAAAGATCGTGGTCGTTCTGAAGACGAAGCAGAACGTATTGCTTGGTCGACTGTGAATAAGCAGGACGGCGGTGGCAAGAAAAAGAAAGGCTAAACTGTCTAAAATTCAAGGAAAGTGATGCTATTGATTTAGCATCATTTTAACTATCCAGATTTTATTCTTTTTATTTTTAAACAATCGAAAAAATCTGATTGCGTTAGGAAGTCAGATTCGTTCCTTTGTTTCGTTATTTCATCAAGTCATTCAAGATAATTTTAAGGAAAAATATGAAAATTCTGATTGTATTAACCTCACATGATCAACTTGGCGAAACGGGTAAAAAAACCGGATTCTGGCTCGAAGAACTCGCCGCGCCTTACTACACTTTTATTGATGCAGGCGCAGACGTAACATTAGCCTCTCCTGCTGGTGGCCAGCCACCACTTGATCCAAAAAGTAATGAACCTGATGCGCAAACCGAAACAACCAAACGTTTTGAAGCAGATGAAGTGGCTATGCAGGCACTTGCCAATACGCATAAATTAAGTGAAGTGCTAAATCAGGATTTTGATGCGGTCTTTTATCCGGGCGGTCATGGACCGTTATGGGATCTGACCAAGGACCAGCATTCTATTTCCTTAATTGAACAGACTCTACAGACCAATAAACCTGTGGCACTTGTCTGTCATGCACCGGGTGTACTTCGCGATGTTAAGAATGCAGAAGGCCGACCTATTGTCGAAGGCAAATCAGTGACCGGTTTTAGTAATACCGAAGAAGATGGTGTTGGGCTGACTGATATTGTGCCATTCTTAGTTGAAGATACGCTGAAAGAAAAAGGCGGACAGTATTCCAAGGCTGAGGACTGGCAGGTGCATGTACAGCAAGATGGCCTGTTAATTACCGGACAGAATCCGGCATCTTCTGCCGCAACGGCTGAGGCGCTGTTAAAGTTATTAAAATAAGATTTCATCCAGATATAAGTCATTGTAGGTCAGTTATTTATTTACTGGTTAAAAACCCTGATGTGATGTCACATCAGGGTTTTTATTAGTTTTATGCCGAAATTCTAATTCGCTACTGCTGCTGTTGATGCAGTTTGTTTGCACTCATATTTTAACTGTTAGGACTCAGGTTTTTTTATTTAAAGCAAACTATGGGACAGCAGTGATCGAAAGATTCCTTTTTTATTTTGACTATGTCATTCCTTAACAGGCTTTGGCATCCGGCTGCACGGTTTTAGGCAACTCACGACGTAGAATTTTACCGACTGTAGACTTTGGCAATCCAGACACAAACTCAATATATTTTGGCAGCTTATAACTGGTCAATTATAGTCTCAGATAGGTCATGACTTCATTCTCGGTCAGACTGGTATCCTGTTTTACAATAAAGGCTTTCGGAACTTGTCCAGATTTTTCATCATCCACCCCAATGACGGCACATTCCAGTACTTTAGGATGTTTAGATAAAATACCTTCCAACTCATTTGGATAGACATTAAAACCCGAGACCAGAATCATGTCCTTTTTACGGTCCAGAATGGTGATATAACCCTTCTCATCCATACAGCCGATATCACCTGTCAGGAAGAAACCATCTTTGGTAAATACCTGTGCTGTTGCTTCCGGTTGCTTCCAGTAACCTTTCATCACCTGAGGGCCGCGAATAGCAATTTCTCCAGCCTGATGAAGTGCTACAGGTTTTCCTTCGTCATCCAGAATCTGAATTTCTGTGCCTGCCAATGGCAAGCCAATACTACTGCTAAAGCGCTTGCTTAAAGGCGGGTTAAATGTTGCCGTTGGTGAGGTCTCAGAAAGACCGTAGCCTTCATAGATATGACAGCCTGTGACTTCATACCATAATTCTGCCGTGTTTTTTAAAACAGATGCACCACCGCCTGTCGTGGTTTTTAGGCGTGAGTGATCCAGCTCGCGGAAACGTGGATGATGAGCCAATGCATTAAACATGGTATTCACGCCCGGAAACACCGTCGGAGGATGTTTATGATATTGATCCACTAAAGCGTCCAGATCTCTTGGATTTGGAATCAGCACATTGGCAAAACCTCGACTTAGTCCATAACTGAACAGGCAGATGGTAAAACCATAAATGTGATACAGCGGCAAGGCACAAAACACATATTCATCTTCTGTGGCATAACGATCGTCAAAATGGCTGATAAACACTGTACTGTTCTGGGCAATATTAAATAAGATATTGCGATGACTGAGCTCAGCACCTTTGGAAACACCTGTAGTTCCACCGGTATATTGCAGAATAACGGTATCTTCTTGCTGCTGTACAGGGGCTACAAAATCAATCACCTGTACCTGATCAATCACCTGTTTAAAGTCAGAAAACTGTTTTTCTGGATGTTGCTCCATTTGGCTATAAATTGATATCGACTGATCCTGAATAAAATCGAGCGGATGAGTAGAAATTACATGTTTCAGTGCAGGACATTCATCCAGATTATTTAACTGTTTTAAGGTTGAGCCTAGAATAATCAAGGCTTCTGCTCCTGAATCCTGAACTTGATGATACAACTCACGCTGGGTGTACATCGGGTTTACATTAACCAGAATATAACCCGCACGAATAATCGCGAAAGTCGCAATCGGATATTGAATAATATTCGGCAACATCACCGCGATTCGGCTACCGGCTGCTAGGCCTAGATTCTGTAGGTAAGTAGCCAGTTTCTGGCTATATACATCAATCTCCTGATAGCTGAACTTTCGATCCAGATAAAAGAAAGCAGTCTTATCCTTGAACTTAAGTAGATTCTCAGCAATTGTCGTGCTCAAAGTTTTATCAGGGTCAGGCCGGGTAAATTCCGGATTGACGTTCCATTTTTTATATTCTTCCATCCATAGCTGACTTGTCATTACAGCACTCCTATCCTTGATTTTAAAATTTATTTTGTATCGTGAAACTTTATTTTGATTAAAAAATAATAACGTTATCTTTCCTTCCAAATCAATCCAATATTTGGCTAATTTCAAATTTTTACAAATGAAATCACGAATTTTATGGCTAATTATTTGTATATATTTTATCAATTAATAATATTAAATTTCTTATAGTGAAATAGTAAATCATTAAAAGCAAAAAAAGAATGTGGATTCATTCTTATAAAACAACAACGTAACAAGAAAAGGATGTCGATGATGACGTATGAAACTTCAGTGCTAGAAGCTGAACGAGTTACAGTTCAGCCTAAAAAAATATGGATGACCGCGTTTATTCTATGTTTTCTTATTTTACTTGCAGACGGTGTTGATCTGGCTTTCTTGGCCTATAGCCTTACCAGTATCAAAGCTGAATTTAATTTAACCACAGTTCAGGCAGGTGCTTTAGGGAGCTGGAGTCTGGTCGGTGGAGTGATTGGCGGTTGGGCCTGTGACCATTTTGGCCGGGAGAAAGTTATTGTATTTTAGATGATTTTTGCTTCAAGTTTATCTTGCACTTTGGGCTTTGTAGAATCTTATCATCAGTTTTTAATTATCCGCAGTATTGCAGCTATTGGACTGGGTTCCCTATACACCGCCTGTAATACCTTAATGTCAAAATATGTTCCGACAAAATACCGGACGACTATTCTGGCGGCACTTATGACCGGTTTTACCTTAGGTTCATTATGTGCAACTTTACTGGCGGGCTGGATTATTCCTGAATATAGCTGGCGTATGCTGTACTGGATTACCATTTGCCCGATCGTTCTGGCTTTTCTGCTTTATTTTCTTGTTCCTGAGCCGGATTCATGGCTACGTTCACGTAAATTAAAACGTCAGGAAGCAGCTAGCAAAGTTAAGGTGAAAAAAGAGAATCCTTATAAAGTCATTCTCAAAGATAAAAATCACTGCTGGATATTTTTACTATGGATTTTAAGTGCTGGTGCCCTGAAATTTGGCTATGCCGGTTTAAGTAACTGCTTACCTGCCTATCTCGAATCGGATCTGGGCATCAGCTTTAAGGCTATGACTGGCTATATGGTTGGCACGTTTATGATCATGATTTTTGCCAAGATCGTCGCCGGGATTCTGGCAGATCGTTTCGGACGACGTGCCTTGTTCGCTTTTGGAACCATGAGCACAGCTCTGTTTCTTCAGATTGTAATTTATTTCAATACACCGACCAATATTTTGTACCTGATGCTCATGTTCGGCTTCTTGTATGGTATGCCATTTGCCATTAATGCCACGTATATGACTGAAAGCTTCCCTACTTCGATTCGTGGTACGGCTGTAGGTGGTGCATTCAATATAGGCCGTATCGGAGCAGCATTTGCACCACTCACTATTGGTTATTTTGCTCATGGAGGCTCAATTGGAACGGGTCTACTGGTAAATGGCAGGTGCCTATTTTATTTGCGGTCTGATTCCTGCACTGTTTATACGTGATCGCTTATATGATCCGCAAAAAGCAGATTAATCTCTATCATCTTTTGATAAAAAACCAGTCAAATAGACTGGTTTTTTTAATAGACCTCTTGCGAAAGTAAAAACCACCTCAATCTAAATTTCATGAGATATCACAAATTAAATCGTTTTTCAGATTCTGAATTCCAGCGCTTGGTTGGTGTACCTCGACCAGTTTTTAGTGAAATGATCGAAGTTTTAAAAGAAGTAGAATCACTTAAAAAGAAATCTGGGCGTCCTCATACTTTAGCTATAGAGGATCAATTATTATTAACACTCAATTACTTACGGAATTACAGCACTCAATTGGAGTTGGCTGCAAATTACCATATCGCTGAAAGTAATGTGAATCGAACCATTAAAAAGGTTGAAGATGCATTGATGAAATCAAGACGGTTTACTCTGCCAAAACGAAGCATTACCACAGCAGACGAACAGTTTAACTGGGTCATTATTGATGCGACAGAATGTTCAATAGAACGTCCGAAAAAAAAATCAGAGTAAGTTCTACAGTGGTAAAAAGAAGAAACATACGCTAAAAGCACAAGTGATCTATCATCCGAACAGCAAACAAATCATAGGGCTAGATATATCGAATGGCAGTCAGCATGACATTAAATTGGCAAGAAGAACGGTTAAAAAATTCAAACATTGTAAATATGTTATGACCGATTTAGGGTACTACGGATTAGAGCAAGATGGCTTTAAATTATTGATGCCAATAAAGAAAAAGAAGAATTTACCCTTATTTGATGTTGAGAAAAAGTACAATAAAATGATTGGAAAAATACGAGTTGTGATCGAACATATTAATAGTCAATTGAAAACATTTAGAATATTAAGTGAACGCTATCGAAATAGACGGAAAAGATTCGGTTTACGCATTAACTTAATCGCTGCACTGGTAAATCGGATGAACTTGCAATAACGACTTTCGCAAGAGGTCTAATGAATAAATTTAAAAATCAGACAACTTTTCTCTGAGCATTTTCTATATATTCATAATGGTAACCACTGCGAATAAAATGCTGGTTTTTATCTCTGAAAGAATGTGCATAATCCGGCCAGACCAAAGTCAGTTTGCGACTCACCGGGTCCAGATACCAGCTTTGACAGCTTTCTGATAACCAGACACTGCCTTGGGAAAGTTGCTGTAATTCCTGCATATAGCGATTTTCGGCGTTCTGATCGGCTTCAAAAACCTGAATCTGTTGCTGTTCAAAAAATTGCAAGGCGTCCAGTACCAGATCAAATTGGGTTTCCAGGAAATAAAGCGCTGAGTTATGCCCACTTCCGGTATTGGGACCATTCAGAATGAACAGGTTTGGAAAATTATGGACTGTCGTAGATTGATAACCCTGCATACCACTAGACCATTGCTGCTCCAAGCTTAGGCCATGTTTACCCACTACCTTTGCGGCATAAGGTGGTCGTGCTGCTTCAAATCCGGTAGCAAAGACAATAATATCTGCAGAATATTCATTGCCTGATTTGCTGATTACGCCATCCTTATTCACTTGAGCCAAAGCTGAATCTTCAAGCGTGACATTCGGTTTTAGAAAAGTCGGATAATAATCATTGGACAGCAATAAACGCTTGCAGCCGGGTTCATAATTCGGTGTAAGTTTTCGCTGTAATTCAGAATTTGGAATCTGGTGTTTCAAGAATTGTAGGCAGTTTTTTTTGACCCGCTCGATCTGGCTTTTCAGATTACGGCGCTGGGCAAAATTGTATTCATTACCCCAGAACAAGGAATGTCTTAACGCCGACATGCTGTCCGGATCTTTGCGGAAAAGCTGTTTTTCTGACTCAGAATAAGGTCGGTCCGGTCGCGGCAAGATATACGCTGCACTACGTTGCAATACGGTCAGACTTTTTGCTGTTTTGGCAATTTCCGGTACAAGCTGGATCGCAGAAGCGCCTGAACCTACGACGACCACACGCTGATTATCCAGATTCACTTCGTGATTCCAGCGTGCAGAATGCATTACCTGACCTTGAAATTCATCCAATCCCGGAATTTGTGGCAGATGTTCATCTGCCAGATGCCCGGTTGCTGTAATTAAAAAATCTGCCTGATACAAACCGTTAGAGGTCTGGATTTCCCATATACGTTTTTCGGTATTCCAGCTGGCTTTTTCCAGTTGTGTATGAAAATCAATATGTGGCCGGATATTTTCCTGATCACAGCATTGGATTAAATAACGCTGAATTTCTGCCCCTTGCGGAAAGACACGTGACCAGTTAGGGTTTTTAATAAACGAGAAAGAATATAAATGCGATGGTACATCACAGGCGACACCGGGATAGGTGTTATCACGCCATGTTCCGCCTACTTCTGCTGCACGTTCAATGATTTTAAAATCGTGAATGCCCTGCTGTTTAAGACGGATCGCCATTCCTAGGCCACCAAAACCGCTGCCTACAATTAAAATCTTGCTGCGCTGTCCTTGAGCTTGCATTATTTTTCTCCTTTTTAAGGCATCATGGGCTGGATTTTTTGATTCGCCGGATACTGCTCTGGATGCTGGCTAAACTGATTAATTAGCTGCACAACTTCTGCTGGCGCTTCAATATGAATCGCATGTCCCGAAGAAATTTCGATATAACGGCTATTCTGAATCGAAGCAAAGAGTAATTTTGCTTGCGCTAAAGGCACCATACGATCTTCACGACAGGCCACGATCAAGGTCTCAGCAGAGATGTCCGGCAAAATGGCGGTGATATCAATGCGATAATTTAGTTCACGCTGTTTAGCTGCATCTTGAGAAGGTTTGACGAAACGTGCCAGATCAAGCACCTGTTTTTCAGTACGAGCTGACAGATAGTCATCGCTATATAGGCAATAATTCACGAAATGCGGCAATGCTGCAGATTGATCATTAAATAACTGTTGCCAGATGGTGGTTCGTAGTTGTTGCACCGAACTGGTTTTTGCCCAACCGGCTAACAAAATCAAACGTGCCACGCGCTGTTTAAGACTTGCAGCCAGTTGTGCAGCAATCACGGCACCGAGTGAATAACCCACCACAGTAATAGCTTCATCTTCTTCAACTGCATGATGGATCAGGACTTCAACTTGGTGACTAAAATCAGTCACTGCCAGATCAGCTTTATCCGGGGTATACAAATCAATGGATAAAACCCGCTGATGAATACCGAGCATGGGGAAAATATAACTGAAATGTTTGTCGGTATTTCCACCTGTGCCATGAATCAGAATAATGGTGGGATATGAGGATTTGTGTCCGACTTCATGATAAGTGAGTTGTTGATCACCATAAGGACATTGTCGTGTAATCGTGTCTAAATCCATATAGACTCCTGATCTTGTTGTTTTATGGCCGATGTAATACTGAAAAGTACCCATCGATATTGAATATTGTGCAGGATGAAAAAATAGAAATTAAAAAAAGACCCACGATCGAGAGATTGATCGTGGGTAAAAGGATTAATCGAATTTAAACTCTTCAGGAGTCAGTAGGAACAAGCTCTCACCACCGGCCTGAATATTGGCAATGTGGGTTGAAGTTCTTGGCAGAATACGTGCAAAGAAGAATTGTGCGGTTTTGATCTTCGCTGCATAGAACGGATCAGTATTGCCTTCTTCAATCTTTTGCTGAGCCGTAATCGCCATTTTTAGCCATAAATATGAAGACACTACATAACCAGAGAAATATAAGTAATCGACTGATGCCGCACCGATTTCATTGGCAGACTGTTGCGCCTGAGACTGAATGGTTTTGGTTAATTCTAGCCATTGCTCAGTCAACTGGCTCACTTGTGCCACTTGCTGGTTAAACTGGGCATGTTGCTGATGTTCTTTTACAAAGCCCTGAATCTCATCTGTTAATGCAGTCAATAAACCTAGTTTCGAACCCAGCACTTTACGAGCCAGTAAATCAATAGACTGAATTTCAGTGGTGCCTTCATAGAGGCTAGCAATACGTGCATCACGGGCAATCTGTTCCATGCCATGTTCAGCAATATAGCCGTGTCCACCAAAAACCTGCATACCGTGTTTGGCTGCTTCTACACCCGTTTCAGTCATTAATGCTTTAGCAATTGGGGTTAATAATGCCAGACGATCTTCTGCGGCTTTTTTCTCTTCAGGATTATCTGTTGCTTCAGCAATATCTGCATACGTAGCCAGATAATAAGCCAAGGCACGTGAACCTTCTGCAAATACTTTCTGAGTCAGTAACATATTACGTACTGCTGGATGCACGATGATTGGATCCGCAGGCAGATTTGGCTCTTTAGCACCTTCAAGTGAACGCATCGCCAGACGGTCTTTGGCATAAGCCAATGCACCTTGATAAGAAGATTCAGCTGCAGCAAGACCCTGAATCGCCGTTCCAATACGCGCAGAGTTCATAAAGGTAAACATGCAGTTCAAGCCGCGGTTTTCAGGCCCGATCAGGAAGCCTTTGGCATTGTCAAAATTCAGCACACAGGTCGCATTGCCATGAATACCCATCTTGTGTTCAATCGCGCTACACACCACGCCATTGCGAGAAGCCACATTCCCAGCTTCATCCAGATTGTATTTAGGCACGATGAACAGTGAAATACCTTTGGTGCCGGCAGGCGCATCCGGTAAACGTGCTAACACAATATGCACGATATTTTCAGCCAGATCATGCTCACCTGCAGAAATAAAGATTTTCTCACCGCTGATGCTGTAGCTGCCATCTTCATTTGGCACCGCTTTGGTACGGATCAGGCCCAGATCAGAACCCGCATGTGATTCAGTCAAACACATGGTTCCGGTCCAGCGACCTGCAATTAAAGGCACCAGGAATTTATGTTTTTGTTCATCGCTACCATGATGCTCTAAGGTACGCATCGCACCATGTGACAGGCCTGGATACATACCCCAAGACCAGTTGGTCGCTGTGATAATTTCTGAAATGGCAATACGGTATAAAGTCGGGAAGCCTTGACCGCCATATTTTTCATCGCCAGTTAATGAAGTAAAGCCGAGTTCTACATATTTGTCATAAGCCGCTTTAAAACCATCCGGTGTAGTTACGACGCCATCCTGCAAACGGCAGCCCTGCTGGTCGCCTGTTGCATTAATCGGTAGAAGTTCGTTTTGGCAAAAGTCCGCAGCGACTTCCAGATATTGTTCCATAATATCCATAGAAACTTTGTCTGCAAACTTTGCATAGCCTGTGTATTTCTGTTCAACATTGAGCAGATCTTTCAGGACAAACTTCATGTCTTTTAATGGCGCAATATAATTTCTCATCGTAATTCCCTTGTATGAGTTCTAATTTGTATATTTATGACAATTAATTTCATAATACGAAATTATGTTTTAGGTCGAATATAATATAAGTTCATGGATAAAATCTAGTCATGACATAAAAAATCACATTTAAAAAATTAAAACTTTGGTATAAAAAAGCCATTCGGTAATGAATGGCTTTTGATTAAATGACCAAAATGAAACGATCTAGCGCGGGAAAAACTGAGCCAAACGTTGCTGAACAATCTGTTCTGCTTCTTGCATGATAGTGTCAATCAGCATTTGACAGGTTGGAATGTCATGGATCAATCCCATCACTTGACCTGCTGTCAGTATGCCTGCATCAACATCGCCATTTTCCAAAGCCAGCTTGCCTTTTAAGCCACTGACATAAGGGCGAATCTGTTCAAATTCCAGATTTGGATCTTCACCCATTTTAACGACGAGATCAGATACTGCATTCTTCGCAACACGCGCAGTATTCCTGAACTGACGGTAAAGCAGATGCGTTGCCCGTTCATCATTGTCGACATAAAACTGCTTGATATTTGGATGGATCGGCGCTTCTTGTGTGGCACAGAAACGTGTTCCCATATTGATGCCTTCTGCACCTAAAGCAAGTGCTGCCACCAAACCACGACCATCCGCAAAACCACCACTGGCTACAATCGGTACAGTGAGTTGATCAGCGGCTGCTGGAATCAGAATCAGTCCAGGAATATCGTCTTCACCCGGATGACCAGCACATTCAAAACCGTCAATCGAGATCACATCCGCGCCGATTCTTTGTGCTGAAAGTGCATGACGTACCGAGGTACATTTATGAATCACAATGATGCCATGCTGTTTAAAGGCTTCAATGTGTTCATGTGGTTTGTTGCCTGCCGTTTCTACAATCTTGATTCTACTTTCAATAATAGCCTGTCGATATTCGGCATACGGCGGTGGGTTTACAGCGGGCAATAAAGTCAGATTTACTGCAAAAGGCTGATCTGTCATTTCACGGCAGCGTGCAATTTCCTTGGTCAGCGCTTCAGGTGTGGGTTGTGTCAATGCCGTCAGCGTTCCCAAACCACCTGCATTGGAGACTGCACTGGCCATTTCTGCAGTACCGACCCACATCATGCCGCCCTGAATAATCGGATAGCGAATGCCTAAAAGCTCGGTAATACGCGTTTGAATTTTCATGAATGCTCTCCTTAGCGTCCGGTAAATTGTGCGGGGCGTTTTTCGATAAAGGCCTGTACACCTTCTTTATAATCCTGACTACTCAGGGCCAGATATTGCAGGTTTTGTTCCAGCTCCAGTTGCTGATCCATGCTATTTTCAGCACTGCGTTGCAGCGCCTGTTTAGTTAAAGCCAGTGCATAGGTCGGCTGTTGTGCCAGTCGCTGTGCAAGTTCTTCGATATAAGCATCAAATTCTGCATCAGGGATCATTTTCCAGATCATGCCCATTTCAGCAGCCTCTTTGGCATGCACAGGTTCACCGAGTAAGGTTAATGCCATAGCGCGTGCATAACCAATTAAACGCGGCAACATCCAGGTACCGCCGGCATCAGGAATTAAGCCGATTTTAGAAAAGGCTTGAATAAATTTGGCACTTTCCTTGGCAATGACCAGATCGCAAGCCAGTGCGATATTAGCCCCTGCACCTGCAGCCACACCATTTACCGCTGCAATCACAGGTTTAGGGCTTTTGCGAATCAGGTTGATTAAAGGATTATAGTATTTAGCCAGCGAACCCTCTGGTGGCAAAGGTACATTGCCAAGCTGTCCAGCCCGTTCTTTTAAATCCTGCCCTGCAGAAAATGCCCGACCATTACCCAGAATCACAATCACCCGAATATCCGGATTCGTATTCCAGCTTTTCAAAACCTGTTGCATTTCCTCATGCATTTGCCGGTTAAAACTGTTCAGTGAATCTGGCCGATTAAAACTTAAAGTAGCGATGCCTTGCTGAACCTGAGTCTGAATCATTTCCCACATCATCAATTTCCTTATTTTTTATCTGTATCCCTACAATTAATAGCCTTTATTGACATCCACCTGATGACACAAATCCAGGCCTTGATTTAAACGGCGGTCATTTTCCAGAATCTGCTCTACCACCACAGACATTGGGGCATGTGAGGCCACATGTGGTGTCACCACAATTTTTTCGTGCTGCCAGAATGGATGGTCAGCAGCCAAAGGTTCCTGTTCAAATACGTCGACAATTGCACCACGTAACTGGCCAGAATCCAGTGCATTGAGTAGATCCTGCTCGATTAAATGCTGGCCACGCCCGACATGAATCAAAGCTGCCTGTTCAGGCAGTTGCTGAAATAATTCAGCAGAAAGAATCCCGGTATTTTCTTCGGTAAGGGGTAGCAGGTTAATCAGAATCTGACTTTGAGCCAGGAACTCGGAAAGCTGTTCTTGACCCACATAACTTTTAACTTGATTAATATCTTTTGGGGAATTCGACCAACCAGAGACTTGATAGCCCATGTCAGCAAAGCGTTCTGCTACGTATCCGCCCATATGCCCCAGTCCCATAATCCCGATCTGGATATGATGGCTATAGCTCTGGCGATATTGCTTCCACAGCTGCTGCTTTTGCTGCTGGATCATGAGGTCAAAATAACGCTGAAAATACAGCACGCCCCAAAGCAGATAATCAAACATGCCTTTTTGATGATGTGGATCCAGTACCCGGCAAACGGCTTGATCTGGGCGTACAGCATTTAAGTTTAAATGTTCTACCCCAGCAGCAATCGAATGAATCAGGCCAAGCTTTGGTAGCTGCTGCACTTTTTCCAGATCTGGAAACCAGGCAGCAACTGTGGTTGCCCGTTCAGCTTCAGGGCTCTCCACTGTACAGAAACTACCAGCTGGCGCATATTTTTGAAAAGACTTGACCAAAATGGCCTCAATATTCGGTACAGAACTGGAAATAACAATCATGATGCATACTCCGTATATTGATGCTCAATCAGGGATAAAGCGGCCTGCCAG
The DNA here is from genome assembly GCF_002934695.1 of Acinetobacter sp. ACNIH1. Lineage (NCBI taxonomy): Bacteria > Pseudomonadati > Pseudomonadota > Gammaproteobacteria > Moraxellales > Moraxellaceae > Acinetobacter > Acinetobacter sp. ACNIH1. The sequence goes on along the minus strand of NZ_CP026420.1, from coordinate 1,322,626 downwards.
GCACGCTGTAATATCGGTTCAATGAGAGGACTCGCGAACTGCTTGGCTGTTTTAATTCGGACTTCTTCTGCTGGATAATGCAATTCAGCACCGCCGCTTAAGGCTTTCACCTGTGCCTGACAGGCGCGTTCCAGAAAATAAATTTCATGAAAAGCCCGTGCAATGGTCTCCCCAGCCGTTAATAGTCCGTGATTGCGTAAAATCATGGCACGATGGTCGCCCAAGTCCTGAATCAAGCGTTCTTGTTCGTCAGTTGAAAGCGCAACGCCTTCATATTCGTGATAGGCCACATGCTGATAAAATTTCATGGCGTGCTGGGAAATTGGGAGAAGCCCGTGTTTCTGTGCAGAAACAGCAATTCCATCCGCGGTATGGGTGTGAATGACACAATTCAGATGAGGATGTGCTTCATGAATCGCAGAATGAATCACGAAGCCTGCCATATTGACTGGCTTGTCTTGTTCATAGCTTTCTACCACCTGTCCTTCATGATTAATCTTCACCAGCGTTGAAGCACGCATTTTTTCAAATGCGACCCCATATTGATTAATCAGAAAGCAGTCAGGCTGATCTGGAACTCTTAAACTGATATGGGTATCAATCAGGTCAGTCATCCGATAATGCGCAATAATGCGATAAAGCGCTGCCAGTTCACAGCGTGCCTGCCATTCAGCAGCTGTAACGAGATTTTTTATTGTCATCATTCCATCCTAGAAAAATATAGCATTTCGATCACTATCTGTTATATCATAATTTTATAAAAACAGAATATTATTTCATAAAGCGAAATATTTTATTAAAGGGAAACGATATGACTACAGCTCAAATGAATGGACTTGAATATCTAACCGCAATTAAAAATGGCGAATTGCCTGGTTCAGCGATGGGACAACTGATTCCCATGAAAATCAGTGTCGTCCATGAAAACTATGTGGAATATGAAGTTTATCCAGATGAACGTCACTTCAATCTGCAAGGCGGCATTCATGGTGGATTTTGCGCCACTGTTCTGGATAGCGTAACTGGTGCAGCAGTGCATACCACAGTTGATGCTGGTGTCAGTTTTTCCACTATTGACCTGAATGTCAAAATGCTCAAAGCCATGAAAAATGGTGAAACTTATACAGCCATTGGTGAAGTGATCCGGATCGGACGCAATGTGCTGACCTCAGAAGGCCGAATTGTCGACAAAGACGGTAAAATTTATGCCTTTGGTTCAGCAACTTTATTGGTCACTGACCGCAAATAATCCTTACGCTGATTTAATTAATCCCTGCGATATGCAGGGATTTTTATTTCTATATAAATAGTCTAATAAAAAATGCCATGTATATTATCTATACATGGCATTAATACGATGACTAAAGCTGTTATGCAGCTTCAGGGTTTTCAATCACCATCGCCAGGCCTTGACCCAGACCGATACATAAACTGATCACGGCATATTTTTTACCAGTACGCTGTAATTGACGTGCGACGGTTAAGGCCAAACGCGCACCTGAACAGCCCAATGGATGGCCAATCGCAATACCACCACCGTTTGGATTCACACGCGGATCATCAAATGCAACATCCAGACCTTTCAGGCAAGATAACACCTGGCTGGCAAATGCTTCATTGATCTCGATAATGTCCATATCATCTAGCGTCAAACCTGCACGTTTAACGGCTTTTTTGATTGCTTCGATTGGACCTGCGCCCATGATGCGTGGCTCAATGCCAGCGGCTGCAGAAGACAGGATACGAGCTAAAGGTTTTAAGCCATACTGTTCCTGAACTTTTTCACTGCCGATAATCAGTGCTGCAGCGCCGTCATTGATACCTGATGCATTACCCGCAGTGACTACACCACCTTCGAAAAGCGGTTTTAACTTGGATAATGCTTCAAATGTCGAAGATGGACGTGGATGTTCATCTTCAATCACTAATTTAGGCAGTAATTTACGCCCTTGTGAAACTTCAATCGGTGTAATTTCACCTTCAAAGAAACCTGCTTCTTTTGCAGCTTGATATTTCGCTTGTGATGCAGCAGCAAAAGTATCTGCCTGTTCACGCGTAATGCCAAACTCTTCAGCGACGTTATCACCTGTTTCTGGCATGCTGTGCGCGCCAAACTGATCAGTAAATTTACGGTTTGGGAAACGTGTACCAATCGTGGTGTCATAGATTTTGGCATCACGTGAATACGCGCTTTCAGCTTTACCCATTACAAACGGTGCACGCGTCATACTTTCTACACCACCTGCAATATACAGCTCGCCTTCACCTGCGGTAATGGCACGTGCTGAATCAATCACAGCGCCCAAGCCTGAAGCACAAAGACGGTTTACAGTTTGACCTGGAACGGTCACAGGCATACCTGCAAGCAGTGCCGCAAAACGAGCCACGTTACGGCTGTCTTCACCGGCCTGGTTGGTGCTACCAAAGATTACATCTTCTACGTCAGCTGCTGGAATACCGGTTTTTTCTAGCAGATTTTTAATAACTGTTGCTGCCAGATCATCTGGACGTACAGTTGCCAGGCTTCCTGCATGGCGACCGATTGGAGAACGTAAACCATCATAAATATAGGCATTTAACATGAGTGTTATTCCTTTAACTTTTTAATTAATGTGTAGTATGAACAAGAGGTAAACCGAGATGAACGCGGCGGCGCAACCAAGGACTTGGGCGGTAACGCTGGTCACGGGTAATTGCAGTCATGCGGTCTAAAATTTTCAGAATTTTTTCCGCACCCAGTACATCGCCCCATTCAATTGGGCCGTATGGATAACCAAGGCCTAACTTCACGGCAACGTTGATATCTTCTACGGTTGCAACACCTTGCTGGGCAATATCACAGCCAAGATTCACAATCATGGCCAAAGCACGTTGTGCTACAAAACCAACGCTTTCCTGAATTGTGCTTGCAGTCACACCATCCAGATTGAAAATCGATTGCGCTGCGTTTACCAGTTCAGCTTTGGTGACAAACGTTGGCATCAAGGTACGGTGTTTATTTAGGCCATAAAGCAGATCAATGCAGACTACTTGCTGCGGAGACACCTGATAGCGGACTGCGGCTGAAGTGGCATCTTCACCATAAGTCGCAATTAGGATTAAAGCATCTGCTGAAGGTGCGTCAGTCTGCTCGATCTGGATGTTGAACTGCTGTAGATATTGCTCAAGCGCTTGACGGTCTTCGCTATATTCTGTACCCAGCCAAACCGATGGATATTGATCCAGCTTTTCAACCAAGGTTGGAGCCACATCACCTACTTTGCTCCCCGAGGTATAATCGTAAAAACCTTTACCAGTTTTACGGCCTAGCTGTTTAGCAATAAAACGCTGGCGGGTAATCACGCTTGGGCGGTAACGTGTTTCTTCATAATACTGGTGATAAATTGATTCACTTACCGGATGAGATACATCCATCCCGGTCAGATCGCCTAACTCGAATGGTCCCATCTTGAAACCGATGCCGTCACGATAGATGCGGTCAATGTCATAAAATGGAGTGACATTTTCATTCAGAATCGCATAGGCTTCACTACCAAAGGCACGACCAGCATGGTTAATGATAAATCCCGGGGTATCTTTGGCTTTTACCGGGCGATGTCCCATTTTTGTAGATAACTGAGTGAGTGCATCTACAATATCAGCACGGGTATTAAAGCCTTCAATCACCTCAACCACTTTCATCAGTGGAACCGGGTTAAAGAAGTGATAACCGGCAACGCGTTCCGGCTGGCTGCAATTGGCGGCAATCGCACTGATAGACAGTGAAGATGTATTGGATGCCAGAATCGCTTCCGGTTTTACGATACCTTCCAGTTGCTGCATCAGCTTTTGTTTGATTTCCAGATTTTCAATAATCGCTTCAACGATTAAATCGCAATCTTTCAGGTCTTCGATCTGCTGGGCAATGGATAAATGAGCAAGATCTTCAGCAGCTTTTTCATGGCTGAATTTACCTTTATCAGCCAGGGTATTTAATGTTTTAGCCAGCTTTTCTTGTGCCTGTTCAGCAGCACCCGCTTTGGCATCAAACAACACGACATCATGGCCCGACTGAATTGCGATCTGGGCAATACCCGCACCCATCGTACCTACGCCAATAATACCGATTTTCTGAATTTGAATACTCATGCTTATCGTCCCTGATAATTTGGTTTACGTTTTTCAATAAAGGCTTGCATACCTTCTTTTTGATCTTCTGAAGAAAACAGCATCTGGAAAGATTTACGTTCCAGCATTAAGCCAGCATTGAGTGGCACATCTTCAGCCAGTAAAGCCACTTCCTTGATTTGTTCAAGCGCGATTGGCGGCATTTTTGCCAGACCTTCAGCCATTTTGATTGCTGTTGCCAGGGTTTCACTGTCTTCCGTTACTTGAGACACCAGGCCAATCTGATAAGCTTCCGGCGCTGGTACCAGACAACCCGTCATGATGATACGCATCGCATGGAATTTACCCACGGCACGGAATAAACGCTGTGTACCACCCGCACCTGGCATTACCCCTACTTTGACTTCAGGCTGACCGAACTGGGCACTTTTTCCGGCAATAATAATGTCCGCATGCATCGCCAGTTCACAGCCACCGCCCAATGCATAACCGTTTACTGCTGCAATCACCGGCTTTGAACACTGCGCAATGGCTTGCCAGTAACGCTCAGTACGACGTTGCATCATCTGGATCGTTTCAGCATTGGCTAATTCTTTAAGGTCAGCGCCTGCAGCGAAATCAGTTTCACCGCCAGTGAGAATAATGGCACGGATATTTTCATCGTCATTCAATTGCAGAAAAGCCGCAGCCAGTTTCTGGCGCACTTCTGTATTCAGGGCATTTTTAGCTTCTGGACGATGGATCTTGACCATCGCCACATGTGTCGAGATTTGCTCTACTTGAACTACCTGTTCCATCAAAAAACTCCATTTATTTTGTATAGCGAAATTTTATTTTATATAAAACTACGGTTTCTAAACCCATAAATCAAGATTTTTTCTCTCAAAAACGTAAAAAAGTTATTTTTTAATAAAAATTAGGGTAAAAACTCTTGTTCAGCTGGCTATTTTATGATTAATTGATTTCGCAATACGGAATTAATTATTTAATTCGAATTTTGGTTATTCATTTATGTAAATATTAACCACAATACAAAATAAAAAAATTAATTTCCGTCATAAGGATACTACGTTGTTCAGTGATTTTTCACTCAAGGTGAAACGGAAAAATCAGATCCAGCCTGATCGTAACAGGGCGAATGCGCACAGACGCTTAGACCTTAGATGAGGAAAATGCTTTTCCGTGAGGAAGAAAATGGATTTAGCGGTAGCAGAGGAATGCTACTTTAATATATAGATGATATAAGAATGACAAGCGATACCATCGTAGCTGAGGAAACTAAAACGGGGGTCTCCTCCGACGGCACCATTAAGCAGGCACCTAAACGCCTGTGGATGACGGCCTTTGTCTTCGCTTTTTTGATTTTACTATGTGACGGTGCAGACATTGGTATTCTGGCTTTCAGCTTGACCAGTTTGAAAGCAGAATGGGGGCTGACTTCTGTACAGGCCGGTGCCTTGGGAAGTTATTCTCTTTTGGGTATGGGGATCGGTGGCTTTATTGGCGGATGGGCCTGTGACAAGTTTGGACGTGTACGTGTCATCGTATTGGCCACTATTTCCTTCTCAATCTTGTCTGCCTATTCAGGTTTTGCCCAGTCTTATCAAGAGTTTGCGATTTTACGTACCCTTTCGTGCTTAGGTTTGGGCTGTTTATATATTGCCTGTAATACTCTGATGTCTGAGTATGTACCAACCAAATACCGTACTACGGTACTGGCAACATTGATGACCGGTTTCACTTTAGGTTCATTGGTGATTACCATGATTTCAGGCTGGATCATTCCTGAATTCGGCTGGCGTATGCTGTACTGGATCACGATTGCTCCATTAGCTTTAGGTATCCTAATGCACTTTATGGTGCCAGAGCCAGAATCATGGAAACGTGTCCGTGAAATGAAAAGAACTGGTCAGATCGTGGATAATGATGCCAAAAAAGGCAACCCATATATCACCATTCTTAAAGATAAAACCCATGGCAAGATGTTCATCCTTTGGTCTTTCAGCTCTGGTTTCCTGCTATTCGGTTATTTCGGTGTAAGCAACTGGTTACCAAGTTATCTTGAAGCTGAATTAGGCATTAAATTCAAGGAAATGGCGCTATACATGGTAGGTACTTTTATCACCATGATGTTCGCCAAAATCATTGCAGGTTATGTGGCTGACAAAATTGGTCGTCGTATCGTATTTGCTTTCGGCACCATGGGAACAGCACTGTTTATTCCTGTCGTGGTGTATATGCACAATGCCGATAATATTGGTGTACTGATGCTGATCTTCGGATTCCTGTACGGTATTCCATATGCCATTAATGCAACCTATCTAACCGAAAGTTTCCCTACTGGAGTACGTGGTACAGCAGTTGGCGGTGCATTCAATATTGGTCGTATCGGTGCAATCTTCGCTCCAATTACGATTGGTTATCTTGCGATGAATGGTTCGATCGGTACGGGTCTATTGGTGATGGGTGCAGCTTACTTCCTATGCGGTTTGATTCCTGCCCTGTTTATTAAGGACCGTTTATACGATCCACAAAAAGCTGAATAACTTTTAACTCAAGAGGGCGGTAAATTTACTGCCCTCCTTCATCTATATTTTTATGACTTTAAATATCGAATACATACCCTTTGACCTGAACAGGATGTTTCTTGGTTGAACGAGATTCGTATTCATTATTCAAAAGTCAGCATCTCTGCATTTAGCAATGAGAGCAACGACAAGGAAAGATTTTCCTTCTTAGATATCAGAAAATTTCTTTAGGGATTAAGAAATGAAAAAATTAGTTTTAGCAACATTATGTGGTATTGCTTCAGCACAGGCATTTTCAGCAGAAGCGTCAGAAGACCGGATGCAGTTTTTAGAATCACAGTTAAAGCAAATCCAGGCCGAACTGGAACAGCAGAAAGCCGCGCAACTTGCGTTAAAGAACCAGCAAGAAGAAGCCAAAGCACAAGACTCTAAAACGCTGAGTTCGATGGTGGATAATGTCGATGTTTATGGATTGATTCGCTTTGATGGCGCAGTTGATTTCAAAAGTACCCCTGAAGCTCGTGGCCGTACTATTAACCAGATTAATAAAGTGCCTTTTACTGAACCTGACTCTACCCGTTCAGATTTTACTGCTGCTGCCAGCCGAATTGGTTTCCTGGCTAAAGACTTGGGTGGAAATCCAAATGTTTCTGCACGTTTAGAAGCTGACTTCTGGACCAATAATGGTAAAGGCGATGGTGGACTACGTATCCGTCATGCACATTTAAAATACTATAACTGGACTTTTGGTCAGGCCTGGTCATTAATGTCGACACCAGAAATTAGTACTGAAGCTGTCGATTACAGCTTATTACTGGGTGGGTCGGTCCTACGTACGCCTCAAGTCAGCTATGCTTTCAAACTTGATCCGGAAAATACTTGGAATGTTGGTCTGGAGTATATGGCTGGTGGCGATCGCTCTTCTGCCTTGCCTGCTTTAACCACTAAATATATTCATCAATCAGGTCCGCTGCATTTATTAGCTCAAGGCTTTGTCAATCAAAAGCAGGCGCAAACTGATACAGGTGATATTGAAAAAGTTGGTTGGGGTGTAGGTCTTGGTGGACGTTATCATCTCAATGATCAAAACTCGATCCAGGGTAACTATTTCCATATGGTCGGTGACCAGCGTATTGCAGCTTTCTTGACTCAAGGTTCAACAACCGATGGTGCTGCTTGGGGTGGAGATTATTCAGTCGATCCAATCAATAACGAACTTTTACTCAATGAGTTTAATAGTTTAAATATCGGCTTTACGCATAAATTTACGCCAAAACTACGTAGTAGCATTAATGCCAGTGTGGTAGATTTTGATGATTCCAGCGACTATGCACGCGCGAATCCTGAAACCAATAAACGTTTAACTGACTATATGGCTAACGTGATTTATTCTCCAGTTCCAAAGGTTAATCTGGGCGCAGAATATCACCACGGCAAACGTGAAACTTTTGATAATCGAGAAGCGGATGTTTCTCGTGTGAATTTATCAGCGACTTATAGTTTCTAAAGCCTTAGGAGACAAGGATGTCAGCCCAAGGGCAAATTTCACGAAAATTTATGTTTATGATGGCCATGACCTGCGCACTCTGCGCGGGTTGTAACTATTTTAACCAGCCATTAATTTATTCTATCGCAGAAGATCTGCATATCAGTGTGGCTGAGTCTGGTTGGACTGTCGTTTTAACCCAGATTGGTTATGCCACTGGGTTATTCTTGTTTGTGCCTTTAGGCGATTTGTTTGAAAAACGCCTCTATATTTGCAGCCTCATGCTATGTACCGGACTGGCGCTAATCGGACTTTCTGCCAGTACCAACCTGCATATGCTGTATGGTTTTACCCTGCTCGCTTCTTTTTGTTCGATTACCACCCAGATTCTGATTCCTTTTGCGGCTAACCTGTCTCAAAGAGAAAAAAGTGCTGAAGTGGTTGGTCTGCTGATGAGTGGCGTACTGGTCGGTATTCTGTTTGCCCGGACTGTATCAGGACTAATTTCTACCCTATGGTCCTGGCATGCAGTCTACCTTTTGAGTGGCTGTTCTATTCTCTTGCTCAGTATCGCTATGTGGTATCAGTTACCTAAAGCGAAGAGCCAATTACAAATGAGTATCTTACAGATTTATCGCTCACTATTTACCTTTGCCAAAACCGAACCCATGCTGATCCGACGTAGCATCATTGGTGGTTTGGGCTTTGGTATGCTGAGTATTATTTTTACCACCATGACTTTTGTACTGGCGGAAGCACCCTATCATTTTAATGATTTCCAGATTGGGTTAATGGGTATTGTTGGTGTGGTTGGCATCTGGTCATCACAATGGACCGGTAAAATGATTGGTCGACATCGGGAAAAATGGATTGCACAACTTGCTACCACGGGTTTAATTCTGGCCTGGATTCCATTATTTTTTGCGCAAAGCTATTTATGGGTGTATATCATTGGATTAATTCCCGCTTATTTTGGGATTTCTTCACTGCATGTGTTAAATCAGAATCTGGTATATCGAATCTCGGTACAAGCCCGTTCCCGTATTAATGCAATCTATATGACCTGTTATTTTTCAGGTGCCGGGATCGGTGCATTTCTATCGCTAAACCTATGGAAAATGTATGGTTGGTCAGCCTGTGTTGCATTGGGCTTTGGCTTTGCCCTGCTCATCTTTAGTATTAACCGCTATGACTTAAGCCGCAAACGCAATCTGGTCAATATCCACTCCCAATCATAAATAATCTAAAATTTAATACTGTGAACTCATAGAATATTAGTTTGAGTTTACAAAGGCTGCTTTCATAAATCATTTTTTTATCATTAAAAAGAAATTCCCTCATCCTAACCTTCTCCCAGAGGGAGAAGGAACTTTCAAAATTCATTAAATATGAAGATTACGATCATTTTTTGGTTTATGAAAGATATTTAAAGTATTTGACATATTAGCCCTGTGTTTCTATTTAGAATTATATGCTGGAAAATAAAGGACAGGATTATCCAGCATAAGAAGAACTATCTTCTACCAGAATCCTTTTCGATTATTTTATTTAATAGACCTCTTGCGAAAGTCGTTATTGCAAGTTCATCCGATTTACCAGTGCAGCGATTAAGTTAATGCGTAAACCGAATCTTTTCCGTCTATTTCGATAGCGTTCACTTAATATTCTAAATGTTTTCAATTGACTATTAATATGTTCGATCACAACTCGTATTTTTCCAATCATTTTATTGTACTTTTTCTCAACATCAAATAAGGGTAAATTCTTCTTTTTCTTTATTGGCATCAATAATTTAAAGCCATCTTGCTCTAATCCGTAGTACCCTAAATCGGTCATAACATATTTACAATGTTTGAATTTTTTAACCGTTCTTCTTGCCAATTTAATGTCATGCTGACTGCCATTCGATATATCTAGCCCTATGATTTGTTTGCTGTTCGGATGATAGATCACTTGTGCTTTTAGCGTATGTTTCTTCTTTTTACCACTGTAGAACTTACTCTGATTTTTTTTTCGGACGTTCTATTGAACATTCTGTCGCATCAATAATGACCCAGTTAAACTGTTCGTCTGCTGTGGTAATGCTTCGTTTTGGCAGAGTAAACCGTCTTGATTTCATCAATGCATCTTCAACCTTTTTAATGGTTCGATTCACATTACTTTCAGCGATATGGTAATTTGCAGCCAACTCCAATTGAGTGCTGTAATTCCGTAAGTAATTGAGTGTTAATAATAATTGATCCTCTATAGCTAAAGTATGAGGACGCCCAGATTTCTTTTTAAGTGATTCTACTTCTTTTAAAACTTCGATCATTTCACTAAAAACTGGTCGAGGTACACCAACCAAGCGCTGGAATTCAGAATCTGAAAAACGATTTAATTTGTGATATCTCATGAAATTTAGATTGAGGTGGTTTTTACTTTCGCAAGAGGTCTAATCTTTTGATATTTAAAAATTTAACCTGATTTAAAATCTTAATATTTAGGGTGTGTTGACACTTTTAGCTTAAAAAATATCTAATAAAAATCGCAGCCTAAGCTGCGATTTCTAATCATGTTTAAATGATTGATAGAATTATTATACGGATGCTTTTAACTGTGCAGCTGCACGGCCATCAAATAACTTGCAACCTGTCTGTTGCTGAAGTTCTTCGATACTCAAGCCATCCACCATTTCTAGCACCCAAGCCTGATTATCTTTGAGTTCAATAATGCACAAATCGGTATAAATGCGGTCAACGCAGTTTTTACCAGTAATTGGATAAGTCAGCTCTTCCACAATTCGTGGTTCGCCATTTTTTGTGACATGTTCCATGCAAACATAGACACAGCGAGCACCAACCGCCAGATCCATGGCACCACCCACTGCTGGAACCGCATCCAGTGCACCGGTATGCCAGTTAGCGAGATCACCATTCACGGCGACCTGAAAGGCGCCCATAATGCAGAAATCTAAATGGCCGCCACGCATAATATCGAAGGAATCTGCAGAGTTCATAAAACTACCGCCATCGAGCATGCTGACCAGTTCTTTACCAGCATTAATCAGATCATCATCAGCCTGTTCAGGATCAGTTAAAGCGGTAAAACCCAGAACACCATTTTCAGAATGCAGGACAATATCCTGTTCAGGTTTTAAATAACCAGCAACGCGTGTTGGTAAGCCAATGCCTAAATTCACATAAGAACCGGTCGGAATATCCTGTGCAACTTTTTCTACAATCTGTTCGCGTGTACGTTTTTGAATTGTCATTATTTGATATCTCCTACCTTCACCACATGCTGCACGAAAATACCCGGCGTCACGATAATCTCTGGATCAAGCTCGCCTAACTCTACAATTTCATGCACTTGGGCAATCGTGGTTTTGGCCGCTTTTGCCATTAACGGGCCAAAGTTTCGCGCTGCTTTACGGTAGGTCAAGTTGCCCCATTGATCAGCCTGATTGCCATAAACCAAGGCATAGTCCGCATGAATTGGATATTCCAGCACATAGTCCTTGCCATTGATATGGCGGGTTTCTTTGCCTTCAGCAATCTTGGTACCGTAACCTGTAGGCGTAAAAATAGCGCCCAGACCTGCACCCGCTGCCTGGATACGGCAAGCCAAGTTGCCTTGTGGTACCAACTCTAGTTCAACCTTTCCAGCTTTATACAGCTCTTCAAACACCTTGGAGTTATTGGCACGAGGAAATGAACAGATCATTTTTGTCACCAGTCCTGACAATAACAGGTTGGTTAGGCCACGGTCACCAGAAGCAGCATTATTGTTGATGATGGTCAAATCTTTAGGACCAATATCAATCAAAGCTTCAATCAGTTCGATTGGCTGTCCTGCCAAACCGAAGCCACTAGTCATAATATGCGCACCATCTGGAATCTGCTTGAGTATAGTTTCGATATCCTGTGTGATTTTATTCATTTAATTGCTTCCTAGCATCTTCCTGTCTTTATAAATATTTGATTAATCAATTAGTCAGCTTTTTGTGGGTCAAACAAACGGTTTTTAATGAAAATCGCTGGGATCAAACCACAAATAAAATAAGCCACACTCATGATAAGTAGACCTGTACCAATTGAGCCACCTTGTGCAAAATAACCGATGGTTAAGGGTGCCAATACTGCGCCTAGACGGCCAATGTTATAAGCGCCACCTGTAGCTGTACCACGGACTTTGGTAGAGAAACTTTCAGTCATATAAGTCGCGTTAATGCCATATGGAATACCGTAAAGGAATCCGAAAAACAGCATCAGCCATAAGATATTGTCCGGTGTGTTGCCAAAGACAATAATTGGAATAAAGATTGCAGTGCCCATGGTACCGAAAGCAAATACTGCACGACGGCCAATTTTATCCGCAATAATGCCTGCGATCACTTTGGTACACATCATGATCAGGAAGGTCCCAATCATATAGGTGGTCATTTCTTTAAATTTAATACCGAGATCTGATTCCAGATAAGCCGGTAACCAGTTACTTACACCGTAATAACCAAACTGTAAAAATGCGGTACTGAACGACCAGAGGATGAACATGCGACGGCTTAAAGCATCGGCAAAGATCATTTTAAACGTATTCTTCGGTTTTTCCTGAACTACGCCGCTGGCTTTGGCTGCCAATCTTTCTTGACGGGCTTTTAACCAGGCTTGTGGCTCTGGTACCAGGAAGAACATGCCAATGGCAAGAACAATCGGAACAATGGCGATATAGTAAAGGTAACGCCAGCCTAATTCTGGAAGTAACCATCCTGCAAGTACAGTGGCAACGACTGAACCAAGTGTCCAACCTGTCATTAAAGCAGCAAGTACTGTAGAACGATATTTTGTTGGCACATACTCTGCCATTAGAGTATTACAGGCAATATAGAGGGCTCCTAAGCCAATTGCTGAAAAGAATCGCAACCATTTGAATTCTTCATAGCTTTGAGTAAAGCCCAGCCAGAAGGTTAATGAAGAGAATAAAGCGATCGCAACAACAATCACCCGAACTCGCCCGAAGCGGTCACAAGCCCAGCCACCAAAAAAGCCACCAATGGCCATACCAGCAAGTGTCCAGCTACCAAGTGCACCTGCCTGAATACTACTTAAAGAAAATTCTTGTTTGAGGCTGGTTAGACTGTAGGCTAATAGTGCAAGATCTGCACCATCTACCAATAACGCTAAAAATGAAAAGATAAAAGCCAGAATCCAGACCTTTTTCTTAGGCATATTTTCTTCTGGTAGAAGGTTTTGTTGTGAATTAAGCGTATTCATAATGTCCTTTACACTTTGCTGGCACTCCTGTGCCTTTTAGCAGTTTATGTTTCACCTAATTAATTAAATGAAACATAGAATGTTTGATTGATCTCTAATTCTGAAACTGACTAGATTTTAAAAAACCATCCCAGAACTGGATTGTCTGACTTCAATTGAAGTCAGACAAAACAAACTAGCCAGCATTGCTGGCTAGAAGTTGATCTTCATTTAGTTGGAGAATGCAGCAATACCCGTTTGCGCACGACCTAGAATTAGGGCATGTACATCATGGGTACCTTCATAAGTATTGACCACTTCCAGGTTTACCAGATGACGAGCTACACCGAATTCATCAGAGATCCCGTTACCGCCCATCATGTCACGCGCTAAGCGGGCAATGTCTAAAGCTTTACCACAGTTATTACGTTTGATCAGTGAAGTACCTTCAACGGAAGCGATACCTTCATCTTTCATACGGCCAAAACGTAATGCCACTTGTAGACCCAGCGCAATTTCAGTTTGCATGTCTGCCAATTTTTTCTGGATCAGCTGATTCGCAGCCAATGGACGGCCAAACTGTTTACGGTCCATGGTGTATTGATGCGCTGTATGCCAACAGAATTCAGCTGCACCCATCGCACCCCAGGCAATACCATAACGCGCACTGTTCAGACAGGTAAACGGACCTTTTAGACCACGAATTTCAGGGAATGCGTTTTCTTCTGGAACAAAAACATTGTCCATCACGATTTCACCAGTAATCGATGCACGCAGGCCAACTTTACCGTGAATCGCTGGTGCAGAAAGCCCTTCCCAGCCTTTTTCCAGAATAAAGCCACGAATGTCACCGACATTGCCTTCAGGAGATACTTCTTTTGCCCAAACTACAAAAACATCTGCAATCGGACTGTTGGTAATCCACATTTTGGCGCCCGTCAGACGGTAACCACCTTCGACTTTCTTGGCACGAGTAATCATGCTACCCGGATCAGAACCATGATCAGGCTCAGTCAGACCGAAACAGCCGATATATTCACCGGTCGCCAGTTTTGGCAAATATTTCTGTTTCTGTTCTTCAGAACCAAATTCATTGATGGGTACCATCACCAGCGAGCTTTGTACGCTGGCCATTGAACGGTAACCTGAATCTACACGTTCCACTTCACGGGCAATCAGACCATAGCTGACATAATTTAAGCCGGCACCGCCGTATTGTTCTGGGATGGTTGGGCCCAGCAGACCCAGCTCACCCATTTCACGGAAAATCGTTGGATCGGTTTTTTCATGACGGAACTGTTCTAGTACACGTGGCATCAGCTTGTCCTGACAGTACGCATGCGCGCTGTCACGGATCATACGTTCTTCTTCAGTCAGTTGCTGTTCCAGTAAAAATGGATCTTGCCAGTCAAATCTAATTCTTGTGCTCATTTTAATATTTCCAATATTCTAAAATCTGCTGCTTACGCGGTCGCTTGTTTAATCATTTCACGTGCGATGATGATTTGCTGGATTTGAGTTGTACCTTCATACAGACGGAACAAACGCACATCACGGTAGAAACGTTCAATTGAATATTCACTGATATAGCCCGCGCCACCATGAATTTGCAGACAGCGATCCGCTACACGGCCACACATTTCAGTCGCAAACATTTTCGCGCATGAAGATTCAGTAGTCACATTCTTGCCTTCGTCACGCAGGCGGGCAGCATCTAGAACCATACATTTCGCTGCATAAATTTCAGCTTTAGAGTCTGCCAGCATGCCTTGGATGAGCTGGAAATTCGCAATCGGTTGACCGAACTGCTTACGTTCCACTGCATAATTTAAAGCATCTTCCAGCATACGCTCTGCCATACCTACGCTATAGCCAGCAATATGCAGACGGCCTTTATCCAGAACACGCATTGCAGTTTTAAAGCCAATGCCTTCAACACCACCGATCAACTGATCTTTATGAACTTTACAGTTGTCAAAAATCACGTCACAAGTGTATGAACCATGTTGGCCCATTTTTTTATCAATTTTGCCCAGACTTAGGCCCGGTGTATTCGCTTCTACCAGGAATGCAGAAATGCCGCTTGCACCTTTGATATCAGGATTGGTACGCGCCATCACCGTAAATGTCGTTGCACGCGGCGCATTGGTAATAAAACGTTTGGTACCGTTTAAAATATAGTAATCGCCATCTTTAACCGCGCTGGTTTTTAAAGATGCTGCATCTGAACCTGAATCCGGCTCAGTTAAACAGAATGAACCAATGATTTCACCAGTCGCATAACGTGGCAGGTATTTCTGTTTTTGCTCTTCAGTACCGTCAATCACGATCCCGCTTGAACCGATCCCGTTATTGGTTCCAATCAAAGAACGGAATGCAGCTGATGTACGGCCTAATTCCATTGCGACCAGAATTTCCTCTTCCATGGTGATACCTAAACCGCCGTATTCCTCTGGAATGGTTAGGCCAAACAGACCTAATTCTTTCATCTGCTCGACAATACGCTCAGGAATCGCGTTGCTTTCTTCAACTTCATGTTCTAAAGGAACTAGTTCATTTTTGACAAAGTTACGAATAGTCGAAAGAAGTTGCTCAAGCATTTCCGGATCGCGAATCATAGGGATCTCCATGTTATTTAGTTCATCTGGGTAAATTCCTTTACCCTTTAATTTTAGTTTCGTAATACGAAATAAATAATCATAAAAATTCATTTTGAGCAAGAAAAATTATTAAAAATTTTATTTTTTAAGCAAAAAAGCAAATTTTTCTAGCTTTAATTAAAAATTTTAGTTAGAATTTTATTTCGCAATGCGAAATTTTTAGATTGTTGGTAGATTTAGAAAAGAGTTAGATGATTTGAATCAGGTCATAATTGATTCTATAAAAGTGCAGCGAGATAAGAATGTTTCAATTAAATCGTGCTGATGATTCTCGTTTTGATTGGCTCCATTTTCCTGAAATTTTATCTGGTGAACTTTAAATTTCTAAAGATACTTAAAAATCATTACAGGTCTCAAAAACCTATAGATTCTGCATGGTTTTTAGCTGAATAGCGCTAATTAACTTAAATACAGATAAAGTGAGCACTTTTTTATTTATTTTTATCACTAATAGAAGTGTTTTATTTTGTATCGTGAAATTTAATTGCTATCATATTTATTAATTTACCTTTAATTGCTCTGACCATGACAAAAAATAAAACTGGCGAAATACCTAATTTTGATGAGATCCGTTTAGATCCGATTTCACATATTCATAGAGAAAATAACCCACAATTTATCGCGTCTATTGCACGTGGTTTAGAAATTCTCAGATGTTTTTCCGCAACGAATCAATTACTGGGCAACCAGGAAATTGCACAGCTAACTAATCTGCCAAAACCGACTGTTGCCCGGATCACCAGCACGTTGGTTTCTTTAGGTTATCTAAAACAGTTACCGAATACGACCAAATACCTGTTGGACGTTGGTGTATTGGCTCTGGGTTATGCAGCGCTAAGCAATATTTCGGCACGTACACAGGCATATCCATTTATGGAAGAAATGTCACGTTATGCGCAAGCGCCTGTCGCCATGGCAACCCGTGATCGTCTGAGCATGATTTATTTGGAAGTCGTTCACACAGAGTCTACTTTGACCATGCGTCGTCCAGTTGGCTCTACCCTGCCTATTCATAGTAGTGCGATGGGCCGTGCCTGCCTAGCTGCGATGGAAGTTAAAGAACGTGAGTATCTATTTGATGCCATCAAGAAAAGAAATGAAGATCAGTGGCCAACCATTAAGCGTAATTTAGAACGTGCTATTCGTGATTATCAGGATTATGGCTATTGCTTATCTCTCGGTGATTGGGCCAAAGATGTGAACTCTGTTGCAGTGCCATTGATTCATCCTAAACATGGTATTTTGACTTTTAACTGCGGCGCACCAACCTATCTGCTCAATCAGGAAAAACTGGAAAATGAAATCGGTCCTCGTCTGATTCATATGGTCAATAACATTTCTCTGACTTTAAATAATATCTAAGCTGTTATTTAAGATTTAAATGGGCGGCAATGATCGCCCTTTATTTTTCTTTTTTAAAACACTCGCAAAATGTTAGAGCAATATAAAAAAATAGCCCATTCTAAGATGGGCTATTTTTTAAAGATTTAAAGACCAGTAAAGTCAGCTAATCATCTTCACTTATTACGCTGCTACAAACTTGGCGCGCGCTGCATGGAGTTTCTTGTAGCTATCAATTAAACGCAGATGACGATCCAGACCTTCAAGCTGCATATTGGTTTCAGCTAAACCGTAGAAACGTACTGTACCTTCTACTGAACCGAGGACTGCATCCATACGGGCATCGCCAAACATACGGCGGAAGTTGTGTTCATAGTCTTCCAGTTCCATTTCATCATCCAGAATGACTTCAAGCACTACATTCATGCATTGATAGAACAGGCCACGTTCAACGGTATTGGTATTGTATTGCAAGAACTGTTCGACCAGATCTTTAGCTTCTTCAAATTGTTGTAGAGCCAGATAGATCAGGAGTTTTAGTTCCAGAATGGTCAGCTGACCCCATTCGGTATTTTCGTCAAATTCAATGCCGATCAAGGTACGGATCTCGGTGTAATCATCTTCATCTGCTTCTTCCAGACGTTCAACCAGAGCTTCTAGCTGTTCATCATCCAAACGATGCAGGTTCAGAATATCTTCACGATATAACAGCGCCTTGTTGGTATTGTCCCAAACCAAATCTTCCATCAGATAAATTTCAGAATAACCCGGCACCAGAATACGACAAGCGGTTGCACCTAAATGCTGATAGACCGCCATATAAACTTCATGGCCCATCTCTTCCAGAATGGTAAACAATTCTTGTGCCTCATCGGCATTTGAGTTTTGGCCATTATTGGTGAAATCCCACTCAACAAAATCATAGTCAGATTTTGCGCTGAAGAAACGCCAAGATACGACACCACTTGAATCAATAAAGTGCTCAACAAAGTTATTCGGTTCAGTGACTGCATTTGAACTGAAGGTTGGTTTTGGCAGATCATTCAGGCCTTCAAAACTACGACCTTGTAACAGTTCAGTCAGACTGCGCTCTAAAGCCACTTCAAAGTTTGGATGTGCACCGAATGAGGCAAAGACACCACCCGTACGCGGGTTCATCAAGGTCACGCACATCACCGGGAACTGACCGCCCAAAGAAGCATCTTTGACCAGTACTGGGAAGCCTTGCTCTTCTAAGCCTTTAATACCTTCAATAATTTTCGGATATTTTGCCAGTACGTGTTCAGGTACATCCGGCAGTGCCAGCTCACCTTCCAGAATTTCACGTTTAACCGCACGTTCGAAAATCTCAGACAGACATTGTACTTGAGCTTCAGCTAAGGTATTGCCCGCGCTCATACCATTACTGAGATACAGGTTTTCAATCAGATTCGATGGGAAATATACAGTTTCACTATCAGACTGACGTACAAATGGCAATGAACAGATACCACGTGCTTTATTGCCCGAGTTAGTATCATAAAGATGAGTACCTAGTAACTCATCTTCAGGATCATAAATTTCACGGGTATGTTCATCTAAAACTTCTGCTGGCAACTCACCATTTGGACCCGGCTGGAACCATTTTTCATCCGGATAATGCACAAATTCTGCATTGGCAATATCTTCACCCCAAAACTGGTCATTATAGAAGAAATTACAGTTCAGACGCTCGATAAATTCACCCAGTGCAGATGCCAGCGCACTTTCCTTGGTTGAACCTTTACCATTGGTAAAGCACATCGGTGACTGGGCATCACGAATATGCAATGACCAGACATTCGGTACAATGTTACGCCAAGACGCAATTTCAATTTTCATGCCGAGGCCTGCCAGAATCGCAGACATATTGGCAATAGTTTCTTCAAGTGGTAAGTCTTTACCCGGAATACAGGTTAGGCTGTCTGAAGCCAGATTTGGCATCAACAAAGCCTGCGCATCGGCATCAATGCTCTCAACTTCTTCAATAACAAATTCAGGACCAGTCTGAATCACTTTTTTGACGGTACAACGGTCGATCGAACGCAAAATCCCCTGACGGTCTTTTTCAGAGATATCAGCCGGTAGCTCGACCTGAATTTTAAAAATCTGTTTGTAGCGGTTTTCAGGATCGACGATATTGTTTTGAGACAGACGGATATTGTCGGTTGGAATGTCACGCGCTGCACAATAAACTTTAACAAAATAAGCTGCACACAACGCAGAAGATGCCAGAAAATAATCAAATGGACCTGGCGCAGAACCATCACCTTTATAGCGGATCGGCTGATCGGCGATTACCGTGAAGTCATCGAACTTGGCTTCCTGACGAAGATTATCGAGATAATTGACCTTAATTTCCATGTGGATACCTAAATATTCTTATGTGCCACCACGGACAGATAAGATGCTAAATCTGAATATACAAGCCGAATCACGGAGGAGAATTTGACTCAAAAATAATAATAACCCGGGTTAAACCTTCAACCAGTTAGTTTCAGGATAAGCTCGAGTAAGAATGGGTGCTATTATAGAATCATTTTATGAAATTGATAATGTTTGCTCGAATTTCCTGTGGATTTATCAAAATATGTGTTAATTAAATATTCAGAAAATCTGGCTTTAAGCCGAGAACAGACTGTTTTTATTAATACTTGCTGTTCCCGGCCGGATTTTATGGACTGGGAAATGCGTTTTTTAAATCAGATCAAGATCCAAATTAAAAATCATAACCAATACCCCAATCTCAACTTTTTAAGTGATTGAAATAAAAAGGACATAACCCTATTTTAGTTTCCACCAAGAAATTAAAGCAAAGTTATGTCCATTGAAGAATTTATCATTTTTGTCTATGTAATCATAGAAGAACTTTATCCCATTGTTGTTACTCAGCCCCTGAGAACTCGTGGTTTTCCGCCTGCTGTTACTGATGCAGAAATCATCACTATGCAAATAGTAGGTGAATTTCTTGGTTTAGATACAGACAAAAATATTTGGATGTATTTCAAAAACAATTGGTTAGAATGGTTTCCAAAATTAGGATCTTATCCCAATTTCTGTAAACATTGTGCAAACCTGTGGCATGTCAGTCAATCCATTATGGCACAGCTCATTCAGCGTTATGGTTCAGATAACATTCACTTTATTGATGGCTTCCCACTCCCTGTCTGTAGTTATACCAGAGCTAGAAAGCATAAAAACTTTAAAGAATACGCAGGTTTTAGTTATTGTGCTGCAAAACAAGAAAAATATTATGGTTTCAAAGCTCATATCGTCATTAATCTTTCAGGCATGATTTCGGGTTATACCTTTGCACCTGCTCATTGTGATGAGCGAGATGTTGCACCTGAAATTACGAATGATATTTACGGTTTACTGGGAGCAGATAAGGGCTATTTAAGACCAGAATTGAAACGATATTATGAATATCAGGGTATTGATTTACAAACACCCTTTAGAAAAAACATGATAGATTTCAGACCTAAAGAGACACTGCAAATACTGATGAAAGCCAGAAGAAAGATTGAAACAGTGATTGGTCAATTAACAGATCGCTTTCACATTCAGAAAGTGAGGGCAAAAGATCTATGGCATTTAACCCACCGCATAACTCGTAAAATTCTGTCGCATACAATTTGTGTGGTGCTAAATAAAAAGCTTGGTCATTCACCAATTCAATTCGAAAATCTTATTTTAAGTTGAGATTGGCGTAACCAATACCAAACACAGCGAGATCGCGCTGCTTATCACCAAAACGGTCATAACCACCAAAGATATAATCACCAGATAAGGTCAACTTCGGCGCAACTTCATAACTCAATCCGGCAGTTGCATAACGGAAAGCATGCTGTTTGGTAGTGTTGCCTAGCTCATTACCTTCATATTTGCCTTCATCATTAAAATAACCACCCGCTGCACCGACATGCGCACCCAGCTTATCATTAAGCTGATGGGTTAAATCCAGGGTATAAAAAGTATCGCCCTGATTGGCATAGGCCACATCATATAAATAGGTCGATACACCCGCTGTAACGCTGGTCTTGTCGTTTAGTGCACGACTTACATTCAAACCTAATTCATTTGAAGTGGTATGGCTGCCACCCGGATAATAATAGGTCGCATCCCAAAAATTCCAGTCGTAGTTTTCACTGCTATAGGTATATCCCACGATAAAATCATGTTCGAACTTATCACGACGATGTGATTTCTTGCCTTCCAGTTCCGGATAGGAATACCCTAAGGTTGAGCCCCAGTAACCGACATAAAAATTACCATAAGCCAGATTCAGTGCTGCCTGTAAGGCAACGTCATCATTTTCTGGTGCATTGGTCAGACCACGGGAGATGTATTTAGAAACTACACTGATGTTTCCACTGGTTTCAATTTTTTTTGCTTCTGCATCGTCTGCAAAACAATAAACACTAGAAACAGCAGCACAGCCGAAAAGGACTGTTTGTTTGAACATTCTCATAAAATATAAATTATATTAAGCAAAGAATGGATAACACTGAAACCGATTACAGCCTTATCCAGCTTTGGGTAAAAATAAATTCCGCTATATTCCTCTTTGCAGCAAGCAACAGGAATATAGCCATGACTTAAGCGCGTGGGGCCCGGTAGAAAGGCGCTGTAGAAGCAGGTAATGCCTGCTTGCCACGGATATGATCTGCAAGCTTTTCAGCCATCATGATCGTGGTTGCATTGAGGTTGCCTGTAATAATGAGCGGCATAATTGAAGCATCGATGACACGCAGGCCTTGCATCTCATGCACACGCCCATAACCATCGACAACGGCCATATCATCCTCACCCATTTTACAGCTACAGGACGGATGATACGCTGTTTCTGCATGATTACGAACAAATTCATCAATTTCTGCATCAGTTTGCAGATTTTTGCCCGGACTGATTTCTTCACCACGATATGGATCCAGGGCGGGCTGATGCATAATTTCACGGGTAATGCGGATGGCATCCCGGAATTCACGCCAGTCCTGTTCGGTACTCATATAGTTGAACAGAATACTTGGATGCTCGAACGGATCTTTGGATTTCAGACGGACTCGACCACGAGATGGTGAACGCATAGAACCGACATGGGCCTGGAAGCCGTGCTCATGGATAGCATTAGTTCCATTGTAATTGATCGCCACTGGCAGGAAGTGATACTGGATGTTTGGCCATTCGAACTCATCCGAAGAACGAATAAAGCCACCGGCTTCAAACTGGTTGCTGGCACCAATTCCTTTACCTAAGAATAGCCATTCTGCGCCAATCATGGGCTGGTTATACCATTTTAATGCTGGGTATAAGCTGACCGGTTTTTTGCACTTATATTGTAAGTACATTTCCAGATGGTCTTGCAGGTTTTCACCCACACCCGGCAGGTCCTGAACCACCGGAATATCCAGACTTTTTAACAATTCAGCCGGACCTACACCAGAGCGTTGCAGGATTTGTGGAGATGCAATTGCACCTGCACATAGTAGAACTTCACGATCCGCAAAGACCTGAATCGGCTGTAAGGTATTTTGACCTTCAAAATATTCTACGCCAATCGCCTTATTGCGATTAAACAGAATTCGGTTGGTCATGGCATGGGTAATAATGGTGAGATTATCCCGGCCTTTGGCCATATCCAGATAACCACGTGCCGTACTGGAGCGACGACCTTGGGGTGTCACAGTACGATCCATTGGCCCGAAGCCTTCCTGTTGGTAGCCATTCAAGTCATCGGTACGTGGATAACCGGCTTGAACCCCAGCTTCGACCATAGCATGAAACAGCTCATTATTATCATTTTTAGGCGTTGCGACTGAAACCGGGCCTGAATCGCCATGATAGTCATTGCCGCCAATATCGCGGGTTTCAGCTTTTTTGTAATAGGGTAGACACTGCGCATAGTTCCAGTGTTCCAGACCTTTAAGGCTGGCCCACTGTTCCAGATCCATAGCATTACCACGGATATAGCACATGCCATTAATCAGTGAAGATCCGCCCAGACCTTTACCACGGCCGCATTCCATACGGCGATTGTTCATGTGGGGTTCTGGATCGGTCAGATAGGCCCAGTTATAACGGCGTCCTTGTAAAGGATAAGCTAAAGCAGCCGGCATCTGGGTTCTAAAATCCAAACGATAGTCCGGGCCACCTGCCTCAAGTAATAGCACCTTAGTATCTGGATCTTCAGTTAAACGCGCTGCCAGAACATTACCCGCAGAGCCCGCACCGATAATAATATAGTCGTAATTCATCAAATCCCCCTTATGCGCTAAATACAGATTGGAAAGGACTGAGTTCGACCTGAACCGATTTGGTCTGGGTGTAATGCTGCAAGGTCACAAGCCCATTTTCACGTCCAACACCGGAATGTTTATAACCACCGACTGGCATTTCTGCAGGCGATTCCCCCCAGGTATTGATCCAGCAGATACCCGCTTCTACCTGATGAATAATTCGGTGTGCACGGGCTAAGTCTGGTGTGACGACACCTGCAGCCAGACCATAATCGGTATCATTGGCACGACGAATCGCTTCTTGCTCAGTGTCATAACTAAGAATACTCATGACTGGACCGAAGATTTCTTCACGTACAATGGTCATGTCATCACGACAGTCGGTAAATACGGTTGGCAGGACATAAGCCCCTTGGACAAACTGTTCATCCTCAGCACGACCGCCACCACATAATAGGCGTGCCCCTTCTATCTTGCCTTTTTCAATATAGCCCAGCACTTTTTCCATATGCTCAAAGCTGGACACCGGACCGAAATTGGTTTCAGGATCGAGAGGGTCACCCATACGAATATGTTCAACACGCTGTAAAATCTTTTCTTCAAATGCTGCTTTCAATGCCAAAGGCACAAATACACGAGTACCGTTGGTACACACCTGACCGGAGCTATAGAAGTTGGCCATCATGGCAATATCAGCCGCCAGATCCAGATCGGCATCTTCACAGATAATCAGCGGAGACTTACCGCCCAGCTCCATGGTAACTTCTTTCAGGCTAGAATTTGCAGCTTGCGCCATGACTTTTTTACCGGTAGAAACGCCACCGGTAAAAGACACTTTGGCAATATCGGGATGCGAAGTTAGATAACCACCAATTTCACCACTACCGGTAACCACATTAAAGACACCATGCGGCACACCGGCTTCGGTATAAATTTCTGCCAGTTTCAGCGCAGTTAAAGGTGTAACTTCACTGGCTTTGAAAATCATGGCATTGCCTGCAGCGAGTGCCGGTGCAGATTTCCACAATGCGATCTGAATCGGATAATTCCATGCGCCAATTCCAGCGACAACACCCAAAGGTTCACGGCGAGTATAGACAAAGGAACTGCTTCTCAGCGGGATTTGCTGGCCTTCAAGAACCGGTAGAATTCCCGCATAATATTCGAGTACATCTGCACCTGTCGTAATATCAACAGTCGATGTTTCACTAAAGGCTTTACCGCTGTCCAAGCTTTCTAATTTTGCCAGTTCATCGTTACGCTCGCGTAAAATGGCGACTGCCTTGTTCAAGATGCGCGAGCGTTGAATCGCGGTCATTTCTGCCCAGACTTTTTGCCCTTGTTGTGCAGATTCAACCGCACGATCGATATCATTTTTTGAACAGACCTGCACTTCAGCCAGGACTTCACCGGTGGCAGGATTAATAGTTTGAAACGTGCTATTGGACGTTGCATCGACATATTGTCCATGAATATAAGGACGTTGCAGTTTGAATGTTGTCAATGGAATTCCCTCGCAAATTGGTTATTTGAGTTGTTGCCGGATATATTCACTACACAGTTCAATCGGCAGTTCTGGATCAATTTCGCCACTTACTAAAGCACCTCTTAGCCAGAATCCATCAATGAGTGCAGCCAGACCTTGTGCTGCCTTCTCAGCTTGATCCTTACTCAGCTTTTTCATGAATTCATATTTAAGATTGGAATGTAAGCGGTAATGGTTTATTTGCTGTAAACGATGTAAATCGGGCTGATGCAGACTGCTGGCCCAAAAAGCCAACCACACCTTCATGACCGCTTTATCCGTTTGTGGAGCAGTAAAATTGCCACGCACAATTGCCAGTAAGCGTTGTTCAGGGGCGTCATTCACCTGTGACTTGATTTCAGCAACAGATTTACCTAATTGCTGCAATAAGTAACGCATTGTGGCTTCAATTAACCCATTTTTACCTTGAAAATAATGACTTATGATGCCTGTTGAGACACCTGCCCTCTGAGCAATCTGACTAATTGAAGCTTCTGCAAAACCTAGCTCATTCACTGCAGCTAAGGTGGCATCGATCAGTTGCTGACGACGGATCGGTTGCATACCAACTTTTGGCATAGGACTAACCTGAATAACGGATGTAGCAATACAAAATCACTCTGCTAAAGCAAATAGCGGAATGATGTAACAATTCCTAAACGCTTTTTTAATTGAACGTTCAATTAATAAAAATTATAGTGCCAGCTCACCCTTGATGTACAGCGCAGTTTGTTTTGGATTTGCAAAAGTTTGTAATTCACGAAAACAAGGAAGCTTTAGGGCCAGCTTTTGCTTTTAAATCACACTGCACTGTAGATCATTCGGCAACAAAACGATGGTCAGAGATTTATGCAAAAGAAAAACGAAGAGGTGCAAGATAGTCTGAATAAGGTAGTCTTTTATTGTTCGGCGACGCTTATTCTGCTGTTTTCTATCATCACGATTTTATTTAATGAACAAGCCAATCTAGTCATTATTAATATTTTAAACTGGGTCAGTAGTACCTTTAGCTGGTATTACCTGCTGGCGGCAACGCTGTATCTGGTTTTTATTGTCTTTATCGCCTGCTCACGTTATGGCGAAATCAAGCTTGGTCCCAAACATTCTAAACCCGAATTCAGCCTGCTGAGCTGGTCGGCCATGTTGTTCTCAGCCGGGATCGGGATTGACTTGATGTTCTTCTCGGTCGCTGAACCCTTGTCTCATTATATGAGTCCTCCAGTCGGTGAAGCTGAAACCTTTGAAGCCGCGCGTCAGTCTATGGTCTGGACCCTGTTTCACTATGGTCTGACCGGCTGGAGCATGTACGCGCTGATTGGGGTTGCGTTGGGATATTTCAGTTATCGCTATAATTTACCACTGACAATTCGATCTGCGCTTTATCCTATTTTTGGAAAAAGAATTAATGGCCCGATTGGCCATACGGTAGATACCGCTGCAGTACTCGGTACGATTTTTGGTATTGCCACCACCTGCGGTATTGGTGTCGTTCAATTAAATTATGGTTTGCATGTCCTGTTCGGCTTGCCAGAAAATATCTGGATTCAAACTGCATTAATCGGTGTTGCCGTCATTATTACCATTATTTCCGTCACTGCGGGGGTCAATAAAGGTATCCGGGTCCTGTCCGAAATTAATATCTATGTATCAATCGGATTGCTGCTCTTTATTCTCTTTATGGGAAATACCGAGTTTTTATTAGCAGCTCTAATTCAGAATTTTGGTGATTATCTCAGCCAGTTCCCGAAACTCTCTTTAAGCAGTTTTCCTTTTGAGCAGCCTAAAGAATGGATGAATAGCTGGACCCTGTTCTTCTGGGCATGGTGGATTGCCTGGTCGCCATTTGTAGGTCTGTTCTTGGCCCGTATTTCTCGTGGTCGTACCATTCGTGAATTTGTCACCGGGACTTTGGTTATTCCTCTGTTATTTACCCTGACTTGGTTGTCTATTTTCGGTAACAGTGCTTTATACAGCGTGATTTTTGATGGTAATACTCAGCTTGCGACAACTGTTTTAGAAAATCCGGCACATGGTTTTTATGACCTGCTGGCACAGTATCCAGGTTTCACATTTATCGCAGGTGTAGCCACCATTACAGGGTTGCTGTTCTATGTGACTTCAGCGGATTCAGGGGCATTAGTATTGGGGAACTTCACCACTAAATTCACTAATATTGAGCATGATTCACCGCGCTGGCTCAGTGTGTTCTGGGCGATTGCGATCGGTCTTTTGACGCTAGCTATGCTAATGGCTAACGGTGTTACTGCATTGCAAAACACTACCATTATTATGGGACTGCCTTTTAGTTTCGTGATCTTCTTTGTGATGGCCGGTTTGTATAAATCCTTGCGTCTGGAGGATTTTCGTCAGGCCAGTACCAGCCTGAATGCGGCACCTGTGGTCGGTAATGTGGATATCTTGAACTGGAAGAAGCGTCTGAGCCGGGTCATGCTGCATCCAAGCCTGTCCCAGACCCGGACCATGCTGGACAATGTCTGCAAGCCGGCCATCGAGGCCGTTGCAACCGAGTTAATTGATAAAGGTATTCAAGTCAATATTCAGGAAAAATCACTTGAGGAAGAACCTGAACTGTATCATCTGGATCTGACTATTCAACTCGATGAAGAAGAAAACTTTGTTTATGAAATATGGCCGGTACGCTATGACACGCCAAATTTCAGTTCACGTGGTAAACGAACCAAACGCTATTACTATCGTCTGGAAAGTTATCTGTTTGAAGGCTCTCAGGGTAACGATCTGGTCGGTTACAGTAAGGAACAGGTGATCAATGACATCCTGGATAAATATGAACGCCATATGATGTATTTGCACATTAACCGGATCAGCCCAGGTAAACGTCCACTTTTCCCGGATCGTGAAATCTAGGATCTCTCAACTACGGAAGGACGCAATGATGTCAGAAAGTTTGAATGCCTTTGCCCTGTTTTTTTCGTTACTCAATCCATTTTTGATGAGTATCTATATGCTCGGAATTATTCGTAATTCCGAAGCAAAGGTCTTCAATATGGCATTGATTCAGGGCAGCCTGATCAGCTTTATTGTTTTCATCATTTTTGCGAAAACTGGTGAAGCCTTCTTTAATGAAGTCTTGCATGTGCGGTTTGAGTCCTTCCAGATTTTTGGCGGTATTATTTTTCTAGTAATTGGCTATCGTTATGTCTTTGAAGGTGCTGATACGATTGGCGTGATGCGTGGAGCGCCCAGTCATCTGGCGGGCACGATTGCCATGCCGTTTATGATCGGTCCGGGCACCATTTCGGCTTCTGTGATCACAGGTATACAGCTCAGTTTAATGCAAACCATTCTGGTGATTTTCTTTACCCTGTTTCTAACCTGTAGCTTGCTGATCCTGATGAAATATCTGCATGATCATTTGCAGCATAAATACTCCAACTACATTGATTTATATGTCGATATTGTAGGTCGTGTTGCTGCGCTTCTGATTGGTACGATTGCCATCGATATGATTGTGACAGGTGTCAGTGGAATTCTGGAAGGCTAGTTTTATATAAGCTGACAATAAAAAAAGCGGGCAAAAATGCCCGCTTTTTTATGCAGTGATTATTTTAAAATTTAAACGACACACCTGCATAAGTCGAGAAGCCTTCACCTGGTGAAGATCGTGCTTCATCTTTCCCATTATCATTAAGACCTGGAATCACCACTGCTGCATATTTTTCATCCGTGATGTTCTTGAAGTTAACCCAGGCACTCCATGACTGATCTTCTGGCGCATATCCCAGATCTATACCCCAAATCTGATAATCATCACTGAAGCGGCTATTGGCATAATCATGTGCCATCTTCGATGCATATTCAGTATTTAGCCCCATATAAAGACCATTATTCAAGGCATAACTGAGCTGCGCCTGATAAAGGTGTTTTGGAATTCCTGGCAACTGGTTTTTACCAAACGATGGATCATTTTTATACTGGAAATCGCTAAGCGTATAAGCCTGTTGCAGACGCAGTTCACCATATCGGGATTCATGCAATGGCGTATCCAGACTTAACTCCACCCCTTGATGAATCGTTGGCGTCGCATTTGCTTCTACACTAATTCTTTCAGATTGAGGAGAGTTACTCCCATAATCTTTAATCATTTCAGAGGTTAACAGTTCATTTTTAACTTTAGAATAATAGTAGCTCAGTGCCCAATCTCCAAAGCCTGATTGTCCACGTCCGCCCAGTTCAAAGCTATTGGCAGTTTGCGTGTCCAAATAGATTGGCGCACGTACCCGACCAGAAGCGACCCCACTATCAAAATAATATGGTGAAGACCATGCCATCGCCCAAGGATGTGCCGGTTCAATGCTGCGGCTTAAATTGGCAAACCATTGCACAGACTCATTCGGCTGATAGGTCAATCCAAGTCTTGGTGCAAAATTCCATTCATAACGACTGACTTCAGGACTCGCCTCAGGATAAGTCACTTCACTTTCCCGATGGGTATACACCGCTGCCAGTCCCAAATCTAATTTGAACTGATCATTTAATGTAGTTTCCTGATCAAATTGCAAGACGTTGTCTGAACCGCGATAGGTATAACGGCGGGTAACGGTATCTGCCGGATATGATGGAGTGTCAAATCTTAAAGTTTCAGTTACGCCACTGTCTGGACGATGAGTGGTGCTACGCAAGGCAATACGCCCCTGATGTTCCAGACCTAGAAACTGATAAGGCTTTTTATACTGGAAGCGCGCAGTAATATCTTCATAATCGACATTAGTACGATAACGACTTTCACGTAGATCCAGCGGATAATGATGATAAGCCAGACTACCGGTCAGTTTTGCATCATCCTGCAGATTCCATGTCGTGGTATTGGCCAGCCAGGTACTGCCCGGCTGGATCCGTTTGGCATCAATAGCTGCAAAATTACTGTCAGCCGTTTCAGGGTTATTTTTAAGATCTTTCTGTTTAATCCGCCCTGGAGTTAAATGTTTGCTCTCACGGTAACGGGCATAAAAACGGGTTTCAATATCCGGACTAATTTGATAGCCCAAATTAAAAGCCAGACCTTTACCATCACTTTCGGCATGATCCTGAATCCCATCAAACTGCGAACCCGTCACTGCCAGATAATAATCTAACTTGTCGATTTGTCGGCCAGTACTAAACTGGTATTTCTGATAGCCATGGCTACCCGCTTCATATTTTAATTCAGAGCCATTTTGCTCTACACCAGTCTTACTTTTATAGTTAACTGTTCCACCTAAGGACAATCCGCCCTGTTTTAAACCATTGGCACCACGGTACACCCCAACATGATCAATCCACCATGGCTCAAGCAGTTCATAAGCCGTACCACCCGGTCCGGTAAAGGGAATATCATCGATCATGACATAAGTTCCGGATGCATGTGCACCAGAAGTACGGTTAATGCCAGAACCACGGATAGAAATTTTGGCTCCTTCATTGCCCGGCGATTGGGCATAAATACCGGGCTGGAGACGGAAGACGTCAGCAGTGGTTCCCAGACGCTGATGTTGTAACTGCTGATCTGAAATAAAGTTGGTTCCTCCCGAAACGCTGACAAGTTCCGCCTCAGTCTGTTTCTGAGAATTTGTATTTTGCTCAGTGGTCACCACAATAGTGTCCAGTTGCTGAACACTATTCTGCGCTAGCGTAGTTTCAGCATAAAGATGGCCTGAAAATGCCGACAATATCATCAGGCTAAGTGGATTCTTCTTGAGAGGAATTTTTGTCATATTCATGGCGAATTTATACAATCCTGTATAAGTGATCCTGATCTGCTTTAGGACTTGGCTTAAAATTTAAGCTGTAGCATAAATGAAGCACGCAAAATTAAGCAGATATTTTCTGCCAAAATATCTGACTGGTGCGGCAATATTTTTAATTTATTCTATACAAATAATCTGTCAGTACTTTGCAAGATCGCAGACAGATTCAAACAAGTTCTGATATCTAACTTATTAAGTATTTGTAATTTATATATATGTATTTTTTTCTTGTAACCATCTTATTTTAGTTGGCAAAAAATGATTTAAATTAAAAATTTCGAAGATATAAACAATATTCTGATTCATCAAGATCAGTTTAATAGACAGGTTTCTAAACCAAAATCTAAGTTATAACTAGAAAATAGAATTCTTATTTTTTGAACTATGGCTTATAGATTTCAGCCCAAAAAAGAAACCCTTCCGCTGGAGAGTTTCTTCATGTATTCTGGCTATTATTTAGAGTCATTTGCAATTACTTGCGCTTGTAATGGTGCAGCTTGCTGGGTGTCGGCTGGTTTTTTCTTGGTTTTCATTTCTGCCACTTTGGCCAGAGTTTTCTCGGTAAAACGTAAACCACCATCTTCTGCCATCACATTACCCGCCATCAAAAGAGTTCCTATTACTAGCAGTGATGGTATAAGTTGTAATTTCATGTCTATTCCACCTTTTTATTTTATAGTGGATTAAAAACAAGCAATTATTATTCCAATATTTTTATATTCTTATTCGCCTTAAAACTCCTTATTTTAGTGCGCTTATTTCAAGAACGCCTTATTTTAGTCAGGTTAATTCGGCCTTCTAAGTTCTTCTGCACTATTTTTATGACACTTTTAACCTGATCTCCTAATTTTTTGCACCAAATTGCATGGTATGTTTTTTGCATAAGTCTTCATGGAATATTCCCCGATTTACTAGCTAAAAATCTTGCATGTCTAAATTACGAATTGCCCTGATTGATGATGATCCAGAACGCGCTGAATTTATTCAGGCTTCTTTGCTTGCGCATGATTTTCATGTAGTGGCCTGTGTCATTCTGAATGACCTCAACATTGTTGATATCAAAAGCCTGCATGCCGATGTCATTCTGTTAAATATGGATCACCCTCATCGCGATATTATCGAAAGCTGCGTGAGTCAGTATGAATTACCTACAGTTCTGTTTACCCAAAATTCCAACAAGGACACCATCAGAAATGCCATTGATGCCGGCGTCACGGCATATATTGTGGACGGGATCGATCCGACCAAACTGGAAAATATTCTGGAAATATCGATTGAACAATTTCAGAAACATAAAAAACTGTTACATGACCTGAAGGAAACTCAGGAAAAATTAAGTGATCGCAGGGATATTGATAAAGCCAAAGTCCTGCTGATCCAGCTGCATGGACTGAGCGAAGAAGAAGCATTTGCCCTGTTGCGCAAAAATGCCATGAGCCACCGGATTACCATTGGCGATATGGCAAGGCGCTTACTTGATGCACAAAAACTGTTATCTGGCCAATAAGGAGCATTCAATGACAAC
This sequence comes from Acinetobacter sp. ACNIH1, assembly GCF_002934695.1. Classification (NCBI taxonomy): domain Bacteria; kingdom Pseudomonadati; phylum Pseudomonadota; class Gammaproteobacteria; order Moraxellales; family Moraxellaceae; genus Acinetobacter; species Acinetobacter sp. ACNIH1. The sequence goes on along the minus strand of NZ_CP026420.1, from coordinate 1,290,204 downwards.
AATAGAAAAAACAGAACTCAATATTGGCTATATTCCACTGCTTGATTGTGTTGCTATTCTTTGGGCGGAGCGACAAGGTTATTTTACTGAACAGGGTTTAAAGGTAAATCTGATCCGTGAAGCCTCCTGGTCCACTTACGCGACCGTCTGGCCTATGGCTTTCTGGATGCAGCCCATTGCCTGTCTGCCATGCTTCCCGCGGCTGCTTTGGGTGCAGACCAGTTACAAGTCGCTTTGCAGACTCCATTAGTACTCAGTATCAATCAGGCATTTATCAGCTTAAGACAGGATCTGTGTTATGCACTGGGCATTCAGCCTGAAGATAATGAACAGATCACGTCGCAAAAGCTGGTCAGTGCCTTAAAGCAGCAACACAAGGTAGGTTTGGCGCATGTTTATAAATACTCCATTCATCATTACTGTTTAAGAGAATGGCTGGCTTTAACTGATCCGCAATATGCCAAAAATATATTGCTCAAGACCTCACCACCCCCTTTGATGGTCAAAGGGATCGCAGCACAGATTTTTGATGGTTTTTGTGTGGGTGAACCTTGGAATATTCAGGCCAAGCTTGAAGGTTATAGCCTGATTGTTGCAGCCAGTCAGAATGTCATTCCTAAAGTGGCAGACAAAGTGCTGGCGATAACTCAGGAATGGGGCGAGTTGCATCCACTGACTGTTGAGGCCTTAGTCACGGCTGTAAAAAAAGCCCAGATGGATTTAAAACATGTTACGGATCTTTCTGAAGTTTGGGACATGCTGATGGATTATCAGATCATCCAGTTTGAATGTTCAGCTTCTCGACACGTTTATGACTTCCATAAAATTCAGAATATTATCCGTAACCTTACAGGTGAAAGTGTTGAGCCTCAATTCACCGATTTTATCTGGTTACTGGGGCAGATGGAAAAATGGGAAAATATTGATCTGTCCGCAGATGATCAGCGACAAATTGCCCAATCCTGTATTTATCAGCAAGAATCCACGACTGTATAAATTATAAATTTATAAACTTCCAATAAAAACCCAGAAATTTCTGGGTCTTTTTTATTTACTGCTGATATTTAACTGAGCGCTTGCTGTAAATCCAGTTGCATGAATTTCTGCAAGGATAGTTTTCCGGCGATAGTCTGATTGATGAATTGTGACATTTCATCATACAAGGTCTCATATAGCTGCGGCTCTAATGCCATACGTCTTAACTGGATCTGTAAATGCATCAACAGTTCCTGCTGCTCGCATTCACCCTGTTCCAGAGCATAGATATAACCCAGCACTGCGCCTTTTAAAACCACATCAAATGGCAAGCTATATTTAAGCAAGGTCAATAATGAACCCATAACCCGTTCATTGTGTTCCAGCTTTCTTAAGGGTTCACGTCCTACACGTGCACATGGGTCCTGATAAGCATAGGCACAAGATTCAGTGAAACTTTGTGCCAGACGTTCCAGATCTGAAGCATGCTTAGGAATCTGATAACAGAGGCCATGCTTTACCTGCGCTAAAGCCTGCTGCATAAATTTTCTGACCGAATGATCTGACATGGCCACGCCAATAGTCTGATGACCGCGCAGGCTGGCATACCAAGCCATCATCGCATGTACACCATTCCATAATCGGTTTTTAATCAGCTGGATATTGGCAATATCATCTACCAGAATCATCTGGCGCATTTTGGCCAATAATGGACTGTTATTTTCCACATAGATTGGCATATCCGTTTCGGCATTAAACAGAATCAGATCCATCGACTGCAGAATATGACTCGGCTGAAAATTACGACGCAGGTCTTCAATATACAAGCCCGCCTGATGTTCCTGGTCTGCATTCAGGGCTGTAGAATCATCCAGACCCACTACGGACAGATCTTCATCCAGCTGATACTGCTTGAACATGTTGTATTTGATGCGCAGCTGACGGTACAGTTTCTGGTCGGACAGTTTGGAGACCATACGGTTCACCACTGTGTCACAGAAATAATGCTGATCCATAATGTGCTGCGCTGTCTGTTCATCCGTAATCTGTTTCAGACGGCTCAGAATCTGCTGCATCACCAGCTGTTTGGCCCCGATTTTATTTAGGATAATTAACAGCGTCAGCGGCTGTTCCTGCTGCTCGTAGGCCAAGTATCGCGCATATAAACCCTGTGCAATCACCTCTGCTTCAGAAACCAGCGCTTCCTCAGGGACACAGACTGCGACCAGACTGGATTCAATATACATGTTCTGCATTTGCTCCAGATCATGCGCATCAATTACACTCATATTTTCAATACGCTGGTCAAAAGAGTTCTGACCATAACGAATGCAATAAGTGCCAAACGCATTTACGGCAGACTGATAGAGTGGATTACGCGTTGAGGCAATAATTTTGCGTGGACGCGTATAACCATCCCAGTGTGATAACACCTGAGCCAAATAACCACCACCAATCGCACCGAAACCGTGAATCCCGACCGTTAACTGATTCAGCGTTTGCGGAAATGCGGTCTCAAGTTCTGGCATTTCCAGAACCGGAACAAACTGGTTCAGATCTGTCAGAAAATCTTCCATCATTTCATAATAATACTGGGCTTGTGCCAGCATCGATTCATTCGGTGTTTTAATGTCTTTGAAAAGTACCGTCATACCACCTGCATCATAAGCAGATCGCAGGCCATTTTCAGAATCTTCAAACATCAGGCATTGAGCCGGACTTAAATTGATTTTTTCGGCTGCGCTGATAAAAATTTCTGGATGAGGTTTCCCCTGTTTAATCTCATCACCACACACCAGCACATCAAAAAATTTATAGACATTGGCATTGATCAGATATTCTTCTGCGATCGCACGTCGACTCGAAGTCGCCACAGCCATTTTTAGGCCTGCCTTGCGTAGGCGTTCCAACACCTGCAATAAACCTTTTTTAATCGGAACACCATAATTGCGTACATGTTCTAGTTCCAGTACATCGGCGCGCTGGCGGATCTCGGCATAAGGAACATCTTGTCCATAACGCTCTTTGGCCAGCTGCTCGGCACTACGGGCACTTAAGCCCAAACACTGCATTAAAACACTGCATTAAATAGTTTTCAGAAAATTCGACGCCGATCAGCTCACGTGAAGCTTGTTGCAAGGTTTGAAAGCGCAAACGTTCAGTATCAAACATGGTTCCATCCATATCGAAAATTGCGCCGTGTACGATTTGATTTTTAAATTCTAGCATTGCTCCCCTTTTATAATTCAATGAGTTAAGAAGTGGACAATACCTTAAGGAAAATAAGAGATTAAATAAACCGATGTAAAGATATGAAATAGTTCTGGCTATAAATTAATCAATAAAGACTAAATTAAATAGTTTTAGGTTTTCTTATGTAACCGTTAGGTAACAAAAAGTAACCAGCAAGTTGTTTCTTATAAAAAATAAATATTCAAATTAGGAGGTGTAGATAAATTCAAATGCTGTGCCAATTTAGTATTACGATTTTTATTATTAGTAATACTTAAAATGCTCAAAATAAGTTCATTTTACGAATTTATTGATAAATACAGTCTGGATGTGCACCCAAACTGGACTTTTTATCTCTATCCAAAAACGGGATAATGGCGGTGAAAGAGAATTGGGTGTGACATGTTTAAAGATAAAAAGCTGGTATGTTTTGACCTGGATGGGACCTTGATTGATTCAGTGGGAATCTGGAACCAGGTCGATGCTGCCCTGATTCAGGAATTGTCGGGGATCGAAATCGGTCTGGATCAGATTCAGCAACTGCGTGACCTGCAACTGAAAGCCTTTAGACATATGCCCGATCCTTATCTGGAATATTGTGGCTATTTAAAAGAGCTATATGGTTTTGAACCCAGCAAGGAAGAGGTTAAAAACCGTCGTTATCATATTTCACGGCATTTTCTGGATCATGTGATAGAACTCAAACCGCAAGCTGAGCTGCTGATTCAAGCCCTAAAACAGCAAGGGATACAATTGGCACTCACGACTACCACCAGCTTGTTCAATGTGCAGCGTTATCAGGACAATAACCAGAAGATTAATCAGAAAATCAGTTTTGATGATGATTTTGCGATTATTTTGACTCGTGAAAATGTTGAGAATATCAAACCGCATCCAGAAGTGTATTTAAATGCGCTCCAGCATTTTGAAATTGAGGCTAAAGATTGCCTGATTGTTGAAGACTCTTTAATTGGGGTGGAAGCTGCCAACAATGCGGGAATTGATGTCGTTGCAATTTACGACCAGTATTCTGCGCATGAAATGGACCTGATCAAAGCCAAGGCAGATTATTTTGTAGAAGATTTTGCTGGTCTCATAAAATTGGTGAACTAAAAAAATGCCATGAATCCTTTCTGATCATGGCATTTTTCGTGTTATCTCTGAATTGATTAGATTAGAGCATTATTTGGCTTTTTTATAGACGGAGCCTGAGCCGACCAGATTGCCAGTTTTTGCGTCAATTGCGAAATCAACGACACCTGCACCTGAATTAATCTGAAGCAGACCATTATCAGCGACTGAAGCTGGCATCGGATTTTTCTTGTCGGTTTTGCCGCTTTCTTTGTCTTTAATGGTATTGGTAATGAAATAGTTTTCACCATTTTTGGAAATCACCAGGATATTTTCCAATTTTGGGTTTTCCAGTGTATTTTTCCAGTTCCCCTGATAATCTGGTGCTGGGGTTTCCGGGGTATTACACGCGGTTAACAGCAATAAAAGTGAGATGCCTGAAAAATATTTAAGATATTTCAAAACTGAGACCTTGAATGATAGAACGCGGCCATTATAAAAAGAACCTCCTTGAGGTAAACGCTTAGCTTGTAGGCGAAGCGTTTCAGCGGTAGTAAATCTGTCCCGCCTTCGTCATTTTTTGAAAATCATCTTCATATTTCGTTCATAAATTCGTGTGAATTGACCACTTTTTAACAGATAAAAAAATCCTCAATAGACCATCCAAATCTATTGAGGAGTACCAAACTGGATAATAGAGAAACCTTAAAAAATTAATTTACAAGTTTGGATTTAAAGTAACGAAACACCGATTTAACTGCATGAGTTTTTTCTGCAATTTGCTGATTCCATTCATTTGGCAGTGAGCATTTCGCCAGTCTGACCCATACAGTCGAGAACTGTTTTATAAAGCTGGCCTCGTTATAGTGAATCCCATACTCAGCACATAAGGCTTTGATTTTTGGTGCTACTTCGGCATAACGGTTTGCTGGCATATCTGGGAACAGATGATGCTCAATCTGATGGCTTAAATTACCACTCAGAATATGCAACCAGTTCGCCCCACTGAAGTTGCTCGAACCACGGATCTGACGCAGATACCATTCCGCACGGGTTTCATTGTCGGTATTGTCCATTTCAAAGGTTTCTGCATCTTCAGTGAAATGTCCATTGAAGATTACCGCAGACGCCCATAGGCTACGAATCACATTGGCAACCGCATTCCCGGTAAATACTGGAATCGCATTTGGACCGGCAATAATCGGAAAAAATACATAATCTTTCAGGACCTGACGACGCATTTTTTTGCGTAAAGGTGCTGCTTCTTCCCAGACCTGTTTCCAGGTTTTGGTTTTATAGGCAATCACATCTTCCAGATGCAAACGCTGTACACCCACATACCATTCAAAGAACACCATCAACTGAATGGTTAAAGGAATATTCCAGATAAAACGTAGTTCCCACGGCTGAGATTCACTGACACGGATCAGACCATAACCGACATCGTGATCCATACCAACAATATTGGTATAAGTGTGGTGAATATAGTTATGGGTGTATTTCCAGTCATCCCCAGTGGAAATAGTATCCCAATCATAAGTAGAACCATTCAAACTTGGATCATTCATCCAGTCGAACTGGCCGTGCATTACGTTATGGCCAAGTTCCATATTTTCCACGATTTTCGAGATACCCAATAAGCCTGTGCCCGCTAACCATACTGGTGGCAACCAGCCTGCAAACATTAACATGCCGCGGGAAGCAATCTCGCTATAACGTACAAAATTACGGATTTTATAAATATATTCTGCGTCTTTCTCGCCCAAATCTTCCATTACTTCACGGCGGATAGCATCAACCTTGGCGCCGAACTCTTCAACCTGTTCCGGGCTTAGAAATTGAGATTTACTGTGTTTTTTAAAATCAATTTGCATATTCATGGGAGCACCTTCTTATTCGTTTAGTAATGGTTGAAATAGCTTATAAATTAATCACCACAGGACTAACGGCCTGTGAAATACAAAGTTTGATTGGAGTATTGTTGCCGTGGTCGATCTCACCTGTCAGCATGTTTTTCACCGAACCGCTGACTTTGGTACATGAGCAAGTATTACAGATGCCCATACGGCAACCATGCGCTGGACGAAGACCCGCCTGCTCTGCACTTTCCAGCAGATTAGATTCTGCCTGGAATTCCTGCTGCGATCTTAAAAACTGTACAGGCTGTGCTTTCACTTTTTCATCCATCGCAATCTGGAAATATTCAGAATGGAAGCTAGATTTCACTGCCAGTTTATCGGCAATCTTGAGTGCAGTTTTCATCATTCCCGCTGAACCACAGGCATAGATTTCACGCTGTTCAAAGTCTGGTACCAGCTTGTTTAGCAATTGCTGGCTCAGATGCTGCTTATGCTCGACTGTATTAAAATGATGATATTTCAGATGAGGATGCATTAACGCTAAGGTTTTGATCTCGGCATGAAATGCATCATCACGGGTAAAATAAATCAGATCAATTGGGTGCTGAAACTGCACGACTGCTTTTTGCAATAAGGAATAAATGGCGGTAATGCCACTGCCTGATGCTAGAAACAGAATCGGTTTAGGAGAGTTTAATAAGGTAAATTCGCCCTGTGGCTGAGACAGCTCGACCACTGCACCCAGTTGCAATAAAGTTAAGGCACGTGACACTTTACCTTGCTGCTTGACTGCAATAATCACATCGCCATTTTTTAAAATGGTCACGATAGAATAATGACGTTGATGACGAACTCCATCCAGACGCAGAGTCACCGCGATATTTTGACCGGCCTGAAATGACCCGCGGTTAAAGTTATAATTTGGACGTAACTGGATTTTGAAAAAGTCTGGGCTGACCGCCTGAATATTCACGACCGATGCTTTGACTTTTTTGAGTGCCCAGGTTGGATGGATTTTTTCACCAACAAAATCAATGAAGTCTTCACGAATCCAATGCGGCTTGTAGGTTGTCATACTTGTCATTTTTATCCCCTCTATTCCGCAGACAGCATTAATGTACAACTGTCTATTTATTATGTAGTCCAGAATAAAGAATTTTGAAGCTCACACCATGTCAATGTAGGTCAAATTATGTGCTTAGAAACCATAGTTAGACTTTTTGTAAGACAATCCTAACCAGAAAGTGCTGTTAAAACTGTATGAACTGAATAAATTGCTTTTTTAGTCTGTATATTTTTAGCAAAAACATATAAAAAAACTGACCTCTATATAAGAGATCAGTTTCTGTTTTAAATATTGGGTGAGTTAAAAAGGCAAAAATTTACCTTTTAAAAAAATAGCTTAACCTACGGCCTGTTCCAGCAAGATAGAACCATAAAGTTCACGCAGGTCTTTTTTCAGCATCTTGCCGGTTCCACTTAACGGAATAGAATCTACAAAGATCACGCGATCCGGGATCTGCCATTTAGCGACTTTGTCCGCATAGTAATCCAGAATTTCAGCTTCACTCACATGACTCTCTGGCTTTTTAATCGCAATCAGAACGGGACGCTCATCCCATTTAGGATGCTGTGCCGCAATCACGGCAGCCATGGCAATTTCAGGATGTCCCATCGCCATATTTTCAAGATCGACTGAAGAGATCCATTCACCGCCTGACTTGATCAGATCTTTGGAGCGATCACACAGCTTCATAAAGCCATCTTCATTTAAGGTAGCGATATCTCCGGTATCAAACCAGCCGTCTGCTGTGAGCGCAGATTCTTCCTTGCCAAAGTAATGATCAATGATCCAGTGCCCTTTAATCTGCAGATTGCCTATGGTTTCACCGTTGCGGGCAATTTCCTGAGTTCCTTTTTCTTCATCGGTTAAGCGTAAATCAACGCCAAACGGTGGACGACCTTGAGACAAGCGAATCTGCATTTTTTCTTCATCCGCCAGATCAAGGTGTTTGGTTTTCAGCTGATTGGCACTCCCGAGTGGACTGGTTTCAGTCATTCCCCAAGCATGAATGGTTTCGCAATTAAACTGCTCTTTAAAGGTTTTCAGCATAGCCGGTGGACAGGCAGAACCACCGACCACATTCCGTTTCAGGCTTTCCAGTTTTGAACCACTTTGCTGGGCAGCCGCAATCAGCCCTTGCCAGATCGTTGGAACGCCTAAAGCCACAGAGACTTTATACGTATCAATCAGATTGACCAGACTGGCTCCATCCAGGCCCGGCCCCGGCAGCACTAGGGTACAACCGACCATGGCAGCGGCATATGGGGTTCCCCAGGCATTGACATGGAACATTGGCACCACCGGCAGCATGATGTCACGCGCTGCTACATTCAGGGAATCCGGCATGATGATGGCGTAACTATGCAACACTGTTGAGCGATGGCTATATAAAACCCCTTTCGGATTTCCAGTCGTACCAGAGGTATAACACAATGAACTCGCTGTATTTTCATCCAGTTCAGGCCAGTCAAATTCTGCAGATTGCTGGGCAAGCAAATCGTCATAAAACTGAACTTCCGGAATGGCTTCACGAATCGACGAATCTTCAGCATCCAGACAAATATACTGTTCTACAGTTTTTAATAACGGTTTGACGGCTTTAATTAAAGGTGCAAAGGTTTTATCAAACAGCAGTACCCGATCGGCAGCGTCATTGATAATAAATACCAGCTGTTCCGGAAATAAGCGCGGGTTGATGGTGTGGCAAACCAGTCCACTTCCCGAAATGGCATACCATGATTCTAGATGTCGATGATTATTCCAGGCAATGGTCGCAACCCGATCGCCGAGTGTCAGACCGAATTGCTGTAATACATTGGCAAAACGTTTCGAGTTTTCCCGGATTTCTCCCCAATTGGTCTTTTTAATGCTGGTATCGGTATTTTTAGAAATGATCTCGGTATCGGCATGATAACGACCGGCATGTTCAATCATGCTGCTGATCAGTAAGGGCTGGAACATCATATTTCCGAGCATGCTTCACTCCTTTATCCTTGTTGTTTGTCCATCTGCTATATCGTTGTTATTTCTGTATGATGCGCTGGCGAAAAGCCTGTATTCATTTTTATCATCAAACAGTCTGAATCTAGCAAGGAAATCTGACTTTGTGAGTGTCAAATTGTGACAAAGTCATAGAGTGGATGCAGAAAAAGTAGAAAATAAAACTGGTAATGTGTGGCATAAAAAAGCCCCAATTTAGATTGGGGCGATGATAGTGTTCAGGGAGAAGAGAATTTTAAAAGCCGCTCATCATAATTTTGTCTGCATTTACTACAAAGATAACGCCGAGGCAGAATAAACCGGCATAAAGTGCAAACCAGAGAATCATCTTCTTGAATGCTGCATCAGAAATACTGCTATCCGCATATTTTGGTGCTTTGTTGTCTTCTGAATTCATATGATCACCCATAGGTTGGTCTGGCGTTATGAGTTTTATTATCAGCAGACCTAAATCAGCTGTATAGATACAATATTCATTTAAAAAAATATAACAGTTAGCCACTTATTTTTTTGATTTGTTATATTTTAATAACTTATTCATAATATAATTCTGATTATATTAGTACAGTTTAGATTTTATTTTCTTATGTTCAAATCTGAAAAGCTAGCCCAAAATATTCGCCAGATGATTGAAAATGGCGCATGGAAGGCGCATGACAAATTACCTTCATTACGGGAACAAACTGAACTGTCCGGCTATAGCCTGATGACGGTGCTTAATGCCTATCAGGTGCTTGAATCGCAAGGATTGGTCTATGCCAAAGATAAATCTGGCTACTATATTGCGGAGCGACCTCAAACCTATAACAGCAAAGAACCCGCGGTACAGATTGGCTTAAACTCCAAAGTTAAAATTAACTCTGTGGTATTTAATTATTTAAAGTCACTGCAAACTCCAAATATTGCGCCTTTTGGTTCAGCTTTTCCAAATGCTGAACTGTTATATAACAGCCGGTTTATGCAGATTTTGGCGCAGCATAGCAAAAGAAAAAGCAGTTATAGCCATCAAAATCATATGCCACCGGGTAATCAGGAATTACGCCAACTGATTGCTAACCGCTATCAGTTACAAGGCATAAACTGCACTTCGGATGACATTGTCATTACTTCTGGTGCATTGGAAGCCCTTAATCTGTCTTTACAGGCTTTGACTCAACCGGGTGATTTTATCCTGCTCCAGCAAACCATTTTTTATGGTGCCTGGCAGGCGGCTGAACGTTTAGGCTTGCAAGTCATCACAATCCCTGAACATCCGCAGTTTGGTTTTGACCTGGAATCATTTGAACAAGCACTTAAACAGTACCCGATCAAAGTTTGCTGGCTGATGCTGAATGTGCATAATCCGATTGGCTTTACGGTAAATTCAGAGATCAAGCAAAGAATTGCGGAACTGTTGAATGAATATCAGGTATATCTGATTGAAGATGATGTCTATCAGGAACTCAATTACGGCGCTCATAAACCGGTTTCCGTAAAATATTTTGATCAGCATCAACGGGTATTGCACTGCTCTTCATTTTCTAAAACTCTGGGCATGGGTGCGCGGGTCGGCTGGGTTTTCGCTGGCCCATTTTCCGATGCAATCCAGCATTTACAGCTCATGAGTACTTTGACTGTTAGTCCGCTATTACAAAATGCACTGGTCGATTTTCTGTCCCATCATCATTATGAAAAGCATTTGCGCCATTTAAAACAGCAACTAGAAAAGTATAAGCAAAAGTTTTATCAGGAACTTAAAGCGCGTTTAGATTCAGTCTGTGAAATTTATTATTATTCTAGTGGCTATTTTCTCTGGATCAAATTGCCGGAACAGCTGGATGGTCAGGTTTTATATGAACAGCTGATTCAGCACAATATTGCCATTGCTCCTGCTTTGCTGTTTAAACCGGAACATACCAGCCAGAATTATATTCGCCTGAACTGTTCATTTGACTGGACTTCTGAGATAGAAAACGCTGTCAATGTACTGGCAGAGGTGATCCTGAATCATGCAAAAAGCGTGGATTAATTCATCCACGCTTTAGGTTTTTTATGTTAAATCGCTGGAGCTTAGAAACTGTAAATTGCAACGGCATTCACTCGGTTATCTTCACCTTTTGTACTGCCATTTGGTGCAGCACCCAATGCTTCACGTTCACCATAAACATATTCCAGGCCAAAACTCAGCGGTTTTGTAGGGTTATAGAACACATTGGCCCAAGCCTGCCAAAGGTCTTTGTTCACTGCTGTTAGAGTCAGACCAGGAGCAGCAAGATAGCCATTATCTTGGTCGAAATTCATATAACCATAGCCTACTGTGCCACGCAATTTATCATTAAACTGCTGCGTTAGACCGACTGTAATTGAGTCGAATTCACTCTGTAGAAGATCTCCATTAGCAGCTGTAACGACACCTGGATTGGCGTAAGAGACAAAACTGCTATCCCCTTTGACATGATAATAATCTGCCTTAAGGCTGGTGCCTGGAACAAACTCGTATTTCGCACCTAAGCCCACACCCCATGCAGTTTTTTCATCTTCATTCACGCGTTTTTCATTCCCCATCGCACGCGCACTGACAGAAAGATTATCTGCAAATTTGTGGTTTAAGCGTGCAGTTAAAGCCGGTAAACGCTGTTTGATTCCCGTAATGGTCGCATCTTTCGGATCTTCTACTGCAAGCACCAGATTGGTTGCCGGACTCAAAGTACTGGTATGACGAATCTGAGGGGTCCGTTTAATTGAACCGCCAGCATAAACCAGTGCATCTACAGTCTCAGGTATATAGTCCGGAGTTGCAAAGTTTGACCAGGTTTGGCCAATTAACCAGTCAGCATAGCTGATATAGGCATGACGGATACGCAGGTTGTCAAAGCCAGCTCCACCCAGGAAATCGACCTCAACCTTACCACTTAAGGCATTTTCCCCAGCACCCACGGGCGCTTTAAAATCCATCCCTAAACGGGTGGCTGAAAGCGTGGACTTAAACTCATCACTGCGTTCACCTGTGCCTTCAAGAGGTACTGCATTAATCTGGTTATACATACGTGTCGCTGCACCGCCCTCAGCCTGATAAGAGGCATCAGCACGGATATTACCGTATAAATTAAACTCGGCCCCACTGGCAATTTTCATCACAGGTTTGCTTGTAGGAGCTACTGCTGTATTTGCAGGTGCCGGTGTTGTCGCTACAGGTGCAGTCACAGCAGCTGTCTGAGTTTGCTGCTGTTCAATCAAAGCACGTAAAGCTTTAACCTCCTGACGCAACTGCTCAATTTCCTGCTGATTGGACTGAGCTGGAGTTTGTGCCTGGGTAGACAAGCTAAGGCCCCCTAAACTCATTGCCATCATGCTCATCAGAACCGTGCGTTTTAATGTGATTGTTTGATTATTAAATAATTGTTTCGTGTTCATCCTAAACTCACTTTTTTATTATGCGTCTCGATTCTAGCAACAGATCACCACCGCTTACGATGGCGATCTCTATCATTAGAAGTGTTTTCTTTATTAATTGATATTTAATCCATTAACTTGCTTTTTCAGCGAGAGAATTAGTACGAATCTCAGGTGCAGCAAGGGCTTGACCTTCTACAGACATTTTTAAGTTAACCAGGAAAATTGCCAGCGCAGCAATCAAACCGGGAATCGCAATTGCAAAGAAGTTCATTTGATGCGGTAAATTCATGGTGAGTAAAGCACCTGTCAATACCGGTCCAACGATCGCACCAATACGTCCAATCCCAGAGGCCCAGCCCATGCCGATAGAACGCACCGTCGATGGATAATATTGTGCCACGAAGGTATAGAGCAGGATTTGAGAACCAATGGTTGCTGCTCCAGCCATAGCAATCAAGCTATAAAGCACGAATTGCGGACTGTTATAACCGAGCAGGATTAAAGAAGCTGCCCCGCAAAGAAACATCATTGTCAGTACTTTTTTGATATGGAAGCGGTCTGCCAGATAACCTCCACCAATGGCACCAATCATTCCACCAATATTCAGGGCAAATAGGAAGATCATGCTGGCACCCAGTGAATATCCAGCCTGGATCATCAGTTTTGGTAACCAGCTGCCTAGTGCATAAACCATTAATAAACACATGAAAAATGCCAACCAGAACATAAAGGTACTAAATGTGCGGCCTTGCTGGAATAGTGCTTTTAAAGGTGCTTCATCGCCTTTTTGTACTTCATTCAGGACGAACTGGGTGTCAGATCCAATTATCTGTGTTGGCGAGATTTTCTGGATAATGCTTTGCGCTTGAGCAGTCTGCTGCTTATTGGTCAGATACATCAACGATTCTGGTAAATATTTCCAGAGTATCGGCAGGAACAGTAAAGGAGTACCCGCAAGCAAGAACATGATTTTCCAGCCAAACTGTGGTACCAGCCATGCGCCAAGCAAGGCAGATGTCATGCCGCCGATGGCATAGCCACTAAACATCAAAGCGACCAGTGTACTGCGAATCCTTTTTGGTGCGTATTCCGTCATCAGGGCAACGACGTTTGGCATCACGCCACCAATTCCGAGTCCGGCAAGAAAACGTAAAATTCCGAATTCGACAGGTGATGTTGCAAAGGCACCGATAAACGTAAAACCACTAAAGATCGCGACACAGATCATGATGGTTTTTTTACGTCCCAGTTTATCGGACAAAGTGCCGAAACTCATCGCTCCAAACATCATACCGAACAAGGCGGTGCTGGCTAACATGCCTGCCTGTACTGCACTGAGTGCCCATTCCTGCATCAGTAGCGGTAAAGCCACGCCGTAAATCACCAGGTCATAACCGTCAAAAATAATGATCAGCAAACACCAGATCAGGACGCCCCAATGAAATGGCGTGAACTTTGCTTCATCAATCAGCGTATTTATATTCACTTTATTTGTAGACATCTCCACCTCCTAATTGTGAAGTTCAATTTATGAGATTCACAATGCAGAAGATGTGCATAAATGTCCAAAACTGAATAGGCATGCTTCTATACCTATAAAGTCTGCCTTAAAGAAAAAGCTTTATTTACTATGCCTTAATGATATTCATCCAAAAAATGAAACCTTCATTCAATATTAAAATATGGATTCGCTTTATTCCCTATAAGATCCAGACAGGTATTGATCTGAATTAAAATACAGCACGATCATATTTAATCGCTTCAAGATCATAGACCTGATAGACCGCATCAAACAGATAACGAATATATTCACTTTCATCCATATTACGAATAGCCATAAAAACCGGACTGACCGCAAATTCATCTAATAAAGGGATAAAGTTTAAATGTGCCAGACGAATATTCTGGGCACTTTCCGGCACAATACAGACGCCCTCTCCGGCAGCCACAAAACCAAGCGCCAGTTGCAATTCACTGACTGCACGGATATTTTTCGGTTCCAGCCCATACTCGGAAAATATACCGCGCACCTGGGTAGAAAAATTAGCCTTACCATTATTCGGGTATAAAAAGAGTGGCTGATCTACCAGTTCAGCCAGATTCACGCCATCTCGTTGCGAAAGAAAATGGCTGGAATGTGCCGCGACCATCAGCCGTTCTTCACGCAGTAATACCCGTTTCACTGCCGGATCTGAAATCCTTAAACGTCCAAAACCGACATCAATCCGCCCTTCTTTAAGTGCCTGAATCTGCTCTGAAGTATTCATTTCAACCATCTCAATTTTGAGCTGGGGATGTTGCTGCTTAAATAGAAACACAATACGCGATAGCAAACCGAACAATAACGAGCCAACAAAACCAATGCTAATGGTGCGATCCGCGATACCAATCCGCTTGGTCATCGATTTGATTTCTTCCGCATTAGACAAAAGTTTAACCGCATGCTGGTAGAAGAATTGACCTGCTTCTGTGGTCTTAAGCGGTCGGCTACCTCTTTCAAAGAGCTGAATATCCAGTTCCTGTTCCAGATTTTGTATCTGTCTGCTTAAAGGTGGTTGAGCAATAAACAGTTTTTCTGCCGCCTTGGTAAAACTTTGTTCTTCGACGACTGCGACAAAGTAACGCAAATGCCTGAGTTCCATATTCCTAAATACCTTTAAAGTATAAAAAAATGCTAAATCGATCTTAGACCAATCAAAATTATTCTTTTAAGGTATATCAAGTCAAAACATTAAAGCAAGAATGTGAAGCGTAATTATGTATAAGTCAGTTGAAACCTTGCTGGTTCAAATACCGACGATCCGTCCTCACAAGATGGCTGTCGCAACCATGCAAACCCAGACACTGGTCCTGGTCAAAATCACCACCGAAGACGGCTATGTGGGTTGGGGCGAAGCCACCACTATTGGCGGTTTAGGCTACGGTGAAGAAAGCCCAGAAAGTGTCAAAGTGAATATTGAGACTTACTTTGCACCGCTTCTGAAAACATTATCGGGTTTGAATGTTGCACAGACATTACGAGCCATCAAAAAGAATATTAATGGTAACCGTTTTGCCAAATGTGCCATTCAAACTGCGCTACTGGATATTCAGGCACAACGTCTGAACCAGCCACTGAGTGAAATTCTAGGTGGACGTTTACGTAACAGCGTACCAGTGCTGTGGGTATTGGCATCTGGCAATACCGAGAAAGACATTACTGAAGCCCAGAAAATGATTGCGGCCAAACGCCACAATATTTTCAAACTGAAAATTGGTTCTCGTCCAGTGGAACAGGATGTTGAACACGTGCTTGCCATTAAACAGGCATTAGGCAAAGACATTTCGATCCGTGTTGATGTGAACCGTGCCTGGACAGAGCTAGACGCGATTAAAGGCATTCAGTTACTCCAGGACGGCGGCATTGACCTGATTGAACAGCCATGTGCCATTGATAATCTGGATGCAATGCGACGTCTGACCCAGCGTTTTGATATCGCCATCATGGCGGATGAATCCTTGATGGGTCCGCAGTCTGCCTATCAGATCGCACGTCAGCATGGCTCATCAGTTTTTGCAGTCAAAGTGGCGCAATCTGGTGGCCTGATTGAAGGTTGTGAAGTTGCAAAAGTGGCACAGCTGGCAGGTATCGATCTGTATGGCGGCACCATGCTTGAAGGTCCGGTGGGCACGATCGCCTCTGCCCATGCCTTCTCGACTTTTGAAAGTCTCGCTTATGGCACCGAACTGTTTGGTCCACTGCTGTTAACTGATGAAATTTTAAGAACCCCACTCCAGTATCAAAACTTTGAACTTGAGATTCCGAAAGGACCAGGTCTGGGTATTGAGTTGGATGAAAACAAGATTGACAACTTGCGTCATCAATAATTCCAGGAGAATCCCATGCTTTTCCAAGTACGAATGGACGTCAATATTCCAAAAGATATGCCAGTTGAACAGGCCAATGAAATTAAGGCTGTCGAAAAAGCCTATTCACAGGATCTGCAACGCCAGGGTAAATGGCGTCATATCTGGCGCATCACCGGACAGTATTCAAACATCAGTATTTTTGATGTTGAAAGCAATGAAGAGTTGCACAACCTGCTACAGGGCTTGCCGCTCTACCCGTATATGAACATCGAAGTTATGGCATTGAACCGCCATCCATCATCGATTCGAGATGATGACAAGTAATTAAAAATTTGGGAATGGAAATGAAAGAATTTCCTTCCCACCCCATACACCTGAGGGTAATCCAAAAGGACTTGTGGCCAGCAAGATTTAGCCAGCCAAACGAATGCTAAAACATGCGCCACTAAAATATGAAAACATACTTTAGGAGCAATAGTATGAACCGCCAAGAAATTGATGCACTGGTTAAAAAAATGAATGTCGATACAGCGACAGGACCAGTTGATGAGCGTGTACAACAAGTTGTTGTACGTTTATTAGGTGATCTTTTCCAGGCTATTGAAGATCTTGATATTTCTCAGACTGAACTCTGGAAAGGTCTGGAATACTTTACTGATGCAGGTCAAGCCAATGAATTAGGCTTACTGGCTGCAGGTCTAGGTCTGGAACATTACTTAGACTTACGCGCGGATGAAGCAGATGCCAAAGCCGGCATTACTGGCGGTACACCACGTACCATCGAAGGCCCGCTGTATGTTGCAGGTGCTCCTGAGTCAGTTGGTTTTGCGCGTATGGATGATGGTTCTGAAGAAGGCAAAATTCCAACCCTGATCATTGAAGGCACAGTGACTGACACTGACGGCAACATCATTGAAGGTGCAAAAGTTGAGGTCTGGCATGCCAACAGCCTGGGCAACTACTCT
Organism: Acinetobacter sp. ACNIH1; assembly: GCF_002934695.1. NCBI lineage: Bacteria > Pseudomonadati > Pseudomonadota > Gammaproteobacteria > Moraxellales > Moraxellaceae > Acinetobacter > Acinetobacter sp. ACNIH1. Next base: position 1,272,814 of record NZ_CP026420.1, on the reverse strand, counting down.
TTCTTTGACAAGTCACAATCTGACTTTAACCTGCGCCGCTCTATCTTTACCGATCAAGACGGTAAATATGTTGCCCTGACTACCATGCCGGTCGGTTATGGCTGTCCACCTGAAGGTACTACCCAGTTCGTACTGGATAAATTAGGTCGTCACGGTAACCGCCCATCTCATGTGCATTACTTCGTATCTGCACCGGGTTACCGAAAGTTAACCACACAGTTCAATATCGAAGGCGATCAATACCTGTGGGATGACTTTGCCTTCGCCACACGTGATGGTCTGGTCGCAACCGCTGTTGATGTGACCGATGAAGCTGAAATCGCACGTCGTGGTTTAAATGGTCCATTCAAACATATCCAGTTCAATATTGAACTGGTGAAAGACCAGGCTGCTGCACCAAGCACTGAAGTAGAACGTCGTCGCGCAAGCGCTTAATTCAAAATGGAATCGGGATGTCAGTCTGAGCAACATCCCGATGACTTCCCCTCCTTGGAAAGTCGGAGACTGGACATGCCTCGTATTCCTGTAATTAACACCAGCCATTTAGACCGTATTGATGAATTACTGGTCGATGATTTTGAATCTGGTGAATTTAAACTGCACCGTTCCGTATTTACTGATCAAGCCCTGTTTGATCTGGAAATGAAATACATCTTTGAAGGAAACTGGGTTTATCTGGCCCATGAGAGCCAGATTCCCAATAACAACGATTACTACACAACCCATATTGGCCGTCAGCCAATCATCATTGCACGTAACCGCAATGGCGAACTGAATGCCATGATCAATGCCTGCTCTCACCGCGGTGCACAGCTCTGCCGTTATAAGCGTGGCAATAAAGCAACCTATACCTGCCCATTCCATGGCTGGACATTCAATAACTCAGGCAAGCTGTTAAAGGTGAAAGATCCTGCTGATGCAGGCTATTCAGATTGCTTTAACCAGGACGGTTCTCATGACCTGAAAAAAGTAGCCCGTTTTGAAAATTACAAAGGCTTCTTGTTTGGCAGCCTGAATCCTGATGTTCCATCTCTGGAAGAATACCTGGGCGAAGCTACCAAGATTATCGACATGATCGTAGGTCAGTCTGAGCAAGGTCTGGAAGTTTTACGCGGTTCATCGACTTATACCTATGAAGGTAACTGGAAGCTGACTGCAGAAAACGGTGCCGATGGTTATCACGTCTCTGCCGTGCACTGGAACTACGCCGCGACCACTCAGCAACGTAAGGAAAAAGAAGCTGGCGATAATATTCGTGCCATGAGCGCAGGTTCATGGGGTAAACAAGGCGGTGGTTCTTACGGCTTTGAACATGGCCACATGCTGCTTTGGACCCAATGGGCCAATCCGGAAGACCGTCCAAACTTTGCCAAGAAAGATGAATATACCGAGCGTTATGGCGAAGCCATGGCGAAATGGATGATCGAACGCTCACGTAACCTGTGTATCTATCCAAACGTTTATTTTATGGATCAGTTCGGCTCACAAATCCGTGTTCTGCGTCCAATCTCCGTCGATAAGACTGAAGTGACGATTTACTGTATCGGTCCTGTCGGTGAAGAGCCTGAAGCACGCACCCGCCGTATCCGTCAGTATGAAGATTTCTTTAATGCTTCTGGTATGGCTACCCCAGACGATCTGGAAGAATTTCGTGCCTGTCAGGCGGGCTATGCCGGGATCGCACTGGAATGGAATGACATGTGTCGTGGTTCTAAACACTGGATTCAAGGGCCGGATGATGCAGCCAATGAAATTGGCCTGAAACCAAAGCTGTCTGGCATTAAAACTGAAGATGAAGGCTTATATCTGGCACAACACCAGTACTGGCTAGAACTGATCAAAAAAGGCATTGCGACTGAAAAAGAAATTGCTGCAAGCACTGAAGGAGAAACCGCATGAGCGACATCACTTTAGAAAATATTGCACAGTTCCTGTATCAGGAAGCCCGCTTTTTAGATGATGAGCAATGGGATGACTGGTTACAGTGCTACGCCCCTACTGCTTCTTTCTGGATGCCAGCCTGGGATGATGATGACCGCCTGACTGAAGATCCACAGTCTGAAATCTCACTGATCTATTACCCTGACCGTCAGGGCCTGGAAGACCGTGTGTTCCGGATCAAGACAGAACGTTCATCTGCCACCATGCCGGATACCCGTACCAGCCACAACATCTGCAATATTGAAATTGTGGAACGTGATGGCGACAAGGTCATTGTGCGCTTTAACTGGAATACCCTGAGTTTCCGTTACAAAACCAGCTACAGCTATTTCGGTATGTCTCGTTACGAGATCGATTTTTCAGGTGAAAAACCACAGATTCTAAGCAAATACGTGGTGCTGAAAAACGATTACATCAACCAGGTTATCGACATTTATCACCTCTAAGACTGTTTCGACAGCAAGGTCAGACCTTTCAGCTAGGGAAATATGGCTGAAAGGCTAAGTTTCAAAGATTTATATAGGATATTCAGCCATGTCAAACCACAATGTTGCACTCCAATTTGAAGATGGCGTTACACGTTTTATTAGTGTTGCCCAAGGCGAAACCCTGTCCGATGCAGCTTACCGTCAAAAGATCAATATCCCTCTAGATTGCCGTGACGGTGCATGTGGAACGTGCCGCGCTTTCTGTGAATCAGGTGCGTATGACATGCCTGAAGAAATGTATATTGAAGATGCACTGACTCCAGAAGAAGCCGCAGAAGGTTTTATTCTGGCTTGCCAATGTAAACCGACTTCGGATGCCGTGTTCCAGATTCAGGCTTCGTCTGATGTCTGCAAAACCGAGATTCACGCATTTCAAGGTACGTTGGCTCGTGTAGAAAACCTGTCTGACTCCACCATTACCTTTGATATTCAACTCGATGATGGTCAACCAGATATCCATTTTCTGGCCGGACAATATGTCAATGTCGGTATTCCTGGAACCACCGAAACCCGTTCTTATTCATTCAGCTCTAAACCGGGTAACCGTTTAACTGGTTTTGTAGTTCGTAATGTCCCTAACGGCAAAATGTCGAGCTTCCTCAGCGCTGATGCAAAAGCCGGTGACAAAATGACCTTTACCGGTCCATTCGGCAGCTTCTATCTACGTAATGTCACCCGTCCGGTATTAATGCTGGCAGGTGGTACAGGCATCGCACCATTTATGTCGATGTTACAGGTACTGGAAGAAAAAGGGTCTGAACATCCAGTACGTCTGGTCTTTGGAGTGACCAATGACTTCGACCTGGTCGCAATTGAAAAGCTGAATGAACTACAGGACAAATTCCCATGGTTCGAATATCGCACGGTGGTCGCAAATCCAGAATCTACACATGAGCGTAAAGGTTATGTGACTGGCCATATTAAAAATGAATGGCTAAATGGTGGCGATGTCGACATCTACCTGTGTGGTCCAGTGCCAATGGTTGAAGCAGTTCGCAGCTGGCTGGATGCGGAAGGTGTTAAACCTACCAGCTTCCTGTTTGAAAAATTCTCAGCGAACTGATTGAGGATATTTCGACATGACCGAACGTCAAAGATTTTTAAATAAAGTGGTTATCGTGACCGGTGCTGCCCAAGGTATCGGCCGCGGTGTAGCCATCCAGGCTGCTGCTGAAGGCGCACAGCTAGTATTGGCCGATATTTCCGACTATGTGCAGGAAACCCTGGCAGAAATCGAAGCGGCTGGCGGTGATGCCATCATCGTCAAGGCCAATCTGGAAACCTATGTTGGTGCCGAAGTTGTCATGGCTAAAGCATTAGAGACCTATGGACGTATTGATGTGCTGATCAACAATGTTGGCGGTGCGATCTGGATGAAACCTTTTGAAGAATTTTCTGAAGAAGAAATCATCAAGGAAGTGAACCGTTCATTGTTCCCAACCATGTGGTGTTGCCGTGCAGTGCTACCGCAAATGATCAAGCAGCAGCAAGGCACGATCGTGAATGTGTCATCGATTGCGACCTGCGGGATCCATCGTGCGCCGTATTCGGCTTCCAAAGGTGGCGTAAATGCGCTGACCGCTTCCCTGGCCTTTGCCTATGCCAAAGATGGTATCCGCGTGAATGCAGTGGCAACCGGTGGTACCGAAGCACCGCCACGCAAGATTCCACGCAATGCCAAACCGCTGAGTGAACAGGAAGAACAATGGATGCAGGATGTGGTCGACCAAACCAAGGATCGCAGCCATATGAAACGCTATGGCACGATCCAGGAACAGGTCAACGCCATTCTGTTCCTCGCTTCAGATGAAGCATCGTATATGACTGGAACCGTGGTTCCCGTTGGTGGCGGTGATCAGGGTTAAACCTGATTGCATACAGGTTCATTGACCGCAAGGAGGCAACCGCAATGACACACCTGTTTCAAACCCTGAAGGATGACTGGTCAATTTCAGCCACTGTGGCAGGATTTTTAGCAGTGCTGATTTCCTATTCCGGTCCCCTGATTATTTTTTTCCAGGCGGCCCAGCAGGCGCAGGTCTCGCCTGCCATGATGATTTCATGGATCTGGGGTATTTCCATCGCTGCTGCTATTTCCAGCATTTACCTGTCGGTGAAGTTTAAAGTCCCGGTAGTGATGGCCTGGTCAGCACCAGGAACAGCCCTACTGGTGACCCTGTTTCCTGAAATTTCCCTGAATGAAGCCATTGCCGCCTATATCACCACAGCTGTGGTGTTGTTCGTGATTGGTATTACAGGTTATTTCGACAAATTACTGGCCTTGATTCCACAATCGGTAGCTGCCGGGATGATGGCCGGGATTCTAGTGAATTTTGGACTTGGGCTTTTTACTGCTACCGAAAACATGCCCATCATCGTGACCAGCATGCTGATGGTGTTCCTGATCGCGAAACGCTTTAACCCACGCTATGCCATGCTCTGGGTACTGGGTGTAGGGCTGATCCTGAGTTTGATCTTTGGCAAATTCCAGCCCGTTACCATGAATTTCAGTATTGCTATTCCTCAATTCATCCAACCAGAATGGAGCTGGAATTCTACCCTAAACCTGGCACTCCCGCTGATTCTGGTTAGCCTTTCGGGCCAGTTCCTGCCAGGCATGAGTTTATTAAAGCTGTCTGGTTATAACGTTCCAGCCAAACCGATTATTACCACCGCCAGTATTACCTCACTGATTTTTGTCTGCTTTGGTGCCATCACAACCGTGCTTGGTTCGATTACTGCAGCCCTGTGTATGGGTGCAGATGCGCATGAAGCCAAAGACAAACGTTATATCGCTGGTATCTGTAATGGACTGTTTTACATCCTCGGTGGCCTGTTTGCTGGCAGCATTGTAATGCTGTTTAGCCTGTTTCCAAAAGAACTGGTCGCTGCACTGGCTGGTTTGGCATTACTCGGTGCAATTTCCAGCAACCTGACCGTGGCCATGCAAACCGAAAACCAGCGTGAATCTGCCCTGATTACCTTTCTAGCTACTGCTTCTGGCATGAGCCTGTTGGGCATGAGTTCTGTGGTCTGGGGCATCTGTATCGGCCTGCTGGCGCACTTTGTACTTACCTCAAAGAAATCTTCACCGAAAACAAATTTAGCTTCTGATTCAAAACGTGCCTGAGTGATAGGCAGTAAAGGAAAGATTATGATTGATAAAAGTTCTGCTTCTCTGGTTGAAGCACTTTCACAAATCAAAGACGGTTCCACCATCATGATTGGTGGTTTCGGTACCGCAGGTCAGCCTGCTGAACTGATTGATGGTCTGATTGAGCTGGGCGTGAAAGATCTGGTGATCGTTAACAATAATGCCGGCAATGGTGACTATGGTCTGGCAAAACTGCTAAAGACTGGCGCAGTACGTAAAATCATCTGCTCTTTCCCGCGCCAGTCAGACTCATGGGTCTTTGACGAGCTGTACCGTGCCGGAAAAATCGAGCTGGAACTGGTGCCGCAAGGAAACCTGGCCTGCCGGATTCAGGCTGCAGGTATGGGGCTAGGGCCAATCTACACGCCTACCGGTTTTGGTACCTTGCTGGCGGAAGGCAAGCCTACCCTGAATTATGAAGGCAAAGATTACGTTTTAGAAAATCCAATTAAAGCAGACTTTGCCCTGATCAAGGCGCATAAAAGCGATCGCTGGGGCAATCTGGTTTACCGTAAATCCGCACGTAACTTTGGTCCAATCATGGCGATGGCCGCAGACATTACCATTGCCCAAGTCGCTGAAGTGGTTGAACTCGGTGAGCTGGATCCGGAACACATTATTACCCCGGGCATCTTTGTCCAACACGTTGTCCAAGTACAAACGGCACAGTAATTCAGGAGCAAAATCATGAGCTATATCAAACTGACCCGCGACCAGATTGCTGAACGTGTTGCCCAGGACATTCCTGATGGTACCTATGTCAACCTTGGTATTGGCCTGCCGACCAAGATTGCTAGCTATCTGCCTGCAGACAAGGATGTTTTCCTGCATTCTGAAAATGGCTTGCTAGCTTTTGGCCCGCCACCTGCCAAAGGTGAAGAAGACCCTGAACTGATCAATGCCGGTAAAGAATTTGTGACCATGCTGACTGGCGGTGCTTTTTTCCATCATGGGGATTCTTTTGCGATGATGCGCGGCGGACACTTAGATATCGCAGTTTTGGGTGCTTTCCAAGTCGCTGAAAATGGTGATCTGGCCAACTGGCATACCGGTGCACCCGATGCAATTCCTGCAGTCGGTGGCGCGATGGATCTGGCCGTCGGCGCCAAGAAAGTCTTTATCACTACTGATCATGTCACTAAAAAAGGCGAACCTAAGATTGTGGCTGAACTGACTTATCCTGCCACTGGCCTGAAATGTGTAGACCGTATTTATACCGATCTGTGTGTGATTGATGTCACGGCTGAAGGCATGAAAGTGATTGAAAAAGTTGAAGGTCTGTCATTTGAAGAATTGCAGTCGATGACGGGTGCAACATTGATTGATGCGACACAAGGTTAAGTAATAAAGCAAAATTAAATCCCCCTATATCCCCTGAACGAGACTTAAGCACTGCTTTAAGTCAATGTGCAAGAAAGGGGGACTTTCGAAAATATATGACGGAAGCTCTCCTCCCTTTATCAAAGGGAGGTCGGGAGGGATTAGAGAACTGGAAATAGAAACAATGAAAAATGCATATATTATCGATGCCATCCGTACCCCATTCGGTCGCTATGCGGGTGGACTGGCACCTGTCCGTGCTGATGATCTTGGCGCGATCCCGATTAAAGCGCTGATGGAACGTAACCCAAGTATCAACTGGGAAAAAGTGGATGACATCATCTATGGCTGTGCCAACCAGGCTGGTGAAGATAACCGCAACGTGGGTCGTATGTCCGCTTTGCTCGCAGGAGTGCCTTATCAGGTACCGGCAACTACAATTAACCGTCTTTGCGGTTCATCACTCGATGCGGTAGCCATTGCGGCTCGTGCCATTAAAGCCGGTGAAGCCGATCTGATTATGGCTGGTGGTGTGGAATCCATGTCACGTGCACCGCTGGTGATGGGTAAGTCTGAAACCGCTTATGGCCGTACTCAAAAGCTTGAAGATACTACCATGGGCTGGCGTTTTATCAACCCGAAACTGAAGGAACTGTATGGCGTGGAAACCATGCCGGAAACTGCGGAAAATGTGGCAGCACAGTTCAATATCAACCGTGAAGATCAAGACAAGTTTGCCCTGACCAGCCAGCAACGTACTGCAGCGGCGCAGGCCAAAGGTTTCTTTAAAAATGAAATCATTCCGGTAGTGATTTCTCAGCGTAAAGGCGAACCTGTGGTTGTTGATACAGATGAACATCCACGTGCTTCTACGACACTAGAAGGTTTAACTAAGCTAAAACCAGTTGTAAAAGCGGATGGTACGGTGACTGCCGGCAATGCTTCTGGCATTAACGATGGTGCAGCGGCACTCCTGATTGCCTCTGATGAAGCTGTTGCTGAATATGGCCTAGAAGTGCGTGCCAAAATTATTGGCTCAACGGTTGTCGGTGTTGAACCACGCATTATGGGCTTTGGTCCGGCACCAGCGATTAGAAAGCTACTGGCCCAGACCGGTTTGACACTAGATCAGATGGATGTCATTGAACTGAATGAAGCCTTTGCTGCACAGGCCTTAGCCGTGACCCGTGACCTTGACCTTCCAGATGATGCTGCCCATGTAAACCCGAATGGCGGTGCCATTGCCATTGGCCATCCACTCGGTGCTTCCGGTGCCCGTCTGGTGACAACCGCACTGAACCAGCTGGAACAGACTGGCGGGAAATATGCTCTCTGCTCTATGTGCATTGGCGTAGGTCAAGGTATCGCGCTGATTATTGAACGTGTTTAAAAAATCCCTCCTAACCTCCCTTTCTTGCACAAGGCTTAAGCAGTGCTTATGCCTTGTTCAGGGAAGAACTTTTAGAAGGAAATAAAAGGAATAACAAATGCCAACATTTACATCAAATGATGCCCAGATTAATTACCAGACTTTTGGGGATGCCAACAAACCTGCATTGGTATTTTCCAATTCACTGGGCACCAAATACAGCATGTGGCAGCCACAGATTGAACATTTCCAGCAGGATTATTACGTAATCTGTTATGACACCCGTGGTCATGGTGCATCTTTTGCGCCACAAGGCCCATATAGTCTGGAACAACTGGGTCAGGATGTCGTGAGTCTTCTGGATCATTTGAATATTGCAAAAGCAGCATTCTGTGGTATTTCTATGGGTGGCTTAACCGGTCAATGGTTAGCGATTCATAAGCCAGAACGTTTTAACCACGTGATTGTTTGTAACACCGCAGCCAAAATTGGCCAGGAACAGGCATGGCAAGACCGTGCTGCGCTTGTCCGTGAGCAAGGTCTTGCTCCGATTGCTGCAACTGCAGCATCACGCTGGTTTACCAATCCCTTTATCCAGAGCAACCCGGCAGTCGTTGCAGAACTTTCAAACGACCTCGGAGCTGGCAGCCCAGAAGGCTATGCAAACTGCTGTGAAGCTCTGGCTAAGGCGGATGTCCGCGAACAACTTAGCAGTATTCAAATCCCTGTGCTGATTATAGCGGGTCAGCAGGATCCGGTGACGACTGTTGCAGATGGCCAGTTTATGCAGCAACGTATTGCGAATAGCAAGTTGTTTGAAATCAATGCTTCGCATATTTCCAATATTGAACAGCCGGAAGCCTTTAATCAGGCAGTACAAACTTTTCTTGCTGCTTGATCTATGGTTGTAAAAAAAGCCACGATATTTCGTGGCTTTTCTTTTTATTCGTTGATTCGTTAAGCCCAGATCACCAGCATCGCTGCAATCACCACCAGTCCCAAGCCCCAATGCTCGGCACGCGCCAATTTTTCTTTAAAGAAATAAGCTGAAATCAGCAGACTGAACAGGATTTCGATTTGTCCCAAGGTTTTCACGATTGGCACGCTCATCATACTCATGGCGGTAAACCAACCGAGTGATGCCATAAAGCTACAAAAACTGACTTTAAAAGTAAGTCCCAAACGTTGCCACATGGCAACTAAGGTTTTGCGGCTAAATAAACTTAAATAGATCAGCATACTGATACATTGGAAACCAATCACCGAAATCAGTACCCATGAAGCTCTATGCATGGTTGGCAACATTGGTAATTCCAGACTGGCTTCACGTACCAAGAGTGAAGTAATAGCAAAGCTCAAACCGCTGCCGATTCCGATGGCTAAAGTCTTGGTGGATAGACCGGTGAGCTGATTGCCCTTACTCAGCAGGAATACCGCATAACCACCGATCAGCACCCCGATCCATGCCAGTACAGACAGATGATCTGACAGAAAAATCACTCCGATAATGGCAGCCAGAATCGCTTCACTTTTTGCCAATCCAACGCCAATCGCATAATTTTTCTGTTTAAACAGCTGCACCATCAAGGCGGTTGCCAGAATCTGGCTGATACCGGCAATCAGGATATAGATCCAATACTTCGGGGTAAAATGCACCACACTTTCTACCGGTTTGAAGTGATATAAAGCTGCGATGTAAAGCCCTGCTAGCGGAAAGCCAAACAGGAAACGCGCCAGTGTCACGCCCCAGATATCGACAGTTGTGCTGAGCTGTTTTTGAAAGGCATTTCGCCAGGCCTGCATAAATGCAGCCATTAAAGTGAAGAAAATCCAGCTGATTGCCATACCCTGATCGTTAATGCCGTAAAAGTGAATTAATTCTATGCCTTAGTACAATCTATGACTAATTAAAAATGAGATAATGGCTAATAGCTAAAAGTTTAATTTTCTAATTCAAAAATAATTAAAATTTATCAAATTGACAGGGATAAAATTGATTTCTCAGATTCCAACTATGCAAAAAAATAAGAAAATAACTCCTGATCTTTGATTAACTTATAATAAACGGCTCTTCTATTTTAAGAGACCGAAGATGTTTCATCAGAATAAACTTTTTCCATTGGAATAAAGCGAATGCCATGTTCCTGAGTAAGTTCACCCGTCTCAACAAAACCAAATTTTTTATAAATATTGAAGCCATATAAACTGGATTTGACTGTAATCTTTTGATGCCCTTGATTACGGATTTGTTCTTCTAAAAAATTCCACATTTGTCGTCCATATCCCTGACCCTGATAAGCTGGATCCAGAAAAAAGTGCATGAAGTGTGCAGGTTCCATATAGGCCACTACGCCCACAATTTTTTGATTAATTTCTCCAATAAAATAATGAATATCAGCTCGGTCAAAAATGGTCTGAAGAATTTCAGGTTGAAAACGCTTGCGCCCCTCTTCACTAGAAATCAAGACATCAACAAATGGGGCAATGACGTTCGCAATTGCAAGTGTATCCTGAACAGTGACTTTTCTTATCTTCATCATATCTTAATACCCCAAAAGCAGAACTAAAAAATTAAAAATAATTTATTTTTCAGCATGATGCATGTTTTAACATTGAGTAAAATATATACCAATTAGGTCTTATGAAAAATGCTATTCAATCAATTTTTTTCAATAATTTTTGATCTCTAATTTTTTATAGTTTGCATTATTCAGTTTTTTTAAATTGATACTCTCGTTTTTATTTAAGAAAAAAATACATAAGTCAGTTCATCGGTTTTTTTATTTCTGTCAGCTTTTCTTCTATAAACAGTCACTAAACTATAATCTAATGAATAATCGATCACATGCATTTTACAATTAATCAACATAGTGTTTTTTAAGAAATTTTTATGATGAATTTTTAAACAGGATAAAATTCCGCAATGCAATCTGAATATAAATTACAGAGTTTCAGCAATCCATTGTAATTCATTCATTTCGCAGGGAGTATCGATGAAATATTTTGAATGTCCAGTTTGCGAACAGCAGATCTTTTTCGCCAAATTCGTGTGTGATCACTGCCTTTCCCCTATCGGTTATATCGCATCCGAAAAAGAAATGACGACATTTAAAAAGCTGAATGCTCAGGAGTGGGTTCCGGTTGCCGAAAAGTATCAACATTCCCGTTATAAACCTTGCTATAACTATACCCATCATCAGGTATGTAACTGGATGATCCCTGTAGATGACGAGGAAGATTTTTGCGAATCCTGCCAGCTGACTCATGTAATTCCAAATCTGGAAAATTCTGAGAACATGATTTACTGGTATCGGCTCGAGGAAGCCAAACGCCGTTTTCTGTATCTGACCCAACGTATGAACATTATGCCTCGTCCAAAACATTCGGATGATGATCCATTGGGTTTGCGTTTTGATTTTCTTCTTCCTGAAAAAGACAAGCCAGTACTTACCGGCCATGCCAATGGGGTGATTACCTTAAATGCCTTCGAGGCCGATGTGGTTTATCGGGAAACAACCCGGGTCAATATGGGTGAAAATTACAGGACATTATTAGGGCATTTTCGTCATGAAAGTGGGCATTTTTATTTTAACGTCATCCAGCATCTACATCCGGAATTACTCGATGAACTTCGCCATTATTTTGGAGATGAGCGGCAAAATTATAGTGAAGCACTAGAGAGGCACTATAATCAAGGTGCGCCTATCAACTGGCATGAAAAATATATTAGTCCCTATGCCACTACACACCCGTGGGAAGATTGGGCTGAAACCTGGTCACATTATCTGCATATCATGGAAACACTGGAAACTGCATTTTATGCCGGTCTACGCGTGGAAGGTAATGGCCGAAACCTGGCCAGTATGGACTTTAAAGAATGCCCGATTGGTGGACAGGATTTTGAACATATCCTGGAAAACTGGGTCACGCTGACCTTTAACTTGAATGCCTTAAATCGCAGTATGGGTCTGGAAGATGCTTACCCCTTTAAGCTGACTGAAGCTGTGAAAGATAAACTGCGTTTCATTCATCGGCATATATTGGATAAAGTCTTTAATAACCCACGTCTGATTCAGAACTAAAATATTTATCTAACACAATAAATAAAGCCCGTAATCTACGGGCTTTATTTTGGCTTAAGACTATTTCAATAAATTAAGCAATGCTTTTAGCTGACCAAAAGCATCGCCATCTCATCTAAATAAACTTAAACCAGTTCTACCGCAATTGCTGTTGCTTCACCGCCACCGATACATAGCGCTGCAATACCTTTTTTGCCGCCAGTACGTTTCAAGGCATGAATCAGGGTCACAATGATACGGGAACCTGAAGAGCCCAGTGGATGACCTAGAGCACAAGCACCGCCATTAATATTCACTTTGGCAGGATCCAGTTCAAAGGCATCAATCGCTGCCATAGTCACCATCGCGAAAGCTTCATTAATTTCCCATAGATCCACATCAGCTGCATTCCAGCCAGTTTTCTTCAGTACTTTTTCAATTGCGCCCACTGGTGCAATGGTGAATTCTGATGGATGCTGCGAATGGCTGGCATAGGCCACAATATTAGCCAGCGGCTTTAAGTTACGCTGCGCGGCAATTTCACTAGAAGTCACAACCAGTGCCGAAGCACCATCAGAAATGGAGCTGGCATTTGCCGCAGTAATCGTACCGTCTTTTTTAAATGCCGGACGTAAAGATGGGATTTTGTCTGCTTTGGCATTCAGTGGTTGTTCATCCTGCTCAACCACTACATCGCCTTTACGCGTACTTACAGTAACTGGCACGATTTCATCTTTGAAGAAGCCCTGCTGAACGGCAGTCACGGCTTTATTTAAAGAGCCAATCGCATAATCATCCTGTTGCTCACGGGTATAGCCTTTTTTGTCCGCCATTTCCTGCGCCAGGATTCCCATCGACAGACCAGTTTCAGCATCTTCCAGACCTTCCTGGAACATATGATCGGTCACTTTACCGTGGCCCATACGGAAACCGGCACGAGCCTTGTCCATTAAGTATGGTGCATTCGACATGGATTCCATACCGCCCGCCACTACGATTTCTGCCGAACCCGCCTTGATCGCATCCGCAGCCTGCATTACCGCTTTCATACCTGAACCACAAATTTTATTGATCGTGGTGGCGCCGGTTGAATCTGGCAGACCTGCCTGACGCATAGCCTGACGTGCCGGACCCTGTTTTAAGCCGGCTGGCAATACACAGTCCATGATCACTTCATCAATATCATTGGCTGCCAGACCTGTACGCGCTACCGCTTCCTTGATCGCTACAGCACCCAAATCTGGTGCCGTACAGCTTGAAAGTGAGCCTTGAAAACCGCCCATTGCGGTACGTACAGCTTCTACAATTACAATCATTCTAATCTCATCCTTTAACATCATTGTTATCAACACTGCAAAGTAATAGCTCTACAGTGTTCGTCCTTCGCAATATTTGCGGGTTTAGGCCTGTGCAGTGAAATATTCTTCTGGCAATTGCATCACCAGCTCCGCACCTGCCTGAATGCGTTGAATTCTCGCACTCAAATCCGAGAGTACTTTAGTAATATAACCTGAGTTCGATATAAAAAAAGAGTAGAAAAAAAGCCCTGTTTTTGTAACATATTGGTTCTCAAGACAAAATGTTATAAAACAAGGCTTCTCAATGGATCATATTACCGAATTATTTTGTATTTTGGATGATTTCTGCAAAAAATTTAATGAATCTTTAGAGAAAGCTTTAATTTCTAATCAAAAAACCAAGTTGAAAAAGTCAGCTTTAAGCTTGTCCGAAGCAATGACCATTGTCATTTTATTTCATCAATCCGGTTTTAGATTCTTCAAATATTTTTATTGCCAAATGATCGTTCCATTCTGGAAATCTGCTTTTCCTAAACTGCTTAGCTACAACCGATTTATTGAAATCATGCCCCGTTGTTTGCAAGCTCTGAGTAGTTTCTTCCATCAGGTGAAAGGAAAAGATACGGGAATCAGTATCATTGACTCCACTAAATTGGTAGTTTGCCATAATCTTCGGATTAAAAGGCATCGTGTATTTAAAGGCTTGGCCGGTCGTGGAAAAAGTAGTACGGGTTGGTTTTATGGTTTTAAATTACATCTCGTTATCAATAATTTAGGTGAAATTATTAATCTCAAGCTGACATCGGGAAATGTTCATGATGTTGCTATATTAGAATCTTTAACTCAAGAATTAAAAGGGATCCTACTCGGAGACAAAGGCTATTTGAGCAAAGCAAAAGCCGAAGCTTTAGCAGCAAGAGGACTGAAAATATTGACCCCATCACGTCGGAATATGAAAAATAAACCCATCCAAACTGAAGAAGAAAAACAATTACTTTGCAGAAGAGGATTGATCGAAACAGTGAATGATCAATTAAAAAATTTACATCAACTTGAACATTCACGTCATCGTTCGGTAAATAACTTCATGGTGAATATCATGGCTGCTGTAGTGGCTTATTGTTTGAACCCCAATAAGCCAACTTTCCAAAATATGCTAAAAGGTTAAGTGGATTTCATCGAACTCAGGTTAATATAGTAATTTGCCAGTACCAGCTTGTTCTTGAAATAGCTTTCTTCTTTGGTAACCGCCGCTTTGCTGATACGTGCATACATATAGACAAAGCTCAGCAGACCTACAGCATGCAGATAATCAACAGCAATGGAGTTGGCGAAATCAGGATTCTGCTGAGACTGCTCAACAATAAAATTGGTAATATCTTCCAGTTGCTGACAGGTATCTAAGGTTGCCTTTTTAATCGTTAAGGCATCATCCAGACCTTGGGCAAATTCACGGATTTCTGCAATATACTCTGCAATATATGCACCTTTACATTTCGTAGTTTTACGGCCAATCAGGTCAATTGCCTGCACCCCATTGGTCCCCTCATAGATCTGTGAAATGCGCAGGTCACGGATACATTGTTCCATGCCCCATTCACGGATATAGCCATGACCACCGAAGCACATTTGTGCTTCAAGTGCAGCATCCAGTGCTTTATCGGTGAGGTAAGCTTTGGCAATAGGCGTTAATAAAGCCACACGATCAGTTGCTTTACGTACCGCCTCAGGGTCGGTGGAGTATTTGGTAATATCCAGCTGCTGGCCGACATAGACTGCGAAAGCACGAGAAGCTTCATTATTGGCACGCACATTCAGCAACATACGGCGTACATCGCCATGGACCAGAATTGAATCGGCTGGTTTTTCTGGAGATTTTGCACCAGTTGATGCACGGCCCTGTAACCGGTCCGTCGCATATTGTGCCGCATTCTGGTAGGCAAATTCTGCCGCGCCAATGCCTTGAATCCCCATCGACAAACGTTCGTAGTTCATCATCACGAACATGCCCGCCAGACCTTCATTTTCATTGCCCACCATATAGGCTTTGGCACCATCAAAGTTCATGACACAGGTTGCCGAGCCTTTAATACCCATCTTATGTTCGATCGAACCGGCAGCGACCGCATTGCGCTCACCGAGTGAACCATCGGCATTAACCAGGAATTTAGGGACAATAAACAGGGAAATACCGCGTGAACCTGCTGGCGCGTTTGGGGTTTTGGCCAGTACCAGGTGAATGATATTTTCACTCAGATCATGCTCGCCGCTGGTAATAAAAATTTTGGTGCCGGTAATATTGTATGAACCATCTTCATTCGGTTCAGCTTTAGTCTTGATAATGCCAAGATCTGTGCCGGAATGTGGTTCAGTCAGGCACATGGTGCCCGACCATTCACCCGTATAGAATTTTGGTAAATAAGTTTCTTTTTGTTCCTGTGAGGCGCGGTCATTGATGGCCATACCTGCACCCACCGTTAATAGCGGATAAAGCATAAAAGATGGATTGGTGCTCCAGATCATTTCATCCGCTAGAACCGTGAGCATCTTCGGCATGTTTTGTCCGCCCCATTCTTCAGGAGCACCCAAGCCTACCCAGCCACCTTCGGCAAACTGTCTGAACGCTTCTTTAAAACCTTTGGGTGTCGTCACCACACCATTGTTAAACTGAGCACCACCCTCTTCATCTGCAGGACGATTCAGATCAAGAATGACATTTTTTGAAAATTTTGCCATTTCTTCCAGAACCGCATTTGCAGTCGCCATATCGAGATGTGCAAGATTTTCGTTACCTTGCCAAAATTGTTCAGCATGAAATACATCGGCAGAGTAAAACTTGAAGTGCGACATAAACCACCTAATTAATTTAAAGGGTTTATGGAGTATATAAAATTGTCATACCATCATCTTAACTTTGAAGATCGTACTGCATTAATGCTTGAGTCAAGAAAAGAAGGCTTTTCAGCCAGAAAATTTGCTGAACTTATTAAAAGACATCCTAGTACGATCTATCGTGAGCTTAAAAGAAATAGCATCAATGACGTTTATCAAGCTCGATATGCTTCTGATAACACTTTTGCTAGACGTAGACGTGGTCACAGAAAACTCAAAATCGATTCAATCCTCTGGAAATTTATTGTTGAAGCGATCCGTTGTTTATGGTCTCCTCAGCAAATAGCAAAGCGTTTAAAGACATTTCCTGATTTGGATCAAACAATGAATGTAAGCCATACAACGATTTATTCAACGATACGAGCATTACCCAAGGGTGAGTTGAAAAAAGACTTATTATCCTGTCTGCGTCATGAAAATAAAAAGCGAAAAGCTAACGGTGAACCTAAAAAAGATTCTATATTACAGGATATTAAAACTATTCATGAGCGCCCAGCCGAAGTTCAAGAAAGAAAAATACCGGGTCATTGGGAAGCTGATTTAATTAAAGGTAAAGACAATAAAAGTTCGATAGCAACACTTATTGAACGAAATACACGGCTCTGTATCTTGGCAACATTACCTGATGCAAAGGCAGAATCAGTGCGCAAGGCTTTAACTGAAGCTCTGAAATATTTACCTGCAGAACTGCGTAAAACGTTGACCTATGACCGTGGACGCGAGATGGCAGAACATAAAATACTTGAAGAAGATTTAGGCATAGATGTATATTTCTGTGACCCACATTCACCCTGGCAAAAAGGCACATGCGAAAATATGAATGGTTTAATTAGGCAATATTTACCTAAAGGGATTGATTTAAATCAGGCAGATCAGCATTATTTAAATCAAGTTGCCATGTCACTGAATACTCGTCCTAGAAAAGCGTTAGATTGGCTTACACCATTAGAGAAATTTGCTCAGCTTGTTGATTATCATAAGACTTTTCAAACTGTCGCACCTCATGTTTGAATTCGCCCTAATATAAAAGCTTATTTTCAATAAAAAACACATCATAATACCCCCTTGCCTTTTAACCACAAAAATATTGAAGTTATTATTTAGAAGCAATTAATAGAAAAATAAACAAATCTTTTTTAAACAAGCTACTAATAAAAATATCTCCATCGAAAATAAAGTATAAAAATTCAAAAACCATTTAATAAAGTATCAATAGAGTTAAAATACATATAGCTTACTTTTAATTTTAAAGAGGAATACAAGAAATAATTTCTTGTATTCCTGTTATAAGATTGGGAGAACCAAGTTGATAATTTCACCCATTTCTTTGGATCTATTAATTTAAGTTTCGACTTTACTTATTTGAGCTTAGCCATTTGGTCGAGTCACAATCGGGAAAATTGAATCTGGACGTTTAAACATTGCAAAGAATTTTCCAATTTTCAGTGGATTACCTTTGACTTTACTGTCTTTAGAAAGCAGGACTTTTACCCCTTCTATTTGACCTGTAATCATTTTTAGATATAAGGGCTTGGTTAAGGTTAATGTAGGGCAATCCAATGCCAAATCTTTACTTTCATCATAACGCTTAAACTGCATGACTGAGTTTTCAACCCATAATGAAAAATGCTCTTTGGTATCCGACAAAACCAGATTGATACACTGGTTTTCATTTTTTAAATTTTCCACATCTAAATTTGTCGCCATAGCTTCAAGAAATCTTTCAGTTGGTGTATGAATCAATAAATCACTCGGATCAGAAGTATTTTGTAGGGGTACATTATTTTGTAGCTCTTGAGCGCCCACCAAAAAGAAATTACGCCAAGTTGAAGCCTCAGCAGCATAGCCCAATTGACGATAAGTATTCGCCAATAAGTCTTTTGCTTGTTGGTTTTGAGGGTTATTCAACACAATATGTTTTAAAATCTCGGCAGCCCATCTATAGTCAGCTTGAGCGTAGGCATCCCGCGCATTTTTCAATGCATTGTTCTCCCCACCTGCTAACTCAATATATTTTTTTGCAACAGCTTTAGGGGGTAATGGATCTAAATTGGAAGGATGGGCATCGAACCATCCCATATAATATTGGTATACTGCTTTTACATTATGTTTTAGGGTTCCATAATAGCCATGAGCATATAGTTTTTGATCAAGTGCCGCTGGAAGCTTAATTTTTTCGGCAATTTCAGCGCCATTAAAACCAGAGTTCATATATCTCACCGTCTGATCATGCGTGAACTTATAAACATCTCGCTGGGTTTTAATAAAATCTTGAATATTGTCATTGCCCCAGACAGGCCAATGATGCTGTGCAATCAATACATCGGATGCTTTGGCATGCTGCATTGCTTGGTCTAGATAGCCCACCCATTTTAAGGCATCACGGACTTTAGCACCCCGAAGGGTATAAAGATTATGCATGGTATGAGATAGAATTTCTGCGCCGTTATAAAGTTTCAATGATGGGATAGAGAACGTTAATTCTGCTGGTGCTTCTGAACCCGGCACGTTATAAAACACAAAATCCAAGCCATCAACCGTCATTTTCTGTTCTGGTTGAGTGATCAGTTGTGTAGGCTCAAGGATGCCCATTTTTCCCACAGCAACAGCCTTACCTAAACCTGTATCCACCAATCCTTCCGCATTTTTAGGTAGAAAAGTTCCATACATATAAGTCGCACGACGTATCATGGCTGAACCTGCCATCACATTTTCACTGGTCGCTTCTTCCATAAAGCCTTTTGGCGCAATAATTGGAGTTTTTCTAGCGTTAATTTCTTCGCTAGAAAGAACGCCTAATGCACCACCAAAATGATCGATATGGCTATGGGTAAAGATAATGGCTGAAATTTTTTGCTCACCTAAATGCTGTCTAGCAAATTTAAGTGCTGCTTCAGCCGTTTCTTTAGAGGTTAATGTATCCACAATAATCCAGCCAGTATCACCCTGAATGATGGTCATATTTGCCAAATCAAAACCACGAATTTGCCAAACTCGATCTGTTACTTTAAATAGCCCAACATTGTTGTTTAATTTTGCTTGTCGCCATAGAGTGGGATTAACGGTATTTGGTGCTTGATCTTGTACAAAACTAAATGCATCAAAATCCCAGATAACATTGCCTTTCTCACTTTTAATTTGACCTGTTGGCTTGGCAATAAAGCCCTTTTGAGCCTGATTAAACTCAGTCATATCCTCTAAGTTATACTTCGCCTTATATGTATTATTTGATTCAATGACCGCTTTTTCTACTACAGTATTTGCTGCAAAAACAGAAAATGGCAGAATAAGCATCAATGAAACTGTTAAAAACTTAATTTTCATCTTCTTTCCTTTTTTTAAATAGAGGTGGTCCCACATGTTTGAACAACTAAAAGCTTATTTATAAGTGATACTCTGCTCTAGTTAAGCTACCTTATTTTGTTGTGGTAGCTGGTCATAGTAAAACTCATCTGGAGTCATTTTGTCCAGACTCGAATGAGGTCGTTTCAAATTATAAAATTCAAAATATGCGTTTAATTGCTTCTTCGCATCCAAAACATTGCTGTAGGCTTTGAGATACACCTCTTCATATTTAACGCTCCGCCATAATCGTTCAACCATCACATTATCAACCCATCGACCTTTACCATCCATGCTGATTTGGATGTCATTTGATTTCAATACATGGCAGAGTAAAACTTGAAGTGCGACATAAACCACCTAATTAATTTAAAGGGTTTATGGAGTATATAAAATTGTCATACCATCATCTTAACTTTGAAGATCGTACTGCATTAATGCTTGAGTCAAGAAAAGAAGGCTTTTCAGCCAGAAAATTTGCTGAACTTATTAAAAGACATCCTAGTACGATCTATCGTGAGCTTAAAAGAAATAGCATCAATGACGTTTATCAAGCTCGATATGCTTCTGATAACACTTTTGCTAGACGTAGACGTGGTCACAGAAAACTCAAAATCGATTCAATCCTCTGGAAATTTATTGTTGAAGCGATCCGTTGTTTATGGTCTCCTCAGCAAATAGCAAAGCGTTTAAAGACATTTCCTGATTTGGATCAAACAATGAATGTAAGCCATACAACGATTTATTCAACGATACGAGCATTACCCAAGGGTGAGTTGAAAAAAGACTTATTATCCTGTCTGCGTCATGAAAATAAAAAGCGAAAAGCTAACGGTGAACCTAAAAAAGATTCTATATTACAGGATATTAAAACTATTCATGAGCGCCCAGCCGAAGTTCAAGAAAGAAAAATACCGGGTCATTGGGAAGCTGATTTAATTAAAGGTAAAGACAATAAAAGTTCGATAGCAACACTTATTGAACGAAATACACGGCTCTGTATCTTGGCAACATTACCTGATGCAAAGGCAGAATCAGTGCGCAAGGCTTTAACTGAAGCTCTGAAATATTTACCTGCAGAACTGCGTAAAACGTTGACCTATGACCGTGGACGCGAGATGTCAGAACATAAAATACTCGAAGAAGATTTAGGCATAGATGTATATTTCTGTGACCCACATTCACCTTGGCAAAAAGGCACATGCGAAAATATGAATGGTTTAATTAGGCAATATTTACCTAAAGGGATTGATTTAAATCAGGCAGATCAGCATTATTTAAATCAAGTTGCCATGTCACTGAATACTCGTCCTAGAAAGGCGTTAGATTGGCTTACACCATTAGAGAAATTTGCTCAGCTTGTTGATTATCATATGGCTTTTGAAACTGTCGCACCTCATGTTTGAATTCGCCATCATTTAAAATAAATTCCATGTCTTTCAGCGGCGCATTATAAATCGGCATTTTCAACTTCCTAAAATGGTGATACTCAATCCTGTTACTGAGTATTTTTTCATTATGGATTCGAGAAAATATTTTGAGGCTTTTTGCTCGAATCCATGCATGTCATTCAAAAATCATCATATCGAATTAATCTGGCGATGAATTCATTGACATAAATTAGCGATATAAAATTTAAAATCAAAAACTTTATACCTCTGGTATTTACTGAATCATTAAAACTTAAATCCATTGATGAATGAAAAATTTAAGCTGTTAAAATGACTCTGGCTTCACTTCGCTAAACCTTGTCTGGTCTGGGTTTAAAACGAAAATATGATTCAGCTTTATGCCCTAAAACCATAAATCAAATATATTGAAAATGGAATTTTATTTAGCAAAGTTGATCTCAAGGGTTCAATTTTCTTGACAATATTTTTAGTGCAGCTGTATATGACTTTTTTCTACAAGAAATGTTGAATAAATATACAAATTTAGATAAATATCACGACCTTAGTTTTATAGCTATACCTGCGAAAATAGCATATTCTTAGTAGGTTCCTTTTCGAAAATGATGAGTCAAGAAGATGACGACTGTAAGACAGCAGAACTTCCTTCTTCGTAAAGAGAAGATCCTGAGCATGGCGGAAAGTCTACTGCTTGATAATAATCAGGACATCACCTTGAGTGAACTTGCTGAAGAACTAGACATCGCCAAAGGAACCATCTACAAGCATTTTAAAAGCAAGAACCAGTTATATTTAGAACTCATCATTCTGAATGAAAAAAGAATTCTGGCAATTTCCGATAAATATAATAACGATATTAAAAATTATGTTTCGCAATATATGCTTTATCACATGCTCAATTCAAACCGGACTATTTTGCTGCATGTTATTGAAGAGCGTTTAACCAATAATGAAAAAAACCTGAAAGAGTTATTTCAGGAACTCTACCGTATTCGTGAAGAACGGATTATCCGCATTAAAGATATGACCCATGATTATCTGGTGTCTTTAGACAGTGCCATGTCAATCCGGGATTATTTATCTTATATCTGGACGGTCACTTACGGCGCTTCACTATTATTAAATTCGACCAGTTATCAAAAAGCGATTGGTTCACGTGAACGCCTGATTAAGCTATATATTAATCAGGCATTGATGACGCCAGATAAAATATCTGCAGTTTCATAAAAAATGCCTAATCATGATTAGGCATTTTAGAATTATTTTTTAAATGGCAAATATCAAGCCATAGTTTCAGGCGGAAAGCCATCTTCAGTTAATGCCGCGATAATCTCAGATTCGCTTGCACTCGATTCAACTTCCACCATTTTGCTGACCACATCAACATCTACTTTAGCATTTTCATCCAGCTCCTGAATGGTTGCCGTCACACTACGTGCACAACCACCACAAGTCATATTTTCAATACGGAATTTCATCTTGATCTCCCTTTGATCAGTTTAAATTTGGGTTAAGCGAATTTTAATTCAAGGCTATTGATCTGCTTTGATAGCCGTATGTGCAGTTTGCCCATGTGACACACCCTGCTCAATCTGTTTCAGAATCTGACAGTCAGATTGCTCATCTCCAGCACACTGTGCAACCGATTGCTGCAAAATTTTCATCATATTTTGCATGTCCGCAATTTTCTGTTGCAGTAACTCGATATGCTTTTGCGCCAACTGTTTGACATCACTGCTGTGTCTAGCATCGTTCAGCCACAGGCCGAGCAATTCTTTCATCTGTTCAGAAGAAAAACCCAGTTCACGCGCATGCTGAATAAAACTTAAAGTCTTGATATCATCGTCACTATAGATACGATAACCCGAATCGCTACGTTTAGGATTGGGTAATAAACCGATATCTTCATAATAACGGATCATTTTGGCCGAGATCCCGGAGCGTTTCGCGGCCTGTCCAATATTCATTACACTGCCTCCTTCAACTGGATCGGCTGATAAGTCTTTAAACGAAGCGCATTGCTGACCACAAAAACTGAGGATAATGCCATCGCGCCTGCTGCAAACATCGGTGATAACAAAATACCGAAGAATGGATACAACAGACCGGCAGCAATCGGAATCAAGGCAATATTATAGACAAAGGCCCAGAACAGGTTCTGTTTGATATTGCGCATGGTCGCCTGACTCAGGCCAATACCGGTTGCCACATGCTGTAAATTTCCAGACATCAGCACCACGTCTGCTGCTTCGATTGCGACATCCGTACCAGTTCCTATTGCCATTCCAACATCGGCCTGAGCCAAAGCAGGTGCATCATTAATCCCGTCACCGACAAAAGTGACGATGCCATGTTGCTGTTGGAGTTGGCGTACCGCATCGACTTTTTCATTAGGCAGAACTTCAGCAATGACATGATCAATCTTCAACTGTCTGGCAATGGCCTGTGCAGTATGCTGGTTATCACCGGTAATCATGGCAATCTTTAAGCCTTGATCATGTAAGGCCTGAATCGCACTATAGGTTGTGGCTTTAATCGGATCAGCCACAGCAATAATGGCAGCCAATTTTTGATCTATAGCGACATATAAAGGAGTACGTCCCTGTTCACCTAACTGTTGTGCTTTCTCTTTAAAAATATCGACACTTAAGCCCAATTGCTGCATCAGGCGTTCTGCGCCAATATGAATTTGCTGACCTGAAACTTGAGCTTTCACGCCTGCACCAGTGATTGAATCAAAATCACTGACTTCAGGTAGTTGCAACTGTTGTGCTTTCGCAGCTTCCACAATCGCATGAGCAATGGGATGTTCAGATTTGGCTTCCACTGCTGCGACCATTTGCAATACTATTTGCTGCTCAAAACCAGATGTCACTGCAAAATCGGTTAGGGCTGGTTTCCCTTCAGTTAAGGTTCCGGTTTTATCCACCGCCACAACTCTGGTTTGCTGCAAGAGTTGCAATGCTTCGCCTTTACGGAACAAGACACCCAGCTCTGCTGCCCGGCCGGTGCCGACCATAATAGATGTTGGCGTAGCCAGGCCCATTGCACAAGGACAGGCAATAATCAGTACTGCAACAGCATTGACCAGTGCATAAGTCAGATTCGGTTCAGGACCCAACAGGAACCAGACAATAAAAGTCAAAGTCGCGAGCAGCATCACAGCCGGTACAAACCATAAGGTCACTTTATCGACTGCCGCCTGAATGGGAAGCTTTGCGCCTTGTGCCTGTTCCACCATATGAATAATCTGAGCTAGAACTGAATCTTGTCCGACTGCTGTCGCCTTGATCTGCAAGGTGCCATTCTGATTTACCGTTCCGCCAATCACCCGATCTCCAGCCTGTTTAGCCACCGCTAAAGGTTCACCGCTGATCATGGCTTCATCGATATAACTTTGACCAGAAACGACTTCACCATCAACTGCGACTTTCTCACCCGGACGAATCTCGATCAGCATGCCCTGCTGTACATCAGCAATCGCCAGATCAACCCAAGTTTCATTTTGCTGTACTCGTGCGGTTTTCGGTTGTAGGCCAATTAAATACTGAATCGCTTCGGAAGTTTTACCTTTGGCTCGTGCTTCCAGATAACGTCCTAGTAAGATCAAGGCAACAATCACAGCCGCCGCTTCGAAATACACATGTACAGTACTTTGCGGCAATAATTGCGGAAAGAACGTGGAAATACAGGAAAATCCATAAGCGGCTATTGTTCCCACGGCAACCAGAGAATTCATATCGGGTGCCAGTCGCAACAATGCCGGAATCCCATGCTGATAAAACCGCCGTCCTGGAATCAGTAAGACCAGAGTAGTCAGCACAAACTGGATATACCAGCTGTTTTGGGTACCTAGCGTATGTGCAATCCAGTGATGAAAAGCAGGAATCAGATGTGAACCCATTTCCAGAATAAACACTGGAACAGCTAAAATTAACGCGAGCCATAAGTCACGCTTTAGCTGTTCAGTTTCAGCGGTTTTCTTTTCCTGAAATGCCGTCTGGGTATCGGTAGCCTGTGCATCTAATTTTGCATGAGCGTTATATCCAGCTTTTTCGACGGCAGCAATTAAAGCTGGAAGCTGACTACGCGGTGCTTTGACCCAAGCTGTTTCAGTGGCGAGATTGACTTGTGCTTCACTTACCTGATCGACTTTTTCCAAGGCCTTTTCTACACGTGCCACGCAGGAGGCACAGGTCATTCCTTCAATAGCCAGTTCAATTCGGTCGGTTTGAATATCAAAGCCCGCTTTTTGTACAGCCTTGATCAATTGAGAAACAGCGAGAGGACGAATTGCAGTGACATGAGCTTTTTCGGTTGCCAGATTAACCTGCGCATCTAGTACCTGATCGACTTTTTTCAAGGCTTTTTCAACACGAGCTACACAAGAGGCACAGGTCATACCTTCAATATTTAAATCAAACTGCTGGATCACAGCTTCAAAACCGGTTTTATTAATAGCATTAACAAGTTGCGTTGCAGGAATAGGTTGTTCACTTTTTAAAAAAGCCTGTTCAGTGGAGAGATTAACGTTCGCTTCCACCACACCTTCAATTTTCTTTAAGGCTTTTTCCACACGTGCGACACAAGAGGCACAAGTCATTCCTGAAATCTGTACCTGCTGTTCGTATAACTGTGTGGTTGCTGGTGTATTCATTCTGCGCTCTCCATTTACCCATTCACTGCCTATGCTATAGCTTAAACATTACCATAATGGGAAGGTCAAGCTTCTGCTTTAAATTCTTGATCTTTCATTATATGAAGGCATAAAGTCCAATAAAAAAACCCGAAGATGACTTCAGGCTTTTTGAGATTTAAAGAAATTGCTTGGTTAATAGTTTACTCAGCCGAAATATCTTCAAAAAGAATTGAAGATAAATAGCGTTCACCACCATCTGGCAGAATCACTACGATATTTTTGCCTGCATTTTCAGGACGTGCAGCCAATTGCGCAGCTGCAGCCATTGCAGCACCACTTGAAATACCGACCAAGATACCTTCTTGAGTTGCAGTTTTACGTGCCCATTCCACTGCATCGCTACTGGTAATGGCAATCACTTCATCGACCAGATCCAGATCTAGGTTCTTTGGAATAAAGTTCGCGCCAATACCCTGAATTTTGTGTGGTCCTGGAGTGAGTGTCTCACCACGTTTTGCCTGACCAATAATGGCAGATTCAGCGGGTTCTACAGCAACTGAATAAATCGGCTTGTTTTTCACTTTTTCAAAATAGCGTGAAATACCGGTAATCGTACCGCCTGTGCCTACACCCGCTACCAGAATATCGACATTACCTGCAGTCGCTTCCCAGATTTCAGGACCGGTCGTCTCTTCATGGATTTTTGGGTTAGCTGGATTTTCAAACTGTTGTGGCAGGTAATACAGTTCAGGATTTTCATTCACCAGACGTTGTGCTTCTTCCACCGCGCCTTTCATGCCTTTGGCTGGATATGTCAGTACTAAATTAGCACCTAATGCTTTCACCACTTTACGGCGTTCAATACTCATGCTGGATGGCATGGTTAAGGTAATATCATAGCCTTTAGCCGCTGCTACAAATGCCAGCGCAATACCGGTATTACCACTGGTTGGCTCAACAATGTGCATGCCCGGCTTCAATTTACCTGACTTTTCTGCATCAGCAATCAAGGCTGCGCCAATACGGCATTTCACCGAAAATGCCGGGTTACGGCTTTCAATTTTCGCAAGTACAGTCGCTCCGCCTGAAATGACACGATTGATACGAACCAGAGGGGTATTACCAATTGCCTCTGCATTATTGCTATAAACCGCGATACCTAAATTGGCAGGTGTTGGAAAAGCTGAATCTGTAGTCATTAGAATATCCTTGATGTTATTCGCCAAGATGTATTTACATGATACAAGCATTTTCCGGCTTTGTAGATGCCTGAAACAAGATGGAATCACGATAGCAGTTTGAAATGAAACATCTTCTTCCTAAAAAACCGGAACACGATAAAATTATCTTATATTTTAATTAGTAAATTATAACTATTCTTGATAACACAATTCATTAAAAACCATAGTAATTCATGCTTTCTATCCATCAATTCACGCTGTTCGAGTCGTATAATTCGCAGGCTGTAATTGTATAAATGGACATAGTAAATGAAAACCGATCTTGAAATTGCCGCGATGCGGGATTCAGCTCAACAGGTTGTCGGTATTTTAAAGTTAATGGCCAATACGGACCGACTGCTCATTTTATGTCATCTCTCCCAAAATGAACTGAATGTCTCTCAAATTGAAGAGATTACCGACATCAGACAGCCAACCCTGTCTCAGCAGCTCATGATTTTGCGTAAAAGCGATGCGGTAAATACCCGTCGAGACGGTAAACAGATCTATTATTCGATCAAAGACCAGAACCTGGTAGAAATGTTAAAAAAGCTTTATCAAATCTACTGTGTAAATCAAGCAGTCGCTTAAAGCTGCAATTTACCTTATTCGTCCTGTTTTATTTTAAAGCGATCTGCCTGATTTAAATTTTCTTTACTGAGAGTTTTAAGTCTTTTACCTTGATCCTTTGTCCCCTCATTCATTTTTTAAAATGTGAATGATCACCTATTTATATCCTAAGACTTCTTAGCAGAA
Source organism: Acinetobacter sp. ACNIH1 (assembly GCF_002934695.1). NCBI lineage: Bacteria > Pseudomonadati > Pseudomonadota > Gammaproteobacteria > Moraxellales > Moraxellaceae > Acinetobacter > Acinetobacter sp. ACNIH1. The sequence continues at coordinate 1,244,925 of NZ_CP026420.1, read as the reverse complement.
TTTGTGCATAATATATCTATATTTGTGATTTAGACCTGTATATGCCAAATTTTAAGTCTAGACTGCTCAATAGACTCCCTGCCTGGTCATGGTTAAGTCAGTACAGCCCAGTGAAATTAAAATCAGATGTACTGGCTGCCCTGATTGTCGTCGCGATGCTGGTACCCCAAGGGATGGCCTATGCCATGCTGGCAGGTTTGCCACCGATTATGGGACTCTATGCCAGTATTCTACCAATGATCATTTATGCCTTATTGGGCGGCAGTACGACCTTATCGATTGGACCAGTAGCCATCATTTCCATGATGACCTTTGCCACACTGAATCCATTATTTGAAGTGGGTTCTCCGGTCTATATTGAAGCGGCAACTTTATTGGCATTGATGGTCGGCATTATTTCCCTGCTTTTAGGTGTATTCCGTTTCGGCTTTTTAATTCAGCTGATCAGCCATCCGGTCATTCAGAGTTTTATTATTGCTTCGGCTCTATTGATTGCTTTTGGTCAGTTCAAGTTTCTGGTGGATTTACCTTTAAAAGCCAATAATATTCCCGAGCTGGTGAAAAGCCTGATTGAATATTTACCACTTTTGCATCTCCCGAGTCTGATCTTTGGCCTGCTTTCTATCGGTTTACTGGTTTATCTGCCGAAACTATTAAAATCTCAAGCAGTACAAAGCCGGATCGGTTCGACTGATTTTCTGGTTCGAGCAGTTCCACTGATTCTGGTTTTTCTCGGTATTGCAGCCGTTCTGTTTTTAGACTTAAAAGTTCAAGGCATTAAAACGGTCGGTGAAATTCCTTCAGGCTTTCCGCCTTTGTCTTTCCCACACTGGAACTGGGAGTTGGTGATGACCTTATTACCGGGTGCCAGCATGATTGCCATGATCAGTTTTGTGGAATCTCTCTCTATTGCTCAGGCAACGGCGCTACAGCAGCGTAGCAATTTGAACAGTAATCAGGAATTGATTGCGCTCGGTGTAGCCAATATCAGTGCCGGAATCAGTTCCGCCTTTCCTGTAACCGGTAGTCTGTCACGTACTGTGGTTAATGCTGACGCTGGCGCCAAAACACCTTTGGCTGGCGTATTGTCTTCTTTATTGATTGTCGTGGTTAGTCTGTTTTTTACCAGCTTCTTTGAGGATCTGCCGCTGACCATTCTGGCTGCAACCATTATTGTGTCTATCTGGAAACTGGTCAATTTCCAGCCTTTCGTCGATGCCTGGCGTTATTCCAAAGCTGATGGCATTGCCATGTGGATTACTTTTTTTGGTGTGATATTACTGGATATTACTACCGGTCTAATCGTCGGGATTATTTCGACCTTTATTCTTATGCTATGGCGCATCAGCCGCCCTCATATTGCAGTCGTAGGTCTGGTCGAAGGCACCCAGCATTTTCGGAATATCCAGCGTCATCAGGTGATGACCTCTGATCGGGTTCTGTCACTGCGTATTGATGAAAATCTAAGTTTTTTAAATGCGCATACCTTAAAAGGTTATCTGATTAATCAGTTAAGTTTAAATGACAAGTTAGAGCATGTGATTTTGAACTGCTCCAGTATTAGTGCGATTGACTTGAGTGCCTTGGAAACACTGGAAGAGCTCAATGCTGAATTGTCAAAACTGAATATTCGCCTGCATTTTGCAGAAGTGAAAGGCCCGGTATTCGACCGCTTGCAAGCCTCCAAACTATTGACACATTTGAGTGGACGGATTTATCTAACCCATTTTCAGGCAATTCAGGATCTGGCTCCGGAAATCTTCGAGAAGCCTCAGCATTATATGATTTAAGATTTTTTAATTCCTTGCATGATAGACATGCTGTCATGCAAAGAATGGCAGAGTAAAACTTGAAGTGCGACATAAACCACCTAATTAATTTAAAGGGTTTATGGAGTATATAAAATTGTCATACCATCATCTTAACTTTGAAGATCGTACTGCATTAATGCTTGAGTCAAGAAAAGAAGGCTTTTCAGCCAGAAAATTTGCTGAACTCATTAAAAGACATCCTAGTACGATCTATCGTGAGCTTAAAAGAAATAGCATCAATGACGTTTATCAAGCTCGATATGCTTCTGATAACACCTTCGCTAGACGTAGACGCGGTCACAGAAAACTCAAAATCGACTCAATTCTCTGGAGATTTATTGTTGAAGCGATCCGTTGTTTATGGTCTCCTCAGCAAATAGCAAAGCGTTTAAAGACATTTCCTGATTTGGATCAAACAATGAATGTAAGCCATACAACGATTTATTCAACTATACGAGCATTACCAAAGGGTGAGTTGAAAAAAGACTTATTATCCTGTCTGCGTCATGAAAATAAAAAGCGAAAAGCTAACGGTGAACCTAAAAAAGATTCTATATTACAGGATATTAAAACTATTCATGAGCGCCCAGCCGAAGTTCAAGAAAGAAAAATACCGGGTCATTGGGAAGCCGATTTAATTAAAGGTAAAGACAATAAAAGTTCGATAGCAACACTTATTGAACGAAATACACGGCTCTGTATCTTGACAACATTACCTGATGCAAAGGCAGAATCAGTGCGCAAGGCTTTAACTGAAGCTCTGAAATATTTACCTGCAGAACTACGTAAAACGTTGACCTATGACCGTGGACGTGAGATGTCAGAACATAAAATCCTCGAAGAAGATTTAGGCATAGATGTATATTTCTGTGACTCACATTCGCCATGGCAGAAAGGTACATGCGAAAATATGAATGGTTTAATTAGGCAATATTTACCTAAAGGGATTGATTTAAATCAGGCAGATCAGCATTATTTAAATCAAGTCGCCATGTCACTGAATACTCGTCCTAGAAAAGCGTTAGATTGGCTTACACCATTAGAGAAATTTGCTCAGCTTGTTGATTATCATAAGGCTTTTGAAACTGTCGCACCTCATGTTTGAATTCGCCTCTATATTCATCTAAAAAATAAAGTTTAAAAACCGATCATTGAATCTGGCTATTTCTAAGAATTTTGTATGGAAATAATACGATCAAGATAAAAAATCATCTTAATTATTTATTAATTTTCAGATATTTAAATATTATCTAAAAATATATTTTAAGCGATCCTTAATTTAAGTATAAAATAACGCAAATTTTTTTCGCATTTAGCCCTCGTAATTTTCACAAGGCAACCTTATGTTTTCTGCCCTTTCGCGTCTGAGTTTAGTCTCCCGAATCATCATCGCCATTATTCTAGGTGTTGGTGTGGCTCTGTTATTTCCTGAAGCTGCACCTTTCTTAAGCCTATTGGGCGATCTGTTTATTAAGGCACTAAAATCAGTCGCGCCAGTTCTGGTTTTCATTCTGGTTCTTGCATCAATCGCAAATTTCCAGGTTGGCCAGACCAATTCAACGATAAGACCTATTATGCTGATGTATGCTGTCGGCATGTTCCTGGCAGCATTAAGCGCTGTGATCGCCAGTATTTTATTTCCAAGCACATTGTTCCTGGATATTGCAGCGCAAGGTGATTTACAGCCGCCAGGCAGCCTAGGTGAAATTCTCAAAAATCTGGTGCTGAGCTTTGTGGCGAACCCGGTGGTTGCCATTGCTGAAGCGAATTTTATTGGAATTCTGGCATGGTCAATTGCGTTAGGGATTGCCTTCCGTCATGCATCGCACACAACTAAAACCTGTTTAAATGACGCTGCCAATGCCATCAATTATGTAATTCGTCTGGTAATCAGCTTTGCACCAGTGGGTATTTTTGGTCTGGTTGCCGTGACTTTTGCCGAAGCCGGTCTGGATACTCTGACTAGTTACGCGCATTTATTAGCTGTTTTATTGGGCACGATGGTATTTGTAGCCTTGGTGATTAACCCATTAATGGTCGGTTTCATTACCCGTCGTAATCCGTATCCACTGGTGTTTACCTGTTTACGTGAAAGTGGCATTACCGCGTTCTTTACCCGCAGTTCTGCTGCCAATATTCCGGTAAACCTGGACTTGGCAAAACGCTTAGGTGTGAAAGAGACTACTTCAAGCGTAGCGATTCCTTTAGGTGCAACAATTAACATGGCTGGTGCATCAGTGACGATTACAGTGTTGTCTTTAGCTGCAGTGAATACTTTAGGTGTTAATGTTGACTTCACCACTATGCTAATTCTTTCTATCGTAGCGACTGTGTCTGCATGTGGCGCTTCAGGTGTGGCTGGTGGTTCACTATTGCTGATTCCGGTAGCTTGTGGCCTGTTCGGGATTTCTTCAGATATCGCAATGCAAGTGGTAGCAATTGGTATGGTGATCAGTGTATTGCAGGACTCTACCGAGACTGCACTCAACTCATCTACCGATGTTTTATTTACAACAGCAGTAGACCGCGCTACAGATTGATTTTATATTGAAGAATCAAGATGTTTTGCTAATGATATTGCCATGCCATTACAGCGTTTACCATCGTGGGTTCAATTGGGTGCATTCTTCCTTGCGGTAAATGCCGGAATGATTAATGTATTAGGACTGGTGACCGTGTTGCATCAGTCCGTTTCACATATGACCGGTAACGTCAGTATGCTGGCGATGGCGCTGCTGGACTGGCAACCACGCCAGATTTTGTATCTGATTCTGGTTACGCTCTGTTATGTGATTGGCTCGATGTATAGCGGGCTGATTTTAGGAAATAGTCACTTTCGCTTGGGACGCCTGTATGGTTATCCTTTAAGCCTAGTGGCTTTTTTTATATTCATTTGCTGGCTATTATTGCCCTATTTCCCGCGTTATGCCTTGTTATGGGCCTGTGTCGCGATGGGCGTACAAAATGCCATGGTCAGCCACTATAAAGGTGCCATTATCCGGACCACGCATCTGTCAGGTGTACTGACCGATTTAGGTCTGGCTATGGGCTATCGCCTGCGTGGTCTGGTAGTAGAATCCCGTAAAGTGATCCTGCATATGCTGATTCTGGCTGGCTTTTTGGTGGGCGGCATACTTGCCAGCTGGATTTATCCTTATTTAAAATTAAATGCATTCCTGGTCCCTACAGTGTTAAGCCTGCTGCTTAGCCTGACCTATTGGGTGATCTATTTACGTTATCGACATCAACACGACTAATTTCTGGAAACTCTCATGGTTAAAAATGCATTACAGGCACAATTGTTAAAGGCAGGCCTGGTCGATAATAAAAAAGCCAAAAAACTGTCTAAACAGGCTGTACATGAAAAACGCACAGGTGACAGTAAAGAAGCCGAAATCAAGGCCAAGATTGAGCAGGACAAACAGGAAAAGCTGGCTAAAGACCAAGCCATTGAACAGGCGAAAAAAGCCCAGTTGCAGGAAAAAGAACTCAAAGCTGCCATCATGCAGATGATTAATCAGCATAAAATCCGCGATACGGATGGCGAAATTAGTTATCAGTTTATTGATGACAGCAAGATCAAGAAAGTTTATATCAACCAGCAGATTTATAATGCACTGGTCGCTGGCAGTCTGGTGATTGCACGTGAAAATGAGAGTTATGCCTTCCTGCCTAAAGCTCTGGCGGATCGCATCAATTCGAAAATGGAAGGCTTTATCATTGTGAATAATTCAGAGAAAAATGAAGAAACCACTGATGAAGAAGACCCATATGCAGCTTATGTGATTCCTGATGATTTAATGTGGTAAACACATTTTCCTTAAAAGGAAAGCATAAATAAAAAACCGGCATATTTGCCGGTTTTTTTAATCTGTTTCATTAAGTCTATGTCAGCTTGCCTTTTGCATATTCTTGTTTTAATAGATAGCAAATTTCACTCAATTTAAATCTTATTTGGAAACTTCAGATTTCATATAACGAGCCTTAAATGAAAGCGCTAATAACTAAAATTTAGTCTGTAAATATTCAATAGATCTCTTTCATAAATCAAAAAACGATCTTCTTTTTGGTTAATATTTGCACTCCGGATTTCTTGGCATTCGTGCATAATCTGCGGATGAAATACATCGATTCAAACAAGCTTTCTGATCCTCAGTTCAAGCGATACACAGGCATCTCATGGTCAACTTTCTATTTGATGGTTGAGCAATTGCAGAAGCATGTCTCTGCCAAAGGCAGACCGCCCAAGTTAAGCCTGGAGGATCAGGTTCTGCTCTGTCTGAGCTATTGGCGGGAATACCGAACCTTATTTCACGTTGCGACGAGTTACGGGGTTTCAGAGCCCACAGCCTCAAGAATTGTCCGTCATGTTGAAGACTGCCTGATTCGGTCCAATCTGTTTAATTTACCCAAAGATTTACCCGAGGGCGAAGGCATCGATTGGAATGTTGTGATCGTGGATGCCACAGAAATTCCAATCCAAAGGCCTAAAAAAACAGAAGAAAAGCTATAGCGGCAAGAAAAAGACCCACACTTTCAAAGTACAGGCCATCATTCATTATCAAACTCAAAAAATCCTGAGTTTATGTACGAGTCGTGGTGCCGTACATGATTTCGAACTCTTCAAACGTAACTTGAATCAGATTCCTGCAGGTGCATTTATCCTTGCGGATAAGGGTTATCAGGGAATTTATACAGTGTATCCAAATAGCTTGTTGCCATTAAAAGCAAAGAAGCGCTGTAAACTGGATTCCGAACTAAAAATCTATAATCAGGAAATCAATAAAAGAAGAATTGGAATTGAGCATGTATTTGGCAGTTTGAAAACCTTCAAAATCCTTGCTGAGCGTTATCGAAATAGAGGTAAAAGGCTTGGTTTGAGATTCAATTTAATCGCTGGAATCTACAACTTGGAACTGAGCAAAAAATGATTTATGAAAGAGGTCTAGTGATTAAGTTCGCCTCCTCTAAGAAAGATATGTTTTAAAAGGTTATCCAAGATTAAAAAATTGCGTTTAAACCTATAAACTCTAACAAATTTTTTGAGTTAAAGAGAAAGATCAGTTGGAACAGTTTAATTTTATTCAGAATATTCGAGATTGGGCCGATCAGTACCCATGGCTGGAAATGTTATCTTCACTGAGTATTGTGATTTTACTGGCCATCCTTGCCAATGTGTTTGCCAAACAGATTGTCGTACGCGGTATTCGTCAACTGATTTCCAAAATGCCCTTTGCCAATAATCAGATTTTTGCTGAACATAGTGTGATTCGCCGGATTTCCAATATTGTTCCGGCAATCGTGATCATGAACGGGATTACCACTGTCCCGCATTTATCCGATAAGGTGCAAACCTTTGTGCAAATGGGTGCTCAGGCGTTTATTTTCCTGACCATTGCTCTGGCACTCGGTGAGTTACTGAATATCTTTAACCTGATTTATCAGCGTAATCCCAAGTCACGCAACAAGCCGATTAAAGGTTATTTACAGCTGGTCAAGCTGATCATCTTCATTGTTTGTGGCTTGATGATTTTAGGCACTTTCCTGAAAAAAGATGTATTCACCTTGCTCGCTGGCTTTGGTGCGATGGCCGCTGTCCTGATGCTGGTCTTTCAAAATACGATTCTGTCACTGGTGGCTTCGGTTCAGATTTCATCTTATGACATGGTACGTATTGGTGACTGGATTGAAATGCCGACCCTAAATGCCGATGGTGATGTCATTGATATGTCATTACATACAGTGACTGTGCAGAACTTTGACAAGACTGTGACCACGATTCCGACCAATAAACTGGTGACTGATACCTTTAAAAACTGGCGCGGCATGCAGGAAGCGGGTGCCCGCCGGATCAAACGTTCAATTCATATTGATCAAACCAGCGTACATTTCATGACAGCTGAAGAACAGAACAAACTGAAAAATTTCATCCTGCTAGATCAATATCTGAATACCAAATCAGAAGAGCTGGATAAATTTAACCAGCAGCTCCAGCATCATTCACAATACAACCAGCGCCGTCTGACCAATTTAGGAACGTTCCGCGCTTATCTGGAATTTTATCTGCAACAGCATCCTGGTATTGCCAAAGATTTCTCATTGATGGTACGTCAATTACAACCGACCAGCGAAGGTTTACCACTGGAAATTTATGCTTTCACCAATACGACGGTTTGGGCAGAGTATGAAAATATCCAGTCAGATATCATGGACCATATTCTGGCGATTATTCCGGAATTTGGATTGAAGGTGTATCAGGCGCCTTCTGGCAGTGATTTTAAAGAATCTTTTAACGCGAGTTCTTCATCTCCGATTATCATCTCCGATTATCACTTAAACTAACCTTTCAACTTAAGCCCGACATAATCTCTATTTCGGGCTTTTTTATTCAGTATTTAAAATGAATTCAGGCTCTTATTTTTAGTTTTCATATCAGCTGGCATAAATCTGGCATGAGTTTCTGCTCTGCAATCTAAAGTTTGATTTAGTTAGGGTCTGTTGACACTTACTGTTCATAATTAACCCTATAAAGGTAGCCATAAAAATATACAGGCTAAGGCAACAGAACTTTGATAATTTCTTTTGAGCTTGTCATATCGAGTAGCTATTCCTCTAAATTGCTTTAATCTACAAAACATATTTTCAACTAAATGCCTGATTTTATATAAATACCAGTCCATATGGTCATTGTTCGATTGGCTATTCGTTTTCTTTGGTATATTCGCTTTAGTCCCTGTTTTCCTGATCTGTTCACGCAGTGGTTCTGAATCATAGCCTTTATCTGCACATACCACTTTTGTCTCTTTTAAATCTAATGTTGATATTAAATCAGGCGCAACTTTAACATCATGTGTGGTTCCATCGGTAATCATGAAATCAATAGGATTGCCATGTGCATCAACAATCAAATGTATTTTTGAGGAGTTTCCTCCTGCACTTTTAGAAATAGATTGATTCGCTATGCCGGCAGAATGTTGATGAGCACGTACATGAGAGCCATCAATAAAAATCCACTCCATATCGGGGCATGAGGCTAGTCATTTGAATAATCTAAGTAACTTACCGCTGCTTGACCAACGATTAAAACGTTTGAAAATAGAGTTTGAATGACCAAAACAAGAAGGAATATCTCGCCACGGACAACCTGTCCTAATTCTATAGAGAATAGCTTCAATAAAATTGCGTAAATTTGATTTGTGGTGAATGGATAAATTACGCAGAATAACTTTCAACTTTTGCCAGTGTTGATCTGTCAGCATGGTACGAGGCATAGCGAATAGTAAAATTGGGTTTGGTGATTTGATTTTACTACTTCGCTATTTTTTTAAGCTAAAAGTGTCAACACACCCTAAACATTTGTGGCAATTTCACTCAAATTCAGACTTCAAAAAGCAGAATCCTTTATAATTTCCGCAAAGAAAATACATGATAAGAGTACGTGAATGTTTCGATGGCTTGAACGGCTGGTAGATCCCTATCCCACCAAAAACCTGAATCAACCTTTACCCACCAGGTTTTTCCCCTTTGTATGGCAGGCAGCTTATGGGGTACGCCGTTATTTGTTGATTCTAGTATTGTGTACCGCGGGTGCAGCCAGTTTTGAGGCTTTACTGTATTCAAAAATTGGCGATCTGGTGAACTGGTTGAGTCAAAGTCAGCCAGATACTTTTTTAGATCAACATGCCAGCAATCTAACCTTATTGAGTATTATCTTGCTGGCAAATATCCTGTTTGCCAGTGCTCAGTCCCTGATCAAGCATCAGATTTTATATAGTAATTTCCCGATGCGTCTGCGTTGGCGCTTCCATAATTTATTGCTCAAACAGAGTTTGGACTTCTTCCATAATGATTTTGCCGGACGTTTATCGGCCAAAGTCATGCAAACGGCGCTGGCGATCCGAGAATTCTGGGTCATTTTGGGCGATATGCTGGCCTATGTGCTGATTTATTTCGTCACGATTAATATTGTTTTGGGTGCTATTTCACCCTTACTCATCCTGCCGCTTATGGTCTGGCTATTCTTGTTTATTTGTGCCGCCTGCTATTTCATTCCAAGATTAAGCAAGATTTCATCCTTACAAGCGGATGCGCGTGCAGTCATGACCGGACGTGTGACTGATGCCTATACCAATATTCAGACCGTAAAACTCTTTGCGCATGCGGGTCGTGAAAGCCAGTATGCCAAATCCTCCATGCAGGAATTTATGGTTACGGTATATAAACAGATGCGGCTGGGCGCTCAATACGAAATCAGCATTCTGATGCTGAGCGTTGTGCTGTATGCAGGTGTGCTGGGAACTGCAATCTGGCTCTGGATGCAAGGTCAAGCGCAGCTCGGGATTATTGCAGCCACTACAGCGATGGTATTAAAGCTGAATAGTATTGCCGAGTTCATGATGTGGCAGACCTCTGCCCTGTTTGAAAATGTCGGTACCATTCAGGACGGGATGAAAACTCTAGGTCGTCGGATCAATATTCAAGACAAAGAAGATGCGAAAGAACTGGAGCTAAAACACGGTGAGATTAAATTCGATAATGTCACTTTTGCCTATAATGAAAAACCGGTCATTGACCAGTTTAATCTGACCATTCGCCCAGGTGAAAAAATCGGGATCGTGGGGCGTTCTGGAGCTGGTAAATCGACCCTGATTCAATTGCTATTGCATTTCTATCATCTGAATCAGGGCCGTATTCTGATTGATGATCAGGATATTGCCGATGTCACTCAGGACAGTTTGCGTAAAAATATTGCGCTGGTCACTCAGGATACGTCTTTGCTGCATCGTACCGTAGCTGAAAATATCAAATACGGTCGTCCGGATGCAACTGATGAAGAGATGTTTGAAGCTGTACGCAAGGCCAAAGCGGAAGAATTTATTCCGAATCTGACTGATTTGCGTGGCCGTAGAGGCTATGAAGCCTATGTGGGTGAACGTGGCGTGAAGCTTTCTGGTGGACAACGCCAACGTATTGCCATTTCCCGGGTATTCCTGAAAGATGCACCGATTCTGATTCTGGATGAAGCCACAAGTGCTCTGGATTCCGAGGTCGAAGCGGCTATTCAGAATAGTCTGGATGATTTGATGCAAGGTAAAACGGTTATTGCCATTGCGCATCGTCTTTCTACCATTGCGCAGATGGATCGTCTGATTGTGATGGATCAAGGTAAAATTGCCGAGCAAGGTACGCATGATGAACTGGTGGCCTTAAACGGGATCTATGCGCAGTTATGGCAGCGTCAAACCGGCGGTTTTTTGGTACAACAACATGCCAAATCTGACAGCTTGCATGAAGCATAATTGCTCTCTATTCAGTAGTAGCTAAGCTCTACAACAGAAACCGAAGCATTCTATTTGAGTCACTTGAATAGCCATGCTTCGGTTTGCTTTTATGGGAATATCAACTATTCCACAAGCATTTTTAAATTCCAGATTATTCAAAAAACAGCCCTATTCTGAATTAATAGAAATCTGTAGGCTTAAAATTAAATCCCTAAAATATCTCTGGTTTACATTGATTTCCAACTTTAAGTTGAGCTACTCTGCTTTAAGTTGATTAAAATCTGCTTGTGGAAATTGCCACAGCTTTGTCCAACAATTTTTATCAAGAAAATGGCTTTTTCATGCCAATATGAAGTGAAAATAAAAAAATTTGAATGAGTGCAACGGATCGCGCATGAAAACAATAGCTCCACGCCAAGACCAAGGTATTCCAGGTGTATACGGTCTCTTGCTTCTCGATGTCATTTCCCGCTGGGGGTATAATAATGAGTCGCTTTTTAAGCCTTTTGGCCTGACCAGTGAACAGTTGGCAGATCCTGATTACCGTATTCCGACCCCTGTGGCCAATGAACTGGTCAAGCATGCCCTGAAGCTCACTGGTGAACCGACACTGGGTTATCACTTAGGTACCCAGATGCGGATTTCGATTCATGGCTTTATCGGTTATGCCATCATGACGGCGAATAATATTACCGAAGCTCTGGTGCTAGCGAACCGATTCATTCAGTTACGTTTACCCTTCCTGCAGCTATTTTTCTCGACCTTTGGCGCTAAGGCAACCGTACAGTTGCAAACTGATATTCAGCTGGAACCGCTTCGCACCGAAATTTCAATTGCCCTGATGATTGGCCTGATCAGTATGGCCAAAGCCATTACCGGGGTTAACGATGCAACCGGTGAAATCGACTTTGATTTCAAAAAACCGGAAGGTTTTGAGCGCTTCATGGCGAAATTTCCTACGCATCAGTTCCGTTTTGAACAGCCGCATTTAATTTTAAGCTTTGATAAAAGCTACCTGATGAACAAGTTGGTACACGCTGATCCGATTGCTAGCCAGATTGCGATTAACCAGTGTGAAGCTGAATTATCGGCACTTGGTGAACGGCACCGGATTGCCATGCGGGTACGGGATATTCTGACTCATTCCGAACAGCATTATCTGAGTATTGAAAGCGTAGCTGAACGGCTGCATATGTCGGATCGAACCTTAAAGCGTCAGTTGGCCGCTGAAGGTACTTCTTTTTCGACGCTAGTGGATGAAGTGCGCTACCGGCATGCCACTTCCTTATTATCTCGTACAGACTTTACTCTGGAGCAGATCGCTGATGAACTTGGCTATAGTGATGTGGCCAATTTTAGTCGGGCGTTTAAGCGCTGGAGTGGTCGTAGCCCGAGCAACTGGCGTAAAGATCCTTATTTATAAGCACGGATAAACCTTTTGTTTTGGCCAAAAAGAATGTATAAAACATATCAAAAATGATCTTAAGATTTTTAGGGAGTTATCAATGAATCATCCTTCAGAATTAAAGTACGCAAGTACGCATGAATGGGTACGCATTGAGGGTGATCTTGTTGTGACCGGTATTTCCGACCATGCACAGGATGCATTAGGTGATCTGGTTTATGTAGAAGCACCAGATCTTGACTCACATATTACTGCGGGCGAACAGGCTGGCGTGGTTGAATCAGTGAAAACTGCTTCTGATATTCATGCACCTGTCTCTGGTACAGTGGTTGAAATCAATGCTGCGCTTGAAGATGATCCTGACTTCATTAATGATGACCCGTATGGCAAAGGCTGGATCTATAAAATCAAACCGGACAATATGGCAGATGTAGAAAAGCTATTGTCTAATACAGAATATGAAGCTGGCCTATAAGCTACTTTGATTTAGTATGGAAAAATAAGAATCAGCCTGCGGGCTGATTTTTTTACGCATTGAAAACTTCGTATTTAAAGCTCACCATCAAATACAATGTATTTATATCGGAATTTTATTGTATTTTTCACACATTTTTCTTAAAGTCTTTGCTGTACCTGCTATCACTCGCATCAGATAGCTCAGGCTGCTTTATAAAAATAATATTCATGCTCATCGCAGCATTTCCCTATAGATCAATTTAGGAAAATTATGAAATCCAATCTATTGCCTTTATGGACCAAGCCTTTTGTGCTGTGTCTGGCCAATAACCTGTTTTTATTTATTTTCTATTTTGCACAAACCACGATTTTACCGATTTATATCCTGAAAGAATTAGGTGGAAACTTAGCCCAAGCTGGTCTGGCCATGACCTTGTTCATGATTTCAGCGATTGCTGTACGACCATTTAGCGGCCTGATTATTGAGAAATTGGATATCCGTAAAACCTTGATTGTTTCTGGAATCTTTTTCAGTCTATTTTCCCTAGCCTACTTGCTTGCCGATCAGCTGACGACCTTATTTATCATCCGTTTTTTGCATGGGATCTGGTTTAGTATTTTGACTACCGTCTGTGTTCCTGTGGTGAATCAGTTTATTCCAGAGCAGCGTAAAGGCGAAGGCATGGGCTATTACGTTATGTCAGTCAATCTGGGTATTGTTCTAGGACCATTGATTGGCTTAAGTCTGATTGAATACTGGTCTTATTTTCAGATCACAACATTGCTGATTGCATTAGTTTTTATCGGATTTGCTTTCTGCTTAATGATTCCGGTCAAGGAGACTGAGAACATCATTCAAACTATTCCTGATAAAAAAGGACTGGTGTTTTCTGATGTTGTAGAAAAGAAAGCGCTGCCTGTTGCTGTTCTGGCTGCTCTGATTTCCTTCTCTTACGCCAGCATCATGTCTTTTATTGCGCCTTTTGCTGCCAGTAAAAATCTGATGGCTTATGCCAGTTTATTCTTTGTTGTATTTGCCATTTCCATGATGAGTTTGCGTCCAATTACCGGAAAAATTTATGATCGTAAAGGCCCACAATATGTAATTTATCCTGCGCTCTTAGTATTTAGTTTAGGACTTTTTTTACTCAGTCAGATTCAGACTTTGTGGGGATTCTTACTGGCTGCGGTATTGATTGGTGTCGGTTTTGGCAGCGCACAACCTTGCATTCAAACACTGGCCATTCAACGTGCACCGAAACACCGGATTGGTTATGCGACTTCGACCTTTTATACCTTCTATGATGTAGGAATTGCGGTCGGTTCGCTACTGATTGGGGCGCTTATTGCGACTTATAGTTATCAGTTCGCCTTTATTCTCTGTAGTTTACTCACCTTATGCAGTATTGTTTACTTTAAACTGGTCGTTCAAGTTAAGACTGCCTAATACAAGTTAATATCTAAATATAATAAAAAAACAGGCAGATGAACTGCCTGTTTTAATTCTGACACGAAGATGTATTTATTCAGATGCTGAAGTATTTTCCTGTTCTTTTTCTTCAGCTTTCGGTTCTTGCATCATCGTGAATTGTGTTGCTTCTCCAGCAGCAGGATTATCTTGGCGGTTGCTTTTCAGCTTGATCTGTAAACGTAATTCATTAGTCGAATCAGCATTACGCAATGCTTCCTCATAAGAAATCGCACCCTCGTTATACAGGTCAAATAAGGCCTGATCGAAAGTCTGCATGCCCAGTTCACGAGATTTGCCCATAATGGCTTTCAGCTCATGAAACTCACCTTTTAGAATCAGATCAGAAATCAAAGGTGTATTTAACATGATTTCAATTGCAGCCCGACGCCCTTTTCCATCCTGAGTACGAATCAGACGCTGGGAAATAATCGCCTTCATATTCGAAGATAAGTCCATCAATAACTGATTACGGCGTTCTTCCGGGAAGAAGTTAATAATCCGGTCCAAAGTCTGGTTGGCGTTATTGGAATGCAGTGTGCCCAGACATAAATGTCCGGTTTCAGCAAAGGCAATTGCGTGTTCCATGGTTTCGGTATCACGAATCTCACCAATCAGAATCACATCAGGTGCCTGACGCAAGGTATTTTTCAGCGCATTGTGCCAGGAATGACAATCTACCCCAACTTCACGGTGAGTAATCATAGATTTCTTGTGCTTATGCACATATTCCACTGGGTCTTCCACGGTAATGATATGCCCCGCCGAATTTTCATTACGGTAGTCGATCATCGCTGCCAGAGAGGTTGATTTACCTGAACCTGTTCCTCCCACAACCAGTACCAGACCGCGTTTTTCCATAATCACATGTTTCAATGATTCTGGTAATTTCAGTTTCTGGAAATTTGGAATTTCTGCCGTAATGGTCCGGATTACCATCCCGACCTGAAGCTGTTGTACGAAAACATTTACCCGGAAGCGCGATACGCCCGGCACGGTAATCGCGAAGTTACATTCCAGTTCAGCTTCAAACTCTTGACGCTGTTTTTCATTCATCAAGCTATAAGCAAACAGTTTGGTTTTTTCAGCAGTTAAGGTCTGTTGTCCAAAGGGCTTCATTAAGCCCTGATGTTTAATACTCGGTGGAAAATCTGCGGTAATAAATAAGTCTGAGCCCCCATATTCCACTACTTTGGTCAGCATGTGATGCATGAATTTTTTTGCTTCGTCCAACAGTTCTGCCGTGAACATTCTCTTCCCCTGGAAATACACAATTACATGAATTTAAATGCTTGATTCATGCCAATATCATTTGATTTTTATTGTGCAGCGTTTTTTTTAAAGCCTCAAATAGATTTGATTTATAAAGAAAATATTTTCGGAATATTATGTGATGAAGTTCAACAAAATATTAATTAAGTAGATATAAATTGCCTTTTAAAAACTATTGCATTTTAAAAGAATATTACGATGAAAAAGATCATATTCAGGATATAAATGCAGACAGGGTTAAATTAAATTCGTCAGGCAAGTAAGGATAGAATTGAATATCTAGATAGGTGGCTGAAAGCTGCCTTGCTTAAAAGCCACCATTAAAGAAGATTTATGACTCAGTTCTATTGAGCTGAATGGCAGTCTGTTTATTAAAAAGCAAAGATTAGTCAGGTGAAAGTGCACGCGATCTGGACTGTTCCAGAAGTGAAATCTGGGCATTTTCTACCTGTAAAACAGGATTGATACGACTGCTCTTCAGCTTGATTTGCAAACGTAATTCATTGCTGGAGTCTGCATTACGCAAGGCTTCTTCATAAGAAATAATGCCTTGGTTATATAAATCAAATAATGCCTGATCAAAGGTTTGCATGCCCAGTTCCCGCGAACGAGCCATAATCGTTTTAAGTTCATGGAATTCACCTTTACGAATCAGGTCAGAAACTAAAGGGGTATTTTGCAGAATTTCTACCGCAGCCCGACGACCTTTACCATCTTGAGTGCGAATTAGCCGCTGAGAAATCACGGCTTTGATATTAGCTGATAAATCTAGCAGTAGCTGATTACGGCGTTCTTCTGGGAAGAAGTTAACAATCCGGTCCAGTGCCTGATCGGCATTATTGGAATGGAGTGTTGCAAGGCATAAATGGCCGGATTCAGCAAAGGCAATTGCATGTTCCATACTGTCTGTATCCCGGATTTCACCAATCACGATAACGTCAGGTGCCTGCCGCATGGTATTAATCAGTGCATTGTGCCAGGAAACGCAATCTACACCAATTTCCCGCTGGGTGATCATCAACTTTTTATACTGATAGACATATTCCACCGGGTCTTCTATCGTAATAATATGCCCTTCAGTATGCGTATTACGATAATCAATCATAGCTGCTAATGTAGTCGATTTTCCGACACCCGTTGCACCAACTACCAGCACCAGACCACGTTTCTGCATAATGACCTGTTGCAATGAATCCGGTAAGCCTAACTGTACAAAGCTTGGAATATCTGTCGTAATGACCCGAATCACCATGCCTACATTATGCTGTTGCTGGAAGACATTAACCCGGAAACGCGACACATTCGGGATGCTTATACTAAAATTGCATTCCATCACCGATTCAAATTCCTGAATCTGTCGCTCATTCATCAAGGCATAAGTAAACAAACGGGTCTTATCGGCTGTAAGTTTCTGCTGGCCAAACGGTTTCATTAACCCCTGCTGTTTGATACTGGGCGGGAAATCAGCTGTGATAAAAAGATCGGAACCACCATATTCCACGACTTTGGTCAGCATATGGTGCATAAATTTACGTGCTTCATCGAGCAATTCAGTTGTATACATAGCAAGCTTCCTGGGATCATTACTCATCCGCTGTTTAAAAACAGTGTCAGGCTGACCTCTAATAAGTTATTGTTATTGTTTATTTTTTAAATTAATTATTTTTTAATCAATTTTTAAAATCGTTTTAATACTCATTGTTTTAATTTTCAAAATATCGAATTGTTGCTTTCAGCATTTAGAAAAATACTTCTGAACAACCATATCCGATCATAATATCTTTCCTCAACAAATTGAGGAAAGATAAGATCGTGAGTTTAAGCGCTACGCTTTAAACTTTCGCATCGCAGTGAATCAGCCATATTTAACAATAATTGCTCGGTTTTTGTCCAGCCCAGACATCCATCAGTCACTGACTGGCCGTAAACCATATCTTCAGAGATTTTCTGATTGCCATCGACCAGATGACTTTCGAGCATTACACCCCGCACATTGCTGTGCAAACGTTCAGCGACGATCTGCTCCAGCACTTTAGGTTGTAGCATTGGGTTTTTTGAACTATTGCCATGACTGCAATCAATAACCAGGGCCGGCAAATCGGTTGAGTGTTTCGCTTTAATTTTTTCAATTTCAGACAACTGGTAGTTCGGACCACTATTTGAACCACGCAGGATCAAATGTGCTTTTGGATTCCCTTTTGAGCTCAGGATACACGGCAGACCCGATTGGCTCATGCCCATGAACTGCTGTGGATTGGAAGCTGACTGAATAGCATCAAGAGCAATTTGAATCGAACCATCTGTCCCATTTTTGAAACCGATGCTGTACGGCATATGGCTGGAAATTTCACGGTGAATTTGTGATTCACTGGTACGTGCACCAATTGCGCCCCAGGCCAATAGGTCATCGAAATACGCGGTTGCCATTGGACTTAAGATCTCTGAGGCAATCGGCAGACCCATGCTAATCAGTTTTAGGTACAGTGCACGAGATTTTTCCAGACCCAATTGCATATTGGATGAGCCATCGAGTTCTGGGTCATACAGGAAGCCTTTCCAGCCTACAGTAGTACGTGGTTTTTCAATATAAGCCCGCATAACCAGGAAAATTTGATCAGAAACCTGTTCCTGAAGTTGTTTTAATTTTTCTGCATATTCAAGTGCGGAAGCTTCATCATGAATGGAACATGGTCCGGTAATCACCATTAAACGGTGATCTTTACCCTCTAAAATATTTTGAATAATTTGACGCTGTTCAGCGACTTGTGCAGCCAATTGCGGAGACAGTGGCAATTGCTGCTTAAGCTGCTGTGGCAAAGCTAAAATGGTTTCTGTTTGATGTTGTTGTGATGTATTTGCAATATTCATGACTTTAAATCCTGGGACTGGCAATCAGTCCAAACTTTTATTTGAGCGTTATGGGTCTAATCGAAGATGTCGAAAGCGTCATTAGCTGGCTAAAGTAAGACCAATAAAAGTTGCTAAAGTATGAATAGTTAAAGTTTGTCATGGCTGTCTCCAAAAAATTGTTAAATCACATGCATAAAAAAACCTGATCAGGGTTGCCGATCAGGTATTAACTGGTGGGCAACCTTTTCATTGCCCAAACGCATTCAGGCAATTATTTAAACTGCCAGAAATAAAAATAAGCGTTTGAAATGATAGGTTGCTTTAACATGTTTATGTCTTTCATAAAAATGTGAATCTGAAATTAAAATACGCGCTCTATCCAGTTTTGACAAGTAGTAAATATAAAAAAAAATATTTATCAGTATTTGTATTTTACTTATCGCCCTAGAATTCTAGCCTTTCAGTGATTAATTTTCAGATATTAATAATGAACAAAGTCGTGAAAGTCAGCGGACTTTGCCCATTTCCTTAAAACCAAGAGCATATTAGATCTTGGTTTTGGCATTTGCAATTAACGGGTTACGCGATTCCATGCATCACGTACTGCAAATTTTGCCTGTTCCCAGTTCAAACGTGACTGGCCTTTTGCTTGCTCCCATTTTACTTTCAGATCGCTTTCTACGTCTTCAAAACGGGTATTAGCATCATATGCCCCACGGTTTTCATAACCGACACGATAGGCCGCATTATAGTCACGATCGTAATCTAAATCGCTATATGTGGTACGGGCATCTGAATAATAAGGGGTTTCAACAGCATTATCTCGCCAGAAAGCTGCTTCTTCAGTCGGGTTCACAGCTTCGCCTACGCCTTTACCTGCGAGACCACCGACCACTGCCCCAACAACACCGCCTACCGCTGCACCGACCGGACCGCCTGCTGCACCGACCGCTGCACCTGCCGCTGCGCCACCTGCAGCACCAACACCTGTACCCACAGGATGAGCACCAGGTTCACCAGTAATTGGATCAGCATTTAAATCATCGCGGACATCTTTAGGCGCATTCTTAATTACATCACGATCAAAATTATCATTCGACATAGAGCTTATCCTTATTCTTTAAAATGGTTTTATCACGTATTTTCATACGTCCTATTTAATATAAGCATCTGGCATGTAATGACATTAGCAGGCGTGTGTTGTTTCAGTGACTCTCTGTGAGGCTTTCATGCACTAATGTATCCTGAATCAAGTGAAAGCCGCATAAAAAAGACCGGATTGGTACCGGTCTTTTTTAGATTAAAACAGCTTAGTCAAAATGAATGACTGTACGGATTGACTTACCTTCGTGCATCAGATCAAAGGCTTCATTGATCTGTTCTAATGGCATCGTATGTGTCACAAATGGTTTTAATTGAATTTCGCCTTTCATGGCCTGCTCAACCATGCTCGGTAATTGAGAACGGCCCTTAACACCACCAAATGCCGTACCCATCCATTTACGGCCTGTGACTAGCTGGAATGGACGAGTCGAGATTTCTTTACCTGCACCTGCTACGCCAATAATCACAGACTGACCCCAACCGCGATGCGCACATTCTAGTGCTGAACGCATTACGTCGACATTACCAATACATTCAAAAGAGTGGTCTACGCCCCAACCGGTCATTTCCACAATCACTTGCTGAATTGGCTTGTCATAGTCTTTCGGATTCACAAAATCAGTAGCACCAAACTGTTTAGCCAGTTCGAATTTATCTTGATTGGTATCCACGGCAATAATACGACCTGCCTTAGCCTGACGAGCACCTTGTACAACTGCAAGTCCAATACCGCCTAAGCCAAATACAGCAACACTATCGCCTTCCTGCACTTTAGCAGTGTTATGTACTGCACCAATACCTGTAGTCACGCCACAGCCCAATAAACACACTTGCTCATGGTTAGCTTCAGGGTTAATTTTCGCCAGAGAAACTTCTGCAACGACTGTATATTCAGAGAACGTTGAACAGCCCATATAATGATAAATTGGCTGGCCATTATAAGAAAAACGGGTAGTTCCATCTGGCATTACACCTTTACCCTGAGTCGCACGAACCGCTACACACAGGTTGGTCTTACCCGATTTACAGAACAGACATTCACCACATTCTGCTGTGTAAAGTGGAATCACATGATCACCCGGTTTCAGACTCGTTACGCCTTCACCTACCTCAACGACCACACCCGCACCTTCGTGGCCTAAAATTGCTGGAAATACGCCTTCCGGGTCATCACCATACAAGGTAAATGCATCGGTATGACATACGCCAGTATGGCTAATTTTTACCAGTACTTCACCTGCTTTTGGTGGAGCAACATCTACTTCCACAATTTCTAATGGCTGACCTGGGCCAAATGCAACCGCTGCACGTGATTTCATGTAAAACAATCCTTTTATTACTGATTTACAGATGGTTAACAGTAACCTCTTTTTATTCGGAGATTCAACCATTAACATCACTAGTTGAGGAATAAAACCCCTATAACAAATGGAACATCAATGACTAAGCCCTCGTCAATTACATGTTTAAGTATTTTTGTTTTTAGCCTGACTATTTCTGGCTGTGAATTAGCTCCCAATACAGCAAAAGAAGAAGCTATTACTCCCGTACAATCGGCCCACTGGATTAGAGAGGAACAGCTACCACAAATTCAGGAAGGTAAAACGGCTTATCTGCCTTTATATGATGGTTTTATGAGTATGGCGGCAAGGTTATATCTGATCAATCAGGCCAAATACCATCTCGACCTGCAATATTACATCTGGAAAGATGACTATATTGGCAACATGATTCTCTCCCAATTATTAAAAGCCGCTGATCGAGGCGTGAAGGTTCGGGTTCAGATTGATGACCAGAACGGAACTCAACTGGATGATAAGCTGCTGGCCTTAGCCCAACACCCTAATTTCGAAGTCAGACTATTTAATCCTTATAAATTCCGTCAATTGCGTGCCCTTGATTACGGATTCCGTATGAAATATGTTAATCCGCGCATGCATAATAAACTGATTATTGCAGATGGTACGGCAGCGGTCACAGGTGGTCGGAATATCAGTAGTGAATATTTTGATGCCAGTGAAGACTTTCAGTTTAGCGATGTTGATATTTTCTTTGCCGGAAAACCAGCACACGATGCGAATCAGACCTTTATCAAATTCTGGAACGATGATCTAAGCTATGACATCCGACAAGTTCTAAATGATTCAGGCAATCCACAACTTTTAAAACGGCTGCGAACCGAATTTAAAGAAGATGAAGTCGATAAAAATGAGTTGAAACGTCGAGTTGGTATTGCGGAACAGCAGATTGATGAGCAGCTGAGAAAGCGCCCGATTAAATGGGGAAATGCCTATTTTGTTGCCGATGCCCCTTCCAAGACCCGTCGTAGCGCCCAGAATGGTGATTATATTTATACTCATATGCTGGAACTTATGGGTGAGCCCAAAGACCATCTGGAACTGGTTTCTTCTTATTTCATTCCTACTCAGGAAGGTGCGGATTATTTAAGTAAACGTGCCCAACAAGGTGTCAAAATCAGAATTTTAACCAATTCTTTCCAGGCAAATGATGTAGCTTTGGTCCACGCCTATTATCAGCAATACCGTAAACAGCTCCTCACAAATGGAATTGAGCTCTGGGAATTTAAACCCTATATTGAACGACCAAAACGGACCTGGTATGAAATTATGACCGGTAATATTATTCCGGCCAAAAATAAGAACAGCTCCAGTTTGCATGCCAAATTCTTTGATCTGGATGGCATGGTATTTATTGGTTCCTTTAACTTCGATCCACGTTCTGCCTATTTAAACACTGAAGTCGGTCTGGTGATTGAATCTGATCAGCTCCAAGATGAAATTACCAAGTCCTTAAACCAGTATTTACCCAGAATAGCTTATCAACTTAAGTTAAATAAACAGGGCGAGATCATTTGGCTGGAACATCAAAAAAATGGTTCAGTGATTCAGCATAATCATGACCCTGAAACAACACAATTCCAGCGTTATATGATGAATCTGGTGACAAAATTCCCGGGAGAATGGTTAATGTAATGACAGATACATTGCGATCAAATCACATTTAGTGTGGTTTTTCCTTAATTGATAGTTGGCTTTAGATATTTTAGATCTTTATTGGTAATAAGCTGAACAATATAAAATTGACTAAATCTCTAAATCGAGTTTTTCTACTTATATTTTTCAGCTTATTTCTTATACATTAATCAGATCAATGCTGACAAAGGTTTTACCTATTCCGTTGATTGCTCTAGAATTACACTTTTCTAGTATTTTGCGAATTTTCGCTTTCCACTCCCATGCAATTTTTTGATTTAAGCCGCCAGTTTAAACTCAGTGATATTCTCACCCCTGTTAAGACCTTGCAGGATCTGTCTCAACAAGAATGGTTTTTAGCCAAAGTACGGGTTGAACATGATTGCCTGTCTGATTCAGACTTGGTCGAAGGTCAGGTCGTACTTAAATCTAATCAGAATATCCAGATCGAACTGGAATGGTTGATTCAGGATAACGGTTATGAATTACAGGTGTTATTTAAAGGTGTTGAAACCGAAGCTTCTGAAGAAACGCTGGTGATGGTTAAAGGTGCACAACTGGTCGATGAACAACAGCAACTGATTTCTGCACAGGCTTTAAGTTTATGGATTGACGGGACATTACTTCCAATGTTGCCAAATATTCGCAAGGAAATTAAAGCGCGCTTAAACCTGTGGGATTATGTGGAATATGATAGTTAATTCATTTTTCCATTTTCCATTTCTAAAATTTAAAAGAGCCATATCGGCTCTTTTTGTTCATAGGAAATTTATTTCTTATTTTTAATTGGTTAAATTGCCTTGACCTGAATATTTTTATGGCAATGCCTATTTTAGACATACAGATTAAGCTTGATTAAAATAATAAAGAGAAAACATCATGATTTCCCCTTCTGAATGGCAAAATATCCGTCAGGTAGTTGCTAATGCACAGCGTGCAGCAATGTATTGTTCGATCGCAACCGTCAATCCCCAAGGTTTTCCTAGTATCACTCCGATCGGAACTGTCTTCCTGGATCAGCAGTCTAATACAGGTTTCTTTTTTGATATCTACTCCACCACCTTCTCTGAAAATTTACAGCATCAGCCACTTGCATGCATTCAAGCTGTGAATAGCAGCAAACTTTTCTGGTTAAGCTCCATGTTTAAGGGAAAATTTAAGCATTATCCCGGTGTACGTCTATATGCAGAAATTGGCTCTTTACGTCCTGCTACAGCGGAAGAGATTGAGAAAGTTGAATCTCGTATTTTAGCTTTAAAATGGAGTAAAGGGAGCAAACTGATCTGGTCCAGCTTTCATCATGTGCGGGATATTAAAGTTAAGGATTATCGCTGGGTCGAATATCCCAATATGCAGGTAGAAAATATTTAAAAACTTTCTAAAAGTAAGTTTATTTCAAAAATATACTTAAAATTTATATTTATTCATAACTCAAATTAGACCGACATGCTCGAACATCATCCGATAACTGTTTGCTTTCTTATCTAGAGCCAAAGGATAAGCTCGGGATGAAGACGGCATCCGGTATAAATACAGCTCACGTCCAAGAAAATGTGCCTGAGTGGGCTCGCCTATACTTGGTTTCAACGTACCTTCAGGCATCGATAGCATCAGGGTATCTGTAGCCTTGTCGCCTGTGGTCATGATGTGGTTGCAGTCTGGCATTTTCCCGAATAGATCCTGCAAATTGGTTGGTACTACAATTTCCAGAAATTTATCGGAAGCATTTCCCTTCAGGCGTCGGATCTGATAAGCACTGTCAAAAATCGCAATCCCCGTTTCAGTTAGAAACTCACGGATTAGATGTTCCTGAAATTTTTTATTGGGTAAGTCCAAAAAGTAATCTTTATTTTTAAAGAAAATTAACCCAAATATCCGCCACATATCATTTTGGTAATTCGGATAATAAAAATTCATTTTCCAGCGCGTTGCGGGTGGTGGAAAGCTGCCCAACATCAGTAATTTGGCATTGGGCGGTAAAAATGGCGGTAATGGATGGGTTTCAATATCCAACATAAACTGTTCCAGATTCAGGTATTTCAGTTATTTTAGAATGCCTGACGGATCTTACTAGCAACTTCTTGTCCCCAAAGTGTATAAACTTCCTTACTTGGATGAAATCCATCTTGGGCCATTTGTAAATTCATGGCACGATATTTTTCAATATCGTATTCAATCCATTGCATGTTTTTCTGTTTGTTCACAAATTTTTCCAGTTGCTGGTTCATGTGTTTGGCATATTGACCAAATAACCAGGCCAGAGGATTCGGTAAAGCCGGGAACATATTCATCGGAGGAACACCGGCTGCAATGACCAGTTTTGGATTAAACTTTTGCTGGATTTTGCTATAAAACTGTTCCTGCTTCTTGATCCAGACATCGGCAGGCATGAGTTTAGTTACATCATTCACGCCGACTGAAGTCACGACCACATCATAGGATTTAGCTTCAATCTGATCTAAAGTATGAATGACTTTTGAGGTGGTATCGCCTGTTTTTGCCTGCAACTTCCATTCAATTTCAAAGTCATTTTTTAGCTCATTCAGAATCGCGCCGAGTAAGGCATCATCCTGATGATCTACGCCCACGCCTGCTGCTGCTGAATCACCTACAATCAGTAATGAAAGTTTTTTTCCTGTTCCTGTTTGCCCTTCACGTGCACCTTCTGGTTCTGGAAGTTTTATCGTATTTTTTTTGACACGGTTACCCTGAATTATGAGCGCGGGAATTAAGGCGATAGTGGCAGCTTTGAGCAACATAATGGACTAATTTATATAAAGATATGATTGATTTTACTGCAATTTATGGATTACGAGTAATACCTCAGCAGTCATTTTTAATGAATATTCACGTAACTTAGAATTTTGTCCGTACATTGCTTTCTAATATTTGTATATAAAATTTTTACTTAACGAGTAGATTAAAAAATTAAAAAATCCCGCCATTTAGCGGGATTTTTTTTAATGTAGCTGATCTATCAAACTTTATGATCATTCCAGCGGTTCATGCGCTTGAAAGTTCCGATATCATTAAAGCGTACACCCACTTCTTTCATGACTTTATGCGCCGTTTTAGAGGTCAACTGACGTATATAAAAGGGTTCTTTGACCACAAAATGATGGATCGCATGAGTTGAACCGAAATTACAGCAAAATAACTGGAATGGCACCATCCACCATGGATTCAGTACCTGAGTCTGCTTGATGACATCGCGTGGATCAATATCACCATAATAATGCATATTGGAGCTAACGAATTGCAGGCTAAAAGAACGGATAAAATTCGGAATGATCCAAATTACTGCCAAGAAATTCACGAGCGGCATAGCTTCGATGATACTTTCCGACCAAAGCATTTCATAACCAAAGATTGGTGCAACAGCATTGCCTACATGAAAAACTACAAATAAATAGCACAGACTATAATAAATCATGCTTAATGGCAAGAAGCCCAAGAGCTGAGAAATCATTGCAACTTTACGTTCTTTTTCAGGTTGTTTCTCCATAAAAAGATGAATCATTTTAAACATCTGAAAAGGACGCAAATACACTGACATCAACTGGTCACTGATCACTAGTATGCGGCGAATCCCCCATGGCATACCATTACTGATGCCACGTTCTTCTAGGTCATGTTCAGTGCCTGAATATTTATGATGGTGCAAATGTAAACGACGACGTGCCCATGGACTAATCGTATTTGGACGTGCCAGCCAGACCAGTGCCAGCATCAAATGATGTGCCCAAGGTGTTTTTTTGAAATACATATAATGAATCAGGTCATGTTCCAATTCATGTGTCAGTGAAGCAAAAATTGCAATCAATGGAATGGTGAACCACGCCGAAAGATAACCATATCCATATGCCAATGCGCATGCGATCATCCCCGTCCAGGCAAAACCTAAAATACTCGCACCAATAAAATTCTGATGTTTGAGTATAGGATAACGGGTACGTATTTCTTCCCCGGCCTGTGTAACGATATTTCTGACCTTAGAGATTCGCTGTTGGTCAGTCATATCCGAAGATGCAGACATATGGACAACCTTTAATTTCTGAACAATTGTACATTAAAGGAATTTATAAAAAAGAGAAGTTATCTTTCCACTTTCGCAGCGAGTATGTCCAAGTTTTGGGCAGTTTTAGTAATTTTTTTAAGATCAAGAATAAAGCAGAAAAATAAGGAGATATTTTCTATAAAATTTATCGTCTAAAAATTCTTTTCTAAAAAATTTAATTATCTCTATTCTGATAAAATTTTTATTTTTATATAGAAATAAAATTTATTCATCATCAAAGTGTTAATGACTTTTAGGGATTTAACTAAACATCTTAATAATTTATAACGCCTTTAAATCCGATACCAGAATTATCCAACCTACTTTTATCCAAATTTTTAAATACTAAAAATTAAAAAAGCCCCTGATGGAGCTTTTTTGAATTGAAGTTTTAACCTAATTTATTGACTAATTTTAGCGGTAATACTTTCATTGCCAAACCGAGTGGCAACCAAGGCCACTTCGGTACATAAGCCTTGACTGGCGCTTTTTCAATTTCTTCTGCCAATAGACGTGAACCCGTTTTCTCATCCACTTCAAACGGTAATTTTTTCGCGCCTTCATTGATTTCAGTACGAATATAGCCTGGGAAAATGGTCGTAACTTTAATTGGTGTATCAATTAGCTCAGCACGAATGCCTTCAGCCAGATGTGCAACCCCTGCCTTACTTGCGCCATAAGCGGTCAAGTGTTTTGGCATACCACGCATTGCGCTCATCGATGAAATCATCACCAAATGACCGCAGTTTTGTGCGCGGAAAATTTCCACTGCAGCTTCACATTGTGCCAATGCAGAAATAAAGTTAGTTTCAACAGTAGCTTTATTGATTGCAAAATTACCTTTACCAATCCGGCGGCCTTCACCTACACCGGCATTGACAATAATCCGGTCAATGGTGCCAAAGTCTTCTTTAAAGGCACGGAAAACCTCAAAAACCTGATCATAATTGGTCACATCCAGTGTTTTGGCAATGACTTTAATATCATATCGGCTTTCGAGTTCCTGCTTCAAAGTTTCCAAACGTTCCAGACGACGTGCACAAATCGCCAGGTTATACCCTTTTTTTGCAAATTCACGTGCCATACCGGCACCAATCCCTGAACTTGCACCAGTAATTAAAATCGTTTTAGCCATATTTTTACCCTATCCCTTTATTTTTTTCTAAGGTGTTTTCTCTTCAAAAATTTTTAAATCCAGGTTAGCAGGTCTGGACGTTGTGCTTTAATAAAATGATGTTCATTCAAGCTGAGTAGCTGGGGTTCATTTCCGACCAGACGTAATGTAGTAATGCTGGTATTGGTAATTGCCCAGTTTAAAGCGAAAGTTTTCTCTGGACTCAGACCCAGGATTTTGCCTACCGCGACAGAGATGACACCACCCGAGGTATACACGACTGCATAGCGCGGTTTAGTTTGCGCAAGCTGGTCACATAAATTTTGCAAACCGGTTTCTACACGGCTTTTAAAATTGGGCCAGGATTCATCATATTCGTGGTGATAATCATCACAGGTCCATCGAGCAATCGCTCCACTAAAGATTTTGCTCAAATAGTCTCGCGGATTGGCATGTTCTGAGACATCCTGCTTCAGCAGTTCTGGCTGATTAAAACGCGGTTCATAACGGGCAAAGACCTGCTGATGATTAAACTCATTCCAGGCACTATCGGTCAAAATCTCGATTTCAGGAAAACATTCTTCTAGAGATAACTGCGCCGTTTGTTGATGACGTTGCATAGAACCAGCCACTACATACGGTGCTTCTTTCAGAATTTCATCAAAATAACGACCGAGCAATTTTGCCTGTAGTTCCCCATTTGGCGAAAGCTGATCATAACTGGCTGCCCCGAAAGATGCCTGTCCATGCCGGATCAAGTAAATGGTGGTCATTTTTGCATTAACTCTTTAAATTTCAGGATATATTTTTGTGCAATGTCATTGGCTTCAAGCTTTTGTAGACCAATCAGTTTTAATGCACGGATATGCAAGGCATGAATCACTACCCAAAAATCCTTAAAGGCCGGATTGTTGGTTTGTTTGTGGTAATAACGGTAATAGATCTGCTGAGCAATCACTGAGAGACGGAAAATCCCAAACACCTCATAGAATGTCCAGTTTTCCGGTTGCAGACCGGTTTTCTCCAGATAGTAATCCACCACTTCTTTACGGGTAAACATACCTTTTAAATTGGTGGGCTGACGACGTGTTGCTTTAAAAATGGCATTGTCCGTATCTTCTACCCAATAAGCCAAGGCAGAACCCAAGTCCATCAGCGGATCACCCAGAGTGGCCATTTCCCAGTCCAGCACCCCAATAACTTCAGTTGGATTTTCTGGATCCAAAATGACATTATCAAAACGCCAGTCATTGTGAATGACACAGGTTTTAGAATCAGATGGAATATTATCTTTCAGCCAGTTACGCACGTATTTAAAAGATGGAACATTTAATGTTTTGGCTTTTTCGTAACGTGCATCCCAGCCTTCTACCTGACGACGGCAATAGCCTTCACCTTTACCTAACTTTTCCAGTTCTGTACCAGTGTAAGGAACTTGGTGTAGTTCGATCAGCTTATCAATCACATTAATACATAGAGTCTGGATATCTGGTTCAGTCAGTTGTAATTCAGGCGGCAGCTTGGCACGCGGAATAATACCTTCAATGCGTTTCATCACATAAAAATCACAGCCAATGACTGATTCATCCTGACAAAGTGCCACCATTTCAGGTACGACTGGATAGTGTTCAGCCAAAGCTTTTTGTACATGATATTCACGTGCCATGTCATGCGCAGATTTAGCTTTAGTCCCTTGAGGCGGACGACGTAGAATCAAATCGGCATTGGCATATTGCAAACGATAAGTCCAGTTTGAAGCTCCACCGGAATATTGAGTAAGCTCTAAAGGACCTTCTACATTTACTCCTTGTTGATTTAACCAATCTGTGATGGCCTGTACATCCAGTTCCTCACCTTCACGAACTGACCCACCTACATCAATGACCGCCATAATTTTTCCTTAAAATCTTCTAATACGTTTCAATGTTCTGTATATAAAGCCAGCTTATTTTTTACGACGTGTGTTATAACCACGTTTTGCCAGTTCCAGCTTGGCAATCATACCTTTATGCACTTCATCCGGACCATCAGCCAGACGTAAGGCACGGGCTTGGGCAAAGAATCCGGTCAGCGGTGTATCACGAGAAACACCCGCACCACCGTGGATCTGAATCGCCATATCCACAACTTTCTCCAGTACACTTGGCGCAACGACTTTAATTGCAGAAATTTCAGTCAGTGCTGCCATATTCCCTAAAGTATCCATTTTATAGGCAGCACACAAGGTTAATAATCGAGCCTGATCAATGGCAACGCGAGCTTCTGCGACACGTTCCAGGTTACCACCCAGTTTTAAAATCTCTTTACCAAATGCGGTACGGCTCATGCCCCGGTCAATCATAAGTTCTAATGATTTTTCAGCAGCACCGATGCAACGCATACAATGGTGAATACGGCCTGGCCCTAAACGCCCTTGGGCAATTTCAAAGCCTTGACCTGCACCCCCAATAAAATTCGAAACTGGAACACGAACATTATCGAAGCTGACTTCGCCGTGGCCATGTGGTGCATCATAATCACCAAAGACTGGAAGCATCCGTTCAATTTTCACGCCTGCAGTATCGACTGGAACTAAAACCATGGAATGCTGATGATGACGATCTTTGGATTCATCCGGTGTATGTGCCATAAAGATGATGATTTTGGCATTTGGATCACCCAAACCCGAAGACCACCATTTACGACCATTCAAAACAATTTCATCACCTTCAACTACTGCCGTCGCCTGCATATTGGTAGCATCGCTTGAAGCCACAGCAGGTTCAGTCATACAGAACACTGAACGGATTTTCCCTTCCAGAAGTGGCATCAACCATTGCTGTTTTTGTTCTTCAGAACCATAGCGCCACAATACTTCCATATTACCACTATCTGGCGCATTACAGTTAAAGACGGTAGGTGCAATCAGGCTTCGTCCAGAAAGTTCAGCGATATGTGCATATTCCTGAACGGATAATCCCTGACCTAATTCTGGACAAGGCAAAAACATATTCCAAAGACCTGCCGCTTTGGCTTTATCTTTCAATATTTCAAGCTCTGCCGGCCATTGCCATTTGGTCCAGTCGCCACCTTGATTCAGTTGATGCACCTGATGCCAGAAACCAGCCTCGACAGGTTCAATTTCATCAGTAATAAACTTTTTTGTTCTATTTAAATAATCCTGTGCTCGTACAGACAACTCAAACATTGCTTTATCCCTCTGAATATTCTAATTCATACGCTTTACAACACCTTAACCCAAAATATATTATGAATAAAATGATTTAATTCCATATAGCAGTATGCATAGTATTCATTCAAAAACCGTGATGGACCTACGAAATTTTCATCGTATTGATACCCCAATCTCAACTTTTTAAGTGATTGAAATAAAAAGGACATAACCCTATTTTAGTTTCCACCAAGAAATTAAAGCAAAGTTATGTCCATTGAAGAATTTATCATTTTTGTCTATGTAATCATAGAAGAACTTTATCCCATTGTTGTTACTCAGCCCCTGAGAACTCGTGGTTTTCCGCCTGCTGTTACTGATGCAGAAATCATCACTATGCAAATAGTAGGTGAATTTCTTGGTTTAGATACAGACAAAAATATTTGGATGTATTTCAAAAACAATTGGTTAGAATGGTTTCCAAAATTAGGATCTTATCCCAATTTCTGTAAACATTGTGCAAACCTGTGGCATGTCAGTCAATCCATTATGGCACAGCTCATTCAGCGTTATGGTTCAGATAACATTCACTTTATTGATGGCTTCCCACTCCCTGTCTGTAGTTATACCAGAGCTAGAAAGCATAAAAACTTTAAAGAATACGCAGGTTTTAGTTATTGTGCTGCAAAACAAGAAAAATATTATGGTTTCAAAGCTCATATCGTCATTAATCTTTCAGGCATGATTTCGGGTTATACCTTTGCACCTGCTCATTGTGATGAGCGAGATGTTGCACCTGAAATTACGAATGATATTTACGGTTTACTGGGAGCAGATAAGGGCTATTTAAGACCAGAATTGAAACGATATTATGAATATCAGGGTATTGATTTACAAACACCCTTTAGAAAAAACATGATAGATTTCAGACCTAAAGAGACACTGCAAATACTGATGAAAGCCAGAAGAAAGATTGAAACAGTGATTGGTCAATTAACAGATCGCTTTCACATTCAGAAAGTGAGGGCAAAAGATCTATGGCATTTAACCCACCGCATAACTCGTAAAATTCTGTCGCATACAATTTGTGTGGTGCTAAATAAAAAGCTTGGTCATTCACCAATTCAATTCGAAAATCTTATTTTAAGTTGAGATTGGCGTTATTGATATTAATCTTTATCCACTTTTTATTGCCATTTACGAACAAAACAGTATTTCTAAAGCTGCGCAAATTCTATCGATAAGCCAGTCAGCGGCCAGTCATGCTTTACAACGTTTAAGACAGCATTTACAGGATGATTTATTTGTGCGAACGGGTAGCAAGATGCAGCCCACACCGTTTGCGGATCAGATCTATCCTGAAATTAAAAATGCACTTTTTGCGATTCAGAATATTTCGATGCAGCATCAGCAATTCAGACCGGAATTGATTCATAGCTTAAAAATCGCTGTACATGATGAAATTGAACCCATGATATTTCCAAAACTGGTTCAACATTTTCAAAAAATTAACCTGGATCTTCAGCTGAGTAGCATGAAACTCGACCGTAAAAATATTGCTGCAGATCTCGCCTCTCAACAGGTCGATTTTGTCATTGATCTGGAGCAAAGTATTAGTGAAAAAATTCAGTTTGAACGACTGGTACAAGATGAATTCGTGGTCTGTACACAACAAACAGAAATGAATGAACAGATTTATCTGGCCTCACCTCATATTGGCGTTTCCTCACGCCGTACGGGAGTTTTAGTTGAAGATATATATTTAAGTCGAAAACATTATTCCCGGCAGATTTTTTTACGTTGTCAGCACTATTCCACAGCCCTCCAAATTCTGGAACAACAAAAGACTGCCATGCTGACAATTCCTAAAAATGTATTGACACATCTACAGTTAGCAAACTGTCTGAATATTTTTGATGTTCCTGTACAACTGCCGAAAATTAATATGGGGATGTATTGGCATAAAGATCTGCAAGAAAATAAAAGACATCGATTTTTGAAAAATGAAATTTATAAAATTTTTACTTAGGCTATTTATTAGATGATTTAAAATTGCTTAGGCTATTTTATTATCAGGTTTTAGGATTGCGATTGGGTTAATTTGATAGTGCTTAGGCTATTTTATCGGTACAAAACTAAACACTGATTGATGACTTTTTAAGCCTTATGCGGAGTGGCTTTGATCTAAAATGGCTCAACTTTTAGCTGTGTTTATGCGGCTGTTTTTGCTGATTTGGATCTTGCCCTTGTTACATCTCTCCACCACCTGGCAAATTGTGCTGGGCTTCGTACTTCTGTGTTTTTCCTATTATCTACTGCATAAAATTACGGTGTATTTAAAGGACCTATTTCGCCCCTTTAAGAAAGGTAAGAAATACTGGTGCCGGGTTAGTGCTGTCAGTGATGGCGATACCCTCACCTGCTACCGTTTTAATATCCGTCGCTCTGAGACCAAACTGCGCTTTGCTTATGTCGATGCACCTGAATCTTCACAGGCCTATGGTAAGGAATCGTTACGCCTGGTTCAAAGTATGGTTAAAAATAAAATAATTCGTGTACAAATTACTGATATTGACCGATATGGTCGCTGTGTCGGTGTGGTCTATCGTTATCGCAAGAATATCAATGAAGAGATTGTGAAACGTGGTGCGGCATGGGTTTATGAGGAATATATCCGGGATAAAAACCATTTACGCTATATGATGGAACTACAGAATAAAGCCAAAAAGCAGAAAAAAGGGTTATGGAAAAATAGCCGCCCTGTCCGTCCAAGTGTGTATCGTAAACAGATCAAAGCCTCATCTTGATTTTTAAGATCTAAAATTTAGCTTATAAAAAAGGGATCTGTACTAACAAATCCCTTTTGCTTGTTCAGTTCATATGATGACCTAATAGGCCAAATGCACCAGAAAGCGGAATGCCCCTGCAATAAGTGCCAGTGTCAAAAAACCTGCAAGCCATAAGCCTACAAACCATACTATCTGTTTGCGTGTCATACCTGCTCCTTAATGATAACCATCATCACCAACACGCACCTTATGCCGGAATACCCAATAGGACATGCAGGTATAAATCACGATAATCGGAATCAGGACTAAGGCTCCAATCAAAGCAAATAACTGACTATTTTCATGTGCCGCTGCCTGCCAGATCGTGACTGATGGTGGAATAATATAAGGCCACAGACTAATCAGAAAACCGGTATATGCCAGGAATACCAGCACTAACATATAGGAAAATGGTCCTAGTTCACTGCGTCTTTTACAGGCACGTAAGGCCAGCCAGGTAAACAATATGACCAGGATCGGTACGGGCATAAAGTAGGTAAATTGAGGCTGGCTGAACCAGCGCTCCGCAACTTGCGGATGGGTCAACGGCGTATAAACACTAACTGCACCTAGAATAATCAATAAGGCTATAATCAGCTTCGGCATCAGTTTAAACATGCGATCCTGTAAATCATCACCGGTTTTATAAATGAGCCATCCACAGCCTAATGCTGCATATAGCACCACGACACTGATTCCTGTAAATATACTAAATGGACTGAGCCAATCCAGACCACCACCTACATAGACACCATTTCGTGTTTCAATTCCCTGAATATATGCACCCAGGATCATCCCTTGCAAGAAACTGGTGACGATCGATCCACCTATAAAAGCTTTATCCCACCAATGTTTGCTTTTATTCGCCTTAAAACGGAACTCAAAAGCAACACCACGAAAAATCAAGGCGATCACCATCAGGATAATGGGCATATACAGTGCTGAGAGTACCGTCGAATAAGCCAATGGAAAGGCAGCAAATAATCCAGCGCCCCCTAGAACCATCCAAGTTTCATTACCATCCCAGACCGGAGCGACCGTATTCATCATGACATCGCGTTCATCCTGATGCGGGAAGAATGGAAATAGAATGCCAATGCCCAGATCGAAACCATCGAGAATAGTATAGACCAGTACACCCAGTCCAATAATCGCAATCCAAATTAATGATAAATCAATCATTTTTTATCCTCCTGATCCGGATGTTCAGGAACATCTTCAATACGCTCGCGAATACTGCTCAATGGTCGACGGGAAGCCTGAACCACATCGCTATCCGATTCATGGTGTGGTCTGGAATGAATAAATTCTGGACCTCTATGCATTAGGCGCAACATGTAGAAAATTCCTACGCCAAAAACAACGCAGTACACCACCACAAAGATAATCAAGGTCAAACCGACCTGTTCAGCGGACACTGGTGATAATGCATCTTTGGTCCGCATAATGCCGTAGACAACCCAAGGTTGACGGCCGACTTCTGTGGTAAACCATCCTGCCAGCATGGCAAGAAATCCGGATGGACCCATGATGAGTGCAAAACGATGCAGACCACGTGACTCATAAAAACGTCCTCGGGTACGTGACCATAGCCCCCATAATGCAAGCAAGAGCATCAACATACCCATCCCGACCATAATCCGGAAACTCCAGAACACGACCAGTGAATTGGGTCGATCTTCAGGCGCAAAATCTTTAAGCCCCGTGACTTTTCCATCCATAGAGTGCGTCAGAATCAGACTACCCAATTTAGGAATACCAATTGCATATTTGGTTTCTTCCGCTTGCATGTCTGGAATCCCAAACAGGTATAAAGGCATTCCTTCATCATGATTGGTTTCCCAATGGCCTTCCATCGCGGCCAGTTTGGCTGGCTGATGTTCAAGTGTATTCAGACCATGCATATCCCCCACAAAAATCTGTAAAGGTGCAAGTGCCAGAATCAGCCACATGGCCATGGAAAATGAAGTTTTAACTAAAGGATCGCGACGACCCTTGATCAGATGCCATGCTGCTGTTGAGGCTACAAGTAAGGCCGAGACCAGAAAGGCGGCCATCGCCATATGGGCCAGACGATAAGGAAAAGACGGGTTAAATACGATCGCTACCCAATCCTGCGGGACGATTAGGCCGTTTTCAATCGCAAAACCTTGTGGGGTCTGCATCCAGCTATTGGAAGATAAAATCCAGAACATGGAAATACAGGTGCCGACTGCGACCATTAAAGTGGAGAAAAAGTGTGCTCGTGGGCCAACCCGATCCCAGCCAAAGAGCATGATGCCCAGGAATCCGGCTTCTAAAAAGAACGCAGTTAAAACTTCATAAGCCAGCAAGGGTCCGGTCACACTTCCAGCGACCCGGGAAAACTCACTCCAGTTGGTTCCGAACTGATAGCTCATTACCACACCGGATACGACGCCCATACCAAATGCAACGGCGAAAATTTTGACCCAAAACTTGAACAGATCCTGAAAAATCGGATTTTTAGTCTTTAACCAGCGCCATTCCAGAATAGCCAGAAAACTTGCCAATCCGATTGAAATTGCAGGAAAGATAATATGAAAAGATACAGTAAAGGCGAACTGTATACGTGCTAACTCTAATGCAGTTAAACCCAGAGTCATAAACTTCACCTATGTAGTGTTATTTGGCATATCTGCCCTTCAGTTATTAAGTGATGGATTTTTCTAGTGCTTAGGTAGCTTAGGCTGAATCATTCTTAAAAGTATGTAGTCTTTTGTTGATTGTTTTTTAATCAGGTTAAAGACTTGTAATAACTTAGTCAAAAAGACGTTAACCATGCAAAAATTTTCAAAATTTCCCTCTTGTCTAATTGAATAAAGAGGCGTAAATTAGGCACAATTTAGTTAGCTAGGTTAACTATATGTTTCAACCCTCTTCCAGATTTCGTTCACTGTTGCTGCGTTGCGCACGACTCATGAGTGATGAAATCAATACTATTTTGTTATCCTCCCAACTTAATTATTCCTTATGGCAAGTGCTCTATACCATTCAATCCCAACAGCAATGCACGCTGGTTGATATTTCAAGCTATTTAAATGTTTCAAAACCAAGCATAACCAAACGTATCCAGCATTTAAGTGAACTCGACTTAATCTGCCAGATCGAAACCGAAGATAAACGTCAAAAAGTATTTAAACTCAGCGAGCAAGGGGTTAAAACCTTTAACCTGTGTTCTAAACAGATTGATGCTTTTGAAGATCAGTTACTGCAACAGATTGACGCAGATGATCTGCAAAGCAGTAAAAATACTTTGGTTCAGCTGATTCAGCAATTACACCCTTCATCTCAGGAAACACCACAATGAGCCAAGATCAAGCCCGCTTATGGACCCCTAATTTCGTCCTGGTCAGTCTGGTTAATTTCCAGCTTGTTCTGGTGTTTTACCTGCTGGTGATCGTGATTGTCGGTTTCTCGGTCGCTGAACTGGGAGCATCGACTGCACAAGCCGGTCTGGTATCCGGTCTGTTTATTGTCGGAACGCTAATTGGACGCTTATTTATTGGGAAGTTGCTGAATCGTCTAGGGCTGAAAAATACTCTAGTGATTGGCCTGACTGGCTTTTTACTATTTTCCGGACTTTATATGATTCCGGCCAAACTAGAAGTGTTATTGGGTATTCGTCTGATCCACGGCTTTATGATGGGTATGGCCTCTACCGTACTCGGCACAGTAATTGCGCAAACCATTCCGGCAACACGACGTGGTGAAGGTATCGGTTATTTCAGTATGAGCAGTACGCTTGTAGGACTTACGCACTATTATTTATAGATTTTCTGTGGCAGCAGATGATTCTTATCGAGAATAAATTCATCAATAAAGTTCTTGATAATTGGTCTAAATAATTTCTTCTGCCAACGATATACATTTTCAAAGATCCGCTCAAACTGGTTCTTTTGTATCTCAACATAGGCCATCAAGGCTGAGAAAATATGATTCAAAATCAGCTTGGATCGTCTTACTTGAAACTTTTCAATATGACAAACCTGTTTAATTACTCGATGATATTGTTCTATTTTCCAATGACTTGAATGTAATTCATAAAAACCATCAAAGGACAATAAATCATCTTCATCTTGATGCACAATATAAAATCTCTGCTGTTCTTTTAACTGAGTCTTAAATAATTGTACAAAGCCAACATCTTTGAGCCAGACCACTTGACCCTGATGAAAATTCGGCAATAAACGGAGTTGAAACCATTGTCCTTTTTCAGGGGAAACCTTACGGTTACTGTCGACACCAAACATAAATCGAATACCATGTTTTCTTATGGTTTTTAGATTTTCAGTCGATGAATACCAACTATCACCTGTAATGAATTGAATCTTTGCACCCCAATCGAGTACTTCACTTAACATCTCCATAAAGTAATCATTCTTGGTTTTACTTTCTGACTTATCATAAATTCGAAAATTAATTGGAATATTTTTGCCATGTTGATCTGTCGCATACAAGGTAATGAGATTAATACCCTTGACGGATCGGTGGTGTTTACCTGACCAAAAATAGCTAACTAAGTCCATATGTTGACTATATGGCTTATCTAAAACAGTATCATCAATACTGACTATAAGTTTATTATTATCAATGTGTTGAATTGCTTCTTGATATAGATCGCGAGCTGTGTAGTCTTCACGCTCCAAAAAGCGATTTACACTGTCATGCGAGATATTATAAGTCTCGGCAAGTTGTGTGCAGCTAATAGAGTTTGGTTCTGTCATGAGAAAGCCCATATAAATGGGTAATGTACAAGTTGCTGTAGAAGCATGTTTAGTTCGTCTGATCACAGATACGTTATAAAGTAGTTTGAGACTTTTTTAAATCCCTCAATGCGTAAGTCCTAGCTTGGTACAGCGATTGGTCCTTTTGTCGGGATCTGGCTGATGACGAATTTTAATTATCAGGTGATTTTTATCTTCACCACTATCGTTGCGCTCAGCTGCCTGATCTGCGGTCTGTTTATCCAGCCGCCGCGCCTTAAAGCGAGTGGTACATCAACTTCCTCTGTTCCACAATCTGCCAGTAAACTCGCTCAATATGTAGAGCCCAATGCCTTGCCGATTGCAGTGATTGTCCTGCTGGTGGCTACCTGTTATTCAGGCGTACTATCCTTTATTCACTTCTATGCCAAGGACATCAATCTGGTCGAAGCAGCCTCTTTCTTCTTCCTGATGTATGCCTTTGCTATTCTGCTGTCGCGTCCTTTTACTGGCCCATTAATGGACCGTAAAGGTGAAAACATCATTATCTACCCTGCAATCGTGATTATGGCAGTAGGTATTCTGATGCTGAGTCAAACACAAAACTCTGTGATGTTACTGGCGAGTGCCGCGTTATTAGGTTTTGGTTTCGGGAATATCCAGTCCGTGTGTCAAACCATTGCTGTGAAAAGTACCACCTTGCAACGGATGGGCCTCGCCACCTCAACCTTCTTTATTGCACTGGATGCAGGTCTTGGTTTCGGCCCTTATTTCCTCGGCATGCTGCTGGATCAGGTGGGTTATCGTCAGCTTTATCTGTTCTCTGCATTGCTTACCTTTAGCTGTCTGATCTGGTATTACCTGCTGCATGGCCGCAAGGTTAAATCGACCTCAGTCAAAGCTTAAACGAGTTGATTCAATACTTTTTAAACGGGCATCAAGCCCGTTTTTTATATCTCGACCTTTTTAAATGACGCTTATTTTCATCATTATGAAATATATAATTTACACAATGTTAAATATATATTACATTTTGAATGATGTTGGAGTAAAGACATGTTAAAGAATGACATCATCGTGTTCCGTGCTAAAAAACGTTGGACACAACAACAGCTTGCTGATGCAGTGGCAGTCAGCCGCCAAACGATTACTGCATTAGAAAAAGAGAAGTACAACCCTTCCTTGATACTGGCATTCAAGTTAGCAAATGTGCTTGAAACCACGATTGAGGAACTGTTTAGTTATGCTGAGGAAGAAACATGACACTATATTGGTTATTGATGGCTAGTATTTTAAGTATTGTGGTTGCTGTGATTTGCTGTGAAATATATAAAATACGCTTTGAGTGCTCACAGGAAGCCAAAGACGAAAGAGGAACCATGATTTTATTAAAGCAGAAGTCATTATCCTATAACATTTTATTTTTGGGGATTAGTTCAGCCTTTTTGATCATCATCGGATTTGAAGGCTTCGGACTAAAATGGTTAGAACGTGAAGTTTTCATTTACTGGATCATGTTCACTGGCTTCCTGCAAAGCATCGCCTCAACTATTTATACGCATTATTTACGTAAAGACATCTTTAGCTAATAAGTATGTTAAGAGAGATTTTCGAATCTCTCTGTTTATCAAAATCTAGAAACGTCGGCTAAAACGACGGCGATATTCTAAGGGTGTTAACCCTGTTTTTTTATAAAATAAACGCCGAAATGAGCTTGGATCCTGATAGCCGACATTTTGCATAATCAGATCTATTGCCTGATCGGTTTCCTCAAGACGCTTACGTGCCGCTTCAATACGAATGGCTTGCAGATACTGGTTCGGTGCAATATTTAGCGCCTGCTTAAAATGCCGGATTAAAGTACGAGTGGTGACATTAAAACGTTCTGCCAGTGCATTCAAAGTGAATTCTTCATGAAAATGCTGCTCTAACCAGTCCTGAATCTTTTGCACCAGTTCATCATGATGAGGTTGACCAATCTTCATTAATGAATAAGACAATTGACTATCACGTCGATAATCAATCACAAAGGATTTGGCAGATTGCATGGCAACTTCAAAACCATAGAAACGTTCAATCAGATGCAAGCCTAAGTCAAACCAGGCCAAGCCTCCACCTGCACAGTAAATATTCTGATCCCGGCTAATCATCAGATCGGCATTGAGTTTGACCTGAGGATAACGGGCACGAAACATGTCCTGAAATCCCCAATGCGTTGTCGCCACACGTCCATCTAAAATGCCGGCTTCTGCCAGAAAGAAATTTCCGGTGCAGTTTCCAGCGATTAAGGTGGATTGTGCATGAGCGGAAGTTAAAAACTGAATCAGGCCTGGATTTTCATCCAGTACCTCTTGAATAGGTGCGGCAATGGTCGGCACTACCAGAATATCTGCTGTTTGAATCTCTTTATACGCACAATGAGCTTGCAATTCCAGACCATTAATACAACGAATTGGCTGTCCATCTGGACTGGCGATCCTGACTTTAAACAGGCGTTGTACATCCTGCTGCTGAATCCGGTTCCAGCTCACGCCAGCCATAGCAAATAAATCGACGACACCTGTAATTGCTGAAGCCAAAGCACCATCAAAGCCTAAAATCACTACCTGTTGCATATTTTTCTATTTGTCTTTTTTCACCCTATTCATGTCATTATTGACAATCCTCCTTGATAAATGCAACTGCTAGTCTTGATGCTATCTCAAGGATTACACATTCAGGATCGTACTGTGACTCAGCTGATTAATGATAAAGACCTCAATTTTCTGCTTTATGATGTTTTCAAACTCGAAGCCTTAACTGACCTGGAACGTTATCAGGATCATGACAAAAATACCTTTGATAGCATTCTGGAAACGGCAAAAGGCATCGCGACCGATTATTTTGCGCCGCATAATGCCAAGGCTGATCATCACGAACCGAGTTTTGATGGCAAACAGGTGAAGACCATTGATGAAGTGAAAATAGCATGGCAACAATTTGCTGATGCTGGCCTACTCTGCGTCCAGCATGATTACGCAGACGGCGGCATGCAATTGCCGACTTTGGTGAATATGGCCTGCAATGCCTATTTCATGTCGGCGAATCCTTCGACTGTTGCCTACTCTTTTCTGACAGCCGCTGCAGCAAATCTGATTCAGGCCTTTGCTTCTTCAGAACAAAAACAAATGTTCTTGCCGCATATGCTCAGTGGCCGCTTTGCCGGGACTATGGCGATGACCGAGCCGAATGTAGGTTCCTCTTTGGGAGATCTGACCACTAAAGCGATTTCTCAGGCAGATGGAAGCTATAAAATTAAAGGCCAGAAAATGTTTATTTCTGGTGGTGATCAGGACATTACTGAAAATATTGTGCATCTGGTTCTGGCTCGTATCCAAGATGCACCACAAGGCGTAAAAGGTATTTCCCTATTCATTGTGCCGAAACTCAAAACCAATACAGATGGCACTTTAGGTGAATCCAATGATGTCCAGCTGGCTGGCCTGCTACACAAAATGGGCTATCGCGGCACTACTTCAACAGTTCTAAGCTTTGGGGAAAATGACAATTGCTTAGGCTATTTAATTGGTGAAGCGGGGCATGGCTTAAAATACATGTTCAAGATGATGAATGAAGCACGTGTCGGTGTTGGTCTCGGTGCAGCCATGATTGGTTATCGTGGTTATCTG
Source organism: Acinetobacter sp. ACNIH1 (assembly GCF_002934695.1). NCBI lineage: Bacteria > Pseudomonadati > Pseudomonadota > Gammaproteobacteria > Moraxellales > Moraxellaceae > Acinetobacter > Acinetobacter sp. ACNIH1. The sequence goes on along the minus strand of NZ_CP026420.1, from coordinate 1,202,743 downwards.
GAATCTCTGGACTATGCCAAAAACCGTCCTCAAGGCCGGCTGGTTCATGAAAAAACACCTGGTGCCAAGCCCGTGAATATCATTGAGCATACTGATGTCAAACGCATGTTATTAGCACAAAAGTCTTATGTTGAAGGTGCTTTGGCGCTGTGCTTATTTGCAGCCCGCTTAATTGATGAACATCAGGCTGCACAAGATGAAGATAGTGCCATTTTGCTGGATCTCATTACACCCGTGGTCAAGTCCTTCCCTTCTGCCTATGGTCCTAAAGCCAATGATCTGGCGATTCAGGTCTTGGGTGGTGCAGGCTATACGCGTGAATATCCGGTTGAGCAATGCTATCGGGATAACCGTCTTAATCCGATTCATGAAGGCACTTATGGGATTCAGTCTCTGGATCTATTAGGCCGTAAACTCTGGCAGCACAATGGCAAAGGCCTGACTCTGCTCATGCAACGCATCCAGAAAACCTTATTTGAGATTCAGGATAGCAAGTTAACAGAACTGGCAGATGTCTATAAACAGCATCTTGCCACTGTGCAAAAGACCACTCAGGTTTTAGGTCAGGCTCTGCATCAAGGCAAAGTTAGTGAAGCTTTGGCCAATTCTGGGCTATATCTGGATATGATGGGCAAAACTATTATCGCGTGGTTGTGGATGGAAATGGCCAATCAGGCTCAACTTAAATTTGGCACATCTTCTCAACAGGAAGATCAAGCCTTTCTGACGGGTAAAATTCAGGCAGCTCAATATTTTATTCATTGGGAACTGCCTGAAATTGAACATCAGGCTAAATTACTGATGAACTTCGATGACACCTGTCTAAATATGCAAAGTGACTGGTTCTAGGGCGTGTCCTCATTTGGCTTTACACCAAATAAACATGCAAACAATGTAAATCATAGACTGGTAATTTCGTGCAAGCTTATCAAATCGGGTTGCAATCGCTCGGAAATGCTTCAATCTCGCAAACACATTTTCAACTAAATGTCTTAATTTATATAGATATTTATCAAACTCCTTATTCGATCTTTTACTATTTGATCTCATTGGAATGATGGGAATCATATCCTTGTTCTGGGCATATATTCTAATGTGCTCAGCATCATACCCCTTATCAGCAATGAGATAAGTTGCCTCGCCTACAGTATCAATCAGTTGTTTTGCAACTTGACTGTCGTGGACGCCACCCCCAGTGATTTTAAAATCAATCGGTAATCCATTCGCGTCGGTTGCAAGATGTATTTTTGTTGTTCGTCCACCACGTGATTGTCCAATTGCTCTTTCGAAACCATTCCGAGCTCCACTTGCATGTTGATGCACGCGTATGTAGCTTCCGTCAATGAATACCCATTCTTGATCCAAGACGCCTCGTAATCTAAAAAAAAATTTATTCCATAATCCCTTGCTTGCCCAACGATTAAAACGATTATAAGCAGTTTGCCAAGGACAAAATTCTTGAGGAATATCACGCCATGTGGTGCCTGTACGCAGTTTCCATAAGATCGCTTCCATGATATTTCTACTATTCTTTGAACGGTAGCAACCATGTAATCGCATAGTATCTTGAATTTGCTGCCAGATATCATCGGTAAGAAGAGTACGTGCCATTGAAAATATAGAAATAAAAATAACTTAAAGGAGGATTTTAAGTATTTAAAACCAATTCTTCAAATGAGGACACGCCCTAATTAAAAATCAATAAAAATGCGCCTCGAATGGCGCATTTTTATTTGTTTACATCATCAAGCCGCAGCGTCTTTTAGACCAAATTTCTTAAGTAGCTTGGCACGCTTCGAAGGCAGAATATTCGCTTTAGTCAGATCGCCTTGATAATGCTGATACACACGTTGATCCATCATCTTGTACCACAATGGTGGAATCAGTGCTGGAATCAGCATGGTAGCATAACCACTTGGTAATTCTGGCGCTTCATCAAAATGTCGCAATGCCTGAAATGGCCGGCTTGGATAGGCATGATGATCCGAATGGCGTTGTAACTGGTACAGGAACAGATTAGTCACGATGTTGTTATTGTTCCAGCTATGCTCGGGCAAGGTTCGCTCATAGGTACCATCCGCTTTTTGCCCGCGTTTCAACCCATAATGCTCGATATAATTCACGATCTCAAACAGGCTGATGCCATAGAAGGCTTGGGTCAGCGTATAAGGAATAATTTTCTTGCCATACGTTTTCAACATCAAGGCATGATAGCCTGCACTCATGGCCCAGCCATGAAACAGTTCATTCTCCTGACTAAAGAATTTTAAGCCTTTACGTTCCAAACGTCTTTTTTCTATCTGAATTGCTGATTTCAAGCCACCCAATACGGTACGTGGCCAGAAACGGTAGAAAGATTCACCCATTTTCGAAGATGCCGGGTCTTCTGACGTCGCCACCCGTTTATGATGTCCATAAGGATGCTCAATCCGGAAATGGTTATAGGCCAGTGGCATCAGGCTGGCATGCGACCAGTAATGGTCTTTTTTCTGAGAACGATGGCTCAGCTCGTGCGCAGTATTCACGCCGATTCCATTGATCGCCCCCATAGATACGCCAAGTAGAACCTGATCGACCAGAGAAACATTTGGGCGGGATACTACATAGCCTGCAAAAGCATTGGCAGCCATTTGCAAAGGAATAAACATCTTCACGATCCGGTCATAATAAGGATCTCTGACCAATGCCTGAATCTGCTCATCATTTGGATTATTGGCATCATCACCAATTAAAGCATCCAGAGTCGGGATAATCACATGCAATAATAAAGGTCCACCCATCGCAAAGACTTTTTTAGTGGCTTTGGGACCAAAATGATAGCCAGCCAGAATTCCCATACCGATCACAGGCAAACTGGGACTGAGCAGCCAGCCAAAACGTTTTTTATCCAGTTGTAAACCTTTCAGCACTGACGCATCCTGCGTGAACAGAGCTTTGCTAATTTGTGCAGGGGCGTTCATTGCGACCCTCCTTTTTTATGTTACTCTGCACATATAGTTGAATATTTCAGCATTAGCGAACAGTATTGAACGTCCAGAAAAACTATGTCAGCGTCTTTGGCGCAATAGGCTAAATCTTGGCCTTAAATCACAATTCTGGACTATTTAAATTTAATTAAATTAATTAAAACAAAAGAATAGAGTCAGGCATGGATGCTTTAAGTAAAATTTTTGATGATATTCATCTGGAAAAATCAGAATATCTCTACCTCAATGTGTTCCATCCAGGCGGGTTTGATTATGAATATGAACCTTCCATGCTGGCTTATGTGTTATTGCAAGGTCAAGCGCAATTAATATTTAAAGATGGTGATTTGCTTGAGCTGCAACAAGGCGATCTGGTGTTATTGCCTGCAGGTTCTGCCCATCGGATTTCTAGTCCCGGTAATGCAGATTTTTCTGAACATCATTCGATCAACTCTTATTTTCAGACTCATGCACAGCAATGTGTGGATCTCAATATCACCCATTCAGCAGAACGCAGTTTTATTCTGGCGATTCGTTCCAATCTGGATATCCAGATGGCGAAACCGCTATTGAGTGCTTTACCTAAATATCTGCACATCCAGCATATTCTGGGAGATACAGCACCAGAATGGTTACAAGTTGGTTTGCAATTTCTGGCGCTAGAAACCCAACAACTTCGTCCTGGACGGGACAAGATTCTGGATCATCTGGTCAGTATTTTACTGATTGAATGCGTACGAGATTATATTTTAAATCTGGAAAATGCCTCAAGCTGGCTAAATGCCCTTTCGCATCCTGAACTATCCAATGCCTTGGCAGCGATTCATGGCAAACCAGAACAGCCTTGGACTGTAGAAAGTTTGGCTGAACAATGCCATATGTCGCGTTCCAAATTTGCCCAGCTGTTTACCCAGATTGTTCGTGAGCCGCCATTAGCTTATCTGCAACAGCATCGACTTCGACTGGCAGCACAATATCTCAGAAATAGCGGATCTTGCATTCAGCAGATCGCCTATCTGGTGGGCTATTCTTCGGAAACGGCGTTTAGTCAAAGCTTTAAAAAACAGTTTGAACTAACCCCGACCCAATATCGTATTGCCTGTCAGAAAAACAAGACGCCTTTATTGGACTAAGTCTAGTACCGATTTGACAGGATCTTCACTATTGCCGGAAAGCAGCTGCTTATGCATGGTGAGATGCTGCATCACTTGAATTTGAGCTGCTTCAATATCCATCAGCTTTTCAATTTCAGCAGCCAGATTTTCAGGCGTTGCTTCAGACTGAATTAATTCCTGAATGACTTTTTTGCCCGCAATAATATTTGGCAACGAGAAATAAGGAATTTTGACCAGCAATTTGGCAATCTGGTAAGTCAGCCAGTGCAATTTATAAAAGGTCACCATCGGACGATGCAATAACATGGCTTCCAGTGTCGCAGTACCTGAAGCTAAGGCAATAATATTGGAAGCATTCATGACTTGGCGGCCAATTTTTGACTCGCTACTGGTATTTTCCATCAGGCGGATATGCGCTTTTAAACTGTCCGGATATTGTGCCAGCAAGTTTTCAATCTGCTGTTTGCGCATCTCATTAATGGCTGGAATCAGAAAAATATAATCTGGATATTTCTGATGCAGAATTTTGGCTGCATCCAGTACCAATGGTCCTAAACGTTCAATTTCACCACGGCGGCTCCCCGGCAGCAGTGCAATATACTTTTGCGTAGAATCGAGACCCAGTTCTGCCTGCGCTTCAGCCAGATCATTGTTGAGGGGTAACTGGCTTGCCAATGGATGACCGACAAAGGCAGCCGGAACATCCCATTTCTTGAAAAATGCTTTTTCAAATGGAAATAGGCACAGCACCAGATCAATACAGGCCTTGATACCATGTATCCGGCCCTGACGCCATGCCCAGACTGAAGGACTGACATATTGCACGGTCTTAATCGGTACCTGTTTTTGTTTCAGGGCCTTGGAAAGTCGCAAATTAAAATCAGGCGCATCAATACCGATAAACACATCGACTGGATCTTTCGTCCAGGTCTCGACCAGACCATCACGAACTGCAAACAGTTTTTTAATATCTTTCAGGACTTCAACAATGCCCATGACCGAGAGAATATCCATTGGATAGTAGCTCTTGAAGCCTTCCGCCAGCATTTGTGGACCGCCGATCCCTTCAAACTCTGCATCAATACCCTGCTCTCGAAAACTACGGATGAGCTTCGCACCAAGCGTATCTCCAGATACTTCTCCCACCACGATTCCGATTTTAAGTTTCCGATTTTGCAAGTGTATTCCCTCGAATGAGACAAATTAATTCCGTTCAGATTCTATCATAAAGCGTGATTTGAGCATGCCTAAGTGTTGAACTCACAAATCGTGGCTATCCCAAATAATAAAACTCTGGAAGCTGTACAACGCTCGCGCCTTAGCCCAGCTTAAAAATTAAAATAAATTTAAAGCGGCTGATCTTTAAACAAATAAATCAAAAGGCATTTTGCAGAATCTTTATCAATTTTCAGGCTTAGCAATAGAAAGGTGTGCTAGATGATTCAAATTAAAATATAAATTAGGATGAATTACTTTAAATTTTACAGTCTTTATCTCTTTTTAGAATAAGCAAATCAATAATCAAGACAACGACTTATATTTAAAAGTCATAAGATATGCTCGTTTTTTGATTTTGGCATATATGCATGTTTGGTCCGATTGAATTTATTTTAGCAGGTGTATTGGTAGGTTTCTGTGTCGGGATTACCGGTGTCGGTGGCGGTTCATTGATGACCCCAATCCTGATTACACTGCTTCGGGTTGAACCGCATATCGCGATTGGTACAGACCTTCTTTATGCCGCAATTTCTAAATTCTGTGGTTCATTGGTTCATGCCAAGAAAATGAATATTGTCTGGCCCATTGTAATCTGGCTGGCGATCGGTAGTATCCCTGCCTCATTTGTGACCCACTGGGTACTTGAGAATTACCTTAGTCAATCGACACATTATAAAGCAACACTGACTATGGTATTGGGCTTTATGCTGACCCTTACCGGGGCATCTATTATATTCCGCAATTCTATTGAAAAGTTTTTTAATAAATACCGCAAACAAGAACTGCCTGACATGACTCAGGATCTGGACAAAGTTGACTTTAAATCTGGTAATAAACGTGTCTTGATCGTGATCATGGGGATTGTACTGGGCGTGTTTGTGACCCTGTCATCTGTCGGTGCCGGTGCTTTCGGTATTATGGCCCTGATCCTCATGTTTCCGAATTTACCCATGATCCGCATTATCGGTTCGGATGTAGTACATGCAGTACTTCTAACTTTAGTCGCAGGTCTGGGCCATATGAGTGCTGGTAATGTAGACTTTACTTTATTAGGCTGGTTACTTTGCGGTTCTATTCCAGCAATTGTGATTGGTACACTGATCAGTTCACGTATGCCAGAGAAAATTATCCGTAAAATTCTTGGGATTACCCTGTTCTGTCTTGGCGTGAATTTCATTGTGAATCCAGTCAAGTCAAAACCGGCACAACCCGCCCAACCTGAATTGGTAACAGCAGTAGAAAAAACAGCTGCTGTTTAAACTAAATCATGGATTCATCACTTTTTTTTCAAAGAAGTATTCATCTTTTTTATAACAAAGTGACGCATCATTCATGTTATATTCAGGCTATTAAACAACCTTTTGTATGATCAAACCAGTGACGGCAATGAATACACTACAGTCAAAACCTATTTCAGCATCAGATATTGATGACGTGAATATCCAAAGCATGATTCCTTTGGTAACACCTGCTCAGTTGAAAGCAGAGTTACCTTTGACTGAAACTGCTTATCAAACCGTACTGCATGGTCGTGAAACGATTCGTAATATCCTGGATGGCAAGGATAAGCGTATTTTTGTAGTGATTGGTCCATGTTCAATTCATGATCCAGCGGCTGCGCATGAATATGCTGAACGTTTAAAAGCTTTAAGCGAAAAAGTAAAAGATAGCCTGTATATCGTAATGCGTGTTTATTTTGAAAAACCGCGTACAACTGTAGGCTGGAAAGGTCTGATCAATGACCCTGATATGAATGACTCTTTCAATATTGAGAAAGGTCTGCGTATCGGTCGTAAACTGTTACTGGAGCTGAATGAACTTGGCCTGCCATGTGCGACAGAAGCACTGGATCCAAACTCTCCACAGTACTATCAAGATCTAATTTCATGGTCAGCGATCGGTGCACGTACTACTGAGAGCCAAACTCACCGTGAAATGTCTTCTGGCCTGTCTTCACCAGTCGGCTTCAAAAATGGTACAGACGGCGGCTTAACTGTTGCGACCAATGCAATGCAATCTGTTAAACATGGTCACAGCTTCTTGGGCCTTAACGATCAAGGTCAGGTTGCGGTGATTCGTACTTCAGGTAACCCATATGCACACGTGGTTCTACGTGGCGGTAATGGCAAACCTAACTACGATGCAGGTTCAGTTGCAGATGCTGAGGCAGCTCTTGCGAAAGCAAAAGTCAGTGGCAAAATCATGATTGATGCCAGCCACGCAAACTCAAATAAAGACCCATACTTACAACCGCTTGTCTTAAAAAACATTACTGAACAAATTCTTGATGGAAACAAGTCAATTGTTGGTATTATGGTAGAAAGTCACCTGAAAGGTGGTCGTCAGGATATCCCTGCCAATCTTTGTGATCTGGAATATGGAAAATCAGTAACTGATGGCTGTATCGATTGGGAGACCACAGAAAAAGTGTTGCTTGACATGCATGAGGCATTGAAGGACGTTTTACCTAATCGTTAAACGAACTGACAAACGCCATCGACAAGATGGCGTTTTCATTTCTGAACAAGGAAAATTTTATCTGATGAATGAAATTGAAACTGCATTAAGTCAAATTGAAAATTTTCAGTTCATCCATGACCATCTGTTCAGCTCTGGTCAGCCGACAACTGAACAACTGAGGTTGATTAAAGAATACGGCGTCTCTACCGTAATCAATGTGGCATTAACAGATAGCGATCATCATCTGTTACATGAAGATAAAATTTGTCTTGATCTTGGCCTGAACTATATCCAGTTGCCGATTTCCTGGGAAACCCCTTCGGATAGTCAGTGCCTGCTGGTACTGGATCTGATTGATTATCTGGTCAAAGAACAAATGGTCTGGGTACATTGTACGCAGAATTATCATGTCAGCTGCCTGATATATCTATACCGTCAATACTATATGAATATGGATATGCCGACTGCGCAGGAATATCTGCATCAGCTCTGGGAACCGAATGAAACCTGGACCGGTTTAATTCATGCGGTTGCCCTACAGCTGCAAGGCCGTAAAGCAACACATGAACTGGAATTATCCCTGATTCATCCCAATAACTTCGGTTGATGTTATTTGTAGTGGATGATTAGAACAGTTGCCATAGACATAATACCTTCCTGACGGCCAGTAAATCCTAATTTTTCAGTGGTTGTGGCTTTAATACTGATTTGAGTCACATCCACATCCAGTACATCGGCAATGCTCTGACGCATTTCCAGATTATGTTTAGCCAGCTTTGGACGTTCACAGGCCACCGTAATATCGGCATTATTCAGGCGATAACCGCGATCCAGAATTAGCTGATAGACATGCTTTAACAAGACCTTACTGTCCGCACCCTTAAACTGCGGATCGGTATCTGGAAAATGCTGGCCAATATCGCCCAGTGCTAAGGCACCTAATAAAGCATCACAAAGTGCATGTAAAACTACATCACCATCAGAGTGTGCTTTCAAGCCATGCGTATGTGGAATCTGAATACCTGCCAGAGTGACAAAATCACCTTCTTCAAATGCATGTACATCCAGTCCCTGACCAATACGAATTTGTGCAATCACTTTTATATCCTTTAGAAATAACTGATTGAAATCTTGTACACGACGTTTCTATTTCGCTATAGTTAGACCTAGCGTAACACAGTGAAAGTATAAGCGATCATGCTACTGAAAACTGATATAAATATGATGAAAATAATGGGACTTTTACTCGGGACAGGCCTTTTTGCTAGCAGCATTCATGCTGAATCGCTGGACTGTAGCAGTCATCATAACAATAACGCAGCCATGAAAAAGATCTGCTCAGCCTCTCTAGATGAACCGCGTGAAAAACTGGCTGATCAATATTTTACCGCTTTTCTGATTACAGATGCACCTGTTCGCTTGTTGCAAGATACCCAGCAACTATGGAGCACACGCTTACAGCAATGTAAAACGCTGGACTGCTTTAAACAGCAATTTGACCAGCGTCTGGATGACCTCAATATTTATATTTCTTTGAATCAGAGCCTGACTCAGCACTATCTGAAGTTTGAACAGGGCCAAATGGCCAAACAGCCGATTCATCTCAAGATTCATCAGCTGACGAAAGACCGCATCAAGATTGAAGGGATCGCCTACCGCAATCCGAATAATCGTGCAGAAACCCAGACCATTCCTTTTCTGGCTTATACCACGACGGAAACTAAAAGCCAGATTACGGATAATGAGCATGACTGCAAATATACCTTTAACTATAGCAAAGCAATCTTGACGGTCAGTACTGAACAAAAAGGCTGCGAGCGCTTTAGTGGTATTTATCGTTTATATGATTAAACAGTCGATTTTTATTTTTATCTATCAATGTCCTAAATATATATTTAAAAATCTAAACTAGAAATTCCCTCTCCTTATTGGAGAAGTTTTTATAAAGATTCCCTTCACCCCAACCTTCTTCCCCAAGTAGAAGAAGCTTAATCGATAAACAATTATTTTTTGATCTTTTAAAATAGCCCGCAAGCGGGCTATCTACTTATGCCGGGTAATGCTGAGCTATTTCTTGGCTAATCATGGCTGCGGTTGCCGCTGATAATGTCCAGCCCAAGTGTCCATGACCGGTGTTATAAAAGACACGTTCCTGTCTACCACGGCGCACTACAGGCATCATATTCGGCATCATGGGACGCAGACCTGCCCACGGAATCACATGTTCAGTACACAGATCGAAATTGTGTTGTGTCCAGTCAATTAAAGGCTGAATCCGGTCTACGCGAATATCCCGATTATAGCCATTAAATTCCGCGGTTCCTGCAACACGTAAGCGGTCTTTACCTAAGCGTGACAAGACTATCTTGGCACTCTCATCGAGGAGACTGACCCAAGGAGCATTTTGCTGGCTTTGCTCTTCATTGAGCTGTACCGTAATTGAATAGCCTTTCACCGGGTAGACATTCACTCGCTCACCCAACAGATCTGCCAACTGATAACTGCTGACACCAGCACATACTACAATGGCATCTGCCTGAATCTCGAGCACATCTTCAGCATCGGCACGCACATTTTCAGGGCTGGGCCTGCATTTAACTGTAATCTGCTGTGCCTGGTGATCGACTGCAAATACATCCTGACCAAATTCGAATTTCATCCCTTTTTTCATACAGGCATTTGCCAGTCCGTTACTGAATTTATGAATATCTCCAGTCGCATCACTTTGGCAATAAAACCCGGCGTAGTAATCTCCAGTTAATGCAGGTTCAATCTGCTTGATTTCTTCATTTGTAATTGCATTACGTTCTAGACCACCACTACATAGGAGATCATTGACCTTAATTGCGACATCATAATCAGCTTTATTATGGTAGAAATGTAGAATTCCGCGCTTTTCCAGATCAAAATCAATCTGCTCAATTTCGGCAATTTCAAACAGGCGTTTTCTGGCCAGTAGCGCGAGTCTTACCGTTTCCCGTGTATTGGTTTCATAGTTTTTAATATGACCTAGAAATTCCATCAGCCAGCTATATTTATGCAGACTAAAAGAAGGATTAAGCAATAGCGGGGCGGTTTTTTGTGACATCCATTTGATGCCTTTTAACACAGTGGCTTTTTGATTCCAGACTTCTGCATTACAGGCAGAAAGTTGCCCGCCATTGGCAAAGGATGTTTCCATCGCGGGATAAAGATGACGGTCAATCACCGTAACCTGATAACCGAGTAAAGCGAGCTCATAAGCTGTTGTTACACCGGTAATGCCTGCCCCCATCACAATAACATGACGCATAGACACCTCTCCTCAATATGTGATGTCTTTCCCATCTGTCATGTGTACCTGAGAGCTTCGGTGACTGCATCATAACTGTATGCAGCAACCTTCCCCCTTCGGTGAGTGATTCAACACTTCTCTCCAGAGTTTAATATATTATTGCAGTCCTTTTGCCTGAGAGTTTCCTGGGACCTTGCTCCTTCGGCGAATGCAGTAGCATTTCTCTCCTGCAATAATATTTTTATTATCCTGAGCAATTTATATACCATCTTATCGGGGACTACAGTTTTTTATTTATGTTAATTCACGTGATTTAAGTGGTAACGATACTTTCAATAAATTTAGAAGAAATAACACTATCTATTTCAAATGAATTTTAAGATTTTAATTTGGTTTTTTGCCTCATTTTCCTACGTCATGCTCCAATGTAAGGCATTTAAGAAAAGCAATAAAGTTAATATTTTCTTAGGCTATTTACGAGATTGGTTTACGAGAAAACTCTCAATATATGACTGGCTTTCAGAGCCTAAAATTAAATTAACCAGGAAAGAATTAACATGAGAGATCCTGCCGCGACTACCGTTTGCATACTGATAATACTAGCCATGAACTGGCTATCTCCTCCATAGACACGCGTCAGCACATAAGAAGCTGAAGCGGTAGGTAAAGCAAAAAACAACACCAGTACCTGTGTGGTTAAAGGATCAATATCAAATAATTGGCAGACAAAGAACGCAGCGAGCGGCATTCCCAATAAACGTCCGAAAGTCGCCAGGCCCAATGGGAAGATATCCCGCTGGAAGCCTTGGAATTGTAAGGCAGCCCCCACACACATCAAGCCAAGCGGCAAACTGCATAAGGCAATCTGTTTTAGGAATAACTCAAACCCAGCCCAGAGTGATAAGCCTGAAAGATTAAATAGGCCTCCAACAAGAGAACCTAGAATTAAAGGATTCTTTAACAGATCAACCAGAATTTTGAAGATCTGCATATCTGAACTACGAGTAAATGCAAGTACAGATAAAATATTGACCAGTGGAATACACAACACCATCACTACGGCGAAAATGGTCATGCCCTGCTGATGAAATAAGGCATTCACTGCTGCAAGCCCGATATAGGTGTTAAAGCGCAGAAGTGCCTGCACATAGACCCCAAAACGTGCATAGCCAATCTGATAAATCTTGCGCAGTACATATAGCGCAATACTGACCACCGCCATAAGGCTAAAGACCACCAGAATCACATCTTTAATGACTGCCATTTCAATCTTGGCTACGGCCAGATTTAAAAACAGCATAACTGGAAACAGGACAAAATAATTGAGTTTTTCTGCCCCACGCCAGAAACTATCTTCCAGCCATTTCCTTTGTTTTAATACATAGCCCAAAGTAATCAGGCCAATAAGCGGAAACAGTACAGTGAAGATAGTCTGAAACATTGAACAAATCATGATATGGGTTTTGCGGCAATCGCATCCAATTCAATTGCCTGTCAATGAGCAAGAATACAACAAGCGGCTCGTTTCAGGATAAAAATAGTGGAAAATTCAATGGATAATAAATAAAAAACACTCTGGCTGGCTTTAATTAAAATACGCTTTAAATCCAACTTTCATCTTTTGCAACATTTAGTGCATCATTTTTTAGTCTTTCAAGCTCCTCATAAACCTTTGCATCAAGCTTCGGACGGGCTTTTTCAAACTTAACTTTTAACAAATCTAGGCTTCTTAAGAGCATCCTAAAAATGAGTCTCTCACGGCCTAAATCATCTGTTGCCTTAAAATTTGTTGGATCAATCCTTAAAACGGAAATCCATATTTCTACGCTTAAATGAATAAAAAATACGTTCATCAAAACTATCATTTCCCATCATAATTTCAATGCACTTCCATTTATCTATCGGAATATCATACGACTTATTTTGTAGTTGAGCATTTAAGGCATTTTCTACTGTGTTACGTGCTTTATTTTCGAGATCAAGATGATCTTCTGTTAACACTTCCCTACTTAATTCAGCACTTAACCATACTTCCATTCATACATCCTGTCATTATTTTTATTAAATACACTTAGAATCAAAAATAGATTCAAATAACTTCATAAGTCTTTTCGAGACTCTTTTCTAAAATCACCAGATTTAAATCTACTAAAGGCTGTCCAACATCTGCATCCAGTGGATAACTCTCTGTTTTGCCGGTTTGGTGATAACTACAACGCTCATAATACGCGATTAATTCAATGCGAACATTAAGAACAGACATTCTAAGTTTTTTGAAAGGTATTTTTTCTCTAGAGTATTGCTCAGCGAAATCTAACAATATTCGACCATAACCTGAATTTTGCCGGACTGGGTAAATAGCAAAACTGCCGATTTCAAAACAATCTGGCAAGTGTGTCACACCAATGCAACCCACCAGTTGGTCATCATTTTCCAAAACATAAAGTTCAAAATCAGATCGTGTTAAAAGCTCACTTAACTGAGCCTCATTAATTCGATCACCTGAAACAATGCCATGTTCATGCGTCCAGCCCAAATTAGATCGATAAGCTGTATTAATCAACTTAACAATGCCTTGAATGTCCGTAGGTTGGGGTAAACAAATATTGTTATTTTTCATTTTATAAATATGAAAAAGTCAGACCGAAGTCTGACTTTAATTTCATTTAATTCTATAAAGCAAATTATTTAGGTTCAATTGGCTCAAGCGGCGCAACGACATCGGCATTTTGTGCACGATGACGCATGAAATGATCCATCAAAACAATTGCTAGCATCGCTTCAGCAATTGGGGTTGCACGTACACCCACGCAAGGATCATGACGGCCTTTGGTCAGCACATCCGTATCTTCACGATTAATGGTAATGGTTTTACCCGGAGTTGTGATGGAAGCCGTTGGTTTCAACGCAATCGAAACACGAATATCCTGACCGCTAGAAATACCACCCAAGATACCGCCAGCATGGTTCGCCAGGAAGCCATCTGTTGTGAGTTCATCACGGGTTTCATGACCGAACTGCTCAGCGACACTAAACCCATCACCAATTTCCACGCCTTTCACGGCATTGATTGACATCATGGCATGGGCAATATCAGCATCTAAACGATCAAATACTGGTTCACCCCAACCCACTGGCACTTTAGAAGCAATGATCTCAAGGCGTGCGCCACAGCTTGTGCCTTGCTCACGTAATGAAGTCACGAGTGCTTCAAAGCGCGGCACCGCATCAACATCACCACAGAAGAACGGGTTATTTGGCACTTCATTCCAGTCTAGTTTTTCTGCTTTTTCAGTACCGATTTGGGTCACATGACCACGGATTTCAATACCAAATTTCTCAAACAGGAATTTCTTGGCAATCGCACCTGCTGCTACACGCATCGCAGTTTCACGCGCACTCGAACGGCCACCACCGCGATAGTCACGAAAACCATACTTCTGGGTATAGGTATAGTCTGCATGACCCGGGCGGAAAGTTTGCGCGATATTGCCATAATCTTTCGATTTCTGGTCCGTATTGCGGATTAAAAGACCAATTGAAGTACCGGTAGTTTTACCCTCAAACACACCGGAAATAATTTCAACTTCATCTGGCTCTTTACGCTGTGTTGCAAATTTTGAAGTACCCGGCTTACGACGGTCCAGATCCTTTTGCAAATCCGCTTCAGACAGTTCAATCCCTGGTGGAACCCCATCAATAATGGCCATTAAGCCAACACCATGAGATTCACCACAAGTCGTTACACGGAAGAGTTGCCCTATACTATTACCTGCCATGTCAACGACTCCTTATGAATTAACAGATTGAATGAATAAATCACGATATTGACGGCATTGGGCTGCAGTCAGTGCAAAGATACCTGAACCACCACGTTGGAACTGCAACCAGTGGAAATCAACGGTATTGAAGTTTTGCTTCATCGCCCATTCAGAATTACCCACTTCAATCACGATCAAACCATCTTCAGTCAGATAATCAGCTGCTTGAGCCAGCATCTTGCGAACTAGATCCAGACCGTCTTGACCAGCAGCCAATGCCAGCTCTGGCTCATGATGGAATTCATCAGGAAGATCAGCCATATCCTCTGCATCGACATATGGAGGATTAGATACGATTAGATCATATTGGTTTTCAGCTGGAATTTTAGCGAACAGATCAGATTCAAGTAACGCTACTTGGTACTGCTTACTGTGATGTTCACAGTTAATCTGCGCCACTTCCAAAGCTTCTTTAGAAATATCAGTTGCATCCACTTCTGAATCCGGGAAAGCATAGGCCAATGCAATCGCGATACAGCCAGAACCGGTACACATATCCAGAATACGTTGTGGAGTTTTTGGATTCGGATTTTCTGGCAGGTTATTTACTGCTGCACCCATTTCACCATTTTCAGTCAGGCAATAAGGAGCAAAGCGGTTTTCAATCAGCTCAACGATTGGCGAACGTGGAATCAGAACACGCTCATCCACATAGAATGGCTTGCCGAAGAAATAGGCTAGATTCAATAAATAAGAGGTTGGAACACGTTCATTAATGCGGCGTTCTAGCAAGCTCAAGAACTCAGCCACTTCGCTTGGCAATAATTTAGAGTCCAGAATTTCAGGATCTGCATTCCAGTCCAGTGACAAGGTTTGTAGAACCAGCGCTGAACTTTCAGCAAAATAATCTTCTGTACCTTGACCTAAGTGCGCATCGTATTGACGTAATGCTGTAACCCCAAAACGAATAAAATCACGAATGGTAGTTAAATTTTCAGCGGCTTCCTGCAAATGTTCAGGGCTAATAGTCGGTCGATCCACTTAAGGCGTCTCCAAGGTCATTTTTTAGAACGCCTTATGATACCTTGTTTTGAGGTCTTTTATAATGCCAAAACCATGAAAAACCCGAATTCTCCATGGTTTATCAATGACAGATCTTCTGGATTTCAGGCAGATTAGAATCTCGCTTTTTGAGATTTATCGCTATTTCCAGAAGGATTTATTAACTTAAAATCAGTTTAAGCACCGGCACGATAAGAACGCGATTGATACAAATTCGCCTGATCTTTTACCATCTCCAGCGCACATTGACCCTGTTTAATCTGGGCATATTGAGTATTCATGGTCAGCTTGCATTGTTGAGTAAGCTTACTTTGCCACACTGTATGCTGATCACGAATATTATTACGATAACCCGCATTCAATTCCAGATAAGTCTTATAGTTTTTCTTCAGACGTTTATTCTGTGCTTTTAATTCTTTTTTCACACATTTTTGCAGTTTAGCTGTATTGCCATAACTAAAGTTCATGCACTGGATATATTCCTGAGAATAACCTGTAGCCGCCTGAACCTGTAATGCCACCGTCCCCAAACAACCTGCCATTAATAAACATGCAAAACGCATAATATCCCCTTCACCAAAACTGGCTTGTTTCCAATCAATATTGAATAATGAATCTTGTTTAAATTATTGCCTGATACTAACTTAGTCCCCGATAAAATCCTATATTTTTCTCACTTAAAAAGATGTCACAGTTCTTTGGTTGAAACTTGATTTTATGGCCGCATATAATTCGGCAATGATGTCCAAACGAGCCCAGATCTTATGAGCTATAAGCACAACAATCTTATGGCCATGCGCCAGAACTACTGGAATGACCAGTTATCCAGTCAGGTGCAGCAGGAAAAGGTATTTTTACAAACCACATTAATGCAGCAAGGCGTATTTAGTAGCGCGACTTTGGAAGATGCCAAATACCTGTTTTTCAGCCTGCCAAGCATCATTATTGTGAAGGGTTATGCGCTGGGTTTTATGCATGAAACAGTCCAGAACCTAATTCATCAACATATTCAAACAAATAAACAACAGTTACAACAACGATCTGAATTAAAAATTCAATTTCAAATGTCATAATATTCACCCTACACTGGTCAAAACGGCAAGCGATATGCTCTTGCCGAGATTTTCACCGTGAATTCAGCGGCTTAAACTTTTTTAATACGTGCAGACACGGTAATATCCACTACAATGATTTATTCCGCTTTATGCTGATAAAAGGATTGAGTTTACATGTCAGATCAGAACGATAAGCTTAAACAATTGAAAACTTCCTCAATGGATCGACGCTTATCGATCGCAAAGGCATCTTTGCTGGCAGGTACGCGCTGGGCAGCATCCAGTGCGGGTTCTATGTTCTCGAGTGAAGAAGAAAAAGAAAGAAGACGCAAAAAAGCCATGAAAGAACAGGCCGATTATCTGGTTGCAGAAATTGGCAAGCTTAAAGGTTCAATTGTCAAAATTGGCCAGATGATGGCCCTGTATGGCGAACATTTTCTGCCAGAAGAGGTCACTCAAGCCTTAAATACGTTAAATAATAAAACAGTTGCTTTGGCGTGGCCGGCGATCAAAGCTCAATTACAACAGCAATTAGGTTCCAAGCTAGATGATCTGACGGTTGATCATGAGCCCCTAGGTACCGCCTCTTTGGCTCAGGTTCACCGTGCTGTACGCAAGTCAGATGGCATGGAACTGGTGCTTAAAATCCAGTACCCGGGTGTAGCTGAGGCTATTGATTCTGATATGAGCCTGTTTAAGAACATGCTCAAATTGACCCGTATGGTGCCGCAAACCCGTGAATTTGATCAATGGTTCGATGAAGTTCGTGAGATGATGCATCGTGAGGTCAATTATAAAATTGAGGCGGATACGACCCGTCGTTTCTGTAAACGTCTGCAAAATGATCCACGATATATCGTACCGACCATCATCGATAACTATTGTACTGACCGTGTCCTGTGTATGACCTTTGAACGTGGTGTACCGATCAATAGTCCAGTGATGCTGTCTCTACCACAGGAACGTCGTAATAAACTGGGGGAAGCTTCCCTTGAAATCGCAGTACGTGAGATTTTTGAATGGGGCGAGATGCAGACTGACCCGAATTTCGGCAATTACCTGGTACGTCTAGGGGATGGTGAAAATATCCAGGACAAGATTGTGCTTCTCGACTTCGGTGCAATCCGTCAGTTTGACCAGCATCTACTCAATGTAGCACGTAACCTGATCCAGGCCGGTTATCATCATGATTCAGACATGATGGTGAAAGCCATGACCGGTTATGAATTCTTTGATTCTATTCCGCCTAGCATCAAACCGGATATGGCAAAAGTCTTTCTGTTAGCCACAGAAGCCTTCAGCTCGCCAATGAACAATAAAGACTTGCCTCCAGGTGTGATGGATGAACATGACCGCTATAACTGGAAAAAAAGCCAGCTTCATAGCCGTGTGATGCAGCAGGCTTCTAAATCCATGGCTTCACGTTATTTCAGTGTACCGCCTAAAGAATTTATGTTTATTAGCCGTAAGTTTATTGGTGCTTATACCTTCATGACGGTGATTGATGCGAAAACTAATGTACGCGCAATGATTAAACGTCATCTCTAATAGACTAAGTTATTATTAGCCTTATATAAGACCCGGATGATTTTGTCATTCGGGTCAATTTTTGATAAAAACCAAATTTTTCTTATTTTATTTTTCTATTTATTTTCAATATCTTAAATATTTAAATCCTCTCTTTATTTTAATGATAGATTGACAATGATTCATGTCATTGATGACATGGTTTTTTCTAGAACTGCATGTCAACATCAGGCAAATAAGATAACACCCCGTAGGATAATTAGAATGAACAATATGGTGAACAAAGCACAAGGATTTGGCTTGTCCATCCTGACCAAAGTGGCTGGAAGTGATTTACTCGACCAATTAAAGCTGCGTAAATTTTTAGAAAAATCTCTTTATCAAAGTTCCAAAGCAGGTTTTAAAACACTCAGCCAAACTCAGAAAATCCTAAAATCTGGTCAGAAAATTCAAAGACAACGTTTACCACATCAGTCCAAATCCCTGTTTGATCTGAATCTGACTGAAGAACAGCAAATGACCTGCGAGGCGATGCAACAGTTTGCCAGCGAAGTCCTTTATCCCTTGGCACATGATGCAGATCATCATGAAATCTTCCTAGAGGAACTCTGGCAATATTCAACTGATCTGGGTCTTAATTTTTATGCGCTGCCTGAAGCTTTAGGTGGTGTAGCTGCAGAACAGAATATCGTCAGCAATGTCCTGATGGCTCAACAGTTGGCTCAAGGTGATTTCAGTCTGACCGCTGGACTGCTTTCTACCTTTAGTGTGATTAATGCGATTACCCATTGGGGTTCAGAACAGGTTCAGGCTGAGTATTTGACTGCATTCGCTGATGATCCTCATCTTAAAGCTACCTTCGCAGTACAGGAAGCAACAGCCGCCTTTAATCCTTATCAGTTAAAAACTCAAGCAACGTCGAATGGAGATCACTATTTGGTGGTGTTTCAAAAAGTATGCTGACATTAAATGAAGCCATTATTGATGTAAAAAAAGGTTAAGTCGAAAGCTTTAAAATGGTTTTCAATCTTTTTTGAAAAATTACAACTCCTTCTAAAACCGCGCCTAATTCGATGCCTTATTTTGCAATTATTACCTTCAATACCTACAGTAAAAAATTTACCAATACTTTGCTTGCAGTTTTTAAAAGCAGTGATGAAACTGTCCCAATGATCACTTGCAATTCGGGTGTAGTGAATACCTAATTGTTTAAGCTTTGTCTTCAATCGTTGAACTGTAGCTAAGTCTCTTTTACCCCAAACATAAGCAACAATCTCACCTGTTTCTCGATGGTAGGCGTAAATAAGCCATTGTTTATTATTTTTATTTCCCACGAAAGTCCAAAACTCATCAACTTCAAGAGACTCATAATGACTTTGTTTAGGCTGAATTTGGTAGGTCGATTCGGTTAAAGTACGTAAAACTTTACCGATACTGATTCGCTCAACTTCAGCGATATCTCGTATACCACTACCTCTGACCATCAACTGTAATATTTTTCGAGTAATGCCTGAATTACATCCTAGATAGCTCAGAGCATGGTCACCAATAAACTGACGTTTACAGTCTTTGCACTGATAGTTTTGTTTCCCATCTACTTTGATGCCATTTTTCTTTATACTGTCACTGAGGCAGGTTGGACATTTGATTTCTAGAGTTATTCGCATTTCTCTATTTTATCAAAATTCAACCTGCTTTGTTTCAGCATACTTTTTGAAACACCACCCACTATTTAATTAATGGTGAAAAAACCTTGGTGATGCTCGGAGAAACTGCTGATATCTATCTGGTCAGTGCAGATCTGAATGGCAAAACCGAAGTATTTATTATGCAACGCAATAATACTATTACTGCACAAAAATCTTCGGCTATGGGCCTGAAAGCCACTCAAACCATGAATCTCAAATTTAATAACACACCGGCACAACGCCTGGGAGATGACGATTTTGATTACACCGCTTTTATTGATCTGGGTAACTTGATGTGGTGTGCCATGGCGGTCGGTACCTGTGAAGCGGTTAAAAAATACTGTGTGCAATATGCCAATGAACGCACAGCCTTTGGTGAACCAATTTCCCATCGGCAAAGTGTAGCTTTTATGATTGCAGATATGGCGATTGAAATTGATGCTATGCAAATGCTGATCCTGAATGCCGCCAGTCTGGCAGAATCCGGACAGGATTTTCATCGTGAAGCTTATCTGGCCCGTCTGCTCTGTGCAGAAAAATCCATGAAAATTGGCACAGATGGCGTGCAGATTCTCGGCGGACATGGCTTCACCAAGGAACATCCGGTAGAACGCTGGTATCGGGACTTAAGAGCAACAGCAATCGTACATTCTGGCCTTCATGCCTGAGCAAAGAATAAGGAAAAAAATAGATGAACTTGCAAAATCCTAAAAAATTCAAATTGCTGATTGATCAGGCACATGAAGTTGCTCTAAATGTACTCCGCCCTATTTCACGCAAATATGACAAAGCTGAACATGCTTATCCGAAAGAGTTGGATATGCTTGCCTCTGTCGTCGATGGTATGAACCAAGGCAGCGAAGGCATGAATGCAGGAGCTGCGGTCAATAAACGCGGTGATAGCGATGAAAGCAATAAAAATGGCGTCAATATGTCGACAGCACTTAGTACTGTCGAAATGTGTTATGGCGATACCGGATTACTTTTATCCATGCCGCGTCAAGGTTTAGGAAATTCAGCCATTGCTGCCGTTGCTAATGACGAACAGTTACAACGCTTTCACGGTATCTGGGCAGCGATGGCGATTACTGAACCAGGCTGTGGTTCGGATTCAGCTGCCATTCGTACCACTGCCATTAAAGATGGTGATGACTATATCCTCAATGGTGAAAAAATCTTTGTCACCTCTGGCGAACGTGCAGATGCGGTTGTCGTCTGGGCGACTTTAGATAAAAAACTTGGCCGTGCTGCAATTAAATCCTTTGTCGTACCCAAAGGCACACCCGGCATGAAAATCGAGCGTCTGGAACATAAGCTAGGCATTAAAGCCTCGGATACGGCTGCAATTAGTTTTATTGATTGTCGTATACCTGCTGCTAATTTGCTTGGACATGCTGAAATTGATGTGGCCAAGGGTTTTGCTGGGGTCATGGAAACTTTTGATAATACCCGCCCACTCGTTGCAGCGATGGCAATTGGTTGCTCTAAAGCTTCTTTAGAGAGAACCAAGGAAATTTTTAAGGATCAGCTAGATTCTGAGTACCATACACCTTACTTACAAACATCGAATATTGCAGCGCAGATTTATCGTATGGAAGCCGAATGGGAATCTGCCCGTTTATTAATGTTAAAAGCTGCGTGGATGGCGGATAATCGTAAGCCTAATTCCCGTGAAGCTTCTATTGCTAAAGCCAAGGCGGGTCGTATCGCGAATGAAATCACTTTGAAATGTGTCGAATTAGCAGCATCTATAGGCTATAACGAGGCAGAACTTTTAGAAAAATGGGCACGTGACTCCAAGATTCTGGATATTTTCGAAGGAACTCAACAGATCCAGCAACTGATTATTGCTCGACGTGAACTAGGTAAATCTTCAAGTGAATTAAAATAATAAAAAACTGAAAATACCGCTTCATTAAAGAATGAATCAACAAAAAGGATGGATTTTTTATGGTTTTCGGACTATAAAATTTCCATCCTTTTTTATGTCATAACCTATGTATTCTATTCGTCCTATACAACCTCAAGATAATGCTCAAATTGCCAAGATTATTCGTGAAGTTTCCGTAGAATTCGGACTTGCAGCAGAATCCGGTTTTGCTGTCGGTGATTCAATCCTGGATAACCTGTATGAAGTATATCAGCAGCCAAATGCAGCTTATTGGGTCATTATCGATGAGCAGGATCAAGTCTTTGGTGGCGGAGGTATTGCGCCATTAGAGGGTGATCAGAGTATTCTAGAAATACAGAAAATGTATTTCTTACCCATTATTCGTCGTTATGGATTTGCAAAAAAGATTTTAAATCTGACCTTTGACTTTGCTCATGAGCAGAACTTTAAACGAATCTATCTTGAGACTACTGCAAGTCTTTGGCAGGCAGTGAAGCTTTACGAAAAATTAGGTTTTGAACATCTCGATCATCCCGAAGGCAATACAGGTCATAGTGCAGCTTGTGAAATCTGGATGCTAAAAACTTTAGACTAAGCTTTCTTTTGCATCTAAACACATACACTTTAAAGAAAAGCCAGAGATACAAATTCGGCTACTAACTGGCTTTTCTTTAAACAATTCTTCATAAAAAATTCATTATTCAACAAAATCTAATTTGTCTTTGTAAACAAATCATCTAATTTCTTGACGATTTTAATACATCTTCCTAAGATCAATCTAATTTTAAAAATACAGGGAAGCTGAAAGTTGTTGGGCAAATTTTCTGGCAAAAACTATTCGTTATTAAAGGTCTTAAATCCTACTACTTTAAAAATTGGGATGCTTGGCTTTAGTACAATATTAATAAGTGCTTGCTCTTCACTAGGAGGTAACTCCTTAGAAAAACGCTCTGCTAAACTGTCTCAAGGAATTCAGACTGCATATGCTGTGCCTGCGACAACTGCTACTCGCGTTTCACCTTTAATTATTCAGAATGCAGAAAGACATAGTATAGATCCCTTGCTAGTAGCAGCCGTGATTCGACAGGAATCTACCTATCGCAGTCAGGTCGCTTCACCTGCAGGTGCAGTGGGTCTTATGCAAATTGTTCCGCGTTATTGGCAATCTACCTGTGGACCTGATTTATTTAATGAAGCAGTCAATATTGGATGTGGGAGTTATATTCTGTCACGTTATCAGGAATCTAGCGGTAGCCTAGAAAAAGCACTGGGCTATTATAATGTAGGCCCTACTGCCTATGAGAAAGATCGGAAAATGCGTAAACAAGGCAAAAAATATGCAAAAGAGGTTTTAACGCACCAGAAGCAACTTAAAAAATCAATGTAATTAGAATGTACTAATAATTAAGTAAATGCATTCCAGAAATATTAATACATAAATAAAACGGCTTAAATTAAATTTAAGCCATTTTTATCTTGTCTTATTAAACCCCACGCATAAAAAAAGCCCCCTGCGTGAGCAGAGGGCTTTTTAGGAATAATGAGCTGGCGATGACTTACTCTCACATGGGAGACCCCACACTACCATCAGCGCTAAGAGGTTTCACTTCTGAGTTCAGGAAGGGATCAGGTGGTTCACTCTTGCTATGGTCGCCAGCACAACTGGTATGCTTACTCGCTATGGTCTTATCTACGTTGCTTGCGCTTCGTTTGCCTAGCTTTCTTCAAATAGAGTTCATTAACAGATGTATCTGAGTCGCATTAGTTTGTTCGATTAGCTTAACTAAATCAAGGCTTCGTCTGATCGTTAGATCAATATGAAATCAATTGATGCTTTATATACAACTGCTTGGGTGTTGTATAGTCAAGCCTCACGAGCAATTAGTATTGGTCAGCTTCACATATCGCTATGCTTCCACATCCAACCTATCAACGTCGTAGTCTTCAACGGCTCTTTAGGAGACATAAAGTCTCGGGGAAATCTTATCTTGAGGTAGGCTTCCCGCTTAGATGCTTTCAGCGGTTATCCCTTCCGAACATAGCTACCCGGCGATGCGACTGGCGTCACAACCGGTACACCAGAGGTTCGTCCACTCTGGTCCTCTCGTACTAGGAGCAGATCCTCTCAAATTTCCAGCGCCCACGGTAGATAGGGACCGAACTGTCTCACGACGTTCTAAACCCAGCTCGCGTACCTCTTTAAATGGCGAACAGCCATACCCTTGGGACCTGCTTCAGCCCCAGGATGAGATGAGCCGACATCGAGGTGCCAAACACCGCCGTCGATATGAACTCTTGGGCGGTATCAGCCTGTTATCCCCAGAGTACCTTTTATCCGTTGAGCGATGGCCCTTCCATACAGAACCACCGGATCACTAAGACCTACTTTCGTACCTGCTCGACTTGTGGGTCTCGCAGTTAAGCGCGCTTTTGCCTTTATACTCTACGCGTGATTTCCGACCACGCTGAGCGCACCTTCGTACTCCTCCGTTACTCTTTAGGAGGAGACCGCCCCAGTCAAACTACCCACCAGACATGGTCCTCGCTCCCGATCAGGGAGCAGAGTTAGAACCTCAATATTACCAGGGTGGTATTTCAAGGACGGCTCCATGGCAACTAGCGTCACCACTTCAAAGCCTCCCACCTATCCTACACAAGTAAGATCAAAGTTCAATGTCAAGCTGCAGTAAAGGTTCACGGGGTCTTTCCGTCTAGCCGCGGGTACACCGCATCTTCACGGCGAATTCGATTTCACTGAGCCTCTGCTGGAGACAGCGCCGCCATCATTATGCCATTCGTGCAGGTCGGAACTTACCCGACAAGGAATTTCGCTACCTTAGGACCGTTATAGTTACGGCCGCCGTTTACTGGGGCTTCGATCAAGAGCTTCGCTTACGCTAACCCCATCAATTAACCTTCCAGCACCGGGCAGGCATCACACCCTATACGTCCACTTTCGTGTTTGCAGAGTGCTATGTTTTTAATAAACAGTTGCAGCGGCCTGGTTTCTGAGGCTGCCAACAGCTCAAGGAGCAAGTCCTATCACCGCCGGCAGCGTACCTTCTCCCGAAGTTACGGTACCATTTTGCCTAGTTCCTTCAGCAGAGTTCTCTCAAGCGCTTTGGTCTACTCGACCTGACCACCTGTGTCGGTTTCGGGTACGATTCCAGTGTAACTGAAGCTTAGAGACTTTTCCTGGAAGTATGGTATCAGCCACTTCACCAGTAAACTGGCTTGCTATCAACTCTCAGCATAGAGCACCCCGGATTTGCCTAAGATGCATGCCTACTGTCTTCCACCTGGACAACCAACGCCAGGCTGACTTAACCTTCTCCGTCCTCTCATCGCATTACACTGAAGTATTGGAATATTAACCAATTTCCCATCGACTACGCCTCTCGGCCTCGCCTTAGGGGTCGACTCACCCAGCCCCGATTAACGTTGGACTGGAACCCTTGGTCTTTCAGCGAACGGGTTTTTCACCCGTTTTGTCGTTACTCACGTCAGCATTCGCACTTCTGATACCTCCAGCAGACTTCTCAATCCACCTTCATCGGCTTACAGAACGCTCCCCTACCACTTGCAATAAATTGCAAATCCGCAGCTTCGGTACATAGTTTTAGCCCCGTTACATCTTCCGCGCAGGCCGACTCGACTAGTGAGCTATTACGCTTTCTTTAAAGGGTGGCTGCTTCTAAGCCAACCTCCTAGCTGTCTATGCCTTCCCACATCGTTTCCCACTTAACTATGATTTAGGGACCTTAGCTGGCGGTCTGGATTGTTTTCCTCTTGACTACGGACGTTAGCACCCGCAGTCTGTCTCCCGGATAGTACTCATTGGTATTCGGAGTTTGCATCGGTTTGGTAAGTCGGGATGACCCCCTAGCCGAAACAGTGCTCTACCCCCAATGGTATTCGTCCGAGGCGCTACCTAAATAGCTTTCGGGGAGAACCAGCTATCACCGAGTTTGATTAGCCTTTCACCCCTATCCACAAGTCATCCCCTGGCTTTTCAACGACAGTGGGTTCGGTCCTCCAGTTAGTGTTACCCAACCTTCAACCTGCTCATGGATAGATCACCCGGTTTCGGGTCTATACCCAGCAACTATACGCCCTATTAAGACTCGATTTCTCTACGGCTCCCCTATGCGGTTAACCTCGCTACTGAATATAAGTCGCTGACCCATTATACAAAAGGTACGCAGTCACCACACAAAGTGGCTCCCACTGCTTGTATGCATGCGGTTTCAGGATCTATTTCACTCCCCTCACAGGGGTTCTTTTCGCCTTTCCCTCACGGTACTGGTTCACTATCGGTCAGTCAGGAGTATTTAGCCTTAGAGGATGGTCCCCCTATATTCAGACAAGGTTTCACGTGCCTCGCCCTACTCGACATCATCATATCAGCCCTTTCGTGTACAGGACTATCACCCACTATGGTTGCACTTCCCAGAGCATTCCACTAAAACTGATATGACTTAATGGGCTGTTCCCCTTTCGCTCGCCGCTACTGAGGGAATCTCAATTGATTTCTTTTCCTACGGATACTGAGATGTTTCACTTCTCCGCGTTCGCCTCATAAACCTATGTATTCAGTTTATGATACCGACCTTATAGCCGGTGGGTTTCCCCATTCAGACATCTCCGGATCACAGGATATTTGCCGCCTCCCCGGAGCTTTTCGCAGGCTATCACGTCTTTCTTCGCCTCTGACTGCCAAGGCATCCACCACATGCACTTAATTACTTGACTATACAACCCCAAACAGTCGTTACACCTACAAGTCAGTGTAGCAACGTAGTTGTTTGCGATCTTGTGAACTTAATCACTGTACAGCTTCAATTAGATTCATATACCAAAACGCTTGATTCAGTTAATTTCGCTAGTTCTCATTCAATCACTTCAACAATCAATCTTGCGATCTCTTGTTTCCGCTCTTTCATGAGTATGAACAAATTATTTCAACTCAAATATATTCTGTTAATGATTTAATATGCATCCTCGTCGGACTGCATTACTGTGATAAATCACAGAGATTAATAACAATGCCGCGCATTATACGCCGCTTTCTTACTAAGCTCTATAAGCTATCAAACCGTTTGCTTAATGTTTAACTCATTGCATCGCAATGAGTGGTGGAGACTAGGAGAGTCGAACTCCTGACCTCCTGCGTGCAAAGCAGGCGCTCTACCAACTAAGCTAAGTCCCCAGCTTATCAATAAGTCAATGTCTCTGATTTCCTCACTCTGCAATTGCTTGCTTGTCGTTAGTGGTGGGTCTGACAAGACTTGAACTTGTGACCCCACGCTTATCAAGCGTGTGCTCTAACCAACTGAGCTACAGACCCTCAGATACATCGTCATGAAGAACAACTTGTTGTGGATTCTTACCAATCGTCAATCTTTCGTTAAGGAGGTGATCCAGCCGCAGGTTCCCCTACGGCTACCTTGTTACGACTTCACCCCAGTCATCGGCCACACCGTGGTAACCGCCCTCTTTACAGTTAGGCTAGCTACTTCTGGTGCAACAAACTCCCATGGTGTGACGGGCGGTGTGTACAAGGCCCGGGAACGTATTCACCGCGGCATTCTGATCCGCGATTACTAGCGATTCCGACTTCACGCAGTCGAGTTGCAGACTGCGATCCGGACTACGATCGGCTTTTTGAGATTAGCATCTGCTCGCGCAGTAGCAACCCTTTGTACCGACCATTGTAGCACGTGTGTAGCCCTGGCCGTAAGGGCCATGATGACTTGACGTCGTCCCCGCCTTCCTCCAGTTTGTCACTGGCAGTATCCTTAAAGTTCCCACCCGAAGTGCTGGCAAATAAGGAAAAGGGTTGCGCTCGTTGCGGGACTTAACCCAACATCTCACGACACGAGCTGACGACAGCCATGCAGCACCTGTATCAGAGTTCCCGAAGGCACCAATCCATCTCTGGAAAGTTCTCTGTATGTCAAGGCCAGGTAAGGTTCTTCGCGTTGCATCGAATTAAACCACATGCTCCACCGCTTGTGCGGGCCCCCGTCAATTCATTTGAGTTTTAGTCTTGCGACCGTACTCCCCAGGCGGTCTACTTATCGCGTTAGCTGCGCCACTAAAGCCTCAAGGGCCCCAACGGCTAGTAGACATCGTTTACGGCATGGACTACCAGGGTATCTAATCCTGTTTGCTCCCCATGCTTTCGCACCTCAGTGTCAGTATTAGGCCAGATGGCTGCCTTCGCCATCGGTATTCCTCCAGATCTCTACGCATTTCACCGCTACACCTGGAATTCTACCATCCTCTCCCATACTCTAGCTAACCAGTATCGAATGCAATTCCCAAGTTAAGCTCGGGGATTTCACATTTGACTTAATTAGCCACCTACGCGCGCTTTACGCCCAGTAAATCCGATTAACGCTTGCACCCTCTGTATTACCGCGGCTGCTGGCACAGAGTTAGCCGGTGCTTATTCTGCGAGTAACGTCCACTTATCCCAGGTATTAACCAGGTAAGCCTCCTCCTCGCTTAAAGTGCTTTACAACCAAAAGGCCTTCTTCACACACGCGGCATGGCTGGATCAGGGTTCCCCCCATTGTCCAATATTCCCCACTGCTGCCTCCCGTAGGAGTCTGGGCCGTGTCTCAGTCCCAGTGTGGCGGATCATCCTCTCAGACCCGCTACAGATCGTCGCCTTGGTAGGCCTTTACCCCACCAACTAGCTAATCCGACTTAGGCTCATCTATTAGCGCAAGGTCCGAAGATCCCCTGCTTTCTCCCGTAGGACGTATGCGGTATTAGCGTCCCTTTCGGAACGTTGTCCCCCACTAATAGGCAGATTCCTAAGCATTACTCACCCGTCCGCCGCTAGGAATCAGGTGCAAGCACCCTATCCCCGCTCGACTTGCATGTGTTAAGCCTGCCGCCAGCGTTCAATCTGAGCCATGATCAAACTCTTCAGTTAAAATCATTTCGAGTTTTATAAGTAAAACTCTTAAACTTGGCTCATCAATTTCCTGACTTAAATTTCGCTCAAATAAACTTCGAGTAATTCAAACCAATCAATCAATGAAAATAATTTCGATCAATCAACCAGTAAAAATCCACACAAGTTGTTCTTCATAATCTCTTAATGATCTTACTTAAAACCTCGTCAGTTTTAAGCTCCAACCCAACCACTTAACGTTTTGTTTCATGCATTGGTGTGCTGCGTATTCTATACAGTTTCAGAACCAGTGCAAGAGCTTTTCTTAAAAATATTCAAAAAAGCATATCGTACGTTTATTTTTTAATCTGAATTGCTATTTTTAGCAGTTTTAATGCTTTTTTCCAGTCATTTTTGGCCTAAAAGTTTAAGCAAATGTGAATTTCTACTGGTTTAGTTTTTATTAAAAGGGATCGTATGAGTACGATCCCTTTTAATATTGAACAATAAATTTTAATTTGCCTGCTCGCCAAGCCAATTCATAAATTTTTGTCGTTCAGCTTTAGATGCCTGTTTCCACAACTGAATTAATTGCTGATCAACCTGACCAACTGATGCATTTTCCCGAACGTTTGCAGTAGCCACATTCGGTGTGCTTGCAGTTTGAGTGTAGACCGCTGCCGGCTGATTTGTTGGAGTTACAACTTTATTCGTTGTCAAATCCACAGATTTTCCTAAAATACTTTGCCCTAGTAATGGTTTCGCTGCATCTTTTGCTCCTGCCTGCTGAACCAGAAGCTGATTTTTTGCATCATATAAACCAATAATTGGCTGATCTTTATATTTTTTCGCTTCATCAAAATTTTTAGGCGCGTTAATTAAACCCAATTTATAAGTTTCACCATCTTTAAGTTCTGGAGTTTTTACAGTTACTACGCCAGATTTTAAAATGTCATGAGAATTATCATTGTGCTGGAAAAATTCATTATAACGAACACTAATCGCATTCGTACCCGCATCCAGTTTATAAGTTTGATCTGAGCGTAATAGACCTGAACGTACTTCCTGATCATTCACTGCAATCATCTTGATTTCTTCAGGTACGGTTAATGTCACGGCTGAAAAAGCTGATGTGCTGCCCAATAATGCAACTACAGCTGCTGTAATACGTAAATCCATGTCACTCACTCATTCTGGTTAATATATAAAATTTTCATTGCACTATGCCGTGTACAAATGACAATTCTATGACAAATGCTTTGCCTCTACAGCACTTTACTCAGCATTTATCAGACTATCTATCTTCTGATTTCTGCTATATCACACATAAAAAAGAAGTACTTAACAGTACTTCTTTCTCATCTCTAAATCGATTATGCAAAGGTCTTAAATCGTTCTGCATCATCCATAAAGATTTTTTCACCTGGAGGGGCTTCGATTGAACCAAATACCAATTGAGCACGAAGCTTCCAGTTCGATGGAATACTGAAAGTTTGCGCCACTTCTTCATCAATGATCGGATTGTAGTGCTGTAGTGATGCACCAATATTATGTTCAGCCAAAGCTGTCCAGGTTGCAAACTGAGCGATACCGCTGGCATGCTCTGACCAGATCGGGAAATTATCTGCATATAGCGCAAATTTTTCTTGCATTCCTTTAATGACATTCTGGTCTTCATAAAACAGTGCAGTTCCATAACCTGCCGCAAAACCATCTATTTTGCTATTGGTAGCCTCAAAAGCATCTGCCGACACCAAGTCGCGTAAAGTTTCACGCACAATATGCCAGAAAGTATCATGTGATTGACCAAACAAAATCACTACGCGTGAAGATTGCGAGTTAAAAGATGATGGACTATGTTTCACCGCCTCTTTAATGATGTACTCAATTTCTGCCTGATCCAGGCTGACATTTTTCCCAATGACATAAATACTACGGCGTTTTTTAATATGATCTAGAAATGCCATGATCTCACCTCGTTCTATTCTGATTATTAAAAACCGATAAGATCATCCTAAGCATTTTCACTGCCCAAAACAGTCTTATTTCGATAACAATGTGTTTTATTTATAGAACATTCTCAGAGATGTTAAGGTTGATCCTTTGTATCAATCACCTTAGCGCATGCTAATTTCAAAAATCGCCGGTCTTAGCTAAATACCAGGAAGCTGTCTGGATTTACAAACTCAATTTTATCTTCTATTGCTTCTTCAATTGAACCGAAACAGAGCTGAGCACGTAGCAACCAGTTTTCATCAATTTTAAAATGCTCAGCTACAGGGTGATTCATCTGTGCATTATAATGTTGCAAAGAAGCCCCCAGACCGGAATCAGCCAGCGCACACTTTGTGAATTATAGGTTGAAGGACAGCTATGCACTGCTTCCTGAATCAGCTCGGTCAGATAAGCCTGACTATAATGCACACGCTTACCTAGCTGATAAGGCCCACGGCACTTTTTTAATTTCTCAACAAAAGTGAATTCTAAATGTTCAACTGCTTTACTCTTTTTAGGAAATTTAAAATCCTTAGTAAGGTCATTTGTTAATACCTGCCCAATTTTATTGAGTAATGCTATTTTTTACCCTCTACATATAGCCTGAACTTCAATCACCAGGCAAATTCCATACAATATAATGGGTTTATTTAGGCAGGCAGGATTTGCTGTTTTTTTCATGCTGCTTTTTAGAGCATTCAAACTCCTTAAAAACAAAAAACTCCGCATTTAGCGGAGTTTATGTGACGCAAGTTGCATTAATTATTTTTCAGTTTCAAACAATGCCGCAACGAATGATTTTGCCGAGAATGGACGCAAGTCATCAATTTTCTCACCTACACCGATAAAGCGAATCGGTACATGGGTACGGCTGGCAATATTAAACAGCACACCACCTTTTGCAGTACCATCCAGTTTGGTAATGGTTAAACCCGTTAAACCCACTGCTTCATCAAACATTTCAACTTGATTAATGGCATTCTGTCCTGTACCGGCATCCACCACCAGCATCACTTCATGTGGCGCAGTCGCATCAATCTTCTGCATCACACGTTTAACTTTGGTCAATTCCTGCATCAGGTGACCTTTGTTATGCAGACGGCCTGCAGTATCTGCAATTAAAACATCCACACCTTTGGCACGCGCACTTTCGAAAGCATCAAAAATGACTGAAGCGGAGTCAGCACCATGACCTTGGGCAACTACGGCGATATTGTTGCGTTCACCCCAGATCTGTAACTGCTCAGTTGCAGCAGCACGGAAAGTATCACCCGCAGCC
The DNA here is from genome assembly GCF_002934695.1 of Acinetobacter sp. ACNIH1. NCBI lineage: Bacteria > Pseudomonadati > Pseudomonadota > Gammaproteobacteria > Moraxellales > Moraxellaceae > Acinetobacter > Acinetobacter sp. ACNIH1. The sequence continues at coordinate 1,170,545 of NZ_CP026420.1, read as the reverse complement.
AGCATGACTTTTTTACCTTCGCCTTGCAGACGTTTTGCCAGTTTACCAATGGTCGTGGTTTTACCTACACCATTTACACCCACCACCAGAATCACATACGGATTTTTGTTTGGATCGATATGCAGTGGTTTTACACGCGGAGCCAGCAGAGCCACCAGTTCTTCCTGAAGCGCTTTATACAGCGAGTGAGAATAAATCAGGTCACCACGTGCGGTACGTTCAGTCAAATTGGCAATAATCGTTTTAGTCGCATCAACACCGATGTCTGCAACCAAAAGCTGTTCTTCAACTTCTTCTAATAATTCATCGTCAATTTCTTTGCCACCAATCAGGATATTGACCATCCCATCGGCAAGATTTTTACGGGTTTTGGTTAAACCCTCTTTCATACGGCTAAAGAAACCGCCTTTTGTAGCAGGTTCTTCTTCCTGAGCTTCCGTCGCCACAGGTGCAGAAACTTCAGCAGTTGCGCTTGGTGTTTCTACAATCGGCACATTAACCGCAGGTAAACTCGGTAATGTGACATCATCATCTCCGATATCAGCATCAATCAAAAATTTGTTTTGCCCACTAGATTGCTGTTGCATGCCGAATCCTTGAAAAGCATTGCGTTAAAAAATTGAATTCTAGCATAACTTGCAGTGTTTTGAGCGGGAAATCCAATCCATGAATAAACAACCAAAAAATAACAGTGTTTGGTTGCTTTCAATACAAGATTTCTGAAAAATAATCCTAAATACAAATATCTATTCATTGGAAGACTTTGTGTCCATATCTTTTTTTGCTATCTCCTTCTTATCCAGAATCATCAAACAGCGGATTTCTCCAGTCGCAGTACTAATCCTGAGTTTTGGTTTTAGCCCCGTACATGCCGCAACCCAGAGTGAATTATCCCGCACCACCATCGAAACCTATTTAGGTAATGGCTTAAAAGTCATTATCCGAGAAGATCATCGCTCTCCGATGGTGATGACACAGATCTGGTATAAAGTCGGCAGTAGTGATGAGTCCGGCAATATTCTCGGTGTCTCTCATGCTTTGGAACATATGATGTTTAAAGGCACGAACAAAGTTCCCAATGATGAATTTACCCGCCTGAGCCGGATTTATGGCGGCAGTATTAATGCCGCAACCTTTACCAATTACACGAACTATTATCAGCTCTATCCTAAAGGCTATTTTCCGATGGCGCTTGAACTCGAATCTGACCGCATGAACAACCTCTTGTTACGCCAGCAAGATTTTGATCCGGAAATTAAAGTGGTAATGGAAGAACGGCGTCAGCGTACTGATGATAATCCGCGTGCCCAGGCATTTGAACGATTTAGATGGATCAGTTATCCCACCAGTCACTATCGTCAGCCCGTGATTGGTCACATGAAAACGCTCAATAATATTCAGCTCAGTGATGTTAAAAAATGGTATCGAGACTGGTATAGCCCGAATAATGCCATTCTGGTCATCGTCGGGGATGTTGACGTTCAAGAAGCTCTCGTTCAGGTACAGAAATATTTTGGCGATATTCCGGCACGTCCTACACCATCACGTAATGACGTACTCGAGTTTGAACGCTTAGGCTATCGTCATATGGAAGTTGAGAGTAATGTCCAGGTGCCTAATCTGTATATGACCTGGAATGTGAAATCTCTATCTACCGCCAAGAATCCTCAAGATGCCTACGCCCTAACCATTATCCGCAGCTTGCTGGATAGCGGAATTTCTTCTCGTTTGCAGGATCGTCTGGTTCGCGACCGCAAAGTGCTTACTTCTGTAAGTGTGTCTTATGATCCTTATAACCGTGGAGATAGCCTGTTTGGTATTTCCGCACTTCCGGCTCCAGGTGTAAATCTGACAGAAGCACAAACGGCCATCCAGAAAGAAATTAATTTACTAAAAACTGAAACTATTTCTGAGTATGAACTGGCAAGGATCAGCACACGCTTTATTTCAAATCTGATTTATAGTCAGGACAGTCTGAGCGGACAGGCCAAAATGATTGGAAACCTTGAAGTAAACGGATTGAGTTACCGCCTGATGGATGAACTGCCTCAGCATTATGACAGTGTCCGTGCAGAGGACATTCAGCGGGTTGCTAATGCCTATTTTGTCCGTGAAAATTTAAGTACGCTCTACCTTTTGCCTGAACAGAAAGATCAATAATGGTTATTACAATGTCTAAAGTTCGCTCTCTTATCCTTTTAACCAGCTTAAGCCTCAGTTCAAGCCTTTGGGCAGAAAATTATTTAGATACCCAACCTGATTTGAATGATAATCCCAGTCAGTTACAAGCGATCCCTCTCCTGCAAAGCTTAAAAAACATTAATCAAAAGCAGGCATTTCAGGCACCTTTTATCCATGACCTGAATAATCGTTACAAAGTTCGCACTCTATTTGTTGAAACCCGAGATCTGCCGATGGTCGATATTCAACTGACCTTTAATGCCGGATCAGCACGAGATCAGGAAATTGCTAAAGGTCTATTTGGTTTATCCAGCACAGCAGCCAAACTGATGCGCGAAGGAACAGATAAATATACGGCTGCACAGGTGGCTTCAGTCTTTGATGCGACAGGCGCACAATTTAGCGTGCAGGCTTATCGCGATATGTTTGTCGTTCGCCTTAGAACTTTATCAGATCCCAAAAAAATGGAACCTGCTTTGGCCATGATGATGGAAGTTCTCAAAAATGCCACATTCAAGCCTTCGAGTATACAGTTAGCACTCAGTAATACTCAAGTAGGACAAAAACAGCTTCAGGAAAATCCAAGTAAACTGATGGATATCCGGTTTTATCGGGCATTGTATGGCCAGCATCCTTATGCCGAACCCATTACCGGCACCATTGGCAGTACCAAAAAAATTACGGCTGATTTACTGAAAAAATTCCGCGACCAGTTTCTGGTAGCACAAAACATGAATATTGCCATTACCGGCAAACTCAGTTCTAAACAGGCACTGGAACTTTCTGAACGAATTGCAGGCAATTTGCCTCAAGGACAGAAAGCTGTTGCATTAGCTGAACCTGAAGAAAAATCGGGTTTTGATATCGTGCATTTGCCTTATAACTCATCCCAAGCGCATGTGACCTTCGGCCACTTAGGACCAAACCGTTTTACTGAAGATCGACTTGCTCTGGAAGTGGCCAATCGCATGTTTGGTGGTGGTGGGTTTAATGCAGTATTGATGCAGGAATTAAGGGTAAAACGCGGCTATACCTATGGTGCTTATAGTACATTTAGCTTTAGTCAGGCACCCGGCATATTTAGCTTCCGTTATTCGACTAGACAAGATCAGTTACTGGATAGCATTCAGATCGCACATCAGGCTTTTATCAACTTTGTAAATCAGCCGATTGATACTAAGCGCCTGGAAGAAACCAAGGCCGGGATGTTAAGAGCATTTCCAAATAATTACAGCAGCAATGCCACGATTAATGCCCAGTTAGGCACAATGGGCTTTTATGCAGAGCAAGCCGACTATCTTTCACGCTATCCAGAACGTTTAGCCAAAATTACCGCTGCAGATGTGCAAAATGCCGTGCGCAAACATCTGCATCCAGAACGTTTAACACTGGTCGTGGTGAGTCAAGAATTGGATAAAGAAGCATTAAAACTACGATTGAAACAGAACCTGTTAGATCCTTCTACACCACTACCTAATATGATTTCAATACCTAAGGCATATCCACAGAAACCGGCGGAAGCTGACGAGTCCGTAGAGATTCCTGCTGATACGCCTGCATCAATTTAATATATTGACCGCGATGGATGCGTTGCTGTTGCAGCAAAGTCTGAGCCATATCCTGGGTTTGAGGTAAGCTCTGCTGTTCTGCAAGTTCCTGAAGTAAATTAAATTGGGAAGTCGTCAGTGGACGATAAATGGCAAATGTAGCGAGACATAAAATTAATGCCACAATAAAAATAACAACCGCATTATAAATTTGTTCAAGCTTAATTTTATTCAGAAAATCGCTTAATTTTTTGCTATCTATAGCCATACACTACCTCAAGTTGAAGCTAGTGTATGGCTGGGTCCCATGAAGTTCAAGTCAAAGATTGAATGACCAGTATAAATATACCCCAATCTCAACTTTTTAAGTGATTGAAATAAAAAGGACATAACCCTATTTTAGTTTCCACCAAGAAATTAAAGCAAAGTTATGTCCATTGAAGAATTTATCATTTTTGTCTATGTAATCATAGAAGAACTTTATCCCATTGTTGTTACTCAGCCCCTGAGAACTCGTGGTTTTCCGCCTGCTGTTACTGATGCAGAAATCATCACTATGCAAATAGTAGGTGAATTTCTTGGTTTAGATACAGACAAAAATATTTGGATGTATTTCAAAAACAATTGGTTAGAATGGTTTCCAAAATTAGGATCTTATCCCAATTTCTGTAAACATTGTGCAAACCTGTGGCATGTCAGTCAATCCATTATGGCACAGCTCATTCAGCGTTATGGTTCAGATAACATTCACTTTATTGATGGCTTCCCACTCCCTGTCTGTAGTTATACCAGAGCTAGAAAGCATAAAAACTTTAAAGAATACGCAGGTTTTAGTTATTGTGCTGCAAAACAAGAAAAATATTATGGTTTCAAAGCTCATATCGTCATTAATCTTTCAGGCATGATTTCGGGTTATACCTTTGCACCTGCTCATTGTGATGAGCGAGATGTTGCACCTGAAATTACGAATGATATTTACGGTTTACTGGGAGCAGATAAGGGCTATTTAAGACCAGAATTGAAACGATATTATGAATATCAGGGTATTGATTTACAAACACCCTTTAGAAAAAACATGATAGATTTCAGACCTAAAGAGACACTGCAAATACTGATGAAAGCCAGAAGAAAGATTGAAACAGTGATTGGTCAATTAACAGATCGCTTTCACATTCAGAAAGTGAGGGCAAAAGATCTATGGCATTTAACCCACCGCATAACTCGTAAAATTCTGTCGCATACAATTTGTGTGGTGCTAAATAAAAAGCTTGGTCATTCACCAATTCAATTCGAAAATCTTATTTTAAGTTGAGATTGGCGTATAAATATACATTTTGATATGACTATAAATCGGTTAGGATTTCAACAATTCGTACACACTCCAGGCAATGACCATTGCCACCAGACCTAAAACCAGCAAAATTGCAAACTTGCTTAAGCCGGCTTCGGCTTCAGGTGGATGCAGTCGATCCTCATCTGCAATTCGGACCAATTCATCATTATAGTGACTATAAAACTCTGCACGCTGGGTTTCGTCCAGAGCGCGGGTAAAATCATAAACTTCTTTACGTTGAGCCAGACTGTAATCACCTAGATGGGTATATTTGTCATAAATTGCCTCATCTAGTTTTTTACGGTGTACATGCGCCAATTCTGTAATCTGACTGGCTGTTGGGGGCATATCAAAACTGAGCCCTTCAAGAGTTCTTTGCATCATGTTGTTCTCCTTTTCTTTTGTTCTATTGTTAAAATCTATACCAACCAAACTTCCAATTGTGTATAGTTTGATCGTACAAACTATAAATTAAGTAAACAAGAAAGCTGATATAGTTGACTTTTCCATTATTTTGTAATATTAGTTTAATAATACTAAGTTATATTTGTATTTAGACTTAAAAGTCTATCCGAAATCATAATTAAAATTAAGGAGTTTTTATATTATGCAGAATATCTCTCAACATGATTTGGAACATCTGTATGCAGATGCAGTGAATACCATTCAATCGCAAATGAACTTTGTCGATGCAGTAAAACAATTAGAAGATGCAGCGCGCGCCGGTCACGGTAAAGCAGCACTCTTTTTAGCTGAACTGTATTATCAGGGTTTTCGTGTAGAACGAGATTCACTCAAAGCACAATACTGGCAGAACATGGCTACCATGCAAGCTTGAAGAAACGTCACCTCGGTGACGTTTTTTTATGCCATTCTTTCGAAATACTGCAATTAAGACATAATTTATTACGATTGCTTGCAAAGCTGAAACAGTAATTTCACTGGAACTTTCTAGAATAGAGCTGAACTCTAATAGCACTTTATTTTAACGACAATGCGAAAAATTATTCAATACGACCCGATATGTAAAAACTTTCTTTTGAGGCTCACCATCCTCAAATCCATGATGTATTGTGGCGTTTTGTGGGGCGTCTATCATCAGGGTTGGGCGATGATGCGCGATCAGGAAGATTATATTTTTCCATTCTGGCTTAATTCTCTGGATGCCAAAAATTATGCCAAGGAACATTGGCCAGGTTATGTACCACGTAGAATCAACCCCGAAGATTTTGAAAACAACTTATTACCAACACTGTCCCGATTAGCCGTGACACCTACTTTATGTAGCGGTAATGGCACTAAACTAAAATTATCAATTCCACAGATGCGCCACCTGTTTTTCTCACAACAAAGACTGCACTTTGCCTAAAAACATGTTATTTATAAAGACATAAAATAGACACCTAGAGATGTTCAGTTGGATACATACTCTAGGACTAATAATAATTAGATAAAAAGGACTCAATAGAATGACCAACGTAGCACAAGTGCTCGGTGATAAAGTACATCAGGCAGTTTATACTATCCGTCCAAACTCTACAGTTTTAGAAGCAATTAGCCTGATGGCAGAAAAAGGAATTGGGGCGCTGGTCGTTACCCACGAAGACAGTGTGGTCGGCATTTTGTCAGAGCGTGATTACACCCGTAAAATCGCATTGATGCAAAGAACCTCTTTTGATACCACGGTCAATGAAATTATGACACCTAAAGTCATAACTGTGACTTCTGCAACTTCTGTTGAAGACTGCTTAGCATTAATGACTGACCGCCATTTACGTCACTTACCTGTAGTTGAAAATGGCAAACTGATTGGTCTGATTTCGATTGGTGACTTGGTCAAAGCTGCAATGGAAGATCAACGTAAACTGATTGATCAGTTACAACAATATATTTCAGGCTAAAATTCTTTCTTATTTCAATACGTGAATTAAATTCCAAAATGTCATTACAAACAAATAACAATGCAATATCAAAACCAGATCAGATATAAAAAATCCCAGTCTTAAGACTGGGATTTTTTTGATTATGACTATAAATCAAATTAAAGACCGAGTTTCTCTGCGACATAATCAGAGTCTTTATCACCACGCCCTGAAAGATTCACTACAATCTTAGTCTCTTTAGGCAATTTACCCGCTTCACGAATTGCCCAAGCCATTGCATGTGAACTTTCTAATGCTGGCACAATTCCCTCAACGCGTGACAGGGTCATAAAGGCATCCAGACACTCCTGATCTGTTGCCGTAGTGTATTCCACACGACCCAGATCTTTAAGCAGGCTGTGCTGTGGCCCTACGCCTGGATAATCCAGGCCAGAAGCAATCGAATGCACAGCTAAAGGTTCACCCTGCTCATCTTCAAGCACATAGCATGCCATACCATGCAACTGGCTTGGTTTACCCAAAGTCAGCGTTGCGGAATGCTTATCAGTATTTAGGCCATGACCAGCAGGTTCTACCCCTACCAGTTTCACGTCTGGATCATTCAGGAATGCCGTGAATGCACCCATGGCATTTGAACCACCACCCACACATGCCACCACATAGTCTGGGTTTGCACCGAAGCGTTCATTGGTTTGAACCTTGATTTCATCGCCAATAATGGACTGGAAATCACGCACCATCATTGGGAATGGATGCGGTCCTACCACCGAACCAATCGCATAGATATAGTTTTTCGGATCTTTCAAGTATTCTTCAAAAGCACTGTCGACTGCATCTTTAAGGGTTGCTGTACCACGAGTCACAGAAATCAGCTTAGCACCCAAGATTTTCATCTTTACGACGTTTGGATGTTCTTTTTCGATATCCACCTGGCCCATATGAATTTCACATGGAATACCCACCAAAGCACATGCAGTGGCTAATGCCACACCATGCTGACCTGCACCGGTTTCTGCAATCACTTTGGTTTTACCCATATATTTCGCCAGCAGTGCTTCACCCAGACAGTGATTGATTTTATGTGCACCGGTATGATTCAGGTCTTCACGTTTTAAATAGATCTGTGCTCCACCTAACTGATCAGAAAGGCGTTTAGCATGAAACAAAGGGCTAGGACGGCCGACATAGTTAGCAAACAGGTCTTTTAATTCATTCTGAAATTCTTCAGTTTGACGGATTTCCTGATAGGCAACATTGATGTCATCCATGGCCTGTTTTAGCTCTGGTGGAATGAACTGACCGCCATATTGACCAAAGAAACCTTCTTCGTTGGGCAACGCAATACCATTAATTTGATGAGCCATAATAATTCCTGAATATTGGAATAAGGTATAACAAGTGACTTTATACTAGAATAATTCGTTTTAAAGCACTAATAACTATAGATAAAGTCACTTATAGATAAATGGAATCAACGCGCCAGATATTTGGTCATATCCTCAATACCTTTTAAGGTCATTGGAAACATATGATCTTCAAAGATTTGCTTAATCAGGCCAATAGTATGCGTGTAATGCCAGTATTTTTCTTCTTCAGGATTGAGCCAGGCGGTTTTATCAAAATGCTGACGCAGACGCTGTAACCAGACCTGTCCTGCCTCATCATTCATATATTCGACCGAACCACCGACGGAGTTCAACTCATAGGGTGCCATGCTGGCATCACCCACTACAATCACCCGGTAATCCCGTCCATAGGTATTGAACAGATCCCAGGTATTCATGCGCGAGCTGGAACGACGGACATTATCTTTCCAGACATAGTCGTACAGACAGTTATGGAAATAGAAATATTCCAGAGTCTTAAATTCGCTCTTGGCGGCGCTAAACAGTTTTTCACACTGAGCGATATGCGCATCCATCGATCCGCCGATATCAAACAGCATGAGTACTTTAATACGGTTACGACGCTCCGGCACCAATTGCACATCCAGAATCCCCTGTTTGGCAGTTTCACGAATAGTGCTATCAATGTCCAGTTCTTCAGCCGCACCCTGACGGGCGAACTTACGCAAACGGCGCAGTGCCATCTGCATCTGACGACTACCAAGAATCTGATCATCATCCAGATTACGGTATTGACGCTGTTCCCAGACTTTGACGGCGGAACGTTTACGCCCCGGCCCGCCAATGCGCACACCTTCAGGATGATCACCATAGGCACCAAATGGCGATGTGCCACCAGTACCAATCATCTTATTCCCGCCCTGATGTTTTTTATGCTGTTCACGCAAGCGCTCTTCCAGCATTTTCATCAGTTCTTCCAGCGACCCGGCTTTTTTCAGTTCTTCACGCTGTTCAGGGGTTAAGTGCTTTTCTAGAAGTTCCAGATCAAACCAGTCTTTAGGCAGTTTATGCACCTGATTCAGCAGTTCATCCAGATCAAAGGTCACGATACCATCAAAGTAGTCTTTCATGGCACGATCGAACTTGTCGAAGTAGCGCTCGTCTTTGACCATCACAGTTTTAGCAAGCTGATAGAACTCGTCCTGATCGGCAAAAACTACGCCTGCCGCTACCGCCTGATTCAGATCGATCAACTCACGTGTGGAAACTGGTACGCCATATTTTCTGAGGGTATAAAACAATCGCACAAACATGCGTGTTTCTCCCTTAGCGACGCGACATAAAGGCTAGACGTTCAAGCAGCTGTACATCCTGCTCATTTTTGATCAGCGCACCGTACAAAGGCGGGATCGCTTTGGACTTGTCGGTATTTCTTAAAATGTCTTCCGGCATATCATCTGCCATTAACAGACTTAACCAGTCGATCAGTTCTGAAGTTGAAGGTGGTTTTTTCAAACCTGGAATCTGGCGTAACTTGAAGAAAACTTGCAAAGCTTCATTCACCAGTGTTGCCGAAATATTCTCAAAATGCACATCGATAATTTCACGCATGGTCGCTTCATCCGGAAACTCGATATAGTGGAAGAAACAACGGCGCAAGAAGGCATCTGGAAGTTCTTTCTCGTTATTTGAAGTGATGATGACAATCGGACGCTGGGTCGCAGTAATGGTTTCACCCGTTTCATAAACAAAGAAAGACATCTTGTCGAGTTCATGCAGCAAGTCATTTGGGAACTCGATGTCTGCTTTATCGATCTCATCAATCAGTAACACACAGCGTTCTTCACTAGTGAACGCTTCCCAGAGTTTACCCGGCTTGATGTAGTTCTTGATGTCATAAACGCGATCATCACCTAACTGACTATCACGTAAGCGTGATACCGCATCATATTCATACAGGCCTTGCTGTGCCTTGGTCGTTGACTTGATATGCCAGGTAATCAGCTTCAGTCCAAGACTTTGTGCCACCTGTTCAGCCAACAGGGTTTTACCTGTACCCGGCTCACCTTTGACCAGCAAGGGTTTTTGCAAACTACGCGCAGCTTTCACAGCCAGTTTTAAACTGTCAGTGGCAATGTACTGATCCGTACCTGAGAATTGTTGAATATCAGCAGACATGATTGAACCTTATTTTTTTATTTACAGCGGTGAACTTTTCTTGTTTGACCCAAAACCCGTTTTACTGGATGCATAGGTCGACCAGCAATAGCCAATCACAGACCCGACACCAATGACAAATAAAATAAGTGACGCATTAATCCAAACGAGTTCATATTCCTTGGTTAGAATACCAAACAGCAGCCCGAAAATAGCAGGTGCAACTGAAGCATTACTGCCTTCAGAAACGGTTGGGGTCAACAGCACGGCAAAGGCCAATAGCCATAAAAAACCGCCCATTGTCTTTGGCATGCGCTTGGTCACGCCATACCAGCAGCCTAACGCAATCAGACTGCCCAGCAGATACACTGCAAACGCAATACTCTGGTCAGGAATTGAGTACAATACAGCTACAAAACCATTCATTTCACAACTCCTGAACTGAGCTTAAGCCCCACGAAGACCTTCTGGCGCTGGTGCATTCGGGTTAATCAAACCTTCTGGTGGCATTTGCAGGAAGAAACCACGGGTAGAAATTGAATCCATCACATGTAAAACATTAGCACGTGCCAGTTTACGCGATTCACTCAATTCAAGATGCATAACAAAAGTCGCACGACCAAACGCCACACGTACCGGTTCAGCCAATACCTCTAGTGGTTCAAATGTTTCGGCTTCGTTCTCATCTGCAGGACGCGCCACATAAAGATACATTTCATCTTTTTTGCTAGATTTGTAGATAGACACTTGCATGTTTCAAACGACTTTTCTGAAAAAACAATCGCAAGGATACATCAAAAAAACGACAGAAACATTAGCCGCTTCAAATGCATCAGTCGTGATTTTGTATAATTGCTTTATCTTTAATCAATCCAGTAAAAATCACTCAACCACTTTCATCTGGGTCGACAGATAAGACTCATCCTGATGCAATACCTTAATTAGTGGCAGAGTTAATAACTCATAGCGCCAGCCGAGCAAGTAGTTTGGCAGATCCTGTTCATCCTTATGACATACCACATGCTGATATAAGGCATTCAGCCATTTCTTGCGCATCAGCACTTCTTTCGGTACAGAGATTTCATTGGATATATTCTGGATCATTGTTTCGACCTTCTCGCCAATCTCTCTGGATGAATGACGAATTGGACGTGCCAGACGCAGCGGCCATTCGGCTTGATCAGGCAGGAATTTCAACAGATCCAAAATGGTCTTGCCATGTTCGCGGACAATATTGGCCCGGATGTCTTTTATCTGACTGAGCTGGAAATTATTGCGAGGGAATTTCTCTACCAGATCAATCATGGTCGAGTTTTTCAGAATGAAGCTGCGTGGCTGATTCAGCGCCTTGGCAATCTGCTCACGCCATACAGCCAGTTGTTGTAACTGCATTAATTGACGGCGTGAATGACGATAATTACCGACATCCTGATAAAGCAAGGCAGTCGGTGTTTCTTCACCAATTTCATGGGTCAAAAAACGGCAATCTTCAAGAGCGAAATCGAGCAGATACTTGCTTTCCAGATCCTGTTTGACTTTATCCGACAGTTGCACCAGATAATGCACATCATTGGCTGCATACAGCAACTGCTCAGAGCTTAAAGGACGTGCCAGCCAGTTAGAGCGAGTCTGATCTTTTTCAATATCGACATCCAGCATCTGTTTCAAGGCATTCTGATAGCTGACCTGCAAACCATGTCCGAGGAAAGACATACCGACCTGTGTATCAAAGACATTACTCAGGGCTTTTTTCTGGGTGTAATGGTAAATCAGGTCAATGTCTTCACTGCAGGCATGGAAAATATTCTGTTGAGCATTAAAAATCTTGTTCAGAAATTCACTCAGATCCAGTGTTGTTCCATCCAGCAAATAGACATTGTTATTGACATTGATTTGAAAAACACCAAGTTTTGGCCACAAGGTGTCTACCTTAATGAATTCTGTATCCAAGCCATAGACCGGATTTTGATCCATAAGGTTCAGGACATGATTTAAGTCGTGCTGATGTTGAATAAATTGAAACATAAAGACTGAGTCTAAAATTAGATGCTCGATGAAGCTATATTACCCGATATATAGAATTTTTATATAAAAATGTGACAATCAAATCATACTTTTTGTTCCATATTTTTTTTCGAATATAGCTTATCTAGTAAACATTTTATATTTTTACTAATATATTTTTTATATTATATGTTAAGAGAATATAATTAATATTTCACTTAATTCGCATCCGGTTATGCACTGCCTGACTCAAAGTATGACTATCGACATACTCCAGTTCTCCACCTTGAGGCACCCCTTGAGCGATACGCGTCATTTGCACTGGTAAATGCTTACTGGCTTCAACCAGATAATGTGCGGTTGCCTGTCCTTCGACAGTCGCATTGGTGGCCAGAATTACTTCCTTGATCTGTCCCTGACTTAAGCGTTGTAGTAAATACGGAATACCGATTTCTTCAGGCCCGATTCCATCTAGAGGTGACAGATGACCACCCAGAACATGATATTTACCACGGAAACTGCCGCTTTGCTCAATTGCCATGACATCTGCCGGTGACTCCACTACACAAAGCAGCTCATCATCACGCTCAACTGAGGTACAGATATTACAGACTTCATCTTCCGTCAATGAATGGCAGATCGAGCATTCATGAATGTGATCGGTTGCTTCAGTCAAGGCATGTGCCAGACCAATCGCCCCTTCACGATTTTTCATGATTAAATGCAAAGCCATACGCTGGGCCGATTTCGGCCCAACGCTTGGCAAAATGCGTAATGCTTGAACCAGTTGATCAAAACGATCACTAAACATTGCGCATACTTCCTTAGAATAAACCAGCCAGACCAGGTGGTAAGCCCATACCTGAGTTTGCAGATTTCATTTTCTCTTCAGAGATCACTTCTGCTTGACGCGCTGCATCATTCATCGCTGCTGCAATCAGATCTTCGATCATATCTGGATCGTCCTGTAACAGTTCAGGATTAATTTCGATACGTTTCACCACATTGCGACAAGTCATGGTGACTTTCACCAGACCGCCACCAGCCTCAGCATGCACTTCAGTTTGCGCAAGCTCTTCTTTGGCTTTTTTCATGTTGTTTTCGACTTCTTTTTGCATGCGCTGTGCTTGCTGCATCAACATATTAATGTTCATAAAGATCTCCGAACATATATTTATAAAATTAGATTAGATCTAAACCGCGTGTAATGTCGCGAATAATATCATCAATCTCTTCCAAACCAACAGAAACGCGAATTAAACCTTCACGAATACCCGCTGCTGCTTTGGCTTCTGGAGACAATTTACCATGCGTGGTTGTTGCCGGATGAGTAATCGTTGATTTCACATCACCCAGGTTACCGGTGATTGAAATGAACTGGGTATTGTCAATTACTTTCCAGGCACCTTCACGACCGCCTTTAACTTCGAAAGATACGATACCACCGAAACCGGTTTGTTGTTTTGCAGCCAGTTCATGACCAACATGTTCAGGTAAACCTGCATAGTAAACTTTTTCTACTTTCGGATGTGCATTTAAGAATTCTGCCAGTTTTTGTGCATTGGCAGAATGCTCACGCATACGTAAACGTAAAGTTTCTAGACCTTTCAGGAATACCCAGGCATTGAACGGGCTCATAGAAGGACCAGTGGTACGTACATAACCGAAGATTTCTTCAAGCAGTTTGTGGTTACCTACCACAGCGCCACCGAGTGCACGGCCTTGGCCATCCAGATATTTAGTCGCAGAATATACGACTAAGTCTGCACCAAATTTGAGTGGTTGTTGTAACACTGGTGTACAGAAGCTGTTGTCAATCGCGAGCAATGCATCATTGGCATGTGCAATATCTGCCAAAGCCTGAATATCCGCGACTTCAGCCAGTGGGTTTGACGGAGATTCAACAAAGAGTAATTTGGTTTCTGGCTTGATGGCATTTTTCCATGCATCCAGATCAGTCAGATCGACAAACTCAACTGCGACACCAAATTTAGCCACGTATTTTTCAAATAAAGAGACTGTTGAACCAAATACGGCGCGTGAACAAATGACATGATCACCTACTTTCAGGTAAGCCATCGCCACCGCCATAATCGCAGCCATACCAGAGCTGGTCGCAACAGCGCGTTCTGCGCCTTCTAAAGCAGCCAGACGCTTTTCAAACATGGCAACAGTTGGATTGGTAAAGCGAGAATAAATATTACCCGGCTCTTGGCCTGAAAATTTTGCTGCAGCTTCAGCCGCATTTTCATAAACAAATGACGATGTTAGAAAAATCGGTTCACCATGCTCACCCTCAAAGCTACGGGTGTGACCAGTACGGATGGCTAAAGTTTCTAATTGATAGTTAAAATCGTCTTGCTGGCTCATCACTTTACTTCAGCCCAAAGGCTGCCTTTTGTAAAAAATTGCCAACATTTTGAGCGTCTAAGCTATTTCAGGTCAAGGCATAATAAGCAATTATTGCTTAGACTTCGACCAATTCTCCTTTGTATACGGATAAATTATTTACATGATTCAGTTAAAACAAAATATTCAACGCCAGAAGAAAAAATTAAAACACCTGAATGCCCGGTTATTTAACTCGTCTTCTCTGATTCTTTCGCAAAAAACGCCATTTGAATATATTGCTGCGACTGAGTTCTGCAAAATTCGCTATTATGCAGCGCCTGAAAAGAAGTACCATGAGCCCTTAGTCTTTGTTGCCCCTCTTGCGATCAATATGGATATTTATGACCTGTATCCTTACCGTTCACTGGTCAAGCATTTTCAGCATAGCGGTTTTGATGTCTATTTAATGGAATGGAAACGTTTCCGCTATAAACACCGTCACTTGAATTTTCTGTCTTTTATTGACGGCGCGATTCCTCAGGCTATTGAACGGATCTGCTCGCATTCAGGCAGTCAGTTTATTTCCCTGCATGGCTGGAGTATGGCCGGAATTTTTGTCACGCTTTATACAGCGCTGCATTCCCCTGAACATGTTAAAAACCTGATCGTACTGGGCAGCCCGATTGACAGTTATGCCTCTGGTCGGGTTGGCAAGCTGTTTAGCACCACCAATAAGCTCATTTCCAAAAATAAAAACCTGCAACAGGCGATTCACCAAGGATTGATTCCCAAGGAATATATTCATTCGCCCGGTATCATCAATGCACTGGGATTTAAGCTGCTTGATCCGATTGGCTGGTTTAAAAGCCAGAAGCAGTTTTTGATGAACCTGGAAAATGTTGAAGATGTTTATGAACATGCCACCATGGGCAATTTTCTGAACAAGATGATTGATTATCCGGGAGGAATCAATCAGGACATGGTGCTGCATTTATGGCTGCAAAACCCTTTAAAAAATGGCTCGATGACTTTAAATGGCCGAACGATTGATCTAAAAAATATTAACTGTTCCTTGCTGGTCGGGGCTGGGAAAACCGATCAGATTGTTACGGAACAGTCAGCTAAACCTTTGATAGAATTGACAAGTAGTACCGATAAGACGTTTACTCTTATCCCGGGTGGTCATCTTGGACTGATGTCCAATCAGAAAACAGCCAATACATTCTGGCCGAAATTGACCACCTGGCTGGCACAACGCTCAACCAGGATAGATGCTTAATTCCGGAAGAGCCGGCATTTTTCAGGTATTTATTATTTTATTCAGAGGGTATGACATGATTCAGTCAGTGGCATTTATTGGTTTAGGCGCAATGGGTTATCGCATGGCAGCGCATTTACCCAAGCATTTTGAGACAGTCTATGTCTGGAACCGTACTTTCGCCAAGGCTGAAGAACATGCTGCTAAATATGGCACCCAAGCTGTCGCTTTAGAACAGGCAGTTCAGGCAGATATTATTTTTTCCTGCCTGCCGACCAGTGCCGATGTTGAAGCATTAATCCAAGGCCTCAGCCTTAAAGCTGGCAGTATCTGGGTAGACTGTACCAGTGGTGTTCCTGACGCTGCCCGATGCCTAGAAGAAGCACTGACTGAACAGGGTGTGATTTTCCTAGATGCGCCTGTGAGTGGCCAGACCATTGGTGCGGAAAATGGCACATTGACTGTGATGGTCGGTGGTAATGCAGAAGGCTTTGAAAAAGCCCTGCCAGCGATGCAGGCTTTTGGCAAATTAATTAAGCATGTGGGTACATCAGGTGCTGGCTTTGCGGTAAAAGCGGTAAATAATATGTTACTGGCTGTAAACCTGTGTGCGGCAGCAGAAGGCTTTACCACGCTGAAAGCACACGGGGTTGACCTGAATGAAGCACTGGATTGTATCAATGCATCAAGCGGCAAAAGCAATGTGACTGAAACCGTTTTACCACAGCGTATTTTGAACCGTAGCTTTCCTGTTACCTTTGCCCTGCCTCTCTTGGCCAAAGATACCGGCATTGCACTTGATCTTGCGCGTGATGCTAAACTGGCAGTGCCACTTCTTGCTTTGGGTCAAAGTCTGATGCAAGCTGCTAGCAATCTGTCGGATAAAAATAGTGACTTTTCCAGTGCTGTAAAAATGTATGAATCATGGAGTAATATTACCATTGAGTAATATCTCGCCATTGAATAATAATAAACAAACCTAATATTGTGACTATAGACTAGCCACATGCAGTGATACCTGAGGAAACTCTTATGAATAAGTTATTTGTTGTAACACTCGTCGGTTCTGCAACTTTGTTTGGGGCTTCAACATCGGTTCTTGCATCTGAACAGGAATGCAAAAAATTGAAAAATGACCATGATGTCATTTATGCATCAAAAGGTTTCTGTTTCAAGGATCCTGAAGCAAAAGCAAAGTTTAATGACAATTGCTACACAACCAAGCCAAAATTTTCAGAAAAAGAGCAGCAACGTCTTGACGCGATCAAAGAACGTCAGAAAGAATTGAATTGTAAATAATACAATTCAATTCTGCTCAAGGAATGCACTTATGACTTACGATGACCAAAATATTTTTGCACGAATTCTGCGTGGTGAACTTCCAGCAATTAAAGTGTATGAAGATGACCAAGTTCTTGCATTTATGGACATCATGCCACAGGCCGATGGTCATACTCTGGTCATTCCTAAAACACCCGCAATTACCTTGCTTGACCTGGATCCTGAAATTGCAGCCTATACCATTCAGGTGGTGCAAAAAATTGCCAAAGCGATTGAAAAAGGTTTAGGTGTAGATGGCATTGTACTGATGCAGCTCTCTGGCGCTGCGGCGGGTCAGACTGTTCCGCATGTCCATTTCCATCTGGTACCTACTTCTTTGCACAACCTTGGCAAACATGCTGCACAAATGGGCGATCAGGAAAAAATCAAGCAACTGGCAGAGAAAATTAAAGCTGCCCTGTAAGCTATTCTTAATATTTAAAAATGGAGCTTCGGCTCCATTTTTTATGTCTGATGTATTTCACCTTGAATTAAGCCACTAAAATATCAATAAAAGTCACCTAGCCTATTTTTAGGTTTTACAGCAAACACCGAGCCTAGTTGTATTTGTATCAATCCTGCTTATCCCACTCACAATTCTATAAAAAATAAGACAATGATTGTCTTTAATATTTCTGAAATATTTCCTTAATCATATTGACTTATTTGTAATGAATACTTGGCACCAATAGAGCAGTAGATGTTTCAAAACAATACTGAAACTTGTTTTTAAGACGATGAATAAAAAAGTCTTTATTGGAGCAACACATGAAAAAAACGTTATCTGCATTAGCAATCGGGGCAACAATTTTAACACCAGTAATGGCAGCTGCTGCTGATGTTAAAGTGTATGGTCGTGCACACGTTTCTTTAGATTATCTGGATGATGGCCAGGATTATAACGAAGTAGGTCTTTCTTCAAACTCTTCACGCCTAGGCTTTAAAGCTGAACAAAAACTAGAAAATGGTATGACCGTATTTGGTCAAATCGAACAGGAAATTAACTTTGCAAGTGGTTCTGCAAACGATGATGTTGAATTTGCAACTCGTGATACTTTTGTTGGTTTAAAAGGTGATTTCGGTCAAGCGCGTATCGGCCGTTTTGACAGCCCATTCAAAGTAGCACGTGGCCCGGTCAACTTCTTTGGTGATATGGTTGGTGACGTTCGTAACGTCACGCGTGTAGGCAACCTGCGTTTTGATGAACGTAATGCCAATACAATTGAATATAAATCACCAAAATTCGGCAACGGATTTAATGTTCTGGGTGCACTTTCCCTACATGAAGCCAACAGCCCGGATGCATCTAAGGATGGTGAAAAAGATAAAGATAAGGCTTATGACCTCGCTTTAACCTATAAAGAAGGTAAAGTTGATTTCGCCGCTGCATATGAACACTATGAAGAAGAAGCTGCCCGTGGTGAGCGCGATGGTTTCCGTATCGCAGGTGCTTACAAAATCACACCTGAATTCAACTTGGGGGGTTTATACCAATTCCTTCAACACGATAATTCTGAAGCAAACCCAGATGCACAAGTATTTGGTATAGCCGGTGAGTATAAATTTGCACCAAAAACCTCATTCCGTGGTGAAGTATTCCACCGCGATGTCGATGCGGACGATGCGAATGCAACTTTACTGGCAATCGGACTTGAGCACCGTTTAGATCCAACAGTTCGCGTTTATGGCAACATAGCAACTGTATTAAATGATGAAAACTCAAACCTTACCCCTTGGGCACAAGCTCGTACCAATGCTGTAGGTGGCGTACGCGGTGAAGACAGCCTAGGTCTTTCTCTAGGTATGCGTTACGACTTCTAAAACCTCCCCAATTTCATATTAGAAGAGAGCCTGCCTGATGCGGGTTCTTTTTTATTTTTTAATTAATCCTGACTATTTTAATTAGAATAAAAACCGAATAAAAACCCCAGCAAAATAGTCAGATTTAATAAGATTAAAAAATAAATCCTAACCATTTTAATCAGATTAATTTTATCTATTTAATAATTAAACCAAGCAAATTAATCCACTTTAAAAATATAAATATAAGCATTTTAGTCAGATTTAAATAATCTGTTTTTTACACAAAATAATCACAAATATTTAGAATAATTATCAAACTTTTAATAGTATATTATTAATATTTTCAATAACTTATAAATATATGTTTATTTAAACTATTTAGTCTATTTATTTTTTAGTTACAATCGATTAATAATATATAACAAACCACATAATAGGCTTGTTCACATGAGCTTAGTTTCTAAAAACTTAAACCAAAAAACAGTAAGAGAGATTACTGCGATTTTAATTATCAAGATCATTCTACTTCTGGTAATTAAAAATATTTGGTTTGATGCGCCTACTATTCCAAAAGATTTTGACACTCAAGTCGCCGAGCGTATCGCCGGCAATCCTTCCCAAATCAAGGAGACACGTTGATGATTTCTGAAAGCGTGGTCGATCTTTCGCGGTTCCAGTTCGCTATGACTGCGATGTATCACTTTATTTTTGTTCCACTGACCTTAGGCCTGGCATTTCTGCTTGCCATCATGGAAACCACCTATGTGATTTCCGGCAAAGAAATTTACAAGGACATGACTAAGTTTTGGGGAAAACTGTTCGGGATTAACTTTGCCTTAGGGGTAACCACAGGCTTGACCATGGAGTTCCAGTTCGGAACCAACTGGGCATATTATTCGCATTATGTGGGTGATATTTTCGGTGCACCATTGGCTATTGAAGGTTTGATGGCCTTCTTCCTTGAATCTACTTTCATTGGTTTATTTTTCTTCGGTTGGGACCGTCTATCCAAAGTACAGCATCTGGGCGTGACCTGGTTAGTAGCATTGGGATCTAACATGTCTGCACTGTGGATTCTGGTTGCCAATGGCTGGATGCAAAACCCGGTCGGTTCAGCATTCAACTATGAAACCATGCGTATGGAAATGGTGGACTTTGCAGCACTGATCTTTAACCCTGTTGCACAGGTTAAATTCGTACATACTGTTTCTGCAGGTTATGTGACTGGTGCCATTTTCGTACTGGCAATTTCAAGTTACTACATGCTGAAAAAACGTGACCTGCCATTTGCACGCCGTTCATTTGCGATTGCTGCCATTTTCGGTTTAGCGTCTACTCTTTCAGTGATCCTGCTGGGCGATGAGTCTGGTTATGAAATTGGTGATGTACAGAAAACCAAACTGGCTGCGATTGAAGCAGAATGGGAAACTGAACCAGCGCCTGCAGCATTTACTTTATTTGGCTTCCCAAATAAAGAAACCATGTCTACCGATTATGCTGTGAAAATTCCTTATGTCATGGGCATCATCGCTACACGTTCTGTAGATACCCCTGTTACCGGCATTAAAGACCTGCTGGTTGAACATGAAGGTCGTATCCGAAACGGTATGGTAGCTTATGAACAACTGGAAAAACTACGTGCTGGCGATCAGTCTCCTGAGCTGAAAGCTGCATTTGCAGAAACTCAAAAAGATTTAGGCTACGGTCTGCTTCTGAAAAAATATACTGCAAATGTTGTAGATGCTTCTGACGAGCAAATTAAGGCAGCAGCAAAAGATACTATTCCACATGTACCAAGCCTGTTCTGGGCATTCCGTGCCATGGTCGCTTCTGGCTTCCTGATGCTGGTTCTGTTTGTATTAGCAACTTTTGCGGTGGCTAAACGCAATGCAGAAAACAAACCTTGGTTATTAAAATTTGCATTATTTGCATTACCACTTCCATGGATTGCGGCACAAACTGGCTGGTTTGTTGCTGAAGTAGGTCGTCAACCTTGGACTATTGGTGAGGTTCTGCCTACACATCTGTCGACTTCAAGCTTAAGCACAGGCGATGTATGGGGTTCAATCATTGCATTAGCAGCGTTCTACACTGTCTTGCTGATTATTGAAATGTACCTGATGATTAAATTCTCACGTCTGGGTCCAAGTTCATTACATACCGGTAAATACCACTTCGAAAAATCTAATTCTCAAGCAGCAGCCGATCAAGAAGATGCAGCTCTTCCAGAAGGCGTAACTGGCGAGGTTCAATCATGATTGAATACGAACTCCTCAAAATAATCTGGTGGGTACTGGTTGGCGTCTTGCTGATTGGTTTCGCCCTGACTGATGGCTTTGATATGGGCTCCATGGCGATCATGCCATTCGTGGGTCAGAATGATGAAGAACGTCGTGCGGCAATCAATACGATTGCCCCGCATTGGGATGGTAACCAAGTCTGGTTTATTACTGCGGGTGGTGCCCTGTTTGCTGCTTGGCCAATGGTTTATGCAACTGCCTTTTCTGGTATGTACTGGGCACTTCTGCTTGTTCTGTTTGCCTTATTCCTGCGTCCAGTAGGATTCGACTATCGCTCCAAACTGGAAAATACCAAATGGCGTAATGCCTGGGATTGGGGCCTAGCAGTTGGTGGTGCTGTGCCTGCACTGGTTTTCGGTGTTGCATTCGGCAATATGTTCCTGGGTGTTCCATTTACATTAGACGAAACAGTTCGTTCGACTTATTCCGGCAGCTTCTTTGCCCTGCTCAATCCATTTGCACTGGTATGTGGTGTTGTCAGCTTATCTATGCTGTGTGCACACGGTGGTGCATGGTTGATGCTACGTACAGATGGCGATTTACGTGAACGTTCTGCCAAAGCAACCAAAATCATGGGGATTGTTTATCTGGTAGCTTTCCTGGTAGTCGGTGCATGGTTATATTTCGGTGGTATCCAGGGTTATACCCTAGTGACTCCTTACGAAACTAACGGTATCGCTAATCCACTAGCAAAAGAAGTACTGACCAATGCCAACCCAGGCTGGATGAACAACTACAGCAATTATCCAATTACGATACTGGCACCAGTTTCAGGTATTTTGGGCGGTATCATTGTGGTATTGGCTGCATCTAAAGCCAAAGCAGGTTTGAGCTTCCTGGGTTCATCTTTAGCGGTGATCGGTGCGATTTTGACTGCCGGTTTTGCCCTATTCCCATTCCTGATGCCATCTAGCATCAACCCAGTTGCAAGCTTAACCATGTGGGATGCGGTATCCAGCCAAAATACCTTAACTGTGATGACTGTAGCTGCATGCATCTTCGTTCCACTGATCCTGTGCTACACCACTTGGTGTTACTACAAGATGTGGGGCGTGATTACCAAAAAACATATTCAAGAGAATTCACACAGCCTGTACTAAGGCTGTGTCTTAGGAGATAAAATTATGTGGTATTTCGCATGGATTCTCGGCATTTTGATGGCCTGTTTCGCTGGTGTACTCAGTGCACTATATATTGAAAATCATCAAGACCTGGATGAGAAATAAGAGATGACAGACGCTGCAGTTGAACAAGTAAAGATAGAAAAAAAATCTAACCCTTTTGCAATGGTGATTTCTTGCCTATTGGCTTTTCCAATCGCAGCGGTGTTGCTGGTTCATCCTGCTGCAATGCTGGATGCCAACGGGGAATATAGCCACCGCGCCATGATGTTTATCATGATCGGCATTTCAGGCGGTTTTATTCACGGGGTTGGCTTTATCCCTCAGCACTGGTTCTGGAAATGGCTATTTAGTCCGTTTCTGGCTTGGCCGTTAATGCTATGGGGTTATTACACTTGGTTTCTTAATTAGGTATTAAACAGCCAAAAACAAAGCCCTCATTTGAGGGCTTTTTTATTGATATTTTGCAAATTTACTATCAATTCTTTGCTTTTCCTCAGCAGAAATATCCTCTTGCATCTGAAAGCAACTTCCATATTTACCATGAATATAATGCAGATACTTTTCCTTTCCAGCATGTCTTAGCAAAATTTGTGCAGCCATGGTAATAAATCCATTAACTTGCCTAATCAAAGTAATTCTAAATTCATCCGATAATCCAGCACGCTTTTGAATTAAAGAATTCCTACCCGTATGTACGACGGAATGTAAATGCTTTAAAGAGTAAAACTTAAACTCCTTAAACATTTCAACAATATGTTCTATTTCCTTTACTCCTTCGAGCTTAGTGATCATTTCTGTGACAGAAAGTATTTTTATATTTTGGAAAAGCTGAGCTTCATTTTTTACTTCGAATTTTTGCACTTCATTATTTGTTGCTACCATAAGAAGCCAATAAGCCCTAACGACAGCCTCAAATTGCATCCTGAATAGTGCTATCGCTGAAATGTCTCTTTCTAATTCTAATAGATGTTGTATAGCAACCCCATGTTCAATAGCTATATCACAACATTCGTGCACCAATTCCAGCCTTAAACCTGCCTCTAAATACACTGAGCTAATTAACTCATCATCCAACTCTTCAAGCATTTGTTCAGACAATCGAAAAATATTATCCATATGAAAAACCACTATAGTATTATTAATTTTTTATGGGCTTAAAATTAAAAAAGCGAGATAAAAATCTCGCTTTTAAACTTTCTATCGATGAGTATGGATTGACATCACAATACCCATCCCTGCCAACATGGAAATCACGGCTGTCCCCCCATAACTCATCAATGGCAAAGGGTCACCCGTCACAGGCAAGATCCCACTGACCATGCCTGAGTTTAAAAATACAAAGAAGAAAAAAGTTAGTCCGATCGCACCGGCGTATAAACGGCCAAAGTTATGAAAGCTATTCATGCCAATAATCAGACAGCGAATAATAATGGCCGTAAACAGGCTGAATAGAAGAAACACCCCGATAAAACCAAATTCTTCCGCATAAGTCGACATAATAAAGTCGGTATGATGTTCAGGCAGATAACCTAGATGAGACTGAGTACCTTGCGAATAGCCTTTCCCCATAATCCCGCCCGAACCGATGGCAATTTTGGACTGGATAATATTCCAGCCTGCGCCCAAGGCATCTGATTCTGGATCGAATAAAGTCAGAATCCGTTTCTTTTGATACTCCTGAAAAAAGAACATCCACAGCAATGGCACTGCAATAGCTAAAGCAGCAAAGGCTCCAGCAATTAAACGCCATGACATGCCGCTTAGGAACAGTACAAAAATCCCGGGAATCACCAGACCGATATTTAGATCGGGTTGCAGTGCTACCAGTACAAATGGCACGCCTAAAATCACCAAAGCACCGACAATGTCCAGAAACTTCGGTGGGAAAGGTTTACGGGCAAAGTACCAGGCCATCATCAGTGGCATGGCAAACTTCATTACCTCACTCGGCTGCATACTCCCTACACCCGGCAACGTAATCCAGCGGGTTGCCCCAAGACGCTTCTCACCAATCACAAAGACCAGCAGTAGCATAAAGATACCGAACATATAAAAATATGGACTGGCAGCTTGATAAACCTTAGGTGGTACTTGGGCACAGATAAACATCACCACAAAGCCCACACCAAAACTGATCGCCTGACGGATCACCATCCCGGAATCTTCAGAGGTGGCACTGTAAACCACCATCAGACCCAGGATCGCATTTAAAATCAGGAAACAAAGCAGCCATGGATCAAGGTGCAACTTGGTCCATCGGGAGGCATTTTGGGGATTAATACTACGTCCATCGCGTGCGGACTGC
This sequence comes from Acinetobacter sp. ACNIH1, assembly GCF_002934695.1. Lineage (NCBI taxonomy): Bacteria > Pseudomonadati > Pseudomonadota > Gammaproteobacteria > Moraxellales > Moraxellaceae > Acinetobacter > Acinetobacter sp. ACNIH1. The sequence goes on along the minus strand of NZ_CP026420.1, from coordinate 1,145,653 downwards.
CGCAAAAAACGATACTGCTGTGAAGGGATCATTGGCCCACGGGTAGAAAATTCATGATGGCAAAATTATAAGTTAAAGTACTCCGGAATAAATCGTCATTGACTGATTTATTCCATTTTTATTGCAATATATTTAGCGCTGTGCAGCCAGAATCAGCTTGGCCAGTTCCAGATCATCTGGATAGGTAATTTTAATATTGTCAGAGCGACCTTGTACTACTTGAACTGGTTCGTCTATATGTTCCAGTGCACTGGCTTCATCGGTAATAGTAACACCATCTGCGAGTGCCTGCTGAATTGCACGTTTTAAGGTTCCGAGTTTCGCCATTTGTGGTGTTTGCGCCTGCCACAAAGTTGAACGATCTACCGTCGTTTCAATATCATGACTCTTTACGACACGCTTTAAGGTATCCCGTACCGGAATACCCAGAATCGCCGCCTGATCGGTTTGAATTGCTGTATTGACCAGATCAATCAAGGAGCTTTGACTCACACAAGGACGGGCTGCATCATGCACTAAAACCCAGTCTTCTTCTGAAGCTATCTCAGATAAATATTCCAAGGCATTTAGTACAGAGTTGACGCGTTCTGCACCGCCCAAGCAAAAATGCGCTTTATCCAGACGAGAAAATGGCAGAGTCTTGGCAACATCATCCTGTGCACCGATTGCAAGGACATAACCTGCTAATGGCAATTGATTCAGGCGCGAAACCGTATGTTCAAGAACGGTCTGTTCCTGAATCATCTGATATTGTTTAAGTTCGGTTTTGGAAAATCGGCTACCGGAACCTGCAGCTGGTAAAATGACCCACAATTTATGGTGTTGTTGGAACATCAGCTGATTCATTGGTTCTCAGGTCTACTTTATTCGGATTAAGATAAATCGGTTTATATTGAGTACTAATAGTGCTCATTTGTACAAAGGTTTCATGCGGCTTGATCAAACCTAAATCGAGACGAGCATGTTCTTCGATGGCTTCAATACCATTCTTCAAATCATAAACTTCTGCAGCCAGAACGCGATTACGTTCTTTTAACTCTTCATTCAATTCTACTTGTTGCTGGATTTTCTGGGTCAATGCCTGATGGTCATTATAACCACCCTCACCAAACCAGTATAAATATTGAAACCCTGCGATCAGAACGATCGCAAGGCCCAACAGTACTTTACTCATCAAGGAGTCGAATACATTTAACATTGACATAAGTCGCTTAGTTCAAACCTTTGAACTCAGCTTTACCGCGATATGCAGCTTGAGTCAATTCTTCGATACGAAGTAATTGGTTATATTTCGCTACACGGTCAGAACGGCAAAGTGAACCAGTCTTGATTTGACCTGCTGCTGTACCCACTGCAAGATCTGCAATAGTAGAATCTTCAGTTTCACCTGAACGGTGAGAGATTACAGTAGAGTAACCGTTTGCTTTCGCAAGGTAGATGGCATCCAGAGTTTCAGTCAATGTACCGATCTGGTTGTACTTGATCAGGATTGAGTTGCCTACTTTCTCGTTGATACCACGTTGAAGAATCTTAGGATTCGTAACAAACAGGTCATCACCAACCAACTGGATCTTGTCGCCCAGAATCGAAGTCAGGTAAGACCAGCCTTCCCAGTCAGATTCGTCCAGACCATCTTCAATGGAGATAATTGGGTATTGGTTTACTAGACCTGCAAGGTAGTCAGCAAACTGGTTGCTTGTGAACGATTTGTTGCCTTCACCAGCCAGGATATATTGACCATCTTTGTAGAATTCTGAAGATGCACAGTCAAGCGCAAGCATAATGTCAGAACCAGCCTTGTAACCAGTTTGCTCGATTGCAGACAGGATCACAGTAATAGCTTCTTCGTTAGAACGAAGGTTTGGCGCAAAACCACCTTCATCACCAACTGCAGTGTTCAAACCTTGTTTCTTCAAAACTGATTTTAAAGAATGGAAGATTTCAGCACCCGCACGTAACGCTTCAGAAAATGAAGTGAAACCTACAGGCTCAATCATGAATTCCTGAATATCAACAGTGTTGTCTGCGTGAGCACCACCGTTCAGGATGTTCATCATTGGAACAGGCATGGTCAAAATCTTTTGACCACGAAGATCTGCGATATATTGGTAAAGCGGAGTTTTCTTTTCTTCAGCAGCAGCACGCGCAGCAGCAAGAGATACTGCCAAAGTTGCGTTTGCACCTAATTTTTCTTTGTTTTCAGTACCGTCTAAAGCGATCATCGTATTGTCGATGTCTTTCTGTTCGAATACTGATTTACCCACTAACGCATCACGAATCAGAGTGTTTACGTTGTTAACCGCAGTTTTAACCCCTTTACCTAGGTAACGTGCTTTATCGCCATCACGAAGTTCTAGAGCTTCACGAGAACCAGTTGAAGCACCAGATGGTGCACATGCACGGCCAACTACGCCAGATGCTAAGATAACGTCTGCTTCGATGGTTGGATTACCACGAGAGTCCAAAATTTCACGTGCACGAATGTCAACGATTTGACTCATGAACTATTCCTCAGTTGATTAATAAAAATGATGCGTCAAAAAAGACGCATCAATGTATATTGAATTAATGTGTATCTAATTTTTCAAATCCTTTCACTAGAGTATCCAGCTCTTTTAATTGAGCCAGGAATGGTTCTAGTTGAGATAAACGCAAGGCACAAGGACCATCACATTTTGCCACATCTGGATTTGGATGAGCTTCCAGGAATAAACCTGCAAGACCTGTTGCCATACCGGCACGCGCCAGTGTAGTAATCTGCGCACGACGACCACCGGCAGAGTCAGCACGACCGCCCGGAGTTTGTAATGCATGCGTTACATCAAAGAATACTGGCACGTTCATTTCTTTCATGATGTCGAAGCCCAGCATGTCTACAACCAGATTGTTGTAACCAAAGGCTGAACCACGCTCACAAAGAATCAGCTTGTCATTCCCTGCTTCCAGACATTTATGCAAAATGTGGCGCATTTCATGCGGAGCAAGGAACTGGGCTTTTTTGATGTTGATGATGGCATCAGTTTTTGCCATCGCTTCAACCAGGTCAGTCTGACGACTTAAGAATGCAGGTAGCTGAATAATGTCAGCAACTTCTGCCACAGGAGCAGCCTGATACGGCTCATGTACATCAGTGATAATTGGTACATTAAAATGTTTTTTAATGTCGGCTAACCACTCGATTCCTTTTTCGAGGCCAGGCCCACGGAATGAGTTCAGGCTTGAACGGTTGGCTTTGTCAAAACTTGCTTTAAAGACATATGGAATATCTAAACGCTTGCAGATATCAACATAAGTCTCTGCAATTTCAAAAGCTAAGTCTTTCGACTCAAGTACGTTCATGCCGCCGAATAGTACAAATGGCAAGTGGTTTGCCATTTGTATATCGCCTAAACGTACAATTTCTTGTGGTTTTAATTGTGACATTTAAACTTCCTAGTTGTGTCTTAAACTCGCATTATTTGGTTTTTTGGTACTGTTTTTTTGCAGCATCAATGAAACCGGCAAATAATGGATGTCCATCACGTGGCGAGCTGGTAAATTCCGGGTGGAATTGTACTGCAATAAACCAAGGATGTGCAGGAATTTCAACAGTTTCTACCAGATGTTGTACCGGAGAATAACCAGAAATCTTCATGCCTTTTTCTTCCAGCACTGGGATATAACGGTTGTTCATCTCGTAACGGTGACGATGACGTTCGATAATTTCATCCGAACCATACACTTCAGCAGTCTTGGTACCCGGTACCAGTTCAGACTTCTGTGCACCTAGACGCATGGTACCGCCAAGGTCTGAATCTACTGAACGCTGTTGAACTTCACCGCGCTCATCTAACCATTCAGTGATCAGACCAATCAATGGAGATTTGGTTGAGCGGTTGAATTCTGTTGAAGTCGCATCAGTGATACCCGCCACGTTACGTGCATATTCGATCACTGCAAGCTGCATACCCAAGCAGATGCCCAGGAATGGCACACCGTTTTCACGTGCAAAACGAATCGCTTTCATTTTGCCTTCAGTACCACGCTCACCGAAACCACCCGGAACCAGAATCGCATCCGCATCTTTCAATACTTCATTGACATCTTGGCTTTCAAGTTCTTCAGCATTGACATAGTCGATCTGAACTTTCACTCGGTTTTGAATGCCCGCATGTAAAAGTGCTTCGTTCACAGACTTGTAGGCATCTGGAAGTTCAACATATTTACCCACCATTGCAACACGTACAGTGTATTCAGGGTTCAGTAAAGCTTCTACCACATTATCCCAGTCAGACAGGTCTGCTTCTGGAAGATTGTCATAGCCAAAACGTTCACAGATGAGATCATCAACGTTCTGTTCATAGAAAGTACGTGGAATCTGGTAGATCGTACGTGCATCTTTACACACGACTACTGCACGCGCTTCTACGTTAGTGAACAAGGCAATTTTACGCGTCGTATCTGCATCAACATCATGTTCAGTACGGCAGATCAAAATGTCTGGTTGAATACCAATAGACAGAAGTTCTTTTACTGAGTGTTGAGTTGGTTTAGTTTTTAATTCTGCTGCAGACTTAATGTATGGGAGTAACGTTAAGTGCATCAGCATCGTACGTTTATGACCAAGTTCAACCATTAACTGACGTACAGATTCCATGAATGGGAGAGATTCAATGTCACCTACAGTACCGCCGATCTCAACGATCGCAACGTCATAACCTTCGCCAGCGCGAAGTACACGTTCTTTGATGTTGTCAGTAATGTGTGGAATAACTTGTACAGTACCACCCAGGTAGTCACCACGGCGTTCTTTATTCAGAACATCCTGATAAACACGGCCTGATGTAAAGTTATTCAGTTTGGTCATTTTCGCACGACGCAAGAAACGTTCGTAGTAACCCAAGTCTAAGTCTGTTTCAGCACCGTCTTCTGTAACAAAAACTTCACCGTGCTGGAATGGGCTCATAGTCCCTGGATCGACATTAATGTATGGATCCATTTTTACCATGGTCACTTTTAAACCACGGGCTTCTAAAAGTGCAGCAACAGAAGCAGCTGAAATACCTTTACCTAGTGATGAAACAACACCACCAGTCACGAAAATAAAATGGGTCATTGGGTTTCTCGTACAATCGAGCCTAAATCGGCCTGCAATGTTGCGCAATTTTACTTTACCTTGTACCAATAAAGCAAAGTCAATCCGCATCAAATCAAAGAACAATAAACAATTGACTATTCTAACAGCAATTCCTTAAAAAAATTACAGTAAGTTCATATGATTTATATATTGCATTTTGCTGCTATAATAGGAGCATTCACACCCTACACTATTCTGTTTGATGCAATGATGATGAAGAAACTTTTAATCTGTACCCTGATCCTGACTGGCCTTACACTGACTGGTTGTGTAAAAAAAGAAGCTCCAAAAGAAGAAGAACAAACCGAAGTTACTCCAGCATCTGAAGTGGTTGCTCCGGAACCTGTACAACTTGAGCCTGTTGAACCATTAGAATCAACACCAGTTGAACCGGTTGAAGAAGCACCAGCAGCACCGACTGTTGAAATCCAGCGCGAACAAACTGCGAATACTACGACTGAAATTCGCCGTGAAGTTAAAAAACCAGAACCTGCTCAATCAGAGCCTGCGCCTGCAGCTGAAACAAATTCAAGTACTGAGCAGCCTGCAAAACCTGCAGCAACACCAGCCGCTCCTAAAAACAATTCATCTTCTGCAAACAAGTCTGAAGATGATGCAGTTGCAGATGCGATTGCTGCTGCTATGCCAGCACTTGAAAACTAATATAATCCTTCATCAAAAAAACCCAGCTTATGCTGGGTTTTTTATGGTTTAAAAATCTCTTTCAAGCTGCCGTTGGAGTATCGGAAAGTTGCAGTAAATACTCTGCCATCAGACGAGTGGCCCATGATTCTGTCTGCATTAAACCCTGATAAAAGCCACAGTGGCTGCCTTTTTTAGTGGTGACGACTACAATATTCGGCATAGCTCGAATGGCATCCTTATACGGTTCCAGATTCTTGATATGACAGACCGGGTCATCTTCCGAGTTCAAAATCATCAATGGAATTTTGACATTTTCAAAGACATAAATCGGGTTGGTGGCCTTGGTATAGCTTTCATAATCTGAAAAACCTGCCAGCTCATAGTAGTGCTGTTCAAATTCAGACAAGTCTTTCACCTCAAGCAATTGCTTCCATGAAGGATAAATCTGCCAGGTTTCCTGATAAGGGTGGATAAAACGTTTGATCAGTTTTTTAGCCATGACTTTGCTATAAAACGGATGCACATAAGCAAAACCGGTTTCGGTATTATAACCTGGGCATAAGGCAAAGGCTGCTTTGAGCGGGGTTTGCTCGCCCTCCTCACCCAAGTAGCGAACTAACAGTCCTGTACCCGCAGAAGAACCTACACCATAGAGATCGGATTGAGGAAATTTGTCCTGAATATAGAGCAGCTGTTCACGCAAGTCCTGAGTGGAGCCAAACAGGTTCATTTTTGGCACAGGCATTGGCAGGTCAGCATGACCACGGCGCAAACACAGGGCAACACGCCAGCCTGTATATTTATGCAGGTCACGTACCAGCTCCCGCATGGATTCCGGAGAACCGGTAATGGTATGTAATAACACAATAGTAGGTGTACTTGGCGGTAAATCTAAACCATACCAGGCAATGCCAGTAATGCCGCCATCGGACATATTCAGCTGCTCAAGCACATCATATTGCAGCTTAATCGTGCGTTTTTTTATCAAGTCCAGATATAAAATGTGCGCATGCGCATTTGATAACCACGGTGTTGGACGATATTTCTGTTTTAAAAGTGGTAAACGTTCAATCACACCAGAAAATAAACCATTCGGATTATAATAAAGTGTTGGAAGATCCGCTCCGCTAAAGCGGTCCAGATATTCACTTGAAAGTTGACTCATTTTTTTAAGCCACATTTTCATCTGTATTCCCCTCTAGTTTTCTATCAGTGATGTACAAACTTCATGCCGACTTGAATCAATTTTAGGAAATTAAGTATTAGCCTGATAAGCCTGAATCCGCTGGCCCATTTCTACAGCTAAGGCTTCAAGTCCAGATTTTGGTCGGATCATTACTTCAAAATCAATGATCTGACCTTCATCATTGAACTGAATCATGTCGATTCCCTTAAGTTTCTTATCGCTGACATTGGCGGAAAACTCAAGTACAACATTGTTACCATCTTCACTAAGAAATTCACGGTGATAAGTAAAGTTTTCAAAGACCTGAATCACATTGGTCAAGATAAAAAATACAACCTGTTTCCCGGGATAAGGCTGAAAAGCCACGGGCGAGCGGAATACGACATTATCCGCGAGGAGTTCATTCAATATGGACATATCACGTGTTTCCAACATTTCATGCCAGCGTGTAATAGCCTGTTTTGTTATTTCAAGTGTCATTTTAGATTCCTTTTATTTTTAGAGTTCTATCTATACGCTTTCTTCGTTTTAATAATGAAATTTCCCCCTTTAATAAAGGGGGTTAGGGGGATTCTCTTTATATTTAAATCCCTCCCAACCTACCTTTTATAAAGGGAGGAGTTATCTCATTGCTGTCCCACAATTTTTCACAAGAGGAAGCTCATTTGAGCTTCCTCTTGTTTTATGGGTATTTTATCGGGTGAAAATAAAGCTTTTAAAGTTCTTCTTTCAAACAAATTCACTTGAATTATTCTGAGTAAACGTTGAACTGTCCAACCTGTTTTTCCTAAATGTTGAGCGAAACTCACCAATAAATAGGCGATCATCGCAATCCAGATTTGTGTCTGAATTGCGTTCCTGCTGCGGCCTAGAAACGCTTTTAATTTGAGATTCTGCTTAATCGCCTTAAAGAACAGCTCAACTTTCCAACGATCTTTATAAATCGCCGCAATGGTGGAGGCGGCTAAATGAAAGTTATTGCTGAGAAAGCTAAAATGCTTGCCACTTTGCTGATCTCTATATTCAATTCTTCTTAACACTGGGGCTTTTCTTTTTAGGGCATGTGCGCTATTCAGCTGAATGGTTTCATCTTTTAGAATACCTTTGGATTCAAGCACTGGATGTTGCTGGATCACCTGATACACAGATTTAGGCCTAAAACGTGTGACAAATCCAATGTTTTGAGCAGTCAGATTTGCATACCATTGGTAATCGACATAGCCTTTATCAAAAACTACAATGCTGCCAGCAGGAAACTGGAATTTGCGGCCTTGTACCATGTCATTTTCTTTGCCATTTTCAACTGCAACAAACTCAGGAATATCATTGCTGTGATTCAATCCTATACTGAGTTTCATGCTGGCTTTTGAGTCGTGAACTTTGGCCCATTCACATAAGGAAAGCGACAGGTCAATATGACTGGCATCCAAGGAATACAAGGGATTCTTAAAGCGAAATTTATGAGCGACTTTTGAGTGGTCATAGTATTTAAGCAACTTGTAAAATAGCTGTTGATACAAGGCAGCAGGCTGCTGCTCATTGATTCGTGCCAGCGTGCTTCGGGGAATAGACTTTGCTCCGAGATGACTTAGCTTTTCCTGTTGGCACTCCAAATTGGATTGAATATCTCTCAGACTTTGCCTACAAGAGAATTGAGACATCAATATGGCAATAAACTGATCCCACCGGGAAGCCGCTCTAAATTTCTGTCCAACATGGTGTACTTTAGCAAGTTGTTCAAAATCCTGTCGCACAACAGGTTTAATTAGCTCATGAAATACGGTATTCTGATGTGACAAAACCTGAATCCTGGTCGTTAAAGTGTTTGTTTGCACTCATATTTTAACTGTTAGGACTCAGGTTTTTTTATTTAAAGCAAACTATGGGACAGCAGTGGGAGTTATCTTCCTTTTAAATAAAGCTATAGAGAATTAAATTACCGCAGCCAATTCAGCACCCTGCCGGATCGCACGTTTCGCATCCAGCTCACCTGCTTCTTTCGCACCACCAATGAGATGTACGTTTTTACCGGCAGCTTTCAGTTCATCAAACATGGCGGTATAAGATTCCTGACCAGCACAGATAATGACATTATCTACGTCTAATACTGCAGGTTGATCATTCACTATAACGTGCAAGCCCTGATCATCGATTTTTTCATAGCTTGCACCGGCAATCATTTTGACATTACGATGTTTTAAGCCAGTACGGTGAATCCAGCCTGTGGTTTTACCCAGACTTGAACCGACAGAAGCTGCTTTACGCTGCAATAAATAAATTTCACGTTCAGGTTGTTCTAGATTGGCTGTCTTAAGTCCACCAACATTTTCATAGTTAGTGTCGATCCCCCATTCATCATAGAATTTTTCCGGATTGACACTGCCACTTTCGGTCCCATGACTGAGCAGCTCGGCTGTATCAAAGCCAATACCACCTGCACCAATAATCGCTACACGCTGGCCGACTGGTTTACGCTCTCTTAGTACATCCAGATAAGACAATACTTTAGGATGATCAATTCCAGGAATATCAAGCTGACGCGGTGTCACCCCAGTGGCAACCACAATGTCATCAAATTCGGCTGAAATCAGCTGATCAAAGGTCGCGGTGCAATTTAATTTCAATTGAATACGTGGTTGCAATTCAATCTGACGTTTAAAATAGCGCAAGGTTTCATAAAACTCTTCCTTACCTGGAATGGTCTTCGCAATATTAAATTGCCCACCAATCTGTGCTGAAGCTTCAAATACAGTGACATGATGGCCACGACCTGCTGCATAGATGGCAAAGCTTAAACCTGCCGGCCCCGCACCAATCACTGCAATATTTTTCGCTACATTGGTTTCTTTAAAGATCAGTTCGGTTTCATAACAAGCACGTGGATTCACCAGACAGGTGGCAATTTTCATCGAGAAAATATGATCCAGACAGGCTTGGTTACAACCGATACAGGTATTGATTTCATCACTACGGCCCTGTTCTGCTTTTAAGACAAACTCAGAGTCTGCCAGCATTGGACGTGCCATTGACACCATATCGGCATCACCTGTAGCCAGGACATATTCTGCCATTTCCGGGGTATTAATACGGTTAGAGGTAATAAGAGGAATATTCACCTGACCTTTTAGCTTACGCGTAACCCAGGTAAAGGCCGCACGTGGCACTTTAGTAGCAATGGTCGGAATACGCGCTTCATGCCAGCCAATACCGGTATTAATAATCGTCGCGCCCGCTTTCTCGATGGCTTTGGCGAGTTGGATTACTTCTTCTAGAGTTGAACCGCCTTCAACCAGATCCAGCATCGAAAGACGATAAATAATAATAAAGTTCTCACCGACCATTTCACGGGTACGGCGTACAATTTCAATCGGGAAACGGATACGGTTTTCATAGCTGCCACCCCATTCATCATCACGATGATTGGTACGTGCTGCGATGAACTCATTGATCAGGTAACCTTCTGAGCCCATGATTTCGACACCATCATAACCTGCATACTGAGCCAGTCTGGCACAGTTGGCAAAATCATCGATGGTCTGCTGCACTTCAGCCGAGCTTAAGGCATGCGGTTTGACTGGATTAATCGGTGCCTGAATTGAAGACGGCGCAACATTTTCCGCCTGATAAGAATAACGGCCGGTATGCAGGATCTGCATGGCAATTTTCCCGCCAGCTTCATGTACAGCTTGGGTAATCACTTTATGCTTTTCAGCTTCTTCAATCGTATCGAGCTTGGAACCACCCTGAAAAGTGACGCCATGATCATTCGGCGAAATACCACCTGTGACAATTAAGGCTACACCACCCTTGGCACGTTCTGCATAAAAGGCAGCCATCCGATTATAACCGCCCGGTGCTTCTTCTAAGCCCACATGCATGGAGCCCATCAAAACACGGTTTTTAAGCGTGGTAAAACCCAGATCCAGTGGGGCAAGTAAATTCGGATATTTAGACATTTCAACTCCTTAGCGTGCAGATGTGCTGGCTATTTTTATTCAGGCTGACTGATTTACTTCCATCAAGCAACAGTCTTATGCAACTTGTTGCACTAATTTATAGTGCAGAATTGATTTTTATGCAACATGTTGCATAATAATCCCGAGTCATTTTCTTGAGACGTTTATGTCTTTATCACATGTTTTACTCACCAGCCTGATTGAGAAACCGAGCACTGGCATTGAACTGGCACGCCGTTTTGACCGCTCCATGGGCTTCTTCTGGAATGCCACCCATCAGCAGATCTATCGTGAACTGAATGCCATGCTGCAAAAAGGCTGGATTTCGACGATAGAAGAGGAAGATTCTCATAGCCGTAAAAAGACCTATCAGGTAGAGCGACTCGGCCGGGAAGAACTGGCTAACTGGATGCTGGAGCATAGTTCTCCTGCACAGCTTCGTGAAGAATTGATGGTTCGTCTACGTGCAGAAGCCCAGCTGGGCGGCAACAGCACCTTACCTGAACTGGAACGCCATCTAGAAATACATAAAGAGAAGCTTAAAACCTATCAGCAGATTTTCGCCAAAGACTTTGCTCAAGCTGACGAAAATGACCGAACCCTGTATATTCATAAAATGATTCTGCAACTGGGTATTGACCAGGAACTGGGCTGGATTGCCTGGCTGGAACAGGTTATTCCCAAACTTAAACAATTCGATGTAGAAAAATTATAAATACGGAGATATGCATGCCCTTCTATAGCATGCCAGATGGCGAACAGTTATTTGTACGTGAATACGGTCAGGGTCAACCGGTCTTGGTCCTATCAGGTCTGGGCATGTTGAGCTGGCAATGGGCAGCTTTTCACTATCCACATCAGAAAAATTTCCGCTTTATTATTCCCGAGTGGCGTGGGTTTGGGGCATCTAGTCACTGCAAAATTCCGCAAGACCTGGATGCGATTTCCAGTCACTGGCTTGATGTTCAGTCGGTGATCCAACAGCTCAATTTAGATCAATTTATTGTAATTGCTTACTCGATGGGCGCAACCACCACCATGCATGGCTTGTGCTACGGGGATTTTGCCAAACACATAGCAGCTTATTTGCATATTGACCAAACACCGAAGATTCCGGTTGATGATGCTTGGACATTTGGACTTTTTGGTTCACGCCATCAGGAATTTATTGAAATTTTGCAGCAGCTTTCAACATTACTTGCAGAACATCAGCAGATTGAACTCATTCGGAATCTGGATACTGCAGTACGTCAGCAAATTACAGCATTATGGCTGCGCTTCATGCAGCTACAAAATGATCGTCCAGCCAGTTTAAAAGTGTTTAAGTTCATCCTGAACCGACCTCGTCTGCAAAGCCTGCTCCTGCCTTCCAGTCGGGTAGATTATATGACGTGGTACATCAATAATTATTTATATCATCATGAAGATTATCGTGAAGCTCTGGCGAAGCTTACTTGTCCGGTGACTTTCTTTAGCGGTGTGCAGTCCAAACTTTATCCTGTGGAAGGCCAGCGCCTGATTGCTCAAAGCCTGCCTCAAGCTAAACATGTGCTTTTCAACAAATCTGGTCATACCCCTTTACTGACCGAACCACTCAAATTTGCCAAGGAGCTCGGCATCTTTCTGAAAGAAAATTTACAGTCCAGCTCTTCAGCGGCTTAAAGATTAAGGAGAAGAAATCATGAAAAAACTGGTGGTGTTTTCAGGTGCTGGCATGAGTGCTGAAAGTGGGATTAACACCTTTCGTGACAGTGATGGGCTTTGGGAACAGTATCGTATAGAAGAAGTGGCCACACCGGAAGCTTGGGCTAAAAATCCGGAACTCGTGCAACGCTTTTATAATGCCCGACGTAAAAATATTCTGGAAGCACAGCCAAATGCAGCTCATCAACTCATTGCTGAACTTGAAGATGATTTTGATGTCCATGTGATTACCCAAAATATTGATGATCTGCATGAACGTGCCGGAAGTTCTAAGGTTATTCACCTGCATGGCAATATCTGCCTAGCCAAAACCTCAGGCCCAAATTGTCAGTACACCACCGAGTTTTATCCGATTGAAGGGACTGAATTAGATTTAACTAAACACTTCTGTAAGGATGGCTATCCACTACGTCCACATGTGGTCTGGTTTGGCGAAGCTGTACCAGCTTATGAAGAAGCACAAGATTGTGTACAGGACGCTGATATTTTTGTGGTCATTGGAACTAGCCTGCAAGTATATCCTGTTGCTGGTTTAATCCATGAGATTCCAACTCACTGCACAGCTTATTATATTGATCCCAAAGCAGATCAACAGCATTTACCCGTTCAGTTTCACAAGATTTCCCAGACGGCCACAGAAGGCATGAAAACCTTACTTAAATTACTTGAGTCCGAGATCTAGTCATCATTCAAAATTCGTATTCTATAGTTGACAGTATGCAACAATCATTTTTTAATCAGCCTATTGTTGCAGGAATGGAATTAAACGATGCTGACTGATCTGGATGATTTTTACTGTTTTGCGCAGGTCGTCGAACATGGCGGCTTTAGTGCAGCCGAACGTGCTACCGATATTCCCAAATCCAAGCTCAGCCGCCGCGTTTATAATCTGGAAGAACGTCTTGGCGTCCGTCTGATTCAGCGTAGTTCCCGTCATTTTGCAGTCACTGATATTGGCATGAATATCTATCGCCATGCACAAGTGATGCTCAGTGCAGCACAGGCTGCATACGACCTGGTAGATCATCTCAGTACTGAACCGCGTGGCACTATTAAAGTCAGCCTGCCCGTCTCCATTGCCCAGAATGAAATGGCAAAAATCCTGCCGGATTTCCTGAAAAAATATCCTGAAATTAAAGTCCAGATGATGATCACCAATCGACGCGTGGACATCATTAACGAAGGCTTTGATCTGGCCCTACGGGTACGGACCAGCCTGGATGATGATCCGAATCTGGTGATTCGTCAGTTTGAAAAAATTGAACAGCATCTGTTTGCCAGTCAGGGCTATCTGAATGAATTTGGCGATCTGAAAACGCCTGAACAGCTCTCTGAACATAAAATTTTAAGCATGGCTGAGGAACATACTGAACAGTTCCTGATATTGCAGAATGAGCAGCAGCAACAGAAAAAAATCCGGATCAACCCGACCGTAATGGGATCAGACCTGAATATGCTGGCACAACTGGCGGCTTCAAGCTGCGGCATTACCTTATTGCCCGATAATGTCGTGCAGCAATATGTAGAACGTGGCGAACTGGTTCGGGTACTTTCAGACTGGAAAACCGCACATGGCATTTTTCATCTGGTTTATCCTTCCCGTCGTGGCCTGTTACCGGCTGTGCGGGTATTTATTGATTATCTGGTTGAGCACCTGCATCTTGTATAAATAGAAATATTTCAGGCAAAAAAAATAGCTCATTCTTGGGGAAAAATGAGCTAATAAAAACAATTCACTACAGCATGAAGTGAACGAAAGGAAACTACTACCGCTAAGCCAAATCTAATACACAGTAATCAGACATCTAATAGAACAATCATGAACTAACTATAAATAGATTAAGAGAATTTGGCTGGTTAAACCACTTCTTCATGTAGTGTTTTGTAGGCTTTCGTCACCAATAGCAAGCAAGCTGTAATTTATGTAAGCTACTGTATTTCAATGCATAACGTGAAAAATAATTTAAATTTCTGGATACTCGCCTGTACCTTCTGGCCACGGCGATAACAGCTCAAAACCTGTGTCGGTCACGACTACCATGTGCTCCCATTGAGCTGACCAGGATTTATCCGCAGTCACGACTGTCCAGCCGTCCTTTAACTCTTTAACACGTGCTTTGCCCATATTGACCATAGGTTCAATGGTAAAGACCATACCGGGTACCAGTTTGATGCCCTGACCTGGTTGCCCGTAATGCATAATGTTTGGCTGTTCGTGATAAATTTTACCAATCCCATGACCACAATATTCACGCACAATGGTGTAGCCTTCACGCTGTGCAGCAGACTGGATTGCATAACCAATATCGCCTAGGGTTGCGCCCGGTTTAACGGCATGAATCCCGGCAACCATAGCTTCATAAGTGGTTTCGACCAGACGTTTGGCTTCAGGAGATGGTGTACCAACATAATACATCCGGCTGGTATCGCCAAAATAACCGTCTTTAATAATCGCAACGTCAATATTAATAATATCGCCGTCTTGCAAGACAGTATTCGGAGATGGAATACCATGACAAACCACTTCATTCGGTGAAATACAGGTGGTTTTGGTATAACCATAATAGCCAATATTGGCAGGCGTCACTTTTAGCGTATTGACGATAAAATCATGACAGATGTCATCCAGATATTCAGTCGTGACACCCGGCTTGACATGCTCCCCGATCATTTCCAAGACCTGTGCAGCTAAACGCCCAGATATACGTAATTTTTCGATATCTTGTTCGGTTTTCAGAGTAATCGCTGGAGCTCGCATGGATCTATCCTCAAGGTGAATCGGGAAATTATAGTCCTTTTTTAGCCAAGATGCGCATTTGTTCGGTCTGCATGACAATTCTTAAAACTTGCTATAGAGAATCTCAATGCTGCTTATTTATACAAATAATAAGCCGAATATAATGAAATGAAGTCTAAATGATTTATTTATTTAAAAATAAATTATATTTTTTTCAACTGAATATCAAAGATATATTTCTACCAAGCTTTTAAAGTTCACTTTATCCGATCATCAAGATCAGTAAAATCAAGGCTTTCGGCATTAAATTAAACTCCAAAAATCATCATATATACACTAAAATCGCTTTCTTTTATTTATTTGTTCTCTCTCTATGACAAGTCTCCGTACAAGAGATATTGTGGCCTTAGGTTTTATGACCTTTGCACTGTTCATTGGTGCGGGCAACATTATCTTTCCACCGATTGTGGCTCAACAAGCCGGTGAGCATGTATGGTTAGCTGCCCTAGGTTTCCTGATTACGGCAGTTGGCCTACCTGTCATCACCATCGTGGCATTGTCACGTGTTGAAGGTTCAATCCAGATCTTAAGTTCTCCTTTAGGTAAAGCAGCCAGTCTTTTACTGACTGTGGTCTGTTATCTGACGGTTGGACCTTTATTTGCGACACCACGTACTGCAACCGTTTCTTATGAAATCGGCTTCTCTTCATACTTTGGCAATGCACCTAGCAATCTGCTGATCTATAGTGTGATCTATTTTGCTGTAGTGACTCTGGTTTCCCTTTATCCAAATAAGATTCTGGATACGGTTGGATACTTCCTGTCCCCAGTAAAAATTATCGCATTGATCATTTTAGGCGGTGCTGCAGTGTTGATTCCTGCCGGCAAACCACCTGCTGCAGTGGGTAACTATGTTACAAGTCCGGTAACTGAAGGCATCGTTAATGGTTATCTGACCATGGATACCTTAGGCGCATTGGTCTTTGGTATTGTGATCGTGCGTGCGATTACTTCTCGTGGCGTAACGGATCGCAAGCTGATTACCAAATATGCAGTCAATGCAGCGATTATTTCTGGTATCGGTTTGACGCTGGTGTATCTCAGCCTGTTTAAACTAGGCCTAGGTAGTCACGATGTTGCCCCTAATGCTGCCAATGGTGCGATTATTCTGCATGCCTATGTACAACATGCTTTTGGTGATATGGGTGCTTATTTCCTTGCCACCATGATCTTTGTTGCCTGCATGGTGACTGCGATTGGTTTGACCTGCGCATGTGCTGAATATTTCTCATCTATTACCAAACTGCCTTATAAAGCCTTTGTCTTTGTACTGGTCGGCTTCTCGCTAGTGATTTCAAATCTTGGTTTGACCAAACTGATTGCCGTGTCTGTGCCTGTATTGAGCGCGATTTATCCGCCTGCGATTGCAGTGATCCTGCTAAGCTTCTGCGGTCATTTCTTTAAAAAGCCTGCTCAAGTTGTTGCACCGGCCACACTGGTTGCATTTATTTTCGGTATTTTTGATGGCCTTAAAGTTGCTGGCCTTGAATTACCTGAATTGCTACAGAACTTACCGCTTTCTGAACAAAATATGGCATGGTTGATTCCATCTCTTATTGTTCTTGTCATTGCCGCTGTGATTGACCGTATCAGAAATTAATCTTTCTAAGAGGTCATAAAAATCGTATTTTTACCCAAAATCCGGTTTTAGCGTGATCAATATCTGTCAGGTTTTACCCAAACCGGCATTTATTGTTTACACCCTCACCTTCTCATCATAGCCAAATTGTATTTTAGAAAGCTTTATAGACTTTTAATCAATTATTTTAATTAGCTTCTTTCTTACTTCTATTTTCATTCTTTAGCAGAAGATCAACACCACTCTGTATTTTACTGTTTTTTAAACATATTGTTTCCTGATTAAACCAACTCACCTTCATCATTCTACATAGACTTACATTCTCTGGATTATCTCTACAAATCTTTGGCGTAGAATTTGCTTTTCCCAATGGTAGCAATGAATGATTGCTTGAAACTTCAGTCGGACTGCACTCGCTGAAATGTTTAAGATGATGATTCAGATGCAATCATTGATTAGTGCGGTAATACGACTAAAGGAGGCCTTTTTAACTGTTAAAGTTCACTTAAATAGTTGCAAAGGTTGAAATTAAGAAGTACAACTGTATATTCAATTCAGACTAAATCAATAAGATTTACTCTTCAATTATACAAATAAACAGGAGGGATGGAGATGTTATCAGTACATTTCAAAAAGCAAGTCTTCATTGACGCTCTTAAAGCAAATACCAATCTGGTGACTTTCCTAAGCACCACGGTTGCGCTTATGCTGACCTTGATTGTGCATTGTTTAATTCAAGGCAATTTAAAATTTGAGTACGTAGGTTATGCCTTGATTGTTTCGGCAGCCTTTTTCTTATGGGCTGTGATTGACCAGAAATACCGATAATTTATTAATAAATTTATACCCCAGTGGATGATCTGGCCAGTCATCCATCTGGCAGAAAAGAAATAAATTAAGCTTAAAGCTCGAAAAATAAAATCAACCATTAAAAATTAGAATAATCCGATCGCCGCCCCATAAAGAAGCATGCCCGTCCCTCCCAATTCCGCAATAATCAAACTGACCATTGCCAAAGTCATAAGCACGCCCGGCAACTGAAATTTACCCAGTTGATGCGGTCGCTTAAACTGATTCGTCGTATCTTTCAAAAACCCATGCAAGATATACGCACTAATCGAGAAACTGAAAAAGAGAACATTGATCAATACACAGATCAAATTAATCTGCGAAGATAATGCTGAATAATAAGCCAATACTGCCAGAATCAATGTCGCAGGGGCATAAAGCAGACTGCTGCGATGAGCAATATCCACATAATAATGCGCCCGTGAATTGACAGACTGACGGATTTGCCAATATTTCCATACCCCGGTTAACATCCCCACCCATAAGAATATTCCACTAAAAATAATCGCGATCTTTACTGCCAGATCAAGTTCGATTCCCTGCATATTTTCATTCCGTTTTTATCATCGTAATGACTTTTTAGTCATTGTTTTAATAAGTTTCTTTGAAGAAGTCAGGTAAATTTAAGCATTCATTCTGATTCAAAAATATAGTGTAGCCCATGTCTGAATTCGAAACATTGACTCTAAAGTGCCAGGATGGCTATCAATTAAGTGCACGTTTTTATCCAGCTACTGATGCTGAATGCAAGAAATCTCCTATATTAATCTGCCCTGCGACTGGCATTACCAAACAGTTTTATCATAGTTTTAGCTGTTGGCTGCAAGCTCAGAGTTATGCAGTGTTGGTATTTGATTTTCGGGGTATTGGCGAATCCTTAAAAGGTCCGGTTAAGCATTCTAAAGCCAGTATTGTGCAATGGGGACAACTGGACATTCCGGCTGCAATTGATGCGCTATTAGCTAAGACTCAGACAGAAAAGGTCATCTTACTTGGGCATAGTGCTGGTGGACAGCTGCTGGGTATTGTCCCAAACTATGCTAAAGTGGAAAAAGTCGTGGCAATTGCTGGATCGACGGGTCATGTTAAAGGTTTAAAGGGTCGCACCAGATTACTAGCACCAGTGATGTTCAATATCATTTTCCCATTGGCACGTATCACCAAAGGCTATGGTCCAACTCAAGCGATTGGTATGGGTGAAAACCTGCCAAAAGATGTGGCGCGTGAATGGGCAGAATTTTGTAGTAAACCAGGTTATATAATTAATGCGATTGGTAAAAAGATCGCACCAGCACATGACTATCATGCTCAGATCACCTGCCCGATCACATCAATCTGGGCTTCGGATGATGAAATCGCCACTCAAGCGAATGTCAAAGACTTGCTGCGCTTATATCCAAAAGCAGCCACAGAAATGATTGAGCTAAAACCCCAAGAATATGGTCATAAAGGGATTGGCCACATGCTGATGTTCAAGAAGTCACATCAAAACTTATGGCCAGTCATTGAGCAACAGTTATCTGCCTAAAGATGATTTAAATGGCTATTGATAGGTTAATGTGCTTTAATACGCTCAGTATGAGATGAGCCTCTTACAGTATGTGCCTCAGATGTGCATACGACTAGCCCCTAACCATGGGGCTTTTTAATGTCTATATGATTTTGAAGTCGTATTAAAATTTAACCGAAAAATGCAATGATGCTCTGAATCACCACAGCATTCACAATATCAATAAAAAATGCACCACATAGCGGTACGATCAAAAATGCTTTATGTGATGGACCATAGCTATTGGTGACCGCCTGAATATTTGCAATCGCAGTTGGAGTTGCTCCCATACCAAAACCACAATGCCCCGCCACCAATACGGCTGCATCGTAATTTTTTCCCATGATTCTAAAGGTCACAATTGCGGTAAATAAAATCAGTACCGCTGTCTGCGCAAACAAAATAGTAATGAGCGGGCCTGCCAAATCGGCCAGCAACCAGAGTTGCAGCGACAGTAAAGCCATTGATAAATACAGAGACAATGACGCATTTCCGAATACATCAATAGCACGGTCGAAAATATCGACTTTTAGCACATGCTCCAGGAAGTTACGTACAATCACCCCTGTCCCTAAGGCCCAGACAAAGGTCGGCAGTTCAAACCATCTTCCCTGACTAATCTCTGTCATTTCATTCGCAACAAAAATACATAATGCAAACATCCCCAAAGTCGACACTGCATTACTGGCTGTAATCAACCGGGTTTTCTTTGGATATTCGAAGGGTGCGGTGTTGATACTAGTATCGAGTTGTTGTTCATTGGTCTCTTGCGCTACTGTCTCTGCCAACTGATTTCGTTTAATCAAAAATTTGGCAACCGGACCACCCACAAGTCCACCAATAATCAAACCAAAAGTAGCACTTGCCATTCCGAGGACAATTGCCCCCTGGATCCCATGTTGAGTTTCCAGAACCTCCCCCCAAGCACCGGCAGTACCATGACCTCCTGTCAAAGTAATCGAACCAACAATCAAGCCAATTAACGGATCAAGTCCAAGTGCTGTTGCTAAACTCATGCCAACCGCATTTTGTACAACTACAAATAAAATGACACAGACCAGAAAGATCAGAAGTGATTTCCCGCCTTCTTTGAGCTTCAAAAAGTCTGCACTTAAACCAACAGAGGTAAAGAACATCAGCATCAGGATGGTTTGAATCTCTGAATTAAATGTGGCGCTGATATTAAAAAATTTATAGAGAATAAAAGCCGCAATCGCTGCGACTAAACCGCCGATTACGGGTTCAGGTAAATTATAGTTTCTAAAGAAGCCAATTTTACTAACCAGATACCGCCCAATAAAAAGAAAAAATACTGCAATCACCAAGGTGCCAAAGGCATCGATTTCATAATTCATAACATTCCCTATTGGCTTTATTTTTATACAGTTTTAAGAAAAAAGTATGAAAAATCAATTTTAGAAATGTTATGCAAGTTATTGTTTCTAGTAATTGTTTAATTTATAGCTCGAACAGGTGTAATTAATACAATGGAATATCATAGACCCATTTTTTGGCTTGTTGGTCTGTGATACTTTCACAGACATAGTAGTCATGATCCCAAGCATCTTGATGGAAGATTTCCTTTTTATGGTAAGTCATCTGTTTAGCATTTTCGACGCAGACAAAGCTATCGCCTTGGTCTTTAACCTGAGTTCCGTTCAGGAAGCCACCGATACAGAGGAATCGGGATTGTTTTGGCATAGAAATGAAAGATTTGAAAAATAGATTAAATTGGCTTTGTTGCACAAAGATTTGAAATGCAAAGCGCCCCTAATTGAGCCAAATTTAAGGCGTAACTTGGGTAAGTGGTCGACCTAATTCCGTAAATCTGTTAAGGACTGCCACACGTGCATGGATCTCATTGACTTGGCTATCAAAACTCCTTGCACTGAGTTTATCTCCTAATAATTTGATGCAATGCATCTTAGTTTCAACCAAACTTCGCCGATGATAGCCTGACCATTTTTTCCATAGTGTCCTGCCTAAACGTTTAATTGCTCGAAGTAATTCATTTCGCTCTAGCGAGCTACTCTTTGTATCTTTCCATGGTTTCGCATTTTTTCTAGGTGGAATCACCGCATGTGCTTGCCGATCTGCAATGACCTGACGGCATTGCTTGGTGTCATAAGCTCCATCGGTATAAACAGAGTCAATCTGCTCATCTTGTGGAATCTGATTAAGTAAATCACCAAGCACCTGTGAATCACAGACATTATTGGTTGTGAGCTGAATAGCGCGTATTTGTAGGGTTTTGGCATCTATACCAATATGTAGTTTACGCCATTGGCGACGATATTCAGGTCCATGTTTCTTGCGTTTCCATTCGCCCTCACCTAGAAACTTCATGCCTGTAGAGTCCATGAGTAGATGCAGCCCATCGCTACTTTTTTGGTAGCTGATTACAATATCAATATGCTTTTGTCTTCTACAAAGCGTGGTGTAATCTGGAGCTATCCAATTTAATCCGCAAAGTTTAATCAGACTTTGCACAAAGCCAGTGACCATACGTAAAGACAGACGGAATAAGGATTTAATCATTAAGCAGCATTGGATGGCTGCGTCGGAGTAGGTTTGATTTCGCCCTTGTTTGCCTTTTGATGGCGCATACCATTGCGTAGCAGGATCAAACCAAATGGCAATATTTCCGCGATTAATGAGTGCTCGGTTATATGCGGGCCAATTGGTTGTGCGGTAGATTTTGTGTGCAGGCTTCTTCATTTGAAAATTATATCGCTGAAAAACCCTTTACAGATAGGTTTGTGCAACAAAGCCGATTAAATTATAAAACTTATTTATCCTAATAAGAAATTAACAAGTTTAAATTAATATTAATGCAAAATAGTCGTTTATGTTGGATATGCCAAACAAATATTGCTGATACATCTGAACATGCATTAAAAAAAACAGATATTATTCGTGTTTATGGTAAAGGCTCATATCATAAGTTAAGGGAAAAACAACCTATTCATTTTAAAAATGGAAAGCAAACCAAACTTCAAGGTGCTAACTCTGATGTAATTAAAAATCCTAAGGATTTATGTAAGGTATGTAATAACACCTTAACTCAACCTTATGATCGTGCTTACGATAGATTTATTGAATATATAATAAATCATAATGATTTGATTTTAGAACGGCGCTTCATAGATTTTGAAGAAATCTATGGAAAAGACTTCCCAACTCAACAAACTAATTTATTTAA
The DNA here is from genome assembly GCF_002934695.1 of Acinetobacter sp. ACNIH1. Taxonomy (NCBI): domain Bacteria; kingdom Pseudomonadati; phylum Pseudomonadota; class Gammaproteobacteria; order Moraxellales; family Moraxellaceae; genus Acinetobacter; species Acinetobacter sp. ACNIH1. The sequence continues at coordinate 1,123,070 of NZ_CP026420.1, read as the reverse complement.
ATATTTTATAAAATCTTTTGGTTGTAGAATCTATGCAAACCCTGATTTTAAAGTACCTACTGATATTATTGAAATAATTAGGAGTGATTTGGCTTACTTCACAACTGGCTTACAAATCACAATGAGTGTGAATAAAGAAATAATAAATCAATGTGGCAGAGATATTTTAAATTCTCCAATTGGAAAAACCGAGATGACATATTCCAATTTGCCAGGCATAAAAAATCAGTTTGGTTTTAACTTTAGTGAACATTTTGGGTGGTTTTTTATCAACTATTTTTATCTTACAAACGTCAATGAGCGAAGTGGTACACAATGGGTTGCCGACAAAAAAGTTCTTTTTATAGGTGAATTAGAAGAGTTCAACTTCTTTTAATCATAAAAGATAATTATTTAGTCTTTTAAAGTTAAAAAATAAGGGCTGATAGATCAGCCCTTATTTTAAACTACTTTCTAATCAACTATTAAGCTAATTGAGCAGCAGCAATTTTTTTGGTATCGATGTCTTTAGCAGCATCTGTATACTCGCTCATCTTGTCGAAGTTCAAGTATTGATAGATATCAGCAGACATGCTGTCAATTTGAGCTGCATATTGTTGATATTCTTCTGGAGATGGTAATTTACCAAGTACAGCAGCAACAGATGCAAGTTCAGCAGATGCCAGGTAAACGTTCGCACCTTGACCTAGACGGTTCGGGAAGTTACGAGTAGAAGTCGATACACAAGTAGTGTTTGGAGCTACACGTGCTTGGTTACCCATACATAATGAACAGCCTGGCATTTCAGTACGAGCGCCAGCTTTGCCATAAGTATTGTAGAAACCTTCTTCCATCAATTGGTGTTCGTCCATACGAGTTGGAGGAGCCAACCATAGACGAGTAGATAAAGAACCACCAGGTACTTTGTCTAGAAGTTTACCAGCTGCACGGAAGTGACCGATATTCGTCATACAAGAACCGATGAATACTTCATCAATTTTAACGCCTTGAACGTCAGAAAGAAGTTTTGCATCATCTGGGTCGTTCGGGCAGCAAAGAACTGGTTCTGTGATTGTAGAAAGGTCGATTTCATACACTTTAGTGTATTCAGCGTCAGCATCAGCTTTAAGAAGTGATGGGTTAGCCAACCATTTTTCCATGTTCTCAACACGGCGCGCCATAGTACGAGCATCGCCATAGCCTTGTGAAATCATCCACTTCAGCATAGTGATATTAGAACGTAGGTATTCAGCAACTTTCTCTTCAGAAAGCGTGATCGCACAACCAGCCGCAGAACGTTCAGCAGAAGCATCAGAAAGTTCGAATGCTTGCTCAACAGTCAGGTCAGTTTCCATTTCTGTCAGGTCGATCTCAAGGATACGGCCAGAGAAGATGTTTTTCTTACCTTTCTTCTCAACAGTCAGGTCACCTTCTTGGATTGCTACGTAAGGAATTGCATGTACTAGGTCACGTAAAGTGATACCAGGCTGCATTTTACCTTTGAACTTCACAAGAACAGACTCTGGCATATCAAGTGGCATAACACCAGTTGCTGCAGCGAATGCTACAAGACCAGAACCCGCTGGGAATGAAATACCGATTGGGAAACGAGTATGCGAGTCACCACCAGTACCAACAGTATCTGGAAGAAGCATACGGTTTAACCAAGAGTGGATAATACCGTCACCTGGACGTAGAGAAACACCACCACGGTTCATGATGAAATCAGGAAGCGTGTGCTGCATTTGAACGTCAACTGGTTTTGGATACGCAGCTGTGTGACAGAAAGATTGCATTACCAGGTCAGCAGAGAAGCCTAGGCAAGCAAGATCTTTAAGTTCGTCACGAGTCATAGGACCAGTTGTATCTTGAGAACCAACAGTAGTCATACGTGGTTCACAGTAAGTACCTGGACGGATACCTTGACCTTCAGGAAGACCACAAGCGCGACCAACCATCTTCTGAGCAAGGGTGAAGCCTTTGCCAGTGTCAGCAGGTTGTACTGGAGTACGGAACAGAGTTGAAGGCTCAAGACCAAGCTCTTCACGTGCTTTAGTTGTCAAACCACGACCGATGATCAGGTTAATACGACCACCCGCACGAACTTCGTCTAGAAGTACTGGAGTTTTAAGGTCAGCTTCAGCGATTTGAGCGCCGTCTTTGAACGCAGTTACTTTAGCAGCAGCTTTGTCGATTTTAAGAGTGATTTCATCACCCATGTTCATGTTTGCTACGTCAATTTCAACTGGTAACGCACCAGCGTCTTCCATAGTGTTGAAGAAAATCGGAGCAATTTTAGAACCTAAGCAGTAACCGCCTTCTTTCTTGTTAGGAATGTGCGGAATTTCGTCACCGAAGAACCAAAGTACAGAGTTAGTTGCAGATTTACGAGAAGAACCTGTACCAACAACGTCACCTACGTAAGCAACTTTGTTGCCTTTCGCGATGAGGTCTTTAATTTGGTTTAATGGACCAACTTCACCAGGAACTTCTGGGTTGATGCCATCACGTTCGTTTTTCAGCATTGCATTTGCATGCAATGGAATGTCTGGACGGCTCCAAGCGTCTTGTGCTGGAGACAAGTCATCAGTGTTAGTTTCGCCAGTTACTTTGAAAACTGTCAGTTTGATTTCTTCTGGAACATCTGCACGGTTTGTGAACCATTCAGCATCAGCCCATGATTGAAGAACAGCTTTTGCATTTGCATTACCTGCACGTGCTTTATCAGCTACGTCATGGAACGCATCAAATACAAGAAGCGTCTTTTTCAAAGCTTCAGCAGCAAGACCACCAAGCTCTGCGTCTTCTAGAAGTTCAACTAAAGGAGCAACGTTATAACCACCAAGCATAGTGCCCAGTAAGTAAACCGCACGTTCTTTAGAAACTAGTGGAGAAGTCGCTTCGCCTTTTGCCAATGCAGCTAAGAACGCAGCTTTTACGTATGCAGCTTGGTCAACACCCGCTGGAACACGGTTTTCAAGCAAGTCAACTAAGTATGCTTCTTCACCAGCTGGGGGATTTTTTAATAATTCAACTAATGCAGCAGTTTGAGCATCATCAAGTGGCTTCGGTGGGACTCCGAGTGCGGCACGTTCTTCAACGTGTTGGCGGTAAGCTTCTAGCACGGTGTTATTCCTCTTTTTTAAAAAATTACCTGTGAATTCCTGCTTTATAAGAGCTTCACAAATAATATGGACTCTAAAATTTTACTAAAATTCCAGTTAAAAGTTAATGCAAGTACAGTGTTTCTTTGTGATGCTCATTATTTTATAACTAAATGATGCTTATAAAGATCATTCAATAATCAAATCATCATCGCCTTGCATAATTTAAGTACAGATATGGCAACTTTTAACCAAATTCGACGCATAAAAAAGGCAACATCGATGTTGCCTAATTTACTTAGAAAAAGATACTCCACCTTAGTGGACTGTCGTCGAGTTCAAATATTGCTGAAAAGCGTCCCGACAACCCTCAAATTTTAATTCACATTGATCTTCATAGGTCTGACTGTGATTGTTGCTGGCAAAGGAAATCTCGACCAAACAGCGTTTTTTGTCCTGCACCAAGATCTGCTTAATCACGACCTTGTCTCCTACACTCAGAACATAGCGTCCGCTACCGATAATCGCCAATCCTTTTTCATCTTCTAACAGCAGATCTGAGTGATATAAATATTTCACGACGTCCATATTATTGTTCTCCTAAAGGCTTTGGAGTTAAATTCATTATTCAATATAAAGATAAGCATTTCTATATTTTAGATTTAGCAATTGTCACAAATTATATTTAATATTGCTTAGGCTATTTTTATTATTAGAAGAATATTCTTATATCTATAAACCACTATTTAATTTGAATGAAGATTCCTTAGTTTGCTTCATTCAAATATAAAAAAACCGTTCCTTAGAACGGTTTGTAATCTGGCATTTTATCATGCGGTGTGGCGATACATTTTTCAGTAAATTCAGCGCGGACTTTCTCACGGGCTGCATCTACATCGGTCTTAATTTCCTGTTCCGGAAGTGCATAGACTTCATCGATAATATTCAGGATAAAACCGCGAGTGATGTCATCATCGATCTTGTTGGCATGCTCAACAGCCTTTTCTTTCTCGATCGCATTCTGACGATCCAGCATAATGGTCCGTGCAGCATTCCCCACACTACGACAATAGCCATGCCACTGCTCTTCAGGGGTTAAAGGTTTTTTCTCTGCACAGCCGACCAGAGCAACCATCAGCGATAAAGCAAATAACTTTTTCATGAATTTCTCCTTCCGAGAAGCACTATAAGAGATCAGCACAGATTTGTCATTTAAAATGAAATTTCTGTCTATTCTTATTGATACTGCCTGCTCGAAAGTAGCATTTCATATCTTAACCACAGCTGGCCTGAACTACTTTCTTAGTGGCTGGATCTACAGTGACCGTCACGCGCTCTTCACGATAATCCATAGTGACAGGCTGGCCAGGTGCAACCATGCGTACCATTTGAGCTTTGGTTTTCTCTTTGATTTTTGCTTCAGTTAAATTGGATTGGCCAACCAGCGCAGCTGCCTGATCAGCGATACATTTAGGCTGGTTTGCTCGGAAATATTCCCATTCTTCGACCACTTGCCCATTTTTTAAATGACAATAGCCCACTTGCCCATTAGTTTCATTACGGATTTCCAGCTTTCCACCCTGATTAATACAATAGGCACTCGCTGGATTCGCTGTTCCCAATGACGCTGAGTTTGAGTCAGTCGACTGGGTCGTACTACAGCCAGCAAGGAGGATGGATGCAAATAATCCGGGCAAACCAGATAAAATTATTTTTTTCATGAGCGGTATTCTTCTAAAGGAATTCGCCTTTAATGTAGCATATTCCACTTATAGCGTCAGATCTGAAAAGGCTTGAGTGTTTGTAATTCTGTAAAAAGCGACAGGATCATTTCTTAATATCATTAGGTTTAATCCCATTTAAGTTCTCACTATTTCCTATGATTTACTTTAACCAATAATCAACCTTCAAAAGTGGTTTCTTTTTTCAAATAGCCAAAATTTAGTTTTAGTTAACTATTGGAATGGCTTAAAGATGACAATGTCATTACATTATTATACAAAGTGTTTATTACCCTTCATCAACCAAGTGTTATTCTAATATTTTGTTTTTAGATTATTAAATTAATTATTGCCCAGCTTCTTTGTCCTTGCCTTTTTTATGCACGAAGCTTGATGTTTGTACTAGCGGCCATATTGCTTTAATATTTGATTGAATTTTAAACTTTATCTCAGCATGCAAGACGATCTCCAGCTTTCTTTAAAAGAATACCTTTCTACGGTTCATGAAGTGGTAAAAATCACTTTCGATACACCGGTGTGGGTCAAAGCCGAGATTCGTAATTTAAATATTAAAGCTGGCCATTATTATCTAGAACTGGCAGAAAAAGATCCTGACAATGATCAGGTCATTGCCAGTTGCCGGGCCACAATCTGGAAGTTTGCTGCGCAGAAAATTGTGACGCAATTTGAACGTGAAAGTGGTATTGAACTAAGCCGGGATCTTAAAGTTTTAATCAAAGTCAAAGCCAGCTTTGATCCGCAATATGGATTTTCCCTAAATATTGTAGAGATTGATTCTGGATATACCTTGGGAGATATAGCCCGACGTTATCAGCAGATTGTAGAAAGACTGACAACCGAAGGTCTGATTAATCGCAATAAAAATCTCCCTACACCTTTTGACCTAAACCGGATTCTGGTGATTGCTCCAGAAAAGGCTGCCGGTCTGGGCGATTTCAAGAAAGATGCTGATGCTTTACAAAAAGCTCAGGTATGCGAATTTATCTATCACAGTGCTACCTTTCAGGGAAATACGGCACCGCAAAGCATCATGCAAAGCTTGGCACAAGCTTTAAAGCAGTGGGCACAAACGTATCATCACGCGCCTGATCTGATCGTGATCATTCGTGGCGGTGGCGCAGTCAATGATCTGGCGTATTTGAATGACTATGCGCTGGCTGCCCTGCTCTGCAAACGTTCAGTTCCCGTCTGGGTTGGTATTGGTCATGAAAAAGATCGGACGATTCTGGATGAAATCGCTCATCGTTCTTTCGACACACCGAGCAAGGTGATTGCTGGAATTCGCAATCATGTCGTCGAGCTGACGCAAGAAGTTATAAATAACCTGCAAAGCATCCAGCGACTTTCTCAACAGCAAATTCAGGCTTATCAAAACCAGAATGAGCAATATTTAAAACTAATCCAAAATCTGGCCAATCACCAGATTGTGAATGCCTTGCAAAGTTTAGAGCAGCTCAAGTCCAATACTTCTAACCTTGCCCAGCAACAGACCCAACTAATTAATCAGCAGCTAGATGCCCTGATGCGGGAAACACTACTGCAAAATCCCAAACATGTTTTGTCCAAAGGCTATGCCATTGTGCGCCAGCAAGAACACGTGGTTCGTTCAATTCATCAAATTGATGTGCAACAACCCGTTCAGGTTGAATTACACGATGGCCTATTTTCAGCACAACTTACGCAGGTAACTCCCCATGAGTCATGATACTTTGAGCTTTCAGGAAGGCTATGACATCTTGAAAAAGAATGCTGAATTACTTGAATCTCAGCAAGAACCAGATATTGATAATTTGATGAAAATCGTTGAAGAGTCTATGCAGGCGTATAAAGCCTGTAAATCCCGAGTGGAAGCCGTTCAGAATGCACTGAACGAGACCTTTAAGGATTAATTTTATTGAATACCTTAAATCAGTATAGCTTGATGATTTAAATGCTTAGGCTATTTTAAAATCTCTTGCCTATAAAAAAGCCCTCATTTAGAGGGCTTTTTATTAGCTTAGAACCGCCAGTTATAGAATAAGTCAATTGCACGCTCTAAAGACTGACTGGCTTCCAGATATAAACGCTGATTCATTTGATAACGTAAAGTCAACTTGTTTACTGGGGTAAATACGCCAACCCCATAACGGATATATAAGTCTGGCGTAATATAACCGGTTACAGACACCTGAGTATCATCCCCGGTTCCCTGTGCATCCAGTGCCAGACCGCTCAAGCCAAAGCTACGGCCAATCTGGTTGGTCAAGGCACGCGTACCGCCTAAGCCCAGACTGATCCCTGCGGCTGCAATGGTGTTATTTACATCAGATCTGAAACCTTCTGCCTGACTCAAGCCTGAAGCCCCTTCATTAATACGACCAGTAATCAGGGCATTCAACGCTTCCTGTTCAGACAGGCCAGCATCATTATAAATTTGAATGGCAGGACTTGAGGCTGTACCAGTGACACGTACACCCACCGTGCTACCTTGAATGGATTTATTGGCATCAATATCCAGGGTTGGATTCGACAACGGGCCATTGAAACGTGCAATTGCACGGTTCAGATCCAGACTTTGTCCATAAGCTTCAATTTTCACCCGTTGTGATACCCCGATCGCACCATTGGCACGCATCGCAGATTCCAGACCACGTTGTGTCAGATTGACACGACCTAAGAGTGGAATACGGCTGTCAAAGCCCTGGAAGATCACCTGATTTCCTAACGACACTGCAACATCTGCGCGAATATCCCATGGACGTGCCGCTTTCAGAATGGCGAGCTGGTCATCTCCCTCACGTACTACGCGTACGTCAGAAGACAAGCCCACAACAGGTTCAGACGCTTCAGGCATAGAAATCAATGCACGAGGAACATCGACCTTACCACTCAAGCTCAATTTTTTATTGAACGGATACATATCCAGGGTCAGATCAGGCGTAACCACCGCAGTAATCAGCGGTGCCTGGCGAATCAGCAGATTTTCACCCTGAAGTTTGAGCTGTACGCGAGGATCACCTTTCCAGTCTACAGAACCAGTTAATTTACCAGCACCACGACCACTATTAAATGCACCATTAATAGTCGCGGTATTTTGACGGACTGATGAATAGAGCTGCACATTGGTTAGATTGACTGGTAATGAAATCATGCTGATCGCCCCGTCCTTAACCCGAATTTCACCTTCAAGTAATGGATCGGTTAACGTTCCGCTAATTTTACCTGCATACGACAGGGTACCATCCAGATTACGCACATCCTGAATGAATGGCTTAAAGACCTTCAGCTGAACCTGGTTAAAGGCAATCTCGCCCCGCATTGGTTTATTGTCACGATATGGATCAATAATTACATTGGCATAGCCTGTACCAATATCCGGCGTTTTCACATCCAGACGAATCTGTAATCCAGCGGCCACGCTTTTTGCGACCAGCCCCACTTCATCATATTTTAAAGTCGAGCCTAAATATTCCGGATCATCAGAAGATAAGCCGATCACCCCATTGCGGGTTACCAGACGAGCATCAATTTTCGGTTTAGCACCTTGTGCCCAAGCTGCCTTGGCATAACCATTCACTTTACCGGTTAATGCTATGCCTTCTGGCAGGAAGGCACTAAAGTCAGCCAGATCCAGGTTACGGGTAATAAATGAAGCACTACCTCGAGTTTTATTGACTCGAATTGGCTGGTCAAAGCAAAGTTGACTTTGCTGACTCATCCAGCAATGAGCGCCAACAAACAGATCCGACTGTGCAGTGTTATAAATTACAGCTGCATTTTGACGCTGCACCAGATGAGTACGCAGTGAGTCGAAATCACCGCGCTGGATCTGGCCTAACCAGTTATTTTGTGCATTAAAACCACCTGCGAGCTGAACAAAGAATTTAGACAGCTTATTTTCAGCCTGAACTTGCAGCACATGCGCGGCGCGCGTTCCAGCAAGTGACACTTCACCGCGTACAATCTGTCTATTGCCACTACGCAACTGATCCATGGTCGCAGTCAATAAAGTCGGTGTGGTTTGTGAAGTCGGTAACTGGCCACGTACCCGAATCTTGTCTACGCTAAACAGGTTCTTGAAAGCAAAATTATCTACTGCCAGATTCGCAGTTGCTTGCAAACGCGGTTGTGCTTGCATATTGATGTAGCCTTGTACCCGGCCTCTTAATCCCGGATAAAGCTCATATAATGCCGGCGCATTCACTTTAAGTTGCAGATTTTGTGCATTACCTGTGGCCTGTATCTGGTTACTGGCATAAGACAGGAACAGGTTATTGGCTTCAAACTGCTGCGGTACAAAACCACGCTGCTTGGAATCAATCAATACAGCCAGATTACCCTTACCGCGTACCGGTTTATTATTCAACATACCGGCCAGATTTAAGCGTTGAATCTGGACACGCTTCACTGCATCCGACCAGACACCTTGGGTTTGCAGATTGCCAGACAATTCACCTTTAAGCTTGGCATTAAAATACTGAGGTTTGAAACGCACCAAAGAAGCATTTACATTCCAGCCAATACCATTTGCCAAGTTCACCTGACCATTGGCATTAATTTTTCCAGCGACTCCATCATGGCGCAGTTCCTTGATATTCAGCATATCAGGCGTACCTGACAAGCGCAGTTTCAACAATCCCTGACTGGCCTTAATCTGGCTGGCACTTAATGCACCATCATAATTGACCGCATAACTTTTGAATCCGCCACCTACTTTTTCATCATGGAACAACAAGGCAATATTACTATTACCTGTCAGATGAACGGTTTCATTTTGCGCAGCCAGTCGTCCGGTCAGATCTACACCGCTGAGGTTAATAATCTGCTGATTCGGGCGTGCATAACCACTGGCTTTTACTCGACCATTCAAGCGGTCAATTGGTGAAGCTGCAGCCAGAGTCTGGGTATTCAGGTTCTGGGCATTTAATACTGCGGACCATTTGAGCTGACGTTTTTCTTCTGGCAGTTCAACCCGTGCATTACCTGTTAGACTGCCGGCCTGTCCATTTCCACTATATTTAAAACTTGGAACATTCAGGATGTTATTTTTCAAGTTCAATTGTGCCTGATACATTCCTGTCGGCAACAACCCTTCTTCATGCTGAGCAACCTGAGTAGCGACATGGATATTCTGCTGGCCTTCGACCAGTACCAGATCAACATCGCCTGATTCACTTTTTAACCAGCCGATATAAGGCACAGCACGATCAATATTTTTCCAGGCCACATCCAGTAAAATCGGTTGAGCTTTATTGTCTTTAACCGGCTTCTGATCCAGCTTGATATTCCAGGTTTCATAGCGGTCAAAATCCACCAGTCCTGTTAAATGCAGGCCATTTTCCAGGTTACCGGTAGAGGCAATATTACCGTCCAGACTTGGTGGTAGAAAATCTTGCACCACCTGTGGAATTCGCTGATGTTTTGGATCAATCCCATTCATGCGGCCTGTCAGATCCCAATCCACCTGATCAGCCCAGCCTACAGTACCTGCCAGGCTTACCGAACCTTTCATCAGCTGACCATTTAGATCAGTAATATTGAGCTGATTGACCAGATCGGTGTACATCACTGCGGTATATTGCCCATCCGGGATATTTTCACCTTCAATATCAGTGCGAACATTCAGATCCAGGCGCTTGGTATTCCCATTAAACTCAGCCACACCATCTTTCGTAAACAGTTTTTGCTCTGTCAGGATTGGCCAGTGATATTGCTTGAACTGGAGTTCACCACGCATGGGTACATTAGGACGCATCGGGTGCAGAATTGCCCAGCCTGTCAGCAAATCTGGCGTGTTGGTCGCGACCCCGGCCTGAATGGTATCCAGTGTGCCTCTAGCACGTACTTGAATATCATGAATATTCAAGCTTTCTCTGAGTGAAGGCAGATTTAGAATACCGCGTGCATCTAGTGGATATTTACCTTCAAACTGCATTTTCCCAGTAGCTTCACGTACCGACAGATAGCCCATGTCCATGCGGGAATCTTCGAAATTCAGCTCGGTACCTGACCATAATGCTTCATTCAGTTCAATATTATAAAAATCAACTGCATTGGTCTGAGTCTTAATCACCAAGTGATCGAGAAGTAAATGATCAACCCGCAATACAAACGGTAAACGAATTGCATTGAACTTGAATGGCTCATCACTTGACGGATTTTTATTAATAATCTGTAGATTCAGTACATCTGCTTCAGTCAGATGAATTTCTTTTTTGATAATCGCCCGCCAACCCAGCTTGACATCAGCACGGTCAATTTTGACATCGACCGGTTTCAGGGTAACCAGAACATTTTTCAGGATAATCCCGCGCCACAGGTTCCCACCTTCATATTCATAATGAATGATTTCCTGGCGCTGCATCACCTGATCGAGCAGGAATTTACTGCCTTTATCGGTAGAAAACAGGATCGCCAGTACAGACAGCAGAAAAATAAGAGAAAAAAGGACCGACAATAGAATACTTCTAAATATACGGCGCTTTTTCGGCACAACTTCAGGTTGTTGCTCTTGTTCTGGCTGTGGTTGGTTTTCGACCATGATCTACCCAAATAACTATTTTTTAATTAATAAATGTTTTATAACTGCGAGCCAATAAAGAAATGCAAACGAATCGGATAATTGTCATCCGACAGTCCGGTCGCCACATCTAAACGAATTGGGCCAATCGGTGAAGCCCAACGAATCCCCAGCCCCGCACCATATTCTGTCGGATTACTAAAATCCTCATTATAGGCATTTCCGGCATCCGCAAATACTGCAGCGCGCCAGCCCTCCCTGAACTGATAATTATACTCCAGTGAAGCCACACCCAAAGCCTGTCCGCCCACTTTAAAGCCTTCAATTTCCGGAGAAAGACTCTTATAGTCAAAACCACGGATACTTTGATCACCGCCACTAAAATAGCGCAGGTTATAAGGTACTTTGGCAAAATCTTCAGTAAAGATATAACCCAGATCCGCACGTCCAACAAACTGGTGATTGGCATTTTCACCCAGTGAATAGATAAAACGCCAGCCTGCATTCACAATCGCCATATCGGCATCAGACAATAAAGCTTCACTGCCCAATTCGACTTTATAGGTTTGCTTAAAGCCCTTGGTCGGGTTCACGCGGCGATCACTATCAGTACGGGAAACTTCATAACCCACCAATAAAGACTGCTGTTCATCTTCAGTATTGAATCTGAATGCTTCCGGAATCTGGCTAAAATCAACCGAACCATCCTGCGTCAGACGATCCAGACGGTAACGTAGACCGTAGGTTTGTTGCCAATTAGCACGCGGATTTTTAATAATCCGGTCAGCACCAAGTACCGCGGATTCAATTAACAGGCCATCACCTTGGGCCACACCATCACGTTCTTCACGCTCATAACCACCCACGATACTGATATAGTCATTAAGTGGATGGTTGTATGGAATATTATAACGGCCATCAATTGACTGACGGATTTGTGACAATTCAAGGTTGGCATCAAATGAGTGACCACGCTTGTTTACGATCGCGCGGCGATATTGTCCACGTAAGCGTGTTCCGGTATCCGTACCATAACCCAGACCGACTTCGGCACTGTTAAGACGGTCTGCATTCAGTGTCACAATGACCGGAATTTTTTTCTCTTCACGAGCCTGAGCCTTTAAACGTTCTTCTTCGTCTTCTTTGGTCTGCTGCTGAACCCGCAAAGTTCTTAAGTTTGGATTTTCTGCATCACGACTACCGGCGAACTGATCTTCATCCACCACATCCTGTGTAACTTCCTGATCGGATACTGGTGCAGCTTTCTTGGCCACACCTATTTCATCTTCTGAAAACTTCTGTTCTTCTATCAGACTCTGAATATCCGGTGCCAGTTCCAGCTCTCGATCAATAGGATCAGGACGAATTGTATCCACCAGCGTATAGTTAAAATAACGTGAGTTCGTCAGGTTGTTGGCCAAGCTATTCACACGCCAGAAGGTGTAGTCAGCACCATCTTCCCAGGTGACCAGACTTTCCAGTACATCACGATTCAATGGAAATTCTTTTTCAGGATCACTCATCCTGAACTCTACATTACCCAGTTTATAACGCTCACCTGTTTCAAAGCGCAGATTCACATCGGCTGTATTTTCGGGTTGGGCAATGCGCACATCATGCAAGCGCCAGTAAGCATCAAAATAACCATTGTCGCTGGCTGCGGTATTAATCCGGTCCTTGGTTTTTTCATAATCCCCATGGTTAAAGATATCACCTTCTTCCTGTTCAGGTAGAAGACTAATAACCTGGAACTGCGGCTGTTCACCACCTGGCCCACTAAACTCAATATTATGGGTATTGATAATGACCGGCTCATTCGGGGTTACATAAACTCTGACCCGGCTATCTGATAATTTTTCAAATCTGAACTGGGCATTGTAATAACCTACAGCTTGGGCAGCCTGATTGGACAGATTACGGAGTTGCGGTAATGCAGATGAAAAATCTTCAAAGGATTCCTGGGTAAAGCTAGAAAGTTTAGCTTTTACATTATTTCTAAGATTCGTATAACCTTCTGACTGGGCTTTACGATTCAATCCGCCATTGCTTTGTGTAGTGCCATTTCCATTCACAATGACCACATCTGCACTGATCCGAGGCAAACTGGCGGTCATAATCTGGCGAGGTGGACGTATTTTATAAAACAGTCGCTTGAAAATATTAGGGCGTTTATCATTTTCAGGCGTCGTTGGTGCAGGCAACTCGGATAAGGTCGCACCCGACTCATTTCTTTGGACAATAATCTGGCTATCGGCCTGAATGGACTGCATAAGCTGATCAACATTCACAGGTGCCTGATTGATTTCAACCAGTTCCTGCTGACTCATATCATTGACTACTGTTTTAGTTTGCACGGTCTGGCGATAGGCTTGCGCCTCGCGTTTCGCTTCTTGCGCAACCTGATAAATCTCGTTTGCCATGCTCTGGTCAATCGTTTGTACCGGCAGGCTTTCTAAATCATCAAACTCAATTGGCTGAAATTCACCCAGAGACGTTCCCATAGCCTGCTGTTCTTGCAGCATTTGCATACTATCTACAGTGGAAGTTTCAGGTTCTAAAGCTTCTTCAACTTTTTCTGTTGCTTCAGCCTCGGTCGTAGCTACCCCTTGTCGAACAGCTTCTTGGGATAACTCTTCGATCATTTCTGCCTGAGATAGTGCTACCGGAGTTTCGGTCTGCTCGGTTTGTGCCATGCCCTGATGCGATAACATCATGAAAAATATACTCATACATAGCCTGGCTCGGCCATGATACGGTACGAGAGACCCCATACTACGATTTAGCATCGTTTGTTTAAATTTTCTCTTTGCGAGCATAGCAAACTCTAAACGAATACATTCTTTAATTGATTAATTGACCGAAAAAGATAAGCTAAAGAACTTAAATTATTGGGTTTTGCCTTTACATGGACGAAAGTATCTTACATGATTTTTCTCAATGTTTACGTATATCTCACATTTCTTAATAAATCTTAATGTAGCACGTCTTATATGAACAACAATGAACATTTGTTAGCGAGCCGCCGCTTTTTACCCATGTTCCTGACCCAGTTTTTTGGTGCACTGAATGATAATGTTTTTAAACAGGCATTATTATTGGTGATTACCTATGGCTGGATTCAGCAACAATCAGCCAGTATTAGCACCTTAAATAACTTTGCTGCACTATTGTTCATTTTGCCTTATTTTATTTTCTCTGCGACGGCAGGCCAGATTGCAGATAAATATGAACGTTCCCAGCTGATTCGCTATTTAAAGATTTTTGAAATTGTGATCATGATTCTGGGCACCATTGGCTTCCTGCTCGGTCATTTATGGATTCTTCTGTTTGCCCTGTTTTTAATGGGCACTCAATCCACTTTTTTCGGCCCGATTAAATATGCCATTTTGCCTGAAGTATTAAAACCGGATGAATTGATGTCAGGTAACGCACTATTCCAGTCAGGTACATCACTGGCTATTCTGTTTGGTATGATCTTAGGCGGTGCAGTCATTGCGGCTTCTACAGGCAATCTGATCTGGATCAGCCTAACGGTGTTAAGTATTGCCGTGGTTGGCTATTTCTCCAGTCGTTATATTTTAAAGCAGAGCATTCCAGCACCCGAAATCAATATTGACTGGAATTTTTTCCGGACCAGCTTTCAGACCATTAAATATACCAAAAGCTTACCGCTAGTTTTTTTAATTCTGCTGGGTAACTCCTGGTACTGGTTTTATGGGGCAACTTATTTGACCCAGATTCCACAGCTTACCTTACAAAACCTGCATGCTTCTGAAAATGTTGCCAGTCTGCTTTTAACCTTTTTCTCTGTCGGAATCGGCTTAGGTTCTTATTTATGCCGCAGATTAGGCGGTACTGAGGTCAATATTAAAATGGTACCGATTGGCGCTATTGGTCTCGTGGTTTTTGCATTATATCTAGCCGCAAGTCTTGCCTTTGTTCCGGAACGTACCGGTACGTTACTCGGCTTGGCAGATGTATTCCAGCAAGGCTGGAGCTATTATCATGTGATGCTGGCGGTAACTTTACTGGGCATCAGTGGCGGTTTTTATATCGTGCCGCTGTATGCCATGATGCAAGCGCATTCTCCCCGCTCACATCGTGCACGTGTGGTTGCAGCAAATAACATCCTGAATGCCGTTTTCATGGTATCTTCTGCTATATTCTCGATTATTATTTTAAGCGTTCTAGAGTTTGATCTTAAAATACTTTTCTGTATTACTGCAATGTTGAGTGGCCTGTTTACTTTATGGCTGCTCTATAGATTGAAACCGATGATCAAAACCGCAAAAGCCCCTTTGGAGGATTAATTCATGCGTCAATATACAGGTGTCGATAAGCTTATTCATTCTTTTGACCAGGCATTACGCAGTCTTGTTCCAGGAACGACTTCCTCACAACGGGAAAATCCAGCCAAACCGGTCGAAACCCAGCTTACTGTGAGTGATGCCCGTCATGTAGCTGGGTTAATGCGCGTAAATCATAGTGGTGAGGTTTGTGCCCAAGCGCTTTATCATGGACAGGCATTAACTGCGAAGCTGCCAAATGTACGTCGGGAAATGGAACAGGCGGCAATTGAAGAACAGGATCATCTGGCCTGGTGTGAAGACCGCTTACAAGAACTGGATAGCCATACCAGTTTACTCAATCCGGTCTGGTACGGCCTTTCCTTTGGTATGGGTGCAATTGCCGGCATTGCGGGTGACAAATATAGTCTGGGTTTTGTTGCAGAAACCGAGCGTCAGGTGAGTATGCATTTACAGCATCATATTAATCAGCTGCCAGCACAGGATGAACGCTCACGTCGTATTCTAGAACAGATGAATGAAGATGAACTGCATCACCGTGATACAGCTTTGGCTGCAGGCGGTGTAGATTTACCGCTTCCCGTCAAGATTGCCATGACCGGCATTTCCAAGTTAATGACCAAAACCAGTTATTATATTTAAGTATCAAATAAAGCCCTCATTTTTGAGGGCTTTATTGTGATCAAAATAATTAAGGAAAAAATATTTTAAGAACTCTTTTTTTAAATTTTTTATTTATCATTATTTTATCTGCTATTTTTATTTAATTTATATTAAAAAAATTATTACTATTTTTTAATAAGAAATTTTAAGTCAACTTTTGATTAATTAAATCTCTAGTTTATCAGCTCTCATTTTAAAATTTATCGTTCATATAACTTTCTGTTTCTTTATGTTTATATAGAAAACAGATTTACATAATTAAAAGATTACATTTACTTCATAAGCAATTAGTTAGATTAAATTTGATATTTACAGTCATAATAATCCATCAACAATGTAAATTCACTATTTGCTTTATATCTATGCATTCGTTAACTCAGTCAACTTCCCCGGAATTTTAAAGGACGGTTAAAATGGCTAATCAAGATAATGAAAAAGATACCGATAATTCAAATCGTGGTTTCGCAGGCATGGAAGCGGAGAAACAACGCGAGATTGCAAGCCAAGGCGGGAGAGCTGCTCATGCAAGTGGTAATGCCCATGAATTTACTTCAGAAGAAGCTCGCGAAGCTGGTTCACGCAGCCACATAAATGACCGTGGTCGCAGCCGTGATGACGACGATGATGATGATCGTCGCGGTGGACGTGGCAGAGGTCGTGGCCGAAGCCGTGATGATGACGACGATGATGATGACGATCGTCGTGGTGGTCGAGGTCGTGGCCGCAGCCGTGATGATGACGACGATGATGACGACGATGATGACGATCGTCGTGGTGGACGCGGTCGAGGTCGTAGCCGAAGCCGTGATGATGATGATCGTCGCGGTGGACGCGGTCGAGGTCGTGGCCGCAGCCGTGATGATGACGACGATGATGATGACGATCGTCGCGGTGGACGTGGCAGAGGTCGTGGTCGAAGCCGTGATGATGACGATGATGATGACGATCGTCGCGGTGGACGCGGCAGAGGTCGTGGCCGCAGCCGTGATGATGACGACGATGATGATGACGATCGTCGCGGTGGACGCGGTCGAGGTCGTAGCCGAAGCCGTGATGATGACGACGATGATGATGATGACGATCGTCGCGGTGGACGTGGCAGAGGTCGTGGCCGAAGCCGTGATGATGACGACGATGATGATGACGATCGTCGCGGTGGACGCGGTCGAGGTCGTGGCCGCAGCCGTGATGATGACGACGATGATGACGATCGCCGCGGTGGACGCGGTCGAGGTCGTGGCCGCAGCCGTGATGATGACGACGATGATGACGATCGTCGTGGCGGACGTGGCAGAGGTCGTGGCCGCAGCCGTGATGATGACGATGATGATGACGATCGTCGTGGTGGACGCGGTCGAGGTCGTGGCCACAGCCGTGATGATGACGATGATGATGATCGTCGCGGACGTTCCAGTAATGGAGGACGAAGAAGTCCACCACGTGATGACCGAGGAAGATTTACTTCTTGTTAATTCATTGCAATATAATTAGCTTTATAAACATAAAACGTGGATTTAGGTCCACGTTTTATTTAATACTTTCATTCTACTTTATCGATAAAGAAAAATAGAAATTATTTAAATCAATCCTGTAGATTTTTATTTTTTATCATCCTTATTTTTTGATATATTTAGATGACTATATTATTTAATATTTTTTATAAAAATTAAATTTTATTTAAAACCAAGTCAAAATATAATTACCTTCATGGTAAATTAATTAAAATTTAAAATATATTTATTGTTCTCTATTTTTTAAAATTGGTAGTAAAAATGATTATTTAGAGGTAATTTATGGAAACAGGTATTATTCTTGGCATTCTATTCGCAATTATTGTGTTGTTAGTTATTTTTTATAAAAAGAAAAAGTAAATAACAGTTTTTTGGCAAATACAGATCCCCTACTTACATAAAACTGAAAAATTCATTAGCTTAATTTCGAATCCAGATTAAATTTTGACTTGTGGATATTGAAGACGGCGATCATATTCAAATGCAGGATGAGACCAGATGTCATGCATCGGAATTTTAACATCCAGTGCAAGCGGTAATTTTTTAGGATTAAATTCCATCTGGTTTAAATCATTTCCCCATGCAATCAGGTCGACATCCAGGCTGATCTGATGAGATGGCCGAACCCGCCCCGAATCCGTTTCCATTTGCTTTAATAAATTAGTCATATCTTGAACAGGAACTTCACTGTATAGGAGGCAGGCCGCATTCCAGTAATCTGCCCCGATACTATCCCGACATGGAATGAGGTAAATTGGAGAAAACCAAACTTTCCCCAACTCGCTGATCCGCTGCTGGGCAGCCTGAAAATGTTGCTGTGGATGACAATTACTCGCCAGTGCTAGGGCGAATATCGTTGCGGTGGCGTTCAAGACGTATCCCTACAGAATTAGCTTGCGCGATAATGGCAGGCTTACGGATCGTAATCATAATCGATTCTACACTTTCAAAGGTAGCAAAAAGCGCGTCTAGTACCAGTTTTGCTGCATGTTCGATCAATTTTGGCTGGGCGTCCTGAATCACCCGCGCTGAAATCTCACAGATTTCGGCATAATTCAAAGTATCTTCCAGTTCATCTGACTGTGCCGCTTGTTCTAATTTGGTACGAATAGTGAGATCCAGCATTAAAGGCTGAATGATTTGACGCTCCCAAGTAAAGCAGCCGACTACTGTATCGACCTTTAAGCCTTCAATAATAATTGCGTCCATTTTAAAACTCGGAATTTAATATTTACCAATAATCTCCCTAAATCCCTCTTTAATAAAGAGGGACTTTCATCACTTCTAATTATTTTGTAATGAAAGCCTCCCTTTATTAAAGGGAGGTCGGGAGGGATTAAATTAATGCTTTAACAGTAAATTTGGGTCCATGGTCTGGACCATCTGCAAACGCTGATCTGCATAGATGTCTGTATACGGCGCCAGAATTCGCATAAAACGGTCAAAATACAGCATTTGCTTGAACAATAAAGCAAAGTCACGTGGGAAACGAATACCATGGCGTTCACCGACTGCTACCATATCCATCATGATATCGTTAAGATCGGCTGGGCTTGAAGTCAGCAATTCCTGAGGATCAGCTAACATCACACCACTAAATAAACGTTCAAGATCAGCCGCAAGCATTTTGGTATCAATCTCAACTGCAGTCATACCCATTTTCAGCATGTTTTCTGCCATCAGGGTATAATTGGTATGCTGCAAGGCATCCATAAAGGCCATACACGCTGTCCAGACTTCTGGTTTAAGCTGGCCGACAATACCAAAATCAATAAAGCCCACACGACCATCTTCAAGCAGCATCAGATTACCCGCGTGTAAATCAGCATGGAAACTGTTACACATCATCAGGCTGCCAAACCAGGTGTTCATTGCAGTGATGAGAACCTGTGATGGGTCTTTAGCGACCTTTTTCACCACTTCAAAATCAGTCAGTGGCACGCCATATAAACGTTGCATGGTCAGTACACGACGTGTTGAATATTGATGATAAACCTTAGGAGCAGTTGCTGCTTTATTATTGGTGATATTCAGATAATTGACGAAATCATCCAGATTTTGTGCTTCCTCGATGAAATCGACTTCACGCACCATTCGGGTTTTGATTTCTTCGACAATATCGGCCAATGAGGCAAATTTTACTTTCGGCACTGCTTTTTCCAGCAGTTTGGTCGCCCAATGCAATACATTTAAATCGGTATATAGAATTGTTTCCACACCCGGCTTTTGTACTTTAATAACTACATCTTCACCAGAAACCAGCTTAGCCGCATGTACCTGTGCAATGGAAGCCGAAGCCAGTGGTGCTTCTTCAATTGAGGCAAAGATTTCATCCAGATTGCGACCAGAAAACTCTGATGCCAATACTTCCTGAATATAGCTGAATGGCAAGGTCGGTGTTTGATCCAGACAACCCTGAAACTCTTCCACATATTCACGCGGAAACAGCGACGGCGTACTGGCAATAAACTGACCGAGCTTGATATAGGTTGAGCCTAAAGACTCAAATGTTTCACGCATGAGTTTGGCATTACTTGGCTTTTCAGTGGCATATTTAATGCCGGCCTTCGCCGCAACTACCGCGGTTTCACCCATACGGGCAACCGAACGTATTCCATCTAACCAGATATTTTTTTTCATAATGTCTTAGGAAAAATTAATTACATGCAGTGTAGCAAAAAAATTAAATTTTGCAGGCCTATCTTGCCTGACAGACCGGGCAATCTGTATCTTTTTCGAAACTTAAAATGCGCTGTTTAAAACTCAGACCATCCCAAAGTAGAAGTTTCTGTCTAAGTGGCATTTTACCCAGGCCTAAATAAAGCAAAGCATGATGAGCTTGCAAACTCGCCATCACATTTGGCGTAGTCGCCAAGACACCTGAGTCTGCGCAACGCAGACTGGTACCAGCCTGATGTTCAGATGGAAACAGGCAGGCATAGCAAGCTGAATCCCCTTCCATCATGAACAGTTGTCCTTGCAAACCAATCGCAGAAGCACTGATTAAAGGTATATTCAGTTTTACACAGCTCTGATTGACCAGATAACGTGTCTCGAACTGATCACATCCATCCAGCACCAGATCTTGATGTTCAATAATACTTTCTGCATTTTCAGTCATTAAAGCTTGATTAATATATTCAATCTGAATATTCGGATTAATCTGAGCCAGCCTTTTCGCGAGTATTTCTGCCTTATAAAAGCCTAAATCATTTGGCGTAAATGCCAGTTGTCGTTGCAGATTACTCATCTCGATGGTATCAGGATCAATCAGAGTAATTTTGCCTACACCTGCTCTAGCCAGAAGTTCTGCCAAGGCACAACCAATCCCGCCACATCCCACGATACAGACATTGGAAAATTTCAATTTTTCCTGGGCTTCAATATCCCAACCGTCTAAGAGAATCTGGCGGCTATATAAATGCAATTCAGCATCGGTGAGTTCAAACTCTGGGGATATGGCATCCATAGTCGATATAGACAACGTCGTTCCTTGTTTCGAAGATTTTTAAGAAGCATGTGCCACAAAAAATGCATTTACCGAAATTTCAATATGTTGATAAATCTCAAGCAAATTAACTTCTCTGCGCATAAACAGCAAATCAATAAATGGCTTGGCAATACTAGCGCCAAATAGCATATCAGTTAAATGCTCCGTATCAAGCTGATAATGTCCTGATAAATATGTAATGGTCATATTATGAATGCACTTAACTTGATCTATATGCTACTTAATTTATTCACGTATTACATCTTCTAGCTAATCTCGTTCTTCTATTCCTTTATCACCCTGTAACTGTCTTCCGCTTGTTTAGCACTTCTGTAGCTGCTGCCTGCAATTCAGTAGGAAAATGTATCAGTTCAGTGAGACCCTCTGTATCCATTATCAAATATGATTAAGCTGCTTAAGGAATAGCAATTATCCTCGCTTTCAATAAATAGTATGGAGCATATAGATGAACGAACAAAATCAGCATAATAATCGTGAAAAATTATGGGAACTAATCAAAGATGTGCGTTACACCATGATCAGCCATGTAACCGAAAGTCAGGAAATTCATTCTCAGCCGATGACCATGCTCAATTCTGAGCAAATGAATGAAGATCAGAACTTGTATTTCATCATGCGTGATACCAATGATCTGGTGAAAGCTGCCACTACTGGTCGCACTCAGATTGGCCTGTCTTTCGCTAAACCTTCTGATGGTATTTATGTATCGATCAGCGCAAATGCACAGATCAGTACTGACCGTATTTTGATTGAAAAATTATGGAATCCATGGGCAGAAAACTGGTTTGAAGGTAAAGATGATCCTAGCGTACGTGTACTGATTGCTGAAGCTGAAAGTGCAGAATACTGGAATGTTACCGATAATAAAGTAACTCAGCTATTTAAGGCACTAAAAGGTGGCGTAACTGGCGAAGCTGGGGAACCGGATGCTGAGCACAAAAAAGTTGATCTATAAGTAAATAAGAATTCCACTTTCAATTTAGCCTCTTAATAAGAGGCTAAATTTTTGATTTATTTTATTTAAAAGATGAATAGTATTACATTGTAATGACAATTATATTCTCTCATAACTTCTAAAATAAACAAATTAACCATATAAAAAAGGCCGCAATTGCGACCTTTTCACTATATTTAAATGAATATATTAACTGACCTGTTTAATACCCTGAATCTTGACAATTTCCTGCTGTTTAAGCAGATTACGCTGAATTTTACCGCTAGAGGTTTTAGGCAAATCACTTACAAACTCGATCTCTTTCGGATAGGCATGTTTAGATAAACGGGAACGCACATAGTTTTGCAATTTCAGCATCAGTTCTTCACTAGCGGCATATTGTGCTTTAAGCACTACAAAGGCTTTCACAATTTCGGTACGTTCCGGATCTGGCTTTCCAACCACAGCGGACTCCAGCACCTCTTCACACTCCAGCAAGGTACTTTCTACATCAAAAGGTCCAACTCGATAACCCGAAGTCGTAATGACATCATCCGCACGACCAATGAAATCTATTCCACCATGCTCATTCAGTTTTACGGTATCACCCGTTAAATAGTACTGTCCCACAAAGGCTTTACGATTATTGCCGCCATAGCCTTCGAACCACATCAAAGGTGAGGCTGAGCAGTCCATAGCCAAGGTCCCAATGCCGCCTTTTTCGACTTCCTCATGCTCTTTATTTAAAACTGCAAAACGATGTCCTGGAATGGCAAAGCCAGCGGAACCGATTTTCTTGTGATGCTCCAGCGCATGATGATTGGCAATCACCATTCCCAGTTCCGTCTGTCCATACTGGTCGTAGATATTGACGTCCATTTCATGATTAAACCATTGAATGACTTCAGGCGTTAATGGCTCACCTGCACTACTGACCACACGTAAACACGAGCTAATCTCAGCATCAAATTTTTCCTTAAAGCCATAGAACATCCGGAATGCGGTTGGAGAACCGGTCAGGTTATTTACCCGATATTTTTTAATGACTTCAACAGCATTGTCTACGCTAAAAGCACGTTCATCCATAATGATGCTATGTCCCAAACTTAATGGACCTGCAATCCCATAATACAGACCATAAGCCCAACCCGGATCTGCCAGATTCCAGAAAATATCTTCGTCACGTAAATCTACGGCGTGCAGCATATAGCCTTTAAATGCCAGTAAAGCTTTAAGCGGAACAGGCACTGATTTTGCCAGTCCCGTTGTACCTGAAGTAAACATCATCAGGAAAATGTCACTAAAACGACCTTGAACCGGCTCAAATTCAGTTGGGCATTTCTTGAGCTCTGTCCAGAAATCAGCATCCTGATTGGTACTTTCAGGCGTTTGATGTACGGTTAAAATATGTGGAATATCGAGATCATCTAGTTTTGCACGCTGTTCCTGATTGGTAATAATCAGTCGGGTATGTGCGGTATTAATACGATGCTCGATTGCCTTGCTTTCAAAAGCGGTAAATAAAGGCTGATAAATTGCACCAATACGCCAGGTAGCTAGAATGGTAATTAATAATTCTGGGGTTCGTGGGAGCAAACCAGCGATACAGTCACCTGCTTCTAAACCCAGTGAGGTCATATAATGAGCCAATTGTCCTGAAGCCTCAGCCAATTGTTCAAAAGTCCAATATTGGGTCTTGCCATTTTTACCTTCCCAGATTAACGCGATCCGGTTTTGTCCCAGAAAACGTCCACAGCATTCTGTATAGGCATTGAGTGCATCTGGCGTTCCTGCCAGATGTTGTTGAACCATAGTGTCAAAATTAAATTCACGATACGCTTGTTCTAGTGTCTTCATCACGACAACCTCTATTCCATTTATAAACAGACTTTATGTCTGTGTCCGTTGTATTTGTTGTTCTGTCTACCGCCTGCGAATTCCATTGCAATGCCGGTTTTATATAACATGCCCTATTGCTAGGACATGTTAGGTGTCACTCTGCTGAGTCACTTTTCGCTTAATCAATAATTGACCATGTTTTATAGACCATCACAATTCCCATATCCCTCAAATGAGCTGCAAGATTTGAACAGTCGGCTATTTCATGACTTTTAAACTTTGCTCACTTCCCGGGCAATGACCAGACGCTGAATATCAGATGCACCTTCATAAATCTGGCTCACTCTGACATCACGGTAAATACGTTCAACCGGGAAATCTGAGACATAACCATAACCGCCATGAATCTGAATCGCATCCGAGCAGACTCGCTCTGCAATCGTCGAAGCAAACAGTTTAGCCATGGACGCTTCTTTTAAGCATGGTAATCCTGCATCTTTAAGCGTTGCTGCATGTAAGACCAGTTGTCTTGCTGCCTCAATCTGGGTGGCCATATCTGCGAGACGGAACGCCACTGCCTGATGCTGTACCAGTTCGACGCCAAAGGATTTACGTTCATTGGCATATTCCACGGCAGCATCCAGTGCAGCTCGTGCCATACCCACAGATTGTGCTGCAATCCCGATCCGGCCAGATTCCAGATTAGACAAGGCAATCTTGTAGCGTTCACCTTCTTGACCTAACAGGTTCTCAGCCGGAATCCGGCATTGATCAAAAATAATGGTCGCGGTATCGGAACAATGCTGCCCCATTTTTTCTTCCAGATTCGAGACGATATATCCTGGACGGACTATCGGTAGGTACCAAGAAACATGAGATTCCTTTTTTGCCTGCAGATTTATCTGTCACTGCAAATACCAGTGCAATCTGGGCATGCTTACCGGTGGTGATAAACTGCTTGGTGCCATTTAATACCCATTCATCACCATCTCGTTCTGCCTTACATTCCAGTGCGCTGGCATCGGAACCGGCTTGAGGTTCAGTCAGGCAGAAACACCCTAACCATTCACCGGTCGCCAGTTTAGTCAGGTATTTCTGCTTTTGTTCCTCTGTACCATAACGCTGGGTAATCCCGCAAGGTAGTGAATTCTGCACACTGACAATGGTCGAGATGGCTCCATCTCCAGCCGCGATTTCCTCAAGGGCCAGTACCAACGACACATAGTCCAAACCTGCTCCACCCCATTGTTCAGACACGGTCATGCCAAGTGCACCGAGTTCACCGAGTTCTTTCAATTCCTGTGCTGGAAATTGTGCAGTTTTATCCCTTAAACCAGCGGTGGGTTTCAGTTTTTGTTGCGAATAGTTTCGCATCATTCCCTGAATCATTTTCTGTTCGTCATTTAAAAGCACTGCGTATATCCCTTACTTATCTTTTAATTTTCTATATAGAGTGAATAAACCTATCTACTCTGACTTTTGTATTTCGCTTCGTTGGCTCGAACTTATTTTGGAGCCATACGGATGGCACCATCTAGACGAATCACTTCACCGTTTAGATAGCTATTTTCAAAAATATGACCCACTAACTGGGCAAATTCCTGAGGTTTGGCCAGACGCGGTGGAAATGGAACCATCTGTCCCAGAGCATCCTGTACCTTTTGCGGCATGCCTTTCAGCATTGGGGTTTCCATAATGCCGGGGGCAATGGTCATGACACGAATCGCTTCACGCGCCAGCTCACGTGCTAGTGGCAGCGTCATCGCAACGACCGCACCTTTAGACGCAGAATAAGCTGTCTGACCAATCTGACCATCAAAGGCTGCAACTGAAGCCGTATTCACAATCACGCCACGCTCTTCTTCATCGGTTTGCAGCTCATACTTAGCGATTAAAGCCGCCGCAAAACGCAGCATATTAAATGTACCACTTACATTGATATTCAACACTTTCTGGAACATTGCCAGTTCATGAATTCCATTACGGCCCAATACCTTGGCAGAAGGTGCAATACCAGCACAGTTCACCAAGCCATTGAGTTGGCCATACTTGTTTTCAACATGATTAAAGAAAGCTTCAACCGCCTGCTCATCCGTTACATCCAGTTGAACAAATTCAGCCTGCTCACCCAGTTGCTGTTGTAAAGCATTGCCCTGTTCCTGGTTCATATCGACCAGAATCACTTTTGCACCCTGTTCTACCAGATGAGTCGCTGTGGCTGCACCCAGACCTGATGCACCACCAGTTACCACAATCACTTTTCCCTGAATTTTCATGTTAATGTCCTGTTCCTATTTTTATGACAAGCTACGACTTAATAGGCAGAGTAAACAGAGATTTTATTCTGTACAATTTCCAAATGTTGCATCTTGATTGAGGCATTTGGACAATAAAAAAGGGATATCTGACTGGCTATGCAATTACCAGCCTTGGAATATAGTAAGGGAACCATCTCGATTGATCTGGTTCATGAAGCACTGCTGAATGCCAAAGCACAGCATTATGATATTGCTGCGATTCTAACTAAGGCTGCCATTCCTTTAGAGATTCTTCACTCTGCTAAAGCACGGGTTTCAGTGGCGCAATATGCCGCGCTATGGACTGCACTTGCCGATAATATGAATGACGAATTTTTTGGCATGGACAGCCATCCAATGCGCCGTGGCAGTTTCAAATTACTATCTAAAATGCTGTTACAGACCGATACGCTGGAAAAAGCTCTGCAGCAAATCCTGCAATTTTTTAATCTGATTCTGGATGATCTGCACAGCACTCTTATGGTTGAGGAAAACTTTGCCTATATCGTGATCTATGACCAAAAGCAGACTAAGCGCATGTTTAGTTATGCAACCTATCTAATGCTGATCCATACCCTGCTATGCTGGTTAAGCGGACAACGGATTTTACTCAATCAAATTCAACTGAAATGTGCCGCGCCACTCGATGATTTCGATTATAAAGTCCGTTTTTGTGAACAGATTGAATATCAGGCCAGTGAAAATTATATCCAGTTTGATGCCGCCTATTTACAGCTCCCGGTAAAACAGGATCAGACCTCCTGGTATCAGTTTATTCAGCAGACTCCACATAATCTGCTGGTTCGTTTTAAAAATCCTTATGCGCTAAGTACACAGATCCGCAAACAGCTTTTGAAAGTACCTCCGGTTGAATGGCTGGAACTAAATGAGCTTGCTTTGAAAATGAATATGTCTGAAGCCACCATGCAACGGCGTCTTAAAAATGAAGGTGTAACTTATCAACAGCTCAAAAATGAAATTCGTCGTGATACAGCCATTGAACTGTTAACCCGTACGGATCAAAGTTTGCAGGACATCAGTGATCAGCTTAACTTTCAGGAAGTCAGTGCTTTTCATCGCGCCTTTAAAAAATGGACAGGGGTTAGTCCAGGTGCCTATAGACAAAATACTACTAGATAATTTATATTTAATAAGACTTAAAAACGATTAAAATTCAGCGTATAAATTTAAATCCATATTTTCTCAACAGTTATATTTTTCAAGGCTTACAGCCCAAAAATAGAGGACTGAACGGTCATCCATAATGCTTTGCATTTCCTATTAATATAGTTTATTTTTCAATCAATCTTTAGTGTTTCACTTTTGGCTGTACTCCCTTTCCCTCTTTCCTTGTTGAAGGTATTCCCATGTTAAAGATGACTGATGTTCTTGGAAAAAATTTTGTTCAAAACTTCGCCCAGGCTTTAGTTTCTTCGACCGATCTTAATGCAGAGCAATTGAATCAAGGCATCTTGAATGCGTCTGATTCTGCCCTCAAAGATGCTATTGTGCACTTCTTTAACCAGATTGATGCCATTGAAGCTGCGAAATCGCTTGAAATTCCGGCTGAGCGCATCGTTGCATTACAACAAGGTATTGCACTGAAAGATGAACAATATCTTGCTGATACCGCCAAAGTCGTGGCTCTTTGCCTGGCAATGGAAACTGGTAGCCTAGATCAAGTCGAAGTTTATGACTGTCTGCAAGACTACCCAATGTAAGCTATCCATATTGATAAAATAGTGACTCAAAAAGCGATGCGGATGCATCGCTTTTTTATGGCACTCGTTATTTATAAAATCTCATACTGCAAGGACGAATAATTAAAAAAAACAGCTTATCAATTTATGCCATACTATTTTTAAAATTTTATCTAAGCAAAACCCTTCTATTTTTTATTAAAAAAATTTAATTAAAAACAACCACCTATATTTAAAACTATTAATTATTTCATTTTTTGATTTGATTATCTCTTTTTCTTTTTTGTGTGCTTATCGATTTACCGCTATGAATTTCAAAAATTTAATTCAAGATTGAGATATTCATGAAAAAAAACATTAAGAACTTCGAGTCTGACTTTACTCGGCCTATCTATTTCTCTCTTTACCGGCTTGGCTAACGCAGCAATTCCATCTGAATTAAAATTGGACTATGCCTATTACGCACCGACCAGTCTGGTGGTCAAAGAACAGAAACTGCTAGAAAAAGCTTTACCAAAAACCAAGATTAAATGGGTATTTAGCCAAGGCAGTAACCGCTCACTCGAATATCTAAATAGCGGTAGCACAGATTTTGCTTCTACTGCAGGTTTAGCGGCAGTGCTTAGCCGTGCCAATGGTAGCCCGATTAAAACAGTTTATATCCAGAGCCAGCCTGAATGGACAGCACTGGTCGTCAATAAAGATTCGAATATCAAATCACTGAAAGATCTGAAAGGTAAAAAGATTGCTGCCACAAAAGGTACAGATCCTTTCTTATTTACCCTACAAGCCTTAGATACGATTGGTTTGGGCAAGCGCGATGTGGAGTTCGTTCATTTACAGCATCCGGATGGTAAGACTGCTTTGGAGCGTAAACAGGTCGATGCCTGGGCAGGCCTTGATCCTTTAATGGCATCTGCGCAGGCGCAGTCAGGTGCCAAATTGCTGTATCGCAATGTCAGTTTTAATTCTTATAGCGTACTCAGCGTAAAAGACCAGTTTGCCAAATCCAGTCCGGAAGCGATTGAAGCGGTGATTAAAGCTTATGAACAGGCACGTAAATGGGCTAAAACCAATCCAGTCAAACTGGCTGAACTTCTGGCACGTGAAGCCAAGCTTCCGATTGAAGTCGCTAAACTTCAACTCAGCCGTACCAATCTAGATCAGAATATTCCAACCACCAAACATACGGGTGCATTACAAAAAGCCAGTCGTATCCTGACTGAAGAAGAACTGGTTCGTAAAGGAACCAATGTCAATCAGGTCGTAACTCAATTATTTGATGCCTGCTATGCAAAAAAGGTTGTAACTAAGTAATGGCTATACCGAAAAGCATCTCGGAACAGTTGAGCGTGGAAGAACAGCCAAAATCCTCTGTGCTACCACGCAGCATTTCGCTAATCAAGCCCCTAACCCTGCCTGTTATTTTTATCGTATTGGTAGAAATACTGGTCCGTAATGGCGTGATCGAACCTTATTTATTGCCTGCACCAAGTAGCCTGTTTCAGTCATTTACTGAACTGGCTGAGGGCGATTTATGGCAACATATTTGGGCCAGTAGCTGGCGAGTTTTCTTAGGCTTTGGAATTGGTAGTGGATTAGGACTGATCTTTGCGATCCTGGTGGGATTAAACAGACATGCAGAAGATTTTCTGGAACCAACCTTTTCTGCGATTAAATCTATTCCAAGTCTAGCCTGGATTCCTTTACTCCTGCTTTGGTTAGGGATTGATGAATCTTCAAAAATCACCTTGATCGCAATTGGTGGCTTCTTCCCGACCTATACCAATACTGTGGCTGCAATTCAGGGTGTGGATCGTAAACTGATTGAAGTCGCAAAAGTCTATCGCCTGAAATACTGGCAACAGGTTCAGCAGATTGTATTGCCTGCTGCCTCACCAGGAATATTGACTGGCTTAAGGAATAGTCTGAGTTTGTCCTGGATGTTTATGATTGCGGCTGAATTGATTGCTGCCACTCAAGGGATTGGCTATCTGCTCAGTGATGGTCGTGAAACTTCACGTCCGGATATTGTGATTATTGCGATTATCCTGTTAGCAGTCCTAGGCAAAATCACCGATAGCATTATGAAGTTGTTTGAAAATCGCTTACTGCGTTGGCGGGATGTGATTAAAAAGTCATAATTTATTTAATAAAAGCATTAGAAAAGCGACCTATCTAGGCCGCTTTTTTATTAAATCAAGCTTTAAAAATTAATGCGGCCACTGACCTAAAGTTACCCGATCATTGCCGCCATAGTCTTTCACTGTACGGACCTGTTTATAACCAGCTTGAGTAAACAGATGACGAACCGCATCGCCCTGATCATAGCCGTGCTCAAGCACAACCCAGCCATTTACGGTCAGATGTTTTTTGGCTTGCTGAATAATCATCTCAATATCAGCCAGACCATTTTTGTCTGAAACCAGCGCACGTTCCGGCTCAGTTGCCAGATCTGGCATATGCTCATCGTCTGCATCAATATACGGTGGATTAGATACAATCGCATCAAAGAACTGCCGACCAAATGGTTTAAGCCATGAACCAAGGATAAATTGCACCTGATCCAAATCATGCTGTTCTGCATTATATTTGGCAACTTCCAGTGTAGGTTCATAAATATCCGAAGCTGTTACAGACCAGTTCGGGCGCTCAGACGCCAGTGACAAGGCAATGGCGCCTGTACCAGTCCCCAAGTCAACAATTCGCGCATCTTCCGGCAAGTCTAATTTCAGGACTGTTTCGACCAGCACTTCGGTATCCGGGCGTGGCACTAAAGTATCTTTGGTGACTTTAAGATCCAGTGTCCAGAATGGTTGTGAGCCTGTGACATAGGCCAATGGCTCACCGGCAGCAATCCTTGCCAGGCTTTCGACATAGGCCTGTTCCTGTTCAGGCGTTAACTGCTGGTCTTTTTTCATTACCAGATCAAAAGCATCGATCTTGGTAATGTGTTCCAACAACCAGGCATTTTCCTGACGTTCATAACTTTCAGGTTCACCACGTAAAGCCAGTGCTTCTTGAATGTTCATTAGCCACCATTCTGCTGTGCAAGCATGGCCAGCTGATCAGCCTGATATTCACGATGCAGACTGTCTAATAGCTCAGTCAGATCACCTTCCATCACAGCATCCAGCTTATATAAAGTCAGGTTAATACGGTGATCAGTCATACGGCCTTGTGGATAGTTATAGGTACGAATACGTTCTGAACGGTCACCCGAACCGACTAGGTCACGGCGCATTTCAGAAGTCGCTGCATCTGCTGCGGCACGTTTGGCATTTTCCAGACGTGAAACCAACAAGGCCATCGCTTTGGCTTTGTTTTTATGCTGTGAACGTTCATCCTGACATTCCACCACCGTACCGGTTGGAATGTGCGTAATACGCACCGCAGAGTCAGTTTTGTTAATGTGCTGACCACCGGCACCTGATGCGCGGTAAGTGTCGATACGCAAGTCAGCCGGATTAATGTCGACTGATGTATCTACATCCACTTCTGGAAGAATCGCTACCGTACAAGCTGAGGTATGTACACGACCTTGCGACTCTGTCGCAGGTACACGTTGTACACGATGCGCCCCACTTTCAAATTTCAGGCGACCATAAACGCCTTCACCATTCACCAGGCAGATGACTTCTTTATAGCCACCATGCTCACCTTCATTTTCAGACAGGATTTCAATACGCCAGCCTTGAGATTCCGCATACTTGCTATACATACGGAATAAATCACCTGAGAAGATTGCCGCTTCATCACCACCAGTTCCGGCACGGATTTCCAAATAAGCAGAGTTGGCATCATTCGGATCTTTTGGAATCATCAGGATATTTAGTTCAGCTTCAAGCTGTTCGATCAGAGCTTTATTTTCCTTAATCTCTTCCTGCGCCATTTCCTTAAAGTCAGGATCAGACAGCATGGCTTGCGCGGTTTCAATATCTTCTTCAGCCTGTTTGTACTTGGTCCAAACGCTGGTAATCTCGGTTAAATCATTATGCTCACGTGATAACTGGCGAAAACGCTTGTTGTCCGAAATCACTTCGACATCTGCCAATAACGCAGTCAATTCTTCATGACGGTCAGAGAGTTGGTCTAATCGTAAACGTAACGATTCTTTCATTTTCTAAAAAATCTCAAACATAAGGCTGTGACTAAACAGTGATTTAGCACAGCGAAATCAAAAAATTGCGCCTAGTTTAACGATTCTCTGGGTCAATGAACATCATTATTCAGTAAGTCAGTGCTTAGATGCAGCGATGTCACCGCCATTTGTTAACAAATATAAATAAAATCTTCAGTTTTGGATTTTTTCTGCTCAATTCGATCCTTATTTATTTCTCATTTTACAAATTGGCAAATAAACACATTAAATATGGAGGTAGATCTTCACATTCTTTTGGGCATAATTTGTTACATTTTCTGCGTCGAAACACACTAACATATGAAAGTCCTATCAGGGACACGGAGTTACAACATGAAACTCAATGCAATTTTACTGAGCGCTGCAATGGCTGCAGGCTCAATGATGACAGTGAGTGCGCATGCAGACAGTACTGCACGTGTGGCAGCAGCAAGTGCTTTAGGTAGCGTTGCTGGTACTGCACTGGGCAAAAACATGGGGGGCAACACCGGCGCAACAATTGGTGCCGCTTTAGGTGGTGCAGGTGGTGCTGCTGTTGCAAGTAACAAGAAAAACCGTACCTCATCTGCAATTGGTGGTGCTTTAGGTGGCGGTGCTGGTTATACCGTAGGTAAAAACATGGGCGGTTCTAATGGCGGCTATATCGGTTCAGCACTTGGTGCTGCGGGTGGTGCAGCATTAGGTAATAAAATTTCTAAAGATAAAGCAGCCGATCGTGCCAAAGCGAATCGTGCTAAACACTGGAAAAAACGTCACCGTTAATTTCCTGGCCTCAAGCTCTTTAAATTCGACGCTATATTTAACATTAAAAGCACCTGTTTGGGTGCTTTTTTTATTGTACATTCAACACATCCAAATTCATGTAATACATCAACTTATTCGAACAAGATCATGAATAAATTAAGGAGACAAAAATCACAATTCGCCAACACTGCCTCCATGCTATTTGACGGTTGCTAGATTAAATTTATCTCATCAACAAATACAGCTAGATATATAAAAGGTGTACTCATGAATTACAAATCTCTAATGATCGCTGTCGTAGCAACCTCAGCCATGGGTATGACAGCCGCCAATGCCGGAAATACAACGAATACGGCTTTAGCTTCTGCTTTGGGTGGTGTCGTTGGTGCCGCAGTGGGCAATAAAATGGGTGGTACAACTGGCGCAACAATCGGTTCTGCGATTATCGGTGGTGCTTTAGGTGGTGGTGCCGGTTATGCCGTAGGTAAAAATATGGCGGGTTCTAATGGCGGCTTAATTGGTGCTGCATTAGGTTCTGCAGGTGGTTCTGCCCTTGGTAAAAAAGTCAGCGAAGACCGTCGTTATGATGACCGTTATGACCGTCGCTATAGTTCAAAAAACTATCGTACTAGCAATTACCGTTATAACCACCGTCGCTAAGATTTCCTCTAATTACTTTTCCTCCTTGAATAAGCATCTTCGGATGCTTATTTTTTTGCCTGTTATTTCGATTTACATATATATCGATTTTTTTCGATATACAAATACAATGCAAAGTCGTATGCTCTTAGTCATGTTTATTCAAGAGTAATATTATGCGTACGCTTACCGATACCCAGTTCTCTATTCTCGAACTGGTTCCAGTTCGTGACGATAAGACCATTCAATTCTCCCTGCAACATGCGCTGGAACTGGCTCAGACTGCAGAACGTCTAGGTTATAGCCGGATGTGGCTGGCCGAGCATCATAATATGGATGGTATTGCCAGCTCAGCGACCGCCGTTCTGTTAGGCTATTTACTGGCAAATACCAATAGCATCAAACTTGGCTCTGGTGGCATTATGCTGCCAAACCATGCGCCCCTTGTAGTAGCAGAGCAATTCGGTACATTAGCGACTTTATATCCAGATCGTATTGAACTGGGGTTGGGCCGTGCTCCGGGTACCGATCAAGTGACCATGCGTGCTTTACGTCGTGGCCGGCAGGAAACTGAAGATCAGTTCCCGCAGGATGTTTTAGAAATTCTGCAATACTTTAAAGATCCGATTCCAGGCCAACGCATTGTGGCAACTCCAGGCCAAAGCACACACGTACCTGTGTGGTTATTAGGTTCGAGCCTGTTTAGCGCACAACTGGCAGCAAAACTTGGTCTACCTTATTCTTTTGCCTCTCACTTTGCTCCGCGTATGCTTGGTCAAGCGATTCAGCTGTATCGGGACAATTTCGAACCGTCTGAATATCTGGATCGTCCTTATGTTTCTATGGGCGTACCAACTTGTGTGGCAGATACAGATGAAGAAGCTGAATATCTGGCAACAAGTGCTTACCAGCGTGTCCTTGCCCTGATTCGCGGTCAAAGCCTGAAATTGAAAGCGCCAATTGATTCTATGGAAGGACTCTGGTCACCACCTGAAAAAATGTCTGTCGACAATTTCTTTGCCATGGCGCAAGTGGGTTCTAAAGAAACTGTTAAGGCTGGTCTGGAAGTACTCCTAGCAAAATATGATGTAGATGAATTTATCTTCACCTGTGACATCTATGACACAGAGAAACGTCTGCATAATTTTGAATTGCTGATGCAAAGTAAGCGTCCGCTGAATCCCATACCTATTTTTTAATTCGATTTAGGTTTCCAGCAGTGCGGCAGCAATTCTTCAATTTGGGTCACTTTGTGTGTCGGTAACCTTTTCAGCAC
The DNA here is from genome assembly GCF_002934695.1 of Acinetobacter sp. ACNIH1. Lineage (NCBI taxonomy): Bacteria > Pseudomonadati > Pseudomonadota > Gammaproteobacteria > Moraxellales > Moraxellaceae > Acinetobacter > Acinetobacter sp. ACNIH1. The sequence goes on along the minus strand of NZ_CP026420.1, from coordinate 1,088,184 downwards.
ATCACTTAAATAGGCATACGGATCCAAGCCATTCAGCTTTGCTGACTGGATTAAAGTCATGATGTTTGCCGCTCGCTGACCACTGCGCAGCGAACCTGCAAACAGCCAGTTCTTGCGTCCCAACGCCCAGGGACGCATCTGATTCTCTACCCAATTGTTGCATATCGGTAGATTGCCATCATCCAGATAGCGGCTTAAGGCTGGCCAACGCTTCAGAGTGTAATTGATAGCCTTGGCGGTGGGAGAACTCGATGGCACTGTCAGATGATGTTGGTTGAGCCATTCATATAGTTGTTGCATCACTGGTTGACTATGCTGTTGTCGGTATTCGCGGCGGTCTTCCGCTGTACCATCGGTCTTTTTCCTGAGTTCTGCTTCTATCGCATACAGTTTCTGAATCAGCACTAAGGCCTGTTCAGCAACCTGACTTTTCCCAGTTACATGCAGTTCATGGAATTTACGACGTGCATGGGCCATGCACCCCACCTCAATCACCTGGCCTGATTTAAAACGTGCTTTATAACCACTGTAATCATCACAGACTAGATAGCCCTGCCAGCCTTTCAAGAACTCTTCAGCATGCTGGCCTGAACGACTATCCTGAAAGTCATAGATCACCGCCTGAACTGGATTATACTGTGTGGTGGCATAGGCCCAGACATAACCTTTCTTCGGTTTTTTATTATTCTCACCCATCCGCATGATGGTGACCGGTGTTTCATCTGCATGCAGCACCCGCTGTTGCAGCACCACCTCTTTTAAGGCATTGGCCAGAGGTTCCAGTTCTACACCGCAGCGACCTATCCAGTCAGATAAAGTGGATCTGGACAGATCAATGCCAGCCCGCTGATAGATCAGGCGCTGACGGTACAGCGGCAAATGATCGGCATACTTCGATACCAGCACATGGCTGAGCAATTCAGGTGAAGCAATGCCTTTATCAATCACATAGGCGGGCATCGCTTGCTGAGTTAGAGTGTCACACTGATCACAGACCCATTTACCACGCACATGCTGTTCCTTATAGAACTGTGCCGGTCTGAAATGCAGTTTTTCACTGACATCTTCGCCGATACGACGGAGTTGGCAGCCACAAGCACATTGGGTTGATGCAGGTTCATGCTCAATACGGATGGTGTGTAGATGATCTGGCAGTGGTCGACGTTTAGGTTTATTGGTTTTGGCTTTCTGTGTCGCTGCATTGGTTTTATCTGCATTTAGCCGTTCCAGTTCTAGATCAACCGCGGCAATATCTTCTTCAACCGCTTCATCCCAGAGATGGATTTGTTTTGCCGTTAAGTGTTCATTCTTTTGGGCGAATTTGTGCTTTTTAAACAGCGCCAGTTCATGCTCGTATTTTTGATTGAGAATAGAAAGATGTTGAACTTTGGCATCCAATTGTTGGTTTGATTGTGCTAGAGACTGATGCTGCAGCGCCAACTGCCTGGTGAATTCCAGCAGTTGTTCATGGGTCAGTTGGCTTAAGTCAGGCAGCGTATTCATGACCGCAGTATGCCTGAGGTCATGAGAAGAATGAAATAGAACGTTTGGAGAATAGCAGAATGGTCGAGCCTGGTTTAAAGCATCGTCACCACCTGCTGTCGTCCAATGCGCTGCCAGGGCAAACCTTGGATCAGTGCCTGTAACTGTTCCGGGCTGAGGGCCACGGTTTCACCTTGGTGAACTTGAGCCCAGTGAAATTTGCCCTGTTCCAGCCGCCGGGCACACAGCCAGATGCCCAATCCATCATGTACCAGCACTTTCATGCGATGGCCACGTTTATTACAGAACAGGTAAGCACAATGCGGTTTGATGTAGCCAAAGGCTCTCACCACCTGAGCCATGGTCGTATCCATACCTGCACGCATGTCCATGGGCTGAGTAGACAACCAGATTTCATCAATGCGGATCATGTTGCAAGTGCCTTGAGTAATTCTGCCAAGGCAGGTATTTCTGATGTCTGCCATTTTAGCTGAATATCATTATTCGTATGAGGCACGGTGATACACAACGTGATCCTCTCATCAATAGGTTGGCTGATTGCAGCAGTGTAAGGCAAAGCAATAAATGCTGGATTCACATGAGTAGGATCCTGCACGGCACCCTCATGATGGCTGAAGATCCTGATCCAACGACTGACAAGGTTGGCATTAATACTATGTTGCAGTGCGACCGAAGCGATCGAGGTATTAGGATTTTTGCAGGCATTGACAATACTGAGTTTGAATTCTTTGCTGTATTTTCGGCGTTTTTTAGCAACAGGAGGTGTTGCTGAATATATATCCATGTTCATGGATTAAGTCCCCACTTGTTTTTAGGTGGGAACTAAATTAAGGCTTATAGGATCGCTTGGTAAGGCTGTGTTAGCCGGATGCTTACGATGCAAATCAAAAACGGGCAATAATGCTGTCTTGCTTTGCCTAATTTATTCTTATCTATATACCCATTCTTAGGAATGGGTATATTTTTTTAAATTGTGTTTGAAGATTTTAACTTTCTAACTGGATAAATTCATATCTAAGATAGATCTCCTGCTCTTTACTACATCTATCTCCCATTAAAAATACAATATAGGACTTACGCACTATTATTTATAGATTCTCTGTGGTAGCAGATGATTTTTATCGAGAATAAAGTCATCAATGAAGTTTTTGATAACTGGTCTAAATAATTTCTTCTGCCAACGATATATATTTTCAAAGATCCGCTCAAACTGGTTCTTTTGTATCTCAACATAGGCCATCAAGGCTGAGAAAATATGATTCAAAATCAGTTTAGATCGTCTTACTTGAAACTTTTCAATATGACAAACCTGTTTAATCACCCGGTGATATTGCTCTATTTTCCAATGACTTGAATGTAATTCATGAAAACCCTCAAAGGACAATAAATCATCTTCATCTTGATGCACAATATAAAACCTCTGCTGTTCTTTTAACTGAGTCTTAAATAATTGTACAAAGCCAAAATCTTTGAGCCAGACCACTTGACCCTGATGGAAATCTGGCAATAAACGCAGTTGAAACCATTGTCCTTTTTCTGGGGAAACCTTACGGTTACAGTCGATACCAAACATAAATCGAATACCATATTTTCTTATGGTTTTTAGATTTCCAGTCGATGAATACCAACTATCACCTGTAATAAATTGAATCTTTGCACCCCAACTGAGTACTTCACTTAACATATCCATAAAGTAATCATTCTTGGTTTTACTTTCAGATTTGTCATAAATTCGGAAATTAATTGGAATATTTTGACCATTTTGATCTGTCGCATACAAGGTAATGAGATTAATACCCTTGACGGATCGGTGGTGTTTGCCTGACCAAAAATAGCTAACCAAGTCCATATGTTGACTATATGGTTTATCTAAAACAGTATCATCAATACTGACTATAAGTTTATTATTATCAATATGTTGAATTGATTCTTGATATAGGTCGTGAGGTGTGTAGTCTTCACGCTCTAGAAAGCGATTTACACTATCATGCGAGATATTATAAGTCTCGGCAAGTTGTGTGCAGCTAATAGAGTTCGGTTCTGTCATGAGAAAGCCCATATAAATGGGTAATGTACAAGTTGCTGTAGAAGCATGTTTAATTCGTCTAATCACAGATACTTTATAAAGTATTTTAATACTTTTTTGAATCCGTCAATGCGTAAGTCCTACAATAGAAAAAAGAATGACTGTCTAAGTTAAATTTTGAACTTTACCGCTCTAGGGCTTTTGTTAATATCTATAACAAAGCAAATAAGACCAATTATTAAATAATTTTAAGGAAAAACAATGTCCACCAAGCAGGATGCACACGCGGGTATATTTGAGAATCGTCCCGAGAATTTCCAGCATTTTACTGGCATTAAAGTGCCCTCTTCCCAGCTCGCTGAACTTGACTGTGCCGGAAAAGATATTGCGATTATCGGTACAGATCAATTTACCGTAAGCCAACTCAACAAGATTAGCCAGCAAGCTCGCTCAGTAAAAGTTTTTCAGATTAATCCACAATTTGTATTGCCAGGTACTGAACGTGGTTTGCAGCGGTTATTAAATCACCCCTTAATCATTAAAAATCGACGCCTGTTTAATAACCGGATTAAAAGCATTTTGTCATTACGTTATCTGGAAAATCAGGTACAGAATTTATGGCTCAGACGCCAGCTTATGCCAAATCTTGCGGCCACATCCAAAGTTTATCTTAAATCAGACCACTATTATGCTGCTCTGCAACGTGAAAATTGCCAGCTGATTACCTGGCCTATTGCAAAAATTTCCGAAAATAGTATTCATTGTATTAATGGAGATGAACATCAGGTTGAGCTAATTGTGTATGCTTTTTAATCAGCAAGTTAATGTGTTTTTAGCTCATGAGATTAGAAATTCGGAGTGTATTTAGGAAAATTTAGTTCTATAAGATTGAATTTCTGAGTTCATTGAAGAGCAAATAAGCTTAAAAACCAACCACTACATTTTTGATTAAAATATCGAATATTTCAACAACTTATAATATTCATATTTTATTTCTATGAAAGTAGTATTTTTTATTAATCTTTATCTATAAATCAGAGCCAAACTGAAGTCTGGCTCTGAATTCTTTTTAGCCAATTCGACGTTTTAGTCCTGTCATTTGTAAGACACGAGTTGAAATTTCCTCAATTGACATTTCCGAGACATTCAGGTACTTGATCCCTTCCGAAATATAGATACCTTCAATTGCACGCAGTTCCATCTGGCACTGGCTAAAGCTGGCATAACGGCTGTTGGCCTTACGTTCCGTACGGATTGCAACCAGACGCTCTGCATCAATCATCAGACCAAAAAGCTTGTTTTTATGCGGTCTTAGCACTGCTGGCAGGCGGTTATCGTCCAGATCTTCTTCAGTTAGCGGATAGTTCGCTACACGAATTCCAAATTGCAAAGATAAATAAATTGAGGTCGGAGTTTTACCGGAACGCGATACGCCAATCAGGATCAGATCAGCCTTATCATAGTGACGCGTACGCGCACCATCATCATTGTCGAGCGCAAAATGTACGGCATCAATACGCGCCTTATAGGACTCGGAATCGGTCACCGCATGGGTCTGACCGACTAAAGTCGTAGGTTCAGTACCAAGCTCTTCTGATAATTTGCTTATAAGCCCTTCAAAAACATCAAGATTCACTGCATTTGCAGTATTAATAATGTCTCGTACATAGGGATCCACCAACGTATCGAAAACCAAAGGTTTTTGACCATCTTTTTGGGCACGTTCATTGATCTCTGTGACCACATTCATGGCCGCCTCTTCAGAGCTAATATAAGGGATAATATGAATGTCAAAATCCACATGCGGAAACTGCGCTAACAGCGAGTGGCCAAGGGTTTCAGCAGTAATGGCAGTACCATCGGAAATAAAAAACACACTCCGCTGAATTTGTTTACCTTCTGACATTAAAATTCTCCTCAAACATTTGTCTTAGTACTATATAATCTTTATAGTAAACCGATCTTACATGACTGTCGCTTAGTAAAATCAAAAACCTAGAAGATTTGCTATACTCTCATGCCAAGATAGTGATTAATACTGCAAAAGTGGAGTAACAACTTTGGAAGCGCGCGTAATTGGTCTAGAAAAATTAGGGAAGCACGATGTTGAGCTTGTAGGTGGGAAAAACTCATCTCTGGGCGAAATGATCAGCCACTTATCTAATGCTGGTGTATCAGTACCAGGTGGCTTCGCAACAACAGCTGCTGCTTATCGTGAATTTCTCGAGCAAAGTGGCCTAAACGCTAAAATCAATGCAGAGCTTGCTGCACTTAACGTTGATGACGTCAATGCACTTGCTGAAACTGGTGCAAAGATTCGTCAATGGATTGTGGAAACTCCACTTACTGCTGAACTGGAAAAGGAAATTCGTGCAGCTTTTGCAGAACTTTCAAACGGCAACCCTGATATCGCGGTTGCCGTTCGTTCATCTGCGACTGCAGAAGACTTACCTGATGCTTCTTTCGCAGGTCAGCAAGAAACCTTCCTGAATATTCGTGGTATCGACAACGTTCTGATCGCGATCAAAGAAGTGTTTGCATCTTTGTACAACGACCGCGCGATCTCTTACCGTGTACACCAAAACTTTGCGCATGACGTGGTTGCTCTTTCTGCTGGCGTACAACGTATGGTTCGCTCAGAAACTGGTGCTGCTGGTGTAATGTTCACTTTAGATACTGAATCAGGCTTCCGTGATGCAGTATTCATTACAGCTTCTTATGGCTTGGGTGAAATGGTGGTTCAAGGTGCAGTAAACCCGGATGAATTCTATATTTCAAAACCGCTTCTAAACGCAGGCAAACATGCTGTACTGCGCCGCAACTTAGGTTCTAAACACCAGAAAATGATTTATGGTGAAGAAGCAGCTGCAGGTAAATCAGTTGTTGTGGTGGATGTAGAGAAAGCAGATCGTCAACAATTTGCATTGAACGATCATGAACTGCAAGAATTGGCTAAACAAGCACTGATCATTGAAAACCACTACGGTTCTCCAATGGACATCGAGTGGGCTAAAGACGGTGATGACGGTAAAATCTACATCGTTCAGGCGCGCCCTGAAACTGTGAAGAGCCGTGAAAATGTTGGCACGATGGAACGCTACCTGTTAAAACAACGTGGTACTGTAATCTGTGAAGGTCGTTCAATCGGTCAACGTATCGGTTCTGGTAAAGTCCGCATCGTAACTTCAATTAAAGAAATGGACAAAGTACAAGACGGTGATGTACTTGTATCTGACATGACTGACCCGGATTGGGAACCAGTGATGAAACGTGCTGCTGCGATTGTAACTAACCGTGGTGGTCGTACTTGTCACGCTGCGATCATCGCACGTGAACTTGGGGTTCCAGCTATCGTAGGTTGTGGTAATGCAACCGAAGTCCTGGTTGACGGTCAGGAAGTGACTGTATCTTGTGCTGAAGGTGATACTGGTTTCATCTACGAAGGTGCGCTTGATTTCGAAATCCAAACCAACTCTATCGAATCTATGCCAAAACTTCCGTTCAAAATCATGATGAACGTAGGTAACCCGGATCGTGCATTTGACTTCGCGCAAATTCCGAACGAAGGTATTGGTCTTGCTCGTCTAGAGTTCATCATCAACCGTATGATCGGTGTGCATCCTAAAGCATTATTGAACATCGATAGTCTGCCACGTGAAACTCGTGCTGCTGTACTTGCTCGTACTGCAGGTTATACATCTCCAATCGAATTCTATGTAGAAAAACTGGTTGAAGGTATCTCTACTCTTGCTGCTGCGTTCGCTGACAAACCAGTGATCGTACGTATGTCTGACTTCAAGTCAAACGAATACGCTAACCTGATCGGCGGTAAACTGTACGAACCTGAAGAAGAAAACCCAATGTTGGGCTTCCGTGGTGCAAGCCGTTATGTATCTGACAACTTCCGTGACTGCTTCGAACTTGAATGCCGTGCACTGAAAAAAGTTCGTGACGAAATGGGTCTGACTAACGTTCAAATCATGATCCCGTTCGTACGTACTGTTGCTGAAGCTAAACGTGTTATTGAGCTATTAGGTCAAAACGGTCTGAAACGTGGTGAAAATGGTCTTAAAGTGATCATGATGTGTGAATTGCCAACTAACGCTTTGTTAGCTGAACAGTTCCTTGAACACTTCGATGGTTTCTCTATCGGTTCAAATGACTTGACTCAGTTAACGCTTGGTCTTGACCGTGACTCTGGTATTGTTTCTCACCTATTTGATGAACGTGATCCAGCAGTAAAAGCGCTTCTTTCTATGGCTATCCATGCTTGCCGTAAAGCCGGTAAATATGTAGGTATCTGTGGCCAAGGTCCTTCTGACCACCCAGATCTTGCACAATGGCTGATGGAACAAGGTATTGAATCTGTATCTCTTAACCCAGACTCAGTATTGGATACCTGGTTCTTCCTGTCTGAAGAGAAAGCTCAAAAAGCTTAATTAACTCTTTAAAAAAAGACCCTTTCATAGGGTCTTTTTTTATGTTCTCAATATTACCTAGATATTATCTTAATTATATTTCTAGATATTATCTTAATTATATTTATAGTTAAGTAATTAATCATATGTTTTTTGATTTAACAGAAATCAAATTATTTATATAAGCATAAGCTTCTTAGTGTAATGACAAACAAATACCAACAAACAGCATGAGAAAAAATTGCATAATTAAATTTAAGTGAATTTTCACATCTTGATAGCAAAATCATCAATCCTTGCTACACTGTCTCAATTATGGAGGAATTTGGTGATGAACATTCTTGAAAATCCTAAACTTATCCATATATTACATTTATATTCTTTTATTTGTTTTCAACCTGAAAATACTTAAACTCCTAGTTCAATTTTTGTCTAAATTTATATTTTTGAGATTCAGTTTATATGCAGATTTACTTGGCACGAAATAATCAACAAGCTGGCCCATATACGCTCGAGCAATTAAATCAGATGCTTGCCAACCAACAGGTACTTCTGACTGATTTGGCTTGGCATCAAGGTATGACCGAATGGAAAGCTTTAGGTGAACTCACCCAAGGGAAACTGATCTATCAGCCTGAAGGCTATGTAGCACCAGAAATGCTAGCGACACCTGCCTATCAGGCTCCACAGAACGCAAATGAGTCAAGTACAGACTATCTTCGTGCCCGCAGCTCTCAAAATGTTGCAGCAAAAAAAGAACTGGCGAGTATTCCAAGCCGTATTTTAGCCAAGATTGTGGATCTGCTTTTATGGCTGCCTGCGACGTTTATTTTGACCGCATTTTTTACTCCTGAACAGGAAACTCAGTTCGCACAACTGAATCAGGAGTTCATGAATGTGATGTTAAGTAGTGATGCTGATCCTGCCTTGGCACAGCAACTACAGACTCAGATGTTTGACATGTTTTCACAGCAGGCTTGGATTGCGACTGCAATTTACCTTGTGATCATGCTCGCTATTCAGGCCTTTTTAATTGCCAAATCAGGTCAAAGTATCGGTAAAAAACTGACTAAAATTAAGATCGTAGATGCCAAGACTGGTGAAAAAACCAGCTTGATGCGTGCTTTCACTATTCGCAGTGTATTCTTTATTTTCCTGAATATTATCTTCATGCCACTCAGCACAATCATTGACTGGGCGTTCGGTTTAGGGAAAAAACGTCAAACCGTGCACGATAAACTGGCAAAAACCCAAGTCGTTAAACAATAATCAGTCCTGCCATAAAATGGGATGTTTTGGCATCTCATTTTCCTACATAACTTTGAAATTACAATAAAATTCCTATAAATATTCTTGAAATCCGACCGACAAAATCGGTTTTTATTACAGTCATTTAAAGCACCTTTATATATAGCTTAGTTTGGCAATATCAGGCATAATGCCCTACAACGTAGCGGTGTATTATGATTAGAAGGGTGTTTTGTAAAAAAACGGCCTCTTTTATCATGCGACACTTTAATCGCTATCCCATATTAAATTAGGGAATGGGACTCTTCACCGAGGTTGTAAAATGAGACAAACGATTTTAGCTGTATTGTCTTTATCAACGATGGCTGCACTTTTAACAGGGTGTGGTGGTGATCTAGTACTTCTGAACTCTAAAGGTCCAGTTGCTGAAGGCCAAAGTAGCCTGATGGTGACTGCGATTTACTTAATGCTATTGGTGGTAATTCCATCAATTATCATGGCATTATGGTTCGGTTGGAAATATCGCGCATCGAATAAAGACGCAGACTATAAACCTACATGGGCACACTCTACTGCGATTGAAATTGTAGTTTGGGGTATCCCTGTCATTATTATTGGTATTTTAGCTTGGTTAACTTGGTGGGGTTCCCACAAGTACGACCCATACCGCCCACTTGAGGCAGATAAAGCACCATTAACAGTTCAGGTTATTGCTGAACAGTTCAAATGGATCTTCATCTACCCAGAACAAAACATTGCGACTGTAAACGAAATTCGCTTCCCAGAGAAAACTCCGGTAAGTCTTCGTTTGACTTCTAACTTCACGATGAACTCATTCTTCATCCCTGCGTTAAGTGGTCAGATCTATGCAATGGCGGGTATGCAAACTCACCTGAACTTAATGGCAGACGAAACTAGCCCAGCTGAAGGCTACCGCGGTTTCTCTTCTAACTATTCAGGCTATGGCTTCTCACAAATGCGCTTCCGTGCACATGCTGTGACTGATGCTCAGTTTGCTGAATGGGTAGCTGCAGTTAAAGCTGGTAACGGTACTTCAGTAAATCCAGAAGCAGTTCAAAAAACTGTTTTAGACCAAGCTGAATTTGCAAGCTTGCGTGACGGTAACCGTGGTAAACACCAAATCGAAGCGATTATTGCAAAAGCTACGACTCCTGAAGAGAAGGCTGCTGCTGAAGCAATGAAGCCTTACCCAACTAAGCCACATCCAGTGACTTACTACTCTTCTGTTGAGCAAGGTTTGTTTGAATCTGTGATCAATAACTACATGAGTAACTATCACGGTGCTGATCACTCAGCGTCTTCTGTTGCTCACCAGGAAGCAGCTGCTTCTGAAGCACATGTAGATGTTGAACATGCGACTGCTTCTCAAGGAGAATAATTCATGAGCTTCTTAGGTAAGTTAGGTCCAGATGCAATTCCGTACGATCCAATCGTACTGGTAACTGTTGCAATGATGATCTTAGGTGGTATCGCAGTTGTTGCGGGTATTACCTACTTCAAAAAATGGGGCTACCTGTGGAACGAATGGTTCACATCTGTAGACCATAAAAAAATTGGTATCATGTATATCTTTGTATCAGTGGTCATGCTGGTACGTGGTTTCGCCGATGCGATCATGATGCGTCTTCAGCAGTTCCTTGCAAAAGGTGGCGGCGAAGGCTACTTGCACCCAGAACACTATGACCAGATCTTCACCGCACACGGTGTGATCATGATCTTCTTCGTGGCAATGGGTCTTGTTGTTGGTTTAATGAACATCTCTGTACCGCTTCAAATCGGTGCACGTGACGTTGCATTCCCATTATTGAACTCTTTAAGCTTCTGGCTGTTCGCTGGTGCTGCGGGTCTGATGATGGCTTCACTTGCGATTGGTGAATTCGCTGCGACTGGTTGGATGGCTTATCCTCCACTATCAGGCATTGAATACTCTCCTGGCGTCGGTGTGGATTACTACATCTGGGCACTGCAGATTTCAGGTCTGGGTACGCTATTAACGGGTGTTAACTTCTTCGTTACCATCATCAAAATGCGTGCGCCTGGCATGAAACTGATGGAAATGCCAATCTTTACCTGGACATCTTTATGTACAGCAGTATTGATTATCGCAGCATTCCCAGTGTTGACTGCTACTATTGCAATGCTGTCTCTTGACCGTTACTTCGGCTTCCACTTCTTCACAAACGAGCTAGGCGGTAGCCCAATGCTTTATGTGAACTTGATTTGGACTTGGGGTCACCCAGAAGTATACATTCTGGTATTACCAGCATTTGGTATTTACTCTGAAGTTGTATCGACTTTTGCTCGTAAAGCATTGTTCGGTTATAAATCAATGGTGTATGCAACAGTTGCAATTACAGTATTGTCATTCGTTGTATGGGTTCACCACTTCTTTACCATGGGTGCAGGTGCCAACGTTAACGCGTTCTTCGGTATCATGACCATGATTATTGCGATTCCTACTGGTGTGAAAATCTTCTCTTGGTTGTTCACCATGTACAAGGGTCGTATCGTTTACACTACCCCAATGCTATGGACACTTGGCTTCCTTGTGACTTTTGGTATCGGTGGTTTAACAGGTGTATTGATGGCAGTTCCACCAGCGGACTTCCTGGTACATAACTCTTTATTCCTGATCGCTCACTTCCATAACGTAATTATTGGTGGTGTAGTATTCGCGATGTTCGCGGGTATCATCTTCTACTGGCCGAAAATGTTTGGTTGGAGACTGAATGAGACTTGGGGTAAAGCAGCATTCTGGTTCTGGTTCTTCGGTTTCTACTTTGCATTCATGCCACTTTATATCCTTGGTTTCATGGGTATGACTCGTCGTCTGAATACATTTGATAACCCAGACTGGGATCCGTATGTAAACATCGCAATGTTCGGTGCTGTTCTAGTTGCACTTGGTATTGTATGTTTCATCATGCAAATCGTTGTTGGTTTCCTACAACGCGATCAACGTCTAGATTTGACTGGCGATCCATGGGATGGTCGTACGCTTGAATGGTCTACATCTTCTCCTGCTCCGTTCTATAACTTTGCTCATCTTCCAAAGATCAATGGTATTGATACTTTCTGGATCGAGAAAGAAAACGGTGTTGCTTATGCAAAACCTACGAAGTATGAAGATATCCATATGCCGACTAACCGTGCTGCTGGTTTCATTATCGCAATGTTCATCACTGTTATGGGCTTCGCGTTAATCTGGCACATCTGGTGGTTAGTAGCGGTTACTTTCGTAGCAGCTATCATCAGCTTCATCGTGTCTTCTTTCACCAAGAAAGTGGATTACTATGTTCCTGCTGCTGAAGTTGAGCGTATTGAAGGTGAACGTTATGCGATCCTTGAAAAACACTTGAAGAAGGACTAAGACCATGGCTGAAGTACTTCATCACGATAACCACGGACACGATGAGCATCATCATCACGATGATACCGACATCACTGTCTTTGGTTTCTGGACTTACTTGATGAGTGACCTTATCCTTTTCGGTACACTCTTCATTGCATTCGCTGTTTTAAGTAGCCACGTTCCACTAGGCACTCCAAGCGCGCGTGATCTGTTTGGTGATTCATTAGGTTTCGTTTTAACTGAAACGTTTGCCCTCTTGATCTCTTCCGTAACTTTTGGTTTTGCCGTTCTAGCTGCCTACAAGAAAAACGTTGGTCAGGTTCTTACCTGGTTAGCGATCACTTGGTTATTCGGTGCTGCCTTCATCGGTATGGAACTTTATGAGTTCAATCATTTAGTTCATGCTGGTCATGGCCCTAGCACTTCTGCGTTCCTGTCTTCGTTCTTTACGCTGGTAGGTACGCACGGTATCCACGTGACTTCAGGTTTGGTATGGATGATCGTGTTAATGATTCAAATCAAGAAATATGGTTTGACTCTACCTAACACTCGTCGTCTTGCGTGCCTAAGCTTGTTCTGGCACTTCCTTGACATCGTATGGATCTGTGTATTCAGCGTAGTTTACTTGATGGGAGTTCTATAATGAGTCATGATCATAACGCTGCTGGCGAATCACACGGTAACATGAAGCAATATACTGTTGGCTTCATCCTGTCTGTTGTCCTTACTGTAATTCCATTCGGTATGGTCATGGCAGGTGGTTTTAGCCGCGGTATCTTGATTACTGCTATTGCAATTACTGCAGTCGCTCAGATTCTTGTGCAATTAATTTACTTCTTGCACATGAACTCTTCTTCAGAGCAACGCTGGAACGTAATTGCATTTGTGTATACCATCTTAACCATTGCTATTCTTTTAGTGGGTTCTGTATGGATCATGAACTACCTACATTACAACATGATGATCTAAACTGGTTGTCATGCTGAAAAAGTATTTATTCCTGACTAAGCCAGGAATTCTCTTCGGTAACTTTGTTACCACTTTGGGTGGCTACTTCGTAGCCACTCAAGGTTCTGTAGATTTCCTTCTCCTGCTTCTTACTCTTATTGGTACTACTCTCGTAGTAGCATCAGGATGCGTGGTCAATAACGTTATTGATCAGGACATCGACCAAAAAATGCAGCGCACGCAAAATCGCGCACTTGTCAAAAAAACCATTTCTGTACCTGTTGCTCTCGCCTTTGCTTTTGTACTGGGTGTGATCGGTTTTGGCATTTTATGGTTCTGGGTAAATGCATACGCTTTCCTATTCGCAGTTATTGGTTTTGTCGTATACGTTGGTTTTTACAGCTTATGGACAAAACGAACAACTATTCACCAAACACTGGTAGGCAGTATTTCTGGCGCAGCACCGCCTGTGATCGGTTATACCGCAGTTGCAAGTCAGTTTGACTTAGGTGCCTTTTTAATTTTTCTAGGGTATGCACTCTGGCAAATGCCTCATTCATGGGGAATTGCAGTTTACCGTTTTGAAGATTACAAAAATGCAGGCATTCCAATTCTGCCTGTCGCCCGTTCAATTCGACGTACCAAGATCGAATCTTTGATCTACGTGATATTGTTCGGAATCACCATGAATGCTCTATTTGTTTATGGTTATGCAAACTGGATTTATCTGGTGGTATTGAATCTGATGACGCTTTACTGGATCTATCTCAGTATTCAGGGCTTTAAAGCTGAAGATGATCAGGCATGGGCAAAACAGTATTTCATGTTCTCGGTCAAACTGATTACCGTGATCAGTATTATTTTCAGTTTTACTTCTACTGCCCCGCAGAATCCAATCATATTCTTTTAAGAAGATAGAGTTTTACTCTATCTTTTTTATTTCTATTATTAAAAACATAATTTCTTTCAAGCTTACTTAAAGTAACTTTGTTTCCTTTAGAAATTTCCTTCTTGTAAATTTTTTCATTAACTTCCTTATCTCTTAAACATTCATCATCTGGCAAGATTTGCTTGTATTTCAGCCCTAAAACCACTAAACTTCACGCTTCGCATATTATGCGACACAACCAAGGTTGTGACTCCTTGCTTCAATTTCACTTAAATTGGGGCTGTTTAAACCGTAAGGAGCTGACAATGCGTCACTACGAAATCGTACTATTGGTACATCCAGACCAAAGCGATCAAGTTGTGGGTATGGTAGAACGTTACCTGACTCACATCAAAGAAGCTGAAGGTCAAATCCACCGTCTTGAAGACTGGGGCCGTCGTCAATTGGCTTACCCAATCAACAAGATCCACAAAGCTCACTACATTCTTATGAATGTTGAGTGTGGTCAAACTACTCTTGATGAGCTAGAAGAATTGTTCCGTTATAACGATGCAATCATTCGTAGCCTTATCATCCGTCGTGAAAACGCTATCACTGAAGAGTCACTATTGGCTAAGAGTGCTGAAGAAAAACGTGCGCGTAAAGCTCAACGTGAAGAAGCACAACAAGCTCAAGACTCTGCTGAAGCATAAGGAGAACCTAACATGGCACGTTTTTACCGTCGTCGCAAGTTCTGCCGCTTTACAGCTGAGAACGTTACGTACATCGACTACAAAGATATCGACACTTTAAAACAGTACATCACTGAAAACGGCAAGATTGTTCCTAGCCGTATTACAGGTACTAAAGCTCGTTACCAACGTCAGCTAGCACTTGCTATCAAACAAGCTCGCTACTTGTCTTTGATCCCTTACACTGACAATCATAAGTGAGGTTGAGCTGTGGATATTATCTTATTACAACGCATTAAAAACCTTGGTAAACTTGGTGATAAAGTTTCAGTTAAAGCTGGTTACGGCCGTAACTACTTGATCCCTCAAGGTAAAGCAGTTGCAGCTACTGAAGCTAACACTGCTGCTTTTGAAGCTCGTCGTGCTGAACTTGAGAAACAAGAAGCTGAAGTATTAGCTGCTGCTCAAGCACGTGCTGACCAATTGAACGAAGTTAACATCGTAATCACTGCGAAAGCTGGTGATGAAGGTAAACTGTTCGGTTCAATCGGTACTCGTGACATCGCTGACGCGTTAACAAATGCTGGTCTTACAGTTGACCGTGCTGAAGTTCGTCTTCCAAATGGCGCGCTTCGCAACACTGGTGAATTCAACATCGCAATCCAATTGCACCATGATGTTGCTGCAGAAGTTCTGGTTACTATCGTAGCTGAGTAATTTCTCACCGAAAAAAGGGCATGCTTTGGCATGCTCTTTTTTTATCTCTAAAAAATATAATCTGCTCAACAGTAAAAAATTCAATTTATTCTTCGCGTTCACAAAAAATTGCACTTCGCATTTTGGATCAGACCGCGTATCATTTCATCTCGTAGTGAATAAACCTTATTCATCTCCGACAATATTTAACCATTGTATTTAAAATCAGGGATTTATATGTCACAGGCGAATGCCAGCAAAAAGGCACCTACCGCTAAACCAGAAATTGTTGCTGATACCCAACTTAAGGAGTTCCGTACTCCCCCGCACAATTTAGCGATTGAACAGGCTGTACTTGCTGCCCTTATGACTGTGGCTGAATCTTTTGAACAAGTCGGCGATGTGCTGACTGAAAATGATTTTTATGCGACCCGGCATAAATATATCTTCCGTGCCATTGAACAGCTTTCTAAGGAAAATTCGCCTTATGATGCAGTACTGGTTCATGACTGGCTGATCAAGCAGAACTTACTCGATGCTGTCGGTGGTGAAGAATATTTAATGCAACTAATGGCTGACTCGCCTTCAAGTTTCTACAACCTGGAAACCTATGCCGGCAAAATTAAAGAGTTCTCTACTTTACGTAGCATGATCAAGGTCAGCTCTGAAATTTTACAGAATGCCTATGACACTAAAGGTCGCCCGGTCAGTGAAATTCTGGATTTGGCTGAAACTAATATTTTTTCGATTGCCGAACAACATAATAACAATGCCAAGGCTCAAGGCCCGAAAGCAATTAATACCGTGGTAGCTGACGTATTCGACAAGTTAAATGAACTGTCTCAATTAGAAGGTTCAATTACCGGTCTGACCACCGGTTTCGTGGAACTGGACAATAAAACTTCCGGTATGCAGGCCGGTGATTTGATTATTGTCGCAGCCCGTCCTTCTATGGGTAAAACCACCTTTGCCATGAATTTGGTCGAAAGTGTGCTGTTTAACAACAACCTCCCTGCGCTGGTCTATTCGATGGAAATGCCAGCGGATTCGATTGCGATGCGTTTGATTTCATCTTTCGGCCGCGTGCATCAAGGGCATTTACGTGCCGGTAAAATGGACAGTGATGAATGGTCTAAGGTAACCAGTACCATTGTACATTTACAGGAAAAGCATCTTTATATCGATGACTCCTCTGCACTACCACCGACTGAGGTTCGTGCGCGTGCGCGTCGTATTGCTAAAATGCATGGTGGTAAACTCGGTTGTATCATGGTCGATTATCTTCAGTTGATGAAAGTGCCGGGTATGGGTGATAACCGTGTAGGCGAGATCTCGGAGATTTCTCGCAGCTTAAAAGCTTTGGCTAAAGAAATGCAATGTCCTGTGATCGCCTTATCACAGTTGAACCGTTCTCTGGAGAACCGTCCAAATAAACGCCCGGTAATGTCTGACCTTCGTGAATCTGGTGCGATCGAGCAGGATGCCGATTTGATCATGTTTATTTACCGTGACGAGGTTTATAACAAGGAATCCAAAGAAGCTGGTACTGCCGAGATTATTATTGGAAAACAGCGTAATGGTCCAATTGGTACAGTTCGTCTGGCATTTGAAGGTCAATATACCCGTTTCAGTAACCTCTCTCCTGAATTCTATGCCCAATATGATGATGAAGAATAAGCACTCAAGGTTAACCTGATTCCAAAAAAGAGGCCGAAATAGCCTCTTTTTTATTTAGAATGCTTGCTTTGCATGAAATTATATAAATGAGCATGTCCATTTATGGTAGATAGGTCTACAATATTCGCAATTCTGAAATGACCGCTTTTGTTTTCACAATCCTGTTATTTCTCTCCCTCTTTTGTGTGTTCCACACGATATTATTTTTGTCATCCCGCAGGAGTATCTAGGGTGCGCCAAGCTACAGTTTATATTGACAGTGAAGCACTGCAATATAATTTAAACCGTGTCAAACAACTTGCCCCAACCGCTAAAATCGTCAGCATGGTCAAAGCCAATGCTTACGGACATGGAGTTAAAGACTGCTTAGCAGCCTTAAAAGATAGTGATGCCTTTGGTGTCGCCTGTCTGGAAGAAGCGCTGGAAATTCGTGAACTCGGCTACCTGCGACCCATTACGCTGATTGAAGGCATTTTCTCTGCAGATGAAATGCAGGTTGTGATCGATCACAATATTGAAGTCATTGTGCATCATCAGCCACAACTGGACTGGTTACTGGCAAATAAAGAAGCCTATATTGCGAAAGGCTTAAAAGTTTGGGTAAAACTCAACAGCGGTATGAACCGTCTTGGTTTTAAAATTGATGTGATTAAAGATGTGATCAATCAACTAAAAGCAGAAGGTTTTACCTGCGTGCTGGCGATGCACTTTGCCAATGCTGATGCGGAACATCCACTCAATGAACAGCAAATCCAGCAGTTCCTTGAAGTGAAAAATGACTGCGCACCTTTAATAGGTTCTTGCTGTAACTCAGCTGCAATCTATAAATATCCAGAATTGCATTTTGACTTTGTCCGTCCAGGCATCATGCTCTACGGCGCGACTCCATTTGCAGACAAAACTGTACATGATTTAGATCTGAAACCAGTCATGACTTTTACTGCCGAAGTGATTGCACTGAACAATATCAAAGCGGGTGAACATGTCGGCTATGGTTCTACTTTCACTGCTGATCAAGATATGACTTTAGCCATTGTTTCTATCGGTTATGGTGATGGTTATCCACGTGCTTTCCCGAAACAGAACTATGTAGCGATTAATGGTCAGCAAACCCGTGTGATTGGCCGTGTGGCAATGGACATGATTGCCATTGATGCAACTGGTCTCAATCTGGAATTAGGTACTGAAGTCGAACTATGGGGCAAATCCCGTCTGGTTGATGATGTGGCTGAAGCCAATGGCACCATTGGTTATGAATTACTTTGCCGTATGTCTGACCGCCCGGTACGCAAACTGGTTTAAAGAAATACTAGCCAAAAATAATGAAGCCCAATATAAATTGGGCTTTTTTATACGGTCAGTATTTAAGCTAATTTTTGCTCTTCATTTTCGATTAATGACAGTTCAAGTAATAAAGCATCTACTTGTTCCTGGTTAAAATCATTAGGCGTAAAAAATTCAAACCCCATCTCTTGGCAGAATTGTTGAATGGAACCGCGTTTAGAAATATATTTCATCGACCAGTCGCCAAAAGTACGTTGCTCAATCTCTTTGGTTTCAAATAGTTTAATATTTTTATGGCGTGGATCTTTAGACAGTCTCTCTGTCAGTAAAGCTTTTAAAACTAGACATTCACCTTCCAAGCACTGGAAAAAATGTCCATCAGCAAAATGAAGCACCCCTGTTATTTGATTAGGATGATTAAAATCACGTGCTTCTTTAAGGATATCCGTTAAATCTTGAAGTAAGTCGGCTTTGGACGAGGTACTTTCACTGGCGTAACAAAATTGGTACATGCGGCTAACCTCTATTCTTATCTATGCAATATCGTATAGAAGTTAGCACTGTACACTAAGCAGTCAATTTTTACTATTTTTTATAAGAAAAACTTATTTTTATTTCTATAAATATTATAAGAAATAATCATTCGATGGTGTAGGCAGCTCTGCCAAACCTTTCTTTAAAGTTTCTGACCATTGCCGACTGATATCCGTAAAATATTCATCGTCTTCAGCAATACGTTTACCTTTCGGCATCATCAAGCTGTCTTTTTTATAGACAAGTACATCCAGCGGCATACCGACAGATACATTTGAACGTAAGGTAGAAGCAAAAGAAATTAGAGAACAGCGTAATGCCTCATCGAGTGGCATATCATAGGTCAGAGCACGATCCAGAATCGGCTTACCATATTTACTTTCACCAATCTGGAAATATGGCGTATCCCGTGTCGCGCAAATAAAATTGCCTTGCGGATAAATATGATAGAGCTGCATTTCCTGATTTTTAATCTGGCCGCCGACCAGGAAATTACAATAGTAAGTACTTTGTTCTAAACTATCATCAGTCACATTGGCAATTACTTTTTTGAGCGTATTGCCCACCAGTTCCGCAACATCAAACATGGTGGGTAAACTCAGGATATTCGGTTCCTGCCTGAGTTCCAGCTGATTTCTGATATGTCCGATCACTGCCTGTGTTGTTGCCAGGTTTCCGGAGGCCTGGAGTACGATAACGCGCTCCCCATCTGCCCCAAAGGTATATAATTTTCGGAATACCGAAATGTGATCCACACCAGCATTGGTGCGTGTATCACTGATAAATAGCATACCTTGCTCTAAACGAAGGGCACAACAATACGTCATTTTTTGTCCTTATTAATGAATTAACATCCTAGCACCTGGACGATGGAATACATGGATTCCACACCGCCTTCTTCTCTTACACCACGTACTGGTGCAACATCCCAATAGTCGCGTCCCACCGCAACATAGACATGCGCACTTGGCGTAAATAACAGATTACTCACATCAAAACAGTACCATGCCTGTTCAACAAATACCTCAGCCCAAGCGTGACTCGCCAGATGTGAGGCATTTTGTGCATAAAGATAACCTGATATATAACGTGATGGTAAACCTAAATGTTTACACATGGCGATAAAAATATGACTGTGGTCCTGACAGACGCCCTGACGTACTTCAAAGGCATCAATCGCAGAACCCTGTACCGTAGTACTATTTGATATATAAGGAACGTATTCAAGTACGGCTTGAGCCAAGCCGATTAAATGTTTACGAGTTAATGCTGGAACATGCCGCTCTGCAAAATCCTTCATCTCTGCATTACATTTTGTAGCTTCAGTCGGCTGTAAAAACAGATATGGATTTAATGAATCATTTAAGCCCTGCTCATGCGCGAGTTTTAGCTCAACGATGCCTTGTGCCATGATCATCAGGCTATGATAGGATTCACGCTGTGTACTGGTCATCCAGAGATTTTTAAAGGCATCATGCCGAATCACTTTCTGCCCCGGTACACTGACATCCCAATAATGCACTTTCTGATGCTCATTGGTGGAAGGCATCATTTTGATATACTGAATACTGTTCCTCACCTCGGCTGTGTACGTATATTGCGTTTGGTGATTCACCATCAATTTCATACATCAGCCTCGAATAAGCGATGAATATGATCACTAAACTGATAAAAATGCTTCAGATCAGGTGCAGCACGTAATTGTGTCCAGTATTGCTTTACACTGCCCCAGCCAATTTCACAGAGTGTATCCACGATATAATCGATTTTACACAAGGTACGGGTCGTATCTTCACCGAGACGTAATTGCTGATCAAGCTGTTCCAGACATTGTCCCAGACTGAAAAACAGAAATACATCTGATGATTCTGCTTCCAGAATTTCGGCACAATCTGTCACGACATCGCAGATATAACCGGCATTCTGATCCGCAGTTTTAATCAGTTTCAGTAGTTCGGAATAGGCTTTGCCTGACAATACACCGCGCAATTCCTGAATATTGTCTTTTGCCACTTGAAACTGTTGAGTAAATGAAGTCGGCTGGGTGCTATCTAGAACCAGCTCATTTAAGGAACTGGCATCAAACGCAGGCAAACAGAAAGCATGTGCATAAGCCACAGCGGCTTCATCATCTAAAAATGGAAAATGCGAACATAAAAACTGGGTACGAGATAAATAACGGCCTAACCAAAAAATATGTTGCGCATTGGTATTTAACAAAACCATGACGTTATCCTTCTTTGGAATGTTATGAATGTAAGTTGTCGACTACCCAGGTATCTTTGATCCCGCCACCTTGCGATGAGTTGACCACCAGTGAGCCTGCCTGCATGGCTACCCGGGTCAGACCACCGGGCACAATTTCAGTGCGGTAAGGTGAGCTCAAGACAAAAGGACGCAGATCAATATGTCGTTCAGCAATACCAAAATTGCTTAAAGTCGGACTGACCGACAAATCCAAAGTTGGCTGCGCAATATATAAATGCGGCGCAGCTAAAATCTTATCTCTGAAAATATCAATATGCTGTTGAGAGGCTTGTGGCCCAATCAGCATGCCGTAACCGCCAGAACCTTGTGCTTCCTTGACGACCAGCTGATCCAAATTTGCCAACACATAGTCCAGATCTTCCGGATTACGGCATTGGTAGGTTGGAACATTATTTAAAATCGGTTTTTCACCTAAATAAAAATGAATCATTTTATTGACATAAGGATAAATCGATTTATCATCTGCCACACCTGTACCCGGTGCATTTGTGATTACAACATTATGTTGTAAATATGCGGACATTAAGCCCGGAACACCCAAAGTACTATCTGGTTTAAAGCACAGTGGATCAAGATAGGCGTCGTCGACCCTTCTATAAATAACATCAACCTGTTGACGCCCACGTATCGTTTTTACATAAACCTTAGAGTTCTCAACAAAAAGATCACGTGATGTCACTAAAGGCACATCCATGTCCCTTGCAAGGCAAGCATGTTCATAGTAAGCACTATTGAAACGACCCGGAGTCAAAACCACAATGAATGGATTATCGGTATAGGCATTTTCCGCCAGAATTTCTCTTAAGAGTTTTGGATATTGCTCAATACCGGCAATATTGGATTGCTCAAACACTTTTGGCATTAACTTCTGGCTGATCTTGCGGCATTCCAGCATATAGGACACACCAGACGGCGTTCTCAGGTTATCTTCCAGTACATAAAATTCGCCTTTGGAATCCCGGATAATATCAATCCCGCTAATCTGGCTATAGATACTGCCTTTCAAATGATGCTGATACATATGCGGCTGATACGCTTCATGGGTCAGTACCTGAAGTTCAGGAACAATATTGGCTTTGAGAATATCCTGCTGATGATAAATATCATGCAGAAACAGGTTTAAGGCACGAACACGCTGTGCTGAACCGAGTGCCACCATATTCCACTGTTTACGGGCAATCACCCGTGGGATTACATCAAACGGAATAGTCCGCTCAGTGCCTTGCTCATCGCCGTATACGGTAAACGTAATACCATCATAAAGAAAATGTTCTTTTGCTACTTCATTTAGCTGATTCAGTTCATCCAGTGTATGCTGTGACAGCCATTCTTCAAGTCGTTGACCTGCCTGACTGTTCATCACCTGATGATCACGCATTTCATTGAAAAATTTCGAAGAAACCTCTTGGTATAAAAAATGCGGACTATGTTTGATTGAAATATTGAGTGCTGTAGTATCTGTAAAATTTTTACTTAAATCTGCCGCAGTATGATTTTCTACTGTTGTAATAGTATTTGTATCCTGGCTTTCTTTTAGCATACAAACCTCTTCATTGTAATCTATTATAATAAAATCAGAGCAATATCCATGCCATGACATCCGTTTCGAAGTCTGTATTAACCCAGTAAAGTGCCTATTCACTCAATATCATTTTTCGCCAAGGTGTTTACGGATTGTAGGACAATTGTTGCGCAGAATAACTTGCGAAAAAAATCCAGATTTCTTATTGTGGTAAGCTCATATTTAATTTGTTTCCACTGATTGCCAGTAAAAATACATTATGTCAGCACAAGAAAAAGAAACCTCCAATAGCCTTTACCGCCAATGGCAAATCTTGTCGCGTCTTTCTACCGGCAAATGGATGGGAACCCGTGAACTCCAGGAAATCTTGAATCGTGAAGGGATCGAGATCAGTTTGCGTACCATTCAGCGTGACCTGAACCAGATTGCCCAGCGTTTTCCGATTGAGAGCAGTAAAACCACGCCACAAGGCTGGCGCTGGCGTTCAGATGCGCCCATTCAAAGCTTGCCGCATATGACCAGTTCACAGGCGGTGACTTTTATGATGGTGGAAGAACATCTCAAACACCTACTGCCACCTAGTCTGATTGAAGAAATGAACCCCTGGTTTGATCTGGCTCGACGCAGCCTGTCATCACAAAATAATGTACGGCAATGGATTAACCGGGTCAGAATCGTGCCCGCCACTCAGCCACTTATTCCGCCTGTAGTCGATAAAACGGCCCAACAGGCGATTTACGAAGGCCTGTTACAGGACAAACAGCTGGAATGTGTTTATCAGGGTCGTGGTCATAATGGCGAAGAGAAAACCTATATTTTAAATCCGCTGGCATTAGTACAAAAAGGTTCAATTATCTATCTGGTCTGTACCCGTCATGATAAATCGGATATTCAAACCTTTGCCCTGCACCGTTTTAAATCAGCGGTGGTGCTGAATTCTCGTGCCCTGCATCCGGTAAATTTTGATATTGATGAATACATCGAATCTGGTGCTTTAGGATTCGGGGTCGATTTTAACCAGCCAACAGAAAATGTATTGCTTCAACTGAGCATGCCTGAATCTGATGCGCACTATTTTGAGGAAAGTCAGCTCAGCAAAGATCAAAACATTGAAAAAATTGAAAATGGCATGGCTCTGATTAGTGCGACTGTGCCTTTTACCTCGCAACTGGTCTGGTGGTTACGCAGTTTTGGTAATAAAATCAAAAACATCGAACCAAAAATAGTGGCAGATGCTGTTTACCAAGTGAATGAAACTGATTCAGTCTCTTCCAAAGAATAAAAAAGTCCCCATTTTGGGGACCTGATCAATTTATCATTTTATTTTTATTATTGCTCTGGTGATCTGTTACTGAGCCGGTCTGCTTTCCTCTTGCCCCAGAAAACAGACCGGATGTGTCACATTAGAAATTAAAGAGTCTGATAACATAAGCAAGCCAGCTCTGCATTATTAAAACGGATCGATTTTTTTGTCATAATTTACACTCCTGCTGTGGGGATAAAAATCACTATAGAGCGCTTAAGCCTGTTTTTGAAATAAAAAGAATGCATGCCTTTTGCACAATTTTTCCATAGAAGATTATTTGGAAAATTTATTATCTATCTAGAAGATAAGTATGGCGGCCATTAAAAGACTTTCAGCAAGTTTATAAAATTAAAAAACAATTCTATGCTTGTATAAGCCAGGCAGCTCTGCACATTATTAAACGCTATCGTAGTGGAAATAGGAATTTAATTTCATAATGGCTAACCCTGCGCAATTAGTACGACACAAATTACTTAATACTTTCTTTTCACGGCACTCGGTCTGGTTTGCCTGCATCACCATCGCCGTTATTTTTACGATTTTTCATATCGGTTATGAACCGCGCTATATCTATTATTTTATGCCGGCAACTTTGGTGAATACCTTATGGATCGTCAGTATTCTGCTGAGCCTGCTAGGCCTATATGATGTCTTGCAGAACAGACATTCAATCTTAAAAAATTACCCGATTATGGGTCATTTCCGCTTTATCTTTGAAGAATTCCGTCCTGAAATTCGTCAGTATTTTATTGAAGCGGATCGGGATGCCCTGCCATTTTCACGTATGCAGCGCAGTCTGGTGTATCAACGGGCTAAAAATGAAAATTCAGATAAGCCCTTCGGCTCGATCATGAATGTCTATGAAGAAAATTATAAGTTTATTAGCCATTCCCTTACCCCTTGCAGACCTGCCGATCCAGAAACCTTTCGTATTCTAATCGGCAATGAGCAATGTACCCAGCCTTATTCTGCTTCCATTTTGAATATCTCGGCTATGAGTTTCGGAAGTTTAAGTGCCAATGCGGTTCGGGCTTTGAATCTTGGTGCGCAAAAAGGCAAATTCTTTCATGATACCGGGGAAGGTAGTATCAGCCCTTATCATCTGGAACATGGCGGTGACATTGTCTGGGAAATTGGTAGCGGATATTTTGGTTGTCGGACCTTAGAGGGTCAGTTTGATCCGGTGAAATTTGCAGAAAAAGCCAAGCTACCTCAAGTAAAGATGATTGAAATCAAGCTTTCACAAGGCGCAAAGCCTGGACATGGCGGGATTTTACCTAAAGCCAAGATTTCAGAAGAAATTGCTCAGATTCGCGGGATTAGCCGTGAACATGACTGTGTCTCACCTTCTGGACATCCGGCGTTTAAAACCCCGATTGAAATGATGAATTTCATTCAACAACTACGTGAGCTTTCTGAAGGTAAGCCAGTCGGATTCAAGCTTTGTCTGGGTCAACCTTGGCAATTTATGAGTATGGTGAAAGCCATGCTACATACCAAAATTTATCCTGATTTTATTGTGGTAGATGGATCTGAGGGCGGTACCGGTGCTGCACCAATTGAATTGATTGACTATATGGGTACTCCTTTAAGAGAAGGTCTTTTGTTTGTGCACAATACCTTGGTCGGTGCAGGATTGAGAGACAAGATTAAAATTGGTGCAAGCGGGAAAATTATCAGTGCCTTTGATATCGCTAGTACCATGGCACTTGGAGCTGACTGGGTTAATTCAGCGCGCGGATTCATGTTTGCAGTCGGATGTATTCAGGCTCAAAGTTGTCATACCAATCAATGCCCTGTGGGAGTCACTACTCAGGATAAAGAGCGTCAAAAAGCCCTGCATGTCCCGACTAAGGCCGAGCGAGTATTTTATTTCCATAAAAATACAATGCATGCCCTGTCTGAGCTAATCGCTTCAGCAGGTTTAAAACATCCTTCTGCTATTAAACCGCATCATCTGGCACAGCGAATCAGCAATCATGAAATCAAGAACTTTGCCCAGATTCATTTCTGGCTTAAAGAAGGTGAATTATTACATTGCGAAAATAAAGATGAGGAAAATTTCTATTTCCGTATGTGGAATATGGCCAAATTGGAAAGTTTTTAGACTTAGAATAAGTGAAATTTAATCGAGTTAGACAAGAAAAAGGCGTTTACTAAAACGCCTTTTTTTAATTGAGAGTGTCACACTCTAATAATAGGTCTTACTGCCATGCGCATGTAAAAAGGCTGGAATTAAACCTGTTAATGCTGCACGGATATCCGCGCGTTCATTAATCAATTGATGTGAACCTTCTTCCAGCATTAACAAAGTTTGCAGGCGGAACTTGCGCCGGATAAATTCAATATTGTAACGCCAGTCCACTGTCTGATCCTGAGCACCTTGAGCTAACCAGACAGGGATACGACAGGCTGGACGTGCTTCCATTTCCTGCATCCAGCGTGACATCGCCAGAATCCAGTCCATGCCCATCATGCGGGGTTGCAAAGGATCTTTGAGGCGGATAAAACGCAGAAATTCAGGATTATGGTTATTACGACGGAAATGACGTGGTACTTCACGCTTGATTCGGCTGATAATGCCGAGTCCGAGCGGATTATGCCACCAGGCAGTTTTAGCCGGACGAATCAACGGTGACAATAACAGCACGCGATCTACAAACGGATTTTCGCGTCGTTCTGCAAATTCGAGCAAATGATGCATCCAGATCGCACCACCGGTACTTTGTCCAATGCCAACCCAAGGTTTAGGTAACTGCTCGGCATGCTTCACATAACGATATACCGCATGCAAAACCTGCTGGTAATGATCAAAATTCTGGATACTGGCAGATGAACCATCGCTGAGACCATGCCCCGGCAGATCATAGGTCAGGACGCTAAAACCCTGTTCCAGTAACTCACGTACGATCGGCTGATAAATTCCGCTATGTTCCAGATATCCATGTAATAGAAACGCCGTTCCCTGAATCTTGTCAAAACGGGTATTTTCCAGATTTGGCATAAATACTTGCACATGCAGTTTAAACAGCGGCATCTGTACATAGCCTTGCCAATGCTTGCAATCCAGTAAATCAAAACCATACAGTCTGCGATAAGACAGCAGATCAATAGTGGGCTGGTCATCCCTGTTCAGGTTTAAGGGCTGTAAAAGCTGTGGCGTTGTTTCCCTGCTTGGCACAGGTAAATCCAGCTGTTTCAGGATGGTCGGGTTTAAAAACGGAATATCAGACATTAAGGCACCTCCCGACAGTCACTGGAGCCAAACCACATATCGCGGATAGTGGCCAGCATTTCATAATTGGCACGGCGACTATGATCATAATTTTGTCGACTTGGACGCCAACGGGTCAAGGACTTCGGCATCGGTGCTTCCACTGGAATCGTTTGAATGCCATTTAATGCAAACAGACGACGGGTACGTGGCATATGATAACGGTCGGTAATCAGAATCACAGTCGGTGCTCCACCTTTTTTTTGCAATAATAATGAGCTGAAACGGGTATTTTCACAGGTATTCATGCTACGGTCTTCAAGCAATTTGGCATCGACATTGTAATTTTGTAACCAGCGCTGCATATACGGCGCTTCCACACCACTCAATACGATCGGTAACTGATACTGTTTTTCAACTGCGAGTGTGGTTTCCAGACGCAAACGGGTATAGTCATTGACCACAATATCCTTACCATTTTCATGCAAGGTTAAACCACCACCTAAGACCACAATGGCATAAGGTTTAGATTGATTGACCGGTTTTTGTTGCTGCTGTTCTTGCAGTAAAGCCAGATCTTCTTTAATTTCCTCTTTCGCTGTGACCTGAACGGCACTCGCTTCTTCATCTTCTAAAGGATGAGTTGTCAAGAATTCAATATATTGCTCAACGCGTTCTTTGTTTTCATTACTGTCCCATTCCAGCAGTTCGCGGACCTTCTGAGTTGGGTCAACGGCTTCAACAGGTTCTTGCTGGGACAATAAAGGCACTTGTGCAGGCTGATTCTGTTCTGCTTTTTCTTCCTGCTGTTCACGCTGATGTTCTTCAATCATCTGTTGCAGTATCTTGTAGCGTGCCTGAATCAGCATCAGATTGGCAGAATGATTTTGCTGGATATCCTGCTCCATCACACGCAAATAAGCCTGACGGGCAATCCACTGATCAGAACCCGGTTCAAGCGTATCATCTTCACTCAGGGAAGCCATTTTCTGGCTTTGTGCTGCGACTTCATTAATTTCAAAGGACACAAATCGATTGAGTCCCTTAACCACGAGCTGAGAATAAAATGGCGAATAGATCAACATCACCAAACAGCCGAAAAATACAAACAGTCCTGCGACGATTTGTACTAAACGGACCATCCAATGGGTGTTTTTCATATACGTTATTTATCCTGATGAGATCGAATTAAGCCTTTACAATCAAATAATACCGGTTCAGGTTCGAGCATAATCTTGAATTTGTCCCAGACAGCCTGCTGTACTGCGCTATAGGTTTGACGGACATCCGTCAGAGAAGCATGACCATAGTTCACCAGAACCAGTGCCTGTTTATGGAACATGCCAACTAGCCCAAGCTGTTTCCCCTTCCAGCCTGCCTGATCAATCAGCCAGCCTGCCGCCATTTTAACCTGATCATTGGCCTGCGGATAATGGGGCAAATTAGGAAAATGCACAGCAATTTGGTCAAAAACCTGTTGATTTACTATAGGATTTTTAAAGAAACTTCCCACGTTTGGAAATTCTTTAGGATCAGGCAGTTTGCTCTGACGAATCCGGATCACCTGCTGCTGTAAGTTTTCTGCTGTGAGATTATCACCCACCGCTGCTTTAAGATCACCATAATTCAGTTTCAGATTTGCCTGTTTTAGTAATTTAAAAGTAACGTGTGTAATCACATAACGTGTTGGATCATCTTTAAAAATACTATGACGATAGGAAAAATGACAGTCTGAAGCAGGAATGGAATCAAATTTTTTCAGCTTACGGTCATAGACCTCTACCGCATGAATAAATTCGCCGACTTCGACACCATATGCCCCAATATTCTGCACTGGAGATGCGCCGACCAGTCCGGGAATCAGGGCCAGATTCTGCAGACCATAGAATTTCTGTTCTGTCGTCCAGAGTACGAAGTCATGCCAAACTTGGCCCCCACCTACCCGCAGACATTGATGCTGCTCATTTCCTTCCAGCATTTCAATGCCCTGGATATCCATATGCAGGACGAGTGCATCAATCTGTTCCGGCAATAACATATTGCTACCGCCAGAAAGAATCAGTACGTTCAGTTGTTGCTGTTCAGCAAACTCCAGTGCAGCAATCAGATCATCAGTTGATTGGATCAGGCTATAGTAAGCGGCAATCGCTTCAAGATTTAGCGTATTAAAAGGTTTAAGTTGAACCTGAGTCTGAATCTGCATGACTTAAACCTTTTCTGTTTGATGTTCTTTAAAAATTTCTACCCAGGCCCGACTGCTGGACTCACATTGGTTCAGGACACGTTCAAAACCATCTGCCCCGCCATAATATGGATCTGGCAAAGCCTGTTTTGGATAAAGCTGATCATGTTCACTCATTAAAGCAACCTGGGCACGCAGGCGTCCGAATTCTGCTTCTGCCTGATGCTGGAGCGCCTGAATATCTGCCAGATTTTCCAGATCCATCGCTAGAATCAGATCATAATCAATAAAATCATGGGTTTTGAGTTGACGCGCACGCAGGCCAGAAAGATCATAACCCCGTTTTAAGGCATGTTGCTGGCTACGCAAATCAGGTGCTTTCCCCGGATGGTAATTACTGGTTCCTGCTGAGTCGACCACAATATCGAGTTTCTGTTCATCACAATAATGTCTGAGTACCACTTCTGCCGTGGGAGAACGACAAATATTTCCCAAACAAACACATAACACCTTATATGGCGTTCTGGATGACATAAACAACCTCAGAGTTAATCATTTTCAAGATACTTATGTTAAGTTATTTACCTGATGAATCCTATATCACTGCCCCATAATAATTTTGTATTTGCGATAAAAATTAAAGGATAAAGACATGAATCGATTTCAGTTTCAAACCATTCCCAACATCATCGCCGGCCTCGGCACGATTCAGGAATTATCCTCTATTCTCAAACAGGGCCGTTATCAGCGTGTTTTACTGGTCACTGATCCAGGCATGCTACAGCATCAATTACACCTGCCTATTCTGGAAATTATTGAAGATGCGGGACTGGATTATGCAATTTATTCCGATGTACAGGCCGATCCACCTGAGCATGTAGTGCTTGAAGCAGCAGATTTTGCCAAACAGGAAAATGTCGATATCGTGATTGGCTTTGGTGGTGGCAGCTCTATGGATGTCGCCAAGCTGATTGCAATCTTGAGTCATCCGTCACAGCACCAATCTTTGTCTGATCTGTATGGCGTAAATCAGGCTACTGGCCCCCGTTTGCCCTTGATTTTGGTTCCTACCACTGCAGGTACAGGATCTGAAGTTACTCCGATTTCAATTGTCACTACAGGTGAAACTACCAAAACCGGAATTGTGGCACCGATCCTGTTTGCAGATACTGCTATTCTGGATGCAACATTTACCCAAAATCTGCCGCCCTTAATTACTGCTGCGACTGGCATTGATGCTATGGTTCATGCTATTGAGGCTTATACCTCTAAAATCAAAAAAAATCCTTATTCCGATATGCTGGCCAAGCATGCTTTGAAACTGTTAAATGCCAATCTGCAACGTGTGCTGGACGATGGGCAGGATCTGGACGCACGTCAAAACATGCTGGTTGGTTCTATGCTGGCAGGTCAGGCCTTTGCCAATGCACCGGTTGGGGCTGTGCATGCACTGGCTTATCCATTAGGTGGGCATTTCCATATTTCACATGGACATAGTAATGCACTGGTATTAACTGAGGTGATGAAATTTAATACGCCGGATGCCAAAGCCCTCTATGCCGAACTGATGTGCTGGTTAGATCCACAAAGCAAAGGCTGCCATGATGGCCTGACTGACCTGTTTATCGATCATTTTAATAATCATCTGGTGAAAAGTGGCTTAACCCTGAAACTTAAACAGTTAGGAATTCCTGAACATATGCTAATGATCATGGCCGAAGATGCCATGAAACAGAGCCGCCTGTTACAGAACAATCCACGTGAACTTACTCTGGAAGATGCTTACAACATTTATCAGGCGATCTATTAGATTTAGGATTATTTTCGACTCAGCAGATCTAGCCACTACAAGTTATTTAAAAATATGAAAGCAGCTCTTAAACAACGCGAACATTATTCATTTTTTCTGCCGATACAGACTCGTTGGGCGGACAATGATCTGTATGGCCATGTGAATAATGTCACTTATTATAGCTATTTTGATACGGCCGCGAATGCCCTTTTGATTCAGGAAGCCGCATTTGATCCCAAATATTCTCCAATGATTGGACTGGTGGTCAGCTCGCAATGCCAGTTCAATCAGGAGCTGTCTTATCCGGAAATTATTGAGGTAGGTGTCGCCATAGAAAAAATGGGGAATAGTTCTCTCAGCTATGATCTGGCAATCTTTAAAATGAATTCTGATACGGCAGCAGCTCAAGGCAGTTTTGTGCATGTGTTTGTCGATCGCTACACACGAAAAAGCACCCCGATTCCAGCTGAAATGCGGGATGCTTTAGCGCGTTTTGTCTCAGCCTAAAATTATTTTATTTCAGCTGAATATTGTGCAATTCACCATCAAACTGTTCCAGCAAGTCACGTATAGCCGGTT
Organism: Acinetobacter sp. ACNIH1; assembly: GCF_002934695.1. Taxonomy (NCBI): domain Bacteria; kingdom Pseudomonadati; phylum Pseudomonadota; class Gammaproteobacteria; order Moraxellales; family Moraxellaceae; genus Acinetobacter; species Acinetobacter sp. ACNIH1. The sequence continues at coordinate 1,056,054 of NZ_CP026420.1, read as the reverse complement.
CAGCATGCAGCAGCTCTTCTGCACGTTTAAAAGCGCGTACTTTACGTTCTTGCTGCATGGTATATGGCGTTAACTGCTCTACATCTTCAAACTTCACCTGGAAAATGGTCTGCGGCCATTGTTCCCGCAAAGCTGCTTCCAGATGATGTTGTAGCTGCGACAAAAGCGGCTGATAACGCTCTGGAATATGGAAGACCGATGCTGCATTAATCTGGCCGGTCATGATGCCATACTGAGCCAATTCCTGAACTGCCGGAGATAACTGGCTGTTACGGAACCAGAATTCCCATTTTTCTACCGTCCATTCACCCTGCATATCCTGTACCGGAATTTGCAGAATATCCTGCGGCATCAGATTACGGTCTGTAGAAAAATTCGTATTTGCGATCTGAGTTGATGCAACCTCAGTCTGATTAGAAATTTCTGACTGACTTTCATCTGCTTTATGAACCACTTGTTCTGATTCAGGAGTCGAGGCATCCAGATTAAACTCCGGTTCTTGTTCTACTGGTGCAGCAGTATCATTTTCAGGAATGAATTCTTCTAAGAGGAAATCATCACTGCTGGCTTCAGGGCTGGATGGAACAGGTTCTGCAGGAACATCGTCAAAACCAAACAGACCATCTTCCAGGTTTGGATCAAATACAATTTGTTCAGACTCAGATTGTTCTACTCTAGTTGATTCAGCTTGTATAACTTGAGGCTCAGAATTGGTTTCTGGCTCGTCTTCATCCAGAAAGTCATCCGAAGATAGTTCAGACTGTGCAGTGACTGGATTATCATCCTGATCGTCTTCATAGTCATCATCTAAGGAAAAATCTTCTACAGCAGCTTGAGCAACCGGAGCACTTTCCTGCTGCGTTATCTGATTTTGTTGTGGAGCTGAAGCAGCAGGTACAGCTTGTTGTATCTGAGCTGTATTAGTTGGAATTTCATTGGGCTGTAGCGGACGGAAGGCTAGCAAACGCAGCACCGTCATCTCAAAGCCTTGCTCCTGCGTAACCGCAAGCTGTAGGTCAGCCCGGCCTTTACAGGCGATCTGATAATACAGCTGCAAAGCTTGTGCTGAAATTAAAGCCGATAACTGCATGATCTTTTGATTGATCTCGGCACTGTATTTCAGGCTTAAATCTGGCAGGTATTGTAATAAAGCCAGTTCATGCAAGGTAGAAATCAACTGATCTAATACCAGTGATACATCTAGCGCCTGCTGACGGAATTGCAATAATAATTCGCTAACACGTGCTTTCTGGTTCTGATGAATCGCCAGAATCAGATCATAAATAATTGTTCGGTCGATCAAGCCCAGCATGTCTTTGACATCCTGATGCTGGATCGCCCCCTGACCATAGGCAATCGCCTGATCGGTTAAGGATAAGGCATCACGAAGCGAGCCCTGAGCAGATTCAGCAATCTGCCAGATCGCATCCTGATCAGCCTGAATGCTTTCTTTCGTCAGGATATTGCCCAGATGTTCGGTAATTTCATCAACAGCCAATGGACGCAAAGTAAATTGCAGGCAGCGAGAAATAACGGTAATCGGCAGCTTTTGTGGATCTGTGGTAGCGAACAGGAATTTGACATGCTCCGGTGGTTCTTCCAGTGTCTTTAATAGAGCATTGAAAGAATGCGTGGACAGCATATGTACTTCATCGATCAGATAAACCTTGAAACGACCCTGAGTTGGCGCATAAGGGACATTATCCAGCAGCTCACGGGTATCTTCAACTTTGGTACGTGATGCCGCATCGATCTCGATCAGGTCAATAAAACGGCCTTCATTGACGGCGGTACAGGTCGGACACACCTCACAAGGAGTTGATGTAATACCGGTTTCACAGTTCAAGCACTTCGCCAAAATACGTGCAATCGTGGTTTTACCAACACCACGCGTTCCCGTAAACAAATAGGCATGGTGCAAACGGCCACGCTCCAGTGCGCTTGTTAAGGCACGTGAAACATGGTTTTGACCGACCAATTCGTTGAAATTGCGGGGACGGTATTTTCGCGCAAGTACTTGATACATGTATGCTCCTTTTTACAGGTCTAAGCATACTGTTTTTTTATAAAATAGTGAATGAATTAATCAGTTATGATCTGGAGAGATAGGCCTATCAATCTGATTTAAATCAAATATCTCGAAGCTGTTTGCTCCATTTTTATGCCTGAGTGAAATATCAGAATAGTTTTTGTATATTTGAAAGATAAAATATCTATTGATCTTCCATCTATTTGAGTAGATGAATACAATCTTAAAAATAAAAATTTCTGATCGAAGGTAAAGAATTGAGTTGAATCTGCTTAAGCGAATCGCCCTAAAATAAAATCACTCTGCATCTGGTAACGTTTACCGCTTTTGTCTTCACGGATTTCCAGCACATGCTCTTCCAGATCAACATACAGTAAATTACGAGTTGCTACATTCACCAGCTCAATTTTCTGATAAGAATCATCCTGAAAACGAATCGGACCACTAAAGGTTTCCACCCCATTATGACCACTCAGGCTTTCACGCTGCAAAATATAAGTCTGATCTTCATACAGAGTTAGCATGACAGCCATACCTGGGCAATCATCACAGCGCGACAAGCAGCCCATACAAGGAGTTGTACCCTGATACTCTCCCGCCCATGCTGGAATCTGCGCCTTGGCTTCAACAATAGTATTTTTAGCTGACTGGGTTTGATCCTGACAACCGAATAAAGCACCGGTTGCCACTAAGGGAATCAGTATTACTTTTTTCATGATTTCATTTCGTAGCGCTGGAATTTGCCACAAAATAGCATATTTTAAATGACTGACTAAACTCCCAAATCAAGGATATTCAGTTATCGCCAGCCTTTTCTTCCCGTCAATACCGCATCAGCACAGCGCAAAGTTTCCTGCGTCAGCCCCCAAAGACGGTAATCTCCAGTCAATGAACCTGTTGGGAAATTATGGGTATAGGCAAAGCTTAAACCGCGTTCCGGATCGCACCAGGCACCAGAACCGTTAAAGCCCATATGACCAAAACCTGTAGAGGCTTTACCCAAGGTCAATATACGGTGATAACCCAGTCGCCAGTGCATTGGCACAGGCATCACCCGATCACGACGGATATATTGAACCTTACTCAGTCGCTGGAATACTGGAGGTGAAATCAGTTGCTGGCCTTGCCAGGCACCATGATTGGCCAACATCGCATAGATTTTTGCCAGACTGTCTGCAGTAAAGACGCCATTAGCCGAAGGAATAATCGCTTGTAAACCTTCATCACTAAAGAAGCTAAAATTCTTCATGCCTTTAGGAATCATGCCATCCTGAAAATCTTGGGGACTCTGACCACTCCAGACCAGGGCGCGCTCCATTAAACTAGGTTTGCGTGCAGCTATTTTTTTGGCTTTAGAAGATTGAGATGTAGATTTTGCTTTAAAGATCGGTCGCGCAACTCGAGGCAGTTCATCCAGCGGCACACTAAAATAGGCACCATTTAATTGCAGAGGCTGAACCAGATATTCCTGCATTAATTGGTTTAATGATTTACCGGTTGCCTTTTCCAGTACTCCACCCACTTGCCATCCAAAAGTCAAAGGTTGATAAGCGACATCTGTCGTGGTCTGAAAACGTGGTTCAGCTGCCGCGATCCGCTCCAGCATGTGTGACCAGTCAGCCATTTCAGTGGCATCATCAATGATATTACGGATATCAAACAAGCCACTTTGATGGCTCAGCATATGTGCCAAAGTAATCGACCGTTTACCTTTCTGGGCAAATTCAGGCCAGTATTCTGCAACTGATCTGTCATAGTCCAGATAACCTTTACTCACCAGAATATGCGCTAGGGTTGCTAGTACACCTTTGCCAGTGGAATAGCATAGTGACATGGTATCAGGCTGCCAGTTTTCTGTGGCAGACTTCTTTCCGGTATAAATATCGACAACTTTTTGTCGCTGAAAATATACGACAAGTGCTGCACCACCCTGTTCAGCACGTGCATCCTGTAGGCGGCTAAACTGATGAGCAAGGTCGCGAAAACGCGCATCTACATTGCCCTGATAATTATGCTGATCAGCAAACAGATAATCTTTAATTGGCTGCATCATTCTATCCATAGAATTTTGATCCCTTAAAATGAAAAAGCCTAAATCGAGTTTAGGCTTTTAATTCAGATTTAAATTGCTTTTACATGGCCGGTCACATGCGGCTTCTGGTTCTTGCTGTTTCGGATCAGGAAATCTGTATCATTCGCTGCTTGAGCAGTCAGGAACTCAACTTTAGAGGGTAAATACATCGGCAGCTTGAACCAGACATCGGCTTCATAGGCATCCGGCAAGGATAGATTAGCCAGTGCTTTGGCTTTGCTCCACATACCATGTGCAATCGCCTGTTTAAAACCAAAAGCCTTCGCTGTAACAGCATGAATATGAATCAGGTTAAAATCCCCTGAGGTCATGGCATAACGGCGGCCGGTATTTTCTGAAATTTTCCATTCAGTATTCAGCTTATAGTCCGGCGCTTTACTTTCTGCCGATTTTGCAGCAGCTTTAGCATCAGTCTTTTGACGTGAAAGATAAGTCGTTAATGCCTCAACGACAACTTCATTGCCTACTTTCACTGTGGTAATAAAATCAAACTGAACCCCTTTGTCATGTGGATGTAATTCACCAAACTTGCATGACAAGGTTAAAGTCTCATTTACACCGACTTTACGGTATTGCTTGACCTGATTACGGATATGTACCAGTCCTAAAATCGGGAACGGAAATGCTTCCGAGGTCATCATGTGCATTTGCAGGCTTTGAGACAGCACGGTCAAATAAATAGCTGGAATATAACCATTATTTTTAAAGCCACATACTTCATTATAAGCTTTTAAATGTTTCTGATCGACCTTGAATGAATCTACCACATATTCAACTTGCGGTAGAACTTTTTCAGCTTTCGGCTTTTTAAAAATCAAGCCTTGAATCACTTTTGGATAGGCTAAATAAGGTTTTGGAAGTTGACTAAAATGGCGCGTATTCATACTGAACCTTTGGAAATATTATCTTTATAAAGTGACCTCTCCTGAGCATACTTCAATCATTGTATGAATGTGAAGTACTGGAGAGGTTTTGAAAATTCTTGGAATTTTCTATTTAGAATTTTAAGCCCTCTGAATCCCCCTTTATCAAAGGGGGGAATTCTCCTCTCTCTTATAAAGAGAGATCGGTGGGATCTATTAAGCCCCTAACAGGCTTTGACCACAGACACGAACCACGTTGCCATTTAAACCAGTTGAAGCCGTAGAAGCAAACATTGCAATCGTTTCTGCAACATCTACAGGTAGACCACCTTGGCTCATTGAGTTCATACGGCGGCCTGCTTCACGGATTGCAAATGGAATCGCAGCCGTCATTTGTGTTTCAATAAAGCCCGGTGCAACGGCATTAATCGTTATACCATTTTTTAAGGTTGGTGCTGTGAATTTTACCACACCAATCACACCTGCTTTAGACGCTGCATAGTTGGTTTGACCCAGGTTACCTGCAATGCCTGAAATTGAGGATACACAGATAATACGGCCATTAGCATTTAGACCATCGTTGGAGATTAAATAGTCATTTACACGTTCAATGGCAGACAGGTTGATGTTAATCACCAGATCCCATAGCTCAGGTTTCATATTAGCCAAAGTCTTGTCACGGGTAATACCAGCATTATGCACAATAATGTCCAGACCACCCTGCTCAGCTGCTGCTGCTTTGATTTTTTCGCCTGCATCTGCAGCAGTAATATCGATGGCTAAAGTTGAACCCCCAATTTCACCAGCTACACGGTCAAGGTCCGCTTGCTGCTGTGGAACATCCAGACAGATGACATGTGCGCCATCACGTGCCAATACATGAGCAATCGCTTCACCAATACCACGGCTCGCACCAGTCACTACAGCGGTTTTTCCTGCTAATGGTTTAGTCCAGTCCACATCCACTTTTTCAGCATGTGAAACACGGATCACCTGACCAGAAACATAGGCAGAACGTGGAGAAACTGCAAAACGTAAAGCAGACTCAAGATTTGCTTCAGCACCGGCATCTACATAGATCAGGTTCGCTGCAATACCCTTTTTAAACTCTTTACCCACAGATTTTACAAAACCTTCCAGTGCGCGTTGAGCAATTGACTGACTGACTGATTTAGCAGTTTCAGGCGTAGTCCCCACAATCACGATACGGCCAGAACTTTGAATTTGACGTGCAATCGGGTTAAAGAAATCATAAAGTGATTTTAATTGTTCTGAATTTTCGATTCCTGAAGCATCAAAAATGACAACTTTGAATTTTGATTCTTTATCGCCCGGATTAAACGCACCCAGATTCAGTCCAGCTGATGCAGCAGCCTGTTGCAGTTCAGCATTGTTACCTGCATAGCTATTCGCATGAATATTTGCCAGAACCTGAGCAATAGCACCAGTCAAGGTACTTGCCGGTGCTGCTCCAAACAATACCGCGCCTTTAACTACAGGTGTAGCAGACTCAAAACGGTCTAAAGAAGTTGGGGATGGCAGACCCAAATTTTTAATGACAAATTTACCAATAGGAGATTTTGCAAAAGTTTGGTACTGATCAGTCATGTTTATTATCTCTCATACAAATTAATTTTTGGTTGATCTAAAGTTATCCTTAAACTTCAGTATGATGCCAGACATTTATATTTCAATAGATCTACCAGATTCCGCCCAATCATACTTGAGATAACAGGCAGATGACTTGACCTAAGCGCAGTCTGTAATGTCATTGTAGTCAATACAGCCTATCTTCTTCTATGCTAATGTAACAACCAAGAAGACGATCTATTTGCCTGGTAAAGCCTTATGAGCAAAACAACTCAAGATAATCCAGCAGTCGAGAACTCTGCTACAGAAACTGTGTCAAAACCATCAACGCGTAGCAAGCGTAGCACTAAAAATCCTGATACAGCCAATGCCGCAGAAAAAAGTCCGGCTAAAACCACACGTACACGCAGTACATCTGCACGTACCAAAAAAACGACTTCAAGCCAACAAGATTCAACATCTATAACACAGACTTCTGTTCAACAGGAACCAAACATGAGCCAAAATACAGTTCGCCGCGTTGCTATTATCGGTGGTAACCGCATTCCATTTGCACGTTCTAACGGTGCTTACTTTACGGCATCCAATACTGATATGTTCACAGCAGCCCTGAATGGTCTGGTTGAACGTTTTAACCTTCAAGGTCAACGCTTAGGTGAAGTGGTTGCAGGTGCTGTACTGAAACATAGCCGCGACTTCAACATGACTCGCGAATGTGTACTGAATACTGCTCTTGCACCGGAAACCCCTGCTTATGACATCCAGCAAGCATGTGGTACTGGCCTTCAAGCGGCATTCCTAGTCGCAAACAAGATTGCTCTAGGTCAGATAGAAGTGGGAATTGCAGGTGGTGTAGATACGACTTCTGATGCACCAATCGCTTTTGGTGATGGCTTACGTAAAGCATTACTTGAGCTGAATATTGCGAAAACGGCGAAAGACCGTTTAAAAGCACTGACTAAAATCAATGTGAAAGACCTGATGGATGCACCAAAAAATGGTGAGCCACGTACTGGCCTGTCTATGGGGGACCATCAGGCGATTACTACACTGGAATGGGGTATTTCTCGTGAAGCGCAAGATGAGTTAGCCGCTTCTTCACACCAGAAAATGGCAGCAGCCTATGAAGAAGGTTTCTTTGATGACCTGGTGACTCCATTCCTGGGTCTTGAACGTGACAACAACTTGCGTCCTGATTCTTCAGTTGAAAAACTGGCGAAACTAAAACCTGCTTTTGGTAAAGGTGATGCACGTACCATGACTGCGGGTAACTCTACTCCACTGACCGATGGTGCTTCTTGTGTGCTACTGGCTTCTGAAGAATGGGCTAAAGCAAATGGCCATGAAGTACTGGCTTACCTGACTTTCCAGGAAACTGCTGCCGTTGATTTCGTAGAGAAGAAAGAAGGCCTGTTGATGGCACCTGCTTATGCAGTCCCTCGTATGCTGGAACGTGCTGGTCTGAAACTGCAAGATTTTGACTACTATGAAATTCACGAAGCATTTGCATCGCAAGTACTTTCAACATTGAAAGCTTGGGAAGATCCAAAATTCTGTAAAGGGCGTTTAGGTCTGGATGCTCCACTAGGTTCAATTGACCGTGCCAAACTGAACGTAAAAGGTTCTTCTCTTGCTGCAGGTCACCCATTTGCAGCGACTGGCGGTCGTATTATCGCGACTGCGGCAAAACTGATTAACCAGAAAGGTTCAGGTCGTGTGCTTGTTTCGATCTGTGCAGCTGGTGGTCAAGGCGTAACAGCAATTATTGAAAAATAATCCAAGCCTCATATAAAAAACCGCTCATAAAGAGCGGTTTTTTATTGCAGTAATTTTCATAAATCACTGAAGATTACTCTAGTAAAGACTCAAGTTAAGCTTTTCGGTAGTCTGGTTCCAGACCCATTTTGGCCTCAAGCTGGTCATAGCACCACTGGAAAATAAAAGTATACACCAGAATACATAATGTCATCGCCAGGTCCAAAAGAAAAGCCTGCGCCAGACTGATCTGTAATGCATAAGCTACCATCGGAATCGTCGCCAGCATCAAACCACCCTCAAATCCAATCGCATGAGCAATCCGCACTTTGATGGTTCTTTTCAGACGATGTTTGGCTTCAAACTTTTCAAAATAATGATTAAACAGCATATTCCAGAACATTGAAGTCACAGCCATCGCAATTCCGAGAGCGCCTGTGACCTCAAGCGGCATATGCATGAGCGTACTCAGTAATATGGCAATCACCACCAATAAAATGCCTTCATATAAGGTGGCATGAATCAGTCTTCTTTTCGAAATTAACATTTCAGTTCATCAAGTCAGGAGATAAAAGAATTTTATTTCTTTAAATTTGATTATTCGAGTTAGAATCTATCAATAAAAATGAAAGATAGAATTCATGAATATTAATCAAGAACAGCTGCTGATGTTTAAACTGGTCATGGAAACCGGCTCCTTCTCTGCTGCTGCACGTAAACTTGGTAAAGTTCCTTCTGCAGTGAGCATGTCCATTGCCAATCTGGAAATTGATCTTAATCTGGTGCTATTTGAACGCATTGGCCGTGAACCGAAACCCACCGCGCAGGCGAAAGTGCTATATGAAAAAACTGAACAGCTTTTGGTTGAAATCAACCAATGGAAGCAACATGCGCTTGCGCTCAGTTCAGGCCTGGAATCTGAATTAAATATTGTGGTGGTGTCTGAATTACTCCATACCCGCTGGACCGATTATATCGTTTTGCTGGAACGGGAATTTCCAGCGCTGCAAGTTAATGTATTTAGCGCACCCCAAGAGGATGCTCATCGCATGCTGTTTGAAGGTTCAGCGCAGTTAGCGCTGATGTTTGAACGAGAACAGCTGGAAACCCGTGAACAGTTTATAGAATTAAAGCGTGAGGTACTGGTCGCCGTTGCGGCCAAACAGCATCTATTAAGTCAATTTCATCAGGTCAGTTATGAGCAGATTTTACAAAATCGACAGATTGTTGTTGCCAGTCGTGATCGTAGCATTAAGCCAGAACTGCTCTTTTCCCGAAATTACTGGCGCACTGACAATCATCAATCTGCCTGTAACATGATCCTGCAAGGTTTAGGCTGGGGGGTACTTCCTTTGGAAATGATCAATGAACAGCCACACTTGCAGGAGCAATTACAGATCTTGCAGCTGCTCGATTTCACCCCAAAATTTGAATATTTTGTTGATCTGGTCTGGAGTCGGGAAACTCGACTGGGTACAGCTGCTCATTTTTTGATTAATCACTTGCGTCAGCAGCGAAAAACCGACCATTAATCACAGAAATTCAACGACAGTCTACTTGGTAAGAGGATGATTTATGATATATAAGAATGCATAAGCAATAACCATAGAACTAGATCGTAATGACATTAACTGCATTAAACCAATTAAAAAACTTGACGACCATTGTGGCAGATAGCAGTGATTTAAGCGCAATAGAGAAATTTTGCCCTCTGGATGCAACCACAAATCCATCTCTGATTACTGCTGCAGCGAAACAGCCTGAAAATCAGGCATTGATTGAAGCTGCTTTTCAACAAGCCCAGCAAGAAGGCTATGTGAATAATGCCCTGATAGAACGCACCATTGATATTTTGACCGTCAAATTCGGTGTTGAAATTTTAAAACTGATTGAAGGTCGTGTTTCGACTGAGGTGGATGCCTCCCTGTCTTTTGATACTGAAGCGACCATCGCCAAGGCTAAAGAATTACTCGCGCTGTATGATCAATATGGGATTAATTCTGACCGCATCCTGATTAAGATCGCATCGACTTGGGAAGGCATTCAGGCAGCAAAAGCATTGGAAGAAGAAGGTCTCCATACCAACCTGACCTTATTGTTTGGCCAGCATCAGGCCCATGCCTGCGCTGATGCCAAAGCGACTTTAATCTCACCTTTTGTCGGCCGCATTCTAGACTGGTACAAAAAAGCGGAAGGTGTTGAGTCGTATCCGATCGAAAAAGATCCGGGCGTACTCTCAGTGAAGCGCATTTATGAGTTCTATAAAATGCATGGGATTAAAACTGAAATCATGGGTGCAAGCTTCCGTAGTATTGAGCAGGTTCTGGGCCTCAGCGGTTGTGATCTGCTCACTGTCGCACCAAACTTGCTGGAACAACTGGAAAATGATCAGCGTGAAGTTCAGGCTCAACTTTCAGCCAAAGATATTCAATCTCAAGGTGAACTGAGTCCAATCAGTCATGCCGATTTTGATGCGCAACTGAAACGGGACCAGATGGCTAGTGAATTACTGCAAGGTGGTATCGATGGCTTTATCAAGGCACGTGAACAACTGGCGGCTTTATTAAAGGAAAGTTTTTTGAGCACCACCTAATTTCACAGCGAATTTATAGAATTTCTGCAGGCCGATGTTGCTATAATGCCACATCGGCTTTTTTCATTTTTGCGAGTTCTTCGTGTTTGGTATCACAGATCTAACGACCTTTATCATTGGGACAACGTTAATTGTGTTACTGCCGGGGCCGAATTCCCTCTATGTCATGTCGATTGCCTCCCGCTTTGGTATCAAGACCGGTTATATGGGCGCCTTAGGGGTTTATACCGGCGACCTGATTCTGATTCTATGTACGGCGTTAGGCGCAGCCTCTCTACTTCATGCATTTCCCGTGCTATTTATTGCCCTGAAAATTATTGGTGCTGTCTATCTCAGTTATCTTGGGATCAAACTGATCATTGCCGCCTATCAGACTTTTTTTCCGAAACAGTCGTCACAACGTGTTCAGATTAAAAAGGCTACTTCTGAAACTGTCGAGTCGATTCAGCCCTTTCGCACAGCATTGACGATCAGTGTTTTAAATCCTAAGGCAATTCTATTTTACTTGTCTTTTTTTGTGCAGTTTGTCGATCCTGTTTACCCTTCTCCGGCACTGACTTTTGCACTCTTGGCTTTAATCCTGCAACTGATCAGCATGACCTACCTTTCAATCCTGATCTTTTCCGGGGTCAAACTCTCGAGCTATTTCAACCAGAATTATAAATTGACCGCTGGCGGAGTTGCTTCAGTAGGAATTCTATTCTGCGGGTTCGGAATCAAACTGGCGACTTCAACCTTCTAAAAACTAGTAGATTTATGCCAAGAGCAGCTCTTTCTAAAATTGTTAAAAACATTGTGTTTATATATGAAAAGCGTATGATTTAAACGCATTTAAAAATAGTGTCATGGATGATGCCTAAACTTTTACAAGATCTCTCCTTTCCTGCCATCATGGCGGGTTTTATTACCTGCATGATTGGGATCAGCGTATCCGCGGTACTGGTCATTGAAGCAGCGCAAAGCCTGGGTGCAAATGCAGCGCAAATCAGTTCCTGGTTATGGGCACTCGGTATAGGTATTGGGGTTTCCGGCTTGCTGCTTTCCTGGAAATATCGCTATCCGATTTCCACCGCCTGGTCGACAGCCGGTCTGGCATTAATTATTGCCTCCGCAGGCCATTACAGTCTGGCCGAAGCGATTGGCGCTTTTCTGATTTGTGGCATCCTGATTGCCTGTTTGGGATTTTTCGGAATATTTGACCGGATTTTTCAGTTTATTCCGCAAAGTCTGACCAGCGCCATGCTGGCTGGTGTCTTGCTGAAATTTGGGATTTCGGTATTTAGCAGCCTACAACAATCCTGGGGCTTTGTGCTTACCGTACTGGCGATTTACCTCATTTCTAAAAAGCTCAGTACCCGTTATAGCATTGTCATTACCGTACTGCTTGCAATTGCACTCTGTCCGTTCTTTATCGATTTTACGCTCCCAAGTTTGGACTGGAGCATCGCCCAGCCTGTATGGACCACACCAGAATTTAGCCTGCAAGCTATTTTAGGACTGGCTCTTCCGCTGATGGTGATTAATCTGGCATCGCAATATTTACCAGGCCTGGCTGTAATTAAAAGTTATGGCTATCCACCCAAGGTAAATTCGATATTAGGCTGGACGGGCCTCACTCAGGCACTACTCGCTCCCTTTGGCTGTTTCAGTGTTAATCTTGCTGCAATTAGTGCAGCAGTCAGTCTGGATGCACAGGCACATCCTGATCCAGCTAAGCGTTATATCGCAGGTATGAGCTGTGGTCTGTTTTATATTCTGATGGGTTTCTTCGCTGCGACCCTGACCAGCTTATTGATGGCTTTTCCGGGTATTCTGATTACGGTTCTGGCTGGCATTGCCCTGTTTGGCACCATTGGCCACAACATTGCACTGGCTTTTCAGGACAGTCATGACCGCGAGGCCGCACTGATGACCTTTCTGTTCAGTGCATCCAATATCCAGTTTTTCGGCATTGGTTCTGCTTTCTGGGGCCTACTGCTTGGCTTGATGGTTTATTTACTATTTAAGCTTAAACCTCAGCTGGCTTAAATTCATGAAAATAGAGATAACTTATGTCTATCTCTTTTAATGTCCTGATGCTTGAGAAAACAAATTAATGACCACTACACCGGAAATAATCAGGGCAATACCGATAAAAGCAGGAAGATCCAGCGCCTGCTTAAATACAATATAACCAACAATGGCCGTGAGAATGATCCCCACACCGGCCCAGATCGCATAAGCAATGCCTAAAGGAATCACCTTAATCACCTGAGACAGCAAATAAAAGGCGATACAAAATAAAACGACCACCGCTAAAGAAGGCCACAAACGGGTAAAGCCTTCAGATTTCACCAGAAATGTAGATCCAGTGACTTCGGCAATAATGGCCAAACCCAACAAAAGATATGCCCAAGTCGCAGGGTTCATTTTTTCCATTCTCCAAATCTATCTTTCCTAAAACAAAGCTTAGTTATGCTCTTAAGAAATAAATTTTTTATAAGTTTATGTTGAGGGGCGAAAGCTGATGCAAAAAATCCAGCGTCTTGATAAAAGTCTGCTGACTTTCTTTCTTGCCCATAAAGAACTGATATTCATGAATCAGCCAGGCTTTAGATTCGGGATAAAAAACTTCTGTCACTGGAACCTGTTGCGCTTTTAAAGCTTTGATAAAAGGCAAGGATTGGGTATTAGTCAGAAAGTCCTTGTTGCCCCCGCTAATGAATACTGGCGGGTACGACGGCGTAATATACTGGATTGGAGAAATACGTTTGAGAAACTCGGCATCATTTTTACGATCCCCTGTATAGGCCTGAATCAGGCTATATACGCCCCACTCTACGATCTTCATTTCATCAGGTGCAGTACTGGCAAATGACTCCAGGTCATAAATACCACAGTGCAGAATCAGACCTTTAAGCTGAGAGGGTTGCAGATAAGGCTGAAAATCAGATTGTTTGGCGAAGTCAGGATTTGTTAGAAGCGCAGCATAATGGCTGGCCATATTCGCCCCGGCAGAATCTCCGGCCAGATATAAATTCTGGGCATCAATCTGGTATTCGGCTGCATGTTGAGTAATAAACTCCAAGGCCTGATCAATCTGATGTAACTGACTTGGATAAATCGCTTGAGGTGCAAACTGATATTGGACCGATACCACGTTATAACCTTGCGCAGCCAGAAGTTTAAAATAACCTCGGGCATGCTCTTTAGAACCAGAAATCCAGCCACCACCATGAATCCACACAATAGTTGGTTGAGGGCCGATATTTTCGATATTTTGTGGTTGATATAAATCCAGAGAGAGCTTTTTCTGCGGTGAATAGACCATATTCTGATGCACGATGACCGAACCGGGTGCATAGCGATCCATCACCTTTTGCTGCATCCCTGTGGTCAAATTAAAAGCACCGGCAATGACCCGGCTATTTTGTACAGTATTTTGACAGCCTGCCAGAATAATTGAACAGAGCAGCAATAAATGAATGGCAAAAAACCTCAAAACCTTCCTCATAGATCAGCCCAAAAATAAGCCTAGGCAGTTTAAACCATCCCCAGAAAAACAGCGTCATTTATTCTGTTATTTTTGATCAACAAACCTGAATTCCTAGTTTTTTGCTCTGTTTTTTCTTTAATCAAATCTCTGCTTTCATGTGAAAAATATCTGTAATTTAAAGATTTTTTGCCATTTTTCAGCTTTTTGCAATTGCACCCTTGGTTGCACTGTGCTATCAATAAATCAGAGCGTAAAAGACACACAACATGCGGAGAAAAATCATGGCTTACCAACATATTTTAGTCCCAGTAGACGGTTCAGATATTTCCTTTTCTGCAGTTCGACATGCAGCCAAAATTGCCAAGGCATTTGGCAGTAAACTTTCCCTGATCAGCCTGATTGCAGAAGACCCTTTTACCGAAGCTGACTTCTACTACAGTTCAACCATCATGAAAGAGTATTTTGCTCAGGCTCATGCCAATGCAAAAAATGCCCTAAAAGAAGCCACTGCAATTGCAGACAGTGAAGGTATAGAAGCAGATTCCCGCATTGTGACTGGTCTGGTGAATGCCGAACATATTGCTGAGACTGCAGAGGAAACCCAGGCCGATCTGATCGTCATGGGTTCACACGGCCGTAAAGGCTTCCAGAAAATGATTCTGGGCAGCTTTGCACAAGATGTTTTGGGCGCCAGTCAAATTCCGGTATTAATCGTTAAAAAATGATCTGATTTGCGCATCTTCAAGGTGCGCAATTTTTTCAGGCAGTGTTTCTGTCTAAACCCTTCTACAGTGAACCTCCATTTTCTAAATGACCATTTCACTGCATATCCTAAAAATGAGGAGGCACTATGCAAAACTATGAACATATTCTTGTCGCACTCGATGAATCCTCGATGTCCTATGCTGCAGCTGAACATGCCCGTGAGCTGGCCAAAGCTTTTAATAGTAAGGTGACATTGGTCAGTATTATTGCTGTAGACCCATTTAAAGGCGTGGATTTTTATAAGGTTGCTCCCGCAGTCACTGACTATTTCATGCAGGCAGAACAACATGCACTGGATCTTTTAAATGAGATTAAGGCAAATTTCGTGCATGATGGTACACAAGTCACGACCAAGATCATTCATGGTATGGCACCTTCTGAAGGAATTCTTCAGGCAGCGCAGGAAGTTCCGACCGATCTGATTATCATGGGATCACATGGCCGTAAAGGTCTGCAAAAACTGATGCTGGGCAGCGTGGCACAGAATGTCCTTTCCCAGTCCGAGATTCCGGTATTGATTGTGAGACCTTAACGTAACCCAGACAACAAAAAAGCCTGCGATGCAGGCTTTTTTTAGCGAACTTTTTGATTCAGTTCGTTCAGGAAGAGTTCAGCATCCAGCTGGCTATTAAATACTTTTTTGTATTCTCCAGCTTGCTGAATAGAATGCGGTGTATATTGAAGGGAGATTTCAAACAGACCAGTCGCAGCATTTCTGCTGACATGAACCGCAATAATATGCCGAGTATTTAAATAAAAACCATCTTCGATTTTCACTAACATCTTGAATAAGACCTCTAGTATATCAATTTGAAGATTTCTTCATGTTTAATAGAAAAGTATAGTTTTACTTTCCTGTCTAGCCTCTTACTGTAAACCTTTTATGTGACTGATTTCACATTACAGTGTTTTAAATGCGCTTAAATTCACCATTTAAAATAAGTAAATAATAAAAAGCCGGATCAGATGATCCGGCTTTTTACATAATGATCTTATACGCTTAACATGCTGTTCAATGTCTCAGAGACATTTTTCGATTTCACCTGTGGTTTTAAAGCTTCAAGTTGTGCTTTGACTTCACTGCGTTGTGGTTCAATCAGTGTATACCAGCGTGAAAGCACCTGAAGCAGACGTGAACCGACAATCGGGTTTTTCTGATCCAGATATTTCGCCAGCTCGATATAATGCTGTACACCAAAGCTCCAGGTATTGACCGGATTGGCATTCAAACCGCCACTCACCGCACGGATACGGTTTGGTACTTTCAAGTCATAATCCGCATGCTCAGTGAGTGCTTTAATTGTTTCTGCAGTCGCTTTTGGATGAGCTGCTTGCAGCATGAACCATTGATCCAGTGCCAGTGCTTCATCTTTAAAGCGGTTATAGAAATCATCCAGGAATGCTTTGGCTTGAGGCGCATCATTCCATACCAGAACACGCAAGGCACCCAAACGTTCAGACATATTGCCTGTGTTTTGGTATTGCTGCCCTGCCAGTTCAAATGCACTTTCATCACCTTGACGTGCAATCAGCATTAGCATGATATTTTTCAGTGCACGCACACCCATCGCCTGAGAAAAATCTGACTGCAGTTCAGGATCCAGACTCAGATAGATTTCTTTAGCTGTTGCTCCAAAAGCACGTGCCAATTTATGCAGCAAGGCATCACGTTTTTCTTGGATCATGGCCGGATTGTAGTCTGTATCAATCCGGCTACCCAGGTAACCTTCAGCCGGTACATCAAACAGACGGGAAGCCAATAGCGGATCTTTCTGAATCAGATCAGGCAAGGTATTCAGCATCGCCTCGATATAGATTTCAGAAGGTTGATCATCCAGCAGAATGCGTTCTAATAAAGTCTGGGTCGCTTGCCACTGGTTAAAACCATTGGTTTCATATTGCAACAGGAACGCCAGTTCTTGTTCAGAGTAATCAAAATGAAGATCAACGGGTGCAGAGAAGTTACGCAGTAAAGAAACAATCGGCTTGCTGGTTATACCGCTAAACTCGATGGTCGCTTCATCTTGATCAAACAGATATACCCCATCTTTGACGCCATTTTCAAATAAGGCATCAGAGTTCAGGCTCAGCTGCTCACCGGTATTCGCATCAAACAAGGCCAAAGCCACTGGAATCGGAACAGCTTTCAGATTCGGATATTTCGGATGAGCTTTCAGGCTTTGCTTAAAGCTAAGACGATAAGTTTGTGCATCTGCATCATACTCACCTTTTGCGACCAGTTTCGGTGTACCTGGCTGGTTATACCAAGTCAGGAAGTTCGATAAATCTACCCCTGAACCGGCAGTCAAGGCAGCCACCCAGTCTTCAACCGTTACGGCCTGACCATCATGACGGCGGAAATACTCATCTGTACCTTGACGGAATTTTTCTTTACCGAGCAAAGTCGCCATCATACGGTTAATTTCTGCACCTTTTTCATACACGGTCGCCGTATAGAAGTTATTAATTTCTACAAAATGATCCGGACGCGGTGGATGCGATAAAGGGCCAGAATCTTCCGGGAACTGATGCGCTTTCAGGACTGCAACATCATCAATACGCTGTACGGCAGCAGATTGTAGATCTTCCGAGAAAGACTGATCACGGAATACGGTCAAACCTTCTTTCAGACACAGCTGGAACCAGTCACGGCAGGTAATCCGGTTACCCGTCCAGTTATGGAAATATTCATGGGCAATCACTGATTGCACACGCATGATGGCAGCATCAGTTGTATATTCTTCATCAGCCAATACACATGAGGTATTGAAGATATTCAGACCTTTGTTTTCCATCGCACCCATGTTAAATGCGCTGGTAGCTACGATCATATAATTATCAAGGTCGTATGGCAGACCATAATGCTCTTCATCCCAACGCATGGAATGTTTCAACGCTTCCATCGCGATTTTGCATTTTGGAATGTCTTTTTCTTCAGCATAGATTTCTAGTGCCACATCACGACCTTCTGATGTGGTATAGCGGTCTTTCATCACTGCCAGATCACCGATTACGCAGGCAAATAAATAGCTCGGCTTTTTGGTTGGATCTTGCCAAAGTGCATAGTGACGGTTTTCATCCACTTCGCCGGTTTCGATCAGGTTACCGTTAGCCAGTAGAACCGGATACTTTTTGTCAGCTTCGACACGAGTGGTAAATACAGACAATACATCTGGGCGGTCTGGATAGAACGTAATTTTACGGAAACCTTCCGGTTCGTTCTGAGTTACGAATAAATCTGAACTGGCCTGATACAGACCTTCCAGCATGGTATTGCTTTCTGGATGAATCTTGACCACTGTTTCAATAGTCGCCTGATCTGGAGCATTGCTAATCACCAGTTGCTCAGCATCCAAAATATAATCTGATGCATTTAGTGGCTGACCATTTAACTGGATCGATTGCAGTTCCAGGTCACGGCCAAGCAATACCAGATCATCTGCTGTTTGGCGCTGCATCTCCAGTTTGCTGCTGACCAGCGTATGATCGTCATAGACTTGAATATTCAGGTCGATTGAATCTACAACAAAAGAAGGTTTTTGATAGTCTTTTAAATAAATGGTTTGATCTGCTTCGATCACCGGATTCGCCGCGATATTCATATAATGTCCTGATCCTTTATTGCACAGCTTCTAAGGCAAAAGATTGTCAATGCATTGATCATACGCCTTGATCTTGAACCTGTCTGTGCGTTTCATTTGTATTGTATATGGGAATAATTACTGATCTTTTCAATTGAGCTACATCAAAATATACGATAATCGCCTTATATTTGCCCGATATCTAAAATCCCCATCTCTAAAACAACTTAAAGATAAAATAAAAAAAGCTTTCATCTGCACTGTATGATTCCTCTATGCATGATTCCTGCACATGCAAAGTATTATTCCAATATGAAAAATTACTGCCTGGGTTCAGGACAACCTTATATCTAATTTAGATGCTGGGCGCTGCAAAACCTGACTTCTAAAAGATTAAGTTCTGGTTAATCTGCGTTCCAAATTTCATTTTAAATGCACAAATGACATGCACCAGTTTGAATGCATTTTGCATCACCCAACAGCAATGGCAGGATTCAAAGAAAGATATATGCCAAGTTTTCGGCTAATATCATATTTTTTTACATTTTCTTATGTGCTTGATTTTAAAATATATAATTTATGATTAATAGCAATTCCGAAATATTGATTAAAAAATGAGCATAGTTTTTGCTACAGTTTAAGTGTGTTTTCTCCAAGCGCAAAGACTCCAAGAATAACGACAACAAAGAAATTGAGGTGAGCTATGTATTTAAAACAGCATGTGGTACGGATTGAAAATCTTAAAACACTTCAGGTTCTGGATCAGGCCAATATTGATCATAAAGTCATTGCCCTGTTTATGAGTTCTGAAGGCGTTCAGCTACAGGCGCATGAGGTCAGTGCGATTCTGAATACTTATGATGCACTCGGTGCCAAAAAGGTTCCATCCAAAAAAGTGCAGGCGTTGATTCAAGCGAAACATCAGGGAGAGGAAGACGAAACATTACCCTGCCCCGTTTAAAAACGATGATCCAGTTTTCTTGAATACAGGGCTACTTTCGGTAGCTCTGTTCGTTTAAAGGCTCTCTTCTTCTGAAATCTGCTTTATTAAAAATATTGTCAAATGACGCGTGACTTTGATGAGCTGTGTATAATCGCAGTTTCTCTTCATTCTGGAGTTGTGCGCAATCATGGTATTCAACGTTCTGCAAAAACAGCTTGATGAAAGTACGCAGTGCCCGTTATGTAAGGCCTCCATGTACTGGATCGAGGCAGAACAGTATGATCAGGACATTACTTATCATGAATGCAGCCACTGCCAGCATCAGCTCTATACCGACCAGAAACATAACTGTTATTGCGATCAGTGTCTGGCTCAGCGTAAACGTATGCTGAAAGAAGTCCGTTTACAGGAAAACCGGAAATTTCATAAAAAACAGGATCGGCATGAATATGAGCTCAATCAGCTCAGCTTTATTAATAAACTGTTTCTGCTCTCGATTCTGGATGAACAGGTTCTGGAACATAGCCAGCATCAGGAATATATTGACTGGCATGCCATTAAATATTATTCCATCAGCCCGAATTACCTGTATCAGCATGGTCTGGTCAAAAATCTGCTGAAAGACCAGATTCTAGTTCCTAGAGATATTCAACAAGAGAATCAGCAGTACTATATTAATGTACGTCTGGATGGCTATTCTGAGCCAAGCCTGTTTAGTATTACCCAGCAATTGCGTTACTGGTTCTATGAAAATCTGAGCAAAGGCGTACCTTTTAAAAGTGCGGATGAAGTCAAAGATGCACTGTATTGTCTGCTGTATCAGGAAGTCATTCAATTCGCTCAGTTCTATTGCCGTAGCTGGGGTATCCAGATTGCGGGCAATCAAAGTTTTCAGGCTTTCTGCTATCGCCTGCTCGATGTTTTGGCTGTGGGACAGATTTATTATCTCGTGCAATCGGCCCTCGAATATCTGTATCAGCAGAAAGCTTTAAAACCACGAAATGAAAATTTCATTAATACCAATTTACTGAAAAAGACCCTACAGCAATATCGGGAACGTTCAGTGAATGAAAAATGGGAAACCTCAATTCTACCTCGCCCACCGCAATTGCCTTTGAGCAAAATGAGCAGCATCCTGTTTTTTCGTTTCCTGGGTTATGATGAAAATATTTTCTTCCAGCCGATCTGGCGTTCATGGCAGAAGATTGAACCACGCCTGAAATTTTATTCACAAAAACGCTGTATGCATTGCGGCTCACAAGAGCTTACTGTTGAATATGATGCTAGCGATTATGTCAGCCTGTTATGCCGTAACTGCAAACATCAAGACCATTATTTTACCCGCTAAGCATTTAGCAGCCCTATTCATATTTCAAAGATCAGGATGATGAATACTTCCGTGCAACAATTACAAAATACTTTTCTCGATCAGATCTGTGAAGCCTGGTCATTGCTTCAAGAGCAGCAACCCTTGGTGCATGTGATGACCAATGCGGTGGCCAGCAACTATGTGGCCAATATCTTGCTGGCTGCGAATGCTTCGCCCGCCATGATTGATAATCCTTTTGAAGCAGAGGGTTTTGTCAAAATTGCCGGGGCACTCAGTTTAAATTTGGGAACGCCGACTACTGAACAGGTCGAGGCAATGCAGATTGCTGCGAAAACAGCACACAGCATTCAAAAGTCATGGGTACTAGATCCTGTTGGTTATGGAAATGTACTGCATTGGCGTTCAGGTGTTGTGGATCAGCTCATGACCTATCAACCCACAATTTTACGGGGAAATGCTTCAGAAATTGGTGCTTTGGCAGGGAAAAATATTGAGTCCAAAGGCGTCAATAGCACTGTCGATAGCTCGGAAGTTTATCTACAGGCGCAGTCCTTACTGAAACAATGTGAATGTATTGCTATTTCAGGTGAGTCTGATTACATCATTTCCAGAGATTATCCGGTGATTCAGGTTTTAGGCGGCTCATATTTACAGCCGCGCGTCACAGCAACTGGATGTGCCCTAGGCGCACTGATTGCAGCGTATAGTGCAGTAAGTTCTCCTCCGATCGCAGCACTCTCTGCTCATGTACATTTTGCAATTGCCGGTCAATTGGCTTTTGCCAAAGCACCGACCTTAGGTCATTTTAATGCTGCATTTATCGATGAGATCCATCAATTGAATATAGAAACGATCCGTCAATATGCAGACTTTCGGATTTTGGCAGACTAAGCATCAGTCGGGTGTTTTATAATGAACACATGGAACACCCTATTACACTATTCAACTTATTTTTTAGATAATTAAAGTCAGCCCTAATCTGGCAAAAATAATTTTTCAAGCGCTCAAGCTGAGGATTGTGTAAGTTTTGGATGAGCTTTTGTATCTCGAATTTATCTAATATCTTTCAAAATTACGTGAAATATATATTTTACCACTTAGTCAAATTTACACTTATTTTTAAACTTTATTTAAATTTGTTTAATAATTCTAAATAAAGCATGTCTGGAATTTGATACTTCATTAAGATTTCTTACTTCTAAACCAGTAAAACCTATTACGCATTCTTGGCTTCTGAAATATTCAATACTCCATTTGGCCTGAAGAATAAGCTTAGGTGAGCATTAATATCTAAGTCATAAATAATATTCAATAAAAAAGTCAGTTGCCCTTAAGCGACTGACTCAAAAAATAATCAAGACAGGCGATTAACCCTGATAATGGATACTCACCGACTTAATCCGGTTATTTTCGATTTCCATTACCTGGAATTGAACACCTTGGTAGTTCAGTTCAGTGCCTACCTCGACCACACTATTGGTTTTATCCAGAATCAGACCAGCAACACTGATATAGCCTGCATCTTCATCAATCAGATCCAGCATACCGAGCTCAAGTTCTAACTGGTACAAATCCAGCATACCAGATGCAATCCAGTGTGTATCATCAACTTTGACCAGATCCAGCTGCTCATCGGCATCCGGGAATTCACCGGCAATTGCCTCAAACACATCTAGCGGTGAAATCAGACCTTGTACATGACCAAATTCATCGCTCACCAGCACCAGAGAGCCTTTTGAGGTACGTAAGGTATTAATCGCGTCAATCACCTTCATTCTTTCAAAGATATAGATAGGGCGATGACGCTTGATCAAAGCTTTTAATTCTTCCGGTTCATCCAGCACATCTAACAGTTCTTTGGCACGAACGATGGTAATCACCTTATCCAGACTGCCCCGACAAACCGGAAACAGGCTGTGGGGTACAGACAGGATTTTTTCACGGATCTGTTCCGGACTATCTTCCAGATCGACCCAGGAAATCTGGCTTCGTGGGGTCATGATCGATGCTACAGAACGCTCTGCCAAGGTCAATACTCCGCCAATCATATAGCGTTCTTCATCCGCAAAGGTTTCCTGTGCTTCATGCTGAGTAGTACTGGTGGTTTCAAGCTTAGCGCCCATCAGTTGGAGAATACTGTTAGCGGTACGGTGACGCAGCGGAATCTTGGCCTCATGCTTCGCAGCATTGCGCTGACTAAACTGGTTAAAGGCTTCAACTGCAATTGCAACGCCAATACCGGAATAGATGTAACCTTTCGGAATATGGAAACCGAAACCTTCTGCCATGAGACTGATTCCGATCAGTAACAGGAAGCTCAAACACAGAATCACGACCGTAGGATGACGATTCACAAAGTTAGTCAATGGTTTAGACGCCAATAACATCACGGCCATCGCGATAATCATCGCCGCCATCATGACATAGATATTATCGACCATGCCTACGGCGGTAATCACCGAGTCCAGTGAAAATACGGCATCCAAAATGACAATCTGGGCCACGACTGCGGTGAAGCCCGCATATGCCACCTTGGTGGTAACCTGTATTTCAGGCTTACCTTCAATTTTTTCATGAAGTTCGGTAACAGCTTTATAGAGCAGGAATAAACCACCAAAGAGCAGAATCAAATCCCGTCCGGAGAAGGTCCAGTTAAATAATTGAATAAGCGGTTGAGTCAAGGTGACTAACCAGGAGATCGCGAACAACAGACCTAAACGCATCAGCAAGGCCAAGGATAGACCAATCACACGGGCCTTATCACGCTGTTCAGGAGGAAGTTTCTCAGCCAGAATGGCAATAAAGACTAGGTTATCAATACCTAAAACGATTTCGAGAATAATAAGAGTAATTAAACCAACCCAAATTCCGGGATCTAATAAAAATTCCATTAGAACACCATCCCGTTTGAGTATGTAAGCAACGAATATGGAAGATCAACGCACGGCGAGGGATCCATTTAATTTAACCTTTTCGACTTAAGATGTATCTATTATGCATAAACTTATGATTTTTGAACAATAAAATTTATAAAAAACTGTTGCACCGCTTTGCCTCTCCTCATTCTAAAATCTTTTAATTTTCAAATCATTGGCCTGAATCTGTTATGTTCTACATAACTCATTACAAATTAAAGAAAATTTAGGCTTCTTTTTGACCCTAAGCGCATTAAATCTATCTGATAGAAGCCTGAGATATAAATTACTGTTTCTCTTAATATTCATATCTAATCATGCATCATAAAATATTGAATCATCCACTATCCGACTAAGTCCATTAAATCCACTTATCTAAAGACATATTTTAAATATGGATTTTTTATTAAAATAGTTCATACACGTTATAAATAGTTAGTCGTGGGATCAAAAAGATGCATAAGTTTCTCATCCAAAACGATTTTATTAGATGGGTGACCAACTTAAATGTACTCGCTCTAGCTTTCGATCAGATTTGAGAAATCCGAATCTGCGTCGTGCTACAGATTAAAAAATGTATCAGAGCATTCATTTAAACAGTATCGATTTTGAATTGTATTTCCGCATACTCACCAAAAGTAATATATGCGCAGGTCGGCCATTTATCCATATGGTTTGCCAATCTAGTTCTTATTCAGACTCTAAATTTAATCTGGAGTCTTAAGATTTGTATGTCATATCAATGCCATTCATCTGGATAAAGACAGTTACAATTTGCCCCGATTGATCTACAACACTTAAATCACCTGATTTTTTTGGTGTTAAGAAGATCTAACAAATGCAATCTCGTTAACATTTTAAAAATAAAGGTTGAAACATGTATAAACTTTTACATAAAATGTCAGTGCCCTAGAAAAATAAATAAAAGGAACATTTCATGACTAAAAAATATGCAAAATTTTTACCTTGTGCAGAAGACTTTAATTTAGAAAACTTCCCATACTACTGGGTGACTCAAGTTCATGCCCAATATGTCCTAAATGTAGATCATGCACTTAAAAAGTATGGTGTCGATAATTCACGTCGCCGTATCTTGCTTGCTCTTAAAGCCAAACCACATGCCAGCGTTTCTGACCTGTCAGAAATGGTCGTATCTAAAATGTCGACAACCACCAAGATCGTTTATCGCTTAAAAGATGAAGGTCTGGTTGAAACCTATTCCTGTGAAGACGATGCTCGTATTACCCGTGTCGCGCTGACTGAAAAAGGAATGGAAATGACACATAAAATTAATGACCTGACCAATGTTGTACTGGAACAGTCATTTGAAGGGCTAACCCCATTACAAATTGAAAAAACCATGGAAAGCTTACGCCATATCTTTAAAAATTTGGCTCGTTAAGTATTTTTCAATTTTGAATTTAGCTGGCGAGATCAATAACACCTTTTATAATAATTAACGATCCGCCATTGCTTTCTAGGTTTTAGGATTCAAAAAAGTTCAGCTGTGGACTGGCTTTTTTGATTCTTTCTTTTGGTACATGTGAACATTCGAACTCCTCTACTGGAAATCCCTGTACAAAGCTGCGAATATCCGGTTGCGTGAGATTCAGCCATTCATGTAAACGTTCGTGCGGAATCACAATAACTGAACGTTTAATATTCCCCGGCTCATGAAACTCTTTCATCATGGGATGGTCTATTGCATCCATCGTAATCATACTAGCCGAACGTACGATTTCATCCTGCACCCGAGCAATTTCATACAGTGCCGCAATAAAGGTCGCTTTTCCATCTTTACGCCTGACACCCCAGCGCTGTGGTTTATTATCAAAATACTTTGACTCATAAAATTCCGAGACGGGAATCACCCCAAACTTGCATTTGGCTGTCGCTTCTGCAAAGGTTGGTTTTTGCAGCAAAGTTTCATTTCTGGCATTGTAGGTTTTTGTCCCAATCGTTTTATCCTCTGCCCATTTGGGAATGAAGCCAAAATTAACCGAACGCCATTCCAGACCTTGATCAGATTGAAATAACAAGGGTGTAGCATAATTCGGATAGACTTCTTCCGGATATTCAAAGGGAATTTCCGGTAAGCCCAGATCATGTATTTGCTGTGAAGTTAAAGGCTTAAAGTTGGCACACATGCTTAATCAGACAGATCACTTGATGTTCTGATTATAGCTTGATGCCAAGCTTAAACCTGTATGGATTATGAACAAGTTTCTATCATGTAATATTATTCACTGGGTACAGTCAGCCAGTGAGTACGGGTGAATTCCTCAAAAATCCAGCGTCCATTAAAACGCCCAAGTCCAGAGTTTTTCTCTCCACCAAACGGTGCATTAGCCTGATCTGCCACACTAATACCATTGATATGGGTCATACCGATATCCAGCTGCTCCGTAAAATGAATACCACGTTCAATATTCGAGGTGCAAACTGCACTGGATAAGCCAAAACGGGTATCATTGGCCAGCTTTAAAGCATGTGCTTCATCACGAGCTTTCAGTATCGGTAGAATTGGTCCAAAACTTTCTTCCTGAGCCAGTGGAGATTCAGGTGCTACCCCAGTAAAGATATGTGGATAAACCAGATTACCTTCTATACCCCCTTCATATACCAGCTCTGCACCCTGCTCTTTTGCACTTTGAATAATCTGCTGATGTTTTTTGACCTGACTCTGATTGATGATCGGCCCAATGATGGTCTCTTCCAGATTTGGATCACCCACAGCAACAGTTTTCACTCGCTCTAAAAGCTTTTCCACATAGGCATCATGGATGGATGCATCAACAATGACCCGATTCGTGCTCATACAGATTTGTCCCTGATGCATAAAGCGCCCCATGATTGTCAGTTCTACTGCCAGATCAAGATCAGCATCATCCAGAATCACCAGTGGCGCATTTCCGCCCAGTTCTAGCGCCAGACGTTTAATTCGAGGGCTGGCTAAGGCTTTGCTTCCTACATTCTGTCCGACTTCAGTAGAGCCCGTGAATGAGATCATTTTTGGAATCGGATGTTCGACAAAATAGTCACCGATTTCACTGCCTGCACCTGATACCACATTGAGCACACCTGCAGGTAAGCCAGCTTCTTCAAACAGTTTTCCTAATAAGGTTCCACCTGTCACTGGCGTATCACTTGCTGGCTTGAGTACCACACTATTTCCACAGGCAATCGCTGTTGCTACCGAACGCATGGATAAATGAAATGGAAAATTCCATGGGCTAATGACACCAATCACACCCAAGGGTTTACGCAGTACCAGACTTTTACGTTGGGGATCTTTGCTCTCCAGCTGTTCAGTCTTGATCTGCTCAGGAAATTTCTGACTTTCCTGAATAATGGATAATGTCAACGGCATTCTAAAATTGACCCCTTTTACCTTACAAATGGCAAAGTAAAATTGACCCCTTTGATCTCGTATTAAGTTTCAACCTGGGGCTGAATCCCAATTCTTTTTTTACCCTTCAAACGATAACTCTCACCCGATATTTGTACCACATGACAGTGATGTAATAGCCGATCTAACATCGCAGCGGTCAACGTGACATCATCCGCAAATGACTTAGACCATTGGCTAAAGGGTAAGTTACTCGTCAATATCGTACTGCCTTTTTCATAACGCTTGGCAATCACGTTAAAGAACAGATTCGCTTCTTCACGTCCAAATGGTAAATAACCAATTTCATCGATAATCAGTAACTTTGGTCCCAGTACCGCACGCTGCATATAGGTTTTCAATTTACCTTGCTGATAGGCTGTACTCAGTTGCAGCATTAAATCCGCTGCGGTAATGAACTTGATCTTAATGTTGTTCATGATGGCCTTATAGCCTAATGCCATAGATAAGTGCGTTTTTCCTACTCCGCTAGCCCCCAGAAACACCACATTTTCTGCTCTAGCAATAAAGCTCAGATTGAACAGTTCAATCACCTGTGATTTAGGGGCCCCTAGGGCATAATTAAAATCATAGTCTTCCAGGGTTTTGACTTGAGGCAGGCCTGAGAGTTTCATCAGTACCTGCTGACTGCGCTGTTGCCTGGCAGCATATTCATGCGTCAAGATTGCTTCAACAAAGTCGGCATAACTTCCATCCTGACCTAATGTTTGTTGTGCATGATGTGACCATTGTGATGCGATGGCAGGCAGATTGAGCTTTTGGCAAAGCTGCTCTATACGGTCGTATTGCAGATTCATCAGGAAACTCCTAGCAACTGATCATATACCGATAAGGGATGCTGCAAACTCTCGTAGGGCATGACATGCTGTGCTGCTGCAACAGGTACAGTGCCAGAACCTGTATCTGATTGCGGTAATGGCGTAAATTTTTGCTGCTCCTGTTGCAGTCGAACAGCCGGTTTTTCTTGCGTGGTGGCATGAATCCGCTGATTGGCGGTTTCATGCAGCCACCGGCCAATGTGGGCATTGGCGACATCAACATTTAACAGTAAACCCGAAGTCTTCAGGCTTGCTTTCAATGGCACAATAAAGCTTGATTTGAGGTATCCATTAAAGCGTTCAACTTTGCCTTTGGTCTGTGCACGGTAGGGCTTACATACGCGAGGACGAAAGCTGTATTTCTTGGCGCAGTCGAGCAGTTTGGGGTTCCATTTATGCTGCCCCTCCTGATAGGCATCCCGTTCAATCATGATCGTTTTAGCGTTATCAAACAGGATTTCTTGAGGTACTCCTGCAAAGAACTGAAATGCATTTTCTAGACCATCGATCCATGCATCGGTACGTTCATGATCATAAAATTTCACGAAAGTCGCTCTGGAATACCCTAATGTTGCGACAAAGGCTTTCAAAGTCGTGTTGTTGCGTCGAATCGTGGTGAAATCCACCTGCATTTGTTGGCCAGGTTGGGTTTCAAAACGAATGATCGGTTCCGGTTTAGCAACTGGTTTTAATGTTGCGAGATATTCCCTCAAGATCCTGATCTTTCCTGGATATCCCAACCTTAAAATTTCCTGGTAGAGCACAACAGCAGGAATCCATTCAGGATGAGCTGCGTTTACACGTTTGAGTAAATAGGGTTTATATGGATCAAGAATACTTGTTCTAGGTTGTGTACGCCGATACTGAGGTGTTTCCTTCTGCCGTAAATATTTACGTACGGTATTTCGGGACACCCCCAGTTCACGACTAATGGCTTTAATGGATTTACCTTGCTGATGAAGTATTTGGATTGTCACTGCTTGCTCCAAAGTTAACATGTTGAGCAGTCCAAAATGACCGCTATATTAACCAAGGGGGTCAGTTTTTAAATGCCGTTAGGGGGTCATTTTTACACTGCCGCTAACAGGATAAAGCAGCGCCAACTTCCAGACCCGCTTTAAAACGGGTACTTCCAGACTCAAGAATTAACCAGTCAATAATTTCATCTTGGCGTACCTGAATCACATGTTGTAGTTTTTGCAGGATTTGCCGTCTTAACTCTACTGATTTAATAGCACTCTGCTGAAAGGCTTTATCAGCTGCCACATAAGCCGCATCAACATCTGCAGTACTGGCCGCCTGCAAAGTAAAGATCGTATCCTGGGTGTAGGGATTCAAATTCTGAATCATTTTCTGGGAACGGCCAGGTTGCCACTGGCCCGCAATAAACTGCTGATCCAAATTTTGATATGCCATGCTGTTCTTCCCTGCAATTTATTGATTTGCTTTTACTTTAGCAGAGCCATTTCAGGATGGAAGTGACAGCGACGAATTGTTACGCTTTTATCTTTAGCTTTATAAGTAAGTGGAACTTACTGATGCATGATTCTCTTTTATCGCAGTTTAAATCTTCCAGTACATCAGCCAAAATACGATTCTTAGAAATTAAAAATTGAGAATTAAATTGAGTCTTAAATGTCATGATCCAAAGTTCTACAACTACCCAGCATGAGGAGCTGTAAACGCTCATAAGAATACCGACTGGCAGATATAAAGCTACTGTTTAACAGATAATTATTATTAAAGTTTTCTTCTGTGACATTGTTCTGTTTTAGGTGTTCAGTCAGTTAGTTTACCTTCCAAAAGAACATTTTTATCCTTAGATCTTTTTTAAGAGCAATAAAAAAGCCTCCGAAGAGGCTTTTTTTCAAGTTACAGGATTAGTCACCTGTATAACCTTTAAGCTTTAAACGAGCTGCATGTAGAAGCGGCTCTGTATAGCCTGATGGCTGTTCACCACCTTTGAAGATCAGATCAGAA
Organism: Acinetobacter sp. ACNIH1; assembly: GCF_002934695.1. Lineage (NCBI taxonomy): Bacteria > Pseudomonadati > Pseudomonadota > Gammaproteobacteria > Moraxellales > Moraxellaceae > Acinetobacter > Acinetobacter sp. ACNIH1. The sequence goes on along the minus strand of NZ_CP026420.1, from coordinate 1,025,916 downwards.
GCAGCCTGGAATGCAATACTATTGTCAAAATCAGCAGCCATTGGCTTGTACAGTGGATCATTCGCATTTTGCTCATCCACAATTTTCGCCATGCGTTGCATTACTTCTTCAACCTGTTCACGCGTTACAATTCCATGACGTAACCAGTTGGCAACATGCTGAGAAGAAATACGTAAAGTTGCACGGTCTTCCATCAAGCCCACATCATTGATGTCTGGAACTTTAGAACAACCTACACCCAGATCAACCCAACGAACGACATAACCCAAGATACCTTGACAGTTATTTTCCAGTTCTTTCAGTTTCTCTTCTTCAGACCAATTGGTATCAGTTGCAAGAGGTGGAGTCAACAAATCATCTAAAGGCAACGCTTCAGTTGCAAGCAATTCTTGCTGACGGTTTGCCACGTTAATTTGGTGGTAGTGAATCGCGTGAATCACTGCACCTGTTGGAGATGGAACCCATGCACAGCTTGCACCTGCTTCAGGATGTTCAGTCTTGGTTTTGTACATGTCTAACAGCATGTCTGGTTTTGGCCACATGCCTTTACCAATCTGTGCTTTACCACGTAGACCTGTTTGTAGACCTACCATGACGTTACGGTTTTCGTAAGCTGGGAACCATTTTTGGCCTTTGATTTCGCCCTTACGCACGAATGGACCTGCTTCCATGAAGGTATGGATTTCATCACCTGTACGATCCATGAAACCGGTGTTAATGAAGATGGTACGGTCTTTCGCCTGAGCAATACAGTTTTTCAGGTTAACTGAAGTACGACGCTCTTCATCCATGATACCAATTTTCAGCGTTTTAGCAGGTAAGCCAAGCGCCTGTTCAGCACGTTCAAACAGTTCAACCGCAAATGCAACTTCTTCCGGACCGTGCATTTTTGGCTTAACGATGTACATAGAACCGGTACGTGAGTTCTTGATCGTGTTCTCACCACGGATATCAGCCACAGAAAGCAATGGAGTGACCAATGCATCCATAATGCCTTCATAAATTTCTTCGCCATCTACAAGGATCGCCGGGTTTGTCATCAAGTGACCAACGTTACGAAGCAGCATCAATGAACGGCCATGAACCTTGGTCTCACCGCCTTCAACATTTTTGAAAGTACGGTCAGCATTTAGTTTACGGGTAATGGTCTTGCCATTTTTCTCGATAGACTCTTCAAGCGTACCTTTCATCAAGCCTAACCAGTTACGGTAGCCTTCTACTTTTTCTTCAGCATCAACTGCTGCAACAGAGTCTTCCAAGTCCTGAATCGTCGTTACAGCTGCTTCAAGCACAACGTCTTTTACGCCTGCAGCATCTGTTTGGCCAATTGGGCTGTTTGCATCAATCTGGATGATCGCATGCAGGCCGTTATTTTTCAGTACAATTTCAGTCGGTGCAGAAGCTTCGCCATTGTAACCAACGAATTTAGAGCTATCCGCAACAGTTGTGGTAGAGCCGTCTTTCAGCGTTACAACCAGTGCATTACCTTCAACTGCATATTTGGTTGCATCAGCATGTGAACCTTGTGCCAGCGGGAATGTTTCATTTAAGAAGTTTTTCGCGAATGCGATAACTTTCTCACCACGTTTCGGGTTATAGCCTTTACCTTTTTCAGCACCATCTTCTTCAGAGATCACGTCGAAGCCGTATAAAGCGTCGTATAAAGAACCCCAGCGTGCATTCGCTGCGTTCAGGCAGTAACGTGCATTACGTACTGGAACTACCAGCTGTGGGCCAGCCAATAGTGCAATCTCTTCGTCTACATTTTCAGTGCTGATCTGGAAATCTTCTACTTCTGGTAATAAGTAGCCAATTTCAGTCAAGAAAGCTTTGTAAGCTTGTAATTCAAATGTGTTATTGCGATGCCATTCATCAATTTTAGCTTGAATATCATCACGCTTAGCCAAAAGTGCTTTGTTTTTAGGGCTAAGATCAACAACGACTTGTTCAAAGTTCTTCCAGTATGTTTCGCTGTCCAAACCAGAACCTGGTAGTGCTTCATTTTCGATAAAATCGTAAAGTTCTTTAGCAATCGCTAACTTGCCTTTTTGAATACGTGCAGTCATTGTCTTTCCTGATATTGCTACTTTTTATACAAGAGATTCTAGTATACCGATTAAAATCTAGCTGAATAGTACTATCACACCGCAAAATAATGAGCATTTTTCTAATAAGAATACCCTCATATTCTTATTAAATGATGTCACACACGATGCAATATCATCCTGCTAAATACCCTCATGACAGTGTATAAAGTTTTTGAAATGTAGAAATTAGACTTAAGTTCAGATTTTTGAATAAAAGTTGTCCGTTCTTTTTATACAAGGTCATATTTAGATCAAGATTAAGCCATGTTTGGCTGAGCTTGTCGATCTTTGACGCAATGGAATGCATAAAAAAGCGCCGGTCATGACCAGCGCTTGTTGTATTTATTCAGGCTCACTTGAAGCTATTTTCTCGATCTGGCGATGTTCTGAATGCAGATATTCATCTGATTGCATCTCTAGCAAACGTGAACGGGTCCGTTCAATTTCGAAAGCCAGTCGCTCACCCTTATAAAGATCAATAATATTATCTTCTGAAGTCAGCAGTAATTTGACTCCACGGTCATAAAATTCATCGACCAGATAAATAAAACGGCGTGTGGCATCATTTAGGAAATCGGTTAAATGCGGCACATTGCTGACCAATACTGTATTGTAGATATTCGCAATTTCAATGAAGTCAGCCGGACTACGCGGTTTTAGGCATAGTTCAGAGAACTCACACCACAACACATCTTCAGTATGTGCCACAGTTTCAACAATGCGGTTATTGATGATGATTGGTTCTTGAGAAGAGGTTTGGGTTTGAGTCAGTGCGGTATAGCGATGTGCCAACCAGTTTTTATTATCATGCGTTAGTGGATATTTGAATAATTGCGCCTGCTTTAAGACACGTAAACGGTAATCCACACCAGCATCTACATTCAGAATGACACAGTTTTTCTTGACCATTTCAATGGTTGGCAGAAAACGGTCACGGTGAATCCCGTTTTTATATAAACCATCCGGTGCAATGTTCGAAGTCGCTACTAGCGTAATGCCACGTTCAAACAGCTTCTGGAACAGATCACTCAGAATCATGGCATCTGTCACGTTAGATACAAAAAATTCATCAAAGCAGATCACCACAGCATCTTTATAAATCTGATCCGCTACGAGATCCAGCGGATTACGCTGACCTGAAAGCTTGTTTAACTCACGATGCACATGCTGCATAAAATGGTGAAAGTGCATACGGGTTTTGCGGCGAAATGGAATCGACTCATAAAACTGATCCATTAGCCAGGTCTTGCCACGACCTACTCCGCCCCACATGTATACACCCTTCGGCGAAGTCTGACGGCGGAAACGGCGAAAGGCTTTCTTAGACGCTTTAAAGCGCTGAATTAATTCCAGCCAGGTACGATTTAGCTCATGTACTGCCATGGCCTGTGCATCATCAGGCATAAACTGTCCTGAAGACAAAGCCTGTGCATAACGTTCTGCAGGAGAGATCGGACTAAAAGCGGTGCTGTGCTGTGAATTAAAATCGGACATAGGTTTCGTACTATTCAGGATCTGTTTAATTATAGCGGAGTTTAGAACGCACACTATAACACTTTGGCATTAACTAACTTAGGCTATTTTATATATTGCCGAGGACTTTGCCCAAACCAGCGCTTAAAGGCATGGTTAAAAGCAGCCGGTTCGGAATAACCCAATAACTCTGCAATCATTTCAATCGAATACTGTTTATATTCAATGAGTCGCAAAGCTTTATCTTTAATAATCTCTTCACGAATCTGTTTATAACTGGTATCGAACTGCTGTAATTGATGGCGTAAAGTACGTTCTGGAATATTCAGAGCCTGAGCCGTTTCAGCCATACTCGGCATCAAACCGGTTTGCAGCTCCAGATAATCCTGTACTCGCTGTACCACAGTCGGGACATCAGCATCTTCCGCCAGACGTTCCAGTTCAGCCAGACACTTTGCTTCATAGACTGCAAAGGTCTCCGCATCTGCTGAAGGAATCCGGATATCCAAAATGGCCTCATCAAACCAGAATGCAGCTCTTGCAGCACCCAACTGTACCTGTGTTCCATAATAATCATGATAGATTTTCTGGGTAGCAGGTTGTTCCGGTGCGGCGAAAGGCAGTTCAATCTGCAAGTCAGGCTTGGACAAACCCATCATCTTGTAAATATCGCGAATGAACTTGAAAGTACCTGAAATCTCAGCTTGCGCGACCAGCATTCCCAGATGATCTTCCGTTTTCTTGGGATAATAGCAAAGCGCACTGCGGTACTCACTTTGCTCCACTCCCAACTGACCGGTAAGATGCGTCAATTGCTGAAAACGAATCACCTGATGCATCGCATCACGTACGGTTGGACTGGTCACCAGCAACATCAGCAAAGGCCCATAACCTGCCAAAGCATAATGCTGGCCGATCAATAAACCCTGTTCTGGCTGGATATCCTGACCCACCACCTTGAGCACATCATATTCCACGCTTGGGTGAATAATTGAAGTCGGATCAAGCGCATCAACACGCAAGCCGATATTTTGCAGTTTTTGATCGACCTCTATGCCAGCCTTGCGCATGCCCTGGATCAGATACATCAGACTGAGAACAGAACGTTTCATAACCATACAAATACAATGTGATAGCTCTAGTTGTACTATAAAAATAAGCAGTCGACTATTGCCGTTTAGATCAATTTTATATCTAATAGCCAGTTAATAAATCAAGATAATTATCCATTATTAAAATAAGCAAGGAATGCGAAGATGCTGGACAATACAAGCCCTACCCACACTCATCCTTATACCAAAGTGGCCATTATCGGTGCCGGTTTTAGCGGGATAGCGATGGCAATACGTTTACAGCAGCAAGGCATCCATAATTTTATTATTTTAGAAAAAGATAGCGATTTTGGTGGAACCTGGCGCGATAATCAGTATCCGGGAGCAGCCTGTGATGTGCAATCTCACATATGTATTCCCTTTCCTTTGCTCCCAAAACTGACTGGTCAAAACGCTATGCCGAAGCACCGGAAATTTTTAGCTATATTCAAAATTTAGTCAGTGATTATAATCTTCGGGCTTTTGCTCGGCTCAATACTGAAGTACTCGGGGTTCATTATCAACAAGAGCGCTGCTTATGGCAGATCCATCTGCATGATCAAAGCATTCTGGAAGCTCAGTTTGTAGTATTTGCCTCTGGCCCTTTACATGTTCCTCAAATTCCCCATATTGCGGGCATTGAAAAATTTAAGGGTAAAATCTTTCACTCTTCTCACTGGGATCATAATTATGATCTCAAGGGGAAAAATGTCGCATCGATTGGGACTGGTGGCAGTGCAATTCAATATATCCCTGAAATTGCACCCGAATGCAAACAGCTCTATGTCTTGCAACGCAGTGCGGCTTGGGTCATTCCACGGGATGAGCGCCTATATCATGACTTGGAAAAAAAGCTGTTTTCCAAATATAAATGGTTCCGCAATTTACACCGTATTCGGCTGTACTGGTCCAATGAATCACGCGTGGTGCCTATCGTTAAACCAGCTGTCATGAAATATGCTCAGAAACCGGCTGAAGCTTATATTCGTTATCAGGTCAAAGACAAGGAAACTGCCAAGAAGTTAACTCCAGATTACATCATGGGCTGTAAACGGATTCTGGTATCCAATCAGTATTTCCCCACCTTTAACCGTAAAAATGTGGAACTGGTTACTGAAGGCATTCGTGAAGTGACCGAAAACAGTATTATTACTGTAGATGGTAAAGAACGTCCGATTGACTGTCTGATCTACGGTACCGGATTTATTACTGATCCAAGAATTTATCTGAAAAATTTTGACTGCACTGGCCTAAATGGCATTCACTTAAATGATGTCTAGAAAGATGGTGCCGAAAGCTATTATGGAATCTGTGTGAAAGGTTTTCCGAACCTGTTCCAGTTATTAGGACCGAATACTGTGCTGGCACATAACTCAGTGCTTTTTATGATTGAATCGCAAGTAAGTTATATCCTACAAATGATCGCTCTAGTGGATCAATCACATAGTGATGCAATTGTGGTCAAAGATCAGGTACAGGAAAAATTCAATCAGGATGTCCAACATATGCTGGACAATACGGTCTGGCAATCTGGCCGTGTCAGCTGGTATCAACAGGAAGGTGGGAAAAATTTTGCCTTGTGGCCCACTTATACCTGGAAATACTGGCTCAAAACCAAAACCCTTAATGCAGCAGATTATTATTTTTTAAATAAAGCCAGTTAAAAGCCCTTCACATTCATAGTGCTAGCGATGGCATAATAAAGACTGATTTATCATACTTTTTTATTATGCAATCGCTTTGGTTAGTATCCCAGCTTCTGGTCTGTTTAGTGCTTGGTTTTGTTTTTGCGAAACGGCTTCCTGCTCCCCTCACAAAAATCTGCTTTAAGGTTCTTCCGTATTTTAGTTATATTTTGCTGATTGCCATCGCTTTTGAGTTTTCTGAGCTTCTGACGGAATTACCTCACCCTGCCCAGATTCTAAATACCTCTTTTACAATTGCTTTTCTCACCTCTATTGGGGCATTTGGCTGTTGTTATCTGCTATTTAAATGGGCAGATTTCCAGCCTTCTTCTGGACGAGTCTCCACTGACCTAGTGATTAAATCACTAATCAATATCAGTTATGCATTCTTTGCCTTAGCTGCTGGATACTTGCTGCATTATAGTTCCACCCAAATGGGTTTTTCTGTTCAGATCAGCACTTGGCATTTATTACTGGTCTTTATGTTTCTGATTGGACTGGATCTTGCCTACTCACCACTTGACCGCTCATGGTTAAACTGGAAAATCCTGCTGGTTCCGACAGGTTGTATTGCTGGTTCATGCATAGCAGCAGTTGCCTATTCTTTCTGGAATCCAGATATTCATTTAAAAGACCTGATTATGTTGTCACAAGGTTATGGTTTTTATTCTATGTCGGGTGTTGTCGTCACAGAACTGAGAAATGCAGAACTGGGTAGTATTGCCCTGATGAATGACCTGTTTCGAGAAATTTTTGCGATTTTACTGATGTATTCTGCCGGCTGGCGTTACCCAAGATCAGCAATTTCTGCTGCAGGTGCGACTGCGATGGATGTGACTTTACCCATGGTCAAACAGGCCTGTGGCAATGATTTTATTCCACATGCCATGATGAGCGGTTTTATTTTATCTGTATTGGCGCCAGTAGCGGTAAGTGTGTTGGCGGTAATTTAAAAATCCCTCCCGACCTTTCTTTTTTAAAGGGAGGAGAAGTCCCCCTTTCATAAAGGGGGATTTAGGGGGATTTAGGGGGGATTCAATTAGAAATAAAATAAACTACGGAATATTAAAAATTCAAATCAACCCTACTCAATGAATCTCCTACTGTCTCCATCATCTCTGAAGCGAGTTCTACAATATCTATGCTATCAAGGCCTGACATCCAGTCCCATGAACCCGACTGTGCCTGTTGTTTATATTTTTCCTGCTGTTCGAACTGGTCTGCTATTTTTTCCATCTCCAGCCTTTGTTCTAGCATCTTTTGTTCTGGTGTCTTTATTATTCTCATTTGAAATTCCTTTTTATTTTTATACAGCTTTTCTCAATGTATAAAAAAAGCCTCTCATATGAAAGGCTTTTCATCACGTAACCGGAATTACAATGTTGCCAAAATATCTTTTAGAGTCTGACGAGGATTTTCCGACTTGGTAATTGGTCGTCCAATCACCAGATGTGTTGATCCATCCAGCATTGCCTGTTTTGGTGTCACAATACGTTTTTGATCGTCTGCATTTGAACCTTCAGGACGAATCCCAGGAGTGACCAGTGCAAATTCTTTTCCAATAGTTTCACGCAGCATTTTCGCTTCTTGTGCGGAACAGACCACCCCATCCAAGCCACTATCTTTGGTGAGTTGAGCCAGACGTTTTACATGTTCATTAGGCTCAATATCCAAGCCAATATCTTTCAAGTCTTCACGCCCCATTGAAGTCAACACAGTTACCGCAATGAGTTGAGTCTTATAGTTACCTGCTTTTAAACGCTCAACACAGGTCTCCATCATTTTACGACCACCTGAAGCGTGGACATTGACCATCCACACGCCCAAGTCTGCCGCAGCACATACCGCTTGTGCAGTGGTATTCGGAATATCATGGAACTTCAGATCTAAGAACACGTCAAAACCTTTGTCTTGAAGTGCTTTTACAATGATAGGACCTTCATGAGTAAATAACTCTTTGCCCACCTTTACTCGACATAAGGCAGGATCGAGCTGCTCTGCAATCGTTAAGGCATCAAATTGACTTTTAGCATCCAGTGCAACGATGATACTCATGAGAAGACCCTTCAAATTGACAAAATTAAACCATTATACGGACTAGCCCTATAACAACCAAGAATATTTTCGCAAAAATGATTTTTTGATTCAAATTAAGTCATTTATTTATATAATTTTTATATATTTCTTCTAAATATAATTTAGCAATAAAAAACGCCTTAGAAGCTAAGCTAAAAGGCGTTTAATCAAAACAGGCGAAGTAAAAAAATCAGTAGATTACTTCGACTTCTCATTTTTGTCTAAAGCGGTGCCGATGGCCTGTCATTAGAATTAATATCTAATACTGTTTTCTCATGTCGTGTATGAGCTGCCGCTTCTGCTGCCATCATCTTGGCAGTATTCAACTGTTCCTTACGTAGATGTTCAATATCTTTACGTAGTCGTTTAATTTCCCAATTACTCTGAAAAACGCGGAAAACCTGCACGCCGAGTAACAAGCCAACCACTATTCCTAAGGAAAGAGTCAAAAGGAGCAATAACCCTAAGCGCATTGCAGGAACTTGAGTAAATAACAAGTCCACTGAGACCTCAGTCCCGTTTTGCAACACCAAAGCTAATGAATAGCCAAAGACAAGCAATAAAAGAATGACCAGAACGTAACGCATGAACACCCCGTAAATATCTTGTTTATTTGTTTGCAGATTCGTTTACTGCATCACGAAGTGCTTTACCTGGCTTAAAGTGTGGAACAGCTTTTGCTGCAACTTCAACAGATTTACCAGTTTTAGGATTACGACCCACGCGAGGCTCACGATGATGCAATGCAAAGCTGCCAAACCCGCGAATCTCAATACGGTTATCAGATGATAAAGCTTCAATCATTTGATCAATCATAATTTTAACTGCTTCTTCCACTAAAGGTTCAGCCAAATGCGGATTCTTTAGCGCGATGCGCTCTATTAAGTCAGACTTATTAAGTGCTTCAGTAGTCATCTGCGACCTCTTTAATTATCAAGCTACTCGGGATCTATTTTCCGATAATAACCTGTTTAAATACAAAACGGTAGCGCAATAATTAAATACTACGCTACCGTTTACAGTATTTGTGTAAAAAGTATTACTTAACTTACATTAACAATACAATTCACCATCTACTCTTAGTGATTCATTTGCGCTTTGATCAAGTCACCAATAGTTTTAGGACCATTGTCTTGACCAGCAGCAGCTGTTTTCAGGTTAGCAACAGCTTCTTTCTCTTCAGCTTCGTCTTTCGCTTTGATAGACAAGTTGATAGAGCGAGATTTACGATCTACATTGATGATCTTAGCTTCAACTTCTTGACCAACTTCTAGGAATTTAGTCGCATCTTCAACGCGGTCGCGGTTGATTTCAGATGCTTTAAGAGTTGCTTCAACTTCATCAGCTAACTTAACAGTAGCGCCTTTAGCGTCAACTGCAGTTACAGTACCTTTAACAAGTGCACCGCGTTCGTTAGCAGCTAAGAAATCGTTGAACGGATCGCTGTTCAATTGTTTGATACCAAGGCTGATACGGTTGCCTTCAGCATCTACAGACAGGATAACTGCTTCAACAGTGTCACCTTTCTTATAACGACGGATCGCTTCTTCGCCTTGTTCGTTCCAAGAGATGTCAGACAAGTGAACTAGACCATCGATACCGCCTGGTAGACCGATGAAGATACCGAAGTCAGTGATTGACTTGATAGTACCTGAAACTTTTTCACCTTTGTCGTGGTTCTTAGCAAACTCTTCCCATGGGTTAGCACGAGTTTGTTTAATACCAAGAGAAATACGACGACGCTCTTCGTCTACTTCAAGAACCATAACATCAACTTCGTCACCGATCTGAACTACTTTAGATGGGTGGATGTTTTTGTTAGTGTGGTCCATTTCTGAAACGTGTACTAAGCCTTCAACGCCTTCAGCGATTTCTGCGAAACAGCCGTAGTCAGTCAGGTTAGTTACGCGAGCTTTAACGATAGAACCTTTAGGGTAACGGCTCATAATCGCTAACCATGGATCTTCGCCTAATTGTTTAAGGCCTAAAGATACGCGGTTACGTTCGCGGTCGAATTTAAGTACTTTAACAGTAACTTCTTGACCCACTTCAACAACTTCTGATGGGTGCTTGATACGTTTCCAAGCCATATCAGTGATGTGAAGAAGACCGTCGATACCGCCAAGGTCAACGAATGCACCGTAGTCAGTAAGGTTTTTAATAGTACCAGTAACTGTTTGACCTTCTTCAAGCTGAGCAAGAAGCGCTTCACGGTCAGCTGAAGATTCAGCTTCCATAACAGCACGACGTGAAACAACAACGTTGTTACGTTTAGCGTCAAGTTTGATTACTTTGAATTCTAACTCTTTACCTTCCAAGTGAGTAGTATCACGGATAGGACGAGTATCAACTAAAGAACCTGGAAGGAACGCACGAACTGGACCGATGTCAACAGTGAAACCGCCTTTAACTTTACCAGAGATAACACCAGTAACGATTTCGCCGTCTTCAAAGATTTTTTCAAGTTTAGTCCAAGTCTCAGCGCGTTTAGCTTTTTCGCGAGAAAGAACTGTTTGACCCATACCGTTGTCAAGTGCTTCAACAACTACGTCTACAGTGTCGCCAACTTGAACTTCAAGTTCGCGCTGTTCATTTAAGAACTCAGCACGGTCAACAACGCCTTCAGATTTAAGGCCAGTGTCAACAGTTACCCAATCAGAGTCGATGCTTACTACAACGCCTTGGATGACTGCACCCTTTTCAACGTTGAGGTTTAATTCGCTTTCTTCAAAGAGGGCTGCAAAAGATTCGGTCATGATATATCCGATAAAGTCAGCGGTCTTGGATCAGACAAGGCCGGTTTAATTAAGCATCTACATAGTCCATATAAAACTGATCAAGCTATGCGTCTGCTGAAATAATAGGGTTATTGAGCTAATTGCTGATCCACATACGTAGTCATCAGCTTGAATACTTCATCGATATTCAAATCTGAACTATCGATAATGTACGCATCAGCAGCAGGTTTGAGCGGAGCGACAGTGCGCTCCATATCTCGTTTATCCCGTGCTTCGATATTAGCTAAAATGTCGTTTATTTTAACATCCAGCCCCATACCCTGCAACTGCTTTACACGTCTTTGCGCGCGGGATTCAGCCGAAGCTGTCAAATAAATCTTGGCTTGTGCCTCTGGGAAGATACTGGTCGCCATATCGCGGCCATCTGCCACCAGACCAGGGGCTTGAACAAAAGCATGTTGACGGGCCACCAGAGCAGTTCTAAGTTCAGGAATTGCAGCAACTTTTGAAGCATACTCACCCACCCGTTCGGTACGGATAGTTTGGGAGACATCTTCACCATTCAGCCATACCTGAACACCTGATTCAGTGCTGACAAATTGGATATCCAAATTTGTTGCAATTTGTACGCATTCAGCCAGTTTAGTATCCAGTTCATCGAGTAAATTATGGTGATGCAATGACAGTCCTAATAAACGATACAAAGCCCCTGAATCCAGTAAATGAAAATGGTAATGTGCTGCAAGTTTTGCAGCCAGTGTGCCTTTGCCAGATCCACTTGGACCATCAATGGTAATAATTTGAACTGTCATTACTTTCCCGTTATTTATACAGATTTTGCAAGTTTTGCGAGGCCTAGTTTAATCCCTGTCTTGAGCTGTGCAAGAATTAATTTACTGACAAATGGAAGACGTGCCTGCAATTCTATCGTATAAGTCACCAGACTTTTGTTATCGTCCAATGCTTCAAACTCAATAATACCCAAATGATGTTTAATCAAAGGATTCTTTACGATCTTGTATTCAATACGGGAGTTCGGCTCTAGCAAGGTAATTTGCTCTTTTAGCGGCTTGACTGGACCTAAACCCATGCTACGCACAGAACCCACACCATCTGGGCGCTCAGGGTCTGCCGAATCCTTAATCCGTTCCACCTGCATTGGTGCAAAAGCCACGTTATAAGCATCGTGTTTAGACAGCAATTCAAAAACCTTATCAATCGCTGCTGGGAATTCTTTTTTTACCTGAATCGCATTTTTCATTTTTCTTTTTCCTGAAAATAAATGATTTTAAAGTGAGCAAAGTTTAACGAATTAGATTCGATTTATTTATGAGCATTCAGTAATTTTTCTTGCAATTTCAGCTGGCGTTTTTGTTCACGACGCAACTTGAAAAATGCACTCAACTGCTCAGCACACTGCTGCTGCATACAGCCCGAGTCAAATAGAAATACATGATTATAGTAGCCAGTCTCAAAAAGCTTGCGTGCACTCACCAAAGAACCTGCTTTGGGCTCATTTGTACCAAAAACGACCCGTGAAATACGCGAATGCACCAATGCACCTACACACATGGTGCACGGTTCCAGAGTTACATAGAGGACAGCATCTTCAGGCAGGCGGTAGTTTTTCAGGTTCTGACAAGCTTCACGTAATGCTACGATTTCAGCATGGGCAGTCGGATCATTTAAAGAAATAGGCGCATTGTAGCCACGGCCAATGACCTGATTTTGACTGACAATCACCGCACCTACAGGAATTTCACCCTGCTCAGCAGCAAGTGCAGCCTGCTCATAAGCAAGCCGCATCCAGTATTCATCGGTAAATTGTGTTTCGGACATTCAGACTTAAATCACACCATAGTGTTTGAGTAGCTCATTCCAGCTTTCAATAGTGGTTATCGGTGGATTCTGAGACAGAATGCCTTTCAGGCTTAACTCACTGCCTTTTTGCCATTCTGGAGACAGGTCTTTATCAACCAGACGAGCACGTACGCCTTCAACAAAGTCAGGATGACGGATTTTCCAGTCTGAAATCTGAGTTTCCAGTTCAAAAATTTCATTCCAGGAATGAACCTGTTTACCCCATTGCCATAATAACCAGCTTAGAGCAGCGGTTGCAGGTGAACCTTTTTGCAGGTTTTCACTGGCCTGACGCAACCAGTCACTGCGCGCATCACTTAAACCAATAATCGATTCATAATCGTGCTCGAAGTTTACGCCACGACATACACTATGGATTACATCTAGTGAGTTTTGCAGAGGACCCGGGCCTACCGGACGATGCATACTATTCAAGATGTCATCAATCGCACGGAAATCCCCAGCTGGATAATGTTCCCAGTCTATATTTATGACTTTATCCAAAACTGAAGCACGCTGTGCATCACAGATATGGGTTGCCCAGCCAATGCCGTAAGCACCGGCAGCAGTCATGATGGAACCCGTTAAACCAGTAAACAGTCCAATCGCTCCACGGTCTGCCAGAAATCGGGTTGCACCCACATCTGGATATAAACCGATATTAATCTCAGGCATCGCCAGACGCGAATACGGCGTCACCAAACGGAATGGAGCCGCCATAAACAGGCCTAAACCGCCACCCATGACATAACCTTCCCCCCAGACCAATACCGGCTTGGCATAGTTATGCAGCAATAAATCTAGCGCATATTCCTGTTCAAAAAACTTATTGGCCGTTGCCACTTCATCATTAATTACCAACTGACGCAGCTTACGCACATCGCCACCAGCACAAAATGCTTTAGGCGTAGTTGAATCTAACCAGATCGCTTTTACGCTGTCATCTGTATGAAAGTCCTGAAAAACTTCCAGCAGTGCAGAAACCAGAGATTCATCTAAAGCGTGTAATGATTTTGGACGATTCAGGCGAACAATGCGCCAGCCATTATTGGCTTGTTCAACAATCAGGTCCGAATGGTAAGGTTTAGTTACAGGAGAATAAGTCATGCGTCCAGCTGCCAATCTATAGGCTCAATGCCATGTTGTTTGAGATAATTATTCGTTTTCGAAAAAACTTTACAACCAAAAAAACCACCCCGGTTTGCTGACAAAGGCGAAGGATGTGCCGCCTTTAAGATCAGGTGTTTATTTTGATCAATGCGCTGTCCTTTACGCTGTGCGTATGCGCCCCAAAGAATAAAAACGATATGTTCACGTTGTTCATTCAATACATCAATGACGTGATCTGTGAATTCTTCCCAACCACGTTTCTGATGTGAAGTTGGCTGTGCTGCCTCTACAGTCAGTACAGCGTTGAGCAGAAGTACACCCTGTTCCGCCCAATGAGTCAAATCACCATGTTTAGGGATTTTTACGCCTAAATCATTATGTAACTCATGAAAAATATTACGTAAAGATGGAGGTAATGCAACCCCTTTTTGCACCGAGAAGCTTAAACCATGCGCCTGATTCAGGCCATGATAAGGATCCTGACCAATAATGACCACTTTAACCCGATCTAATGGCGTCGTATTTAAAGCATTAAAAATCAGGTGATTCGGAGGATAAATCACCTTGTCTGCTCTTTTTTCTTCAATTAAAAACGTTTTTAAGGCATCCATTTTTGGACTCAATAAAAACTCACTGAGTCCATATTTCCAGCTGTCATCTAACTGAACTTTATTCAGTTTGGCAATTTGCTGTTCATTTAAAGACATGCTTCAATCCTAAATCTATGTCAGTCTGCGTTTATATTCGAATTTTTAAGGCTGGACTTGCAGATCCACAGCCGGATTATGAAATGGAAGGCCCTGTTTCAGTTTCGCAAACATCTCTGGATCTGTCCATTCTGCCTGCACCTGTTCCGAGAATTCAATCTGCTCCAGGCTAAGTGGACCCATCTGTTCATTCTGGATATCTTCCAGAAAGCTTTGCGCATAGCCTGTATCAGTTTCATGGACAATCACAGAGTAAACTTCAACATCCCCTTCACCATTCTGGGTAATGGTGGATGCCAATACCTGCTGAGCCAAGAAGAAGAAAATACGTGAAAACTGTTCTGCAGACGGTGAAACCGGCAAAGATACCCAGCGTGCACTAAAGTTTTTACATGCCTGAATATATTCAGGATCATCTTTTTTCCAGAAGCAGATCGCATGGTCAAAAGAATCAAAGAAATCCTTAATCACCCCTTTGAGCAGACCAAAATCATATACCATCTGACCATGATCCAACTTCGACGCTTTCAGCAATAACTCGACTTTATAACTGTGACCATGAATCGAACGTTTACAGCGATCCGAGGTGCAGTTACGCACAATATGAGCATTTTCAAACTTAAATAACTTACGAATTAACATACGCCGTAATGTCGTCAAAAAATAGGTGAATTAATTTCAATTATAAAGCAAAAGTAAACCGATGAGGATTAATTTTGCAGTTCGTCATGATAGGGAAAAGGGATTGAAGCGAAAACAGATTAAATTCCAAAAAATGAGATGATTTAAAAATGGTGGAATTTTAAAAAGGTGCCATGCTTCGATAGGCAACATAAACCTTCTTGTCCTGCCGCACCAGATCACTACTAAACTGACGTTTACGCTCACTCAGCATCACTTCGATACGTGCTTTAAAGTGATTGGATTGCACCCCAAGCAGGTTATTAAACAGGTTGTGTTTGGCAGCATCCACCTGAGCAAAGGGTTCTAGTGTCCAAAGATCAGCTATATTGGAAAAATATTCCAGATTTGCCTGACGGCGATCCAGCAATTGCTGCACGGCATTCACATCCAGCTTTTCATCCATGCTCGCCAAAAGAAATGCAGATGCGGTATTAATATTGACCGTAGTATCTGCTACAGGCGCAGTACTTAGATAAGGTGCAATTAGTTTGTACTTGTTTTCTTCAAAGCCTCGTACCAGTTTCAGCTCTTCAACGCTATGAAATTTGGCATTCGGAGGTAGGGAACCATTCGGCAAGCCCTGATAATAATTAGATTCTGCACCCATTGGGCCATTTGGCATTTCATCTTCATCCTGCCAGTCGATCACGGCTTCACTCAACTGCTCTGGCAATCCAGCACGTTTCAATATCAGCTCAAACCAGGCTTTAGCATTTTCATTCACTGTGCCTTCTGCTGTAATCAGGCTATTTAAATTAAACTTACCCGACTCATCTTGCAGTATTCCCGAGACATAACCATCTTCAACCGGAAAAGCCGGCATCGGCTGCGCCCAGGTTTCATTTAAATGATCAACTTCCGCTGCATTCTCTGCGTCATCGACCAGCAATTCAGAAAAAAACGCTTCAGCACTTTTGGCATACATCAAAGACTGGTTTTGTCGCATTAAATAAGCGGTACTTTCAACAGTTGCAGCCTGACGTTTAGCAATAGTCGCAGCCAAAATAGTTGCAAGCGCCACCATCACTAGAATGGTAATCAGAGCAATCCCCTTCTGCTGTTTGATCATCATTGCTTTGTTCATCTGCATTTTATTATTCTTTGTCAGGTTAACTTTTGGGTTTCAAGCAGGAAATCTGTATTCAATAAACTGAAAATCCACTCATAACTGACCCCATTAACCATTAAGTTAATTTTAATGCCTTTGGGCAGACGTTGTTTTTGCTCAATCTGATTTAAATCAAGAGATGAGTCTGGCCATTGGGTCATTTCATTCGGATTAAGCACTACGATCTGAAACTGCTCAACCTCGGACAACAACACACTGGATTCAGGTTGATCACGACCAGTCTGATTTAAATTCCGGTATTTCAGTCGATATAGTTTTTGTTCATCTGCTCGGTACTGATATTCAACCCGTTCATCTGGAGAAACCCCCTCTTCCAGAGGATCGGTGACTCCAGTCTTACTAAAGTTAAAACGCTCGTTTTGCAAAACCAGTGCCGGCTGAATATCACCATTAATATTGGCCGTTAAAGGCACCGCCTGTACAGTATCACGCAAGATCTGCTGATAAGTATCTTGCAACTGACTTAAGCGCTGTTCATGCACCGCATTACGGTCTTTGGTTTGTATAATATAATCAAATACTTTCCAGCCTAGAGCAGACAGTACGGCGAAAATAGCAATAGCAACCAGTAGTTCGACCAGCGTAAATCCCTTTGACTTCATGGCGCTTCATTCATCCGGTGATTAAAGAACATCAAGCTGCTAATTCCATTTTCTGCCTGACCAGTTTCAGTGTTGACCAGACTCACCTGTAATTCAATACGTTGTACATTAGGACTTACAGTAGGCTCACTGCGCTTATCAATTTGCCAGGTTTCGCCCTGCTGGGTGAGTTGTTTAGATTCAGTACCAGTGAGCCACTGCTGATTGATTTCCATCAGTGCCGCTTCATTCAAGGCAACAAACTGAGCTTGGGTTCTCAAAATGGCATTCGAAGTCGATTGGGTATATTGCATGGCAACTTTAGTCAGGGTCATAGCTGCTGTGGCAAAAATCGCCAGCGCAACCATCACTTCCAGCAAGGTAAATCCTGAGGCACGATTAAGTCGAGTAATACTCGACCTGAGCGGCATTGTCGCGCAAGAAAGTCCAAAAGCTGTGCTTGAGGAGCCGCGATGAGTGAAATGCTGTTTCACCGCTGCGCAAGACGAAGAGCTATGCCCGGAGTGCGCACGATCAGCATTTGACTTAAATGGCTTGATTACATCAGCTCCGGCACTCTGCTTGAAAACCCTAGCTTTCATGGACTTTACCCAAGTGATCAATTTCAATCGGATTGCCTACTTCACGATCTTCCAGATAAAACTGGATTCTGACCGGTTTAACTTCACCATTGCCTAACCAGATCAGCTTGGGTGCATTGGCTTCAGTAAGATCCCGATTTTGGGCATTATTATAACGCTGCTCTAAAGGCTGAATCCGGAAAGAGACCTGTTCCGGTAAACTGCGCAGATTAAACTCCGCATAACTTTGCCATTTCTGCTGATTTAAAGTCGGTTCTGCCTGATTAGGTGAACGATATTCCACGACCCCGTAGCGAAATGGTGAAATATCAGTGGCAGCCTGAACATCAAGCGCAAGAATACGGGATTGATCATTAGCTTCCCGCAAGATCCGCTGCAAATCCAGTAACAGGACTTCCCGCGTCTGCATTGCCTTGCGCTGATCTACCCCACCAATATTCAATACAACTAGTGATGCCATAATACTCATAATCACAATCACCACCATCACTTCGATTAGAGTGAATCCACGAATGGAGGCGTGATGTGATCTGATCATAGGCAACTCTTAGGCGAACTACTCGGCAGGATGGACCTGTTTCGGTAAAGCTAAAGCTTGATCAATAAGGGCAACGCGCAAGGTATCGCGTGAACCAAGATAGCGCTGGTAGAAACTGGAGTTAAGAATAGCAGCTGCACCATGGGTCAATGACCAGATTGAGGCCAGATAATCACGCACCGACATGCTGCTATTGATTGAAGCCAGATAGCTTTCAGTCATACGGATAATCAGACGTAAGCGCTGTTTGCGCACCTGATAAAGTTCGCTAAACAGATGCTGAATTCCAACACCTGTTGTAGAAAGACGTTCTTCAATCTGATGAAAAAGGACAGTACGTTCAGGGTGATGCAGATGATGCAACATAAAGAATGCCAGATGTTCAGGAAAAGCCTTATCACTATCCTGGATCATTTCCAGCAACATGCGCTCATTACGGATAATCAGCAATATGTACAATTCATCTTTACTCTGGAAATGCTTATAAAGAGTGCCTTTGGCCAGATCCAGTTCTGCTGCCAGTGCATCCAGGGTCATCCCTGCTTCACCATTTTCTAGCAGTAACTGTTCTGCAACTTGAAAAATCAAGGTTTCTCTTGCTCGAAACTGAGCCTGACGATCCATCTTCACCCTATAACTCTCTTGTACTCTTATCTAACTTTACTTACTTTGAATTCAGAAGATTCTCAAAGTTCTGCTTTGTGATATAAGCCATTTCTTCTAGCGACTTATCATATACATCGCAAAGCGCTTTGGCTACATAAGGAACGTATTTTGGTTCATTAGATTTGCCACGATATGGCATTGGAGCAAGGTAAGGACTATCCGTTTCGATTAAAACCCGATCAAGTGGAACCTGTTTGGCAACGTCACGCAAATCCTGGGCATTTTTAAAAGAAACAATACCGGAGAAAGACACATAGTAACCGCAGTCTAAAACAGCTTTAGCGGTTTCCCAGTCTTCGGTAAAACAGTGCAAAATGCCATGGGTAGATTTCTCTGCACGAATAATATCAACCGTGTCATGCTTGGCAGAACGGGTATGCACAACGACAGGTTTTTTCACAATTTGTGAGGCATGAATATGACGGGCAAAACAGTCTTTTTGCTCGGCAATAAAATCGGTGCTGTGATAATAATCGAGCCCCGTTTCACCCAGCGCCCAGACTTTTTCTGGCTGTGCCAGTTCAACCAGATATTCAGTGGTCGCACGCGCCATCGTTGCCGCATCTTCGCAAGGATGTACACCGACGGTATAACCGACATCAGGATGACGGGCCGCGATTTTTGCCAGCTCGATATGATCATCCAGATCCACCGAGATACTCATAAACTTGGATACGCCTGCTTCACGGGCCTGAGCGAGCGCCTGATCCAGATCACCGTTATAAGGTGTTAAATCGAGCAGCGTTAAATGGCAATGAGTATCTACAAACACAATGAGTTCCTACCGAAGGTAAATTAACTACATAGTGTAACTTTTACGTCCATCAGATTTAAGACCCGCAACCAGACGATCTGCTTCATTTTTGAAGAAAACGCCTTTTTCACCGGTGAGCTGAATCCCAAAACCTTGTGGCTTGATGCCATTCTGCTTTTGAGATATCCAGATTACTTTTCCGGTTAATGGAATTTTCTGCGTCTGTTCAGGTAAAGTCGTCAAAACAAAAACTTCTTCACCTAATTTTACTGGCTGCTTGGAAGGAATAAAAAGTCCACCACCTACAACATATGGCATATAACTGGCAAATAACGTTTCAATATCCGGAATATTAGCCTGAATAATACCGCCCATACGTGGTTGCATCTTGTTTTCCCCTTAAGCTAAAGATTCATCAGCTTGATACACAATTCATCGAGCACCAGATTACTTTGTACGTTCTGCTCAAGATATTGTTTGGCTCGCTGAAAATCCTCATAAATTTTAAAAAGTATTTCCAATGAATATTGTTCGGCCAATACATTAAAGTCCAGATCAATGTTTTTTACGGCCTGATTTAGCTTGACACAAATTAAATCGGACAACAAGTATTCAAACATTTGACCAAATTCACCAAAACTCAGGCTTTTATTCCATTTGGTCGCAATTGCTATTGGCATATTTTTTTGAATGACCAGTTTTTTCCAGTCTTCCATGAATTCCTGACGTAATGGCAACCAGGAACTTTGTGCAACCTCAATCGCTTGCAAAGGCATCTGATTGGATAAATTCATTAATAGCTGCTGCTGGCTCGAACCTGCTTCAGGTAACTGCGCCTCTACATATTCACTAAATTGCGCTGATGAAATCCGGTCTAAAGCAAAATGCTGTAAACGGCTGCGAATAGTTGCAGGCAATTTCAGATAATGATCCGCAAGCAGAATAATGACAATATTTTCACCCGGTTCTTCCAGAGTTTTCAGCAAGGCATTAGAAGAAGCAATATTTAATGCTTCAGCGGGTTCAATGACAATGACACGCCAGCCATCGACGGTCTGCTGTACAAAAGGCAGAAGATCACGGATCTTTTCAATTTTAATTTTGGCATTCTGTTTTTTATTGTCTTCATCAGTGCTGATATAGACGTAATTCGGATGGGTATCCGCTTTCAGCCACTGACAACTGCCACACTCACCGCATGGCCCCTTAGGCTGACGGTTCAGGCATAAAACCCAGACCAGAAACTGCTGGGCAAAGGCTTCTTTACCACAGCCTTTTTTTCCATAGAACAATAAACCATGCCCAAGCTTAGGAAAACGCCCGGTTAGCGTTTCCCAAACCTGTTGCTGCCATGGATAAATCTGTGCATTGACATCAAGCGGCATGGAGAATTCTCAAATTAAGCAAAAGAAGATGGATCCATCTGGTTCAAGCGATCCAGATCTTCCTGCGTATCGACACCTGGCGGTAAATTGGCTTCTGCCACAGCAATGGCAATACGGTGACCATTTTCCAGTACACGTAACTGTTCTAAAGATTCCAGTTTTTCCAGCACACCCATTTCCCAGGTTACATATTCCTGTAGCAGTTTCACGCGGTAAGCATATAAACCCAAATGACGATAAGCCTGATCATGCAGTTTCTGTTCAGCTAGCTTGGCACCATCACGGTCATAAGGAATCGTAGCACGACTAAAATACAGTGCCTGATTGTGCTTAGACATCACAACCTTAACGATACTGTCACGCTTGAATTCCTCTAAATGATGAATTGGCTCACACAGAGTCGACATTGAGCAAGCCGGTTGATCTTCTAAGAGTTGCGCGACCTGTTTAACTAACTGGGCTGGCAATAAAGGTTCATCACCCTGCACATTTACGATAATGTCATCACTCGCCCAGCCCTTGATTCGAGCTACCTCGCTTAGACGATCGGTACCTGATGGATGATCTGCTGAAGTCAGGACCACATCAACGCCTTCAGCACGGCAAACTTCTGCAATACGTTCATCATCTGTCGCCACACACAGGTCATCAAAGCCCTGCACTTTTTTAGCCTGATCCACGACACGCAGAATCATCGGACGACCATGGATTTCCAGCAAAGGTTTACCCGGCAAACGTGAACTGGAGAAGCGTGCAGGAATAACTATATGTTTCATCGTAAATAAACCTTAGGAAATAGAAATACCCTGTTGCTCTAATTGCTGCTGCAATATTGTATAACAGGCAGGTGACAAGACTGCATCGACCGGCACCACCCAGATATTCCGCTGATAATCTGGATACTGTTTGAGTAATGCCATAATTTTAACTGCATCTTTTTCAGTAGTAATGATCGGACTATTGTCATCGAATTGCAGATCTTCAATTTCATAATCATGATGATCTGGAAATTCATGACACTGAAATTGCTGCAGCCCCAGATGTTCTAGTGTTTGATAAAAACGCTGTGGAAAACCGATGCCGACTACTGCATAGAAAGCCGCAGTTGGATCAAAGCTTTTGATAACATCTTGATTTAATAGATAGGGCTGAGAGGCTGCAAGATGCATATGCAAAGGTGAAACTGGATTTGCTGCATGTTCAATTACGGTACCCTCTTCTAAGCGGGTAACGGGTTCACGCAGATAACCTTCAGGTAAAAGTTTCTGGTTGCCCAAGCCTCGGTTATTGTCCAGCACAATCCATTCAATCTGACGATTTAAAGCCCAGTGCTGCAAACCGTCATCACAAATGATTAAATCCAGTGCATGCTTTTCTAGCAAAAGCTCAATGCTCTTCTGGCGATTTGGCCCCACAGCCATCGGCACACCAGTCGCTTGGACAATTAAGGCTGGTTCATCTCCTACCACTTCAGGCAAGGTATTTAAATCGACATAGGCAGGAAAAGGACCTTTACCACCATAACCTCGGCTGATCACACCAATCCGTAGGCCTTTTTCATTAAGGTAATCCACCAGATGAATTAGCAAAGGTGTTTTACCACTCCCACCTACGGTAATATTCCCAATCACCATTACTGGAATAGGTGCGGTATAGCTTTTTTTGATCCCTTTACGGTAAAGCCAGTGATTGCTGACAAAACCCAAGCGGTAAAGCCATGACAAAGGACGCAGCACAACCAGCCACTTTGCCTGTGTATTCCAAGCATCCTGAATGATCTGTGCCAAAGCCATGACTTAATGTTCCTCGAAATTACGTTGGTGCAGCTGATAATAAGCACCTTGGCGCGCAATCAGCTCAGCATGATTACCCTGCTCTATAATACGACCCTGATCCATCACCACAATGCGGTCGGCATTTTCAATTGTTGATAGACGGTGGGCAATCACAATCGTAGTCCGATCTTGCATCGCCTGATCAAAGGCACGCTGAATAAAGTATTCAGATTCATTATCCAGCGCACTGGTCGCTTCATCCAGAATCAGAATCGGTGCATTTTTCAAAATGGCACGGGCGATCGCAATACGCTGACGCTGACCACCTGACAGATTCAGACCTTGAGCACCTAGTGGCGTATCATAACCTTGTGGCAAGGCCATAATAAAATCATGGGCATAAGCTGCTTTTGCCGCTGCAATGATTTCTTCATCACTCGCATTTTCTAGCTGGCCATAAGCAATATTTTCACGAACAGTACGGTTAAACAGCACTACCTGCTGGTTTACCATCGCGATCTGGGTACGTAAAGCAGTCAATTCATAATCAGTAATCGGTTTTTGATCCAGCAAAATTTGCCCGGATGTAGCTTCCTGATAACGTACCAACAGATTCACTAGAGAGGTTTTGCCTGCTCCTGAACGTCCAACCAATGCGACAGTCTCGCCCGCTCTCACTTCCAGGTTAAAGTCATGAATCGCATGGTGACCATCGCCATAAACCAGATTGACATCTTTAAATTGAATATTGCCTTTTAAGGCATCATTGAGTTTGCCAGTATTATGCTCTTCAGGCATATCTAGCAATTCAAACACAGAATGTGCGGCCGCCATACCACGCTGAATTTTTTCATTCACATCAGTTAATGTCTTGATTGGGCGTGCCAACATGCCTGCAGCTGTAATATAAGCAACAAATTCACCCGCAGTAGTATCTCCCAGAATTTGTGGGCGCAACGCAATATACATCACGATACTGAGTGAAACTGACATGATCAGCTGTACCACTGGACTGTTCAGCTGCTGCACTGCCACCATCTTTAAGCCACGGCGTAGATTTTCCAAAGAATTCTGTTTAAAGCGTTCCTGCTCATAAATCTGACCACCAAAACCTTTGACAATCAGATTGGCATTTACAGTTTCCTGAACCACATGGTTCACATCACCCATGGTGTCCTGAACCTGTTGTGATAGCTTGCGCATCCGTTTTGAGGCTTTACTGATCACAAAACCAATCACAGGTCCAAAGATCAGAATACACATGGTTAAACGCCAGTTGGTATATAAAAGATATCCCAATAAGGCAATTGTGATCAGACCTTGCTGAATGATCGTTCTAAGTGCTTCAGTTGAGGCTGCGGTGAGCTGCTCAACGTTATACATAATTTTGGCCGTAATATGACCGCTGGTATTGTCCAGAAAATATTGCGCAGGCAAACGCAATATTTTGGCAAAGACTTCCTGACGAATATTAAATACCAGATTACGGGAGATGACCGCCGTATAATATCCACCGAGGAATAGGCCTAAGCCCCTGAAGAACATCAGTACTACCACTAAGAATGGGAAAAGTAAGGTGAAACCCTGGTCTCTGTTTTGTATCGCCTCAATGATATATTCCAGTAATTTGGCTACAGAAACTTCTGTCGCCGCATTCATAGAGAAACCAAGCAGGACAATTAAGGCTGTGCCCCAAAATGGTTTTAAATAGTTTAAAAGGCGAAGATAGACCTTAAAATCGTGCTTCACTAATAACCTCGAGTTGGTACTTTCGTACTGATGTTGACATTAACAAAGCCAAGTTGCCCTGCAACGTCCATGACACGAATAACATCCTGATGTGTCGCTTTTGCATCAGCGGCAATGACAAACATTAAATCACGACGTTCATTCGAAATCTGTTTAATTGCCGTATTTAAATCTGCTGCATCTTTACTGGCAATAGACTGACCATTCACGGCATAGTGACCATTGGCATCCACAATCACTTCAATTTTCTGGTCAAAATTCTTGGGCGGCACACCTTGCGCATCTGGAAGCGTTAGGTTCATCCGGCTCACCTGGTTAAACGTGGTTGAAAGCAGCAGAAAGACCAAAATAAATAGCAGGCAATCAATCATGGGCGTCAGATTGATATGTACATCTTCCACCTGGTTACGTTTAAATTTCATGCCCCTGCTCCTAGCTTGCTTTCTTGATGCGTTCTTCTACATCATCTGAAGCATTCAAATAGAACAGGTTGGCATGAAATAAGGTTGCCTGCTGTTCAAGTTCCGCCACATATTCCTGAACCAGACGCTGGAAATAACGATGTGCAAATAAAGCAGGAATAGCAATCAACATACCCGCTGCTGTTGTGATCAGTGCTTTGGAAATACCGGGCATCATTAACACCGGGTCACTATTAGTACCGACATCAATCATTAAAAATGATTCGATAATCCCAATGACTGTACCCAGCAAACCGAGTAAAGGCGCTACTGCGCTCAAAGTACCCAGAAAATTAATATTTTTTTCCAGATAGCCAATTTCCTGTGAAGCTATCACTTCCATCTGAGCACGAGCATATTGCTCAGACTGGTGACGCGCTTCAAAACCAGCAGTAAATACACGACCCAAAGTACTGTTTTTCAAAGCTGAACTCTGTTGCAGCTTTTGCATGGCTTGGTCTGCATTTTGTGCAGGACCTATCAGAAGTGAGTTGGGCAGTACCAGACTCTTTTTTAAACGAATGAAGCGCTCGACCGAGATCGCCAGCATAAATATCGAACACAATACTAGCGGCAGCATCAACCAGCCGCCTGCTTTAACCAATTCCCACATCTGATTTATTCCCCAATAAAAACAAATTTTAAATTAATTATTCTTCGCCCAGGATCGAAAGAATCCCATCCAGCTCTTCTAAAGAATGATAGCTAATGACCAGCTTGCCTTTTCCTTGCTTGTTGTAGTCAATTTTAACATCCGCACTAAAGCGCTCAGACAGACGCTGAGTCAGCTGCTGAATGTCTGGCGCAATCGCTGCTTTTGGTTTTTCTGTTTTCGGTGCATTGTAGTCGCGTACCAACTGTTCGGTTTGGCGTACTGATAGGCTTTTTTCAATGACCATCTCAGCAACTTTAAGCTGATCTTTAGCCTTCAAAGTCAGGATGGCACGTGCATGTCCCATATCCAGCAAGCCCTGCTGCATAAAGTCTTTTACTTCTTCAGCCAGAGTTAGCAGACGCAGCAGATTGCTCACTGTGGTACGCGCCTTACCGACAGTATCGGCAATTTCCTGATGGCTTAAACCAAACTCGTCATGGAAACGCTGCAAAGCCATCGCCTGATCAATCGGGTTCAGGTCCTGGCGCTGAATGTTTTCGATTAAAGCTAATGCAATTGCGACCTGATCATTCAGCTCACGCACAATCGCAGGAACTTCAGTCAGGCCTGCCAGTTGTGCCGCACGCCAGCGACGCTCACCCGCAATAATCTCGTATGGATAGCGTTCATCATCGACCGGACGGATCACGATCGGTTGCATGATGCCATGCTTTTCAATCGATGCTGCCAGTTCCTGCAGATCCTGCTCATTGATATAGCGACGTGGCTGATATTCACCACGTTTCAGCAGATTGACATCAATCTGTTTCAACTGACCATGATCAAGACCTTGTGCTTCGAGTTGTAATTTTTCTTTTTGAATTGATCCCAGCAAGGCATCTAAACCACGACCTTTGGCGAGTCCACGTTTCTTGACGGTCATGCTTTACTTCCTTTTTTCACTTTGCTTTTCTTTAATACTTCAGCTGCCAGATTCAAGTAAGCAACTGCACCCTTTGAACTTTTTTCAAAATAAATCACTGGTAGACCATGTGCCGGCGCTTCAGCCAGACGGATATTACGTGGAATCACGGTTTCATAAAGTTTTTTACCAAAATATTGCTCTAACTCTTCTGAAACATCACGGGTCAAGGCATTTCGTGCATCATACATGGTACGCAATACACCCACGATCTGTAGGTCTGGATTAAGTGCCTGCTGAATGCGGTCAATGGTTTGTGTCAGATCAGCCAGACCTTCCAATGCATAATATTCGCATTGCATCGGGATGATGACACCATCCACCGCTGCCAATGCATTCACGGTGATCAAGCTTAAGCTTGGTGCACAATCAACAATGATATAGTCGAATGAGGATTCAATTTCCTGCAAAGCTTCACGCAAAATGAATTCACGGCCTTTTTTCTCGGCAATCGCCAGCTCCACACCAGCCAGATCACGGTTTGCCCCTAAAACCTTATATCCGACTTCAGCTTTAGTAATCGCAGTTTCAATCGGCACTTCACCTAGCAATACATCAGTCACTGAATACAGCAGGTCATTTTTCTGAATCCCCGACCCCATGGTCGCGTTACCTTGAGAATCCATATCCACAAGCAAAACGCGTTTTTTTAACACAGCGAGAGATGCCGCCAAATTTACTGCGGTTGTGGTTTTACCGACACCACCTTTCTGGTTGGCAATCGCAATAATTTGTGCCATGTTGACCCCGATCCTTCAAAAATTTTAAATACGTTTTAATAGAAGTAAATGACGTTGTTCGTCCAAGCGCGGAACCTTCAGTTCAATAATCTGACAGCTAAATTCATCTTTTAACGCTGCCACTTCCTCTTCAGGAATCAAACCTTTCATGGAAGCAATAATACTCTGCTCATGCATATACGGTTTAGATGCATTCACAAAATCTGTCAATGAAGCAAATGCACGACTGGTAATCACATCAAACTGACCCAGCTCACTGATACTGTCTTCATTTTCCACACGGGTTTGTACTGCAATGACATTTTTTAATTTTAGGTCTGCAATAAACTGCTTCAGGAAACGAATTTTTTTACCGTTTGAATCCAGTAGTACACATTCACGCTCAGGCTGACATAAAGCAATGATCATGCCCGGCATACCACCACCAGTCCCGATGTCGAGCAAACGACCTGCAGGCAAATCCTTTAGAATACTCAAACTGTCAAGCAGATGCTTAACTAGCATTTCCTTAGGATCACGAATTGCAGTCAAATTGTATGCTTTATTCCACAACACCAAAGCGTCCTGGTACTTGAGTAATAAATTTAAAGCTTCATCAGACAGCTCTAAACCTAAAGCCTGGCTACCCTGCTTTAGTTCTTGAAAAAACGTGTGCATAAACAATCAATGCTCGAAAAAGTTAAGTGGAAGTATACCGTTTTCTCTATATTGGCACAGTAGGGAGTGCTTAGTGAATATTCACTTAAGCAGACTTCCCTTCTCGGATCATTAAATCCAATGCATTCAAACGCTCAGGTGTTCCCACATCCACCCAAATACCTGTCAATTTAGAAGCAGCAATCTTTTTTTCCAGCATTGCTGCTTTTAATAGTGGTGCTAAAGGACGTTTTCCAGCCTCTAAGCCTGCAAACATTTTCGGATGAATCACTGATACACCACTAAAAGTCAGGTTTTCACCCGCCACCTGCTGGTCAAAGGTATAAGCCTTGCCGTCTGCAAGTGTAAAATCACCGTTAGGGTGCTGCTCCGGGTTTTGTACCAAAACCAGATGTGCCAGATTTTCACCCAGCTCAACATTCAATAAAGGTGCAAAGTCCATGGTTGTCCAGACATCACCATTGACCAGAATAAAAGGCTCATCACCCAGAAGTGGTAAAGCATTAATAATGCCACCGGCTGTTTCCAGCCCTTCACCTTCATGTGACCACAAAATCTTGACACCAAACTGTGAACCGTCACCCAAAGCCTGAGCCAGTTTTTCACCTAGCCAGGCAGTATTGATGACAATTTCATTCACACCCATCGCAGCCAGTTTTTCAATATGCCAGACAATTAATGGTTTGCCGCCCACTTCCAGCAAAGGTTTTGGCGTATGCAAAGTTAAAGGACGCATGCGGTTGCCCAAGCCAGCCGCGAGAATCATCGCTTTCATTTAGGCCGCTACCTCGTATGAACCATATTTTGCTTCAAAAGCTGGCATCACTTTTTCATGAATAAACTGCATAAATGGCTGTAATTCTGGATAGTCTTTGGTTTCTTCGAGCAGATACCACATCACACGTGGCAGGTCTTTTAGATAGCCAGATTTCCCATCTCGCTCAAATAGACGTACGAAAATACCTAAAATCTTGATATGACGCTGAATCGCCATCATATCCGCATCTTTTTTAAACTGTTCGAAATCACGGTCCTGTTTTGCCGCTGCTGGTAACAGGTCATAGAACACTTTAAACCAGCGATACACGCGATCTGCATTCCACTGCACATAGGCATCACGGGTAATAGAGATCAGGTCATAGGTATCAGCACCAATCACTGCATCCTGAAAATCAATCACACCCAGTTCGGTTTCATTTTCGATTTTCATCAGGTTACGGCTATGAAAATCACGATGCACAATGACTTGAGGTTGTGCCAAAGCAGCATTCGCCAGTATCGCAAATGTGCGCTTGATCAAAGCAGATTCCGCTTCAGTAGGCTGGATTTTTAGAGCAGGTAGCATCCAGTCAGTCAGCAACTCCATTTCAGAAATAAGCTTCTCATAAGAATAAGCAGGAAACTGACCTTCTCCAGGAATGGACTGCAGCTGAATCAGCTGTTTAAAACTTTGCTCATAATAGGCATCAACCGTCTGATCATTCAGCAGATTTGACAACAGCACATCACCAAAATCTTCGAGCAGCAAAAAACCATTTTCCAGGTCTTTGGCCACAATGTGTGGAACACGTACGCCATGGGCATCAAAAAATTCATCAATCGTCACAAAAGGCACACAATCTTCTTTTTCTGGTGGTGCATCCATGAGCATAAATGTTTTATTATTCAGTTTGATTCGTGCATAACGACGAAAACTTGCATCGCCTGCTAAAAAATGTGTTTCAAATTGATCTGAACCGAGTACAGAAGCAATCCAAGATTGTATCAATTGTTCGCGTTGAGTATTCATTTGCAATAAATTCTAGTACAGGCTGAGTTTTTAAAGTGCTAAGTGTAGCTACTTATCAACTTTTTCTCTATGATGCGACAATAATTAATTGCGATAAAAGCATGATTGGTTAATGAGACAAATGAAGCATCACTTTAAAATAAACCCTCTAGCGACTGCGATCTTAACCCTTTTATGTAGTAGCTCGGTCTCAAGCTATGCTGCATCAAATGACTCATCCAATGTAAATGCGGAACAACTTAAACAGCGCATTAATGAGACCTATCCCGGTGAAGCATTCTTCTCACAATATTATGTGGATAAATCTTCGCCAGAAGCACAGCAGCGTCAAGGTAAATACCTCAGTTCAGCCTATTGTGAGGGCGCCTGGGTCACTCCTATTGCACCTGATGCACCGACGATTGACCCTGAACAGGCAACTTCAACCATTACTGCAGACTATGGTCATTATAATCCGGCCGGGGATTCCTACTTAGAAGGCAATGTGATCATTGATCAGGAAGGTCGCCAGATTCGTGCGGAACGCGTGACGATTGATCAGACTCAAACCTATGCTAAGGCAGAAGGTCAAGTCCAATTGGCCCAAGGTGGCTTGATTTCGCAAAGCGATGATATCAATTACAACCTGAAAACCCAGCAAGGTGACTTAAACAATAGTTTCTTCATTGCCGAAGAACAACATGCGCATGGTCGTGCTGAAAAGATTGCCAAAACCTCTGACGATACGCTTGAACTGGAAAATGCCACCTATTCCACCTGTCCACCTGAACAAAAGCCGACCTGGAAAATTCAGGCAGATCAAATCAAGCTGAATCAGGAAACCGGTCGTGGTGAAACCCGTAATACCAAGCTCTATGTGAAAGATGTTCCGGTACTGGCTGTTCCTTATTTTAACTTCCCAATCGATGATCGCCGTACCACAGGGATTCTGACGCCAACTTTCGGATTTACCAATGATGGGGGTCTGGAATTGGGTATGCCGGTTTATCTTAACCTGGCACCACAATATGATGCGACCATTACGCCACGTTATATTAGTGACCGTGGTGCGATGCTGGATGGCGAGTTTCGTTATCTAACAGAAAACTATGGTGAAGGCCGGATTTGGGGTGGCTACCTGCCATCTGATGAAAGTTATAGCAATAAAGACCGTAAAGACCTACACTTCCTGCATAACTGGCAAATCAACGATCAGTTCTCAACAAATCTTGAATATAATTACGCATCAGACAAGGACTTTTTTGCCGATCTGGATAATAACCCAGATTCAAAAACAGACCTGAACTTGCGCCGTGCTTGGGAAGTTAATTATAAAAATGGTATCCCCGGCTTAAAAGCTCAGTTTAAAGTTGAAGATTTCCAGACGCTTGATCCTGCCGTTCTGGATGAGGACCGCCCTTATGCGCGTTTGCCGCAGCTTTTGGTGAATTATAAGACCGGTAACCCACTGGGTTTACAATACGAATTTAATAACGATACGGCTTATTTCCAGAAAGACATCAGAAATACTGAAAATATTGATACCGGTGATGAAGCCATCTATCAACCAAGTGGTACACGCATCTATAATGATTTCTCGGTACGCTATAATCACTTTACCCCTTGGTCATTCTTCATTCCTCAGGCGACATTACGCAATATCAATACTTTCTATGATCAAGATACTATTGATCGTATTAATAATAATCAAACCAGCTCATCAAGTGAAAATCATTCTATCGTAGTGCCACAATTTACGCTGGACACCGGTTTAATTTTTGAAAAAGATGGTCGCTATTTACAGACCTTGACGCCTCGCCTGTTTTACGCTTATTCACCATATGAAAATCAGCGCAATCAGCCAAACTTTGACTCTGTCGTAGCCTCAATTAATTATGATCAATTATTTAGTGCACGCCGCTTCTATGGTAATGACCGCTTAGAAGACAATAACTTCGCTTCTTTAGGTCTTAGTTACAGTTTATTTAATGAAGAAGGTTTAGAGCGATTACGCGCCAGTGTGGGACAAAGTTTCTTCTTTGAAGATCGCCGTGTCACATTAGATCGTGAAGCAGATAAATTTGATCGTGAAAGCCATACTGGTCCAGTTATTCAGCTTAGAAGTCAGTTAAACAAAAACGTGCATGTCAACCTAAATTCTAGCTGGATGTCGAATGGCTCCAATGCCCAGCGTGATGTACAGGTTTATTATACGGGCGATCAGGGCAATCTATATAACGTAGGCTATTTCTATCGTAAAGATATTCCAAACCGCCAGGAAAGTTATGATCAGGTGGTTGGCTCATTTATCCAGCCAATTGCCAATAACTGGCGTCTGGTCGGCCATGCACAATTTGACCTGGACAATAGTGTCGCACGTGAATATTTACTTGGCGTAAACTATGAGTCATGCTGTTGGGGAGTATCTGTCTATGGCCGCTCATACTACAATGACCTAGACGATATCAATGACCCGGATGTGAAAGCGAAACGTGCAGTGATGGCTGAAGTAACGCTTAAAGGTCTTGGCGGGTTAAGCAACAAGCTAACCTCATTACTAGAAAATCGTATTCTAGGTTTTAACAATATCAATCAAACTTGGACAGAACGTTAATGAAGACAAAACAGTTAAAACAAATTTTTAAAGCGACCGCACTTGCGCTATGTCTTTCTTCAGCGATGACGACTTTTGCTGTTGCCCAACCTAAAGATGAAGTTGTAGCTGTTGTCGACAATAGCGCTATTCTGCGTAGTGATCTGGCACAAAGCGTTGCTGAAATTTCTCACCAGTTGCAAAAGCAAAACAAGCCTGTTCCACCGCAACCTTATCTTGAACAACAAGCACTTGAACAGCTAATTGTACGTCAGGCTCAACTGGAACAGGTTAAACGCTACAATATTCGTCCAGATGAAAAATCTTTAAATGAAGCAGTGCTTAAAGTAGCACGTGATTCAGGCTCCCCTAGCTTGGAAGCTTTCCAGCAAAAACTGGATGCTATCGCGCCGAATACGTATGCCTCTTTACGTAACCGTATTGCAGAAGATCTAGCACTTAGCCGTTTACGTCAGCAAGCAGTAAATTCACGTATTCAAATCAGTGATCAAGATGTTAAAAACTTCCTGAATACACCACAAGGTCAAGCTTTGTTAGGTAGCCAGGTACATGTTCTGCATTTACGTATAACCGGAGAAAATGCTCAACAGATTGCTGCGCAAGTAAGAAATGATTTAAGCAGCAGCAATGATATTCAGGCGATCAGCAAAAAATATTCAACTGGCGATATTAAAGTAGATGCATCTGATATGGGTGTTCGAAACCTATCAGAAATTCCAGGCGAACTCGCTGCACGTGTTTCTACTTTGCAAGCGGGTCAAACATCTGAGCTAATTCCTGCGGCAGATGGCGTGCATGTCCTGAAACTTTTAGAGCGTAAAGATGGTGAACAAAAAGCACTGGTACCTCAATACCAGACTCGTCATATTCTGATTCAAACATCAGAAGTGGTTAGCCCGGAAAATGCTAAGCAGATGATTGATAGCTTGTATACGCGTCTTAAGCAAGGTGAAGATTTTGCAGTATTGGCGTCTACTTTCTCTAATGACACAGGTTCAGCGCGTGATGGCGGCAGTTTAGGCTGGGTCAGCCCAGGTGTCATGGTACCTGAATTTGAACAGCGTATGAAAAGTACGGCAGTAGGTCAGATTAGTGAACCATTCCAGTCACAATTTGGCTGGCATATCCTGCAAGTGACCGATACACGTCAACAGGATATGACTCAGGAATATCAGGAACGTATGGCCCGCCAGATTCTGGGTGAACGCCAGTTTGATGCTGAGCTAGATAGCTGGTTACGTGAAACCCGTAGCAATGCCTATGTAGAAATTAAAGATCCACAGCTAGATCCTAAACGCGCTCGTTAATTTAAGAGAAGAAAAGCCAGCATTATGCTGGCTTTTTTAATGACTTAATTCTTTAAATAATAAAAAGCCTCTTATTAAGAGGCTTTCTATTTCAGATCCGATTAACGATTGTTTTCGTCGTCAGAAGAATCTTCAAATTTTGAATCGTTGTCAAAACCTGCGCCTTGACCACCAAAGCCAGCGCCTTGACCACCAAAGCCAGCACCTTGACCACCGAAGCCACCTTGACCACCGAAGCCACCTTGACCACCGAAGCCGCCTTGACCACCGAAGCCACTTTGACCACCGAAGCCAGCACCTTGACCGCCGAAGCCACCTTGACCGCCAAAGCCACCAGCAGCGCCTTGACCACCGAAGCCACCCGCGCCACCTTGACCACCGAAGCCCGCACCTTGTGGACCAGCAGGAGCACCAGCTGGACGAGGATTACGTGCAGGTACTACTGTAGAAATCGCGTGTTTGTAAACCATTTGGCTTACTGTATTTTTTAATAATACAACGTATTGGTCAAAAGACTCGATGTGACCTTGTAATTTGATACCGTTTACTAGGAAGATAGAAACTGGAATACGTTCCTTACGGAGAGAATTCAAGAATGGATCTTGTAAAGTTTGACCTTTAGACATGTTATAACTCCAAAAATTTAAAAATCAGCGCAAAAAACTATCTCTATTTTTCAATTAAAAATTATAAAAAAGATAGTACTCAAATTTTGCTTTATCCGTGACAGTTTCGCAAGTCTTCTTGGGCCTGCTCGAGCGTAAAATATGTTGTAAATTTATGCTTTTCTTGCAAAGATCTCAACCAGGTATATTGACGTTTGGCAAGTTGTCGTGTCGCAAATAAAGCCTTATCCTCCATTTCCTGTTGTTTTTCATGACTTAGGTCACCTTTTTTTAAGAATTCTATGGCTTGGCGGTAACCTACTGAACGCATTGAGGGTAAATTTTCGTCAAAATCGTATTTTCCCATTAATCCTTTAACTTCATTTAAAAATCCGTTTTTCCACATAATTTCAAGACGTTTTTCAATACGCTTATGCAATTCTAACCGATCAGGCATTAAGGCATAATTATAGAAACTGTAACGATATGGTAAATTTTTTGGTTGTTCTGCTTGTAGTTTTGTAATCGGCTCACCTGTTAGCTTAAAAACCTCTAATGCGCGGATAATTCTCTGTTTATCACTCACTTTAAATTTCTGACCCGCCAAGGGATCTACCTGACATAATTTAGCATACACCGCTTCCCACCCTTCACGAGCTGCTTTCTCTTCAATCTGGGCACGCACCGCGTAATCTGCGCTTGGTAAATTATCAGACAAGCCTTCAAGTAAGGCCTTAAAATACAGCATGGTGCCACCCACCAGAATTGGAGTTTTACCACGTGCATGAATATCATCAATCAGACGGCAAGCATCTTCGACAAAGTTTGCTGCAGAATAGACTTCGAGCGGACTAATAATATCGATTAAATGATGCGGATAGCGCTCTAACTCGTCTTTAGAAGGTTTCGCTGTACCAATGTCCATTTCCCGATAGACCAGCGCAGAATCGACAGAAATCAGCTCAAAATGACCTTGCTCGTATAGTTCACATGCCAAAGCAGTTTTACCGCTTGCAGTTGGTCCCATTAAATTGATGACCGGCAGTTGATTGGACATGTAAGGTTACTCTCCCCGAGCAAAAAGTTTATCAAGTTGAGACAATGGAAATGCTCGCCAGGTTGGACGACCATGATTACATTGGCTCGCAAATTCAGTTTGTTCCATCTGACGCAGCAAAGCGTTCATTTCAGACAGACTCAACATTCGATGTGCACGTACCGCACCATGACAGGCCATACCTGCAAGAATCTGATCACGTTTTTGCATTAACCCCTGTCCCTGATCATTCGGATCCAGATCATTCAGTAATTCAAGGATCAAGGCATCAAAATCAGCCTTATATAAAATGGCCGGTACGCCTCGCACAATGACCTGTTCATCACCATACTGGTCAATTTCCAGACCTAAACGAGCAAGTTGATCTTTGAGTTCGTCAACACGCATGGCTTGCATACGACTAATGCTCACCACTTTAGGAATCAGCAATTGCTGGGATATCCAGAATTCCGGTTTATCCCAAGCCATTTTCATCTGTTGCAGCAGAATACGCTCATGCGCCGCATGCATATCTACGATGATTAAGCCTTCGGTATTTTGCGCTAGTATATAAATACCATGCAGCTGGGCGATCGCAATCCCTAAAGGATGCTCATCCACTTTACTATGTAAATGTGACTGTAATGCATTCGATGCTGAATGACTAGTTTCTGCTTCAGTTTCTCTTAAAGGAGCGAGATAACTTTTCAAGGCATTATTCAGCTGCTGTGAACCCGAATATGACTTACTGTAATCCTGTGCATAATGCACAGTTTGTGGACCAGATGATTCAAAATCCGTTAACACATCAGAAGCTTCTTCTTCACGCTGATGATATGGATATGTGGCGGGAATAACTGGTTGAGTGACTACGGACTGATGCAGGCTAAACTGCTCCTGATAGCGTGGCTGAGGTGTAATTGCAACAACTTCAGACTCAGTTTTCATGGCCTCAGCCAGATCAGCGGTCGCAGTCTGGAATTGTGCCAGGGTTTCCTTGGCATAGTGACGTACAAATTCATGTACTTCACGCTGGTTCAGGAAACGAATTTCATGTTTGGTCGGATGCACATTCACATCGATACTTTCTGGATCGATTTCCAGAAAAAGTAAATAAGCGGCATGCTGATGCCCATGCAGGATACCATCATAAGCCATACGCAGAGCGTGCGAAATGGTCTTGTCCTTAACGATCCGGCCATTCACATAGACATATTGCAGATCGGCTTGAGCCCGTGCATCCGAAGGATGTCCGAGCCAGCCAGATAAACGCATATTGATACTATCTGCATCAATCCAGTAAGCATTTTCAGTAAACTGACGGCCAAGTAATTGTTGCACACGTTGAAAACGCAAAGCACCACTATCTGCGACCGGCAAATTCAGCTTGATGGTTTGGTTATGTTCCAATACAAAGCGAATATCGAAATGCGTTAAAGCCATACGGCGGACAATTTCTTCGATATGTCCAAATTCAGTGCCGGGCTTTTTTAGAAATTTGCGCCGCGCCGGAACATTGAAGAATAAATCCTGCACCCGGATCTGGGTACCTTTGGATGCTGCGACCGGTTGAATGTCTTGATGATCAAAAGCCGTACCGTTCACTTCGACCTGATAGCCGATACCATCTTCATTCTGGCTACTCGTTAGAGTCAAACGAGACACTGCAGCAATTGAAGCCAATGCTTCACCACGAAAGCCCAAGCTGGTAATCGCATGCAACTCTTCAGCTGTTTGAATCTTACTGGTTGCGTGACGCATCACGGCCAATGGCAAATCCTCATGATGAATGCCTCGGCCATTATCAATGATTTCAATCAGCGTACTGCCGCCCTGTTCCACCCGGATGATCAGCTCGGTTGCACCCGCATCAATCGAGTTTTCCAGCAACTCCTTGACCACAGATGCAGGACGTTCAATCACCTCACCTGCGGCAATCTGGTTCGCCAGCGCAGGATTAAGTGCACGGATACGGCGTATGCTTAGATCATCAACCATTTGGGAATTCACGCTCCAAAGCTTGCTGTAAGGCCAGATTAGAAGAAATCAGACTTGCAGTACGGGTCAGCTCATCTTCTGATTTTAAAATTTCAATAATTAAATCGGCTTGTGGGATTTCATCGCCACCCTTAGAAGGCCATTCAAATAAAAATAGCGCATTGGGAGTTTCTAAATAATCCCGAATTCCCATCAATTCAAGTTCATAAGGGTCATTGAGACGATATAAATCAAAATGAAAGATATCCTGACCATTCACCTGATAGGGCTCCACCAGTGTATAAGTCGGACTTTTTACTGAGCCTTTATGACCGAGTTGTTGTAAGTAATAACGCGTCAGCGTGGTTTTCCCCGCACCCAAGTCACCAATCAGATATATAACGCCCGCAGAAAAATTATTTGCCAGAACTTTGGCCAGATTTTGGGTGTCATCTTCATGTTTTAAAGTGACATTAAATGAATAAGGCATATTACTCACGACATGATGAAAAAGAATAATTATGATAGCATCGCAACGCTTTAAAAGCCTATTCACCTCTGTGAGAAACTGTATTTTTTCACAGCATCCGTTCCAGACCAGAGATAGATCCACGTTGTGATGACTTCGACTGTTGAATTTAACCCACCCATGCTAAATGGGGTTACGGCAAGTAAAGTATTCCTGCAAGCGACCTCAGATTCACCCAATACAGTCTATGCCTATCTCTGTGCACAATTTCCACATATTGAGTCAAGCGAATGGCAATCCCGTTTCAATAATGGTCTGGTTTATGATGCTCAGGGCAATACCTTAAGCATCGAAAGTTCTTTTCAAGCGAATACTCATTGTTTTTATTATCGTTTTTTGGCACACGAAGTGCATGTTCCTTTTCAGCATCAGATTTTATTTGAGAATGAGCATCTGCTGGTCGTAGATAAACCTCATTTTCTGACCATGAGTCCTACTGGGCAATATGTACAGGAAACCTTGCTGGTACGCCTAAAACAGCAAACTGGAAATGAACATCTTACTCCGATTCATCGATTGGATCGTGAAACGGCAGGTGTGGTGCTGATTTCAAAATGTGTGCAATCGCGTGGGGTTTATCAGCAAATGTTTGCGACTCGGCAAGTACAGAAAACTTATCATGCGATTGCGGCTTATCGTGATGATTTAAGTTTTCCTCTCATCACAAAGCTGAAAATGGAAAAAGGCCAGCCCTTTTATACCATGCAGGTGGTAGAAGGAGAACCTAATAGCGAAACCGAAATTCAACTGCTACAACATGATCAACAATGGGGCAAATATGAGCTAAAACCGCATACAGGAAAGCAACATCAGTTAAGGGTACATTTAAGTCATTTGGGAATTCCGATCCAGAATGATCCTTTTTATCCGCAGGTTTGCCATAAGGCGGGGGATGATTTTTCTACACCGTTACAGCTACTGGCCAAACACATTCAGTTTACGGACCCAGTTACCCAAAAGCAGATGCAATTTAGCTCTGAACTTGAATTGACACTGTAAATCTCTTGTCATTACAGATTATTTTCTAAAAACGGCAATTTGACGATTGAAATCCCGAAGTTATCTATTAGAATAAGGCGAAAAGTTAAGTAATTTAAAGCTTTGAAAATATTATGAGAAAAACTGAAGTTTATCAAATTCGCCTGGATTCCCAAGAAAAGAAACAGGCATTTGCAGTATTTAAACAATTGGGGATTACGCCGGCTCAGGCAGTTCGTCTTTTTTTTAAACAGGTGGTTCTGACCAAATCAATCCCCTTCTCGATTGAAAATCAGAATATTAATCTGGAACAGCTGATCAAGTTACGCAAGCAGAAACAGAATGAACTTAAGGCAGAACAAACCTCAAGTCCAAGTACTACAGCGATTCCAGCAGATCATCAGGAGATGAATCTGGATGATGATCATTTTGATTTATTTGAAGAACTGAATGCCATTTTAGGTGAGAGCGACAAAATTTAACATTGTTGCATTTACGAACAATTCTTAAGTTTCTCTCCTTTCAAACTTCGCTATGCTTGATGTTAATGATAAATAATAAAATTAACATGGAGTAAGCCGATGATCGTGCGACGTGCCCAGTCAGAAGATATACCTAACCTGGCCGTTTTATTTGATGAGTACCGTCAATTTTATGGTACTTCTTCCAATCTGGATTTATCTTACGAGTTTTTGAAACAGCGTTTTGAAGATGGTCAAACTGTCATTTTTATCAACACTAAAGATGAGATTTTTACCGGATTTATTCTGCTGTATTTAAGATTTTCCTCAGTCGCATGTTCTACTTATTATGTGCTGGACGATGTCTATATTAGTCCGCCTTATCGCCGGCATGGTGCAGCCAAGCAACTGGTTGACACTGCTATCTTGTTTGCCCGACATGAAAATGCGCTTCGAATCAGCCTGGAAACGCAAAAAACCAATTATCAGTCACATAAACTTTATGAGTCACTTGGATTTATTCAGGATAATGAATTTGTGACGTTCCATTGTTTCCTGAAATAAATCCCAGACTTTATTCGGTACGGAATTTTGCCTGTGCCACTTGTTCTGCGTCCAGATAGGTCCATTCCCCTATTGCCAGTTCATTCAAGGCCAATGCACCAATCTGGGCACGATGCAGCTGCTCCACTTTATTACCAACAGCTGCCAGCATACGTTTCACCTGATGATAAACCCCTTGATGAATGGTTATTTGCAGACGATTTTCATCTAGACGAACAATATCTGTAGCAGCAAAGGTGCCTTTTTCATTTCTCAATTCCACACCCTGTTCAAGCTGTTGAATCTGCTCATCTGTCACGGGATCGGTAGTAGTCATCTGATAGACTTTCGCCACATGTTTTTTAGGATGGGTCAACGCTTGTAGAAACTGACCATCATCCGTCAGCAATAACAATCCGGTGGTGTCCTGATCGAGACGACCTACACATTGAATTCCACGGTTTAACAGGATGTCATCAAACAGATCAAATACACTGAAATGATGTGTGGTCTGATGTGAGCACTCATAATCTTGTGGCTTGTTGAGCACAATATATACTTTTTCCCGATAGCGATACTCATGACCATAGACGCTAAAAGTCAGATCTTGCAGATTCAGCTTATGCTTGGGGTTATCGATGAGTTCGCCTTGAATCGAAACAGCACCATTTTTAATCAGTTGCTGACAATGTTTTCGTGAGCCGAAACCTTGTGATTGCAACATTTTTTCCAATAGCATCTGTCTGAACCTGTTTAAACGAACAATAGGCGCATTCTATACCGAAAACCAACTAGATTCAGTTCTTATAAGGCTTTCTCCCTTTAAATGGGTAAAAAGCCTATAATCCTGTGACTTTTCATTTTTCCTATCTCCTTATGTCCCAATTTGATCTGAATCTGCTTGTTCTTCTGGTTCTACTGGCTTGCGGTATTTTTAGTCATAATACTGCTGTGACCATTGCCGCGGCCGTGTTGATCGTATTAAAAATCACGCCTCTCAATGAACTCTTACCTTATATACAGCAACATGGCCTAAATATCGGGATTATTATTTTAACCATTGGAGTATTGGCTCCGATTGCTAGCGGAAAAATTCCCGGTGACAGTATTCTGAAATCTTTTCTTAGCTGGAAATCTTTACTGGCAATTGCAATCGGTCTATTTGTTGCCTGGCTTGGTGGACGCGGGGTGAAACTGATGTCAAGTCAGCCTGATGTCGTTGCAGGTCTATTAATTGGTACGGTCGCAGGTGTGGCGGTACTTCGTGGTGTCCCAGTCGGGCCATTAATTGCAGCCGGGATTTTATCGTTATTGATTGGAACGCAATAAGTCTTTAACCATGATTGTGCAATATTCTTAAAAATTAATATTCTAAAATTAAGAACTGCATAGTATTAAATCACATGATCAGCGACATGGATGTCGCTCGTTGGATTGAGGTACAGGATGTACCTTCAATCCAACAAAAGATTTTTGTTACTTTTGATCTTTCAAAAGTAAAAGCTCAGGTTAAATACTAAAATTTAAAAACCCAAATTTTATTCCACAAACAGCAAGGCCAAACGCACCTGATCATAACCCATACGCGGGCTGGTCAGTTCCACGATTGGGCGTAATTTAATACTGCCATCATCATTAAAATGATCTGAATTTTGACGTTTGGTTAGACGTTTATAAATCTTACGGACTTGTTCAACAACTTCCTCACCCGGATGAGCTACTGAGATATCAAGACCTTGCTCTTTATGCAAACGTCCGAGATGGTTAATGATGGTTGCTGGTGTCAAGCCACGTTCAGTTGCAATATCGGAAATCTCATACCCTTCTTCAAACAGTTCACGGGTTTCATCCAAGGTTGCAGTCGCGTAGTTTTGCTTACCACCATTTTTGGCAATTTTCTTCTCATTACGCTGGATCTCAACTTCGTTCAAAGTGCCACCACAATGGCGGATAAAGGCCTTATGCTGTACAGTCAAATCCACGTTTTCAAAATTCGCTTCTGCTTCATCTGACAGTTCCTGAAAACGGCGATCAGCCTTAATGGCAAGACTATCAAGTTCCAGAGCCTGTTCATTAAAGCCTTTCAAGCGTAGACCATTTAAGCTTTTTAAACGGGATAATGCTACATAGCCCTGACCTTTTTCAAAGGTATGACTCAGGTCAATCTCAGCAGCTTCTAGCGTCATGCCTTGAGACTTATGAATGGTAATCGCCCAAGCCAAACGTAGTGGAATCTGCTGGAAACTGGCAATAGTTTTACCTGCTTCATTATCTACCGACCAGGTTTCAGGCTCTACAATTAATGTAGTTCCATCTGTCAGTTTAACTTTTGGCAGAATGCCATGCTCATCATCATCTTCAAAGCCGATCACTTCACCCAAGCTGCCGTTGATATAACCCATATCAAAGTTGTTTTTCACGAACATGACCTTGGCATGTTTTTTCAGGGTTAAGGCTTCGGGTGCTCGGACTGAAGACTTTAAGGCTTCAATCAGTTTTTCATTACCATCACATTGCGCATCAAACTGGCGGGGATCCTGATCAATTTCATTCAGATGCTTAAAGTTAATGCTGTCGACATCCATATTGTGGGTATAGAGACGTGTATAGGTATCGCCAATGTCCTGCTGACGTGTACCCTGTAGCGCTGAACGATGTTCAGGTGAAATGGCCTGTGCACGAATGGCATTCAGAATATCATTTAGATAGTCATTGCCCTGACGGTGCTGTTCAGTCAAGTAACAGACACGGAACTTGGCTTCAACCCAGGCATCCGACATAAAGCAGAATTTATCGCGGTTACGCTCATCATTTTTCCCAACGGGCGGCAACTGGAAAAAGTCCCCTGCTACAATGACCTGAATCCCACCAAAAGCTTCATCACTTTCCTTGAAATATTTCAGCACCTGATTGACCAGATTGAGCTGCTTGGCATGCAGCATGGAAATTTCATCAATGATCAGGACTTGCGCATTTTCCAAGTGTTCTTTCAGGTATTTACGCTCTTTCATGCGCTTCAGATCTTCTTCAGACAAAAAGTCTTTGATCCCGATTCCTGCCCAGGTATGAATGGTCATGCCATTCATATGCGTTGCCGCAATACCAGTCGATGCAGTAATGGCAACCGACACCTTACGGGCTTTCAGATAATTGATATATTGATTAAGCGTATAAGTTTTCCCTGCACCCGCAGAACCGGTTAAAAAGACATTTTCCCCTGCTTTTAAGAGCTTAAGTGCAGTTTCCTGTTTCATAAAAGAGATACCGTAAAAGAACGGCTATAGCCTAACGATTTTTGCCGGAAAAGTTAAGCTTCACGGACAGAAAAGCACTGAATCAGGTCAAGCCTGCAGGTTTAACCAGTTAATAAAATGCTGGGCAATATTGATATATTCAACTTCCGCTTTTTGATTATTTGGATACTCAAGCTGGTCAAAAATGACTTGGTCATTCTGCAACTGACAGCCTAAAATCAAAGGTAATTTAATGGCAGGATGTGACATGCGAAAGGCCACATATTCACCTTCGACTATACGCTGTGCATAACTTGCAGCCAGACAGTTCCGGAATATTCTAGCCTCTTCAATAATCCGCTCTAGTGTTTTCAATTCCTCAAACCGCCAATTAAAATACAGTAGAAAATGTGCTTGTGTGAGCGGCCTCCAG
The DNA here is from genome assembly GCF_002934695.1 of Acinetobacter sp. ACNIH1. Classification (NCBI taxonomy): domain Bacteria; kingdom Pseudomonadati; phylum Pseudomonadota; class Gammaproteobacteria; order Moraxellales; family Moraxellaceae; genus Acinetobacter; species Acinetobacter sp. ACNIH1. The sequence continues at coordinate 982,307 of NZ_CP026420.1, read as the reverse complement.
CTGGCTAGAGCAAAGTCTTTTTTGAGCTTGGCAATAATCTCTTGCTTCTGAATTTGCTCATGCCAGACAACTGCCTGCGTAAATAAACTGGTCCAGCTTAAATTTTTAGGCATTTCTGTTTGAGTAGAAAAATACTCCGGCAGATAATCACGGATATAACCATCCAAACAGGATTCCCGCACATGCCTTGCATGTAAATAAAAGCGCTTCCTGAACTCTACAAATGGAATCTGGTTACGTTGTAGCACGTTATAAAAATCACGGTCTTGCTGAGTTTGGGGCCGAATATAAGCCAGCACATCCTCAGGCAAATCACGGGTGACCTTATACAGATGCTGCATATAAGCCTGCATCACCCGACTTAAGTTGGCGTAAACTCTTTTAGTCATCTGATCACCCATTGCCACTACATCCCGCAATAATCCGATCCATTCATCCAGATATAGAATCGATGGACTAATGGCAATACGATGATCCTCAATAGCCTGACGCGTCCCTTTGAGAACAACTGTTCGATTTAGCTCATGCTCAAACCAGTGATGCTGAATGGCATATTGATGAACATCATCAATAAACAGACGTGCTGCGATATATTGAAAATATTGCAAGGTAGCTAAAACAATCTGCGGATGAATATGATGCGTATCGATAAAGCTTAAAGCTGTTGCTGCTACCCGCACACTGCTATGTTGAATGTTGCTGCTCAGCCAATCCAAGATTTCCGCAGGCTGTTTAAATAGCCAGTTCACTACGCGATGACAGTCAAATAAAGGAAGTTTGGCGACTTTTTTTTGCCATAAATAAGGATTATTTTCCAGAAAATTGCGTTTGGATAGCAGATCATTCCGATGCCAGCTATCACGATTCATCAACCGAACAAAGCCCAGTAGATGACTTTGCTCTTCAGCATGCCGATACAGCAAACGGATATCGTCAATATGGTCATTCAGCTCATGCAGATTGAACCGGTTTTCAAAGGATAAGGAGATAATCCGGAAGGTTGCTGGGTGCAGAAACTCAGGCGCACTAAAACAAAATGCATCCAGACTATCCATAACTGACTGAATCGATAGAAACTCATCTGGCTGCAAATATTGCAAGGAAAAGATTTGCTGTAGCTGTTTTAAGACATTCGCAGGAATCTCATGCCCACTTTGAATCCAATTACTGATACAAGGCTGAGTATAAACTTCGGCTTTAATCATAAAGGAGTCGATGATTTCAGCCTGCACAAGCGACATCTGTTTTAAGCAATTAGCAACTCGGTCAGGCGCATTAACCCATATATAGACTTGATCAATAATGAGCTGCCGGAGCTGTTTGGCTTTATCACGTAAAAACAGGGAATGCTGGGGCTTTAAATCACCAGTCAGAAAGTAAATATCCTGAAAGAAAAACTCTTCCAAAGCCTCTGCTTTAGCCAGCCTGGAATCAATCTGCATTTCTGCTAAGGCATGGGGACTTTCCAGATTTAAATCTTGAGGTGTATATAGCTGTATATTTAATAAGCCATTAAGCAGATCAATTCGATGCTCATCCTGATGAATCCTGAACAAATTCTGGGCATTCACATGACCAATAAGCGCCATTTGATCCAGATACAGCTGATTTAACTCAGGAAAAATACTGAGGCATTGTTCAGCGAGCTGTCTGAATGGCAGTAACAAACCCTCCTGTTCCATATTTCCCCCTTCGTTTTAACCCTATTGAGTTACAGACCTACTGAATTTCAATCCTTTAAAATCGCTTTTTCCTTTCTATTACAGAAATTGAAGCATGGTGATTTTTTAGACGATTCGATCTCAATGTAAAGCAAAGCAGGAATGATGAAAAGACCTAGACTTCATCTTGCCGACGTCTGTCAGCCAACAGTTCTAGCCCCTGATAGATCTTGTGTTGTAAATACTCACGAAAATCAATCAGATCATTCTCGTGCTGCACATGATGAATTGGCTGCCGCGGCATAAACTGAAAATAAAAAGGCAAGCGTTTGGGAAACAGATTTTTAGGTAAGGAAGGAATCACGTCACCATGACGTAATAATTTATTGAGTTGGGGAATTTTTAATAATTTTTGAAAATACTTATGTTGAATGATCTTATTGGCATCAAATCCAATCTCATAGATTTCATCACCGCCCAGTGCAGCAAAAGGGACAATATCGTATTGAAACTCTTGTGCTAATTTCAGAAAACCGTAACGCTCTTTCCAGATCAGCTGATACTGCTCACCTTCCCGCTTCAGCACTTCACGGCCACCACCCGGAAAGACCAGAATCGAGTAGCCTTGCTGCATGGCTGAGCGGACATAGTCCTGTACACCATCAATAGCACCAAATTTCTTCACTGCTTCACGCCATAGCGGCACATAAAAATGGCTATGATCAGCAATACTGACCACAGCCACTTGATGTTCGTTGTACAGGTAATCAATCAGCATTGGCGCATCAAAGATGCCATACATGGAATGATTACCCACATACATTGCAGGTCGACTGGCATCAATATTTTCAGCCCCTAGAAAAGTAGGCGTGAAATACAGTTTGGATAAGGCACTTAAGCGCCTGATCCATGCTCCGTCATGCTTGACCTGCAAAATATACTCCCGGCTTATGCCACGCGTTTTTGTACCAGAATTGAACCTACTGAGTAGCCTGCACCAAATGAACACAGCACGCCATATTCGCCGTCTTCAACTTCATTTGCAGTACGGTGTAAGGCAATAATGACACCTGCTGAAGAGGTATTGGCAAACTCATTCAGAATGATAGGTACCAGACCTGGCTTGGCATTTTCTTTGCCCACTACCAGTTTTAGAATCAGTTCATTCATGCTGGCATTAGCCTGGTGCAACCAGAAGCGTTTCACATCTGTAGGGGCAATATGATTTTTCTCAAGTTGAGCAGTAATCATCTTCGCAACCAGTGGACACACTTCTTTAAATACCTTACGACCGTCCTGACGGAAACGTTTGTCGTCGATATCCGCATTTTCTGACGTATTCAGGAAACCGAAGTTATTGCGGATATTGTTTGAGAACTGGGTAAATAATGAAGTATCCAGAATCTCGAAACCGGTTTTAGTTTCAGTATCTTCAATGATCGATGCTGTTGCGACATCACCAAAAATAAAGTGACAGTCACGTGAACGGAAATCGGTATGTGCAGAGGTAATTTCAACATTCACCAGCAATACACGACGTGCACCTGCTTTGATAGCATCAGCAGCCTGTTTTAAACCAAAAGTTGCTGCTGAACATGCGACGTTCATGTCATACGCATAGCCTTGAATACCCAGAGCAGTCTGGATTTCAATCGCAACCGCAGGATAAGCACGTTGCAGGTTTGAACATGACAGGATCACGACATCGATATCTTCAGCAGTAACACCGGCATTTTCCATCGCCTGTTTTGCTGCGATCACACCCCATTCTGCCTGAAGGGAAATTTCATCATCTGAACGTTCACGTAGATTTGGACGTAAACGTTTTGGATCGAGGATGCCAGTTTTTTCTGACACATAACGGCGTTGTACGCCTGACGCTTTTTCAATAAATTCTGCGCTAGAACCACGACGCGCATCTAATTCGCCTGCAGCGATTTTATCTGCATTTTCGTGATTATACAGTTCCACATAAGCATTTAAACTTTCAACTAACTCTTCATTGGTAATGACATCTTCCGGATGGAACAAGCCAGTACCCGTAATACGGATGCCCATGTAAAACTCCTTCTCAAAATGACCTATATCTTAACTGATTCCAAGACGTTCCCATACTTTTTGCAGGCGAGTTGGAGAAACGGGTGTTTTCGTTTTCATCGGTTGAGAAAACAATGAGATCCTTAACTCCTCAACCATAAAATACAATTCTTTAAGGCGAGCGTCATTTTTAAACTTAAATAATTTTTCCATCCACGGATCAATTTGGTCAATGGCGGAATCATCCCTCTGTAGGTTATTTGGCAAGCGCTCTAAACGCAAGATCAGGGCTTTCAAATAACGTGGAAATTCTGACCATACGTCGGAAGGTTTCCGATAAACGAAGTCAGAAAGACTCATCAAATCAAGCTGATCCTCAATATCATCAATATTTTTTCCAAATATAGATGGGTCTAAAACCAGTAATTTACGACGAATTTCCTGCCACTGGATATAAATATCCGTGATTTCTTTCAGTGCAGTCTGGCCATGAGTCAGGAAAGATTTTTTTACATCCTCTACCAACTTTTGGAACTCTTGCATATTGACAGGCAGCTCATTAATTGACAGGTGGAGTGTGGCATAAACTAACATTTGCTCCAGTTGGGCCTTATCGCCAAGCGGTGAATATGCCAGTGCCAGCGGTTTGGAAATCTGTTTTTTCAGCTGACGCACCAGATCTCCGAGCTGCATATGCACCAGCCGAATGATCCCTTCACGATGCTGTTTGACGGCTTCAGCCTGATCATTAAAGGTCTGAATCACGACACCAGATTCATCTTTCTGTTCCAGTGCAGCAAAGTCTTTGGTCGGAACCAATGCCTGATATTGCTTGACCACTACACCCGTCACTTTCTGCGACGCTTCAAAGACAAAGTTTTCCGGGAAGGTTTTAAACTCACCTTTTAACTGTTTCACCGGACTATGAGTTTCAGTACGGCAACGGGCTTTCAGCTCGGCCAGATCACGGCCTTGTTCAATCAAACGACCTTTTTCATCAATCACCTTGATCAAAGGCAAGAGATATTGCTCAACCCGATCCAGGCTAAAATCTTTTTCTGTAATCTGCTCGCCACGCAACTGGAAAGCCAGAAAACTGAAAATATGCTCACGTAGATTGACTGCATCAATACGGGCTGCCAGCTTTTTCGCAGTATCTGGAATCGGCACCAGACTACGGCGTTTATCTTTAGGTAAACTCTTTAATAAAGCTTCGATCAGCTCCAGACGCCAGCCCGGAATCCCCCATGACCAGATATTTTCATCGACCTGCGGCAAAGCCTGCAGCGGGATTTTAACCGTTGCACCATCTTCATCATGACTTGGGTCAAAACGGTAACTGGTCGCCAGACGCAATTCACCATTACGTAAATAATCCGGAAACTGTTGTGTGGTCGGACGATCATTCAGCCACAGCGCATCATCATCAATAAACAGATAACGTGGATCATGTGGCTCTACTGTCGCACGCCAGTCCTCAAAACTGCGGCGACTGGCTACTTCTGGTGGTACTTTGGAGGCATAAAACTGGTAAATGGTTTCTTCATCCACGACCAAGTCACGACGGCGTAGCTTGTCTTCTACCCGCTCCACTTCTTCCAGTTTCAGCAAATTATGCTTCAAGAAGGGTGGATTAATGCCGAGATTACCAGTAGTCAGTGCATCACGCAGGAAGATTTCATGCGCAGCCGGCTGATCCACTTTCTCATAATTGACCGGACGTTTCGGCTCGATGATTAGACCAAACAGAGAAATCTGATCATACGCATTGACCACACCTGCCTTTTTCGACCAGTGTGGTTCGAAATAATGATGTTTCAGTAAGTCACGCGCAGCGAGCAGAATCCATTCCGGCTCAATCTTTGCCAGAGTTCGTAAATACACCTGCGAGGTTTCAACCATTTCAAAAGCCATCACCCATGGGGTATTGGTTTTGTGCAGCGTTGATGCCGGGAAAATTCGTGCTTTCTGCTGACGGACTGCCATAAATACATTACGTTCATCAGTCTTGTTGGCAATAAAAGACAGTAAGCCGGTCAATAAAGCGCGATGCAGATTTTCATAACTGGCTTTCTTTTCATTAAAGGACAGCTTTAAGCCTTTAGCCAGATCCACCAGCTGCTCATGAGTTTTCTTCCATTCACGCAGACGTAACCAGCTCAGGAAATGATTACGTGCAAAAGTACGACGTTTGTTTTCGCTCATACTTTCACGGTTGTTATGCAAGGTATCCCAGAGCTTGATATAAAACAGGAAATCTGAATCTGCTTCACGGAACAAGGCATGTTTCTGATCGGCCTGCATCTGCTTATCCGCAGGACGTTCACGTGGGTCTTGTACTGCCAGAGCTGCAACAATCACCAAAGCTTCATTCAGCGCACCAAAATGAGCACCGCCAAGAATCATTCGCGCCAGACGTGGATCAATTGGCATTTTTGCCATTTGCTGACCGATTTTGGTTAGAGAATCCCCCTTGCCTTGAAGTCCTCCTTTCGTAAAGGAGGATTTAGGAGGATTAGTAGAATCTCCCCCAACCCCTCTTTCAGAAAGAGGGGCTTTACTCTTCTCCACCATCGCCCCAAGCTCAATCAAGAGCTTGCGACCATCATTGACCAGACGGTGATCTGGTGGCTCAATGAAATCAAAATCTTCCAGTGAACCTAAGCCCAGACTTTGCATCTGTAAAATAACGGATGCCAGATTGGTCCGTTTAATCTCTGGTTCGGTAAATTCAGGACGACTTAAAAAGTCTTCTTCACTATACAGACGAATACAGACGCCTGGCGCAATACGACCACAACGGCCTTTACGCTGATTGGCAGCAGCTTGAGAAACCGCTTCGATCGGTAAGCGCTGCACCCGTGAACGATAGTTATAACGGGAAATACGGGCAAAACCGCTATCAATCACATAACGGATATTAGGTACAGTCAGTGCAGTTTCTGCTACGTTCGTGGCGATAATAATGCGTCGGCCGCCGCCCGAAGGATTAAAGATTTTTTGCTGTTCTGCTAATGCTAATCGTGCGTAGAGTGGTAACACTTCAGTATGGCGTGGACCATGCTTTATCAGGGTTTCCTGCAGTTCACGAATTTCCTGTTCGGTACTGGCAAAAATCAGGATATCGGCATGTTCCGGATGTCCCTTTTCCTGTGCATCCTGAAAACATTCTTCTACAGCTGCAACCACTGCACGTGGCAGATTTTCTTCAAAATCATCAAACTCGTCATCATCACTGCCGACAATGCTCATTTCAGAAATTGGACGATAACGCACTTCTACCGGATAGCTACGCCCTTCCACTTCATAGATCGGCGCGCCATTAAAGTAGTTACTGAAACGATTTACGTCCAGTGTTGCCGAAGTAATGATCACTTTTAGATCTTTACGACGCGGCAAGAGCTGCTTGAGATACCCCATGATGAAATCGATATTCAGCGAGCGTTCATGCGCTTCATCGATAATAATGGTGTCGTATTTGGTCAGGAACCGGTCATTGGCCAGCTCTGCCAATAAAATACCATCCGTCATCAAACGGACAATCGAATCCTGCGAGCCCTGTTCATTAAAACGAACCTTAAAGGAAATTGATTCACCCAGTTTCTCGCCAACTTCTTCCGCAATACGCTGTGATACGCTACGCGCAGCCAGACGACGTGGCTGGGTATGGCCAATCAGACCAGTCAGGCCGCGACCTGCCAGCATGGCGATTTGTGGTAATTGCGTGGTTTTACCGGAACCGGTTTCACCAGCCACAATAATAACCTGATGCTGCTGAATCGCTTCAATCAGCTTGTCTGCATACTGGGTAACAGGCAGATCCTGATTCAGCTTGATATTGGGAATGCGTTCGATACGCTGCATGACTTTGGCATGCGATTTTTCAAATAATTCTTGATATTGCTTTTGGTTGGCATCTTTACCTTTTTGGAGTCGATTTAAACGATGACGGTCACGCGCCATAACGAGCTGATCTACATTTAAAGGACTCTGCACTGAGAAAACACCTGATATAAAAAAAGACAATAGGCAGCTATTTTACGCTGTATTGCCCCTAAGCGAAAGAACGGCCATTTTGAATATTTTTATAATTTTTTAATTTTTACCCTTGAATTTTACTGCTTGCGGCATCATGTCTGAAGAGGCATTAAACCGGGGTGAGTCTTGTCATGATGTATTCACCATTCTACGGTTGAATCATTTATATCAAGAGCAATGCTGTTTGCGCTAATGGTGTTTTATTTTTAGCTTAATTCGGTTTTTCCGATGTATGTTATGTAAAAATACTGTTTCAGCAAGAAAAATAATTTCTGTACCCTATTGGAAATTAAATACAAACCTCAATCATGGAGACAATGATGAGCTTAATTAATACTGAAGTTAAACCGTTCAAAACAACTGCGTTCCAAAATGGTAAATTCATCGAAGTAACAGAAGCTGACCTTAAAGGTAAATGGTCTGTAGTATTCTTCTACCCAGCTGACTTCACTTTCGTTTGCCCAACTGAACTTGGCGACCTTGCTGACAACTACGAAGAATTCAAAAAATTAGGCGTTGAAATCTACTCAGTTTCTACTGACACTCACTTCACTCACAAAGCTTGGCACGATTCTTCTGAAGAAATCAAAAAAATCCAATACGTAATGGTTGGCGATCCTACTTGGACTCTTGCTAAAAACTTCGACGTACTAATTGAAGCTGACGGCCTTGCTGACCGTGGTACTTTCGTGATCGATCCAGAAGGTAAAATCCAAATCGTTGAAATCAACGCTGGCGGTATCGGTCGTGATGCTCAAGAACTTCTTCGTAAAGTTAAAGCAGCTCAATACGTACACGCTCACCCAGGCGAAGTTTGCCCAGCTAAATGGAAAGAAGGCGACGCAACTCTTGCTCCTTCAATCGACCTAGTTGGTAAAATCTAATCTGTATTAGATTGAACTGATTCAAAAAAAACCACGCTTTTAGCGTGGTTTTTTATTTGAACATTTATTTGATTGCTCTATTGGCCAACCGTTTTATTTTCCTTTTTCTTCTATCTAAAGCCATCCTGCCAAATCTTTATTTTTCATCTTAAAGATCATATAAAAATCAGGCATGCATATTGCATCCTCTTCATAACAATCCCCTACTTATGCTTACAATTCAGTTATACATCTTCAATGTCAGTTGGCATAAGTTCAAGACATAAGATAATAATATTCAGTGGAGGAAAACGTATGCAAAAACTGCTAACCGTGATCTCATGGGCTTATAGTCCTTCTAGCCGCCACCTGAAAATCATTTATAGCAATGGCGATATAGAGCTCTACCATCCTGTTCCCGAATTTGTTTATGACAACCTGTTAAGACGACAAGATAAAATGGCCTTTGTACAGAAGTATCTTGAATACAACTTACATTTTGACCGGGTTTGCCTGTTTTAATTTAACTAATTTCTACTTAACGATAAGTCACCATGAGTAAGCCAGCTCCAATCGGCAATGTACTCATGATAAAACGTGAATCCTGCTGGATCAGCTGAATAAATTCTTCTACTTCCGCAGCATGTGAAATCACATTATCCACCAGCAATACTCCACCTTTTGGCTTGAGCAATCGGGCCAAATGGGTCCAATAATCCACATAAGTATCACGTTCCGCATCTAACAATATAAAATCAAATACGTCCTGCTCAGCTTGCAGATAATACAAGGCATCTGTCACTTTAAAATCAATCAAATCCTTTAAGTCTAGCTGATTTGCATACTGCTCGGCCTGCGCAACTCTTTCTGCATCTATTTCTAATGTTGTAATTATCGCTTGAGTCTGCCGGGCAGCTTCGGCCAGCCATAAAGTGGAATAGCCTGTAGAAGTCCCAATTTCCAGAATACGTTTGGACTGCTGGGCACGAATGAGTAATGATAAAAATCGGCCTGATTCAGGCTCAATATTTCGATAGCGTTGCAGACGTTCAGTTTGCTGAAGATCATGCGCATGAAAGGTCTTATACAGTTCCTGCATGAAACTTTCAAAATGTTGTAATTGATTCATTGCTCTTCCCTGAGGTTATCTAAATAAATTTTTTATGGATTGATTAAAGTGCCTGAACCAATTTAAAGCGTTCTACTTCACGATCATCACTGGTATTAATACTTTCCGTAAACATGGATAGCGGTCGAACCCAAATCGAATAGTCACCATAAAGACATTGGTAAACCACCAGCTTTTCCTCCGTTTCACTATGTGTTGCCACATGCAGGACCTGATAAAGTTTACCCTTATAATGTTGATAAATACCGCGTTGTAATTCCATCGTTCAACTCTCAAATGCAGAATTCCAATCTTAACTGAAAAAGACCAATCACACTTTAAACTATTTGAAAATTCATGCTAAGCACCCATATATAAGCTTGAAATTAATCATGAATTTTTCAATACATTTGCAAAACCGATCAGATTTATAAGAACAAACTGTTTTATCTATCTATCGATTTGGCTTAGTATCTACTTATCGAATGAATTCTTACTCCTTTGGAGACGTTAGCAATGTTAGATCAAAATACTTCAGCTCAATTAAAAACACTACTTGAACGTTTGGAAGGCCCGATTGAATTAGTGGCAACCCTGGATGGCTCTGACAAGTCAGCCAAAATCAAAGAACTGGTTGAGGAAATCGCTCAGCTTTCTGATCTAGTCACTGCCCGTCTTGACGGTACCAACAAACGTGCACCAAGCTTTGGTGTGGCAAAAGCCGGTGAACAGCCTCGTGTGTTCTTCGCAGGCTTGCCGATGGGCCATGAGTTTACGTCGCTGATTCTGGCATTGTTGCAAACTTCAGGCTATGCACCAAAAGTCTCTGCCGAAGTTCTGGAATCAATTAAAGGCTTAGGGATCAAATCTGACTTTGACGTATTCGTATCACTCAGCTGTCATAACTGTCCAGACGTAGTGCAGGCGTTAAACCTGATTGCTATCTATAACCCGGGTACGACTGCAACCATGATCGATGGTGCCTTCTTCCAGGATGAAGTGGAAGAACGCAAAATCATGGCCGTACCGATGGTGTTCCAGGACAATGAACATATCGGTCAGGGCCGTATGACACTGGAAGAAATCATTGCCAAACTGGATACCAATGCCGCAGCCAAAGACGCGGAAAAACTCAATGCCAAAGATGCATTTGATGTGTTGGTGATTGGTGGTGGACCTGCGGGTAATACTGCAGCGATCTATGCAGCACGTAAAGGCATCAAAACTGGGATCGTGGCTGAACGTATGGGCGGTCAGGTGATGGATACCATGGACATCGAAAACTACACATCAGTGCAAAAAACCCAAGGTCCAAAATTTGCCGCTGAAATGGAAGCTCATGTTCGTGAATACGGTGTCGACATCATGAACCTGCAACGTGTATCTGACATCAAAGGTGCAGATAGTACAGCGAATGGTCTGGTAGAAGTAACTTTAGAAAATGGTGCGAAACTTGAATCTAAAACCGTGATTCTGTCTACTGGTGCACGCTGGAGAGAAATGAATGTTCCAGGTGAGGCAGAATACAAAACTCGTGGTGTAGCGTACTGCCCACACTGTGATGGTCCATTGTTCAAAGGTAAACGTGTAGCGGTGATTGGTGGTGGTAACTCGGGTGTAGAAGCTGCGATCGACCTTGCGGGTATTGTTGAGCATGTAACGCTAGTTGAGTTTGATACAAAACTGCGTGCGGATCAGGTACTTCAAGATAAATTGAACAGCTTGCCAAACACCACCGTAATCAAAAATGCGCTTTCTACCGAAGTGATCGGTGATGGTTCACAAGTCACAGCGTTGAAATACAAAGACCGTGCAACTGATGAAGAGCACACTGTTGAGTTGGCTGGGATCTTCGTTCAGATCGGTTTGTTGCCAAACACCGACTTCCTGAAAGGAACCGATGTTGAGCTAACTAACCGTGGTGAGATCATGATTAACGAGCGCAATGAAACCAATGTGAAAGGTGTGTTTGCTGCAGGTGACTGTACCACGGTTCCTTACAAACAGATCATCATCGCCACTGGTGAAGGTGCCAAAGCATCATTATCTGCCTTTGATTACATCATCCGTTCTGGTCAGTAATCCTTAAAATTCATGAATTAAAAAAAGCCCGCATTGTGCGGGCTTTTTACTATCTTAAAGCTGATTTATTCCTGTAGTAATTGAGCAGCCAGTTTTTCAATATTTCCCATTTCAGGATGTACAGCAGCGACATTGGCTAAAATCGTAACTGCCTTTCTCTTGTTTAAATCAATCATCAAAATAGCAGAATGCCCTGCGGTATTTCCCCCATGCCAGATGATTTTGGTGCCATTGTCCTGTTCTCGCACAAACCAGCCCAATCCCAATTGGTAGCTACCTGCTTTTTCTGTAGTTGCTTGCTGAGTTAATTGTACTGCCGCATTTTTTGCATCGAGCTGAGCTTGTGCAAATCTGGTTAAATCTGAAGCTGTAGAGAGTACACCGCCCGCAGGTAAAAAGGTATCAAATGTCCAGGTGGTGATTTCTTTTCCTTGGGCATCAAATGCAGGCACAAGTTGCTTAGCTGCTTGATCAGGCGAGGTATAGCTATTTTTCATCCCATACTTTTTAAATACATATTCATTGAGTAACTCAGCAAAATCCTTATTTTGCGATTGACTCAAACTCTGTCCTAATAAAGCCACAGCCAAATTAGAATAATGTGGCACTTTTCCACTGTTATTTGCATGTTCAAGCTCTAATGAATTTTTTAAATATTCTTCCAGTTTAGCTGCATCATATTCCTTATATGGATCAGTATCATCATCTACTTCCAAATTACTCGGTAGTCGTGGCAGTCCAGACGTATGATTGGCTAAATCCTGAAAGCAAATCTGGATATTGTCCTTGAATGGAAAGGCATAATAAGGATTAATCTTGTCATCCAGTTTAATTTTATTTTGTGTCACCAATTCAGCCAATATAGTTGATGTCATTACTTTGGTAAGAGAACCAATTGCAAAGACTTTATCCTAATTGGCCTTGGCCAGGATTTTGTCCTTATGTTTCTGTACCCCATAGTAATGGGTTTTGTCTTGATCTAATACCGCTATAGCCACTTGAGTCTGCTCTGGAAAAGTCCGTGTAGCCTGATAAATTTTCTCTGCAATCGCTTTTGGATAGCCTTGAATAGCATTGACTGTCTTATTATTTGCTGCAGTAGATTCGATATAGGGCGTAAATAAAAGGCCGGAAATCTGTTGATCATTATTCAAACTCATGCTGAGTTTCAGACGGTCTTTTTCAAAGTTGGCCTTATAGACTGCAGTCTCTTTACCTTTAGACTCTATATAGTCAATACTTTGTATTTTGCCGAGTTGCTGCTGTAAGTCTTTAGAGACTTTTTCAAACATATTTAAAGGAATCGCCTTTTTCGCTTCAGGTGAAAACTTTTCAAAAATTGCTGCATAATTTTGCGCATTAAAATCCTGCTGAAACTGGGTAATAACTTCCCTTTCAATATCCGATTGTGCATAAAGACTGCTCATACAGAGCAAGGATGATAAAAACAGTGATATTTTCTTCATGAGATCAGTATTGTTCCTTAAGTTTATAGTGCACTTTCATAAAAATTATTGAAATTAAACATTTTTATAGACTTAATACAGTGCAACGAATAGTTAAAAAATAAGCAAAATATATTCCATATCATTCTATTTTGTGGAGCAGATCAATTCATCTAAGTTCTTGCCCTGTCTATTTCCCATTTTATACTTGTTGTTCTTAAGCTCCACTCGAACTGGTTCAAAAATTGCTTATGAATTTATAGATAGCATAGTTAATTATTCCAGAGAAATTTCTCGAAATAACTTAATAATGTTATGCACTTAGCCAATTATTATTTGTTTTCCTCACTAAGACTTGGGTAACTTTTTGTTATATGACTTGTCAGCGTCTAATTGCATCATTAATATGACATGTAGGCCTAAAATAAAAGTCCGTGAAAGATAACAAAAAAAAATATCAGAAATGTAATGGAGCTTAGCAATGTACTATCAATATCACTGTGCGTGCTGCGATAAAGTTGTGGAAGCTGGCCAAAAAGAATGTCATGCTTGTGGCTCACATAATATTCGCAGCCCTTATGGTTTTTGGATTTTATGTCTGGTGGCCTGTCTGGTTACTGCAATCGCGTTCAAGGTAATGCATGTTTATATCCAGTCACAGCAGCAGGAAGTGCCAGCTCAGTCATCATTATTTGATGTGCTACAACAAGATAATAAACGTCCGCGCTAATTTTCTTATCCTCCAGCAAGACCTGACTTGGATCAGGTCTTTTTTATGCGCTTTTAACTTGAATATGAAATGCTACCAGAATAGAAAATTTGAATTACAATAAGTCATCTTGCAGTGAGAGATGAAAATGGTTCAGTTAATTAAAAAAGGCGGCTTACGTGAGCGTGCCAATCGCAGTCGCAGTTATCAGGGTTCGGAAAATACTGAGACTACCCTTAAACCGAATCGTTATCAGTCTCCAGTGCAGAAACAGGATAATCTAGTTTCTGACGCTTCCGCTGCACAGCAGCTTTCTAACGAAAACTCCTCTGTTACCCCATCGAATTTAGATTTTTAGTTCATTAGAACCAGCGCGTCATACCATAACCAGACTGCAAAAATCAGGAATAACCCGCCTGAAATCATATCGATATAACTTCCTGATCGCTGGTAAGCCTCTTTAATTTTAGGATGGGAAATTAATAGCATTAGTAAAGTAAAAGTAATAAATGTTTGCAGCGGAATAATCACTGCCAGTTGCGCTTTTAAATAATCAGAAGCTGATGAACTCAGTGCAAGTGAAAATACGCTACTGAAATAGATCAGAGTTTTAGGATTCGACAGATTAGTCAATAAACCCTGCATAAAATAACTTTTTGGTGCTTCTACCGTATTTAAATCATCTTGAGTTTGATGTCTGTTCTGAAAACTTTGCCATCCGCCTTTTAACATGGCCCAGCCCATTTTGGCCAAAAATAACCCACCGATGACCATCAATACCTGCTGAATCCAGGGAAACTGGTCGATCAATACGGTAAAGCCTGCTAGCGTCAATACCACCCAAACTACGATCCCCGCTGAAATTCCAGCAATCACCTTTAAGGCATTCATACGTGTCGTAGAGGCTGCACTTTTTGCGATAAGTAAAATGTCAGGACCGGGGCTTAATTGAGCTACAAAATGTAGAAAACAGATGGTAAAAAGCAAAGACATTTAAAAAAAGATCAAATGGTAAAAAAAACTATTATAACTTTTGTTTAACGAAATTAGAAAGTTCCAATAAAAAAGCCGAATCATGAGATTTGGCTTGAAGTATTTATATTGAAAGCGTAATTTTATTTCTTGTTCACATCTTTCATTTCAATTTTCTTGGGTTCCGGGGTCACTTCACGGGCTTCACCATCAATAATGGTTGAATCCCTATGACCACCCTGCTGGTTTTGCATATCCTGCATTTGACGCATCATTTCCGCAAACGGGTTTTGACCTGCACCGCCACCGACATCGCCCATCATGCCACCCATCATTTTTTCCATCATGGCTTGCTGACGTTTCATCATCATTTTCATCATGGCTGCCTGGAAAGCACGTTGTACAGGTGGAATCAGCATTAATACCGCAAGTACATCACTAATCAAACCAGGAATCAGCAGAAAAAAGCCGGCTAAGATCTTAGGTAAATTATTCGATAATGCCGGATCTGCACTCATCTGTCCCATCTGCATTTGCTGCATTTGCGGCATAACGCCGGCCGAATATTTCCGGATTAGGTTCATACCGATAAAGAAGGCCGCCACGAACCAGAAAAATACGTACCACATGCTCCCGACAAGGTCACCCACGCCAATCCATACAAATACTTCGAGGACTAAGCCGGCCAGGATAATAAGAAATAATTTCATGAAAATTAATCTAATCTCAGTAAAATAAATATTAGGATGCTGTAATCAACTGCTTCATCAGGATCAAGCTTTTTTGATACGCTTATGTAACAATATGGGCATTATTTTATTTTTAAAGTGCAGGCATGTCATTAATTATTGGGATTGATCCCGGTTCACGTCTAACAGGTTACGGTATCATCCAGAAAGAAGGTTCAAAACTTACTTTTGTTGATGCAGGAACGATTAGAACTGAAACAGCGGAAATGCCTGAACGTTTAAAACGAATCTTTGCCGGTGTAGAACGGATTGTCAAATTTTACGGCCCGACCGAGGCTGCGGTGGAACAAGTGTTTATGGCACAAAACCCGGATTCTGCTCTTAAATTGGGTCAGGCACGTGGTGCCGCAGTCGCAGCCTTGGTGAATCTGGATCTGAAAGTTGCTGAATATACAGCGCGTCAGATCAAACAGTCTGTGGTGGGCTATGGTGCTGCAGACAAAGAACAGGTTCAGATGATGGTTATGCGTATTCTGAACCTGACAATAAAACCGCAACAAGATGCTGCCGATGCACTTGCTGCTGCGATTTGTCATGCCCATGCTTCAGGCAGCATGAGTAAAATGGCCGTATTGAATGCCTTGGGCGGTATGGCACGCGGACGCAGCCGGGTCAGCACCCGCCGCCGTTAATCTTCGGTTAATACTTTAAAGTCCTGAAAATCCGCGTCTTGGAGATTCAAACTCTGCTGATGTATTGCAGTGACTTTTGCACGTTGTGGTCCAGTTCTGCTGAGCTGGATCATTTTCCGAACAATCGCTTCCTTCCCAACAATGATAGCCTCAACTTCGCCTGTTTCCAGATTACGTACAAAACCCTTTAAACCTAATTGAATTGCTTGTTGTTCAAACCAGCGACGGTAGCCCACACCCTGCACTTTACCCTGAATGATTAAATGAATGGCCTGCATTTTTATTTTCCTTAGTGGTTCACAACCTGGTAAATGGCATGTTTCATATCTTGCGCCTGTAAGCCGCGTTCACCCTTTTCCGCCAGTACATCACCTGCAAGTGCGTGCAAAGTTACGATCTCGTGTAAATGGATAGTATTTCTAAATTGGGCTTTCAAACTGGCGATCATGCCAGCAAGTACATCTCCCATTCCTCCGGTTCCCATACCGGCATTGCCTGCGGTACAAATATAAAGATCATCCTCTAAAATCAGACTACCTGAACCCTTGAGCACCCATTGTCCCTGATATTTTTGCTGGAGCTGTTTAATTGTCTGAATGCGATCTGCTTCGACTCCTGATGCTTTCATTTCTAGCAAAGTAGCCGCTTCACCCGGATGCGGTGTTGCATAAGTATGGGCATTCAAATTTTGTGGTGCTTTTGCCAGAAACCACAAGGCATCTGCATCGAGAACTGTCTCCAGTTCTGATTGCTGAATCAGGTCAAACCAGTAATTATATTGCTTCTCAGCCCAAGCATCGCGTCCTAACCCCATACCAAAACAGACAGCATCCACATGACGAACTAAAGCTTGGCGTTGCTCAGCATCTAGCGCATTAATATCACGCAGCATGATATTCGGAGCACGTGACAAAATGGCAGTATGATGTTTGGCATCACAAACCACAGTGACCTTACCTGCACCGGCAGCAAAGGCTGCCTCAGCTGCCATAATGACCGCACCACCCATATCAGCATGCCCCCCAATCACGAGCACATGCCCATAACTGCCCTTATGTCCAAAAGCTTCACGTTTAGGCAGATGAATTTGAGTCGAGGAAAGTTGGGCAATCGGCACAAGTTCAGCATCGGGAGGAATAACCGAGATGACCTCTACCTTGCCGGCATATTCTTTGCCTCGTCCGGTAAATAGTCCCGCCTTTAAACCTAAAACATTAAAACTATGATCTGCCTTAATGGCAACCGGCAAAGACTGGCCTGTATTGGCATGCAGTCCGCTTGGAATATCCACTGCAATTTTAAGACCTTGCTGGGCATTAATGCTTTGAATAATCTGTTGCCAATTTTCATTCAGATCACGGTTCAAACCGATCCCAAATAAGGCATCAATATAAACTTCATATTGTTTCTGAAAATTAAAACCTGAATAAGTAGGTATACCGATTTGCTGAGCTTCCCCGATTGCTTGAGCCAGATCCTGTGATGGACCGGGTTCTGCTGTATAAATATCTATTTCAAAACCGACCTGTTTTAAATATTTTCCTACCAGATAGCCATCACCGGCATTATTACCCTGACCGCAACAGACAGCGATTTGAGTCAATTGCTGTTGTTCCAATAAAGGGATGAGTCGCTGCGCAATCGACCATGCCACCTGTTGCATCAAACCATAAGAACTATTTTGCTTGCCAAACCAGCGCTGCTCCCATGCTTGTATATCACGGCTATGATAAACTTGCTGCTGCATTTCTTATTTCCTGTTTCTGGTTTATGACAACACCCGATTCCCAAGCGCAAATTCAAGTTTATCAACAAGATCCAAATGAACTGAAAGCGTGGATCAAAGCGCAGGCACGAGAGCTGGGTTTTTCTGATTGTGTCATTGCCAAACCGGATGCTCAAGCAGAATTAGTACGTTTGCAGGAATATTTAGACCGCGGCTATCACGGTGATATGAAGTTTCTGGAAGAAAATCTGGAAAAACGTGCCAATCCCACACTGCTTATTCCCAATACCAAATCCGTGATCTGTGTACGAATGGACTATCTGGTCGATCTTCCAAAACCGCGCTTAGTGCCCTATGCACCAAATTCTGCGATTATTGCCCGTTATGCCCGTGGTCGTGATTATCATAAAACCATGCGCGGGCGCCTAAAAATGCTGGCTGCAAAAATTCGGGAAAAAGTCGGTGAATTTGAATCCCGCCCCTTTGCAGACTCTGCACCTGTATTTGAAAAATCTCTGGCCGAAAGTGCGGGCATGGGCTGGACCGGTAAACACACTTTATTAATCCACAAAAAATCCGGATCTTTTTTCGTTTTAGGAGAACTGTTTAGCTCATTGGAACTGCCCTTTGATGAGCCTGCAAGCAAACATTGTGGTTCATGCACAGCCTGTATTGATATTTGCCCGACACAGGCTATTGTTGAACCTTATATGCTGGATGCACGTCGCTGTATTGCTTATTTAACCATTGAATATAAAGGAATCATTCCAGAAGAGTTACGTCGAGGGATTGGTAACCGGGTTTTTGGTTGTGATGATTGTCAGTTGATTTGTCCGTGGAACAGTTTTGCCCAGAAAACCAATATTGAAGATTTTCACCCCCGACATGGACTGGATCAAGTGAGTTTACTGGATCTCTGGCAATGGGATGAAGCTACATTTTTAAGCTCAACTGAAGGCAGTCCATTACGGCGTACCGGCTATCAGAGCTTTATGCGCAATATTGCGATCGGCTTGGGTAATGCGCCTTTTGATCCACAGATTGTCCAGGCATTACAAGCTCAGCAGAATCAATATGATGAGATTGTACAAGTTCATATTGACTGGGCCATACAGGAACAACTGGCAAAATCCCGGTAATTTTCAATTTTTACTTCGGTTCACATTTTCTCGTCAAAGCCTTACACAGTTACTGTGCAAGCTATGGCATAAAGGAAAAAGAATGGAAATAAAGCCGGAGGTGGATATGCAAAAGTCATCTGATACACAACATCAAAATCAGGAACAGCTTGAAGAGTTGCAACATCAACACCAGAAGGAGCAACAACAGCAACAGCAGCAGTCACAACATGGCCCGCTTGGCTCTCCAAAAAATAATCAGCACGAACAAGATGAACGTGTATTAAACAAGCAACATCGTAGTGATTTACAAAACCAGAATATTCACGGAAATCATCGTGAATAAAGTCCGATCAAGAGTTCAACAACAAAGCCCACCTTGTGTGGGTTTTGTTTTTTCTATAAGGTCATATTTTGCTAATGAAGACGGCGATACTTTTACTTAAGATGGAGCCTGATAAATAAATATGAACAAGGATGGACAGATGAACAGTATTGATCCAATACGTAATGATTGGTCTCGTGCAGAAATTGAGACCCTGTATCAACAACCTTTAATGGACTTACTCTTTCAAGCTCAACAAGTTCATCGTCAATATTTTGATGCCAATACCATTCAGGTCAGTACCCTGCTCTCTATTAAAACCGGTAAATGCCCGGAAGATTGCAAATACTGTTCTCAGTCCGCACATTATGATTCCAAACTCGAAGCGGAAAAACGAATCGCAGTAGAAAAAGTAATTCAGGAAGCTAAAGAAGCTCTGGCTTCTGGCAGTTCACGTTTCTGTATGGGAGCAGCGTGGCGTAATCCGCATGAACGTGATATGCCTTATGTGCTGGACATGATACGTGAAGTCAAAGCACTTGGACTCGAAACCTGTATGACTTTAGGCATGCTGAATGCCTCACAGGCAGAACGCCTGAAAGATGCTGGTCTGGATTATTACAATCACAATCTGGATACGTCACGTGAATACTATTCACATATTATCAGTACCCGCAGCTTTGATGACCGACTAGATACACTGGATCATGTGCGCCAAGCTGGCTTGAAAGTGTGTAGTGGTGGCATTGTAGGCTTAGGTGAAAGTCGCAATGATCGGATCGGTTTATTGTTTGAGCTTTCTACACTTCCGATTCACCCAGAATCTGTACCTATCAATATGCTGGTGCCAATTGAAGGCACACCGATGGCAGATGTTGAAAAACTGGATGTGATTGAATGGATTCGAACTATTGCAGTGGCCCGCATTCTGATGCCCAAAAGTTATATCCGTCTTTCGGCAGGCCGTGAATCACTGACTGACTCAGATCAGGCATTGGCATTTATGGCGGGTGCCAACTCGATTTTTTCAGGCGAAAAACTGCTAACGACTCCAAATACAGCCAAAGGTCGTGACCAGCAGCTCTTTGAAAAATTGGGACTGGTAGCAGAACAACCTAAGCCAAGCATCCGCGCATTGGCGACTGATGCAATGGCAAGTTAATTGAAATAATTCAAGATGCTGAAAAGTTATGTGCAGTAATTAAAATGCCATAACTGGAATTGAGATAATCACCGATCCGGATCTGGTCTGTTCCATTGGCATGATGTACGACCAGTTCCTGCGTCAGTGCATCAAAACTAAAAGAGTCATAACAGTCCTGATGCAGGCTTAACCAGTGCAAAGTGTCAGCCAGATTTTCATCTATAGCTAAATACTAAATAAATCATTACAGTAATCTTTAAACAATTTATCAATATCTTTAACTCTAAATTTATTGCGAATCATTTTTACTCGTGACCACATTTTTTCTATAGGATTTAAGTCCGGGCTATATTTAGGAAGCCACACAATGTAATGGCCTGCACAACGTATCAACTCCTGAAGCCTTGTTCCTTTGTGAAAGGTGGCATTATCCATAATCAATACACTGGTTTTTTTCAGCTTTGGCAATAAATCCTGTTCAATCCAGCATTCAAATACCTCGGTATTCACTGAACAATCAAATACTCCAACTGTAAGCAATCTATTTTCGATTAATGCGCCAATCGCATTGCTACAATTTTTTAACTGCCAGTTAAATTCAGCTTCAGCTCGCGCTCCTTTATAGCTATAACTATGCGATCTCGTACTTTCGCTTTGAAAACCACTTTCATCGATATAAACCAGTGGTAATTGTTGTTCTAAACATTCAATCAAGTTCTGAAATTGCCGACGTTGATTTTGATCTGCTTTAGGGTGCTTTAACGTCTTTTTTTACGCGATATTCCTGCAGCATGTAGCGCATTAAATACTGCATGTGTACTGACACCAAAACGTTCTGCCCGTTCACTGATGTAATCATCGGGATATTGTTCAACATCATTCAATATTTGCTCTTTGCTAATTTTAGCTGGGCGACCAGGAATAGGTTTAGTTACAGTGGACTTTTTCCAATTCTGAATCGTCTGTATACAGACGTTAAAATGCTGTGCTGCTTTTCGCACAGACATTTTATCTCTAGTCATAATTTCTATGACTTTGTCTTTAAAATCTTTTGAATATCCCATGTTTCTATTGTTCTATATTTTTAAGTATTTGGCTATACAATATAGGTTTTGGCATGGAAATCTTTGCTCATTTAAGCCTTCTCATCATGTGATACTGGTAATGATTTTAACGGATATGAGTTTAGATTAAATATAATGGATATAAAAAAGTGAGCATATTGCTCACTTTTTCTTGCAGTATTTTTTTAATCTCTTTGGGTACCACATTTGCGGCATTCCCAATCTGCCCCAATTTCCTCCATTTGCTGGTATTCATAAATGTGCAGACAAAATATTTTTTTTAATAATCGAAGCATTGCTAAAACTCCTGTAATTATTTTTTATCAGCTTCCTGATCTTTCTTCCTGAAACATCCATGATTTTGGTTTAAAAATCATATTATATTTATTAACATATTTTTACATTCTGTCAAATACACTTCATCTGCTTTTTAAAGTTTTCTTTCGATTCAAACATCATCATTTCATAGGTTACTGATTTATAGAAGTTATCTTTAATCAATAAGGTTTTTATAAGACAAGGAATTGAGCTTTAAACTATTCTATAGGCTATATAACGCCTGATTCAGTCAATATCAGGCTTAGAGAGATTCGAAAAAGACTGAAGATAGATTCAGGCTTTCTATAAATTCGTTCAAATAATTTTGTCGGAATCATTACAGTGTAGCTAACTACTAGCCAGAGTTTAATGCTTTTAAATTCCTTAAATTTCCTCTATAAAATTGAAATTTGAAAGCTGCTTTTTAGTTTGAAATAGATCATAAAAAAGTGAACCAGAATCTGCTTTAGTGCCAACTAAGAAGAAATGATCAAAATATTCTTCGCCTTTACCTGGAATGATCTATTACCTACTAAAAGATTTTTATAATGAATTTTTAGACCAAGCAAATTCGAATCGAGATCACGCATATCTACTTCCTTTGCCTATTTTAATGTGACGAAGTCGCATCTACAGCTTTGGTATAAGGTACTTCTTCACATTATTAGATTAATATAATCATCATAAAGTTAGAAAAAGGTTTGAAATGCGACAGGTTTACATTTCTTTTGATTCTTCACAAAAACAATAATAATTACCATGGGTGTAAATCATGAATTATTGTGAGAATAAGGAATGATGACAGAGCAAAATCTGATACTACACAGACAAAAAATTGATCAGCTACGCCAAAGCAGTAGTTTATCGCTATCTTATGCTGCACAGCTAGAACAGAGCATTCGCGCTGTCGATCAAAACCCAACAGTCTAGCTGCGTGTTTTCCAGCGAACATTACATGCCATCGGTCCAAGATATGGCCTGTTATGCTGCACCCATTATTGATCCGTATTCCAAACACATTCTGGGTGTAATTGCCTTATCCACTGAATGGCAAAAGCATAATAGCTTGGGTCTACTGGCAGCAGAACGCTGTGCCTCAATTATTCAATCTGCTTTACTGGAATCACAAAGACAGCGTTTATATATTCGTGCTTTTTTTGTCCCACAGGTCATTTTTAATGGTAAAGCTTTAACAATTACACCACGTCAGACTGAAATTCTTGCGATTTTAGCTTTATATCCACAAGGTTTAAGTATGGATAATCTGCATCAGGCGCTCTATGGTGAACGCAAAGTGAGTATGGGTACCTTAAAAGCAGAAATGTCACAACTTAGAGATCTTTTAGGTGGCATGTTGGGTTCACGGCCTTATCGTCTACTCGCTCATGTAGAAGCCGATTTCCTGCAAACAGAACAGTCTCTGGATGCCGGTTATATCGATTCTGCGTGATGCCATTTTTAAAGCAAATGAAACGGATGTATTGCTTAAACATATAGCTCGTTTCCCCGAAGCAATTGATACAGTAAAACGCTTGATTGAATTGATGCCAAAGAGTCAGCCAGTGCATCAGGCATTACTTAAATTTCAGGATATTTAAATATTAGCAGTTATTTAATTTTAACTTTTATGCTTATAATAAATTTTCAATTGAGCTAAAAATTAAAAAATCACCCCATACTTTAAAATTTATAATTTTGATATACGCTGAATTATCAGGAGACTTTCCCTTGGGAGATTTTAGGCAGCCAACTTATAAAAGTCTTCGGCCATTTGATTTGGTGTCTTAAAACCCAAACCCTTTTGAATTCTTCGATGATTATAAAATAACTCAATGTATTTTATAATATCTGCTTTGGCTTCTTCTCTGGTTTGATAGTTGTAATGATGCACTAACTCATTTTTCAGTATTCCCCAAAAGCTTTCAATCGGTGCATTATCGTAACAGTCTCCGCGCTTGCTCATTGAACCTTGAAAACCATATTGCTCAAGTATATTTCGATATTCATGGCTGCAATATTGACTTCCTCTGTCTGAATGCACAATCAGTTCTTTGGTTGGTTTTTGATTGTGAATAGCCATATTTAGCGCATTACAAACAAGCTGTGTTGTCATGCGCTCATTTAAGCTATAGCCAACCACTTGCTTCGTGTAAAGGTCTTTTACCGCTGCTAAGTACAGCCATCCTTCAACAGTCCATATGTACGTAATATCACTTGACCATGCTTGATTTGGTCTAGTCATTGAGAATTGTTGCTCCAGCAGGTTTTCATAGATCGCTCGATTATGGTCACTATTCGTAGTCCTTTTAAAACGCTTGTGTCGCTTACAATACAGGTGGTTCAGCGCTTTTATCTGACGTACAGCGTACATACTCATTTTTATGCCCTGAGCTTGTAAGTATTTGGTTAATCGAATATAACCATAGCTCTGCCTTGTCTCCTCATGGGCTATTTTCACCAATATCGTCTGTTGATTTCGTTGAATCGTTCTTTTGCTCACACCTCTCTTGAGCCAATCATAAAAACATGAAACTGAAACATGAAGTAATCGAGCCATTAAGGTAATTGGAAATGAATATCTTTTTTGTTTCATATAGGCGTACCTTACTGACTTTCTTTGGCAAAGTACGCTGCTGCCTTTTTTAAAAATTCACGTTCCATTTCAGCTATTTTGAGCTGTTGTTTAAGTTTTTTATTTTCTTCGAGTAGAGCGTTTAGATCAGGTGAATACTGTTTTGTACCTGCTAAAGTTCCAGCCTTTGCTTTGGTAT
This sequence comes from Acinetobacter sp. ACNIH1, assembly GCF_002934695.1. Lineage (NCBI taxonomy): Bacteria > Pseudomonadati > Pseudomonadota > Gammaproteobacteria > Moraxellales > Moraxellaceae > Acinetobacter > Acinetobacter sp. ACNIH1. The sequence goes on along the minus strand of NZ_CP026420.1, from coordinate 957,545 downwards.
TCCAATTTGAAAGAGTTTGCATTGAAATGCTAAGTTGTCTAGCTGTTTCCGAGACATTGCCTTGATTGGCTTCAATTAATTTGATGGCTTCAGCTTTAAATTCTGTGGTGTAAGTCTTGTATTTCTTGCTCATGGTAAACTCCTGATGAGTGTGTTTAGTTTACCAAGTTAAAACCTCCTGTTTTTTCAGCACACATCATTTTGATTGCTTTTCATTTAATAAACTGCGGACAGAAATCACTTATAGCAAGATATATGATTCTATTCTTATCAAACCTACAGTATATTATCCTGCTTCAGAATAAAAGTATTTAGTTTCTGTTTTTGAGCTAATTAAATTTTTGAGAAAAGAACAACGCCTGCTCCTTATCCCCTCAAGGATTTAGGATAAGCCAAAATGACCGTATGGAGATACGTTTTCTTGGCCCGCTTTCAAAAAGCCGTGAGCAGGGTCGTAAAAAAATGTAAGTCCATCGAGTGGAGAGTTGACTTACATAGAGGCTTACAGCGCCGTTTTAAAAAATTTTGACTACTTGTGCATCCCTAGCCTTATAAAATAAACATAAGGGATAAGTAAACCGTTTTTTTTTAATCTGTAATTTCCTAAAAGCTATGGTTTGATTCCTTCTATCATTTCTCTTTTATTATCAAAGGCCTTTACCGTAATAGAAGTATGGAATAAATCTGTAGAGAAACCTACCTACCAAAATCCTACCTTTTATGGGGTTATTCTATTTTCTAAATATACTGATAATAAACTTGGATCTGCTTCTATACTTTATTTAATTAATTACATAGTGCTTATATGGAATCTGGAATTAAAAAGCACTTAAGAGAGTTACCCTTAAGTGCTTGATAAATTTGGTGGGCCCAGACGGACAACAACCCTCTCCTACCCTATTGTTTTTATTACACTAATTAATATTAAAAAATTACGGGATACAAGCTAGGATACATGATTCAAGTGTTGCTTTTTTGACCTGTTGAACTTTTTTCACCACCGAACTCCCCTACCACATCACCGTGTTTACTGGATTTTTACAATACAAAGCTTCTTGGTAAAAGAGGAACCCACATCAATGTAATGGCAATTATCTATTTTAGTATGCTCTTTTACAATGGTGTGACCCAGATAGATTTCATCAATATTTTCCACAGTATCGTAATGTTCTGAATGATTACGGATACGTCCTCTCCCCCACAGCGCATTCGCATAAGCCGAACTTACACCTGAAATTTTATAGTCGCCTTGTGCAATGTCGTGCTTAAAAGCATTCCAATCATGAATATCGACGTCTGCATGTACTACACCAATGATTTTATGTTCGAATTGAACCTCAATAACTAAAGGAAGTTGTTTAAATAGTTCGATAATTTCAAATTGTTGCTTCGCACTCAGTTGATAAAACCACTCCCCCCCATTACGTGCATGTATATCTTTTATTTTACGATCATGAGGCGACCTTATGCACATTTCTTCATGGTTACCTCGTACCGTAAAAAACCAAGATTGATTCAATAAAGAAATACATTCTAAGTTTTCTTCGCCTCGATCTACAAGATCACCTGTACAAATGAGTCCGTCATTTTGAAAGTCAAAATTGATTTTCTTGAGCTCTTGCATCAAAAGGCTATAACAGCCATGCAAATCACCAACCACATATATATTATCCATTTGATTTGCATTGATTGTACAAATAGGAGAATAGCTCATTGACTTAATTCTTCACACTTAATTTTAATATCATTACCGACTTAACAGCTTTCCAATCATAAGCACTCGATCAAAGCTATACACATGCGCAAAAGGACTTTCTACACAACGTCCAACTAATGGCAAATTATGATCAGTTTGGCCAGTTCTAAGTACAACCTCTGCTGAACAAATAGGACATATCCCTCTAAACCGAGTTACACGTGTTAATTGATTACGCTCTCTATCACGATACATCTCAATATCAGCATGTTCTTCAGCTAATGAAATAAACGTCATAGGTGCTTTAATGACACGATGCTCCGGTAAATTCCACATTGGAACGAACCAATATTTGAATGATAGGTAAGAAAATCCAATTAGACAGACTATAAATAACAAATCAAGTGTCGTGAAGTTTTGTCCTTCACGTACTAAAACTATTGAAAATGCACAAACATATAAAGCCCATGAAATAAAACCGCCAAAGAGAACTATCAGCATAAACAGTCCTCTTATACTTTTATTTTTTATTTCACCATTCTTAAATATAAATCGATAAAACCACGACATCTTTATTGCTGAAGAATCTACACGTTCATAAGTGATGTACTCAATATCTTCCTCATTTACTAATTTTTCATCAACACTTTCAATTACAGTCTCTTGAATGTCCAACCAAAAAAGACGCTCATTACCTTTTCCACCAACAGTGTCGTTCGTGCGTACAACCGGCACATATCCGATTTCGGAAAATTTTTGAATATGCTTAGAACTTAAACGCTCAAGGTATTCATTCAGTTTTCTTTCATTGATCCATTTTCCTAATTCTTTTGGATCTACGTTATCCGCAGAAAGCTTCCCATCTACAGCTGCCTTCAATTTATACCTTGAATAGGCAACATGATCATCAACTTGCCCCTTTAATAGCCCAAGCGTCGCAGCACACATTACCTTTAAGCATTCATAAGCCCTATTTTGTGCTAAATCATCCTTGAGCACACTCCATAAAATTGAAAAAACTTTTAATTTTAATTCAAACACTTAAACCCCCACATACCCGTATATACCCCGTTTATACAGTGTTATCAGAATTAGACCATAAGCATAGTGAGTGAGTAAATCAACTTCACTAAGGATTTTAGTCATGACGATGCATATTGCATTAAACGAAAATAATAAATTGGTTAATATTGAGCAGGTTGAACGTGGACTCGCTTGCCAGTGTACTTGCTTTGAATGCGGTGAAGCCGTTATCGCTCGTAAAGGTGAGATTAAGGAACATCATTTTGCTCATGCAAGTAATAAAGCAAGCTGTACCATTAACCCTGAATCTGTACTCCATAAATATGCTAAAGAAGTTATTCTTGAATCTATGGGACTTATGCTTCCCGCTTTACCTGAATCAGATAATGAGGCAGCATGGTGGACCTTCGAAAACTTACTCCCTGAATTCTCTCTAGGCTTAATCCGTCCTGATCTTATTGGTTATTTTGATGGGGAACCTATTTTAATTGAAATTGCAGTTACTCATTTTATTGATGCTGAAAAACTCAAACGTATTGAAGTCTTAAAATCAAAATGCATTCAAATCGATTTATCGCCACTTCTTAAAAGTGATATTGCAATTCCAAGTATCGAAGCCAAACAGCAAATCCTTGAAAATATAGAAAATAGAAGATGGGTTTATCCATTCCCTTCAGAGGAAACCAGTGCGCAGCAAAAAGCTACTAATCCTACGCACGTACCCGCCACATCACACATGACCTCGTCACAACAGAACACTACTCCAACTTGGCAGGACTATAAATTTAAAGTAAAAGGCATGCATGTAAATGTACGCCATTTTTCGAGTGGGATGATCTCAGTAAATAGTACATATAACCCAGAAATCATTGCATTGCTTAAAGAATGGAAACGTGAAGGACGTGGTTCATATAATCCAACATATAAATCCTGGAACTATTGGCTACCATTTTCCGAGAAAGTTATAGAACGACTCCAAGTACTCAATGAATGAAGGGTATCCCCTATAAATTTCCTGTCTATGCATATATGTAATACGATAAGTGCGAAAATTGGAACTTAACTAGTCAAAAAGTACCGTTTAGTACCCAATATCGCACTTATCGTATAGAGAAAACACTAGTAATTTTTAAATTTTGCAATTCATATACGTTAAATGGCACTACTCTAAGCTTTGCACCATCTGTACTCTTTTAATAGTTGCCGATTTATTAAGCACTACAACGCAATCATCTTGATAAAGAAAAAAATAAGGTTAAGAAGACTAAAGTTCATAATGGATACGCCAATCTCAACTTAAAATAAGATTTTCGAATTGAATTGGTGAATGACCAAGCTTTTTATTTAGCACCACACAAATTGTATGCGACAGAATTTTACGAGTTATGCGGTGGGTTAAATGCCATAGATCTTTTGCCCTCACTTTCTGAATGTGAAAGCGATCTGTTAATTGACCAATCACTGTTTCAATCTTTCTTCTGGCTTTCATCAGTATTTGCAGTGTCTCTTTAGGTCTGAAATCTATCATGTTTTTTCTAAAGGGTGTTTGTAAATCAATACCCTGATATTCATAATATCGTTTCAATTCTGGTCTTAAATAGCCCTTATCTGCTCCCAGTAAACCGTAAATATCATTCGTAATTTCAGGTGCAACATCTCGCTCATCACAATGAGCAGGTGCAAAGGTATAACCCGAAATCATGCCTGAAAGATTAATGACGATATGAGCTTTGAAACCATAATATTTTTCTTGTTTTGCAGCACAATAACTAAAACCTGCGTATTCTTTAAAGTTTTTATGCTTTCTAGCTCTGGTATAACTACAGACAGGGAGTGGGAAGCCATCAATAAAGTGAATGTTATCTGAACCATAACGCTGAATGAGCTGTGCCATAATGGATTGACTGACATGCCACAGGTTTGCACAATGTTTACAGAAATTGGGATAAGATCCTAATTTTGGAAACCATTCTAACCAATTGTTTTTGAAATACATCCAAATATTTTTGTCTGTATCTAAACCAAGAAATTCACCTACTATTTGCATAGTGATGATTTCTGCATCAGTAACAGCAGGCGGAAAACCACGAGTTCTCAGGGGCTGAGTAACAACAATGGGATAAAGTTCTTCTATGATTACATAGACAAAAATGATAAATTCTTCAATGGACATAACTTTGCTTTAATTTCTTGGTGGAAACTAAAATAGGGTTATGTCCTTTTTATTTCAATCACTTAAAAAGTTGAGATTGGGGTAATGGATATATTATTTCTATCACAAACTGCATATTCTTGCATAAAAGTACCACCCATTCCTGTTCCTGCCATACCAGTCAATCCTGTTCGTGCTATACCACTTTAATGGATTTTTTGGACAAAGCCGTTAGGTGAGCAAACATTTGTTCAATACATTGGAGCAAGTAAAATATTATGGAAAAAATTGGTTGTGGCATTACACTAGGAAAGACCATCTGAAGCAAACCAAGAAAAGACCAACTTTAATGGCTGCTTAACCTATGCTTTTAATTTCTGTTATTTATGTGAGGCCCTCTCATATACCAAAATTTAGAGTCCACATCATGATATTGATCTATAAAGCTACGGCACCATTCTAAATTTTCAGCTTATTACCTCACTCATTCAATATAACTTAATAACTCAAATGAATAATCCCTAAATTTACAATAAATATTATCTTCTTCAGTTTGGATTAATTCATAAAACACATTCTCTAAACCTTCGTCATTATTTACAATTAGCATCTTAAAAAATTGATTATAAATTCCATTTAATTTAGATATATTTAAGTCACTTACATTAAAAAACAATACCTTTAAAAACTTTGATTCAATAAAGTCCCTCAAATTATCGGCCAAAATAATTTCCAAATTATAACACTGGTTAATAAAGTCATACTTAAATGATAAATTAAAAACCTCATCATAATTATTAAATTCTTTATTCAATATTTCCAAGCTCATCGTACTCTCCAATATTTATATATTTAAAAACTCAATCATGATTTATCATAATGTTTCTACCGCCAACTGTCCCTGGACCATATTCATATAAATGAGTATGTGGGGTGCTATGGTAATTTTTTGGATCATTTCTATTACCATACCCATGATTTGTATAATCGATTCTTCGCATTTGTCTACCATATTGATCATAAAATACTTCTGACCTTTCCATGTTTCCTGTGCGTGAATTATATCTATTCTGCTCTCTATATCTGATACCTGGTTCTACCTGATGAGGAGCTTTTCCTGCCCACGCACTATCAGGTAAGCAAGTCGTTCTTGAAGTTAATTCCCTAAGTTGTTGATTCAATATATTAATATCATTTCTATTATATCTTGCTGGACTATAATTAGGACTAACCGTTGAATAACTAAAAGATGGATCATAACGTCGTATTTGGTTGATTAAAGAGGCTGCTTGAAAATTGATAGTAGATGAACCATTAGATGGATTCATTACTCGACGATTTAGTCCATTTTCATCAGTTGAATTGATAGGGTCATTTTCTACATAAGCATAAGTATTTAATCCACCAGCCAGTCCTATCGGATCACTTTGCGTATAACGGCCTATACTTGGATCATAGTAACGATTCCAATTATACCAAAGCCCACTTTCAGTATCATAATACTGTCCAGGAAAACCGATGTTAAATTGTCCAATACTACTTTGAACCATTGAACTATCATAACTGCTCGTCTGTGCTTTCCAAACTACCGCTTTACTGACATTGGTTAGGACTTCTGGTCGCCCCAAATGGTCACTATGAACAAAATTTACTTTGTTACCCCGTACCACACCAATTACTTGTCCACCCAACCAGATATATACGCTACCTAAACCACCTGTTTGTGTCGCTGATAATCCAGATTCAGCTAATAGTCGTCCGTCAGGCGCGTAGACATAATTAATACTACCCGCACTACTCATCTTACGACTACGCAAATTAAAGACATCATAATCATAAGTATTTGTTACACTACCAGATTTAACTGTTTTTAAACGGTTAAAGCCATCATAGGTGTAATCGACTGTACCACCATGTCCTGTTTTCTTGGTCAAATTACCAAGACTACTATAAGTGAATTGTTTAGCTTCAGTTGTAGACGTACTTGCTAGGCGATTCGCTGTACTTGTTTGGTAATTAGTAATTAGATTGGTATTGCCGGTACGTGTGAGACGATTACCATTTCCATCGAAAGTCCAACTTTCGCTATAAAGGGGAGAGGCTGACTTGGTCAATTGTCCTAAAACATCATAACTATAGGTTGTGGTTTTATTGCTTTCTTGGCTATTGGTAATTTTACTTAACCAATTATTATTGTTGTAGTTATATACTAAATCTTGAATAGTTGGAGTCTTGATGGCTGTCAGGCGATAATCTCGATCAAAAGTATTGGTTTTAATTAAGCCATTGCCATACGTCCAGTTTTTAATTTCACCATAGGGTTCATATTGAATATTACTTACTACAGTCTGGTCTATACCTTGTATTTTTACCTTTACTGAATTAACTCGGCTCAAAGCATCATAATGATAACTCACCTTAAAACCATCACTGGCTCGACTTTCACCGATTAATCGACCATATTCATCATAGGTCCAATAAACTGGATAACTGACACCATCAGTTTTGGTTATTTGTACACTTAATTGCCCATCTTTTGTATAACTATAGCTTTTAGAAGTAATACCATCTGAAATAGCACAGAGGCGACCTTTACCGTTTGTACAATTATCATAAGTCCATGTTTGGATTTCATTACCTGTTTGTGCCTTGGTTCGTCGATTAAGTGCATCATACGTATATGTCGTCACAACGTTGTTTGCACGTGTCAGTTTAATCAAATTACTATTTTGATCATATTCATAGGATGACACTCCCGTATCTTGGCTACTTTGCATTATTAGATTACCAAAGCCATCGTAACTATATGCTGTCGTTGTGCCACGAGCATCTTTAACAAACCTTAACTCATTAGCCCCTCCGTAACGATATTCTATTGTATTTCCATCTGGATTAACTTGTGTATTGAGTTGATTGAATACATCATATTGATAGGTTGTGGCTTTATTTAGCGAGTCCGTTTTTTTAATCAGATTGCCATTAGCATCGTAATTATAACGAATATTTTGACTATTATTTCCTTTATCTGCTGTTGTCCAACCAAGTTGATTATGTTCATTCGCTTGAGAGTATCTAACATTATTACCCTCTCTATATTCGATAGTTAACAGCTTACCCAATTTAGAATAAGTAAAATACTGTCCGCTAGTGATACTATTTCCGACACCATGGGTAATACTCGCAATGGTACCATTATCATTATAATTAATGGTTTCCCTCATACCATTACGTTCAATCTGGGTAACCCCAAAAGCACCATATTGATAAGTCGTTGTACGAACCTGATTGCTGGCTAAGATTTCTTTTTCAATTGTGATACGCCCACGAGCATCATAAGTAAACTCAGTAACTAAACCATTAGCATCCGTGATTTTACCGGCTTGCCCTAGTCCATTATAGTTACTATAACTGGTGATGTGTCCCAGAGCATTTCTTGTTTGGGTCAAGTCTCCAACTGCATCATAATTATATGTTGTTGTTTTTCCATTGTTATTGATTGCTACATCTTTGAGCATACCATTACTATGGAAGGTATAACCATAACCTGTAATGCTACAAATGGTTGTATTCTGCTTACTACATTGCTTAACGCTTTTAATTCTATATTTAGCAAGATGTGTCACAGGATAGTATTCATAAACGACTTCATCAATCGGCTGATTATTTATACTATTGTAACTACCGTAGCGTTCTATTTTACTTAAAAGATTAGAAGCTGGTGCCCATTGATATTTAATAGTCGTGATTCGACTACGATCTGTACCTTTTATACCTGTAATTTGCTGTGTAACTTTACCAGTAGCGTCCCTTGTATATTCTGTTGTATTACCATTCCAATCTGTACTAGAACTAATATAACCATTACTATCATAAGTAGTTGATACACTGCTATTAGGGCAATTGCTTACGCCACTACGTTCAATCTTAGCAAGTTTATTTTTATTATTATCAGTATAAATATACTTTGAAATAGCCCCTAGGGCATTAGTAACTATTGTATAGTTACCACCAAAAGTTAATTTATCCGTTTGTGTTCCATCGCTTCTACCACTTTGTATTGCTTGATTACCGTTATAATAGTATGTATTGTATCTTTTACCATCAACTGATATTCCAGTTAAGACTTGGCTTTCAGCCCCATTCTCTCCATAATGATAAGTTTTTACACTATTATTAGCTGGATAATGAACCTTCTCCAACCTATCACCATTATAAGAATAATTATATACATTATTATTAGCATCTGTTGCACTAATTATTTTATCCCCCGACCACTTTAAAGTTATTTTTTTGCCACTTGTATGTATTACATTCAAAGTATCAAGAACATAAATAAAGTCACTATTTCTAGATAAATTATATTTAAAAGTCCACCCCACGCCATGAGAGTTAATTTTTTTTAAAATTTCTCCTGTCCCCCCATGATATACCTCGACACTTCCGTCATTGTATGTTAGCGTATAATTAATATTAAAAATATTCTTAAAGTCTTCATCCTCAACAAGTTTTGCATCAAAATTAGCTAAAACAGCAGTGTTTTTATTATTATGATCTCTGACTAGCTCAATAATACCTTCAGGGTTTTGTCTATAAAAACTACCAATGTCATCTCGTAATAATTTATAATCATAACTATGTTTCCACTTACCATTTTTCGAAAAATCTGAAGCACCGGAATTTCTTGAGTTATAAAAACGAATAAACTCTAAGGGCATTTCACCTTTCATGGTAAAATCAATTTCTTTTTGAGTTTTTTGCCCATTACTTATTGTAATTGGATTATTCGTTTTATCACAATTTATTTCAGCAGAAGAGTTACTATTTATTGTTGGAAGTATAAAAACTGGAGGTACCCAAGGAATACTAGTACCTGGAGCATCATAAGCTCGAAATTGATTTAAACAAGTCGTACAACCAAAGTTATCTTGAGTAGCTTTCACACTGATAACTGGCAATTGAGTAGTATTTGCTATAGCTAAATTATTAATAAAAACTAGATTTAGAATTAATAAAAAGTAGATTTTTATCTTATCTCCACAATACAATTTAACTAATTTCTTTTCAGAGTTATAAGACATAATTTTTTATACCTATAAAAATTACATAATAAACACAAAAAAAATATAGTCAATAATCATTCTCAATAAAAGTTATTTTTCTTTGACTTCCTTCATTTCCATTACATAGCTTTGTTGCTGCTCCTTACTAAGGCATGAATCACACTCCCCAAACAGCTACAAAACCACTAATTCATCCTCATACAGTCAAGCCTCCATCAACCGTGGAAATATTTCCATTTGGTTTAATTCCAATTGTAATGATCAAGCAGAATCAGACATTTCCATAGGTAGACCTCACACCCAAGATATAAGCTAAATTTGGATGGGAGGGAGATTTTCTAATTTAGCAAGTTTTGTAAACAGAACCAGTTAATAGACAAATAAATTTATCACCAATAACGTTGTTTTAATTAAATAACTACTGGTATTAAGTATTTGATATTTAAAAATATACCGCTAACTTCTTTTTAGTGTTTAGTTAATTTGGCTGTTATACGGTACTATTTCTTAAGAAAAATCTGAAAAGTATTTAAATTTATTACTTTTACCTATCAAGATTATGAATTCGTATCTTTAATTCCTTCACTTGCAACATGAACAGTAGATAACCAATCAGACCATTGGCCTTCATATAGTTGTGCAGTGTGAGCACTTGGCTGCTTTCTCCAAATTTCCTCCCACCAATAAGATGGTTGAGTATGGTGTAGGAGAGCTAAAGGGTGTGTGTATAGTTTACGAAGCTCATTAAATTTTTCTTTCTTCATTAAATAACTATGTACTGAATTACGGTGAGGACTATCATAAAGGTGAGCCCATAAACTCGCAAAATTTTGCAGCATTCTTCGCCCACCATCACCAATTACTGTAGAAATATGAGCTCGAGTTTCCAATACATTTACTTTCTCATTCTTATATTCTCGAACAATCACTAACTCACCCTCAGGGGAGATATTCCTTACAAAGTGAATCTTTTTAACTTTGCTCATAAAAATTTCATGATCAGAGATGCCTTCTGTTTGAAATAGCTCTAGAATATCTCGCTCAGGTGAACCTGAAGCATCGAAGGAAGAATGTGGTGTTGGATAGCCATCACCATGCACCAGCCAATCTTGCTCTACCCCTAAGAATTCAGCGATTTTTCTGAGTTCAACAAATGTAGGTTCATGTTTACCTTGTACCCAATCCAAAAAGATTTCTGCTGTTTCATACCCAAGCTGTTCTGCAATATGTGAATATTTTAACTCTCGAAAGTTATTGAAATTCGCCCATTGAATAGCATGAACTAATCTATCTGATAATTCTTTTTTACGATCTAAAAGTTGGTAAGGACTTAATATAGTATTCCCATTCTCTGCATCTAACTTTTTAAAATTAAAACTATTTTCAAGACGTGACACAATTTCTGCATTCATTGAACGTTTTGCATCTTGTGCTTCAGCTTCAATTCTTTGTTTTAATTCAGTGGGTATTCTGAGTTTTACTTGAGAATCAGTTAATAGACTCATAGAACATGGACCTTATATATTGATATATAAACCACATTGGTTTAAAATATTTAAACCAATGTGGTCCAAAGAGGTTTCTATGAACCCCAATACTCATGAACTTGCTCAGCTTAAAATTCGTATTCCTGCTCATTTAAGAAAGCAATTACAGGAAGAATCTATTGCTCAACAAAGATCCATGAATGCTCAAATTAACTTTATTTTAAAGCAATTTTTGCAAATTCCTAGCGATGTACAACAGATGAAAGATAACTAAATACGGCAGAAATAATAGAGACTCATGCGGGTACATGAGTCTCTAAAGTTGTCTTAATTTTGCCGTCAAGACAACTTCATTGTATTGAACATCGATTGATTTATCAATGTTCACGCAGTGCTTTCTGCCTCTTTTAAACCAAAGAGGTCCATTCCTATGCGTATTGAAACAGATAAAATTAGGCAAATTGTTCGACTACTTAATCTTGGGTATAGCCAAAGGTCAACAGCGATACAGGCTCGGACTAACCGCAGTTCTGTAAAAACGATTTTTGATAAATTAACACTTTTTCCGATTGATAATAGTGAGCTTAATTTATTTACTAATCTGGAGTTGTTGGATTATTTTGAGATTTCACGCACTCCAACTTACCCAACACGAAAAATCTATCCTGATTTTGAATATATCAATCAAGAGCTCAAAAAGCGGGATATGACTCTGGAACTCCTTTGGCAAGAATATATTGCTCAATATAAAGAAGGTCTTTCATATTCTCGTTTTTGCCATGTATTAAATCATTTTCGCAATAAAAAACATGCGTCAATGCGCCAAACTTTTAAGAGTGGTGAGGCTTTACTTGTTGATTTCTGTGGTAGAACAATGGAAATTACTTCACCTGTAGATGGGTCAAAGAGCTATGCTCAAGTATTTGTAGGGGTTCTAGGGGCTTCTGCTTATACATTTGCTTATGCTGTGCCAAGTCAAAGGGTGGAGCATTGGCTTGAATGTTTTATCAAAACTTTTGATCATATCGGTGGTGTTCCTGCAACCGTAATCACAGACAATCTCAAATCAGCAGTCATTAAAAATAATAAGACGGGCTTAATCTTTCAAAAAGATTTTGAAGACTTTGCTGCACATTATGATTTTGCAATTATTCCAACTCGTCCTCGTCATCCAAAAGATAAGGGTCTAGCTGAAGTCAGTGTTCAGATTGTGCAACGTGCAGTACTTGCTTCATTACGAAATCAAAAATTCTTTTCTATTGAAGAATTAAACCAAGCCATTCAGCAAAAGATGGATATCATCAATCGAAAAACAACTCGACGTTTTACCATCAGTCGCTACGAACAGTTTTTGTCGCTGGATAGCAAGGATATATCACCATTACCACTTTATCCTTATGAACTCTGTTCATGGAAAAGACATGTGCGGGTGAGTGAATTCTATCGAGTTGAATATGATGGGAATCAATATTCAGTTCCTTATACCCATATACATTTGCATGTCGATCTCAAAGTTACTCAATCAACACTACATATCTTTTATGAGCGTGAAAAAATTGCGGAACATGCAATTAATTACGGTATTCGCCAAGATATATGTCTTGATGAACATATGTCACCTACACACCTTACTCAAAAAGGTTTATCAAAAGATGAAATTATTTATTGGGCAAATCGGGCTGGCCCAAATACTTCACAGTATGTATGCCATATTTTAAATCAAAAACGTGATCTTTCTAGAAATATTAAATCATTGAACAAGTTGAGAAAATGGGTAGTTGACAATCAAAAGTCCCATTGTCTTGAAGAGGCTTGTGATTTTGCATCACAACGACAAATTTATGCTGTGGATCGACTACAACGCATCATTGCAAACAGTGCTTATCAAATCCAGCAACAACCTTTGTCAGATGCATTAAGTCATATTCCAACATCCCACCATAATATCCGCGGTGCTGATTACTATTTACAAAATTCTGGAGTTGCTCATGCTTAAACAATCTGTGAAAGATAAATTAGAGCAGCTTAAACTCAAAGGCTTCTTGCGTACAGCAGAGGTTTCTTTAGATCAAATGCTTGCTCAAGGTAAAAGCGTTGAAGATTTTTTAGATTTTTGCCTAGACGCAGAATTAAATGATCGGACAAATAGAAGGATCGAAAGACTTTTTTCGATTGCAAAGTTTCGTTACCCAACTGCACGATTAGAGCATATTGACTATGCCCCTGAACGGAAGATAAAAAAGGCTGATATTTCTCGTTATACAAATTGTGAGTGGATCAGTGATTGCAGAGGGTTAATTATCTCTGGGGCGACAGGTGTAGGTAAATCATGGTTAGCCTGTGCTTTGGGTGCAGAAGCTTGTCATCTCAGCTATAGTGCTATGTATTTTAATGCAATAAGCCTATTCGATGAAATTAGCAGTGCAATCACATTAGGTGAAATCAAAGATTTTAAGAAAAAGGTATGTTCTGTGAAATTACTTATTATTGATGATTTTGGATTAGGTGGTTTTAATCAGTCTTTAGCTCCATCATTTTTGGAAATCATTGATAAGCAATCACAAAATGGTGGCTTGCTCATTACCAGCCAAGTTCCGAAAAGATTATGGTTCGAACAATTCCAAGATCCAACGATTGCGGATGCAGTTATGGATCGCATTTTACATCGTTCATACGAGTTAGAAATTTCTGGTCGATCTTATCGGGAAAAAATCTACTCTCAATAAGGGCAACTTTATTCAGTTAAGGGAGCTTTGGTCTATACCATTCTCCCTTTTATTATAATTAAAGTGGTATAGCACGAACAGGATTGACTGGTATGGCAGGAACAGGAATGGGTGGTCGTTTTATCCAGTATTTTGCACACAAACTTATGATATAAATAATATATACAAAAATTTACTCCAAACAACATAAATTATGTACTTATCAAATATAAAACTTTGGAATTTTAGAAAATATGGAGTAGTTGGAAATACTTTTGATCTAACTAAACCTAATTTAGACCTTAATTTTACCAAAGGTCTAAATGTGCTAATTGGTGAAAATGATTCGGGAAAAACGGCAATCATAGATGCCATTAAATTGGTTTTAAAAACTCATAGCTACGATTACATCAAGGTAGAAGAGAAAGACTTTTTTGACGGTTCTACACGATTTAGGATTGAACTTGAATTTTATGATTTAACTGATGATGAAGCTAAAAACTTTACAGAATGGTTAGGCTGGAAAGGTACTGGAGCTGATGCTAAAACATTCTTAAAATTAAATTATGATGTCACTCGCAATGATAAAAAAATTACTCCTTCAGATATAAAAGCAGGTGCTGATTCAGAGGGTTATCTATTAACGGCTGAATCAAAAGAATATCTAAAAACAACATATTTAAGACCTTTAAGAGATGCTGAAAATGAGTTGATCTCAAAACGAAATTCTCGACTTTCCCAAATTTTATTAGGTGATCCTACTTTTAAAAACAAAGATAAAAATCATGAACTTGTTCATATGTTTGAAGGTCTGAATACAAATTTAAAAAAATATTTTAAAGGTGAAGAAATAAGTTTTATCGACAAAGATGGTAATCCAGTAACAAAAACTTATGATGATGGGAAGACAATTAAAGACAAAATTGATGGTTACATTAAAAATTTCTACAATGAAGGCATTTTCACTGAATTTAATGTTTCGTCAACAGAATTAAAAAGTATTTTAGAAAAGTTTTCTCTTTTTTTAGAATCACAAAGAAATGTAGGTTTAGGCACTTTAAATCGACTTTTTATGGCTGCAGAGTTACTTCACTTAAATAAAGAAGATTGGCATGGGTTACGTTTAGGATTAATTGAAGAGTTAGAGGCTCACCTACATCCGCAAGCCCAAATGCAAGTGATTGAAGCATTACAAAGACAAACAAATATTCAATTAATTATTTCAACACATAGTCCCAATTTAGCATCAAAAGTTAAATTAGAAAATTTAATTCTATGTAATAAAGGCAATGCTTTTCCTTTAGGGAAAGAATACACAATGCTAGAGCCTGATAGCTATAAATATCTAGAAAAATTTCTCGACACTACTAAGACAAACCTCTTCTTTGCTAAAGGAGTGATTCTAGTAGAAGGATGGGCGGAAGAAATTTTAATTCCAAGTTTCGCAAAAGCTATAGGAAAAGATTTAACGGCAAAAGGCATTTCTGTCGTTAATATTGGTGGTGTTGGTTTTCAACACTTTGTCGATATTTTTCTTCGAAAGCAAGAATCTCATATGACTATTCCTGTTGCGGTGATTACGGATTCTGATGTAAGAACTTATGAAAAAGTTGGCGAAGACTACTGTCCCAAATCATCTAAAGTACTAGAAGGTGAAATCGCTAATAAAATTAAAGAAATTAATGAAAAATCGAATCAAAATGTTAAATATTACGCCGCTAAACAATGGACTTTAGAATATTCTATTTTCAAATCTAAAAAACTGTCAGCATTATTTCAGAAACATTCTAAAGCTATACATACAAAAACCAAATGGGACTCAAACTTTGAATTAGAACTCGCAAAAAAACTCATCAATCAAGGGCTAAAAAAAACAGAAATAGCTTATCGTTTAGCTCATGAATTAGATAAAGAAATGAACAAGCACGAACCTGACAGAACATTAAATCTTCATGAAACTGAATCGACAGACAGTATTTATTATTTAATCGAGGCGATTGAATATGTCACAAACAATTGAAATTACAGATGAAGATATAGATTACTCTGAAAAAATTTTACTACCTAAAGGTAAAGTTTTTGATGATGAGCGACGCGACTTTATCCGTAATTTATCTACGATAGATTTACAAGCTGTTCCTGGTAGTGGAAAAACAACAGCTCTTTTGGCAAAATTATTAATTTTAGAAACTAAGCTCCCTTTATCTGATGGTTCAGGAATTTTAGTTCTATCTCATACCAATGCAGCCGTAGACGAAATTAAAGAAAAAATTCATCAATACTGCCCAAAGCTTTTTCGTTATCCCAATTTTATTGGAACGATACAAAGTTTTGTAAATGAGTTTTTAGCTATTCCTTATTATAATTTTAAACTTAAGAAAAAACCACTACGTATTGATAATGAAATATATGCAGAACAAATAGAATTTGCTCTTCCATACAATACAAAAATAGCTCTTTCAAAACGTGGCATAAATTATATTGACATATTAAGTAATTCATTTATAAGTAATAAAGAAATATTTCAGCATTTTTGGAGTAATAAAGAAGTAAATATTCCAAAAATTGGTAACCATACAACTACATATAAAGAATTAGCAAACATAAAACTTAATTTACTAAAAACTGGCATTCTTAGCTTTAGCGATTGCTATGCTTTAGCACAAAAATATCTAAGTAATTATCCTATTATTTACAAAATTATTAATAAAAGGTTTCAATACATATTTATTGATGAAGTGCAAGACATGGATACTCACCAATATGAGCTCATTGAAAATATATTTACAGAAAATAAGGATACAAATAGTACAATTCAAAGAATAGGAGACAAAAATCAATCTATTTATAATTCAATAAAAACTGAATCAATTTGGCAAGATAGGGACAATGTTTTTCACCTTTCAAATAGCCAGCGTTTAAGTAGACCAATCGCAAATATTGTTAAAAATTTTGCACTATATCCTGAACACTGCTCAAGCATAATAGGAATGAATGAATGCCAGCTTAAACCGCATATATTATTATTTTCAGATTCATCTATTAAGAACGTTATCCCACATTTTTCTCAACTTGTACAACAATATAAAGGTTCTGGTGAACTAAACTTTCGTCAAGATAAACCTCTAGAAATAAAAGTCATAAGTTGGAATACCGATTGGAAAGAAGATGAAGCTAGTCGTACTAACCCGTCTAAACTTAGATTAGAAGATTATCATCAAGTTTTTAAAAAAAATGAACAAAAACCTAAAGAGGATTATAAATGCTTAAAAAGTTACCTTCATTTCTATGATAAAAAGTACACCACTCTATCTATGATTAGAAAAAATATTTTTCATGCTCTACTTAAGATCTTAAGAATCGAAAAGATTTCGACAAATGAAAATCGTCTTTATACTATTTTAAATTTAATTAATTACCTAAAGGTAAATTCAGAGCAAAATTATGCAGATTTAAACTTAAAAGTATATCAAATTTGTTTAAAGATAATTAAAAATGAACCGAATCAGGCTTTGTCTGATTTACAAACTTATATTCCTGTATTCCTTTCTTATTTTAAAGAAAATTATAGTCTTTCTTTAACGTGCAGTAATTTTATTAACAATGATACAACTGGTATTGACCAAACTAGTAACAATCAAACTTCTACTTCAAATATTATTGAAGAAAATGATCTAAAAATTGAAATTACTAGTGTTCATTCTGTTAAAGGTCAAACACATGATGCAACACTATATTTAGAATCATATTATTATGAAGATGGAAAAGGCAGTAATGCTAAATCTTACGAGTCGCAAAGACTTGCAAATCAATTTTTAGGAAATCCCTTTAATCTAACCACTGAAAGAGCGAAACAATCAACAAAAATGGCATATGTAGGGTTTTCACGAGCAACTCAGCTACTATGTATAGCAATACACAAAAATAGATTTGAACAATACCTAAACACAATAGATCGAAATATATGGGAAGTTAAAAATATTGAATAGTGATTAATCTTGGTCTGCCCCGCTCCTAGACAAATTTTGACTATTCATTTCACATAGGAGAGAACATTATGAGTGGACAAGGATACATCCCAGATGTTTAAAGATGAAGCTATTAAATTTATTATCAACCGTAGATATTCCACCACAAATGTAACAAAATATTTAAAACTACTATTCAAAATATAAAACTATAATGTAGGTAATTTGATAGGCATCTTATAAAATTTTATAAATTGATCAATTGGCTGAGCTTTTAATAATTTGGGTAATTGTTCGAAAGATCGTTGATCTGGATAAATAATTAAACAATCTACAACAATATTCTCCATTTCTTCACCACTATAACCAAAGCATTTCAGAATTTTTTTATCACGAGCATATCCTGCAATTTGTCTTATATCATCAGAATTGTATCGCCCCCTATTTTTCTCATTATCCTGATAGAGCTGCTTATATTTTGTATCAATCACTATTTTTTCAGATTCAGTAATTAATAGAAAATCTGGTTCACCATAATTGGCTTTTTCCTGAAAATGAATTTTCTTACCATATTTCTCTTTTAGTAGCCCTAATACATAAAGTTCAAAGAGCTTTGGCATATCAATCCAAAAAGGTGGAACACTTACTACCTTGTCATCAATTTCCTTAAGATTGTAACCAAATCTCTTTATGATCATTCTTGCTAAATCGAGTGCTTCTTTATATTCCTTATAAAAAGCATTTATTTTCGTTTGTTTAGTTAAATGAAGATCAAAATTCTTATCATCTACTTCATGAAAAGCTGGTTTACAAAAGCTTATTAGAGGCAAAAAATAATCCGAAAATTGCCGATATTTTGCCAAATACATCTCTGCAAATTTCAAAGCAGACTTTAAAATTTTATTTTCAATAGAATCGACACCATAGACTTCAAAATTACATATAGTCTTATTAGGTCTGTTCTTTAAGATATTTTGTTTTAAAGTCTTTGAGACAAGCACCTTACCTTTGATCTTAGAACTTAAATTCTGTTCTACTCGGTAATATGACTTTTTTAACCCTTTTCGAACTACAGATTTTAAAACTTGCAGATACCTGATCATTAACAGTGGTGTAATTAAATCCTGTTTCTGATTGATCTCGATATATGGTTCATCAAACTTAATTTCGTACAAATCCTTTGAATACGCTGATATATCAGAATGTTTCATACATGAGAATAACATCTGGAAATAGTCAGTTTCTTTTGTCTCCTCATTCAATTTTGGAGCTACATAAATAGCTGTGTCATTCTTTTTAAGCCAATCAACACCAACATAATAATTAGTATGTAAGGTAATACCACCTTGACTAAATTTAAGCTCTATACACTTTTTTTCCTTATTATCACAAAAAATAATTTCTTTGACATTAGCCAAATTATCTACTGTGATATTAAGAGGCAAATGTTCAAATGTTTGTTGTAAATTCACTTTAGACCTTTAAGTTCTCAATATGTGCTGCAGCAGACTCTAGTAAAATCCCATCTTTCAAATATTCTTTTAAAATTGGTTTAATTTCATAATCCAATTTAATTTTTAGTTTATTGTCATCTTGGACTAAAAAATAACTATGCCCAATCATGACATCATCTTTCTGGAAATCGGGTGACAGATGTTCTTTAAATAATGAATCTACATTTTTGAAAAGATTTTTAGCTTTTTGATTTTCAATAATGGACTCATTTGGTCGCACATCAACAAATGCAAATCGCCTTCTTATTGCATAATCGATATGTCCTACAGATCGATCAGCAGTGTTCATTGTGCCAATGATATATAGGTTTTTAGGGAGAATAATCTCCCTTCCACTATCCCCATATTCATACATAGATACCACTGATTCTCCTCTATACTCTAGAGCATAAATAAGTTCACCAAGTACTGAAGGTAAATTGGCTCTATTAATTTCATCAATGATTAATACATACTTTCCATTTGGATTTTCTTGAGCTTTTTTTGCAAAATCTGCTAATATTTTATTTTCTACGTTATAAGATATACTTCCATTATCATCAGTTTCTGCAACAATCCCTCTTACAAAATCCTCATAAGAATATGCTGGATGGAATTGTATAATTTGATATTCACCTTGGCTAATCACTTCATTTTTTTCACTAATATCTTCTCCAGTTTTTAAATTAAAATTGGTAGACAAAATATTTGAGAATTCAAAAACTGAAATATCTAAATTAAATTTTGTTTTTTTATCCAGATAAATTTCATAAAGCTTTTTATTTTTCTCAAATAAATTTAGAGCTGAGCAATCAAATTTAAAAACTTTTAAAGCATGGTTAATCATTTTTTCACTATTTATAGGAAAATATTCTGTTGGATAGTATGTATTTAAAATTTTTAACATGAAGCTATCACCGAAATACTTGACAACCTCATCAAGATTTTTTTGATTTACCAAATTATGAAGTTTTTGTGCTACTTCTTTCATCGCAGCTTCATCATCAGTGACATTTTTAATAAATCCGTGCTTACTATATTCCTGTGTACTCTTTTTCCAATAGATTTGGTATGAACGAGATGATCCTGGGAAATAGTACCCCAAAGGTTGAAGTCCTCTCTCAATCCACCAACAAAAGTTATCTCGCTCACCTGTACCAGTACAATATTTATATAAAGTTAATTGCTGGTCTAAACTTTCTTTAGGAAATTGTTCTAAAAACTCATTACGAAGACGTTGATGGAGTTTTCTAGTGGCTTGAATATGATCGCTAGTCGGATCAAATTTTTTTAGTTCACTATCGATAATTTCTTCTGGATGACCAAGCACGTTTGGTTTGATCATGTCTTCAGCGATCAATTTTGCTAAACGAGTTTTCCCCGTTCCTGGAGGACCTTGTAAAATTATTTGGTACTTATAAGTAAGTAAATTAATCGTATTATCCATTACCACTTTTCCATTTATATCTTGATACCAAAATTTAATAAAGTCTGAATTATTAGCTATTTCAATAGTTGTGGGTAAATATAAAGAATCATTCCAACTACCGTGATAATATTTCTTAAATTTTCCTTTATATAAACTGCCTTCTAGCGATAAAATTTCTATCTTTCTAACCAAATCGAACCAAATACTATTATCTACATTCTCATAGCATTCACTTATTACTTTTACTAGAGCAAGTGGACCATCGCTTCTAATGAGTACAACATCGCCTATCTGGACATCCGTATTAAATTTTTGTGGTTGTCCTCTATCATTCGGCCATTGATTCCCTAAACCTATAACACCATTTTCGAGAAGAATTCTTTTTGCTTCAGTACGGTTAACAGCTTCTTTATCACTAGGATGAATCTGCATATGCCAAAAATTCATATTTTTTTACTCTGAAATATCTTTATTTATAACAAAACCTAACGTTCTCTATTCACCAACACATCATAAATAATATGTGCAAACTGCTTCATCTTCGTTGGATCACTCATGAGCTGTGTCATCTGCTCAGTATGGGCATCATTGCTATCCAAGACGGCGTCATCAAGCGCCGTATCAAACTCACCGAGCATCGCCTGCTCACGCGTGTTGTTCTGAATCTGCTTCATCATCCGTATGTTCTCAGACATCTTATCTGCCACGGTATGAACATAATTAATCATGTCTTTATCAGTCAGCTTATCCGTGATAAAGATCTCATTCACGCGGCTTAAGATCACCGACAGGAAGTCTTCTTTCTTGTCTTTCGCCTTGGCTGTACCCAAATTATTCCCAGGTTCAAGTTTATGCTCAGTACTGTCTGCTTTAAGCTGAATATCTTGCTGACGTAACTTAGACAAGCGGTAATGGCTCATCGCCACATTGCTCAGATCAATCTCATCTTCATCTGCAGCTTGTTCACGCAGCATTGGGCGTAAGTTACGCGCAAAAAGACTGAGCTTCTCAAGTTCTTGATCATCATATTCCACGATTTGAGACATAAATTCATAGAAACGGGTGAAACTGCCTAAATCCTTTTTGAAGATTTCCAGAGCATCACGGGCTTTCTTCGCTTCAGCAAATTCGTTTTCAGCATTGGCAATCAGTACGGCGTCACCTGTCTGTTTACAGCGTTCTAAACGGTTCTTGGTGACATCATAATCATTGATGGCTTGTTTATAGCGATGCTGCCAACGTTGTAAAGCGGGCTTACAGATGTTAGCGAGTGCTGCACTGGATTTATTTTTGCTGTAGAAGGCCTCAACGAACTGTTCTACCTCAGTCCAGAGGAAAATGCCTGAGGCTTTCAGCTTTTCAAACAGATCATAAACCTGATCAGGATTGGATACATCCGCCAGTCCCGCTGTTTGATAATATGGCTGGAAAGCATCCAGAATGTCTTGTGGATCGTTAAAGAAATCCAGAACAAAGGTGCCTGACTCCGCTTTACCCGGATAAGTCCGGTTTAAGCGCGATAAGGTCTGTACACACTCCACCCCACCCAATTTCTTATCCACGTACATGGCACACAGTTTCGGCTGATCAAAGCCGGTCTGGAACTTATTTGCCACAATCATCACCTGAAAGTCATCGCTATCGAATGCCTTACGCATCTCACGACCTTTCATATTCGGGTTCATATTGCTTTCGGTAAATTTTTGACCTAACAGATGACTACTGTCTGCATCATTGGCATTAAATTCTACATCGCCTGAGAATGCCACCATGGCTTGAATGTTGGCATAGTTCTGTTCAGTAATGTATTTATCAAAGGCTTGTTTATAGCGTACCGCTTCTTTACGAGAACTGGTCACCACCATGGCTTTGGCTTGTCCACCGAGTAAACCCATAATATTTTTCTTAAAATGCTCAATGATGATATGCACTTTTTGCGAAATATTATGATCGTGTAAGCGTACCCACTGATTCAGCTTGGTCTTGGCCTTCTTGGCATCGACCTGAGCATCTTTTTCTTCGATCTTCTGCTTCAGCTTATAGATCACTTTATAGTTGGTGTAATTCTTCAGCACATCCAAAATAAATCCTTCTTCAATCGCTTGGCGCATTGAATAGACATGATATGCCACAGGAATATTGGTTTTAGACGGCGGCATGCTTGGATCGGGCAAGCGTCCAAACAGTTGTAAGGTTTTATCCTTTGGGGTTGCGGTAAAGGCATAGAAGCTTAGGTTTGCACTGCCCTTACGTGATGCCATCACCGCATCGAGTACATCTTCAGAAGAAAGCTGTTCATCTTCATCACGCTCTTCAATCATCAAAGTTTCTTTGAGCTGACGCGCCGTGGAACCGCTTTGCGATGAATGGGCTTCATCGGCAATGACGGCGTATTTACGTTCTTTTAAACTGGCGCTGTTTTCAATAGCACGCAGTACAAACGGGAAGGTCTGAATGGTGACGATGATAATCGGCTGGGCCATTTCCAAGGCTTTGGCCAGTTTCTCGGATTTTGAGCCATCACCTTCTTTATTGTTAATCCGCCCCACGACACCATCGGCATGTTCAAACTGATAAATGGTATCTTGTAGCTGTGCATCCAGAATGGTTCGGTCTGTGACCACAATTACAGAATCAAACATCTTTTTATTGTTGGCATCATACAGACTGGACAACTGATGCGCCGTCCATGCAATCGAGTTGGATTTACCTGAACCTGCACTGTGCTGAATCAGGTATTTTTGTCCTGTGCCTTCAGCCAATGAATCTTTAACCAAGTTATTCACCACTTTCCATTGGTGATAACGGGGGAAGATCAGGCTTTCTTTTTTGTATTTGCGCCCTTCCCAGTCTTCCTTTTCTTCAATCTGTAAATGAATAAAGTTACCCAAAATATTCAGCAAGCTATCTGGGGTTAGGACTTCATTCCATAAATAGCCTGTGGCATATTCATTCACATCTTCAGGCACATCATTGCCTGCACCTTGATCTTTGGTACCTTTGTTAAATGGTAGGAAGTAGGTTCTGTCACCATTTAAATGCGTCGCCATATAGACTTCATACTGACTGACGGCAAAATGCACCAATGCCCCACGCTTAAACATCAGCAAGGGTTCAGGCTTATTGGTTTCAGGGTCTTTGGGCAATCGGGTTTTTCGGTACTGTGTCATGGCATTTTGCACAGCCTGTTTAAACTCGGACTTGAGCTCCAGAGTTGCCACAGGAAAGCCGTTGATAAACAGTACCAGGTCAATCCGCCATTTTTTGGCTTGCTTGCCTGTTGCCTCTAATTCAGCTTTGGATGTGTATGGGCTATACACCAGTTCAGGCACGACACGGCAGATATTTTGCTGATAGCGCTGATTCAGTTCGGGGTTTAAACCATGTTCAGGTTTAAACTGACAGAATGAAAAGCGTGTGCCACGGGTCTTGATGCCATGACGGAGTATGCCCAATGTGCCATAACTGCGGGATTCAACATCGGTGGCATTGATATCGGCTTTTTTAAGCTGAGCCACGACGGTATCTAAAAAATGGCGTTCGGTATCATTCGGGAAGATGTTTTTAAATTTCTGCCACTCGACCTGTTGGGTCTTTTGTACAAAGTCGAGTACGTCTTGCTCATACAGGGCTTTTTCACAATTGTAGCCTTGCCCAGAACCCACAATCCAACCATGCGATTGCATTTGCACAATAATATCTTGCTGGAAGATAGTTTCTAAAGTTGCATCCGATCTCATGTTCCCCTACCCCTAAATACTCAAATTTCTTTATTACTGTTCTATTTGCCAAACTGGATAGCTTTGCCAATCTTCAGGGAAGCCCATCGCTGTTTTTGATATGTTGTGATGTGTCAAAAGCAGATCAACCAGACGTTTACGCCATGTATGCTGCGGGGCGATTTTGTCCATGAAATAGAGTAGAAATACCAGACTGTTATAAATTTTTCGATCTGCTGCGTTGGTATTTTCAAAATTGCATTGCACCCGAAGCCCCATTGGCTTACTGCGTGGCTTGGCAATGGTTTTGGTAAATTTTCGGTTCCATAGTCTTGAATGATGGGCACAGGTATTTCTTAGGTAGACAAAGTGCTGTAACAGCCCTTCAAACTGTTTTTCATCGCAATCAAAATGACTGGAAATGGCTTTACGTGTCTGAATCGGTGCCAAGAGCTGATACCATTTGGACAGTTGCCCAAAACTCATGACTTCGCAGGTTGCCCAAATCGGTGGTAATTCAGGCTCATCATAGTTACGTTTATAGTGTTCTATAAAGACTTCATCTGCGCGGGACACTTCAGTTTTCAGTGATTCGAGTAAGCTGTGCCATCTAAAGGCGGGTTTAAAGTACTGCCCTTGCAGATAGGCGTGACAACCATGCCGATGTGCCAATTCATAGGCGAAACGGGTGCGAACGGCAACTTCCAGGCGTTCTATGGCATCCAGGATGAGTAACCTTAATTCACGATCAAATACATACAGCGCTAACACCTGTTCAAAACTGGTATCTAGTTTAAAGCAATGTGGTGAGTGGGTATGTTCAAACGGAAGCCAGTAGGCACCTAAGCGATAATAATTGATTTGCTCTAGGTAAAATTGTGCATCTTGCTCATTGGCAAATTGCATACCACGCGCTTTTAATAGCTCAATTTGTTCAGCAAAGGTTTTGGCGGGCTTGTTAAAAGATTTCATAGATGGCTTGCCCTGATTGTTATATTTTTTAGGGCTCCAGAAACAAGTAACCCGACAGTTTGAGGATGCAATTGCTTGCCTAGCCTTGTCGGGTGTTGTTGAGCATATAGTGAATCATTGCAATTATTTATGCAATGATTTTTTGTATCTGCTTGATTCCACATTTGTTTGAGGCAACTGAGAATATTCATGCGCTAAACTCCGTTTTAGCCTCATTGGGGTGTTGCCAGTTGTGTACGTCAATTTTTCCTGTAACCGCAGATGAAATAAGGGCTGTACGGCGTTCTTTAAGTCGTTCCACTGCTTCTTGAGCTTTCATATTTAAGTTACTCAATACTGCAAGTTTCTGTTCAATAAAGGCTCGAATTTGAATTTGTTCTTCTAAAGGAGGTACTAAACAATTTATATTTAGATAATCTTCTTTTGCAATATTCTGCATACTGCTACTGGCACCTTCAGCCCCTAAAGCAATCTGATCCCTAAACCCTTGAACAGTCATAAAATGAGATAAATACTCAGCATCTATATCAATATTTTCAAAAAATATTGTTTGCCAGAGTCTATCTGGCAAGTAGATATTATCAGCCTCGACTTTTACTAATGCACTAGCTCCAACTAATTCAGGTGTATTCATACGACTGATAATAATCGCCCCTTTACGGACTTTACATTTCACACGATGAATATCTTCAGGGACTACTGTCTTATTTTCCTCGATTCGGAAACTACGGGTATAAACACAACTAGTCTTCAATACCCCTAATTCATTACTTTGAGCAGGAATATCAGCAGCATTTACACTACAACCTGATTCTAAAGAACGAATAATATTTTTAAGTCTTGAAACACCCCAATGCTCAGGCACTTGCCCCAACCATTCCACGCCTGAATCTTTCAGTTTTACATCAGGATTTAAACCTTTGGTGACTGCATGGCTAATCACTGCTTGACGCTTTTCTTTTAGCAGTTCAATCAGCTTTTCTTGTTTGGCAATTAAGCTGTCAATTTTTGCGGTTTCATGGTTGAGGAAATTAGCTATAATTTTTTGATGATTTAATTTCTCAGGTAGAGATAAATATAAATCTCCATATTTTTCAGCACTAACATTTTGAATCGTAGATTGAATTTGTGATCCTGATATGTACTTCCAATATGAATCAGACTGAAAAAACCAATAAGCAAATTGTGAATTTAATTTTCGACAATCTGGTCGAGCACGAATGAGATAACCTGCAAAACAACTTACTCCAAACTCATCCTTGAATAAAAAAGACTTTCCTACTGTTGCTCCACTTCTTGCTAATAGAATATCCCCATCTTCTAACAGGTAGTTCTCAGCAATATGATATGGCAACGATCTAAAAGTATTTGGATCTAATGAGCCATCATTATTCATATCGGTAATACGAATATATCGAGGATTATTGGGATTATCGTCTTCAGCAGCCTCATTTGCACCATAAACTAGATTGCCTACTATCAAATGCTTTAATCGAATTGCATCCCAATGACTAGGAATTTCCACTAACCATTCAACACCTGAATCTTTATATTTAGCATATTTCTGATACTTCGCCATTAAGAATGCACCTCTTGAAGCAGTGCCATAATTTCACGGCTGACCGCATCTAAATCCGCATCAATCTCGCTTAAATCACGTGGTGGTTCATACACATAAAAATGACGGTTAAACGGAATCTCATAACCGACAATGCCAATTTCGCTAT
Organism: Acinetobacter sp. ACNIH1; assembly: GCF_002934695.1. NCBI lineage: Bacteria > Pseudomonadati > Pseudomonadota > Gammaproteobacteria > Moraxellales > Moraxellaceae > Acinetobacter > Acinetobacter sp. ACNIH1. Next base: position 930,114 of record NZ_CP026420.1, on the reverse strand, counting down.
CTTGTGCATCACGCTTATCGGCATTAATCCATGCATCAGGTACATGCGGTTGCACCTCACGCTTAAAGTAAGACTCGATTAAATCGGTGGTGCTTTGGCTTGGGTCAAGGGCAATGTTCTCCGCATCACGCAAATCACCATCCTGTACAAACTCAACCACTTTGCCTTTATAGCTAAACTGACCATATAGCCGATTTTCTGCGCCTTTCACCACTTTGTTCACAACTGGCTCAGCATCAGCATTCTTCCAGGTAATGGCATCAATAAATTGCTTCTTCTCTTTAGTCTCAAGCTTCACATTGGCATCTTTTAACGCTTGCTTGAGTACATCATCAAAGGCATTAAAGTCATCACATTGCGCTGTACCAATCTTGGTTTGCAGGCTTTCAGCTTTACGCATCAATAAACGCTGTTCTAACCACAGTTTTGGCTCAAGCACGGTCTTGATATCTTTTTCTTTCAGCTCGCTAAATTCAGCTTTAATCAGCGCACGGATTTCCACGTCAAACTCGTCAAGCTGACCATAGCTGTCTTCTGTCCACGTTGTAGCGTATTGCGCATACACTTTTTGCATCACTGCATTAAAAGGCTTCGGTGCAAAACGTAACGATGCTACGGCGTCATCACTTACCTGAGCAGATAAACGCAATGGACGCTCAATGGTCACACGGCGGTAACCAAACTCGTAACTGTTAAAGATTTTGCTAGAAAAGGTTTTAGCAGCTTCATTTTTAGGATTAGCCGATTGACGACCACGATTAGATTTAACCTCTGCGGGTTTATCCAGTTCACGTGCATCCGTCACTTCAAAGTCACCATAACTGCGGGTAATCATCGCGATATCATCTTCGCTCATTTCATTACGCTTAGAGCCAAGAGACTTACGCATTTTGCTGTACAGGTTACTACCATCAATCAGCTGTACTTTGCCCTTACGTTGAGTCTCTTTTTTATTGCTGAGTACCCAAACATAAGTCGCAATACCGGTGTTATAGAACATATCGGTGGGTAGCGCGATAATGGCTTCCAACAAATCTGCTTCTAAAATATAACGGCGGATTTCACTTTCACCACTGCCCGCACTGCCCGTAAACAATGGCGAACCATTCAAGATAATACCAATACGACTGCCTTGCGCCGTGGCGTCGTCTTTATTGCGCATCTTGCTAATCAGATGCATCAGGAACAGCAAAGAACCATCCGATACACGTGGCAAGCCTGCACCAAAACGACCTTCAAAGCCTTTTTGCTCATGCTCGTCTTTGATGTCCGATTCGATCTTTTTCCAGTCCACTCCAAATGGCGGGTTAGACAGCATGTAGTCAAACTTCTCATACGCCAACTGGTCATTGGACAGCGTATTGCCGAGTTTGATGTTACGCACGTCCTGACCTTTAATTAGCATGTCTGCTTTACAGATCGCATAAGACTCTGGGTTTAACTCCTGACCAAAAACCCGCATCACCGCATCAGGATTATGCTCATACACATATTCTGAACCTGAGGATAAAAATCCACCCGTACCCGCCGTCGGGTCATAAATTGTGCGGATGATACCGTCACCATTCAGAACGTCATCATCCTTGCTGAATACTAGGCCTGTGGTTAAACGAACGATGTCACGCGGGGTAAAATGTTCCCCTGCGGTTTCATTTGAACCTTCGGCAAAACGGCGGATCAGTTCTTCAAACACCAAGCCCATTTCATGGTTAGATATATTTTTTGGACTGAGATCAATTTTAGGGTCTGAAAAATATTGAACGACTTTATAAAGCAAGTTGGCATCATCCAGAAGACCAATAAATTCGTCGAACTTGAAGTGTTCAAAGATTTCACGTGCGTCTTTGGAGAAGTTTTGAATATAAGTATTGAGGTTTGAACGGATGTCCTTTTGACCCAGGCTGCCTAAATCCAGTTCTGAGGTATTGAAAAATGACAAACCACCTGTGGCTCTGAGCAATATCTTTTCTTTAGCATCTTCAGGAAGTTGCTTTTCTTTTTGTTTTTCTTTTTCATTAGCAACCAACACATCCGATTTGGTAGGCGCCAATACACACTCCAGACGGCGAAGCAGTGTAAAGGGTAGAATCACACGACCATATTGCGATTGTTTGAAGTCACCACGCAGGAGATCGGCAACCGACCAGATAAAAGCTGCTACTTGTGAAAAATTATTATTTGTCATTAAAAAATACCGCTAGCACTCAGGCTATAAAAACTTGAAATTTATAGTTTCATTGTGCCTGATTTACAACATGTTTTGCTAGAGATAGACTGTACAAAAGAATATTAATTAGTATGCCTATGAGTTTTTTAAGTATTATTGAAAATAAAGAAATTTTTAGCTTTATGCTCAATAATGAGCAATGGGACAGATTGAAGGTTGATATAAAATACAGCGATCATTAAAAGTTTGTTCTAGTAAGCCCTTCACGTCTGTCCATACCATTTTGGTACTCCCTCAAACCTATCAAGCTCTTTATCGTGAAGGTATATCACCAATCTAATTCTGGCTTTGCGGTCTTTATAACCAGTTTTTGAGTTCGTTTATTATTACCTGAGGCTTTTTTGCGAACTTTACCTTTGAGCTTAAGCAACTGTATCGGTGAAAATGATACTTCAGGTATCAATTGATCTAGATTACCCAACATATTGAGCGCACCTAAAATAGCGATCAGCTCTACTAGTCGAACGTCGCCTTTCTCCGCATTAAGGACAGCTCTCCGACTAATCCAAGCTTTATTAGCAATCTCCGCTTGTGTCATATCTTGATTCAATCGGATGCGTTTTAGGCGCTCACCTATTACTGACGCAATATATATCGGACTATCATTTTCGGAATAATTCATTATTTATTATCCTCATCTAGCTATGTGTTGTGCCGCCGTCATATAAAAATCTAGTCAAAATACCAAAATCTTTAGATCCAAATATGGCACAGCTCTCATGTTAGTTGCCAGTTCTTTGTTAATATCTATGCCTAACTAAATGCGCATTTACCCTAGCTAAAACTGAACATAATGAACGTCCCATCATCAGTTTCCGATGGACTCAATCTTGGCCGCTCTTCCGTATAAATAAAATAAGAAAAATACAAAACACAGTTAAACCAGTCACATTCAAAAACAAAGAATCAATAACTTAAATAAAAAAATCTATCTAAGCAAACCCTTAGCCTAGTTTAAAAAGAATTCAAATTCATCAAAAACCACTCACATTTATAGCAATGTTTTTGATGCGAAAAAGCAATTAAATGCCTATTTTGAATTTTATAATTTGAAACGACCTCATTCGAGTCTGGACAAAATGACTCCAGATGAGTTTTACTATGACCAGCTACCACAACAAAATAAGGTAGCTTAACTAGAGCAGAATATCACTTATAAATAAGCTTTTAGTTGTTCAAACAAGTGGGACCACCTCTAAATCAATAACATTGCTCAACACGAACTCTAAATTTCTACACGATTGAGCCTTCACATCATCAAAATGTGTATAAAAGATCCACAATATATACTTATTTATTTGCGAAGATTCCTCTTGAAAGTTGAACGACATGTTTACTTTCTTCATGGCATGTGTGAGCTGATCAGTAAGACGAACTCACACATCTCGTAACACGAAATAGAGGTTCTAAAATGATAAAAACAACTCTTAGTATTCTTGGTCTCAACCCTAGCACTCGCTGCTGATCCACTCAATGGAACAAAGTGGAAAACCATTGATGATAAAACCAAGCAACCTTTATCTGTTGTCCAATTTACCGAGACATCGAATGGCGTGCTTTCTGCAAAAATCGTTGATGTTTTCACACCGGGTGAAGCACAGAAATGCAGCAAATGTGTAGGTAAATATCAGAACAAACCTTTATTAGGTGCTCAGATTGTTCATGGACTAAAAAATACCGGTAAAAACACCTACGATGGCGGTAAAATTACTGACCCTAAAAATGGTAAGACTTATAGCTTCAATGCCAAAATGTCGAATGATGGCCGTACCTTAAATGGACGTGGTTATATTGGTGTATCGGCTTTAGGTCGTAGCCAAACATGGATTCGTGTGAACTAATATTAAACGCTAGACTTAACATATGCTGTAAGTAAAAAGCGACTCAAAAGAGCATTGCTGTCCCACAATTTTTCACAAGAGGAAGCTCATTTGAGCTTCCTCTTGTTTTATGGGTATTTTATCGGGTGAAAATAAAGCTTTTAAAGTTCTTCTTTCAAACAAATTCACTTGAATTATTCTGAGTAAACGTTGAACTGTCCAACCTGTTTTCCCTAAATGTTGAGCGAAACTCACCAATAAATAGGCGATCATCGCAATCCAGATTTGTGTCTGAATTGCGTTCCTGCTGCGGCCTAGAAACGCTTTTAATTTGAGATTCTGCTTAATCGCCTTAAAGAACAGCTCAACTTTCCAACGATCTTTATAAATCGCCGCAATGGTGGAGGCGGCTAAATGAAAGTTATTGCTGAGAAAGCTAAAGTGCTTGCCACTTTGCTGATCTCTATATTCAATTCTTCTTAACACTGGGGCTTTTCTTTTTAGGGCATGTGCGCTATTCAGCTGAATGGTTTCATCTTTTAGAATACCTTTGGATTCAAGCACTGGATGTTGCTGGATCACCTGATACACAGATTTAGGCCTAAAACGTGTAACAAATCCAATGTTTTGAGCGGTCAGATTTGCATACCATTGGTAATCGACATAGCCTTTATCAAAAACTACAATGCTGCCAGCAGGAAACTGGAATTTGCGGCCTTGTACCATGTCATTTTCTTTGCCATTTTCAACTGCAACAAACTCAGGAATATCATTGCTGTGATTCAATCCTATGCTGAGTTTCATGCTGGCTTTTGAGTCATGAACTTTGGCCCATTCACATAAGGAAAGCGACAGGTCAATATGACTGGCATCCAAGGAATACAAGGGATTCTTAAAGCGAAATTTATGAGCTACTTTTGAGTGTTCATAGTATTTAAGCAACTTGTAAAATAGCTGTTGATACAAGGCAGCAGGCTGCTGCTCATTGATTCGTGCCAGCGTGCTTCGGGGAGTAGACTTTGCTCCGAGATGACTTAGCTTTTCCTGTTGGCACTCCAAATTGGATTGAATATCTCTCAGACTTTGCCTACAAGAGAATTGAGACATCAATATGGCAATAAACTGATCCCACCGGGAAGCCGCTCTAAATTTCTGTCCAACATGGTGTACTTTAGCAAGTTGTTCAAAATCCTGTCGCACAACAGGTTTAATTAGCTCATGAAATACGGTATTCTGATGTGACAAAACCTGAATCCTAGTCGTTAAAGTGTTTGTTTGCACTCATATTTTAACTGTTAGGACTCAGGTTTTTTTATTTAAAGCAAACTATGGGACAGCAGTGCTCAAAAGAGTCGCTTTTTTAGCAATAATGATTAAATTTCATATTTTAAACTGTATAGCGTTTGCTCAATCCCCACTCTGCCAAAATTCGGCGGTAAGTGGTTGATGAACGATCTGCCTCAAAATGTGCCTCCATTGAAATATCTAAAGGAAGTTCTTCTGGTTTTTGGCTTTCCACCATGTCCTGATCTTCAGCGAAGATTTGTGCATTGAAATCATAAACTGCCTGTAAGTCTCCTGTAGTATCAAAGTTACGAGTTAAGGGAACGAATAATCGCGTTTTATTGTGCGAAACTGGACAGCACGCATTTAAAATTTTAAGTAAGCCATTTTCAGGAAAGTCGATAGTCAAAATAGCTGAAAATGGTGGATAGACATCGAAAGTACGTTTCCATAAAAAATCATCTGGTGCTAAATGTTGTAAGCCATGCGGATAGTTACTGACATCACTCACATACTCTGTATGTAAGCCATAATCCGTTCGAACGGTCGAATATTTTTGTACTTTAGGATTTTCACGATCAGCAAAACTTTGGTTATGTACCCATGCAAAGTGCGCAACATCAATAAAGCCTTCAAGCTGACGGCCACTTGATCCAGCAATATCGACAAATGGAGGGAGAATTGACTGATGTTCTTCACTGTCCCACGTGTCTAAATCTGGAAAATTGGCTTTCGATACATCGCGGTTAAATAAACTGGTCCAAATAAGTCCATATTTTTCTACAACTGGAAATTTGGTCAGTGAAAAACGATCTGAAATTTGTGTAAGTTCCGGCTGTGCAGGAATTTTTACACACTTTCCTTCACCGTTATAATGTAGGCCGTGGTATGGGCAAATAATTTCTTCGCCTTTCACCCAGCCTTTGGTTAATGGCACACCACGATGCGGGCAAATATCACGCACGAGATGAATTTTTCCACTTTCAGTTTTATACAATGCCATTTTCACATCAAGTAATTGTACTTGTTGCGGTTGTTCTGAAACGTCCTGTGTACGTGCAACTGGGTACCAATGCTGCGCTAAAATATTCCAATCGTTTGCATCAAATGAACTGCATTGTGGTTGGGTAAATAAATTCAGTACAGGAATCGCATTCATTTTTAAATCTCTACATTCGCATTATTTGCAGAACTTTTATGCCATGTAACTAGGGCTAATTCGTTCTTTTCTAAGTCAAAAATACGTTTGGATAGCATTTCTGTCTATTAGAATGATTTGCATACAATGTTCTGTTTTTTAGAACACAAAAGCAGAATGAATTGAAAAAATCAAAAGTTATGGCATGAAAATCGCTTAAGCATGGATAAGTACTTTGTAAACTGCCCGTGAGATTGAATAGCTGTATGTCGATTACCTTTTCCCGATTTTCTGAATATTTTATGGCTGTTGCCCGTACTGGCAGTTTACGTAAAGCCGCAGAACAGCTTTTTATTTCAGTCTCTGCAGTGCATCGGCAAATTGTTCTTGCTGAAGAAGAGTTAGGCGTTGCTTTATTTGAGCGTTTACCGCAGGGGCTGAAGCTAACGTTAGCAGGTGAATTACTTTATGCTGATTTGCTTAAATGGCAAAAAGAATATCAGCTGACTCGAATTCGATTTGATGAAATTCAAGGATTAAGTCGCGGCAATATTGAAATGGGTTTTATTTCTGCCCTAAATGATGGTTTTGTCGTGGATTGTATTCAACGCATGGCTGAAAGCTATCCATGGATTAATCTCAATATCAGTATGAATAGCAGTGAAGAAATATCGAGAAAAATCATTGATGCAGAATTAGATTTTGGCATTATCTTAAATCCTAAAAGTCACAATCAATTAGAAATCTTATCCTTTATTGAAATTCCTTTAGGCTATGTTTTATCACCACATCACACCTTAGCCGGCATGGATAAAATCTATTTATCTGACACTTTAAATGAGCGTCATATCATGCCAAGTGAGCCCTTAGTCATCAGTGATTATGTACATACACTCTATAAACATCACAAATTTAATCCTATACAAAAGATAGAATGTAATGACATTAGAATGATAACATCATTAATTCAACAACAATTAGGCATTGGCTTAATGTCATATATGGATGCATTACCACTTTTAAACTCAAAAAAGATCGTATTTAAGCCCATTCGTGAAAAAGGTATGCATCGTTTAACCATTGCACTGTGCGTCGCTTCAAAACGTCAAACATCTCGTCTTTCACAAATAATGGTAAATTTATTGGTCGAAAAAATGGAAGAAATCAAATTGCAATTAAAGCAACTTCCTTAAACATTTAATCCTTTGCTCTTCAATCTAATGTTTCTAAATAGCTAAAAAAAGCCAGTGTGAATATTCACACTGGCTGCTGAAAGCTAACCTTTTAGTTTTACATTTCTTTTTGTGTCTTACAGCTTAGTCGAGTGGATTACCGACAATGTTACTAATAATTCCCTTCATAATATGATTGCCTTGTTCTTTACGTAACTCTTCATACCACTCTCGGGTCACCGCTTCATCTTTCATATGTGTCACATCACAGCGCTTACGGGCACGAAGTACCAACTCATTGGCACGTTCATTACGCTTGTTCTGATAGCGACGTAAAGAATCTTGTAAACCTAAGGTATTAATTTGCAATGAACGTGCCAAATAGATAGCATCTTCCATCGCTTGGCAGCCGCCTTGACCAATATCAGGTGTTGTACTGTGCGCTGCATCACCTACAATCACCACTCGACCTTTGTAAAAATCGGCAAATGGTTCGATATCGTGAATTTCTACACGATTGGTCTTTTGCACATCGACTGCATCAATTAACTTTTGGACAGGCTCACACCATCCTTTAAAGTATTGTTTGAATAAAGCTTTGTATTGGCTACGATCATTTTCAAGACCAACAGCTAACGGCACATCAAAAAAGAAATAGAAACGATTATTCGCCACTGGCATCAGTGAAACACGTTTGCCTTCACCTACAAACGTTGTCCATTGATCTGCTGCGGCATAATCGTCTGAGACATCAACGAGACCATTCCAATTGACATAGCCTGCATAGCGTCGCTCAACTTGCTCACCTAAAACATAGGCACGAGTAATTGAGTGTGTACCGTCTGCACCCACCAATAGATCAGATTCTATTTCGCTACCATCTGCAAATTGAATTTTTACACGCTCTCCTTCTTCAACAAAAGAAATCATTTTCTTAGCTAGATGAATATCTTCACGACCAAATTCATCCATTAACATATTCTGAAGTTCCGCACGTGATACCGGATATGGTCGTTGCCCGACTTCTTCAATCAATGGATAAAGGCTAAACTGGGTCATCACATCGCCCGTCAGACCATCAATATAAGCAAGGTTATCCATTTTGCCGCCAAGCTTTTCAACTTGCTCTGTCAAACCCAAATAATTTAGACATTTCACACCGTTAGACCATAACGAAATAGCAGCACCCACCGGTAAAATTTGTTCTGCCTGTTCATAGATGGTTACTTGGTGTCCGAATTTTTTTAGTGCGATGCCTGTAGTTAGACCCGCCATACCTGCACCAATAATTGTAATTTCCATCTATAATTCCCCTGTGTTTTATAAGTTTCTAAGTCATAAAATGCTAAAAGCGTGCCATTTTTTATAAAGCGCCCTGAAAAAAATCCAAAGTTGGCACACGCTGTGCATCTAAACGCGTGTAAATGCTTGTTTTTATCGTTTGTTAAATTTTTTGTAGCACGATAGCGCAAAGCATGAATTTTGAAAGAAAATAGCGAATGGATTTAATATATGGCGACTTTATTAGCACCCGATTTTGATATTCCTGCACAATTACAGACACTTACCAATTTGGCAGATGACCGTATTGGTGCAAAAATTATTGAATGTTCAGATGAATTTTTCGCAGAAGCAAAACGTATGCTTCAATTTGACGCACCAATTTTTGTTGAAGATAAATTCGATGACCATGGTAAATGGATGGATGGTTGGGAAACGCGCCGTAAACGTCACACAGGTTATGACTGGGCAATTATTCAATTGGGCGTAGCTGGGCATATTAAGGCTTTAGATATTGACACTACCTTCTTCACTGGGAATTACCCTGCTTCAGCTTCAGTTGAAGCCTGCTACGCCCCTGATGGCGATCTTGCTCAAGCTGAATGGTTGAACATATTAGAGAACAACGTACTTGGCCCAAGTCAGCATCATGTTTTGCCGATTACAGCTGACCAAGTTTTTACTCATGTGCGTTTAAATATTTTTCCTGATGGTGGTGTTGCTCGTTTTAAAGTGTATGGTGAAGTGAGCGTTCAACAACAAGATCACACTGCAACAATTGATTTAGTTGCTTTAGAAAATGGTGGACGTGTAATTGCTTATAGCGATGCACATTTTGGTCATCCACGTAATCTGATTAACCCAGGTCGCGGAATTAATATGGGTGATGGTTGGGAAACCAAACGTCGTCGTGCACCGGGCTTTGATTGGTGTATTTTGGCTTTGGGTCAAACTGGTGCAATTGAAAAAATTGATATCGATACGGCACACTTTAAAGGCAACTTTCCAGCCCAAGTCTCTATTCAAGCCGTATATGTTAAAGATGCAACTGATCCACAATTAATTCCACAAAGTATGTTCTGGCCATTTTTGCTTGAAGCACAAGACATGCAAATGGATCATATTCATAGCTTTGTAAACGAAATTTTGCAACATGAAAAGATCTCGCATATTCGCATTAATATGATTCCAGATGGTGGTATCAGCCGTATTCGTTTGTGGGGTAAAACCAAAAGCTAAATTGAAAGCTTGAATACTTTCTACATCGAGAAGGATAAGTACTGTGGTTTTATCCTTCTTCTCCTACACTTGATATAGACAATAAAAGAATTACACATGGTTCAAACAATTCAGCTACAGCCCCTGAGCATTGAAAACTTTGCCCCTTTTGGTGAGGTGATTTGCTGCGGAGGACAGGATTTTTTTCATATCAATGATGCACATACCGAGCGTTATCATGCCCTTGTAACCACTGAAATCTTCGGTGAAGCACATGCAGGTATTAGTATTTTTCGTAATATTAAACAGACAGAAATTCCTTTTTCGGTTTCGATGCTTGAGCGACATCCGAATGGCTCACAAGCTTTTATCCCGATGCAAGGTCAGGCTTTTTTAATTGTGGTGGCACCTGCATTGGATGATCAAACGCCTGATATTTCAAAACTCTGTGCTTTTATTTCAGATGGTACACAAGGTGTTAACTACCATGCAGGTACATGGCATCACCCTCTATTAACTTTAGAGGCGCCAAGTAACTTTGCCGTGGTTGATCGTATTGGTATTGGACATAATTGTGATGTTTATCAGTTTAATGAAGTACTCAATATCGTGGCATAAATTTAAACTATCATTGAAATTGAAACCTCAATTTAAAATTGTCTCAGAAATTAAAAGCCCCATCCGTGGGGCTTTTAAGTCTTGTGCAGTATGTTGTGTAACGATGTACGGTTTTAACGAATCAATTAGAAGTGATATTTCACTAGCGCACTGACGTTATTTTCATCTTTACCTTTAATATTATATTTATTATTCCAAACTGAATGCTCAACGCCTACATACAGGCGTGTATCTGGGGAAATATGTTGCCCCACATTCCATTTATATTGACTGGTCCAGTTCATCTCACTGGCTGAGCCTTTTTCCGCAGTTGACCAATCCAGAAAAGCATCTGCTAAGAAAGATTCTGAGCCAATTTTAAAAGGTATGGCATAGGTAAGCGTCATTTGATAGTCATCAGCTTTAGTATCATTATTCACTTTATATAAATTTAATTTTGCATATTGAAAATATGGCACATCAAAGTCTAAGCCAATACCATAGAGAAAATTATCCATGTTGCTACCCGCTTCCCAAGTGGTTGCAAGCAATACATCTTTTACAGGGCCAAATTTAAGTTCTTTACCCGTTACAGCGCCTAAACTCAATCGTGGTGATGCTTCAAAATAGGTTTGATCGCCGACGTCATTATGTGTACGGTCGGCAAAAATGAAGAAATCACCATATTTAAGCTTTGACGCGTATTCAAATGTCACAGTGGTTTGTTTGTCTTCTTTTGCAATGAGCTGATAGTCGGTGCCATATAGACCGGTAATACTGAAGTCTTGCCAGATTGGGGCTGCAAAGATAGAGTTGGCTGAAATAGTGCATAGAATTGCAGCTGAAAGAGGCATAAATTTCATTAAATTGTTTTTCCTAGCGATAAATACGTTTTGAGTAATTTATTTAGCAAAAACAAAGCCAATATTAGATTTTTTAATAAAAAAAGCCCACATTAATGTGAGCTTTTTTTATTTATTTTGAATAGCTTAGTGATGACTATCTATAACAATATTGCTGGTTTTATTCACTTCTTTACTTTTAAAAAAGTTTAGATGGTTAAACACAATATTTAATACGATGGCCATGAGGCACGTTGAACTAATACCTGAATGGAACAGGGTTTGTACCCATTTTGGGAAGTTCGCATAGAATGAGTGATCAATAATTGGAATCATACCTGCGGCAATTGCTGTAGCAACAATGATTAGGTTCTTTTGCTCACTATAATCAATTTTAGCTAAAGTACGAATACCACTTGCAGCCACTGTACCGAACAATACCAAACCTGCGCCACCCAATACCGGTACAGGAATTGCAGCAATCAAACGGCCCATAATTGGTAAAATACCCAATACAACTAAAATTAAGCCACCCGCTGCAACAACAAAACGGCTTTTTACACCAGTAATCGCGACCAAGCCTACATTTTGTGCAAAGGCACTTTGCATGAATGAGCCAAATATTGGTGCTGCTGCACTTGAAAGCATATCGGCACGTAGCCCATTGGTAATACGTTCAGCGTCGACTTTGGTACCGACAATTTCACCAACAGCGATAATATCAGCTGTAGTTTCAGTCATAATCACCAATGTCACAATTAGCATGGCAATAATGGCACTCAGTTCAAATGTTGGCATACCAAAGGCAAAGAAACTTGGGAATTGAATCCAATTGCCATTTGCGACTTTTGAGAAATCGCCAAAGCCCATCGCATATGCCAGCACTGTACCTAGCACAATTGCTAATAAGATGGATAAACGACGAATTGTAGCGTTTCGAGTAATATTCAGCACAATGACAATGGCTAAAGTTAGAAAAGCCAAACTAATATTTTCAGCACTGCCCCAATCAGGCGCTTTGCTATTTCCACCCATCATCCAACGTACTGCGACAGGTAGCAATGACAAACCAATCACGGTAATCACGCAGCCGGTCACGATTGGCGGGAAAAAACGAATAATTTTTGAAAAATATGGTGCTAAAAAGAAACCGATTAATGAAGCAACAATAACCGCACCATATACTGCCGAAAGCCCGCCACCTGCAGTGACTATGGCAATCATCGTTGCCACACCAGCAAAGGATACGCCTTGAACTAGGGGTAATTTTGCACCGATGTATTTCACACCGACCGTTTGTAAAATCGTGGCTAAACCACCGACAAATAATGCTGCTGCAATTAATAAACCAATTTGTGCAGGTTCAAGTCCTGCGGCTGTACCAATAATCAGTGGCGGCGCAATAATACCGCCATACATCGTCAATACATGTTGTAAGCCATAAGCTAGGCTTTTCCCTGCACCTAAATATTCATGTTCTGGTGAAACTGTTTGATTTTGTTCTGTCATTTTTATATCCCCCGATCCGTTTTATGATGCTGTTTTTAGCTACCGCGATATGTTGAATAGGCAAAAGGGCTAATCAACAAAGGAATATGAAAATGCTGTGAGGCATCTTTTACTAAGAAATGAATCACTGCTTTTGGGAAAAAAGTTTCGGTATTAAGACTTTCAAAATAGTCCGCTGTGGCAAACTCTAAGCTATAGCTACCCGTAGAAAATTCGCTTAAACCAAAGTCGGTCACACGGCCATCTGCATTGGTTTGCCCTTCACCAAGTAACATACCGTCTGCATTGAATAATTTAATCAAGACATTGGCAGCAGGTTTCCCCAGATTTGTATCTAAAATATGTGAGCTGATCATGCACTTAGCTCCTGTTTTAATCTTAATAAGGCAATTTCAGCCAATTGATGATGGACAATACGCTTTTCAGTTTCTGGATCATTCAGCAGACGGTACTGCAATGCTTGTAATACATTTTCACTGCTTAAGCCTGAAGCTTTAATTAAGAAGATATAGCCGTACTTTTTTTCATAAGCGATGTTGCCTTTGAGCAATGCCATTTGTGTTTCTTCATCGGCTGAAATAGCGGATTGTTCACGGTTGGAAAAATTCTTTTCTAATTCAGAAAGTTCAGCTTGGGCTTTTTTTTCACCAATACGCGGGTGATTATCTAAAGCAGATTTAATTTCTTCCCACGACCATGTACGAGCAGCTTGAGCCGCGTATTCCAAAATACTGTCTAATGATGCATACGGACGCTGACTGAGCAGCTCATTCGCCCAGCTTTCAATTTGCACACAGTGCTTTAAAAATGTTTTTACATCGGCTTCGGATGCTTGATTAAATTCAACAAGTTGCACTATTAAATCGCCTAAAAATATTTAATGTTCGTTCAAAACATGTTTTGCAATATCAATGCCAATCCCTTATTTCTTAGACAAATTGCTTTTTATAGGCACAAAAAAAGAGGCGCTAAGCCTCTCTTTCTTCTTTATTTTTTTTATTACGGTGCATGGTGTTTTATCCAATGTTCTGCAATATCGGCACGACGACAAACCCATACTTTTTCATGCGATTGCACATAATCTAAGAATCTTTGTAGTGCTTTAAAGCGTCCTGGTCGCCCTAAAATACGACAGTGCATACCAATAGATAGCATTTTTGGCGCAGTTTCACCTTCGGCATATAACACATCAAAGGCATCTTTAAGGTATTGATAAAATTGCTCACCACTATTAAAACCACCCGGCGAGCAAAACTTCATATCATTACTTTCAAGTGTATATGGAATGATTAAATGCGGACGTGTTGCACCATCTACATTCGTCACTGTGCTCCAAAATGGTAAGTCATCGCCATAATAGTCACAGTCATATTGAATCTGAGGAAATTCAGCAAGTAATTTTCGAGTATTCGGGCTATCACGTCCGGTATACCAACCGATTGGTGTTTTACCAAATAGCGTTTCAAGCACGCTAATAGCTTGATCCATATGTTGGCGTTCTTGTTCGATTGGCATATCTTGATAATGCAACCAACGTTGACCATGCGATACGACATCATAATTGGCTGCTTTAATCGCTTCCACAATGTAAGGATTGCGTGCCAAAGCCATACCCACACCGAAAATGGTCATGGGGAGTTGGCGTTTTTTAAACTCTTGGTGAATGCGCCAAAAGCCCGCTCGTGAGCCATATTCGTACATGGAATCCATCGACATGTGTTTGTCTGGAAAACTGGCCGCGCCAATAATATCTGACAAAAACTGTTCTGAACCTGCATCACCATGTTCTACATGGTTTTCACCGCCTTCTTCATAGTTCAATACAAACTGAACCGCGACACGAGCACCATTTGGCCATTCCACTTTGGGTGGTTCTCCATGATAGCCAATCAGATCTCTGGAATAGTCTTGTTGTTGAATCTGGTCTATCAGATCTTGCCCACGTAAATATGTTGCTGTCACATCCACTTCCTAATTTGTTATATCAAACAGTCAAAAAATAGAATGAATTAAGCAATTAGTGCGCCAAAACTTAGTATACAAGTTTTATTTCCTTTCGGCTTTGTTGCACAAAGATTTGAAATGCAAAGCGCCCCTAATTGAGCCAAATTTAAGGCGTAACTTGGGTAAGTGGTCGACCTAATTCCGTAAATCTGTTGAGGACTGCTACACGTGCATGAATTTCATTCACCTGACTAGGAAAGCTTCTTGCCATTAATTTATCGCCTAATAATTTGATGCAATGCATCTTGGTTTCCACCAAACTGCGGCGATGATAGCCTGACCATTTTTTCCATAATGTCCTGCCTAAACGTTTAACTGTTCGAAGTAATTCATTTCGCTCTAGCGAGCTACTCTTTGTATCTTTCCATGGTTTCGCATTTTTTCTAGGTGGAATCACCGCATGTGCTTGCCGATCTGCAATGACCTGACGGCATTGCTTGGTGTCATAAGCTCCATCGGTATAAACAGAGTCAATCTGCTCAATGCTTTTGTCTTCTACAAAGCGTGGTGTAATCTGGAGCTATCCAATTTAATCCGCAAAGTTTAATCAGACTTTGCACAAAGCCAGTAACCATACGTAAAGACAGACGGAATAAGGATTTAATCATTAAGCAGCATTGGATGGCTGCGTCGGAGTAGGTTTGATTTCGCCCTTGTTTGCCTTTTGATGGCGCATACCATTGCGTAGCAGGATCAAACCAAATGGCAATATTTCCGCGACTCATGAGTGCTCGGTTATATGCGGGCCAATTGGTTGTGCGGTAGATTTTGTGTGTAGGCTTCTTCATTTGAAAATTATATCGCTGAAAAAGCCTTTACAGATAGGTTTGTGCAACAAAGCCTATCTGCATTAATCTTTTAAGACTTGCCTGTGGAATCATGATTTCATTTGTTTTTTACACTTATTGGTAGATGGGTATAATCATAAATTATTAAATTTTACATTTTTTGGATTGTTAGCCCTTATAGAGGTAGTCGTATTTTCATATTTTAAAGATTATTTACTTTTCAAAAATACTAAAATTTAAAAAAGAGAAGCCTTTCATATTCAGAAAGGCTTTGTGAAATAGTGTTTTGGAAATGATTAAAATAAGAAGTAACGCTGCGCCATTGGTAACACTTCCGCAGGCTCACAAGTCAAATGCACACCATCTGCACGTACTTCATAAATCTCAGGGTCAACCTCCATTACAGGACAATAAGTATTTAACTTCATATCTGCTTTCGAGATATTACGCGTGGCTTTACAAGGACTAATCAACTTCTTTAAAGCCAATTGTTCATGTACGCCTTGCTCTATTGCCACTTGCGATAAAAAGGTAATGCAGGTGTTATGTACGCCACGAGGGTAAGCGCCAAACATCGGACGATAATGCACAGGCTGTGGCGTTGGAATTGAAGCATTAATATCACCCATCGGCGCAGCTGCAATCATTCCGCCTTTAATAATCATCGAGGGCTTAACACCAAAAAATGCAGGCTTCCATAAAACAATATCGGCTAATTTACCCACTTCAATCGAACCAACTTCATGGCTTAATCCATGGGTAATGGCAGGATTAATCGTATATTTAGCAATATAGCGCTTCACACGATTGTTATCGTGATTTTGATTATCACCTTCGAGTGGGCCGCGTTGCACTTTCATTTTATGTGCTGTCTGCCAAGTACGTAATATTACTTCACCCACACGCCCCATCGCTTGCGAGTCGGAAGACATCATGGCAATTGCGCCCATATCCTGCAAGATATCTTCTGCAGCAATAGTTTCACGGCGAATCCGACTTTCAGCAAAAGCAACATCTTCAGAAATTGCAGGGTCTAAATGGTGGCAAACCATCAACATATCTAAATGTTCATCAATGGTATTGACGGTATATGGACGTGTGGGATTGGTTGAAGATGGTAAAACATTGGGTTGACCAATTGCTTTTAAAATATCTGGTGCGTGACCACCGCCCGCACCCTCAGTATGGTAAGTGTGGATGGTCCGGTTATTAAGTGCTGCTAAGGTTTCTTCTAGAAAGCCACTTTCATTTAGTGTGTCTGTGTGAATGGCAACTTGTACATCGTATTGATCCGCCACACTTAGACAGTTATCAATCGCGGCTGGCGTCGATCCCCAGTCTTCATGTAATTTTAAACCCACCACACCGGCTTTGATTTGTTCAGCGATTGGTTCTGGCTGACTCAAGTTGCCTTTACCTAACAGACCAATATTCATAGGTAAATCATCAATAGCTTGTAGCATGGTCGCAATATGCCATGGGCCTGGAGTTACTGTGGTTGCAGATGTTCCTGCGGCGGGGCCTGTACCACCACCAATCATTGTAGTTGTGCCTGACATTAGTGCTGTTTCAACTTGTTGTGGGCAAATCCAATGAATGTGAGTATCAATCCCTCCCGCCGTTAAGATTTGTCCTTCACCTGCGATGACTTCAGTTGCTGCACCTAAAGGAATTGTAATGTCAGGTTGAATATCAGGGTTACCTGCTTTACCTATTTTCCAGATACGACCATTTTTAAGTCCAACATCGGCTTTGACAATACCCCACCAATCGACAATTAAAGCATTGGTAATGACGGTATCAGCGACCTCATCAGACAATAATTGTGACTGTCCCATACCATCGCGAATGACCTTGCCACCGCCAAATTTAACTTCTTCACCATAAGTCGTGAGGTCTTGTTCAACTTGAATAAACAATTCTGTATCAGCTAAGCGAACTCTATCACCTACTGTAGGGCCAAACATTTCCGCATAAGCACGGCGAGACATTTTCATTAATATATTTCCTATTCTAGATTTTTTGGCTTTAGCAGCTTTTGCATCGGAATAAATTGAATACCCCATTTCTCCGTTAGCGCACCGACCACTTCAAATCCATATTTTTTATAAATATCGAGTGCATAATGACTTGAATTTATTGTGATTATATCGGGATCATTTTTAAGTATTTCTTGCTCTAAAAAGTCCCACATTTGTCGACCATAACCTTGACCGTGATATTCAGCTTTTAAGAAAATACAAAACACGAAGAAACCAGCCACATTCACATCAAATAAAATCAATAACTTAAAATAAAAATTCCAAATACACCCTATTTCCCACCCGCTTTGAGCCTCTCAAATTCATCAAAAACCGCCCACATTTATAACCACTTTCTTGATCTTTTTATAAAAATTAAAAGTTTTTTGTACTTCTTGATCTAAGTTAAAAAAATCAGGAGGGCGAATAAATGAAGCCTACAAAAGCAAATTCTCAGCTAGCCAATAAAAGACCGTTTTATACAAAGGAGGTCATGATCCGTCCTTACCCGCCTCTGTTCAAAATTTACCAAAGCTACGCTCAGATTTTAAATGCCTCGCAACTGCCAACACACTTTCAACATGACGTGAGCCTAATATCTGCTACTGCACCTGCTCCAGCTGAGTTATTCGCAACAGATAACTTTCTTCTTGTTTATATAGCACAACAACAAAATATTCGAATCAAAGCTCGAAGCATTGTAGAAGCTGATGTAGACCTCATTCAGGTTCAATATCAACTCAGCAACACACTCTTTAAGTTGATGACTGAGCTCAAGATCAATCCACAGGCTCTTAATCCCGATAAGCTACTTCATAACTTAAATCAGTCTCTATCGAAACAAGCAATTTACGATGTGAATCAAAAGCTTTATGACAAACCCAGATGCAGTCTTTCTCGAGACCTACTCGCTAAGTTAATCGATTGCAGTCGTAATCAGCTACTTTATCGCCAGAAGCAAATCAACGGCACTCACGACCTACGAATTCAAGCACTCAAAAATAAATGTAAAGCACTCACGAGCGTACAACCATGCGCATCACAATTTTGGAGTTTAGACCATGAAAATTGAAAACATCATTGAGCGAATGCTAGATCATGAATTTTTTGATCAGGACTATCAAAATGCTATCGCACAGCACTTAAAACCTACAGTCTTAATCCCTGAATTAAAACCCTTATTGAAAACAACAGTCAGCTTCGATGCAGACTCTAAGTTTGAACTCCCAACAAAACTACCTCTCCCCCCAAGTGTGTCTAAACATCCGATCTGTGCCTATCTCTATTCAGTAGATCAGCATGAATATCCTGTTATACAACGATGGGCTGTGCATAATTTACATGCAGCATGTATTCTTAAAGCAATTCCGAATCCGACTGAAAAGGATCACCAAACCACCATTATTAGAGTGTTTAATCGATTTAGATTAGCAAACGAAGCTTATGCCGCATCGCAACAAGGCAAACAATTGAATCGGTATCAGCAGGAATATTTGTGGTTATGGGAGCAATTGCCTAGCCATGAGATTACCTTGGCTGACTTCGTGAAGAGTTTACGGGAATTAGAAAACGACTCTAAACTCAATCGTTTTCAGTATCTATTACTGCTTGATATACGGCGATTCTATGATTATGTCTTAGCACTTAAACCCAAGAAACATTACTCAGCACCACCCAAGCACATCGATGAGCCAATTTATTTGGATGAACACAACGCCATTTTACACTGTCCATATGACATGCCTCAGAAACAGCATCCTGCTCTCTTTTATGAGGAATTACAGGATGAACAGCCAAATCAGCAATACTCACTCAATACAGCGCAGGTATCGCCTTTAGCAAGCCAATCGAGTTATTTGCAACATCAAGTGAGTAAACTGACACAACAGCATATCATTAGACAACAACATAATTTTAGCTGTAGCAAGCATTATCCAGATTTCAACAGCCTGAGCTTACTTGTAAAACATTGCCATCAAGTCTATTTGAATCATCCAGAAAAAAATAAAGCGTATCTTTTTATTCTACTCAGTTTCTTAAGCGGTGTTCCGATTGAGCAATGGCTGGAGTTACAGACAAATCAGCGCCGTGTCCTAAATAATCGACAGAAGCTCATTTTAGAAAACGACCAATATTTTTTACGTTCAAAATTCACGCTATTTGAGAACACTGACTTTAAATTTAAAGAACAGTTACTCAATCAAGTGACCTACTTCGACTTACCACTAATTAAAGAATTAGTAGATGGTCTAAAAAAATCTCCTGTTGTGAGCCAGGAGCAAGTCAATCAAGCATTAAAAAAATGCCGTCACGAACTGTTTATTCCGTCTTTATCAACTAAAAAAATAAGTGTTTTACTACATCATTGTATTTATAGACATACCAAGAACGAGCAACTCGCTGACATACTTACGGGTATTGATGCCAATCGATCGGTTTCTATTTCATATTGTTCGTATCCAATCTACCGTTTGCAGCAAAGCTATCAGGGTACAGTACATCAGCTATCAAAAGACTTAGCAAAAGAAATCTATGTCATCGATGATGAGCAACAAAGGTTTGGTAGTTGTAAAGCCCCTAAACCAGCAATAGTAACGGCTATATTTGCATACTTACAACATCAGATCATTCAAGCTGAACATCAAGGAAAAATGCTTGATATGTTTAATCACTATAATGTATGGCTTTGGCATATCTTATTATTGTTCAGTGCAGCTCGACCTGTCAGCGACTTCCCAGGTTTCTTAAAAAATTTCGATTTAAAACAACAATGGCTTTGGCTTTCAGATAAAGAAATTCACAGTAGAACAAATGATGGTCGATTAATTCCTCTATGTGATTTTGTTGTAAAGCAAATCCGCTTATTCATTACCTATTTAAATGAATTCCAACAACTGTACCCAGAGCATCAACCGTATATTCAAGAAATTTTAAGCAGTAAAAAGCCTCTCCTCAGTGTCTATCAACATGGACAATGGCAAGCACTTAGCCCTCATTTAGTCAGCAGTTTCACTCGTATTATGCAACTTGATCATGCAAATTGGCTTAGGCACACGACTCGTGCATATCTCACTGAAAAAGTAGATGAAAATTTAATTTTAGCCCTGTTTGGGCATGAGCAGCATCAACAAGAAATGGGGCAAAAATTCTCAAGTCTCTCACTTCAACAATATAGAACCCTCACTACTCATCTTAACGAGATGCAGCACACTTATAAAATTGATGGAATGGATGAACATGCTTAAAGAAAAACACTATGCACATGAACGCCGTACAAAGAATAGAGATCAAAAGCGCATAAAAGAGCGCTTACAAATTCAAGCAATCATCGATGAATTTCTATCGTTCGAACAATTACAGCAAGCACAGCAATCAGAAGGAATACCAGCTCTCTTTAACCAAGTGACTCAGCATCTAGATCAACATAAACTTAGCTTTTCTTTAAAAAAGAACTTTTATCAGCATTTCCGAAAACAGATTATTCAATACAATCGAAGTCTTCAAACAGACGTACCTTTACCAACTCAATACCTAGTTTCTATTCAACGCACACCATTAATATTCAATGAATCGTGGCTAGATGGTTCAAAATTCGCAGTACAGCTTAAAGAAAAGCTTTTAAGATATTGGTACACGGCAAATGGTTTTACAGCGGATGAAAGTATAGGAAACATCCTGATCTGCGCAATCCTGTATGGCGGAATCTCTAATCTTTCCAGCTTAGATGCCTTGTTAGAAAATTTAAAAGAACAAGGCCCAATCTATCATCTTCAGGCATTACAACTACCGCTCATTTTTTTAGAACCTCATTCACCACACTATGGTGATTTATATGATCCTAAACAAACCTTAAGAAAATCACGAAATTTCGTACCCGATCGGTTAACTCAGCTCTGGATTTCTCGATTTAAAACACAATCAATAGATATCCAACACGATTGTTACACTTATATCCGTTACGTTTTTAATGCCTTAGAGCTTTCTTTTAACCAGAAGAAATTTTATCAGCTTTTACAAGCCTCTAGTCATTCATTTATGCAACTAGAAAAGGTCAAATTAAGTTCTGCGCTTGCACAGTGTTTAACTGAAGAAATAGAAACCTGTGGCTTAAGTCCAAGTGCTTTTAAACGCTATCTCTCACCTCAGCCAATACTTGACCACTCCCATCAAGCTGAAGAACCACAACCCCAAAATACCAATAACAAAGCAAAAGAGGAACAATTACACACTGCAGATCCTCTTGAGGCACTCACTGCTTTGCATAAACAAATTTTAACGTGCTTCAAAAATACTCATAAGATCACCACGGATCTATGTAACCTACTGCACAACCAACATGCCCATCTTCCAGAAAATGCTAAACGGCTTGGGCTTTGGCTATTTAGCTTATTTCATCCTGCCGTAGAAGATATTGAATCTATCGCCAAGCTTTATCAAATTGATCAAAACAAGTACTTACGCTATATCAACCAACAGCAGAAGATTCGCCATTCCTCAATTTATAGCTATTACACCAAGTTAGCAGAGACATGGTTACTACATAGCACTGACTTTATAGAAGAATCCAATCTCAACGACCATCTAGACGTGATCTACAACCGTATGTTAAACGGCATCGGTAAATCTAAATCACAGAAATTCGCCCTCTTAAAACGATTCCATCAATTTCAACAAATGCTATTCAATGCTGAATCCTTTCCACTGCAGACCGAAGGGCAAGATTTCAGCTCACCAAAAGCTGAAATCATCTCTGCAAAAACTTTTCAACAGATGCTCATCCAACTCAAAGGCTATCAAAACCCACGCTATACGGTACATGATTTAGAAATGCTAAGTATCGTATATACGATAGCTTTTCGCTCAGGGATGCGCATCAATGAAATGCTCGGCTTACGAATTAAAGACGTGGAAGGTGTTCAAGCCAGTTCAATTTGGATCCGTCCATATCGTTCAAAGAAACAAGAACATTTACTTAAAACAGATAGTGCTGAACGTAATCTCAACCTTCAAATTCTACTTACAGAAGAAGAGCATTTTAAATTTCAGAGATACTGCACGACACGCCGTAGGGCTTATTCATCCAATGACTATCTATTTACACTTTGGAATAGCACAGAACGTATTAAGCCATATATGGTCACCACACCATTACAAAAGATACTTGATGCAATGTTGCCAAGTCATTGTTATACCTTTCATTCGTTAAGACATAGTGCAACAAACAATCTCGCTATGATCTTGAATATGGACTATGAGTTTGTAAATGCCTTCACGGACTATTCAAACGATCACTATCAGCTACTCCGAAATGATCTCTTACGTTCTAAAACACCACAAGACTGTTGGTATTTACTATCCCATATATTAGGTCATATTGATCCCACTGAAACGTTTAGGAGCTATTTGCATCTAGCTTACATAATGGCAGGTTATCAGTTAAGAAAATTTGACCCATGTTTGGATCGAACCGTTATTCAAAAAATCTGTCCTAGCTTAAAATCACCACGACACCATCAAATAGCGCTTAGCTATTACGATGAACAAATATCACGAACAATAAAAATAAAATCTATAGCAACGCCTGATGAATACATCAACACATCTAATATTAAAGTTGATTTAACTCAAGCAGAGAACAACATTTTTATTTATGGAACGAGCAAGTCAGCTTATCCATTCCCTCTGATCGCAAAAATACTCAAGGCATTAGATCAATCTTATACACCTGAGCTTCTTGCTCAAAAGTATGACTTTTCAATTGAGACCCTCATACTGTGGCAACAAAATATACTTAGACTCAAACAACTCAAAAATCGCAAGAACCGGCCT
Source organism: Acinetobacter sp. ACNIH1 (assembly GCF_002934695.1). NCBI lineage: Bacteria > Pseudomonadati > Pseudomonadota > Gammaproteobacteria > Moraxellales > Moraxellaceae > Acinetobacter > Acinetobacter sp. ACNIH1. Next base: position 906,384 of record NZ_CP026420.1, on the reverse strand, counting down.
CGCTTCATTATTGATGCTGATAAATCACAACGCATACTTCCGCATATTGAAACAACGGAAGAAAAAATAGTCTTAGAATATTTTTTTAAACAGCTCAACCAGCATAGTTATAATGATATCCATATATTAAATGCACTAGCTATTTTTGAAATGAAGGCTAACATTTCACACGCGGGATTAATCTTTAACAGTGCTGAAGTAAGACTAGCAAATCGATTTTTGACAGGTATTTATTCTTTATTTCCAGCAAAATATTGGCAGACCGCTCTACCTCCTAAAATCTCACAAGATAAGCTTATTGAAAAAATGCATATTAAATCAATACCTTACCGAATGAACAGCAGTTTAAGTAATGCTTTTAAGCTTGAACTAGTATCACAAAACAATGGAAAGGCACTAACCGCCTTACGCTATTGCATGTTGGTTTTACTGATCCTATGTACGCCGTCGCAACCTAGATCATAGCTGATCTGGCTGATAACCTGAAAACTCATAAAAGTCATGCAACAATTGAGCATAGACATCTGAAAAATTTATTAAGTTTTCCGGTTGTAAACCATAATGGTCAAAATAGCGATCATCAATGAAATAAGCTAATCCTATGTGCGTGTTGAGATAAGTTGATACGCCCAGTTGCCTACAAAAGGCAGGATTATATTGCAACTGTAATTGCGTATTACAAATAATTTTTGAGGCTACAATTTTAGCTACATTGCGAATATTCAGATGTCGAATACTAGGATGCATCGATGTCAAAATTCGACTCGAAGAATAATTCATCATGAGCGTTTGGCCTTCAATTGATTTAGATTTTTATCAAGTAATGATTTAGTTACTTCTCGTTTCACAAGTAAGCATCTAAACTATGTCTATATTTATATAAAAACATGACTAAAACGTCAAGTTTTTATTGTCTATTTGGCGGTAATAATGACACTTGAATTAGACTCGAATGAACTTAAAATTCGATTGAAAGAAGTCAGAAAGATACGAAAGCTGACACAGCAAGAACTTGCTGAAAAAACGGGAATACCCGTAACCTCTATTGCGCATTTTGAGTCGGGCTCACGTAAACCTTCTTTAGAAAATTTTTATAAGCTCATTGTCGTACTTAATATATCAGCAGACTACATCCTAGGACGAAGTAAAGATATGAGTGCATTAGGTGTTGATCCCCTTGTGAGCACCCTGCAAAAATTACCTGAGGTTGAGCGAAGAATGATTGAGAAATTTATTGTTTCTTTAGATCATAACTAGAGTCGACCCTGCATATAGAATCTGAAGACTAGAAAATTAAAAAACCACTTAAAGTGGTTTTTTTGCATAGCCCCGAAATGGATATAAACACATTGTGTGTTTGCTATGTGGAATTGATCATCTAGTATTGCCTAGATGGTTGTTTAAATAGTGATTATTCACTCCTACATTTAGCTTTGTAAGTTTTATACCACTCTTCAATTTCGGCTGTATCAAAATATACTGCTGCTTGACGAGTACTACATTCTTTCAATGGCCGTGGAAATGAAAGATCATTTTCGATGATTTTACGTAAGCAATCTCGTGTTACATTAAGCAACTCACAAACTTGGTTGTATTTTAAGCGAAATGGCTTCATATTGTGACAAACCACTGGTATATCTAAATCATCAAATTTTTTAACAGTACGTACAATACTACGACGAGTATGTGATGTATGTGCTCTAAAATGATCCAATTGAGGATCCTCGTTTAATAATAGAGAAACCATGCTATCAAAAAAAAATAATTCAAATCCCATCCGTCCTAAAACACAAAAAAAGTGATCACGTTTTTGTGTTAATGCTTAAGTAAAGACTCGATATAATTACTCCACCATTGCATTATTTCGTAGCGTTCTTCTAGATGTGCTTCTTTATCATATGCCCCTTTAACGCCACCTTTTAAGTGAGACAGCGCAGACTCGATCACCTGAGATTTAGAACTAAAATTTTTATTCAAATTTGTTGATGCAATATGCCTAAATCCATGGGGATTTTGCTTACCTCGATACCCCAACCTGTTTAATGCCGCATTAAATGTCAAATTAGAAATCGGTTTATTAATATTGTCACGGCTTGGAAATAAGTATTCACTTTCTGGAGAAATCTCTTTTAACTCTATTAGAAGGTTCATAACATGTTGAGATAGCGGTATACCATGCTCAATGCCTCTTTTCATCATACTCGGCGGTCGGATCCATACAGCTTCAGCAAAATCAAATTGTTCCCATCGTGCCTGTCTCAGCTCCCCTGGTCGAGGGAACATATGAATTAAAAGCTCTAAGCCGATCGCCACGGGTCGAGAAGAGGAATTTCTGATTAAAGAGATCATTTCAGGTAACTCATGAATTTTTACATGCTTCATGCTCTCTGTTTCCCCTTTAGCTAAATGATCTCTTATACCTTCTAAAGGGTTATATAGGAGATCTTTCTTAAATTTAGCTAAACTATAGGCTCCATAGCAGTATGAGATCAATTTTTCAATACGGTTAAAAATACCTTCGTTAATTTGTTTTTCTGTATAATGATTTAACCACTCTCTAGAAGTAATTGTAGCGTACTCCCGATCCCCAAAAACTGATAAAAGATGTTTCTCAATGGACTGTTTTTCTTTTCGGTAGGTTTCAGCTTTCCACGTTAATTTCTTACGTTCTAACCACTCATTCATTAAAGTAGAAAATAAGGCATCTTTATCTTGTAACTTTATTTTTTTAATCTCAGCCTGTGTTTTTATTTCAAGCGTACCATTTAACATACCTTCTGCTTTTTCTCGTGCCTGTACATAATTTACTGTTGGATAAGCCCCCAAACCAATCCATGCCCATTTACCTTGATCATTCTTATACCGATACTGCCAAGACTTTTTACCGTTTGGCTGAACTCGACAATACAATCCAGCAATGTCTGTAGGTTGACGATATTCTTTAGCTTTCGGCTTGAGTGCTTTGTAAATATCTTCAACGCTTTTTTTACGTCTTACATTTACATTCTGAGGTGTATTTTTTGAATGAGCGTTTACATCACTTTTTACATCATTTGTTTTCATAACTTATGGAATCTCCAGAGATTTTTTCCTTGGTGTATCCCTGAGTTATATTTTAAATTTAGGATACAAACAAGGATACACAGAGCGTGTTCCCATACGAAGTTATATAAGTTTAAACAAAGCAATAAAAAACCCTTAACTCTTTTAGAATTAAGGGTTTGAATTTCATATGAGTGTATATGATTATAAAATTTGGTGGGCCCAGACAGACTTGAACTGTCGACCAACGGATTATGAGTCCGCTGCTCTAACCAACTGAGCTATAGGCCCTATATAGGCTGAATTTGTTATATTTCAACTAGTTCAGGCGCATTGAATACTAGCCAAGATTAGATCAAAAAACAAGTACTTTTCTTGCTGCTTGCACACTTAGCCAGCAATCATTTTTTATCTTTAATAACTGTTCTGTTTAGGATTTAAGACTTCAGTCTAAGTTGAGCTAGCAAAAGCCTCATATGACATCTATATTTTCTATTTAAAATAAAGAGAGCTGTGCTAATTATTCGAATATCAAATTAATAAATTGATCGCTTTTACGTCTCAATACAATCATAACCAATAAAAATACCAACTATTATGTATAGAAATACAATCTCAGAAGATATTCTTTAAAAAGTTATAAAGACTAAAATTCCGATTCCAATTTCTCGTCTTTACGCAAATCCATATAGATTTCGATTAAAGACCATACAATAACCAGTGCTAAAAGAAGCATTGAGAACGTGAAAGCTGTAATATACGTCATAGGTTTCAATATCAGAGAGAAAATGACCACAAAATAGAAAAGACACAATTTCTTCTTTTCTTTGACAAAAGTCTAATAACTAAAATTTGTGCTGGATAGTCATTTTTTCATCATTTTAAGACTTATTTTATATAAGATGATATATACTAATGATTATTAAGTATTTATTTATATCTTTCAGGTCTTAAAAAACTATTGAATATACTTTTTTGATCTTGGATTTTTCATATTATTAGGGTCTGTTGACATTTACTGTTCATAATTAAACCTATAAAGGTAGCCATAAAAATACACAGGCTAAAGCAACAGAACTTTGATAATTTCTTTTGAGCTTGTCATATCGAGTAGCTATTCCTCTAAATTGCTTTAATGTACAAAACATATTTTCAACTAAATGCCTGATTTTATATAAATACCAGTCCATATGATCATTGTTCGATTGGCTATTTATTTTCTTTGGTATATTCGCTTTTGTCCCTGTTTTTCTGATCTGTTCACGCAGTGGTTCTGAATCATAGCCTTTATCTGCGCAGACCACTTTTGTCTCTTTTAAGTCTAATGTTGATATTAAATCAGGTGCAACTTTGACGTCATGTGTGGTTCCATCGGTAATCATGAAATCAATAGGATTGCCATGTGCATCAACAATCAAATGTATTTTTGAGGAGTTTCCTCCTACACTTTTAGAAATAGATTGATTCGCTATACCGGCAGAATGTTGATGAGCACGTACGTGAGCGCCATCAATAAAAATCCACTCCATATCGGGGCATGATGCTAATAATTTGAATAATCTAAGTAACTTACCACTGCTTGACCAACGATTAAAACGTTTGAAAATAGAGTTGGAATGACCAAAACAAGAAGGAATATCTCGCCACGGACAGCCTGTTCTAATTCTATAGAGAATAGCTTCAATAAAATTACGTAAGTTTGAGTTGTGATGAATAGATAAATTACGCAAAATAGTTTTCAACTTTTGCCAGTGTTGATCTGTCAGCATGGTACGAGGCATAGCGAATAGTAAAATTGGGTTTGGCGATTTGATTTTACTACTTCGCTATTTTTTAAGCTAAAAGTGTCAACACACCCTAATGAATTTGAAATAAAGCCTATTGACTGTGAATAAGAACAGGAAGAAATTATGCAGTTCATACCGTTAGCTCTTATTTCTTTCTATTTATGCTCAACAAATTTATTGGCGAATCTGCATTTAAACTTGCCGGTTGGCAATATCATGTCGAACCTGATGTGCTCGAAGATAAACAGGTCATTGTTGGATTTGAACATACATCCATGATGGATGCGGTTCTATCTTTGGCGCTCTTTAAGATGTATGACATCAAAATTCATACCCTGATCAAGAAAGAACTGTTCAAAGGCCCAATGAAACCAATTCTGGAAGCCATGGGTGGTATCGCGGTCGACCGTAAGGCGAATAAGGATATTGTCAGCGTAATGGTTGAACATTTTCAGAATAATGAAAAATTCAATCTGGTGATCGCACCTGAAGCCACCCGTGCCAAAAATGGTGAAACGCGTAAACCGATCCGTACCGGTTTCTGGCATATTGCCAAAGCTGCCAATGTGCCAATTGTGCTTATGTATGCCAATTCCAAGACTAAGCAAGGTGGGATTTTTGGCAAAATTTATCCGACTGATCTTGCACATGATCTGGCTTTAATCAAGCAGCTCTATAAAGAGAATGTTGGTCTAGATATCATTATCCCGGAATAAACACTCCATGAAAGGGCTTGAGAATAATATTTCTCCTGCCCTTTTCTTATTTAGGTATTTTCTCAGCAAATATTTTCTTAAGTTTTTATTTACATTTATTGTTTTGCCTTTCTGTTTTACTGCCTATTTTTTTGGCATTATCATTAAATCTCAAATCCAGACTCTTTTTTCAAAAAAAGAGCTTATGGTAGAATCGGCGCAATTCGATAGGCATACAGCCAATCTACAAGGAGCATATTTCGCATGGCGGGTCATTCCAAGTGGGCCAATATTAAGCATCGTAAAGCAAAACAAGATGCCAGTCGTGGTAAGTTGTTTACCAAATACATTCGTGAATTAACAACTGCTGCCAAACTCGGTGGCGCTGATGCGGGTAGTAATCCTCGTCTACGTGCTGTTGTAGAAAAAGCATTATCTGTAAACATGACACGTGATGTGATCAATCGCGCGATTCAGCGTGGTGCCGGTGGTGAAGATAACGACGATCTGAAAGAAGTAACCTATGAAGGTTATGGCGTAGGCGGCGTTGCAGTTATTGTTGAAACTATGACAGATAACCTGAACCGTACGGTTCCTGATGTACGTCACTGCTTCACTAAAACTGATGGTAACCTCGGTACCAACGGTTCAGTGTCCTTCCTGTTCACTAAACGTGGTGAGATTACTTTTGAAGATGTGTCTTTAGAAGATCAAATCATGGAAGTAGCACTTGAAGCGGGCGCGGAAGACATCGAAGTGGATGAAGATGAAATTCTGGTCATCACTACGCCAGAAAGCTTCGGTACAGTACAAGATGCTTTAGCTGCTGCAGGTTTAAAATCTGATAACGCAGAAGTGGTGATGAGCCCGTCTACCAAAGCTGAAATCACAGATATCGACCAAGCGAAAAAAATCATGAAAATGATTGATATGCTTGAAGATCTGGATGATGTTCAAAACGTTTATACCAACGTTGAATTCTCTGATGAAGTTTTAGCGCAACTTGATGCCTAATCTTCTAGCAGATCAAAACGCACCTTCGGGTGCGTTTTTTATATTTGTTAAAAAATACCTGGAATTTTAAACCTTATTTAAAAGACCACTACAGTTAAAGACATTATATTCCTTAATCACGAAGCTGGAATGCAGCGCTACAACATGCTCGATCTTACCAATTCTACTTAATAGAATCTGACTATAATTTTCCATATCACGTGCCACAACTTCGACAATAAAATCCGCAGACTGTCCTGTCACCAGGAAAGCGTTAATGACTTCCGGAATATTTTCTAATTCTTCTAAAAATTTGGCAAAAGTATCGCTATCATGCTTGCTCAAGGAAACCTGCAACAGCACATGCAGGCTAAAGCCCAATTTTTGATAATTAATTTCGCGCTTCAAGCCACTGATAATATTATGATCGATTAAATGTTTGATCCTGCGGTGCACCGAACTCACAGATAAATTTACTCTTTCAGAGAGTTCATTTAGATTGACATCTTCATGGGTCAAAATTTCAAGAATATGCTTATCAAAACGATCTAATTCCATCTCTAATCTCTTGCCATTTTATTTAAATACATCATCATTTAACTCTTAGTATTGTGATTTTTTTCGTAAATTACCAGTTATTTGAAAAAAAATGCCAGACACATCTCAATGACTAGTTTTAAGCCATGTTTATGGTCGGTCGTCGTATAAAACAAATTTTCGATAAGCGACGCTTTTAAATAAATTATTCTTATTTATCACTAAACTATTTATGAATAAAAACTATGAAGCTGATAACTGAATTTGCAAAGCATGATTAATCCAACTTAGATTTACACTTGTATAGAAATTGAATAAGAATTGAGCGGTTTATCTAAAACACACAACAAACATAACAAGATAAAAATTCGCAAGGAACGGTTATGGCTTTTAGTATTCTTAGTTCAATTAAAATTAAACTCAGTCCCGTGCTCACGACAGAGACGTAAAATACGAGTTTACTCAGCGGTTTATTGGGTGGCAGTCTTTCTGGCATTATTGGTTCTATTACAGGTTCTACCCCCTCTACCTCCTTCCCTGGATTCTCTCTTAAACAGCCTGCTTTCTGGCAATAGTTTAAATCCCAGTTCCCTCACTGATTTAATTAGCCAGTTAACGAAAGCCAATGGTGGCAGTTTCGACATAGGTTCAATCAGCAATCTGCTTAGCAGCTTAATGGGTGGTAATACCTTAACCCTGGATTTAAATGCAGTTATCAAATTGGTCAGCGGATTGATAGGTGGCAGTGCTGGCAATCTGGATGTTAGTAAAATTGCTGAACTGGCTGGCAACTTATTGCAAGGTGGTGATATTGGTATTACGCAAATCGTTCAATTAGTTAGCGGCTTAATCGGTGGCTCAACAGGTAGTTTAGATACCAGTTCAGTCAATCTGTTAGCCAGTAACCTAATGAGCAATGCAAGCAGTAATCTTGATATCGGTGCTATTACCGATTTGCTCAGTGGTCTAATTAGCAATTCAGGCAATATCGATGCTGGCACCATTGCGCAAACTGTAGCGCAAAGCCTGATGCCACTGCTTGCATCGATTGATACAGGTAATTCATCTATTGATATGAATCAACTTACGCAAGTTTTACCAACAGTGGTTGGTAGTGTGACTACATTGGTATCTGCAATCAGTTCTGCAGGTTCAGGTAATGTGCCAGACACCATCGCGGATGTACTAAAAGGCATCAATCCACTATTGAATCTATTAGCGAATAATGACGTTCTTGATGCTGATCAGGCAGAAATCGTAAATACGCTTTACGATGTCCTGAATGGGGTACAAGTGGTACTGGACTTTGTGAATAACCCATCACTACTCACCTTATCCAGCGACCTCAACAATGTGATTACCGCACTAAAACCTGTGATTGCGCTGATTGATAGCAAAGGTCAATTCTCGGATCTTCTGGATGGTGTTCAGTGTCCTGAAATTGGCGACCTGCTCGGGTCACTCGGTTCTGGCGTGCCAAGCTTAGACGGTTTAGGTCTGGATGCATTCACGGATAGTGTTGACAATTTAGTCGGTAACAACTCGTCCCTACAACTGCCTGATCTTAGCGAATTGATTTCCGGCATTAGTAATACTGATACGGCTACGAATATCAGCATTACTGAAATCCTCCCAACCATTAAAGAGACCATTACCAATCTCTCAAGTGGTAGTTCCCTGCAGAAGTTTGACTTTAGCTCACTGCTCAGTGGATTCAATAAACCAAGTGATATTGATCAGACCAGCCCTTGGGGTTAATTCTAATCTCATCAAAAAACGCGCTTTATGCGCGTTTTTTTTATTTCATTTTTAATTTTATACACCGCGCCAATCAACACGGGCATTGCGCTCATTACGATACATCTTTTGAATATATTGCCCTAATGGCAACTCAGCCAGATGACTTTGATATTCCCGGTATTCATCCGACATTGACTCAAAGCTTTCCCTCTCCCACGGCGTTCCCGGAATAGCCAATAGAGGGGCCAGAATCGAACAGACGGCAATATCGGCCAGAGAGAAACGCGAACCGACGAGATAAGATCCTTCTTTTTCCACACGGATCTGGTTAAGCTGCTCAACCGAATCCTTGATAAATTGTTTGGACTGTTCCAGTGTTTCTTCAGTTAAGGCATAACCCTTGGTCAAAAGGGTTTTTAGCAATGGCTTGGAGAATTTTTCAAACTGGCGCAGATAGCCTTTTTCACCAATCAGGATGTCCATTGATTCATGATCATGCGATAAAGCCTGAGCCAGCATCCAGCGACGCACATGGCGGCCTAATTCCTGAGTGATTTCATCAATATCTAATGCCTGCTGGCGCAAGCTTGCTTCTGCAGGTAGCAGACGGTGTTCAGGATATTGCTCATCCAGATATAGGGCGATTTTGGTCGAGTCCGCAATCCACTGTTCCCGATCACGCAGAATCGGTAAACGATTTTGTCCGGTTTTCAGGCGGGTAAAGGCACGATGGGCACCCGGCATCAGATTTTGCGCAACATATTCCAGTTCTTTGTAATCCAGCATCCAACGTGCCTTTTCACAAAAATGAGAAAGTGGAAACTGGTATAAGATGCGCATAAATTCTCCATGCTTGTTTTTAGGTCAGATCGCATTAAAACCATCTAATTTAGTCGGATACTTTAGTCACCCCAGACTGGAAATACAATGAACTTTTTATTCAAAATAAAGATGTTGCTTATTCAACACGGCGATGAGTATTTTTATACATTTTTTTGTCTTGATTATCTATAAAGCAGATATGCACTGCTTTAAACTCATCTTTTAAAAACAAGGAAATATTAAAAACCTATTTAATTTTAATCAGTTACTATATTCCAAATTTATAAGAATCTAGCAGTTTTTATCTTAAATAGCTTTTTTCATAAGCTTTGCAAAAGCAATTACTTAATTACATAAAGCTTTCGCTGTAACGTTTTGGCATCGATTTAGGATGTCATTATGTCTCGTTTAACTTCTGAAAAAGTTCATATCATCGAAAATGATCTCGACGCAATTAATGCTGCTTATCAGGTTGCAGACTTTGCCCTGGAAGGTCGTAATCAGCGTGATCAGCAACGTCTATTACCTTTTGCTGAGATTGACCTGTTCAGCCAGAAAGGTCTGGGCGGCATGCGCATTCCGAAACAGTATGGCGGTGCATTTGTTACCAATAAAACCCTGGCGCATGTATTCCGGATTATTAATAAGGCTGACTCTAGTGTTGGACAGATTCCGCAGAACCAGATTGCATTACTCAACATGATCCACATCATGGGCACAGAAGAACAAAAACAGTTTATTTATAACGAAATTCTAAAAGGTAAGCGTCTGGCGAATGGTGGCCCGGAACGAAATACTAAAGATACTAAAACCTTGGCAACCACACTTACCCTTGAAAACGGTCGCTATTTTGTGGATGGCGAGAAATTCTATTCAACTGGCAGTAGCTTTGCCCATTGGCTGGCGATTAAAGCGATTCATCCAGAAGGCCATGTAGTACTAACCATTATCGACCGCAATGCTGAAAGTGTGGAAGTGATCGACAATTGGAATGGCTTTGGTCAACGCACGACTTCGAGTGGTACCATCAAACTTCAGCATGTCGAAGTTGATCCGCTATTGATTTTTGATGAGCGTCTGTTAGGAAATCAACCAAGCTACCGCGGTGCCTATTCCCAATTGATGCAGGTCGCGATTGATGTCGGCATTGCCGAAGCTGCTTTTGCCGATACGCTGACTGCCGTACAAAAAGCACGTCCAATTGTCGATGCTCAAGTCGAAAAAGCCAGCTTAGAACATTATACCCTGCAGGAAGTTGGCAAATCTTCTGTGCTGCTCGATGCCGCGATTTTACTGCTGGATGAAGCCGCTGAATATCTGGATGAACTGGATCAACTGGAAGCAGTGACCGATGAGCAGGCAGCCAAAGCCTCAATTCTGGTGGCTGAAGCCAAGGTCTATGCCAATGATGCAGCTTTGCATATCTCGGAAAAATTACTGGAATTGGGTGGAAGTCGCTCCAGCCTCAGTCAGCACAATCTGGATCAGCATTGGCGTAATGCCCGTGTGCATACCTTGCATGACCCGATCCGCTGGAAGCTGCATGCACTTGGGGATTATTACCTGAATCATAAACTCCCTGCCCGCCACGCCTGGATTTAAGGATATTTGCCATGACTTCATTTCAAAACATTAGTCCATTGCAGTCAGAACAGCTGACACATGCGCACATCATCAAATCTGATGAAGAAGCACTAGAAATTGCCCATAATCTGGCAGAGCAGTTCAAGATTAATTCAGTACAACGTGATGCTGAACGTATTCTGCCTTTCGAAGAAATCGAGGCTTATAGCCAGTCCGGACTCTGGGCGATTACTGTACCTAAAGAATATGGTGGTGCAGAAGTGTCTAGCTATACGGTGGCACAAGTCATTGCCCTAATGAGCGGTGTGGATGGATCAATCGGTCAGATTCCGCAAAACCATTTCTATGGTCTCGAAATCCTGCGCAATAACGGCACGGAGGAACAAAAACAGAAACTCTATGCCGAAGTCTTAAAAGGTGCACGTTTTGGTAATGCCCTAGCTGAATTCAAGACCAAGACTGCTGCACAGCGTCAAACCGCGATCCGCAAAACCGAGCAAGGCTATGTCATTAACGGCGAAAAATTCTATTGCACCGGCAGCCTGTTTGCGCACCGCATCCCAACATTGGTCGTGGATGAAAGCGAGCAGCAATTCCTGGCTTTTGTGCCACGTGACAGCGAAGGTCTCACCTTGATTGATGACTGGAGCGGTTTTGGCCAGCGTACCACGGGCAGTGGTACAGTGAAATTCGATAACGTACACGTGCTTGAAGAAGATGTGGTGCGTTTTGATACAGCCTATTCCCACCCAACCATTTCCGGACCTTTTGCACAATTGCTGCATGCCTCCATTGAAACCGGTATTGCCCGCGCTGCATTTGAGGAAACCTTAAACCGTGTACGTCAGGCACGTCCGTGGATTGATTCTGGTGTAGACAATGCTACAGATGATCCACTGACCAAATTTGAACTCGGTCGTGTCGTAACAGATGTACGTGCTTCCGAAGTCTTGCTCAAACAGGCTGGCCGTTCCGTTGATGCTGCTAAAGCTGACCCAACTGAAGCTAGGGTTGCCAAAGCCTCACTGGATGTAGCCAAAGCCCGTGCACACAGTAGTGAAACTGCTTTAAAAGCATCATCAAAACTAATTGAACTGGCCGGCAGCCGTGGCAGCCAGCGCGAAGATGGACTGGACCGTTTCTGGCGTAATGCTCGCGTGCATACCCTGCACGATGCCTCACGCTGGAAATACTATTTCATTGCCAATTATTTGCTGAATGGTGTACTGCCTCCACGCCGGGGGACATTGTAATGACAATTACTAAGACTGATCCAAAAGCAAAAAAAATCCTGCTCAATGCCTTTGATATGAACTGCGTGGGTCATATCAATCATGGTTTATGGACTCACCCACGAGATGAGTCACACCGTTTTAATGAGCTGAGCTACTGGACTGATCTGGCAAAAACGCTTGAAAAAGGCCTGTTCGATGGTCTGTTTATTGCCGACATTACCGGGGTGTATGACGTCTATCAAAATGGCATTGATCTGACTTTAAAAGAATCAATTCAGTTACCCAGCCATGATCCAAGCACGCTGGTGTCTGCCATGGCAACCGTCACTAAAAATCTCGGTTTTGGGGTCACGGTGAATCTCAGCTATGAGTCGCCATATCAGTTCGCCCGCCGTTTTGCCAGTCTGGATCATCTGACCCATGGCCGTATCGGCTGGAATATTGTTACTGGTTATCTGGACAGTGCGCAGCGCCTGATTGGTGAAAATGGCTTGAAAGATCACGACTTACGTTATGAACAGGCCGAAGAATTTTTACAGCTGTGCTACAAGTTCTGGGAAGGCTCCTGGGAAGATGATGCTGTGCTGAAAGACAAGCAGCAACGTATCTTTACTGATCCAGCCAAGGTGCACCAGGTCAATCATCAGGGTCAATTTTATCGTAGCCAGGGCGTGTTCCAGGTTTCACCTTCTGTTCAACGTACGCCTGTGCTGTTCCAAGCCGGTGCTTCACCACGGGGTATGGCCTTTGCTACTCAACATACTGAAGGCATGTTTATTGGTGGTGATCATCCGGACAAGATTAAAAAACAGGTTGATCAGATTCGTCGTCAGGCCACTGAACAAGGCCGTGATCCTGAAGCGATCAAGATTTTTGTCGGCATTACCATCGTGACTGCAGAAACGGATGAACTGGCACAGCAAAAGCTGGATGAATATCGCGCCTATGCCAGCCCTGAAGCAGGTCTTGCACATTATTCCAGCTCAGTTGGCATTGACCTGTCCAAATTTGCTGATGATGAACCAATTCCTTACAAGAAGACCAATAGTATTGCGACGGTTAATGACAAATTCAAAGAGCAGCAGATCACACCCAATGACCTGAAAGCTCAACATGAGCTGGGTGGTCGTTATCCACTTATCGTAGGTAATGGCGCAACAGTGGCAGAAAAACTGATTCAGCTGATTGATGAAACCGGTATTGATGGCTTCAACCTGACTCGCACGGTTGCACCTGAATCGCATCAGGATTTTATCCAATTAGTGATTCCTGAATTACAGCAGCGCGGACGCTATAAAACTGAATATGAACAAGGCAGTTTCAGACACAAGCTATTTCAGCAAGGAGACCGCTTACCTAGTGCGCATCCAGTGCAGCAATTCCGATGTCAAAGCTCCGCCTCAACAGCGAACACGAACCTAAAACAAAAACAATCAGCATAAATTTATTTTGAGGTGCAACATGGCACAAACCGTTAAAACAAAATTCACCGTTGTTGGGGTGATTATTGCCGCCGTCATTATCGGACTGGTGGTGTGGAACCAGCAAAAGAAATCCGGTTCGGATGAACTGGTGATTGGGATCAGCCCATCTTTTGCTAAGCCTTTACAGGTCGCAGCAGAAGAAGCCAGACAGCAAGGTGTGAATGTCAAACTGGTCGAGTTCTCGGACTGGAATACACCGAATATCACCCTGAATCATGGCGATATTGATGCCAACTTCTTCCAGCATCAGCCATTTTTGGATAATGCCAAGAAAGAAACTGATTTTAAAATCAAGGCATTTGCCAAAGGTGCAGCGACTCACGTTGGCCTGTATTCCAAGAAAATTAACAGTCTGGATGAACTTAAAGACGGCGCAAAAGTTGTAGTACCAAATGATCCAGTCAATCAAGGTCGTGCGCTACTGTTATTGCAACAAGCCAAACTGGTAACTTTAAAAGATCCAAACAACCACCTTTCTAGCCTAAAAGATATTGCAGTGAATCCGAAAAAACTGCAATTCGTTGAAGTTGAAGGTCCGCAAACTGCGCGTGCCATTGATGATGTTGATTTAGCATTTGGCTATCCACACTACCTACGTCTGGCTAAAACAGCTGATCCAGAACAAGCATTGCTATTTGACTCTAACAAGGACAACCGTTACGCGATCCTGTTTGCCGTACATGAAGACTATCAGGACAAAAATGACAAGCTGAAAAAATTTGTTGAAATCTATCAGAACTCACCTCGCGTGAAGGAAGCACTAGATGCTGACTTTGGTGCGAAGCTCTGGTTCCCGGGCTGGAAATAAGGAGAATACTATGGTGAGTTTTGGTTCTCAGGTGGCGTTTTACGTTCCGCATATCAAAATCCGCAACCTGAACAAATACTATGAGGTACAAGGCAAATCGGTACATGCCTTAAAGGACATCAATCTGGATATTCCTGAAGGAAATATCTTCGGGATTATCGGAAAAAGTGGCGCGGGGAAATCTTCGCTACTACGTACTTTGAATGGTCTGGAACAGATCAGTGAGGGTCATATCCATATCCATCAACAAGATCTGGCTGGGCTCACCCATGCTGAACTTATCCAGTTACGTCAGCGCATTGGCATGATCTTTCAGCACTTCAACCTGATGTCAGCCAAAACCGTCTGGGAAAATGTAGCACTACCTTTAAAAGTCGCGAATTATAAAAAATCAGACATTGATGCACGCGTGAATGAAGTCCTGCAACTGGTCGGCTTAAGCGAAAAAGCGCAGAACTACCCTTCTCAGTTATCCGGCGGACAAAAGCAGCGTGTCGGCATTGCCCGTGCGCTGGTGCATCATCCGGAAATTCTACTCTGTGATGAAGCCACTTCTGCACTAGACCCAGAAAGCACTTCAGTGGTACTGTCTTTACTGAAAGAAATCAACCAGAAACTCGGCCTCACTATTGTACTAATCACCCATGAGATGCAGGTCATTCGTGAAATCTGCGATCAAGTCGTCGTAATTGAAAAAGGTGAAATTGTTGAATCCGGTGAAGTCTGGTCTGTATTCTCCAATCCACAGCAACAAATCACCCAGGAACTGCTGAATCTGGAACAACTGGAACTGCCATTTGCGATCAGTCCTGAAGTCACTGCTGATACTACACATAGCATTATCAAACTTCGCTATGCCTCTAGTGTTCAGCATTCACCAGATTTGAAAGTGATTTTCGAACAGTTCGAGCATCCGGTGCATCTCTATCAAAGTCATATCGACAGCATCCAGAATCATCTGGTCGGTAGCCTGATTGTCGCGGTTGCTGATCTGAATCTGGATACCGACTTACTTCAGCAAAAATTAAAACAACACATTGCACAAATTGAGGTGATTGGCTATGCACGACCAACTCATTGATTTATTACTGACAGGAACTACTGATACCCTCATCATGGTCGGTGTATCCGCAATCGTTGCCTTTTTAATTGGCTTACCAATGGCGGTAGTGTTAGTCAGTACGTCTGAACATGGTATTTACCCATCTAAACCCATTAATCAGGCTTTGGGCTGGGTTGTGAATATTACCCGTTCGGTGCCTTTCCTGATTTTGATGGTGGCGCTGATTCCTATTACCCGCTGGATTGTGGGGACCAGCTATGGTGTCTGGGCAGCCGTTGTACCTTTAACCTTAGCAGCGACTCCTTTCTTTGCCCGGATTGCTGAAGTAAGCCTACGTGAAGTCGATCAGGGGCTGATAGAAGCGGCTCAAGCAATTGGCTGTAACCGTAAGCAGATTATCTGGCATGTGGTATTGCCTGAAGCTTTACCGGGGATTGTGGCTGGTTTTACCGTCACTTTGGTGACCATGATTAACTCCTCGGCGATTGCCGGTGCGATCGGTGCAGGTGGATTGGGTGATATCGCCTATCGTTATGGCTATCAGCGTTTTGATATGCAGATCATGCTAGCCGTGATTGTGGTGCTGGTAATTCTGGTCATGCTAGTTCAGGCCACTGGTGACACCCTATCGAATCAGCTCGATAAACGTAAAATTTAAAAACATCTATTTCATAAGTTTTCAACAAAGCATCCAGCCATGACCTGACTTTGTCATGGCTTTCATGTAAAATCACTGGCAATTTTTATATAACGCTTTGTGAGTTATTTCATGGGTTTTAATTGTGGTATTGTAGGCCTGCCTAACGTTGGTAAATCTACGCTTTTCAATGCATTAACTAAAGCTGCAATTGCTGCGGAAAACTTCCCATTCTGTACGATTGAACCAAACACCGGTATCGTGCCTGTGCCTGATCCACGCCTGGACAAACTTGCTGAAATCGTAAAACCACAACGCGTGGTACCAACTACCATGGAATTCGTGGACATCGCGGGTCTGGTTGCTGGTGCATCTAAAGGCGAAGGTCTGGGTAATCAGTTCCTGGCGAATATCCGTGAAACGGATGCAATTGCTCATGTTGTCCGTTGTTTCGAAGATGAAAACGTGATTCACGTCAACGGTAAAATTGATCCGCTTGATGATATCGCAACGATTAACACTGAACTTGCTCTAGCTGATCTTGAAACTGTGACTAAAGCAGTGACTCGTTTGGCGAAGTCTGCCAAAGGTGGCGATAAAGAAGCGATCGCGACTAAAGCAGTTCTAGATAAAATTCTTCCTCTTTTAGATGAAGGCAAACCTGCTCGTGCTGCAACCTTAGATGATGACGAACGTAAACTGGTACGTGGTTTTGGTCTGTTAACGCTTAAACCAACCATGTATATCGCCAACGTGGCTGAAGACGGTTTTGAAAATAACCCGCATTTAGATGCTGTACGTGAACTGGCTGCTGCTGAAAATGCAATCGTGGTTCCACTTTGTAACCAGATCGAAGCAGAAATTTCATTGCTTGAAGATGAAGACCGTGCTGAATTCCTGGAAGCTATGGGCATGGAAGAACCAGGTCTGAACGTGGTGATTCGTGCAGGTTATTCATTGCTTGGTCTACAAACTTACTTTACTGCTGGCGTACAGGAAGTTCGCGCCTGGACGGTTAAAGTCGGCGCTACTGCGCCTCAAGCTGCGGGTGTAATCCACACTGACTTCGAAAAAGGCTTTATCCGTGCTGAATGTATTGCTTACGATGACTTCGTACAGTACAACGGCGAAGCTGGCGCCAAAGAAGCAGGTAAATGGCGTTTGGAAGGTAAAACTTATATCGTTCAGGACGGCGATGTTCTGCACTTCCGCTTTAACGTATAAGTTTAAAACCAAAGAAAAGCCCCAAATCTGGGGCTTTTTGTTACCAAATTTGGCTTCTTGCTATTTTCATAAGCATCTTTACACCTTATTTATAAAAACCATACCTCACAACATAAATGATAATAATTCTCATTGTATTTAATGCAACTCAAGCGTATTTTAAAATTTAGTCGAAAATTCCACTCACTCAATTACGCTTAAGGACAATTAAAAATGAGCTATACCCTTCCCGAACTCCCTTATGCTTATGATGCATTGGAACCGCATATTGATGCTAAAACTATGGAAATCCACCATGCCAAACATCATCAAACTTATATCAACAACATCAATGCAGGTATTGAAGGCACAGAATGGGAAGATCTTTCTGTAGAAGAACTGGTAAGCAAAGCCAATCAGGTACCTGAAGATTTGAAAAATAATGTGATTAATAATGGTGGCGGTCATGCCAACCATTCCCTGTTCTGGACAGTAATGAGTCCAGAGGGCGGTGGCAATCCTGAAGGTGAAATTGCACAAGCGATCGACAAGGAGCTTGGTGGCTTTGAAGCTTTTAAAGAAGCTTTTACCAAGGCAGCCTTAACCCGTTTTGGTAGTGGATGGGCCTGGCTCAGCGTAGCACCTGATCAAACCATTATTGTAGAAAACAGTGCCAATCAGGACTCACCACTCATGCATGGCAATACTCCGATTCTAGGTCTGGATGTGTGGGAACATGCGTACTATTTGAAATACCAGAACCGTCGTCCTGAATATATTGCCGCTTTCTTTAATGTGGTGAACTGGAAGGAAGTGAATCGCCGTTATCTGGAAGCACTTTCAATATAAATGAATACAGTAGGACGAAATCTCATGTCTTGGCACTCTTTACGCTTGATCTGCGGCCTCAGTATTCTTTTGGGCGGAGCAGTGTTGTATCTAGAACGTCTGTTCATGTTGCTTTAAGACATGATCGTCTAACTGTATGGGAAGCCTTATTCTGAGGCTTCTTTTATTTTTTGCTGTTTGAATTTTCTATAGGGAGATGGATTTAAAATTTAAGAACGCAATTCACAAACATTGACGCTATCAAAGCCATTGGTACATGGTGCCACTTCACACGCATGAGAAGCTTGTACTGCACTTACTAAAACAGTACTTATACTTATCGCTAAAAACAATTTATTTAACATTTAAAATTACTCCAAAAATTAACTTTTATCTCTAAATCGCTTGATTATGAGTCAACTATAGGACTTTTTTAATGACTCAGGGCAATATTTCTTGATTTTAATTATTTTTTATTTATATAAATAGAATCGTTTTTTATAACAAAAAAGCGGAACCGAAGTTCCGCCTGAAGATTATAAAACCCGATTAAGACTGTTCAGCTACTGCATTACCTTTCTGCTTTGGATCAGTATTTCCCAGTTCAGGATGAGCAATTGCTCCCTGACATTGCTGTTTATCACGCTCATAGTCGGCCTGTCTGTGTGCCACGCTACTGCTATTTTCAACGGTGCTACGTGCCCAGATTTCCAGACTGGTTAAAGCCTTGCGACATAAGGCATATTTGCCTTCCGTCACTGAGTCAGTCATTTTCACATTAATGCGCCAGTCAGTACTTAATTTACGGGCCGGTTGACGCACCTGAGCATCAATCTGCTCCATTTCCTTGTTATAGACCAGCGGATCGACTTCATTCATGAATTGCCATGCAGCATTAGCATAAGTTGTTGCATCATTGGAGAGTTTAGGTGCCGCTTTAATTTCGGCCTTTGGCGCTTGACTGTCATTTCCACAAGCTTGAAGAAATAAGGTGCTGCCGATTAAAACACCGACCAGCATTGCACGTGTCTTGAACATCAACATATCAGAATCGCCAGTTAAATATTTCGGCACTATGCTAGTAAATTCGCGTACAATACACAATCTTGATTTAATCCCTGTTTTAACTCTCTCCCTCAAGGTGTTTTGTGTCTGACCACAATCCAGTAGCGATGCAACCTGCCGGTTTCTGGCAAGGTGCCAAAGATAGCCAGGCCATTATATTTACTTACCTTCCGGTCTCCTTTGCCTTTGGCGTTTCTGCCACCCAGTTCGGCTTTACTGCCTGGGAAGCCTTATTTCTGTCCTGCTCCATGTATGCCGGTGCCAGTCAATTTTTAGTTGTAGCTCTACTTGGTAGCGGTACTTCGATCTGGATGACTGCATTGACCGTAATTGCTTTGGACATTCGCCATCTTTTATACGGCCCAGCTTTACAAAACCTGATCCAAGATCGTTTAAACTTGAAGAAAACCGCAGTCTGGGCTTGGGGTCTTACTGATGAAGTCTTTGCTTCAGGTATGATCAAGCTGTCACAAAGGCGTCAGGAATGGTCAGAGTCGTGGATGCTCGGTCTGAGTCTGTTTAGCTGGTTATCTTGGGCGATAGGTTCATTTCTAGGCGGCCTATTTGCTGATCAGGTTAGTCATCTGCCACAATTCTTGCAGGCGGCTTTAGATTTCCTGCTACCTGCCCTGTTCTTAAGTTTCTTATTGGCAGCTTTTGAAAAGAAACATACCTTTGTCGTGACCAGCACGATTATTGTCTCAGCAGTTGCCTGTTATTTTATCGATTTGTCCGCTGCGATCTTTATTGGCATCAGTTCCGGCATTTTGGCCGGCCTGTTCAAGCACTATGTACTGAAAAAACCAGATCCTGAATATGCAGGAGATCAATCATGAATTTTGAAATTATTTTGGTCGGGATTATTGTCGGAATTGCCAATTTTGCCTCACGTTTTGGTCCATTCTATGTGATTCAAAAATTTCAGCAGGGTTCGCAAAAACGTGGTGCGCTATGGTTGAAAATTGCATTGGGTTCGATTGGAATTGCTGCCATCAGTTCCATGCTGGTTGTGGCGACTTTACCGCCCTTATTGGAAACGCCAGATAAAAGCTTTGCCATGTTGATCGGTTTTATTGTACTCGCTGGACTGTATTTCAAGTTCAAGAAAATTGTCATGGCGACCTTAACTGCTGCTTTAACCTATGGTCTGATTTATACCTATATCCCCATGCCTTTTTAAGCCTTTTAGTAAATTAGAAATCTCATTCAAGACTTATGCTAAATTAAATATATAAGTCTTTTTTATATAAGAAGAAAATAAGGAAAGTGTTGGCATGTTCGAGCCAAAGCAAATGATTGAAGGGAAAATATTTATTCATCATCGACGTGATGAAATGTTGGCTATTTTAACCAGTATGAATTACCCGGCTGCTATTTTGAATGTTTTATCAATGCACAGAATTTTACTGGTCATTTTGTAGAAGTGGTTGCTGAACCCGCAGATTATGTCCGTGTCATTTATATTCAGAAGCATGGCAAAAATAAAATCATTGCCCTCTACAATCAGACTCAACAGGTGATCCATCTGCACCCTAAACAAATCATTTTTAGCCAATGGAGCCTGTTACATAAAGGCATTCCAAATCTCATTTCTGTATTTTGCTTTAGTGTAATTTTACTGTTTTTATTCTTTGCACTTGTCGCAATATCAAATCATCAATTCCATTTTTTCACTGTATTCCTCGATGCACTGCAATTTTCAGGATTTGGTTTATTGCTATGGATATTTGGTTTTATCTGTCCTTTTGTCATTCCCTTTTACGCCTTTAAGAGTATACAAAGTCTGAAACTTCTCCATCAACTTCAGCTCAATGACAAGCAAATTCTGCATATGAAAAAACTCAATCCGCAAAATCGTATTTATGATTTAAACCCTATGAAAAATACAGTAAAGCGAACTGCCTGATTTCAGATGCAATTCTCTATAAACTTTTATAAATAAAACTGCTGGCCAATATCACAATTTTGTATGAAACTCGGCTTATCTCGGCATTGAGTTCTGTTATGCTAAAAGTCCATAAAATCAAGCATGGATAATACACATGAACGTGACTATTGGTACTCCTCTTCAATCTTCAGCTTTTAAAGTTCTATTGCTAGGTTCAGGAGAACTAGGTAAGGAAGTGGTGATTTCCTTGCAACGTTTAGGTGTAGAAGTTCATGCTGCAGATCGTTATGCAGATGCTCCTGCCATGCAGGTGGCACATTTTTCTTATGCCTTAAATATGGCAGATGCAGCGGAACTCAAACAGCTCATTCAAAAAATTCAGCCGCATCTCATTGTTCCTGAAATTGAAGCGATTGCGACAGAAGTACTGGTTGAAATCGAAGAACAGAATATTGCAACTGTAATTCCTTCTGCTAAAGCGGTTAACCTGACCATGAATCGTGAAGGCATTCGTCGTCTGGCAGCTGAAGAACTAGGCTTACCGACGTCTGCTTATCGCTTTGCCGCTTCTCTGGAATCTTTCCGCGCAGCCTGTGATGACATTGGTTATCCAAACTTTGTGAAGCCGGTGATGTCTTCTTCAGGTAAAGGCCAATCTCGCGTGAAAAGTTTTGAAGAAGTTGATGCTGCCTGGGAATATGCGCAAACAGGTGGTCGAGTTAATCAGGGCAAAGTAATTGTCGAATCACAGATTGATTTTGATTTTGAAATTACCCTGCTTACTGTGCGGGCTAAAAATCCTCAAACTGGCGAAATCGAAACCTCTTACTGTGATCCAATCGGACATCGTCAGGACTCAGGCGACTATGTAGAAAGCTGGCAGCCTCAGCCAATGAGCCCTGCTGCTCTGGAAGAATCAAAACGTATCGCCAATAAAGTCACCACGGCATTGGGCGGTTGCGGCATTTTTGGTGTAGAACTCTTTGTCAAAGGCGACAAAGTATGGTTTAGTGAGGTTTCACCTCGCCCGCATGACACTGGTCTGGTCACTTTGGCTTCCCAGTTCCAGAGTGAATTTGAACTGCATGCCCGTGCTATTTTAGGCTTACCAGTCAATACAGCTCGCCATAGTGTGGCTGCCAGTGCCGTAATTTACGCAGGTGTCGATGATCGCAACCTTTCATTTTCTGGCCTGAATCTTGCTTTAGCCCATGCCGATACCGATTTACGCCTGTTTGGTAAACCTGAAGGTTTTAAACGCCGCCGTATGGGTGTCGCGACTGCGCGTGCAGAAAGCATTGAACAGGCTCGCGAGCTGGCTCAACAGGTTGCTGACCAAGTTAATGTGAATCAAAATTAAGTAAATACAACGGACCACTGTTCATGATCAATACCTCCCCACTGCTGAATTACATTAAAAGTCACAATGACATCAAAGCGATCAACCAATGGCGTAGCGATGTAGAAAATCAGCTTCAGGAATGTTTTGAAAATGGACAGTCTATCCGTGACATCATTCAGGCCCGTTCCAACCTGATTGATGAGGCTCTGCAATTCCTGTGGAATCATGCTGAACTGGATCAAACCGATTTGGCACTTTTCGCAGTCGGCGGTTATGGCCGCCGCGAAATGCTGCCATATTCAGACGTCGATATCATGATCCTTTCTGAAGATGATTTCACTCCAGAGCAGGAAAAGCTGATCTCCAGTTTTATTTCTTCTCTTTGGGATGTGGGCAATTTCAAACCGGGCATCAGTGTCCGTACCATCAATGAATGTGTCAATCAGGCCAGCAGTGACCTTACGGTAGCGACTTCCCTAATTGAAGCACGTCTTATTATTGGTAATGAAAATTTAACCAAGTGGCCACGCCGGATCGTGTCACAAACCTGGACCGATAAAACCTTTTTTGATGCGAAAATGGATGAGCAGCACAAACGCTATGCTCAACACAATAATACTGAAAGCAATCTGGAACCGGATATTAAAAATGCACCAGGCGGTATCCGCGATATCAACCAGATTGGCTGGATTGCCAAACGTCATTTCCGTGTCAACCGTATTTATGACCTGGTGCATCTGGGCTTTATTTCAGAATTTGAACTTGCTGTACTCGAAGAAGCAGAAAGCTTCCTCTGGGAAATTCGTCATCATTTACACCGCCTGACCAAGCGCGATGAAAACCGCCTGCTATTCGATTATCAACGAGATATTGCGGCGATGTTTGGCTATACCCGTGAAGAAGGTCAGTCACCGAACTATCCAATCGAACAGTTTATGAAGCGCTATTACCGTAGCGCGCAGCAGGTTTCAACTTTGAATGAAATGCTGCTGGCTTATTTCAATGAATCAGTCATTACCCCACGTTTACCTCAATATGAACGCCAGATTGAAGAAATTAATGAAAATTTCAAACTGGTCGATGGCAAGTTAGCAGTTCAACATCACAAGATTTTCTCAGAAAAGCCAAGCGCCATTCTGGAAATTTTCTATTTGCTGGCTAATCGTCCTGAAATTGAAGGCATACGTGCCCGTACTTTACGTCTGCTTACTTTGGCAGCTAAACGTATTGATCAGGGTTTCCGTGATAATCCGGTACACCAAGCCCTGTTTATGGCCATCATTCGTTCACCGCATCGCCTGTACGAAACGCTAGTTGCGATGAAACGTTATGGTGTTCTGGGCAAATATATTCCAGCTTTCGGACAGATTACCGGCCTGATGCAATATGACCTGTTCCATATCTATACCGTAGATGCACATACCCTGCTCTTGATCCGCAATCTGAACCGCTTCAAAGAACCCGAATTTGCCAAAGAATTCCCAGTGGTCAGCTCCGTGTTCCAGCGCCTAGCACGTCGTGACATTGTTTATCTAGCGGCTATTTTCCATGATATTGCCAAAGGTCGTGGTGGCGATCATAGTGAGCTTGGTGCAGCCGATGCGATTCAGTTCTGCCGTACCCATGGCTTTACCGAACGTGAATGCAATCTGGTTGCTTGGCTGATTGAAAACCATTTGTCCATGTCGGTGACTTCACAGAAAAAAGACATTTCCGATCCGGATGTAGTCAAAGAATTTGCTGAAAAAATGGGCGATATGGAGCATCTGGATTATCTGTACACGCTGACAGTGGCAGATATCAACGCGACCAATCCAAAACTCTGGAATACATGGCGTTCATCTTTAATGCGTCAGCTTTATACACATGCGCGTGATGTGATCCGTTCAGGTCTCGGCCGTCCGGTTGATTATCAAATGCTGATTGAAGATACCAAATTCGAAGCTAGTGAACGTCTGGTAGAACATTTCTCACTCTATGACGTTGAAAAAGTCTGGCAGGAACTGGGTGACGACTACTTCCTGAAAGAATCTGCCGATGAAATCGCTTGGCATACCCGTGCCATTCTGGAACATGGCGATAATCCTGCACCATTGGTATTAATGCGTGCGCATCGTAAATATGCGCAGGATGCCGTGCAGATCTTCATCTATACCCAAGACAAGCCAAATCTGTTCGCTACCACGGTTGCTGTTCTGGATCGCATGAATCTGGACGTTCAGGATGCCCGGATTATTACCGCGACCAAAGCCTTTAGTCTGGATACCTATGTCGTACTTGACCGTTTTGGCACGCTGCTGACTGACCCAGAACGTGAAGCGACTGTGATTGAAGCCTTACAGGATGCCTTAAGTCATTCTGATGAATATCCAGGTCTGATGCAGCGCCGCATTCCGCGTCAGTTACGTCATTTTGATATTGAAAATACTGTCGATATCACTCTCAATGAGGCTTTAAATCAGAATATGGTGGAAATTGCGACACTTGACCATCCTGGTTTACTTGCGAAAATTGGCGGTTTATTTATGATGCAGGGTCTGGATATTCACTCTGCTAAAATT
The DNA here is from genome assembly GCF_002934695.1 of Acinetobacter sp. ACNIH1. Taxonomy (NCBI): domain Bacteria; kingdom Pseudomonadati; phylum Pseudomonadota; class Gammaproteobacteria; order Moraxellales; family Moraxellaceae; genus Acinetobacter; species Acinetobacter sp. ACNIH1. The sequence continues at coordinate 881,070 of NZ_CP026420.1, read as the reverse complement.
GCCACGCTTGGCGAACGTGCTGAAGATATTTTCTTTGTCACCAAAAAAGATGGCAGCCCAATGACCCAAACAGAGTCCGACAATTTTGCAGCGGCATTAAAAGCTGCTCTGGATGAAGCCTCACATCAGGTCAATGCTCAACACTAACACACTGCTCGGTAACACATTCATGAACTCTAGCTTGTTTTTATTGCACCCATATCCGTTTGAAAAGTTAAATAAACTTTTTGCGGATATCCAGCCTGCGAATATGCCATTGATTCCCCTTTCAATTGGTGAACCAAAGCATCCAGCACCCGAGTTCGTGAAACAGGCGATTATCGATAATTTCCAGCATCTATCGACTTATCCGAACAGCAAAGGCTTACCTGAATTACGAGAAAGCATTGCCAACTGGCTGACTCGTCGTTTTAAACTGAATAGCATCAGTGCAGACAGCAATGTATTACCGGTTTCCGGTACCCGTGAAGCGATCTTCTCTTTTGTTCAGGCGCTGATTAATCGTGAAGATGCGCCTTATGTGGTGATGCCAAACCCTTTCTACCAGATTTATGAAGGTGCTACCCTGCTTGCAGGTGCAAAACCTTATTTCATTAACTGTACTGAAGAAAATGATTACTTAGGCGACTTTGATGCAGTTCCGGCTGAAGTCTGGGAAAAAACTGCCCTGTTATTTGTGTGTACACCGGGCAACCCAACAGGTGCTGTTCTTTCTAAAGAGCAGTTTAAAAAGCTGATTGCACTGTCAGACAAATATGATTTTGTCATTGCTTCTGATGAATGCTATTCAGAACTCTGGTTTGATGAAGCACCGACAGGTTTACTGGAAGTGTGTGCCGAGATTGGCCGAGATGACTATAAAAACTGTGTCGTTTTCCATTCTCTATCTAAACGCTCCAACCTGCCAGGCATGCGTTCAGGCTTTGTTGCAGGTGATGCCACTTTACTCAAACCTTATCTGCAATACCGTACTTATCACGGTGCAGCGATGCCGGTGCAACACCAGTTAGCATCAATTACCGCTTGGAATGATGAAGCCCATGTGGAAGAAAACCGGGTACAGTATCGTGCCAAGTTCGATCTGTTCCAGAAAGAATTGGGGCACTTGCTTCCGCTGAAAAAACCGGATGCGGGTTTCTACTATTGGCTCAAAGTGGACAATGATGAAGCTTTTGCCAAAATGTTGATGGAAAAAGCGCATATCAAAGTATTACCAGGCCGTTACCTGTCTCGTGAAACTACACAAGGCAACCCGGGTGAAAATCATGTGCGTCTGGCATTGGTGGCTGATCTGGCACAATGTGAGCAGGTAATTCAGCGTTTAAAAGCGATTCTTTAATCTTCTAAGACCTAAACACAAATAAAAAAAACCCACTTTCCAGAAGTGGGTTTTTTTATGGATATTGACTACAAATTATTTTTTATTTAACTTATTTTCTATTCATTAGAAATTAGACATTTCAAATAAACTTATAAAACCTTTTCAATTTCTGTTTCGAGATCTTCAGGTTTGGTGGTAGGTGCAAAACGGTTTAATACCTTGCCATCACGACCAATCAGGAATTTGGTAAAATTCCACTTAATACCATTTCCTAGAATTCCTTTAGAATTATTGGTCAAGTAACGGAAGATCGCATGCGCTTCTGGACCTTTAACATCTACCTTGGAAAACATTGGGAAAGAAACCCCATAATTTTTCTGGCAAAATTCACCGATCTGTTCATTTGAACCTGGATCCTGTCCACCAAACTGGTTGCATGGAAAACCTAAAACTTCCAGTCCCTGCTCTTTATATTTCTGGTAAAGCTTTTCCAGACCTGCAAATTGTGGAGTGAAACCACATTTGCTTGCGGTATTTACGATTAAAAGTACTTTTCCTTCATAATCTGCAAGTCGTTTGTTTTTCCCATCTAACAACTCAGCTTCAAACTGATAAATGCTGGTCATGGATAAGTTTCCTCGTCAGTTTTTTCTTGTGTTTGTAATTCTAAAGAGGCTGAGTTTACACAATAACGTAAGCCAGTCGGTTCCGGACCATCCGGGAAAACATGTCCCAAATGTGCATCACAATGATGACAAACAATTTCTGTTCTCACCATACCATGTGAAGTATCAGGTAATTCTTCTACAACTGAGCTGCTCACAGGACGATAGAAGCTTGGCCAACCGCAACCGCTGTCATATTTAGTGGTTGAAGAAAATAGTGGTGTACCACAGCAACGGCAGACATAAGTCCCTTCCTGTTTTGTATTCCAGTACTTACCTGTGAATGCCGGTTCAGTTCCTTTTTCACGCGTAATGCGAAACTCTTCTGGTGATAACTCTCTTTGCCATTCCCGGTCTGTTTTATTGAGTTTTCCCATCACTAACTCCTTTAAATCTTTGACATTCAATGTCATGCTTCAGTACTTCCATATTTACGCTAGAGATGAAAAAATTTCTAGCGAAATTTCAGCATAGATTGTGATATTTGCGTAATCTATAGGTTTAACTTAAAAATTAATTGGATGGAATTATGTCCGGTATTGGTAACACCCCCCCTCGCGAGATCAAGAAATCGTCTAAGCTTGAGCATGTTTGCTACGACATTCGCGGACCAGTGTTACGAGCGGCCAACGAGATGGAAGAAGCCGGACATAAAATTATCAAACTGAATATCGGAAATCCCGCCCCATTCGGCTTTGAAGCCCCGCAAGAAATCATTAATGATGTTGCACTGAACCTGCCAAATGCGATTGGCTATACAGATTCCAAAGGAATTTTCCCGGCACGTAAAGCGATCTGTCAGTATTACCAGCAAAAAGGCATTCTGGATATGCACGTGAACGACGTGTATGTCGGCAATGGCGTATCTGAGCTGATCGTGATGGCGATGCAAGGCCTGCTGGATGACGGCGATGAAATGCTGATTCCAATGCCGGATTATCCATTATGGACTGCGGCAGTGAACCTGTCTGGCGGTACTGCGATTCACTATAAATGTGATGAAGAAGATCACTGGTATCCAGATATTGCGGATATGGAAAGCAAAATCACGCCAAATACCCGCGGAATCGTGATTATCAACCCGAATAACCCGACTGGTTCGGTTTATCCGCGTCATGTATTACAGCAAATCGTGGATCTGGCGAAGAAATATGATCTGATCCTGTTTGCAGACGAAATCTATGACAAGATCGTTTACGATGGTATTGAACATGTTTCAGTAGCTTCGCTTGCAGGCAAGCAATTATGTGTATCGTTCAACGGTTTATCTAAGGCCTATCGTATTGCTGGCTATCGCTCAGGCTGGATGGCGATTACTGGTGATAAATCACGTGCAATGGACTACATTGAAGGCCTGGATATGCTGGCTTCAATGCGTCTTTGCGCGAATCATCAAGCACAATATGCAATTCAGACTGCACTCGGTGGCTATCAGTCTATTAATGACTTGATCCGCCCAGGTGGCCGTCTATATGAACAGCGTAATATTGCCTGGGAAATGCTAAACGAGATTCCGGGGGTATCTTGTGTGAAACCGGAAGGTGCGATGTACTGTTTCCCTCGTCTTGATCCAGAAATCTATCCGGTTGAGGATGACGAAAAACTGATGCTTGATCTGTTACGTGCCGAGAAAGTTCTATTGGTTCAAGGTACTGGTTTCAACTGGCCAACACCGGATCATTTCCGTGTGGTATTCCTGCCAGCAGAAAATGAACTGCGTGAAGCGATTACCCGTTTAGGCCGTTTCCTGGCAAAAATGCGTTAATTTATAAAAGTTAACTCAAAAAACCGCATTTATGAATGCGGTTTTTTATTGTTTAAAAATTTCCGCGACAAGCTTTATAGATATTTAAAAAGAGGTATGCTGTTAATCTAGAGTTTCTTTTCTCAATAAAATCTATTCAGCCTTTTCTCCTTTAGCTTGATGATTCATGCTATTTTTTGAACAAATATAAAACTTCAAGAGTATATGGATGTCCTCAAATACGGTCAAGCTTAGTCTTTTTCTCTGCCTGAGCATGTGCTTAGGCATCGGCATTCTGCGTTTTTCCTATACTGCCCTGTTACCTGGTACACGTGAAGCCTTTGTCTGGAGCGCGAGTTTTGCCAGCCTTTTGGGTAGTGCCAATCTACTGGGTTATTTAATGGGTGCTTTTGCAGCGATGCGCTTGCCTCAAGATCGAAGCATGAGTACCTATATCCAGCTTGCTGCAATAGCTGGAATGGTTAGCTTATTCTGTTGCGCTTTTTCAGGGTTTTCTGAAATCTGGTATATCAGCTGGCGCGTGATCTCCGGTATCAGTGGTGGTCTGCTCATGATTTTGTCACCAAGTGTCGTGGCTCAGTGCTGCGATTTAAAAGACCGTTTTAAGATCAATTTTATTGGTTTTAGCGGAATTGGATTGGGGGTTTTACTAGCTACACTGTTTTTACCTTATCTTGACCAGATTTCCATACGTACGGCCTGGCTGATCTTATGTGGGTTTGCCCTGATGATTTGTATCTGCTTAAGCCTACTGATACAACAATTTAAACCCTATCTAGCTAAACAATCTGTTTCTCATGCTGCTCAAGTACCTTTAAATACAGTCTTTTATAGTTTACTGGCGGTTTATGCCTGTAGTGCATTTGCCTATATTCCGCATTCCCTGTTCTGGATTGACTATCTCAGCCATGAACTAGGATTAAGCTTATTCTGGATTAACTTTAACTGGATTCTATATGGTTTGGGCAGTGCCTTAGGTGCTTTTTCTGCCTATATTCTGGCAAGAAAATTTGGCAATTTTACCGCCTTAAAGATTCTTTATAGTGTGTATATTCTGGCGATTTTCATCGCGACTTTAAATGCTAACCCGTTCCTCACTTTCAGTTCTTCTTTTTTTACCGGAATGTTGAATCCCGCTGTGGTTTTCCTCACCTCTTATACCATTTTGCAACTGTATGGACTGGCCTATAAAAAGCTCTGGAGTATTGCGACTCTATGTTTTGCCTCTGTTCAGCTGATTAGTGGATTAAGTTTTAGCGCCCTGCAATATCTTGGATTGAACTATCATCAACAGTTTATGCTGGCTGCTTTAGTTTTATTAGGGGGAACATTACAACTGTTCTGGAATACACGTTCTTCCAAATATAAGATGGATGAGCAACCGCAACCGGTTTCTGTTCAAGAAGAAAGAATTAAATAAAGATTAAAATCAGTCAATGCCCCAAATCCCAAGGAATAGGACCACGTCATTAAACGTGGTTTTATTCCATTTAATCTTTTTTCAAATCTTTAAGCGGATTACCAAACTGTTTTAGATATTCAACGCCCAATTGCCGTGAACCCTGATCATTAAGATGATTATCATCTTTAAAACGATACAAAGGCACATCATTCAACATCGTTTTACATGCCTGCTGATCACAGATGACTTTGGTTGGATCAATAATTTTTAATTGTGGATATTTCAGTTTTGCTTCTGCCAGAATCTGATTGAATTGCTTTAAATGTGCTTCATAACTTTTTCGAGAAACTGTACATGAAGCGTCTCGATGAAGAATCTCTTTACGAATATTACAATCAGATGGAATCCCTTCCCAGTCTAGATGTGGTACATCATTAATTAGCACCACCTGATCACTAGATTGATGGGCAATTTCTAAGGCTTTCATCAAGCCTGCTCTAAATATCTCTTCCTCAGTATGATGGACACTATCTTTAAGTTTTATATTATCGTCAAAATACTGCGCATAAGAACCCGCCAGAATAATCATTGGATAATGGGTTTCTTTAAGATGCGCAGTAATAGCATCATTACGTTTTTGGAATTTGGTCAATTCTTTCCATTGATTCAACTTTAATTCAAATCGCTGTACATCTGGCAGATAAAAGGTTGAGCTTTGCGTAACGTCATAACCGCGTAAATCAGCATCCTTTGCCCATTCATCCAGCATTGCTGTGTAGGCATTGGCATGCGAATCGCCAATCAACAGGAAATCAATATCTTCTTTAGATTGTCCTAAGACACAATCCTGAGCATTGGGTAAAACATATTGGATCCGCAGTATCCATGCAGTTACTACGAATCACATGTGCATACGTGTGTAATGCTTCCTGTTTGTCATGCACCGATTTTGGAAAACGCTCCGGGAAACCTTCATGTGTTTTGATGGTTTGGGCGATCGCAATAAAACTGACTGCAGGTAACATAAATCCAAGAATAATCACTTTATAATTTGCAGCCATCACAAAGCGTTTCAGTGGTGTTTCAGTCAGTTTATAAGTCAGAAATGCACATATAAGTGATAGAAAAACAATAATAATCTGATTTTCCAGATTCAAGGGCAGCATATAAATGCCAAAGAACACGATGATTGGCCAGTGCCATAGATACAGAGGATATGAAATCTTGCCAATCCAGGTACTAAGACGATTACTCAGTAATAAATTACTTGAAGATATAGATTGTCCCAGATAAATAATGAGTGCCGTTGCAAGACACGGGATCAATGCCATCAGTCCTGGGAATGGGGTTTGCTGATCAAAATAAATTGCAGTTGCAAATAGAACACTTACTCCAGCCCAGACCAATCCCTGTAATAGTTTTTTTGGCAGATTCAGTTTTGGCAAGCAGCTAATCAATGCGCCAATCAATAACTCAAACGCTCGTACCGGCATGCTATAGTAAACTTTGGCTGGATTATGAGTCAGTTGCTGCTGGGCGTATATAACTAAAGCGACAATAAATACACTAATAACAAGCCAAAGATATTTACGTGAGGTTCTACTCAAGAATAGCCATAGCAAGAGCGGCCAGAAAATATAAAACTGCTCTTCTACGCCCAATGACCATAAATGCAACAAAGGCACATTTTCTACATTCGGACTGAAATAATCTCCCACCTCATTTCGCATATACAGATTGGCAATGAGCACAGTGGCATACATGACGCTTTTAAAATATTCCGTCAGCTCACCCGGCAACATCACCTGCCAAGCAATCAGGCTGACAATTGCCAGTACAGTAAAATATGCAGGTGCCAGACGGATCACCCGTTTCTTATAAAACCGTGCAATTGAAAATTGCTGCAACTCAATATCGCGCTTCAAAATGGTCGTAATGAGATAACCGGAAATGACAAAGAAAATATCAACACCAATATAGCCGCCAGAAAATAGTGACCAGCCGAGGTGATTGAAAATGACCAATGATACTGCAATCGCTCTCAGGCCATCGATATCTGGTCGATAAGCAAAACTCATAAAAACAGGAAAAACGGGAGATACGCTATTTTATGCTTTTCATTCTTTAGATGGCGATCTTTTACATTTTTTTTACATTCACCTGCGCTTATTCCAATTCTTCTACCTTTAAATAAGGATAAGGATTGGTCGCACCTTCCCCACTGAGATAAATCCCATAATGCAAATGTGGTGGTGTATTTTTCGCATTACCGGTATTGCCGACATAGGCAATGATTTCACCTGCTTCTACCCAGTCTCCTTCCTGAATATGTTCAGCATAATCATCTAGATGAGCATAATAATGTTGGCTTAAATTCGGGCCAGTAATCCAGATAACTTTACCGCCCAAATTATTGGTTCCAATCTTACGGACGATCCCTTGGGTCGCACTGACTACCGGTGTTCCCCGTTTAGCAAAAATATCAGTCCCCTCATGTTTGCGACCTTCACTCCGTGCTTCACCCCAAGTATCCTGAATCTGGCGAGGTTTTACTCCTTGTACAGGAATTTCTACTGGTCTAATCAGCTCAGCTTTTTTTAATTGCCAATAGAGGTAGGGACTTTTCCAGCCCGCTGGTTCACCTGATGGCGGTGGCTGACAGGCAGTAAGTAATATGCTTAAGGAAAATATTAAAAGCAGGATTCTGGGAATTTTCACAATAGCTCGCTTAGCTGTTTAATGAGGAGTTCGTTTTATCTTAAGGAATACACAGAAATTTAAAGTCAAAATCCTGTTATTTTTAGTGATGTTTTTTCCCAATTGTTTTTCGAAAACAGTCTTAAAAATAGCAAAACCCTCAGCTGAGGGTTTTGTTGAATCAGTTTAAATCTTATTTACGCTTTTTCGCACGGGATGGTTTAGAGGGTTGTTGCTGTTGCTGTTGTTGCTCTTCATTCTGAGCACTGTCCTTTTTATCCTTTTGCTGAACCTGCTTATGTTTTGCTCTTGATTTAGCCATAGAATAAACTCCTTTGGAGAACTGTCTCTATCACTGGAAGTTGCATTAATCACTTTAACCTTTATATAAAATAAGCCAATCGCGGAGCTGTATCCAAATACGTCAATGTAAAAGCATCTTTAGTTAAGTCATTCAATTCAGATTAGATCTTTATTCGAGGTATTTACATCGCTTACATAGCGTTGCATGTTGATACCTGTTTTAACCCTGAATATAAATATGGTTTTCTGAATGAAACCCTTCAAATATTTAACAATAAATGTGCGTCTAACGTGATGATTCAAATTTAGCATTGATGTATCAACGTTCACAAAGTTTCCAGTTCAGAATCGAACCAACACAGTAATAGTATATTTAGTATGAGAGGCTATAAAACGTAGGCCACAGTTTTCGCAGTAAAGGAATAACTGGATGATCAGGTAGATTGAATATTAGATCTGTATTCAGAGTCATCTTGCCACTATTTTCAGGTTTAACAATTTATTAATAGACCTCTTGCGAAAGTATCGTTTTACCTAATTTTTGAATTGGCTAAAACCTTATAAAATGTAGCTTTGGGCTGTTTAAATTTTGACTAACGCAAGAAGTCTAATTTATATCTTTCTAATTATAAATTTAATATTTTCAATTTCTAAAACATTTCTTTAATTAATTCTACAAAATAATTCATAAGATAATTGTTCTTACATAAGGTGAAAGGGTTTTCACGCTAAGCCCGAATATCTTACATAAGCAGACACCGCTCATACATGTGCAGAGAGTTTTATCCCCTATACTGAAATCAAGTTTTAGAAAATTAGAGGATTTTGTATGAAACAGTTTTCGAAAATTCTAATACTCATTACGATGGGCTTTTATGGTACTTCTACTATTGCAGCAGATGCTATTCCTTTGGAAGCTAAAGCTGCCGCAGAAGCACAAAAAGCTGCGCTAGAATATTCTGAAAATCAGAAGAATGATTCAGACTCAGACTGAAAACAAAATAAAGCCCACGAAGGGCTTTATTTACATACGGGAATCATTAGGAAAAGTTATTTTAATAACTCAATGATTGTCCTACTCCATAAACCATCAAGGTAATAAGGAATACGACCAATGCGGAGACAGCTAATTCTGCTTTAGTCATGTGTTTTTCCCTCATGGAGAGCTGTATATTATTTATACACTACATAAGCATAAAACCAAATAACAAAATATTACATAATCTTGAATATTTAAACTAAAGTAAAACACAATATAAGAGAGTAAAACTATAAATTAAACCTTAATTATCAATAAATATATTCTTAATTTTCATTTACTTAATGGATTTTATTTAAAAAATTAATAGATTATTTCTTTGAAATCATAAAATAATCTTTGTTTATAAAAAAATTTTCTATGTAATATATTGCCATTCCAAAATTTAAGCTTTTGAACTTAATGTCTTTTTAAGTTATTTCATAGCTTCTAATTTTACTATTTCATAATTTATTTTCCTTATTTGATATCAAATTAAAACGGCTTTGTTGCACAAACCTATCTGTAAAGGCTTTTTCAGCGATATAATTTTCAAATGAAGAAGCCTACACACAAAATCTACCGCACAACCAATTGGCCCGCATATAACCGAGCACTCATGAGTCGCGGAAATATTGCCATTTGGTTTGATCCTGCTACGCAATGGTATGCGCCATCAAAAGGCAAACAAGGGCGAAATCAAACCTACTCCGACGCAGCTATCCAATGCTGCTTAATGATTAAATCTCTATTCCGTTTGTCTTTACGTATGGTCACTGGCTTTGTGCAAAGTCTGATTGAACTTTGCGGATTAAATTGGACCGCACCAGATTACAGTACGCTTTGTAGAAGACAAAAGCATATTGATATTGCAATCAGCTACCAAAAAAGTAGCGATGGGCTGCATCTACTCGTAGACTCTACAGGCATGAAGTTTCTAGGTGAGGGCGAATGGAAACGCAAGAAACATGGAGCTGAATATCGTCGCCAATGGCGTAAACTACATATTGGTATAGATGCCAAAACCCTACAAATACGCGCTATTCAACTCACAACCAATAATGTCAGTGATTCACAGGTGCTTGGTGATTTACTTAATCAGATTCCACAAGATGAGCAGATTGACTCTGTTTATACCGATGGAGCTTATGACACCAAGCAATGCCGTCAGGTCATTGCAGATCGGCAAGCACATGCGGTGATTCCACCTAGAAAAAATGCGAAACCATGGAAAGATACAAAGAGTAGCTCGCTAGAGCGAAATGAATTACTTCGAACAGTTAAACGTTTAGGCAGGACATTATGGAAAAAATGGTCAGGCTATCATCGCCGCAGTTTGGTGGAAACCAAGATGCATTGCATCAAATTATTAGGCGATAAATTAATGGCAAGAAGCTTTCCTAGTCAGGTGAATGAAATTCATGCACGTGTAGCAGTCCTCAACAGATTTACGGAATTAGGTCGACCACTTACCCAAGTTACGCCTTAAATTTGGCTCAATTAGGGGCGCTTTGCATTTCAAATCTTTGTGCAACAAAGCCCTTATCTTATCTAAAAATATTCAAATGATAAAAATAAAAAATCCCAACAATATATGTTGAGATTTTCTATTTATAATCAAATTAAACTAGCAGTAAATATAAGTAATGCTCAGGCTATAAAATCTCGTAAAATGTGTTGATTAATCACTTCATCAAAACTTAGATTCGAAAGATTTTGCTTGTTATGTTTGATGATTTTATAACAATAACTTGCTGCAATACCCATACTAATTAAAGTCAACAATTTCATTGTTCACCTCAAAATTAAAAATATTAGAAACTGTGAAATTAAAATATCAGCTTGTTTTGTAGTGGTCTAAGTCAATTTGGAAAGCTTTTTGTATGGTATGTAAATTCATCAAAGCCATTTCAGGTCTATAAAAATCATTATCAATTTTTTGCTTTGCCTTGAATTGCCTTATTTTCCCTTAACTAAATCGACAAGTGCAGTCGAAAATGTAGATTATCGATGATTAACATTCTTAAACGGAAGATCATATTTGAATACAAAAAGTACATCATTTTAAAGCGGCATGGTCGCAATCAAACGCAATCAAATTTGATGCAAAACATAAATTCGAGGAAGATAAATCAGAATCTGCTATGATAGCTTCCACTTAGTGGACTCTTTTATGTCTTCCCTTATCTCCTATTTATAAGTAAAGGAGTATTACAATGGGCAACATGACTGCCACATCAGAATTATTTTATATATTTTAGTAGGTTAAAGTGAAAATTGTCATTCTTAACAAGCCTTATGACGTCCTCTCCCAATTTCGTCCAGATGAAAAACATCAGACTATGGCGGATTTCGTAGACGATCCGGATCTGCGTATTGCCGGTCGTCTGGATATGGATTCTGAAGGTTTGATGTTCCTGACCGATCATGGTGGTTTAAACCAATATATTACTAATCCAGCCAGCAAAAAATTCAAAACTTATCTGGTTCAGGTCGATGGTGATATAACCGAAGAAGCTCTAGAACAGCTTCGTAAAGGCGTTGAACTGAATGACGGTATTACGCTGCCAGCCAAAGCAATTAAAGTCACTGAACCGGAATGGTTATGGGAACGCAATCCTCCTGTACGTTTCCGTGTTTCTGTTCCAACTTCATGGGTCGAAATTTCAATCTGTGAAGGTCGTAACCGTCAGGTTCGTCGTATGACTGCAGCAGTCGGCTTTCCTACCTTACGTTTGATCCGCACCAAAATCGGTTCGATTGATCTGGTTCAATTAGGTTTACAGCCAGGTGAAACTAAAGAAATTGAACCCCTACTTTATCCAGACTTTAAAGATGTGCCTGCTCAAGAACCTTACCGCTCGCGCTCTTATGTGAAAAAGCCGGGTGGTACCGGTGGTAAACCGATTAACAAGAAAGTAACGAAAGACGGCACCAAGAAAAAAACCGGTACACCGCGTATCTGGCAAATGGAAGAAGGTGAAAAACCACGTCGCAAGACTAATGGTACTACCCGTCCAAATACTAAGAGTCGTGGCCGTCGTACCCGTTAAGCCACTGCTCAGGTCGGGAAGATCAAACTAAAGACCACACCTTGAGGATGGTTATTCACCTGAACTTCCCCCTGATGCAACTGCATAATCGACTGCACAATCGCCAAGCCCAAACCACCCGTTTGGGCTTTTTGATGCCGGCTGCTTTCAATCTGGTAAAAACGTTCAAACAGATGGGCTAAATACTGCTCGGGGATCTGTACACCTGCTGTCAGCACATCAATCCGACAGCTATTTTCTGTAGTCATCGCCGTGATTCTGATCTCTCCATTTTCCTTTCCATACTGCACTGCGTTGCTGAGTAAATTGGCAAGCGCACGTTGCAGATATTCTGGATGCGCAGCTATATTCAGTTGAGCCGGAATATCCGTATAAATAGATATATTTTTTTCTTCTGCCAGAAGCTAAAAATATGCCAGCAAATCTTCTATGATCTGGCTCAGTTCTAGTGTCTATTTTTCTATCTGATAATGACCATGTTCTACCCGGGCGATAAACAGCATGTTTTCAATCATCTGGGTCAGACGTTCATATTCTTCCAGATGAGAATACAGCAGATTTTCTAATTCATCGCGACTACGTGACTTCGACAAGGCAATCTGGGTTTGCCCCATCAAGTTATTCAGGGGCGTTCGTAATTCATGAGAAATATCTTCAGAAAATCGGACCAGCTGTTCATAGCCTTGCTGTATTCGGTCCAGCATGGCATTTATGGCCTCTGTTAGTTGCTGCACCTCAATAGTTCGGGATGGCAACTCGATGCGTTGATCCAGCTGCTGTACATTAATCTGCTGAGTGGCATAAATTAATTGACGCATGGATCGTAGCAGATAGTGTTCCATCAGCCAGGCTAACAAGGTGGATAAAATAATACCAAGCAGAGTGTAGATCACTAATTTTATCAGGTAATGCTTTAAAACCTGTTGCCCTGCTATGAGTTGCTTACCGGCAATCAGTTGATAAGTCTGTCCATTAAAGTCCACTTGCTTAAATGCCAAACGGGTCGTGGGTTGTTCAATTTTTATTATTTTGATAATTTAGCTTGGTGTGATAATCCAATAGAGGAATAGTAATATTTAAAGGATTAATATCAATTAATGTATTCTGCGCGTTTTTAAGGATCAGTAAGTTGTCTTCCTGTCCAAGCATATTCTCATAAAGCTCTGGATGTTCGATCAGCACCTGAAAGCTTTGCTGATCAGCCAGAAATATTTCAATCCTGGAAATCCGCAAGGCCAAAGCTTCATCCTGCTGTTGTTGCACTATCTGCTGCATATTGTGATAGGACACAATCCACCGATGCTTAGAAAAACGATACAGGAAATGAGGCCAAAAGCGATGCCGAGACGTGTGCCCAAATGCATTTTCATGCTTGCGCATCCAGCTTATAGCCCATACCACGTACCGTATGAATAAGTTTTGGACTGAAATGGTCATCAATTTTAGAACGTAATCGGCGTACAGCAACATCAACGACATTGGTATCGGTATTAAAATTAATATTCCAGACCAGTGAAGCAATTTGTGTCCGGGTTAACACTTCGGACTGGTGTTCCATCAGCAACTGCAAAAGTGCAAACTCTTTTTGGGTAAGCTCAATTTTTTGCTGGTCTCGAAATACTTCCCGGGTTAAACGATTCAGCTCTAAATTGGCCACTTGATACATTTCATGTTGTGTTTTGGGTACACCGCGCAGCAGACTCTTGATACGGGCCAAGAGTTCGATATAAGAGAAAGGCTTGATTAAATAGTCATCTGCACCTAGTTCCAATCCTTTGACCCGGTCAAGCACATGATCTTTGGCCGTCAGCATGAGTACGGGAACTTTAGAGAAAGTACGCAAAGTTTTGAGGACTTGCTAGCCGTCCAGGTCGGGCAGCATCACATCCAGCAATACCAGATCAATCTGTTGCTGTTCCAGCACCGATAAGGCATGCAGGCCATTACCTAGCTGTGTAGTCTGGTAGCCGGATTCATTTAAGCCTGTAGCCAAAAAGCCGGCAATTTTGGTTCCATCTTCTACAATTAAAATATGCATGGGCTGAGTTTAATCAATTTCATACAGCGCAAAGATTACAAATTGGTAATCTGATTGTCATCCATGGGCCTCAATTATTTGATTATGATCTTCTCAATTTCTATATGATTGAACATTATCATGATAAGCAGATTGAATCAGAGAAAAATATTGTTATATCTAGCGAGCTTGGCGATGGTCAGCTTAAGCCATGCTGAATTAAAAACGGCCTATATTATGGACTTGAACACAGCAAACCAACTTGCTGAGAATGTCATGCAAGCTTGTCAGAAAGCCAGCAAACCCGCTGCAGTCACGGTACTGGATCAAGGCGGCAATGTTCTGGCCAGTCAACGGTATGAATCTGTCGGAATTCACAATTTAACTGCATCACAGCGTAAAGCCTTTACTGCATACTCGACTAAGACAAGTACATTGGATTTTATGCGTCATGCACAAAAGAACCCGGATGCACAGAATTTAAATACCTTGGGTGAATTGTTATTACTGGGCGGCGGGGTGCCTGTGGTTTATAAAAACCAGCTCATTGGCGCTGTTGGTGTTGCAGGCTCTGGTGGCTCTGAACAGGATCATCAGTGTGCCGTACAAGGCATTCAACATACTTTAAAACAACTTTAATTTTATCCATCTATTGAATAGGATCAAACCCATGAAAAAAATTATTTTTGGTGCTCTTCTAGCGGTGACAGCAAGCTTTTCTTTTGCACAGAATCCTTTAAGTGTGCATGTGCTGAATCAGGAAACTGGGCTGCCTTCCGCCAATGTCGCGGTGATTTTGGAAGCTCAGCAAGGTGACAAGTGGATAAAACTGAATGAGTTAAAAACAGATGCTAATGGCCGTATTAAAGAGTTTTATCCTAAAGATACTGCTTTACAGAAAGGCATCTATAAAGTGACCTTCAAAACCGGTGACTGGTTTAAGGCCAATAATCAACGCACCTTCTTCCCTGAAGTGCCTGTGGTATTTACGATTGACGGTACTCTAGAGCACTATCATATTCCCTTATTACTGAGCTCTTATGGTTATTCAACCTATCGTGGCAACTAATCCTTATTATCTATAAGCGTCATTTTCATGGCGCTTTATTTTGATGTGTAAAACAGCTGCATTTTATCATTCATCTGGCTTTCGCTTGTTATTTATCTCCTGAAATGCTATTTATGATTCACATAATTATTATTTTTAAAATAAAGTGTATCTAAAAAGGAGTTTTGCAATGGATCAGCAAGTGAATCAAATGTTTAACCAGGACCGATTAATTCAGTATCTCGGTGCACATCTAATTTCCTATAACCACAATCATGCGAAGATTGAACTTAAAGTGACTGAACAACATTTACAGGGACATCAAACCTGTAACGGCGCTGTGATTTTTGCATTAGCTGATGCTGCATTTGCCATTGCCTGCAATACCGGCGAACACCCAGCAGTCGGCCAACATTGCGGGATTCATTATTTAAAACCAGCTTTGTTAGGTGATACCCTTATCGCCATAGCTGAACATAAGGCCAGTAGCGGTCGTAGTGGTATTTACGATATTCAGATCCTGAATCAGAAAGATCAAATCGTGGCTGAATTCCGTGGAACTTCACGACTGATCATTAAATAAATCATCTAAAAAACCCAATAAAAAACCGCTGTCTTAACAGCGGTTTTTTTAATAGCAACATTCTGATTAAGCTTTCAACCATTTCTCGGCTTTAGCTTGATCTTCAACTTTTAACTCAACCTCAGTCAGTTCAGAACCACCATTTTGAACTTCAAAAGTCATCAGCTCATCACGACGGAATGCATGGACAGTATACGTACCTTCCTGTTTCGCATATTTCTCGACAAGTTTCGTCGTTGCTTTAAGGCCATCAATCGCTACAATTACATCATTCGCTGAAAGGCCCGCTTTCACCCCTGCTCCATCACGACGTGCAGACTGAACCAGCACACCTTCAGGCTTATCTGCAAGTTTCAAACCAAATGGTAATGACTTGTCATTTTTCAGCGTATAGCTCACGCCAAATTCAGGTAGTAACTGATCTAAAGGCAATTCATCTGTGGTATTGATCAAATGATTGATCTGTTCTAACCAGTTATCACCTGTCAATTCCTGACATAACTCAAAGATAGTCCGTTCATTGACCTGAATGCCATTTTGCGTATTTTCATAAAGCTTACGCATCAAAGCGTCCAGACTTGAGCCACGCAGACGGAGACCTAGATCAAGACACAATGCGACTAAACAGCCTTTATTGTAGTAGCTTGTACCGGCATTGTTTGAGTTTTCATCCTGACGATAGAATTTCACCCAGGCATCAAAGCTAGACTCAGATACTGACTGGATAAAACGTCCCGGGTTTTGCAAATAGCGATCAATCTGCGCTTTCAGCAATGCAATATAAGATTCCTGATTGATCACACCACTACGTAGCAGAATCAGGTCGTCATAATAAGACGTAAACCCTTCAAAGATCCAAAGCAAAGAGGTATAGCCTTCTTTGTTCAGGTCATAATTCACGAAGTTTTCTGGACGAATAAATTTAACTAACCATGAATGGAAATACTCATGACTACATAGACCAAGGAAACGCTGATAATCTTTCGATGGCTCTTCAGGCTCATCTGCTTTAGGGAAGTCATCACGCGGTGTAATCAGACTGGTTGAGTTCGGATGCTCCAGACCACCATAGCTGTTACCGGTTGCCATAGTCATAAAGGTATAATCATTGAATGGTGCAGAACCGAACATGGAAATTTCTGTCGCACAGATTTTCTCAATATCCTGCTTCATACGCTGTTCATTCATCGCATGTTTGCCTGACACCACAAACTCATGCGGAATGCCATTGGCTTCAAAACTGAAACGGGTCTGCTCTGCCAGTTCAAACGGTGCATCAATCAGTTCAGCATAGTTTTTTGCTTTTAAGGTATAGCGACCTTTGACCAGACTTTTGGCCTGCATACCCGTCGCAAGCTGGAAATGTTTCAGCTCATCCGGCAGGAATACTTCAACTTCAATTTCTTTACGTTCCTGACCTTCCAGCCCCAAACATGCACAAGCCGGGTTCACATAGAGACGGTTTTGATCCACATATGCACCACGAACAGACAGGTCATACGCGTAGACATCGTATTCCACAGTAATCAGTTCATGATCCGTATTGAATAAACGCCATTTATTCTTTTCAAACTTCTGGATTTGTAGCTGGCGTCCATCCTCATCATAAGCCTTGACCGCCTCAATATGCTTTGAGAACTCACGAATCAAGTAACTGCCCGGAATCCAGGTCGGTAAAGAAAGGACTTGCGTTGGGTCTGCTAAAAAGCGAAGAGTTACGTGAATAAGGTGCTGACGATAATCGTCAAATTCGATTTGATAATGCAACATAATGGGCGATATAAAATACAAATAAATGAGTTATAGCTTAGCTTAGCATTTTTTAGGCCAGTATTGCTTAGCTGTCGCATTTGTCTACATTTCTGACTAGCTATCCTTTAAAAAAAGGCATAGCATGCGTGAAAATTAAATCGTTCATCGACCGGTTGGTTATTAAGGAACATCTTTGAAATACATCATCTCACTGCTTGCAGTTCTCAGCCTGTTTGTGCCTGCAATTTCATATGCTGCCCTTCTGAATATTTTGCCTGAAAGCGTTGAAGCAGAAGCCTGGACCATTCTTGACTCACAATCAGGTCAGGTCATTGCCGAACACAATGCCGATGTTCAACGTGCACCTGCTTCCCTCACCAAAATGATGGTCGCTTATATTGCACTCAAGGAAATTCAGGCAGGTAAATTGGATAAAAGTGAAGTATTAACTGCAACGCCGATTGTGAAAACAGTGATGTGGGATGAGTCACAAATGTACCTGAAAGAAGGTGAGCAGATTTCGATTGATCAGCTTCTAGCAGGCCTGATTATCATGTCGGCGAATGATGCTGCTGTGACATTGGCAGAAAAAATTTCAGGTGATATTCCAAGCTTTGTCGAGCGAATGAATCGGGAAGCAAAAGCTTTGGGCATGGTACATACCCATTTCCAGAATCCGGCCGGCATTACCATGCCTGAGCACTATTCTACTGTAGCCGATCTGGCGCGTTTGTCGGCAGCTGTGGTCAACCAGACTCCAGACTATCTGTATTATTCCAAGCAGCCAAGTTTTAGCTATAACAACCATTTTCACCGCGCCACTAACCGCGTGTTGCAAGTGGACCCAAGCGTGGACGGTTTAAAAACGGGCTTCACTCGCGCAGCCGGCTATAACCTGGCGCTTACCGCCAATCGTCCGACTTATGATATGGAACTGCCCCATCGTCGTTTGATTGTGGTAGTTCTAGGGACTAAAAGTGCTGCCAAACGTGCTGAAGTGTCGCATAAGTTGATGAATCTGGCGTATACCTATACTCGTAATGAAGTCGCCATTAAAGACAAACAGTTACTGGCTGAATTACCGGTGATCAAATCGACTTTAAAAATGTTTAAGGTAGAGACCAAACAGCCGCAGATTATTACGACCTCTTTATATGATCAGAATTATGCCATTGACCTGAACCAGTTCGATCAAAACCATCAACGAGTGATGTTGAATACAGGTGATGGTGTAATGCAAAGCATTGAACCGCTACATGAAACCCAGACCCATATTAATGTAGAAATGAATGCTTCTGAACTGATTGCACCTATGGCCAAAGTGATGCCATTGGCGACGATTCATGTCTATCAGAATAATCAGCTTATTCGTACCATCCAGATTGAAGATATGGTTGAGCTTGAAGAAGCAGGTTTCTTCCAGAAATTCTTAAGCTGGTTATCCAGCTTCTTTGGCATCTTTGCAGAAAGTGCACCAAGTGCCAAACTCTATCCAATCCAGAAATAAGCGCTGAATACAGTTAGAAGGCCTCTCATTTGTCTTCTAACTCCCTCCATAGATTTCTTCCTTTCCTCTCGTCAATTTTACCTCCCCTGACATAATTGCTACGTTTTGTAATTTGTATAACAATTCTAATCAAGACGGCCTGCTGCCCATGCCATAGTATATTTGGTCTAAATTTCTCTTATTTTTATTAGAAAAATAAATAGGTTAATAATATATGACAGCACATCGAATCGTAATTGTAGGTGGTGGCGCAGGTGGATTGGAGCTGGCTACTCAATTGGGCGAAACCTTAGGCAAGAGTGGCAAAGCACATATCACCCTAGTAGATCAGAAACTGACGCATATCTGGAAACCCTTATTGCATGAAATTGCTGCAGGTACGCTTAATCCGCATGCAGAAGAAACCAATTATTTTAGTCATGCTGCAGCTCATCATTATCACTTTGTGCTGGGAACATTTATTGATCTGGATCGTGAGGCTAAAGAAATTATTCTGGAAACAGATTATTTTTCTAAAAAAGCTCAGCCTAAACAGAAGAAACAGATCAGCTATGACACGCTAGTGTTAGCACTAGGTTCCACTTCCAATGATTTTAATACGGAAGGTGTTGCCCAATACTGTCATTTTCTCGACAGCCGCCAGCAGGCCGATGTCTTCCAGCAGGATCTGCTACATCTTTATCTCAATGCTCAAAATCAAACCTCTTCCCGTGAGCTTAAAATTGCCATCATTGGGGCTGGTGCGACTGGTGTAGAACTGGCTGCCGAGCTGGTGATCGCCAAACAAAACTTTTTTAAATATGGTCTGAACAAAATTGATCCAAATAAAGTCAAAATCACTTTGATTGAAGCCGCTGATCGGATCTTACCTGCACTGTCTGAGAAAATGGCTGAACACACCATGGAGCAACTCGATCGTCTAGGTATTGAGGTATTAACCAGTCATAGGGTCGCTAAAGTCGATGAAGACCAGATTTACTTTGCTGATGATTCAAGCCTCGAAGCAGAAATTAAAGTCTGGGCTGCTGGAATTAAAGCACCTGAAGTTCTGGCAAAA
This sequence comes from Acinetobacter sp. ACNIH1, assembly GCF_002934695.1. Taxonomy (NCBI): domain Bacteria; kingdom Pseudomonadati; phylum Pseudomonadota; class Gammaproteobacteria; order Moraxellales; family Moraxellaceae; genus Acinetobacter; species Acinetobacter sp. ACNIH1. Next base: position 860,882 of record NZ_CP026420.1, on the reverse strand, counting down.
CTTAAAGAGCTGGAAAAAGACAACATTAATCGCCTAAAAGTTTATGCAACTCTGCAAACTCTGTCAGACCCGGATATTTTCGTTTTTGGTGATTGTGCTCACTGTCAGCCTGAAGCAGATCAACCAGCTTTAGGCCCTCGTGCACAGGTCGCCAGCCAGCAGGCCGCTTTTCTGGTCAGAGCCTTAAAAGCACGCATTAATGGCGAAAGCTATTTACCGATGTTCAAGTTTTCTGACAAAGGCTCATTAGTGTCTTTAAGTCAAAACAGTGCTGTCGGTGAATTATTGGGTCAGGTCAATGTTCAAGGCTTTGTCGCGAAATCCATGTATGTATCCCTGTACCGGATTCATCAGGCCACCATTCATGGCTATGCCCATGCTGGCCTGTTAACTGCCAAAGACTTTGTTACACGAAAAATTGCACCCAAGCTGAAATTGCATTGAAATTGTAAATATTGTCCTCATATATGAAAAAATCATCATTAAACATGTCAAATTGCATTTTTTTGCTATTTTTAGTCTACAAAAATACAATTTCACTTTATGATGTACCCTTAAAAAATTGAATGGATCAATTAATATGACTGCTATTGCAAATAACCTCGTGGTTTCTTTCCACTACACATTGACTAACGCAGAGGGCGAAACTCTCGACAAATCTCAAGGTGAACCACTTGCCTATTTGCACGGTGCAGGTAACATCATCCCTGGTTTAGAAAAAGCTTTAGAAGGCAAAACTGTTGGTGAAAAATTCACTGTAAATGTTCCTGCTGCTGAAGGTTATGGCGAATATAACCCAGAGCTAGTGCAAGAAGTGCCTAAACAAATGTTCCAAGGCGTAGACAACATCCAGGCAGGCATGCAGTTCCAAGCACAAACTGATGACGGCGTTCAAATCGTAACTGTTAAAGCAGTTGAAGGTGACAACGTAGTTGTTGATGCTAACTTCCCGCTTGCTGGTCAAGATTTAACTTTCGAAGTTGAAATCGTGTCTATCCGTGAACCTTCTCAAGAAGAACTTGATCACGGTCACGTACACGGTGCAGGTGGTCACCACCACTAAGACTTCCCGGTCTTTAGTATAAAAAGGCAAAGTGAAAACTTTGCCTTTTTTATTGCCTTAAGATTTTAAATATAAAAAAGCAGGACTACTACCCTGCTTTTCATCATTAAAATCGCGAATCACTCAAATTACGCAATCATTAACGTTTGTTATAGATCTGCATTGCTGCTGGCAGATTTTGACGCATTGCTGCGATACGTTGACTGTTCGATGGGTGAGTAGACAGGAAAGTCACGCCAGTGCTACCACCTTCAAGCTTGTTCATTTTTTCCCAAAGAGTAATCGCTGCATTCGGATTATAGCCAGCACGCGCCATTAAGGTTAAACCACCTTGGTCCGCACGACTTTCCAGGTTACGTGAGTAAGGCAAGCCGATACCAATCTGGCTACCCAATTGTGCTACTGCAGCACCACCTTGTCCTACGCCCGCTGCATTTAAACCAATACCCAATGCCAGATCAGTCAGGGCTTGTGCACCAAGTTTCTGTTTCGCATGCTCTTCCAGGGCATGGACCATTTCATGACCCATAATGGCTGCAATTTCAGCATCGGTCAGATTCAGCTTGTTCACGATACCGGTATAGAACACCACTTTACCACCAGGTGCCACAAAAGCGTTGACCTGATCAGATTTCAATACAGCCAACTGCCATTGGAATGCAGTACCTGTCTGGTTCAGCTGGTTGGCATAAGGTTTTAAACGGTTAAAAACAGCATTAATACGACTATATGTCGCTGAACTGGTATCCAGCTGGCCTTTCGCTTTAGCGTCTGCCACCATGGCATTGTAGCTTTGGCTGGCTGAAGCATTTAAAGTCGCTGTATCTGCACCTGCAATATCGGCAATAGTTGTACAACCAGACAAAGTAATGGCTGCGGCTGCACCCATACCTAACAAGAATTTATTTTTCATTATAGTGACTCCACCATAAGCAAAAGGTTAATTTACATTGTAAAAAATTATAAGTTAAAGGCCGGAGCAACTAAATGTACAATTACTTCATCTTGTTATATTTTATGTAATTTTAACCCCAATACTGTATCGCAAGCCAATAAATCAGACAGACAATATTTAAACCTAAATATAAATGACACAAAGGTTTAATTTTTTCTTCTAAAATTTCACTTTTACGCTTAAAAAATAGAAAAGCATTCTGCAGCAAGATGACCGGTACCAATACACAGGCAATGATCACGCTCAAGCCAATGAATGCCCCATAAATAATGTCAGGATCCTGAGTTTGGGCACGGATGATCAGCATCGCAATGGTCGGTGCGCCACCCATCGCGAATAACAAGGAATAGAACATCGTTCCCGATATATTTTTATGCATCCTGCATACTCATATTTTATTTTGTTTTATTCTAACAAGCGCTATGCCACTGCACAGCACTTGCCGTTAAGACTTTAGTCCTGAATTTCGAAATTATTTCTTAGTCTTGTATACCGTCATCGCTTCAGGCATCAGCTGTTGCAAGGCTGCAATTCGGTCATCATTCGTTGGATGCGTAGAAGTAAATTTATTCAGGACACTATTACCACGGCTGTCTTGTGCATTCATTTTTTGCCACAACGTAATCGCTGCATTCGGGTTATAGCCTGCTCGTGCCATTAGCATGAGACCGCCTTTATCGGCACGGCTTTCCAGATTACGTGAGAACGGCAAGCCCACACCAAATTGAGCCCCTATATCCAGCAGTAGCCCACCATAACCACCAGCAGACTGCCCGACGTACTTGCTACCGATACTTACTGCCAGATCAGTAAGTGCTTGCCTTGCGCTCCTACCTTATTCTTAGAATGTTCCTCAAGCGCATGTACCATTTCATGCCCCATGATGGCAGCAACTTCATCATCTGTGAGTTTTAGTGTATCGACAATGCCCGTATAGAACACCACCTTGCCACCTGGTGCAACATAAGCATTAATCTCGTTGGATTTAATCACCGCCACTTGCCAGTCAAACTTCTGACCAGTCTGATTCAGTTGATCTGCATACGGCTTCATTTTCAGAAAAACCCGATTTACTTTTTTATAGGTGGCAGAAGTCATATCCAGAATCTGTTTCTGCTTGGCCTCTGTCAGCATCTGATTATAGCTTTGTGCTGCACTCAGATTTAATGTGGCTGAATCAGCCCCCATCAGATCTGCAACCGTAGTACACCCCGTTAATGTGGTCGCAATGACCATCCCCACCAATAATTTTTTATATTTCATGACCTTCTCAAATATATAAGGTCAAAACATCATAAAGAATCCAAACAGGTTTTCAATCATTTTTATAAGTTCGTTCAAATAAAAAAACCCTGTGAAATCACAGGGTTTTTATCATTTTTAGCTTAAGCGATTAAGCATCAAACGGATGGCGAAGAATAATGGTTTCTTCACGGTCTGGGCCAGTTGAAATGATGTCGATTGGACATTCAATCAATTGTTCAAGACATTTCACATAGTTAATCGCCGCTTGTGGCAATTGATCTAGTGATTTCGCCCCAAAAGTAGATTCTTTCCAGCCTGGCATAGTTTCGTAGATCGGTTTTAAAGTTTCGAATGCAAGCGCATCAGAAGAACCAACACAGCCAGAATCAGCAGCTTCGTAACCTACACAGATTTTCACTTCTTCTAAACCGTCAAGAACGTCAAGTTTAGTCAAGCAAATACCAGACAGTGAGTTCACTTCTACTGAACGACGCAGGATTTCAGCATCGAACCAACCACAACGGCGTTGACGGCCAGTAGACGCACCAAATTCTGAACCTACAGTACCCAGGTGTTTACCAATTGCATCACCTGTATCTGTTGCAGCGTCATACACCAACTCAGTTGGGAATGGACCTGAACCTACACGAGTGGTATATGCTTTAGTAATACCAAGAACATAGTCAAGGTGTAATGGACCAAGACCTGAACCTGAACTTACGCCACCAGCAGTTGTGTTTGAAGAAGTCACGTACGGGTATGTACCGTGGTCAACGTCAAGCAATGAACCTTGCGCACCTTCGAACATGATTTTCTTGCCAGCTTTACGGTAAGCGTGAAGTTCACCAGTTACGTCCATAACCATAGGCTCGATCACTTTGCGCCATTCGTCGCAAAGCGCAAGTACGTCTTCAACTTTAACTGCTTCAACACCGAAGAATTGAGTCAATTGGAAGTTATGGTATTCAAGCAATTCTTCAAGCTGAGCTTTCAGATGTTCGCCACCACGCACCAGGTCAGCAACACGGATTGCACGACGCGCCACTTTATCTTCATAAGCAGGCCCGATCCCACGACCAGTTGTACCAATTTTCGCATTACCACGTTTTTTCTCACGAGCTTGGTCAAGTGCGATGTGGTGCGGAAGAATCAATGGACAGTTTGGAGAAATGCGTAGACGTTCACGTACTGGCACGCCTTCTTTTTCAAGAATATCCATCTCTTTGATGAGCGCTTCAGGTGAAAGAACCACACCATTACCAATTAAGCACAATACGTTTTCACGTAAAATACCTGATGGAATGAGGTGTAATACAGTTTTCTTACCACCAACCACGAGAGTATGACCTGCGTTATGTCCGCCTTGATAACGAACTACTGCAGCCGCTTGATCTGTGAGCAGGTCGACGATCTTACCCTTACCTTCGTCGCCCCATTGGGTACCAAGTACCACAACATTCTTGCCCATAATAGCCTCATTACATCATGCTGTTAAAGTTGAAAGTCCCACTCAGCGACATGAACACTGAGTAAAACAATTAAAGCGATTAAATCGTTTTGATGGTCCACTCACCGTCCACATTCACCAGCTGGTGAGTTGCATACGGTACCGAGTTTAAATCATCATTACCTAATAACTGAATTACACTTAAGCCTTGTGCACGGGTTGCCTGAATCGCATTTAATAATGCAGCATCTGTACCCTTTGGTGCTACCACAACTTTAGCTGTAGCAAACTTGCCTGCACTTAAAGCATATAAGTCACAGGAGAAACCGGTTGCCGGACGTGCACGACCGAAATGCTCACCAATACCATCATAACGGCCACCTTGTGCCAGTGCAGCAGCACGGTTCGGTGCATAAACGGCATACATCAGGCCGGTGTGATAATGGTATGAACGTAACTCGACGACATCAATCCCAATATGCAGATTCGGCCAACGTGCCTGAACTTCATTTTTGGTGGTTTGCAGTGCATCAAATGCCTGTTTGAAGGCTGGATTTTCTAATACTTCAGTACTTAAATTCGTTTTTAAGGCATCCAGGTCACTTGCAAAACGGCCAAGCGTATAGAAGTCTGATCCAAACTTAAGATTTGCAGTAAATTCAGCCAGTTCTGGCAATGCTTTACGTTGATAAAGATCAGACAATTGGCGTTCGGTTGCTTTACTTAAACCGGCTTGTACAATCAGACTACGGAACAGCCCCACATGACCTAAGTCAAGGTGGATACTGTCGGCCAGACCTGCTTCCTGAATCAGGCTGATCATCAGGTCAACCATTTCCACGTCAGCATCAATGCTGTCAGAACCAAATAATTCTGCACCCAATTGCAATGGTGCACGTGTGGTATTAAATCCTTGAGGTTTCGTATGTAAAACCGTACCCGCATAACAATAACGAGCCACACCTTCCACTGGATGTACATGCGCATCGATACGAGCCACTTGTGGTGTCATATCGGCACGCACACCAAGCAAACGGCCAGACAGCTGATCGATCACTTTAAAAGTGGCTAAGTCTAAATCCTGATTCGATTCTGAGAGAGAAGATAGAGATTCAATGTATTCAATAAATGGCGTGTACACCAGCTGATAACCTCGAGATGCGAGGAAATCCAGTGATTGACGGCGCAGGCTTTCGATGACTTGCGCTTGTTCTGGTAATACATCAGCTACACCATCAGGTAATAACCATGTCTCTGAAATGGGCATGTTGTAAACCTAAATTCTTGTCAGCGCGGAATAAACCGCATAAAAAAATCGGGAGCACACCCGATTTCTCCTAGTCTAGCACGATCGTTTAGGCTGTGCATCGCAATTTTGATAATTTTCTCTGACTGAACAAAGGACTTAGATAGATAAACCAAATCATCTCCCTCTTATCAAGAGAAAATAGGCTGAATAAAATTTAATAACCAACATATCAAATTGATTTTCTAATATATTTCCCCAACCAAAACAATGACGAAAAATTTATTCTTGATTCAATCCTCATCTATCCAAGGGTAAAAATTTATAAAATATCAGTACTAGATGCTTAAAAATAATCCTATAGGACTTACGCACTATTATTTATAGATTCTCTGTGGTAGCAGATGATTTTTATCGAGAATAAAGTCATCAATGAAGTTTTTGATAACTGGTCTAAATAATTTCTTCTGCCAACGATATATATTTTCAAAGATCCGCTCAAACTGGTTCTTTTGTATCTCAACATAGGCCATCAAGGCTGAGAAAATATGATTCAAAATCAGTTTAGATCGTCTTACTTGAAACTTTTCAATATGACAAACCTGTTTAATCACCCGGTGATATTGCTCTATTTTCCAATGACTTGAATGTAATTCATGAAAACCCTCAAAGGACAATAAATCATCTTCATCTTGATGCACAATATAAAACCTCTGCTGTTCTTTTAACTGAGTCTTAAATAATTGTACAAAGCCAAAATCTTTGAGCCAGACCACTTGACCCTGATGGAAATCTGGCAATAAACGCAGTTGAAACCATTGTCCTTTTTCTGGGGAAACCTTACGGTTACAGTCGATACCAAACATAAATCGAATACCATATTTTCTTATGGTTTTTAGATTTCCAGTCGATGAATACCAACTATCACCTGTAATAAATTGAATCTTTGCACCCCAACTGAGTACTTCACTTAACATATCCATAAAGTAATCATTCTTGGTTTTACTTTCAGATTTGTCATAAATTCGGAAATTAATTGGAATATTTTGACCATTTTGATCTGTCGCATACAAGGTAATGAGATTAATACCCTTGACGGATCGGTGGTGTTTGCCTGACCAAAAATAGCTAACCAAGTCCATATGTTGACTATATGGTTTATCTAAAACAGTATCATCAATACTGACTATAAGTTTATTATTATCAATATGTTGAATTGATTCTTGATATAGGTCGTGAGGTGTGTAGTCTTCACGCTCTAGAAAGCGATTTACACTATCATGCGAGATATTATAAGTCTCGGCAAGTTGTGTGCAGCTAATAGAGTTCGGTTCTGTCATGAGAAAGCCCATATAAATGGGTAATGTACAAGTTGCTGTAGAAGCATGTTTAATTCGTCTAATCACAGATACTTTATAAAGTATTTTAATACTTTTTTGAATCCGTCAATGCGTAAGTCCTATCCTATACAAAAACCCAATGTGGAGACTTAAATGACCAAGAAAACAGCATCATTCTGGTAGAGTTTAAAGGGACTGCAAAGACTCCGGTATTTCTTATAAACTTTCTTTCTCCTTCTAGAATAAAACCCGATCATCTCATGCCTCCCTTTCAGCCACGTATAACGCCTTCTGATGCCACTCCTCTGAGTGAGTTTCAGCGTGGTGTGAAAGACTGCATACCTTTATTATTGGGTGTAATTCCTCTGGCACTGGTCTTGGGTGCAACAGCAGCACAAAAAGATTTTAGCCTGCTTGAGTTTCCCTTGCTGACCGGGCTGAACTTTGCGGGTGGTTCCGAGTTTGCAGTTTTAGAAGCTTGGACTGATTCACCGCATCTTCTTACCTTGATCTTTATTACTTTTCTCATTAACAGCCGCTATATTCTGCTCGGTGCCAGTCTGGTGCCTTATTTAAGACATCATCCAAATCGAAAAGTCTTTCCGGCATTATTCTTTATGGTCGATGAAAGCTGGGCCTTAAGCCTGACAGATGCACAGCTTCGACTGGCATAGTTTGGATATCAACATGCTTTTAGTCTGCCTTATTATGCCGGGCTATGTATTGTTCTTTATCTGGCTTGGGTCGGCTTTACCACTTTAGGTGCTTTGGTTGGGCCGGTGTTAAGAGATATTCACTATTTTGGTTTTGATATGGCTTTCCCAGCCATTATGCTGATCTTACTGAAAGGTATGTGGAAAGGTTTTACTGAAGCCAGACCTTGGCTAATCAGTTTAATTTTTGCTGCTCTGACTTATAGCTATCTGCCAGGCAACTGGTATGTGCTGATTGGTGCGCTTGCTGGCATTGCCGCTGCCTTCTGGCTAATTCAGGAGAATGAAGCATGATCCAGATGAGCACTTTTATCGCAATCTTATTGGTGGCGCTAACGACTTACTGCACCCGGATACTTGGCTATGTCCTACTCAAAAATAAAACTTTGAGCAAACGTCAGCGTAAAATTCTGGAAGTGATTCCAGGCTGTGTACTGATTTCGATGATCGCCCCATATTTTTTACGAGATGATCCGGCTGATCTGGTAGCCATAATGGTGACACTATTCGTTGCATCACGCTTTGGCATGCTGCCGACCATTTTGATTAGCATGGCCTCGGCAGCTATTTTAAGAACCTTACTGGTTTAAATCCTTTATATAAGGCTAAACCAGCATGAAAAGGTCTTATGACTTTGGTTCTATTACTTTAGCGAGCAGATTTACCAGTTCTGCATTTTGCAGCTCAACTTTTTGCAGTTTAGCCGTAGTCTGATCCAGTACTTCCTGCTGAACATGCATTTTTTTCGCCAGATCCTGCATAATTTCCAAGGTCTTTTTTAAATTTTCTTCCAGATACGCCACTTTTTCCTCAACTGGCACGCCTTCCACACTTTGTGAACTCTCATTATTATTAAATTGCAGCCAGATCAAAAAAATCACAGCCAAGGTCAGTAATATTATAAATCCCCAGATCAACATCATGTGCTTGCTCTTATTCCATTTAATTATCTTTATCTTAACGAAAAAATATCCAGATCACAGAAATATTCGGCATAAATCCAGAGCTTTTCGATCAATTACGTTCAAGTTCTTATTCATTTTCTTCTAATTTTTTAATCTTGCATAAAAAAGCACCCCATTTGGGATGCTTTCAAAATAGCTTAATCTGTATAAAAGGATTCACAGAGATCCAGCAAACGGTTGGCATAACCCCATTCATTATCATACCAGGCAAATACTTTGGCCTGATGCCCCACTACCAAGGTTTGGGTCAGATCCACAATCAATGAATAAGGCGAATGATTAAAGTCTGAAGATACTAGAGGCTCATCTGTCACAGACATGATTTCAGCAAAATCCTGACGTGCAGCGTTCATTAATACTTCATTCAACTGATGATCAGTAATGGGTGACTGGGAGATAAAGGTTAAATCAATGGCCGCTACATTAATGGTTGGCACGCGAATCGAATAACCATCAATCCGGTTTTCCATCTTCGGCATTACGCGTTTTAAAGCACCCAAAGCCGAAGATGTGGTTGGAATAATATTTTGCCCAGAAGCTCGGGCACGTCTTAAATCACGATGGGCATGATCCAGTACTGACTGATCCGCTGTCACTGCGTGAATTTCAGTCATCAGTGCAGTCTCAATACCAAAGGCATCATCAATGATTTTGACTAGAGGTACCAATGCTTGCGTAGTACAAGAGACACTGGAAATAATCTGGTCACTTTCTTTGACATCACGATGGTTGACGCCATAGACAATTGCGGCATCCACTGTATCAAACGGTGCAGCACCGATAATGACCCGTTTTGCCCCGGCAGTAATATGCTGAGTCGCAGCCTCACGCGAACGGAACAGGCCGGTACATTCCAATACCACATCAATATTCAGTTCATGCCATGGCCTTTCCACCGGATTCGCCTGTCTTAACACCTGAACTTTCTGATAGGCATCGCGATAAGTGACATGCAGGTAGGCATACTCATCTTCATAAGTCAGATCAACCTGCCCCGGGAAACGACCATGAGTAGAATCATATTTAAATAGATGCAATAAGGTTTCAACGTCGGCAACGTCATTAATGGCAACGATGTCAAAATTAAAATCTTTCGGATTTTCAAACCATGCACGCAACACATTGCGTCCGATTCGTCCAAAACCATTAATTGCGATACGTTGCATCGACATTCCCTACTGCGGCATAAAACTTTGTGCGCCTATATTAATGGAATTATCCAGCTGACTGATAACTATTCAGCTAAATCCACTAAAAATTACACAGAATGTCCAATATTTCATCGAAAAATTCATACTTTACTTGAAGCAATCCAGTCTTTCTATCAGCGAGAATTAAGATAAATTGCTGTAATGACAATAGCTTTTGATTTTGCAGGGCATTTTTCTGATTTTTCCAATATTCATTCCTTATAGTTTTATGATCTATAAATATGAAAATCATTGGTTGAACAGGCATTTTCCGTTATAATTTGGCGTTTTTAAATATTTAAGCCCCGCATTGCAGCAGAGAACCAACCTTCTTGTCAGACTGTGATGTTTTTAGCCAAATCGGAAATTATGGAGTGACTTGGTTGTGAGTACTCGTTTTATGACATCAGCTGAAATTCGCGAAGCTTTTTTAAGCTACTTTGAATCGCAAGGGCATACACGTGTCGCGTCGAGTTCTCTGGTTCCTGCCAACGACCCAACATTATTGTTTACCAATGCTGGTATGAACCAGTTTAAAGACTGCTTCCTGGGTCTGGAAAAACGTGACTACGTTCGTGCAACATCTTCACAAAAATGTGTACGTGCAGGTGGTAAACACAACGACTTAGATAACGTTGGCTATACAGCTCGTCACCACACATTCTTTGAAATGCTGGGCAACTTCTCGTTTGGTGATTACTTCAAACGTGATGCAATTAAATTTGCCTGGGAATTCCTGACCGGCGACAAATGGCTGGCTCTGCCTAAAGACAAATTGTACGTAACTGTGTATCACACTGATGACGAAGCGTTTGATATCTGGAATAAAGAAGTTGGTCTAGATGCCAGCCGCATTATCCGCATTGGTGATAACAAAGGCGAGAAATATGCTTCTGATAACTTCTGGGCAATGGGTGACACTGGTCCTTGTGGTCCATGTTCTGAAATCTTCTATGACCACGGTGATCATATCTGGGGTGGCCTGCCTGGTACGCCTGAAGAAGATGGCGACCGTTTCATTGAAATCTGGAACAACGTCTTCATGCAGTTCAACCGAACTGCAGATGGCGTACTGCACCCTCTTCCAGCACCTTCTGTTGATACAGGTATGGGCCTTGAGCGTATTTCTGCGGTTCTACAACACGTCAATTCTAACTATGAAATCGACCTGTTTCAAAATCTATTGAAAGCTGCTGCTGAAATCATCGGTCTAGATACTTCAGACATTGAAGCGAAAGCACAAGCTGAAAACAAACCGGTTGAATACCCTGCTTCACTTAAAGTGGTTGCTGACCATGCACGTTCATGCTGCTTCCTGATTGCGGATGGCGTGAACCCTTCAAATGAAGGTCGTGGTTATGTACTGCGCCGTATTATCCGTCGTGCAGTTCGTCATGGTAACAAACTGGGTGCGACTGGTTCATTCTTCCACAAAATGCTTCAGCCTTTAATTGATGTGATGGGCGCAGCTTATCCTGAACTTGAAGCAAACAAAGCACGTATCGAAGCCGCTTTGCTGAAAGAAGAAGAACAGTTTGCTAAAACACTTGAGCAAGGTCTGAAATTGCTTGAAGGCGAATTGTCAAATCTGAAAGGTTCAGTGATTCCAGGTGAAATCGTATTCAAACTTTATGATACTTATGGCTTCCCAACTGATCTTACAGCAGATATCGCACGTGAACGTGATTTAACCATTGACGAAGCGGGCTTTGAAAAAGAAATGGCGGCTCAACGTCAACGTGCACGTGATGCAGGTAAATTCGCAATCGACTATAACAGCGTTGTTAAAGTTGAAGGCGAAACTCAGTTTGAAGGTTATGACGCAACAGCAGGCGAAGGTCGAATCATCGCGATCTACAAAGATGGCGAGCAAGTTGACGAAGTGGTTGAAGGCGACGAAGCACTGATTGTTCTGAACCAAACTCCTTTCTATGCAGAAAGCGGTGGTCAGATCGGTGATACAGGGCTCTTCAAAAACGATACTGGTATTTTCGAAGTTCAAGATACCAAAAAATCTGGTGGTGCATTCGTTCACCAAGGTATCGTGACTATGGGTAACCTTAAAGTTACTCAAAACGTTGAAGCAACGGTTAAAGCCGAGATTCGTGCTGCAACTGCTCGTAACCACTCTGCAACTCACTTGCTCCACGCTGCCCTACGTCAAATCCTGGGTTCACACGTACAGCAAAAAGGTTCATTGGTTGCTTCTGACGTATTACGTTTCGACTTTGCCAATGATCAGCCTGTAACTTTTGAACAGCTGCAAGAAATTGAACGTCTGGTAAATGCTGAAGTAATTGCCAATACGCCTGTTACGACTGAACTGCTCGACATCGAATCTGCGAAAGCCAAAGGTGCGATGATGCTGTTCGGTGAGAAATACGGTGAAGAAGTTCGCGTATTGTCTATGGGTTCAGTGATTGACGAGAAAAACTTCTCGATCGAATTGTGTGGCGGTATTCACGTTAAACGTACAGGTGACATCGGTCTGTTTAAAATCACGTCTGAAGGTGGTGTCGCAGCAGGTGTACGTCGTATTGAAGCCGTAACCGGTACTAAAGCGGTTGAAGCCGTACAGAAAGTCGATCGTGATGTTCAATATATCAATGGTTTGTTAAAAGCACAGAACCATCAAACAGTCGAAAAAGTTGAAGCTGTGGTGGACACTGCGCATCAATTGCAAAAACAGATCGAACAACTGAATCAAAAATTAGCAAGCCTACAAGCCGGTGAACTTTTAAGTCAGGTTCAAGAGCTTGCTGGTCGTAAAACACTAATCACGACTGTTCAGGGTATGGATGCGAAAGCATTGCGTAATCTGCACGACGGTGTGAAATCAAAATTAGAAAATGCAGTCATTGTTCTTGCAGGTGTAGAGGGTGACAAGGTGAGCTTGATTGCATCTGTGGCGAAAGACTTTACTGCTTCTATTAAAGCGGGTGACATCATCAAACACTTGGCTGCAGAGCTAGGTGGTAAAGGTGGTGGTAAACCTGACTTGGCACAAGGTGGCGCGCCACTTAACGAGAAGTTTGCTCCAGTGATGGCTGATTTAGCAGCTTGGCTTGAAGCAAAATAAAAACTTCATTTTGTGTAACTGACCCTGATCGGAAAATCAGGGTCATGGTTTATATGGAACAACTATGGCATTAATCGTTCAAAAATATGGCGGTACCTCAATGGGTACTCCCGAGCGCATTCTCAATGTTGCTCGTCGTGTGAAGCGCTGGCATGACCATGGCCACAAGGTGGTTGTAGTCGTATCTGCTATGAGTGGTGAAACCAACCGCTTGCTTGCTCTCGCGAAAGCCATTACCGAAACCCCTGACCCACGTGAACTTGACCAAATGGTTTCTACGGGTGAACAGGTAACGATTTCCATGTTAGCTATGGCGCTGAATTCAATTGGCGTTGAAGCTAAATCTTTAACTGGTCGCCAGGTTGGTATTAAAACTGACAGCGCATTCACCAAAGCACGTATCGAATCTATTGATACTGATGTATTGACTGAAAACCTAGATGCAGGCCGCGTGATTGTGGTTGCAGGTTTCCAGGGCTTTGATGCTGATGGCAATACCACAACTTTAGGTCGTGGTGGTTCTGATACCTCAGGTGTTGCCCTTGCTGCAGCGCTAAAAGCGGATGAATGTCAGATTTACACAGATGTTGATGGCGTATATACGACTGACCCTCGTGTTGCTCCTAAAGCGAAAAAAGTAGACCGTATCTCTTTCGAAGAAATGCTGGAAATGGCATCTTTAGGTTCTAAAGTTCTTCAAATTCGCTCTGTAGAATTTGCAGGCAAGTACCAAGTGCCTTTACGCGTACTCTCAAGCTTCGATAATGACACTGATGGCGCATTTGACGAAGACTTCAAAAACAACGTCGGAACTCTTATTACTACTGAACTGGAAGACAACATGGAACAGCCAATTATCTCTGGTATCGCGTTCAACCGCGACGAAGCTAAACTGACTATTCTGGGTGTTCCAGATGAGCCAGGTATTGCATCTAAAATTCTTAAACCAATTGGTGATGCCAATATCGAAGTGGATATGATTATCCAGAACGTTGAAGAAGATGGTACAACTGATTTCACGTTTACTGTAAACCGCGGTGAACTTGCTAAAGCCAAAAAAATCCTTGAAGAGACAGCTCAAGCGATTGGCGCACGTGAAGTTGCAACTCGTGATGACATCGTAAAAGTGTCTATCGTCGGTGTAGGTATGCGCTCTCACGCAGGTGTAGCAAGCAAAATGTTCACTGCTCTTGCTGATGAAGGTATCAACATCCTGATGATCTCTACTTCTGAAATCAAGATTTCTGTGATTATCGAAGAGAATTATCTTGAGCTTGCAGTTCGCTCACTTCACACTGCGTTCGGTTTAGACCGTGAACATGGTGAATCTAGCGCACGCGCTTAAGAGAACTACAAAATACCGTTATTGTCTGACAGTATTTCATTAAATCTCTACAAAAATGCAGGGCCACTATAGTTTTTTTTATAGTGGCTCTGTTATATTAAGCCTAAGGATTTTCAACAGTCTGGATAGTTAACCTCTTCATTTCATGGATAGGACTTTCTATTCAAACTTTAATTATATAATTTTAGGTTGTGTTTTTTTATTACATTCAATAGATTGCAGGTTTTGCATTTTGCAAGGAGAGAAACATGCTGATTTTGACTCGACGCGTCGGGGAAACTTTAATGATCGGAGACCAAGTCAGCGTGACTGTACTTGGCGTAAAAGGCAACCAGGTTCGTATTGGGGTAAATGCTCCGAAAGAAGTCTCTGTACACCGTGAAGAGATTTACCAGCGTATCCAGCATGAACGTGCAATGCATGAACATCTTCAGCATATTGACCAGGATTATCAACCTTCTTCTTATGAAGATGATAACCAGACACAAAATAACTTTAACCGTTAATTTTGTATGAATATAAAAGCGGCTTTTAAGCCGCTTTTAATTTGCCTAATTTTCAACTGCATAGCAAAATAATCAAACTTTATCCCGCCTGCTGCTGATCAAGCAACGCTGCCAGCACTTTTTTCACTGGTCCAAAACTACGACGATGTTCATCAATCACCCCGTGTAAGGCAATCGCTTCAAAATGTGCTTTGGTCGGATAGCCCTTATGCTTGGCAAAGCCAAATTGCGGATATTTTTGATCCATCTCCACCATCTGGCGATCACGGGTCACTTTAGCCAGAATACTGGCTGCTGAAATCTCAGGATGCAAGGCATCCCCACCTACGACCGCATCACAACTCATCGCAAGGCCCTGAGGAATCTTGTTGCCATCGACCAGTACATGTTCCGGCTGAATGCTTAATGCTTCCACAGCGCGGCGCATTGCCAGTAAAGAGGCCTGCAAAATATTATGCTCGTCGATTTCTGCTGCAGAGGCCTCAGCAATCGCCCAAGCCAATGCTTTTTCCTGAATCTCAATAAAAAGTTTTTCGCGCTTCTTCTCGCTTAGCTTCTTGGAATCATTTAAACCCTCAATCGGGTTATTCGGATCCAATATCACAGCCGCAGCGACCACCGATCCTACTAATGGCCCACGCCCTGCTTCATCTACACCAGCAATATTCATTTTATTTCCCATAAAAAATAGGCTGAACCAGTCAGCCTATTCAAATTTGATTTTGACTTAGTTTACAGCTTCAGCCACACAAGCGTTAATAGTATTTGCAACGACATTGCCTACAATAGTCGCACGTGCTGCTGGGTCAATTGCTGCAGTTGCCAAATCCACCGCAGTCACGTTTTGTGGTGCTTTTTCACTCACACAACCACAGATTTCAGACTGGATATTCTGTTTTTGTGTTTCTGTCATTAAACGTGTTGCAGTTTGCCAAGCCGGAATATTATTCAGTTCAGTGACACATTTTGCATTGATGGCAATTTTAATGGCTGCAGAACCGAGTTGCTGACCTGTACTTGCTTGAGTTGTGGTGCTGGCACCTTGTGGTGCTACACATGCAGAAAGAACAAGTGTTAATGGTACAACAACAGCCAATAATTTTTTCACGGATTTTATCCTTTTTTCAGCTTTTAAAATATGCGCTATTGTGCCGAAGTTTATCGCAATAAGAAATCTAAAAATGAGTCATGATGTTTAATCTGCGCGCAGCCAGACTCATAGCCATCACAGGAAAGAAGACTCACTATTAATCTAAAGGTAAAGTCTGGATAATCCAGCACCCAAAAATCCTTAATTGATAAACTCACCCATACAGCCTTTTAAGCTATTGGCAATTGCTTTACGGGTCAGCTCTTTTTTAGTTTCTTCATCAATGGTTGCTTTTAACAGGGTTTTGGCCGGCACACCTTCCAAAGCATGCTCACCCACACAGCCACACACTTTTTGCTGTAAATGCTGTTTATTGGCTTCAGCCATGAAATAAGTACCCATTTTCCAGACTTTGGAATCTTTCAGCTCTTGGCCACACTGATACTCAATCACAGGTTTCAGGGCTTTCTGAGTCATTGAGGTATCTGCACAAGCAGGATTGATTAAGCTAACAGCAAGAACAGGCCACAGGAATTTTAATTTCATCTTTGGTTCACAAATCAAATTATAAAAGGCAGAGCGAACTCTACCCTCTTTGGGCTAACAAATTTACTGGAATGATATTTTAAACAAGTGCCTGAATCAGGCTGATCCATTTCTGTTTTTCAGTATCAGAAATAAATGAAGCTTCAAAAGAATTAATTGCGAGCTGTTTAAGTTCTTCGTTGCTTAGATCTAAAGCTTCAGCAATGGCAATGAAATTGTCATTCATATAACCACCAAAATACGAAGGATCATCTGAATTCACTGTCACATGCACACCCTGCTGCAACAGGCGACGGATATTATGCTGCTGCATATCATCCACAACACACAGCTTTAGGTTTGAAAGTGGACATACTGTGAGCGGCATCTTCTCTGCAATCAAACGCTGCATCAATTCTGGATCTTCCTCAGAACGTACGCCATGGTCAATACGGTTAACTTTTAATAAATCCAAAGCTTCCCAGACATATTCTGCCGGACCTTCTTCACCCGCATGTGCGACTACCAGAAAACCGGCTTCACGTGCTTTAGCGAAAACACATTCAAACTTAGACGGTGGATGGCCGACTTCACTTGAATCCAGCCCCACTCCAATGATCCGATCTTTATAAGGCAGCGCTTGTTCTAATGTTTCAAATGCTGCTTCTTCACTAAGATGACGCAGGAAACACATGATCAGATGTGAAGTAATGCCTAACTTAGCTTTCGCATCATCACAGGCTTTCTGCAAGCCATTAATTACGGTTTCAAAGGCAATGCCACGATCGGTATGCGTCTGCGGATCAAAGAACATTTCAGTATGCACGACATTATCATCCGCACATTTTTCAAAATATGCCCAAGCCAGATCATAAAAGTCCTGTTCATGAATCAGAACATTGGCACCCGCGTAGTAGATATCCAGGAAAGATTGCAGATTATGGAAATTATAAGCCTGCTTCACTTCCTCAACTGATTTATAAGGAATGCTAATTTCATTACGCTGTGCAATCGCAAACATTAACTCAGGTTCAAAGGTACCTTCGATATGCACATGCAGCTCAGCCTTTGGCAAAGCCTGAATCAATTCAAGACGGTTCATCGCTACTCCTGATTAAACCTGAGAAAAATAAAAAAGGGTGCAAACTGAGTTTACACCCTTTTGATATTCGACAAAAATTAGCCGCCAAACATCCAGAACTTCAATGCCCATAGTACTGCGATGATCCATACCATGTATGGAACAGTTTTCGCTTTACCTGTCAGCAGTTTAATCAGCGCATAGCTGATAAAACCCATTGCGATACCATCTGCAATTGAATACGTAAATGGCATGAATACAATGGTCAGGAACGCCGGAACCGCTTCAGTAATATCATCCCATTCAATATGGACAATACCCTGAATCATCAATACACCGACAAATAGCAATGCTGGTGCAGTTGCAAAGCCTGGTACAGATTGAGCCAATGGAGCCAGGAACAGGCAGGCAATGAACAGCAAGCCAACCACAACTGCAGTCAGACCGGTACGACCACCTGCTGCAACACCCGCTGATGACTCAATATAAGGTGTAGTTGAAGAAGTACCCAAAGCGGCACCTGCAACAATCGCAGAAGAATCGGCAAATAATGCTTTTTTCAGACGCGGCAATTTACCATCTTTTAACAAACCTGCACGATGTGAAACACCTACTAGCGTACCAGTAGAGTCAAACAGATCGACCAAGAAGAATACGAAGATCACACCGATCAGGCTAGCTGTAAACAGACCTTGAAAGTCCATCTGCAAGAAGGTTGGTGCCAGTGAAGGAATTTGACCCACTACACCCTGGAACTGGTTATAACCTAAAGCAGTAGAAATCGCAGTGATTACCAAAATACTGATAATGATCGCACCACGTACTTTGAAGTGATGCATTACCACCACTAACAGGAAGCCAAGTAGCGCAAGCATAACAGTTGGCTGTTTCAAATCACCCAGACCCACCAGGGTCGCTTGATTATCAACAATGATGCCAGCATTTTTCAGTGCTACCAGAGCCAGGAACAGGCCAATACCACCACCAATCGCCAGTTTGAGAGACATTGGAATGGCATTGACAATCGCCTCACGTATTTTGAACATACTAATGGCAATGAAAACCAAACCTGATACAAATACTGCACCTAATGCAGTTTGCCAAGGCACACCCATTCCCAGACAGACTGAATAGGTAAAGAAGGCATTCAGCCCCATACCCGGCGCAAGTGCAATTGGATAATTGGCAATTAGCCCCATTACCAGACAGCCAATTGCGGCTGCAAGACAGGTGGCTACAAAGACAGCCCCATGATCCATCCCGGTTTCGGATAAAATCATCGGATTAACAATAATGATGTAACACATTGTCAAGAACGTGGTTACACCTGCCACAACTTCTGTACGGAAACTGGTTTTGTTTTCACTCAGTTTGAACAGACGTTCCAGCATATTTTCTGAAGATGGATTAGGAGTCGTCATGACCTAGCCCCTATTGAGTAAACTTTATGCTTTAAGCATGCCGCCGAATCCAGGAAATTTTATAGAAAACTTCATGAATTTTAAGGATCTGTTAGCAACGAATATGCCAGCTTCGCCATTTAGCGGGTCAAAATGTTTCAATAGCGAACAGTAAGAAAACTGCGCTAGAAAAACTCAAAAAACAATCTAAACAAAAAAGCTGCATAACCCCTATGCAGCTTTTTTCATCATTAGAATCAAATACTTAATTAAAGTAAATTTGATCTAACTTTATCTTTTGCAAATTATAACACATTGATTTCTGATTGCTTCTTAGAATTTATATTTTATTAAAAATTAATATAAGTCAGTTTTATTATTATTAAATTTTCTTTTATTTATTATGATTTTATTTTTATCTTTTTACCTGACCCCCCTAATTAAAAAGCTTATGCAAATCTATTAAGGTCGGGGCCGATTTGCATTCAGCAATTTAGTTGAATGTTGTACTTCTTTCAAAATCTGATGAAGCTCTTCATGTTTTCTTGTTTCGGCCTGTTGGTGAACACAATAACCGAGTAAACCCACCATCAGCACAAAAATAGGAATCGTATAAATTTTCATTTTTGTAGTTGAGTTATGTAACAGCATTGAAATTATGCTAACAAAATAACAATAAAATTGTGACATAGTTTACAAGTAACCCGATAAAATGCAGTTTTTTCAATTATTTAGAGTTTTTATATTCTTCATTTTTTTATACTTCTTATTCAATTAATCATAATTTTTTGAGTCATATTTTTTTATTTTTTAGTCATTTTTTGAATATTAAAAGAAATTAATTGATTGATTCTATTTTTTATTTTTTTAGAAATTTGTTTTTACTATATAAATTTATCGAGTGAAAAATATCTTTTAAAGCTCACTATAGCTTTCATTATTTTATTTAGCTTTTCTTCTAAAAAATTCATCCATTTCCTGTTAAAAATTCTTCTAAATAAATGATATTTTGAAAGTTCCTTCCCTATTTTTTAATTTTTATTCAATTCAACCTAATATTGCTAAACTTAAATTTACCCAAGACTTTTAAGAAAATTTCTTCATTCAGTCTTGGGTGAATCTTTTACCTTAAGCAGCCAGCTGCTCATCACGTTTAAATACCAACTCACCTTTTAGTGAACTTTCAGCATCAAAATAATACCCATCGATATTAAAGGCTTTTAAGTCTTCAGTTCGTTTAATCTGGTTTTCAATGATAAAGCGCGCCATTAAACCACGAGCTTTCTTGGCATAGAAGCTGATGACTTTATATTTGCCATTTTTCTGATCTAAAAATACCGGCTTGATGATTTCAGCCTGAATTTTGCTTTCTTTCACTGCCTTGTAATATTCATCCGAAGCAATATTGACCAGAATTTCAGACTCTGCTGCTGCCAGATCATGATTGATCAGGTCAGTGATGGTATGTCCCCAGAACTCGTAGAGATGAGCACCACGTGGGTTAGTCAATTTGGTTCCCATCTCCAGACGGTAAGGCATCATCAGATCCAGCGGACGCAATAAGCCATAGAGGCCGGATAACATACGCAGATGGTTCTGTGCGTAATGAATCTGATCCTGCTTTAATTGGTAAGCATCCAGACCGGTATAAACATCCCCTTTAAAGGCAAAGATTGCCTGACGAGCATTGGAAAAATCAAAATCCGGCTGCCAGTCTCTGAAGCGTTCCGCATTCAAATTGGCAATTTTTTCACTGACGCTCATTAAGCTGGAAATTTCAGTTGCTGATAACTTGCGGGCAACTTCTATCAATTCCTGGGAATGTTCCAGCAATCTTGCCCGAGTAAATTGATCGGTAGGTAAAGGTGTTTCGTAATCTAGAGTCTTGGCTGGAGAAATTAAAGCAAGCATAGCGACCTGGTTAAAAAATGATTAATCAAACTATATCAGTAGACTTATTTTAATTCCAATTCATGTTTTTATTTATCATAATCGTTAAAATAGAAAATTCTCCTGCAATTTATCGGTTTGCTATGTCCGAACCAATCTACCTCCAAGGCCCTGCTGGCCAACTTGAGGTTTTTGTGGATTATCCTCAGGGTGAAGTGAAAGGATTCGCGATTGTTTGTCATCCCCATCCATTACAAGGTGGCACACCACAACATAAAGTTCCGGTGTTACTGGCGCAAATGTTTTTAGAGCGTGGTTGTGTTGTCTATCGTCCAAGTTTCCGTGGTTCTGGTCAAAGTGCCGGTCTGCATGATGAAGGCTTTGGCGAAACGGATGATATACTTGAAGTCATTAAATATGCGCGTCGCCAACATATTGACCTGCCTTTCTTTGCGGGCGGTTTCAGTTTTGGCGCACATGTTATGGCCAAGTGTTACGCCGCCCTGCCAGTTGAACTGCAACCTTCAAAAGTGATTTTGTGTGGTCTACCGACTGCAACCGTAGCTGGCCTACGTCACTATGTTACACCACAGATCAAAGGTGATATTTTATTTATTCATGGTGAAGCGGATGATGTCACGCTTTTATCCGACATGATTGAATGGGCCAAGCCTCAACGTCATCTGGTCACGATCTTGCCTGGCGCAAATCATTTCTTTACCGGTTATTTAAAACAGCTTCGGATTGCGATGAGCCGTTTCCTCGCATTAAGCTGATCAAAAAAACCTCATCGAATGATGAGGTTTTTTTATTCAGAAATAAAATCTTTAGCATGAATTTCATAAATTACAGCCCGATATTTAGGTTTATCTAGGTGGTTGGTAATTTTTCCACCTACACGTTCTGCAATTTTTCGGCTAGCCCAGTTTTCTTCGGCTACCGGATAGCTCAAAGCTTTGATCCCTAATGTATTAAAAGCATAGCCCACAATACAACGTACTGCCTCATGTCCATAATAATGACCATGCGCCGTTTCACGAATCCAGATACCCACTTCAGGTATTTCATCATGCAGTCGATGCAAACCACATAATCCGATAAATTCATGTCTTTCAATATGGCGAATCACAAAAATATATTCTTTATGATCAGCCATATTGTTTAGCCAGTTTTGCCAGACTGTTGCAAATACCTGTTCAGATTCCGGTGCATCCCATGCCATAAAACGGGTCAAACTCGGGGTAATCGAGGCATAGGCTTCCGCAGCATCGGATGACTTAAAATAATCTAAAACAAGACGTTTACTTTGCAATATAGGCGAAAGACTTTGCATTTGTTGAACTAGTTCTTCCACTCAAACTCACTAAAACTTTCTTGTTCTTTCAACGATGCTTCAACAGCTTGTGCCAACTGATTTAATAAACTTTGTTCTGTAATCCGGTCCAGCCAGTCCTGTTCTTCATCCGGGTAAGAGGCGATTTCACAAATCAGGTGCCCTTCCTGGTCTCGTGTCTCACAGCTCACTGATAATGGCAACTCGTGTTCATCGACACTTACGGCCACTTGTGCGCCACTTTGCGCCAAGGTTTTAAAGCCATATTTACCGAGCTCTTCCGTCAGCAGATGTGCCACATATTCCTGAGCCTGCTGACTGCCCTGTAATTGTTCCTGGCTCTGAGGATTGGCCATAAATTTTAATTTTCGCATTGCTACATCCAAATGGCTTTTTTGTTGTATGGTTTTAGCATAAGCCAATATAAACAAAACAGCCAAGCAAAAGCTTGGCTGTTTCATGTAAATTTTAGAATTATTCTGTCACTTCAATCGCCAGACCAGCTTGAGAAGTCAGTTCAGTGAAGGTTGGGAAACTGGTTGCGACGGTTTCAGTCCCAACAATCTTGATTTCACCTGAGTTACGCAGACCTGCAATAGAGAAGCTCATGGCAATACGATGATCATGATGCGATTCAATTTCACCGCCAGTAAAGATTGGTGACCAGTCGCCTGTCTTACCTTTACCTTCGATAATGATGCCATCATCAGTTGGTGTACAGTCAATGCCCATGGTTTTCAAACCATCTGCCATCACTTGAATACGATCAGATTCTTTGACACGCAGCTCAGCAGCACCAGTTAGAATCGTTTGGCCTTCTGCACATGCAGCAGCAATGAATAATGCCGGGAATTCATCAATTGCTAGTGGCACTTGGTCTTCCGGCATATGAATGCCTTTTAACGTACGTGTACCGCGAATACGAATGTCTGCAATCGGTTCACCGCCTGCAATACGTTCATTTTCAACAGTGATGTCCGCACCCATCTGTTTCAAGATTTCAATCACACCAGTACGGGTCGGGTTAATGCCTACCGCTTCCAAAGTCACGTCTGAATTTTCAGTAATCGCTGCACCGACCATAAAGAAAGCTGCAGATGAAATATCAGAAGGCACCTGAATGTTAGTACCCACCAGCTTGCCGCCACCTTGCAGGGAAATACGGTTGCCTTCAGTTTTTACTTCATAACCAAAAGCACGCAACATACGTTCAGTATGGTCACGGGTTGGTTCAGGTTCAGTCACTGAAGTTTCACCTTCCGCCCAAAGACCTGCCAGCAGAATACCTGATTTCACCTGAGCAGATGCCATTGGCAAGTCGTATTGAATACCTTTCAGGTTTTGATTACCCGTAATCGATACTGGTGGTGTACCACGTTCACCCGTAGTTTGAATCTGCGCGCCCATCAAACGTAATGGTTTTGCAATACGCTCCATTGGACGTTTAGACAGGGATGCATCACCCGTCATCACCGAATCAAATTTCTGAGCTGACAGCATGCCAGCCAGCAGGCGCATCGAAGTACCCGAGTTGCCCATGTAAAGCGCAGACTTCGGTGCTTTCAGACCTTGCATACCCACGCCATGAATGGTCACTTCACCATTTTTAGGGCCTTCAATGCTTACGCCCATATCACGGAATGCCTGTAAAGTTGCAAGTGCATCTTCACCCTCAAGGAAACCCGTCACATGCGTTGTGCCTTCAGCGATGGCACCAAACATGATGGAACGGTGTGACACAGATTTGTCACCTGGCACGGTAAATTTACCTTGGAACGTCTTGGCACCTGGTTGAATGGTAAATTGTTGTGTCACTTTATTTTTCTCCATGAGAGGTTTCTTGGCGAGCATATGATTGAAGTGCTGACGCGCGGCTTGCGCATGCCCCAATAAGCCCATTAAAGCTTGTGAATCTTCATCTTCAATCAGCTTGCGGATAATCGCGAGTTGAGCTTCAAAGCCGTCCACGGCATTGAGAATCGCCTTTTTATTGGCAAAAAAGATGTCATGCCACATTTGTGGATCACTGGCGGCAATACGCGAGAAGTCGCGGAAGCCACCGGCAGCATAACGAAAAATATCCAGATTGTCTTCGCGCTTGGCCAGTTGTTCGACCAGGTTGAAGGCCATCAGATGCGGAAGATGACTGGTATGGGCCAGCACTTCATCGTGCTTTTCCACATCCATACAAATCACTTCCGCTTTGGCCACCTGCCACAGTTGAATCAGTTTATCGACCGCCCATTGTCCGCTGCTTGGTAACGGCGTCAAAATCACCTTGTGATTGGCAAATAGATCGACCTTACCTGCATGCACGCCGGTATGTTCAGCACCCGCAATTGGATGCCCCGGCACAAAACCGGCTGGCAGATTTTCACCAAACACAGCTTTGGCTGCTTCTACCACATTGCCTTTGGTACTGCCAACATCGGTCAGAATGGCATTTTCCAACAAATAAGGTTTGATCGTTTCTAGCACTTTCTGGGTAGCACGAACAGGTAATGCCAGTACCACCAGATCTGCCCCTTTGACGGCTTCTACAGGATCTGCATATCCGTTGGAAATCAGACCAAGTGCCTTGGCATCTTCCAAGGTTTTTTGTGAGCGGGTCGATGCCACGATGTCATTGGCTAAATGCTCGGCCTGAATGACACGCGCCAGACTTGAACCAATCAATCCAAGTCCGATAAAGGCAACTTTTTCAAACAGTGGCTGCGACATAACTTAAGCTTTCGCCTCTAAGCCAAGCACTTTGCCTAATGCAGCAAGGAATTTGGCATTTTCAGCTTCAGTACCAATCGATACGCGCAAGTGGTTTGGAATACCCACTGGACGCACGATCACACCTTCTTTCAACAACTTGTTAAATGTTTCTGCTGGATCAGCCTGTACATCGACCAAGATGAAATTCGCGCGTGAAGGTACATAGTTCAGGCCCAAAGCTTTGAAGCCAGCTTCAAGCTGTGCCATACCTGCTTTATTCACTTCACGAGATTTCTCGATGAAGGCTTCATCTTTCAGTGCAGCAACTGCAGCAACCATGGCTAAATGGTTCACGTTGAATGGCTGACGGATACGATTTAAATAGTCAGTTACTTCAACCGATGCCAATGCAAAACCAACACGCAGTGCAGCCAGACCATAACACTTAGACAAAGTACGGCTGACAATCAGATTAGGATACTGCTTCAGGAATTTCAGGCTGTTGAAGTTTTCCGGGAAATATTCCACATAAGCTTCGTCCAGTACCACGATGACATTCGCTGGCACTTTCTGCATGAATGCTTCAAATTCAGCTTCTTCAAACCAGGTGCCTGTCGGGTTGTTTGGGTTCGCAATAAAGATCAGCTTGGTGTTGTCTTTAATTGCAGCCGCCATCGCCTCAAGATCATGCGAGAAGCCTTTTGCTGGTACTTCAATCGCTTCAGCATGGATCGCTTGAGTTACCAGAGCATATACTGCAAATGCATGCTGGCTGTAAATCACAGAATCGCTTGAAGAAACGAATGCGCGGGCAAACATTTCCAGTAAGTCGTTTGAACCGTTGCCCAAAGTAATCTGGTCATGATTAAAACCAAATTGTGCTTTGATCTGGTCTTTCAGGATAAAACCACCACCATCTGGATAACGACCAATTTCTGCCAGTTCTGCAGCGACTGCTTCTTTGACTTTATCTGAACAGCCCAGCGGGTTTTCATTTGAAGCCAGTTTTACGATATCAGTGATGCCCAACTCACGCTCAAGCTCATTGATCGGTTTACCTGGTTGATATGGCTTTAATTTAGAGATGCCTTCATTGGCTGGGACAAACGACATTTTATACTTCCGATTTACAGATGAACCAGTGGTTAGCACCCTCGCACTAACCACGAAAGGCTGCTTTTATAAAACAGCTGCAGGATATGAACCAAGCACGCGGACTTCTTTCACAAGCGGACGAATTTCTTCGATCGCAGCTTTAACATTTTCCTGCTCAATATGACCTTCAAGATCGATAAAGAATACATAAGCCCATTTTTCAGGAAGTGCAGGTCGAGTTTCAATACTGGTTAGACTAATGTTGTGTTTGGCAAATGGAGCCAGAATCTCTAGCAATGCACCGGCACGGTCATGTGCAGAAACCAGTAATGAAGTTTTATCATTACCACTTTGTGGCACTTTTTCACGGCCAATTACCAGGAAGCGTGTAGTGTTTTCTGGATTGTCCTCAATATTGCTGTGCATAATCTCAAGATTATAAATATTCGCAGCAATTTCAGAAGCAATCGCAGCAGAATGCCATTCATTCTGAATACGGCGCGCAGCTTCAGCATTTGAACTGAGTGCCACACGTTCTACACCTGGATAATGAGCATCCAGCCATTTACGGCACTGAGCCAGAGTTTGCTGATGTGCATAGATCTGTTTAATACTGTCTTTACGGGTATTTTCAGAGATCAGGAACTGATGATGAATGGGTAATTCTACTTCGCCAATCACATTCAGATGCGAAGTCTTGAAACAGTCTAAAGTGTGGTTCACTACCCCTTCAGAGGAGTTTTCAACCGGTACCAGACCATAATGTGCACTGCCCGCTTCTACTTCACGGAACACTTCATCAATGGTGGGTAATGGACGAACTACAGCATCATGACCAAAATGTTTCAATACTGCTGAGTGTGTGTAGGTACCAGCAGGTCCCAAGAATGCAATACTTTGCGGTGCTTCAAGCGCCAAACAAGCCGACATGATCTCGCGGAACAGACGTGCCATCGTCGTATCTGACAATGGTCCTTCATTGCGCTCCATAACATTGCGCAAAACCTGTGCTTCACGTTCCGGACGGTAAAACAGCGGATTTTCTTCAGATGCGAATTTTGCTTTTGCTACAGCCTCAGCCAAACGTGCACGACGGTTAATCAATTGCTGGATTTGTTGATCAACTGAATCGATATCTTCACGAATTTTAGCCAAGTCTAAAGAAGCCGTTGTGTTTTGATCGTCGTTGATCATCGTGATGTCGCCCTTCATAAACCTTATCTGTGCAGTATAACAATTAGTGCGCTGCAAATGTTACACAATATAACTTTAGTAGATTAATTCTTAAAAACAGGGAGTTGATTTTAACCGTTAATCGCTTTAGTCACATCTGGTAACATTTCTTTCAGCATTTTCGCATGTTTTACATTATCAAATTGTAAACTTTGCCCGCTCATCTTAACTGATTTCTATCAAGATGAAATATCACTATTTCTTAATCTACATAACGATTTTAAGCATAAGAAAATAAAAATAAAGCCATCTCGATACTTCTAGTTTGACTACTTAAAATCTGAGTGACAGTTCACAATAAAATGCACATAGAAAACTGTTTTTTTAATCATTTTCCTTTGATTTAATTTGATTTTTTACACTAAATCACTATTTGGTTACAAAGCAGAGACGTTTTTTAAACCTTAAATCGCTAGTCTAATTTAAAACTATATTGGGGGTGCCTATAATGCCAAAAAGAATAGCGGTACTTGTAACGAATAATTTTGAAGATCTTGAATATACTGAGCCTGTTGCGGCCTTACTCGCTGCAGAGCATAGTGTCTGTAATATTGAACTACATGCCGGAAAAGTCGTACATGGATTACATGGTCAGTCGAGTGTAACGATTGATTGGGGAATTGATCATATCAGTATTGATGATTTTGATGGCCTACTCATTCCGGGCGGTGAATCGCCTGTATCCCTCGCCAACGATACGCGAGTCTTACATTTCATTCAGGCTTTTAATGAGACCAAAAAGACCATCTTCAGTCTTTGCGACGCATCTTTATTACTCAGTGAAGCTGATGTTTTAAAGAACCGCATCATTACCAGTATCCGTGCGCATGCACCTCGAGTACAACATGCAGGTGCGACGTATTATGATGTCGAACTAGTCAATGACAATAATCAGCTGATTTCATCTCGAGTACCCAATGATTTGCCAATTTTTATTCATGAATGTCTGGATGTATTAAAATCTTAAAATAATAAAATATCTAGATTTCAAGAATATTCTTTCCATAAAAAAAGAGTCCATTTCGGACTCTTTTTTTTATCTGTTAAGTTTTAACGTCCAAGCAGACCGCGAGCGACAATTTCTTTCATGATTTCATTGGTACCGCCATAGATCCGTTGAATGCGGGCATCAACAAAGAAACGCGAAATCGGGTATTCAGTCATATAGCCATAACCACCAAAGAGCTGAAGCAGATTGTCAGCAACTTTCATCTGCATATCTGTCGAGAAGCTCTTTAGCGCTGCTGCAGTTTCAACATCCAGCTTGCCTTGCATATACAACTCAACATTCTGGTTATAGAAAGCTGCTGTTGCCAGCTCGTCAATCTTGGCCTGTGCCAGTACAAAACGGGTATTCTGGAACTGACCAATCGCCTGACCAAAG
The DNA here is from genome assembly GCF_002934695.1 of Acinetobacter sp. ACNIH1. Lineage (NCBI taxonomy): Bacteria > Pseudomonadati > Pseudomonadota > Gammaproteobacteria > Moraxellales > Moraxellaceae > Acinetobacter > Acinetobacter sp. ACNIH1. The sequence goes on along the minus strand of NZ_CP026420.1, from coordinate 832,054 downwards.
GCCTGACGCTCTTTGACATATTGAGTCGTTAGATCAATCGAGCCACGAATGGCGCCCAGTGCAGTAGCAGCAATAGCGGTACGTTCACGTGGGAGTTCCTGCATTAGATATACAAAGCCCTGACCTAGCTGACCCAGCAACTGATCTTTCGGTACTTTGACATTATCGAAGAACAGCTCTGAAGTATCCTGTGAATGCAGACCAATCTTGTCCAGATTCTTACCTTTTTTAAAGCCTTCCAGATGCGTATCCACCAGCATCAAAGACACACCTTTGGCGCGTGCTTGCGGATCGGTTTTCACGGCTAATACGACTAAGTCAGCATGCTGACCATTGGAGATAAAAGTTTTAGAACCATTCAATAAATAATGGTCATCCTGCAAGATGGCATTGGTTCGCATGGCTTGCAGATCAGAACCAGCACCCGGCTCAGTCATGCCAATCGCACCGACCACTTCACCAGACACCATTTTCGGTAACCAGTATTTTTTCTGTTCTTCAGTACCAATATGCAGGATATACGGCGCTGCGATATCCGAATGGCAAGACAGACCAGTTGAAATTGCGCTATAGCCTGCTCTTGCCGACTCTTCGATTAACATCAGGGAATAGTGGGTCGGAACACCGTAGCCACCATATTCTTCCGGAACATCGACACATAAGAAGCCATTTTCACCCATCGCATTCCAGACTGAACGCGGCATCATGCCTTCACGCTCCCACTCTTCATAGTAAGGCGCTACGTGTTCATTCATAAAGCGTTTGAAATTGTCGCGGAAAAGTTCCAGGTCAGCATCGTAAGCCAGCATTCTTTTATCCTTATCGTGTTTATCGTTTTATTTCCTGTGCACAGGCTAACTATTTTTAGAAAGGCTGTCATGTGCCTGACTTATTTTTTCGCTAACTTCACAGTCAGATAAAAATAAAAAGGAAGCCGAAGCCACTGCTGTCCCATAGTTTGCTTTAAATAAAAAAACCTAAGTCCTAACAGTTAAAATATGAGTGCAAACAAACACTTTAACGACCAGGATTCAGGTTTTGTCACATCAGAATACCGTATTTCATGAGCTAATTAAACCTGTTGTGCGACAGGATTTTGAACAACTTGCTAAAGTACACCATGTTGGACAGAAATTTAGAGCGGCTTCCCGGTGGGATCAGTTTATTGCCATATTGATGTCTCAATTCTCTTGTAGGCAAAGTCTGAGAGATATTCAATCCAATTTGGAGTGCCAACAGGAAAAGCTAAGTCATCTCGGAGCAAAGTCTATTCCCCGAAGCACGCTGGCACGAATCAATGAGCAGCAGCCTGCTGCCTTGTATCAACAGCTATTTTACAAGTTGCTTAAATACTATGAACACTCAAAAGTAGCTCATAAATTTCGCTTTAAGAATCCCTTGTATTCCTTGGATGCCAGTCATATTGACCTGTCGCTTTCCTTATGTGAATGGGCCAAAGTTCACGACTCAAAAGCCAGCATGAAACTCAGTATAGGATTGAATCACAGCAATGATATTCCTGAGTTTGTTGCAGTTGAAAATGGCAAAGAAAATGACATGGTACAAGGCCGCAAATTCCAGTTTCCTGCTGGCAGCATTGTAGTTTTTGATAAAGGCTATGTCGATTACCAATGGTATGCAAATCTGACTGCTCAAAACATTGGATTTGTCACACGTTTTAGGCCTAAATCTGTGTATCAGGTGATCCAACAACATCCAGTGCTTGAATCCAAAGGTATTCTAAAAGATGAAACCATTCAGCTGAATAGCGCACATGCCCTAAAAAGAAAAGCCCCAATGTTAAGAAGAATTGAATATAGAGATCAGCAAAGTGGCAAGCACTTTAGCTTTCTCAGCAATAACTTTCATTTAGCCGCCTCCACCATTGCGGCGATTTATAAAGATCGTTGGAAAGTTGAGCTGTTCTTTAAGGCGATTAAGCAGAATCTCAAATTAAAAGCGTTTCTAGGCCGCAGCAGGAACGCAATTCAGACACAAATCTGGATTGCGATGATCGCCTATTTATTGGTGAGTTTCGCTCAACATTTAGGAAAAACAGGTTGGACAGTTCAACGTTTACTCAGAATAATTCAAGTGAATTTGTTTGAAAGAAGAACTTTAAAAGCTTTATTTTCACCCGATAAAATACCCATAAAACAAGAGGAAGCTCATTTGAGCTTCCTCTTGTGAAAAATTGTGGGACAGCAATGAAGCCGAAGCTTCCTTTTTATGACCTACAAGACGAACTCGAATTTAATGAGCGTTGTTGCCTTCCTGCGCCATTTTTTCATCAATTTCAGCCGGATTTGCTAATGCATAGTTCAGCTTGTCCATGTCTAACTGACCGACCCATTTTGCTACAACCAGAGTTGCCAAAGAGTTACCGACTAGATTGGTCAAGGCACGAGCTTCAGACATGAAGCGGTCAATACCGAGAATCAAGGCCAGACCTGCAACCGGAATATTACCTACAGCCGCTAAGGTTGCTGCCATCACGATAAAGCCTGAACCAGTTACACCCGCTGCACCTTTAGAAGAAATGAGCAATACGAGAAGCAAGGTAATCTGGTGAGACAAATCAAGTTGCGTATTGGTCGCCTGTGCAATGAAGATTGCCGCCATTGTCAGGTAAATCGAAGTACCATCCAGGTTGAATGAATAACCTGTTGGAATGACCAAACCTACCACTGACTTTTCAGCACCTGCAAGCTCAAGTTTTTTCAGCATACGTGGCAATACAGATTCAGACGATGAAGTACCCAGTACAATCAACAGCTCTTCACGAATCAGGCGAATCATCTTGACAATGCTAAAGCCGGTAAAACGAGCAATTGAACCCAGCACAATAAAGATGAACAGCAAACAGGTGATATAGAAGCAGATGATCAACTGGGCCAATTGCGCCAGAGAACCGATCCCATATTTACCGATCGTGAAAGCCATCGCACCAAATGCACCAATAGGCGCAAGTTTCATGATCATGTTCACGATGTTAAAGAACACATGTGAAATCTGATCTACCAGTTTGAGGACTGGCTTACCTTGTGCACCCAGTTTGTGTAATGCAAAACCGAACAGGATCGCAAATAAAAGGACTTGCAGGATTTCGCCTTCAGCAAATGCTCCAACCACCGTATTTGGAATGATATTCATAAAGAAATCAACGGTAGACTGAGAAGCACCCGACTCTACATATTTAGAAATCCCGGCCGTGTCCAGCGATGCCGGATCAACATTCATCCCAACGCCTGGCTTGGCAATATTAATTACCAGAAGACCAATGATCAGCGCTATCGTTGACACGATTTCGAAGTAAAGTAGAGCGACACCACCAGTTTTACCAACTGATTTCATACTCTCCATGCCTGCGATCCCACTAACCACGGTACAGAAAATCACAGGTGCGATGATCATTTTAATTAAACGGATAAATGCATCACCCAGCGGCTTCAGTTGTTCGCCCAAACCTGGAACATATTGTTCTGCACCATTAATGATTTGTGTACCACTTGGCGAGAAATGTCCGACGAGGATACCCGCAATAATGGCTACAATCACTTGAAAATAAAGCGACTTATAAATTGGTTTTTTAGCCATAACCTTACTTCACGATATACTTCTAACCAGAAGCAATATTCAGTTTTCACTTATTTTTAAAAAACAAGCGTCCAATACTTCATTGTCTGAAACAAAAAAGTGCCTATGTATCAAAAAATTAATCTGATACTGAAATTAGAATGTGTATGTACATTTAACAATCACAGGAACACTGATCCTTAAGAAAAATCAGTGCATTGATCAGGAGATAAAGCAAACACAAGAATTGCGTGAAATTTTAACCGTTTTTTAGACTTTTGTTTAACCCGAAATGTTAAATTTGCCTAAATACTAAACAATACCTCTTAGACTATAGTCTTATAAAACTATAATAATTCTGCAAAATAAGAAGGTGAAATACCAATATCAGCGTAAAATATGCCAATACTTGATGAACATGATTGATCTATGCCCATGACCACAAAGCGAAATATTTATAAAGATGCCGAACATCCTTTTGCCCAGTTTATTCGTATTATTGGCAAGGGAAAAAATGGTGCACGTTCTTTAAGCTATGAAGAAGCCTATCAGGCTTTTAGCATGATCCTGAAAAATGAGGTGCTGAACGTACAACTGGGCGCTTTTCTGATGCTATTACGTGTCAAGGAAGAATCTGTTGATGAACTCGCAGGCTTTGTGCAGGCGACCCGGGACCAGCTGAATTTTAAGGCACTGGATGTTGATCTGGACTGGTCCTCTTATGCAGGCAAACGCAAACATTATCCTTGGTTCATTCTGGCTGCGCTTACCCTTGCCAAGCATGGCTATAATATCGTGATGCATGGTGCTTCAGGTCATACCTTGAATCGGGTCTATACCGAACAGGTACTTAACTACTTAGGCTATCCAATCTGCCAGAATGATGCTGACGTGGAACAGCAGCTTAAAGACAAACATTTTGCTTACCTGCCTCTGGAGGTGATCTCTCCAATTCTGGCTGAGCTGATCGGGCTACGTAATGTTATGGGTCTACGCTCCCCGATTCATACGCTGGCACGTCTGATTAATCCATTTAATGCCAAAGCGACTTTACAGGCTATTTTCCACCCTGCTTATCGTAGTTCACATCAGCAGTCCGCTTATAAGTTAGGTTATCAAAATAGTGCAGTCATTAAAGGTGAAGGTGGCGAATTTGAACGTAACCCGGATGCCAAAACTTTAATCTGCGGGATTAAGAATGGCGAACTTTATGAGCACGAATTACCAAAACTGACCGACAACCGTAGTCCGATTGAAGAAGAGCTGGATCTGGCTGTATTTAAACAAGTATGGGAAGGTCAACGCTCACATGAATATGGTGAGATCGCAGTTGTCGAAACTATGGGCATTGCACTGTATACCATGGGCAAATGTGACAGCTATGAAGTAGCGATGCAAAAAGCCAGAGGGCTCTGGAATAGCCGCCTTTCAGTTTGATCAAGCCAAAAAACAGACATTAAAAAAGACCACATTTGTGGTCTTTTTTTCGGTTTCGATTAAACGAAACGGATTGGCTTGAATTCCGGCTCATTTTTGTGATGATCATCATCACACTGTTCACCTTCTTCTTTAGTGCCACGATCGATATAACCACTACGTTCGGTTTCTGGCAGGTTTTTCATTTCCCAGGCATAGACAGCCTGCATACAGGTCTGACGCTGCTCCTGGGTCAGTGCCACACCATTCGGCCACTTGCCAATTTCAATGGCTGTTCTTAAGCGTTCTACAATCTCAGGATTGAGTACGGCAAGCATTTGTTCAATATTCATATTTAATCCTGCTTAAGATAGTCGAAGTCCTGATTCCAGCCCAGTTTGGTTCGACATGCATTATAGAAGTCATAACCTGGCGGATGCAGAAGATTCAGTTTAAAGGGATGCTTACGAATATGGACGCTATCGCCAACATTCAAAGACACACTGTGTTGTCCATCCGCACTCACCATCGGCAGTACGCGATTTTCACGAATCATTAGTTTAATTTCACTATGCCCTCCGACCACAATCGGACGTGAAGACAAGGTATGCGGATGCATCGGCACCAGCACAATTGCATCCATACTTGGATGCACAATCGGTCCACCACCGGACAGTGCATAGGCTGTTGAACCGGTCGGTGTAGATACAATCAGGCCATCACTATGCTGGCGATAGACATATTGTCCATCAATATTCAGCTCGAAATCAATCATGTGTACCGATTTACCTGAGTGCAAGACCACATCATTCAAAGCAATCGCGTCATAGATGATTTCACCTTTAGAGCGAACTTCCATTTCCAATAAGAAACGGCGTTCTGCCTGAAAATCACCTTTTAATACCTGATCCAGTTTGAAGATGACTTCGGTTGGCTTGATATCGGTCAGGAAGCCCAAACGACCACGGTTCACCCCGATCACTGGCGTATTGTATTTTACCAATGCCCGCGCTGCATGTAACAGTGAACCATCCCCACCTACCACAATCACCAGATCAACCACTTCGCCCAACAAGGCGCGGCTAACTGTTTGGGTATTCTGATAAGGAACCAGTTCAGCTGTATCTGCATCAAAAACAGGATGTAGACCTAAATTGAGCAGATGATCGTGGATCAGGCATAAGGTTTCAACCACTGAAGATTTATCCGGGCGTCCAATCAACCCGATATTTCGAAATGTCTTGTGGGAAATTTGCACCAGTGTCGTCGCTCCGCTTCGAATCTTGCTTATCATAACATTAAGCTTAAATAGGATGACAATTTATAACATGACAAAGCTGTGCAGGATTGAATTGAAATAGATTGAAATTAAGGAGAAAATGTGAAGTTTAATTTTAATTTTAATCTCAATAATTGATTAAATATTGCAAAATAATGAAAAGCTTCGCATGATTAGCACAATTTCACAGGGTCTTATCGTCATTTATGAAATCTGAACGAGGTATGGGGTTCATTGCCTTAATCTTCTCCATTCTAGTCATTTCTGCATTTGTAGCATTTAGTATCTATTTGATTAAATTAGATAATATTGTACGTGAAAAATTTGAAGGCCAACGCTGGGATATTCCGGCCAAGGTTTTCGCACGCCCGATGGAAGTGTATGTAAATGCCCCTGTCAGCCAGCAGGATTTCCAACAAGAATTAAAATTACTGGGTTATAAAGGTTCAGACAGCTATACCAAATCGGGCAGCTTTGTCAGCACTGGCAATACCATGTATGTGCATACCCGTGGCTTTGATTTTGGCGATCGCGTTGAACCTGAACAGGTATTGAAAGTCAGCTTTAATGGCGATCAGATTGCTGAAGTAAGTGCGACCAAGCCCTCTTCTAGCGGGATTGCCCGTCTGGAACCTTTATTGATTGGCGGTATTTATCCACAGCATAATGAAGACCGTGTGCTAATTAAGCTCAATAAAGTGCCTAAACCGTTAATTGATGCTTTAATTGCTACTGAAGACCGCAATTTCTACAATCACCATGGCGTATCTCCACGCGGGATTGCACGTGCAGTGGTGAGCAATATTACTGGTGGTAAGCGTCAAGGTGGTTCAACCCTCACCCAGCAGCTGGTCAAGAATTTCTACTTAACACCAGAACGTACCTTAAAGCGTAAGGTAAATGAAGCCTTTATGGCGATGCTGATTGAATTGCATTATGGCAAAGATGAGATTCTGGAAGCCTATTTAAATGAAGTGAATCTGGGCCAGAACGGCAACTATTCTGTAAATGGTTATGGTCTGGCTTCACAATTTTATTTTGGCCTCCCGTTACGTGAACTGAATATTTCTCAACAGGCCTTTTTAGTCGGTCTGGTTCAAGGTCCAAGCCTGTATAACCCATGGCGTAATCCCGAACTTGCGAAAAAACGTCGTGATGTGGTTCTGAATAATATGCTGGTAATGGGTAATCTGACCCAAGATCAGTATGAAACAGAAACTGCCCGTCCGCTGAACGTCATTTCCAAGCCAACTTTGGGCCCTGCCCGCTTCCCGGATTTTCTGGACATTGTTCGCCGTCAATTGCGTACCGAATATCAGGAAACTGATTTAACCAACCAGGGTCTGCGTATTTTCACCACCTTAGATCCATTGGCACAAACCCGAATTCAAGACAGCTTTAAGAAAAGTGTAGCCCGTTTAAGCAAAGCCAATCCAGGCCGTCTAAAAGATTTGCAAGGCGCTGTTCTGGTCGCACACCCTGAGAATGGCGAACTGGTTGCAGCAGTAGGCTCTACTCAGGACTTTACCGGTTTTAACCGTGCTTTAGATGCCAAACGTCAGGTTGGATCTTTACTCAAACCGGTGATTTATCTGACAGCGCTAGAATCAAATCGTTACCACTGGGCCAGTCCAATTGAAGACAGTCAGATCACCATTCAAAGTGATGGCAAACCATGGACTCCGAAAAACTATAGCGGTAGTGTACATGGTGTAGTACCGATGTCTCTTGCCCTATCACAATCCTATAACCTGTCTGCGGTGCGTTTGGCACAGGAATTTGGCCTGTCGACCTTTATTAACCATTTGAAAAAATTTGGTGTGACTTCTGACATACCAAATTATCCATCTATTTATTTAGGTGCGGTAGATATGTCACCGATGGAAGTGATGAATATTTACGGCAACTTCGCAACAGGTGGCTTTAAATATCCGGTGAAATCGATTCGTTCTGTAGTCGATGCGAATGGCCACTCGCTTGAACGTTACAGCTTAAGTGTTCAGCCGACGATTGATCCAGCATCAGCCTATGCTCTGAATTATGGTTTACAACAGGTCATGTCGAGTGGTACTGGTCGTTCTGCTTATAACAGTTTGCCACGTAACCTGAATCTGGCGGGTAAATCGGGTACGACAAACGATACCCGTGATTCATGGTTTGCAGGTTATTCTGGCAACTATATGACAGTGGTCTGGTTAGGTCTGGATGACAACAAAGTCACTGGATTAACCGGTTCTTCAGGTGCCCTTCCGGTCTGGACCAATGTCATGAAACAGCTACGTCAGAAGCCGGTGAATCTGGCTCAGCCTAATGAAATTGAATGGCACTGGCTGGACCGTTATACAGGTAAACTGACTGCCCAAGGCTGTGATGGTGCCATGTATATTCCGATTTCACGCCATGCTCTACCAAATCAGGCGACTGCTTGTGGCATCTCACATTACGCCACCGAGCCTTATACGATTGATTCAGAACCTTCACCAGAAGATGAGGAAGAAGATGATCTCAGTCGTTATATACAAGAAAGTGAAACAGAAATAGAACGCGAAGTTGCTAAACAAACCCGTATTATCGCGAGTGGAAGTTATAGCCAATAATTGAGCCTATGTTTATGTTAAGAAAATTGATTCCTGGTCTGCTCATCCTCGGTCTGGTGGGCTGCCAAAGCATGTCGGAACCAGAACAGCCTGCGGCTCCGTCCAAACCTCCGGTTCAGCAAAAACCGAAGTCCTCTACACCTGATGGTGTAGTGATTACACCCTATGATCGACCAGAGATTAAACGTCAAAAAATTGTGATCCCTGAGCAAAAGCCCCAGTCACAAAAATTTGATGACGGACGTAACTTACCTGCATTTAAAAAATTGATGCAGCAAACTCAGCAGGCTTATAGCAAGCAGCAATATAATCAAGCTGAAACTTCTGCCGTACAGGCTCAGCGTTTGGCGCCTCAAGCTTCAGAAACTTATCTGTATCTTGGCTTGATCGCAAACCGTAAAAACCAGCCGGCCCGTGCAGATGCTTTTGCCCTACGTGGTTTGAGCTATGCGCAGACTAATGCAATGAAAAAGCAGCTCTGGCAGGTACGCCTGAAAGCAGCTCAACTGCAAAAAAACACCAAAGCCATTCAGCAAGCTCAGCAGGCCTTAAAGAAATTTTAAGGCCCTGGCGTGAGCCCAGTTATTTATAATAAGTTTTTGACTTAAACATAACGGATCCCTGCAATCCCATAAGCATGCTGGTTTTGAGCATAGTCTAGATCTTCAGCCTTCATACCACCTAAGGCAAATACAGGAATCTGTACCTGTTTAGCCATCTGTTTAAATTTTTCCCAACCTAAAGCTGCGGTATCAGGATGTGTTTCTGTTGCCAGTACCGGGCTGAGTAAAGCTGCTTCACAGCCTATATTTTCTGCATGTTTTAATGCTTTCAGATCATGACAGGCTGCAAGATAACGATAGCCACCAGCTAACTCCCCTTTTTGTAGTTGCATCAATTGAGACTGTTTCAGGTGAATGGTACGAATGGTTTGCTGCTGCAATTCATTCAGTTGTGACCAAAGTCTCTGATTGATGATCAATCTGGATAACTGATCGACTGGAATCTGCTGTAACTGGCTGATGTATTCAGGGCTGGCCATTACTCGCCAATATAGCATCTGGTCTTTTTCCAGATTATTCAGGTGACTTAAGTCGTCAGAAATTTTGATCTTCCGCGGCCATTGTAGCTTTTGAATCATGGCCTGATTGGCTTTAGGAAAGTTCAGCTCACTGAGTTCATCCCGGCTATAGCAGCGCCAAGGCTGCTTGATCTCAGCTAATTGTTCTGGCTGAACCGAAGCATGGAAAATATGCAGATTGACGATGACATCTTCATATTCATGCGAAATAAAATCAAAGGTATGCCATTGCTCAATATCAATTCCGACTTCTTCAATCACTTCACGTCGACTTGCCTCTACAGGCAATTCGCCCTGTTCTACTTTTCCGCCTGGAAACTCATATTTATTGCCCTGATGCTGTTTGGCTTCACGCCAACCGACCAGAACCTGATTTTGATGAAATAAAATAGCAATTGCGACATGAATTGTGGCTTTGGACATAATGTTCTGAACCATTGAAGTTTTACAGATTGTAAGCAAATTAGAGTTTTTTATAAATGAAGCAATTATTCGTTGACAGATCTATTCGATAATGATTATCATTTAAATCAATCCAAAACACACCACGGAGTCGACGGAATGAACGCACCATTTAGCCTATTTACCCGTAATAATGATACTCAGCATGCGCTACCGATGTTGCATTCGAACAATTTATTTGCGCTAGGACGAGAAATCCGGATCATGCATGCGGGTGAAGAATACCGTCTACGTTTGACTCGTAACAATCGTCTCATCCTGACTAAGTAATTTAAATACTCCAAAAATAATAAACGTGGGAACAGGCAGTATGAATCAGCGCATACTGCTTTTTTAATTGCTAGATCCAATAACTATATTATTTAACCTGAGTTCGATGAAATATTTTAGCTTTTTAGCAAGTTTTGGAAAGTTGGCTTATTTGGATTTAAGCAATAAGCCACTATAGCAGCCATAATATTCACCATAAAGTTATTCACCGAACGATGACGTGAATGGTCAATTTGATGTAAGTTTTTTAACTGATCATTCACTGTTTCGATCAATCCTCTTCTGCAAAGCAATTGTTTTTCTTCTTCAGTTTGGATGGGTTTATTTTTCATATTCTTGCGTGACGGGGTTAATAGTCTGAGCCCCCTTGCTGCTAAAGCTTCAGTTTTTGCTTTACTCAGATAGCCTTTATCGCCCAGTAAAATACCTTTTAACTCTTGGGTTAAAGATTCAAGTACAGCAACATCATGAACACTTCCCGATGTAATCTTGAGATTAATAATTTCACCCAAGTTGTTGATAACAATATGGACTTTAAATCCATAAAACCAACCTGTGCTACTTTTACCACGACCAGCTAAGCCTTTAAATACACGATGTCTTTTAATTCTAAGATTATGGCAAACGACCAATTTAGTCGAATCAATAATACAAATTCCGGTATCTTCTCCTTTAACTTGATGGAAGAAACTACTCAAAGCTTGCAAACAACGCGGCATAATTTCAATAAAACGATTGTAACTAAGAAGCTTGGGAAAAGCTGATTTCCAAAATGGGATGATCATATGACAATAAAAATATTTGAAAAATCTAAACCCGGATTTATGAAATAAAATGACAATGGTCATGACTTCAGACAAACTTAAAGCTGACTTTTTCATTGTTGTTTTTTGATCAGAAATTAGAGCTTTCTCTAAAGATTCATTAAACTTTTTGCAGAAATCATCCAAGATACAAAATAATTCGGTAATATAGTCCATGAAAAAGCCTTGCTCTGAAATGTTTTGTCTTCGTAACCAAGATATTACAGATGCTAAGGCTTTTTTTTATTTATTTTTTATGTCGAACTCAGGTTATTTAGATTGAAAAATTAATGAAACTTTAAGTCCACCCAAAACTGACGGCGCATAATCAATCTTGGCCGTATGTAACTGCATAATCTTTTGACAAATGGACAGTCCCAAACCTGAACCTTGTGTTCGCGTACCCAAGGCTCGGTAAAAACGCTCACCTAAACGTTGCAATACGTCGGCCTGAATCCCCTCTCCAGAGTTTTCAATCATGAGTTGTGGATTCTGACTTTCAACTATCGTCCTGATTTCGACCTGTCCCTGCACAGGCGTATAACGAATGGCATTATCAACCAGATTGCGGATACAGCTAAAAATCAGCTCTGCATTTGCTTCAATCACTGCATCTTCAAGTTTTAAGTTCCAGTGAATCTCTTTTTCCTGAGCAAAAGGTTGTAAAGCTTGTAAGACCTCATGAACCAATACTTTAAGATTAACCTGTTGTTTGGGCAGCTGCTCTGCATGTTCTGGATCAAGCCGAGCCAATAGCAATAAGTTTTCCAGAATCTGCGTTCCGCGGTTGACGTCATTCTGAATCATCTGTAACGCTTGCCCAAGTTGGGCATCTTCCTGATATTTACGTTTCAGCACCTGTAAACGCATCTGAATGGCAGACAATGGGGAACGCAACTCATGTGAAGCGTCGGCAGTAAAACGTTGCTCGGCAGCCAATGATTTTTCTAAACGGCTCAACATGGCATTCAGCTGACGGACAATCGGTTGCAATTCATTAATCTCAGGATCAGGACTTTGAACCGGAGTGAGATCCTGTGCAGATTTAGAACCGATTTCTCGGGAAATTTTATTTAAAGGTCTTAATTGCCGCTTAATGGCAAAACGTAAAATCAGCCACTGTAATATCCATAGGATAAATAAAATCCCGGCGAAACCTAAAGTCGTTTGCCAAAGCTCATCAAAGCGTACTGAAAGCGGTTGTACCACTTTCACTTTCAAGTCTTGATCTTCAGCAATCAGGATGCGAATAAAATGGCCATTTTCATAATCAAAGTGAAACCCGTTTTTCTGTGCAACTGGTATCTCATTAATCAGTTCATCATCAATTGAAGTGGTCAGTACCTGCTGATTCAGTAGTAAGGCATATTGAATATCAAACTGCTCACTGATTTCATCGACCTGCGTATTTTTGGCCTGGTTCACATCTCCCAGAAGTAACTCTGAAATTTCTTCCATTAGGTCATCATGCAGATCAATCGCCTGATAACTGGAAATTCCCAACAACAGCAGCCACGCCAGAAATCCTGCCAGTATGGAACTGAACATGGCATGTTGAATCAGCCGACTTTGCAGGGAAATAGGTGCCTTCATATGGAGGCCTCGGGTTTATGCATCCGGTAGCCCAAGCCACGAATGGTTTTAATCATCTGACTGCCGATTTTTTTACGTAGCTGATAAATAAAGACTTCAATCGCATTGCTTTCGATTTCATCTCCCCAGGCATAGAGTGATTCTTCCAACTGTTCTCGGGTAATGATATGTTCTGGTTTTTGCATCAGCTTATATAAAATCTGGAATTCTTTTGCAGTCAGATTAATGCTCTGCCCCGCCTTCATTACAGTCTTGGCTTGAGTGTCCAGACTAAGATCCTGCCATTGCAGGATATGATGTGGCATTTGCTGTTTTTGTCTGAGCTGGGCACGCACGCGAGCGGAAAGTTCTTCCAGACTAAAGGGTTTTACCAGATAATCATTGGCCCCTAGATCGAGTCCTGCAACCCGGTCATGAATACTGTCCTTGGCGGTAATAAATATAACGGGCGTATCTTTCTGTTTATTACGCAAGCTTTTAAGAATGTCGTCTCCGGTTGCATTCGGCAGGCCACGGTCCAGCAAAATACAGTCATACTGATGCTGTTCAATCGCCAGAATCGCATGATCCCCACGATCAACCCGATCAATCACATAACCGTCCATTTCCAGCCAGGTTTGAATACTTTCCGCCTGAGATTCATCATCCTCTGCCAAAAGAATACGCATGTTATGCTCCGCTTGTTTTATCTTTCTATCTTGCCTTGAAAAAGTTCCAGACTCAAAAAAACCACATGCTTTTTGGTAACTTGCATGTGGTTTTTTGTTGCTGTCTTCAGATTCAGTTCAGGAAATCATGCTGAAATTAAAACTGAACTTGGTCGACATCAATTTCAACACGTTTCGCAGGTTTATAGTCAATGTCCACTTCACCAATGATTACCATAGGTGTTTTAGCTGATACTGGTTTACCCTGCCAAAGTTCATCATCAATTTCGACAGTAATGGTGCCGGTATTGTCACGGAACTGGTATTTTTCATCACCGACAGCTTTCACCACATAACCTTTCAGCTGAACCTTGCTGTCATCTTTCATGGTCAACGCTTGCTTAACTGTAGTCGTTTTAGCAAATGCAGCCTGATTCACCGCAGTTTCACTACTCGCAACTGCGGCAGTCCCAATTGAACCCATTAATGTAGCTGCTAAAACAGTATTCATCATCATTTTCATTGCAGTTACCTCTTTTTAAAGTCTTGCCCTGTTTCGATAATGCTATTAAAACAGCCGAAGATGAATTGAATCTTAAGATCGCTTCATCTTCAGAATTAATTTAATGGCACAACTCTCAAAACTTCTTCAAGCGTGGTGACCCCTTCCAGAATCTTGCGAGCACCGGCAATCCGTAAAGGTTCTACCCCTTCTTTTTTTGCCTGCTGACGTAATTGATTCAGGTTAGCATCCACTCCGATCAACTGCTTGGTAGTCAGGCTAAGCGGCATAAACTCATAAATTCCGATTCGGCCTTTATAACCGGTATGGCGACACTCTTCACAACCGACTGCTTTAAAAACAAATTCCGGACGTGGTAAAGGATAGTCCACTGCCAGATGTTGCCATTCCTGCTCATCCAGGAAACTCTCCTGCTTGCAGTGCGGACATAGCTTACGTACCAGACGTTGAGCCAAAACGCCCAAGATGGTGGCTGCTGTTAAAAATGGTTGTACGCCCAGATCATGCAAACGGGTCAGACTCGACGGCGCATCATTGGTATGTAAGGTAGAAAGTACTAGGTGACCGGTTAATGCTGCCTGAATCGCCATATTGGCCGTATCTTGGTCACGAATCTCACCGACCATGATTATGTCTGGGTCCTGACGCATCAGCGCACGCACACCATCGGCAAATCCTAGTTCAATTCCGTTATTGACCTGCATCTGGTTAAAGCTCGGCTCGAGCATTTCAATCGGGTCTTCAATGGTACAGACATTGACTTCTTCGGTCGCCAGCTGTTTCAGTGTCGAATACAAGGTCGTAGTTTTACCTGAACCGGTCGGGCCTGTGACCAGAATAATACCGTGACTGTGACTGGTCAGATTATTCCAGTCATTGAGTAAATGTCCTTCGAAACCGAGCTGCTGAAAACTTCTGACTAGAACTTCTGGGTCAAAAATACGCATTACTAGCTTTTCACCCAATGCGGTAGGTAAGGTCGATAAACGCAGTTCAGTTTCCTGCCCTTTCGGAGTCCGGGTTTTTAGACGACCATCCTGTGGTTTACGTTTTTCTGCCACATTCATCCGGCCCAAGATTTTGATTCGGGAAATGACCGCAGTCAAGGTATTGGCTGGCATGTTATAGATGGTATGCAATACCCCATCAATCCGGAAACGGATTTTGCCGGTGTCTTTGCGCGGTTCCATATGGATATCACTGGCACCCTGCTCAAAGGCAAACTGCAGCACCCAGTCTACCAGTTTCACGATATGCTGGTCATTGGCATCCGGATTCTGGGAATCACCCAGTTGCAGCAAGGCTTCTACACCTTTATTTTCCCGCTCATAAGCAGATGATTTTTGCGAGCCACTGACTGCACGACTGACCTGATAATACTCAACAATATAACGCTGGAGCTGTTCCGGATTGAGCAATACCCGTTCAATTTTTTTCGGTGCAATATTCTGTTCGAGATTAGATACCCATTCAGTTTTATAAGGCTGATCTGTGGCAATCAGCACTTTATCTGGTTGAATTTCTACTGCCAGAATACGGTTACGCAATGCATATTCCTGTGACATGACATTGGTCAAGGCCTGCACATCAGCTTTGAGTGGGTCAATGATATAGAACATTAAACCGGTTTTTTCTGCCAGCCACTGACATAAACGGTTGAGTGTCAAAGTACTTTGAGGATGGGACTGATCAACCAGACTAAAGTTCGCGATCCATTGTAAAGGATGCCATTTTATTTGTTCACGTTGACGATGTGTGGTCTGAACTCGCATCCGGTCACGTTCAGTTATTTTTCCGTCTTTTAAAAGCTGATCCAAACACCAGCCTGTATCAATTTCAAAATCAAATTTCATGATTGATGATCCCCAAAACTGCCTCCACTATAACAAGTTTTTCGTGTTTTTCGCATTCCATAGCGACTTCAAAACTAGAAAGCGGATTTATCTTTCATGAATATTAAGCACATCATATTGGTTTGAGTTCATAATCTTTTTTCTGCTTGTCGATGTGTCAATTTTTCGCCTATATTTCAATCAGGATATTTTATTCAATCGCTGAGGCCAGGTATGGATTTAAGCGTGGTTCCCTTAAATGAAAGTAGTTCCTTTCATGAGTTGCTTACTATCCTGACTGCTGCCTTAGGATGTGGTTTGCTAATCGGACTGGAACGTGAACGGCACAAACAGCGTGAAGAACAGGCCAGTTTTGCCGGGCTACGCTCTTTTGCGATCTGTGCTTTATTAGGTGCATTGTGCTTTCTATTCGGAATGACAATGGGCCTAGCTGGTGCACTCATTATTGGCGGCATTGTCATTTTTTCTATCCGGAACCAGATAGAAGATCCGGGAATTACCACTGAATTGGCCTTTATCATGACCTATTTTATTGGGGCGATTTGTCTGTGGAATATTCCTCTGGCTGCAGGACTAGCAGTTCTGATCACGATAATTTTAATGGCCAAACACTCTATGCATAATATTGCCGGACAGTGGATTACTGAGGCTGAATTTAGGGATGGATTACTATTATTAGCCTTAATTCTGATTGGTTTACCACTAACCCCTGACCGGCCTTTATGGGGTGAAGTGCTGAACCCTTATCTGATTTTAAAATTAGTAACTCTCATACTGGTAGTTCAAGCTTTGGCACATATCGCTAAACGTTTCTTTTCGACTAAAAATGCCCTGATATTGTCTTCAATTGCCTCAGGTTTTGTTTCCAGTACAGCCACTATTGCTCAATTAGGCATACAGGTCCGTAAAGGTGAAATAGATGCAAAATCCAATGCCGGTGCTGCCCTGATGTCCTGTATTTCGACACTAGTTCTATTATTCATTGTAGTCGGAGGAGTTTCCTGGGACTGGCTAAAAATTCTGCTCTTACCGTCGTTGGTTGCTATGCTTATTCTGGCTGCATGTGCATTTATATTATTACATAAAGCTGAACCTGCTAAAAATCAGGAGTCTCCGGAATCTTCTGACAGTAAAATGTTTAGGGCGTGTCCTCATTTGAAGAATTGGTTTTAAATACTTAAAATCCTCCTTTAAGCTCTTTTCATTTCTATATTTTTTCAATGGCACGTACTCTTCTCACCGATGATATTTGGCAGCAAATTCAAGATACTATGCGATTACACGGTTGTTACTGTTCAAAAAATAGTAGAAATATCATGGAAGCCATCTTATGGAAACTACGTACGGGTGCGACATGGCGTGATATTCCTCAAGAACTTTGCCCTTGGCAAACTGCTTACAATCGCTTTAATCGCTGGGCAAGTAAGGGATTATGGGATAAATTTTTTTTAGATTACGAGGCATTCTGGATCAGGAATGGGTATTCATTGATGGAAGCTACATACGCGTGCATCAACATGCAAGTGGAGCTCGGCATAGTTTCGAAAGAGCAATTGGACAATCACGCGGTGGACGAACAACAAAAATACATCTTGCAACCGACGCGAATGGATTACCGATTGATTTTAAAATCACTGGGGGTGACGTCCACGACAGTCAAGTTGCAAAACAACTGATTGATATTGTAGGCGAGGCAACTTATCTCATTGCTGACAAGGGGTATGATGCTGAGCACATTAGAATATGTGCCAAAAACAAGAATATGATTCCCATTATTCCATTGAGATCAAACAGTAAAAGATCGAATAAGGAATTTGATAAATATCTATATAACCTGAGTTCGATATAAAAAAAGAGTAGAAAAAAAGCCCTGTTTTTGTAACATATTGGTTCTCAAGACAAAATGTTATAAAACAAGGCTTCTCAATGGATCATATTACCGAATTATTTTGTATTTTGGATGATTTCTGCAAAAAATTTAATGAATCTTTAGAGAAAGCTTTAATTTCTAATCAAAAAACCAAGTTGAAAAAGTCAGCTTTAAGCTTGTCCGAAGCAATGACCATTGTCATTTTATTTCATCAATCCGGTTTTAGATTCTTCAAATATTTTTATTGCCAAATGATCGTTCCATTCTGGAAATCTGCTTTTCCTAAACTGCTTAGCTACAACCGATTTATTGAAATCATGCCCCGTTGTTTGCAAGCTCTGAGTAGTTTCTTCCATCAGGTGAAAGAAAAAGATACGGGAATCAGTATCATTGACTCCACTAAATTGGTAGTTTGCCATAATCTTCGGATTAAAAGGCATCGTGTATTTAAAGGCTTGGCCGGTCGTGGAAAAAGTAGTACGGGTTGGTTTTATGGTTTTAAATTACATCTCGTTATCAATAATTTAGGTGAAATTATTAATCTCAAGCTGACATCGGGAAATGTTCATGATGTTGCTATATTAGAATCTTTAACTCAAGAATTAAAAGGGATCCTACTCGGAGACAAAGGCTATTTGAGCAAAGCAAAAGCCGAAGCTTTAGCAGCAAGAGGACTGAAAATATTGACCCCATCACGTCGGAATATGAAAAATAAACCCATCCAAACTGAAGAAGAAAAACAATTACTTTGCAGAAGAGGATTGATCGAAACAGTGAATGATCAATTAAAAAATTTACATCAACTTGAACATTCACGTCATCGTTCGGTAAATAACTTCATGGTGAATATCATGGCTGCTGTAGTGGCTTATTGTTTGAACCCCAATAAGCCAACTTTCCAAAATATGCTAAAAGGTTAAGTGGATTTCATCGAACTCAGGTTATATAAATTAAGACATTTAGTTGAAAATGCTTTTGCGAGATTAAAACATTTCCGTGCTATTGCAACTCGATTTGATAAGCTTGCACGAAATTACCAGTCTATGATTTACATTGCTTGCATGTTTATTTGGTGTAAAGCCAAATGAGGACACGCCCTAGTCTCAAGGAAGCTGTGATTATCGCTGCCGCATTAACCCTGATTCAGGCTGGAGTTTACGGGCTGGAGGTCTGGCTCGGGGATGCCGGCTTACTGGCCGGGACCTTACTTGCCTCTCTATTCGAGATTCATGCCGCGATGGCCAGTGTTGTCGTTCAAGGCGATCCCTCCAATATGCGTTTGATTTATGCCCTGCTTTTAGGTCTGGGTGCTCATGCCTTGGCCAAGTCAGCCAATGCCGCTTTGACCGGTGGCTGGAAGTTTGTCCTTTATTTTGCGCCTGTGCAGATTTTGCATATGGCGGTGTTAATTGCGATTGTTTGGTGGATGGTCTTTTAATTATTAAAAATTTCTAACTAATTAATTTTTATATTTTTACTCGGTTTTATTTCAATGATTTTATAGCTATAATCGGCTGGCTTTACTTTAAAAAAACAATTGAATTAATATAATTTTTATAGGGTATTTATGAAATTTAAGACTTTATCATTCGCAATTTTTAGTGCATTCATGTTAAGTGCTTGTGGTGGAGGTTCATCTTCTGAATCATCAAATGAAGGCACAGGCACAGGCAGTCTTGAACTTAGCACGCCCTCATTTCAACAATGGACTACATTTTTCATTGATGAATATTCTGATTCAACTTTAGATTATGAAATTGAGCAAAGTACTTTTGATCAAGGAAATTTATACTTTAAAGTTGAAGAAACCACAGGTTGGGATGAAAGCGATACATTCTCTTTAACCGAGAATGGATTATATGATACAGGCAATATCCATACTAAATATGGACAGTTAAATGGAGCAATCAGAACAAATGCTACTACATGGCAACTAGCACCATACTCCTCTATTAATTCAAAAGATCTTCAAACGACCATTAAATTTAAAGAAATTGATATTAGTGGTAAAAATATTGCTCCACTACTTAGTCCTATTAATTATTTAACACTTAAATATAATTTACTTGATACCTATACAATGGGGGAATTAGGTGAAAAATTCTATACTTTAACAAGTGATGCAAAATTCCCAGCAAACTCAAAATGTATTCAATTTCAAGATATTTCAAATTCAAAAGAATATATTGAGCTATATAAATATTCACTTGAAGAAGAAGATTACTTGAAAACAGAATGGGCCAGTGTATCCACCGATAGTAAAAACTATTCTAAAAAAACCTTTAAAGATGCAATTGCTTATTTAGATCTCCGAGAAGATCAGCAATGGGGTCTCGCAGAATATAAAAGTAAATATTATGAAGTAGATTATCATCCAGCAGGAAAAGAATACGATTTCAAAAACTTGCTATCAGAACTTCAAAGTTTGATAACTTCTGCAAAAGATAATAAAGAGAAGCAAGTTCGCCAAGAACTTTATAACTTAACTCAAAATGCATGCAATGCATTTAATGATGTCGCTTCAAATGAAATTAGAAAACAAATGAATAACGTGACCAGTAAGTAATTTTTATCATTTGTCTTGGTTAGTAGCTAAATCATTTAAGAAATACAGGAATTTAAAGTTCCTGTATTTTCACCTTGTTGTCACCTATTTTAAACTTCACATCTAAATCAGCAAACTTCATCCCATAAATCCGCTCTTCATCTTCCTGATATGCTGGTCTTGGATCTAAAGATAAAACCGCTTCCAGTTCCTGAATAGTCTGCATAGAAATTTTTCCATCCAATAGTAATTGTTGCTTTTGCTGCTCCGCTTCATCGCTCCAAATGACGGTTTTACGTGATGGTTCATCCTGTGCATAACCGCTTTGCGCATCAATCACTGAATCCGAATATTGAATATAAGGTTTAATGTCTATAATCGGCGTTCCATCTAACAGGTCGCTTCCTGCGACATAAACCCGGACATTTTTACCGACTTTTTCGACACGATTTAATTTCACGACTGATAAACCAATGGGGGCAGGACGGTACATACTACGCGTAGCAAATACACCTATTTTCTTGTTACCGCCTAAACGTGGTGGTCGAACCTGCGGACGAAACTGCTGGCTCTGCTGATTTTTATTGTCATGAAACTGCCAGACTAACCAGAGATGACTAAACTCTTCGATGCCCTCAAATGCGAGTAAATCATTATATGGACCGGTCATTTCAATATAGCTTTCAACCTGTACCAAATTAGGCTGATGCGGGATGCCAAACTTTTCTTTATAGGGAGAATGCATATAGCCAATAATCGGCAGAGTGAGTTCGGTCATAATCACTTTTTTTGATAAGCTCAATTAAATATATTCAGTTTATAGAGAATGAATTTAGATTAGAATAGCAACCTGTTCTAATTTGATAACTTATTGAGACCTTTAATGGCTGCTTTTAACGTCGAAAAGATTACTCACGTCCACCATTGGAATGACACTTTATTCTCTTTTAAAACGACTCGTGACACTGCATTACGTTTTAAAAACGGTCAGTTTGTGATGATCGGTCTTGAAGTCAATGGCAAGCCTTTAATGCGTGCATATTCAATTGCAAGTGCAAACTATGAAGAAGAGCTGGAATTCTTCTCAATCAAAGTTCCAGATGGTCCTCTTACCTCTATTCTACAAAAAGTTAAAGTTGGCGACGAAATCCTGGTTTCTAAAAAACCTACCGGTACGCTGGTTCTTGATGACTTAAACCCAGGTAAAAACCTGTACCTGCTTTCTTCAGGTACCGGCCTTGCACCTTTCCTTTCTGTCATTCGTGACCCTGAAACCTATGAACGTTTTGAAAAAATCATCGTTGTTCACGGTACACGTTTCATCTCAGAACTGGCTTACCAAGATTTGATTCTGAACGAAATTCCAAATCATGAGTTCTTCTCAGAATTGGGTGCTAAAGAAAAATTAGTGTATTACCCAACTGTTACTCGTGAAGAGTTCCATACCCAAGGTCGTGTAACCACTGCGATTGAATCTGGTCAATTATTCGAGAAAATCGGACTACCACGTTTCAACCCTGAAACTGACCGTGCAATGCTCTGTGGTTCTCCTGCATTCCTGGACGATGTTGCTGCACTGCTAGATCAACACGGTCTGAAAGAATCTCCACGTATGGGTGTTTTGGGTGACTACGTAATTGAACGTGCATTCGTAGAAAAATAATCTGCAAAAAAAACCTTTTGCAACCTAAAACGCATGCTTTAAGCATGCGTTTTTTATATCCAGTAAGTCTTAATCTGAAAGAATTAACTCAACCTACTCTATACTTAAAATTTCTTATAATTAGCATATTTATAAAAATGTAATTACTTAAAAAAGTAAAATAAATGATAAATATCAATACTCACATTATATTTTTTAGTCAAAAATTCATTCTTAAATGTTAGAATATGTAACTATAATTGATTTCTCATGAGGATTTATCTTCGCTAAAGACTTAGTTACATAAACTCTGTAAACTTTTAATTCGATCTATTTAGATCCCATTCTCCTGTTTCACCGTTTATGCAACCAAGCCGTTTTCTATAGGCAAGGTATGAGCACTGAACAACCCTCCTCTATCGAGCGTACAGGGTCTAAAGTCTATCGCTATTTTGTAGTGATATTAACTTTACTCGTTGCGCTGTACTTGATCATTCAAGGCGCTAAATTACTCACTCAGCCTCGGTGGTACAAGTTATTATCTCATCGCAGGGATTGCCTATGTTGCAATCGCCATTTTCTATGCGATGAAAAAAGCCCTTGGTTTCTGGCTTTCTATTGTTACTTTTATTGCAACCATCATCTGGGCGATTGCTGAAGTTCAAGGTTTGAGCTTCTGGCAATATATTCCACGTTTGGTGGTTCCAACTATTCTGTTTGTCCTCAGCATGTGGGCAAGCAAAAACCTGCCAGCACTCGATGCTGCAAAAATCAAAGCTGCCAATCTTGTTGGCTTTGCCGGTTTCTTTGCCTGTGTAGCAGCTCTGATTGCTGCGTTCTTCCCACATGACAAAATCCTTAATCCTGTTGATATCGTACAAGACCCTGCACTGGCTAAACCGAATGCAGAAAACCCGGACAACTGGGAATATTTCGGTCGTAATGGTAACGGTACCCGCTTTGCACCGTACACTGACATTACCCCTGAAAATGTTAAAGATCTGAAAGTCGCTTGGACTTATCACACTGGTCGTGATACCTCTGCCAGTGTCGATGAAAATATACCGATCCAAATTGGCAGCACATTGTACTCATGTACACCAACTAATATCATTTCAGCGATTGATGGTGACAGTGGTAAAGCACTTTGGAAATATGATCCACATGCAAAAACTGCAGAGCATATTACCTGCCATGGTGTCGGTTACTATGATGCAACTAAAGACAAATCTTTAACTGCAGCAGACCTACAAGCACCTGGTATTAAAGCTTGTCCACAACGTATTCTAACTTCTACTGTTGATGGCCGTTTAATTGCCTTAAATGCTAAAACTGGTGCTTTATGTCCAGAATTTGGTACTAACGGTCAGGTCGATGTTCTGCATGACATGGGTCCTACCGAACAAAGTAAACGTTACCATCCAACGTCTACTCCACTCATTGCGGGTCATGTTGCCGTATTAGGTGGCTGGGTACGTGATATTGTGCATGGCGAACCGTCTGGTGTCGTACGTGCCTATGACGTTCGTACTGGTAAATTGTCTTGGGCTTGGGATGTCGGTAATCCTGAACTGGTTGGTGAACCTAAAGATGGCAAAGGCTTTACTTTAGAAACACCAAACATGTGGACCATCCCGACTTATGACAAAGACCTGAATCTGGTTTACTTACCTACAGGTAATGGTCCTCCTGACTACTGGGGTGGTGACCGTAACGGAGCCAAAGAAAAATTTGGTTCTGCCATTGTTGCCGTAAATGCTTTGACTGGTAAAACTGTTTGGTCTTATCAAACTGTTCACCATGATGTCTAGGATTATGACTTGCCGTCACAACCTGTACTTTATGACATGACTGATGATCATGGCAAAAAAGTTCCAGCGTTGATTCAAACTACCAAAATGGGTCAAATCTTCGTTCTTGACCGCCGTACTGGTAAACCAGTCACTAAAGTTGAAGAACGTCCAGTCGACACCAATGGTGCTGAAGGTGAAAAACTTTCTCCTACCCAACCATTCTCTGTTGGCATGCCACAAATTGGTAATACGACATTGACTGAACAGGATATGTGGGGCATCTCAACCTTTGACCAATTGGCTTGTCGTATTGACTTTAAAGACTCTGTGTATAACGGTCTTTACACTGCACCTGGTGAAAAACCATATATCGAATGGCCTAGCCTGCTTGGTGGTTTCAACTGGGGGGTATCTCAATTGATGAATCTACTGGCATGATGTACGTTAACGATATGCGTATGTCACTTCGTATGTCATTGGTTCGTAAAGAAGATATGGGTAAATATCATATCTCAACTGACGAAGTACCAGGATTCATGGGTACCGTACGTCCGCAATTGGCTGGTCCTTATACGGGTGTGAAAATTGACATCATGCAATCTAAACTGGGTGTTCCTTGTAACAAACCTCCATTTGGTACTATGACTGCCATCGACTTGAAATCTAAAAAAGTTGTTTGGGAAGTGCCGATGGGGACAGCAAAAGAGTTGGGGCCGTTAGGTGTTAAAACCCATATGCCAATTCCTTTAGGTATGCCAACACTCGGTGGTCCTACTTCAACTGCTTCTGGTCTAGTGTTCTTCGCAGGTACTCAGGATTACTACCTACGTGCGCTGGATTCGAAAACTGGTAAAGAAGTATGGAAAGCCGAGCTGCCTGTTGCTGCTGTTGCTGCACCGCTGATTTATAAATCTCCAAAAACTGGCAAACAATATGTTGTGATTTCTGCAGGTGGTGCAAGCCACTCTAAAGATGTCGGCGACTATATCATTGCCTTTGCTTTACCTGATCAAAAATAATTTTTTGATAGATAAAGAAAAAACCGAAGCTTAGGCTTCGGTTTTTTATTGCAATCATCATTAAAAATTAACGATCGCGACCTTCTTGGTTTGCAGAACCTGAACAGCCTGCACCACCACCGATAATAAAACCGCTTTCTGCTTTACATGAACCAATCATACGGCCATGTGAGTCAAATGTAGTCACTGTTGATGCACAACCAGTTAGTACGATAGTCGTTGCAAATGCAATAAGTGCTGATAATTTCATGATATTCCCCTCTATGATTTATGGTGCTAAATGAATCTGATTTTGACTTGGTGGTACTGGCAATAAACCTGTTTTAGCATCCACCGTATTGTAGTTCACGCCAATTGCATTGCCTGATCCATTACAATGAGCACTAGCAATTGAAAGCAGACCACGTGTAGCTTTACATGATCCAATCACCTGACCCGATGCGTCATAAGTGACGACCATAGAACTACAGCCAGTCATCAGTACAAAAGTTGAAAGTGAAAATAGTTTTATGAAGCTCATTACTCCCCCTCAAAAACACTAAAAAATTTAAATTGTTTAGTTATATGAATCTTTTGTAAATTTCGCGCATGATTCTTCCTAAATTTATCGCATTTGTAAAGCTTTATTTTTCATCTATTTTTTAGACTTATGGCTAATAAAAAAGCTGCCTGATCAGCAGCTTTTTCATAATTAAATTTAATATTAAGGATCAGGCTGACTCATGCTTCAATACTCGTTCAGCTAGAGCCTGTTTCACTACATGATATCCAGCACTTAAGCCTAGACTCGCCATAATGATTGCAACAATAATATCTGGCCATAGACTGCCAGTGCCAAAGACTCCCACTGCTGCAAAAATGACGGCCACATTACCGATTGCATCATTACGGCTGCACAACCAGACTGATTTCATATTGGCATCCCCATCCCGGAAAGCATATAAAATTATGGCTGTGACCACGTTTGCGATTAAGGCCAATACCCCGATAATCCCCATCGTAATGGCTTCAGGTGGAATACCTTGCATAAAGGCATAAATCACTTTACCAATGACGACCAGACCAAATACTGCCATAGTCAATCCTTTAATCAGAGCAACTGTTGCACGCCAATACAGACTTGCACCAATCACCGCCAGAGAAATACCATAATTCACAGCATCTCCAAAGAAATCTAGCGCATCTGCCCATAAGGCCGATGAATGTGCATAAGCACCGCCGATCAGCTCCACACCAAATAAGGTCAGGTTAATCAATAATGCAATCCATAAAGCTGTTCTAAATTTGTTATTAGGTTTGAGCGGCGCGGGTTCATGACTACAACTACAGGCCATATTATTCTCCGATGACTTCTTATCCTGAATGCGATAAAGTCATTAGAAACTATGGAGTCACTCCAAGGTCAAGCTTGAGGTATTTATGTCACATTATTTGATTTCTGATATAGCCAAGAACACTGATTTAAGCACTGATACCATTCGATTTTATGAGAAAAGAGGTTTGATTCAGCCGAATTTTCGAGCAAGTAACCAGTATCGTAATTATGGCGAAGAGGCCTTAAAACGCTTGATTTTTATCAAACGCTGTCGTGCTTTAGGCATGTCTTTAAAAGAAATTGAATACCTGATTCAGCTGGAACAGCATCCAGAACAGGATTGCTGTGAAGTTAACCAGATGATTGATCAGCACCTTATAGATATTTCAAATAAAATTAAAGAATTACAGTTATTTAAAAAGCAGTTAATGGCGCTTCGCGAAAGCTGTAATACCCCAACTACGATTGATCATTGCCAGATTTTGAAAGCGCTGGAATCTATTGAAAATAGCTGAAATATTTATGGATATTTTAAATCGTTCACTGTTTATCTTTTAACTTGAAATTGAGTTGAATTATGCCAATTCCGAGTTATTTACTAGGTTGAATCCTGATTTTAGATGACTAGAATAAAGACGTACTTTTTATATGTCTTTCTATTTCATCATGAGCATTTCTCACGTTACGGAACTTCTCTCACCTGCTGGCTCACTGAAAAATATGCGCTATGCCTTTGCTTATGGTGCAGATGCAGTCTATGCCGGCCAGCCGCGTTATAGCTTACGTGTTCGTAATAATGAATTTGACCATGACAATCTGGCTATTGGCATCAAAGAAGCTCACGCGTTTGGAAAAAAATTCTATGTGGTTGTGAATATTCAGCCGCATAACTCCAAGCTGAAAAATTTTATCCGTGACCTTGAACCTGTGGTTGCCATGCAACCAGATGCGCTAATCATGTCTGATCCTGGTCTGATCATGATGGTGCGTGAGCACTTTCCGGATATGGATATTCATCTTTCAGTTCAAGCCAATGCAGTGAACTGGGCAACAGTAAAATTCTGGAAGAATATGGGACTTACTCGCGTGATTTTGTCACGTGAACTGTCCATTGAAGAAATTGAAGAAATCAAACAGCAAGTTCCAGATATGGAAATTGAAGTCTTTGTTCATGGCGCACTGTGCATGGCCTATTCTGGCCGTTGCATGCTGTCTGGTTATATGAATAAGCGCGATGCCAATCAGGGTGCCTGTACCAATGCCTGTCGCTGGGAATACAAGGTATTGGACGCTAAAGAAGATGAAACGGGCGATGTGATCCCGGTGAAAAATATTGATTCTGGCTGTTGTTCAAAAGATGCTGATGAGTCACATATGCAAGTACAACATCAGTTTGATGAACCTGTGTTATTGCAACGTAATGACGAGGATATGTTTGCTGCCGAAGAAGATGAGCACGGCACTTATTTTATGAATTCCAAAGACCTGCGTGCAGTGCAGCATGTGGAACGATTGACCAAGATTGGCGTGCACTCCCTGAAAATTGAAGGTCGGACCAAATCTTATTTCTACTGTGCGCGTACTGCGCAGATTTACCGTAAAGCCATTGATGATGCACTTGCTGGTAAGCCATTCGATTCTTCACTAATGACTCAACTCGAAGGTTTGGCCAACCGTGGTTATACCGAAGGTTTTCTACGCCGTCATGTACATAGTGAATATCAAAACTATGAAAATGGTTCATCGAGTTTCGATCATCAGCAGTTCTGTGGGGAAGTGTTAGAGCGTAATAGTAACTATATCAAGATTGATGTGAAAAACCGTTTTGTCATTGGTGACTCACTAGAGTTGATGACTACTAAAGGCAACATCACCTTTACCTTGACAGAGATTAAAGACCGTAAAGGCAATATGATTGAAGATGCTAAAGGTTCAGGGCATATCGTTGAAATTCCAATACCAGCAGATGTCGATATGCAGTATGCCCTGCTGATCCGTAATCTGCCATCATCATCTGTAGACATTTCAGCCTCTTCACTGGCTTATCAGGCGAGTTAAAAAATGGCGCTCTTGATTACCGATAAATGTATCAACTGTGATATGTGCTTACCGGAATGCCCAAATGAAGCAATTTATGAAGGCGATAAGATCTATGAAATCGACGTGAATCGTTGTACGGAATGCGTCGGTTTCTATGATCATCAAACCTGTATTGCCGTCTGTCCTATTGAGTGCATTATGCCGCATCCAGAGCATCGGGAAACGCAAGAGCAGTTAATGGAGAAATTTAAAGGTTTGAATCTGTTTAAAGCTTGAAGGATGCATGAAGTCTTATGACTTCATCTAAGAACAACCTTAGGGAAAGATAAAAATAAGGGTTGAAAACAAAAACTGTCCAGAGGAAAGGAACAGCTAAAAGCGATTGGGGACGCTTTTGGCTGATCTAACAATAACTAAAAAAAAGGAACCCGGGTGTTAGCGTCCTGAGTTCCTATAAAGCGAAAATAATAATAGGAGTTTGAGATTAAGCACCTGGGATGTGGGGATTCCAGGTGCTCTTTTTTTACTGACCAGAACGGATGATGTAATCAAAGGCAGATAATGATGCTTTGGCACCTTCACCAGTGGCGATGATGATCTGTTTGTAAGGAACCGTGGTACAGTCACCTGCAGCAAACACACCTTTCACATTGGTTTCATTGCGCTCGTTAATCATGATCTCACCACGGTTAGTTAGCTCAACATCGGTTCCTTTCAGGAAGTCGGTGTTTGGCAACAAACCGATCTGAACGAAGATCCCAGCCAACTCAACAGTGTGCTCTTCATCAGTTGCACGGTCTTTGTATTTCAACGCTGTGACTTGTGAACCATCACCGATCACTTCGGTAGAAAGCGCATTTTTGATTACGGTGGTGTTTGGCAAGCTGTTCAATTTATCTTGAAGTACCTGATCCGCACGCAGTTTTGTATCAAACTCAACTAGCGTTACATGCTCAACAATACCCGCAAGGTCGATCGCAGCTTCTACACCCGAGTTACCACCACCAATCACCGCTACACGTTTACCTTTGAACAATGGACCATCACAGTGTGGGCAGTACGCTACACCACGAGTTTTGTATTCTGCCTCACCTGGAACATTCATTTCTCTCCAGCGTGCACCAGTAGACAGAATCACGGTTTTAGATTCAAGTTTCGCACCATTTTCTAAAGTTACTTCTACCAGACCATTCGCTGTACTATCTGCACCTTTGATGTCAGATACACGTTGCAGGTTCATGATGTCGACACCGTATTCACGAACATGAGCTTCCATTTCAGCGGCAAATTTTGGACCTTGGGTTTTTTGCACTGATGTGTAGTTTTCGATGTCCATGGTATCCATCACCTGACCGCCCATACGTTCAGCCACGATCCCAGTTTTGATGCCTTTACGTGCTGCATAGATCGCTGCAGTATTCCCTGCAGGTCCACCACCAACCACCAACACATCAAATGCATCTTTGGCATTGAGTTTTTCCGCGTCTTTGGCTGCGGCATTGGTATCCAGTTTGGCAATGATTTCTTCCAGTGTCATACGGCCCTGACCGATATGTTCATTGTCCTGGAAGACCATCGGTACGGCCATGATTTTGCGTTCTTCCACTTCATCCTGGAAGAAAGCCCCATCAATCATGGTTGCAGTCGTACCCGGGTTATAGATAGCAATCAGGTTCAATGCCTGAACAACATCAGGGCAGTTATGACAGCTGAGTGATACAAATACGTCAAAGTCAGATTTGATGCCCAAACCTTTGATGGATTCAAGAACTTCGGCAGAGACTTTTGGTGCATAACCTGAAGTTTGCAACAATGCCAGAATCAGCGACGTAAACTCATGGCCCATCGGCAAGCCTGCGAAGAACACACGAGGCTGTTCACCGGCTTTTGCCACACCAAAGCTTGGTGCACGTTTGTTGGTACCGTCAAAACGGGCAGTGACTAGATCAGAAAGCTGAGCGATTTCCTCAACCAGTTCTTTGATTTTGGCTGATTTTTCAGAGCCATCCAGAGTTGCCACTAATTCAATCGGGCCTTCCAAACGTTCAAGTAGTGTTTTTAATTGAGCTGAAGTATTTTGATCTAACATTGCTAACGTCTCCAAGGGAGTAAATATTTATTCGATGAAGCTATATTAAGTGAATAACAAAAATAGGTAAAACAGTTTGTTTTTATCTTAATGATTGTTTTTATAGATCATAATTTCTAACCTAATTTTATTTTTTATTATCCTTAAGCTTCTTGCTCTGGCTTAAAGAAACCGAATATAGATTGGAAAATAAAAATGCTCCTTTTATAGGAGCATTTTTAAGTTTAGAAGATTCGCTGTTCAATACGTAGCGAACGCCCCTTAATTGAATTGGCTAATACAAATATGATTAAGCTAAGCAAGGTAAATAAGATGGCAATGCCAATAATGATGACATTGGTAATCTTGCTGACTTGTTCGGCTTGCTGGGCTTGACGATCTACACTTTGTGCTAAAGGCGTCAGGCTTTTACCATAGACCTGTTGCTGCATGGTCCAGATCTGTTCCGGTTTAAATCCGTATTGTTCAAACTTGTTATCCTGCCGCTCTGCCTCGACCACTTGTGCGACATAAGGTCGGGCTGCAGACAAATCAACGGGTTTATGCAAGAGTGCTGTTTGGGCGAGTAAATAAGATTTCACCGGTGAAGCAATATCGGAATCAACCAGGTAACGTGCCACTTCGCTATCATTGATATTACTATCGTAATAGACCACTTGCTGATAAACATCTTCACGGTCATTTCTCAGGTCATATTGCCAATAAGTCAGTCCTGACCAGATCACGATAAAAGAAATCAGCCAGCCTACAAACTTTAATATGAAAGACTGAAAGCGCACATAGAAGAAACCAAACTTCTTCAGCAATCCAACCAGAAAAAATGCACCAATAAAAGAAGCAAAGATTTTCAGAATCAGCCAGCCAAACCAGCTTAATAGAGCAAAGAAATAATCCGGACTATCCCCAATACTGGCCAAATTAGCATCGACACTAACTGGTAAATGCAGCTGTTGAAGCTGAGTACTCAGGCCAAAAAAGCCATAAACCAGTTCCTGCTGAAAGAATAGGCCTATCACGGATGCGATACAGACCGTAGAGGTAGTCAGTCCCAAAAGCATCAAATTACGTTGACGCTTTTTGAGTGCGACGACCCCTTGCTTGATTTCCTGAGGATTTACAGCATATTCATCTAAGGGCGGCAATCTCTACTCCTTTTTTTAGATCTTGGCCCTACTGGATTTAGTTGGGTTTAGATCCACTGGTACTTGATTCAATCACCAAATGATTCAGATTATCTTGCAAGGCTCTTAAACGTACCGTCGCTTCAGTGCGTTTCTGTACACCTTCTTTCTGGATCTGAATCACATCATTAACAGTTTTAATGAGGGTATTTTGCACATGTTCAAGCGTTTCAATATCAATAACAGAACGCTGGTTGGCTTTTGCCGTATCGACCGAGTTCTGATGCAATAAATCTGCATTACGGCGTAAAAGCTCATTGGTCGCATCATCAATAGTATTGGCCAGCTGTACACTGTTCTTCTGTTCATTCAGGGAAATGGCCAAACTGATCTGGTTTTTCCATGCTGGCAATGTGATATTTTTAATGGCATAGAATTTATCCACCAGCATCAGGTTATTGGACTGGATAATGCGGATCATTGGCAAAGTCTGCATCGCAGATTGCTGCAATACCTGTAAATCACTGATGCGTTTTTCCAGATTATTGGCCAGATGATTTAGGTCATAGATTTTTTGCGTGGTACTCTGATCTTGTGGCAAGGCTGTGAGCGCAGCAATTTCCTGCTGCAATTCCTGTTCACGTAAACGTCCAGCTGCAATATGAATACCCAGCTGCTTATATTCTTCCTGCACCCCATCGAACATTTTATCTAACGTATCAACGCGTGCTTTTAATCCGGATTGTGAAGTTTCAATTTCCTTGACCAGCACATCAATCTGTTCTTTGGTGGTATTGAAATGGGAGTCAAAATTATCTTTCACACCCTTAAATTTGCTGATGATATTGCCAAGAAATCCCGAACTTTTTTTCTTGTTCAAGATACTGCTGGTATTCAGTTGCTGTGCCACCTGCACCACCTGATTCAGCTTTTGACCGGTTGCATCCAGATCTTTGTTCTGTACCAGATTCAGCAATTCATCGGTATAGCTTGAAGTTTTGGTGGCTATATTTTTGCCATATTCGGCCACACTATTATGACTCATATTCTGCAGTTCTTTACGTGCTGCCAAAACCTCCTGAAAATCGTCAGGCTGCAAGCCCAGCTCTTTCAGATCCATTTGCTGGAACTTCTGTTCAGTCAGTTCAGTTGAGCTTTCGACAGGTAAATTTACTACATCAGATTTGGTCATGTTTCACCTTATATTGTTATGTATTCGAGGGTTTCTCGAGTGACTTTTTTAACGTTTTAATCAGATTGTCCCGGCTATTATCGAGTTTTTCCAGATCACTTGTCGAGTGTTTCGTCTGGCTTTGTTTGACATGATATTGCCAGGCCGGGATCAGCACCTGTTGTGCTTCTTTAAATCGATCCAGCAGGCTATAAGACAGTTGCTGGGACAATTGCATCTGGGTAATGGCGATGTCATTACTGCTTTGCAAGGTTCTTAAGGTATGCACCTTTTTTGACAGCCGCTCAGAAAAATTATCCAGTGGATGCTGATTCCTGATAAACTGCGGATATTCAGATAAAAATTCTTCTGCTGCCACAATATGCTTGGCCATTTGCTCACGTAAACCGATCAGTTGCTGAAATCGCGATTGGGATTTCTGGATTTCAATTTGCAACTTACGGCTAAGGTGATCTGCCTGATCCAATAAATAGTCCAGTTTTTTATAGTATTCAACCTGACTTGAGCCATAATCTAAATCGATACCCAGCCATTTCTGTAAGGCATTAAATTTACGCTTCTTGAGATATTTTTTTGATTGAGCCAGCATCTGAATCAGCTGTTCAATCGTCTGGCTCAGTTGTTGGGTCAGATGCGGATCTACCCCATTTAATAGTACGGACTGTGCCTGAATAAGTGGGTCAGCATAATGATTCAGCTTGTATTGGTCGTGGAGTAAAGGCACAAGTTCGTTGCGCTTGATACTTAGAATCTCGCTCTGCTCTACTGCAATGTCTTGGATTGGAATCAAAACATCTATCTGTGACATGGCCCTTTAAACTCAGTGAATTCGATTTTTATAGTACGTCTTTTCATTCAACATAACATGTAGCATTTTGCAAAGGAATGCTTCAGGCCATAGAATTTTCTTTATATAAGTTGAAGATATTGTTGGAATTAAGTTTGGCATACAGCCATTTCTTGTACAAATTATTTTGACTATAACCTGCTGGTTCTCTCTAGAACCTTTTCCATCGGCCTTAAATAGGCTAATAACCAACTAAATAAGAATAAGCACAATAAATGCCAAGTTATTTTATCGTCTTAATTAAGCTTTTTTTAAACTTAAGAATATCTATAACACATTATAAAACATAAATAATTCTCGAATTTTAAGCATGAATTATTTATGATCAAGATCAACCATAAAGTAGGTAACCTGAGAATAAAATGGAACGTTTTTTTCATAATACGATGTATGCCGCACGCTGGATCTTAGCTCCTGTCTATTTTGGTTTATCATTCGCTTTATTATTACTGGCCTTAAAATTCTTTCAGGAAGTGATTCATGTTCTGCCGCATATCTTCGAATATACTGAAGCTGACCTGATTCTGGTGATTCTATCCTTGGTTGATATGACCATGGTTGGTGGACTTATTGTGATGGTGATGATGATGTTTTCAGGTTATGAAAATTTCGTTTCACAACTCGGTAATACCCCCATTTTTAATTGAGTTAATGAGTAGAAAAACCGAAGCCCTTATCATTGTTTAAATTTAGGTGGTTTACCATCAACTGACATATGAGGTCGTTGATGATTATAAAAGTGTTGCCATGCTGTTGTATAGTCTTGAACATCTTCAAGTTCTCGAAATAAATATTGATTTAAACATTCATAACGTACTGTCCGATTGAAGCGTTCTACATAATACGCATTTTGTTGTGGATTGCCAGGCTGGGTAAATACATGCTCAATTTCATGCTGCTTACACCATGCCTCCATTAAATCACTGATGTACTCTGGTCCATTGTCACTTCGAATTCGTTTTGGTTTACCTCGCCATTCGATGAGTTGATCCAACCCTCGAAGTACTCGTTCAGCGGGTAAGGAGAAGTCAATCAAGATATCTAATGACTCACGGTTATAGTCATCAATGACGTTGTGCACACGGTAACTGCGGCCATCACTGAGTTGATCGTGCATAAAGTCCATTGACCATGATTCATTCTGCGCTTCTGGTACTGCAAGAGTTTCAGGCTTTATCCGTTTAATGCGTTTGTTGGGTTTAATCCGAAGGTTAAGCTCAAGCTCCTTATAAATGCGATAAATACGCTTGTGATTCCAAGGGTAGCCTTGGACATTACGCAGGTACACAAAGCAAAGCTTAAATCCCCAAGTCTTATTCTCATTGGTGAGCTTAATCAGCCAATCTGCAATAACCATATTCTGCTCCTTCAATTGAGCTATATAGCGATAACAGGTTTGACTGACTTGGAATATGAGACAGGCCTTATTCACTGATATCTTATATTGCTCAACGGCTTGTTGAGCAAGTGACTTACGTTGCGTTGGCCTTATAACTTTTTTGACAGTGCATCCTGAAGAATGTCTGCTTTAAGACGTTCATCCGCATACATGCGCTTTA
Organism: Acinetobacter sp. ACNIH1; assembly: GCF_002934695.1. NCBI lineage: Bacteria > Pseudomonadati > Pseudomonadota > Gammaproteobacteria > Moraxellales > Moraxellaceae > Acinetobacter > Acinetobacter sp. ACNIH1. The sequence goes on along the minus strand of NZ_CP026420.1, from coordinate 796,922 downwards.
GGCGGGCATTTTCTGTTTCTAGCTCTTTAAGTCGAGTCATCATGGAAAGATCCATGCCGCCATATTTGGACTTCCATTTGTAAAAAGTGGCAGAACTCATGCCATGTTCTCGGCATAGATTAGGCACTGGAATACCTGCTTCAGCTTGCTTCAAAATACTCATGATTAAGCTGTCCGAATATTTAGATGTTTTCATAGAAAATCTCCTTAGATCAAGGCTATTCGATTTTCTACTTTTAAGTTCAATTATTTTTAGGGAGCATTACCACTCAAAATCGATGAAAATAAAACCCGCCTGAACTGGCTCGGCACTATGGATGCCAATTCTCTTAAACTTAAAGTTGCGGCTTCCATCGTAGCTATTTCTTCGATTCATTTACTACGTATTTTTATGGATGCTCGTAACGCCGAGAATGACAAAATCATGTGGTACATCATCATGCATCTGACTTTTGTGATTTCTGCATTTATTATGGGTTATCTGGATAAACTCACCAAGCATTAAAACATGGATATTAAAAAGCCCCGATTATAGGGGCCTTTTTATATCGGCGATTTAACTAAAAAATTATAGATAGTCACCTTCTCGCTCTGGCTGATACAGCACTTTTTCAATCGTGACTTTCATCAACTGACCATCAGGTTGTGGCCATTCAATAGTTTGTCCTTCTGCCAGACCCAAGATCGCAGTTCCAATCGGTGCTACGACATTTACCTGCCCTTTTTCACCTTTAAACTCATGCGGGTAAACTAGGGTAATTTCTACAGGCTCCGTTGATGGTGCAATCGTCAACAATGCACGCGCATGCATGGTCACTATATTGCTTGGCATGTCCTCTGGCTTGATCACTTCAGCACGAGCCAGTTCATCTTCCAGTTGAAGCATGGTCTCACTGAGCTTGTCCTGATTTTCAAGCATGGTTTCGAGACGTTCCACATCCTGTTCAGATAAAATAATTTTTGGTTTAGCCATTCTTACTACCTTGTTTAATGAATGATTGAATAGTTTTTAAAAAGCGAATGAATCTAGGTTCTAAGTGATTAATCGAATTAAATTAAGTTAAATATAAAAAATCTTTTTTTAGCTGCTAAAAAAATTGTGTCTTAACTCAACTTATAAAGCTGTTTTTCAAAGAATGTAACCAGTTTTAGAAAAACTCAATACTCTTTTCGAAATCAGATTTATAGGATCTGTATTTCTCAACTTTGTTTTATAAAAGGATGAGTATTTTATATATAGGATTGATTAAGCTTTGATCTTATCGTCTCTTTTAACTGATCATAAAAGTGAGCAGCAGAAGATGAGTCAGAAACAATATCACCCAATAAAAAAGCCCCCTTGAGGGGGCTTTTCTCAAGTTAGGCTTATTTTGCGTAAACAGGGAATTTAGCGCAAACAGCAGCAACTTTTTCTTTAACCGCAGCGATTACGGCTTCATCGCCTTTAGCATCAAGGATGTCAGCGATCCAACCAGCAAGTTCACGAACTTCTGATTCACCGAAACCACGAGTCGTTACAGCAGGTGTACCGATACGGATACCTGAAGTCACGAATGGAGAACGTGGGTCGTTTGGTACAGAGTTTTTGTTCACAGTGATGTGAGCAGCACCTAACCAAGCATCAGCATCTTTACCAGTGATATCTTGTTTGATCAGAGACAACAAGAACAGGTGGTTTTTAGTGCCGCCAGATACAACGTCGTAACCGCGTTCGATTAGAACTTCAGCCATAGCTTGAGCATTCTTAACCACTTGTTGTTGATATGCTTTGTATTCAGGTGCCATTGCTTCTTTGAAGCAGATTGCTTTAGCAGCAACCGCGTGAACCAGAGGACCACCTTGGTTACCTGGGAATACAGCTGATTGAAGTTTTTTCTCGATTTCTTCGTTTGCTTTCGCCAAGATCAGACCTGAACGAGGACCACGAAGAGTTTTGTGAGTAGTCGTAGTTGTTACGTCAGCAATTTGAACTGGACTTGGGTAAACGCCAGCAGCAACCAGACCAGCGACGTGAGCCATATCTACAAATAAGTAAGCGCCAACTTTGTCCGCGATATCACGGAAACGTTGCCAATCTACGATTTGACTGTATGCAGAGAAACCAGCTACGATCATACGTGGTTTGTGTTCTACAGCTAGACGCTCAACTTCTTCATAATCGATCTCACCAGTTTCTGGATTCAGACCGTATTGAATTGCATTATAAGTTTTACCTGAGAAGCTTACTTTCGCACCGTGAGTCAAGTGACCACCGTGAGCCAGACTCATACCCAATACTGTGTCACCTGGGTTAAGCAGCGCTAGGTAAACTGCAGAGTTTGCTTGAGAACCAGCATGTGGCTGAACGTTAGCATAATCAGCACCAAATAATTCTTTAGCACGGTCAATTGCCAATTGTTCAATGACATCTACATATTCACAACCGCCATAGTAGCGTTTGCCTGGGTAGCCTTCTGCATATTTGTTAGTGAGTTTTGATCCTTGAGCTTCCATTACTGCTGGTGAGCAATAGTTTTCAGAAGCGATCAACTCGATGTGCGCTTCTTGGCGAGCATCTTCGTTAGAGATTGCTTGAGCGATTTCTGGATCAAATTCAGCAATAGAGATATTGGCAAACATTAGCGAGGTCCTATTAAATTAGGGCTTTTAAGCCGTGCTAAGATTGGCGCGTATTGTAACATGAACTTTGCCAATTTCGATCATGAACTTTATTCAGTTTGCAATAAAAATAGCTCATGCTTAAAAAACATGAGCTATAGAGATAAAAATAAGTTATTGAATTGGCATTAGAGATTTTACATCTGAAATAATATTAGCAATATTCAGTGCATAGACGCTACCATGATCCCATGAACCGTCCGTAATATATTGTACCGAGGTTTGTTTCTGATTCGCCAAGCTAACCAAAACATCTGTTGCAGCCTTTGGAACAGTGGGATCCGCCTCTCCCTGATAAATAATCACAGGTGTAGACACTTTAACTTGTAAAGGCTGAGAGTCTTTATCCAGGAAATTCTTCACTACTGGAATACTCATAAAATTAGCTTGAGTACGCGAATATCCTTCTAGATTTCCATTGGTTTGGGCATAAGCTCCCATTGCCATACCGAATTTATTGCCTAATACATCATAACAGTCTGTTTCAGCATTCTTGGCAATCTCATCTGTTGGTGTTTTAAAGACCTGACTATATTGCAGATTTGGATTCGGATTACGCAATCCCGCGGCGATCAGTGCAGTAAAAGTATCTAAAGAGGCTAAAGTTTCAATTTTTTTATTCAGATTTGTTTCCTGTCCAGCTTGAGCCTCACCACCTGCCAAAATCAAACTAAAATTAGAAGCAGGTGCTAAAGCCACCGTACCTTTATAAGTCATTTGAGAAGCACGTACCGCATATTGTGCAGCGCCTAAAGCCGCTTGACCACCTTGGGAATGACCGACAGCCATCCATTGATTAGAGGCATCCGAACCTAAATAGTCTTTTGCTGCGACTACAGCATCGGTAATTGAATAGGCTTCACTCTTAAGATTAAGGAAAGGATGAAGTTCTGTACCACTCGGCTCTCCTAAGCCTTCATAATCAGGTGCAACGACAATGTATCCAGCCTTAAGGAGACCAGTAATCATATTCGTGATGTCATTATTAAGCTGATTTTTACTTGGTGCACACTGATCAGCCACACCGGTCGTACCATGTGCCCATGCAACTATCGGCCAACCTTTCGCAGGACGTGTTCCTTTTGGAGTGAAAAGCAGTGCCGTCGCTTGGGTTTCGTTATTATTGATACCTAACATCTTATAAGTCATAACCACGCTTTCATCGGCAACAGCTGTCAGGTCCGTTTCGGTATAAGCCACAGGCGTTGCTACAACCGGATTGGCAATATTATTTACCGGAATAGCGGGTTTGGACTCAAAATTACCATCATCATCGCTATCATTACAAGCAGTTAAAGCTACGCTTAGGGCGAGTAGAGAACCAGTCAATACATGACGTTTCATCGATCTTATCCTTGTCTTAATTATTGTCTCTTATGATTTTTTATAGTTTTATCAAATGATAAAACTATAGATTAATTTCCCAAGTTATTCTATTAATGGCAAGAGATTATTTTGTTATTTTTCTAATAAATAGCGATTTAATTTATGACCATTCCGACATGATAAATTTAAGTTATGGAAATATTTACAGAAACTTTGAAAACTTTTATTTATAAGTGTAGATTACAAATGTTCTGTATCAGTCAAAAAGTCTGCAATTAAAGTTAAAATCCGGCATTTCAATTGTCAGGATTGAAATAATAATGTTAGATTTTGATATCCACTTTTTTCAGGCATATTTCCGTCATGCAGGCTATCATTCTCGATACTGAAACCCATACCTTGAATGGTCAACCCATTGAAATTGCCTATGCGCCTGTAGAGATCATAGATCATAAAATCAGTCTGGATAAAAGTCGCTTGTTTGATCAACTTTATTCATGCGACGAACCAATTTCCTTTGCTGCAATGGCCGTACATCATATTCTGCAGTCTGATCTGGAAGGACAACCGCACTACAGCAGCTTTGAACTCCCGCAAGAAACTACTTATATCATTGGCCATAATATTGATTATGATATTCGTGCCTTAGAAAAATGTGGCGTCGATTCATCGAATATTAAAGCAGTTTGTACCCTTGCCCTCGCCCGCCGAGTTTGGCCAGAGGCAGAAGCACATAATATCTCTGCATTAATCTATATGATTACCAAAGGCAGTGAACGCGCCCGAGAAATGATCCGTAAAGCTCATCGCGCCGATATGGATATCATTTTGACAGCAAATATTCTGATGCATATTGTGCATCACCTGAAAATCAGCAGTATTGAAGAACTCTATGAGGCATCTGAAGATGCGCGTATTCCACGGACCATCAATTTTGGTAAGCACCGTGGTACTGCGATTGCTGAACTGCCTGCTGACTATGTGCAATGGCTGCTTCGTCAAGAGGATCTCGATCCTTATCTGCGTAAGGCTTTAGAAAATATTGCAATTACAACACTTTAATTTTAAGTAAATTTAACAGCCTCTTCATATTAGTGTAATTTTCTAATATTAGCATCTACTTGAACTCTGTATATAAGGCATTCAGGTATGATGCGCTATTCAAAAACTGCAAAGGGTCTACATGTTCTTCAACATCGCAATGTCGAGCTTAATGCACGTCAAAGACGTCTTTTGGTTTTAATTGGCACTGAGGATTTTGATTTACTCACACCTCAGTTTAAAGCGCGTATTGCACCACATGATTTGCTGCAACAATTATGTGATATAGGACTGATTGAAGTACAAGAGTTAGAGACTTCAAATGCAGCAGTCGGTACAGAGTCAGCACAAACTTCAGCACCTGCTAATAACTCAGTAAAAGCCTCATTTCCACACTTTCCTGAATCAAATATTCAGACTTCAATCACCAGTCCTGCCCCATCTGCCGATCTTGAAGCGCCGATTACTACGACATTAGTTACCACGACCCACGTGCCTGACGTACCTGCTGACATTACCTATATAGCACTCAACCAAGAACAGGTACGCAGCTTGATGCTGGAAAGTTTAAAAAAATACTGTGGCTTATTGGCCAAACAACACATTCAAAATATTGCTCAGGCACCAGATATCAATGCCTTAAAAGTCTGTCAGGTGCAATGGTTGACACTTCTCCAGGAAAGCCGCATGCCTTCACAAGAGTTAAACCAACTGTTCAAGCAAATTAGCCATGCTTTATCCATGCTGCGTGCTCAGGCTTAAAACTCTTCATAGATTCAGTCTTTTTAAGTCTATCTTAAGTTTAAAGATGAATAAATCCAGCCAAGAATTTTTCTTAATTAATTGAAAAATATAATTTTAATTCATTGAAAAGTAGTTGTATTCATTTACTTTCGACTATAGATGCATAGCTATATTAAGGATTTAAAGCCATATAGAATGTATTACTTTTTATTCTTCCCACGCTTATGCAACACTATCTTGAATTCGATACCTTTGATAATCCCATGCAACTGAGCAAGGTGGGAAACTGGGTCATTACTTTTGTCAGTGCTGCCGATGAACTAGAACATATTCAGTTGGCGATCACGTATGTCTTGCCTCGCCAGATCAGTGATGCACTGCAACCGCGTCGCATACTGATTGAGAAAACTGCCTATGAACATCAATGGCTGATTCAGACGATTGAATGCTTTGACAGCAAGACCAATCAGGAAGTACAAATTGCAGCTGCAGATGCATTGGGACAACAAACACTTCAGCAGATTCTGGAAGAATTTGGTCGTTATGATGTAAATGTCACATTAAAAGTTTTCTGAAATAATGCTTTTCTTAGAGCGCATTTTCGAAGAAATTAATTTAGATCATCTATATAGATAGTTTGATATTATTTTATATAAAAAAATGATAAAACTGAGAAATGATAGGAATTTATCCAATCTCTTTGAATTAAATTTATCAGTTTTTATTCTGCATCAAACAATTTGATAAAGAAGTGAACTAAGATATCGAAATCAAGCTCATCATTGGATGAGCTATATCTTTCTTTAAACGTCATAAAGCAGCTTAATGAATCCCGGATCCTTATTTAGCATCCAGAACACGATAGATGCAGTCGGTCTGCTCACTGGCAAATAACAGTTCAATTGTTGGTCTGATAATTTCATCATCCACTACAATATATTCGACTTGCTGTTCCAAATGCTGGGACGGATCACTATGATGAGCACCGGCACGTAGTAATGCTTTTACATTCAGGGTTTTGCCATACTGGTTTTTGACTTGCACTTCAATTAAACCTTCTGTCATCGTCATACCTCCCTTTATTGGCATTATTAAATTTGCTTGTCTGAATTCTTATAACATAGTTATTTGAAAGGCTTTCAAACGAATATGTAAGATTTTTTAGCGAGCACCTTTTATCGACTATATATAGTCGCTAATGAAGAATGTGCTATACAAATAAAAGAGTCGAAATTATTAATAACTCTCGCTTAAAATTTTGCATTAAAAAGCCCGCATCGCTGCGGGCTCTGTGTTGGATGGCTAGTGCTAGATTTATTGCCTGAACCTAAGTTCGAGCTCAACTAACTGTCATTGATCCGTCCAACTTATTGGTAGCGTCGTTTCATTTTATGACCTACCATGAGTTCAATATAGCAGGATTTTTTTTACCTACAATACACTTTTACACTTCTAAAAGAAGACTTATACAATATTTAAATTGTGCTTTTTCAAAAGCAGATTAGAATATTTTGGCTGGATCAATAGAGCACTACAAACAACTCTATTCTTTTCAATCTCTATATCCTATCTATTTAAATTTTAATAAAAATATTCTTTATTTATGTGAAAAATGAATAATTTTAGCTAGATACAATTTTAAGTCTTAAGTAAAAGAGTTCGCTATTAAGGCCATTGATTAGCCACTAAAAGTAATAGCGAAAACCAAATTGATAAGTAACCCCATTCAAGTCCAGATCATCACTCTTGCCAGAGACACATGCGCCATTCATACAAATCTTGGCATCACGGTTAAACATCCATTGATAACCAAAAGATCCAAATAAATCTGCTTCAGGAGCAATTTTATAACCGACTTCCAAGGCAACAGGAATTGTAAAATAATCCAATTCCAGATCGACTCGACCAAGATCTGCATCCGTTTCACTTTCATCTACCCAGCTCATTCCCAGACCTATAGAAATTGCTGAATAAAACTGATCATTTTCCAGAAATTTATTTTTTACCCCAATTGTAACTTGATTGTAATCAATATCTGAGCTTTGAAATTTGTATTCGGCCCATAAGCTGGTCGTCGGATGGGATTGATATTCACCATTAATAAACAGCCCATCGAATGATTCAGTACCCAAAAAGCTGTCTGACCCTATTTTTGAACCGGCGTAACCAAAAGCTAAAAAGTACTGACTTATTAGGTTTTCTTGAGCATAATAAGGTGTAGTCGTAATAACGGCTTTATCTTTTGGAGCAGGATTACCATATTGAATAGCTAAAGGTGTATTCGCTTCAGCAACTGAAGAAGCCCCAATCATTAACCCAATGAATAATAATTTTTTCATATCTATATCTCATTTTTATTGTGAGCATAAGATACTAATTTTTTGATAGAAAAACTACTCAGCACATCTATTTATAGAAACAACAATTTATGAGATTAAACAAACTATAAATACAACAATGTAATTCACCCACTTTTATAGAATAAGAGGTCCAAGAGCATCTTCTACAAACATTACTACCTATATTTCCAAGAGGTAATTCCCGATGGCTAAACCAGATGAAGAACTGAATGAAGAGTTTCCAGAAGAAGAGTTAGACCCACAAGAGAAACAAGATCGAGAGATTCAACGCGGTCAGTTAGGCGTAGATCAAGACCCTCAGGTGAAAAGAGATCAAATACGTCAAAAACATCAGGATGAAGAGGAAGAGAATCCATAATTTATTTTATAAATCTGGAATTGTTTTTTTAGTCTAATGAGGTAAGTGAACTAATAAAATGATGGTGCGCTCAGCGGGACTCGAACCCACGCCACAGGCTTCGGAGACCTGTACTCTATCCAGTTGAGCTATGAGCGCGCGATGCACATCATAACAAAAATTCGCATAAGGTAAAGCAACTATCTATAACTTCGTTATTTTTATGCCTATCCTTTATACAGTGTGCCAAAACAGCAACAGAGAATTCCATGTGAATGACTTGGTTTATTTTGCAAGATCACTCACAATATCTCAACTTTTCACCATTTGAGATCTCTATGACTGATGCGCTGACATTAAGGGATTTGTCGAAGACCTATGGAAATGGTTTTCAGGCACTTAAAGGAATCAACTTAACTGTACCTGAAGGTGAATTCTATGCCCTGTTAGGACCTAATGGCGCGGGCAAGTCCACTACTATTGGTATTATCAGTTCATTAACAAGAAAAACCTCTGGAACTGTTGAGATTTTTGGTCACAATCTGGATACCCACCCTTCTGAAGCCAAACAATGTTTAGGCGTAGTACCCCAAGAATTTAACTTCGCCCAGTTTGAAAAGACCTTTGATATTCTGGTCACTCAAGCTGGTTATTACGGTATTTCTAAAAAAATTGCTCAAGCGCGTGCTGAAGAATATTTAAATAAACTGGGTCTTTGGGAAAAACGCGCTACTCAAGCTCGCATGCTTTCAGGTGGTATGAAACGTCGCCTGATGATCGCCCGTGCGATGATGCATGAACCAAAATTATTGATTTTGGATGAACCGACCGCCGGTGTGGATATCGAATTGCGTCGTTCCATGTGGGATTTTCTTAATGAAATGAACAATAATGGTACTTCTATTATTTTGACGACTCATTATCTGGAAGAAGCAGAGATGTTGTGTCGTCGGATTGCGATTATCGATCGTGGTGTGATCAAAGAAGATACCACCATGAAGAACTTCCTGAATCAGCTTAATGAAGAATCCTTTATCTTCGATCTGGCTGCGCCTATTGAGCCATTAAATATTGAAATTATTGGTGTGAAATTTAATTTAGTTGATCCAATGACCCTAGAAGTGACACTGGATAAAGCTCATAGCATGAATGACCTGTTCCAGTTACTGGAATCTCAGAATATTCAAGTACGCAGTATGCGTAACAAGTCAAATCGCTTAGAAGAACTGTTTGTGAAAATGGTCGAGAAAAATCTGGATGGAGCTGCACAATGAATATAAATCAGCTCGGCGTCGCCTTATATACCATCGTTCATAAAGAAGTTCGCCGCTTTATGCGGATCTGGCCACAAACCTTGTTGCCACCTGCCATTACCATGAGTCTATATTTCGTGATCTTCGGTAATCTGGTCGGTTCACGTATTGGGGAAATGGGCGGCTATAGTTATATGGAGTTTATTGTCCCTGGTCTGATTATGATGGCGGTGATTACTAATAGTTATGCCAACGTTTCTTCCAGCTTCTTTAGCTCAAAATTTCAGAAAAGCATTGAAGAGCTAATTATGAGCCCTGTACCTTTACATGCCATTTTATGGGGCTATGTATTGGGTGGTGTAATTCGTGGTCTGTTTGTTGCCATTATTGTCAGTGCCATGAGCCTGTTTTTTGCAGACCTTTATATTACTAACTGGTTTGTGACTATATATACAGTCCTCATTACCTCGCTATTATTCTCTCTAGGCGGTTTTATTAATGCTGTCTATGCCAAATCTTTTGATGATATTTCGATCATCCCGACTTTTGTACTTACACCACTGACCTATTTAGGCGGTGTATTTTATGCGATTTCAGCCTTAAGTCCGTTCTGGCAAAATCTCTCTTTAGTTAACCCGATCGTGTATATGGTCAATGCGTTCCGTTTCGGCATTTTAGGTCATAGTGATGTCAATGTTTCCATTTCATTGGTCGTGATTACTTTCTGGTGTGCCGTGCTTTACGGTATTGCTTACTATTTATTGTCTCGTGGTTCAGGAATGCGTGAATAATGAGTGTAGAACATTCTCTCCTTGGTAAAGACACCAACTACCCAACAGAGTATCAACCCGATATTTTGTTTCCGATTTCCCGTGCGCCTGCCCGTGAAAAATATGCCCATGTTGAAGCTATTCAGCAAGGTAAAGACTGGTGGCATGTATTTGAAATTTCTTGGTTAAATGCTGCCGGCGTACCTCAAGTGGCAATTGGTCGAATTACCCTACCAGCATTTTCCCCAAATCTCATTGAATCAAAATCTTTAAAGCTATATTTCAATAGTCTGAACTTTGCCAAGTTTGATTCGCAAGAGGCCTTTATTACAACTGTAGAAAAAGACCTCTCAAAAGCTGCCGGTGCTGAAATCACACTGGATCTTTTCCATGTTGATGAACTGGAAATTTCCAAGCCTGAAGGTATCTGTATTGATGACCTGACTCCGGAACGCCTGGAAAATCATCCGGACGCTTCTTTATTGTCTTTAAATCAGCACAGCGATGAAAATATCGAAGTGCAACTCTATTCACATTTATTAAGAAGTAACTGCCCAGTCACTGGACAACCGGACTGGGGTACAGTATTTATACGCTATCAGGGCAAAAAACCTTGTTATAAGAGTATTTTGGCTTATATTATTTCGTATCGTCAGCACAATGGTTTTCACGAACAATGTGTGGAACAGATGTTTGCCGATATCTGGCAAAATCTGAAACCGGAAAAGCTGATGGTATATGCGACCTATACACGCCGTGGTGGATTGGATATCAACCCTTGTCGTGTATCGGATTCCACATGGATGCCTCGCCCTATTCGTTTAGCGCGACAATAAAAAACATTGAGGTTTAAGAATGCCTTTTTTTGGTTTTATTCCTTCTGCAGAACTATTAAATACAATTCAGACTGCACAGAAAAATAAAAACTCGAGTGAACCGCTTTATCCACTGCGTGATAAAACTGCATTAATGATTAATGATGAAATTATTGATGCAATTCTCACGGAACTGGTACGCCGTTTTCCGGCAAGCGAAAAACGCGATACGGCAGAAAAATTGGCGGGCTATATCAAGTCTACTGTGGCAGTGTTACTCAAACAGTTACTGGGTAAAGCACCAAATGAAGTCGTCAAGGAGTCGATCGCTTTCTCTGAACGCAGCCTGTTTAAAGATCCGGAAGGAAATTTCCGTATTGGTGAACCTCTAGATGCCAATCTGGTCACCAATCTAAAACACCATTATGCAGAATTAAAAGCTGGCCAAAGTGTCGATAAACAAAGTCTCAGCAATTTGTACAAACAGTTTGGTGAAGCGACTGTACGTCATTTTATGGTCGACTTTAATAAAACCTTAGATTTAGGCATGATTAAACGCAAGGCTGCTGATATTGGTGCTTCAGCAGTAATCAAGGCGATTAATATTGCAGCAGATAAAATTATCCTGAATTTAAATAAGGATGAATTGCAGGCAATGGCAGAATATCACGACACTTTATTCTTTACTGAATAAAGCCGCATATCTAATCAAAAAATGCAGATTAAGCCTGACTTCGGTCAGGCTTTTTTGTGGCTTAAGAAATAGCTTGTTACAGTTATTGTGAACTAAAATACAAAATGCTGAAAAAACAACCAACCTTTTCCTGTTTTTAAGGGAGTTTATATGACTCCTATTCATCAGAATGTTATCTTTAATATTGCCTCTAATGCCAGAAAATTGAGAAAAGTGAATTGATCTTTTTCATGGCACGATTCAAATGACATAGCCACAAACCTACCAAAAAATTGGAAATCATACCAAGATGTTGAAATCGAATTTTTATAAAAAATTGAAGCAGCTTTCGATCCTTGTCAGTGCATTCGGACTCAGTAGTTTAAGCCTGGCCAACGATTTTCAATATCATCCCTCTTATGCCAGTTTCAAGCAGAATACCATGCAGACCTATGGTCTAAGTGCTCAGCAAGTAGACAGTGCAATGACGGGAGCAAAAAATCTTCCAAATATTATCAATATCATGAATCGTCCAGGTGAAAGTAAGCCATGGTATGCCTATAAGACCAATTTTCTGTCAGAAGGCACGATTCAACGTGGTGTACGTTTCAAGCAGCAATATGCTGCAACACTAAAGCGCGCTGAGCAGCAGTTTGGTGTACCACAATCGATCATTCTGGGTATTTTGGGGGTAGAGACCGGTTTTGGCAGCAACAAGGGTTCATTTGTGACCCGCGATGCACTGGCAACTCTTGGCTTTGGTTATGAACGTCGTGCGCAATACTTCCAGGATGAACTGGCGGCATTGATCGCATGGTCATATAAGGATGGTGTGTCAGCATCCTCAATCGTCGGTTCTTATGCGGGTGCTGTGGGCTATCCACAGTTTATGCCAAGTAATATTCCAAAGTATGGGGTCGACTATGATGGTAATGGCCATATCGATCTACGTAATTCTGCGGTAGATGCGATTGGTTCAATTGCCAACTATCTGGCTCAAAATGGCTGGCAACGTGATCAGCCGATTGCCTTCCCTGCCCGTTATAGTGGTTCGAATCCTGATTCTGTCATCGCCAAAGATCTCACACAGCCAACGCCTTATGGAGTAATCAAAACCCAAGGGATCAGTCCGATGAATCCGATTGTTCGTATTGATGATCTTGATATGGTCAATGTTATTCAATTACAAGAAAATTACGGACCGATTTACTATATTACTTTTCCGAATTTTCAAGTGATTACCACGTACAATCGTAGTCGTATGTATGCCACTGCATTGTGGCTTTTAGGTACAGAAATTACGAGCCGATAACAGTAAAAATTACTACATACTATTAAAGTCAAGATTTTTATTAAACAAAATGCCTAAATTTTAGGCATTTTTTACGCATTGTTACAATATTGATTATTTTTTAATCAATCATTGTTTATTTTGCGTACTTTTTTTAACTATTTTAATTAAACACTAGACAGCCAGTTGCCAGCATGAATATTATCCAATTCGTTAAATGTAGTTGCATAAGTTAAATATCAGGCATGTTTATAGGGTTATCAGCTACTTAGGCCCAATCTAATGAAACATGCTGTTAGGAGTTGATTCAATGCATTCTTCTTTTCTGAAGTATTTTATGGCCATCGCCGCGACCGTTACCCTAACGCAATCGCAAGCAGATATGGTTCAGTCATCATCATTCAATAATGATCATGACAATTCGCGTCTTGCAGCGCGTGTATTAAACAAAGAAGCTCAAAGCTTCAATTCAAATTTCACAAATTTGAACAGCCTTTCAATCACTGAGCGTTCTGGCGATAAAGTTCGTCGTCAAACCATTGCAGCAAAAATTGCAATTCCTGCAGAAGAGCCTTCAGTGATTGAGAAACTGAACAATGTTGCTTCAAACACAGTTCGTAAATTCAGTCAGACAGGTACAGCATCTTGGTATGGTCGTCAGTTCCATGGCCGTAAAACTGCCAGTGGTGAAACATTCGATATGAATGCAATGACTGCTGCACACCGTAGCCTGCCATTAAACTGCTTTATCCGCGTGACCAACAAAAACAATGGTAAGAGTGTTGTTGTGAAGGTGAATGACCGTGGTCCATTCCATGGCAACCGTGTTCTAGATTTATCTTACGGTGCTGCTAAACAGCTTGGTATTACCAATGCTGGTACTGCACATGTCAATATTGAGCGTGTAGATGGGCCAAACTCATAAGATTTGACCGCTCTACATTTAACTCAAAAGCCACAGTCATGTGGCTTTTTTATTTGGTGATGTAGAGCAAGCATTCGACTTGCTTTTATCCTTAATACTGTCGATGTTATTCCATTCAGATATAGCTCTTCTCTACTTTACTCACCCACTATCGATTTCATTTTGACCATACCCTCAAACTGTTTTATATTTTAAAAACTGACAGTACGTTCATGGATGGGAGCGATAGAATGAAAACAATATCCGAATGGTTAGATGAATATAGTGAAAGTCATCAAAACAAAACCAACAAACTGATTCATTGGGTCTGCGTGCCTGCCATCTATTTTTCCATTATTGGCATCATGGCACACTTTAGCGCTTTACTGACTGCCCTGCTCCTGGTTCTGGCTTTTGTGTTTTATGCACGTCTAGATATTGTACTGGCTGTAGCAATGGCAGCGCTAACCCTGATGATGGCTTGGTTTATCTGGGTTTTACCTGTAGGTATCGGCTTCTTTATTGCCTTGTTTGTTTTTGCCTGGATTGGGCAATTTTATGGACACAAAGTCGAAGGTAAAAAGCCTTCTTTCTTCAAGGACCTTCAATTCCTTCTCATTGGCCCGTTATGGTGCATGGATGCCTATTTAGGCAAAGTCCTACCTAAATGGAAATCTCGTCAATCTGAGGCAATACAGTGCGCTTAAAGCGTATGTAATATCATTACATTTATAAAACCAAGGAAAATTCCTTTATTGATAGGTTTTTCCTTGGTGTTTTAACCAACCACTGATGTGCTTATTGGATGGATCATGATGGGTCCAATGAATCACCCCACCTTTGTCGCTATATTCATACTCACCAAAAAACTCAACCTGATCCCCTTTTTGAATATTCTGGATGCGTGGCGCCAGATCAATATTGTGCGCAACTAATACAGTTTGACCAGAGGATAATTCCAGAATAAATTTCTGATGACGGAAACCTTCATTATCATCTTTTAATAACACTACCACCTTACCACTCGCCTGAACCTGAAGATCACTTTGTCTGTGCTGGTAAGCTTGCTCTATACGCTGGGTATCATCAGAAAGCTTATGCGTACTTTTTTGAACATGAGTCTGCTCTTGAAGCGCAATTTCTGCTGAAGGTATAAAAGTATTGGTCTGTTGTTTAGATTCTGATAAATCCAGACCTAAATAAGCAGCCACCAAAAGTGCAATGACAGCCCCGATCCCCATATTGGTTTTATTTGCCATAATTCCTCCTTGATTATTCTTTATTTAGTCATAAAAAAAGCCCCATTCGGGGCTTTTTTCTAATCCGTTACCGAATTATTTTGCAGCAGCCTGAGCAGCAGCAACTTCTTCAGCGAAAGAAAGCTCGGCTTTCTTCTCGATACCTTCACCCACTTCGAAACGAACGAAGTTAGCAACAGTAGTACCAGTCGCTTTAAGAACTTCAGCAACTTTCTTGTCGTTGTCGATTACGTATTGTTGACGCTCAAGAACAACTTCGTTCAGGTATTTCTCAACAGAACCTACAACCATTTTCTCAACGATGTTTGCTGGTTTGCCAGATTCAAGTGCTTTTGCTTCAGCGATTTCTTTTTCTTTCGCAATAAGGTCAGCAGGAACTTGTTCAGCGTTTACAGCAACCGGGTTGAATGCAGCAATGTGCATTGCCAAGCCTTTACCAGTTTCAGCATCACCTGAGTAAGATACAACAACACCGATACGAAGACCGTGTTTGTAAACAGCCAGGTTTTCACCTTCAACAATTTTCGCACGACGTACTTGGATGTTTTCACCGATTTTTTGAACTAGCGCAATACGAGCTTCTTCTACAGTAGCGCCATCTTCAAGTTTAAGCTCAGCGATTTTAGCAGCGTCAGTTTCGTTTGCAGCAAGTGCAGCAGCAGCAACTTTCGCAGAGAAACCAGCAAAGTTTTCGTCTTTAGCAACGAAGTCAGTTTGGCAGTTTACTTCTAGAAGGATTGCTTTGTTGCCTTCTTGAGCAATTGTGATCGCGCCGTCAGCAGCAATGTTACCAGCTTTTTTAGCTGCTTTTGCTTGACCAGATTTACGAAGGTTGTCGATCGCTAATTCGATGTCACCACCAGCTTCTGTCAAAGCTTTTTTACATTCCATCATTGCTAGACCAGTACGATCACGCAGTTCTTTAACCATGCTTGCTGTAACTGCAGTCATGTTTATCTCCTAAATTCGGTAGAAAATGAATTCTTTTTAGAACAGAAACGGCCCAGAGGATTCTCATGGGCCGCCTGCATACATAACGCTTACTTTGCCACCATCACGTGTCGCAAAAATGACAAGCTAGCGTCTAACGCATTAAGCCTCAGAAGCAGGAGCTTCTTCTGCTTTAGCTTGTGCATTTGCTTGTGATTGAGCATATTCTTTACCAGCAAGAATCGCATCAGCCATAGCAGAAGCATAAAGTGTTACTGCACGGATCGCATCGTCGTTACCCGGAATAACGTAGTCTACGTTGTCTGGGTTAGAGTTAGTATCAACGATACCGATTACAGGAATACCAAGGTTTTTAGCTTCTTTAATTGCAATCGCTTCGTGATCAACGTCGATTACAAATAATGCGTCAGGTAAACCACCCATGTTTTTAACGCCGCCTAAAGCACGTTCAAGTTTTTCCATCTCACGGCTACGTTCTAAAGCTTCACGTTTAGTAAGTTTAGCGAAAGTACCGTCTTGAGATTGAGTTTGAAGGTCTTTTAAACGGTTGATAGATTGGCGAAGAGTTTTCCAGTTCGTCAACATACCACCTAACCAACGGTGATCTACGTATGGTTGACCAGCGCGTTGAGCTTGTTCACGGATGATTGCAGAAGCAGCACGTTTAGTACCAACGAACAAAACTTTGTTCTTTTTGCTAGCCAATTGGTTAGCGAAGTTCAAAGCATCATTTAACGCAGGAACAGTGTGCTCAAGGTTGATGATGTGAATTTTGTTACGCGCGCCAAAGATATATTGACGCATTTTTGGGTTCCAGAAACGAGTTTGGTGACCAAAGTGCGCGCCAGCTTGTAGAAGGTCGCGCATGCTTACGTTGTAATCTGCCATTTTCTTTACCTTAAAGTTTGGGTTAGGCCTCCATATATCCGCATTCTCCACCCTTGCGGGCACCCAGAGTAATGTGACGATATATGTGCGGATTTTTAATACACCATTCAATCAGCCTCGCAAATATATTCACGAAAAAGCATTTGATAAAATGGGCGGCTATTTATACCATAGTCACATACAAATTTCCAAAAGTTTTTAGAGATCATGAACACTACTTATCAAGCTCCCCGTCGTTTAATCAAATCCGCAGAAGATATCGAAAAGATGCGTATCGCTGGACGACTGGCTGCAGAAGTGTTGGATATGATCAAACCGCATATCAAACCCGGCGTAACAACACTGGAATTGGATACGATTTGTCATGACTATATTGTAAATGTGCAGAATGCCATTCCTGCATGTTTAGGTTATGGTGCAGCGCCTGGCCGCCCTGCTTTCCAGCATACAATCTGTACATCTGTAAACCATGTGGTCTGTCACGGGATCCCATCTGAAAACAAGATCCTGAAAAAAGGCGATATTTTAAATATTGATGTCACGGTCATCAAAGATGGTTTCCATGGGGATACCAATATGATGTACATCGTGGGTGGTGAAACTTCAATTTTAGCAAACCGTCTATGTAAAGTCGCTCAAGAAGCAATGTATCGTGGTATGGCTGTAGTGAAACCAGGTGCTACCATTGGTGACATCGGCCATGCGATTCAAAAATATGTTGAATCTGAACGTTTTAGCGTTGTTCGTGAATACTGTGGCCATGGCATCGGTACGACTTTCCATGATGAACCACAGGTTCTGCACTATGGTCAGCCAGATACTGGTATGGTGCTTGAAGAAGGTATGACTTTTACGATTGAACCAATGGTAAATGCCGGTGTTTGGCAAACCAAACTACTGGGTGATAAATGGACTGTGGTCACTAAAGACCATAAATTATCGGCTCAATATGAGCATACTCTTTTAGTAACAAAAAATGGCATTGAAGTGCTGACTGCTCGTCCTGAAGAAGATTTGTCACGTTTTAGTGCATAACAACAACACTTCCTCATATAAATGGTCACTTTAAAGTGGCCATTTTTAGTTTATATTTCTCCTATTATTCTCATCCTCAAAGTATATTCTTAGTTCCTGTTTATCTAAACTACCTATCGATGTTCAAGATAAAGTTGTACTGATTCAGCATTTTTTTCGTATATTTTTCCAAATTCTTTTGCCCAATGTGCACCATTTTAGGCTAAGATAATGTGCTTTTTATTTTTTAATCCCTATAAGAAGGAATACTGCCGTGGACGTACGTCTCTCTGATCGTGTGAATGCCATCAAACCGTCCCCTACGCTTGCTGTGACAAACAAGGCTGCTGAATTGAAAGCTGCTGGTCACAACGTTATTGGTTTGGGCGCAGGTGAGCCAGATTTTGATACCCCTCAACACATCAAAGATGCAGCAATTGCAGCAATTAACAACGGTTTCACCAAATACACCGCTGTTGATGGTACGCCAGGTCTTAAAAAAGCAATTATTGCTAAATTAAAACGTGACAATAACCTTGACTATCAAGCGAACCAAATCCTGGTTTCCTGTGGTGGTAAACAGTCTTTCTTTAACTTGGCACTTGCTTTGTTAAACAAAGGTGATGAAGTGATCATCCCTGCTCCATTCTGGGTAAGCTATCCAGACATGGTGATCATTGCTGAAGGTACACCAGTAATCGTGAAATGTGGTGAAGAACAACGTTTCAAAATTACTCCTGAGCAATTAGAAGCTGCGATCACTGACAAAACCCGTTTAGTGGTATTAAACAGCCCTTCTAACCCGACTGGCATGATCTACACTAAAGCTGAATTAGAAGCTTTAGCTGCAGTACTTCGTAAATACCCAGAAGTATTCATCGCATCTGATGACATGTACGAACCAATCCGCTGGGAAGATGAATTCTACAACATCGCAACTGTTGCGCCTGACCTTTACGACCGCACTATCGTATTAAACGGTGTGTCTAAAGCCTATGCAATGACAGGCTGGCGTATCGGCTATGCAGCAGGTCCTGCTAAACTGATCGGTGCGATGAAAAAAATCCAGTCTCAATCAACTTCTAACCCAACTTCTATTTCACAAGTTGCTGCAGAAGCTGCATTGAATGGTCCTCAAGACGTTCTTGTACCAATGGTTGAAGCGTTCAAACGTCGTCATGACCTAGTTGTAAATGGCTTGAATGACATTAAAGGTATTTCTTGCCTTCCTGCTGACGGTGCATTCTATGCATATGCAAACATCAAACCATTGATTCGTGCGAAAGGTCTGAACTCTTGCACAGAATTTTCTGCTTGGTTACTGGAAGAAACTGGCGTTGCAGTCGTTCCTGGTGATGCATTCGGTCTAGGTGGTTTCATGCGTATCTCTTACGCAACTGCTGACGAAGTATTAGTTGATGCACTTGCACGTATCAAAAAAGCTGCTGATTCTATCGAAGGCATTGATGAGGCGATTGCTTCGATCGAAGCTGAAAAAGCTGCGAAATAATCTAATTGATTAGATAAAAAAACCCGCGATCATCGCGGGTTTTTTTATGCAGTTTGTAAATGCTTACGGTATTTAAGTGCCAAACAAAGCAAACACATCAATGCCGCAAAGGTATAGGAAATAGCCAGCATCCACCAGAAACCACTTATTCCCGAGACATTCAGATTGAGATTGAAGAGCGATACTGGATGATAAGCCAAATACCAGCCTCCGCTCAATCCACCTAATAGCAGTACTCCACTAAAAATAAACATGGGCAAGACCACCACTTTCCAGCAGCGCAGCATATTAACGCTAATCACCAGAATCGCATCAAAAATATGCATCCAGCACAATAAGAACATCAATGCCAGACTCACCGTAAGCACATCCGTATGATCACTAAACAGCGCCACAATCGGTTTCTGAAAAATTGCGATCAAGACCGCCAGAACAACTGCGCTTGCAACCACCACACGTAACGCTTTAAAAGTTAAAGCCCAGGCAGATTGCACTTGATTTGCACCAATCCTAGTAGAGACCAGAATGCTAAAGTCAGAGCTCATCGAAAATGGGACCATAAACAGCAGGCCAGCCAAACCCCTCGCTACTTGATGCGCATTCACCATTATCTCCCCCAAAGGCAAGATCAATAATGCAATCGCACTAATTGTAAAGACATCAATAAATACAACAATTGCTGAGGGTAAGCCGATTCTTAAAATTTTTAGCAAAGTCTTAAAATGGAAAAATTGTCCGGACCAGTGCACACGCAACTGCTTTTCCAGAAATATCAGGTAATAGACCACTAATAGTGCCCATTGAACAGTCAGATGAGCAATAAAAGCTCCCTCAACCCCATAGGCGGGCACATAACCCTGAATCCCAAAAATCAGGCAATAAGCCAAACTCACTTTGAATATCAGATAAAAAATATTGGCATAGAACACACGCTTCGCCTGACCACAGGCTTGCGTCAAAATATATAGAATACGCACTAACAAATGTGCTGGAAGCGTCCAAGCCAGTAACCATAAACAAGGTTGAATCAAAGCCTGTAATGCACTATCTGCTTTTAATAAATGCAGCAATGGATCCGCATGAGTCAATAACCATCCTGCAAAGACAGACAGGACACCGACAATAAGGATGCTCTGTTTCAGAATTTTTTGAATATCATCAAAAGCACGTCGCCCATATGCTTCAGCAAGTTCCTGCATCATACCCTGCAAGATCCCCGTCCCCGAAACAAATAATAAAGAATAAATAGATAAACACACAGCCATAGCAGCCACATGTTGCGGTGAGTAATGAGACAGGAAAATCATGTCAAATATTCCGGCCAACATTATGATGCTATTACTCAAAAAAATAGGCACCCAAAGATGCAAAAACTGTTTCATTGCAAAATCACTCTATTCTTAATTTTTTTTCTCGGGTTTTATTTTTAAACTGAATTATTTAAAACTGAGATATACAGTGGAAATCACATACAATCCTTGTGCCATAAATCTTTATATTTATTGATTTTTATAAAAAAGTTCAGTCTCTATCTTCAGTTCGCTTATAGAAAATAATAATTTTTTAAGCTCAGAAATTATGAGTTTTTCATTCTAATGTTTAACAATTTAATAAAAAGAAAGAATGATCACAACATGAAAAGTAGAACGCTATTTGAAATACGAACCTACTAATCACTATTTTCATCAGATAAAATCACCAGACTTGCTCTTCCTTTATCTGATTATATTTATTTCAGGAATCAGGTTGCTGAAACATGGCAATGACCTCAGCTTCTGTCATTTTTTTGGTTTGATTGTTAAATGAATGAAATGCTGGCTGATGATCTATATAAATTTCTAAATTGAAATCCAGATCCTCTGGCAGTTGCTCCAAAGTAAATACATTAATATTGGCAAAGGAATGATCTTTGGTCCGCCAGAAAATAAAAGTACCACAGGCATTGCAAAAACCACGCTCTGCCCATTCAGAAGTACTTGCAACAGATAAATGCTGCTGATCAATAAAGTGAATATTTTCTATATCAATCGACATGAGAGGCCCACTTGTGTGGCGGCGGCACATGGAACAATGACAGGCGGCCACTTCATAATTTCTAAGCTGAACTTCAAATCGAGTCGCACCGCATAAACATCTCGCTTTCATGATTATTCTTCCTCGGTATTATTATTTTTAATCATTTTACCGGATTCATTATAAGTAAAAGGCTTTGTACATTTCCTCATACAATTTTTTATTGCTGATCGAAGCACCATCTGCCTAAACTTGTCATTCAAATCCAGTATTTAAAATAATAAGGATAAGCTATGGATCTCAAGAATCTTTCAGGTTTGCAGATTATGCAAGAGATGCTTAAGGGCAACCTACCTATGCCTTCTATGGCAACCACTATTCCCATGTCTGCAAGCGAAGTCGAACCGGGACACGTGACCTTTGTTGTAAAAGCAGATGAACGCCATCTGAATCCTATGGGAGGTATACATGGCGGTTTTGCTGCAACTGTTTTAGATACGGTAACAGGCTGCGCGATTCATACTTTACTTGAAGCCGGTGTCGGTTATGGCACAATTGATCTGAATGTAAAAATGTGCCGTACAATTCCTCACAACCAAGAACTAAAAGCAATCGGAAAATCAATTAATCTCAGTAAAAATCTAGGCATTTCTGAGGGTCAAATTCTGGATGACGAAGGCCGTATTTATGCCCATGCCACAGCAACCTGCATGATTTTTCGCAATTCCGACCATTAACGTGTTTAAGGCTTAAAGTACGCCCCATTTCCCTTGCGGTGCTTTTACCAGTTTCGGCTGGGTCAATGCCCGATATTCGAAATAATGCTTAGAAACATTTGCTACACTCAGTACCTGAGTTTCTTTAGCAGAAGCTTGCCACACTTTAGACTGGTTCGATCCGGTCAGAAGATTACCAGCAAGCGCATAAATATAAAGATCTTTTTTCTGAGCTTCAGGCATGTTCAGAAAAATCTCAAAACTAAATTGGCGTTCTTTTTCGACCAGCCACTTTTCTGCAAACCATAGTTGCAACAAGTCACCCAGATATAACTGTTTAGTCGCTAAGGGCCATAAACGGATTTCTGCACCAGCCACAGGGGTAAAGTATTGAGCAGAATCTTGAATAATTTCGAGATAATGATCTTGATAAAAAGACAGTTGAGAGAAAATTTGAGGGATAGTGAGCGTATTCATTCGCTTTCTCCGGTTTAGCCATTTTTGTGCTGGCAAGTAGGTTTAAATCCACACTGTTTGACCATTTGGTCAAACGACTTTATGTTTTCAATCTAGCAAGTGAAATTTGTTCTGACAAGCATTTTTTAAGAAATTAATGCAATCGTTTAAATTAAAATCAGATAAGCGCAATTTGTAATAAATATGACAGTTTTTGCTTGACCCTTGATAAAATCTCTCTATAATCGCATTCAGATTCTCCCATAGCTCAGTCGGTAGAGCGACGGACTGTTAATCCGCAGGTCCCTGGTTCGAGCCCAGGTGGGAGAGCCAAATTCAAGAAAGCCCGCAGCATTAAAGCGGGCTTTTTTATTGCCTGAAATTTCATTTATAAAATGATTCGATTCTTCTTTTCTCTTATATATTCTTACTCTGCCCTTTTATTTACCTAGTTAGATTGGCTTATATTTTCATTTAATCAAATGTGTTTATACATACTTATTTTTAGTTAATAACAACGTTTACTATCTTGCATGATGCTAATTTCTCCACTCTTACTGTAAGAAACATCAGATTAAATTTTATATCGCTTAGGCTATTTTAAATTCTTTTAATAAATAAGTTAGTTACAGATTCTTTATAGTTATAAAAAAATCCCCCAATTTGGAGGATCTTCTTTGATGTCTTAATAAAGTAGCTTCTTAAGCTGCTTTTGTTGGCACACCACTATGGAAACGGAACATTTCATCTGGACTGAGAATCAGATTCTTTTCTACTTCCCGGATATGCTTAATTCGACTTTGAATATCTTCTTGCGGATTTTTCAATTTTGCAGTTTTAGCCACATCCAAAGCTAAGGCCAAGTAGTCCTCAAAATGGCGAGATTCAGATTTGAGCAAGTAACGGTAATAGCGTCCTAACTCGTCATCCACCAGCGGAGCAAGCGCATAGAAACGCTCACAAGAGCGTGCTTCTACAAAAGCACCAATCACCAGCACATCAATTAATGCTTCTGGTTCATAGGTCCGGATTTCCTTACGCAAACCACCCGCATAACGCCCTGCACTGAGACCAATCCATTGCTGGCCACGCTTATTCATGAATTCCAGCACCTGTTCATAGTGCAGCATTTCTTCACGTACCAGTTGCGCCAGTTTCACCTGTAAATCTACAAAGAAGCTATAGCGGAACATCAGGTTCATTGCTGTACTGGCTGCTTTCTTCTCACAGTTAGCATGATCCTGCATCAGGATCTCCAGATTCTGTAATGCCTCATCGAGCCAGGCTTTTGGTGTTTCACAACCCAGGAAGCCAATGACAGGCTTCATCAGTTCATCATAATCAATATTTGACATATGTTTCTTGCAATCTTAACGCGCAGCTTTAATTGCAGCCTTCATTTGTTGAACCGCTTGCGCTAAACCAACAAAAACTGCATCTGCAATAATCGAGTGACCAATATTTAATTCATGAATTTGAGGAATTGCAGCAATTGGAGTGACATTATCCATATTCAGACCATGACCTGCATTCACCACCAGACCTTTAGAAGCAGCATATTCAGCGCCTTTCACAATGCGTTCAAGTTCCGCTTGTTGCGCTTCTGGAGTTTCTGCATCGGCATAGGCGCCTGTGTGAATCTCAATCGTCGGCGCACCACACGCGACCGCAGCATCAATCTGGGCAAAGTCAGCATCAATAAATAGTGACACATCACAGCCAATCGCAGTCAGTTCTTGAGTGGCTTTTTTCACATCTTCAAAATGACCAACCACATCCAGACCGCCTTCAGTAGTGACTTCCTGACGTTTTTCAGGCACAAAACAGACATGATGCGGCTGAATTTCTTTAGCAAAAGCCACCATTTCATCAGTCACAGCCATTTCCAGATTCATATGCGTGGTCAATACCGGACGCATACGACGTACATCATCATCCTGGATATGACGACGGTCTTCACGTAAATGCAAGGTAATGCCCTCTGCACCCGCCTGTTCGCAGATCAATGCAGCATTGACTGGGTCTGGGTACGTCGTACCACGTGCTTGTCTTAAAGTTGCGACATGGTCAATATTGACACCAAGTAATGCAGCCATAATATTTTCCTAACTACGATTGAGATTGAGAATTTTGGATCCACAACTGTCGACTTTTCAGTGGTCGGTCACCAAGCAAAGCAGTGATCACCTGTCGATATAGCTTCGTCAGTAATTGTAACTGTTCTGGATTAAAATCCCTACCCTTTTCATAGTGCTGCATTGTTAAAATCTGCTGGCCCGACATGGTTGAGCGCAAGGCCTTGGCCGAAGGCATAAAACCTTCATTCAACTGAAAATAGTAATGTTGCAAGGGATTGATTGGTGCCTGATTGGCATCAACCGAAAAATCCAGTTCATAGCCCAGTTCTTCTAATAAGATATGTTCAAACTGACGCAGAACCTGTTTTAAATAAGTATTGGGATTTTCCTGATCGGAGAGTTTTTGCAAGGCATTCAACGTTTCGCCATATTTGGCAAAGGTCAGCGGCATTTGCACTTCAAGCGGACATAAACGCAACAGGATTTCATTTAGATAAAAGCCAGAAAAGAAGGCATCGCCAAAAAAAAAGATCGGCTGATTAACAATTTCTAATTTGGTGAAGTTTTTGAGTTCAGATTTGCCAGAGGCTAGCAAGCTGATGGGTTGATATTGTGGTGGAGGATTTTGTCTCAGTATCCCGTCAATACGGCCATATTCCTGGGTAAATAAATGCACAATATGACTGCGATCGCGATATTTACGATGATGAATCAAGTATCCATGCAGCACTTCATTACGCATAGGCTACTTCTTTAGTCTTTATTCTTTTTTGATTTTTTCTCGTCTTCTTCGTCATCCCCATCGGGAATGGCGGCACCCACAACAGCCGCGGTCCCTTTGACCGCGTACTTTGTGGTTTTATAGGCAACTTTGGCAGGAACGGTCACTACTTTATGAATACAGCCCTGCAAAAATAAAACACATGCAATGACTACCAGAAATTTCATCATGATCCGTTCCTATCCAATTTAAATGTCGCTATAACCTAGACTTTTCAGGGCTCGCTCATCATCAGACCAGCCGCCTTTGACTTTCACCCAAAGCGTTAGCATGATTTTCTGTTCGAACATCTTTTCCATATCGACACGTGCATCCATACCGATTTTTTTCAGCTTGGAGCCTTTTTCACCAATCACAATGGCTTTTTGGCCAGCACGATCAACGAAAATGGTGGCATCAATATAAGTACATGCCGGCTTCATACGACCTGTTTTTTCGTTCAGGGTCGGCTCTTCAGTTTTGAAAGATTCAATCTGAACAGTTAAATCGTATGGCAGTTCTTCGCCTAACTGACGCATGATCTTTTCACGGATAATTTCAGAGGCCAGGAAACGCTCTGAACGATCGGTAAGCTGATCTAATGAATACAGTGGTGGCTGGAATGGCAGGTACTTGGCAATCGTATCGCGTAAGTGTTCGAGATTTGCACCACGAAGTGCAGATACCGGTACGATTTCAGCAAAGTTCATCAGTTTAGCACGTTCACGAATCAGCGGTAAGGCCTCATTCTTGTTCTCAAACGTGTCCAGCTTGTTAATCACCAGAATTACTGGCATATCCGCATTTTTTAATTTCTCCAGAACAAGCTCGTCGTTCTGGGTCCATTTCTGTGCGTCAACTACAAACAGTACCAGGTTCACGTCACGCAGTGCAGAGTGCGCAGCTCGGTTCATCATTTTATTGATGGCACGCACTTCTTTCTTATGCATCCCCGGTGTATCAACAAATACTGCCTGAGATTTTTCACGTGAATCAATCCCTACAATTTTATGACGTGTGGTTTGTGGCTTACGTGAAGTAATCGAAAGTTTCTGGCCCAGTAAGTGGTTCATCAAGGTCGATTTACCTACGTTTGGACGTCCGACAATCGCCACGAAACCGCTACGATAATCAGAAGGAATTTCAGTACCCTGTGCACTGAAAAATTGACTAATCAAGTCATTGCTGTCGCTTTGCGACTCGTGATCAGCATCAATGTGATCGGAATGAGTAGTCATTAAGACTTATGCTCCAAATGTTTTAAAATATCTGCCGCAACCGCCTGTTCAGCGAATCGTCGGCTTGAACCTTCACCGGCCATGACCGGTAAGCCTTCTACCTGGCATTCCACTTTGAAATGCTGGTTCGGGGCATCACCCTGAATATCTACAACCTCGTAAACTGGGAGAGGTTTTTTACGTGCTTGTAAATATTCCTGTAGGCGTGATTTAGGGTCTTTCAGCTGGTCAGTTGGTTCTATATTGTCTAAATACGGTTCGTACCATTTTAGCACAATCGCCTGTAGTACAGTGAGATCACCGCAATCCACATAGATCGCACCAATAATGGCTTCGACCGTATCCGCAAGTATAGACTCACGATGATGACCACCCGATTTCAGCTCACCCGTACTGAGAATCAGGTTCTGACTCAATTTTAGATCATTAGCAATTTTCCCTAACGCTTCCTGTCGGACAAGAGTCGCACGCATACGCGTCAGACGGCCCTCGTTTTCCTGCGGGTAAGCAGTAAAGAGATAATTGGCTATGATCATCCCTAAAAGAGAATCGCCTAGAAATTCTAGGCGTTCATAGTTGTGTTTATGACTGACTGAACGATGGGTCAATGCCAGTTTTAACAGATCAGCTTGTTTAAACTGATAACCGATCCGTTTGGCAAGACGCTCATCATTTAGTTTTGACTGTGCTTTGATCAAAATCTTTCTCAAACTTCATCACTAAATCTATATTCAATATAAAATTCTTGCGAATTTCATAATTCTTGTGCACCTGTAAACCATCAGTGTTGGTTACCTTGGCAATTTCATCAAATTTCAGATCGCGAATATTGTTCATTTCTAAACGCTGACCCATCTGTTGACGAAATTTTTCTGGTGCAATATTTGCCGGAGAACTCTTTAAAAGTTCCTCAATCTGATTGTCCACCATACGATCATCAAAGTATGGCCCCCAAACTGCAATCGCCACTTTGGCAAGAAAAGCAAACCCCATGATTGCAAATAAAATTCCAATATACGAAGCACCTTGTTGATGTTTCATTTTTTATTTTCCTGACTGAAATAATTAATCGATTATTCCGTTTCGACTAAACGATGGCAGTTTAAAGCCAGGTTCTTTATGCATCCAGATATAGAATGCGCGACCTGTTAAGTTTTCTTCCGGAACAAAGCCCCAGAAACGACTGTCAGCACTTTGATCGCGATTATCCCCCATCGCAAAGTAATGGCCTTCTGGAACTTTCACTTCCCAATATAAACCATTTTCAGCTGAAAACTTACCATTTTCTATATAGTTAAGGAATGGAGCCTGACGAGCTACATTTACTCCTTCCAGTTCACGCATAGTGAAAGTATGTTCGCCAATGGTTTCTTTATGATAAATCGAATTTGGCGTATCCAGGCGATCTTTTTCACGGCTGAATTCTACTGGAACTTTTGCTACTTTCTCACCATTAATGGTTAACTGGCCATGATCATAAACAATATGATCACCTGGCAAACCAATTACACGTTTGATATAGCTAATCGTTGGTTGTGGCGGATAGCGGAAGACCACGACATCACCACGCTCCGGGCTACCTGTATCCAGAATTTTTGTATTAACAATTGGTAATTTCACACCATAGTCAAATTTATTGACCAGGATAAAATCACCGGTTTCCAGGGTTGGAACCATGGAGTCTGATGGAATATTGAAAGGTTCGTACAGGAAAGAACGCAATACTAAAACGACCGCCAAAACCGGCCAGAAATCATAAGCCCAGGTAATAATGAAGTTTTCATTGCCCTTACCTTTGGTCTGTCGTTGTTTCAGAACAAACTTATCCAGCAACCAGACCGCGACGAAAAATAAGGTCGCAGGAACAAGAATCAAATTAAAATCAAAATCCATGGGCTTATTATCCTTATAGTATTAGCGTTCGACTTTCAGTACAGCTAAGAACGCTTCTTGTGGAATTTCAACGCTACCCACCTGTTTCATACGTTTCTTACCTTCTTTCTGTTTTGCAAGAAGTTTCTTCTTACGTGATACGTCCCCACCATAACATTTTGCCAATACGTTTTTACGCATTGCTTTTACAGTAGAACGGGCAATAATTTGCGCACCAATAGCAGCCTGAATTGCCACATCAAACATCTGACGAGGAATCAGGTCTTTCATTTTTTCAACCAGTGCAATTCCACGATGACGTGCATCCTGACGATGGCAAATCATTGCTAAAGCATCGACTTTTTCACCATTGATCAGGACATCCACTTTCACCAGTGATGAACTTTCAAAACGCACAAAGTTGTAATCTAGTGACGCAAAACCACGTGAACAAGATTTCAATTTATCAAAGAAATCCATCACCACTTCGGCCATTGGAATTTCAAAAGTAACGGATACCTGATTCGCCATGAACTTCATGTCTTTCTGTACACCACGGCGCTCAATACATAGGGTCATGACATTACCCAGGTATTCCTGTGGCACGAGGATATGACACTCTGCAATTGGTTCACGCAGGTCTTCAACAGTTGAGCCATCTGGCATTTTTGACGGACTATCGATGTAAATGGTATTGCCATTTTTCATCACTGCTTCATAAATTACAGTTGGTGCTGAAGAGATCAAATCCAGATCGTATTCACGTTCTAGACGCTCCTGTACGATCTCCATGTGCAGCATACCTAAGAAGCCACAGCGGAAACCGAAGCCTAGAGCATCAGAACTTTCTGGTTCGAAGAACAGCGCAGAGTCATTGATTTGCAGTTTATGCAATGCTTCACGGAAAGGTTCAAAATCACTGGAATCGATTGGGAACAGGCCCGCATAGACCTGTGGTTTTACTTTTTTGAAACCAGGTAATGTTGGAACTTCTGGAGTAGTTGCCAGTGTAATGGTATCACCCACTGGTGCACCAAAAATGTCTTTAATACCGGCAATCACGAAACCAACTTCACCCGCTTCAAGGATATCGGTTTCAGTATGCTTCGGATTGAAAATACCGACTGAAGTGATGATATGTGTCTGACCCGTCGATTTCACCAGCATCTTGTCGCCTTTGCGAACACGCCCCTGTTTCACACGAACTAGAGATACCACGCCCAAGTAGTTATCGAACCATGAGTCAATAATCAACGCTTGCAGCGGTGCATCACGTTCACCTGTTGGTGCAGGAATGACATTCACCAGCGTTTCAAGTACACCTTCAATACCTAGGCCAGTTTTTGCTGAACAGGTCGGTGCTTCAGTCGCTTCAATCCCGATAATATCTTCAATTTCCTGAATTACACGTTCGGGTTCAGCCTGTGGCAAGTCAATCTTGTTCAGTACTGGTAAAACTTCCAGACCCTGCTCAATCGCGGTATAGCAGTTTGCTACAGACTGCGCTTCTACCCCTTGCGCTGCATCCACAACGAGAAGTGCACCTTCACAGGCCGCTAAAGAACGTGAAACTTCATAAGAGAAATCCACGTGTCCCGGGGTATCAATGAAGTTCAACTGATACTCTTGACCATTTGGATGGGTATAGTACAAGGTGACCGAAGCCGCTTTGATGGTAATCCCACGTTCGCGTTCAAGTTCCATAGAATCAAGAACTTGAGCCTGCATTTCACGATCCTGTAAACCACCACAAGTTTGAATAAAACGGTCTGCCAGAGTCGATTTACCGTGGTCAATATGCGCAATAATCGAGAAGTTACGAATGTTTTTAATATCAACAGATTTTTTAGCTTGCGCCATGGGCTACCTTGAGAAAAAAACGCGCCATGCAATTTAAAAAGTCATTGCATAACAAAAGCCGAATAGAAATTGCCGAGGATTATAGCAGAATGGAGATACAGAAAAAGAATTATCTTTCTTCTCTCTTAGCTGTCTTAAGCACATGACCAGTTTCTTCTTATTTTTCTTTTCCTCAGCTTTTTCTTAGAAACAGCTTGTTAAATGGGCTGTTTCCTATTTAGTAGCTGCCTTCTATTCGATCTCAATATCATCACCTTATTAGATTGATTCTTCTCTTATTGCCTTTGCTTCTTCACTCAAATATAAAGTAGAAAAATCATAAGGGTTAATACTGTCTGAGAGGGGCTGATAAGCTTGGGTAAAACTTGGCGACATACGCTTCGGGCGACCCGACGCAATTTCGATACAAGCCCACTGCGTGCTACCGGTAAATAGGACATTCTGATCCTGTGGACGATAAAAAGCATACTGTCTGAATGAATATAAGGCATTCAAATCACTTAACCAGGTTCGTAGAATCAGCTCATCCCCTTCAAATGCCGCCTTGCGATACTGGACATGATGTTCAACTGCAACCATGGCATGTTTAAGTTGCAGATACTCATTTAAACCGAGTCCTAATTGCTCGATATGGGCCGAGGCCACATCCTGCATCCACTGCACATAAATGACGTTATTCACATGTCCTAGACGATCAATATGTTCAGGATGTACCTTTAAAACTTGGTCAAAAATACCAGTCACTTTTCTCTTATCCTTTATCGCAATTTTTTCCATGTACAGAGTCTACAGAAATTATGGCTCGGGTAAATTGCGAAAAATAAAAAACCGCCTATACAAGCGGTCTTTTATTGAAGATTCATATATTTTATGAAATGCGCATCCCGACAATGGCACGTTGACCCTGACGAATCAGACCGACACGGGCAACACTACCTTTTTTCAGGTCTGCCACAGCTTCCACAAACTGGTTACTGTTCAATATCGCTTTACCATTGATTTGAGTCACAACATCATTTGGCATGATCCGTGCCTGAGCTGCGATCCCGTCTCTACGAACGTCCTGAATGACTACACCACCCTTAATCTCTAAACGCTCTTTTTCAGCCGGACTTAATTCACGAATAGTAACGCCTAATACCGGACCTTTATTTGGCTGAGCCTGGTTGCCTGCTTTGGCTGGCGTTTCATCTGGCGCAATCGTGAGTGTTGCATTGATATTACGACGTTTATCATCACGTAATATTTCTAACTGGATCTGCTGTTTAGGCGCAGAACGGTTCAAATAGTTCAGCAACTGGCTAGTGCGTGAAATATCAGTACCATTGTATTTTAAAATCACATCACCGGCTTGCAGACCCGCTTTAGCCGCTGGCGAATTTGGTGCAACCTGGGTAATTAAAGAACCTTCTGGCTTAGATAATTTATAAGATTCAGCCAAAGTACGGTCGATATCTTGCAGGCTTACCCCCAGATAAGAACGAGTCACCTTACCATCACGTTTCAGCTGGTCAGCGACTTCCATAGCGACATCAATCGGAATCGAAAATGACAGCCCCATATAACCGCCAGTACCACTGAAGATTCGTGAGTTCACCCCAACCACTTCACCGCGCTGGTTAAATAGCGGTCCACCCGAGTTTCCCGGGTTGAGGGCAACGTCAGTTTGAATAAATGGTACGGCTGTTTCACCCATCATGTTACGCATCTTGGCACTGACAATGCCGGCAGAAGCGGAGTAGTCAAAACCAAAAGGTGAACCGATTGCTAATACGGGTTCACCTACACGTAATTTATCGACATCACCAGTACGCAGTTCCGGGAAACCTGAACCATTAACTTTCAATAAAGCGACGTCAGTACGCTCGTCGCTTCCCACGACTGTTGCATCAATTTCCCGACGATCATTCAAGGTAATTGTCACTTTAGACGCATCTTCAACTACGTGGTGGTTGGTCAGCAGATAGCCATCCTTACTAATGAAGAAGGCACTCCCATATCCGGTTTTTTCCTGCGGTACACGTGGCTGCGGAATAATCACTTGATTACCAAAGAAACGGCGTAAAATTTCAGGAACCTGTTGTTGCAAGAGCTCTTCTTCGCTCATTTTTTTGACAACACTCACACTGACAACTGCCGGACTGACCTGATCAACCAGGTTAGAAAAATCGACGGGTGTTACTGCCTGTAACTGAGCAGCACTCATAGTAACAGTCGCTGCAAATAATCCTTTTTTTAAATCCAGAATTTTCATATAAATTATTCACCCAAATTGTTGATAAATTTATGTAAATAGGTTTTATCACAAACTTCATATATTTTAAGTAAAAATATGTTCGAAAGCTTGAATGTTAGCAACCTTTAATTTTTCTAAAGCATTAAGTTAAAGCTTTTATTACGCCAATCTCAACTTTTTAAGTCATTGAAATAAAAAGGACATAACCTCATTTTAAATCCGTCTATGAAAATAAAATTACAGTTATGTCCACTGAAGAATTTATCATCATTGTCTATTTAATCATAGAGGAAATTTACCCAACTATAGTCTCTGAACCATTAAGAAAACGTGGTTTTCCACCTGCTTTAACCGATATTGAAATTATCACAATTCAAATTGTTGGTGAGTGTCTCAAAATGGATACGGATAAAAGCATATGGATGTTTTTTAAAAACAATTACTTAAGTTGGTTCCCTCATTTAGGTTCATATCCTAACTTTTGTAAGCATTGTGCAAACTTATGGCAAGTTCATCAAAAAATCACAGCCCAATTAACTGCACATTATGGTCAGGATCATATTCATTTTATTGATGGATTTCCTATACCTGTTTGTCGTTATAGTCGAGCAAAAAGACACAAGAATTTCAAAGAACATGCAGGTTTTAGTTATTGTGCTGCACAACAAGAGAAATACTATGGTTTTAAAGGGCATCTTGTAATTAATTTGGAGGGTATGATTACTGGCTATACTTTCGCTCCAGCAAATGTAGATGAGCGTGATGTTGCACCAGAAATCACAGAAAATATTCATGGGTTACTAGGTGCAGATAAAGGTTACTTAAGACCCAGCTTAAAAGAATACTATAAATTTCAGTATGTTGATCTACAAACTCCTTTAAGAAAGAATATGCCGGACTCTAGATCTCAAGAATCAATGAGGTTGCTTATGAGAGCACGAAGGAAAATTGAAACGGTCATTGGTCAATTAACTGATCGCTTTAATATTCAAAAAGTAAGGGCAAGAGATTTATGGCACTTATCGCATCGTTTTATCAGAAAGATTTTGTCACATACGGTCTGCGTCGTTATGAATAAAAAATGTGGTTATTCGCCGATTCAATTTGAAAAGCTTATTTAAAGTTGAGATTGGCGTTTTTATTAATTTTTTTCATCAATAAATGAGCACTTAAACGCTTGCCTTTTGTACAAAAAAGCGCTCTGATTACCGGACTTTTTTCAATTAGCTGATGGACATGTATAATTTTCCCCTTACCCATCATTTTGACGTGATCATTGTGGGCAGTGGTGGTGCCGGCCTAAGTTTAGCACTTTCTTTGCCTGAACATTTTAATATTGCAGTTCTTGCCAAATCTACCCTGACCGATGCCAGTACCTATTATGCTCAAGGCGGTGTTGCAGCCGTACTGGATGAGACAGACTCGATTGAACAGCATATTGATGACACCATGATTGCAGGTGTACATCTGTGTGAAATGGATGCTGTGAAGCAGACGGTGGAAGGTGGTAAGCCTTCGGTGGATTTTCTACTGAAACATGGCGTGCAATTTACTCTGGATGAGCAGGAACAATTACATTTGACCCGTGAAGGCGGCCATTCACAGCGCCGAATCATTCACGCAGCTGATGCGACTGGGCGTGCCATTTCTACCACGTTAGTACAGCGCGTTCAGGAAAAAGAAAATATTACCATCTTTGAAAATTACATTGCGATCGACCTGATCTGTTCACAAAAACTGGGCTTAGATGGTGAAAATCGCGCCTTAGGTTTATATGCACTCAATGAAGCAAGTGCACAAGTTCATACTTTCTTAGCACCATTTACTGCCCTGGCTTGTGGCGGTGCGATGAAAGCTTATCTTTATACTTCCAATCCGGATATCGCGACTGGTGATGGGATTGCGATGGCCTATCGTGCCGGTTGCCGGGTTGCCAATATGGAATTCAACCAGTTCCATCCGACCTGTTTATATCATCCACAAGCCCGTTCATTCCTGATCACAGAAGCCATGCGTGGTGAAGGCGCCTATTTACGCCTACCTGATGGTGAGCGTTTTATGCTGCGTTTTGATGAGCGTGCAGAGCTGGCACCACGTGATATTGTGGCACGCGCGATTGACTATGAGATTAAACGTCTGGGCATTCGTCATGTCTGGCTAGATATTACCCATAAAGATGAAAGCTTCATCAAAGAACACTTCCCAACCTTATATGCACGTCTGTTAGAACTTGGCATCGACATCACCAAGGAAATGATTCCTGTGGTTCCTGCTGCGCATTATACCTGTGGTGGTGTGGTCGTAGATGAAAACAGTCAGACCGATATTGCTGGACTCTATGCCATTGGTGAAACTTCTTATACTGGCTTACACGGCGCTAACCGTATGGCCAGTAACTCACTTTTAGAATGTTTTGTATATGGCATGAGTGCTGCCAAACAGATTCAGGAAAATTTCAGAACAGATCAAGCTATCCCTGAGGTACCAGAATGGGATGATTCTCAGGTGACCAATCCTGATGAAGATGTAGTTATTCTGCAAAACTGGGACGAGCTGCGTCAGACCATGTGGAACTATGTCGGTATTGTGCGTACCACTAAACGTCTGGAACGTGCCCTGCACCGAATTGAGATGTTGAAGAAAGAAATTACCGAGTACTATCAGGATTATCAGGTGAGCAAAAACTTGATTGAGCTACGTAATCTGGTGTTAGTTTCAGAGATGATCGTGCGTTGTGCCATGCAGCGTAAAGAGTCCCGTGGCCTGCATTTCACCCTGGATTATCCAGAATTGCTGCCTGAACTACGTAAAACTGTACTGATTCCACCAAGTTTTGAAGTAGAAACCCCTTTGGTGAATGCTTAAAAATATAAATAAGGCAGATAATATTTTTAAATGTTATCTGCCTTTTCTTTGGCTCTGATTTTTTAAGTTTTTAGAATAATCAGGATTTAAATAAAGCATATAATTTGTAAGAATTAATCAGCATTTTAAGGAATGCACGTGTTCTTTACGTGGTGGAACCGAATAGGTCGCTGTCACATGAGCAACCGGCTCTTCCTGATCAATCGAATAAATCCAGACTTCTCCCACAATGAGCGCCTTCCCCACTTTCATCAATTTACTTTCCCCTCGCAGATCAACACCACCCGAAGGTTTACGCAGAAAATTGATATTTAAGTTCGTAGTCACTGCCAGGCCAACCAGTCCAATCTCACCGAGGATCGCAATATATAAGGCCAGATCAGCTAAGGTCATCATGGTGGGGCCAGACACTGTGCCGCCGGGACGTAATTCCTGCTCACTCACTCGATACAGTAAGATTGCACCCTGAGGCACTACAGCTTCGATCTGGCACTTTTCCAGGCTCTGTGGAAATTCCTGCTGTAAAAACTGGATGATTTCTTCTCTTGTACTTTTCATCATGTTTTATCTTCCTGATTTCTTCCAATATAGAAGATTCTTCCTTGAAATAACTAGAGAAAAGTATGCCAAAAATATCTTTAGAATAAAATTATTTTAAATAAGACAGCGCCTGTTCAAACACCTGATCCGGTGTTTGAGTCGCATCCAGACGTTTAATCCGCTCTGGATGACGCTGGCATAGCGTGGCATATCCGGCGCGAACTTTCTCAAAGAAAGTAACTTTCTCTTGCTCAAACCGATCCAGCGCACCTCGGGCACGTGCGCGATTCATACCCAGTTCAATCGGTGCATCCAGCCAGAACGTAATATCCGGCATACGTTCCACGAAATTTTGATTCAACAGATTCAGCTTGTCTTCACTGAGTCCACGCCCTGCACATTGATAGGCAAAACTGGCATCACTGAAGCGATCACATAAGACAATTTTTCCAGCATTTAAAGCGGGTAGAATCACTTGTGTCAGATGCTGGGCACGTGCCGCATACATCAGCAATAACTCTGTATCATGGCACATCGCTTCTTCGTGGTTTACGGCCAACAATAGCGAACGAATCTGTTCTGCCATCGGTGTACCGCCCGGCTCGCGGGTCAGCACGACCTCTTTACCTTGAGCAATAAAATCATCATAGATACGACGAATGAGTGTGGTTTTCCCTACACCTTCAGTGCCTTCAAAGCTGATAAACATGCTCATTCCTTATTTTTTGAACGTAAAACAGAGAGATACTCTTGTACTGCTTTATTGTGGTCTTGCAGACTGCTGCTGAATTTATGCCCACCATTACCCGTTGCAACAAAATAAAGATTTTGTGAATTGTCCGGATGCATCGATGCTTCAATAGCTTTTTTGCTTGGCAAAGCAATTGGTGTGGGCGGCAAGCCAGCCATGGTATAGGTGTTATAGGGTGTTGAAGTGCGTAGATCCTGACGGGTGATATTACCCTTGTAATTTTCACCCATACCATAAATTACGGTTGGATCTGTCTGTAGACGCATGCCGATTTTCAAACGGCGCACAAATACGCCAGATACCTGTTCTAACTCGCTATCCAGACTAGTTTCTTTTTCAATGATTGATGCCATGATCAGCGCTTCATATTTATTCTGATATGGCAGATCTGATGCACGTTTTTCCCAAGCCTGATCCAGAGCCTTCATCTGACGCTGATAAAGATCGGTCAGAATCTTGCGATCTGTTTCGCCTTTGGCAAAGAAATAGGTATCCGGAGCGAACAGACCTTCAGGATGATTAAATGGAATATTGAGCTCTTTGAGCAATTGATCGGTTGGCAAATTTACCACTTCTTTAGTCACCAGATCATCTTTCTTTAAGGCCTCAATCAGCTGTTTAAAAGTCGTACCCTCAATCACCAGAATCCGGTTCATCTGAGCATTTTCTGCATTGGAAATCATGTCCAGCACTGCACGGATACTCATACCTTGAGGAATTTCATAAACACCCGCCTTCATGGTGTCATGAATCATGATGCGCTGATACAGCTTTAAAATAATCGGAAAGCTGACATGATTTTCTTTGGCCAGCCGATCAATAAATCCAGAATAGGTTTCACCGTTACTAATTGCCAGTAACTGTTTTTGACCTTTTACAGGATAATCTTTCCATAGGCTAGCTTTTAGGATCAGCCCTAGAACCAGGAGTATCCCGATTAGAAATAAAACTATCCCTTTCATGAAACCAGGGCGTTTGGCATTATTTTTCTTTTTGGTTTTAGACTTGGAAGCTGACATATTAATAAGGCATCTGATTCAATCGAAGACGGTTAAAAAGTTCAATACAAGCATCTACATTTAAAGCACGCTGCTCAAATTGAGTGGCAATTTTCATCGGACTGAGCGCATTGCAGAAAAACAGACTGTCGATATGGGGAATTTCATCCATTTCCACATCACGCTGCTGACAGATAATGCCCTGATCCTGCATACGTTGCAAAATTTCTGCACGCATCACACCGAAGACGCCATTATAACGAAGTTCTGGTGTAATCCATGTATTGTTTATACGAATGAAGCAATTACTGCTCACCCCTTCAACAATTGTACCCTGCACATCTGTGACCAGTGCTTCCGGCCAGCCACGCTGATCCGCTTCCTGTTTAAGCAAAACCTGTTCCAGACGGTTTAAGGTTTTCAGCCCCACCAGATTCGACATACTGAGACCAATGGCCTGTTGCAATACACCCGTCTGAATCTGTTCATAACTGAAGTCCTGTACAGTTTTCGGATAATAGAACACCCAAAGATCTGCCGGATGGTCTGGCAGGCTATAACCACGCTGCCCTATACCACGACTCAGTACAATCTTTAAGGTGCCGTTCAGTTCAGCTTCTGATTTCAATAACGCTTGCAAACTTTTTTCAATCAGGTCCAGATCAGCCTGCAAACTTAATTTTTGCTGGCTCATCCTTAAACGGGCTAGATGACGGTCTGCTAACTCGATCCGGTTTCGACGGATGCGAGCGGTAGTAAAGCAGCCATCACCATAATGAAAGGCACGATCCAGCACATCTATATCTTTGACGGGTTGAGCATTTTTTAAATACAGCATGCTTTTAAGGCCTCTCTGGTGACGGATAGAGCGATGAAATATAAGCTCTGTCTATATATCTGTTTTACTCACATAAAATTCGTTTTTAATTATTTTTTCTGCAAAAAATCTCCAGCTATTCTTGCCCCATCCAACAAAACAAAGAAACATTTGAGGCAAATATGAACATCCGTAAATTAAAAATGGGGGTATTGGCAGCTCTTATTTCGGCAACTGCTTTTAGCGTATCTGCAAAAGACTTCCTGAACGTGTCTTATGACCCAACTCGCGAATTGTACGATAACTTTAATAAAGAATTCAGTGCTTACTGGAAAAAATCTACTGGTCAGGATGTTAACTTCAAACAGTCACATGGCGGTTCAGGTAAACAGGCACGTGCTGTCATTGATGGTCTGGATGCGGACGTCGTGACTTTGGCCCTAGCTGCAGATATTGATGAGATTGCAGCACGCGGCCTGCTACCTAAAGACTGGCAAAAGAAATTTCCACAAAATTCGACACCTTATACCTCAACCATCGTTTTCCTGGTGAAAAAAGGCAACCCTAAAGGCATTAAAGACTGGGGCGATCTGGTGAAACCGGGCGTAGAAATCATTACGCCAAATCCGAAAACCTCTGGTGGCGCGCGCTGGAACTATTTAGCAGCGTGGGCCTGGGCGAAACATCAGCCAGGCGGTAACGATACTAAAGCTCAAGACTTTGTTCGCCAGATTTATAAACAGACCAAAGTACTCGACTCAGGTGCACGTGGTGCAACAACAACTTTTGCTGAACGCGGCATCGGTGATGTATTGCTGGCTTGGGAAAATGAAGCACACCTAGCGATTCGTGAACAGCCAGGCAAGTTTGAAATCATCACCCCTTCTCTGTCGATTTTGGCTGAGCCACCAGTGGCAATCGTTGAAAAGAATGCCAAAAAAGATGGTAATGAAAATCTGGCTAAAGCGTATCTGAATTACCTGTACTCACCTGCGGGTCAAACGGTTGCTGCGAAGAATTTCTATCGCCCACGTAATGCGGCAGTATTAAAACAATACAGCAATGTCTTTAAATCGCTGAAGCTGGTGACTATTGATAAAGAGTTTGGTGGCTGGGACAAGGTACAGAAAAAACACTTTGCCAATGGCGGTATCTTTGACCAGATCGTAAAGGTAAATAGCACAAAATCGTAATAATAAATGTCTATGCAATGGCCTTATTGAATAAGGCCATTATTGTTTCAAATACTTATAAACTCTTTTATCTTATATTTTCATATAAAATTCATTTTTAATTATTTTTTATGCATAAAGAATAGGTTTATTCTTCACTCATGTTACAAAACGTGTAAGAGTTTGAGGTTCACATGAGCATTTCAACAAAACTAAAACTAGGGGTTCTGGCTGCTGTTATTTCAGCAACTTCGTTTTCTGCTGCAGCGCGCGACTTTCTGAATGTCTCTTATGATCCGACGCGTGAACTCTATGAAGACGTCAATAAAGAATTTGGTAAATACTGGAAAAGCCGTAGTGGCCAAAGCATTAATTTTAAACAGTCACATGGTGGTTCAGGTAAACAGGCGCGTGCCGTGATTGATGGTCTGGATGCCGATGTCGTAACTTTGGCATTAGCCGCTGATATTGATGTACTGGTCGAAAAAGCCAAACTGTTACCTGCAGACTGGCAGAAAAAATTACCACAAAACTCAACACCCTATACTTCTACTATTGTATTCCTGGTACGTAAAGGCAATCCAAAGGGCATCAAGGATTGGGGTGATCTGGTAAAACCGGGTGTAGCGATTATCACACCAAATCCTAAAACTTCAGGCGGTGCACGCTGGAACTATTTAGCAGCTTGGGCATATGCAAAACACTTACCGGGCGGTAACGACAAAACTGCACAAGAATTTGTTCGTAAAATCTATAAACAAACCAAAGTACTTGATTCAGGTGCGCGTGGTTCAACCACCACTTTTGCTGAACGTGGCATCGGTGACGTATTACTGGCTTGGGAAAATGAAGCACATTTAGCCCTTCGTGAACAACCGGGCAAGTTTGAAATTGTGACTCCTTCCCTGTCAATTCTAGCTGAGCCACCCGTGGCGATTGTTGAAAAGAATGCCAATAAAAAAGGTAACAAATACCTGGCCCAGGGTTATTTAAACTTCCTGTACTCACCACTGGGTCAGGAAATCTCAGCACGTAACTTCTATCGCCCACGTAATGAAAAAGTGCTAGCGAAATACAGCCAAGTCTTTAAGCCATTAAAACTGGTGACTATTGATCAGGAATTTGGTGGCTGGGATAAAGTACAGAAAGCCCACTTTGAAAATGGTGGTGTTTTTGACCAGATCGTTAAAGCTAACAGCGCAAAAAAATAATTTAAACTGATTTCATACAGGAGCATCGACATGACTCATACGCTTATTGTTCCCGGTGTAGGTGGCAGTGAATACAATCACTGGCAAACCTGCCTGCAACACCGGCTCATGCGTTGCTCCCGTGTGCAGCAAAAAGACTGGAGTCATCCGGTACTGGATGTATGGGTCGCTGAATTTGTTAAAACTCTGCAAGCCATTCCAGATGATGTACAAATTGTGGCACATAGCTTTGGCTGTTTGACTAGCGTGGCAGCACTGGCCCAGCATCCTGAACTGAATACTAAAGTCAAAAATCTGGTGCTGGTTGCACCTGCCAATCCGGTACGTTTTGGGGAAAATGGTTTTGCCCGTGATAGCCAGACAGATTACAGTGCCTATTTTCAGCAGCTCAAGATTCAGGCTCCAACGACTTTGTTGATCAGTGAAAATGATCCATGGCTAAGTTTTGAAGATGCTCAGGTTCTGGCGAAAGCCTGGAAGATCAAACCGATTAATCTGGGAGCTGTAGGCCATGTCAATGTTGCTTCCGGTTTTGGTTCTTTCCCTGAAATTGAACAATATTTGATTTCAGAAAAGGCTATGCACCATATCAGCAAAGTTGATGAGAGCAAGTATTATTTTAAATTTGCATTTTAGTCCCTGCAAATTATGCTTGTGCCGATTCTATTTTCTAATTTTCGCTGGTTAACTTTAACCAGCATTCTCTCTTTTGAGGAGTAATCATGTCGCAGCGATCCCGAGTGCTGCCAGGATTTGGTCTTTCTCTAGGCTTTACCCTAGCGTATTTGTCATTAATCGTTCTGATCCCGCTCTCTGCCGTTTTTATTAAATCACTCGGCATTGGCTGGGAAGGCTTATGGGAAATCCTGAGCTCTGAACGTATCTTGAAATCATTACAGCTAAGCTTTAGTTCAGCCATTATCGCTGCTTTGATTAATGTAGTTTTTGGCCTGTTACTGGCATGGTGTCTGGTGCGTTATAGCTTTCCGGGCAAACGTATTGTCGATGCACTGGTCGATCTGCCTTTTGCCCTGCCAACCGCAGTTGCCGGTATTGCTCTGACTTCTTTATATGCACCGACTGGCTGGATTGGTCAATATCTGGATCCCATCGGCATCAAGGTAGCTTATACCCCGATCGGTATTACCTTGGCTTTGATCTTTATCGGTATTCCTTTTGTGGTCCGTACGGTACAGCCGGTTCTCTCTGATTTAGAAACCGAACTGGAAGAAGCGGCATCTGCACTTGGTGCAAACCGTTTCCAGATCGTCACCAAAGTCATTTTCCCAATTCTGCTGCCAGCACTGATCACAGGTTTTGCATTGGCCTTTGCACGTGGTATCGGTGAATATGGCTCGGTCATTTTCATTGCCGGTAATCAGCCCTTTGAAACTGAAATTGCACCCTTAATGATTATTTCCCGTCTGGAAGAATATGACTATGCCGGTGCAACCACAATTGCTGTAGTGATGCTGCTCATTTCCTTTGTAATGCTCTTCCTGATTAACTTATTGCAAGCTTGGGCGAGCCGCCGTACCGGGAGAACTGCACGATGAGTTTAAATACCAACAGCAATGCGCTGGCTGAAAAGCTGCAATCCCGCGATGCGACTCGTGAGCCGACCTGGGTACGTTATACCCTGATTGCGATTGCACTGATCTTCTTTTTAAGCTGCCTGATCCTGCCTTTGGTTCTGGTCTTTGTTGAAGCATTTAAACAAGGGGTTGGCGTATATACGCAAGCCCTTGTTCATCCAGATACTTTATCTGCGGTCAAACTGACTTTACTAACGGCTGTGATCGCGGTACCAATGAATGTAATATTCGGCGTAGCTGCAGCCTGGTCAGTAGCGAAGTTTAACTTCCCTGGTAAGTCAATTTTAACCACCATTATCGATATGCCTTTCTCAGTATCACCTGTTATTGCAGGTTTGATGCTGGTACTGATTTTCGGTACTCAAGGCTGGATGGGTGGCTGGTTGATGGATAATGACATCAAGATCCTTTACGCCGTTCCTGCGATTGTTCTAGCAACGATCTTCATTACCGTACCTTTTGTAGCACGTGAGCTGATCCCTTTAATGGAAGCGCAAGGTACTGAAGAAGAAGAAGCTGCGATTGTACTTGGTGCATCTGGCTGGCAAACCTTCTGGAAAGTGACCCTGCCAAATATCAAATGGGGTCTGATTTACGGCGTAATTCTGTGTAATGCCCGCGCCATGGGTGAGTTCGGTGCAGTATCAGTGGTTTCTGGCCATATTCGTGGTGAAACCAATACTTTGCCGCTACACGTCGAAATTCTATATAACGAATATACCTTTAGCGCTGCGTTTGCCGTGTCATCGCTCCTGGCTCTCCTCGCAATTGTGACTCTGGTTCTGAAAACCTGGGTCGAACTGCGCCAGGAAAAACAAGACAAACGTAATGACGATTCAAC
This sequence comes from Acinetobacter sp. ACNIH1, assembly GCF_002934695.1. Lineage (NCBI taxonomy): Bacteria > Pseudomonadati > Pseudomonadota > Gammaproteobacteria > Moraxellales > Moraxellaceae > Acinetobacter > Acinetobacter sp. ACNIH1. Next base: position 753,109 of record NZ_CP026420.1, on the reverse strand, counting down.
AGTTTCTTAAGGAATGCCCACATGAGTATTCAAGTTAAAAATATTGAAAAACACTTTGGTGCATTCCATGCACTGAAAAACATTTCCCTGGATTTCCCGGATGGTCAGCTGGTTGCCCTGCTCGGCCCTTCAGGCTGCGGTAAAACGACTCTATTGCGTATCATTGCTGGTCTGGAATCTGCTGACGGTGGTCAGGTGATTCTGGAAGGACAGGATGCAACCAATGTTCATGTCCGTGAACGTGAAGTGGGTTTTGTATTCCAGCACTATGCCCTGTTCCGTCACATGACTGTGTTTGACAACGTGGCTTTTGGTCTACGTGTCCGTCCACGCTCTACTCGTCCATCAGAAGCTGAAATTAAAAAACGCGTGACCCGCTTGCTTGATCTGGTACAACTTGGCTTCCTGGCTGACCGTTACCCGGCTCAGCTTTCAGGTGGTCAGCGTCAGCGTATTGCTTTGGCTCGTGCACTAGCCGTTGAGCCACGTGTACTGTTACTGGATGAACCGTTCGGCGCACTAGATGCCAAAGTCCGTAAAGAACTACGCCGCTGGTTACGTACCCTGCATGATGAACTGTACATTACTTCAATTTTCGTCACTCACGACCAGGAAGAAGCCTTAGAAGTTGCTGATCAGATCGTGGTGATGAACAAAGGCAATGTGGAACAGATCGGTTCACCACGTGAAGTGTATGAAACACCGAAAACACCATTTGTGTTTGACTTCCTGGGACAAGCTAACCGTTTCGAAGGTCAGAACAATGGCGGCATCATTCAGCTAGGTGAAGACCGTATCCAGTTCGATGCCGCTAAACAGGCAGCTCAGGGTAATGTCATTGTCTTCGCTCGCCCGGATGAACTGCGTATTCATGCACAACCACAAGAGAATGCGATTCAGGCCACGTTTATTCGTGAACTCTGGATTGCAGGAAAAGTTGTTGCGGAACTGAATGATCGCCAAGGCAATCTGATTGAAATTTCACTGACACCAGAAGAAGCTCGCGCTCATCAATTCCGTCCGGATCAAACTGTTTGGTTGAGTGCATTAAATCTGCATTTATTTGAAAACCAGGTCGCGTAAGACTGCAAGATGGGGCTTTTAAATGCCCCATCCTCTTATAGGGTAAAGAATTATGAATTTCCAACAACTAAGAATTATTCGAGAAACTGTTAGACAGAATTTTAACTTAACTGAAGCTTCAGCCGCGCTTTACACTTCGCAGTCAGGTGTCAGTAAGCATATTAAAGATTTAGAAGATGAGCTTGGTGTACAGCTATTTATCCGTAAAGGTAAACGCCTATTAGGACTGACTGAACCAGGTCAGGCACTTCTTGGTATTGTAGAACGTATGCTGGTTGATGCAGACAATATTAAACGTCTTGCAGATGACTTTAACAAGGTCGATGAAGGTACATTAACGATTGCAACGACGCATACCCAGGCACGTTATGTATTACCACCAATCGTAAATCAGTTCAAAAAAGAATTTCCGAAAGTTCATCTGATTTTGCAACAAGCCAGTCCAATGGAAATCACCGAAATGCTTCTTCAGGGTGAAGCAGATATCGGAATCGCGACTGAAGCCTTAACGACTGAAGAAAATTTGGCGAGTGTGCCTTATTATAACTGGCAGCACAGTATTATTACGCCGCAAAATCACCCGTTGAATAGCAAAGAACAGGTTCGTATTGAAGACCTCGCTGGCTATCCGATTATTACTTATCATGGTGGTTTCACAGGCCGTTCTAAAATCGACTCAGCCTTTGAAGAAGCCGGTGTAGATGTGGATATTGTAATGTCAGCTCTGGATGCCGATGTGATTAAAACTTATGTCGAGCTCAACATGGGTGTTGGCATTGTCAATGATCTGGCTTATGATCCAGAACGTGACTATCGCCTAAAACAGATTAAAACCGATATTTTTGGGGTAAATACTACCTGGATTGCAGTACGTAAAGGCCACTTATTACGTGGATATGGTTATGAGTTTATTTCTTTATGCTCACCAGATGCAGATATCAAGGCACTGAAAAAAGTCGCTTATCCAGATGAATAATATGGATTGTACTTTCTAAATTGAAGAGGCCTATCGCCTCTTTTTTCAATTTTACCAGTAGATTATTTCATTAAAAATCAAGCATAATCACAGTATAATTCAATAAATAAATTATATTAATGATGAGCTACAAATTTTCCCTCTTGGGATGTGGACTGATTTTTTCTGGGACAAGTTTTGCTGCCGCTTTTGAGCAATCTAATCAAACCATCCAGTCCTTTTTTGAAAAGGATCATTATGCTGAAGTCTCATTTGCCTGGACGAATCCTAATGTTAGCGGTCAAGTACAGCATACCGAAATATTAGAACAATTAGGTATTCAGGATTTTTCTACGGGTCAACTTGCGAATAATCAGCTGGTTGCCAATGCGGCATTAAAATTACAGCTTCACCCACAGATCTCTTGGGGACTCATTTACGATCAGCCCTTCCATGTCGATGTTGCATATCAATATAGTCCAATTTTTGCAGGTGAACCTACAGAGATTGAAGCAGCCGATATTGAGTTTGATAGTCATAATCTGACTTCCATTCTTGGATATCAGCCTGATCCAAACTGGAATCTCTATGCAGGGCTAAGTTATCAGACCTTAGAAGGTAATCTAAGTTTGGTAGGTGAATCTTTTTCGGTCTTTAAAGGTTATCATGTTCAGCTTGAACAAAATGCTGCCTGGGGTTGGCTCGCTGGAATGAGCTACCAAATTCCTGAGTATTTCTTTAGAACGGCGTTAACTTATCGTTCGACCATAAACCATCAACTGGAAACCACAGAATCAATTACAGTCGGTATACCTACGTCAAGCTTTACGAAAGTACAAACACCTCAATCTATTAATTTAGATATTCAGAGCGGACTTCCCTCTCAGAATATTTTTTATGCGAGTTTACGCTGGGTAAATTGGCAAGATTTTGTCATTCAACCACCGAAATTCGGTACAGTGATTGATTATGCCGCTTTGGAGTTTCCTGAAGTAAAAGATATCAAGATGATCGATTATCAGGAGGATCAATGGTCAGCCAAACTTGGAATCGCACATCAATGGCCTTCTTCTGTTATTCATTCTTTTGAAATCTTATGGGACTCAGGTACGGGAAATATAGCTTCCACCTTGAATCCAAGTGATGGTTATTGGGGGGTGGGTTTGGGCTATTTTCAGAATTTTCTAAAACATTGGGATTTCGCTACAGGAATGTATTATTTAAAATTCCAAAAGCCTAAAACAGATACAAACACTGCTATACCCCAGTTCGTAGGCTTATCTGCAGTGGATGATAACAATGTTTGGGTGGTCGGTATGAAGTTGGGCTATCACTTTCAATAGTTTCTAATAAATAAAAAAAACGAGCCGAAGCTCGTTTTTTTATTAGGTTTAGCAGCTATGATTTAGAAGCGGAAGCTGACACCCAGTTTTGCTACTGGAAGCCATTCGTATTTATTGTCTGTACGAATTTTTTCTCTTTCAGCATCAATTGCATCTGTAATTGGACGACCATTTACACTTGTTGCTATCTGACTACCTGTGTTATATAAATCTACAGTAGGATTACCATTATAGTAGGCACCAATTTCACCGAATACCCCCCAACGATTAGTAATTGCTGGAGAGAAGCCAAGGCCTACATAAGGTGCGATATTATTTTTATAAGATAAACTACCTACTACATCACCTACATCTGCTCCAAATGTAGAACCATCAATTCTGATTTCCCCATCTGTGCCAGGACGACCACGTAGACCATAATCATTATCGATATAAGCCACACCTGCTGCCATATAGAACCAGTTCGCCCAAGGACGAATTTCAGCATTTAAATAAGTCAGGTTATTGTCCATATCCAGGTCATATTTTGTTCCATTAACTGATAAATCATCTGACCAAGAAATATCACCACCGTTATAACCTAGAGTAACACCTACATAAGGGTTAGCATTCCAAGAGATCGCGCCACCATAACCGGTAGTACCGACTTCAGCACGAACAGCTGCAGGTTTAAAGAAAGAGAATTCAGCTACGCCTTCATCTGTTACAATTGTTTCATCAGCAGCCATGACAGATCCAGCTGTGGCAGCTAGAACGGATACTGCTAAAAGTTGATATAAAGCTTTCATTATTTCTCTCCTCAAAAGAACTTTTTTTTCATCATTAGTTATTCGTGATGAGCTCAATATAAAGGAGTCAATGAATATTTTTTATTCGTGTTTTGCTGAGCTTTTGTTATTTTTTGATACATATTAATTTTTCTTGTTGAATGATAAGCCTTTTTTAAACAATGTTTGTACATATTTAAAATACGAAAAGGATACTAATCACTTTACTTGCGAATTTAATTCAGCACCCTTCCTAGTTTTCCATCTTTTTAGAGCAATATAGTGTAAAATATCGGAAATTTTTTTCTGGAAGGAAGATCATGTCTCAGCTTTCAACAATCATTGAACAAGCGTTTGAAGACCGTGCGAATTTCACAGCAGCAGACTGTCCTGCTGAAATCCGTCAAGCAGTTGAGGAAGTAATTGCTGGCCTGGACAATGGTACTTTACGTGTTGCTGAAAAAATCGAAGGTGAATGGGTTGTTCATCAATGGATTAAGAAAGCGGTATTGTTATCATTTAAATTAAACGATAACAAACCAATGGAAGCTTGTGATCTTCGCTTCTACGACAAAGTAGATACTAAATTCTCTGACTGGACTGACGAGCAGTTTAAAGCTGCTGGCGTACGTGTTGTTCCTCCTGCAGTAGCACGTAAAGGTTCTTTCCAGGCGAAAAACGTGGTACTGATGCCTTCTTATGTGAACATCGGTGCTTATGTAGATGAAGGTACAATGGTCGATACTTGGGCAACTGTAGGTTCATGTGCTCAAATCGGTAAAAATGTTCACTTGTCTGGTGGTGTAGGAATCGGTGGTGTTCTTGAACCGCTTCAAGCTAACCCAACTATTATTGAAGACAACTGTTTCATCGGTGCACGTTCTGAAATCGTTGAAGGTGTAATTGTTGAAGAAGGTTCTGTTATTTCAATGGGCGTATTCATTGGTCAATCTACCAAGATTTATGACCGTGAAACTGGCGAAATCCATTATGGCCGCGTACCTGCTGGTTCTGTTGTGGTATCAGGCAGCCTGCCATCTAAATGCGGTAAATACAGCTTATATGCAGCTGTAATCGTGAAAAAAGTAGATGCGAAAACTCGTGCTAAAACTAGCCTGAACGATCTGCTTCGCGAAGACTAAGATGTCTTAACTTAGAGGACACATTTGTGTTCCTCGGAGCTTCAACCGCTCCTCGTCTCTACGGTCAGCAATGATCGTAGGGATTTTTATTTTTATACATTGTTATTTATTTTTCAGTGGTTAATGTTGTTATGAATACGCTTCGATCTTCCGCAATTCCAGTTTCTGATCCGTCTGCGGGCTTACGCATTACGGAGATCTTCTATTCATTACAAGGTGAAGCCAATACCGCAGGTTTACCGACCGTATTTATCCGCCTAACCGGATGTCCGCTGCGCTGTACCTATTGCGATACTACCTATTCTTTTGAAGGTGGCGAGCGAAAATCTTTAGATGACATCATCCAGACCACGCTTGATTTTAAAACGCCTTATGTGTGTGTGACCGGTGGTGAACCATTGGCTCAACCGAACGCCCTGCCCCTGATGCAGCGACTTGCAGATTTAGGCTGTGAAGTCTCTTTAGAAACCAGCGGTGCGTTAGATGTTTCTAAAGTGGATGCACGGGTATCTAAAGTTCTGGATTTAAAAACACCAACTTCAGGTGAAGTTGCACGAAATTTGCTTACAAATCTGGATCATTTAACTCAGCATGACCAGATTAAGTTTGTGATCTGTAATCGTGAAGATTATGAATGGTCAAAACAGCAGGTAGAACAGTATCAGTTGAATGAAAAAGTCAGTACGGTCTGGTTCTCCCCTGCCTTTGCAGTTGAAAAAGGAGCTGCACACTTGCCACAATTGGCACGTGATCTGGCTCAATGGATTTTAGAAGACCATCTCCCTGTTCGTTTCCAGCTGCAGCTGCACAAGTTGTTATGGAATGATGAAACTGGTCGTTAATTTTTGTAAATTTACTATATTGGAGTATTTGTTATGCGCCCTTGTGCCATTGTATTGTTATCTGGCGGATTAGATTCAACAACCTGTCTGGCTTGGGCGCAGGCACGCTATGAATGTATCGCACTGAGTTTTATGTATGGCCAACGCTCTACTACAGAACTTGATGCAGCTCGCGCGCTGGCTCAACGCTCGGGTGTAGAACATCGTGTCATCAATATTGATTTAGGTAACTTGGGCGGCTCAGCCCTTACTGATCATAGCATTGAGGTACCAGACCAATTGCAGGAAGGTATTCCGGTAACCTATGTGCCTGCACGAAATACCATCTTCTTATCTTATGCTTTGGCCGCTGCAGAAGTGTTCAGTGCAGAGGCAATTGTGATCGGGATTAATGCGGTGGATTATTCAGGTTATCCAGACTGCCGCCCGGAATTTATTGAAGCTTTTGCCAATATGGCACGCCTTGCAACCAAGGTCGGTGTTGAAGGTCAAGCCCTGAAATTTGAAACACCTTTGTTACATTTATCCAAAGCAAATATCATTCGCTTAGGCCTAGAACATGGCGTAGACTACAGTCAAACGGTATCTTGCTACCAAGCAGATGACCAAGGACGTGCGTGTGGAACATGTGACAGTTGTCGTTTACGCAAGCAAGGTTTTGCTGATGCAGGTGTTGAAGACCCGACACGTTATTACCTTTAAAATCGATCAAGGTTATAAATCCATATTATGAATATTAAAGCCAAATTACTTGCGACTACCCTACTCTCTTTGTCTGCCCTATTTTCAACTGCATCTTTTGCAAATAATGATCAAGCTAAGGCAAAAGCAGAATTTGAGGCGATGAAAAAAGAATATACAACTGCCATGAAAAATGCTGGAAGCAGTTCAAATGTGCGTGACGGTTTAATTAAAGCCTGCGCTATTCCCTACAAACAGGCAGTGAAGTACAAAAAACTGACTCAGTCTGATGTGAATAAGCTTTGTACATGTGAAGTGGATGCAGAAGGTAAATTAACTCAAGCTCAGAAATGGCAGATTCAAAGCACCATCAACCAGAAGAAAAACCCTGCTACTTTAGACTTTGTTAAAAAACAAAGCCAGAACGTGCAGTCTTGTGTAGGCCCACAGCTCGCAGGTAAATTAAATTCACTTGCTGCAGAAGCCAATAAAGCCGCTCAAAAGAAATAATCCTGACGGATGTTTTTCTAGGATAAGCCACTATAATGTGGCTTATTTTTTTGAAAAAATTTAGAAAAATTGGAGAGATCATGTCTGAGATCAGCTTACTTGAGCACACTTTTCCGACCACTACAGGTGAAATTAATCTGGCCCAATTAAATGCAGAATGGCTGGTGATCTATTTTTATCCTAAAGATTCGACACCTGGCTGTACTACTCAGGCAGTCGGCTTCTCTTGTTTAAAAGATCAGTTTGATGCACTGAATACGACTATTTTGGGCGTATCACGTGACTCAGTTAGAGCGCATCAGAACTTTACTGAAAAACAGAATCTGACCATTAATCTGATCAGTGATAAAGAAGAAGTGTTATGCAAGCACTTTGATGTCATTAAAGAAAAGAATATGTATGGCAAGAAAGTCATGGGCATTGAACGCTCTACCTTCATTTTCCATAATGGAAAACTGGTCAAAGAATACCGCAAGGTAAAAGCTGCTGGCCATGCTGAACAGGTTTTAGAAGATTTGAAAGCTTTACAGGCTGCTTAAGGTGTTTCATAAAATCAAAAAGGCATGCATAGAAATATCATGCCTTCTTCTTTAGAGTTGCTGCAAAGAATAATTCAATTCACTAAAGAAACCGCAATCGACCACATTACACAGCCAATAAGTATATCCAATATTTTCCAGGCTTGTGGTCGCTGAAAAATAGGTTGCAAATAACGTGCTGCATAGCCCAGTCCAAAAAAGAATACAAAGGACGCACTAATCGCTCCTAAAGCAAATTGTATCTGTGCATTGGAATATTGGGTGGAGATGGAACCAATCAAGACCAAAGCATCCAGATAGACATGCGGATTGAGCCAGGTCAGCATTAAACAGATCAGCAAAACTTTATATAAAGAAGGCACATCTTTTTGATCTGTGTCCAGACGCTGCTCATTCTTCCAGGCCTGATAAAAATGCTGAGCGCCATAGATCGCCAGAAAAGTCGCGCCCAGATATTTCGCCATATTGATCCAGTGCGGATTGACCAGCATCAATTGTGAAAATCCCAGAACACCGGCAAAAATCAATATCGCATCAGATAAGGCACAACACATACAGATCGCAAAGACATACTGCTGTTTCAAACCCTGTTTCAATACAAAAGCATTTTGTGCACCAATGGCAATAATCAGGCTAAAGCCTACCGCCAGACCTTGTATATATGCATTTAACATTGGAATATCATGGAATTATAAAGATGGAGATCATTATCTATGTTATTCTTTTCAATTAAATATAATTAAGAAAATATCATTCAGACTAAATTTTATTTAGGTAAGCTATGCCACTTAATTCTAAAAACTGTGATGCTTTTTTAGCCGTCGCAGAAACCCAAAGTTTTGATGCTGCCGCAAAAGTATTAAATATTACGGCTTCAGCAGTCACTTTAAGAGTACAGAATCTGGAAAGAGATTTGGGGCAAGTTCTAGTGCTACGTGAGCGTCCTTGTAAAGTGACCAATGCCGGTCAAACCTTACTGAATTATTTGCAGCATCAACGTCTGTTGCAGCAACAATTAATCCAGCAATTAAATGGTCAAAATAAAGCAGAATTTAGCTCGATTCATATTGCGGTAAATGCAGATTCTCTTGCAACCTGGTTATTTCCCTGTCTGAACACCACTCTGCTTGCAGAGAAAATTACTTTGAATCTTCAGGTTGCTGTTCAAAGTGAAACTCATAAGCTTCTAGAGCAGGGTCAAGTCAATGCCTGTATTAGCAGTGAGAGTGAAGCCATGCCAGGCTGTAAGGCTCATTTTATTGGACAGATGCATTATAGAATGGTCGCAACACCTGCCTTTGTGCATTCCTGGTTTAAACAAGGCATTCACCGGGAATCACTGCGTAAGGCACCCGCTGTGATTTATAATGATCAGGATCATTTACATAGCCATCTACTGTTGGCTCAATTTGGCTTAAACCAGCAATGTTTTCCTTTTCACTATATCCCCTCCTCGACCGCCTTTGCGGATGCTATTTTTTCTGGAGTAGGATATGGTTTGGTTCCGGACTATCAAATTGCGGACCGGATTCAAAATGGGACATTGATCGAGATACTACCTGAATGCAGTTGTGATGTACCTTTATATTGGCATCACTGGAAACAGCAGTCTCCCGCTCTAAAACAGTTAACCAAAGTCATTCTTGAACAGGCAGAACAATGTATGAATAATCCAGTTCATTAAACAGTTCTATGATGTCCTGTCGAATTCACAGAAATTGAATATCACATTATTGGGTTTTCCACTGCCCCATTAAATGAATATTAACTTTTTCACCCACGCCTGCAGTGGCTTTCTTCATCCCAAAATCTGAACGATTAATCACCGTGGTGGATTTCACATCGAGTAAATTAGGATTACCCTTGTTCGGTGTCAGCGTGGTATCGAATACCACTGGTCGAGTAACACCTCTTAGAGTAAGTTGACCCATGACCTGATAACGATTCGTACCATTTGGCTTAAACTGCGTACTTTTGAAATTGACTGTTTTATAGCGAGATGCATGAAACAGGTCCTCACCCATAATCATATTTTTAAGGCTGGGTTTGGAAACCTCCAAGCTATCCACCTGCATAGTGAACTCAGTAGATGATTGTTTTGGCTTATCGGGATCAAACTGCATGGTTGCCTTGAACTCTTGAAAATTTCCCTTTACCACATTCAAACCCAAGGAGTTAATGCTAAAGCCGACACTACTTTGAGGCGTCAATGTCCAGCTTTTAGCATACGCAGCCGATATACACATAGCAGATAGAGCGCCCGCATAAGCTATATGTTTCAGGAATAGATTCATTGTGTTCATCCTTAACAATCAAATGAACTCACTACCTTAAAACGGTTTCAGCCGAGATTTGTTTTATCATTTAGTTCAAACTTGTTGACCAATTGTTGATAAATCTCATTATTTTTAAATTTATGTAAAAATTCACTGGTGCCTAAAGGAAAAGCTGATTCCACCACTTCACCGCGATAATACGCTTCACGTAACGGGGTAGCTGAAATTGCACCCACCAAGCTATCGAGTTCCACCATTTCCCACTCTGGGAACAAACTTAAATAATAAGAAGATTCATCTTTAAAGTGTCCAATTAGACCAACTTTTGCTTCTGCTTCAACTACTTCAGACACCAGCGATTTCACCAGTTTTTGCCATTTTTCATCATTATAGACATCAATGACATGGACAAATTTAATGCGCTTCTGATCTGCTTCAGAAAAATTCGACAGGATCATTTCTTCACGTTCAGTGGCTAGAAATGGATTTTTAATATTGCGTTCTTGCTGTGCTGAGCCTAATGCCAGAATCACCTGCTGGCTCTGCTGCAAGGCAATTTTAATCGTTTGCATATGGGCCAGATGGAAAGGTTGAAAACGACCAATAAACACCAGGTAATCAAATTTATATTTCATAGCACATCTTACTTTTATGAACGCATCAGTTATGCCACAGGGAATTTTTTGCGACATAATAAGCGCCAATAAATTCATATTAATAAAGCAAGGATAGTACGATGACACTGAGCTGTATTCAACAACCGCATCAGCATTTAAATGCGAATTTAGACAATGGCGTACTGACCTTAGCCATTCACCGTCCTGAGGCAAAAAATGCGCTTTACGGCGAACTATATCTATGGATCGCACAGGCACTGGATGAAGCAGATCAGGATAGTAGTGTGCGTGTCGTGATTCTACGTGGTCAGGATGCAGACTTTAGTGCCGGCAATGACATGCAGGACTTCATGAAGTTTATTCAGACGCCTCTACAAGGTAAGGCTGGCGATACCCCTCCTTTTGTGCTGTTGAAGTCCGCTGCAAAATTTTCCAAGCCTCTAATTGCTGCCGTTCGTGGTGTAGCGATTGGGATCGGGGTAACGATTCTGCTGCATGCTGATCTGGTTTATAGTGACAATACTGCCCTGTTCCAAATTCCATTTGTTAGCCTTGGCCTGTCGCCTGAAGGCGCTTCAAGTAAACTGCTAGTACAACAAGCTGGCTATCATAAAGCAGCTGAGTTACTGCTTACTGCACAACGATTTAATAGTGAAAAAGCATTGGGTGCAGGTCTGGTAAATAGCATTGAGGAAGATGTCTATGCTGCTGCTGAAAAACAGGCACAAACTTTGGCTGCTTTACCACTTGCTTCCATTAAGCAGACCAAAGCATTAATGAAGCATAATCTGGCTGAAATTATCGAGTGTATTGATGATGAAGCTGAGATATTTATGAAACGTGTGGGTTCACCTGAAATGACGGAAGCCGTTCAGGCGTTTATGCAAAAACGGAAACCTGATTTCACACAATTCAACTAATTCTGAAACTTATCTTTTAATTGAGGCAGTTTAGACTGCCTCAATCTTTTATTTTTTTGAAAGAATCTAGCTTATGACTAATAAAAACTCCCAAACGACTTCTCAAACAACCGATAGTTCAAATCCTGAAAAGAAACGTTACTACGAACCTGCTCCTCAGGATATTGATGTAGACAATTTCCGCAAGGTCATCGAAAGCCGCCGTTCAGTGCGTAAATTTACCAAGAAGCCAATTCCTGCTGAAGTACTGGATGCCTGTCTGGATCTGGCCTTGCTGGCACCAAACTCCTCAAACCTGCAGCCGTGGACTTTTTATGTGGTGCAGAACCCATCCAAGAAAAAACGTCTGGTTAAAGCATGTATGAGCCAGCTTGCTGCTAAAACAGCTTCAGAGCTGATTGTCTGTGTGGCACGTACTGACCGTGTAGATGAAATGGCAAAACTGAATATCAGCGAGTTTCCATTTCCTGAGGCTCCACCAGCCATTAAAAAGTACTACAAGTACATTCCCTATAACTACAAGACCGGTTATTTGAATGCCTTTGGTAACTTTAAGAAAGTTGCTTTCAAAGTAGCTCGTACACTCGATAAACAAATGCCTGTTTCTGCATTTAGTCCTGCCGATGCCAAGCTATGGGCAAGTAAAACCACAGCATTGGCCTGTGAGAACCTGGTACTGGCTTTACGTGCTTATGGTTTTGATAGCTGTATGATGGAAGGTTTCGATGAACCGATGGTTCGTGAACTTCTAGACCTAAATGACCAGCAATATCCTGTGATGGTGATTGGTGCTGGTGAACGTGCCAAAGATGGTGTGTTCTTCCCGCAGTATCGTTTTGATCGAGAGCTGTTTATTCAGAAGGTTTGAGTTTAAAAATAGTATTTAAAGGATTTAAGAATATTAATTTACTTAATATTTGATGACATGGATGTCGCTTAATTAAGTATATTAGAAAAATCTAAATAATAATTTTATAGTTTTCTCATACAACGGCTTTGTTGCACAAAGAATTAAAAGTAAAGATTTCTCATATCTACTCAAATTTAAGTGACAACTCGGGTATGTGGTCTGCCTAAGTCCGTAAATTTATTTAATACTGCCACACGTGCATGAATCTCATTGATTTGGCTTTGAAAATTTCTCGCACTGAGTTTATCCCCCAACAATTTGATGCAATGCATCTTGGTTTCAACCAAACTTCGCCGATGATAGCCTGACCATTTCTTCCAAATAGTTCTTCCTAAACGCTTAATTGTTCGAAGGTAAGCATCCGGCTAACACAGCCTTACCAAGCGATCCTATAAGCCTTAATTTAGTTCCCACCTAAAAACAAGTGGGGACTTAATCCATGAACATGGATATATATTCAGCAACACCTCCTGTTGCTAAAAAACGCCGAAAATACAGCAAAGAATTCAAACTCAGTATTGTCAATGCCTGAAAAAATCCTAATACCTCGATCGCTTCGGTCACACTGCAACATAGTATTAATGCCAACCTTGTCAGTCGTTGGATCAGGATCTTCAGCCATCATGAGGGTGCCGTGCAGGATCCTACTCATGTGAATCCAGCATTTATTGCTTTGCCTTACACTGCTGCAATCAGCCAACCTATTGATGAGAGGATCACGTTGTGTATCACCGTGCCTCATACGAATAATGATATTCAGCTAAAATGGCAGACATCAGAAATACCTGCCTTGGCAGAATTACTCAAGGCACTTGCAACATGATCCGCATTGATGAAATCTGGTTGTCTACTCAGCCCATGGACATGCGTGCAGGTATGGATACGACCATGGCTCAGGTGGTGAGAGCCTTTGGCTACATCAAACCGCATTGTGCTTACCTGTTCTGTAATAAACGTGGCCATCGCATGAAAGTGCTGGTACATGATGGATTGGGCATCTGGCTGTGTGCCCGGCGGCTGGAACAGGGCAAATTTCACTGGGCTCAAGTTCACCAAGGTGAAACCGTGGCCCTCAGCCCGGAACAGTTACAGGCACTGATCCAAGGTTTGCCCTGGCAGCGCATTGGACGACAGCAGGTGGTGACGATGCTTTAAACCAGGCTCGACCATTCTGCTATTCTCCAAACGTTCTATTTCATTCTTCTCATGACCTCAGGCATACTGCGGTCATGAATACGCTGCCTGACTTAAGCCAACTGACCCATGAACAACTGCTGGAATTCACCAGGCAGTTGGCGCTGCAGCATCAGTCTCTAGCACAATCAAACCAACAATTGGATGCCAAAGTTCAACATCTTTCTATTCTCAATCAAAAATACGAGCATGAACTGGCGCTGTTTAAAAAGCACAAATTCGCCCAAAAGAATGAACACTTAACGGCAAAACAAATCCATCTCTGGGATGAAGCGGTTGAAGAAGATATTGCCGCGGTTGATCTAGAACTGGAACGGCTAAATGCAGATAAAACCAATGCAGCGACACAGAAAGCCAAAACCAATAAACCTAAACGTCGACCACTGCCAGATCATCTACACACCATCCGTATTGAGCATGAACCTGCATCAACCCAATGTGCTTGTGGCTGCCAACTCCGTCGTATCGGCGAAGATGTCAGTGAAAAACTGCATTTCAGACCGGCACAGTTCTATAAGGAACAGCATGTGCGTGGTAAATGGGTCTGTGATCAGTGTGACACTCTAACTCAGCAAGCGATGCCCGCCTATGTGATTGATAAAGGCATTGCTTCACCTGAATTGCTCAGCCATGTGCTGGTATCGAAGTATGCCGATCATTTGCCGCTGTACCGTCAGCGCCTGATCTATCAGCGGGCTGGCATTGATCTGTCCAGATCCACTTTATCTGATTGGATAGGTCGCTGCGGTGTAGAACTGGAACCTCTGGCCAATGCCTTAAAAGAGGTGGTGCTGCAACAGCGGGTGCTGCATGCAGATGAAACACCGGTCACCATCATGCGGATGGGTGAGAATAATAAAAAACCGAAGAAAGGTTATGTCTGGGCCTATGCCACCACACAGTATAATCCAGTTCAGGCGGTGATCTATGACTTTCAGGATAGTCGTTCAGGCCAGCATGCTGAAGAGTTCTTGAAAGGCTGGCAGGGCTATCTAGTCTGTGATGATTACAGTGGTTATAAAGCACGTTTTAAATCAGGCCAGGTGATTGAGGTGGGGTGCATGGCCCATGCACGTCGTAAATTCCATGAACTGCATGTAACTGGGAAAAGTCAGGTTGCTGAACAGGCCTTAGTGCTGATTCAGAAACTGTATGCGATAGAAGCAGAACTCAGGAAAAAGACCGATGGTACAGCGGAAGACCGCCGCGAATACCGACAACAGCATAGTCAACCAGTGATGCAACAACTATATGAATGGCTCAACCAACATCATCTGACAGTGCCATCGAGTTCTCCCACCGCCAAGGCTATCAATTACACTCTGAAGCGTTGGCCAGCCTTAAGCCGCTATCTGGATGATGGCAATCTACCGATATGCAACAATTGGGTAGAGGTGCGACACGAAGTCGCTTAATGAAGTTGTTCCCCCTGCGGGAACCACCCGTGTCACCGGGTGAATCTAGAAGGCTGAATAAAGAGCGCCTTCGACAATGTAACGAGGCACCGCAAGGTGCGGGGTATCAATCGTGAGAGGCGTACCCTTCTGGCAGCCATAGCCGGACAAGGGCTAGATAATCGGTATGGTGAACACATGTGAATCTGCGTAACGATCGTTAAGTTGAACGAGCGGAAATGGCTGATACGCTCGAACCAAAACGGTAATGGAGGTGGGAATTGCGTCTTTCGACTACGCATTCGTGACCCATACGCCTCCCGGTCGATAGCAGGCACCTAAGCCGATGTACTTCAGTAAGCGGAACGTGGAAATCCCGTATTACTCCCATTGGGAAAGCAGTTTGCAAAAACTGCCCATGGTGATGCGGGCGAAGGAACGAGGAAAAAGCGAATGCCAGTCTGTAATGGGTTGGATAGAGGTTGAAACATTACCCCACGCGAAAGCGGGCTGACGTCCTTATGGTCTCTCATCACAAGAGAGTGTGTAGAACCCTTTTAATGGAGGGAGAGCAAATGAATGCAGCAGTATCAGCGTGTGCACCTTCCAGCACATCGTGGGACAGCATCGATTGGATTGCTGTACAGCGTCATGTCAGAGGGCTGCAAGCGCGTATTGTGAAGGCGGTACAAGACGGCAGGCATAACAAGGCGAAAGCTTTGCAATGGCTGCTGACTCACTCGTTTAGTGGCAAAGCATTGGCCGTCAAACGAGTGTCTGAAAACAAAGGCAAAAACACGGCTGGGGTCGACAAGGTGACTTGGAATACACCCAAGGCCAAGACCGGTGCGATGATGTCGTTGAAGAGGCGAGGTTACACGCCCCTTCCGCTTCGGAGAGTCCTTATTCCGAAGAAAAATGGCAAGATGAGACCTCTCGGGATACCCACGATGAAATGCCGGGCCATGCAGGCGCTCCATCTGCTGGCTTTGGAACCCATCGCGGAGACCATCGCTGATCGGAACTCTTATGGGTTCAGACCGCAACGATCAACCGCGGATGCTGCAGCACAGTGCTTTGGTGTGCTGTCAAGAAAAGTAAGTGCGGAGTGGGTGCTAGAGGGTGACATTCAAGGCTGTTTCGACAATATCAGCCATGACTGGATGATCGCCAACCTCCCAATGGACAAGGTGATTCTACGGAAATGGCTCAAAGCCGGTTACGTCTACCAAAGCAAGCTGTTTCCCAGTCGTTCCGGAACACCGCAAGGAGGTATTATCTCCCCGGTGCTGGCCAACATGACCTTGGACGGACTGGAAACGATGCTGGCGAAGAGGTTCTCTAACGCCAAATGGACAGGCAAAAAGCTGCAACTGGTACGGTATGCGGATGATTTCATCATCACGGGGTATTCTAAAGAGTGGCTCGAAAATGAAGTTCGTCCTGCCGTGGTTGAATTTCTGGCGCAGCGCGGTCTCGTGCTCTCTCAGGAAAAGACCAAAATCACGCACATAGGGAACGGGTTCGATTTTCTTGGCTGGAACGTACGTAAGTACAACGGCAAGCTACTGATCAAGCCGTCAAAGGCAAACATCAGCGCTCATCTTGACAAGCTGCGAGCATTAATCAATGCAAACAAAGCGACACGACAGGCCACTTTGATCGGTTTGCTCAACCCGATTCTAAGGGGTTGGGCCAACTATCATAGTCATGTCGTTGCCAAGAAGGTTTTCAACCAGGTAGACAACGCAGTGTGGGAAATGCTCTGGCGATGGGCTGTACGTCGCCACCCTCGCAAGACACTCCGATGGGTCAAAGATCGGTATTTCAAAGTACAAGGAGCGCGTCGATGGGTGTTCTCATGTGATGAACAGTCCGCCGATGGTCGGAAGCGACAATACACATTAGTGTCTGCCTCGGACACGCCAATTGTGCGACATATCAAGATCAAGGCTGCTGCTAACCCTCATGACCCCGCATGGGATGAGTACTTCGAATCCCGATGGGGTAAAAGAATGCTGGTCTCCGCAAAGGGGCGAGCCAAGCTGTATCGGGTGTGGCTAAAACAAGGTGGTCGCTGCTGCGCCTGTCTTAAACCAGTCACCAAAGATACACCATGGCACAGCCGTCATATTGTGAAGCTAAGTCATGGTGGAACGGATGCAGTTGCTAATCTTGAGATTTACCAT
This sequence comes from Acinetobacter sp. ACNIH1, assembly GCF_002934695.1. Classification (NCBI taxonomy): domain Bacteria; kingdom Pseudomonadati; phylum Pseudomonadota; class Gammaproteobacteria; order Moraxellales; family Moraxellaceae; genus Acinetobacter; species Acinetobacter sp. ACNIH1. Next base: position 735,747 of record NZ_CP026420.1, on the reverse strand, counting down.
CTGTATTGTCCGAGGAGTGTTCAGTTTGCCAATGTCAACGATGTATAACCGGGTGCCGAATGGCGCCTTAGCAGAGGCTTGAGCCGTGTGCTGGGAAACTCGCATGCACGGTTCTTAGGGGGTTGGACGTAGGTAACTGCGTCTGACTACCCGACAATCAGATGCGTCCCTGGGCGTTGGGACGCAAGAACTGGCTGTTTGCAGGTTCGCTGCGCAGTGGTCAGCGAGCGGCAAACATCATGACTTTAATCCAGTCAGCAAAGCTGAATGGCTTGGATCCGTATGCCTATTTAAGTGATGTGCTGAAAAGGTTACCGACACACAAAGTGACCCAAATTGAAGAATTGCTGCCGCACTGCTGGAAACCTAAATCGAATTAAAAAATAGGTATGGGATTCAGCGGACGCTTACGTTCGAAGCAATTCATTGCGTTCTAGCGAGCCCATCTTTTTATCTTTCGATGGCTTCGCATTTTTTCTTGGTGGAATGACCGCATGTGCATCTCGATCTAAAATGACTTGTCTGCAGTACTTCGTATCATAAGCACCATCGGTATAGACCGAATCAATTCGTTCGTCTAAAGGAATTTGAGTAAGTAAATCATCGAGTACTTGTGAATCGCTCACATTATTTGTAGTGAGCTGTACTGCACGTATTTGCAAGGTGTCGGCATATCAATACCAATATGAAGTTTGCGCCATTGTCGACGATATTCAGGCTGATGTTTCTTTCGTTTCCGTTCACCTTCACCTATAAACTTTAAGCCAGTAGAGTCGACAAGTAGATGTAGTCCATCACTACTTTTTTGATAGCCAATCGTAGTATCAATACGCTGTTGTCGTCTACAACTTGTAGTGTAGTCTGGCGCTACCCAATTTAACCCACAAAGATGGATGAGACTTTGAACAAAGCCAGTGACCATACGTAAGGACAATCGAAAGAGAGATTTAATCATTAGGCAACATTGGATAGCTGTGTCAGAGTAAGTTTGATTTCGTCCTTGTTTGCCTTTTGATGGGGCATACCATTGCGTAGCAGGATCAAACCAAATGGCAATATTTCCACGATTAATGAGTGCTCGGTTATATGAAGACCAATTGGTTGTACGATAAATTTTAGGTGTAAGCTTATTCATTTGAAAATTATATGGTGGAATAAGCCTTTAAAGATAGGTTTGTGCAACAAAGCCTATCACTTCTAAAATTTAAACTTTTATATCTAAGAGCTGGATAAATTCAAATGCCGGTTCTTCATAAGGATGACTGTCTTTTAGAGCCTTAGCCACTTCAACCGCCTTTTCATCAGGTACAAGAATTTCGACCCGCCATTCTTCCACATTTTCCAATTGGCCAATTTCCCCAATATGAGGATCTGCGCCTTGCTGCGGCTTAAATTGTCCAGTTCCCAGCACTTGCCAGGCACAGTCGGTATATTCACCAATCCCACCCGCACCTGCTGCAAAAACGGCCTTCTTGGTTTCCTCTAGGTTTTCATCTGGTACGTAATAAATCAGTTTAAGCATATATCTCTACAAGTTTTTCAAGCATTTACCGTATTGTTAAGGGCTTCGGTAATAATATTCAATGCTGGATTTTGAGAGTTCTTGTTAAATGTTGCATATAGTTCTACCTGGGGTAAAGGTCGATCTGTCTGGATCACTTTCACTTCATCATTCAGGAACCGTAATAGATAATCGGGAGCAAAACTAAAACCCATCCCCATATTGATCAGGTTAATATGCTGTAGCACATTGGTCGCCCACAGCACCTGATCGTGCTTTAGCTGATCAAAGGACATCAAGGCATTAAGTCTTTCGTAAAATATGGGTGATGCATTCTGATCATACATAATAATCGTATGATTTTTCAGTTCCTGTAATTTCAGTATCCGATCGGTTGGGTGCAAATGCTTGGCTGCAACCAAGTGAATTTGTTCCGTCAATAAATGGATATTTTCAAAATCCGGATGATCCAGCTGAAAAAGGGTAATACTTAGATCTAATTCAGTATTTTTTAGATGTTGAAGCTGTTCCAGACAGAACAGGCTATGCAGATGAATTTTTAAATCTGGCATGGTCTTTTTCAGCTTGGCCAAAATATGTGGCATAACTTTTAGTTCGGCAACATTCAGAAAGCCAATATGAATCTGATTATTTTTCTGCTGGGCCACCTGTCGTGCTGATGCAACAGCCAATTTGGCATTTTCCAGAGCTTTTTCTGCATAGATTAAAAAGGCCTTACCTTCATCGGTTAACTGTATTTTTCGTGAAGAACGTTCAAACAGGTTAACGCCAACTTCCTGCTCCAGATCTTTAATCTGCTGGCTTAAAGAAGGTTGAGCCGTAAACAGTTTTTCAGCAGCCCTAGTGAAACTCTGCTCCTGCGCCACGGTAATAAAATAGCGTAAATGTCGAAGTTCCATAGATTGCTCACTTCAAAAAATAGGTACTTATCTTACGATTTAGGCCAACATATTGAAAATATTAATAGATCAATAGCTTATGCTAATACTCATATAACTACCTTTTATACATGGCTAGATTTTGCCCCCTCATACATTTATGCCTGTATCAAGTTTACACATGGTGTCTTGCATGACACAGTATTCGACACTGAATCGGGTGAAAGCGGGGGTCAGGCAGCTGAATCACTGAACTTGCCATATTTGGATGTGATTCGGATTGTTTCTCATGATGTGTATAGCACCAGAATTACCAAGTCTGAAATTCATGAATCTGTGGCAGTTCTGGTTCGTCCGGATGGTTATGTAGTTTGGCGTTATAGGATAGTACCAATGATCAGTTTGATTATGAAAATACGCTGAAGACTGTGTTAAAGCAGATTCAATTAACTGTGTAGTGATAAAGCCACCTTCGGTTGGTTTTTCTTTAGTAATGGTAAAGGAATCATAGTTGTCGATCATTAAGATCATACATATTTTTCAAACTTTCCATTATTTAAAGCGTCAAATTGATTAGATACCCAGCGACATGGATGTCACCCGTCAGACTGTGGGACAAGGACGTCCCATCAGTCTGACAGCGGTTTTTTTGTCTTGCGGAGCAGTGCTCCTCATGCCCCGTCAAAAGTAAATCCTTATATCCTCTAAATTTAAAAAAGCCACCTCTCGGTGGCTTTTTTAAATCTGTTGATCAAGAACCCTGTAGCAAATAACTACCTACCAAGAACAGCACCTGTAGGCCAACGACAAAACCAAATAACCACCAACCTTTCTGACGTAATTCTGTTCTATCCATTATTCTGAACGTCTTAGCCATGTCATCACCTCATTCTTGAGTGTTGATACTGAACTGATCTATACCATCTTTCCTTTAAAGTGCATAAATATTGTGCATTATTTACACAATATCACTTTTATGCAGATATAAAAGCAAAATCTAAACCAGTTCAGCGGGAGAAAATTAAATAAATGTTTCAAACTGCTTAAAAAGCAAAAAGCCACCCACTGGTGGCAATTGATGAAGCTAGTCTAAACAAAAGTAAATGATTTTTCTAGCTTTGCTGAGTCACTTAAAATTCTAATAATAAAAAAGAGCCGCTACTGCGACCCTTTTTTGAAGCTAAATCAGATTAGCCAATGAACTTACGCGCATTACGGAACATACGTAACCATGCACCGTCCTGATCCCAGTCTTCTGGTTTCCAAGAGTGCTGGATCGCACGGAAGTTACGCTCAGGGTGTGGCATCAGGATCGTCGCACGACCATCTTTCGAAGTGACACCAGAGATCCCTTCAGGCGAACCATTCGGGTTCAATGGATATTGCTCAGTCGCATTACCTTGGCTATCCACATAACGCATGATCACCTGGTTATTGGCATTCAATGCAGCAATGCTTTCAGCTGATGCAACCACACGACCTTCACCATGTGCTACAGCGATTGGAAGAATTGAACCTTCCATACCTTCTAGCAATACAGAATGAGATTTCTCTACACGAACATTGACGCTACGTGCTTCAAATACTTCCGACTTGTTGCGATGGAAACGAGGCCAAACATCTGCACCTGGAATCAGTGGAGCCAATTGTGACAGCATCTGACAACCGTTACAGATACCTAAAGAGAAAGTTTCCTGACGGTTAAAGAATTTCTCAAACTGGTCACGAAGTTGCTGATTGAACAATACTGATTTCGCCCAGCCACCGCCTGCGCCCAATACGTCACCATAAGAGAAGCCACCACATGTGACCAGACCTTCGAAGTCATCCAGACTGATACGACCAGCCAGAAGATCGCTCATGTGTACGTCAACAGTATTGAAGCCGACTTTGTCGAATGCTGCTGCCATTTCTACATGACCATTCACACCCTGTTCACGCAAAATCGCCATATTTGGACGACGTGAATTGATGTACGGTGCTTCGATTTGCTCATTCAGGTCAAATGTCGGTTGAGCAATCAAACCTTTGTGCGCTTTGTCTGTTACTAATGCAAATTCTTGATCAGCAGTTTCTACGTTGTCACGCAGACGCTGGATTTGATGAGAAACTTCAGTCCAAGCCACTTGCAGGTCGGCACGTTCAAGTACCAGACCATTTACAGATAACTGGTCAGAGTTGTTTACTGTACCTACTACAGAGATCGCATCTTTTAGAGTAGAAGTAGCGATTTCTGCTTGTAATGCATCCCAATCTGCTTTCGCGATTTGCAGCACAGCACCGATTTCTTCAGCGAACAGTGAAGCTACAGTTTGTTGTTCCAGAGCTACACCAAGACGTGAAGCGAACATCATTTCCGCAACAGTTGCCAGTAAGCCACCATCACCGATGTCATGATACGCCTTGATCAGACCACGGTTGTTCCAGTCTTGAACCAGTGTAAAGAATGCTTTGAAGTCATCAAAGCTATCGACATCAGGAGTGACAGAACCAATGGCTTTATACACCTGAGCCAGGATCGAACCACCCAGACGGAACTGGCCTTTAGACAGATCAATACGAACCAGTACAGACTCAATATTTTTCAGTTCAGGGGTTAATGTTTTGCGAACATCAGTCACTGGAGCAAACGCAGTAATTACGCCTGACATCGGAGAAGTTACGGACTTGTCTTCGCCTTCGTCATTCCAAGTCGTACGCATTGACAATGAGTCTTTACCAACTGGAATTGCAATGCCCAGTGCTGGACACATTTCCATACCAATGGCTTTTACGCCTTCAAACAAGGCTTGGTCTTCGCCCGGTTGACCTGCCGCCGCCATCCAGTTTGCAGACAGTTTGATGTCGCTGATCTGATCAATCTTCGCAGACATGATGTTCGAGATCGATTCAGCAACTGATAAACGTGCAGAAGCCGCTGGGTTTAACAATGCAACTGGTGGACGTTCCCCCATTGCCATTGCTTCGCCCGTGTAACCGACAAGGCTGGTAGTCGTTACTGCAGCATCTGCTACAGGAACCTGCCATGGACCAACCATTTGATCACGTGCAACCATACCGGTAATCGAGCGGTCACCAATGGTGATCAGGAATGATTTAGATGCAACTGTTGGATTCTTGATCACGCGATAAATCGCATCTTTCAGATCAGTGACTTTAGACGCATCAAAGTCATCGCCTTTACGCGGAGCAGTTTCATATGAACGGCTCATACGTGGTGTACCACCAAGCATCACTTGCATTGGCATATCCACAGGCTTGTTGCCGAACAATGGATCCTCAACAGTCAGATGACGTGCTTCAGTTGCTTCACCCAGTACCGCAAACGGACAACGTTCACGTGCACAGATAGATTCAAACAATGGTAAAGATTCTGGACGGATCGCAAGCACATAACGCTCTTGCGCTTCGTTTGACCAGATTTCCATTGGCGACATGCCTGGCTCAAGCGATGGGATCTTACGAAGATCCAGTACTGCACCTAACTCATGATCGTTTACCAGCTCAGGCATCGCATTCGAAATACCACCCGCACCGACGTCATGTACAGAAACGATTGGGTTTTCATCTTCCATGCGCCAGCAAGTATCGATCACTTCCTGACAACGGCGTTCCATTTCCGGGTTTTCACGTTGAACCGAAGCAAAGTCCAGGTTTTCACCCAATTTACCGCTATCTACAGAAGATGCTGCACCACCGCCAAGGCCGATCAGCATGGCTGGACCACCTAGAACGATTAACAGATCACCCGGCTGGATAGCATCTTTCTCAACATGGTCTGGACGGATGTTACCGTAACCACCCGCGATCATGATTGGCTTATGAAAGCCTTTCACTTCGCCATTGACGTTTTGTTCGAAGGTACGGAAATAACCCGTTAACGCTGGACGACCAAATTCGTTGTTAAACGCTGCACCACCTAATGGACCTTCAATCATGATTTGAAGTGGAGATGCCATACGTGACGGTTTGCCGTAGTTTTCTTCCCAAGGCTGTTCAAAACCAGGAATATTCAGGTTAGATACGGTGAAACCAGTTAAACCCGCTTTAGGTTTACCACCACGACCAGTCGCGCCTTCGTCACGAATCTCACCGCCTGAACCTGTTGCGGCACCAGCAAATGGTGCAATCGCTGTTGGGTGGTTATGAGTTTCCACTTTCATCAGGATGTGAGCGGCTTGACTCTTGTATTTATAAACGTTTTGACCGTTATCTTCTTGAGTTGGATAGAAACGTTGCGTATCAAAACCAACAATCACCGATGCGTTGTCTTTATAAGCCGACAATACGTCTGTTGGTGATTCTTTATAAGTATTTTTGATCATCTGGAACAATGACAATGGTTGAACTTCACCATCAATCGTCCATTCTGAACCGAAGATTTTATGACGGCAATGTTCAGAGTTTGCCTGTGCAAACATCATCAGTTCGATGTCGTTCGGGTTACGGCCCAGTTTGGTAAATGCTTCTGTCAGGTAATCAATTTCCTGTTCAGACAGCGCAAACCCGAACTCATTATTGGCTTTAACCAGTGCTTCTTTACCTTGACCCAGAATATCAATCGAGTTCAAAGGTTTCGGAGCAGTTTCAGTAAATAATACTGCAGCATCTTCAATCGCATTGAAAAAGCTTTCAGTCATGCGGTCATGCAAGATCTGTAACGCTTCTTTAGAAAGCTCTTTTTCACCCTTCAAAGTAAACAAAACACCGCGTTCTAAACGATGAACCGGTGTATTACAGTTGGCAAAAATATCAGTTGCCTTTGATGACCATGGTGAAATCGTGCCGACACGCGGTGTCACCAGAATCTGGATTTCATCACTTGCAGCCTGGTGCAGTTCAAATGATTGACCATCGTTGAGAAGCTGTAAAGCGGATTGCTGTTGTTGCTCGTTGAGCGCTTGGTCAAAAAGATAAACAAATTGACTTTCTAGTGATTGAACAGAACTAATTGACGATAAACGTGTGAGTAGTTGAGCTTTCTTAAAAGAAGAATGTGCAGGTGCACCGGCAACGATAAACATGCTGATTTTGGCTCCACGGGATGATCGAGCGACCATGCCACAATGTGACTTGAGAGAGCGCATATTCTACTGTGAAATATATAAATCGGCTAGAGAGGAAATGGGAAAACTCAAGCGAAAAGCTATAGCATTTTATAAATAATGCTTTTATTTTCAGATAAAAAAATTGAATGTAGTCGCACAGGTTAACACATTTTTTTCAAGAAAAATCAAAACCGCTTCAGAATAATTTTCTGCATAAAAATTGTATTATTTTTCAACGACAATCGGGACAAAATCAAATTTAGATTTTATTGTCATGACCTGTCAAAGCGCCGATTTAGGCTAGGATGAAATACTTGATTACAAGATTTCATGAAGTCGTATTTTTTGCAGACTGCTTTTAATTATTTTGATTGACTCTTAACTTTGACTACTAAGATTAGAAAACTGGTTAAAGGTCTTCTGCCTTTATGAAATACAAAGAGCAATTTTCCGCTCATCTCCGCTATTACAGCATCCGACAAAAATTACTCCGCCATATAAATGAGTAATTAATAATGAGTGGTATTTTAATCTAACATAATCTTCAGAACAAAAACCGGATATCTGCTCTCATCTTATAAAAGAATAAAAATAAAATTTCTTATGTGATCCCTTCATTTTTTTCATATTTGATGCTTATCTTATCAAATCATAATTAAGCGAAATTTACTTATCTGAACAACCAAAAATGATATCGACAAAATTACCCCACTATATCCAATATTTTGAAATTTCATCACTTATTCATTAGTTATATTATGCGTAAAAAGCAGAATATAAATAGCAAAACACCACTCGTATTTATGAGAAAATTTACCACGGATTATGAGGCCTATATAAAAAAATAATGAAGAAATGATTAATAATAAAATTTTGTTACCCTTTTTATTTAATCCGTATTCTCAGGTTTTATTTAACTCGAAAAATTTAAAATAAATATCTGTAATTGCTAAAAAAATATCTGAAATTTTCTTTTTATTCAACTGACAGAGGAACAGACTCACACTTCTATATCAGCTAAGAATCTTACCAAATAGACACTTCATCAGTAAATTTGATGATTTTATGTTAAGCTCTAGCCGAATTGCTGAGGAAATGTCCAAATTCTGGGCCTGGCAATGGTTTTTCCTTTCTGCTGTAGAGATGAATATAAATTCTATATTCGGACACTAATTTTTTTGATGTTCTATAGCTTCACTGCTCTGTCTATTTTAGAGCCTTAATCTGTCACCAATGATTTAATTTTCAAGAACAAAAGGTGACCCGCTTAAGGAGTATGTATGTTTCAATTCACTAGTACAGCAACTGTACTATTGATGGTGCTTTTCTATGGCATCACCTTTTTACTATCGTTACGTATTAAACAGAAAAATGAAAATGTCGATGGCTACATGGTCTCGAATGGCTCCATCGGATTTGGAATGTCTGCGGCCAGTATGACCGCCACCTGGATCTGGGCCGCCTCGTTTTATGCAGCAGCTTCATCCGGATATACATACGGCGTTTCCGGTGCCCTACACTATGGTTTGTGGGGTGCGCTGATGATTTTATTTATCTATCCCTTTGGCAAGCGCTTTCGTGAACTGGCGCCTAATGCACATACTTTGGCGGAAATCATGCATGCCCGGCATGGCAATCAAAGCCAGATGATTCTGGCGGGTTCCAATATTGTGGGTAGCGTGATCAGCCTGATGGTAAACTTTACTGCCGCCGGGGCACTGGTTGAAATTTTATCTCCTTTAAGCTTTATTCATGGCGTGCTGATTACCGGTATCGGTGTACTGTCCTATACCCTCTGGTCGGGCTTCCGCTCCTCAGTCTTTACCGATTTTGGTCAACTGGTGGCAATGATTGTCGCGGCGGTGATTATTATTCCAACCTTATTCTTTACCTTAGGTGGGCCATCCCTGTTTCAAAGCGGGATTCATCATCTGCAACCGGAACAGCTGGATTTTTTCTCTAAAACAGCCTTCTTGGAACAAGGCGCGCCATTTTTTGTTGCCGTATTGGCCTACGCGATTGGTAATCAGACCATTGCCCAGCGCTTGTTTGCAGTCCGTGAAGATCTGATTAAGCCAAGCTTTATTACTGCAACGATTGGTTATGCTGCAATTGTTATTGGTCTAGGCATGCTTGGATTATTGGCGTTATTTGCAGGTATTCAGCCCATTGATGGCAACCTGAATAACCTGATTCCACAAATGGCAGCGACTTATCTTTCGCCATTTATGGTCGCGCTGTTATTTATCATGGTGATTGGAGCCCTGTCTTCTACCGCTGACTCGGATCTGTCTGCCCTGTCTGCGATTGTCATGACGGACATTTATGGCAAACAGATTGCGAAAAACCGCCCTGATCCAAAGAAAATGCTATTCATTGGCCGTATGACCATGATCGTTGCCACCATGCTTGGAATTGTGATTGCCACCTTGAAATTTGACATTTTATCGATGCTGATTTTTGTGGGTGCGCTTTGGGGATCTATTGTGTTCCCAGTGATTGTCAGCCTGTATTGGGACAAGGTGAATGCCCGGGCCTTTAACTGGTCAGTGGGCCTCGCATTTTTCAGCTTTCTGATAGTACGTTTTGAATGGCTTCCGATTCAGGGATTGATCGCACTTGGCTTTGAACTCGTTGCAACCTTGGGGATTGGTGTGGTGCTGGGACTGATGACCTTTGGTTTCTTCGGCAAGAAAGTGGGTCTGGTCGTTGGCATATTGGCCAGTATTGGCTTCATGCCATGGACCATCGGCTTCTTGCACGAATACGGCACCTTGTTAAGCTCACTAACAGCTTATGGCACTAGTGCACTGGTATGTACTGTGTTGACGCTGGTCTACAGTAAAGAACGATTCGATTTTAAACAAATCAATAAGATGGTGATTGAGTTTCACCAGCTATCTGAGAAAAGTAAATAAGGAGATTTCAGATGACAAGTCAATTATTGACCCTATATGTACTTTTTTGGCCATTGGTGGCAAGCCTGGTCTTGTTCACGATTTGCCTGAATGTCTATAAAGACACACAACAGGCCAAGAAAAATGGCGAAGAGCTAATCTGATTCTTCGTCTTAAACAAAAAGCAGGCCATTGAGCCTGCTTTTTATTGTTCATTTGATGATTTCGATTTTTAATCTCAGTCTTTTCCAGCTGACTGAAATAACCATGTGCAGCAAGACAATTCATGTCGCACTACCCTAGTGCAGGAGCTAGTTTTTTGGCATGATGCAAATAGTGGATCACTGAATAATGATAAATGACTCAAATGCGTTGGTTAGAACTGCTTTCGACAGTTCGGATTGGTAGTAAAAAGCAGAGCACTGAACTGGCACGCAGCCCGTTTCATAAAGATTATGACCGTATTATTTTTTCGCAAAGCTTCCGGCAGTTAAACCGCAAAACCCAGGTGCATCCTTTAACTCAGCACGATGGTATTCATACGCGCCTGACGCATTCACTGGAAGTCTCATGTATTGGCCGCTCGCTAGGGATGCTGGCCGCAGAGAAAATTAAAGATCAGCTTCCCCCTTGGGTGTCACCCGCTGATGTAGGTGCCATCATTCAAGCTGCCTGTTTGGCGCATGATATTGGTAACCCGCCTTTTGGCCATGCCGGTGAATATGCGATCCGGGAATGGTTTGATGATGTATCACATACTGACTTCTTAAAAGATTTAAGCCCTGAACAGGAAGCAGATGTACGTCAGTTTGAAGGTAACGCCCAAGGCCTGCGCCTGCTTACCAAAATTGACTATCATCCAAATGATGGTGGCATGCGCCTGACCTATGCCACTTTAGGTGCTTATTTAAAATATCCGTGGCTGTCAAAAACCATGGCATCGCAGGTAGATTTGCCTGCCAGTAGCCGCGCCAAGTTTGGCTGCTATCAGGCAGAAAAAAAGATTTTAAAGCAGATCGCGGAAGAGCTTGGACTGATCCAGCTCGGCGAGTATCGATATTGTCGTCATCCACTGACCTATCTACTCGAAGCAGCCGATGATATCTGCTATGCCCTGATTGACCTGGAAGATGGCATCAGCTTGAACATGCTCAGCTATGCTGAAGTGGAACCGGTATTTTTAAATCTGCTCGGAGATTATGGCACGCCTTCTGAAATCGGCATGCCTAACACGACCTGGCAACAGAAAATTGCTGCACTGCGTGGCCGTGTGATGAAACGTCTGGTGAATGAAGTCACTACTGCTTTTGCACGCCACCATGATCAGATTTTGTCTGGTCAGTTACAAGGCACTTTACTACAGTATTGTTCGTCAGATATTGAAAGTGGTATTAATCGCGCCAAAGAACTGGCACGTGACAGGATTTTTGAACATCCACAGAAAGCAGGCTTAGAAATCATTGCCCATCAAAGTCTACAAAATATTCTGGATGCTTTTATTCCTCTGACCACACCGCATAAAAACCTGAGTTTTAAAGAACAGCGTTTAATGTCGATTCTGCAACGTTCAGGTGCGAATTTTAAAGACAGCCATTATGACAATATCATGCAGGTGCTGGATATTATCTCGAAATTCTCGGACCATCAGGCTTATAACCTGTCACAGGAATTGCAGGGTAATAAAGCCGGATTGTTATAAAACATCTGGCTAGATTAGATGCTTATTGCAGCAAAATCACCTGTTTTGCAGAAGGAGATTTTGCCTTTCCTGAAAATGCTGACTACTATGCTGCAAAACTGAATTGAGTAATGATAAAAGATGATTGGATGCCTGATTGGTGAAGTGCTGGCGCTGGAAGCACCAACTGTTTTGTTAAATGTAAATGGTGTGGGTTATGAAATTGATACCCCACTCACCACTTTTTGCCAGTTGCAAAAAGGCCAGAAAATTACCCTGTGGACACATCTGGCCGTACGTGAAGATGCACAATTACTGTATGGTTTTTTAAATGCTCAGGAAAAAACCATTTTCCGCACTTTATTAAAAGTGAACGGCGTTGGCCCGAAAATGGCACTTGGCATTCTTTCAACTTTAAGTGTTGAGATGCTGATCCATACTGTTGAAAATGAAGATGTAAATACTTTGGTTAAAGTCCCAGGTGTCGGCAAGAAAACGGCTGAACGTTTGATGATTGAACTGCGCGACCGCTTTAAAGTCATGTCTGCTGGCACTGCTCCAAGCAATTCGACAGCTCCACAAATTCAGTTTATGGGCAATTCAGCCGTGGCTGAAGCGGAAGCTGCATTACAGTCATTGGGCTATAAACCTGCTGAAGCACAAAAACTGGTGAACGCTGCCAAAGGTGAATTTACTGAAGCCAGCGATATTATCCGCGCGGCATTAAAGTCGATGAATAGATAATAGGAAAATGACTTTACTTTAAATAAGACTGTTTATTCTCCTATTTATATAAATTACTCGCGACATGGATGTCGCCAGTTGAGTTGGGGTACAGGACGTACCCTCAACTCAACAAAAGATTTTTGTTACTTTTGATCTTTCAAAAGTAAAACAACGCCTACACAATGGCAGCTAAACACAAATCATTATTTGAGGCTGTTTCCGCAGCATCAAACAGCTTCAATAAAGAGATTAAGTTAATAGATATGCAAGACCGTCTCATCAGTGGTTCTGAAAAACCCGAAGATCATTTTGATCGCGCCATCCGCCCAACTTCCCTCGATGACTACATCGGTCAGCCGGTGGTTCGTGAGCAGATGGAAATTTTCATTGGCGCAGCCCGTGGCCGTGAAGAAGCCCTCGATCACACCCTGATCTTTGGCCCGCCAGGTTTGGGTAAAACGACATTGGCCAATATTATTGCCCGAGAAATGGGTGGCAATCTCAAGTCAACTTCTGGCCCGGTACTGGAACGTGCCGGTGACTTAGCCGCGATGCTAACGAACCTGGAAGAAGGCGATGTCCTGTTTATTGACGAGATTCACCGTCTGTCACCCGTGATTGAAGAAATCCTTTATCCAGCAATGGAAGACTACCAGCTGGATATCATGATTGGTGAAGGTCCTGCTGCCCGTTCGATTAAATTGGACTTACCACCATTTACTTTGGTCGCTGCAACCACACGTGCTGGTCTACTCACCTCTCCACTACGCGACCGTTTCGGGATTGTGCAGCGTCTGGAATTCTATTCGGTTGATGATCTGACCCATATCGTGAAACGTTCTGCGAGTCTGATGGATGTGCCAATGACCGAAGATGGCGCAAAAGAAATTGCACGTCGTTCACGTGGTACACCGCGTATTGCCAATCGTTTATTACGTCGTGTACGTGACTATGCTCAAGTCAAAGGCACAGGTGAAGTCACTCAGGAAATGGCTCAACGTGCATTAGATATGTTGAACGTGGATAAAGATGGTTTAGATACGCTTGACCGTCGTTACCTGTCGATGTTGCTAGAACGCTTTGATGGTGGCCCGGCGGGTGTAGAAGCTTTGGCAGCAGCAATGGCAGAAGATTCAGGTACTCTGGAAGATGTGATTGAGCCTTATCTGATTCAGCAAGGTTATGTGATGCGTACTGCGCGCGGTCGTATTGCGACCAATATGGCTTATTTACAATTTGGCATGACGCCGCCTGAGCCAAAGTAAAGATAAAATTCTTTTGGCTTAGCCATTTTTTATCATAAAGAAAAAGAGCTAATTGACTACTGCAATCAATTAGCTCCAAAAGCACAAACTCAAATCTTTATTATTAAGTAGTTTATTTAGTTATATAATTATTGCCCTTCAAACAAATACTTAGGCTATTTCTTTTAAAATTCTATCAATAATAATTATGAAATAATCAAAGCAACTTTAATGCCAAGATAGTATTTAACTTAGAGAAATAGTTGAAACTTACATAATGAGAGTTTTTTAAATCAGATATAAATTCCCTTCAACAATTCCCTATTAGTTTGAATTTTTAAATAAAATAGACCATTAGATTTTTATAATTACATAATTTTACAATATCTACCTCTGTAAAATTCCCTTTATCAGCAAGTCCTAAAAATGAATATACCAAAAAGGTATGAAACCCATACTCAGAGGGTTTTGGTCAAATGTAGTGCATTATGTAATGCTCAGGCATCACTTTAACTCTATTCAGATTTTTAAGGTTCTCCCTGATATGAACATGCATAAGACGCTTTCACTTTGTCTCCCTCTTCTATTCTGTAGTCAACTAGCTTTAGCAGATTGGGTAGATGATTCAGTTAAAGCAGCCGAAGCGCATACCATCAAACTGCGCCAGCATATTCACCAATATCCTGAACTGGGCAATATGGAATTTAAAACCTCGGAATTAGTACAAAAAGAATTAAAGTCCTATGGCATTGAAGTACGTAAAGGTTATGCCAAAACAGGTGTGATCGGCGTTCTAAAAGGTTCAAAACCTGGCCCAGTCATGGCATTACGTGCAGATATGGATGCCTTGCCGATTCAAGAAACGGCAGCCGTACCTTTTGCCAGCAAGCAGAAAGGCATTTATCAAGGTAAGGAAACTTATGTGATGCATGCCTGCGGTCATGATACGCATACTGCAATGCTACTAGGTGCCGCCAAAGTGCTCGCTGCCAATAAAGATAAGATTGCCGGAACCGTGGTATTTGTATTCCAGCCTGCTGAAGAAGGCGGTGCAGATATTGATAACTTTAGCCAGGGCGATCAGATCGGCTCACGTAAAATGCTTGCCGATGGTGCACTCAAGAATCCCCAGCCTGAAGTCATTTTTGGAATGCATGTAATGGCGGGTATGCCAAGCGGCAATATTTTCTATAAAGATGGTGCGATTCTCAATAGCGCGGATCATTTACGTATTCAGGTAGATGGCCATCAGGTACATGGTTCAATGCCTTGGGCAGGTCGTGATCCCATCTATGCTTCTGCACAGATGATTAATAATTTACAAAGTCTGGTAAGTCGTAAAGCTGATTTAACCAAAGGCATGGGCGTGGTCAGTATTGGAAGTATTCAGGGGGGTACCACAGGAAACGTAATTCCTAATCAGGTGAATATGGTCGGTACGATTCGTTCTAATAGTGAAGATGTCCGTCAAGGTATTTTAAAAGACTTGCCGAAAATGCTAGAACACAATGCCGCAGCCAATGATGTAAAAGTCAAAGTAGAAATTGCACCCTATGCACCTGTTACCACCAATGATAAAACCTTGACCCAGTTGATGCGTCCGACTTTGGCTAAAGTGAATGGTGAAGATAAACTGCATCTGCTTGATAACAATGCTAGTGCCAGTGAAGACTTTGCTTATTATGGCAAGCTGATGCCATCGCTCTTTGTGTTCGTAGGTGCAACGCCAGCAGATCAGGATCCAGCCAAAGCAGCACCGAACCATAACCCGAATTTTATAGTCGATGATGCGACTTTAAAAACCGGCGTAGAAAGTCATGTCCGCTTTATTCTGGATTATCCGAAAGTGGCTGATCAGGTACAAGCAAGCTGGAAACAAAATAACAAAAGCTGATTCTTAGTTCCTCAAGCATGAGTGACTGGTCTCATTCATGCTTTTACTTCGCCGTATTAATAAGCAATTGGCCGTTCCGTACCGGCTTAGCCCCTACTCCAACCAGATTTGACATCTTGTGCCATTGGTCTCAAAGCTCACAGTGCTAAACTTTGACGCGCTAAATTGCTTGACTGTTGGCAGGAATCCGGCAAACTCTAATCGCTTTCCTGCATCTAAAAACAAGCAAAAATTTCGAAAATCTGCATGGAACAAAACTATGGCGAATCACTTTGAATTCAATATCCGCGTTTATATTGAAGATACTGATGCGGGTGGCATTGTCTATCACGCCAATCATATTCGCTATATGGAACGTAGCCGTACCGAATGGTTACGTGCCGCTGGAGTGAGCCATTACTGGCATCAGACAGACTACAATTTTGTGGTGCATAAAATTAATGTCAAATACATGCGTCCGATCCTGATGGATGATTTAATTACTGTTACGGCACGTGTCATTTCATGTAAAGCTTCATCATTTGTATTGCAACAAAATATTTATCGTGGTGAAATCATGCTTGCATCAGGTGAGGTTGAGTTGGCATGTATCAGTGCAGAGATGCGACCACGTCGACTCCCGGATGAAATCCGCGAACTAATTCAAAAAGAATTGGAACAAGACTAAAAAAATTTATTGGCACACGTAACAACTATGGCGACTCAGTTAGAATCATCTCTTCAAGTTTCAGATCTTATTTTACAAGCAAGCCCTGTCGTACAACTGGTGATGCTTTCTCTCCTGTTAGCCTCAATATATAGCTGGTATCTGATTGCCAGGCTCTATATGAGTTATAAAAAAGCCCAGGCCGATGATGAACATTTCCAGAAAATCTTCTGGTCTGGTGCTGAGCTGAATACCCTCTATAACAATGCACAACTCAATTCTAAACGCACTGGCCTTGAAGATATTTTCTATCAGGGTCTGGGCGAGTTCCTGAAACTGAAAAAACGCCATGCGCCAACTGCCCAGTCGATTGAAGGGACAGAGCGTATTCTGCGTGTCGGTTTAAGCCGTGACCAAGGTCATCTGGAACAAGGTCTAGGCGCATTGGCGAGTATCGGTTCGGTCGCGCCTTATGTGGGTCTGTTCGGTACAGTCTGGGGCATCATGAATGCCTTTATTGGCCTGGCAGATGTCGATCAGGTCACTTTAGCCACTGTCGCACCTGGTATTGCAGAGGCCCTAATTGCAACGGCGATTGGTTTATTTGCTGCAATTCCTGCGGTTTTAGCCTTTAACCATTTCACATCTAAAGGTGAAGCACTGTACTCTGACCGTGCTCTGTTCGCTGAAGAAATGGTGGCGCTGCTGCAACGTCAATCTGTGGGCGCTATGCAGGACAATGACTAATGGCTATTCAACGTTCAGGACGCTTCGAGCGTATTAAAAAACCACTGAAAAGTGACATGAATGTAGTGCCTTACATCGATGTAATGCTGGTACTTCTGGTCATTTTCATGGTGACTGCCCCAATGATTACCAGTGGCATCAAGGTCGATTTGCCGCAGGCCAATGGCTTGCCAATCGAATCCAAAGATGCGCCTACTATTGTCACTTTAAAAGAAAATGGTACTTATTTTCTGGAATATAAAAATCAGACCACAGGTCCTGTCACCCTAGAGGCTTTGACGCAGACTTTGATAGAAGCACAAAGCACTGCTGAAAGTGAAAACAAGATCCTCAATGTCGTGATCAATGGTCATACTACTCGCCCTTATGGCGATGTGATGGCCTTGATGTCAAGCCTGCAGGATGCCGGTTTATCCCAAGTGGGCTTACTAACCAAGCCATTAGAATAAAGTATGAAAAATTATCAGAAACCACCGTTTCAGAAGAAAGCAATTGCAATTGGGTTTACGCTAGGAATCCATACAGTTGCTTTGGTGGGCCTGCTTTTTCTGGGCATGAGTAAGCCACCTGAACCGCCAAAACAGATTAAAACGGTCTTAATTAAACCTGAAGACCTCAAGCCAGTGACTCGTGAAGAAACTGAGTTCGAAGAAACTGCACATGAAAATATTGCAGAAGAAATTACCCAAACTGCTGAACCGAGTGTAGAGCCTGCGCCTATGGTTCCAACGGCAGCTGCACCGGCACCTCCGGCACCGCAGCCTGCACCAGCACCCCCACAGATCGATATTCAAAAAGCTCAGCAAGAAGCAAAAGCAGCAGAGCTTGCTCAAGCCAAGGCTGCCCAACAAGCAGCCGAAGCTGCAAAACGTGCTGAAGCCGCCGAACAGGCAAAACAGGCTGCTGCTAAAGCCAAAGCAGAGGCTACACAAAAATCTAAGGCTGAAGCTGAAGCAGCGCGTAAGGCCGAAGTAGAAGCACAGCGTAAAGCCGATGCTGCACAAAAAGCCAAACTTGAAGCGCAGAAAAAGGCTGATTTAGCCGCCAAGCAAAAAGCCGAGGCTCAAGCCAAGGCAAAAGCGGATGCTGCGGCAAAAGCCAAGGCAGATACCGAAGCTAAACGTAAAGCGGATGCGGCTGCAAAGGCTAAAGCAGAGGCGGATGCTAAACATAAAGCTGATGCGGCTGCGAAGGCCAAAGCAGAGGCTGAAGCTAAACGTAAAGCTGAAGCGGCAGCGAAGGCTAAAGCAGATGCCGAAGCTAAACGTAAAGCTGATGCGGCTGCGAAGGCCAAAGCGGATGCTGATGCCAAGCATAAAGCTGATGCCGCTGCAAAAGCTAAAGCAGAGGCTGAAGCTAAACGTAAAGCTGATGCGGCTGCGAAGGCCAAAGCGGATGCTGATGCCAAGCATAAAGCTGATGCCGCTGCAAAAGCTAAAGCAGAGGCTGAAGCTAAACGTAAAGCTGATGCGGCTGCGAAGGCCAAAGCGGATGCTGATGCCAAGCATAAAGCTGATGCCGCTGCAAAAGCTAAAGCAGAGGCGGATGCTAAACATAAAGCTGATGCGGCTGCGAAGGCCAAAGCAGAGGCTGAAGCTAAACGTAAAGCTGAAGCGGCAGCGAAGGCTAAAGCAGATGCCGAAGCTAAACGTAAAGCTGATGCGGCTGCGAAGGCCAAAGCGGATGCTGATGCCAAGCATAAAGCTGATGCCGCTGCAAAAGCTAAAGCAGAGGCTGAAGCTAAACGTAAAGCTGATGCGGCTGCGAAGGCCAAAGCGGATGCTGATGCCAAGCATAAAGCTGATGCCGCTGCAAAAGCTAAAGCAGAGGCTGAAGCTAAACGTAAAGCTGATGCGGCTGCGAAGGCCAAAGCGGATGCTGATGCCAAGCATAAAGCTGATGCCGCTGCAAAAGCTAAAGCAGAGGCGGATGCTAAACATAAAGCTGACGCTGCGGCAAAGGCTAAAGCAGATGCAGATGCGAAAGCCAAGGCAGAAGCTGATGCCAAAGCCTCTGCAGCCAAACAGGCTGCTGAAGAAGCTGCACAGAAAAAAGCGGAATCTAAACGAATTGCCTCTACTGCAAAACGTGATTTCGAAAATAAAATCAGACGTGCATGGGATACCCCAGTGGGCTCTTCAGGCCAGAAAGCGACTGCTCGGGTCACTTTAAGCGATAGTGGTTCTGTGGTTTCTGTGGTGGTGAGTGCCAGTGATCCAGATATGAAAGCCAGTGTAGAAGCGGCAGTACGTGCTGCTGCACCTTATCCAATGCCTTCAGATCCGGATGCACGCCGTGAAGCACGAAGTTTTACTTCAACCTTTACAGCTCATTAATAAGAAACAGCCATAATAAAGAAAAAGTGTTATGGCTGTTTTTTTGAGTTAAACTTCAATTGAAACAGATTAAATAATAATCACGCTCCATAGTGATATAACAGTTTGATGATAAATTCGTGGTCTATTTCGCATAAATCCATGCGATGATGTAGCCCAATCACTTATAAATAACTCCGTTGATTTGAGTAAATAACGAATGATGGAAAAGACACGTAAACACCTACTCTGCCTTGCAATCATGACCACTTTGGGTGCCGTCACTGCGACCCAGTCTCAGGCCCAACTGCATCTGGAAATTACCAAAGCTCCTGAAGCTGCCCCTAAAATTGCCATTGTGCCTTTTAGCCAGGATCAGAGTATTTATCCGGTGGTGGAAAATGACTTGAATCGTTCTGGAAAATTTGCCAGTGCCTCGAAGAATTTACCTGCTACAGCACAACTGAATTCGCCAAATGCTGAAGCATGGGCAGCTGCAGGCGTACCTTATGTGGTGACCGGTTCATCCAAGACCAATCCGGATGGTTCTTATAGCATTCAGTATCAATTGTATGATGTCGAAAAACGTCAATACTTATTGAATGAGTTGCTGACTGTTCCTGCTTCACGTACCCGTCACGCAGCCCATATGATCAGTGATGCGATCTATCAGGCATTAACCGGTATTCCAGGAGATTTCACTGGCCGTATTGCTTACGTCTTACGTAACCCGGCAACGCCTGAGCAGCGTTATACCTTGCAGATTGCCGATACGGATGGTGAACAGCCAAAGACTATTTTGACTTCGCGTGATCCAATCCTGTCACCTGCCTGGACACCGGATGCCAAAAAAATTGCATATGTATCTTTTGAAACCAAACGTCCGGCCATCTATGTACAGGATTTGGCAACTGGTCAACGTGAAAAGCTGGCCAGCTTCCGTGGTTTAAACGGTGCGCCAAGCTTCTCTCCAGATGGCAAGAGCATGCTGTTCACTGCGTCTATGCACGGCAACCCAGAAATCTATCAGATGAATCTGGAAACACGCCAGTTAAAACGCATGACCAACGATAGCGCAATTGATACAGAAGCACGTTATGCGCCGGATGGAAAATCATTTATCTTTACTTCAGATCGTGGCGGCTCTCCGCAGATTTACCGCTATGATTTTAATAATGAAAGTACCAAACGTCTGACTTTCCGTGGCGCATTTAATGCCCGTGCAACCTTAAGTGCAGATGGTAAGAAACTTGCATTGGTTCATCGTCCAAGTGGCAGTAACTATAAAGTGGCTGTACAGGATATTAGCTCAGGTGTGACCAATATCCTGACGCCAACCAGCCTGGATGAATCACCTAGCTTCTCACCAAATGGTCAGATGGTGGTCTATGCCACTCGCGAAGGTAACCGTGGATTGTTATCCATCATGTCTCTTGATGGTCGGTTCCGCATGAATTTACCAAGTGAAACAGGTGAAGTCCGCGAACCTGCTTGGGCACCAAAATAATAGTTCAATATTTATAAATGCTTTACCCCATAATCAACCTTCATGGAGATGAAGAATGAACAAAGTAAAATTATTTGCACTTCCTTTGCTTGCAGCCGCAGTCGTAATGACTGGTTGTGCCAGCCGTAAACCAGCAGCTGAAGTTCAAACTGGCAACCTGGATACGAGTGGCACCACCACTGTAAGCACTGAAGGTCTAAGTGAAGATGCAGCTTTAAGCGCTCAAAATATGGCTGGTGCATCTGCTAAAGGTGTAACTGCGGAAAATAAGGCTTATTTAGCTAAACGTGTAGTTCACTTTGACTATGACAGCAGTGAACTGAGCAATGACGATATCCGTACTCTACAAGCACATGCCCAGTTCCTGATGGCAAATGCAAACTCTCGTGTAGCTTTAACAGGTCATACAGATGAACGCGGTACACGTGAATACAACATGGCACTTGGTGAGCGTCGTGCCAAAGCAGTAGAAAGTTTCTTGATCACTTCTGGTGTAAATGCAGGCCAACTTGAAGCAGTGAGCTATGGTAAAGAAATGCCAGTTAATCCTGGTCATGATGAAAGTGCATGGAAAGAAAACCGCCGTGTAGAAATCAACTACGAAGCTGTTCCACCACTACTAAAATAAGTGATCATTTAAATAATGCTGTCTTGTCCTGAAATAGATTGACAGTATTCCACTTCAAACCGAGTTAAGCAATTAGCTCGGTTTTAGTTTGCTCATACGTCTGATTCGGGGTGTTCATATTTAAACTTAAATGTGGTCTATAGCAATTATAAATCATGATAGATTCCGCAATTAAGTGATCTAACTCTTTCATGGTTTGACATCGTGTAGTTAAAAACTCCTGCTTTAATATTCCATTAATCCGCTCTGCTAATGCATTCTGGTAACAGTCTCCTCCATCTGTCATAGAAGGACATACCCCATAATGGCGTAATGCCGATTGATATAGTTCAGAGCAATACTGAGAGCCTCTGTCTGAATGGTGAATCATCCTGGCTGCCCGATCTGTCACATGCTGCATCGCCATATGTAGTGCCTGCACAACATTCTCTGCACGCATATCATTCGATAACTTATAACCTTTAATCTGGCGGGTATAAGCATCTGTCACCAAGGATAAATAATGTACGCCTTCAGCACTCTCAACATAGGTAATATCACTGACAAAGACTTCATTGGCTTGCACCGCTGAATAATCCTTTAATAAATTTGGATGCTTCTTCATCCAATGCTTGCTATCCGTAGTTTTTGTATAACGACGCTTGGGGCGAATCAATAAATTATTTTCTTTCAATATTTTAAATAACTGATCCCGTCCACACTTTAAACCACGCTGCAACAATTTGCCTTTAATAAGCCAATACAGCTTACGTGTTCCGATACTTGGCATGAGACAGCGATACTCCATAACCAACTCGAGTATTTGTTCTGTTACTTGTGCAGTCATTTGAGCACGTTTTTCTGCTTGATAATAAGCTTGTCGAGTGATTCCTAACCACTGACAATAACGTGAAACGCTTAGTCTTCTTTGGCTTTGCCAATCTTTGAAACGTGCTCGGTATACTTTTTTCCAAGATCAGTCCCACACTCTTTATCAATGTGATAAATCACATCCTGTATAAATTCAGTTTTGAGCTTTTCTGCGGCTAACTGTTTTTCTAATTGGCGGATTCGTTGTTGGGGTGTCAATTGGCGTTTAGAAGAAGTCGGCATATTCGAAGTCCAATCCTGTTGTCCGTGCTTGCGTAACCATACCAGCACAGTTGATCTTCCTTGAATACCATATTTTGCCTGAGCTTGTTTATAAGTAATTTGCCCTTTTTCTACTTCATGTACCACCATCATTTTAAAGGCGAAGCTATAATCACGTTGTGTGCGCTTAACTCGTTGTTCTCGTGCATGTTCCATAAAATAAGTCTCTTAAGGTGTAAACTTATTTCAGGACGGGACATGCATCATTAATAAAAAAGCACTCAATTGAGTGCTTTTTTATTAGGAAGATATTTGGAAGATCCAAGAATAAAATTACTCTTTGCCTTCAACTTCTTCGGCAGTTTGCATGGATTCAATCATGTCATGTTTATTGAATTTTTTATATTCAGGTTTTGCTTCGTAATCCTTCCACGCTTCTTTCATCTTGTCTTCAGAAATTTCATCGAGATTAATCGCTTCGCTCGGCGTTGGAGTCGCATCAAACTTTAATGTTGTCATCTCTGTGCTCCTATGATCATTTTTTCCTTTGATTCAACATAGCACTTTCCACAGGAGTTGCAAGGGCAAAATCACAACAAATAATTCAGTTTAATTGTCCTTTTCGAACGTTCTCATCTAAAATATAGCCGTATATCGTTTTGATCTTTTTCCCCCGATTATAAGTCTTGGAGTTTTTCCCTTATGTCATACCGCACCTTATCCCAATTTCTACAACAACAAAGCGGGAACCTCACACCTGAACTTGCTCAAGTAATTGAAACAGTTGGAAATACCTGCAAGCGTATTGACCAACTCCTGCAAAAAGGTGCTCTAGCGGGTGTATTAGGTAGTGCTCAGCATGAAAATGTTCAAGGCGAAGAGCAAAAGAAACTGGATGTGATTTCCAATGATTATCTGATTGATGCATTAAAAGTACATCCACATGTAGGCGGTTTAGCTTCTGAAGAACTGGATGAATTCACTTCAGCTCAGGAAAATGGTCAATATCTAGTATTGTTCGATCCACTTGATGGCTCAAGTAATATTGATATCAACATGTGTGTGGGTACCATTTTTTCGATTCTTCCTGCAAAAAATAGTGTAACCCAGGCAGAAGACTTCATGCAGGCTGGTGTCAATCAGGTTGCTGCTGGTTATGTCCTGTATGGCCCATCAACCATGATGGCACTTACTGTGGGTGCTGGTGTGGTATTCTTCACTTTCGATCCTGAAATTCAAGAGTTTCTGCTGACTTCTGAAGCGATTCAGGTGGCTGCTGATACTAAAGAATATGCAATCAATGCATCGAATCAGCGTCACTGGGAAGCGCCTGTACAGCGTTATATCGATGAATTGCTGGCAGGTAAAACAGGTCCTCGCGCCAAAGATTTCAATATGCGCTGGGTTGCTTGTATGGTCGGCGATATTCACCGTATTCTGTGCCGTAGCGGGATCTTCATGTACCCATACGACTTAAAAGACCCAACTAAAGCAGGTCGTTTACGTTTAATGTATGAAGCCAATCCAATGAGTATGCTAATGGAACAGGCTGGCGGTGCATCAACGACTGGTCGTGTCCGCATTCTTGAAATCGAACCTACAAATCTGCATCAACGTGTTCCTGTCATCATTGGCTCAAAAAATGAAGTTGAGCTTGTGACCAGCTACCACCACTAATTTTTAAACGGCAGTTGATCCTTGATTGACTGCCGTGGACTTTCTTCTTATGCCAACCATCTTCCTTGAATCCAAAGACAATCCTAAAATCAAACACTTACGCGGTTTAATTGAACAGAATTCTTATCGAAAAAAACAAGGACAGACTGTGCTTGAAGGCACGCACCTGTGTCTTGCATGGTTACATGAAAACAAGAAAATCAATTCGATCTTCGCGACTGAACATGCTTTAGAGCATCCTGATTTCGACATTATTTTAAACAAATATACTGGTGTGGTCTTTGTCATTGGTGAATCGCTTTATAAAGACCTGAGTACCTTAGGCACTTCAATTGCCTGTATGGCGATTGTGGATATTCCAAGCTCAAGCCAGGCACTTGATTTTACGGCTGACACCCTGATCCTTGAAAATGTGCAGGATCCCGGCAATGTCGGTACCCTGCTACGTTCAGCAGCGGCTGCCGGTATTGATCAGGTCATTTGTACCAAGGGTTCAGCATCTCTTTGGTCACCACGGGTATTACGTGCAGGTATGGGCGCACATTTTTCTTTGCAAACTTTTGAAAATATTGCACT
This sequence comes from Acinetobacter sp. ACNIH1, assembly GCF_002934695.1. Lineage (NCBI taxonomy): Bacteria > Pseudomonadati > Pseudomonadota > Gammaproteobacteria > Moraxellales > Moraxellaceae > Acinetobacter > Acinetobacter sp. ACNIH1. The sequence goes on along the minus strand of NZ_CP026420.1, from coordinate 710,693 downwards.
AGAAGACCTTTTACCGCAATTCAAGATTCCGGTATATGTCACCAGCTCACATCGTTCTAGCAGCCTGTATAGCAAGGACTTGCGTAAAGCCTGCGTCTGGATTCTGGGCAATGAAGGTCAAGGTGTATCTGACTATGCCCTGCAACATGCCGAAGCGGTGACTATTCCACAGCCAGGTGGACAGGAATCCCTGAATGTTGCGATTGCAGGCTCTATCTGTTTCTTTGAGATGGTACGTCAACGTATCTAATACGGTATTTAGGTTACATTGTTTTAATTCCAGTCAGTGTATTTATAAAATAGATTACACTACAAAAATAATAAGTTTTATTGTCAACCAAATCGTTATTCCCAACGTTATATGCACATGAACTTGGGAATAATGGTGGGTATCCAATGACAGGATTTTCCATCTCTATGGATTTAGCACCGAAACCGTTGCAGTCACAAGATGCGAGTATTCTAAAGAGTACGGCTGAGTCTCGCCTGAAAAATTTCATGCAGGACGTGACTGGGCGTGCTTTGGTGATGATGGAAAGTGCGACTCAAGGACAACATGGAATCGCAATGGATCTGGTTCAGGAAGCTTTTATTTCTTTGCATAAATCTTATGCAGAGAAAAGCACTGAAGAGTGGTATCCCCTGTTCTATACGATTCTGAATAACAAATTACAGGATTGGCGTCGTAAAGAAGCACGTCGCAACCAGCCATTTTCCTTTTTCAAAAAAGTCAGCCTCGATGATGACGAAGTTGAATTTGACAATCTGGTAGATGAATCTACGCCCTCACCTTTAGAATTTCTGGATCAGGCAGTAACTGCTGAAGAAATTCAGGAGGCGATTGCCAAATTACCTGTGCGTCAGCAGCAAGCATTTATGCTCAGAGCCTGGGAAGGCTTTGATACTCAAACTACAGCGCAAATTATGAACTGTACAGAAGGCAGTGTGAAAACCCATTATCACCGTGCTATTCAAGGTCTACGTGCCTCTCTAGCACACTTAAATCCATATCTGGGAGGATCATCCGAATGAAGCAAGATGATTTCTTAAAGCAAGTAACTTCCAAACTTGATGGACTGGCACAGCACCACAAAGATAAACCGGTGGTGATGAATCATGTGCTGGAGCATATTCAGGACGCACAACATTCACGCTTTGCATTTCTAAAAATGTCTGGCTTTGCTCTGGCTGCTGCGATTGCTGGCGTGGTAGTGCTACCGAATATTGTCAGCCATAACGAACCTCAGACTCAGGCAGTATCTACCCCCAAACTCTCCCCACAGATGCTTGAAGATCTGGAAATGTTAATGGTTTTAGGTGAGGACAAAGTTCCACATGGCAGCTAAAAGATTAGCAATTGCATTTTGTGCATTCAGCTTCCTGCAAACCAGCTTTGCGGGATTTGAACGTTTTTGGATTTTTTCCAAAGATGCCAATACGCAGGTCAATGAAACCTGGGATACCCTTTCTGACTCCGAACAACTGGCATTAATCAAACGTTATCAGTCCTTAAAAGAAATACCTGAACAGCAACGTATTAATTTACAACAACGCATGGACTGGTTCACTCAGCTTCCTGAAGCTGAAAAGCAGCGTATGCGTGAAACCTGGCAAATGATGAGCAGTCAGGAACGTAAGGAGTTAGGTGCGCGGATGCAAAAAGCAACGCCAGAAGAACGACTGGCGATCCGTGAAGAATACATCCAGAAATACCAGCAACTCACTCAACCTAAAACTCATTGATTTTAGTTAATTAATTAAAAAAGCCTCCATCTGGAGGCTTTTTTTCATACTGCAATTATTTTCTAACTCGGCGATATCCTGCCAGACCTAATAATCCGAACAATCCCCAAATTCCAAATGAACCACCACCACTTGATGATGTATTGGTATTTTTAGCCGTATTTTTTAAGTTAATTCTAGCTGTATCTGACATCAACTCATCCGCATCAAAAACATGATACTGCATATCATAATCTGACTGACTAAAAGTATTTTTCACACTAAAGGTTAATTTTCCACCATAACAGGTTTCTCCTGCAAAATTCCCTGGGCATGGTCCTTCTCGCTCTGCAGAAAGGTTTACTCCAGCAGGAAGCTTGACAATACGAATTGGAATCTCACGACCATCTTTATCACGATAGAAAGCAGCCTTGCCATTCATCCGTGGACCATCACCGTCATCGCTGTCATTCTCTAAGGGATTCACAGTTACGGTCAGATTGTTTTCTGCGCTAATTCTATATTCGTCATTTTTTACAATCGCTTTAATATTTACAAATGCGCCCTGCAAAATACCTGTACTGCTGGCACCTGTCTGCTTGTCTTTAATTGTATAACGGCAATACTCCGTATCCGAGAGACTGGTTACTTTGCCATCAGTACGATACATCATGATACGGTTTAAATCAGGCTTCCATTCACATTTTAAATTTGGGTCATTAGGCGCACCTTGAACAATTAATGAACTGCCTGATCCAGATAAAGACCCTACACCTAAAGATTGCACTGTAATTTCATAATTTTGTGAATTTAATGCTTTAGCTTGTACTTGAGTATTATTTAAAGTTTCTTGAGGCATGACCAAACTAAATGGATTAACGTATATGGCACGATATTTCTGGTATTGCTTGGTATATTTTAAAAGATCCTCATATTCTTTTAGCTCTTCCTTTAAGCCCTGTATTTCTTCAGTTTTTGTATTCTTATCTGCCAGAATAGAATTAATATCATCAATATTATCCTGATAATAATCCAGCAACTCTGTTAAAGAACTATTTTTTAGACCAGAAATATCTGCTGCAGTTAAGTTCCGGATTTCGATCGACCCAATTTCACAAGAATTTTTTGCATCCGGATTAAATAACAATGTTGCCTTAGTTAACCGCTCAATTCCACGCTGATCAATTTCTTCACAACTTTCTGTACCAATATTGACCAGATCTGTATTCGATTGTCGATCAATAGGATAATACATCCCTAAATAACGGTTATTTACAGAAGGTTCGATATAAGCAGTTAACAGATCAGTGATCTGATTACTGGATACATCAATATTCGTTGAAACACTATTTTCTGCCAATTCAGGTAACACACAGCGCGAGGAACCACTTGTATGGATCGCATTATAAGCAGTAAATAAATCTACATCCTGTTCTTTACTTGGGTTTCCACCATTCAAGGCATATTCACAAGACAAGCCCTGGTTAAAGGCCAACACGTTATAAGCCAGACTCGAATTACCAGTATTGTCATAAAAGATGGTAGAGCGAGCAGTATTTTCGACAATCGTGTTATTAATGGCACTAAAAGTGAAGAAAGAACTTAATGGACGGCTGATTTCATTGGCCATTCGGAAAATATGACCTGTGGCACTGGTCGTATTTTTTGCAATTGTAGAGTTACTAATATCAGCTTTGGCATAACCACAAAAGTCCAGAATACTGGCCGTATCAGTAGAACCATTTTTGACAATGCTGCTTGCACTAATTTCTAGCTTGGTCTCTGTACTGCCCAAATTCCCCACACAATCCATGGCCAAAACACTGCCATATGTAGCTGCTTTATTCTGATGAATTAAGGAATCCTGAATCCTGATAATTTTTTCATTATTCATTGCCACTGCATAAATTGCTCCCCCTTCTGCAGCCGCTCGTGAATTTACAATTTCACTATTCACGAGGCTTAGAGGACCGGCGACATAAAATGTTCCACCATTACCTTTATCCAGACTAGTTTTTGCAGCATAACCATCTTTCAGGATGATACCATTTACCACCATGCTGGCTTGGCTAGCGACCGTATTAAATAAGCGGGTTTTCCCTTGGCCTGAAATGGTGGTTGTTAAAGCCTCACGTATTGGATATAAAAAGGTAATAGGACTTCTTTGAGTATAATTGAAGGGTGATTTTCCCAAAATATTGACATGGGATTCAACAATAATTTCACTATTGAGTTTGTATTCCCCAGCTTCGAGTTGGATGACATCTGGAGCGGAACCGTCATTACGCAATGTACGGCCAACATTACACCCTCCATAGGATTTATCCAGCTTGGCCGTCTTAATAGCTTCACGCAGGGAACACGCACTGGTATTTTCCCCATCCTCGTCAGCAAATGTAGTGACATATATGGTTTTATCTTCGGCTGCCATTAAACTCATGGCAGATAAAATCATGGCTGCAAGCAGTCCTTTTTTATAATTTTTCATGATTTTTCCTTAATCTTTTAATCTGCGACGTAGGCCGATCAACCCTATCAAGCCCATTAAGCCAGCGATTCCCCATGCCCCACCAGAGGTTTTCACAGACTTGTCTTTCATTTCATTTTTGGGTTCCTGTACAATCTGGGTACTTAAAACCAGATACGGTTTAGACTTATTAAATCGTGTAGATGAAGTAACTACCTGAATTTCAAAAATGTCAGCACCATGCCATTGTGAATCTGGGGTATAAACCACATTCCCATCAATATCAATGACTGTTTTGCCCTTGGAAACAGTTTTGGTTTGGATAACCTGTAAGCAGCCATCTTGCCAAGGCTCACCCTTTGGATTCTCTCCAATAATATTATTGCATTGTTCTTTAGGGATTAAATCACTATCTCCTAAAGCAGATTCAATTGAAAACTTTGCAGTCTCTCCTTTTAGAAGATCCTGTCCAACCAGACTGGTAGATGTTGGAACTGTAATTTCAATCGCACCACGATCACAAAATAAGTTATCCAGTAAACGGTCTACACCGCGTTGGTCTGCCGCCTCACAGCTTACTGAAGGATTGCTGCTATTGTAGCTAGTCCCTCTATTTACAATCGGTGAATCACTGACCTGATTATAATTCAACAGGATACGAGGACGTAGATAGCCCAAGAACTGATCTTTAGGAACGCTATAAGGACATAGAATAGCATCATTATTTTGTTTTAAATTTAGACAGACACCTTCACTTTGATCTGAAGCCTCTGCAAACAAGCGAGTACCTGTCCAGATCTGGTTTGGATACGCAGCATCACCTGTACCACAAGATGCTGTCACTAGATTATTGTGAATCGTACTTTTATCCGTAGTTTCAATCTGACAATCCTGCGTACCATTTCTTAAAATAATACTATTCGCCACATAGGCTTTACCATTCGGGGCATTCATACGTAGTGCTGTACCCGTATTATCCACTATTGTCAGGTTATTGATTCCCACCCCATCAATCACATTGATCAGTGCTCCCTTATTTTTTAACAGGGTACTGCTTAGGACTTCAGCATTAATGGATTGAATATCGGCAGGATTATCGACTTGGCCCGCTGTATAAATATTGCTAGTATTATTATTAAGCGTCTGGTTATTCTTTAAAACGCTTTGATAGACCAGAAAGTATGGAAGCTGGCTATAGAGTATGCCACCCTGTTGCGCCTGATTATTTTCAATCAGGCTGGTTTTTATTTCGGCAAAAGCAATCAGATTCTGGCCAAATTTCCCCACATTATAAATGGCACCACCTTGACTCGCAGCCCCCTTGTATAAGCGGCTGTAATCAATTATCAATTTACCTTTATTATGAATTAGGCCACCTTGTTCGGCACAGCTGCTTTTACCGCAACCTTCAAGGTCGAGTTCTTTTAAATTGACTTGAATCAACTCTTCATCATTGCTAATACGAAAGAGATTATCTGTCCCTTTCATTTGAATATGAGCGTTATATAACCCCATTACCTTATCGGTACTACTAAATTCACCATCTACTTCTGCAATAGATTTAATCGTTACTGATTTCTTGATCGGGATATGCTTATTCAGTACATAGGTCGTTTTTTCTTTTAAGATAATGGTGCCAATAGCATTTTCGCCACCACAGCCCATATAACCTTCTTTAGCCAGGCCACGATTCACATATTCAACAGCTTCTCGAAGTGAACATTCCTTGTCATCTTTTTCAATGTCTTCTGTGGTAGTTACAATAATTTCTGCACTATATGCCTGCCCCGCCATACATAGCAAAGCCATGCCTATGCTCTTCTTGAGCATACCCTTCTCCTTAATTTTTTATTTCTTTCTTTTTCTTCTAAAGTTGCATCTTCCTTGCAACAGCGAATTATTTTGCCTTACTTTCGCATAGACTGAGTAATTACTCAAGATGTTTTATAATTTAACGATATTCATCAATTAATGCATAAATCTGCCGCAGGTTAGCATTGCTGACTTTCAGCTTTTCGCCTTTAAGTAATTGAATAATCTGTTCTAATGTTTGCAAAAGTACGGAAGTTTGATGTGGTCCGTGATTCAGCAAATAATCAAAAATCTGTGGGTCAAGATGAATACCACGTCGGTCCAATACCGAGGATACCAAGGCAAATCGGTCAGCATAAAGACTGCCATTTGGGACACGAACACTGACTGCCTGCGTGAGTCGGGACTGCAAATCAGGCAATTCAAGTTTTAATTCAATGGGCGCAAAACGGGAAGAAAATACCAACTGACCACCGCCTTCATCATTATAATTAATCAAGTGAAAAACGGCGCGTTGCCAGTGTGGAACCCCACTAATGGCTTCAATATCATCCAGTGCGATCAAGTCAAACTGGTCCAGTGAAGTAATCGCTTCAGTGGGTGCATCCAGAAGTTCCAGCAAAGACACCTGTATAGCGGTTTTGCCGATTTCCAGATAAGAATCACAAATGGCAGAGAGTAAGTGACTTTTCCCTGTTCCAGCTCCACCATACACATAAAAGCGGCTGATTAGGCCTGCATGCAGCTGTCGGACTGCGTCAATTACATGACCCCATCCCGGGCCCGAAAAATCACTAATTCGGGCATCGAGTTGAGGTTCTATATCTAGCTGCAATTGACGCATATGATTCTGATGGCCTTATGAGTCTTTATGAAGAGGTACATCCATCTTACTTGATTTCTCTCCCTCTTGCAGTGGTTTTGCTTCTGACTTTTTCATTTCAATATCAACATCTAAGTCTGAAGTTTCTACGCTTATGGAACCTGTAGCCGGATCATTCATAACGACTGCCTGATTGCCATAAAATGATGTGCATTCATAATATTCACGTGCATGTCTCAGCAGAACCACAATTACCGCTGCAACTGGTAGAGCAATCAGCATTCCCAGGAAGCCAGCCAGTTGTGCGCCCGCCAATACCGCAAAAACCACAGCAACTGGAGATAAACCTATTTTATCGCCGAGCAGGAATGGCTGTAATACATAGCCTTCTACTGCCTGACCGACCATAAATACGATACCCACCAGAACCAGTTGCCACCAGTCAATCCCGAATTGCAGAAAGGTCGCAATGACAGCTGCAATAATCCCGACCGCAAATCCCAGATAAGGAATAATACTGGCCAGACCTGCCACCATGCCAATAATCAGACCAACTTCAAGACCAATCAATTGCAAACCAATCGCATAAACGATCCCCAGCAGAATCATTACCAGAAATTGTCCTTTCACAAAGGCCCCAAGTACACTGTGACATTCACCGACGATTCTTAATGTACTTTGTTCATAAGGACGTGGAATCAGGCGACGTAAGCTTTCCAGCATACGATCCCAATCCAGCAGGAAATAGAATGCAATAATTGGAATCAGGACAATCGTACCGCCAATCTGCAGAAAGTTAATTCCAGATTGTGCAAGGCGTAGCAGGAAGGCCTGAATGCTGTCGGCACTATAATTGGTTTGCACATAGTCCATGACCACATCAGAAATCTGTGTGGTATCAATTTCCATTTCAACGACATTGAAGGTATTCGACAGCCACGGCAAAAAGGTTGAATTAATCCAGCCAATGACCGCAGGTATATTGTCACGCGCATAAATCAGCTGCTGCCAGATCAGCGGGACCAGATACCAGATCGCCAGAATCATAACGATCCCGATTCCAGTAAAAACGATACTAATAGAGAGCCAACGTGGCAGACCGATATCGTGCAGTTTATCTACCAGCGGGCTGAACAGATAAGCCATTAAAAACGCTGCAACAAATGGAATTACAACGGGTTTTAGTAAATATAGAATCCACAACAACAAAGCTATCCCAGCTAGGATAAACACGCGACGCAATGTGCGATCTACCATAAAGTTTCGCCTTCTCTCTATTAATCGTTATAAAAAGTAAAATATTTTAATAAAGATAGCATTTTAGGGCATAAATACCATAAGAGTTTTGCATATTCAGGTTATAATCCCCCGCGCGAATGCGGAGACTTCATTATGAGCAACTCAACTTCTACCCCAAACACTGGTTTAAGCTACAAAGATGCAGGTGTCGATATTGAAGCGGGAGACGCGTTAGTCGACCGAATCAAGTCCGTCGCTAAGCGTACTAAACGTCCTGAAGTAATGGGCGGATTAGGCGGTTTCGGCGCCCTTTGTAAAATCCCTAAAGGTTATGAAGAACCTGTTCTCGTATCAGGCACAGATGGTGTTGGTACAAAATTACGTCTGGCACTGAATTTGAACCGTCATGACACCATTGGTCAAGATCTGGTTGCAATGTGTGTGAACGACCTTCTCGTTTGTGGTGCTGAACCACTCTTCTTCCTGGACTATTATGCGACTGGTCACCTAAATGTGGACGTGGCTGCAAATGTCGTAACAGGAATCGGTGCTGGCTGTGAACTTGCTGGCTGTGCACTGGTTGGTGGTGAAACTGCTGAAATGCCAGGCATGTACGAAGGTGAAGATTACGATCTTGCAGGCTTCTGTGTCGGTGTAGTTGAGCAAAGCAAAATTATTGATGGCTCTAAAGTAAAAGCGGGTGATGTACTCATTGGTGTTGCATCTTCGGGTGCACATTCAAACGGTTATTCTTTGCTTCGTAAAATTCTTGAAGTTAAAAATGTTGACCTGAATCAAATCGTTGATGGTCGTCCACTTGCTGATGTTGCAATGGAGCCAACACGCATTTATGTAAAATCGATTCTTGAACTGCTAAAACAGGTTGATGTACATGCAATGGCACACATCACTGGTGGCGGTTTACCAGGCAACCTGCCTCGCGTATTACCAAACGGTGCTCAAGCAGTCGTAAATGAATCTTCTTGGGAGTGGCCTGAGCTGTTCAAACTTCTTCAAAGTGAAGGCGGTGTAGAGCAGTTCGAAATGTATCGTACCTTTAACTGTGGCATAGGTATGGTTCTTGTTGTTGATGCAGCAGAAGCAGACAAAACTGTAGAGTTACTCAACGGTTTGGGCGAGAAAGCATGGGCAATGGGTCACATTGCAGATAATGCCGAGTCTGTAGAAGGCGCTGACGAAAAAATCCGTGTGATCTTCGCGTAATTTCGCATGATTAAAATTGCTGTACTTGTTTCAGGCAGTGGATCGAACCTGCAAGCCCTGATTGATGCCAATCTGTCAGGAGAAATTGTCGGGGTGCTTTCCAACAAGCCTGAAGCATTTGCTTTAGAGCGCGCTCATAAAGCAGGAATTCCGACTGCAGTCATTGAACATAAGCAGTATCCAAGCCGGGAAGCTTTTGATGATGTCATGCATCAGCAGCTTCTGGACTGGAATGTTGATCTAGTGGTACTTGCGGGCTTTATGCGAATTTTAAGTGAAAAATTTGTGAAAGCCTGGGAAGGGAAAATGCTGAATATTCACCCTTCCCTTTTGCCATATTACAAAGGCATGCATACCCATCAGCGCGTCCTGAATACCGGTGATGTTCTGCATGGTTGTACAGTGCATTATGTCACTCCCGAACTGGATGCTGGGCAAGCCTTAGCACAGGGTGTGTTAATAATATCGCATCAAGATACGACTCACACTTTAGCTCAGCGTGTACATGTACTGGAACATCTGATTTACCCACAAGTGGTAGAATGGATCTGTAATGGGACAATTCAGCATACTGAACAAGGTGTGTTGTACCGTAATGCAAAAATGCAGGAACCCGTTCAATTCTGCAAATTCTAAAAGTCCAAATATAAAAAAACGCATCCTCGGATGCGTTTTTTTATTTCTTTAGATGAGATGAACTTTAAGCAGACTGTTGCTGAATCAGTTGTTTGACCAGACTTGCGACTTGCTCAGGCTGCTCCAATGGGAACATATGCCCACCATCTACCACTGTAAATGGAATGCCAAATTTCTTTTGCACTTGCTGCGGAAATCTGCGCGCCAAAAATGGACCTTTCTTGGCAACCACCAGATGCACTGGTACTTTTGGTTTAGCCTGAGGTAACCACCATAGCGATGGATTAGTTCTAAAGATATTTACTTCATCCATTTTAGGAATGGTGAGTTCAACTCCACCTCGAACCGGATCATCCTTTAAGGCATAGTCAATATAAGCCTGGAAGCAATCTGCATCAAAATCCTGATAAAAGCCTTTTGGACGTAACAGTTCAGCTGCCTGTTCCCGAGACTCCCAATGATCACGACGGCGTTTCGACAAACCTGCAGGTGACATCTGGTCCAGTGCTTTTAAGCGGAAAGTTTTTGCAATATGCAACGCCAAGGCTTCTTTACCCATGATCATCGGTGGATCAAGCATAATCATTTGCGAAAAAAGTTCCGGACGCTGTAAGGAGGCCTGAAAACTCAGGACTGAACCTAATGAATGCCCCAAACCAATCACTGGACGTCCATGAGACTGACGTACAATACTGTCAATCACCTGCTGAGTCAGACTTTTCCAGTGATTATCAATCGGATAACGCTTATCAGGCCCTAATGGCGGCACATAGATAATATCGTAATCATCTTGCAGTCCTTCAAACAGCTTTTGATAGACTTTAGATGGCACACCATTGGCGTGCGCAAAATGAATCAATGGTTTCATTGTAATGTCGTTTTATTTTCTGACTGAAGTTTCTGTGACACTGAAGTTGCAATTCCTTCACCAATCGATGAGCCCATACGACCCAGTACTGACTCAAATGGGCTATATTCAATGGTGTAGTTAAGTGCTTTTTCAGTTTTTAGTTCGCGCTTCAAAGTATTTAAACTGCCAATACGGTCTGCAATACCCAATTTTACCGCCTGTTCACCAGTCCAGAACAGACCTGAGAAAATAGCAGGATCAGTCGATTTTAATTTCGCTCCACGCCCCTGCTTTACAGCATTAATAAAGTGACCATGCACATTATCCAGTACGCCTTGTACATGCGCTTTTTGCGCAGGATCAACCGGCTGTGTCATTGACAGTAAAGCTTTATTTTCACCTGAAGTCATGGTGCGGTCTTCAACTCCAAGTTTTTGCAGCAGGTTATTCACACCATAGTTCGGCATGATCACACCAATTGAACCGACCAGACTCGATGGATTGACAATGATTTCATCTGCAGCAGATGCAATATAGTAAGCACCAGAAGCTCCGGTATCACCAATTACGGCATAGAGTTTTTTCTCAGGATACTGTTTTTTCAGATACTGGATTTCCTGCCAGATTTCATCTGACTGGACTGGTGAACCACCCGGTGAATTAATATTTAGAACAACAGCCTTACTCTGCTTGTTTTCAAAGGCTTTTTTGAGTGATTTGATGGTATTGCTACTGTTTACGCTTTGCTTGTCTGCGGCAATCGTACCAATAATATCAACCACAGCAATGTGTGCACCTGCGCCTGCACTCGGATCAGAAGCACTCATGCTACAGCCTTTACCCAGCGCAAGAATGACAACCAGCAGATAAGCAAAGGTTAAAAATTTAAAGAAGATCCCCCAGCGACGTGCCCGTCGTTGCTCTTCTACTGAAGCTAAAACTGCTTTTTCCAGCAGTTTCCATTCGGGGCCAGTCGGTTGAACTGGTTGTTGCGTATTTTGTATTTGATTTTCAGGTTTTGGTGGCCAATCGGACATAAATAATCCAATAAATTAATTTATATTGAACCCATTATATACACCGAAAAGGGTAATTCTGTCTAAAGAAACCGTTTTCGCCTATAATAAATGCTATTCTTTTTTATTTTATCAATATTACAACTCAATGACTGAACGCAGCTCAAAGAATTCAGCTTACGGTTTACTCAAATATATTAGCCGCCAACCGCTTTCAGTTTCCCGATGGATTGCGCGGATTCTTGCCTTAATCGTTAATATTTTTAAGGTTTCTAAAACTTCTGATGTAATTCGCCTGAACCTTGAGATCAGTTTGTCTGAACTGTCGAACCAGGAAAGAGAACGGATTACCCGTGCTGCGATTCGCAATGAACTGATGTCTTATTTTGAATTTTTTAGTATTTGGGGTTCGAGTAATCAGAAAAATATTGAGAGAGTGCATAAAGTTATAGGCGAAGATTTACTACATGAAGCCTTAGCACAAAATAAAGGTCTGGTATTGATTGTGCCGCACTTTGGCACTTGGGAAATCATGAATGCCTATATTGCACAATTCACTTCAATGACCATCATGTATAAGCCTGTAAAAAATCAGGCAGCGGATCAGTTTGTACGTGCAGCTCGTAGCCGCGAACAGGCCAATCTGGTGCCGACAGATGAGTCTGGTGTACGACAGATTTTCAAGGCATTGAAGCAAGGTGGCACTACTGTCATTCTGCCGGATCATACACCCAACGTTGGCGGTGAATATATTCCTTACTTTGGTGTTCCTCTAGCTACCAGTAATCTGAGCGCCAAGCTAATCCAGAAAACTAAAGCTCGTGCCCTGTTCCTTTATGCCCTGCGTAATGAGGATGCTGGCTTTGATATTCATATCGAAGCCATAGATGAAGAAATTTATCAGGGAGATGCTAATCAGGGTACAGGCATCATCATCAACACGATTGAAAACCTAATTCAGCGTCATCCTGAACATTACCACTGGAGCTATAAACGCTTTAGAGCTCACGAAGATCTGGGAAATATTTATAAGCTTGATCATGACCAAGCTTTGTCCAAAGTGAACCAGTTAAGAACTTCTAATCCGGCTCCTGTTAAACTATCTGTAGAATCAGTCAGTTAGATTTTGTTTTTGTAACCATTTCCAGCGACTTCTTTCAGTTTCTAGAATGATTTGAGTTCCTTGCTGAGAGAAATGCAAACTACCATGCTCGGCTGTAGTCAATAAAGGAATATCCAATTCTTTGAGACGCTGTTGAGTCAACTGACTTGGATGACCATAACGGTTAAATCTTCCTGCAGACGCAATCGCCAGTTTAGGACGATAATGCTGCAAGAATTGATAAGCTGAACTGTGCTGACTGCCATGATGGCCTAATACCAAAACATCCACTTTTAAATCTGGATAGTCTTTGAGTAACTGATATTCAGTCTGCCAACCTGCATCTCCCATTAGCAGAAAACTTTGATAAGGCCAGGCATTTTTGAGCTGCAAATAGACCACACAAGACAGGTCATTTTTATTGAAATTAGCGGTATTTAATTGTTCTAGTTTTGGTGCAATGACCCTAATCTGCAGATCATTCTGCCATTGCCACTGCTGTCCCTGATAACATAATTGAAAGTTTGAAGCGGTTGCAGTGTCGGTCACTTCATTGGCATAGATATTCTGAATCTTGAGCTGGTCTTTAATGCTGTGATAAGCACCACTATGGTCCTGATCCAGATGCGTTAAAATTAGTTGATCCAGTTGAGAAACACCCTGTACCGACAGAAATGGCATGATTACCTGCTTTCCAATACTAAATTTTTCCTCATCATAATAACCGCCCATATCGATCATCATGTTATGGATTTCATGACGAAGGAATATCGCCTGTCCTTGACCGACGTCCAGCACTGAAAGCTGAAATGGTGGATGATAGAATTGAGGAATACAAATTGGTACCGCCGCGACAGCTATCCAGGATTTTGGTAATACTCCACGTGGTAAGCATAAAATCAGCAAAGACAGGATGCATAGACCAATCATCCAGAGATTCATCGCAACTGGTATTAACTGCGGTTTAAACCAGTGATCCAGCAGATTTAAGAAGCCCAATAGGATATTCAGCAACAGATCATTAAGCTGAAATAGCATGCTTGACACCGGTTCAGCGATAAAAAATATCATCGCTGCCAGAATATCGGCCGGTACAATCAGCAGACCGATCCAAGGGATTGCGACCAGATTGCTGAACGGCGTGATCCAAGCAATCTGCTTAAAAAACAGCATCATTAAAGGAAATAAAGCGAGAAAGATTTTCCACTGTGATTCCACCAGCACTTTAGCTGCAAAATACAGTTTTTGTATTGCTGTCTGATTTTGCTCGGATGGTCGCTGTTGAATGGTCTGATAAATTCTGAGCAATACAAAACAAGCCCCATAGGACAGCCAGAAAGCCGCGGACAAGATACTAAAGGGATCAATGAATAACAGTAAGGCAGCGCTCAGAATCAGAAGTTTTAAAGCCTGCAGATTTTGTCGGAGCAGCATGAGAAGAACGCCAATCATACAGATCAGCAGAGTGCGGATTGCCGGGATTTCAAAACCCACAAAGGCACAGTACAGCACCACACAAAACAGAAAAGGCAAAGCCAGAAAATACTGGCGTGGCCATCTTAGATAAAGCTGAGGCATACTTCGAGCAATGAATAATCGAAGTACGGAGCAGACCATCAGGGCAAAGATCAGCACATGTGGGCCAGAAATCGCGAGTAAGTGACTCATCCCCATACGTCGAAATTGCTGCTCAGTTGCAGGATTTAAAAGGCTTTCATCTCCGGTGAGCAAAGCCAGAAGCAGACCTTTATTTTGTACAGGTTGCTTTGCTATGAACTCTCTTAATTGCAGCCGTTTTTGTTCTACCCAAAGTAGAAATTGCTGAGTTAAAGCTCTTTGCTCTCGAATATACTGACTATGCCCCAGTGTAGAAACAGTAGCTGAATCAAGTTGCTCTATCTGCTTGATCCGGAAACCGGCCATCACATTCTGTTGCAGTGCCCATTTTTCAGCATCAAAAGCACCGGGCGTTGCATAACTGTGATTAGGACGTACCTGACCTTGCAGCCGGTAATACTGACCCAGTTCAAGCGTATTTAAATTTTCATGATTCGCTGATAGTTGTGAAGTATTGAGAGGATTTACAGATAGAAAACCCATCCAGGTCACGGTGCGTCCATCGAGGTTTAATACTTCCAAAGGCTGCTGTATAGATTGATCACCGAGTTTATTCAAGCGTTTAACATAAACGATAATGTCTTTTTGCTGTACTTCATGCTCAACATTTAATAGCCGTTGGCTGAGCTGTTGATTGGCATAACCATGTCCCAAAAATATCCCGATTAGAATGCAGGTGCCTACCAGCAATCCTTTATGTAAGGGCTTTTTCAGAATCGCATTACATTTAAAACCACACAGATAGCAAAGTACTGTGAGAAATATGACTGTTATTGGATTTAAATGAATATTGAGGAAATTTTTTCCCATACAGGCCAGACCTAAAATCCAGCCCAGACACAGCCATTGCAACATGAAAATTTTCTTTTTTATTATTATGTGCAGGCAATAATAAAGCCCACCGGAGTGAGCTTCAATTAAAGAAGATTATTCCTGCAATTAGTCATTCATCCATAGACCATCACGCATATGTAGAATCCGGTCTGCCGAATGTGCCAATTGTTCATCATGGGTCACGATCAGCATAGCCATATTGAATTCACTACGTAATTCAGTCAGCAACTCAAAGATTTTATCGGCTGTTTTACGATCCAGGTTACCTGTTGGCTCATCTGCCATCATTAACTTCGGCTTGGTGACTACAGCACGTGCAAGCGCTACACGCTGACGCTCACCACCAGAGAGTTCACCAGGTTGATGGGTTAAACGATGCGTTAATCCAACACGTTCCAGCAAGTATTCTGCCTGCTGTTTGGCTTCTTTAAACTTGACGCTTTTACGCAGCATCAATGGCATCGCGACATTTTCCAGCGCAGTAAACTCTGGCAATAAATGGTGGAATTGATATACAAAGCCCAAATTTTCATTACGGACATAGCCACGGTCTGCTTCAGATAAATTGTCAAAACGGCGACCATTGACCATCACCTGTCCAGCAGAAGGACGATCCAACCCTCCGAGAATATGCAATAAGGTACTTTTACCGGAACCACTTGAACCGACAATAGAAACAAATTCCCCGGCCGTTACCTGTAATGAAATCCCTTTGATCACATCAACCGTAGATTTTCCATCTTTAAAAGATTTCTCGATATTTTGGGCATCTAAAACCAGATTACTCATAACGCAATGCCTCCGCCGGTTGAATTTTAGCAGCTCGGAATGCTGGATAAATAGTTGCCAGGAAACTTAAGGCAAGTGACAGGCCTACAATCACAACCACATCCTGCCAGCGCAGATAAGAAGGTAGGTAGTTGATGAAGTAAGCATCGAACATATTCAGGCCAAGTGAATTGTTTAACCAGCCAATAAAACTACTGATGCTAGTGGCGGCAATAATCCCGAGGATGGCGCCCGCACAGGTACCGATTACGCCAATCACAGTACCTTGAACCATAAAGATTCGGGTAATCGTGGTAGGTGAAGCACCCAAAGTACGTAAAATTGCGATGTCGGATTTTTTATCTGTGACCACCATCACCAGCGAAGATACGATATTAAATGCTGCAACCAGAACAATCAGGAATAGTAATAAGCTGACCATCGCTTTTTCCATCTGGATTGCACTGAACAGATTACCGTGGGTATAAGTCCAGTCAGAGGCATAGAAGTTACCCGGTAAATCACGCACAATTTCCTGAGAAACCTGAGGAGCAGCAAAAATGTCATCCAGCTTCATACGTACGCCTTGTGCACCATCTGGCAGACGTAACAAGGTTGAAGCATCATTCAGAGCAATATAGCCCATCATCGAATCAACTTCTGCACCAATACTGAAGATCCCGACCACTTTAAAGCGTTTAAAACGGGGTACGACACCCGCTGGTGAAGGCGTCGCTTCAGGCAGAACCAAGGTAATGTTATCGTTCAAGCCTACGCCCATGGCATCCGCCATCTGTTTGCCTAAAACAATCCCAAATTCACCTTTTTTCAGGTTATCAATACTACCCTCGACCATATGGTTCTGAATGATCGAAACTTTCTTCTCATACTTTGGTTCAATCCCGCTGACCATAATTCCGGCAACTTGCCCTTGAGCCGTGAGCATCCCTTGTAACTGGGTAAACGGAGCCACACCTTGAACGTGTTCATGCCGCTCAATCTGCTTTGCAAGTTCAGGCCAATTTGTTAGAATTTGCGTTGAAGAAACAGTGGCTTGAGGAACCATCCCCAAGACGCGATTTTTCAACTCTCGGTCAAAACCATTCATGACAGACAAAACTGTAATGAGGACTGCTACACCGAGCGTGAGACCGATCATTGAGACCAATGCGATAAAAGAAATGAAGTGGTTACTACGCCGTGCGCGAGTATATTTCAACCCTATATACAGCGAGATTGGTTTGAACATAACCATCTAGTCCGAGGTAATAAATTATGGAAAATGTACAGCATCCAAACGGATTCACTGAAAGACGAGTCATGTCTCGAATCGATGCTGCTTTACGAATCAATTATCAGATTATTTCCGATGATGTTGCCTTGAATGATCCTTACGATGCTAATTTCGTATTGCCCCGCTATTTTCTACTACTTGCAGAGCTAGATCAATTTGATCATGCTGTTAACTACGAATTAGAACAATTATCTGAAAAAGATCAACAAATTGCTCGAATCTTATCCTTATTCAACCAAAAATTAAACCTTATTACCGGTTCTTTGTATGACGCAATTGTACAAAGCATGTTACCTGTACCGGAACATGTGAATTTTTCAGAGACTGGTTTTAGCTTCTTGAGTGATCAGCCGATTAGTGAAGGAACCTATCTGCATGTGACTTTAAGTCACCCAGAAAACTTCTTCCACATCGCTGCAACCGCTCAGGTGGCCTACAGTCGTGCAGAAGAAAACGGAAAATATCGTACGGGCGCTTATTTTATTACCCTGCACCCTCAGGATCGCGTCAAACTGGGCGAATGTGTGAAAGCCAGCTTTGCTTAAGACTGGCATCTATCTTTTTATTAAAGGCGGGCTTTATAGCTCGCCTTAATTTCTTTAGCGAAATATACCACTAAGCCGAACAATAAAATTACTACACCCACCAAAGCAATAAGCGGCAATTTTTCATTATTCAATAATACGCCTACCAGCAAGGCCAGCATCGGTGTCAGAACTGTAGTTAAAGATAAGGTGGTTGGCTTAATTTTCTGTACCAGTTTGAAATAACAGAACATCGCAATCAGCGAAGCCATAATTACCGCATACACCAGACCAAATAAGGACTTGGCATGTGGCATAGCAGTGGGTGCGTATTGCCAGATAAATGGCAACATACCGATAGAGAAAACGACTGACAAACCAATCGAACCGGCCGCCTGTGCCATAGGATCAATAGGTGCATTGATTTTCTTCACCCAGAACATGGATACGCAATAAACTAACACCCCAACCAGAGCGATCACGATTCCAATTGGCTGTATATGCTGATCTGCATCGCCTAGACAGATCACCGAAAGTCCAGTTAAAGCGATTCCCATCCCCAGCCATTGATTCAGCGAAAGCTGCATCTGAAAAACAAAACGCCCAATCAGGCCTGAAATGAGGGGTGCCAAGCCGAACATTAAGGCAATGATGCCAGAACTTAAATAATCCGTAGACCAGTAAGTAAAAATTTGCGAGCCGATAAAACTGCATGCACCCGCCAAGTAACTATGTAGGGAAACACGATCAAGCGGTAATCTGGTTTTAAATAACCACAGCAATACTAAGGCTAAAGGAAGTGCTAGAAAAAACCGGATCGCCAATGCCCACATCGGATGCAAATCTTCCACACTCCAGACAATCGCCAGTGGTGTGGTGGACCAGATGAAAACCAGCAAGGCATAGGTCAACATCAGGTTACTTTTTGGGGGCATACTTGATCTCGTTCTTTATTTAATCGCAGTTTTACGTTTCTGTTTTTGAATGGTTTGATCTAGAGAGCTGGAAAACTCACGCTTATCACGTTCAGAAATCGGCGGTGGACCCCCGGTTTGTACACCAGCACCACGCAAGGTATCCATAAAATCACGTAAATGCAGACGTGCTTTGACATTGGCCACTGTATAGATTTCACCACGCGGGTGAATCGCTATACCGCCTTTCTCGATGACTTGAGCAGCCAAAGGAATATCCTGCGTCACCACAATGTCATGCTCTTTCATACGATCGATAATTTCCTGATCTGCCGCATCTGCCCCGCTCATGACCTGAATAGAATTGATGCGAATCGACGGGGTAATTCCTACCGGTTGATTGGCCACAAAAGTGACTTCAAGCTGATAACGATCGGAGGCACGAATAATCACATCTTTCAGAATACGAGGTAATGCATCTGCATCGACCCAAAGTTTGAATGGCAACACACATCTTTCCATAAGGGAGAAATTTGGACTAGTGTAGCAAATCAGAGGATGCAGGTTGATGCTTAAAACTGCTCTTTCTCTGAATATCCTGGTATTTAAATACTCAACTCAGCCGTATTAAATGAGTCAGCTATCCACAATCTAAAAAAATTTGACTTCACATGATTTGCATTTTAATTTTTAAATTCATTCGAGTGACTTGAAAAATCGAAATGACCCTCGATTAACTATAAATAAGTCATCCAAGATCAATTGTGCATATGAAAAAACAGAATAGCCCAGAGATCATCACTATTGATGATCAGAATTTCGGTAGTCATGTCGAACATTGGACCTTGCTTACTGAAAACCCAGGCACAGATGTTCCCCAATGGTTAGGCAAAGCCCTTGATGCACCTGTAATGCCGATGGGCCTGTGTACACAAGAATGCGATATGGATGAAACCACCTGGCTGATTCAGGGACCGAGCAAAGCTGCGGTACAATTAAGCCAAGTGATTGCCGTAGAAAATAACAAGCCGCAGGCTGTGAAAACTGCATTCCCAGGCTTTGACAGCCCCTACCAGGTAAAAGCCACGATTGACCGGATTATTTCTTGTAAATCCGATACCCAAGCTGTGTTGCGTCTCAATCTGGGTGCCAACAATATCATCTATGCCTTTGATACGCTGTACAGCGTCAACCGGTCGCATTATGAAAAAGACCAGTCTTATATCGTCAACTTAAATGCCTGGGCTTATGAACTGGAAGTGGTGACTGATCATGAACATTTAGTCGTGGATGATCCTGCCTCTATCAAACATCACCGTGCCCTGAATGCAATTCTTGCGGAAAATAATGGTGTTGCACCAGATAACTTACAGGAACAGATCGATGCCTGGGAGCCGAAATCTGAAGAAGACAAAGAACCGGTAACGGTCGATTTCTCCAAAATGGTCGCTTATCTGTATGGTGAGACCATGGGTCAGGAAGATGAAGCCTGGTTTCAGGGCAATATTGTCGGTAAAACTTCAATGCAGTTTATGGATCAAGACTACACGCTGTATGATGTCACCCTGATTCATGATGAAGGCCAGCCGGCTACCTTGATCCGTGTAGCCACCCGCAATGACAAGCATAAAGATTTCCAGATTGGTCAATATATTCGGGGCAATCTGTGGATTCAGGCCAATATCTATCGAAAAGCAGCTTAAGCTGAATATCCAGATCGGAGGCTCATATTTTTATATGAGCCTCCTGTTTTTTATTTATTTTACTGCGATATTCTTTCAATTCTGATTATTTTTTATCCAAAATTAAAATCAGAATTAATGGATTTTGAATTCATTGAAAATAGATTTATCCACAGATTTAAATTCAAACAAATTCATTTTCAATGTTATCTTCAACTGAATAATCATATTAAAAACATCATAAAAATAATGACTTAATATAATAGTCCTATTTTTCTGAATATATTGAGGCCAGTTATTTAAATAAAATTAATACTTTATGAAGTTTAGTTAAGAATGTACTTTATTTAATCAATTTTTTATGGTAAAAATACGATCAACAAATAATCATTTACGATAAATAGATCGGATAATAAATATCTATGAAAATCGTTCAAGAAGAAAATTTACAGCAGGTTGAGCATCATCTTGGCTCGCGTTATCAGCTTGATATGATGTCATGCCTATTTTTCGTATTGGGTATGCTCATTTGCGGCTATATCTTACATAACTTTGTTTTTTAACCCGAATTAAATGATAAAAAAACCCGGCCAATTGCCGGGTTTTTTAATTCTCAAGGATTAAGCATTGCGTTTAGCAAAGTCATCCATGAAGTTTACCAATGCCTGTACACCTTCTAACGGTACGGCATTGTAAATGCTGGCACGCATACCACCTACTGAACGGTGGCCGGCAAGGTTAAGTAAATGGTTTTCTTTTGCGTCTTGCAGGAACTGTTTTTCAAGTTCAGGATTTGCCAGAGTAAATGGAACATTCATGATTGAACGGTTTTCTTTGGCAATCGGATTTGCATAGAAGTCGCTAGAATCGATATAGCCATAGAGCAATTCAGCTTTTTGCAGGTTCACTTTGTGAATCGCTTCTACACCGCCCTGTTCCAGTAACCATTCGAATACCAAACCAGATAAATACCACGCATAAGTTGATGGTGTGTTGACCATCGAACCGTTTTTCGCTTGATCTGCATATTTCAGGATGCTTGGAATTTCAGGTTTTGACTGATCAAGCAAATCTTCACGAATAATGACCAGTGTCAAACCTGCAGGGCCAATATTCTTTTGTGCACCGGCATAGATCAGACCGAATTTAGAAACATCAATCGGTGCAGACAAAATGCTTGAAGAGAAATCACATACAAGTGGCTTATCAGTTTCTGGCACATGGGCAAATTGCAGACCGCCAATGGTTTCATTATCTGCATAATGCACATAAGCGGCATCATCAGAAAGATTCCAAGTGCTTTGATCAGCAATCGCCAATTTACCATCTTCAGTTTTAATGCCTGCTTCAACCACATTGATGTCGCCATAGCGTTTAGCTTCTTTCAATGCTTTTTCAGACCAGATACCGGTACGGATATAGTCAGCTTTGTTGTTTTTACCCAGCAGGTTCAATGGAATTGCCGAGAATTGCAAAGATGCGCCACCCTGCAAGAACAGTACTTTATAGTTCTCAGGAATATTCATGAGCTTGCGAAGGTCTGCTTCTGCCTTTTCCGCAACTGCAACATAGTCTGCACTACGGTGGCTCATTTCCATGATCGAAAGACCTTTGCCCTGCCAGTCAAGCATTTCAGCTTGAGCCTTTTCAAGTACGGCAGTAGGTAATGCAGCAGGACCAGCACAGAAGTTGTACGCGCGCATGATTTTTCCTTTCAGAGTGAAACACAATAAAATGATGGCATTTAACCATATCTGGACGCCGCTTGCACAAAATTATTTCTATCCAAGAATGAAGATAGAGTCAAAAAACCAATCTAGATTCGGAGGATAATTTGAATACCTTTGATTTTTTACCCTAACCTTGTGATTTCATTTATGAGAAATTGCCTAGGTAAAAATATTCAATCTCATTCAATGCTTAGAACTATCAACTTGAAACTGGAGAAGTAAATCGCTTCGAATTACAACAATACTACAACTTAACCCATCCCTGCACTGCAAGCACTTGATTTATAATGCAGCTTAGACTGAATTAATGTGACTTTTACATTACCACTTTATGAATATGAAGAAAAATAAACAATGTGTCTGCTGGGGTCTGACTGTGCTTGCATCCATGATGTATGGCAGTTTTGCTTATGCACAAAGCATCAGCTTTCAGGATGCAGAACAACAATTGTTGCAACGTTCCTATAGTAGCCAGGCTTTTCAAAGTCTGGAGCAAGCGTCAAAACTTGAAGCAGAAGCGGTTAAAGGTATTGGCCTACCTCGTGTTGACCTGAATGTTCGTGCCTATGCCTTTCATAGTAAAGTCGATATTCCATTAAAGCAGTTTAAAAATAATCTGGAAAATTCACTCTCTCAAGGTGTAAATGGCCGGCTTAATGAGTGGGAAGCCAGTAATGGTGTGGATCTACCCGCAGGTATTACCGATCCACTGCGGGAAGGACTCAACAATACTATTCATAGCGGAGTAGGTCTGATTCCGGATACGTCTAATGTAGTCCTTGAAGATCAGGTGATTCGTCCCACTGTTTCCGTGATGATGCCACTATATACCGGAGGCCTCACCCGTAGTGCCAAAGAAATTGCCAATATTCAGTCAGGACGTAGCAAACTTAGCAATCAGCAGCAACAGGATACGCAGCGTTTTGAGCTGATTCAGTCTTACTTTAATGTTCAACTACAAAAACAGTTACTGGATTCGGCACTTTTTAATTCAAATGCCATGCAACAACATTATCGTAATGCCCTAAAACTGGAACAGCAGGGTTTTATTAGCAAAGGCCAGCGCATGCAGTTTGAAGTAGCACGCAATAATGCTGAACGCGCACAACAAAATGCCCAAGCCAATCTGAATGCTGCCCTATTTCAGCTGAATAACCTGTTGCTGGATAGCAATATCACCGAGCTAAGCACACCTTTGTTTGTGAATCGTGCTGAACCACAAAATGTGAATATTCTGCTCAGCAGTTTTAGCCAGAACTCTCCTCTGATCAAAAAAATGTAGATGGATACCGAGCTGGCCAAAGCCAATGTCAAAGCTCAGCAGGCCGCTAAAAAGCCAAATGTTTTTGCGTTTGGTGAATATAGTCTGGATCAACATCAAAACTGGATTGTAGGGGTTGCAGCACGTTATAATCTGTTCTCAGGTATTGATAAAAACAAGAATATTCAGGCTGCTGAACTAAAACGCTATGCCGCTGAACTCATGACGGCGCGTACCCAGCAGGAGATTGAAAACCTGATTTATAAATCATTTAGTGAAGCAGTCAGCGCCCAGCAAAGTGATGCTCTACTTCAGCAGAATCTGAAAGCAGCTCAGGAAAATCTGCGTATTCAGGAATTATCCTTTAAGGAAGATGTCGGGACAGCCACTCAGGTCATCGATGCCCAAAACATGCTCAGCAGTTTAAAGGCAGAAATGGCATTAAACGCTTATAAATATGTAGTATCTCTCGCGACCTTATTACAGAGCCATGGCTCAATTGTTGAATTTCCAAACTATATGCAACACGCCAACACCCACTATATTCGTTAATGGAGCCAGACATGACAGATGAGCAAAAGCCAGAACATCCTGTTGATGAACCGGCTTCAGAAATCAATTACAGTGAATCAGAGCCAGATAATCCTGCAAGCACAGAAAAAAAATCGCGCAAAAAATATCTGCTTTTAGCTTTAATTCCAGTGATTCTTGCTTTGATTGGGTTTGGCCTATGGAAAACCTATCAACCCAAAGAAATCGAGCTACAAGGCCGGGTTGAGGCAGAGACGGTTCAAGTGGCCACTAAAGTTCCAAGCCGGATTGAAAAGATTTATGTGCAGGAAGGCGATGACGTCAAGAAAGGCCAGGCGCTGGTGAAATTGCATAGTCCTGAAATTGAGGCGAAAAAGCAGCAGGCTTTAGCTACTTTACAGTCTGCATTAGCACTTCAGTCCACCGCAGAACGTGGTTCTCAGGAAGAAAATATCGCTTCTCTGTATGCCAACTGGCAGTCACTAAAAGCACAGGAGCAACTCGCTAAGACTTCCTATCAACGTGGAGCCAATCTATTTAAGGAAGGCGTTATTTCCCGCCAGCGCCGAGATGAACTGTTTGCAGCTTCACAATCTGCGTCGCAAATGACAGAAGCTGCGTATCAACAATATGCCCGGGCTAAACGCGGCAGTACACCAGAACAGAAAAGTTCTGCAGATGCTCAGGTCGATATAGCCCGTGCAGCAGTCGCTGAAGCCAATGCACTAGAAGCAGAAACTGAATTATTGGCACCGATTGATGGTACCGTCTCCAAAACCTATGGCAATGCCACTGAACTGGTGGCAACCGCAGTGCCAGTGGTCAGCCTGATCTCGGCAGAACGCTGGATTAGCCTGAATATTCGTGAAGACCAATATGCCGCTTTAGGTAAACAGCAACAGCTTGAAGGTTTTATTCCGGCACTGAATCAATCAGCCACTTTTAAAGTAAAAAATATTAGTGCTGAAGGTGAATTTGCCACCATTAAAACCACGCGCCAAACCGGCGGTTATGATGTCCGCAGTTTTAAATTTCATCTTGTGCCAGTCACTGAAATGCCTGAGTTAAAAGTCGGCATGAGCGTGCTGTTTAAATTGAAAGAGCCAAAATAAATGGCTTCTGGATTCTGGGCGGGTATTCAGCGTGAAATACGCTATTTATGCAGAGAGAAATGGGATCTGGCTCTAGTCCTGCTCGCCCCTGCCTGTATTCTGATTTTACTTGGTAGCATGTTTGCCAAAGGCAAACCGGATCATCTACCAATCGCCATTATTGATCAGGATCAAAGTAGCCTGAGCAGCAAGATTTATGATCATTTATCTTTGAATCATACCCTACACGTGCATACCGTTTCTGATCAAACGGTCGAAATCGAAAAATTATTAAACGAAAATAAAATCTGGGGCTATATTCATATTCCTACCGGAGCCGAGCAACGACTGGTCAAAGCTCAGGATGCTGAAATTAGTATTGCTTTTAATCAGAGTTATTTTAGTATCGGTAATACCATTTCTTCGGCTATGCTACTTAGCACCTTGCAGGCTCTGGCTGAGTTTACCGGTAAGCAGTATCTAGGCAACACGCTCCCCTATCTGGATGCACCTACACCGAATATTAAAATTTCCCCATTGTATAACCCACAGCTGAATTATGAATTTTATCTGGAGCCTTATATGGTGCCGGCAATTTTGCACTTGCTGTTATGTTGCTGTGTGGCTTTTGCTGTGGGTCAGGAAATTAAACGGCATACTGTTAGTCATTGGATTGCCCAACAAAACTTGTGGTCGGCACTGCTGTCTAAAAATCTGGTTTATGTAGCAATCTTTTGTTTATGGACCTGGGCTTGGATGTTTTGGCTGGTCGAAATTCGCGGCTGGTTTATTGCCGGGTCATTATGGCTAATTCTTCTGGCTCAAATACTGTTCTATAGTGCCTATGCCTTTATCAGTAGTGCTGTGGTTCTGGCTACTCAGGACCTAACCAAATCTTTTGGTCTACTAGCAGTTTATGGTGGTTCATCGCTCAGTTTTGCTGGGGTAACTTTACCTCTTAATAATGCTCCACTATTCACCCAGTTCTGGTCCAATATTATTCCTTATACACCCTATGCCAAATTACAGGCGGAGCAGTGGGTGATTGGCAGTCCGCTCTATCTTTCACTGCAACCGATATTCGTACTCATCATTTATGTCTTGCTTTATGCTGTACTGGCCTATGTCTTTCTCAAAAAAACAGCCAAAGGAGTGTCAGCATGAAATCACTTTGGAAAGCTTATTGCCAAACTTTCAAAGACATTATTAGCAATACCAGTATTTTTACCACGCTGATTTTATCAGTTCTGTTTTACAGCTTTTTCTATCCGACCGCATATAAGGCAGAACAGGCAGAAGCCTTGCCGATTATTATTGTTGACGAAGAGCAAAGTGCTTTAACCAATACCATTATCAGTCATGTCAGCCAAAGCCCTAATGTACAAATCAAGGCGGTGACTGGAAATTTTGCTGAAGCTAAACACTGGATGGAAACTCAAAAAGCCGATGGGATTTTATTATTACCAGATAATCTTTCACAATCTATCCGGCACGGTGAAAATGGCGGGATTGGGCTGTATTTAAGTGCTGCTAACTTTTTAATTACCAAACAGATTGGTTTGGGCTTGGTCTCTTCAGTAGAAAATACCTTAAGCGAATATGCGGAACGCTTTAGCGAGATTTCACACTTCTCTCCTGCACTCTCCATTCACCAGATTCCATTATTTAATACACTCTCTGGCTATGGTAGCTATGTGTTTCCCGCTGTTGCACCGTTGATCATTCATCAGACGATCTTTCTTGGCCTCAGTATGCTGATTGCGCTGTATCGGGAAAGTAGACAGAGGATTAATTTAACCACCTTATTCGGAATCAGTTTGGCGATTCTGACCATTGGATGTTTGGGCTGTTATTACCTGTTTGGTTTTACTTTCTGGTATTTTGATTATCCCCGTGGCGGAAATTTTTGGGGCATGCTGCTCGCTGTACCCATCTTTGTATTCTGCATGATTGGGATTACTACCTTGTTTGCCAGCTTTCTGGACATGCCAGAACGCGCCGGTCATATCATTGTTTTTACTTCGATTCCGCTCTTTATGCTTTCAGGAGTCGCCTGGCCGCATGCTGCCATGCCAGTCTGGGTCCAACTCATTGGGCAAGCCTTACCTTCGACCCAAATCGTGCAGATGTTTATTCAACTCAATCAGATGGGGGTGCCTACTTATATGGTTCTAGGAAAGCTTGCTTATCTATTGGTGATCGGCATCATCTGTATGAGCTTAGGCTATTATCGGCTACGCCCACGTTCTTAAATCCGGATTTACTCAGGCTATTCGCATTGAAAATTATTCACCAAATACCTGAATATTAAAGTTGCGGATTTTAGTACTGCCATTCGGCTGGTCAAAACTCACATCATACTGAACCAGGTTTTTTGGATAGGCAATTTCATAGCTGACCTTGTATTCACTCGGTTTGCCGTTATTTTCCTCGAAGCTCTTTCTCATGATAGTCTTGGACTTATATTCACCTTGCGGAATTGATCGTGAAAAACGCTTCATGATTTTTTCATTGTTTTGAAACTCTGCCTGCAACTTCGGCTCAAGCTGAGCTAAAAACTCGTCATATTTTCCATCACGCAAATCTTCATAAGCTACTTGCGCAGCCTTTTCCTGCCCAGGGCTCGGATCGGGCATACTGTCCATTGCATTATTACAGCCGCTAAGTGCAATAGCTGCGGTCAAAAGCATCAATCTGGTCTTCATTATTTATCTCTCATTTAGTCGATGTGTAAAAAAGGACGCCGAAGCGCCCTTTTTCATCAGTAGCAGAACTTATTCCTCTACTGTATTGTCATCATCTTTTTCAGCTTCTTGTGCATCAGTTACATCATCAGCTGCAGATTCAGTATTTTCCAATATTTCCAACTCATCTTCAACTGCTTCAATCGCTTCTACACCGACCAGTTTTTCATCTTCAGCCAGACGGATCAGACGAACACCTTGTGCATTACGACCAGTCTGTGCCACTTCAGAAGCACGGGTACGAACCAGTGTGCCACCATCAGAAATTAGCATCAGTTCTTTAGATGCGTCAATCGCAACTGCACCGACCAGTTCGCCATTACGCTCTGAGGTCTTGATAGCAATCACACCCTTACCGCCACGTTTCTTGGTTGGGAAGTCATCCACTGGGGTACGTTTACCATAACCATTTGCAGAAGCACACAGCACTTCACCGGTTTCAGGTACAACCACTAGAGATACGATACGACTAATGAAGTTAGCTTCAGTTGCATCTTCATCATCAGATTCAACATCTACATCTTCGACATCTTCAACTTGAGAAGCACCGATGGTCACGCGCATACCGCGTACACCTTTGGCTGAACGACCCATTGAACGTACGTCAGTCTCTGCGAAACGAATTGCTTTACCTTCGTTCGAGAACAACATGATTTGTTGTTCACCATCAGTAATCGCAACACCAATTAAGGTGTCATCGCCATTCAGTTCAATCGCACGTAAACCGTTTGAACGAACATTCGAGAATTGTTCCAGTTCTACACGTTTAATCGTGCCGTACTCAGTCGCCATAAACACATAGAAGTTCTTACGAACAGCTTCAGCCTGCTGAGCAAAGTCATTGATGATGTCATCATCAAGATCAGTGGTTGAAAGCGCTAAGCCCAATTCTTTCAACTGAACACGCAGTGCATCAGAAATATCATCTGCACCATCTTCAGATTCAGCAAGTGCAGATTCTAATGCAGCAAAGTGACTGTTAATCACTTCATTGGTTTGAAGCTGAGCAGCATTGGTCTTCACGAATGCTTTGAAGTCAGCCAGACGTTCTTTGAATTTCTTCGGTGCATCAATTACTGGCAAGATAGCAGTAATGGTTTCATTGTCATCCAATGGCAACAAGTTCACCATTGGGCGACCTTTAGCACCACGCGAAGCTTGTGGCACTTCATAAACTTTCAGACGATAAACCTTACCGACATTGGTGAAGCAAAGCACAGTGGCATGATTCGACGTCACCACCATATGCTGAATGTAATCATCTTCTTTCATGCTGGTTGCAGACTTACCACGACCACCACGACGCTGAGCAGCATAGTCAGATAATGGTTGAGTTTTCGCATAGCCTGTTTTTGAAACCGTAAGAACCATTTGCTCTTCAGGAATCAGATCTTCACGAGAGAAGTCGATACGAGACTCAACGATATCTGTTTTACGTGCATCGCCATATTGCTGAAGAATCAATGCTAGCTCTTCTTTAATGACGTTCATCAATAAGTTGAAGTCATTTAAAATGGCTGTGTATTCAGCAATTTGACCCAAGATTTCAGAGTATTCAGCTTGCAGTTTATCCTGCTCAAGACCGGTCAAGCGGTGCAAACGCAGTTCCATGATCGCGTTAACTTGAGTCGGAGATAAACGATACACATCGCCATCAATACCAAATGGACGCTCTGGATCTTCACCTTCAATTTCGTCCGGACGTACAGAAACAGCACCTGCTTTTT
This sequence comes from Acinetobacter sp. ACNIH1, assembly GCF_002934695.1. Lineage (NCBI taxonomy): Bacteria > Pseudomonadati > Pseudomonadota > Gammaproteobacteria > Moraxellales > Moraxellaceae > Acinetobacter > Acinetobacter sp. ACNIH1. Next base: position 681,085 of record NZ_CP026420.1, on the reverse strand, counting down.
CGAGCAAGGCTGCCACACCGCCTGCTGCCCACTCACCTGCCTGTAAACGCTCACGCGCTTCAGCCGGGTTGGCAGAAGTTTTGATGGTTTCGATGATGGCATCAATATTTGCCAGAGCAACGGTTAAACCTTCTAAAATATGACCACGTTCACGTGCTTTGCGCAGTTCGTACATGGTACGACGTGTCACGACTTCTTGACGATGACGGATGAATGCCGCAATGATGTCTTTCAGGTTCATCAACTTCGGCTGGCCGTTGTCCAGACACACCATATTGATGCTGAAAGAATTTTCTAACTGTGTATTCTGGAACAGGTTATTGACGATGACTTCAGCATTTTCACCACGCTTCAGGTCAATCGCAATACGCATCCCTTCCTTGTCCGATTCATCACGGAGTTCAGAAATACCTTCAAGTTTTTTCTCTTTGACCAGCTCGGCAATACGTTCAATCGTTTTCGCTTTGTTAACCTGATAAGGAATTTCCGTGAAGACAATCGTAGTACGGCCAGATTTAGCATCTTCTTCAAAGTGATATTTACCACGAATATGTAAACGGCCTTTACCGGTGCGATAGGCATCCACGATGCCTGACTTACCGTAAATAATGCCACCTGTCGGGAAATCTGGACCGGAAATATATTCCATCAATCCTTCGATGCTGATATTCGGATTATCTGCATAAGCCAGACATGCATTCACTACTTCAGTCATGTTGTGTGGCGCCATATTGGTCGCCATACCGACTGCAATACCAGCCGCACCATTCACCAACAGGTTTGGAATACGGGTTGGCATGACTTGCGGAATACGCTCAGAACCGTCGTAGTTATCTTCCCAGTCAACTGTATCTTTTTCCAGATCAGCCAATAATTCATGGGTCAGCTTACGCATACGAACTTCGGTATAACGCATTGCCGCAGCGCTATCGCCATCGATCGAACCAAAGTTCCCTTGACCATCAACCAATTGGTAGCGCAGACTAAAGTCCTGAGCCATACGGACAATGGTTTCATAAACAGCAGAATCACCATGTGGGTGATATTTACCGATGACATCACCTACAACACGGGCAGACTTCTTGTAAGCTTTGTTGTAGTCATTGCCCAATTCGTGCATTGCGAAAAGCACACGACGATGAACAGGTTTTAGACCATCTCGTACATCCGGCAAGGCACGTGAAACAATCACGCTCATTGCATAGTCTAAATACGAGTGCTTGAGTTCATCCTCAATGGCAATCGGTCTAATTTCCGATACGCTCATGCATACTCCTTATTCTACAAGCCAAATTTGGCTTGCATTTATATGTCGTAAATCCAGCTATAAATCGGCTCAAAAAAAGCTGAACCAATATTAAAATTTAGTCGTACAGTATAGCATAATCTAGGCTAAATTTACCTGTTTCAGCCCCAACTATCCACAGGATTTTTAGTAGAAATTTTAATCACTTCACAATATTTTGATATTAAAAAACCTCTGCTTGCAGAGGTTCATTTTTTTCTTTAAAAAAGCAAGTCACTTAAATATGAAGTTTAGAATCTATATCGGACAAATCATCTTCAGCTATGACCTGACTAGTTGATTTTGTCACAGTACAATCTTGCTTCATTAATGGATAAGCGACCAGGAATAAGCCGATAATAAGCGGAAATTCGTATAGTTCTTCCATCAAATCTTTATAGATAAAATCTGTAAAAATAAAATGAATAAAAAACCGATTATGTTCAATGCCATCAGACATCAGCAAGCCAATGAAAGCTAATATGAGTGCCCAAATTGGAAGTGATACATGCTTAAACTTATAAGCAATTTCTTGACGCAAAGGTGCTAAAAACAGCATAAACACCACGGGTGCAATCACAAGAACCGAAATACCACGGAAATAGATTTTTGGCACTTCCGGGAAATAGTCACGTCCCCAGCTGGTACTTCTACCAAACAGCATAATCCACCATGCAACTGACCAGAGCCAAAATTGTTTTTGACCTTTACTTAATTCAAATGGACGGATATAGAAAAAACTAAATACGGCAAAACCAAACAACATTAATGCTTGAATTGACTCAACTGCTGTAACCGTCATACCTCCTAACAAAGGAAGGTGCAGACTCGGGAGAAAAGGGAAAATCAAACAGCAGATCATCATTACCAAAATACTGACTGGTAACTGAAAATCAAATTTCACGAACACTCCGCCAAATGGCAAGCTTAATAAAAGCTTAATATTAACACAAAATATACAATAGCCAAAATTTCGAGTCAGAAATGGACGACTTGTTAGTTAGATTAATTATTTAGATTAAAAAAAAGAAAAACGCTCCTAAAGGAGCGTTTTTTTGAAACTGATTCAGAAATTAGATTTTAGAAACCAATTCAGGAATTACAGTGTTCAGGTCACCTACTAACCAGTAGTCTGCTACTGCATTAATTGGAGCTTCTTCATCTTTGTTGATCGCAACGATCACTTTAGATTCTTTCATACCTGCCAAGTGCTGGATCGCACCAGAGATACCTACAGCGATGTACAGGTCAGGTGCAACGATCTTACCAGTTTGACCAACCTGCATATCGTTAGGAACGAAACCAGCATCAACTGCAGCACGTGAAGCACCTTGAGCAGCGCCAAGTTTGTCAGCTAGTGGATCAAGGATTTTGTGGTAGTTCTCACCAGAACCTACACCACGACCACCAGAAACCACGATACGAGCAGCTGTCAATTCAGGACGTTCAGATTTAACGATTTCTTCATTAATGAACTTAGAAATACCAGCATCACCAGTAGAAGCAGCAGCTTCAACCGCGGCAGAACCACCTTCAGCAGCAACCGCATCAAATGCAGTACCACGAACAGTTGCAACGATTACTGATTCAGAAGACTCAACAGTTGCAATCGCGTTACCTGCATAGATCGGACGCTTGAATGTATTTGCAGAATCAACAGCGATGATGTCTGTGATCATGCTGACATCAAGAAGTGCAGCAGCGCGTGGCAGAATGTTTTTGCCAGTTGTAGTAGAAGCAGCAAGGATATGGTTGTAGCCTTTACCTAATTCTGCAACCAGTTTTGCTACGTTTTCAGCCAGTTGGTTTGCATAAGCAGCGTCGTCAGCAAGTAAAACTTTGCTTACACCCGCAACTTTAGCTGCCTGATCAGCAACTGCTTGAGCGCCAGAACCAGCAACCAATACAGTGATATCACCACCGATTTTTTGCGCCGCAGCAACAACGTTTAAAGTAGCAGCGTTAAGTGCTTTGTTGTCGTGCTCAGCGATTACTAAAATACTCATGATTTTTATCCTTCTGTATTAGATCACTTTCGCTTCGTTTTTCAATTTTTCTACAAGTTCGTCTACAGACTTCACTTGTACGCCAGCTTTACGCTCTGCAGGAGATTCAACTTTTACTGTTTTCAGTTTAGTTGTAGTAGTTACACCGAAATCTGCAGGTGACTTAGTATCAAGCGGTTTTTTACGCGCTTTCATGATGTTTGGAAGAGCTGCATAACGTGGCTCGTTCAAACGTAAGTCAGTAGTTACGATCGCTGGAAGTGATAATTCAACAGTTTGTAGACCACCGTCGACTTCACGAGTCACTTGTACTTTGTCGCCTTCAACTTTAACTTCTGAAGCGAATGTACCTTGACCTGCACCTAGAAGTGCACCAAGCATCTGGCCAACCTGGTTAGAGTCGTCATCAATTGCTTGTTTACCAAGAAGGATCAATTGTGGTTGTTCAGCTTCAACAACACCTTTTAGAATTTTAGCAACTTCTAGCGCACCTAATTGGCTGTCATCAGCTTCAACCAGAATACCGCGGTCAGCACCAAGCGCCATTGCAGAACGGATTTGTTCTTGAGCTTCTTTAGGACCAATAGAAACAACAACGATTTCTGAAACAGTTCCTTTTTCTTTTAAACGAACCGCTTCTTCCACCGCGATTTCACAGAATGGGTTAATTGACATTTTAACGTTTGTTAAGTCAACACCACTGTTGTCCGGCTTAACGCGAACCTTAACGTTGGCATCAACCACACGTTTTACAGCAACAAGAGCCTTCATGTAATCCTCGGCTGTTTTAGCAAATGTAAATGTTGAGAAAAGTTATAATAACTCTTCACTTAAATTTTTTAGGTGCCCTATCTTGCAATGTGCACGGCATTTCGGTCAAGTCACAATTCAACAAAGAGCTGTAAAAATGCGTAATTTTCCTTGAACGATGCGTTCACAATTAATCCGTATCGATTTATTACAATGAATTTTATTAATATTTAATAAAATTTAACCTTTGATTTTTATTATGTTTTTATTTGATGAAACACATCAGAACTTTTGATTTCTGCTTATTAAATGTACAAATCTGTCCTTAGATTTGTGGAAAATGACTTATATTTAAAAATGACCGCTTTGGTCAGTTTGGACATAAAGCGAAATTAGTCAGGATTTATTCTGCATATCTGCTCAATTTACTCCGCTTTATTTTGCTGGGCAAGTCTAAAAATTGGGTTGTCATCAATCTATAAATATAAAAAAAGCATACTGGGAGCAGTATGCTTTTTTAAAATACACCATTGCTTAATTAATAATTAACCAGCTTGCAGCAAGGGCAAGTAAACCACCTGAGGTGCCATCAACCCATTTCTGTTTACGTTCATCAATTTGTGTATTGCGGGTAATTCTGCTGAACAGAATGCTGAGAGCACAATAAACAATGAAAATCATGCCGATAAAAATAAAAGAGAGAATTAAGCCTTGGCTCACTGTATTTCCGCTTTTATCAATAAACTGCGGCAAGATCGCAAAATAGATCAGCATGCCTTTAGGATTGAGTAAGGCCGTAAAGAAGCCTTTTTTCACTGGATTAGCAGCAGATTTTTTCTCAATTTTCATTGAGTTTTTACTAAATACTGATTTCAACAGACTACAAGCCAGATAGAGCAAATAAGCAATACCCAACCAGCGAATCGCTTCAAACAATACCGGAAAAGACACGATAATCGCTGCGATTCCTATTGCTACGAAAATGGAATGTACCAGATAGCCTGAACAGATCCCGATGGTTGCCATCATGCCTGCTTTTGCATCTTTACCCATCACTTGAGACAGGATAAACAGCATATCTGGTCCAGGTGTAAAAATCAGGGGAAGCACGGTTAGTGCAAAAAGTGCAAATACAGACATTTCCTTTTCCTTTAAATCTTCGGAAAGTGGAATTAGTATCTGCGAATTTTTACAAAATAGGCTTTCAATTTATTTTATAATAAGTATTATTTTTCGAATTATATTCTAATTTATGAAAATATCTTCCAAGTCTGTGCGAGTAAAACTTGATCGAATTGATAAAAATATCATTCATCACTTGCAAGCCAATGGTCGTATTCAGAACAACGATCTGGCACGTGAAATTGGACTATCCCCTTCTTCCTGTCTGCGCCGGGTAAAGTTGCTTGAAGATGCGGGCGTGATCCAGAATTACACCACCATTGTCGATTCACAGAAAATCGGTTTTCAGTTGATTCTGTTTTCACGGATTTGGCTGGTGGGTCAGGATGCAGAGACGATTGATACCTTTATTGAAGCAATGAAGGAACTACCGCAAGTGATGGAGTGTTATATCATTCTAGGCGAATGTGATGCGATGTTAAAAGTTGTAGTGCCTGATCTGGAAAGTTACCGCCAATTTCAGTCCACACATTTGACCAAGAAAAATGGCATTACCAGTGTCAAAACAGATTTACCCAGCCAGATCATCAAGCAAAGTTTTCAGTTACCGCTGGATGACTTATAAAATATTTTAGCAATAAAAAAGGATGACCTTGGTCATCCTTCATATTTATTAAACTTGCAAAAAGTCACGATGTACATGACTCAGTTCAATCAGTTCATAAGACTTCAGATCGAAAATATTCCAGATTTCGAGCGCATCTTCTTTCAGGTCAACAGCTTGACTGGCTCGCTGCGTGGTCTGCCATTGCAGATCAGAAATCCATAGATAATACTGGTCTGCCTCAGGATTATAAGCCTGCATTTTCCCTTCTGCATTAATCCCCTGCACGATTGCGCCTTCAGGCAAAACGGCTTCAATGGTGGGCAAGCTAATCTCAACAAAATGTTTAATCTGGCGTAAACCATAACCCGCAAACATATCTTTTTGGGCTGGGCTTAACTGCGCATACTTTTGTTGTATATCCGGGATAATTGCTGTGTCCATAAAAATTCCAGTATCGAGATCGCTGATTTTCTTTTAAAAATTGATTACTATTTATACTTATATCCGAAAACAGCCATTTGAAAAATAAGACAATAGTGAAATATCTTTCAAACAGTCTGTTCAAGTCATATTTTGAGCATGATACATGACAGTTTTATGCCATGAATCCTAATCATCCGACAAGCGGAAGAAAACTTTAAATTTTTCCTATTCTTTATGCTGTGCCCGCGGATGCGCCTGATCATAAATCTGCGCAAGTCGATCAAAATCAATATGAGTATAAATTTGTGTAGTACTCAAATTGCTATGCCCCAACATTTCCTGAACGGCACGAAGATCACCACTATTCGACAGCATATGGCTGGCAAAACAATGCCGTAACAAATGCGGATGCAGGTCAACATTAACCCCTGCACGCTGTGCCTGAAACTTGACCCGGTTTTCAATTTGCCGTGCACCGAGCGGATTGCCTTTTTGGGTGATAAATACATTCGCGTCAGGTACAAAATCGCCATTCCAGAGCGGATAAATTTTTAGCCATTCCATCAGACTATCTTTGGCTCTTGAACCAAAAGGCACCACCCGGGTTTTATTGCCTTTACCGGTAATACGGAGGAGCTGACGATTAAAATCAACATCCTTGATTCTTAAGCTCTGAATTTCTGCCAAACGTAAACCACTGGAATAGAGTAATTCCAGAATTGCCTTATCTCTCAACCACATTTGTTGCTGCGCTTCGGTTTCTGGAGCAGGCTGGTCCAGAATCTGGTTCACAGTTTCAATATCGACCATACCCGGTAAAGGACGTGACTGACGTTTCAACTGAAAATCATCAGCCGGATTAAACGCCAGATACTGCGCCTGCTCTGCCCATTTCATGAACTGGCGAATCGAAGAGAGCATCCGCTGCAAGCTACTCGAACTTAATCCGTGCTGCTCGACTTTTTCAGCCAGAAATTGACGTAAATCTGTGGCTTCCACATCATTGAGTGCAAGTTGTTGTACTGCGCAGAATTCCAGAAAATCAGCCACATCACGTTCATAGGCCTGCAAGGTATGTTTAGACTGATTCTGGATCTCACGTTCTTTGAGCCAGATTTCGAGCAAGTCTTTTGCAGAAAGCTTTACTTGCTCCATTCAATTGACTCCAGCCAGGCTTCAATCAGTTCTGCGGTCTGTACTGGATGAGTCGCCGCAAAGAAATGTTCCCCGCCTTGAATTACATGCAAATTTGCATGTTTAAAATTTTGCTTTAAGCATTGCCCCACCTGAACGGTACTTAAAGCGTCTTGGTCACCCCAGATCAGTAGAACTGGAATCTCAAGATTGCTTAACTGTTTCAGGCTAAATATTGTTTGATCTTGTAAAAACCAGTCAGGAACATCTTTAAACTGCTCGCGATAATCTATCCGCCAGTCACCATAACCGAACTGGGATAGATCCAGACCACCTGAAGTTGCCAATAAAACCAGTCCTTTGACTTTCTGTGGATGATGCAGTGCAATTGCAACTGCCAATACTCCACCCATAGATTGAGCAACCAGAATTGAATCATCTTCAATCTGCTCTGTGATGAATTCCTGCAGATCATGAAGATTTTGAATAGTCGAATCTGGTTCTACCCCATCGAAGCCCGGATATGCCAATATTTTTGTAGATTGATCTGTTTTTAAATGAGCCAACAAGGGTTGCCAAAAGTCTCGGCTGCCTGATGCACCCGGTAAAAACACAAGCTGATTCATAGCAGTGTTGTGATATCAATTAAATATGGAATTCATCCTATCATAAAAAAGCACCGTACTATGTGCGGTGCTTTTTAGAGAAATAAATGTTGAGATTAACCCTGGAAGTAGCGCAAGTCCAGTCGACCTTCATAAACATTGGCGGTTGGACCTGTCATCCAGACCACATCACCTTCTTTCCATTCAATCTGCAATTTACCACCCGCAAGTTCAATTTCGACCTTGCTAGATAACAAACCACGGCGCATACCAGACACTGCTGCAGCACAGGCACCTGTACCACAAGCCAGTGTTTCGCCTACACCACGCTCATAAACACGTAAACGAGCATGCTTTTCATCAATGATCTGCATAAATCCAGCATTAACGCGTGCCGGGAAACGCACATGGGATTCCACCTGTGGACCAATCTTAGCCACATCGGCAGTCAATACATCCGGAACAATCGTCACTGCATGTGGATTCCCCATATTGACCACATCAATCGTCAGCTTCTCTCCACCCGCCAGATCGATGTCATACAGATTTTCCGGTTCTTCTGCCACAAATGGAATTTCCTGAGGCAGGAATTTTGGATAACCCATATTCACTCGCACCCAGCCATTGGCACCGAGTTCAGGTTCCACGATTCCAGCTTTGGTCTGTACCTTGATTTTGGTTTTAGTGGTCAATTGACGTTCATGCACGAAACGGGCAAAACAGCGTACACCATTGCCGCACTGCTCAACCTCAGAACCATCCGCATTAAAAATACGGTATTTAAAATCTGCACTTGGAATATCAGGCGGTTCAACAATCAAGAGCTGGTCAAAACCCACACCAAAGTTACGATTTGCCAAGCGCTGAATAGTGAGAGTATCCAGATAAGCACGCTGGCTAATCAGGTCTACCACCATAAAGTCATTGCCCAGACCATGCATCTTGGTAAATTCAAGCAACATTACTCAGTCTCCTTAAGGCAATAAACGCTCACGTTCCCAAAGTGATTCAACCGTTTCACGCTCACGAATCAGATGAGCCTGATCACCATCCACCATCACTTCAGCAGCACGGCCACGGCTGTTATAGTTCGAACTCATTACGAAACCATATGCACCAGCACCCAGTACTGCCAGCACATCATTTTCTTTAATGGCAAGCTCACGTTCCTTACCCAGAAAATCGCCAGTTTCACAGATTGCGCCCACCACATCCCATTCTTTTGTTTCCATATCCGTATGCGGTGTCACGGATTGAATATCCATCCATGCTTCATATAAAGCTGGACGAATCAGGTCATTCATCGCGGCATCAATGATGGCAAAGTTACGGTGATTGGTTGGTTTCAGTAGATCCACTTTGGTCAGTAAAACACCTGCATTGGCAGAGATACTACGACCCGGCTCCATATAAACTTTCAGGCCCAGTTTTTCTAAAGCCGGACGCATGGCATTGGCATATTCTTCAACCGATGGCGGTGTTTCATCTTTATATGTCACACCTAGACCACCACCGATATCGATGTGTTTCAAGTTGATGCCCATGTCTTTCAGCTTGTCGATCATAACAATGACACGATCCAGCGCATCAACAAAAGGTTGAGTTTCAGTCAACTGCGAACCGATATGACAGTCAATCCCGACCACTTCAAGATTTGGCAATGATGCTGCATAAGCATAGGTATCAAATACGCTATCTGATGGAATACCAAATTTGTTTTCTTTTAAGCCTGTTGAAATATATGGATGGGTTTTGGCATCGACATCCGGATTCACACGTAGTGAAATTGGCGCTTTAACATTAAGTTCAGCCGCTACTTTCTGAATACGGTCCAGTTCGGCATATGACTCGACATTAAAACAGGCGATGCCTACTTCCAATGCCTTTTTAATATCTGCTTCTGATTTACCCAGACCTGAGAATACGATTTTTGAAGGTTCACCACCGGCTTTCAATACACGAGCCAGTTCACCACCAGTCACGATATCAAAACCAGCACCCTGCTTGGCTAATACATTCAATACCGCAAGATTAGAGTTTGACTTTACCGCAAAACAGATTTGATGATCGATAAAGCTAAAAGCACGGTCCATATCCAGATAATGCTTTTCAAAAGTTGCTTTTGAATAAACATAAAGTGGTGTGCCAAATTGCTCTGCGAGCTGTTGCAGTGAACATTGCTCAGCATGCAATACCCCATTAATGCGGGTGAAACTCATGAATGTATCCTTTCTCTGAAAGTCTTAAGGAGATGGTGTTGAATCGGATTCAGCGAGCGCTTCAAACTGCTGCTTGACTGGCGCATCCTGTTGTTCATCTGATACTTGCGGTGCAGATTCAGTATTTTTATAGAGTAAATACTTGGCACGTTTATCGTAGTTTGGATCATTGGGAAGATGTAAAGCTCCCGACTGCCCACAACCGACCAAGGCAAAACCGACTGTAATTAAACTGATGTAGCAAATGATCTGACGCATCTGACCACCTATATGAGTATTTTCGATGAAGTATAACGCGATCATCCGCATGACCAAAGCGCTAAACGCTAGAGAGTATATTCAGACATAAAAAAACGCCAGCAGATCGCTGACGTTTTTATTGATATGGATTATTTATGTTTCTGTTTATAGAAGCCTAAATATCCAATAATCAGTAAAATGAACCAGACCGGGCTGACCATCAAGGCACGACGGGTATCATCTTCCAGCGATAACACACCAATCATGCCGACAAAGAAAATAATCACGATCCAGCAAGTCACCAATCCACCAGGCAGCTTGAATATGGATTGAGCATGCAATTCTGGACGAGTACGGTAATAGATCATGTAGCTCCAGATAATGATCAGCCATACACAGATAAAAAAAATGGTCGATAGAGTCGTTGCTAAGGTAAATGCTTCAACCGTATTCGGCACGAAGTACTGTAATGCTGCACCGAGCAATAAACAGATCGCAGAGAAATACAATGCATTCGCTGGAACGGCGCGCGAATTCAAACGACCAAAGGCTTTAGGTGCCTGTTCTTCCCGAGACAAACCAAACAGCATACGGCTGGTCGAGAACACCCCACTGTTCATTGATGACATTACTGATGACAGCACCACCAGGTTCATGATGATTGGTGCCGCCGCAATACCGGCCTGACTGAACAGATTCACGAACGGAGAAACATTTGGATTGATCTGATCCCATGGTGTCACTGACATCACAATGATCAGAGCAAGCACATAGAAAATAATGATACGGATCGGAATCGAGTTCACCGCTTTCGGCAGGTTACGCTCTGGATCTTTGGTTTCAGCAGCCGTAGTACCAACCAGCTCTACACCTACAAAGGCGAAAATCGCAATTTGGAAACCAGCCAGGAAACCCATAGTCCCAGTCGGAAATAAACCGCCATGATCCCAGATATGGGCAAATGAAGCGACCGTACCTGCATCATTTGTGAAGCCAGTAAAGATCATCCATAAACCTACAGCGATCAGTACAATAATGGCGATAATCTTGATCAGGGCAAACCAGAACTCCATTTCACCAAACAGTTTCACGGTTGCCAGGTTCAATCCCATGATGAAGACAATAGAGGCAATACTGATCAGCACACCTTCGCCCGGAGTAAATGGCAGACCGTTATTAAAGAATTGCAAGTAATAGATAATGGCTGACAAATCCGCGATACCAATCGTGATCCAGCATAACCAGTACGTCCAGCCGACAAAATAACCTGCCCATGGCCCGATCAGATCGGTGGCAAAATCGATAAAAGATTTATATTGCAGATTGGATAATAATAATTCACCCAAAGCGCGCATGACCAGAAACACCATAAAACCGATGATCATATAAATCACCAGAATAGATGGTCCTGCCAAGCTAATGGTTTTCCCTGAACCCATAAACAGGCCGGTGCCAATCGCACCCCCAATGGCAATTAACTGCAGGTGCCGGTTGGATAAACTACGCTGTAGCTCACCATCTTCCGATGATGAGTGACTATATTTTTCTGACATTATTTCATTTCAACTTTGAGTTTTAATCGCGACAAATTAACGTAAAAAACCCGGAATACAAAAAGAAAATTCGCATCATTTGTATTTTCCAACTAATCTTGCAAGTTAATTTATTTTTCTTATATCAATATTCATTTATCTTTAGTCTTAGTTTTAAGGCGCGATGAATACAGGATTTTTCTTGTCAAAGCGCTGAAACTATGTAAAAAATAGAATACAAATCCGCCAATATTCGCGTTTAGGATGAGCGCGCATGGCATAGCAATTGCTTTTCAATCAACATCTCAAATAAAGCTGACACGGATAAATAAGAAGAAATTTATGCAAAATTTACAAAGCATCATGGAAACCGTCAGTGGCTGGGTCTGGGGCCCTTATATGCTGGTCCTCATTGTCGGGACCGGTATATTCCTGACCTTCCGCCTGCTGTTCTGGCAGTTCCGCATGTTGCCACTGGCCTTTAAACAGGTTTTTGGCAAACACCCTTCGCATGAAGGTGATATTTCCCAGTTTGGCTCACTCATGACCGCACTGTCAGCTACCATCGGTACCGGTAATATTGCCGGTGTGGCAACTGCCTGTGTACTGGGCGGCCCAGGGGCCGTATTCTGGATGTGGATGACTGCCCTGTTCGGAATGGCAACCAAATATGGCGAAGGCGTACTGGCCGTCAAATACAGGGTTAAAAATGAACGCGGTGAAATGTCTGGCGGTCCAATGTATTACATTGAGCGCGGCCTGAAATGGAAATGGCTGGCACTAATCTTTGCATTCTTTGGTGCTGTAGCGTCTTTTGGAATTGGTAGTTCTGTTCAATCTAATACCGTTGCACTTGCGGTAGAAAATGGTTTCGGTCTGGAAACCTGGGTTACAGGTATCGTGATTACTGCGTTTTCTGCACTGGTGATTCTGGGCGGGATTAAGTGGATTTCTAGGGCTGCCTCTTTCATCGTTCCAATTATGGCGATTGGCTATGTAGTGGGCGGTCTGATCATTATTTTCACCCATCTCGATTTAGTGGGCCCTGCACTGAAAATGATTTTCACCTATGCCTTTACTGGTGAAGCTGCTGTAGGTGGTGCAATTGGTGCGGCAATTCGTTATGGTGTCGCGCGTGGTGTCTTCTCGAATGAAGCTGGTATGGGTTCGGCACCGATTGCCGCTGCTGCTGCAAAAACCGATCATCCTGCGCGCCAAGGTCTAGTGTCTATGACCGGAACTTTTATTGACACGATTATTGTCTGTTCGATTACGGGTATTGTCCTGGTGATGGGCTTCATCATGGCCGGCAGTGATTTTGGTGGACAAACCGGTGCTGTTCTGACCGTTTCTACATTTAACAAACTGCTGCCAGGTGTTGGTGGCTGGATCGTGACCTTCGGTATTATCTTCTTCGCCTATTCTACCATTTTAGGCTGGAGCTACTACGGGGAAAAATGTGCAACTTATCTGCTCGGTGAGAAATTTGTATTCCCTTATCGCATCATCTATATCCTGTCAGTATTTATTGGCTGTGTCGCGACACTGGATCTGGTGTGGCTGTTTGCAGATACCTTCAACGGTTTGATGGCAATTCCAAACTTGATCGGCCTGTTACTGCTGTCTGGGGTGATCGTGAAAGAATCCAAAGATTTTATTGCTCGCCGTAAATCAGGTGAACTGTATTAATAAAATTTAAAATGTCTTGTCCTGAAATAGATTGACAGTATTCCACTTCAAACCGAGTTAAGCAATTAGCTCGGTTTTAGTTTGCTCATACGTCTGATTCGGGGTGTTCATATTTAAACTTAAATGTGGTCTATAGCAATTATAAATCATGATAGATTCCGCAATTAAGTGATCTAACTCTTTCATGGTTTGACATCGTGTAGTTAAAAACTCCTGCTTTAATATTCCATTAATCCGCTCTGCTAATGCATTCTGGTAACAGTCTCCTCCATCTGTCATAGAAGGACATACCCCATAATGGCGTAATGCCGATTGATATAGTTCAGAGCAATACTGAGAGCCTCTGTCTGAATGGTGAATCATCCTGGCTGCCCGATCTGTCACATGCTGCATCGCCATATGTAGTGCCTGCACAACATTCTCTGCACGCATATCATTCGATAACTTATAACCTTTAATCTGGCGGGTATAAGCATCTGTCACCAAGGATAAATAATGTACGCCTTCAGCACTCTCAACATAGGTAATATCACTGACAAAGACTTCATTGGCTTGCACCGCTGAATAATCCTTTAATAAATTTGGATGCTTCTTCATCCAATGCTTGCTATCCGTAGTTTTTGTATAACGACGCTTGGGGCGAATCAATAAATTATTTTCTTTCAATATTTTAAATAACTGATCCCGTCCACACTTTAAACCACGCTGCAACAATTTGCCTTTAATAAGCCAATACAGCTTACGTGTTCCGATACTTGGCATGAGACAGCGATACTCCATAACCAACTCGAGTATTTGTTCTGTTACTTGTGCAGTCATTTGAGCACGTTTTTCTGCTTGATAATAAGCTTGTCGAGTGATTCCTAACCACTGACAATAACGTGAAACGCTTAGTCTTCTTTGGCTTTGCCAATCTTTGAAACGTGCTCGGTATACTTTTTTCCAAGATCAGTCCCACACTCTTTATCAATGTGATAAATCACATCCTGTATAAATTCAGTTTTGAGCTTTTCTGCGGCTAACTGTTTTTCTAATTGGCGGATTCGTTGTTGGGGTGTCAATTGGCGTTTAGAAGAAGTCGGCATATTCGAAGTCCAATCCTGTTGTCCGTGCTTGCGTAACCATACCAGCACAGTTGATCTTCCTTGAATACCATATTTTGCCTGAGCTTGTTTATAAGTAATTTGCCCTTTTTCTACTTCATGTACCACCATCATTTTAAAGGCGAAGCTATAATCACGTTGTGTGCGCTTAACTCGTTGTTCTCGTGCATGTTCCATAAAATAAGTCTCTTAAGGTGTAAACTTATTTCAGGACGGGACAAAACCCTTAATAAAAAAGCCACGTTCATCGTGGCTTTTTTATTAGTTAAGTTTGCTAAAAATATCAGTTCAAACGGCCAGAAAATCCATCGTCATCATCATGAGCTTGATTTAGATTTAAGAACTCTTCACGATCGGCTTCAATTTCCAGCGCAGTTTCTAGAGATAATACAAAGAACAGCACTCCCGGAATCCTCATTTCCCCTTCGGCATCTTCCAGATGCTCACTGACCATTTGGTAAATTGGATTAGCTTCATCAAATGGCACATCGATATAAAGATCACCTGAATAACTTTCAATCACACCAGGCTGTTCTATACCCATACAGGGTGCAAAGTTAATTTGGCGTTGCTTCAGCCATTCCACTAGGTTCTGCCGCAAATGATAGGACTCAGCATCTGCATTTTCATGTTCGTAATTTTCAAAATGTACAAATAATACATCACGGTCTTTTTCACGTGCGATTGCATCGATATGTTTTAAAAGTTGTGGCATGTCAGGCTTCCTGTACCCGTGATGAATTTTCTCATTATAGGAGGTATTTCACTTTCATGTAGGATGGTGAATTCATAAGCGTCATATGCTGACGTAAATCACTGACTTTTTCAGCCAAAGGTCTTGGTTTTCAGTCTCATTCACCGCTATGCTGTAGCCCCTATTCCCAATATTTATTTTCGGAAATTATGGCTAAAGCAAAAAGTGTGTATCGTTGTGAACAATGTGGAGCAGACCATCCCAAATGGGCGGGTCAGTGTTCTGAATGTGGGGAATGGAACAGTCTGGTAGAAGTCAGTATTGTGCCAGCAACGACACATCGTGCTCAGCCAAAAATTGGCGGATATGCCGGTCAGGCAGCTGCGATTACCACTTTAAATAAAGTCTCCGTTTCACATGAAACCCGGTTGCAAACAGGGATTGGTGAGTTTGACCGAGTCTTAGGCGGTGGTCTGGTCACAGGTTCTGTGGTGCTGATTGGTGGTGACCCGGGGATTGGTAAGTCAACTATCTTATTGCAAACCGCAACTCACATGGCAGCGGGTAATAGCTCAGCCCTGTATGTCACAGGTGAAGAATCCCTGTCTCAGGTGGCATTACGCGCCCAGCGTCTGGACTTGCTAACCGACCAGCTGAAAGTCATGGCAGAAACCTGTGTGGAACGCATTTGCGAGGTGCTTGCACAGGAACGTCCTGCTGTTGCGATTCTGGACTCGATTCAGACTTTATATACCGAAACCTTGCAGTCTGCGCCAGGTGGAGTCTCACAGATCCGTGAGTCTGCCGCCCTATTGACCCGTTTCGCCAAAAATAGCGGCACTGCCCTGTTTATTGTCGGTCATGTAACTAAAGAAGGTGCCTTAGCAGGTCCACGTGTACTGGAACATATGGTGGACTGTGTGCTGTATTTTGAAGGCCAGTCGGATTCTCGTTATCGCATGATCCGCGCAGTCAAAAACCGTTTCGGTGCAGTCAATGAACTTGGCGTCTTTGGCATGACCGATAAAGGTCTGCGTGAAGTGGCCAATCCATCTGCCATATTCCTCAGTCGTTATGATGAAGCGATTCCAGGTTCCATCGTCATGATTAGCCGCGAAGGGACTCGCCCACTCCTGGTTGAAGTTCAGGCGTTGGTCGATGATGCCCATGGCCAGCCACGCCGTGTAGCCTTGGGTCTAGAACAAAACCGTCTGAATATGCTGCTTGCCGTAATGCACCGTCATGGTGGCGTACAAACTTCTGGTCAGGATGTCTATGTCAATATCGTCGGTGGTTTAAAGATTACTGAAACCGGTTCTGACTTGGCTGTACTTTTAGCCTGTGCATCCAGTATCCGGACCAAAGCCTTGCCTCAGCAACTGGCTGTTTTTGGTGAAGTTGGCCTATCTGGCGAAATTCGTCCGGTACCGAATGGTCAGGAACGTCTGAAAGAAGCCGTCAAACACGGTTTTAAATATATTATTTTGCCGCGTGCCAATGCACCGCAAAAACCGATTCCCGGCGTGCAGGTCATTGCTGTAGCCCGATTGCATGAAGCCCTGAGTGAAGCTATGAGCCTAAGTGACGAACTCAATTAGTTTTAATCGATAAATCTTGCGAAAAGCCTAAAAAAATACACATTTTTGATTGAAATCCCCTATAAAGCCTATATAAATAGAGTATTCAAATAAGTTTTTTTCACATAGGAAAATTGAATGGAAGTTCGACAGCGTGGTTTGATTGCAGGTCTTTTAACAGCAGCATTACTGGTTGCTCCTTTAACTGCTGAAGCAAAGCGTGCCGGTGGCGGTAAAAGCCATGGTATGCAACGTTCTGCTGCGCCTACTCAATCTTATCAACAACCTCGTCAAGCTGCGCCAGCACAACAGGCTCCAGCCGCTGGTGCTGCAACTCAGCAAAGATCTGGCCCAGGCGTAGGTAGTATGGTTGCTGCCGGTGTAGCCGGTGCTGCCGTGGGTGCAGTTGCTGCCAATGCGCTGGCTGATGACAAAGAAGTACAAGCGGCTTCTGAAGCTCAAGCAGCTCAACAGCAACAAGAGGAAAAAGGTGGTATTCCTGGCTGGATCTGGATTTTACTTGCTGCCGCTGTTGCCTTCTTCATTTTCCGTAAGATGGGCGCAAAAAAAAAAGTAGCTTCTAATCCATACGCTCCAAATAGTGGTGCTGGTCATTCAGCACCATTTGGTCAGACACCTCCTCGCGGTGGTGACAATACCAATATTTTTGGCCAGAACGTGGGTGGTAGCACGCCAAGCACAAATGCTCCGTTTGGTTCAGCTCCGGTAAATAACGCGCCATTTGGTGCAGCCTATACCAATAGCGGCAACCAGCTTCCAGATGGTACAGAACCTGCGACTTTCTTACGTGTGGCACGTCAACGTTTCAACCACATTCAGTCAATGAATACGGCGAGCAACATTTCAGAAATTAAACGTTACTTGACCCCTGATCTTTACCAGTCGATGTATAACGACATTATGGCAAATCAGGATCAGGACGTAGCTGAGTTCTCTAACCTGAATGCAATGGTGGTAGATTCATCGAATGAGAATGGTCAATATGTAGTAAGCGTACGCTTCACTGGCACTGTAAGTGAAGACCTGAATAGCCAACCTCAACCGTTTGCTGAAATCTGGCACTTTGTCAAACCTGCCGGTTCTCAGCAAGATTGGATGGTTGCAGGAATCCAGCAAGACTAAGTTTTTATCTCATAAATCGTATATCAACAGCGGCTTTCGGGCCGCTGTTTTGCTTTCTGAAACATTGAAAACTATTTAAATTTATTCTTGTTCTCTTTCTATTTGTTTTATTGTTATTCCTCTAAACAAATAGCTTAGTTTGTGTATTTTAATCGCTATCAGTCGTATTTTATAAAAAAGTCAATTTTCGGATTGGCTTTTTTATTTTGAACCTTTTAATCTAGATACAAAGATATTTGAGATACTGACATGACTGAGCGTGTTTCTCCCCCTGCCACGCTGGCAAACCGCGCACTGGCAGGCAATGCCGAAGCCCAATTTGAGCTTGCCGAACTCTATATGCAAAGCGAGCATGATGATGACATCATGCTGGCCGAAGAGTGGGCATTGAAAGCAGCCAATGGTGGCTGGGTTGAAGCCATGTACTGGCTCGGTGAGGGTTATACGGTTTATGCCAAAGAGATCGCTGAGGAAGACCCTGACGATTCCAAAGCTCACTTTGAGTTAGCCTATTACTGGTTGAGCAAAGCCAATTTCGAGAAACACCCAGCGGCAACTTTAGAACTGGCTGGCTTTTACCGACGTGGTGATGTGGTCGAAAAAGATGTCGAAAAATCCATTGCTCTTGTAAAGCAAGCAGCTGAATGGGGCGAAGTTCAAGCCATGCGTGATCTTGCCTTTATTTATGCCAATGGTCTTGGTGTGGTCGTTGATGACATACAGGCAGATTACTGGACACAAAAAGCAGACAAAGCTGAGCAGGAAATAGAATAAAGAAAAAGCCCATCGGATGATGGGCTTTTTTTACGAGAATAAAACTTTATTTCAGTTTTTAAATACTAGATTATTTTTCAAAATATTTTCAAAATTTTCTTATTAGTCAGATATTAAACAATTTCGGATTGGAACCAAATTAATTTCCAAGTACAATACCCCGCTAGTCGAGGGATGCTGCGACGTTTTACAGGTACGAAATGTAAAAGCGCCAGGCTCGACGATCGGTCCAACTTTTTCTAGACAGACCAACAACGGCATCCGCGAACTGAATGATCAATTATTGTTTTTTATAAGGAGATCGTGATGAACGCGGTTAATGCTTCATTTACAGATTATAAAGTTGCCGATATTTCCCTGGCTGACTACGGCCGTAAAGAAATCAAACTTGCAGAAGCTGAAATGCCAGCCCTAATGGGTCTGCGTAAGCGTTACTCTGCTGCTAAACCACTTGCTGGCGCGAAAATTTTGGGTTGTATCCACATGACAATCCAAACAGCTGTTCTTATCGAAACTTTGGTAGAACTGGGCGCTGAAGTTCGTTGGACATCTTGTAACATCTTCTCAACTCAAGACCACGCTGCTGCTGCGATTGCTGCGTCTGGTGTTCCAGTATTTGCTTGGAAAGGCGAAACTGAAGAAGAATACATGTGGTGTCTTGAACAACAAATCAATGTAAACGGCACACCTTGGGATGCCAACATGATTCTGGATGATGGCGGTGACTTAACTGCACTTGTTCATGAAAAATACCCAGAAGTTCTTGCAAAAATTCACGGGATTACTGAAGAAACCACTACAGGTGTAGCACGTCTTCTGGAAATGTGGAAAGACGGCTCTCTGAAAGTTCCTGCGATCAACGTCAACGATTCAGTAACCAAGTCTAAAAACGACAATAAATACGGTTGCCGTCACTCTCTAAATGATGCGATCAAACGTGCAACTGACATGCTGCTTTCTGGCCGTCGTGCATTAGTGATCGGCTATGGTGACGTAGGTAAAGGTTCTGCTCAGTCTCTTCGTCAAGAAGGCATGATCGTACGTGTTTCTGAAATCGATCCAATCTGTGCGATGCAAGCATGCATGGACGGTTACGAAGTGGTTTCTCCGTACAAAAACGGCGTTCAAACAGGCAAAAAAGAAGATGTAAATATTGATCTTCTTCAAAATACCGACCTGATCGTGACTACAACTGGTAACTACCATGTATGTGACGCTGCAATGTTAGATACACTGAAAGCTGGCGCAGTGGTTTGTAACATTGGTCACTTCGATACTGAAATCGATACCAACTACCTACGTGGTTACAAATGGGTTGAAGTGAAACCTCAAGTACACCAAGTGTATCGTTCAGATAATGAAAATGATTACCTGATCCTGCTTTCTGAAGGTCGTCTGGTGAACCTGGGTAACGCAACTGGTCACCCATCACGTGTGATGGACGGTTCTTTTGCAAACCAGGTTCTAGGTCAAATGCACCTGTTCGCTGAAAAATTTGCGGATCTTCCAGAAGACCAAAAACAAGCAGCGATTCGTGTAGAACTACTTCCTAAGAAATTAGACGAAGAAGTTGCTGCTGCAATGGTTGCCGGTTTTGGTGGTGTTCTGACTCAATTGACTCCAGAACAAGCAGACTACCTAGGCGTACCTGTTGAAGGTCCATTCAAGTCTGATGCTTATAAATATTAATACCCCTCACCCCATCCCTCTCCCTTAGGGAGAGGGTAACCATCCAAATTATTTTCAATGAAGTTTTAATGACTTCAAGTGAAAAAAATATGGGCTTAAACCCTGCATAATTCAGTAATGAATTCTCCTCTCCCTTTGGGAGAGGTCAGGGAGAGGGTGATAAGTAAAAGGTATTTATAAAAAGGATTTGAACATGTCTAAACAGATTCCAATTTCTTTTGAGTTTTTCCCGACCAAAACTGATGCGGGTGCAGAAAAACTTAAAACCGTACATCAAGAACTACAACTGCTGAATCCAGAATTCTTTTCTGTGACGTATGGCGCGGGTGGTTCAACACGCGAACGCACTTTATCTACGATCAATGATTTTAACGGTAAAGGCACACCTGTTGCCCCTCACCTGTCTTGTATCGGCGATGATAAAGCGCGTATTGCTGAATTGCTTGATTTGTATAAATCTCAAGGGATTGATCGTATTGTCGCGCTGCGTGGTGACTTGCCATCTGGTCAGGTGGGCCTAGGTGAATTGCCTTATGCACAGGATCTGGTTCGCTTTATCCGTGAACATTCTGGTGACCATTTTCATATTGAAGTTGCGGCTTATCCTGAAATGCATCCACAAGCAGACAGCTTTGATAAAGACATTCAGCACTTTGTGGATAAAGTAAATGCTGGCGCTAATGCTGCATTGACCCAGTTCTTCTTTAATCCAGATGCATACTTCTACTTTGTAGACCGTATCCAGAAAGCTGGAATCGATATTCCTGTTGCGCCGGGTATTATGCCGATTACCAATGCCAGTAACCTGATTCGCTTCGCAGATGGTACAGGCGCAGAAATTCCACGCTGGATTCGCAAGCAACTGGCAACTTATGGGGATGACACTGCAAGCATTAAAGCCTTTGGTCATGAAGTCGTGGTGAAATTCTGCGAACGCCTAATTGCTGGCGGTGCACCAAGCTTGCACTTCTATACCATGAATACCACTGATCCAACCCGTCAACTTGTTAAAGACCTCGGTCTTGCATAAGTAAAATACCTGATTTGAGAGTAAAACTTTAATGCCGCGTTTTTTTATTGAAGCTGATTTAGCAGTAGATACCACTGTAGAACTGACTGAAACAGTGTTTCATCATTGGGTTAAAGTTTTACGTGCTCAAGTCAGCGAAAAAGCCACCCTGTTTAATGGACAAGGTGGTGAATATGAAGTTGAACTGGTTGAAGTTTCCAAAAAGTCGGCTGCTGTACAGGTCAATAGCTATAACCCTACTGATCGCACACCAAAATTTCAAGCCTTGCTTGGTCAGGTCATGAGTAAAGGTGACCGCATGGATTATGCGATCCAGAAAGCGGTCGAACTGGGTGTATCTGAAATTCAGCTTTTAACCTCTGAACGCTGTGAGATGCGACTGAAATACGATCGTGATCAAAAGAAACTGGATCACTGGCAAGGTGTAGCCATTGCCGCCTGTGAACAGTGTGGTCTGAATATTGTTCCTAAAATTTTAGCGCCAATGTCACTTGAAAAATGGCTGGAAACCGATCTTCCTACTACCAAACTAGTCCTAGCACCAAACAAAGAAGAAATTGATGTTCTGGCGAATGCCACACCAGATATTGCTTTGCTAATTGGCCCTGAAGGCGGCTTGAGTGAAGTAGAAATCCTAGCGGCGAATGCTCAAGGCTTTGTCAATTGGTGTATTGGTGAGCGTGTCCTGCGTACCGAAACTGCTCCTGTCGTTGCTCTCTCAATTTTGAATTACACTATTTAAGCGATCAAAATTGTAAAATTTGGTTATTAATTTTATTGATTTTTATTTATAAGCACTCTACTCTTGAGTCAATAATAATGAAACACATATTGATTGATTTAAGAATCATTCAGGCTTGAATAAAAATTAAAATCTAGGATAAAAACCGTTCAGGACGAATACAAGGCACTTAATTATATGATTGATAATCAAGAGGCTTATATCAAAGAGCACTTGCATCGTGCTCAGATTGCGAACACGCTTCGACATAGCCGATATTTTCTGTTAAGTATCATGATTATTTGCCTCTATATTTTCTGTGTTTATCACATTCAATATAGCTCATCGAATAGTTACTTTAATCTCTGGTTTATCCTGACTGAAATTACCGTTAGTATGTGCTGGCTCATCAATACTCTGTATTTTAAGCCTGAACAATATCAACTGAAAAATGCACATTACTGGTTACAGATTCAAAGCCTTGCGGTAGGTTGCTGTATCGCTTCCGGTATTTCTCTGATTTATTATTACCTACCACAGGCCAATATCAATTTTGATGAAATAGAAGCACTCACCCTTTCGGCTTTGCTATTAATCGTGACTCAAGCTTTTGGTCTGACTTATTTAACCCAGAAGCTCAGTTACTTTTCACTGGTATTTTTACCTTCATTGGTACCCTTTTTACTCTTTCAGTTTTTTCATATCTCGGGTGCCAATCCGGTCTTTGGCCTGGCACTAAATTTTGCAGTCATTGTGATCCTGCTCTGTGCCAATAGTACCTATCGTATTCATACCCGTACTTCCCGCCTTTATGCAGAAAATGAATTGCTGGTGAGTAATGCCGAACAGCAGGTCGCCTGGACTGATGAGCTATGCAAACAGCTACAAACTGAAGTCAATAAATCCAAAGATATTAAACTGGAGCTACAACTCAGCAACCAGCTACTGGAACAGAAAG
The DNA here is from genome assembly GCF_002934695.1 of Acinetobacter sp. ACNIH1. Taxonomy (NCBI): domain Bacteria; kingdom Pseudomonadati; phylum Pseudomonadota; class Gammaproteobacteria; order Moraxellales; family Moraxellaceae; genus Acinetobacter; species Acinetobacter sp. ACNIH1. Next base: position 657,784 of record NZ_CP026420.1, on the reverse strand, counting down.
TTCGTGAACGTACCTATGATATTGAACAGATTAATATTGATCTGAAAAACCAGCAGCAAAACCTTGAACTGACTCATGAAATCGCCGGTATCCGTCCATGGGACTGGAATATCAAAGACCGCAGTATTTTGCTGACCAATCATAAAGATGAGAAAGTACAACGGAAATCCAGCGAACATCATTTACAGTTACAGCATATGATTCATCCTGATGATCTGGCTGCGTTCAAAAGCAATATGAAACAGCATTTGCGTGGGAAAACTGAGCGCTATGAAGTAACTTACCGGATTCAGCAAGCACCGGGAGTCTGGAGCTGGGTACATGATGTAGGCCGGGTGATCAGTCGCGATCCTGAAACTCACCGCCCTTTACGCATGGTCGGAATTTTGCGTGATATTCAGCAGGAACGTAGCTCTCAAGAACGCTTGAAACTGGCAGCCAGTGTGATCGAGCAGGCGGCTGAAGGAATCTTCATTTTAAATGATGAATTACGTTATATCGAAGTGAATCCTTATTTCGAGAATTTGTCCGGTTTTGAACGTAATGACATCTTGGGTAAATATCTGTTTGATATCACTGCAAGTCATAAGTCACAGCAGCGCACTATTCATTCCAACATCATCAAGCAAGTCGTGAAAATCGGATCCTTTGATGGCGAACTGAGTGAAAAATTCCTGTCCAGCAAAGAAATGCCACTCTGGTTGCATATCAATGCGATTACTGATGATGAAGGTCGTATCACCCACTATATCGGCATTGTTTCTGATCTGACTGAGCGTAAATTACAGGAACAGCGCCTGTCTTATCTGGAAAATTATGACACGCTGACTGATTTGCCAAACCGTTTTTACTATAACTACCAGCTGCATCAGTATCTGATGACGCAAAAAGATTCCATCAAGAAAATGGCTGTGATTCGACTCAATATCGACCGTTTCCGTCCATTGAATGAATACCTGTCTAATAATGGCGGTGATGAGCTGTTGCGTCAGGTGGCACAACGCTTACGTCTGACCAATGCTGAAGCCCTGTTTGTGGCCCACCTAAATGGCGATGACTTTGCAATTTTGTATGAAATCTCGCATATTCGCCCGTCTGTACAAGAACACTGTCAACGAGTTGCTGAAGCCTTCCAGGCTCCTTTCCATATTTTTGGACAAGATTATGTGATTACCCTATCGATGGGCGTGGCTTTCTATCCGGATCATGGCCGTCAGTTAGATTATTTGAATAACTGTGCTGAACAGGCGCTGAGTGAAGCCAAAAATCTCGGTGGTAATACAATCCATTTCTACTCCAATGAAAATACGGCCTTACTGGAACAGGGAATTTTCATTGAACGCGATCTGCGTAAAGCCATCCAGAATGGTGAACTAGTAGTCTACTATCAACCAAAAATTAATTTCAATGACCAGCACATTTATGGCTTTGAAGCTTTAGTGCGCTGGAAACATCCAGAGAAAGGTATTATCCCACCTGACCTGTTTATTCCTTTAGCCGAACAGACCAGCCTGATTTCCGAGATCGGCCGTCTGGTGATTCAGCAAACTGCTAGACAGATTCGTGAATGGAATGACCTTGGCTTTCATAATATCTGTGTCTCTGTGAATATCGTGGCACAGCAACTGCGTCGTGGTCAGTTACTCGATGATCTGGATCAGGCCATTACCGAAAACCAGATTTCTGGCACCAGTCTGGAACTGGAAATTACTGAATCTTCACTGATTGAAAACTCTGAATCTGTCAAAAATCTGCTGAACCAGATCAAACAGCGCCAGATTAATATCTCGCTGGATGACTTCGGAACCGGTTATTCTTCTTTATCCTATCTTGCCGATTTTCCTATTGACATTCTCAAAATTGACCGCAGTTTTGTCTCTAAAATTGGTGAACATAAACAGGAAGCGATTGTCAGTGCCATGGTCGCGATGGGTAAAGCCATGGGTATGACTGTCGTCGCTGAAGGTATTGAAACTGAAGAACAGCTGCAATATCTACGTGATTTAGATTGTGATATTGCCCAAGGCTACTTCTTCTCCAAGCCATTGCCTGAACTGGAAGCAACTGCATATTTAGAACAGAATCGCATCGCTGAAACTTATATATATCAAGTCTAAGTCTATATCTACCTCGAATAAGATTGTCGCAAAAATAGTCGACTTTGACTGGGCTAAGTGCTTAACAAATGTTATATTCAGAGCCATAAATGCAATTTTTTACCCGCTTTCTGGGTAATCTTTACAACGATAGAGATACAGATGGACGAACAATCTTTAAAGCAGCAGGCTCTTTACTATCACGAATTCCCTACTCCAGGAAAAATCAGCGTTACACCAAGCAAACAATTGGTCAACCAACGTGACTTAGCCCTTGCTTACTCGCCTGGCGTTGCCGCACCATGTCTTGAGATTGAACGTGATCCTTCAACAGCTGCACTGTATACCGCACGCGGTAACCTGGTTGCAGTGGTCAGTAACGGTACAGCAGTTCTTGGTTTGGGTAATATTGGCCCACTGGCGTCTAAACCAGTCATGGAAGGTAAAGGCGTACTGTTCAAAAAATTTGCGGGTGTTGATGTATTCGATATCGAAATTGCTGAAAATGATCCCGACAAGATTGTTGATATTGTCGCTTCTCTAGAACCCACTTTTGGCGGGATCAACCTGGAAGATATCAAGGCTCCAGAATGTTTCTATATTGAACAGAAACTTCGTGAACGCATGAAAATTCCTGTGTTCCACGATGACCAGCATGGTACTTCAATCATTGTAGGTTCTGCTCTTCTTAATGCTTTGCAATTAAACGGCAAAAAAATTGATGAAATCAAGATCATTGCTTCAGGTGCCGGCGCTGCTGCCCTGTCTTGCTTGAACTTGCTTTGTGCCCTTGGCGCGAAAAAAGAAAATATCATCGTTGCTGACTCACGTGGTTTATTAACAACTAAACGTGAAGGTCTGGACGAATCTAAAAGAGCATATGTACAAGATATTGACGCCTCTCAGATCGGTGACGTGATTGCAGGTGCAGACATGTTCCTGGGTCTTTCAGCAGCCGGTATTCTCACCAAAGAAATGGTGAAATTGATGGCCAAAGATCCAATTATCTTTGCCTTGGCGAACCCAGATCCAGAAATTCTGCCTGAACATGCACACGAAGTTCGTGATGACGTGATCATGGCAACTGGCCGTTCTGACTATCCAAACCAGGTAAACAATGCACTGTGCTTCCCTTATATCTTCCGTGGTGCATTAGACGTTGGTGCAACCACCATTAATGAAGAGATGAAAATTGCCTGCGTACACGCGATTGCACGTATGGCACACGTAGAAGCAGATGCTGCATCTTATGGTGAAAAATCAGCTTCTTTCGGCCGTGATTACTTGATTCCTGGTCCACTGGATCAACGTCTGATTCTGGAAATTGCGCCTGCAGTTGCACAAGCTGCAATGGATTCTGGCGTAGCGACTCGTCCGATTCAAGATTTTTCGGCATATCGTCAACGTCTGTCTGAGTTTGTTTACAACTCAGCCTTCATGATGAAACCAATCTTTGCACAAGCTAAAACAGATCCTAAACGTATCGCTTATGCAGAAGGTGAAGACCTGCGCGTACTTCGTGCTGCACAAATTGCAGTGGATGAAGGCTTGGCAAAACCGATTCTGGTGGGCCGTCCAGCAGTCATCGAAGCGAATATCAAGAAATTGGGCTTACGTCTTGAAGATGGTGTCAACATCACCATCGTGGATCAGGAAAAGAACCCGGATTACGAAAAATTTGCAGACGACTATTATAACCTGATGCAACGTAAAGGTGTAACGCCTGAATATGCACACCGTGAAGCGCGTCGCCGTTCTACCCTGATCGCTGCGATGCTGGTACGTCATGGCATGGCGGACGGTATGTTATGTGGTACGTACTCAAGCTACGACATCCATCTGGACTTTGTCAGCAATGTCATCGGCAAACAGGATGGCCATAATACCTTCTTCACCTTAAACGCATTAATGCTTGAAGAGCGTAACCTGTTCATCGCAGATACCTACATCAACCGTAATCCAACGGCTGAACAGCTTGCTGAGATGACGATTCTGGCTGCTGAAGAAGTACGTCGTTTCGGTATTACACCACGTGTTGCCCTACTTTCTCACTCTAGCTTCGGTTCAGACCAGCACGATGCCAGCGCACAAAAAATGCGCCGTGTATATGAAATCCTTTCTGAAACTGCACCTGAGCTTGAAGTTGAAGGTGAAATGCATGGTGATGCAGCATTAGACGAAAATATCCGTCAGTTTGCATTCCCGAACTCTCGCTTCAAAGGTTCTGCAAACTTACTGATCATGCCAAATCTGGATGCAGCCAATATTTCGTTTAACCTGTTAAAAGCAACTTCAGGTAACAACGTGACCATTGGTCCTATCCTGCTTGGTGCTGCGAAACCTGTTCATATCTTGACACCAACTGCAACGACTCGTCGCGTAGTGAATATGACTGCGTTAACTGTCGCTGAAATTCAGGAAGCAGAAAAAAACGCGCTCTAAGGAATGTACGCATTAGCGTAACTTCTTGACTTGAGAAAACCTCTATTCTGTAGCATGATGCTTGTAAGAATAGAGGTTTTTTCATGCAAGTTTATTTAGTAGGCGGTGCAGTTCGGGATCATTTACTTGGACACCCCTATCACGAAAAAGATTATGTGGTTGTCGGCGCGACGCCGGAACAATTGCTTGCTGAAGGTTTTCAACCTGTTGGCAAGGACTTTCCTGTTTTTCTTCACCCTGAAACCAAAGACGAATATGCTCTGGCACGTACCGAACGCAAGTCTGGCTATGGTTATCATGGTTTCGAATTTTATACCGATATTAATGTTACCTTGGAAGAGGATCTGATCCGCCGTGACTTGACCATCAATGCCATGGCCATGGATGATTCAGGCAAGATTTATGATCCTTATGGCGGTCAAAAAGATCTGGCTGATCGTGTACTGCGTCATGTATCAGAAGCTTTTGTCGAAGATCCTTTACGTGTTTTAAGGATTGCCCGCTTTGCTGCGCGTTATCAACATCAGGGTTTTAGCATTGCAGAAGAAACGTTGGTGCTGATGAAGCAGCTGGCGGAATCGGGCGAGCTTAATGCATTGACACCTGAGCGGGTCTGGAAAGAAACCACACGCGCACTAATGGAACAAGATGCAGATGTGTATTTTGAAGTATTACGTAGTTGTGGTGCTTTAAAAGTACTGTTCCCGGAACTGGATGCCTTATATGGCATTCCGCAACGTCCTGAATATCATCCGGAAATTGACTGTGGTATTCATACCATGATGTCTTTACAGCAAGCCTGTCGCCAAAATTATAGTCTGGATGTGCGTTTTGCGGTTCTGGTTCATGACCTGGGTAAGGCATTAACCCCTGTGGAAGAATTGCCACGCCATATCATGCATGAAGAACGTGGGATTAAACCGGTAAATGAGCTGTGTGAACGTTTAAGAGTTCCGACTCATACCAAACAACTGGCATTGGCAGTTTGTAAGGAACACTTAAAATGCCATCAGGCTTTTAACTTAAAACCTGGCACTTTATGGCGTTTATTACAGCGTCTAGATGTATTGCGTCGTCCTGAACGTGTTGAAGCTTTTGTACAGGCCTGTGAATGTGACTCTCGCGGCCGCTTAGGGTTGGAAAATCGTGCTTATCCTCAGGCTCAATATGTGCTGGATGCCATGCAGGTGGTTCGCAGTATTAAAGCTCAAGATTTGCCACCAGAAATTCAAGGTCCGGATATTGGTGAGATGCTAATTGAACGACGGATTGCCGCTCTGGCAGAACTGAAAGAACAGCATAGTGCCATACTTTAAACATCAGGCTCCTTCGGGAGCCTTTTAATATCTTAAATCTTACTCATCTCGATTTTCTATATAAATAACCTGAGTTCGATGAAATATTTTAGCTTTTTAGCAAGTTTTGGAAAGTTGGCTTATTTGGATTTAAGCAATAAGCCACTATAGCAGCCATAATATTCACCATAAAGTTATTCACCGAACGATGACGTGAATGGTCAATTTGATGTAAGTTTTTTAACTGATCATTCACTGTTTCGATCAATCCTCTTCTGCAAAGCAATTGTTTTTCTTCTTCAGTTTGGATGGGTTTATTTTTCATATTCTTGCGTGACGGGGTTAATAGTCTGAGCCCCCTTGCTGCTAAAGCTTCAGTTTTTGCTTTACTCAGATAGCCTTTATCGCCCAGTAAAATACCTTTTAACTCTTGGGTTAAAGATTCAAGTACAGCAACATCATGAACACTTCCCGATGTAATCTTGAGATTAATAATTTCACCCAAGTTGTTGATAACAATATGGACTTTAAATCCATAAAACCAACCTGTGCTACTTTTACCACGACCAGCTAAGCCTTTAAATACACGATGTCTTTTAATTCTAAGATTATGGCAAACGACCAATTTAGTCGAATCAATAATACAAATTCCGGTATCTTCTCCTTTAACTTGATGGAAGAAACTACTCAAAGCTTGCAAACAACGCGGCATAATTTCAATAAAACGATTGTAACTAAGAAGCTTGGGAAAAGCTGATTTCCAAAATGGGATGATCATATGACAATAAAAATATTTGAAAAATCTAAACCCGGATTTATGAAATAAAATGACAATGGTCATGACTTCAGACAAGCTTAAAGCTGACTTTTTCATTGTTGTTTTTTGATCAGAAATTAGAGCTTTCTCTAAAGATTCATTAAACTTTTTGCAGAAATCATCCAAGATACAAAATAATTCGGTAATATAGTCCATGAAAAAGCCTTGCTCTGAAATGTTTTGTCTTCGTAACCAAGATATTACAGATGCTAAGGCTTTTTTTTATTTATTTTTTATGTCGAACTCAGGTTAAATAGCAATAATTCTTTGAAGCTATCGTGTAATTTCAACACTTAAGCAAAGTAAATAGTAAGCATCCGGCTAACACAGCCTTACCAAGCGATCCTATAAGCCTTAATTTAGTTCCCACCTAAAAACAAGTGGGGACTTAATCCATGAACATGGATATATATTCAGCAACACCTCCTGTTGCTAAAAAACGCCGAAAATACAGCAAAGAATTCAAACTCAGTATTGTCAATGCCTGAAAAAATCCTAATACCTCGATCGCTTCGGTCACACTGCAACATAGTATTAATGCCAACCTTGTCAGTCGTTGGATCAGGATCTTCAGCCATCATGAGGGTGCCGTGCAGGATCCTACTCATGTGAATCCAGCATTTATTGCTTTGCCTTACACTGCTGCAATCAGCCAACCTATTGATGAGAGGATCACGTTGTGTATCACCGTGCCTCATACGAATAATGATATTCAGCTAAAATGGCAGACATCAGAAATACCTGCCTTGGCAGAATTACTCAAGGCACTTGCAACATGATCCGCATTGATGAAATCTGGTTGTCTACTCAGCCCATGGACATGCGTGCAGGTATGGATACGACCATGGCTCAGGTGGTGAGAGCCTTTGGCTACATCAAACCGCATTGTGCTTACCTGTTCTGTAATAAACGTGGCCATCGCATGAAAGTGCTGGTACATGATGGATTGGGCATCTGGCTGTGTGCCCGGCGGCTGGAACAGGGCAAATTTCACTGGGCTCAAGTTCACCAAGGTGAAACCGTGGCCCTCAGCCCGGAACAGTTACAGGCACTGATCCAAGGTTTGCCCTGGCAGCGCATTGGACGACAGCAGGTGGTGACGATGCTTTAAACCAGGCTCGACCATTCTGCTATTCTCCAAACGTTCTATTTCATTCTTCTCATGACCTCAGGCATACTGCGGTCATGAATACGCTGCCTGACTTAAGCCAACTGACCCATGAACAACTGCTGGAATTCACCAGGCAGTTGGCGCTGCAGCATCAGTCTCTAGCACAATCAAACCAACAATTGGATGCCAAAGTTCAACATCTTTCTATTCTCAATCAAAAATACGAGCATGAACTGGCGCTGTTTAAAAAGCACAAATTCGCCCAAAAGAATGAACACTTAACGGCAAAACAAATCCATCTCTGGGATGAAGCGGTTGAAGAAGATATTGCCGCGGTTGATCTAGAACTGGAACGGCTAAATGCAGATAAAACCAATGCAGCGACACAGAAAGCCAAAACCAATAAACCTAAACGTCGACCACTGCCAGATCATCTACACACCATCCGTATTGAGCATGAACCTGCATCAACCCAATGTGCTTGTGGCTGCCAACTCCGTCGTATCGGCGAAGATGTCAGTGAAAAACTGCATTTCAGACCGGCACAGTTCTATAAGGAACAGCATGTGCGTGGTAAATGGGTCTGTGATCAGTGTGACACTCTAACTCAGCAAGCGATGCCCGCCTATGTGATTGATAAAGGCATTGCTTCACCTGAATTGCTCAGCCATGTGCTGGTATCGAAGTATGCCGATCATTTGCCGCTGTACCGTCAGCGCCTGATCTATCAGCGGGCTGGCATTGATCTGTCCAGATCCACTTTATCTGATTGGATAGGTCGCTGCGGTGTAGAACTGGAACCTCTGGCCAATGCCTTAAAAGAGGTGGTGCTGCAACAGCGGGTGCTGCATGCAGATGAAACACCGGTCACCATCATGCGGATGGGTGAGAATAATAAAAAACCGAAGAAAGGTTATGTCTGGGCCTATGCCACCACACAGTATAATCCAGTTCAGGCGGTGATCTATGACTTTCAGGATAGTCGTTCAGGCCAGCATGCTGAAGAGTTCTTGAAAGGCTGGCAGGGCTATCTAGTCTGTGATGATTACAGTGGTTATAAAGCACGTTTTAAATCAGGCCAGGTGATTGAGGTGGGGTGCATGGCCCATGCACGTCGTAAATTCCATGAACTGCATGTAACTGGGAAAAGTCAGGTTGCTGAACAGGCCTTAGTGCTGATTCAGAAACTGTATGCGATAGAAGCAGAACTCAGGAAAAAGACCGATGGTACAGCGGAAGACCGCCGCGAATACCGACAACAGCATAGTCAACCAGTGATGCAACAACTATATGAATGGCTCAACCAACATCATCTGACAGTGCCATCGAGTTCTCCCACCGCCAAGGCTATCAATTACACTCTGAAGCGTTGGCCAGCCTTAAGCCGCTATCTGGATGATGGCAATCTACCGATATGCAACAATTGGGTAGAGAATCAGATGCGTCCCTGGGCGTTGGGACGCAAGAACTGGCTGTTTGCAGGTTCGCTGCGCAGTGGTCAGCGAGCGGCAAACATCATGACTTTAATCCAGTCAGCAAAGCTGAATGGCTTGGATCCGTATGCCTATTTAAGTGATGTGCTGAAAAGGTTACCGACACACAAAGTGACCCAAATTGAAGAATTGCTGCCGCACTGCTGGAAACCTAAATCGAATTAAAAAATAGGTATGGGATTCAGCGGACGCTTACAGTAAATATTGATTATGATTGATATTATTTTTAGCTAAGACCATGTCCAATGACTTATCTCATCCGTCAACTGGATCTTGAAAGAGACCTGCATGATGTTCATCAACTCACGATTCAGCTTGGCTATCCCTCTACGCTGGAAAATATCAAACAGCGTTGGGAGCATCTCCATCAAGACAGTCATTATCAGACACTGGTTATAGAACAGAATTCACATGTGATCGGCTATGCCGATTTTATTCAGGAATACACTTGGGAATTTGACGGTGGATATTTAAGGATTCAGGCTTTTGTAATTGATCAGGCCCATCGTGGAAAAGGTATTGGCAAGCAACTGATGGCTGCTATTGAACAGATTGCAAAAGAGCAAGGCTTCAAGATGATTCAGCTCAACAGCGGAAAACGCGAAGAACGCCATCCTGCGCATGCCTTTTATCAAGGACTGGGCTTTGACAGTTATAGTATTGGATTTCGTAAGCATCTGGATCAGCCAGTCATGACCAGCTGATCAATCGTGGATTTAATTTATGAAATTTCAGCAGGGAAAGTAATCACTTTTTCCAATTTCATCTGATTGGTTGCAATCATCAGCAAGCGATCAAGACCTAGGGCAATACCTGAACATTCCGGCATTTGTGGCAATGCCGCCAGCAAATACTCATCAATCGGCATGACATGCAAGCCAAGCGCTGCCCGTTCTGCATTATCTGCTTCAAAGCGGGAACGTAAAACTTCAGCATCAATCAGCTCATCATAAGCATTGGCCAGTTCCAGCCCTTCGATATACAGCTCAAAACGGGCTGCAACCAGCTCCCCATCTTCATCGATTCTGGTTTTAGCCAATGATGCCAGTTCCGGTGGAAAATCTGTCAGAAATACAGCCGTATCGAACCCCAGGCTTGGCTCGACCATATGTGAGAATAAAAGGTCGATATATCCTAAACGGTCATCACCCAAGTCCAGATTGAGACCTACCCGGCGACAACAATCTTTGAGTTGCTGCAAAGTGGCCTGTAAAGGATTGAGATCCAAGCGATCCATAAAGGCATGTTTATAGCTAAGGACAGTGGGACGGATTTCCCCAAAACGGGCCTTAAGCGTCACATTTAACAGATCTGTCACTTCAAACATCAGATCTTTCAGACTAAAGCCCGGTCGATACCATTCCAGCATACTGAATTCACTGTTATGCTTGCGGCCGTGTTCATCATCCCGAAACACTTTACAGATCTGGTAAATTGGTCCACTACCACTGGCCAATAAACGTTTCATGGCAAATTCAGGCGACGTCTGTAGATAATGTGTGCTGAGCTTACCCATGACATGACGCTGGGCCTGAATCGAAGCCAGATGCACATCGGTCACACCAGCTTGAGATAAAATCGGGGTTTCCACTTCCAGCACGTCACGTTCAGCAAAAAACTGACGAAGCTGGGCATACATGTTGGCACGTGCTTTAATGGCTTTTAAGTCGCAGGTCGGTTGATAAGATACTGTTTGCCTCATGCCTTTGGCCCTCCATGAGCGGCCCATTCACGTCGTAGTGGATACGTTTTACGTAAATAATCAAATGCTTTCTGATCGACTTTACCATCTTTTAAACATGCACGCAGATTGGCATCATCACGGGCGATATCATAGATCTGGGTTAAATGCTGTTGTAGCGCCAGTTTTAAATCCTGATTCTGGAAAAACTGTTCACAGACAGGCAATTGGCTTTCAAACTGCTTATTAATCTCAAAGCCAAAAGTCTGGCAAAATGCCTCGTAAATCATTTGAGTACCGCGTGCCTTACCTTCCAGACTATAACCTGCAATATGCGGCGTCACCAAGGTAATCAGATTCAGCAGCTGTTCAGAAATTTCCGGTTCATGCTCAAAGACATCAAGTACAACCTGACGTTGAGTTGTCTGAATATCAGCAATTAATGCCGCTTCTTCAACAACTGGCCCACGCGCTGAATTAATTAAAATGGCTTCTGGCTTCATTTGTCCAAGAGCATTAGCATTAATTAAATGATAAGTCGGATGCTGACCTGTTTTGGTTAAAGGCACATGAATGGAAATGGCATCTGCTGCTTTTAGCAATTCTTCAAATTCAACCTGATGAACCTGATCACGCTGCACAAAGGGATCGTAGGCAATCACATTCCAACCCAGCAATTTGGCCATTGTTGCCAAACGTGAACCGACATTTCCTAGACCCACAATACCCAAGGTGAATTCTTTATTTGCATTGATCAATTGGAGTTGTAAATGCAATAAAGCCGTAATCACATATTCAGCCACCGCCTGTGCATTACAACCGGGTGCATTGCTCCAGCGAATGTTCTGTTGTTCTAGTGCAGCAATGTCCAGATGATCTGTACCAATAGTGGCACTGCCAACAAATTTAATCTGACTGTCCTGTACGAGTGCTGCATTGACTTTGGTCACGGAACGAACCAATAAAGCCTCGGCATCTTTTACATCTTCCGCAGTGAGAGTTCTTCCTGCACGATGCTGAATATCGCCAAATTCTGCAAAGAAATAATCGGTAAATGCCAGATTTTCATCTGCGACAATTTTCATAATCTGTTCCAATGACTGAATCTGTCTATCATACCGCGTCAACCAGGATGTGACTATTTTCACTCAAGCTTTAGATGAATTCTTGCAAACATAGAGATATAAAAAATGCCAAAGTCAAACATCACTTCGGCAAAGGAGTGTAATTGGAGTAAGAAAATGACGCAGGGTTAGGCTATTGAAAGCCATACCCTGCACTAAAAAGTTTCCTCTTTTAATGGGAGAATGCAGCAATACCCGTTTGCGCACGACCTAGAATCAAGGCGTGTACATCATGGGTACCTTCATAAGTATTGACCACTTCCAGGTTTACCAGATGACGAGCTACACCGAATTCATCAGAGATCCCGTTACCGCCCATCATGTCACGCGCTAAACGGGCAATGTCTAAAGCTTTACCACAGTTATTACGTTTGATCAGTGAAGTACCCTCGACTGAAGCAATACCTTCATCTTTCATGCGACCAAAACGTAATGCCACTTGCAGACCCAGCGCAATTTCAGTTTGCATGTCTGCCAGTTTTTTCTGAATTAACTGATTGGCAGCCAATGGACGACCAAACTGTTTACGGTCCATGGTGTACTGATGAGCCGTGTGCCAGCAAAATTCAGCTGCACCCATCGCACCCCAGGCAATACCATAACGCGCACTGTTCAGACAGGTAAATGGACCTTTTAGACCACGAATTTCGGGGAATGCGTTTTCTTCTGGAACGAAAACATTGTCCATCACGATTTCACCGGTGATCGAAGCACATAAGCCAACTTTACCGTGAATCGCTGGTGCAGAAAGCCCTTCCCAGCCTTTTTCTAAAATAAAGCCGCGAATATCACCGACATTGCCTTCAGGAGACACTTCTTTTGCCCAAACCACAAAGACATCAGCAATCGGACTGTTGGTAATCCACATTTTGGCGCCCGTCAGACGGTAACCACCATCCACCTTTTTCGCACGGGTAATCATGCTGCCCGGATCTGAACCATGATCTGGTTCAGTCAGACCGAAACAGCCGATATATTCACCGGTCGCCAGTTTTGGCAAATATTTCTGTTTCTGTTCTTCAGAACCAAATTCATTGATTGGCACCATCACAAGAGAACTTTGCACACTGGCCATTGAACGGTAACCGGAATCCACACGTTCTACTTCACGTGCAATCAGACCATAGCTGACATAGTTTAAACCTGCACCACCGTATTGTTCTGGGATGGTTGGACCCAGCAGACCTAGCTCACCCATTTCACGGAAAATGGTGGGATCGGTTTTTTCATGACGGAACTGTTCTAATACACGTGGCATTAGCTTGCCCTGACAGTATGCATGTGCGCTGTCACGGATCATGCGTTCTTCTTCGGTCAGTTGCTGCTCCAGTAAGAATGGATCCTGCCAGTTAAAATAGACTTTGCTGGTTTTTTTCGTATCGACCATTTGATTCATAGTATTCCCTGCCAATCCTTCATCTATCTATTAGATGATGTTGTTTTATCCTTCAGATTGACTCTAGGCATGAATCATGACTTGTTCAAACAATAAATTTGCATGCAGCTATGCAATTTACGCATACCTTATATAAGTTGCTATTTCTAGAAATTATTTGTTTAGCCAATTTGCCTGTTTTTTATACCAAAGTCGTATAGTAGTATAAGAGTGATATACCATTTATTGATATCTGACCATTTTAAGTTCAAGGATGAACAGGTGCGTAGAAAAATACCCTCCCTGCAAGCGCTGATCTGTTTCGAATCTGCTGCACGTCATGCCAGTTATACCTATGCTGCGCAGGAACTGTTTTTAACCCAAAGTGCAGTTTCACGTCAGATCCAGCAACTGGAAGAGTATTTAGGTACAGCTTTATTTACTCGTACGCGGCATGGTGTAGAACTCAATCATGCTGGACAACAATATTTAAAGAGTATCACTCCGCATCTCAAAGGACTGGAACAGTCAACACTAGACGTCATTACGCATCAAGGCCGCGGCGGTACTTTAAAACTGGGCGTAGTGCCTACGTTTGCGACTCGCTGGCTATTACCTAAACTCCAGAGCTTTAATCGACTGTATCCTGAAATTACGGTACATCTAGAAACCAGCACCCGCCCTTTTCTGTTTCAGGAACAGATTTTCGATGCTGCCATTTATGCAGGAACTCCTCAACAGGTTGAACAATGGCCTGGTACGCATAGCCATTTTCTAATGCATGAAGATGTAGTTGCTGTCTGTGCGCCTGATCTGATTCAACAGTATTTTCCCGATGCACAGAAGATTAATGACTACAGCTATGACTTAAGTGCTGAACAACTGGTTCAACTCCCTTTATTACAGCAAACTACCCGGCCGAACATCTGGGAAGACTGGTTCAAGCTGCATCAGATCCAGCATCCGAATCCTTTTCAGGGGCAACGACATGAACTTTTTTCCATGCTCGCTGTAGTGGCTAGTCATGGCATAGGAATGGCCTTGATCCCACAAATGCTGATTGAAAAAGAATTAAAGCGACAGGAATTGGTACTGGTGTCCAGCAAGACCTTAGAAAGGAAACGAGGCTATTATCTGGTTCATTCCAGTCAGGAAAGCTCACCGCTGATTGAAAAATTTGTTGACTGGATACAACAGGAAATTCAAGGCAGCCTTCCATCTGAGTCTGAGCTATCCCCCATGAATAGACAATAAAAAACCCCGATCAATGATCGGGGTTTTCGTATCTGGCGGAAGCGGTGAGATTCGAACTCACGGAGGGGTATAAGCCCTCGTCGGTTTTCAAGACCGGTGCATTAAACCGCTCTGCCACGCTTCCATGGCCGCAATCATATAAATATTTCTGTTTGTTGGCAATAAATTTTCGCAAAACTTCTGTAAAAATCAGTTCATTCAGTCAAAAATCAGACGAAAATTTTAGAGTAGATAAAATTTTATACACAGGCTTTCGATACTGATATTTTTATTTTCAGAATGAAGTTTAGCCTTAATATTCACATCATTTTGAACAATGAAAATTTAAAATCATTTTAATAATTTAAAAATAAAAACCCCGATCAATGATCGGGGTTTTCGTATCTGGCGGAAGCGGTGAGATTCGAACTCACGGAGGGGTATAAGCCCTCGTCGGTTTTCAAGACCGGTGCATTAAACCGCTCTGCCACGCTTCCATGGCCGCCATCATATAAATAAAAATTGCGCTTGGCAAATATTTTTCCAATTTCTCTGCATCAACTGCACAAAATAAAATCAATTTCATTAATCTTCTGAATTTCCTGGCTTTTCATAGCGAATTGAATTGATAAACCAGAGTTTCTTGCCGGATGGCGTTATCACCTCAGCTTCATCATCCACTGACTTGCCTAACAGGGCACGCGCCATTGGGGAATCAATCGAAATATGCTGCGGATGATGATCATAAATTTCATCGACGCCTACGATCCGAAGGTTCTTCTGCTCACCCTGT
This sequence comes from Acinetobacter sp. ACNIH1, assembly GCF_002934695.1. Classification (NCBI taxonomy): domain Bacteria; kingdom Pseudomonadati; phylum Pseudomonadota; class Gammaproteobacteria; order Moraxellales; family Moraxellaceae; genus Acinetobacter; species Acinetobacter sp. ACNIH1. Next base: position 642,324 of record NZ_CP026420.1, on the reverse strand, counting down.
TCATTTTCAATTTCAACCCAGGCACCAAAATAAACTTTACCTTCCTGTTCAGGAGAAAAATCAACAATTCTCAGCTCTTCCAGCCGCTTGCCCAGATAACGAACCCGACGATCAATTTTACGTAAAAGCTGTTTGTTATACTGGTAATCTGCGTTTTCCGAACGGTCGCCGAGACTGGCTGCCCAGTTCACTTTTTTGGTAATTTCAGGACGTTCTTCATGCCAGAGATTTTTAAGTTCTGCCACCAATTTGTCGTGTCCACCACGGGTAATCAGGTTAGATTTCATGTGTTTTAATTGCCAATTTTGAACCAGTTTTTAGACATTAAGAGCTTATTTTATTTGGAGTTTTAGGACAAGCCAGAATGTGCAATTTTTTTCTTCAATAAATTCAACAACTTAAATTACATTTAAAAAATAAATTATATACAAAATTTGACAATTAATTTTTTGATCTTTAATATGCACCCTACTTTTGGAATCGCTTATTTTTTAATCTATGTAGTTTTTCTACATATTTCCCGATCAATTTAGTCATTTTTGAATGACGTCATGACTGCCCAACCCTTATTGAATTTATCAAACTTTTAAAAGTTTCTGGCTAGTATTGGCTGTGATTTTTAAAGCATAAATTACTTGTAGCGGAGACAACATGCACAGTAGTTCAACCACTGGGTCGAGGCTTTGCCTTAGCTCTTTTATCTCTTCTCTCCCTGTAAAAGCACTGGTACTGAGTACGGCACTTATCCCCTTTCATAGTATCAATGCCACTAAAACCACACTTCAATATGATCATGTGGTAAATAGCAACAAACTCACCGTCGTCGCAGTTCAAAGTCCAACGACTGTGTTTCAGAATGGACAACATCAGCATGGTTTTGGTTACGACCTGGTTCGCAACTATGCCAACAGCCTGAATGTTAAGCTGGATTTTAAAACTGTTCCGGATAATGCCACGGCCCTGAAATGGGTAGCCCAGGGCAAAGCCAATCTGGCCATGACCACCACTGATCTGGGTACGATTGAACAACAGCGTTTAACGGCTTTTTCTGCCACTTGTGGTGATGAGTCTTCACTGGCCAGTAATGGACTGAATGCCAATCTGAATCTGGTATTTAAATCAGCTAGTGATCCCTTGAGTCAAACCGCTAGTGCTTTTGTCTGTCAAGGCAAACAAAGCGGTGCGATCAAGCAACTTGCTTCCTTCTACAATCAGAATGTAGTAGAAGAGCATTCTTGGGATGAAATTCAACAGGACCTGAACCAGCGCCTCCCCACATACAAGGCGAGCTTTCAGAAATCTGCTCAGCAGTACGATCTGGACTGGCACCTGCTCGCCGCGATCGGTTACCAAGAATCCTATCTAAAGCCAAACTCCGTATCTCCCACCGGTGTCCGCGGTCTGATGATGCTAACAAGCTCTACCGCAAAAGCGATGGGGGTTAGTAACCGGACAGATCCAGGCGAAAGTATTGATGGGGGTGCCAAATACTATGATCAGATGCTGAGCCGTTATGAACATATTCCTTATCCGGATCGTAATTGGTTTGCTTTGGTTGCCTATAACATGGGCCCCGGTGCTGTGAATCAGCTGCAAAAACGTATTCAGGCTCAAGGCAAGAATCCGAATAATTGGGTAAACCTGTATGCTTATCTGGAACAGAATAAAGCCAGTAATGGTCGTTACCGTCAGGCCCTTCAATACGTGACCCGTATCCGCGCCTATCTGGAACACATCAAGACCACCCCACAGCTAGTGAATATTTAAGTCTGATCAATTTAAATCTAGCTATTCAGCCATAAAAAAAGCTTACCTCAGGGTAAGCTTTTTTGTTACTTCAGCTTTTTAGATCAAGACTATTAAGCTGTGGTATTTTCAAGAACTTTCTTGAATAGGTCTTTTTGAGCTTGGCTTGGCTTCGCTGTTTGCAATGCCATCAATTGAGACATATCACCTTGCACCTTGATCTTACCTGTCATGAAAGCTTGCATTGCAGCCGCCATATCAAACTCAAGGAAAACTTTACGTAAGGTTTCGCCATCCATGTTCAATGTTGTTTTTGCATTTGGAGACAAACCTTTTTTAATCGCGCCACCTTCCAAAGATAATTCTGTATTACCTGTAGTGTCTGCAACGACCAAATTAATTGCTAGATTTGCCAAAGCAGGTGGCAAATCCAAATCACCAGCTTGTGCAGTGAGCGTGTCTACAGTCGAAAACCAATCATCAGTTAAAAAAGCAGGCATGATCTTTCCTCAATTTATTTATTCATTTGTGTCGACTATCCAGACGACATCAGGTTGAAGCTATTATGCTTGTGACTTGTTATAACATGATCATTATGGCAAAGGCTAACGAATTTTGTACGCACCGTTCAATTTTTGTAGTTCTTATCTTACATTATTTTTGATTCAGGCATCGGCCGTAGCCCATACCTGTATCGGCTTAACTTTATATAGGTCGATTAGTCTGCTGCAAAGCCCAGATTGACCATATTGATGCGGCGGTTCTCACCTTCTACCGCCTCTTCAGTTGAACAGCTGCTGCCTTTGAAATCGAATTCGCGCTGACTGTCCAGAATTTCAAAGTCGAATAATTCACGGTCAACTAACTGAGATGGTGAAACATTTTGTAAGGCACCAAAGATGCTGTGCAAACGTTTTGGATGCGCATTGTCCCATTCACGTAACATGTCATTGATAATGGCACGTTGAAGATTTTCCTGAGAGCCACATAAATTACATGGAATAATTGGAAATTGACGCATCTGTGCATATTTGATGATGTCTTTTTCTTCCACATAGGCCAATGGACGAATTAAGATATTCTTTTTGTCAGAAGACAGCAATTTTGGTGGCATGGCTTTCAGGCTGCCCCCATGGAACAGGTTCAGGAAGAATGTTGCCAGAATATCATCACGGTGATGCCCCAGCGCCACTTTAGTCGCCCCAATTTCCTGAGCAAAACCGTACAAAGAACCACGGCGCAGACGTGAGCATACTGCACAGTAAGTCTTGCCTTCCGGTGTCAGTTTTTTAGTAATGCTGTAGGTATCTTTTTCCAAGATGTAATACGGAATGTTATTTTCTTCTAAATAACGCGGTAATACATCTTCCGGGAAACCGGGCTGTTTCTGGTCCAGGTTAACTGCCACTACATCAAAATTGATCGGTGCAATGCGTTTAAACTGAAGCAGGATATCAAGCAAGGTATAACTGTCTTTACCACCAGAAATACACACCATGACCTTGTCGCCGTCTTCAATCATCTTGAAGTCGCGAATGGCATGTCCGACCTGGCGGCGAAGCTTCTTCAACAAACGGTAGTAGGCAGAGCTTGTTGGCAGTTCAGGTTTGAAATTAAATCCTTGCTCGGATTCAACTGGCGAGTACATAGACGAGAATAACCCATAAATAAAAATACCGCGCAATTTTAGCTGATTCGGTTCCGTATCGCATCAAAAGAATTTATTTTCATACAAATGCCATATTAGTTTCATTTTCATGTTTTATTTTGATTGATATATTGAACGATTTAGTTCAATTTTTAGGCGAGATGCTTATCTTTTGGACTTTTCCACAGTTGTCCACAAAAGCTGTGGATAACTTTGTGGATTGAAATGGACTTGACAACTTGTTCACCTCAAAATTTAAGGCTTTTCTTTAAATTGATCATTTTTTGATCAATTTATTTTATTATTAAAATCAATAACTTAAACCTGTCAACCCTAAGGTTTTAAATTAAATAAAAAAAATATTTTAGTGTTCAAAATATTGACAGGCGTTCCTGTTTACATACTCGTTTATAAATGCAGCGTATAAGGCTGTGCATTACGTAATTTTTTGTTAAACTCATCCATGAATTTTTCTAGCTTATTATTTATCAAATATAAACAATGAAAATAAAGACGTATTTCTTGGGGTGTCAACTGATGGGTAGCTTGGTTATGCTGAGCTGTAGTCATTTGGTGTATGCCGGTGAAACCATCTATCAGTTGCGTGATAAAAACGGCAGTACCTTATTGACCAATAAGAAGAGCCGTTATAATCATCTTCAGGTCGAAAAGAAGACTTATTATCCGGATAGCAATATTCATAGCTATAGTAACTGGGGCAGCAGCGAGTCGTCGGTTTTGCCTAGCTATAGCAAGAATAAGAATGCTTTTGATTCGATCATTCGTCAGGCCGCACAGACTTATGGTGTGTCTGAAGGTTTAATTAAAGCAGTCATGCATACTGAATCCGGTTTTAATACCCATGCCCGCTCCCCTGTGGGTGCACAAGGTTTGATGCAGCTGATGCCAGCCACAGCACGTCGCTTTAATGTCAGTAATGCTTATGATCCGCATCAGAATATTATGGCGGGTGCTAAATATCTGGCCTGGTTATTAAAGCGTTTTAATGGCAATACCAGCTTGGCACTGGCGGGCTATAATGCCGGTGAAGGCAATGTCAGTAAATACGGTGGAATCCCGCCTTTCCGGGAAACCCAGGATTATGTGCGCCGTGTGACCAGCCGTTTTCAAAACCTGTATACTCATGGCCTGAGTGCAAGTACAACCACGTCTAACACACCATCCAGTGAAGGCCGCATCATTGCCAGTTCAGCGAACTACTCCAATGATAGCAGCAGCACTTCGCACATTCAGGCAGCCAAGTATCAGCGTCAGATTATTATGAATGCTGATGGCAGTTATACCGATGCACCGATGGGTTCTTATGCAACGGCGAATGCAACAGCAGCAGCTAAAATTTATTTAAGTGAATAAAAAAATCAAAATCATTTGATTCTGAATGGCCTTAGCGAAAATGTAGCAAAAAATAAAGCTGTGTTTTGTGATCTAGGGCCATTTTTTTCTTGAATTTTTAGTCATTTCACCCCATATTGATTTCAATGATTTTCATTTTCTAATCAGATTATTTTTTTATAATAAGAGGATTTCTCAATGATGCGGATTGGTTTGTTCTTGCTAACCAACCTCGCGGTACTGGTTGTAGCTGGCATTATCCTGTCACTCTTCGGTGTCGGTAGTTACCATGGCGCGGGTGGCTTGAATCTAGGCAACCTGTTGGTGATCTGTTTTGTGTTCGGTATGGTGGGATCACTGATTTCCCTTTTCATGTCTAAATGGATGGCGAAAAAAACAACCGGTACTGAACTGATTGACCCAAATGCCCCTCGTAACCAGGCAGAAGCATGGTTATTACAAGAAGTTGCGCAACTTTCTCAGCGCGCTGGCATTAAGATGCCGGAAGTGGGTATTTTCCCATCTTATCAGTCAAATGCTTTTGCAACAGGCTGGAACAAGAACGATGCGCTCGTTTCTGTGTCCACGGGTCTGCTTGAACGCATGAATAAAGATGAACTTCGCGCGGTACTGGCGCATGAGATCGGTCACGTTGCCAATGGCGATATGGTGACACTGGCTTTGATTCAAGGTGTGGTCAACGCATTTGTCATGTTCTTTGCCCGTGTAGTTGGTGATTTCGTAGACCGTACAATCTTCGGCCGTGAAGAAGGTGAAGCACCAGGTATTGGCTATTTTGTGATTACCATTGTGCTGGATATCGTATTTGGTATTATGGCTTCTGCAATCGTATTGTGGTTCTCACGCTACCGTGAGTATCGTGCTGATGAGGCAGGTGCACGTTTGGCAGGCAAACAGGCGATGATTTCAGCGTTATTACGTTTACAGGCTGAATCAGAAATGCCGGATGCTATGCCGAAAGAAATGAAAGCCTTTGCGATTGCAGCTGGTCAGGAACAAGGTTTTAGTCTGGCGGCTCTGTTCCAGACTCACCCAACGATTGAACAACGTGTTGCTGCTTTGCAACAACTCGATTGCCCTTAAGCAATATATTAATTGCTTGATAAAAAAAAGCCTGCGAATGCAGGCTTTTTTATTAAGTTTATATTGATAAACCTTCAGGCTTTAAACCATTGAAAAAGCTGCATTGTGCCCCAGCCAATAGCCATAATTAACAGAATCAAGAAGAAAGTTCCTAAAAGATCTGGCAGATGAATCCAGATCCAGGCCACCACAGGATTACGCCAGAAAGCGGATTGCTGTTGTCTGCGTTCCAGACTTTCATGCAGAAATGGATGCACCACATGATGATCGGTACGGATCTGGTATTCGTCCCGGATATGCTGATGCACAATATCCAGTGCCTTACGGCTAGGACGAATGAAAATATCAAATATTGTTCCCGCTACAGGAATAAAGCCGACCACAGCATCCATGACGGCCATTTTCAGGACTGGCTTTAATTTTTCATTCGATACCCCGATCTGACGGGCTTTATAAATCGCATAACTGGTCAATACAAAACCTGCGATATCTCCTGCTACCGGAATGGTACTCAAAGCAGCATCTGCCCCGACGCCCTGCTTGGTAAATGGAATCCGTACCACCGAATCCATCATATTGGCGAACTTGGCCAGATCCCGCTCCAGCCGAATGACATCCTGTTGGCTCAGTTTATTTTTCTGTCCGGGATCAGGCATAGGTTCTTCCAGAAATGAGACTGATGTAATTGAGCATAAAGTATTTTTTCTATTTAAGCTGTAATTGCTAAGTATTTAAAACAATAATTGAGAGGCAATAAACAAGTAAATAATCACCCCGGTGGCATCACAAATTGAAGTCACCAGAGGTGCTGATGCACTGGCTGGGTCCATTTTCAATTTATTGAGAATAAAGGGTAAACTCATGCCGATTAGACATCCCATCAGTACAATACCTAACATACTTAAAGCGAGTACAACAGCGACCATCCAGTCGCCTCGAATATAACCCAGAATTGATACTGCAATGGCCATCGTTCCACCCAGACATAAGGCAACTAGAGATTCACGACCAAGCAAGCTAAACCAGTCCTTAAACTGCACATCGCCTGTTGCCAAGGCACGCACCATTAGGGTGGCAGATTGTGAGCCAGCATTCCCCCCACTTCCCACCAACAATGGCAAGAAAAATACCAGCACAATATGGGTGGAAATAATATCTTCAAAATGGGCAATCCCGATTCCGGAGAGCAGACTGCCAAACACCAGAATAACCAGCCAGAATACCCGTTTCTGATACAGTCTGAGAATCGGTGCAGTTTTCAGGCTCAGCTCATTCAAAGGCGTCACTGCACCGGATTTTAAAATATCCTCGGTGCTTTCTGCCTCTGCAATATCCATGGCATCATCATAAGTAATAATCCCGACCAGCTTCTGGGTCGCGTCGACCACAGGCAAGGCGATAAAATCATAATAGGCCAAGGTACGGGCGACCTGCTCCTGATCCTCATCTACCGTGGCATAGACTACATCTGTGGTCATGACCTCATTAATAGTGGCATCCGGCCGTGCCTGAATAATTTGTCGCAAGGAAATTACGCCGAGCAGATGCTGTTTTTCATCGACAATATAGATCAGATATAAGGTGTCATGATTCCCCGCAATATCACGTAGCGTTTCAATCGCTTCAGTCATGCTCAACTCGGGAGCAAGCGTGACGAAGTCTGAACTCATTAATGCACCGGCAGTTTCTTCCGGATAAGCATGCAGCTCTCGCAGGGTTTGTAGCGACTGGGTGGATAATTTGCCAAGTAACTGCTGCTGCACTTCACAGGGCATCTGCTTGTATAAATCAATGAAGTCATCGGAATGCATGGCATCCATCAGACTGGCCAGTTGCTCCAGAGGAAATTGATAGGCCAGCTGGATTTGCATGGCCAGTGGCAAGTACTCCAGTACTTCTGCCTGACGTTCCAGCTGCCTGAAATGGTGACAGCGTTCCGCTGGTCCAAGTTCAGACAAAATTCTGGCCTGATCGGCAATATTCAGCTTTTGTAAAAGCTGATGAATATTATTTTCCCCTGTCAGCAGAGTCTCATGTAGTTGCTGTATTTTTTCTTGGTGCTGCATTTCCCTACCATCATTCCATGCAGGTATGAAACATACCCGCCCTAGAGTGAGTATTCCTCATTTTCCTGATTGATTTGTATAACTTTATTTGTTGCTTTGACACGAAACAGGTTTCGGATTAACACATACATAAATGGGATAAAGAATAACACCAGAATAGTCGCAAAAATGACCCCGCCCAAAACGCTGGCACCAATTTCCTGACGGCTGATCGCACTGACCCCAGAAGCGAAAATCAAAGGGATTACTCCCGCAGCAAAAGCAATAGAAGTCATGAGAATAGGCCGCAAGCGTAAACTTGCTCCCTCTAAAGCTGCAGCTATAGCTGTTTTTCCTGCTTTCTCTGCCTGTGCAGCAAACTCCACAATCAAAATGGCATTTTTACAGGACAGACCAATCGTCGTCAGCAAGGCAATATGAAAAAAGATATCATTGGCGAAACCAAAGACCCAGCAAAATAAGATACTGCCGCCTACGCCCAATGGGATGGCACTGATCACGGCCGCAGGAATGGTCCAACTTTCATATAAAGCGGTTAAGCACAGGAAAATAAAGGCAATCGAAATCACATAAAGAAAAATCGCCTGACCGCTGCTGCGCTTTTCTTCCAATGCGGCTCCGCTCCAGGCCAGATTCACACCTTCCTGGGCATCTACCAATGCTTCAACATCCTGCATGGTCTGACTGGAAAACTTGTCCTTTGGAATCCCTGCATAGACTGGAACAGCGTTATAGCCCATATAACGGTTAATACTGTTCGGCCCGCCCTGCCAATTCAGACTACTGAACTGGTTAAATGACAGCATTTCACCTTTTTGATTGCGTACATGCCAGAAGGCCAGATCTTCAGGTTTGGAACGGTATTCTGCCTCACCCTGCATAATCACACGTTTAATCTGCCCGCGATCAATAAAGTCATTGATGTAAGTTCCACCCCATGCTGCAGCCAAAGTACTGTTTACATTTTGCTGAGGAATGGAATGCTTTAACACACGTTCTGCATCAAGTTTGATATTCAGCTCAGCACTTTCTTTAGGTTGATCCAGCTGTAAAAATTCAATCGATGATTTGCCTTGGGCACGCGCTTCAATCTGGCCAAATGCCTCCTGTAAAAATTCAGCCCCTTTATAATCCAGGTCTTGCAACCAGAAATCGACTACACGACCATTACTTGACATGGAAGGTGCCATAAAGAAAATTTGGGCATTGGCATGATTGGCAAAGTGTTTCTGTGCTCGATCGACAATAGCAAAGACCGAATCTTCAGGATTTTTGCGCTCAGCCCAGTCTTTTAATACCACAAAAAGCTGCCCACGATACGGACCTACACCGACATTGTTGCCACTATACCAGACACCTACACTCTGAATGCGTTCCGATTCATGTTTCATCAAATAATCTTGTACTTCACGCCCGACTTGTTCGACTTCTGTACGCGGTGCATTGCCAGGCATGACAATCTGCCCCATAGCAAAACCCATGTCTTCAGTGGGCATCAATCCTTCCGGCAAATACTTATATACCCAGCCGAAGCCCATTATGTACACACCAAACAGTGCCAACATCGTGAATTTCAATTGCATGCTTCGAGCTGAAACTTTTTGGTAACTGGCATTGAGCTGATCCATGCCATGGTTAAAGCGCTGTGCCCAGCGAGCCTGATAAGGTTTGCGTTTGAGGAGTTGTGCCGCAAATGTTGGGGTAATCACCAAGGCCACGAATAAAGACAGCAACATCGCTACCACCAAAGTGATAGAAAATTGACAATAAATCACTCCAGTGATACTGCCAAAGAAAGCCATCGGGATAAATACTGCAGTAAGTACCAGCGTAATACCGACCAGTGCCCCGCTCATTTCCTGCATGGATTTTAAGGCAGCCGCTTTGGCATCCAGATGTTCGTCCTGCATCAGGCGTTCAATGTTTTCCACCACTACAATGGCATCATCGACTAGCAGACCGATGGCCAAGATCAGGGCAAACAAGGTAAAGTTATTCAGAGTCATACCCAAGACATACAGCACAGCAAAGGTTGCCAAAACCACAATCGGAATCGTAACGGCCGGAATAATCGTGGCACGCCAGTTTTGCAGGAAGATAAACATCACCACAATGACCAGAATAATGGCTTCAACTAGAGTTTTAGCTACCTGTTCAATTGAGCTGGTGATAAATGGAGTTTTGTCCATGGTCATTTGCAACTGATAGTGCGGTGGCAAATTGGCCTGAGCGTTTTTTAATACGTCTTGAATCTGTTTGGAAACTGCAATGGCATTACTCCGTGGCGCCAAAGTAATCGATAAAGCTGAAGAGAGCTGTCCGTTGGTATAGTTAATGTGGTTATAACTCTCTGCACCTAGTTCTACCCGTGCCACATCTTTTAAGTACAGCAATGAACCGGAATCCGTGGTTTTAACAATAATATTCTCAAATTCTTTCACGCTGCTTAAACGTGAACCCGCACTGACCTTGGCATTGAGATATTGATCCTGCATCGTCGGCAAACCCCCAATTGCGCCTGAAGCTAGGGGTGCGTTCTGGGTTTCAATGGCATTGCGAATATCGCTTGGCATCAGGTTAAACTGCTGCAACTTATGCGGATTTAGCCAGATCCGCATGGCATAACCTGCACCGTACAGGTCAATTTCCCCCACACCTTCGATACGTGACAAACGCGGTTCCACATGCACCATCAAATAATCTGAAAGTTCGGTGACGCTACTCTGCCCACTCTCATCATATAAACTTAACAGTGCAAACTGGTCATACCCTGATTTATAAACATTGACTCCGCCCTGCTGCGTCTCTTCAGGTAAGCGGCTCAATACGCCATTGACGGCGTTTTGAACCTGTAACTGGGCTTGATCAAGATCGACCCCTTGCTCAAATTGCAGCGTAAGTTGAGCCCGTCCCACCGAACTGCTGGAGTGAAAGGTTTCCAGACCTTCAATGCCTTTTATCGCCTGTTCCAGAATCTGGGTCAACGATTGCTCAACTGTTTCAGCCGATGCACCACGATAACCTGCGGAAACGCCTAAAGCTGGCGTATCCATATTTGGCATATGTTCAATGGGAATTTTTTGAAGTGCAAATACCCCAAGGGCCATCATTAAAATTGCAATGACCGCTGCAAACTTGGGACGATAAATAAAAAAGCGCGACAACATAAATTAGAAATCTCCATCAAATGCATCTTTAGAGTGCACACGCCATGAATAGATGATTTCTATAGCAATTTTTACACCATGCTTAAATATAAGCCAATCTTTAGCTCTTTAATTTCGACAAAAAATCCCCGTCATAACGAGGATTTTTGAGCTCAATATTTTGTATTGATATTAGGTACGTGATTTCTTCGTCGTCATTTGGCGAATTAAAACGTACATAAATGGAATAAAAATCAGTACCAGTATCGTTCCGAAGATCACTCCACCAAAAACACTGATTCCAATCTCACGACGACTGGCTGCACCTGCACCAAAAGCAAAGACCAGTGGCAAAATACCAGCACCAAAGGCCAGAGAGGTCATTAAGATTGGACGCAAGCGTAATGACGCACCCTCAAGTGCAGCTTCAACTACCGATTTACCTTTTTCCTGAGCCAATGCCGCAAACTCTACAATTAAAATTGCATTCTTACAGGACAGACCAATCGTGGTCAGCAAAGCAATCTGGAAGTAAATATCATTCGGAAAATCTGCCAGAAAACTAAAAATGATATTCCCACCAATCCCTAAAGGAATCGCGGACATGACCGCAGTCGGAATCGTCCAGCTTTCATATAAAGCAGCCAAACACAGGAAAATAAAACCGATCGATACCAGATAAAGCCAGATTGCCTGATTACTGGATTGTTTTTCCTCAAAGGATAAACCGCTCCAGACCACGTCAATGCCATCCTGTTCTGCCACCAGATTTTCAACATCTTGCATCGCTTCACCAGAACTGGAACCTTTGACCATATCCGCTTGCATTTGTAGCGAGGTATAGCCCATAAAACGGTTGACTACCTCGGGACCACCACTCCAGTCCACCTGAGCGAAATTACTAAAAGGCACCATCTCGTTCAGGTCATTACGTACATGCCATTGTGTCAGATCTTCAGGTTTGGAACGGAATTCTGCATCACCCTGCATAATCACCCGTTTAATCCGGCCACGATCAATAAAGTCATTAATATAATTACCGCCCCAAGCCGCTGAAAGCGTACTGTTAATTGCGGATTGACTCAGACCATTGGCCATGGCCTGTTTCTGGTCAATATTGACTTTCAGTTCGGCTTTTTCCGGATTAGAGCGCTTATCCAGATTTTCAAAGCTCCTATATTGAGCTGCGCCAGCCTGCATATTCTGGAACTGTTCTTCCAGATACTCACGGCCATTACCGTTAATATCACGAATCCAGAAATCCAGGCCGTCGGTTTGACCTAAACCATTCACTGAAGCCGGCATACTGATATTGACTTGGGCATCGCGGTTACTACGGAAATGCTTCATGGCACGTTCACGAATCGCCTGCGCAGTATTTTCTTCTCCTGAACGGTCATCCCAATGCTTTAAGGCTACAAAACCGGTCGCCAGGTTCTGACCGGTACCTGAGAAGTTACGGCCATAACGTAACATGACCAAGTCGATATTGTCCTTTTCTTCTTCCAGAAAATACTGACGAATCTGTTCACCGACCTGAATGGTGTTTTTCATTGGAGCACCTTCCTGTAGCCGGATCTGCAGATTCAGAATACCCTGATCTTCGCTCGGCAAGAAGCTGGTAGGTAAGGCGCGGTAGAATAAAGCAAATACACAGATCAACCCGGCAAAAAGCACCAGGCTAATGGCCTTATGTTGTAGAGTGACATTAGAAACTTTCAGATAACGATGCTTCAAATCATCCAGTTTCTGGTTAAACCAACTCGCCCACTTGGCAGGTTTTGGATTCGGTTTCAAAATCAGCGCACAAAGTGCAGGTGTCAGAATCAGTGCGACCATCAGCGACAGAGACATCGCTGCCACGAGCGTAATCGAGAACTGACGATAGATCACCCCGGTTGAGCCACCAAAGAACGCCATGGGAATAAAGACCGCGGTTAAAACCAGGGTAATCCCGATCAGTGCTCCGCTGATTTCCTGCATGGATTCCAGTGCTGCTGCTTTGGCTGTAAGTTGCTGCTCATGCATCAGACGTTCAACGTTCTCTACCACCACAATAGCATCATCGACTAGCAAGCCAATCGCCAGTACTAAGGCAAACAAAGTCAGCGTATTAATACTCAGTCCCAAAACATAAAGTACCGCCATGGTTCCGAGTAAAACTACAGGCACAGTTACAGTCGGAATTAAGGTCGCACGCCAGTTTTGCAGGAAGATAAACATCACGATGACGACCAGAATGACCGCCTCGAATAAAGTTTTAACGACTTCTTTAATCGATTCTTTGACAAACGGGGTATTGTCACGCGGATAAGCAATTTTATAGCCTTCCGGCAACTGCTGGGAAAGTCGCTCGATTTCAGCCTTGATCAGACTCGACGTCGCAATTGCATTGGCACCGGAGGCTAGTGAAATGCCCAGACCGGCAGAAGGATAGCCATTGGTAGTGCTATATGACTGATAATTTTCCGCACCCAATTCTACACGTGCAACATCTTTTAAATAGATAAAGCTCCCGTCCCGGGCAGACTTCACAATAATATTTTCAAATTCTTCGACTGTTTTTAAACGGCTGCCTGATGTGACTTTGGCATTCAGATACTGATCATCGACTGTCGGCAAGTCCCCAATTGCGCCGGCTGCCACCTGAGTATTCTGTGATTCAATCGCTGCCCGCACATCACTTGGCATCAAGTTATATTGTTTTAATTTTGCTGGATTCAGCCAGATGCGCATCGCGAACTGTGAACCAAAAACATCCAGTTCCCCAATGCCATCAATTCGGGAAATATCCTGTTCCAGATGTGTGGTCAAATAATCAGATAGTTCAATATTGCTACTACGCCGTGATTCATCATACAGACCGATGACCATATGGGTATCGCCAAGAGATTTGAAGACATTCACGCCCTGTCGCTGGACATCGTCAGGCAAACGATTGAGAACCCCGTTAATCGCATTTTGAACCTGTACTTGTGCTGTATCTGGATCGGTGCCATTTTCAAAACTGATGCTGATCCGGCTTCGACCTGAAGAATCACTGCTGGAGCTGAAATACAGCAAGCGGTCGATACCTTTAATTTGCTGTTCCAGCACCTGGGTCACGCTCTCTTCTACCGTTTCTGCAGATGCACCAGTATAAGTTGTTGCCACAGTAATGCGTGGCGGTGCAATATCCGGATAACGTTCGACAGGTAAGTTCATCACCGCAAAAAGTCCAATGGCCATGACCACAATGGCCAGTACACCTGCAAAAATAGGACGATGAATGAAAAACTTAGACAGCATAAGTCTGAATCACTTTGAATTTAATGAATTATGGAAGACGTTGCATTATTGAGTCAGCTTAAGGATATTCAGGCAGAGGCTTGGAGAATGCAAGGCTTGATCACAGAAAAATATGTATAAAATTGAATCATGAAGAAAATATGAAGATTTTGCCTTTCATCTAGCTGTTTCAACAATTTATAGAGTTATTCATTTTATGTTAGGCATAAAAAAACCCTGCTTGCGCAGGGTTTTTTTAGAATCGATTCAGAGCTGATTAAGCAGAGAATTGGTTCATTGTGTTTTTCGCATCGTCACCCGCTTTAAGCGCGTTGTCACCAGCGAAGATTTCTTTGTGGTCGTCACCGATGTCAGAACCAGCCATTGCTTGGTGTTTCACACAAGCGATACCACCGCGGATTTCTTTACGTTGTACGCCAGCAACATAAGCCAACATACCTTCAGAACCGAAGTAACCTTGAGCAAGCTCGTGAGTAGAAAGAGCAGCTGTGTGGTAAGTAGGCAGAGTGATCAAGTGGTGGAACACGCCTGCTTCACGAGAAGCGTCTGCTTGGAATGTACGTACTTTTTCGTCAGCTTCAGCAGCCAATTCAGAATCGTCGTACTCAGCGCTCATTAATTTAGCGCGGTCGTATGCAGATACGTCTTTACCTTCAGCAACCCAACGGTCGTACGCTTGTTGACGGAAGTTCAGTGTCCAGTTGAATGATGGAGAGTTGTTGTAAACAAGTTTCGCATTTGGCACAACTTCACGTACACGGTTAACCATGTGAGCGATTTCAGCTACGTTTGGAGTCGCAGTTTCGATCCAAAGAAGGTCAGCACCGTTTTGTAAGCTAGTGATACAGTCAAGTACAACGCGGTCGATCTGAGTGCCTTCACGGAACTGGTACAAGCCAGAAGCAAGACGTTTAGGACGGTGAAGTTTACCATCACGTTTGATCAGAATTTCATCTTCTTGTGCTTCAGAGATGTCAATTTCTTGAGTGTCTAAGTAGCTGATGTATTGAGAAGCGATGTCGCCTGGCTCTTTAACCACTGGGATTTTTTGAGTCAAGTCAGCGCCTTCAGAGTCAGTACGTGCAACGATAATACCGTCGTCAAGACCCATTTCAAGGAATGCATAGCGAAGAGCATGGATTTTAGCGATGAAGTCTTCGTGTGGAACTGTTACTTTACCAGCTTGGTGACCACATTGTTTCGCGTCAGAAACCTGGTTTTCGATTTGAAGTGCACAAGCACCCGCTTCGATCATTTTCTTAGCTAATAAGTAAGTTGCTTCTTCGTTACCGAAACCAGCGTCGATGTCCGCAATGATTGGCACAACGTGAGTTTGGAAGTTGTCGATTTGTGAAGTGATTTCAGCAGCTTTAGCTGTATCACCAGCATCTTGAGCTTTTTTAAGTGCGCGGAACAGGTCGTTCAGTTCTTTCGCATCAGCTTGACGTAAGAATGTGTAGATTTCTTCGATCAATGCAGGAACAGAAGTTTTTTCGTGCATAGATTGGTCAGGAAGAGGACCGAATTCTGAACGAAGTGCAGCAACCATCCAGCCAGAAAGGTAGATATAGCGACGTTCAGTTGTACCGAAGTATTTTTTGTTCGCAATCATTTTTTGCTGAGCGATGAAACCGTGCCAGCAGCCTAGTGATTGAGTGTATTTGCTAGAGTCGGCATCATAAGCAGCCATATCACGACGCATAATCGCCGCTGTATATTTAGCAATGTCTAAACCAGTTTTGAAACGGTTTTGCATTTGCATACGCGCAGCATCTTCAGGACTGATGTCTGCCCAAGTGTTACCGAATTTCGCTTTTAATTCGCGGATTGCATCAATCGCTGTTTGGTATGTAGTCATGATATATTCCTGTATTAATATTAGGATTTTTCTGCAACGAACCGCTCAAATCACACCCTCAATGACTTGTTCAGATTTTCGACGATCCGTTGGGATAGCTAAAGATTAGTGGGCTTCGAAAAATTAATCCAATATTCTGCAAGAATTATCATTATTTATTTAAAAAATATGTAGATGAAAGTCTAATTATATATTGATCAGCTCCTTATAAGTTATTGTATTTAATATTTTATTTTTTAATTTTTAAAATTAGATTTTGTCTAAAACATCAGCAATATGGGTAAAAAATATTCATTAGACTTAAGTCTTGCAGGACTTTAGCAGCGCTTAATTTCAGCAATTTTTGTCTATTTTCTAAGCCTTAAAACTTGGAACACTTATTTCGAAGGAATTATTTTTCATTTATTTGTGGAAATATTTTTAGTCAAATCTGGCACATTATTTGCTAATTCCGTCTGTTTTTCAGAAATACCTTCTTTCGTTTTTGGATGCAGCCAGATTTCTTTTCTGCTCTTAAAAAATAGAGAAGGATTCAGGCTGGCAAAATCTACAGTGAAAGAGACTCTAAAAAGGTATTTCAGTACAATCAGCTGGGCTTTTTTTTCATCAGTTGCGTACACAAGCTATAGTAGTTATGGCATAATCCATATAATTTCATAATTTTATTTTCGGTATTTTTTTTATGAATCTGGAGCGGGTCGATCTTAATCTCCTCATTTATCTTGACGTACTTTTACGTGAAAAAAATGTCACGCGTGCAGCAGAACAACTTGGGGTAACCCAACCTGCGATGAGTAACATTTTACGTCGCTTACGAAATTTATTTAATGATCCCCTCTTGATTCGCTCTTCTGAAGGTATGACTCCAACAGAACGTGCACTAGAACTCCAACCTCGTATCCGCGACGCCTTAGCGGATCTTTCCATGATTCTGGAACCGCGTACCGAGTTCCGTCCTTATACCTCAAATCGTGTCTTCCGTATCATGACTTCAGATTATGCTGAAGCCACACTGGTACCACGCTTGGTGAAAGCATTACGTTCAGAAGCACCAAATGTGGTTCTCGACTTCTTAACGCCAAGTGATGTGTCCTATCGTGACATGGAACAAGGTAAAGTTGATCTGGCAATTAACCGTTTTAATGAAATTCCACAAAGCTTCCATCAGGTACTGGTTTGGCGTGACAGCTTTTCTTGCCTGTTAAATAACAAGCATCCGGCTGCAGGTAACCTGAATCTGAAAAGTTATCTGGATGCACAGCATATCTGGGTATCAAAAACTGGCATGGGCGTCGGCTTTGGGGTAAATCCTGAGAAACAAGCGGGTCTCGGCTGGATTGATCAGGCTCTTGAACGTATTGGCCAAAAACGTAAGATTTCGGTATTTACCCGTCACTATCAAATGCCCGGTCTTTTGGCGGCCAATGTAGATCTTGTAGCAACATTACCGACCCGTATTGCACGTCTGCAAGCCAAAAACCAGAACTTACTCATTAAAGACCCACCATTTTATATTCCCGAGTTTGAATTGAAGATGGCGTGGTGTCCTTTATTGCATCATCATCCCGCCCATCGCTGGTTACGTCAGCTGATTCTATATGTAGCGCGTCAGATGATCGAAGAAGAAAATCGTGAATTTTTAATGAATAATTCGCAATTTTCGCATTATTAAATCGAATATTAGCTAAATTGCTCATTTTTAAGCTTATACTCTAGAGACTTGAGTTGCTTTATTTGTACCTCAAGTCTTTTTTTGTGTTAAAAATATTTTTAGCTAGATCATATTAATCCACAGGTGGATTCGTGAGCCTCTTTCAAAACATCGTGATTATCTTATTACTCATCGCGGGGGCCGGTTTTTTATCATTAACAGAAATCGCGCTTGCAGGTGCTCGTAAGGTCAAATTAAAAATTTTGGCTGAATCGGGAGATATTCGCGCTCAAAAAGTTTTAGATTTACAAGAAAATTCTGCTGACTTTTTTGCAGCTTCCCAAATCGGCTTAAACGCTGTTGCCATTTTAGGCGGTATTTTAGGTGAAGGCGCCTTCCGCCCTTATATCATCAATTTACTTTCCAGATTTTATCAAGGTCCCTGGACTGAAACGATTGCGTTCAGCTTGTCCTTCACTGCAGTTACTTCATTATTTATTCTGTTTGCGGACTTGATGCCAAAACGTCTGGCCATGATCGCTCCAGAAAAAATTTCTGTCTCGGTGATTAATCCGATTCAGGTATTTATCAAAATCTGTAAACCATTGGCCTGGTTCATCAATGCCATTGCGAACCTGTTATTCCGTTTATTTAAAGTGAATACCATTCGAGATGACAATATTACCTTTGCTGATATTTCTGCGGTAATGGATGCGGGTGCTCAGGCAGGGGTGTTACAGAAACAGGAACATCACTTTATTGAGAACGTGTTTGAGCTTGAAGAACGTAATGTTCCTTCCAGTATGACCACTCGTGAAAATGTGGTGTTCTTTACCTTGAAAGAATCTGAAGCCAGTATTCGCCAGAAATTGGCTGAATTTCCTTACTCCAAGTTCCTGGTCTGTAATGAAAATATCGATGATGTGATTGGATATGTCGACTCCAAAGATATTCTGGTTCGTATTCTGAATAATCAGTCTTTACTTCAGTTGAATGAAAATACCATCCGTACGGTTCTGACCATTCCAGATACACTGACTCTATCTGAATTACTGGATCGCTTCCGTTCAACCAAGGAAAAGTTTGCAGTCGTTATTAATGAATATGCCTTGGTCGTAGGTGTCATTACCCTTTCCGACATCATGATTACCGTGATGGGCGACTGGGTTACTCCCTTGGAAGAAGACCAGCAGATCATTAAGCGTGACAGCAATTCATGGCTGATTGATGGCAGTACGCCTATTGAAGACATCAAACATGCGCTGGAAATTGATGAAATGCCGGATGAAGAGAATTATGAAACTCTGGCTGGTTTTATGATGTTCAAGCTGCGTAAAATTCCACGTCCAGCAGATATTGTGCTATATGCGGGTTATAAGTTTGAAGTTGTCGATGTTGATCATTTCAAGATTGACCAGTTACTGGTTACACGTATGCTAGAAGTGAAAAAGCCACCGACAGAAGAATCAGAATAATCTGGTTCTTCTTCAATTTTTTTAAAATTCCAAAAACAATAATAATGAGACTTTTATGAATATTGCTGCGCTACTCGCCTGTCTGAGTTTTTATTCGGCCTTATATTTAATCTATTTCTTCTTTATGCAAGATCAACAGCCTATATTTCTGATCCTAGCAATTGTACTCATTTTACTTTCAATCTGGCTGACTCCCTATCCTTATGAGCGGCATCGGCAAGGATTTGATTCGACTTTAAGAATAGGTAAATATTTTTATTATCCACTCATCACCTGGTGGCGGCTGTTTATCCTTCCTGTACGCTGGCTGCTTTCCCTATTTTATTCTCATTAAAAAAGCACCCGAAGGTGCTTTTTTACATTCAATTCAATTTAGATTTTTGATAAAAGTGCTTTAAGGACTGCCTGATAATGGATCTGGATATCTTCCTGCAAGATTTTGTAGGCATTATCAAATTGCACCATTGGCCAGCCTTCTTTCCAGAATGGGAAAATATTATGCAGGTCATGAGTGACGACTGCATCTTCACGCAGAATGGCCTGCGCAATCTGCGCCAGTACAAAGGCAGTTTCCGCGCCATCAATCGCCAGGTAATCAATACCACGGGCTTTTAAAATACGGATACGGTCTTTCTTATAACGGATTTTTTTGATTTGCGCTTCATTCAGATTCAGGGCCAGAGAAACTGCTTCAACAAATTTTTCTTCAAATGACTGATTCAATACAACCAGCGCCTGTTTATGCGCTTCCTGACGACCCGCTTTACCACCCTGACGAATGACTTCTTTTGCTTCCGTATCTAGCTCATCATTCTTCATGGTTTGAAGGATGTCTAAAATTTCGATGTCGCTTAGCGTCGCAGGAGATTGATCAGTCATAAACTGTCCCTAAAAAATAAATATGCAATGGACTATTTTCGCATAAATCCTTACTAAAAAATTAAAATCTTTAGCTTCAACTCTAATAATTGCAAAATCCGGATCATCTCTATCATTCTGGCGTAAATTGGCTATAGTAGGCGGCAAGTTTCTGATTTACTTCTTTATTATGCAAACCAAACAGATTGATCTTTTATTGCAGCAACTTAAACTGCTTTATCCGGCTGCCTTTAAAAGAAATTATCTGTTTTATGGTCAGATCAAAACTAAAGGTATTTTAAGTGATCTCAAGGAACTGATTCCCTGGGTGCTGGCTGCCATGATCTTTGTACCGATTAGCCTGGCTCTCAAAGATGTTTATTCCTCTAAGCTGTCAACTGCCCAAAACTTTCAGGCGCAAAGTTATGCGATTCTGACTATTCTGTTATTTCTGATGCTGGTGGTTCCACTGGTGATCAAGCAGATCCGGCACTCTTCCCATTCCCTCTATCAGTTTTTAAGACATACACCGATTAAACTCACTGTAGTCATTGTACTGGAAGCGCTGAATCTGGTTTTTCTACAAAGCAGTACGGTCATGTGGATTCTATTCTTTTTCGGGATCAGTTTTGGTTTTGTACGGTTCTATAAAGAAAATATGTTCCGCCCTACTACTAATACAACTGAACAATATCAACTGCAGCAGTTACGCCGCATCTGTTTCTGGGCTTATCAACAAACCTGGAAACTGCGTCTGAAATTATTTTTTCATTCCAAGCCGACCTCCCCAAATGAAGAATTGAAAAATCAGCTTCAGCACTATGCGGATTTGCATACCCGTTTGTTTAAACTGGAACATGAGCAGTGCAAGAAGATTAAATACATCGATATCGATACTTATCTGGATGAGCACCTGTGAAAAGTTTTTTTAAACACGTCCTGAAATAGAAAATTACATGACTTCTCACGCTTATTATCCAGCACTATGGAATTAATTTTTAAATTTAAGCTACTGAATTGCTTTAAAATAAAGCAAACATATTGAAATTTACTTGCCAAGCTTTATTTCGTCCTCTATTATTGCGCACATGCCCGAGTGGTGAAATCGGTAGACACAGGGGATTTAAAATCCCCCGCCCACAAAGCGTGCCAGTTCGAGTCTGGCCTCGGGCACCATTTTAATTCTGATTAGAATGGTGCAATGAAAAATCTCCAGCATTCAGCTGGTTTTTTTATGCGTGATTATCACCAATAGAATGTGCCCTCCCCATGTCTGCATCCCGTTCTTTTGATCTAGCCAGATTGCAATTACGCCATCCTGATGCATTCTTTTGTAGCCTCAGCTATGGCCGTTATAAATATTTGAACCAGACCACTGATCTATATCTGTATTTACGTATCGGTATTCTGGTCATGATCACAGGTTTTTGCTGCCTGTGCTTTTCGCTGCCGTTTTATCCTGACTTTGTCACTTCAAAATATCAGGCGCTCAGTGCAGGTACCATTGTCATGATTGGCATGCTTTATCCTTATATCTGGCGTGCCCAGTTTCAGGCGAAATACAGTTCTGCCCGCTATGCCAAGCGTTTGCAACTCTGCCTGTATATGCAAACCCTGATTGCGATTCTGTCATTTATAAATTATCAGTATTTTCACTCAGCATTTGTTACCTTGCCTTGCTTGGCCCTGCTTGCTTTCAGTAGCCTTGTACCAGTTTTAGTCGAGCCTTGTTTTAGAGTTTCGACTCGCAGCACCCTTCTGGTACGTTTGCAGAAAATCCGTCAACTGGCTTACTGGTCTTATCAGCAGTCGCAAAGCAAAGAGCCGGAACCAGTGCCTTATCACAAAGATTTAAAACAGTATTATCTGGATTTACATCATAGCTGCATGCTGGAAGAACAGAAACTATTAGATGAAATTCATTATAAAAATTTAAAAGACGTATTTTCAGATCATTAAAAAAAAGCCCTGTTTAACAGGGCTTTTTTTACCATTCGCGGTTAACGACCAGTTCTTCCATTTCAATATCAAACAGACCCTGTTCTTGCACGACCATCATCATGGCCTCGGCAATATAGTCTGCGGCAGTATTATCCAGAGAAGAGTCCAGATCTTCAAACTGCGGCTTCATGGCATTGATGTCTGCCACAGTCTCATGCGCTAGCTGGTACACGTCCTGATCTGATAAACTGGATTTAGATACTTTAGAAGCAAAGCGTTCGATGTGTTGCTTGATTTCTGCAACCAGAATATCGGGATAATATTCATCATCGAACATGGGGAGAAGTAAATCTGCAAACATTACAGGCACTCTAAAAGATGACAATCTAACTTAAGCGTGCCTGTATAGCACATTGCTGTTTAAAAGCCAAACAGCTTGTGCCCTTAGATGTCTTTCAGCCCAGATTTAGGCATTTTGCATAGCTTTCCAGATTTTTATGGCGTCTGCTGTTGCCTTGACATCATGTGCACGAACCATACAGGCACCTTGCTGAATGCTCAGCAAATGCGCCGCAGCCGAACCTACTGCACGTGCTTGAGGTTCTGCACCATCTAGTGCAGCACCAATAAAACGTTTGCGGGATAAGGCAGAAAGAACTGGATAGCCCATTTCAGTCAGTTTATAAAATTCCTGAAGCAATTTAAGATTTTGCTGGGCATTTTTGGCAAAACCAAAACCAGGATCAATCATGATATTTTCAGCTTTAACGCCGATATCTAAAGCATCTTGAACCCGTTGTGTCAGTTCCCGAATCACATCCTGAGTCACATCATCATACTGATCCAGATTATTCATCGTAGTCGGCTCACCACGCATATGCATGATGATCACCGGAATATTCAGTTCTGCTGCCGTTTCTAACGCTTGTGGACGAGTGAGCGCGCGTACATCATTCCAGATATGTGCACCAGCCTTGACGGCTGCTTTGATGACTTCCGGCTGTGAGGTATCAATCGAGATGATCACATCATGTTTAGATAGTTCTTCTACAACTGGAACCACACGACGAAGTTCTTCTTCAACGTCCACGACTGATGCACCCGGACGTGTAGATTCCCCCCCGATATCAATCACAGTGGCACCATCAGCGATCATTTCCAAGGCTTTTACTACTGCCTGATCTTTCTGATTATGTAGCCCTCCATCGCTAAAGGAATCCGGAGTCACATTTAAAATTCCCATCACATGCGGCTGAGACAAATCCAGTTTCAAATGACCGAAAGTCCAGATCTGTGGTAGTAATGGCTTCAGCTGCATGGTTCACTCCTAGTTCACAATAACCCCGGTATTGTCTTATGGAAAGGTCAATAAAGCAAAGCTCAATCTAATCAAGGCTTAGATTTCAAAGTGGTTCTTATTGGAATATTGCATCAGCTTGGCTTGCAGTAACGCTTTTACATCAACCCATTCGCTTTTTAAAATACTATAGATATAACTATCTCTGAGTGTCACGCCATCTTTACGCAGCATATGACATCTAATGCTGCCATCCTGTTTGGCACCCAGAGCTTCAATAGCTTTTTGACTTTTGAGATTCAGATGATCAGTCCGAAAGCCTACCACTTGAGCATTCAGCTCTTCAAATGCATGCTGCAACAAAAGATATTTACAGACCCGGTTTACATAGGTTCGTTGATAAGGTTTGGCATACCAGGTAAAGCCAATTTCAACGCGTGGAATTTCTGGCTTGATATCATGATAACTGGTGGTGCCAATGGCGCGGCCCGAATTCAAATCAATCACGGCAAAAGCCATTCTTTCACCTTTGGACTGCTGTTCAAAAGCTTGGATAAAGTAGTGTTTAAGTTTATGTAGGTAAGGCACCGAGTTATATAACACTTCCCCTAAGTCCCCTTCGGCACATGCAGTTTCTAAGTCTGCAAAATGTTCCCAGCTCAGTGGCTCCAAACGTAGCTGATAAATATCGGATTCCAGAACAGGTAAATTCATTCTTATTTTTACTCATTGATTTTTATGAGTTGACTATAGCATTCAACTAGATATGACAAAATAATAGCCATAAAAAAACCACCCGAAGGTGGTTTTAATTGTTAACTTAGTTCGCTGGTAATGGCGGAGGAGTCATTGGACCATCAGTCGGTGTTACATCAATCACTGGATTATCTGAAACATAAACTTTAGGTGGTTTTGGCTCACGACCTTCCATAATGTCACGAATCTGTTCACGATCAATTGTTTCCCACTCAAGTAGCGCTTCCACCATGGCATGGGCAATATCTTTGTTATTTTCAAGGATATCGCGTGCAACCTTGTATTGCTCATCGATGATGCGACGAACTTCCGCATCTACCTGTTGTTGGGTGGCCTCAGAAATCGTACGGGTACCAATGCTACCCATAAATGACTGTTGAGAGTCATCTTCATAGACCATGACGCCTAACTTGTCCGACATACCATATTTGGTCACCATTGCACGTGCCATTTTAGTTGCACGTTCAAAGTCATTCGAAGCACCAGTCGACATCTGGTTAATAAATACTTCTTCTGCGATACGACCACCAAACAGGATTGAAAGTTCATTCAACATCTTGTCTTTATAATGGCTAGTCTGGTCAAACTCAGGCAACTGCCAGGTGACACCCAATGCCCAGCCACGCGGCATGATGGTGACTTTATGCACAGGATCTGTACCTGGAAGCATTTCTGCCACAATCGCATGACCTGCTTCATGGTAAGCCGTAGCACGACGCTCTTCTTCACGAAGTACCATCGATTTACGTTCAGGGCCCATGTACAGTTTGTCTTTCGCATCTTCAAAGTCATGCATATCGACGGTGTTCTTGTTACGACGTGCAGCAAATAATGCCGCTTCGTTTACAAGGTTGGCCAACTGTGCACCTGAGAAGCCTGGTGTACCACGAGCAAGCACTTTGACATCTACACCCGTAGTAGAAGGCAATTTCTTCAAATGTACATTCAGGATTTGCTCACGACCTTTAATATCTGGCAGACCTACCATGACTTGACGGTCGAAACGGCCTGGACGAAGTAAAGCTTTATCCAGTACATCAGCACGGTTAGTTGCAGCGATCACGATAATGCCTTCATTGCCTTCAAAACCGTCCATCTCTACCAGCATCTGGTTCAGAGTCTGTTCACGTTCATCATGACCGCCACCTGTACCTGAACCACGATGACGACCGACTGCATCAATCTCATCAATGAAGATGATACATGGTGCATGGCGTTTTGCCTGTTCGAACATGTCACGTACACGAGATGCACCGACACCGACAAACATTTCAACGAAGTCAGAACCTGAGATACTAAAGAATGGAACTTTTGCTTCACCTGCAATGGCTTTAGCCAGCAGGGTTTTACCTGTACCTGGAGGACCCACCATCAGGACGCCTTTAGGAATAGTCGCACCCAGACGTTTGAATTTTGCAGGATCTTTCAGGAAGTCAACGATTTCGACCACTTCCTGTTTTGCTTCATCACAACCCGCCACATCAGTAAATGTTACTTTGATCTGGTCTTCAGATAGCATTTTCGCTTTAGATTTACCAAAGCTCATTGGGCCATTCTTGCCGCCTGCACCGCCACCCATGTTGCGCATAAAGAACATGAATAACAAAATGATTAGAAGCACAGGGAAACTTGCAATCAGCAATTGCATGAGCAAGCCTTGACGTTGAGGCGCTTCACCTTCAACGACTACATTATTTTTAATCAGGCTTGGCATCAGTTCTGGGTCTTGAACTGCCGGGCGAATGCTTTCAAACTCTGAACCGTTTGATTTTTCACCGCGAATTCTTTCGCCATCAATTGTAACTTGTTTAATTTGGCCAGCATTGACCGCGGCAACAAACTCCGAATAGTTCATTGTAGTCGGTTGATTGCGGTCACTGACGTTGCTGAAGATTAACACCAGCACACCCAGTATCACGAGCCACAATACGGCATTCTTAAAAAGATCGCTCAAAGCTTTATTTCCCATTCCAATCTAATTTGATCATGCCCTCGAAGGGTGACCTTAATCAATAAGCTGCAAATCAATAAGCTGCAAATCAATTTGCAATAATGTAAAAACCTACAAAATGCACAATTTTTAACGTGTTGGCAAGTAAACTTTATTTCAAAGCCTTCTTGCGTCCCTGTCCGACCAAAAACACTTCTTTCGAACGGGCACGTGATGCAGCAGGTTTAATCGTCTTCAATACATCAAAACTGTTAACGACTTCTTTACGAAATTCATCAAAACCTGAACCCTGGAATACTTTCACTACAAACTGTCCTTTCGGACCGAGTACCTTGTTGGCAAAATCCAGAGCAAGTTCACATAAATAAATCTGACGTGGTTGATCTACAGCTCTATTACCTGATGTATTGGGGGCCATATCTGAAATTACAACGTCTACTGTGCGTCCGTTTAAAATATTTAACAATTTATCGAATACTTCTTGTTCACGGAAATCGCCCTGCAAGAAAGTCACATCAGGTAGCGCATCCATTTCTAAGATGTCTGATGCAATCACCAGACCTTTATCACCGACCAGTTTTCCGGCAATCTGGGACCAGCTTCCTGGGGCAGCACCTAAGTCCACTACAGTCATGCCGGGTTTGATAATGCCGTATTTTTCCTGAATTTCTAGCAACTTGTACGCAGCACGGGCACGATAACCTTCTTTTTGTGCTTTTTTCACATAAAAGTCATCAAGATGCTCTCTCATCCACGCACGACTACTTTTAGATAACTTTTGGTTGGTAATGCGTGTTGCCATAACTCTCTAAATAAAAAAAACTTCTAATGATTCATTGTACGTGAAAAACACATTTTTTGCAGTATACATGTGTATCTAAATCTGAGTATTCCGGTGTGATTTGCGATTATTTACAAGTGATTATTTCCTGAGAATTTACAGCGTTTGTTTTTCGCTTTTGCTATACTAAGCCGTTTTAAAAATTAGGTTATCTCTCATGGCGTCTTTATCTATTCAGGAACGTAAGCGTTTACGTCAAATTGGACATGCATTAAACCCGGTTGTAATGCTTGGTGACAAAGGCTTAACTGAATCTGTAGTTGAAGAGCTAAATCGTGCCCTTAATGATCACGAACTCATTAAAGTAAAAGTGGTGGCTGAAGACCGTGAAGCACGTGCAGCACTCATTGCTGAACTTTCAGAAACTACAGGTGCTGAAGTGGTACAAACTATTGGTAAAATTGCGCTGCTTTACAAGAAAGCTCCAAAGCAAAACCAGAAGTTATCCAATCTTGTCCGTTTTGCCCATCTTTCTAACTAAGTACAGGATTTATGGCCAGTTACGAACTCAGCGCATTTGATCGCCGTTTTCAGGCAATCTCATTGGTCGGTGCCATCGAACAGCAAAATCCATGCAGCTTGAATGTCGGATTTTGGTTGCGCGATCCCAACCAGTACGTGCTGTGGCCAGAAATGGTTACTGCACATCCCCGTCGTGATTTTTTGTGGGAACAGACCTGCTTTGAAATCTTTATCGGGGTTCAGGGTGAAGATTATTATCGCGAAATCAATCTCTCCCCTTCTCAGGCCTGGCAAGCCTATCAGTTTGAGGAATATCGCTATCCGGAAGATATGCCGCCACCTGCTGCATACGATATCGAACTGAATCAGCTTAAACGCACCCATTATGGCCTTAATGTCAGTCTGGATCTGACCGAGTTTATGGTTGAGCACAAACTTAAATGGGCAGACCTGTTTATTGGTCTGACAGCAGTATTAAAAACCTCACAAGGTGATCAATACTTTGCAATGCAGCACAGCAGTCCAGAAGCAGACTTCCACAATAAACGGGATTGGCTGCATGTCTTTTAATGCAGATTAAAAGCATTTACTGGATAAAAAAGATATTAAAAAACGTGAGCATTAAAGTCTCACGTTTTTTTATGGGCTTTTCCGGCTCATCCGTTCAAAGCTCGCTGTTATAGCTTGAGGAAAATATTTACCTGTATTTTCATTACATGGATTCAGGTCAAAATTAAATTGATACAACTAGCCTGCTCTCTATACTTAGGGTTGGCTACTTTAATAATAATTTAAACGATATTTAAGCTGATAGACTAAGAGTTCGTTTTAATTGTTTTCGACATTTTAGTGATGTAAGCGGTAATTGTCCTGCACTGATTTTACCGCGGCATAAAAAATTATAGTTAACGTGAAGATGATCAGGATAATCGTTCCAAAAGTTAGTCCAAAGAATCCCAAGCATAACATCATCACACCCAGATAAAGTGCACGCATCAACCAACTTTCCAGATTAAGCATCATAATCAGCGTCAGTAAACCAAGTACACCTGCAAAATAATGCTGCTGCATCGTGACCCCCTTTCATTATTATTGTGAGTCCGTTTGCCTCAAAAAGACAAAGGAGAACATATCTAGTTCTCCTTTCATGCAATTTTAGTCAGCGTATTCCCTTAACTCTTCAGCTCAAGGCTTTTTTCTGAACTTTCAGCTTTTACCATGGGTTTGACCTTTTTCAGGACTTCAATGGTGCTGTCTTTTGAGCGCTTGAATGTACCAGTCAGATGCTCTTTATGTTTGGTCGAGATCTGGCTGACATCTTCTTTCAGTTCTTTACCCATATTGGATAAGTCTTCAATCACTGCGGTAAATTCGGTTTTGATAAAACTGGTTAATTCAGTCAGTTCTTTTTGCGAACCAAAAAACTGCTCTTTCAGAGTATCGATCCGTTGTAACAGATCCTGTTTTAACTGGCGTAACTGTTCCTGCACAGTATCACCCAGCTGTTTCGCTTCGACTTCAAGTTTCTCTTTGCTTTCTTCGATAGTTTCTACCACCTGTTCTTTGGCCTCAGCTGCTACTTTTTCAAGCTGTTCAGTCGTTTCTGAAACCACGGTATTGATCTTTTTCTTGGATTGGGAAGATTTCGCTGCTGTAGTCATGTGTCTTATTCCTATAATTATATTACGACTCATCCATATTAGTAGTTTTGATAAAAATTAAGATTTGATTTGTTAGACAATTCTTAATTGCTTACATTTTTTTACGTTGTTCGTAAAACAGACTTTCAAGCAAAAAGCAAGCCATTTATCTCATACTTTTGCTGCAAAGCTATTGGACTTGGGGGGTGGTTCTGCGTATAATGCCGTGTTAAGTTCAAGCGAGCAGACATAGGAGGGTAGGTTTAAAAATTAACCTTCCTTTTTTTTCGTCTACTCGCTTTTTTACAGCCTAAATTTCAGGAGCTTTGGTTTGAGCACCCCAGCAATTTTAGCCCTTGCCGACGGAACTATCTTTAAAGGTACTTCAATTGGCGCATCGGGTTGTACGACTGGTGAAGTCGTTTTCAACACTGCCATGACTGGCTATCAAGAAATTTTGACTGATCCTAGTTATGCACAGCAGCTTGTAACGCTGACTTACCCACATATCGGTAACACAGGTTGCAACGAAGAAGACGCTGAATCAGGTCGTATTCATAAAGTATGGGCAAACGGTTTAATTATCCGCGACCTTCCTTTACTACATAGTAACTTCCGTGCGAATCAATCACTTGGTGATTATTTAAAACAGCACAATGTAGTTGCCATTGCTGACATCGACACGCGACGATTAACTCGAATTTTGCGTGATAAAGGTGCACAAAACGGTTGTATCCTTGCGGGTGAAAACATCACTGAAGAAGAAGCAGTCGAAAAAGCACGTGCATTCGGTGGTTTAAGTGGTTTAGACCTTGCGAAAGAATGCTGTGATCCGAGCGGTTTCGAATGGACTGAAGGCTCATGGGCACTTGGCAAAGGCTTTACTCAACCTGAACTTAAATTCCATGTGGTTGCATACGACTACGGTGTCAAAACCAACATCTTGCGTATGCTCGCAGACCGCGGCTGTAAATTGACTGTGGTGCCTGCACAAACTCCTGCTGAAAAAGTACTTGCGTTAAATCCAGATGGCGTATTCCTGTCAAATGGTCCTGGCGATCCAGCTGCATGTGACTACGCAATTGAAGCTGTAAAAACAATTGTTGAAACAACTGAAATTCCAGTATTTGGTATCTGCTTGGGTCACCAGATTCTTGCTCTTGCATCGGGTGCTAAAACGGTAAAAATGCCGCACGGTCACCATGGCGCTAACCATCCTGTACAGAACATCGAAACTGGTACAGTGATGATTACTTCTCAAAACCACGGCTTCGCAGTGGATGAAAGCACCTTGCCTGCGGTATTGCGTGTGACTCATCGCTCACTGTTTGATGGTACAAACCAAGGTATCCATCGTACAGACAAACCTGCGTTCAGCTTCCAGGGTCACCCTGAAGCAAGCCCTGGTCCACATGACTGCGCACCATTGTTCGATCATTTCATCGAACTTATCGAAGCATCTAAGAAGTAACTAAGGAAGCATCATGGCTAAACGTACTGACATTAAAAGCATCTTGATCATTGGTGCTGGTCCGATCGTCATCGGTCAAGCATGTGAGTTTGACTACTCAGGTGCTCAAGCATGTAAAGCGCTTCGTGAAGAAGGCTACCGCGTTATTCTGGTGAACTCTAACCCAGCCACCATTATGACCGACCCTGCAATGGCAGATGCGACGTATATCGAACCGATTACCTGGCAGACTGTTGCAGCAATCATTGAAAAAGAACGTCCAGATGCTGTCCTTCCAACGATGGGTGGCCAGACTGCACTGAACTGTGCCCTTGCACTGGATGCCAACGGTATTCTTGAAAAATACAACGTTGAGCTGATCGGCGCGACCAAAGAAGCGATCGAAAAAGCAGAAGACCGTAAACTGTTTGACGAAGCAATGCGTAAAATTGGTCTCGAGTGTCCAAAAGCGGCTATTGCTGAATCTATGGAAGAAGCACTTGAGATTCAAGCGCGCTTCGGCTTCCCTGTGATTATCCGTCCATCATTCACTATGGGTGGTTCAGGCGGTGGTATTGCTTACAACCGTGAAGAATTCCTGGAAATCTGTGAACGCGGTTTCGACCTCTCTCCTACTCACCAGTTATTGATCGATGAATCATTGATTGGCTGGAAAGAATACGAAATGGAAGTTGTTCGTGACAAAAACGACAACTGTATCATTGTATGTACCATTGAAAACTTCGACCCAATGGGCGTGCACACAGGTGACTCGATCACTGTTGCGCCTGCGCAAACGCTTACAGATAAAGAATTCCAGTTACTACGTAACGCTTCTCTAGCTGTACTTCGTGAAATTGGTGTAGAAACAGGTGGTTCTAACGTTCAGTTCGGTATTAACCCGAAAGACGGCCGTATGGTTGTGATCGAGATGAACCCGCGTGTTTCTCGTTCATCTGCTCTTGCATCTAAAGCAACAGGTTTCCCGATTGCGAAAATCGCAGCGAAACTGGCTGTGGGTTATACGCTTGATGAGTTGAAAAACGACATCACTGGCGGTACAACACCTGCATCATTCGAACCTGCAATCGACTACGTTGTAACCAAAATTCCTCGTTTCAACTTTGAAAAATTCCCACAAGCTGATGCAACTTTGACAACACAGATGAAATCTGTGGGTGAAGTGATGGCCATTGGTCGTAACTTCCAGGAGTCTATGCAAAAAGCGCTTCGTGGTCTTGAAGTGGGCGCTTCTGGTTTTGACGAAAAAATTGAAGTGGGTGCTGAAGGCGCGCGCGACAAAATCTTGCAAGAGCTTAAAGTGCCAGGTCCTGAGCGTATTTGGTACGTGGGCGACGCATTCCGTCACGGCTTTACTTTAGACGAAGTATTCGCTGCAACGAACATTGACCGCTGGTTCTTGATTCAAATCGAAGACATCATCAAAACTGAAAACCAGATCAAAACTTTAGGTTTTGGCGACTTGAACGCAGACAACATCCGTGCATTCAAACGTAAAGGCTTATCAGATCTTCGCATTGCGGACTTGATGGGCATTTCACAAAAACAATTCCGTAAACACCGTTGGAACCTGGGCGTCACTCCAGTCTACAAACGTGTGGATACATGTGCTGCAGAATTCGAATCTGATACTGCTTATATGTACTCAACTTATGATGAAGAGTGTGAATCTAATCCGTCTAACCGCGACAAGATCATTGTGATTGGTGGCGGCCCTAACCGTATCGGTCAAGGGATCGAATTCGATTACTGCTGTGTACACGCTGCCCTTGCAATGCGTGAAGACGGCTATGAAACCATCATGGTGAACTGTAACCCTGAAACTGTTTCTACGGATTACGACACATCTGACCGTTTGTACTTCGAACCAATTACACTTGAAGACGTTCTTGAAATCGTACGTATCGAGAAGCCAAAAGGCATTATCGTACAGTACGGTGGTCAAACACCTTTGAAACTGGCTCGTGCTTTAGAAGAAGCGGGTGCGCCAATCATTGGTACATCTCCTGATGCGATTGACCGCGCAGAAGACCGTGAACGTTTCCAGCAAATGATTCAACGTCTGCAACTTCGTCAACCAAATAACAGCATCGTAAAATCTGCTGAAGAAGGTATGGCTGAAGCATCTAAAGTAGGCTATCCACTTGTTGTACGTCCTTCTTACGTCCTTGGTGGTCGTGCGATGGAAATCGTGTACAACGACGAAGAACTCAAACGTTACTTACGTGATGCGGTTCAAGCATCAAACGAAGCACCTGTTCTGCTTGACCGCTTCCTGGATGATGCAATTGAAGTTGACGTAGACTGCGTATCTGACGGTAAAGACGTAGTAATTGGCGGCATCATGCAGCACATTGAACAAGCAGGTATTCACTCAGGTGACTCAGCATGTTCGATTCCTCCTTATTCTTTGTCTAAAGAGATTCAGGACGAAATGCGTCGTCAGACAATTGCAATGGCAAAAGAACTTGGCGTAATCGGTTTGATGAACGTTCAGTTTGCAGTTAAAGGCAAAGACGTTTACATCCTGGAAGTGAACCCACGTGCATCACGTACTGTGCCGTTCGTTTCTAAGTGTATCGGCGAATCTTTAGCGAAAGTGGCTGCACGTTGTATGGCGGGTCAATCTCTAGAATCTCAAGGATTCACTTCAGAGATTATCCCTGAACACTTCTCTGTAAAAGAAGCAGTGTTCCCATTCAACAAATTCCCTGGTGTTGATCCGATCCTTGGCCCTGAGATGAAATCGACTGGCGAAGTGATGGGAGTTGGTAAAACATTCGGTGAAGCATTTTATAAAGCTGTTCTAGGTGCGAACGAACGTCTACCTGGTCTTCCGACAGAAGGTGAAGTGAAACACGCATTTATTTCTGTACGTGACTCAGATAAACCTCGTGCAGCAGGCATTGCGAAACAATTGATTGACCTAGGCTTCAAGATTCTTGCAACTGATGGTACATTTAAAGTGATTAGCGAAGCTGGTCTTGAATGTGAACGCGTAAACAAAGTAACTGAAGGTCGTCCAAACATTGTGGACCGTATTAAAAACGGCGAAATCCACCTTGTAATCAATACGACTGAAGGTAAAAAAGCGCAGGAAGATTCATTCTCGATCCGTCGTTCAGCGCTACAAGGTAAAGTGTATAACACAACTACCTTGAATGGTGCTGATGCTGTATGCCAAGCTTTAGCAATTAAATTGCCAATGGATGTATATCGTTTGCAAGATTTAACAGTAGGTTAATTCGTTACTGAGAAGTCCCGTCACCTTCTCGGTGGCGGGCTTTTTTTCATTTATAGACTTTCATTTTTATTACTGAGGGACAACTATGCAACGTTATCCTATGACTCCCGAAGGCAAACTTGCCTTAGAGAAAGAATTACACCAACTGAAAACTGTGGATCGTCCACGTATTACTGCAGCGATTGCAGAGGCACGTGAGCATGGGGATTTAAAAGAAAACGCGGAATATCATGCTGCGCGTGAGCAGCAAGGTTTCTGTGAAGGCCGTATTCAGGACATCGAAGGTAAACTGGGCGCTTGCCAGGTGATTGATGTTAAAGAACTGGAGCAAAATGGTCGTGTAGTTTTTGGTGTCACTGTGACTATTGAGAATCTGGACACTGAAGAGCGCAAAACTTACAAAATCGTGGGCGATGACGAAGCAGACTTTAAGATTAACAAGATCTCTGTGAACTCTCCGATTGCGCGTGGCCTGCTGGGTAAAAACGAAGGCGACGATGTGAAAATCGTAACTCCACAAGGTGAAGTTGAATACGAAATCGTAAGCGTTGAATATATCTAATTTTTAAATAGATATTTTAGGCTGTAAGACCCCTCAGATGAGGGGTTTTTTTATTGAGTCTAGAAATTTCTATCGGCTTTATTTTAAGAAGCCAGACGCCAAGGCTTCAAATGCCTGTAAAGCCTGAGATAAGACCTGTGCAGGATCCTCACTTGAAGCAACCCATAGTGCTGCATTCATTGCTGCACCATTTAGCAAGACTGCCGCAGCAAGTGCATCAACTGGTTTCAATCTATCTTCAGCCAGTAACTGTTCTACACATTCACGTGTCGACTGCAGGCATTTACTTTGACTTGGCCAATGTGCGGGATCCCCTAATACTGCCGGACCATCACGTAGCACAATCTGTTGAAACTCAGCATTCAAAGCATTTTCAATATAAGTACGCCCTTCAAGCATCAATCCTTCCCATAGATCATTAGGCTGCTCCAGATGTTGCCCGGCATATTCAGCCATTTCTGAATCAATCTGATCGACCACGGCGGCAAACAAGCCTTTTTTATCTCCAAAATGATGGTATAGCGCACCCCGGGTCAGCCCTGCTTCTGCCGTGAGCTTATCCATTGAAGTATCCGCATAACCGTATTCAGCAAATGCACATCGTGCGACTTCTATGAGTTTTTTGCGGGTTTCCGCCATTTTTTGTTCACGTACAGACATATGTTGTTTCCACCAGCATTGTGAAAAATTTTAATTGACATACGCCTCGTATGTCAATTATTTTAACATACGAGGCGTATGTGAAGATTTGAATTGCTTCCTAAAATACGTATAAATTAAAATTGAGCGAGGATTATCATGACTAGAACTGCAATATTTCCCCAAGATCGCCATGCCCTGTATGAACAGCATGGTTATTCTGCTGCCATCAAATCAGAAGATTTATTATTTGTATCCGGTCAGGTTGGTAGCCGTGAAGATGGTAGTCCTGAACCTAACTTTGAGAAACAGGTAAAACGAGCCTTTGAAAACTTGGCTGCTACATTGGCTGCAGCTGGCTGTACTTTCGATGATATTGTCGATGTCACAACTTTTCATACTGATCTGGAACGGCAGTTCGAAAGCATCATGAAAGTGAAAAGTCGGATATTTACAGAGAAGCCTTATCCTAACTGGACAGCAGTAGGTGTCACGTGGTTAGCAGGTTTTGATTTTGAAATTAAAGTGATTGCTCGTATTCCTACAGCATCCACACCAGTCTAATCATTTGCGTTATTCGCAGTCGCTTGAGCGTCTTTTAGATATTATTCAGCAAGTTTAAACGCCGATTAGGTATAATTTCTTATTCACTATTTTTTGTATCCCCCTTATGGCTGAAAAGTTAATTAATTCTCCTGTGAATCACTGGTGTGAATTTGAGTTCATATCAAAAACGGTGAAGAATCCAAATATTCATATTAAGGGCAATTACAGTTATTACTCAGCCTATTGGGATCAAGGTTTTGAGCGTTGTGTGGTGCGTTATCTGCATGACAAGCCAGCCACACCAGAGAAACCGATTGACCAGCTTTATATCGGTAATTTTGTCTGCTTTGGTGCAGAATGCGTGATTATGATGGGTGGCAACCAGTTACACCGTACCGACTGGATTTCTGCGTTTCCATTCGATACACGCAGTTTTGTGCCTGCGGGTGATACTGTTATTGGTGATGGTTGCTGGATTGGCTCTCGTGCCATGATCATGCAAGGTGTAACGCTTGGCGAAGGTGCTGTGGTGGCAACAGGTGCTGTAGTAACGAAAGATGTGCCACCTTATGCTGTTGTCGGTGGCGTACCTGCGAAAATTATTAAATATCGTTTCCCTGAAGAAGATATAGAAAAACTGCTTTCACTTAAGCTCTATGACTTAGATGAAAAGCAGTTTTTAAAGATGCGTGAACAATTGCAGACGAATGATGTTGAATTATTGATAAAATTCATAAATAAAGTTTAAGAAAATAATTTACTCAACAATACAAACCTCTGTCAATATCTTTGAGTCTACATCCTTACGGAAAGTAATTTTAAATTTTTCACTAAACTTTCTTGAATATATATTTTCATAGGTTAGAAGTATATTTCTAACACATACAGCACCTTGATCAAATAATTCCTCCTCAGTCTCACTCAATTCATCAGTAATGTGCATATATTTTTTTTCAAAGTAAGATTTGATTATTGATGAATAATTAATATTGTTTTCTAAATCAGGAAATAATGTTAAATTTTTAGCTGGATTATCTGTAACATTATTAACTCTAAAGTCTAAGTAGTATTTATGTGATTGTTCTTGCACAGTAAAAGTTATTGTAAGAATTGGATTTATTGACTGATGTTTATCCTCAATTTCAAGACGTTGATATTCTGCTAATAATTTTTGCTGTTCAACTGTTTTTTGCATTTCTTCTATCTGTAAGTTTAGTGCAACACTAGTTTTCTGTAATTCAATCGCTTGCATCTTCAAAGCTTCAGAATTTTGCTTTAAGCCCTCGCCTTGCTGATAAAACCCCCTTACCAACCAAAAAATGCAAGTGGCGCAAAAGCACCTGCTATAAAATTTCCAAACTCATTTAGATCTTTAGGCAGCAAACCATTATGAATTTTAAAATAGATAAAGATTAACCAACCAAAAGTTATTGCCCATGACAAACAACTTCCAATATTTTCTTTAATCCACTTAATAAAATTTTGATTCATTATTTTTAAAATTCAGTTACTTATTTTCCACTCATCTTATCATTTTAATTTTTAAAGGCATAAAAAAACCCACTCAATCGGAGTGGGTTTTTTTGAATATGGTGGCTATGACGAGACTTGAACTTGTGACCCCCGCATTATGAGTGCGGTGCTCTAACCAACTGAGCTACATAGCCTTAAACTGTGCGCGCATTATGAGTTTTTCTAAAAAAAACGTCAACCCCATAATGCACTGATTGATCAAAATTTGGTGAAGTGAGCCGATAAGCCGGGTTCTGTCGAGAACGATCATTCCTCTAGGCGTACAATCACTCATACGCTCAAGCGACCTACCCGGATCCAGCATGGGCCATGCCTAAAGGATCCCTATTTGGTCTTGCTTCCGGTGGGGTTTACCATGCCATGAACTGTTACCAGTCATGCGGTGCGCTCTTACCGCACCCTTTCACCCTTACCTCCGATTCCGATTGCTCAGCACCATAATGAAGGCGGTCTACTCTCTGCTGCACTTTCCGTCGGCTCACGCCGCCCAGGCGTTACCTGGCACCTTGCCCTATGAAGCCCGGACTTTCCTCCCCTGCTTCAATCACGGAGATCTCCACAGCAGCGATCGTCTGGCTCACTTCGAGCCGCATAGTATCAAATCTGGCAACTAATTGCTTGATGTTTTTTGAGCAGTCAGTTTTTCATACTTGGCTTGAAGCTGTTCCTGCGTCTCTGCATGGTTTGGATCAAGCGGGATACAGTCTACAGGACAGAATAACTGACACTGCGGTTTATCATGATGTCCGACGCACTCGGTACACAGATCAGGATTGATCTCGTAAATGAGCTCCCCCATATAAATTGCCTCATTCGGGCATACAGGTTCACAGACATCACAGTTGATGCATTCATCGGTGATATATAAAGACACGCTACCAACCTTGTTGAAGTTTACGCTCGAAGGCAGCAACCACGTTTGGCGGAACAAACTTGGTTACATCCCCTCTCAAGCGGGCAATTTCACGCACCAGAGTGGATGAAATAAAGGAATACTGTTCTGAAGGGGTTAAAAATACCGCTTCAAAATGTGAATCCAGCTGACGGTTCATATTGGCCAACTGAAATTCATACTCAAAATCGGACACTGCACGTAAACCACGCAATACCGCGGTAGCATTCTGCTCGCGGAAGAAGTTCACCAGCAGGCCATCAAATCCTACAAATTCAACATTGTTCAAATGGCTTAATGACGTTTGGGCCAGTTCAACTCGTTCTTCCAGACTAAATACCGGGTTTTTGTGATGTCCGATTGCAATCGCAACTACAACTTCATCAAACATCTTTGCTGCGCGGGTCACCAAATCAATGTGGCCATTGGTGATCGGATCAAAAGTTCCCGGATAAATTACACGAGTTTTAGTCATCCATTTGTACTCTGTTTATTGTGTAAGTTTCCATTTTAACAAAATCTTCATTTTTTAGTGAAGAAACTCCATCAATTTAAACACTTCAACTCAATAAAAGTTACGGTACAATAGCTGTAACTTTGGAAGTGTCTGATTATGGCGAAAGCAACTGTAGTTAAAAAAAATAACGGCGGAACGATTGCTCTGAACAAACGTGCCCGTCACGATTATTTTATTGAAGAAAAATTTGAAGCTGGACTTTCCTTGCAAGGCTGGGAAGTAAAATCCCTGCGTGCCGGTCGTATGAGTATTGTGGAGAGCTATATCACCTTTAAAAATGGTGAAGCCTTCCTGTTCGGCGCACAGATTCAGCCTTTACTGAGTGCATCTACCCATGTTGTCCCTGAAGCGACGCGTACCCGTAAACTGCTGCTGAAACGCCGTGAAATTGAAAAACTCATGGGCGCGATCAACCAGAAAGGTTATTCCTGTGTACCACTGGCCTGTTACTGGAAAGGCCCGCATGCCAAGCTGGAAATTGCGTTGGTAAAAGGTAAACAGTTACACGACAAGCGTGCATCTGAAAAAGACCGTGACTGGCAACGTGATAAAGCGCGTATTTTCCATAAATAATGCCAGCAATAAAAAACCTCCAATGAATGGAGGTTTTTTTTACAGATCGAATTAGGCTTTTAGATTCAGACGAGCTAGTGTCAAGGCAATATATTCACCAAACCAGATCGCGGTTTGTAAATCCCCTTCCGGTGGTGTTACTTCAACAGGTGCATTGTCAGATTGGGTCATAAGGCCCAGAAAGCTCGACATACGATTCAGATCGGTAGTGGAACGACCTGTCGGCATTAACGGTAGACCTGACCACAACATGCCATGTTGCATCGCAAACAGATTAATCTGCTGCAAGACAGCCAGCTTGTCCCCACTTAAACCACCACCATTGGTGAAGGCTGCTGCCAGCTTGCCTTGCCAGCTACGTGCCAGCCAGCGCTTGGAAGACTGCTCCATAAACAACTTCATGGCAGAGGTTAGACTACCCATATAGGTTGGACAGCCAAATACAATCGCATCGGCAGCGTCCAGCACCTCCCAATCCACCTGTTCCACATTCATCATATACACCTGGACACCAGTTTTTTGTGCGCCTTCGGCAATGAAGTTTGCCACTTTAGCCGTGTGTCCATAAGGACTGTGATAAACAATCGCAACAGATTGGGAAGATAGGGACATAACAATCAAAAACCAAGAATTTCAATCAAGTTTAACATTTTCATGCTATAAACACGAATGTTGCCATACGTCCGGTTTTGGCTTCACGGCGATAAGAAAAGTATTCATTCGCCTGACGATATGAACACTGATCGCCACCTAAAACAGTCTCAACGCCCTGCTGCTGCAAGATGTAACGCGCTATCGCATACAGATCCGCATAGTATTTTCCGGCCTGTTCCCCTGCCTGAAATGCACTGTCCAGTTCAGGATATTTGGAACAGAAAGCTTCTCTTACTTCTGCGCCAATTTCAAAACAAGGCTGGCTGATGGCCGCACCAAGCCACGCCCAGGTAGGCTTGGTTTGCATCGCGGCAATAGTGTTTTCAACGATACCGCCTGCCAGCCCACGCCAACCCGCATGCAGATTGGCCACTTCAGTGCCTTCGGTATTACCCAGCACCACTGGCAAGCAGTCTGCCGTCATCATCATCAAGGCATGGGCCTTGCGCTGTGTGACCAGACCATCACCGATCAGCGCATCGAAAGGCATCTGCTCATTGATGGTATGACAAATGGTGCTATGCGTCTGTGTCATCCAGGTAATTTTGTCCACACCAAAAGGCTGGAAGTCTTTCAACAGCTGGATGCGGTGCTTCTGCACTCGCACCGGATCGTCCTTGACATGCAAAGCCAGGTTAAAGCCGGCCAGTTCTGGCTGGGCTGAAGGCTGTACCTGTTCATGATGAACACGGGTCTGACCCACATAAACGCCTTGAGGCAAACCTTGTACAAATTGCATGTCGCTTCCCTTTTAATGACTGCTAATAGAATGAAAAATTAATAGGCCTTGTTTTCGCTACGCAGCACTTCAACCAGATTGGCGAAGTCTTCTGGCCATGGCGCATTAAAGGTCATTTCTTCTTTAGTGCGTGGATGCTTCAGACCTAGAGTCGCTGCATGCAGTGCCTGACGTTTAAAACCACGCAAGGTGTCATCTAGCAATTGCGAAGCACCGGCTGGCATACGCACACGTGGCATATAGACCTGATCACCCACCAGACCATAGCCCAGGTAGCTAAAGTGCACACGAATCTGGTGCGTACGACCGGTTTCCAGACGTGCCTGAATACGGGTGAAATGCTGGAAGCGTTCTTTCACATTGTAGTGCGTCACCGCTTCCTTACCGCCTGGCAGGACTGCCATTTTCACACGATCAACCGGATGACGTTTAATCGGTTCATCAATGGTACCGCCGGCAATGATGTTGCCATAGACAATCAGGTCATACACACGGTAAACGGTCTTTTTCTCAAGCTGCTTACTAAGCGCAAACTGCGCTTCCAGATTTTTTGCGACAACCAATAGGCCACTAGTGTCTTTATCGATCCGGTGCACTAAACCTGCACGCGCCAGTTCAGAAGATTTCGGATAATGATGCAGCAAAGCATTGACCAGTGTACCAGTCATATTACCTGCACCCGGATGCACCACCATGCCTACTGGTTTGTTAATGACAATGATGTCATCATCTTCATAGACGATATCCAGTGGAATATCTTCAGGCAGACTACGGGTTTGTGCCTCCAGTTCAACGTTTAAAGTCAGGGTTTCAAAACCGTCACTTTTAAATTTTGGCTTAACTGGTTGACCATTCACTAATAAATTGCCGTCTTTGATCCATTGCTTGAGCTTTTCTCGAGAAAAATCGCTCCAGACCATGGCTGCAATCTGGTCGATACGTTGCCCGATATAACTTTCATCCAATTGAAATTGCAACGATAAACGTGTTGCAGTTGCGTCTGAAGTATGGTTATCTGCATCCTCAGAATCTTCAAGTAAATTGAAATCAGTATCAGGGATATTAGAATTGGAAGATTGTGCTTGACTCATTTGCTCATTCAGACAAAAGTGGTTTAATAGTGCAATTGTAGCTCATTGCCCGTATTAACAGAGGAATTTTTATGTCGCTACCACATTATAAAATGACAATGCTTGCTGTGACGTTAGGCATTGCATCGGCAATGGTAGGCTGTAGCAGTAATCCAAAAAAAGAAGTCGTGGACAAAGGTCCAGAATCTAGCGAACAGGTTTATATCCAAAAAGCGCAGAACGCGCTAGATCGCAAACAATATACTGATGCAGCAAAACAGCTCGAAGCACTGGAAACCTATTATCCAACCAGCCAGTATGCACCGCAGGCGCAACTGGAACTGCTCTATGTCAAATTCCAACAAAAAGATTATGAAGGTGCAGTCGCACTGGCAGAACGCTTTATCCGTCTGAATCCGCAACATCCAAATGTCGACTATGCTTACTATGTTCGTGGTGTAGCGAATATGGAGCAGAACTATAATGGCCTGCTGCGTTATACCTCACTAAAACAGTCGCACCTTGATGTGAGCTACCTGAAAGTGGCTTACCAGAATTTTGTCGATTTCATTCGTCGCTATCCATCAAGTACCTATGCTGTAGACGCTGCACAGCGCATGAAGTTTATCGGTCAGGAACTGGCAGAAAGCGAAATGAATGCAGCCCGTTTCAATATTAAGCGTAAAGCATATCTGGCTGCTGTTGAACGTGGTTTATGGGTAATTGAACACTATCCACAAACTCCACAGATTCCAGAAGCGCTGGCAACCGTTGCTTACGGCTATGACAAGGTAGGTGACAAAGCCACAGCACAGCAATATATCGAAGTACTGAAACTGAACTATCCAGGTCTGGTGAATGCTGATGGTACTGTGAACCTGCGTGCAGCACGTAGTGAAGGCAGTTTCTTCAACCGTGCGACTTTGGGTATTTTCGGTAAAGAAGCCAAAACCGTGACCGATACGTCTAGCCAGTCGTCTGAAGTCCAGGCAGAAAAACGCAGTCTGACCAATCGTATGACGTTTGGCCTACTCGATCGTCCTAAAACTAATGAAACTGAGCTACCTGAACCGACTGCTGAATAAGCCAACTGTTACAGGTGCATTTTTGCGAAGGGCAAGTTATCATACTTGCCCTTTTGCATTTTCTGAGCAATGCTTGAACAAATTGTACAAACAGGTTATACCAATTAATTCATCTATAGCGTTGGATGAATCATCCTACTCTTAATTTTCAATGATTTAACACCTAAATAACGCAGCACGAGAAGCTTAGCAAACCATGGCCATTCCTCAACATACGATTGATCAGATTCTCGATCGCACCGATATTGTCGATGTGATTGGTCAATACGTGAAACTAAAAAAAACTGGCCGTACTTATTCCGGCTGTTGCCCTTTCCATCAGGAAAAATCGCCTTCTTTCCACGTGTATCGTGATAAGCAGTATTTCCACTGCTTTGGCTGTCAGGCCAATGGTAATGCCATCCGTTTTTTAATGGATATTGGCAGCCGTAATTTCATTGAAGTGATGAAAGACCTGTCTAGCCAGACCGGGATTGAACTGCCTAAAGATAATAAAGATTCCAACCGCTTAAAATACAAACGCGAAGCCAAACCGAAACCGATTGCAGCACCACCAGCAAAAACTGCGGATACATCTACAAATCCAGCGCCTGAACAGTCTGCTTATTTTGATCCATTTGCTGAAATTCAGGCACCTGAAGCTGAATTTTATACAGATGACCCTTTTGCTGCTTTTGAGCAAATGCCTGCAGCAGAAGCACAAGCAGATGGCAACTTATACGACCTGCTGGAGAATATCGCGCAGTTTTATGAGCGCCAATTACCCAATAGTCCAAGTGCCCAGCAGTATTTTAAACAGCGTGGTCTGACCGCAGAAACGATTGCCTACTGGCGACTCGGGTATGCACCGGAAGACTGGCAACATCTGGAAAAAGCCTTTCCGCAGGATATTGAAGGTCTCAAACTTTTAGGTCTGATTCGTACTAGCGATAGTGGCCGGGATTTTGACCTGCTCCGTGATCGGGTCATCTTCCCGATTCGTGATAGCAAAGGTCGCGTGGTTGGTTTTGGTGGTCGTGCGCTGAATGACGAGATCAAACCGAAATATATCAACTCACCCGATTCAGAAGTTTTCCATAAAAACCAGTTATTGTATGGCCTGTATGAAGGTCGCAAGCAGAAAGCCCAAGACTGGTTAATGGTAGAAGGCTATATGGATGTCATTGCCTTGCAGCAATATGGCATTCATGGTGCAGTAGCTACTTTGGGAACAGCAAGTAATACTGATCACCTAAATATTCTGTTCAAGCAGAATAACCGGATTACCATTGCTTTTGATGGTGATGCGGCTGGACAAAAAGCGGCACGCCGTACTCTGGAAATTGCCCTACCCCTGCTCAATGATGGGCGTGAGCTAAAATTCTTTGTCTTGCCGAATGACCATGACCCAGACTCCCTGATTCGTCGTGAAGGCATTGAAAATTTCCGCCGCCTGCTGGATCAGGCACCGCTACTCTCTGACTTTGTCTTTGCCCATCTCACTCAGAATCATGA
Source organism: Acinetobacter sp. ACNIH1 (assembly GCF_002934695.1). Taxonomy (NCBI): domain Bacteria; kingdom Pseudomonadati; phylum Pseudomonadota; class Gammaproteobacteria; order Moraxellales; family Moraxellaceae; genus Acinetobacter; species Acinetobacter sp. ACNIH1. The sequence continues at coordinate 598,224 of NZ_CP026420.1, read as the reverse complement.
TATTGCAACGCCTGAAGGTAAAAGTCAGGTGATGGGAGAACTACGTCAGCTAACCGAATTGTTACCCAAAGCTGGCTCATTCCGTTATCTGCTGCAACAGTTCTTTCGGGAAAAACTCGGTTTTAGCCGCAAATGGCAACCCAAAGTTAATAATGATGCATCTCTAAGCTTCAGTACTAAAATTGATGCCGAAGAATATGTCATTGCAATTCTGTTGAATCATCCATATCTGTATATCCATTTTGAACCATTACGCGCATTAGTCAGTGAAGATCAATTGCTATTCAAGATCCTGAATATATTTAATGTGATTTTCGATGAATTGCCGGATGATCCGGAACTGTCGACCTATTATGTACTCGGTGCCTGTGCTGCACATCATCATGAGTTACAGCATATCTTGCAACACGCCAATGTCAGCGATTACACCTCTTCTCCTGAGCAGGCAGACAAACTGGCGGCAGACTTCTCGATCAAGCTGCAATATCAGTGTCTACAACACAAATTAAAATCGAAAAAGTTTAGTAGTATTGCGGAGATGAAAAATCTCAAGATGCGGATTTATGAAATTGATAAAAAACGTTCCATGACCTTGCTCGAAGATTAAAAACCAAGAAATAAAAAAGGCGTTTATTTTAAACGCCCTTTAAATATCGGGAAGTTAACTCAATATCATCTTAATGTTTAACCTTACGGCGATGCTGTACCACGTCCTGTAAACTATTCTGTAGCATTTCAAAATAGCTTGGATCTTCAGCTTTGGCAGCTTCACGCAGCATGATTGAGGTGGGATGCAGAAGTTTTTGGGTCAAACGATGCGAAAATTCGGCCAATACTGTTTCAGCACTTTCACCTTTGGCAATACGTTGCATAGCAGTTGCCAGTTCTTCCTGACACAGGCTTTCCCCATAATCCCGATAAGCATGAATCGTACTACCCGCCTTACGCAGCTTCTGCTGAGTGATCAACTCGGTCGCCAGTTGATTAACCATGACTTCCGCTTCGACCGCTGCCTGACGACGCTGCGCCAGGTTTTCATCGATCACGCTTTGCAGATCGTCTACGCCGTAGAGATAAACTCCATCCAGCTTTTCAACTTTTGGATCAATATCACGTGGGACAGCCAGATCGACCAACAGCATTTGCTGGTAACGGCGCTTCTTTAAAGCGGCTTTAACATCCGGATAGTGAATAACTTGATGCAAACTGCCGGTACAACTAGAAATCACATCTGCACGATGCAGGTTTGCTGCCAGCTGATCAAAATCAATAATTTCTACATCTGCACGATGCGCAATTTCCTGCGCCAAATTCTCTGCACGAGCACGAGTGCGGTTACAGATAATGATTTTTCCGACGCCCATTTCTGCCAGATGTTTGGCCACCAGAGTGTTCATTTCCCCGGCGGCTACCACCATCACAGTCAATTGCTCAGGTCGGCTAAATACTTGCAATGCTAATTGTGCGACTGCATAACCCATTGATACTGCATGACTACCGACCGCTGTTTCCGAGCGCACACGCTTGGCCGCATAAAAGGCATATTCAAAGATACGATTCAGGTTTTGCGAAACGGTCTTGGATTCTTTGGCAAGGGAAAGTGCAGTTTTGACCTGTCCCAGAATCTGCGGTTCACCAAGCATCAGGGAGTCGAGACCACTGGCGACACGCATCAGATGAGTGACGGCTTGCGCATTCTCATAGCGATAAACGTGATTCTGCAATTGCTTGGAATCAATACCATTGGTCTGGGCGAGCCAGTTCAGCACCATGTCGACATTGTCCGACATAGCGTAAACTTCAGTCCGGTTACATGTAGACACCACCACCATATCATTCAGTACAGGGTGCTGGCTTTGCTCGGCAAGTAAAATGCTTAACTTTTCAGGGTTAAAAGCAATCTTTTCGCGCAGCTCTACAGAGGCAGTTTGATGGTTGACACCCAATGCAAAGAAAGACATATCAGGTCATCATTTCACTAAATTTATGCTATTGTGCAACATCGGTGTCATAAAAAGCATTACTTGGATAAAGAAAAATTGCGTCTAACAACTAGCCGTATAAACGGCCCTACCATTAAGCAATATTCTACCACATTCTTGCTGGTGGTTAGCATGGCTTCAACTGCTCATCTTTATGCAGCAGAAGCAGTTTACCATGCAAATCAAAATTATGATGCGATAAAACAAAGTATGATAGCCGAGTTCGCACTCGCCTATCGCGATATTCCAAACGCTTTACACAACTATACTGTGCTGGCCATTAAAAGCAATTCCACCGCGGTTAAACAGCGCGCGCTCAATATCGCCCTCGAACATGAAGACCTGAATGCAGCGCTGGATATTTCTACCCACTGGGTCGTCCAAGAACCGCAAGATGTTCCGGCATTATTCTATCTGGCACATATTGCTTTAAAAGCGCATGAGTACGAACTGGCGGCAGAAACGCTAGAAAAGATCCTGAAAATTGATGATAACGCCGATCTGGAAGAAATTCTGGCCGGGATTGCCCCGGATGAGCCAGATGACCGTGAATATTTAATTCAGGCTCTAAGTACCAGTAAAGCTAAAGACAATCCTTCGATTCTGGTGCTGGTCGCCGGTCTGGAAGCACAAAAAGGTCAGTTAGAGCAGGCTCTCAATACCATCAACCGTGCATTAAAAAAACGTCCAAAGTCGACTGGCTATATCCTAATGAAAGCCAATCTGTTGGCAGCATTGGGTAACAATGAGGAAACGCTGAAATGGTACGAGAAGGCCAGTCGCAAACATCGCAACAACATGGATATACGTCTGGCTGAGGTCAAATACCTGATCAAGCTGAATGAAGCTGAAAAGGCCTTACAGAAACTAGAAACGATCCTGAAAAAATCACCACAACACGAAGAAGCGTTGTTTATTGCCGGCTTAACCAGTATTGACCTGCAGCAATATGAACGGGCCGAAAAATATCTGGTGGAGCTCCGTTATTCGGCTCAGTACCAGAATGAAGCCTATTACTATCTGGCGGTCAATGCAGAACGCAAACAACATTATGAAACTGCCAAAGCCTATTACCGCCTGGTGGATGGCAGCCTGTATACGGTCTCACGACGCAATATCATTGCTATCTTTGCCGAGCAGGATAAACTGCATGATGCGCTGCGCTTTCTGACTCAGGAACGGGTCAATTATCCGCAACATGCCAGTTTCCTGTATCTGGCTCAGGCGGATATTTTGAAACGCATGAATAATAAGAACGCAGCGATCCGGATTCTGGAAGAAGCCAGCAAAAACCTGCCGGATGATCCGGAACTGGTCTATGCTCAAGTCTTATTGTTAGATCCACATGAAGATCGTGATCAACTGGATCAGCTGTTAAAAACCCTGCTTAAAATCGAGCCGAATAGTCCAACCTATCTGAATGCTTATGCCTATACACTGGCTCGTCAAAATCGTCGTCTGGATGAAGCACGGCGCTATGCTGAACAGGCACTGGAATACGCACCAGAACAGGCTTCTATTCTGGATACCTATGGCTACATCTGTTACCTGCAGAATGACTTTGCCACAGCTGCCCAGGTGCTGCTTAAAGCCTATGAACTAAATCCAAGTGCGAAAATTGGTGTCCGTTATGCACGTTCGCTTTATATGAAAGGCGATCTACAACAATTCCATCAAGTGTTACAACAATTACAACAAAACCATCCAAATGACCCAGAATTAAACCAACTTAATTCGCTATTGTTAGCACCACAATCCTGAACGAGTCCATTCTTTTATGCGCAACATAAGTACTTTAGGCTGCTGTTTCCTTGCTTCTACTGCCCTACTCATGAGTGGCTGTCAGCAGATGGTTCAGCAAAAAGCTCCTGTCACGCCATCGGTACAGGCTAAAAACCAGTTCCAGCTGCAAGGTAAAATCGGGGTACGAACACCTCAGCAAAGCGGCAGTGCCTTTTTTACCTGGGTTCAGCAGCAGGAAGAGTTTGATATTGAACTGACTGGTATTTTAGGTGCCGGAAAAACCCAGATTTCAGGTACTCCTGGTCAGGTAACTTTGAATAGTGCCAAAACCGGCCTGATCAAGGCAGCAACAGCAGAAGAATTACTGCAACGTGCAACCGGCTGGCAAGCTCCGATTAGCCATTTAGTCGATTGGGTACAGGCACGTCCCGCGACACAATCTGCCCAGATCCAGAAAGACAGCTCACAGCGTATCAGCCAGATTATTGAACAAGGCTGGACGGTAGACCTCAGTTATAACCAGCAGGCAACTGTTCCAAACCGCTTGATTTTAAAGCAGTCGCTTGAGAATGGGGGTGAAAACCGTATTACAATGGTGATTCAAAACCGTTAACTGGTCTGATGCAAGCCTATGATGATTCGTGTTCCCTCACCTGCAAAACTGAATTTGTTTCTCCATATCACCGGTCGTCGTCCGGATGGTTATCACGAGCTGCAAAGTATCTTTCAATTGATAGATTTGTGTGACTGGCTAGAGTTTGAGCAAACAGATGATCGGCAGATTCAGATTGAAGGTTTGTCCTCAGTCGATCTGGAACAGAATCTCATCTATCGTGCAGCGCAGATTTTGCAGCCTTATGCCAAAGCGCCTTCTGGTCTGATCATTCGACTGGAGAAAAATATTCCTATGGGTGCAGGTCTTGGTGGTGGCTCATCCAATGCCGCAACAACCCTGATTGTGCTGAATCAGTTATGGTATTGTGGCTTAAATTCCGAGCAACTGGCAGAGCTCGGTGTCAAACTGGGCGCGGATGTGCCCATTTTTGTTCATGGTCGCAATGCTTGGGCTGAAGGTATTGGTGAACACTTAACATTCATAGACTTAGATCAAAAACAGTTCATTGTGTTAAAACCTGACTGTTTTATCAGCACTCAACAGCTTTTTTCACAAAAAACGTTGACAAGAGACACGAAGCCCTCTAAATTTTGCGCCTATCAGATAAAGCCATCTGATTTCGGAAATAACTTTGAGCCAGTGGCACGAAGCCTATATCCAGAAGTCGATGAGGCGATGCAATATCTCGATCAATTCGGTGTTGCAAAGCTTACAGGTACAGGTGCTTGTGTTTTTATCGAAGTGACTGATGATATGAATGTGACCGACATTCTTGAGAATGCACCATGTAAATCTTATCTGGTGAACAGTCTGCAAGAATCGCCCTTACGTCATTTCAAGGTTCAATAGGGGTATCGCCAAGTGGTAAGGCACCGGGTTTTGATCCCGGCATCCGTTGGTTCGAATCCAGCTACCCCTGCCATTATTCACCTGTAGATGTACTGTATTAGGGGTATCGCCAAGTGGTAAGGCACCGGGTTTTGATCCCGGCATCCGTTGGTTCGAATCCAGCTACCCCTGCCATCTTACAGTTCATCAAATCTAGGGGCGTCGCCAAGTGGTAAGGCACCGGGTTTTGATCTCGGCATCCGTTGGTTCGAATCCAGCCGCCCCTGCCATTTTCTCGAAAAAAGACAGAACATCATTTGCTGTAAGACTGTTAATTTACCTTGACACAATACTGCAAAAATATTAAAGTTCTGCCGCATTAGGGGTATCGCCAAGTGGTAAGGCACCGGGTTTTGATCCCGGCATTCGTTGGTTCGAATCCAGCTACCCCTGCCATCTACTTCCATACATACCAACCGCCAAGGGTGCTTCATGCCCAATCTTGTCGTTTTTAGTGGAACCGCGCATCCACAATTCGCTCAAAAAGTCGTAAGTCACTTACATATTCCTCTAGGCGCTGCCTCTGTAGGCCAGTTTTCTGATGGCGAAATCGCTGTTGAGATTACTGAAAATGTTCGTGGTAAAGACGTATTCATCGTACAACCTACTTGTGCACCGACCAATGATAACCTGATGGAAATTCTGGTCATGGCTGACGCGTTACGCCGTGCAAGTGCTGGTCGTATTACTGCCGTGATTCCTTACTTCGGTTATGCCCGTCAAGACCGTCGTCCCCGTTCAAGCCGTGTGCCGATTACTGCAAAAGTTGTTGCAGATATGCTGACCACTGTAGGTATTGACCGTGTGGTGATGATTGATCTTCACGCTGACCAGATCCAAGGTTTCTTCGATATTCCTGTAGACAACATCTACGGTACGCCAGCCCTACTTGCTGACTTACGCCAACAACAGCATCATAACCTGATGGTTGTTTCTCCTGACGTAGGTGGTGTAGTTCGTGCTCGTGCTGTTGCGAAACAGATGGGTGATATCGACCTGGCGATCATCGATAAACGTCGTCAAAAAGCGAATGAATCACAAGTGATGCATTTGATTGGTGATGTGAAAGATCGTGACTGTGTGATCGTTGATGACATGGTGGATACTGCTGGTACGCTTTGTAAGGCTGCTGATGCGTTGAAAACTTTCGGTGCCCGCAAAGTGGTTGCTTACGCGACTCACCCAGTATTGTCTGGTAAAGCACTCGAAAATCTGAAAAATTCTGTGATCGATGAACTGGTTGTAACTGACACCATCCCTCTTTCAGAAGAAGCTTTAGCTCTTGGCAAGATTCGCCAGGTTTCAGTTGCAAGCATGGTTGCTGAAACAATTCGTCGTATCAACAACGAAGAATCTATTAGCGCAATGTTCGATTCTTATCTATAATAGTGCGCTGAATTTCCAAAGCCCTGCCATTTGGCGGGGCTTTCTATCACCGGATCGGTCGCAGGTCCGGTTCATTTAAAACTTAAATAGGATGTCTATCATGGCAAACTTCGTATTAAACGCAGAAGCACGTGAAGTAGCACAACAAGGGAAAGGTTCGAGCCGCCGCCTTCGTCATGCTGCTAAAGTTCCAGCTATCATCTATGGTGGTGAAGCTGCTCCTGTAGCTGTTTCTCTTGAACTTCGTCAGCTTGTTAAATTCTTAGAAAGCAACTCATTCTTCGAAGAAGTAATCGAAATTGATGTAAACGGTAAAGTTGAAAGCGTTAAAATCCAAGCGTTACAACGTCACCCAGCTAAAAACACTCCAATGCACGCTGACTTCAAACGCGCATAAGTGTTAATGGTGTAGATTAGTGTCAAATATTTCACTGATTGTAGGTTTGGGCAACCCAGGTTCTGAGTATGCTCAAACCCGCCATAATGCAGGCTTCTGGTTTGTAGAACGCCTTGCAGATCAATATGGCATTAGCCTTAAAAAAGACCCTAAATTCAATGGATTCAGCGGTCGTGGCAATATCGAAGGTCAAGACGTCCGTCTCCTTCTACCTACAACATTCATGAACCTTTCCGGTAAAAGTGTTGTTCCTTTCGCCAAATTTTACAATATCGCACCCGAATCAATCCTGATTGCCCATGATGAACTGGATATGAATCCAGGCATTATTCGCCTGAAGACTGGCGGTGGTCATGGTGGACATAACGGTTTACGCGATATCGTGCCGCATATCGGTCCGAACTTTCATCGTCTACGCATTGGTATTGGTCACCCAGGTTCTAAAGACCGTGTTTCTGGTCATGTCCTGAGTAAAGCACCAAGCAGTGAACAAGAGTTAATGGACAATGCAATTGCCCATGCACTTGCTCGCGCCAAAATGCTGGTGAACGGTGAAGTACAACAGGCAATGAATCAAATCAATGCTTATAAACCGAACTAAACATTCATAAATTGCTGGACAATTCCGCTTGCCTTGCTGGCCATTTAGGCGCAAAATGCGCAAGCCTACCCACTTATCCAGTGTTGTAGAAATTGATTCAACCATAAGATCAAAGTCTTAGGTCAACTAAGGGGACGCTAGCCATGCTATCTCGTTTATTAAAATGCAAAATTCATCGCGCTTTTGTTACACATGCAGAATTACACTATGAAGGTTCATGTGCAATTGATGGCGTTTTGATGGATCTAGCTGGCATTCGTGAATACGAAGAAATTCATGTTTGGAACGTGACCAATGGTAAGCGTTTTACTACTTATGCCATTCGTGGTGAAGATAATTCAGGGATTATTTCTGTGAATGGTGGTGCTGCGCATCAAGCTGATGTTGGTGATATCGTGATTATCGCAACATTTGGTGATTTCACTGAAGCTGAAGCCAATGCTCATAAACCACGTCTGGTTTATGCAAATCCGGATAACACTGTGAATCACACTGCAAACTGTATTCCGGTACAAGTTGCCTAAGCTGGTTCGACAAGATTCTAAAAAGCTCGCTTCTTGCGGGCTTTTTTTATGGGCTGATTAAAATAAAACTAACTTCCCTGCCACCAGCTTTTTCGGTTCTCACAGTTTAAGGACTTAAGATTTTGATCTACCAGGTCGGCTAACAAAGCTTCTCCATTTTCTTTTAGCTTTAATTCAGCGAATTTGGCATCGCGATAACAAGGCTCAAGTCCTTCGGCAAACATAAAACTGTTGGCAGCCGGATATAAGCCTTCAAAGGTATTCCGCGGATTTTTCAGGATTAATTGTGCTGAGCGTGGCTGATCCAGCGTACTTCGATCAAAACTGGTTTTGACCACTCTTCTTTGCTCATCAAGCTGTACATAGCTTAGTACACGGGACTGGTTTTCAAAATCTTGAATACTGATTTTAGGTTCTGATTGTTCTGATCTATTCTCCGCTGCTAGTGCACTAAAATGCAGATCATAATTCAGCGCCATATAATCGCCTTGCAGAATTGATCGCGGATCTACTGGTGCCAGTTCTACATAAATACTTTGGCTATCTCGAAGATGCCATTCATGTTGCACCACCAATCCACAAAATAAGGCAATACTGAAAATAGCCAGATGCAAAGGAAGAAACTTTTTCATCTTGCCTCTCCTTGATCATGTGGCGGTTTTGATGACTGCTTCAACATATATACCAACAACAAGACCAGCATCCCAGAAGCAAAGATACTGATGCTTTTAAACAGGAAGCTTAAACCCAGATTGTAATACAGCATCCATAACCAGAAGATTAACAGCAAGATAGTTAAGGCCTGAATCAAGGACTGCTTATAAACAATGGCCCATGCCATAAGCAGCATAATGATAAAAATCTCAAAATAGCCCAACAGAATAAGTAAGATGCCAAATACAGGAATTAACCAAAGCCATTTTTCCCTAAATTGCTGCCAGTTTTGCCAAATAAAACTCAGTAGTAATAAGCTCGGAAAAACATAAAACAGCAGAACGTGGTCAAAGCTGATCTGCCCGATGCCCTGCCAGTGCTCTAATCCAGTCACCGATTGAACCACGGCTGAACCTGTCAACATAGCGATGATCCAGAGCAGAATACTTTTCTGATAAATTGAGGACTGCCAATATCTAGCGGTTAGGAATAGCCCGATATAAATGACATAGTTCAAGCTTAGAGCAAGCGTGATTACAATATCATCATGCTTAAAAGAGTTCTCTAATGCCAAAACGACAATTGCTAAAGCATGAGCTATCAAGAGTTGTAAGGTCAGAATGAACCAGTGCATCCGTTTGATCACAGTCAGAGCCAGCATCATTAATTGCAACAGCCACACTATAAACAGACTATTGGTGAGCAGTTCCGTATGAATTAATACCGCAGCTTGCCCGCAAACCCAAAGACAATAGGCAAACTGGCGTAAAAATATGGAATTCTTTTGACTTAATAATTTCCAAGCGATACCAATAAAAATGAGACCTAAAACAATTGAAACCGCTTTCCAATAGGTCAGCAATAGGATTGCCAGAATAATCCCAGCAATCCAGGCACCGAGTGCCAAAGGAATGACGGAGAATTTGGTTTGAGGAAATATTTTCTTGAGCGCAAAACTGATCAGCGCAAACCAGCCAAAGATCAGCATTGCCAAGATAAATAAACCAGCTGCTGAATTGGTAAGCCGATCGTCCAACAGTTCAAACAGCCATAGGCTCACACTGGCAGCCAAGCCTGCAATCAATAAAATGGTTTCTAATGCCTGATGCTTACGATAAAAATAAAATGCAGCACCTGCTGGTAGAACAACTGAAGAAGCCAGATAGATCAGCTGAAAATGATGGGTAAACTGCATCATACTGCTGATCGAAATCATGATGATGAATGCAATAAACAGATATCGCAGCAACGGGTAATAACGTATGACAAAGGCAAAACTAATGGCTGTAAGTAGATTCAAAGTCAGTAGATACAACCCTTCTGCCCGTATCATCCAGAAACTTTGTTTAAAGTAAAAATACAATGCCAGCTGAGTGACCACACAAAGCATGGCAAAAATACCGATATTGGATCGATATAGCCACGGCAAGAGTAATACAGCCCAGAGCAGAAATAACTGATAACTATCGGCACCAGTCTGATAGATCTGCCCAATCACAGCCAGACTTAAGCCCAGCATCAGGCCAGACAAGGTATCCAGACTCTGTCTGATCCATTCCCGCTGATTAAAGTAAATACTGGCTATTGCACTACAGACTAAAACCAGCATTGGAATTGCAAGTTGAACCTGATTCGGTAGCATCCACCAGTTCGCAGCCATTAAATACAGCAAACTGACTGCAATCAGCGCAACGCCCAAAATATTGAGATAACGCAAAACCTTTGCATCACAAAACAGCAAGGGAGAAAATGGATTATTATGGATCAGCTCGGTTTTCTTCATTGTCTGAATGATTGATCAATTTCTATTCTTAATAGCAACATAACATGTTTCCAGTTTTTTGCTAAAAGGCTGTAGTAATTCAAATAATCTGTTTTGCTTATCTGAAATTCTGCAAATTCGTGACTGGCCAAACTATACCATCTTTTAAAAACCAGGACTATAATGATCCCACATCGCTTCAGGGCGGGGTGAGATTCCCCACCGGTGGTAATTTCAGGGTAGTAAATCTTTCTATTTCTGAATCAGCCCACGAGCGGTCAATTTCAATTGATCTGCAGATCTGGTGTAAATCCAGAGCCGACGGTATAGTCCGGATGAAAGAAGACGAAAGCAGTACATCCTGTTTTATGCCTGGCATGAAACTGTTTTGCTATAAGCCTATTTTCACTATGTCCTGAAATGTTCAATCGTACTTTTACTTTACGTGAGCGTTTCAATGTCAAGTTTAATTCAACCCGAAATTTTCTTTTCCGCTTTAGCTCCCGCTGAACAGCGCATCCAACAAGCACTCGAAGACATCCGCCAAGGCAGACCTGTTCTGGTGATGGATGACTTTGACCGCGAGAATGAAGCCGACCTCATTGTTGCTGCAGAGACTTTGACTGTAGAAACCATGGCACGCATGATTCGCGATGGTTCCGGTATTGTCTGCCTGTGCCTGACTGATGAACTGGCCAATCATCTAGAACTGCCGCCAATGGTGCAGGATAACTCTAGCCAGTTTAAAACTGCCTTTACTGTAACGATTGAAGCTGCGGAAGGTGTGACGACTGGTGTATCTGCCAAAGACCGTACCACTACGATTAAAGCAGCCATTAAAGACGGTGCTGTCGCCAGTGATCTGAATCGTCCAGGTCATGTCTTCCCTTTACGTGCCCGTGAAGGCGGTGTGCTGACCCGTCGTGGTCATACCGAAGGTACGATTGATCTTGCACGTCTGGCGGGTTTAAGACCTGCCGGTGTTCTGTGTGAACTGACTAACCCAGATGGCACTATGGCTTCTGGCATTCAGGTATTGTCTTATGCACAGACACATCAGCTGACCGTGATCACCATTGATGAACTGGTGCATTACCGCCAGCAGCACAATGTCTAAGGCGTAAAGATAAAAAATCCCGGCTTAAGCCGGGATTTTTATTTTATATAAATATTTTTAGATGAGTACAGATAATATTCCATAGACTGCGACTACCAATAAAATCAAACCGCACAAACCAAGCAAATAAGGATACAGCTTGGATTTAGCAAAGCGTTGAAAGCCTAAATAAACTAATGATAGGGTCAAAAAATCCAGAACAATCCAGCTGATCGTTAGAATTACTAAACTGGAATCTAAGTTTGGAGTAATGCCGATGAACTGCGGGAAAAATGCAGCAAAGAAAATAATATCTTTGGGATTGGAGATCCCCACCAGAAAACCGGTTCGAAATCCTCCCTGTACTGGTTGCAAACCTTGTGAACTGGTTGGACCCTGCCCTTTCCAGACTTCCCGGAAAATCTGGATTCCTAGCCAGGCAATATATAAACAGCCAAGCAGCTTGATGCCATTCAGCCAGTTTTCATTAATGACTAATAAGCCTTTTAAGCTAAAAATAGATAAGGTGATCAATACCAGAGAAGCAAAATTCGTCCCGAAAATGGTCTGTAAAGCATGTTTATAGCCACCTTTCAGTCCAGTACTGGCAACTAGTAGCATAACAGGCCCAGGTGTGGCAATCATGATGACGACGGCCAGACAATAGAGAGCATATTCACTGATATTCACGCCATTTCCTCAGCTATCATGATTTTTTAATAAAAAAGAGGACTTATTCGTCCTCTTCCTGCATCTGAATCAGGTGCTGGCTCATCCCATCCGCCCGTAAAAAGGCCAAGTCATAACTGGCTTTGGCGAGTGCCAGTACCCGACGCTCGAATTCATCCCAAAGCGGACGTACCTGTTTGTAATGAATGCCTAAACCGCTTTCATCAGTAAAATGACGGTTCTTTTCACAGAGTTTCAAGGCATGGTAAAGCTTACGGCCCTTAGTCGCATCTTCACGCAGACGCACCCGTTTAGACAGGACAAATGTTTCCACTTTGGCCAGGTTTGCCATCGGCAGCATCGGGACCAAAATCTGATCTAGCTGTGCATCCAGCCGCTGCCAGACCGCAGTATGTTGATCTGCGTTATAACTGTTCCAGTGAATCACTTCATGATTAAAACGGCGGCAACCACGACAGACCGCATCACCAAATACGGTTGAGCAACGCCCTGCGCAAGGGGTCAAAGATGCAATACGACGATCCGAACTCAAAACTTACTCCAACTGTGCTGCAACTTCCAGCATCTGCATCATTGCATCAAAATCCTGGGTCGGCATGACTATACATGTTCTCCCTATCGATTTGAAGTCCGTTAAAACCCGGCCTTTTACTCGCTTATTCATTCAAATCACGTTAAAATATGCGCCTTTCAAATTATCATGCTACGTTGGAGTATTCCATGAACGCTACTGTAGAACAGCTTGCACCTGTAGAACAGCAAGCGACGACTGGTTGGGTTGTTGCCGCACTTTATCAATTCAAAGAAGTTCAAGACCCTGAGGGTCTGCAACAACGTCTTTTAGACTTGGTAAAAACCATCAACCTTTGCGGTACTCTAATTGTGGCAGGTGAAGGCATTAACGGTACCGTTGCGGGTAACCGTGAAGCCATCGATAAAGTACACCAGTTCCTGCTGGATGAAGGCTTCAACGAAATGGAATATAAAGAGTCGCATAGCTCTGACAAACCATTCCGTAAAATGAAGATCAAGCTGAAAAAAGAGATTGTGACTTTAGGTGTGCCGGTTAAGCCACGTGATCTGGTTGGCCATTATCTTGATCCTAAAGAATGGAATGAGCTGATTGCACGTGATGATGTGATTCTGGTGGATACTCGTAATGATTACGAATATAAAGCCGGTACCTTTAAAGGCGCAATCGATCCGAAAACTGAAACTTTCCGTGAATTCCCTGAATACGTGAAAAAGAATCTGGAACAGCACAAGGACAAGAAAATTGCCATGTTCTGTACCGGTGGTATTCGCTGTGAAAAATCAACTTCTTTATTGCTTCAGGAAGGCTTTAAAGAGGTATATCACCTGAAAGGCGGTATTCTGAAATACCTGGAAGAAACCCCAGCTGAAGAAAGTCTGTGGGAAGGTGAATGTTTCGTATTTGATGGCCGTACTGCGGTTACACATGGTGTGGAAGAAGGTCAAAATACCAAATGTCATGCGTGTGGCTGGCCATTAACACCTGAAGAAGCAGCGCTGCCAAGTTATGAACACGGCGTATCTTGTGTGTACTGCATCGATAAAACCACCGAGAAACAAAAAGAAGGTTTCCGTATGCGTCAATCGCAAATTCTGGCTGCAAAACGTAAACGTCTCTAACTCCAGTTTTGTAACCAAAAATATCTAAGCCCTCTTCGGAGGGCTTTTTATTTACATAAGCATTACATCTGCAATAAAAAACTTACCAATCCCTTACCAAGAACAGCATATTTTTACAGCCAAGCTTGATAGTCTTTATATCACATTACTTTGTTACCATAAGTCTTTCATTATTAATTAATTTTTTAAATGAAAAGGAAAACAAAATGGCCAATTCACTTGCTCGGGATTCAGATAATATTGTTAGATTCCAACCTAAAGAAAATACAAAACTGGAACGTATTACCCAAATGACAGATGAGCTGGAAGCAGAATCACATCTGTTTATTGTGATCTTGGGAACTATCATTGGTGCCATTCTTGCCCTGTTTATCGGCTACCATATTGAGGCTACAGCAGCACATTATTTACTGCTCAGTGCTCTGCCAGTTTGCCTGGCTTACAGCTTACGTAAAGTTTACATTTATACCTTAACCCATAGTTAATCCGCACTTGGCCATTTATATAACTTAACTTTACCCTCTTAAAAATACTGCTTAGGATACAAGCAGTATTCTTTATTTTGCCAATTCTATGAATCTGACTGAATGGATTATTTCTGTCATGGAACAGCTGGGCTACTGGGGCATTGCCCTGCTCATGTTTCTTGACAATGTCTTTCCCCCGATCCCCTCTGAAATTATTATGCCTTCTGCCGGCTATTCCGCTTCTCAGGGAGAATTACTGCTGGTTGGAGTCATTATTGCAGGCAGTATCGGTTCGTTATTGGCAGCGGCATTGCTCTATTGGATTGGCTACAAATTTAACCACGACAGTATTTTCAGATTCATAGACCGATATGGAAAATTCTTGTTTATCAAATCTAAAGACGTGAAAAAATCTCTGGAATGGTTCGAGCAGTATGGACACCGGATTGTATTCTTTGGCCGGATGGTTCCGGCAGTACGTTCCCTCATCAGTATCCCGGCCGGCATGAGCCATATGCCTTTCTGGAAATTCATGTTCTATAGTGGACTAGGTACTGTTATCTGGACCACGTTCCTGGCCTGTGTCGGTTTTTATTTTGGTGAAAATCAGGAATTGATGCACAAAATCTTTAGTCAGGTCAGTTATGTGATTATTGCGATTGTCGTGATCATCGTGGGCTGGGTTTTATACCGTAGACATCAACGTAAAAATCGCCCATCCTGAAGAGACCCCAGCATAAGGAGGCTAAAACGATGTCGCATTATCTTAAATATTTTGCCACCGTTTATCTGACTCTGGTCTTAATAGTCGGCATACTCATCTATGTATTCAATCTGGGCGCCATTCTGATGATTCCTGCCCTGATTGCCTCCGCCTTTCTCAGCGCCCGATACTTTGTGAAAAAAGAACTCCGACTACCCACCCAGGAAGAGAAAAGCAGACTGGTCTGGGGTTCCACGATTATTGCCATGACCTTTGGATTTATCTTTTTGTTTATAGTGATCTGGCTGCATCCACAGACGGAGGAAATCTATAGAAGAATGGCTTATACAGGACGCGGGCCAAACTCGTTCCTGGTGGCTACAAGTATTGCCTTACATGCCTTGCTGTTCCATATCGCCTATAATGGCTATGCGCGTTATAGCTTGAGCAAGCGTACGGGTGCCGATCATAAACCTTAGACTAGGTAATTAACTAGTCCAAACGTTGTACAAAACACCTGAGCTAAAAAAAGCACCTGACGGTGCTTTTTCATGGCGGGGCATGACTTATTCTGGTGTGTGGTACATCAGATATAATTCATTCAAGTTTTCTGGAATCTCTTCTGCAAGCTCATCCATTAACTGACCATTGCGACGGAAAGATTCCATTTGCGGATCTTCTTCATCGATGCCACTGAATACCATAATTGGCAGCGTTAAATCGACCAACTGTTCTTCAAATTCTTCTGTAAACCAGGCTTCTTCGTTCAGGAACATGGCATCTACAAAGCCCACACTCCAGTCACCTAGACTTGATTCGGTATCTGCTTCTTCAATTTCAAATGGGAAAGTGATCCCTTCTTCATTGGCCAAGCTTTGACGGATTGACTCTAACCATGCTTTAACCTGATTGATGATTTCTGCAGGCACTTTTTTCTGGTTGCCTTCAAAAAGCTCATCCATCCATTTGTCAAATTGCGGGCCTACTGCGATAGCACATAAGAAACCATGAGTTGCCGCAAAATCCAGACCATACTCATTTTGGTCGCCATCCAGATATTCACTCAACAGGTCTAAATCTAAAGCACTCATTTAACATCCAAACTTAGAAAACCGAAAGGATTAGCATAGCATTTATTCAGGCTATGCTAAATCTGAATTCGTTAATCTTCGTCGTCAAAGTCGTCATCATCGTCGAAGTCATAATCAAAATCTTTGAGTTCGCGTTCCAGGCGGCGTTGCGAGAGCAGATCATCAATTAAACGACGTTTTTCCAACGACTCTTTCGCACTTAGCTTACTCGATGCCTCATCGAAATTAACATCATCATCACCGTAGCTATCATCTAGTTCAAAATCTGTCGAAGACACTAAAACTACCTCGTAGTGAAAAATGTAAATGGGTCTAGGCGCTATTTATCTTGCCTTTAAAAACTTGTCAAGTTTTATTTATATATTTTGTATGTTTATACTAGTTAGCTCTTGTTTTTCTACAGCATAATTGTGTATTTATTAGCTGGTTAGATAGTGAACGCTTTTTATCCCATGGATGAGGGACGTTTCTAAAATTAGATTGGGAAATACACTTGAAAAGATAAACTTAGACCCAATATCGATATTCAATTGTTATTCAAACATATTTATAAAATCATGCTTGACTGATCAATTCCAAAAACTATTTCAGGTGAATTGTGCTATCATGCACGGTTTTTCACTGCCACAGATTCAACGAAGAGTAAGCAAAGATGAGCGATATGACTTCCCCTACTTCTCAAGTAGCGGCTCTGATTAGCCGAGGCAAAGAACAAGGTTACTTAACCTTCGCTGAGGTTAACGATCATCTCCCGGACTCCATCACAGAAAGCGAACAGATTGAAGACATCATTCAAATGCTGAATGATGTGGGTATTCCTGTCCATGATCGTGCGCCTGAATCTGATGATGCAATGTTCGAGGATACTGCAGAAGCTGCCGATGAAGTTGCAGAAGAAGAAGCTGCGGCTGTACTTGCATCTGTAGAAAACGAACCAGGTCGTACGACTGACCCTGTACGTATGTACATGCGTGAAATGGGTACCGTTGAACTTTTAACGCGTGAAGGCGAAATTAGCATTGCAAAACGCATTGAAGAAGGTATCCGAGACGTTCTTCACTCTATTGCTTACTGGCCGAATGCTGTAGAAGTTGTACTACAAGAATACAAAGATTATGAAGCTGGCGAACGCCGCCTTGCTGACATTCTGTCAGGTTATTTAGACCCTGAATCAGATGAAGAAATTCCAGAAGTACTGGAAGAAGTCGCTGAAATCGAAGAAGACGAAGAAGCAACGACCAAGTCAACCAAAGATGTAAAACTGGATGATGACGAGGAAGATGAAGAGTCTGATAGCGATGACGATTCTGAAGGTGACTCAGGCCCAGATCCAGAAATTGCCAAAGTTCGTTTTGCCGAACTTTCAGATGCCTGGAAAAATACCAAAGCGGTACTGGAAAAACACGGCCGTAACAGCAAAGAAGCAGAAGAAGCACTTCAAGCGCTTGCAACTGTGTTCATGATGTTCAAGTTCACCCCGCGTTTGTTCGATATCATTTCTGAAATGATTCGTGGTACACATGACCAGATCCGTGGTGCAGAACGTGAAGTGATGCGTTATGCCGTCCGTCGTGGCCGTATGGACCGTACCCAGTTCCGTACTACTTTCCCGGGTCAGGAATCGAATCCAGCCTGGTTAGATGAGCAAATTGCGAAAGCGACTGCTGATCAGAAAGCTTATCTGGAAAAAGTACGTCCTGACGTATTGGCCTTCCAGCAAAAAATCGCAGATATCGAAAAAGACCTTGATCTTAAAGTTCGTGACATCAAAGACATTGCCAAACGTATGGCAGTCGGTGAAGCGAAAGCACGTCGTGCCAAGAAAGAAATGGTTGAAGCAAACTTGCGTCTGGTCATTTCGATTGCGAAGAAATATACCAACCGTGGCTTGCAGTTCCTGGATCTGATTCAGGAAGGTAACATCGGTCTGATGAAAGCGGTAGACAAGTTTGAATACCGTCGTGGTTATAAGTTCTCGACTTATGCCACTTGGTGGATTCGTCAGGCGATTACCCGTTCAATCGCGGATCAGGCACGTACCATTCGTATTCCAGTGCACATGATTGAAACGATTAACAAGATCAACCGTGTATCTCGTCAATTGCTTCAGGAAATGGGCCGTGAACCGACACCGGAAGAACTGGGCGAACGTCTGGAAATGGACGAAGTGAAGGTTCGTAAAGTACTGAAAATCGCTAAAGAACCGATTTCGATGGAAACACCAATCGGCGATGATGAAGATTCGCATTTGGGTGACTTCATTGAAGACAGCAACATCACCTCACCAGTGGATGCTGCTACTTCAGAAGGCCTGAAAGAAGCGACTCGCGAAGTACTGGAAAACCTGACTGAACGTGAAGCGAAAGTCCTGAAAATGCGTTTCGGTATCGACATGCCAACGGATCATACTTTGGAAGAAGTCGGTAAACAGTTCGATGTAACCCGCGAACGTATCCGTCAGATCGAAGCGAAAGCTCTACGTAAGTTACGTCACCCTTCCCGTTCTGAACATCTGCGTTCATTCCTGGAAAATGACTAAGATTTAATACAATTTTGGAGACTTGAAATTTCATCTCTCGCCTCCATTTTGTATTGCAATACACCCAAACGCCTGCGCTACGCAGGCGTTTCGAATAGGGGAACTACATGTTAGACCGTACACCATCTCGTGAACTCCGCGAAGATCTTTGGGTTTTTCCAATGGATTACCCAATCAAACTCATTGGCCTTGCAGGTGAAGAACTGCTGAATGCAGTTGTTGAGATTTTTACCAAACATTTCCCTGACTTTGATGGCGATAGCGTAAGCATCACTCCATCTCGTACTGGTAAATATCATTCGATCACTGCTCAGCTACGTTTCCTTGAACTGGAACAGGTTCATGCCGTATATGCTGATCTTGCAGCTTGCCCACTGATCAAGACTGCACTTTAAGATTATTCTGCTCCAACCTTGGCAAATTAAAAGACACGCTTTCGGGCGTGTTTTTTATATGTGTGACCAGCTCACCAACAATTACTACGAATCCCTCCCCTATCCATTGCTGAAATCATTATAATTATTTTCAGTATGATTTAATTTTCTAAGGACGCACACTGTGACAGCTGCGGTTCAAAAACCCTCCCTGATTATCCGTCAATATAATAACCTGACTCCCTACGAAGACCGTTTTCTGGAAATGAAAAGCTTCACGGAAAACCGTGATGAAAATACGCCTGATGAGTTATGGATTTTGCAGCACCATGATGTACTGACCCAAGGTCAGGCAGGCAAACCGGAACATATCCTGATTCCAACTGATATTCCTGTCATTCAAACCGACCGTGGTGGTCAAGTCACTTGGCATGGTCCTGGTCAGCTCGTCGCATACTTTATGTTTGACCTGAATCGTCTGGGTTGGAATGTCCGTAGATTGGTGTCGTATGCTGAAAACCTGATGATCCAGCTCCTAAAAAATCATGGCATTGAAGCCTATGCCAAACCCGATGCTCCGGGCGTCTATGTGAATGAGCGTAAAATTGGTTCTCTCGGCTTCAAGATTCGTAAAGGCCGTAGCTATCATGGCCTGTCTTTAAATATTGATTGCGACCTGACTGGTTTCCATACCATTAACCCTTGCGGCTATGCAGGTCTGGAAATGGTGCGAATTAATGACCTCGTCAGCAATCCGCCAAAGTTTAATGACTTATGTGTTGAAATTATTGAAACTTTAAGCAGCAGCGGTTACTTTAATCAGGTGAACGTCGAGCAAAGATAAAGCCTTTGCATTTTAACAATAAATAAATTAGAGTAATTACTCTAAACAAATAATATCAAGATAGGGATCATCACGTGATTGCGACAAAATCCGTAAAACCCGCTTTGCAGCTTGCCTATGTCAAACTGATGATGGATATCATTGGCCGTGGCCTGGTCATGGCAAGTCAGGTAGACCCAGAAATCAAACAGGAAGTTGCCCAGTTTCCCGCCAATTTCAGGCTTTCAATGAATGTTTTTCCGCATGGCCCGGCCTTCGTTGCCCGGGTCACGGAACAACATCAGCTGGAACTGGTCAAAGACAGCAGCATCAAGCCAGACCTGACCATTACCTTTAAGCATCTGCATCATGCCTTTCTGGTGTTTTCCTTTCAGGAAAGCACGTCTCAGGCCTTTGCCAATGACCGCATGATTGCCAATGGTGATATTTCCTATGCGATCCGTCTGGTACGTTGCCTGAATAAAATGGAAGCGCTGATCTTGCCGAAAATGGTGGCGCAACTGGCAGTAAAAGAATACCCGAATAATCTGAGACTCAAAGATAAAATCATGGAAGCGAGCAGCATCTACTTAAAAGTCGCTCAATCTTATTTGAAACGGAGTGTATAACATGGCAAAACCTTATTATGAATTTTTCTGTCCAGTCAAAGTGATTGCTGGTCATGCCGCGTTAGAACACATTCCTTTTGAACTGGCCACTTTAGGTGCTAAACGTCCACTGATCATTACTGATAAAGGGGTACGTGCCAATAACCTGCTGGCGCCGATTGAAGCTGCTTTTGAATCGACCGATGCCAAAATTGCAGCGATTTTTGATGATGTACCGCCAGATTCTAGTTTAGGTACAGTGCGTAGCGCAGCACAGCTTTATCGTGATCATGATTGCGATGCCATTATTGCTGTTGGCGGCGGTTCAGTGATTGATACTTCAAAAGCGACCAATATTCTAGTCTCTGAAGGTGGTGACGACTTACTCAAATATTCTGGTGCGCATAATCTGCCTAAACCGCTGAAGCCATTTTTCGTAATTCCTACGACTTCAGGAACTGGTTCTGAAGTGACGATGGTTGCTGTGGTATCGGATACTGAAAAGAATTTGAAAATGCCATTCGCATCCTATTACCTAATGCCGCATGCTGCGATTCTGGATCCACGTATGACCCAGACCCTGCCACCGCATCTGACTGCCATGACAGCCATGGATGCGATGACACATGCTGTAGAAGCCTACACGTGTATGGCAGCCAATCCAATTTCCGATGCCTATGCCACAGCTGCAGTGAAAAAGGTCAGTGCCAACCTGTTTAATGTACTCGACAACCCAGCTGATGCTCAAGGTCGTCTGGAGCTGGCTCAAGCCTCTACTATGGCTGGTATTGCCTTCTCCAATTCAATGGTGGGCCTGGTGCACTCGCTTGGACATGCTCTAGGTGCAGTCGCGCATTTGCCGCATGGCCTATGTATGAACCTGTTCCTGCCTTATGTGCTGGAATATAACAAGGAAGTCAATGGTGACAAGATTGCCGAGCTGCTACTACCATTAGCGGGTGCGGATATCTATGCACAGACGCCAGCACACCTACGTGCAGACAAGACCATTGCTACAATTTTAACCATGCGTGATCGAATCTATAGCTTGACCAAATTACCGCGCACATTAAGTGAAACAGGTAAGATTTCTGAAGCACAGCTGGATGAAGTTACTGAAAAAGCATTAAATGATGGTTCCATCATTTACAACCCGAAAGAAGCCAGTTTGGAAGATCTGAAATCTATCTTAAAAAAGGCTTGGTAATTACTGAAAAATAAGCCAATATAGCGAAAAATTTAAGCCTGATGTTTTTTTAGACATCGGGCTTTTATCTTGCAGGAAATCGCTGTTTTTTGCTTCGAATGGCACATTTCGTGCAGGCCTAAATTCAAAAAATAGCTAGTAAAAGCCGTAATTTTAAAGTAGATTGGCGCGCTTTTATAGAAAATTGTAGGGGGGATCGTTCGTCTCAAACGATCCTTATTAAATATGACTGATCCTTGATCAACGATTAAGAGGATAACGCCGTTGACAAATTTCTCTGGGACTCAATCGGCAGCTAAACTGCAAAAAACGCTAGGGCTCTGGCACATCATTATTATTGGTTTAGCTTACATTCAACCAATGACCTTATTTGATACTTTTGGTTTGGTATCTGAAGAAAGTCATTTGCATGTTCCTACTTCTTACATCATTGCCCTGATTGCAATTTTGTTTACATCGATCAGCTATGGTCACATGATTCGCCGTTACCCTTCTTCGGGTTCGGCTTATACCTATGCCCAAAAATCGATTCATCCGAATATTGGCTTTATGGTGGGCTGGTCTTCTTGGCTGGATTATCTGTTATCCCCAATGGTGAACATCATCCTGGCAGTGATCTATCTTGAAGCACTGTTTCCTGATGTGAACCATTGGGTCTGGGTAATCGTACTGACTGCCTTTATGACCGGGGTAAACCTGCGTGGTGCACGCTTCGTGGCGAACTTTAACAGTTTGATCGTACTGGTACAGTTATTGGTGATCGGTATCTTTACCTGGATGGTATTTACCAAACTGCAGGCCGGTTTCAATGCTGATGGTCCGATTACAGCTGAACAGCGTTACCAGCTTTGGAGTCTTGAACCGTTCTGGAATGAACTGACTTCAGTTGGCGCCTTGATTACTGGTGCGACCTTACTGTGCTTCTCATTCACTGGTTTTGACTCTTTAAGTTCTCTGGCAGAAGAAACCAAAGATACTGAAAACACCTTGCCTAAAGCGATTTTCTTGACTGCTTTAATCGCTGGTGTGATTTTCATTATCAGTACTTACTTCATGCAGTTGTACTTCCCTTCTACACCGGGTTCTTACTTCAAGAATATTGCTGAAACTCAGCCAGAAATCCTACTTCTTGTCGGTGGCTCACTGTTCCAGTCTTATGTGCTGACTTTTGCGATCATTACCGTAATGGCGTCTGGTATTTCTGCTCACGCAGGTGTATCACGTCTAATGTATGTCATGGGTCGTGATGGCGTGATCAACAAGAAAATCTTTGGTCATATCAGTCCGAAAAGCTATACGCCAAACTACAACATTCTGATTGTAGGTGCAGTGGCCTTAACTGCTGGCTTCATGGATCTGGATATCGTGATTTCAATGATTAGTTTCGGTGCCTTGACTGCGTTTACATTCGTAAACCTGTCAGTGATTTCACGTTATGCACTGCGTGATGGTCGTACTAAAACCGCAAAAGACATTTTTAGCTTTGTGGTCATCCCGATGCTTGGTTTTATCAGTATCTTTGCGATGTGGCTGGAAATTGAAGAAACTGCACTGAAATACGGTTTATGGTGGGCGATGTTCGGTATTTTGTACCTGGGTTATAAAACCAAGGGCTTTAAGCACCCTGCTCCACAACATAACGAGTTTGAATAATCGATATTGTTCATACTTAAAAAGGCGCTTTATGCGCCTTTTTTTATTTTCTTGGATAATGGACTGGGCTTATTGTAGGCGACAGTCAAAACCCATCTGGGTATTGACCCGGTTATTTTGAAAGCCCAATTTTTCAATAAACAGATCATGATTGGATAATAGTTTCTGATCTTCCGGACTGAGTCGAGCCTTGTTCTTTACCGCCATTTGATACATTTCATTCACCACGCCCTGAAAAATATCACAAACTTCCTGACGTTTGGCTGGTTTCATCTGACGTCCACGCCAAGTCCACTCGAAATCATCACGGCTAAGGATTTTGCCCCATTGCTCAATGCGGCTATTTAAGCGCCGTTGCATCGCTGCCAGCCCTTGGCGGATTTATTCCTGAGTAATGGGCTGAGCTGTATCTTGTGATGATACTGATTGCTGTGGCGCTTCTTGAGCCTGTGTCATCATGCTGGCCAGCAATAACGTACTACAGCTTGCTAAAAACCATCCTTTTTTCTACATTCTCAACAGCTTATCTACAAGATTACCTGAAAGACCAAAGTAAGCATCCGGCTAACACAGCCTTACCAAGCGATCCTATAAGCCTTAATTTAGTTCCCACCTAAAAACAAGTGGGGACTTAATCCATGAACATGGATATATATTCAGCAACACCTCCTGTTGCTAAAAAACGCCGAAAATACAGCAAAGAATTCAAACTCAGTATTGTCAATGCCTGCAAAAATCCTAATACCTCGATCGCTTCGGTCGCACTGCAACATAGTATTAATGCCAACCTTGTCAGTCGTTGGATCAGGATCTTCAGCCATCATGAGGGTGCCGTGCAGGATCCTACTCATGTGAATCCAGCATTTATTGCTTTGCCTTACACTGCTGCAATCAGCCAACCTATTGATGAGAGGATCACGTTGTGTATCACCGTGCCTCATACGAATAATGATATTCAGCTAAAATGGCAGACATCAGAAATACCTGCCTTGGCAGAATTACTCAAGGCACTTGCAACATGATCCGCATTGATGAAATCTGGTTGTCTACTCAGCCCATGGACATGCGTGCAGGTATGGATACGACCATGGCTCAGGTGGTGAGAGCCTTTGGCTACATCAAACCGCATTGTGCTTACCTGTTCTGTAATAAACGTGGCCATCGCATGAAAGTGCTGGTACATGATGGATTGGGCATCTGGCTGTGTGCCCGGCGGCTGGAACAGGGCAAATTTCACTGGGCTCAAGTTCACCAAGGTGAAACCGTGGCCCTCAGCCCGGAACAGTTACAGGCACTGATCCAAGGTTTGCCCTGGCAGCGCATTGGACGACAGCAGGTGGTGACGATGCTTTAAACCAGGCTCGACCATTCTGCTATTCTCCAAACGTTCTATTTCATTCTTCTCATGACCTCAGGCATACTGCGGTCATGAATACGCTGCCTGACTTAAGCCAACTGACCCATGAACAACTGCTGGAATTCACCAGGCAGTTGGCGCTGCAGCATCAGTCTCTAGCACAATCAAACCAACAATTGGATGCCAAAGTTCAACATCTTTCTATTCTCAATCAAAAATACGAGCATGAACTGGCGCTGTTTAAAAAGCACAAATTCGCCCAAAAGAATGAACACTTAACGGCAAAACAAATCCATCTCTGGGATGAAGCGGTTGAAGAAGATATTGCCGCGGTTGATCTAGAACTGGAACGGCTAAATGCAGATAAAACCAATGCAGCGACACAGAAAGCCAAAACCAATAAACCTAAACGTCGACCACTGCCAGATCATCTACACACCATCCGTATTGAGCATGAACCTGCATCAACCCAATGTGCTTGTGGCTGCCAACTCCGTCGTATCGGCGAAGATGTCAGTGAAAAACTGCATTTCAGACCGGCACAGTTCTATAAGGAACAGCATGTGCGTGGTAAATGGGTCTGTGATCAGTGTGACACTCTAACTCAGCAAGCGATGCCCGCCTATGTGATTGATAAAGGCATTGCTTCACCTGAATTGCTCAGCCATGTGCTGGTATCGAAGTATGCCGATCATTTGCCGCTGTACCGTCAGCGCCTGATCTATCAGCGGGCTGGCATTGATCTGTCCAGATCCACTTTATCTGATTGGATAGGTCGCTGCGGTGTAGAACTGGAACCTCTGGCCAATGCCTTAAAAGAGGTGGTGCTGCAACAGCGGGTGCTGCATGCAGATGAAACACCGGTCACCATCATGCGGATGGGTGAGAATAATAAAAAACCGAAGAAAGGTTATGTCTGGGCCTATGCCACCACACAGTATAATCCAGTTCAGGCGGTGATCTATGACTTTCAGGATAGTCGTTCAGGCCAGCATGCTGAAGAGTTCTTGAAAGGCTGGCAGGGCTATCTAGTCTGTGATGATTACAGTGGTTATAAAGCACGTTTTAAATCAGGCCAGGTGATTGAGGTGGGGTGCATGGCCCATGCACGTCGTAAATTCCATGAACTGCATGTAACTGGGAAAAGTCAGGTTGCTGAACAGGCCTTAGTGCTGATTCAGAAACTGTATGCGATAGAAGCAGAACTCAGGAAAAAGACCGATGGTACAGCGGAAGACCGCCGCGAATACCGACAACAGCATAGTCAACCAGTGATGCAACAACTATATGAATGGCTCAACCAACATCATCTGACAGTGCCATCGAGTTCTCCCACCGCCAAGGCTATCAATTACACTCTGAAGCGTTGGCCAGCCTTAAGCCGCTATCTGGATGATGGCAATCTACCGATATGCAACAATTGGGTAGAGAATCAGATGCGTCCCTGGGCGTTGGGACGCAAGAACTGGCTGTTTGCAGGTTCGCTGCGCAGTGGTCAGCGAGCGGCAAACATCATGACTTTAATCCAGTCAGCAAAGCTGAATGGCTTGGATCCGTATGCCTATTTAAGTGATGTGCTGAAAAGGTTACCGACACACAAAGTGACCCAAATTGAAGAATTGCTGCCGCACTGCTGGAAACCTAAATCGAATTAAAAAATAGGTATGGGATTCAGCGGACGCTTACAGACCAAACATGTACCTGTATCTGTTACATAAAATAAAAAAGCTGCCTTTAGGCAGCTGTTTAAATCGGTACGATGAACTTAAAGCGGTTTAAAACCCTGTTGACGCCAAGCTTCATAGACAATCACAGCTGTTGCATTGGACAGATTCAAGCTGCGTGAATTCTCGGCCATTGGCAGACGAATCCAGTGCTCTTTTGGGAACATCATACGTACATGCTCTGGCAAGCCACGAGTTTCTGATCCCATCAACAAGGCTACAGAACGATTTAGATCTGAGGTATGCGGGGTTTCAAAACCTTTGGTGGTCAGCGGATAAACCGCATCCACACCTACGCCCTTAGTAGCCAGATCGGCCAGACACTCTTCAATATTTTCCCAAATCTGCATATTGGCATATTCATGATAATCGAGACCGGCACGTCTTAGTTTTTTATCATCCAGTTCAAAGCCAAGGGGCTTGACCAAATGTAACTGTGCTCCCGTATTTGCGCATAGGCGAATAATATTACCTGTATTGGCAGGAATTTCAGGTTCATATAAAACAACATGGATCACAGCTTTTCTCTACTTTTGGGAGTTTAGTGGCCATTTAGGACCACTTCAATTTTTCACGTAAACGCACCACTTCACCAATAATGGTCAAGGTTGGTGCCTGAATATGGTGCTCATTCACTTTCGATGCAATATCTTGGAGCGTTCCCACCACCACTTTTTGCTCTGGTGTGGTGCCTTTTGAGACCAAGGCCACTGGCATATCTGGACGCTGACCATGCTCAATCAATTGTGCACAGATTTTTTCCAGTCCCACCAGTCCCATATAAAGTACCAGTGTCTGGTTTTCATAAACCAGTTCATTCCAAGGCAGTTCAGGAGAACCTTCTTTTAAATGACCTGTCAGGAAACGCACGCTTTGTGCATAATCACGATGAGTGAGCGGAATACCAGCATAAGCTGAACAGCCTGAAGCTGCGGTAATGCCAGGCACGACCTGAAAGGCCACGCCAGCAGCAAACAGCTCTTCAATCTCTTCACCGCCACGACCAAAGATAAACGGATCACCGCCTTTTAGACGACAGACTCGCTTGCCTTCGCTGGCATATTTCACCAGTAAGGCATTAATCCCTTCTTGTGGCACCGCATGATTGGACCTCGCCTTACCGACATAGATCTTTTCTGCATCACGGCGACAGAGATCCATAATCGGTGCAGAGACCAAACGGTCATAGATCACCACATCGGCCTGCTGCATCAAGCGTAAGGCTTTTAGCGTCAATAACTCCGGATCACCCGGTCCGGCACCGACCAGATAAACCTCACCTTTTGGCTTTTGCCATTCATTTAAGGCTTGTTCAATCAAACGGTCGGCTTCAGCCAGATTTTCATTAAATACCTGTTCTTTCAAAGGACTGGCATATAAATCTTCCCAGAAGATACGGCGTTCATCGGGATTAGTGATCTTGGCTTTAACTGCACTACGCCACTTACCAGAGAACTCAGCCAGTTTACCCATACCATGCGGAATGGTAGCTTCAAGCTGAGTGCGGATCTGACGAGACAATACTGGTGAAGTACCGTTACTCGCGACTGAAATAACCAGTGGTGAGCGGTCGATAATTGCTGGCACCATGAAACGGCAATGTGGTGGATCATCAACACTGTTGACCAGCACATTTTCAGCTTCACAGTCTTCAAACACCTGACGGTTGACTCCAGCATCATTGGTCGCTGCAATCACCAGACGGTAGGAACGTAGAGGAATTTCAGAATTGAAAGGTGCCTGAACATATTGACCGGCGGTCGCTTGAACAATCTCAAGCAGACTCGCTTCGATCTCAGGTGCAACCACCGAAATGACTGCCCCTGCTTTCTGTAGCAATACCGCTTTACGGTATGCAATATGTCCACCACCGACAATCAGACAAGGTTGCTGTTGCAACTTTAACGAGATTGGAAAGATATCCACAAAATACCTCAAAAAGTTTTAAATCTGACTGTCTAAGCAATTTTCATGCACATTTTGGTGCATACACCGACATTTAGTCGATGTAAGTTGCACCACCCATATACGGACGCAGTACTTCAGGGATCTCAATTGAACCATCAGCACGTTGATAGTTTTCCATGACCGCCAGTAAAGTACGACCTACAGCCAGACCTGAACCATTCAGCGTATGTACGAATTCAGTTTTTTTCTGGTCAGCACGGTAACGCGCTTTCATACGGCGTGCCTGGAAATCCCACATATTTGAGCAAGATGAAATCTCACGATACGTATTTTGACTTGGCACCCAGACTTCAAGGTCATAAGTTTTGCATGCACCAAAGCCCATATCACCGCCACACAGAATGATTTTACGGTATGGCAGACCTAATGCTTGCAAAATACCTTCTGCATGACCAGTTAACTCTTCCAGTGCCTGCATAGAGTCTTCAGGTTTTACAATCTGAACCATCTCAACTTTGTCGAACTGGTGTTGACGGATCAGACCACGGGTATCACGGCCATATGAACCGGCTTCACTACGGAAACATGGGGTATGTGCTGCATATTTCAGTGGCAGACGGTCGGCATCGATGATTTCATCACGCACGAAGTTGGTTACAGGTACTTCAGCCGTAGGGATCAGGTAGAATTCTTTCTCACCTTGCAGCTTGAACAGGTCTTCTTCAAATTTCGGTAACTGACCTGTACCACGTAAAGAATCTGCATTCACCAAATAAGGTACATAGGCTTCGGTATAGCCATTTTTAGTGGTATGCGTATCCAGCATGAACTGAGTGATGGCACGTTGCAGACGCGCTAAAGGACCTTTCAGAACGCTAAACCGTGAACCAGTCAATTTGGTCGCAGTTTCAAATTCCAGACCACCCATCATTTCGCCCAGGTCAGTATGGTCTTTGATTTCAAAGTCAAATTCGCGTGGTGTACCCCATTTCAGGACTTCCACATTGTCATTTTCATCTTTACCTTCAGGTACAGATTCATCTGGCAGGTTTGGAATAGACAGTGATTTTTCTTCTAGTTCAGCTTGCAGCTCAGCCAGTGCAGCTTCAGCAGCCTTGATTTCATCACCAATTGAAGACATGCGTGCCATGATTTCAGAGGCATCGCCACCTGCTTTTTTGATCTGACCCACTTGCTTGGCACCGGCATTACGCTCAGCTTGCAAGGATTCAGTTTTGGATTGAATCTCTTTACGTCGAGCTTCTAATGATGCCCACTCCTCAACATTCAGTTGAACACCACGTTTTGCCAAGGCTAAATTTACAGCCTCAATATTATTTCTAAGTAATTTCGGGTCGATCATAGCCAATCTTTGGATAAGAAAAAAACTGGCTATAGTGTAAGCTCTTAACGTCAAAAAATACAGTGACTGACCTACCGGCTGGAGTTTATTAGCGCAATATTTAAAGGCTTGTTTGAGGCAAAAGCGATAAATATTCAGGCCGGATGATCTCTCTTAATGCTGTATAAGGTACTTTTAATTCTGCCATATCACTGATTGTCTTGTTCAACTCGCCTGCCGGATAAACCAGTACCAAGCCCTGACTGTCAAAATAATAATTATCACTCAGTGCTAGTTTCTGCTGGGTGATTTGATAACGATCCAGCCAGTCTTTATTTGCTTGATATAGAGTCTGTTTCAGTTTTTCATCTGTATTACCGCACATAACCTGATGAAGAGCTAGACGTTTCTTTTGTTTTAGATCCAGATTGACATATTCAGTATGAGATTGGGGCTGTGCTGCACGTTCAGGCTGATGGGCAGTTTTAAATATAAAAGTGGCCAGATGCGCATGCTGATTCAGGTAATTCACCTGAATGGAACGTTGATCAATAAATTTTGGCTGATCCTTTGCTTTAATTTTATTACTGGTCACTTTGCTAAAAGCGACCGGCTCAGTACGCTGAATACGCTCCATGAAGTATTGATCAATCCAACTCATATTGGTATCTACAGTCTGCAAATCAAAGCGCACACAACCTTCGATTTCACACACGACCTGATTGGCATCTTTAACTGGAACTATTTTGGATTGGATTTCTCCTGTGTCTTCTGATTGCGCGGATGTAGTGACTGAAGAGGTTTGAGGCTGACAGGCAAATAGCCCGAGATTCAGACACAAGATACAACCGATCCAGCCTATTTTACATGAAGTCATTTTCATCCTGAGCTCCTAAAATTTTGCAATTTCATTGACTCAACTTTTGTTTATTCTAAAACACCCGAACTTCTAGATATACGCCAACCTTGTAATGACTCCAGATCCATCTCGATCAGGAACAAAAAAAAGCAACCCGAAGATCACTGCTGTCCCATAGTTTGCTTTAAATAAAAAAACCTGAGTCCTAACAGTTAAAATATGAGTGCAAACAAACACTTTAACGACCAGGATTCAGGTTTTGTCACATCAGAATACCGTATTTCATGAGCTAATTAAACCTGTTGTGCGACAGGATTTTGAACAACTTGCTAAAGTACACCATGTTGGACAGAAATTTAGAGCGGCTTCCCGGTGGGATCAGTTTATTGCCATATTGATGTCTCAATTCTCTTGTAGGCAAAGTCTGAGAGATATTCAATCCAATTTGGAGTGCCAACAGGAAAAGCTAAGTCATCTCGGAGCAAAGTCTATTCCCCGAAGCACGCTGGCACGAATCAATGAGCAGCAGCCTGCTGCCTTGTATCAACAGCTATTTTACAAGTTGCTTAAATACTATGAACACTCAAAAGTAGCTCATAAATTTCGCTTTAAGAATCCCTTGTATTCCTTGGATGCCAGTCATATTGACCTGTCGCTTTCCTTATGTGAATGGGCCAAAGTTCACGACTCAAAAGCCAGCATGAAACTCAGTATAGGATTGAATCACAGCAATGATATTCCTGAGTTTGTTGCAGTTGAAAATGGCAAAGAAAATGACATGGTACAAGGCCGCAAATTCCAGTTTCCTGCTGGCAGCATTGTAGTTTTTGATAAAGGCTATGTCGATTACCAATGGTATGCAAATCTGACTGCTCAAAACATTGGATTTGTCACACGTTTTAGGCCTAAATCTGTGTATCAGGTGATCCAGCAACATCCAGTGCTTGAATCCAAAGGTATTCTAAAAGATGAAACCATTCAGCTGAATAGCGCACATGCCCTAAAAAGAAAAGCCCCAGTGTTAAGAAGAATTGAATATAGAGATCAGCAAAGTGGCAAGCACTTTAGCTTTCTCAGCAATAACTTTCATTTAGCCGCCTCTACCATTGCGGCGATTTATAAAGATCGTTGGAAAGTTGAGCTGTTCTTTAAGGCGATTAAGCAGAATCTCAAATTAAAAGCGTTTCTAGGCCGCAGCAGGAACGCAATTCAGACACAAATCTGGATTGCGATGATCGCCTATTTATTGGTGAGTTTCGCTCAACATTTAGGAAAAACAGGTTGGACAGTTCAACGTTTACTCAGAATAATTCAAGTGAATTTGTTTGAAAGAAGAACTTTAAAAGCTTTATTTTCACCCGATAAAATACCCATAAAACAAGAGGAAGCTCAAATGAGCTTCCTCTTGTGAAAAATTGTGGGACAGCAATGACCCGAAGATTGCTTTTTTGTTGAGTTGATCTTGATGTTTATTGATCAATAATGTCTGTGCCTTTTGGCGGGGTAAAGTTAAATGTAGATGCCGGAATCGTGGTATTCAGTTTGACATTACTGAATTTAATATTGGTAGTCTGGCCTAATGAATCTTGCAAAATCATCAAGCTAGGCGCTTTGTTCGCACCAAAACTGATAGTCAGGCTTTCAAAAACCCCATCGGTATTTTTCGGATAAAGCGTGTAATAGGTTTTAGCTTTATTCGGCTGAGTTACGCGATAAGATTGCATAATCTGGCTAGTATTGCCGGACAATAATAATGCCGGTGTATTTGCCACTTGATCGTCTAGACTCTGACGCACTGCTTGCTGCAAGTCTGGATCATAGATCCATACGGTTTTACCAGTAGTAGCAATAGTCTGTTTCGACGGGCTTGAAGTTTCCCAGTAGAATTTACCCGGACGCGCCACTTTCATCACACCTTTAAAGGTCTGGTTCATGTGCTGCGCAGTCAAGCCTTTTTTCTGGGTCGCTTTCGGATTCGTGACTTTAGTCGTTTGTTCAAAATTTGCAGTTAAGCTACGGATATTGCTGAGCTGTTTCACCAGATTCGCAGTAGCTTGCTGCTCCGTCGCTGCAGTTGCGGCAAATACAGTCGTGCTCATGACAGGTGCCAGTGTCGCCGTACCGATTGTTATGGCACATACAGTTTTACGAAGCATACTCATAATCTCACCTTTTTGTATTTGCATATCGCTATTTATCTAATGACTCATCTTAAACCAATTTCTCAAACTAAGATGATAGAAAATAAGAAGTTTTGTATTGTTATTAATGCAGAATTCCTGTTTTTATTCATCATGATGAAGATTCAATAGTGATATTTACATTCGCTGTCACAGCTTTATAAGCCGATAAATCTTCATGCATAAAAAAACCCACAGAAACTGTGGGTCTTTTTTCTATTTCAGCAAATTATGCTTCAACAGATACGTAGCGACGGCCAAATTGACCTTTCACTTCGAATTTTACTACGCCATCAGCAGTAGCAAATAATGTATGGTCACGGCCCATACCTACGTTTTGACCAGCGTGGAATTCAGTACCACGTTGACGAACGATGATGTTACCTGCAGTTACAGTTTGGCCACCGTAAACTTTAACACCTAACATCTTAGGATTCGAATCACGACCGTTCTTAGTCGAACCACCGGCTTTTTTAGTTGCCATGTCTATTTACTCCTAGTAATTAGCCTGAGATACCAGTAATTTTCAACTCAGTGAACCATTGACGGTGACCTTGTTGTTTACGGTAGTGCTTACGACGACGCATTTTGATGATGCGGATTTTGTCGTGACGACCATGGCTAACTACTTCTGCAGTTACTTTAGCGCCAGCTACAACTGGAGCACCGATTTGAATGCTATCACCGTTTACAAGCATAAGTACGTCATCAAACGTAATTGTTGAACCAGTTTCAGCTTTCAATAATTCAACTTTAAGGGTTTCACCCTCAACTACACGGTGCTGTTTACCACCGCTTTGGATTACTGCGTACATAATGTACTCCAAACATGCCCGTGTCGACGTGCCGATAAAGGAATATATCGATCTTAAAACGCGCGCCACTGGGGGTTATACAAGGGCAAAGATTTTAAGGGATATTATAAGAAACAACAAGCCATTTTAAGGAAATAATCATGAACTCCATTACAAAGCCTATAAATCATTAAATTATTCATTCAAAATCAAATATTAATACCGGATATACTGACTAAAAAACGCTGCTCAATTCCGAGTTTTCCGACTACCTGAGAAGGTTTAGAAAAAAACTTTAGCGGAAAGATATTGTTCATTTTTTAAATGTCAAAATTTAGGCTAAACTCGAATAAGTGCTATAAAAAGCTGATTTTTAGTGGAGTTTGTGCTTTTCTTAGCTTTCACTCATGTTATAAATTGTTAAACTACCCGCTGCGATTTACCAAACTAGAGGTTTTCTTTCACATGGCCATCGACTTTAAGCAAGATATTCTCGCTCCTGTTGCTAACGACTTTGCTGCGATGGACACATTCATTAACGAAGGAATTACCTCAAAAGTGGCACTGGTGATGGCGGTCAGCAAGCATGTCGTTGAAGCTGGCGGCAAGCGTATGCGCCCCATCATGTGCCTGTTGGCAGCGAAAGCCTGTGGTGCCGTGGAACTGGAACAGCATCGCAAACTGGCCGCCATTATCGAAATGTTGCATACGGCAACTTTAGTTCATGATGATGTCGTCGATGAATCAGGTTTGCGTCGTGGTCGCCCGACTGCAAATGCTACCTGGAATAACCAAACTGCGGTTTTAGTGGGTGATTTCCTGATTTCGCGTGCCTTTGATTTGCTGGTCGATCTTAACAATATGACCCTGCTCAAAGACTTCTCTACGGGTACCTGCGAAATTGCCGAAGGCGAAGTTCTGCAACTACAATCGCAACATCAGCCAGAAACCTCAGAAGAAACCTATTTAAGTATTATTCATGGCAAGACTTCTCGCCTGTTTGAACTGGCGACCGAAGGCGCAGCTATTCTTTCCGACAAGACTGAGTTCCGTGAACCGTTACGTAAATTCGCTGGTCACTTCGGTAATGCTTTCCAGATTATTGATGACATTCTGGACTATACATCTGATGCTGAAACCTTAGGAAAAAACATCGGTGATGACCTGATGGAAGGTAAACCGACCCTGCCATTGATTGCTGCCATGAAAAATACTACAGGTGAATCACATGAAATTATTCGTCGCAGTATTGCAACGGGCGGAACAGATCATTTGGCAGAAGTGATCAAGATCGTAAATGATTCTGGCGCCTTGGATTATTGCCGCCAGCGTGCAACTGAAGAAACAGAAATTGCAATTCAAGCCTTGAATGCATTACCCGATTCAGAGTATCGTCAGGCCCTCGTTAATCTGGCCAAACTGGCTCTTCACCGGATTCAATAGCCGCTTATCTCGCCTATGCATATTAATTTTCTTGATATTTTTCAAAGCATGCAGCATCAGCTTGAACAACCACAAGCGGTGCTGGATGAGAATCTGCTCATCCAACTTGTAGAACGTATACGCCCAGAAGACAGCAGAAATACCGAAGAGATCGAAGCGAAATTCAATGCATTTATCCGGGCTTTATTACTCACCCCGAATGCGGTTGCCACGCTTCAAACCTTTACCCTGCGGATCATTAACCGCTATAAACAAACCGGTCTGTTTTCCGATACCGGTATTTTGTCTCTGGATGGGTTCTGGAACCAGCTGAATCAGCGCCTTGGCGCGCATGTCTTACCGCTGATTCCCGACCATCAGCAACTCCAGGAATTATTCCGCAAGGTTTTTTATCAACGTACTGATAAATACTGGCTAGACTATTTTGATGAAGATGACTGGCAACGTTTATTTGCAGTCCTGAATCAGGGACATTCCAATCAGCCTGAAAAAACCCGAATCAAAGATCAACTGATCAAGGCACTGACCATTTTGTCTTACCGGATCAGTGGTATTGGTCTGCACCCTGAATTTATTAATGCCCAGCCTGAACTGATGGAATATGAATCTCCCTTTCTGGTACAGAATCGTGAGATTAACGAGTTTATTCAGGAATATAAAAAACGTTACAACACAGTCACCCTAGTCGATTCGATTACCCCACCGGATGCCTCACAAGCACTGGTGATGCTGGAACAATGTCATGATGTCGTGGCCAAGATTCGCCGTTCTACCAAGCGGACTGGTGTCAGTGTCAGCCTGACCTATATGCTGGCACTGCTGGAACAGTGTCTGGAACGGATTGAAATCCTGCTGAATATGGTCATGGATGACGATGATCTGCGTTATCAATCCATTGGCCTGTTTATGGCGGACATTACTGAAGCAATTTATAGTGAACGCAGTGTGCGGGCCCTGCTGGCCACCAATAGTGAACTTTTGGCTTTACAAGTGACTGAAAATGCCAGCAAGACCGGTGAACATTATGTAAGTACCGACAAGCAAGGCTTTCTGGCCATGTACAAATCGGCTGCAGGTGCTGGTGCCATCATCGCGACAATGGCCACCTTAAAAGTTCTGATGACACGCCTCACCATGGCCCCTTTGATGCAGGCCTTTAGCTATAGCATGAACT
The DNA here is from genome assembly GCF_002934695.1 of Acinetobacter sp. ACNIH1. Taxonomy (NCBI): domain Bacteria; kingdom Pseudomonadati; phylum Pseudomonadota; class Gammaproteobacteria; order Moraxellales; family Moraxellaceae; genus Acinetobacter; species Acinetobacter sp. ACNIH1. Next base: position 561,986 of record NZ_CP026420.1, on the reverse strand, counting down.
ATTCGCTGGGCTTTATGCTGATTCATGTGCTGCATTTTACCGTGGCAACCAAACAGCCGGCGATGACTGCCGCTGCACTGGCGGCTACCGTACAGCAGCGTAAAGGCTCGAAAATGGCTCAGATTGCCGAGCTGGCTGCGCTGATTGTAAATATCATCCGCACCCAGTTTGTCGCCATTTTGGGCAATATTTCTATTGCAATTCCCGTAGCAGCATTGATTACCCTGCTGTGGGATTTTGCGCTGCATGAACCTTTAATGAATCATGCCAAGGCGGCCAAAACCCTGCATGACCTGAATCCGTTTACTTCATTGGCGATTCCACATGCAGCGATTGCCGGAGTATGTTTATTCCTGTCCGGATTATTGGCCGGTTATTTTGACAATATGGCCGTTTATCGCAAAGTCGGCCCGCGACTGAAAGCCCATGTGCATTTATCGCAGCTGATGGGGCAAGAGCGTCTTTACCGTTTTGCTGACTATATCGAACGTAATCTGGGTGCACTGGCGGGTAATTTTATTTTCGGGATCATGCTCGGCAGTATGGGCACCATTGGTTTTATTCTCGGTCTGCCACTGGATATTCGCCATATCGCCTTTGCCTCTGCCAACTTTATTCAGGGTCTAATTACGATCAATGGTCCCGATATCGGCTTGATCGTAGTGTCTTTTCTGGGTGTGTTACTCATTGGCCTGACCAACTTGTTTGTCAGTTTCACTCTGACGATTATTGTAGCCTTACGCGCACGCCGGGTGCGTTTTGAACAGTGGAAACCTTTGGCAAAACTGGTCATGACGCACTTCCTGACCCGACCTAGTGATTTCTTCTGGCCACCCAAGCAAAGCATTGAAATTGACGAAAATCATACATCGACAAAAACCCAAAACTGAGATAATTACAGTATATTTAGCAACAAATTCCTTACGAAAAAAATGTAATTCGCATAAAATACGCACACTTGAAAAAAAGTGTACTGACAAGTACACTTTGCTTTAGACAATTGGCCGATCTGCGAACGGTTAAAAGGACAAGGATTTTTGGCATGCATTACTTGTTACTTTTTGTCGGTATTTTATTTTTAATTTTCAGTGTGTTCATCCTGAATATTCCCGCTTTAAACGAGCTCGACTTGCAAGCTGTGGAATGGATGAGTCTGTATCGCACCGAGTTTTGGAATCAAATTACTCAGTCCTTATCCTTAATAGGTGGCATGCCATTTGTATTATTTTTATCCACGCTATTGTGTATTGCATCGCTGTGGTATAAAAAGTATACAAACGCAATTTTTATATGTATCGGAATTATCGGAGGAATTCTCCTAGCTTGGCTGTTGAAATTTGCAATTGCCCGACCCCGACCACCAGAATCCTTGCATCTGGTTGAAAGCTTTGGAAGTTCCTTTCCAAGTGCCCATAGTCTATATGCGGCTTGTCTGGCTTGTTTGGCAATTTACATCCATCGGCAACATTCCCGTTATACCCTCATCGTGATCGGTGCAGTGGTATGGATGCTGATGATGGGGATCTCAAGAGTTTATCTGGGCGTACATTTTCCTTCAGATGTCATATCCGGCTGGAGTATCAGTTTTATTTGGATTTCGTTGTGGTATATGGTCTGGATCAGATATTGCGCGGCTCACAAATAAGAAAATTTAGATATAAATCTAATTAGAGGTGGAACAATGATTTCTGCAAAGCTTTGGGCACCTGCCCTGACTGCTTGCGCATTGGCAACAAGTCTTGCACTTGTTGGTTGTAGCAAAGATCCTAAAGAGGGCCAGCAAGCTGGTGCTCAACAACAAATGCCACCGACTGAAGTCGGTGTTCTTGTTGCACAACCGCAAAGTGTAGAGCAGTCTGTAGAGCTCTCAGGTCGTACAACAGCATTTGAAATTTCAGACGTACGTCCACAAGCCAGTGGCGTGGTGCTTAAACGCTTGTTCACGGAAGGCAGCTATGTGCGTGAAGGTCAGGCCTTGTATGAAATCGATTCAAGTACCAACCGCACTACAGTAGACAATGCCCGTGCAGCGATTGCCCGTGCTGAAGCCAATCTGGGCGTATTGCGTGTGAAGGAAGGCCGTTACCGTCAACTGGTCGGTACCAATGCCATTTCCAAACAGGAATATGATGACATCGCGGCACAGGTCAAACTGGCTGAAGCTGATTTGAATGCCAATCGCGCAACTTTGCGTAATGCAGAAATCAACCTAGGCTATTCGACTGTACGTGCTCCGATTTCGGGCCAGACCAACCGTTCGTCTGTGACAGCGGGTGCCTTGGTGACAGCGAATCAGCCAGAGCCATTGGTAACGATTCAGCGTCTAGATCCAATCTATGTAGATATCAACCAGTCAAGTGCCGAGCTTTTACGTTTACGTCAACAGCTTAATCAAGGCAGCTTGAACAGCTCTAACAATACCAAAGTCAAGTTGAAGCTTGAAGATGGCAGTATCTACCCGGTTGAAGGCCGTCTTGCATTCTCTGATGCTAGCGTGAACCCGGAAACAGGTACCGTGACTTTACGTGCGGTATTCCCGAACAAAAATCACCTGCTTCTTCCAGGTATGTTTGCCACTGCGCAAATCGTACAGGGTGAAGTACCGAATGCTTTCCTGATTCCGCAAGCAGCTTTGACCCGTACCCCAACAGGTCAGGCGATGGCGATGCTGGTCGGTGCTGACAATAAAGTGACGCCACGTCCAGTGACCACCGTTGGTTCCCAAGGCAGCAACTGGATTGTGACCGAAGGTCTGAATCCAGGCGATAAAGTAATTGTAGATGGTATTGCGAAAGTAAAACCTGAACAGCAAGTTGTACCAAAACCTTATCAACCTCAAGCTGCTGCGCCACAAGGTGCTGCACAACCTGCTGCCCAACAACCTGGTGCAGCGCAAAAAGCGGATGATGCAAAAGAACAATCTGAACAAAAACCTGCTGCCAAAGCATAAGGAGTAAGGTTTATGGCTCAATTTTTTATTCATCGTCCTATCTTTGCCTGGGTGATTGCACTGGTCATCATGCTGGCAGGTATTTTGACCCTGACCAAAATGCCGATTGCCCAGTATCCGACCATTGCTCCGCCTACAGTCACGATTTCTGCGACTTATCCAGGGGCATCTGCTGAAACGGTCGAAAATACAGTAACGCAGATCATCGAGCAGCAAATGAATGGTCTGGATGGTCTGCGTTATATCTCATCTAACAGTGCGGGTAACGGTTCTTCATCTATTTCCTTGAACTTTGAACAGGGTGTCGATCCTGATATCGCACAGGTTCAGGTTCAAAACAAATTACAGTCTGCGACTGCACTTCTTCCTGAAGATGTACAGCGTCAGGGTGTGCGTGTTACCAAATCAGGTGCCAGCTTCCTGCAGGTATTGGCTTTCTATTCACCTGATGGCAGCATGACCGCCGATGACATCAAAGACTATGTGAATTCGAACATTTCTGAACCTTTAAGCCGTGTGGCTGGGGTGGGTGAAGTTCAGGTCTTTGGTGGTTCTTATGCTATGCGAATCTGGCTTGATCCAGCCAAAATGGCGAGCCTGCAAGTCACGCCAAGTGATATTGCGACTGCCATTCGTACCCAAAATGCTCAGGTCGCTGTGGGTCAGCTCGGTGGTGCACCAGCTGTTGAAGGACAAGTCCTGAATGCGACTGTCACCGCACAAAGCCTGCTGCAAACTCCAGAACAGTTCAGCAATATCTTCCTGAAAAATGCCACTTCGGGCGCGCAAGTCCGTCTGGGTGATGTTGCACGGGTTGAACTCGGTGCAGATAACTATCAGTTTGATTCGAAGTTTAACGGTAAACCGGCTGGTGGTGTGGCAATTAAACTTGCCACTGGTGCTAACGCACTTGATACAGCCCAAGCAGTAGAAGAACGCTTAGAGCAGTTACGTCCGAACTATCCGCAAGGCATGGTCGACCAACTGGCTTTTGACACCACGCCATTTATTGAACTGTCGATCAAGAGTGTAGTTAAAACCCTGATCGAAGCAATTATTCTAGTGTTCCTGGTCATGTTCCTGTTCCTGCAGAACTGGCGTGCTACCATTATTCCAACCATGGCAGTTCCAGTCGTGGTATTGGGTACCTTTGCCGTGATTAATGTCTTCGGCTTCTCGATTAATACCCTAACCATGTTTGCCATGGTACTGGCGATTGGTCTTCTGGTCGATGACGCGATTGTTGTGGTCGAGAACGTCGAACGGGTCATGGTGGAAGAGCATCTGGATCCGGTTTCTGCAACTGAAAAGTCGATGAAACAGATTTCTGGTGCACTGATTGGTATTACCTCGGTGCTATCGGCAGTATTCGTTCCAATGGCTTTCTTCGGTGGAACCACCGGGGTTATTTATCGTCAGTTCTCGATTACGCTGGTCACAGCAATGGTCTTGTCGCTGATAGTGGCATTAACCTTTACCCCTGCCCTATGTGCGACCCTGCTGAAACAGCATGATCCGAACAAGCCGCAAAGTAATGGTATATTTGCGCGTTTCTTCCGCTGGTTTAATAGCAGTTTTGACAAGGTTTCTGTGAAATATCAGGGCGGCGTCAACCGTATGACTCACAGCAAGATTTTCTCAGGCGTGGTGTATGCCGTGGTACTGGGTATTATTGTGCTGTTATTCCAGAAACTGCCTTCTTCGTTCTTACCGGATGAAGACCAAGGTGTCGTTATGACGCTGGTTCAGTTACCACCAAATGCAACACTGGAACGTACTGACAACGTGGTTAACACCATGACGAATTATTTCTTGGAAAACGAGAAAGAGCATGTCGAGTCCGTGTTTAGTGTGGCAGGTTTCTCCTTTACCGGTGTGGGTCAAAACGCAGGCCTAGCGTTTATTAAACTGAAAGACTGGTCAGAGCGTAACAGTCCGGAAGCTCAAGTCGGTGCCATTATTCAACGTGGTATGGCGTTGAACATGATTGTCAGAGATGCATCTTATATCATGCCATTGCAGCTTCCTGCGATGCCTGAACTTGGTGTATCGGCTGGCTTTAACTTACAGCTCAAAGCTGCAAGTGGTCAAAGTCATGAGCAACTTCTGGCAGCACGTAATACGATCCTCGGTCTAGCAGCACAAGACTCGCGTCTCGCTGGTGTGCGTCCGAATGGTCAGGAAGATACTCCACAGTACCGTGTCATTGTCGATCATGCACAAGCCGGTGCATTGGGCGTGAGTGTTGCTGAAATTAACAGCACCATGGGTATTGCTTGGGGCGGTTCGTATATCAATGACTTCATTGATCGCGGTCGTGTCAAGAAAGTCTATGTTCAGGGTGAAGCTGGCTCGCGGATGATGCCGGAAGATCTGGACCAATGGTATGTGCGTAATAACCGCGGTGAAATGGTGCCATTCTCGGCGTTTGCCACAGGCGAATGGACCTACGGTTCACCACGTCTTGAGCGTTATAACGGCGTATCGTCCATGAACATTCAGGGTACACCTGCTCCGGGTATCAGCTCGGGCGATGCAATGGTGGCCATGGAAGAAATCGTGGCGAAATTACCAGAAATGGGCTTGCAAGGTTTCGACTATGAATGGACTGGTCTGTCTCTGGAAGAACGTGAGTCTGGCGCACAAGCACCATTCTTGTACGCGCTTTCACTGTTGATCGTGTTCCTGTGTCTGGCAGCCCTGTATGAAAGCTGGTCGATTCCGTTCTCGGTTCTACTGGTGGTGCCATTGGGTATTGTGGGTGCATTATTACTCACCTTTGGTGGAATGGTGCTGCTGCAAAACCCGAACCTGTCGAATAACATCTACTTCCAGGTAGCGATTATCGCCGTAATTGGTCTTTCTGCGAAAAACGCAATCTTGATTGTGGAATTCGCCAAAGAGCTGCAGGAACAAGGCGAAGAGTTGTTTGATGCAACCTTGCATGCGGCAAAAATGCGTTTACGTCCAATTATCATGACCACCCTTGCCTTCGGTTTTGGTGTACTTCCACTAGCACTTGCTTCAGGTGCCGGTGCAGGTAGCCAGCACTCTGTCGGTTACGGTGTCCTCGGGGGTGTAATCAGTTCGACGCTTTTAGGTATCTTCTTTATTCCTGTATTCTACGTGTGGATTCGAAGTATCTTTAAATACAAACCAAAACAACAAAATCAGGAGTACTAGTCGTAATGCAAAATATATGGTCTATTACAGGTCGTAGCATTGCGGTATCTGCCCTCGCGCTTGCTTTGACTGCATGTCAAAGCATGCGTGGCCCAGAGCCCGTTGCAGAGGCAAATATCCCAAGCAGTTATACCAATGCTTCAGGTACTTCTGTAGCAGAACAGGGTTATAAAGAATTCTTTGCTGACCAGCGCCTGTTACAGGTACTAGACTTGGCATTGACCAATAACCGTGATTTGCGTACTGCCGCATTAAACATTCAGCGTGCCCAACAGGCTTATCAGATTTCTGAAAATGACCGCCTGCCAACCATTGGTGCGAGCGGCAGCGTGTTACGTCAGGATACTGGCAGTAACAACCCGCAAAGCCGTGGCGCTGTAACGACTTATAATGTCGGTCTAGGCGTAACTGCATTTGAGCTGGATTTCTGGGGTCGTGTGCGCAGCTTGCGTGACAATGCACTGGATACTTATCTGGCGACTCAAAGTGCGCGTGATGCGACTCAGATTTCTCTGATCGGTCAGGTGGCCCAAGCATGGCTGAGTTACTCATTTGCCAATGCCAATCTGGCGCTGGCTGAGCAAACGCTGAAAGCCCAGCTTGAATCTTACAACCTGAACAAGAAACGTTTTGATGTGGGGATCGATAGCGAACTTCCAGTACGTCAGGCACAGATTTCTGTTGAAACTGCACGTAATGATGTTGCCAACTATCGCACCCAGGTGGCTCAGGCACAAAACCTGCTAAATCTACTTGTAGGTCAACCCGTACCGGCCAACCTGTTACCGGCACAACGTGTTACCCGCATTACCTCTAATGCAGCGCTAGGTGCAGGTTTACCAAGTGACCTGCTGATTAACCGTCCGGATGTACGTGCAGCTGAATACCGTCTGTCTGCGGCAGGTGCCAATATTGGGGCTGCCCGTGCACGTCTGTACCCAACCATCAGTCTGACGGGTTCTGCAGGTTTTGCATCTGCGGATCTGGGTGATCTGTTCAAATCTGGCAGTTTTGCGTGGTCTGTAGGCCCAAGTCTGGATATTCCAATTTTCGATTGGGGTACACGTCAGGCCAATATTCGTATTTCTGAAACAGATCAGCAAATTGCGCTGTCAGATTATGAAAAATCAATTCAGACTGCATTCCGTGAAGTGAATGATGCCCTAGCGGTACGTCAGAACATTGGTGACCGTATTGCTGCTCAACGCCGTCTGGTCGATGCAACTAATACCACTTACCGTCTGTCTCTAGCACGTTTCCGTGCCGGTATTGACAGTTATCTGACTGTACTGGATGCACAACGTGCTTCATATGCAGCAGAACAAGGTTTGTTATTACTTGAACAGGCGAATCTGAACAGCCAGGTTGAACTGTACAAGAGTCTTGGTGGTGGTTTGAAAGTTAACACCTCAGACACCATACCGTATCGCCCGTCTGTGACCGAACAGCGTCGTGCAGAACAGGCAAAATAAACTCAACCTCTTTTTTCAGAAAAGCTCACTTCGGTGGGCTTTTTTATTGCTTTTTCAAAGGAGATTTTCTATCTTCATGATTATACGATTGATTAAGAAGATATCTGCATGTTATTGAGCAATCTGGAATCTGTACCGGGACATACCATTCGCCAGCAAATCGATGTAGTCTATGGCAGTACCGTGCGCAGTAAGCATGTTGGACGTGATTTGCTGGCCGGCCTGAAAAATATTGTCGGCGGCGAGTTGACCGCTTATACCGAATTACTGGAAGAATCCCGTCAGGAAGCCATGAACCGGATGATTGAAAAAGCTCGCAGTATGGGTGCCAATGCGATTGTGGGTATTCGTTTTTCTACCTCAAATATTGCCCAAGGTGCTTCTGAACTGTTTGTTTATGGCACAGCAGTCATCGCTGATCCAGTCATGCCTAAACTGCCTGATCCATTTCCACAGGCGAACTAATGCATGGACGGATTGATTATACAGATTGTCATTTTTGCCATTCTGTTCAGCGTGGGTTTCGGTTTTGGTCGCTATAACGAGCGCAAGCATCTGCAATATCTGGATGAGCAGGAACAGCGTTTAGCTTATATCCGGGTCAATAATAGCCGTTTTAACGAATCTACATTCCCCGGTCATATGATCAGCAGCAATGTGGTCATTTCACATGATTACTTTAAATATGCGATTGCTAATGTGCAAAACATGTTAGGTGGTCGTTTGACCAGTTATGAGAGTGTCGTTGAACGGGCACGACGTGAAGCTATAGTACGATTAAAACTGGAAGCAGAAAAAATGGGTGCTGACCAGATTATGGGAATCCGTCTCAGTACGACTGAACTTGGCATGCAAGGTGGTATGGTTGAAGTCTTCGCTTATGGCACCGCAATTCAAGCCAAGTAATTATGCTTCTGCAAGCTTCTCTACAAATAGACTTCCATTCAAGTGATCAATTTCGTGCTGTACAATTCGTGCCGGAAAGCCTTTGAACGACTGAACTATTTCCCTTCCCTCTAAGGTAAAATAACGTACCTGAATCTCTTCTGCTCAAGCTACTCTCCCTCTTTGTTCAGGCACACTTAAACAGCCTTCCTCACCCAATACTTGCGTAGCTGAAGCACTGATAATCTCCGGATTGATCATGGTCACGGCTTCCATATACGGCGCATCCGGATAACGTAAATTGGGCCGTGATGCGACAATAATAATGCGTTTAGAGACATAAACCTGCGGTGCTGCAATGCCCACGCCCTGACGGTGCTGCATGGTTTCCATCAAGGTGCTGTTAAATTGCCGCAACCAGTCACTGTCAAATTCAGCCTGTGTGACCGGACTGGCAATTAGGGTTAAAACGGCCTCACCTTGCTGTGCCACTGCTAAGGTATTTGTCATCACGCTATCCTGTAATTTTTTCATCTAACTCTATCTTAGAAGGAAAATTACAGAATGAACATCATACTAAAATGAATAAATACGTCTAAAAAAGATAAGCTGTATTTTCAGTAATGTTTCGGACTCCAGCTTATTTTGCCTTAAAAATTTCACCTGAAAGGAAGATAATTAATCAAAACATTCCAAATAATTTTATTCATTTAAATTTTAATAAATTTTAGTTTAGATTAAACAAAGAAAGATTGATTATTCAAGAAAATAACCCTTCTTTAAAATCAGCAATCAAGTCATGGATATTAAATAATGGAACGAGCACATGAATGCACAACCCTATCTGAGCCCTGCTGATAAACGCACCCTCGGACTATCGTCCCTAGGTGGCGCACTGGAATTCTATGATTTTGTCATTTATGTGTTCTACGCCAAATTGATCTCTGAACTGTTCTTTCCAAGTACCCTAAGTCCGTTCTGGGCCATGCTGAATACCTATGGCATCTTTGCTGCAGGCTATTTCTTTCGCCCACTCGGCGGTGTGGTGATGGCGCATTTTGGGGATCTGATCGGTCGTAAAAGACTATTCAGTTTATCCATCTTGCTGATGGCGCTACCGACCCTCATGATTGGGATCATGCCAACCTTTGAAAGTATTGGTTATGCTGCACCATTACTGCTGCTATTGATGCGTGTTGTTCAAGGTATTGCGATTGGTGGTGAAATTCCGGCTGCCTGGACCTTTGTGTCTGAGCATGTGCCTGAAGGCCGAATTGGGATTGCCAATGGTTTGCTGACCGCTGGCCTATAACTCGGAATTCTACTCGGTGCCCTAATGTCACTGTTTATTTCCTTACAGTTCACTGAAGCGGAAATCAAAGACTGGGCTTGGCGCGTTCCCTTCATTCTGGGTGGAATTTTCGGTTTTATCGCTCTTTACCTGCGCAGTTATTTGAAAGAAACTCCAGTTTTTAAAGCCATGCAGGCGAAAAAAGAACTGGCGAAAGAATTACCGGTCAAGCAAGTGCTGTTAAGCCACAAAACTGCTGTAGGCATCGGGATGTTATTTACCTGGTTCCTGACCGGCTGTGTGGTGGTCTTGATTCTGGCGATGCCAAATTTACTGGTGGCCAGTTTTGGCTTCGAACGTGCTGATGCATTCAAGATGCAAAGTGCTGCAATCCTAATGCAAATGCTCGGCTGCATTATCGCTGGTGTACTGGCTGACCGTTTCGGTGCAGGCAAGGTCATTTTACTTGGCTCTATTTTTGTCGCGGCAATGGCTGGGATTTTTTATCACAGTCTGGGTCATGTTGAAGCGTCAACGGTGTTCATGCTTTACATGTTGCTCGGTCTAAGCTCAGGAACCGTGGGCATGGTGTCTTATAGCATGGTGAAAATGTTCCCGGCACAAATCCGTTTCAGCGGAATTTCATTTTCCTATAATCTGGCCTATGCGATTGCAGGTGGAATCACCTTGCCACTGGTGCAATGGTTGAGCCTATATAGCAATATTGGTGCCCTGTACTATATCTGGACTGTGTGTCTAGTGACCCTATTCACTGCCCTGCTTTACCGCAGCAAATTTGAAAAAAACAGCCTAAAATAAAAAAGAGCCTGACTCACAGGCTCTTTTTCTAAGCGTGAAAATACGAGCTTAAGCTTTCAGATTCTTGCGTAGCTCATCTTCTACAATGCTGATCTCGATCTCACTGAATTTACGGATTTCACCTTCGGCATGTTTTTCCAGCATGCCACCGACCAAAGGCACTTTCACATTCACCGTCCAGTTCAACTGGAACTGGATCTGCTGTTCATCACCTGTAACGGCACGCTGACATTTAGCTTCAATCGGCAGATTGGCACCTAGTTCCACGACTGAAGTCATTTCTTCTAGATTGCTAACATCGGTACGCTGCAAGCGAAACGCATCTTTCAGCAGTTTTCTTGCAATATCCGGGATTTTGACATCCAGATTGTAGGCACGTTTCAGGGTATACAGATGTCCTTGCTTTTCTGAAACCAGAATTTCCATATTTTGAGCAGGGATTCGATGACAAACCGCTTCATGCAAACTGATGTCATTTGCCAGACGTTTAAACTCATCAATCGAAACACCGCGAATAATTGCATTTACGGTAAACTGGTGGGCCATATCTATTTTCCTTATTTTTATTAGGGGTTATGGACTCAAATTAAGTCAAATGAATCATCTGACAGAGAAGATAAGCTATTTAAGTCAATTTTACATCGGCTGTCATTATTTTTTTATTGAGAAAAATTGGCATTGAGGTCAATGTTTCCAGGCAATTTTTGCAGATATACAGGGTCCACAGCTGAGTAAAAGCTGAACTTCACGATACTCAATGACCGCATGAAATTCTTCTGCACCATCATCCAGACCTGAAGCATACCAGACCGTGCCCGCAGGAAATTTCTTTAACCAGCTGGCCTTATAAAAATCAGAAACAGAATCAAACTGTAAATAGTGTTCCGGTTCGGCTTCAACCTGAGTCGCTAAAGCCATAAATTTCTGTAATTGTGCCTGATGAAAATCAATCAGCATGAGGCAGCCCTTCCTTTTGTATGAGGAGATTACATGCCATATAGGTAAGCATAGATGTCATTTACGACTCATGAGTTTTGACATCATGGCTTAGATCAGATTAAAAATAATATAGATTCACCTCCCCTGATTCAATCCACGTATAAGGATATCCAGTATGCAACAAGGAAAAGTTCAGGTCGAAACCGTGCAGTTTCTGGCAGAAGATGGCTATACCTTAACCGGCAAGCTTTACCGCAGTGAATATGCCAAAGCCAATATTGTCATCGCCTGTGCGACAGGTGTTCCCCAAGCTTTTTACCGGCGTTTTGCCGATTATGCAGCACGAGCAGGTTTTCAGGTACTGACTTTTGATTATCGTGGGGTGGCTGATTCTGCACCCAAACGTTTAAAGAATTTTAAAATGTCCTATTTAGACTGGGGAAAATATGATCTCAGCGCTGCGATTGATTATCTCAGCCGAACCGGTCTGGATATTTATATGATTGGCCACTCCTATGGCGGGCAGGCTTTGGGATTAAGTAAATATCATGATCGCATTGAAGCAATGTACTGCTTTGGCACTGGTGCTGGCTGGCATGGTTATATGCCTTTAACTGAAAGAATCAAGGTTCAGGTAATCTGGAATATTGTTTTTCCACCGATGGTAGCGGTGACAGGCTATTTGCCATGGAGTCGTTTAAATATGGGCACCGACTTACCGCGTGATGTCTATCGTCAGTGGCGCAAATGGTGCAAAAATCCAACCTATTTCTTTGCCGATCCTGAACTGAAAGACCTACATGCCCATTATGCCGCGGTAAAAACACCTATTTATGCCGTAGCCGCACTCGATGATGCCTGGGCCTTACCTAAATCCAGACAAGCCTTTATACAACATTACCGTCAGGCCTCGTTGCATTATATTGATATTCAGGCGACCGATTATGGACTCAAACACATTGGACATATGGGTTATTTCCGTCAGGGCGCAGAAAAGCTCTGGGATGAAGTGCTCGCCAAGTTCAGTGAATTACATCAACTCAAAAATGCAGCTTGATTTTTAGTCTCTAGAGTATTTAAGCATTTACCTGCTTAAGCATAATGTGCCTGTTGAATATCGGTTCTGATTTCCTGACGGTGTTCCTCGCCGAAACGGTCGACATGGGCATAAAATACCCCATAACGGCCGACATAATATTCCAGTGACTGGTCATAAAAATTCCAGAAAATTGACCATTCGCCTAAATCCATCTGACGGATTTGTGTACCGGTATGCATCGGCATCTTACGGAGCAGTTCCTGCTGTAACTGCTCTGCTTCATTGCGATCCTGAATCTGAACCTGATGTTGGAAAAATAATTGCGCCACATCATCAAACAGTTCCAGCTCATAGGCATCGACCACATGCAATGTTTCCTGAGACTCAGGTTGACTCTCTTCAGTACTGCTGGAAATCGGATCCTCTTTTTCGACACGTTTAGTCTTTACATAGCGCTGGGTTTTATAGATTTTCATGCCGATAAACCAGGTCGCATACAGTATCAGGGCTAGACATGAAAAAATCAGGAATTTAAGAATCATTGATCATCTCGTGTAGTTAATTTTATTTTTATCACGGTCTGCCAATTCTTGATTTGGCGATCTTCTTCCAAATTAACACAAGTCTATTTTTTGTACAGCAAACTTGAGGATTTTTTTAGATCTTCTTGGATTTTTTTCTTCGGTTGATCCTTATTTCCCAGTATTCAATTTGAAATAAGGATCTAAAATCTTGTTAAAAATTAGAATGAATCCAGAAAGCCAATATTGATCAGGATAAATAAATCAGACAAATCACTACAGAATCGATCATCAACTCTGGATTCTTTAGCAAATGCACTCAAAAAGCTACACGATTGGTATTTGTTTTTTTGAGCATTTTCCTTCAAATAAAAGGTCCCTCTTTATGGTCGAGTAAATGAATAAAATTATGATTCGTGAAGGGAAGATTCAAGATATACCTCAAATAATTCAGGTCATCCACAACAGTATTCAATCCTGTATTTTGGATCATCAACGTGAAGACAGCGTGATCCAACGCTGGCTGGAGCAGTTTAATCACGCCCAGCTGATTGTGGAAATGCTTTATAACGACTGCTGGGTGTATATTTTAAATGATCAGATTGTCGGCTTTTTGCTGGTCAGTGACACTGGAGAAATCCTGATGCACTATGTGGCTGCACGTTTCCAGCGACTCGGGTTTGGCACCCAGCTTTTTGATCAGATGCACAAATCCTTAGTGCGTAAAAATATCCATAAAATTAAAGTCCAATCGACTCAAACAGCTTTAAGTTATTATCAAAAAAATGGATTTTTCTCACCGAATCATCAATCGGAAAATGAAGAAAATTATCATTTATATAAATACGCTTTTTAAAATTAAAAATTTTTCATGCCATTTTAAGTTGATCTCGCCCTGCCTGCTTAGCCGCGTATAACTGCACATCTGCCGCTTTCATCAGTGCATGAATATCTGGATAGGGATGTGTTTGATCCATCCAGGAAATACCCATGCTGACCGTGACATAAGATTTATCATCTGTTCGATTTAAGTGTTCAAATTGCTGTTCGCGAATCTTGTGCAAGACTTTTTCCAGAAACTCTAAGGCTGCCTGAACAGGTACATCAGTAAGTAGAATCGCAAATTCTTCTCCACCATAACGGGCTAAATACGCGGATTCAGGGAGTACCGTCTGAATGACCTTGACCAGATTCTGTAAAATTTCATCTCCTTTTAAGTGCCCATAATAGTCATTGTAATTTTTAAAATAGTCGACATCGAGCATGGCAAAAATCAGTGTACTGTGTGGATGTTGCTGACAGTATAAAAACTGCTGCTGGATTTGGTCATTTAAAGCACGACGGTTAAAGGCACCCGTCAAAGCATCAATATTCACCTGATGTTTGAGTTTGGCATTCAGTTCACGTAATTGCTCGGTACGTGCTTTGACTTTCTGATCCAGTGAACTATTCAAGATCATTAATTTATTATTCAGTCGCTCGGTATGGTAGGTTTGATGGGCATAATTACGAGATTGTTGAAACATAATGATCAAGACATACAGGCTGGTCGAAATAAATGACAGATGCACGCTCTCAATTACATTCAGTAATACCAGATAATCATTAAGAAAGGTCACACACAGAAAGATGATGGCAAACAGGTTAGTGAACGAATATTCATCTCCTTGAGAAAGTGTCACATAAAACCCGTAAATAAAATTACCCAGTATCACCAGACCATAGATAACGCTATACAAAGCTAGACGCTCAAAAACTTCTGGTGTGTTAAACAAGGTTACTGCGATATTAAAAATCAGTAATCCCGCACCTACGTAATAAATTGAACGTCGGATATAACGTGGCTTAAACAGGTACATGTAGCTCAGGAAGAATAAGATTGCCAGAAAAGTGAACAGATATTCTAGACGAGCGCCCCATAACCAACTGATTTTACTTACAATGGCGTATGGATGTGGCGCAGAAAACAGATTATGCAGTGCCAAAAAAATAATAAATAAGCCAAAAATAAATACACTGCGGCTATTTCGCTCCACAGATCCGCGAAACAGGGAAAATAAAATGGTAAATAGTCCTACACCCAGCACTGTGCCACAGACCAAAGCAATACTCAGCATTTGCAACATAAACTGTCGGTTAATGGTCGCAGAGGGGCCAATTTTCAGAGGCTTTTCTAGTCCGCCATGTAAATTAGTATAGTTGGAAACCTGAATACTTAAGGTAAAATATTCATTCTGTGGCACAAAAGATGCGATCTTAGGTGCCTTTTCAGTCACCTGTCCTGTCGGGGTTTTACTGATTTTACCAAGACGCAGCAAGATATCCCCATTTAAATAAATGCTATAAGCACCATACTGACTCGGAATCTGAATCGCTAAACGTTGTCCGATAAATTTTTTGGGAATTTTAAAATGGCTAATAAAAGTGCCATAAGTGGCATTGGTTCCGGTGAGACTCTTGAATGAAGCTGGGAGTTCAACTACTTGTGATTCGAGTTCAGGATCTGGTTGCTCAATGAACTGACGTGGATAGAACTGCCATTTGCCTTGCAACAAGGTGGTACTATCTTCATCAAATTTTAGTTCGGTGACCTCATTCTGATGAGCTAGGAAATAAGATTCTGGAGCAGCATCATATTGAGCCCACACGATCCGTGTAGTCCCCATCAAAAATATCAGCATCAACCACGATGCCAATATCAGCATAATCCCCCTAAACCTGAGCAAAAAGGCCATCCTGTAGCTACTGTTATTAATTCTAATGTACGTGGAATGTTGGATATTGCCAATGATTTTTCATATAAAAAAGCAGGATAACCGACGAGCTATCCTGCTGCTGAATTCCTGACATATTGTACTGTTCAGAAAGTCACATAATATCAGTCACGTGTTTTAACGTCGTACAGTTCGATTTCAAAAATCAGGTTGGAATTTGCCGGGATAATGTTCCCCATTTTACGTTCACCATAAGCCAGATGAGCAGGTACGATCAGCTTACGTTTGCCCCCCACTTTCATGCCGATGATACCTTGATCCCAGCCTTTAATCACACGACCAGTGCCGATGACCGTCTCAAAATAATTACCACGATCCAGCGATGAATCAAACTTGGTTCCATCTTCCAGCCAGCCAGTGTAATGCGTGGTAATCAGTGCACCTTTTACCGCTTCTTTACCTTCACCCACCACCAGGTCAATAATTTCTAGTTCTTTGGTCATCGTCAATATCCTTCATTTTGCAAATAGCCCTAGTATAAACACGATTGAGCCAAATTCCTCAGACTTTAGCTCCAATGGATCAAAAGCTGAGTTCCTGAATCTTCTTATCCTGTAATAAATACTGGGTTAATTTCTGGTGATTTTTAGCCGAACCCATCAGGATCCAGCGGCCTGTGATGCGCCGGTCGATTTTTTGCTGGCTGGAATGGATGACTTTTAATTTGTATTGTTTAAACAGTTTTTCATAATGATCTGGTTCATGCTGTTCAAAAGGACAGACAATTTCGTAGTTACGTTCCTGATTCAGAGATTCAATGCCGCGCTGTACATACATCAGCAAAACCAGCACCGTCATGACAATAAAGGTCGCCCAAATACTTAACAGCTCATAGCCTGCACCGACTGCCATGCCCAGTGCCGCTGTCATCCAGATCGTGGTTGCAGTGGTAATCCCAGAAATCCGGTTATCATCTTTTAAAATCACTCCGGCTCCCAGAAAACCCAGGCCAGTTAAGACATTGGCTGCCAGACGGTCGGGGTTGGCGACGCCGATTTTTAAGGAAATAATAGTAAATAGACAGGAACTCAGACTGACCATGATCATGGTGCGCAGTCCGGCAGATTTACTATGATATTCCCGTTCCGCTCCAATAACCGCACCAATCACGACTGCTAACAGCAAATCATAAAGTTCATGATACATGCTTCGTCCCTGGAACTTATTATTCTCTCCAGATATACGAAATATTGGGGCGAGGACACAAGTCGAAACTTGCATCCTTGTGAGTTGTTATTGTAACTGTTCCCATTCAATTACAGCTTGGGCCTGATCACCGATCAGGGTCCATTCACCATCCATGATATTTAGTTGCAGCTGCATGGTACGTTCACATAACTGTTTTACCGCTTCAGTGCTGGCGGTTGAAATTTTCCAGACCTCAACATTTGACAGCGTTTTTAACTTGGAATTACGTTTATACCATTCATCAACTGAAGAACCATAAGCGACTACTGCGACCTGTTTGCAACGTGCGCTGGCTTTCTTGACTTTATCTTCGTCAGGACAACCCACTTCGATCCATTTCAATAATTGGCCAGTCAGGTCTTTTTCCCACAACGCTGGCTCATCAGTCTCAAACAGGTCTTTGGTAAATTCAAGCGCCTCGCCAGCAAAACGTGCATAAGCCAAAACACGCACCATTAGACGTTCAATAGTTTCCGAAGGATGCAATGCCATCGTTAACTGATAGTCTTCATAACGATGGTTATCCATATCGGCAATATTCAGGTCAGCCTTGTAAATCGTTGCTTTAAGCGCCATAACACAATCCTCAAATTTGGCGCCTAGCATATAAGATTTATTGATTTTTTGCTGGACAGATTTCGTCTTATCTAGCTATTTTCTATACACAGATTCGAAGCTATTTTTCCTGCTCAATCCGGCATTGCATTAAAGCAGTTTCAAATTCCAGCCAGTCACGTGAGGTCTGGTAAATCACTTCTACCCGGTTATCAATACCTTCTTCGGCAGACTGATAATTAAACTGTTCAGGATTGAAATTAAAGCTTTTCCAGCCCTGATTGGTATTGAAAATCCCTTTGATTCTGAGCCAGTCCTGCTGCTCACAAAGCAAATCCAGCAGATTATAAAAATCAAACTGCCAGCGTTTCGGCAATTTCCAACCTGCCACCTGATAGCCTTGTGCACTTTCAACATAATGATAAGGCAACTGATGTACGACAGCCAGCACCTCTCCAGATATTTGGCACTGTTGCTTGAGCAGTGGCTGGATCTGCCGTGGAATACCCTGATAATCCTGTTTGATTTGCTCAATATCCAGCTTTCCGTTTTCTATCATCAGCCAGTGCTGGGCATATGGCTGATACTCAGACTTGAGTTCAGTTAAAGCAGCATGATCAGTTTCAGTCATCAAATCAGCATGGGAAATGACCACAATATTGGCAACTTTCAGCTGATCCGCATACAGGTTCTGATGCGTCCAGTCCCGATCATGTAAACGTGAGCCATCCACCACGGTAACCAAAGATTGCATCTTTAAATGACTCTGCCAATGTGGTTCAGTGAGCTGTTCCAGCAGTTGTCCGGGATGTCCGAGTCCTGTAGGTTCAATAAATAGCCGGTCCGGTTTGGTTTCTGACAATAGCCGGGATAAAGCAATCTGCATCGGCAACTGACTGCTACAACATAAACAGCCACCCAGCAATTCTTTCACTGCATAGCCCTGATCCTGAGGTAGTAATTGCTGGTCGACGCCAATCTGACCAAATTCATTCATCAGCACAGCCCAGACTTCCTGCTCCGGTTTCTGGCTCAGTAAATATTTTAATAAAGTGGTTTTACCGGCACCTAAAAATCCGGAAATGATGTGTACAGGAATAGGCTGCTGAGCGGCAAGAACTTTCAAAATTGATTCTCAAAGATAGAATTAGAAGTAGTAAACCTGACTATTATAGAGCACTGGACTCTTGCAAAAGTGTTCATTTTTTGGATGAGTAAATACTATTTATCTCAGTGCAAATAAAAATAACAGTTTGTAGTAAGTACTTTTTAGCCCTTAACTGGTGCACTTAAACGCTATATTTGAAATATTTACACACATTTCCAGCTAAAAATTTCCTATACATTTAACAGAAGAAAACAAATTTCCAATGATTGTATTTGCTTGGTTAACAGCTTCGTGCGGCTTTTGTTAATTACTTTGCTCCGTAAAATTTTCATGCTTAGGATGAATTCCTGCCGGATTGATGTGATGGTCATTCGGCAGTTTATAAATGTAATAAAAAGGATGCTCAACATGAAATATGCACAAATCTTACTTGCAACAACGCTTACTGCAGCCGCAACTACAAGTTTTGCAGCAAACAATACCACTGACACGAAGACCACTGAGGAACAGAAAGTCACTGTAACAACTCAGGAACTTCCTGCAACGAATAACCCAAATCCGAATGTAACCACGGCTGGACCTGCTGACCAGCCTGCTGCGTCTGAAGCTGCTACAGAAGACAAAGATGGTAAAAAAACGACTAAGTCGACATCGACTCGTTAATCAGGTTTAAAGCAACATCTCGTGCAGTAAATCTCCAGTAGGTTCGATCTATGCTGCCGGATGTAGACTGAGGCTGAATCATGCAACTGCGTGATTCAGCTTTTTTATATGTTATAGGCTGTTCACTATAGCCAAAAATGATCATAGGATTCATTCATCTTATGAATAGATTTAAATATTATCATTTATTATCAATAATTTATTAAAATTAAAATCTTTTCAACCAAATCTTTTTGATAGACATGACCTACTATGGACTAGCTTGTTTAGCGCTATTGATTGTTCCTTAATAGTCTCAATCCTGAATGGATTGAATGGACATTCGCTATGAGCAATACAAATTACACCACTGAAGTGGCGATTTTGGGTGCTGGCCCGGTAGGCTTAACGATTGCAAACTACCTGAGCAAACAGGGCGTACAGGTCACTGTAGTTGAACAGCTAGATAGTCTGATCGATTATCCGCATGCCATCGGCATTGATGATGAATCCTTGCGTACTATTCAATCTTTGGGACTGGTTGATCAGGTCTTGCCGCATACCACACCTAATCATGCCATGCGCTTCCTGACACCCAAAGGCCGTTGCTTCGTAGACATTCAGCCACTGACTCGTGAATTTGGTTTCTCCCGCCGTAATGCTTTCATTCAGCCACAAGTAGATAATGTTCTGCTGCAAGGCCTCAAACAATATAAAAAAACTGAAGTACTTTTCTCGCGTCATTTGACTCATTTCAGCCAGGATGCTGAGGGTGCAACTTTAAAGGTTCTAACTAAAGACGGTGGCGAAGAAGTTATACATGCTCAGTACCTGATTGCTTGTGATGGTGGAAACTCTTATGTACGTCGTACCCTCAATATTCCATTTGAAGGTGAAACTGCACCGAACCAGTGGATCGTGATTGATATCGATAATGACCCATTGGCAACCCCACATATTTATCTATGCTGTGACCCGGTACGTCCGTATGTATCGGCTATCCTGCCGCATGGCATTCGCCGCTTCGAGTTCATGGTCATGCCAGGCGAAACTCAGGAAGACCTCAGCAAACCGGAAAATATTGCCAAACTACTATCTAAAGTTTTACCAAATACCGATGGAATCGAAGTGATTCGTCAACGTGTCTATACCCACAATGCACGTATTGCAGATAAGTTCCGTGCTGACCGTATTCTGCTTGCTGGTGATGCTGCACACATCATGCCGGTATGGCAAAGCCAAGGCTATAACAGCGGTATGCGTGATGCCTTTAACCTGGCCTGGAAAGTTGCATTGGTGATCCAGAGTAAAGCAAGTCATGAATTACTGGACTTTTACCAAGTAGAACGTAAGGATCATGCCAAAGCGATGATCGATCTTTCAGTGATGGCAGGCCACGTTCTTGCGCCACCAAAAAAATGGCAAGGCTTTGTTCGTGACGGTATTGCTTACGCATTGAACTATATCAAGCCAATCAAACAGTACCTGCTGGAAATGCGCTTTAAGCCAATGCCGAAGTATCATGATGGTGCCCTGCTGGCCAATACTCAGAAAGACTCTCCAGTCGGCAAGATGTTTATTCAGCCGCAGGTGAAACTGGAGTCTGGTGAAAATATATTACTCGATGAAGTGATTGGCAATGACTTCGCCATCATTGCCTAGGGTGTAAATCCGAAATGGGGTTTAAGCAAGCAAACGATACAACAGTGGAAAAAACTTGGCGTAAGATTTATCCAAGTCATTTCTGCAGTTCAATTGTCTAATCAACATCGTAAGCAATATGAAGATGTGATCACCATTGGTGATATCGGTACGGACATTCGTACCTGGTTCGGTAAGACCAAAGACTCTATCGTCATCCTGCGTCCAGACCGCTTCGTGGCTGCCCTAGCAATTCCTCAATCTATGGAAAGCACAAGTCAGGCGCTATTTAACAAGCTCCATGTCAAATAATTGACCTCAGTCAAAAAACCACGTTACGGCGTGGTTTCCTATTTATAGATGAACATAGAAGCTAAGTTCGGTATTGCTCAAACCATGAAATATCTTTGAGAGAATCACGACGCGCCATCTGCTGTAGGAAAGGTTTAAATTCTTCCAACGGCGGCAAAATTTTTGTACTAATTGCGAAGATCAGACAATAGGCCACATATAAATCTGCAGCAGAAACTTTTTTACCTAAAAGATAAGGCTTGGCCTGCGACAAGCCTCGTTGAAGAAAATCAAATACCGCGGCTTCGTTACCAAAACTTAAACTGGTTCGGACCTTTTCAATCTGTTCTTGGGGTACTAGTAAATTTTTTACATCGATATATTCAGTGAGTGGCCCATGACAGAAAAAGATCCATTTTAAGTAAGCACCACGTTTGGGATCATCTAAAGCGGGTGCCAATCCTTTGTCCTGATACTTATCTGCCAGATAGATGATAATAGCCGCCATTTCTGAAATTACGACGCCTTGATCAACCAGACACGGAACTTTACCCATCGGATTGATCTGAAGATATTCAGGTTGATGCATATCTTTAAAAGGAACTTCCACCTGCTCAAGCTGATCTTCAATCTGCAGTTCTTTAAGTATGGGCAGCAAGGTCATGCCGCGTGACTGAGGGTTGTTATAGAGCTTCATCATTCTGCTTCAACCGATTTCTTATTTTTTGAATTTCAGTATAAAGCGACTTTCTTTTGCAATTAAAAAGCATGTGCTACAGATCATTTCTGTAGCACATTTCATTTATGGAAGATCAATAATTTACTTAAAGAGATCTACACAAAACTTTTCTTTGAGCACTTTCAGAATCAGCTCAATCGCAGGATGCTGGTTATTTTTACGGTAACTGACATAGAGAGCAATCATCGGTAAAGGTTCCAGCGTTTTCTTCACCACAATATTATCGCCGAGTAAAGGAATCACATAAGCGGGTACCAGACTCCAGCCAACCCCCATGCCCACCAGATTGACATTCAGCAGAATATTGGTGGAATACTGCACCACATTCACGTTCAGTTTCGCCTGCCTAAAGAAATCATCAATAATCTTATGCAGCTGTGGTGAGGCCTGTTCATCACTAATCACAAAGTCCTGATTTTCAAACTTCTTGATGCTGACATAAGGCATCTCTGCGACCGGAGAATTTTTCGGCACAATCAGCGTCAGTGGCTCATCAAAAATCTGAACGGATTCAAACTCACCCGACTGATCCCTATAACAGGTAAAGGCAATATCAATACTACCCTGTCTCAGCGCGTTAAACTGTTCTGCATCAGTCAGGCTATGAAACAGTGCTTTCAGTTCAGGAAAATGTGCACGGATATTCGGCATGATATAAGGAAAAATTTTCATTTCCGCGACCGGCACAAAGCCAATATTCAGCTGACCCTTATGTACATGTGCGATCTGACGGGCTGCCTGCACGGCACGTTCTGCATGTTCTAAGCTCAACAGAGCTTCCTTTAAAAAAGCCTTTCCAGCCTCGGTCAGCTCAACCTTGCGGTTATTCCGCTCCAGCAATTGCGCATCCACTTCCCGCTCCAAATCCTTAATCTGCTGACTGAGTGAAGGCTGAACAGTATTCAGTTTTTCAGCTGCCCGGGTGAAATTCAGCTCTTCAGCCACTGTAACAAAATAGCGTAAATGTCTTAATTCCATTTTATTCTTCCAGTAAAGATGCTGAAATCGAAGGTCGCTTCCTGGCCACATATTGACGGTAGATTAATAAAGTGAAAATCACCATCACTGCACAGAACATATAGGTTTTTTCAAAACCGTATTGTGCAATGATCATACCCATCACTACTGAACCCACTGCCAGTCCAATATCAAACAGGCTAAAAAAGGTAGAAATTACATGGCCCATACGCTGTTTTTCGACAGATTGAAATCGCTAGCGTTTGTAAACATGGAAATAATGAACCCTAACCAATTCCAATAAATACTGCAGACAGCCACATAGTCCACTGACCGGACATGACACTGACGATCATCATGCCAATTGCAAAGAAAATAAAAGAAGGATAGATAACTGCACTTGGCCCTTTACGGTCGTAAATTTTGCCCACCCAAGGCCGTACTAACAACATTGAGGCAGCAAAAACAATAAAGAAGATGCCGGTATAAGCTAGTAGTTGCTTGGTTTCACTAAAGGGCGTGATAAAACTCATAATGCTGGAGTAAGCAAAAGCAGTGAGTAGAGCCACAAAACTGACCGCCAGCACTTTGACTTCAATAATGTCATGCAGGCTGAATTTTGATTTTTCAGCTATTTTGATCTGAGGTTTTGCTAATTCGGTAATTTTCAGCATGAAGGAAAAGATCAAGCCGATAGAGATAATCACAGCAAGCAAGCCAAACAGCACTTTAAAGCTGGTGAACTGAACCACGGTTAAGGCCAGTAATGGACCAAATACCACGCCCAGATTGGTGGACATGACAAAATAGCCCATGCCCTCACCTTTACGAGATTCCGGAATAAACTCATTCGCGACAGGAACGGTGACCATCGTTAGAATACTGAACCAAATTCCATGTAAGAAACGTACTGCCAATAATGACCACATGCTATCGACCAGCAGATAACTAAAGGCAAACAAGGCAAAAATAACTCCGGCTCCACGCATTGCCAATTTCTTGCCGAGTTTCTCGATAATCATGCCAGAAAAAGTCGAACAGCGATGGAGGAAACTAAGAACAGGGTCAAAGCCAAACCTGCTTCTTTGACTGATCCGCCCAGATCTTTCATGATATAAACCGGCAGAATGGTCAGTAAGGCAAAGTAATAGATAAACAGGAACAGATTGTTCAATAAACACAGAACAAAGGAGCGATTCCATAAGCGCTCAGGACTAGCAGACATAACACGCAACTTTTAAAGCAAATTTAAGAATTGACTAAACTCAGGGAGAAATCAAAGCTGGGCTTAAGGCCATATCTACCAGATTCTGGATATATTGATCATCCGGCATGCGGTTGAAGAAAATGATCTGGTAATGAATCGGCCCATATAAAGTGTCCAGCATCAGATCAAAAGGATAATCCGCACGTAATTCTCCACGTTGAATGGCCTGTTGAATCAATTGATGGGTTTGTTTTCGACGTGGTAATAGATATTGCTGAAAAAAGTCTGCAGCCAGCTCCCGATGATTGGCCATAACGACCAGCAAAGCACGGCCTACCGGATGATTAAGCGCCTGAACTAGCAAAGTTAGCTGTTGAACCAGATTACTACGCAGGCTCTGTGAAGCATCCAGTTCAAATACCCCTGCTGTACGCTGCTTGAAAGCATCTAGTACCAATTCAGATTTATGTTTCCACCAGCGGTAAATCGTAGATTTGCCAACCCCTGCCCGTGCAGCCACATCTTCTATAGTTAGCTGATGATATTCACCTTCTGCCAGTGCATCCGAAACTGCCTGCAGAATACTGTGCTGACGCCGTGAACATTTTTCTTCTTCACTCATGCTTAAAACCAAAAAACGAAACGATACGTATCGTTTCATATTAGATTAAAAAAAGAAGCTTAAACCAGAGTTGAATGATTTTCTAGGCAAAAAAAAGGCCTCACATTGAAGGCCTCTTTAATAAGCGAATTAAGTTTAGTACTTAACTATGCGCTGATTTTTTATAGATGCTGCATGAAGGATGATGGTTTTCCTGCAGACGGGCAACTTTACGTTGTTCAGCCGCTTCAAAACGGCAACGTTTCCAGTCATTGTCCAGATTCAGCGGTGGAATCTGTTTAGGCTTACCATTTTCATCAACAGCGACCATGGTAAAGTAGCAACTATTGGTATGGCGTACAGTACGTTTCTGAATATTTTGTGCTTCTACACGAATGCCAATTTCCATGGAAGTACGACCTACATGGTTCACACTTGCCAGGAAAGTCACCAGCTCACCGACATGAATCGGTTCTTTGAAATTTACTTTGTCTACAGACAGGGTTACGACATAACTACCCGAATAGCGACTCGCACAAGCATAAGCAACCTGGTCCAATAATTTCAGAATTGTTCCACCATGTACATTTCCTGAAAAGTTCGCCATATCTGGCGTCATAAGAACCGACATCGTTAACTCTGACTGGTCATCCGATGCTGTTGCAATTTGATCTAAAGGGGCCATCGTTTTCTCTGAACTCTTTGAATGACAATGATATAGACCATTATTATAGCTTTTTTGGTCTAAATAAAATGTTCAATTCGGCAAATAAAACATCATAATTCTTGATATGAAATTTTTCTCCATACAAAAAAAAAGATATTCCTCTGAAGATCCATAAAAATCATCAGAAAGTTATTTTCAGTAACTATAAAATAAACAGGAATTTATCTAGTAAATTATTTTCTTGAATCAATGCACTGCAATTAAGAGATTATTTATTAAGCATGCAGAACTCGGTTTAAGAGAACTGCATGCATTAACAAAAAATAACCTCGAATTAAGCAGGCACTTGTCTCAACATTTCTCGCGCCACATTTTCATAACTTAAAGTCTGCTGGCCATGCAATATAGTTTCAACGGTAAAAGAACCATCGGGATGACCTTTAGTTACAGTAAAAATTGTATTTTCAAACTGAGCTAATGTGACTTGCTGGCCAATTTCGATGTGATTCATATGGCTTTTACATTTATTAATCTATCAATTTTTATTCTGTCATGATCTTCTAAGCTTTTGAAAAGTTGTTTAACTTAAGTCTGTGAATAATTTTGTTAAAATCAAAAAATAGCCTTAAAATATATTTATAAAATCACTATATTTTTATAATTCAAATATTTATTTCCAATTGAAACTCGGGCTTTAAGTGACTTTCAATAGGTAGAAAACATCAGCTCATCTCTAAAAACGATGAGCAAAAATGAGCCGCTTTTCATCTACATGAGAAAAGAGGTAAATATTTTTATACATCTTTATGAAAAATAAATATTTTATTAAAAATCTTAGAGCAAATTATTGTTGCTGGGCCAAGAGCAATGGAATCTGATGACCCTGACTGTAATTATGCTTCTGATAGGCCTGAGCAATTTCTGGTAGCTTGAGTTTAGCCGCCTCGATGCCAGCGTCCATGGTCAATTCCCTGCCACGCACATCAAAAATATGACCTTTTTCGCGTAAGTCTGGCTGAATTACCACATCGGCGTATTGTAGCTCCTCAGAAGCTAAACGTTGCTGCATGATATTAATATTCTGGTTGAATAGGCCCCAGACATTGGTGGTTTCAGTATGGATTGGCTGCGCCAAAATATCGACAGCAATCACAATATCAGCGCCCAACTCACGAGCTACTTTAACTGGCACCGGACTGACCAGCCCTCCATCCACATATTCTTTTTTCTGGATGACAGTCGGAATAAACATGCTTGGAATAGAAACGGATGCACGTACTGCCTGACCGGTATTACCATAATTGAAGACTACCCGCTTGCCCTCTTTCAAGGCTGTGGCTACCACAAACATCGGGATTTTCATGGCTTGCAAAGGCGTTTGATCCACTTGCAAATTCACATAATTTTCGACTTTTTTGCCATCAAAAAAACCTTTAGGGTCCAGCTTGATGTCGCGGACGTCAGTCGCTTTCATGCTTAACGCAATATTACGCAGTTCAATCGCCGGTTTACCACTGGCATAAATGGAGCCGACAATACTGCCGGCACTGGTTCCCACAATAAAGTCTGGTTGTATGCCTGCCTGTTCCAATACTTCAATTGCACCGATATGCGCATAGCCACGCGCACCGCCACTGCCAAGAACCAGTGCAATCACCGGACGGTTTTCTGTTTGCTTGATCTTGCGGAAATTGATCTGGTTTGGACGTGCTTGGGCTTCTGCTACTGAACTGGCAGATTTAATATGATTAGAGTTAGATGGATTAAAACCGGATGTCGTTTGGCAGCCGCTCAGACCTACCATTGTCATCGCCAATATACTCAGTACATATTTCTGCATGCAGAGCACGTCCTCATTTTGTTAAAGCAGCATAGTGTATAAACACATGCTTAAATAATCTGTAGAATTTCGTAAAACTGTCATACAGTTGCATTAATATCTTTCAATTTTCAGCCACTGTATGAATACATCATCACTGTACCGGATCTTTCTCACTTTCCTGCAACTGGGCTGTATGGCATTCGGTGGACCGGCGGCGCATCTGGTGTTTTTTCACCGTAAATTTGTCGACCAGTTACAGTGGTTAAATGCGACACAATATGGCCAGCTGGTTGCATTAGCGCAGCTTTTGCCCGGCCCCAGCAGCAGTCAGGTGGGCCTCTCAATCGGCTATCTGCAAAGAGGTTATGCTGGGGCATTCGTGGCTTGGCTTGGGTTTACTCTGCCTTCAACGCTTCTGATGAGCTTGATCGCAGTACTCGGTCAGCACTATTTCCATATTCTAAACTCAAACAGCTTTCATAGCATTCAATTGATCGTTTTTTCTGTAATCGTCTGGGCATTCTGGCAAATGCTTAACAGTTTCTGCAAGAGCATCTGGCAGTATGTACTGGTCTTGATTTCAGTCCTGATCCTGAGCTTCATTAGTATCAGTTTGAATCAGCTATTAGTCATTATTTTAGGGGCAGTTTTTGGCCTTGTAATGGCAAAATTTTCTAATTCTCCTCAGGAAAATAAGCCTGCTTCAAATTCATCTATCATTCACTCAAGCTATATTCAGCCACGTCATTCACCTTACTGGTTCATCGCATTTATACTGCCCTTTTTCCTGATTCCTATACTAGTCAAATCTGGTTCTTGGCCTGAACTCGCGTTTTTTGCTGATTTTTATCAAACTGGCTCATTGGTCTTTGGTGGCGGACATGTCATTCTGCCTTTGCTGCATCAGGACTTTGTTGCGACCAATTTGCTTTCGTCACAATCTTTCGATCTAGGTTATGCATTTGCTCAATTGATGCCGGGTCCATTATTTAGTTTTGCCAGCTATGTCGGTGCCCTGTTGCCTTGGACAGGTTCAGCCTGGATTAATGCACTTTTAGCAACCTGCGCCATTTTCCTGCCTTCATTTTTTCTGATTTTTGCTACTTTGCCTTATTGGTCATGGTTAATGCAGCAACGTATTATTTTTCAGGCAGTGAGCGGGATTAATGCGGCAGTCGTCGGACTGCTTTTATATTTGCTGATTGATCTCTCTCAGGCATATTTTCGTTCCTGGTCTGATCTGGTTTTTGTCATCGTAATGATTTTACTGTTACGCTCGAAATTACCAGTCTGGTTCAGCCTGATTGCTGGCTTTATCCTATATTAAAGCTATCTGAATTTTATGTCATTCTAACTATTGTCTTGTCCTGAAATAGATTGACAGTATTCCACTTCAAACCGAGTTAAGCAATTAGCTCGGTTTTAGTTTGCTCATACGTCTGATTCGGGGTGTTCATATTTAAACTTAAATGTGGTCTATAGCAATTATAAATCATAATAGATTCCGCAATTAAGTGATCTAACTCCTTCATGGTTTGACATCGTGTAATTAAAAACTCCTGCTTTAATATTCCATTAATCCGCTCTGCTAATGCATTCTGGTAACAGTCTCCTCCATCTGTCATAGAAGGACATACCCCATAATGGCGTAATGCCGATTGATATAGTTCAGAGCAATACTGAGAGCCTCTGTCTGAATGGTGAATCATCCTGGCTGCCCGATCTGTCACATGCTGCATCGCCATATGTAGTGCCTGCACAACATTCTCTGCACGCATATCATTCGATAACTTATAACCTTTAATCTGGCGGGTATAAGCATCTGTCACTAAGGATAAATAATGTACGCCTTCAGCACTCTCAACATAGGTAATATCACTGACAAAGACTTCATTGGCTTGCACCGCTGAATAATCCTTTAATAAATTTGGATGCTTCTTCATCCAATGCTTGCTATCCGTAGTTTTTGTATAACGACGCTTGGGGCGAATCAATAAATTATTTTCTTTCAATATTTTAAATAACTGATCCCGTCCACACTTTAAACCACGCTGCAACAATTTGCCTTTAATAAGCCAATACAGCTTACGTGTTCCGATACTTGGCATGAGACAGCGATACTCCATAACCAACTCGAGTATTTGTTCTGTTACTTGTGCAGTCATTTGAGCACGTTTTTCTGCTTGATAATAAGCTTGTCGAGTGATTCCTAACCACTGACAATAACGTGAAACGCTTAGTCTTCTTTGGCTTTGCCAATCTTTGAAACGTGCTCGGTATACTTTTTTCCAAGATCAGTCCCACACTCTTTATCAATGTGATAAATCACATCCTGTATAAATTCAGTTTTGAGCTTTTCTGCGGCTAACTGTTTTTCTAATTGGCGGATTCGTTGTTGGGGTGTCAATTGGCGTTTAGAAGAAGTCGGCATATTCGAAGTCCAATCCTGTTGTCCGTGCTTGCGTAACCATACCAGCACAGTTGATCTTCCTTGAATACCATATTTTGCCTGAGCTTGTTTATAAGTAATTTGCCCTTTTTCTACTTCATGTACCACCATCATTTTAAAGGCGAAGCTATAATCACGTTGTGTGCGCTTAACTCGTTGTTCTCGTGCATGTTCCATAAAATAAGTCTCTTAAGGTGTAAACTTATTTCAGGACGGGACATATTAAACCCATAAAAAAGCCCCGAACCAGTCGGGGCTTTTTCTCAAGTCTTACCAGATATCTGATTTAACTTTATCTTTAAATTTCGGATGATCATCGAGTTTAAACTCTGGTTGCTCGATGCCACGTTTCAGCTGACCGGTATAGTCCTTGAGCAGCATCAAAATAAATGGCATCAGCAGCACAATCGCAATCAGGTTGATACTAGCCATGACACCCATGAACAGATCCGCCATATTCCAAATCAATGGCACACTGGCAATCGAGCCGAAATACACCATAAACAATACCAGCAATCGGAAAGTAAACATGACCTTACTGTTATTATTGATGAACTGAATATTTCCTTCTGCATAGGCATAGTTACCAATAATAGAAGAATAGGCGAACAGGAATAAGATCAAGGCCAGGAAGTCATCACCCCAAGCACCAATCTGGCTTTCAAGCGCCATCTGGGTCAAGGTTACACCTTCAAAACCGGCATTTTCATATAGGCCAGAGACTAAAATAATGATAGCGGTACATGAACATACGACGAAGGTATCTACAAATACGCCAAGCATTTGAACCAGACCCTGATTCACCGGATGTTTCACGTCAGAGGCAGCTGCCGCATTCGGTGCTGAACCCATCCCCGCTTCGTTCGAGAATAAACCGCGCTTAATCCCCATCATCATGGCCATCGAGATCATGGCACCGAAGAAACCGCCAGCCGCTGCTTCAAACTCAAATGCTTTGCTAAAGATCAGCTGGAAAATAGACGGCAACATATCGTAATTGATGACGGCGATATATAAAGCAACAGCTAGGTAAAGAACTGCCATGAAAGGCACTACCCCTTCAGCAACTTTGGCAATCCGCTTGATCCCGCCAAAAATAATCATGGCCGTAATCAAGACCAAGACCAGACCAATCCAGGAAATTTCCAGATCGAAGCCGCCTAATGGCAACATCAGATTGGCTTCATTCCAGCCCCAGGCATGTGAGGTTGCAGCAGTAATCGCATTGGCCTGTACGGCATTAAACACAAAACCGTAGGTCGTAATCAGCGCAATCGCAAATACAATTCCCAGCCATTTTTGCTTAAGACCCTGAGTAATGTAATACGCTGGTCCACCGCGGAATTGCTGGTTCTTGTTATCCCGAACTTTAAATAACTGGGCTAATGACGATTCTACAAAAGCAGAACTCATTCCCAGAAATGCAGTAAACCACATCCAGAACACAGCACCTGGACCACCGACAGCAATCGCAATGGCGACACCAGCGACATTACCCACACCAACCCGGCTAGCCAGACCTGTAACAAAAGCCTGAAACGGCGTAATACCATGATCGTCTTCGACCTTGCCACGACTACGTTTCATGACTTTCATACTGTGCAAGAACAAACGGATTTGTACGGCACCGGTCATGATCGTATACAAAATACCGACTGCGACCAGGAATACCACTAAAAAGTCCCAGAGTGGACCATTTAAGGCATTGACCCAGCCCAGTAAGGTTTCATTTAGCTGATCATTCATGTCATATCCTTATGAGCTTATGACTCATTATCAAGCCTAAAATTAGACGAAAAATTTCAAGATCATCTGGATGATCGTGGCATTAATCAAGTCAACGAAGAAAGCACCACATAATGGAACGATCAGGAAGGCTTTATGCGAAGCGCCATACATATTGGTAATCGCCTGCATATTGGCGACAGCCGTTGGGGTTGCACCCATCCCGAAACCACAGTGACCTGCGGCAAGTACTGCGGCATCGTAGTTTTTGCCCATCACCCGGAAAGTCACAAATGCTGCATATAAAGCCATGGTCAAGGTCTGTGCACCGAGAATCACCATCAATGGTCCTGCCAGATCCGCCAGTTGCCATAGTTTTAATGACAGCAGCGCCATGGCCAGATAAAGTGACAATGAAGCATTACCAAACACATCAATCGCACGGTCGAAAATCTGGATTTTCAGGATGCCTTCCAGCACGTTACGCAGAATCACGCCGCCTGCCAGTGCCCATACAAATGTTGGCAGTTCAAATACTGTATCTTTACTGAAGCCAGTCATCAGCTCCGCAAATGCCAGACAGCCTGCAAACAAACCAAGCGTGGTAATGGCATTATCGGCGGTGATCAGACGAACACGATGTGGATATTCAAATTGCACATATTCATCTGTCGTGCTGTCCATTGGCGTGTTGTCACGTTTTTCGATTTGCTGATCGGTACGGGCCACAGCAAGATTATGACGGTTAATCAACAGTTTCGCCAAAGGCCCACCGATAATTCCACCAATAATCAGACCAAAGGTCGCACTTGCCATACCGAGTGCCAAAGCCCCCTGAATACCGTGCTCAACTTCAAGAATTTCACCCCAGGCGCCAGCAGTACCATGTCCACCAGTCAGCGTAATCGAGCCGGCAATCAGACCAATCAGAGGATCAATACCTAACAAGCTTGCTAGTCCCATACCAACCGCATTTTGTAGTGCAATAAATGTCGAGATGGCAACCAGGAAGATCACCAGTCCGATCCCACCTTCACGCAATTTGGCGAAGTTCGCACTCAGACCGATCGAGGCAAAGAAAATCAGCATAAAACTGGTTTGCAGTTCCGCGCTCGTGGTAATGCTATAGCCCCAGAACGAATGAACCAGCAGAGAGATAACCGCTGCAACCAGACCACCTGCAACAGGTTCAGGAATGTTGTAACGTTTTAGAAAATCGATTTTATCCACCAAAAACCGACCCAGTAATAGAACAATTACTGCAGCGATCAGGGTATAAAATGCGTTAAAAGTAAAATCCATAATTTTTTTGTCCAAGATGGTCCTGAATTTTCGTCATTCTAAAAGTCGTGTTGCGATTCATTTTTACAGAAAAAAACCTTACATAACCCCATGTAATTGTCATCTTTTTCATTCATCTATCGCCTTTAGAATCAACAAAGCATTCCGCATCTGTTTCAAACTTATGAATATCATCGTGATGATCATATTCAGTGAGAGATTTATAAAAGCGAAAAACGGCCTTTTGCTGATTGCATAAGCTACGCCAGATGCGTAAATTCATCTCAGCGTGCAACTTATAGCGATAACATCCAACCTATATTTTTTACTTCTCAACCAGCATGAATTGCTACATGAGTGCTTTTAACCTAACTGAGTTCATCAAGTCATTTGCAATAAGATATTTCAAATAGAGCTTGACCATGCAATCTTCATTATTTCCTCAAAATGCATGTATTCAACTGAAAAGTCGCACATTATGCTGTTTCTTTGTATAAAGTTTTATTGTTTTTTATTAACTATAGTTAGCAAATATATAAAAAATAAGTATAACTTATTATTTTTTATAGTTTACTACCCCTAAATTCTAATCGAAATAAAATATTAATTGAATCTAAAAACGGATATTTAATTTTATTTTTAAGATTGAATTTTAATCATTCTATTTTGCTCTTAACTTTCTGTATAGTTACAGCCATCGATGTTAATTGCTCAAGATATCAGCATCTAAAGTATTGGTTTCATTTTTATAGGCAGTTTTGTTTAAGCATTCAATAAATTTCTTAGGCTATTTATATAGCTCCTATATCTCCTAAATACATTCTCATTCATGTGATTTCTATTAATCATCCCAATTCACTGTGAAACTAAAATTACCCCCTGCCCGACAAGGTTTGTTTGGTTTATAGTCATTTCACCATCATTAAGGATATGAGATTGGAAATTAAAATGGATCAAAACCTCGTTCATGTTGTAGATCAAACCATTACTTCCCGTCATTCAGTTCGTGCTTTTCTAGATACGCCGGTCAGTACCGACATGCTCAAAGACATTTTGACTGTGGCTAGCCGCGCCCCTTCAGGAACCAATACCCAGCCATGGAAAGTATATGTGCTAACCGGAAAAAAGCGCGATGAGCTGGTGCAGCGTGTCTGTCAGGCGCAAATGGAGCTTTATCAAAATCCGGTACTAGCCGCACAATATAAAGAAACCTTTGCCTATTATCCCGAGCAATGGTTCTCTCCTTATATCGACCGACGCCGTGAAAATGGCTGGGGCTTATATGGTTTGCTGAATATCCAGAAAGGCGAAAAAGAGAAAATGGCACGCCAGAACCTGCGTAATTTTGAATTATTTGATGCACCAGTGGGGCTATTCTTTACCTTACATAAAGATTTAGGCGTAGGTTCAAAAATGGATATTTCCATGATGATTCAAAACGTGATGCTGGCTGCCAAGGCGCGTGGTCTGGATACCTGTCCGCAGGCTGCCTGGAATCATTTTCATAGCATCGTGCTGGATGTACTGGACACAGGTGATGATGAAGAGCTGGTCTGTGGCATGTCACTAGGCTATGCAGATCCAGACCATATCGTAAATACCTTTATCACCCCACGTGTCCCGGTAGAGGAATTTGCCGTTTTTGTAGAAGAATAAAATTAGATAAGCCATGATTCAAGCATCAACTTTGAGCTGCTTGGATCATCTGACAGAGATATAGAGTTCTTGCAGCTCCTTATCTCTGCTTAACTCTAGGCAGTTCTAATTTCAATACAGATCTAAAGGCTATAACCACAAAGATCGCCATTACCAAGGCCATATTGAATAAAGCATCCCACAGCATAAAGTTCAGTAAAACTCCGCCCAACAAACCGCAGGCAAATTGCATACTGCCCATAATCGCACTGGCTGTTCCGGCACGAGCACCCTGCTCTGCCATAGCCAGCGCCATCGCATTCGGTCCCACAAAACCAATTGAGGCTACAACGACAAATAAGGCCGCCATAACCAGGATAACAGATTCAATATTCAGATAGCCTAAAACCAGTAAAGCCAAGACACCGATTCCCTGTAAAGAAGCGCCTAGTTTTAAACGACTTAAGACTGAAAGATATTGAGCCAGATGCTTATTCAGAGTCGAAAACAGCATGATTCCCACAGCATTCCCCCCGAAAGCATAAGCAAACTGCTGTTCAGTGAGATGATAATGATCCATCAGAATAGCTGAAGAAGCGCTGATATAGCAGAACATCACCGCCCCAGAAAAACAACCCACTAGCATTGGTCGTCTGAAACTCTCATCCTGAAAAATGGTTCGGTATAAACTCAATACCTGCTGCAAATTCAGTTTAAGGCGGCGTTCCGGAGGTAAGGTTTCCTGAAAGAAAAAATGCACACAGACTAGGCTAAACAAGCCACAGCCCATCAGCACCAAGAAAATAATATTCCACTCAAAAAACATCAGTACCCATGCGCCGAGACTTGGCGCAATAATCGGTGCAATGGTCGTTACAATCATCATGCTGGCAAAGGCCTGTGCAGCCGCCTGCATATCCAGCCGATCACGAATGGTTGCTCGGGCAATCACGACACCTACACATCCCCCTAAGGCTTGTAATACCCGTGCTGCAATCAGGCTCCATTCATTCTGTGCAAACATACACAACAGACTTGCTAGAATATACAGACTCAATCCAAAATAAAGCGGTGGCTTACGTCCAATCCGGTCACTGATCGGGCCATATAGCAACTGCCCAACCGCCAATCCAAGGAAATAAGCTGGCAGACTATTGGAAACCATCTGGGTGCTGACACCAAAATCCGCTGCCATTTCGGGTAAGGCAGAGAGATACATATCAATAGATAAAGGACCAAGTGCAGTCAGTGAAGCCAGCAAAATAATCCAAGACATGGCATAAGGCCGTGGTGCTGTCGTATTGGAGTTCATGTAATTAAAGATTTTAATGCGTAGTAGGCAGACAAATTAACATAGCGCATAGTATGATTTACATGGAAATTAAAAGTTATAAATATACTTTTTCTCATATGTATATTCAGCTTTGCAGCAAAGACTGCAAGAGAAAGGATCACCGTTGAAATCTTGGCTCAATCGTCTTAAACACGCGACTTATAATACGACCCTGATGTATAACCTGCGTATGCTGATCGCTTTTGCAGGCACTGCCTTTGTTCCCTATTTCATAGGACAGCAGTTAATGACTATTCCACTCACCCTTGGGGTGGTGGCCGCAGGTTTAAGTGATATTGATGACCGCTTTTCCGTGCGTATCCTGAATCTGTTCTATACCTATTTAGGCTTCTTCATTACCGCAGTCGCAGTCTATCTGTTATTTCCTTATCCGCTGCTGTTTGCTTCTGCCCTCATTGTTTCTTGTATTGTCCTGATTCTGCTCGGCTCGCTTGGTCGACGTTATGCCACGATTTCCTATGGCTGTCTGGTGATTTCTGTCTATTCCATGCTGGGGGTTGAACTATTTGATGGATGGTATCAGCAGGCAAGCTTGCTGCTGATTGGTGCGGTCTGGTATGGCTTTTTGTCGACATTGAGCTTCCTGCTATTTCCAGCGCGACGTGCACAGGACAATCTAGCTAAGTGTTATGCCTCTTTGGGTGATTTCCTCTATGCCAAATCGAATCTGTTCGATGTCGATATGACGGCAAAAAGTTATCAGCAAAGTATGATCGAGCTGTCACTGGAAAATGGCAAACTGATTTCAATTTTTAATGAAATGAAGACTGTCCTTTTGACCCGTCTGAAAGGTGACCGTGGTCAGAAAGATACCCGTCGTAGCCTGCAATACTATTTTGTGGCACAAGATATTCACGAGCGTGCCGATTCTGCGCATATTGATTATCAGAAACTGGCCAAAATTTTTGAACACAGCGACATTTTGTTCCGTTTTCAGCGCATCCTGTCGATTCAGGGCAAAGCCTGTAAAGACCTGAGTGAAAGCATTCAGCAACGCAAAACCTATAAACATAATAAACGCTTCAAACATGCCTTTGAAAACCTGAGATTGTCCCTAGAAAAATTGCGTACAGAACAGCAGTATGATCAGGTCTGGATCAATGCCCTATTTGCCTTATTCCAGAACCTGAAATCCATTGATGCGCAGTTACGCAATCTGGAAACTGAACGTAATATCAAATTTGATCGTACTAAACATATTGAAAACCAGCTCAAAGATGACGACCTGAAAGGCTGGGAAGATATCAAGATTCGGGTCAAACAGCATCTGACACCTGAATCGGTGTTGTTCCGTCATGCCATTCGCCTATCGATTGTGCTGCTAATCAGCTATATCTTTGTCCAGCTGACCGATATTCAGTATGGTTACTGGATTCTGCTTACAGCACTATTCGTCAGCCAGCCTAATTTTAATGCTACCAAGCGTCGCTTACGTTTACGTATCGTTGGAACATTGGCAGGTATTCTTTTAGGTTATGCCATTCTGTACTTCATTCCTTCCGTTGAAGGGCAATTATTACTGCTAATTTTGAGTGGGATTCTGTTCTTTGAATTACGCAGTAAACAGTATGCACAGGCCACTGCCTTTATTACCATTCTGGCCCTGATCAACTTTAATCTGGACGGCATGGGTTTTACTGCAGCTATCCCCCGTATGATTGATACTCTGATTGGCTGTGCGATTGCCTGGTTTGGCGTGAGCTTTATCTTCCCGGATTGGAAATTTCGTCGCTTGCCACGAAGCATTAGCCGTAGCCTGCAGGCAGAATGTGACTACTTGAGTGAAGTGATTGAACAGTATAAGTCTGGACGAAATAATGGTCTGACCTACCGCGTGGTACGCCGTGCAGCCCATAATACCGATGCTGAAGTTGCTTCCCTGATCTCGACTTTGGCCACCGAACCTGATTTCGACCCTGTGCAAAAATCACAGGCTTTTGAGTTCCTATGCCTGAATCATACTTTTATCAGTTATATTGCCGCGCTGGGTGCGCATCGTGAAAAAATTCAGGATCAGGATGTACTGGACTTACTGGACCAAGCCCTAGAAAATATTCGTGGTGCCCTGCTCTATGATGAGGTCCCTGACCTAAGCACCCAGAATATGATCCAGAATATCCGTCAGCGTCTGTCACAACAGCAGGAAGAAGACCAGAAACCACTGATCATTTTGCAACAACTGTCTTTAATGTTTAGTATCTTGAAGCAATTGAGTCAGTTAAAGCAGAGTTTGAGTCATGAACGTGACGAACAGGCTACTGAATTGGCTTCATTATAATTTGGCTGATTTTGGAACAATATACTCACTGAATTAGCATAATTAATGCTAAACTTTTTACAGCTTTAAATCTGTTAATTTCATTATGACCGCGAAAAATTTATACGCTTATACCCTACAGCCTGTGAACTATGAAATTTCAGAAGCTGAGCAGCGTCATGCTCAGCTAATGATCTGGCGTAGTACCAATAAAATTGGTATGAAAGCTTGGCTGATCATGGGTGCTATTGTTACCTTGTCTATTCTGGGAATTATCCTGATCAAGAACTACTCAACAGTTATCTGCTGGGTGGCGATTGTCTGTGTAGTACTGTATTACCTGATCCGTACTTTTGGTCTGGAATGGTATGTTAAACGCAAGATGAATGAATTTCCGGTACAGGAAATTAAAGGTATCCGTCTTGGCGTACAGCCACATGGTATCGTGATGCGCCAGAAAATGGGCATGCAGGAAGGTGTGGGTGCTATTGGCTGGAAAGACATCTATGAATGGTATAACACGCCGGAATTCATGCTGATCAATTTTAAAGTCAAAGGTCAGCAAGGTGCTTATATCCTGCCTAAACGTTTAGACAGTAAAAACTTCTCTTTCGCGACCATTCGCAAGCATCTGCAAGAAGAAGTGGGCGCGCCAAAAGAAATCTAAGACACATCCCGGTTTTGAAAGACCTCCTGTTTCGACATGGAGGTTTTTTTATGTCTATCTTTTATCCGACTCATCGACACAAATGATAATGAGAATAAATATTATCATCATAATCTATAATTTGTTCTAATTCTTCAGTTATAATTTGCCTACTTTTACACATACCACCATAAATCTGACCATCATGTTTAAAAAGACATTTTTCCAACTCCACTGGTTTCTGGGGATTACTGCAGGTTTGATTCTCTCGATTATGGGAGTCACGGGTGCTATTTATTCTTATGAGCCGCAAATCCTAAAATGGATGAATAGCGACAGTTATACTGTACAGGTTCAAGAGCGAGACAAGCTTAGCCCTGCCCAACTGTATCAACATTTCCAGACCCAAAACCCTGAAATGAAAATCAACAGTATTACCGTGGCACAGGATCCAAGTGCATCCAGTACGGTCAATATTGTAAAAGAGGGAGCACGTCGTGGTTATAACATGATGGTCAACCCCTACACGGCTGAAGTATTGCCTGAAATTAAAGGTCGTGAATTCTTCCAGTTTGTACAGCAACTACATCGTAATTTGACTGTAGGACCCGTCGGTAAACAGATTACCGGTGCCTGTGCCCTGATGCTGATTTTCTTTGTCTTGTCGGGTCTTTACCTACGCTGGCCAAAACGCCATTCAGTGAAGCAGTGGCTAGCTGTGAAGCCGCAACTGAAAGGTCGTAACTTTATCTGGGATCTGCACGCGGTTGTTGGAACCTGGGTCGTGATTTTTTACCTGATCCTGGCGTGTACCGGACTGTACTGGTCTTATGACTGGTGGCGCAATGGTATGTTCAAGGTGCTGGGTGTAGAACGTCCACAACCTGAAATGCAGCAAGGTCAAGGCGGCCGTGGTGGTGAAGAACAAGGTCGTAGTGCTGGCGAATCACGTGGTGAAGGTCAACGTGGTTCTCGTGGTGAAGGTGCAGGCGAACGCGGTCCACAAAGCGAAGGTCAGCGCGAAAATCGCGGTGAAGGTCGTGAGAAAGGTGTTGATGATACCGTTTTACTTACTGCATTGAACAAGAGCTGGGCAGGTTTCCAGAATGAATTCAATGACAAATATTCAACAGTTACTTTTAATATTCCTAAAAAAGCCGATGGTGAATTAAAACTCAGCTTTACCGATGTTGAAGTTCAGCATGAGCGTGCCCGTAATAATGCTACTTATAACTATCAGGATGCAGCTTTTACATCGGTAGAAATTTATGAAGACAAAAAGCTGAATGAAAAGATCATGAGCAGTATGCTACCGGTGCACCGTGGCAGCTTCTTTGGTCCGATTTATCAGTTCTTTGCCATGGTCGCGTCACTGCTCATGCCACTTTTCTTTATAACCGGCTGGATGCTCTATCTGAAACGTCGCAAGCAGAAAAAACTTACTCTGGCTGCACGCCAAGGCACAACTGCCCTGCCTTTGGATCCAAATGCTAAGCCTTGGCTGATTACGTATGCCTCACAAACAGGTGTCTCTGAACAACTGGCATGGCGCACGGCCACTGCCTTACAGGAAGCACGTCAACCTGTCAGCGTTAAAGCAGTACAACAGTTAAGCCTTGCAGATCTGCAACAGGCAGAACAGGTTTTATTTGTAGCCAGTACTTATGGCACAGGTGAAGCGCCTGACCTGGCTTCATCTTTCGAAAAGAAAATTCTGTCTGCCAAAGCAGATCTCAGCCATCTCAATTATGCAGTTTTGGCTCTAGGCTCCCAGGAATATCCTGATACCTATTGCAGCTTTGGTCATCGGATCGACCAGTGGTTACAGCAGAATGGTGCCAAGCAGCTCTTCAAGACCATTGAAGTGGATAATGCCAATAATGAGCATATCCAGCAATGGACCAATGCCCTTGCACATGTGACCCAGTTTGAGTTGCAGGATATGGGTATCGATAAAACCTTCGATCAATGGACTTTGAGCAAACGTGAATTGCTGAATCCAGATAGTCTGGGTGCGCCTGCGTTCAATATTGAACTGGTTCCACAGCATGAAGCTGTCTGGCAGGCAGGTGATATTGCCGAAATCCAACCAGGAAACAGCCCTGAACGTATCCGTGCATTTATGGAGAAATACCGTATTGCCGCGGGTACACAGGTACCTTCTCTGAAGCAAAGTATCGAACAGGCACTTTGGAATCGTGATTTGACTCAGGTTGATCCTTTTGATTCAGTAGATGAGCTGTTACAGCAATTACCAACTCTGACTACACGTGAATATTCAATCGCCAGTATTCCAAGTCAGCAAGTGCTACGTCTGGTCGTGCGTCAGCAATCCGATGCGCAAGGTCAGTTAGGTTTAGGCTCAGGCTGGTTAACACAGCATACTGCCCTAAATTCACCGATTGCCCTGCGTATTCGCAAGAATGAATCTTTCCATCTGATTGCTGATAACCGCCCGATTATCTGTATTGGTAATGGTACGGGGATCGCAGGTTTGATGAGCTTGCTGAGTGCGCGTAACCGTCAGGACTATACTCAGAACTGGCTCATTTTTGGTGAACGTCAGCGTGCCCATGATTTCTTCTTTGAAGAAACCATTCAGGCCTGGCTGCAAATGGGTACATTAAAACGACTGGATCTTACTTTCTCTCGTGACCAGCAGGAAAAAGTTTATGTGCATCATAAATTGCGTGAGCAAGCTGAAGAATTGAAACTCTGGGTCGCTCAAGGTGCCGTGATTTATGTATGTGGTAGCATTAATGGCATGGCCAGCGATGTCGATCAGGCTCTGATTGAAATTCTCGGTGAAAGCACAGTAGATCAATTACGTCTGGATGGTCGTTATCGTCGTGATGTATATTAAGATCAGCTGATCTACAAAAGACCGGGCTTCATGCCCGGTTTTTTATTAATAAGATAGAAGAAGAGATAAGAAGATAAATAAAAATATGAGTATCCGAATATCCAGCCCACTTAAACGAAATCTCAGCCTGATCTTTGGTTTGATCCTTGGCATAAACAGCCTCTGGTTAATGAGTCACGGACAAAGACATTTCGGTGTTCTTTTGCCAATTTTCATTAGCATAGCATTGGTTCTGTATGTTTTACTCTTTTCAAACATTCAACGCTGGAAACAGCATTCCAGATTTAGAACCTGGTTCTGGAACAGCCTCTGGGCCGGATTTTTGCTCTGGATGATCAGTGTCGTGGTTTTCTTCGCTTAT
The DNA here is from genome assembly GCF_002934695.1 of Acinetobacter sp. ACNIH1. NCBI lineage: Bacteria > Pseudomonadati > Pseudomonadota > Gammaproteobacteria > Moraxellales > Moraxellaceae > Acinetobacter > Acinetobacter sp. ACNIH1. The sequence continues at coordinate 520,124 of NZ_CP026420.1, read as the reverse complement.
ATCCAGATGTCTATTCATACAAACGAATCTACACAGCCTCCTGCCGCTATTCTGGTTTTAGGCAGCGGGATTTCGAATGGACAGCCGTCACTCATCTTAAAAAGCCGTCTGGATACTGCAGCAAAATATGCAGCACACTATCCAGATGCTTTAATGATCATGACAGGTGGGCGTAATTATCGAGAAAGGCAAAGTGAAGCTGAGGTCATGCAGCACTATATCAATACTAATTATCCGGAACTCATCAACCCCATTCAACTTGAAGATCGAAGCAGAAGTACTGCTCAAAACATGATGTATTCTCAAGTGATATTGGAACAATACAATATAAGTCAAAATGATCCGATTGCGATTGCAACCAGTGATTTTCATAGCCCCCGTGCTCGTGCCATTGCCAGACACCAAGGTTATCAGCAAGTGATTAGTTTGAGTGCCAACACTCCTCTTTATCTGCGCTATAACTCCTGGTTAAGAGAATATTTTGCCTTTTTGAGTGGTTGGCTGCTCAATGAATATTCACTATTTAAATAAGTGACTTAAACACTAAGTTAATTTAAACGGATATGCCTTGGTGAAGGGATCGCTGGATTTTTGAATAGTTCAGGTTTCTGTACATAGACCTGATATAGGTAATTTTTAAGATCCAGCAAAAGTTTTTCAGGCGCAACCAGAATATTCTGCCCTTCTGGTGTTAGATCCAGTGACACGATAGTACTTTCCTGACGTAAGAAAGGAATGACCTTTTCAACAAAATCTTTGAGGGTAATTTCCTGAATCTGGTAATTGGCCCAGTTATCTTTAATGAGTAGTCTGGCCAGACCTTTGCTTTGCCAGGTCGCGAAAGCACGCTGTCCTGTCGGCGTGGCACACAAAGCCCAACCCTCTTGGTAAAGTGCAAAAATGCCACCTTGGGTAACAATAGCTTCAATAAAATTTTTATAAACTTGTAGCGGATCGTAGGCGGTATTTTGCGATTTGATCGCTGCCTTGCGCTGATATGGATTTCTCATAGTCTGAAATCTTCAAATTATTATAGACTTCGAATTCTATGAAATATTCAGGATTTAGGCAAGAAAGATATGGTGGGCGCTGACGGGATCGAACCGCCGACATTCTGCTTGTAAGGCAGACGCTCTACCAACTGAGCTAAGCGCCCTGAAGAGTAAAAAATAACATCGTTATTTTTTATGATGCAAGACAAGCGAAGCGCGTAGTCTTGAATTTTGATTCACATTTTCCACATCAGGGAATGAAAAATGGCGCAGCGGACGGGACTCGAACCCGCGACCCCCGGCGTGACAGGCCGGTATTCTAACCAACTGAACTACCGCTGCATCGCGTATATCTTTAGAAGATATGGTGGGCGCTGACGGGATCGAACCGCCGACATTCTGCTTGTAAGGCAGACGCTCTACCAACTGAGCTAAGCGCCCTTAAAGGGTCAAACTGTTTGATTCTTAGGATGGCGCAGCGGACGGGACTCGAACCCGCGACCCCCGGCGTGACAGGCCGGTATTCTAACCAACTGAACTACCGCTGCATCACAAAAAATCTGGTGGGCGCTGACGGGATCGAACCGCCGACATTCTGCTTGTAAGGCAGACGCTCTACCAACTGAGCTAAGCGCCCTCAAAAGGTCTATCATGTAAATGGCGCAGCGGACGGGACTCGAACCCGCGACCCCCGGCGTGACAGGCCGGTATTCTAACCAACTGAACTACCGCTGCACTTACACAATGTCGCTATTGTGGCAAACGATTCATCAAGAACTTAAAGTGGCGCAGCGGACGGGACTCGAACCCGCGACCCCCGGCGTGACAGGCCGGTATTCTAACCAACTGAACTACCGCTGCACTATAAGTGTCTCAACTTTGAAAGAAGCTTGGTGGGCGCTGACGGGATCGAACCGCCGACATTCTGCTTGTAAGGCAGACGCTCTACCAACTGAGCTAAGCGCCCTTTCAAATCGACTTCATCGCTTGATGAGGTGCATTATAGAGAATCTTCACAGACTGTCAAACGCTTTTCTGACTGTTTTCTGCTTTTTCGGTGTGAGTGATTAAAAAATAGGTTGATTGTTAAAAAAAACAACACTTTTTGTTTATTTTTTAAGTCTCTACCGATTTTTTAAGAATACTCTCTAAAACTAAAAGCCGGATTTTTACGGTTTTACTCATGAAAATTGAGACCTGAACATGCAACAAACTTCAGTATTGCTGAAAGATTATACAAAGCCTAACTCATCGCAACGTTGTGATCCTGTAATCTTTATTTTAAAAGCTTGCAGCCCTATAAAAACAAATCGATGACTTTTATTGGAGGGCTATAAATCATGTTTCTAAGTCTATTTTTCTATAAAAGTAGAGTACATAGATGATGGATGACCTCATCTACTTTCCCTTATTTAAATAGAAGATATTTCAATTAATTTTAAATCTATTACAAATCTTCTTAGGTCATTTAAACAGTCAGATTCAGAGGCTGTTCTGAAATATAGACCAGCGCATCTTCGCTCACCAGTTCAAACAGCTCGGCCACATCCGTATTCCGCATGCGGATACAGCCATGGGACATTGGAATACCCATCGGCTCAGAATCAGGCGTACCATGAATATAGATATAACGTCGGTAAGTATCACAACCTTCGCCCTGGTTGAAGCCTTCTTCAAGCCCACTTAGCCATAAAATCCGGCTAAGAATCCAGTCTCGCTGCGGGAACTGCTGTGCCAGTTCTGCATTATAAATTTCACCAGTTGCTTGACGGGCAATAAACACACTGTTTAATGGTGCTTGCTGGCCAAACTTTTCAGCGACTTTATGCCAGCCACGAGGCGTCTTGCCACTATTTTCTGTTTCACCAATACCATTCTTACCCGTAGAAATCAGGTACTGCTTATTATATTTTGGCAAATATAGTTTTTGTTGGGCGAGATCAATCAGGATTTCTGCCTGATCCAGCTGCAAATGGCTCATGACTTCTCTTTCTCTGTCTTGATGATTTCTAGTTCTACTTTCTTTGTGGCTATGTGTTCTGGATGGATTATGTCCTGAACCGGTTCAGGCCGACGCCATAACCAGATCGCCACAATCAGCATGGTCACATCAGTAAAGATTTTAACTGCCAACGGTGCTGTCGTAAATAACATGATAATACCACTGATGAACATCATGATACTGGCCAGCCATTTGGCCTTGCGTGGCACAGTGCCGTTAGCACGCCAAGCTCTTAAAGTCGGACCATATTTTGGATGATTTAGCAGCCATGCATCCATCTGTGGCCAGCCTTTGGATGCCGCCCAAGCCGCCAGAATTAAAAATACTGTTGTTGGCATGCCGGGCAAGATTGCGCCGATAAAACCCAGTACGACAAACAGTACGACCAGGCTTCGCCAAAACAATATTTTCATAAATCGATCCTACCCACAAAATTAGGGGTAGTATAAAGTGTTTTTAAAATCTGTCCGTTGTATTTGTGCACTTTTCACAGGATGTGCTATGCCCTTTTCCAGTCTAAATCACAATCTTGTAGAAGCATGGCAATATTATCAGCATCCTTTGGTGCGGCAACTGGCCTTTGCTGTTGGCAGTCCAAACCTTCTGTCTCAAATTCCAGCCGAACTTGAAGTCGTCCATGCTTTCGAATTACATGATTCTGAGACTTGGCAACATCACCTGCAAAATTATCATCCACGTCTGAAATATTTAGACCAGTATCCAGAAGAGCTGGAGCAATTCGTGCAGCAGCTTAAAAGCACCCGGTTGGGTCTACGTTTTGAAATGCTGGTCTGGTTCTGGCTGCTAGATGATGCTTATCACCCTTATAAACTTTTAGGCCATAGCATTCAGAAAATTGACGGTGCTAAAACGCTAGGTGAACTGGATTTTCTGTTACTCAATACAGAGACAGGCCAGACTGAACACTGGGAAGTGGCGCTGAAATACTACCTCGCAGAAGCCGATTTTAGCCTGCCAAACTGGTATGGCCTAAACCGTACCGATACTTTAATCCGTAAAATGAAGCATTTTACCCAGAAACAGTTTCAGTTTGAGGAGGCTCTGGATCAGCAGATTGAGCAGCGTTTCTGCATGTTAAAAGGCCAGCTTTATCTTCCAGTGCATCGGGCAGATCAGACATTACCTGGCTGGGTCAATACCCAACGTCGCATAGGCTTATGGGGCCAGCAGATTCCCGACCCAGCGGCTAATTTCTATCGTTTGCAGCGTCATGAGTGGATTTATCCTAATGCTCAGATCAGTAGTTCAAGTCCCTATTGGTGGACAAATGGACTTTATAAAAAGGCTGATCAAGAGGATTTTTATATGTATCGCAGCCCGCTTCTACTACCCTTTCCTGTGCATAAACCCTTTTAAAACATTACATTTATTAACCGAAGCACTATGAAAACCACATATTTTTTATGTCGTATATTTTCTAATCTTAGTTCCACATCATAATAATTTTATTATCGATAATACGGAGATGATGATGAAAAAAATTCTTGCTGCTTCATTGGTAATGGCTTTTGTTTTAACTGGCTGTAACACTGTAAAAGGTGTGGGTAAAGACGTTTCTAAAGCAGGCGAAGCTGTAACAGGCACTGCAGAAAAAACTTCTGAAGAAATTCGTCAAAACTAAACTCTTTCTAGCTTCTCCACAAACCCTATCTCAGATAGGGTTTTTTTATGTGGAACATTCACATTACAGGCCATATTCGCCTATCATAGAGCCGACAAATTTATCGACTTATGAATTCACCATATGACATCTTCCGCGACTCTTGATTTAAGCCTGCAATTATTACGTCAGCCTTCTGTGACCCCTATTGATCATGACTGCCAGAATATCATGGCAGAACGTTTGAAGAAGGTGGGTTTCAATATTGAATCAATGCGCTTTGAAGATGTTGATAATATTTGGGCGCGTAAAGGTACTGAAGGCCCGGTTTTCTGTTTTGCTGGCCATACCGATGTTGTGCCAACCGGCAACCTGGATGCCTGGAACTCTGATCCTTTTGCGCCAGAAATTCGTGATGGCAAGCTTTATGGCCGTGGTAGCGCCGACATGAAAACCGCTTTGGCTGCGATGGTTGTAGCCACTGAACGTTTTGTCGAAAAATATCCGAATCATAAAGGCTCAATTGCCTATTTGATCACTTCAGATGAAGAAGGTCCATCGATCAATGGTACGGTAAAAGTGATTGAAACTCTGGAAGCCCGTAACGAGAAAATTACCTGGTGTCTGGTAGGTGAACCATCAAGTACCGACAAACTGGGTGATATTGTCAAAAATGGCCGTCGTGGTTCATTGAATGCCAACCTGACTGTCAAAGGCAAACAAGGTCATGTGGCTTATCCGCATCTTGCTGTGAATCCAATTCATACAGCATCTAAAGCCATTGCGGAACTGTGCGAAACAGTCTGGGATAATGGCAATGAATACTTCCCTGCGACGTCTTTCCAGATCTCAAATATCAATGCCGGTACCGGTGCAACCAACGTTGTCCCGGGCACCATGAATCTGCTGTGCAACTGGCGTTATTCAACTGAAGTGACTGCTGAAGAACTAAAAGCACGTATGCTGGAAATTCTGGATCGTCATGGTGTGGATTATGAGATTTCATGGACTTTATCTGGCCTGCCCTTTCTGACACCAGTAGGTGAACTGGTGAATGCCGCTAAAGATGCCATTTTAACTGTGACTGGTACTGAAACTGAATTATCAACTTCAGGCGGTACCTCAGATGGTCGCTTTATTGCACCTACCGGTGCACAGGTGCTGGAACTCGGTGTACTGAATGCCACGATCCATCAGATTAATGAGCATGTCGATATTGCGGATCTTGAACCACTGGCTGAAATTTATGAGCAGATTCTGGTGAACCTGTTAGCCAATTAATCACCAGATGTAAAAAAAGGAACTCTTATGAGTTCCTTTTTTTATACATTCAAAAGAATTATAGACCGATTGAAGACTGGATATGGCTCATTTGCGGAATGTGAAATAACTGATCCCCCATACGCACATACTGGAATACTGCTGGGTCAGTCACTTGCTGATCGGCATCAACCACTTCAGAAATACGCAGACGAATGGTTTTCGGCATTTCATTGCACATCAGGGCAAAACGCTGATGCACCTCATCTCCTTCAATCACCAGCGCCACACCACTTTTACGTGTTGGATCATTAACTGCATAAACCGGTAATTGCGCATCATGCCATTCAACCACTTTAACCTGGGTATCACTATCCAGCGCAGACAGGACAATATTTTGCGGTAACAGCATTGGATCTTTGCCGTAACAGTCAATGATATAAGCATCAATAAATCCGGTAGATACCGTAATTAAATGCTGAAGTTCCTGCTGGCTAATCTGATCAGCCATTTTGGCATTAGTCGTATTCTGACTCATTTATGACCCCTGTTTTTCAGCAATTAACTGTTGAATGTTCGCCAGTAATTCAGCTTCCTGGAACGGTTTACCCATGTAGTGGGTTACGCCCAGACTGAAGGCACGTTCACGGTGTTTCTCACCGGTACGCGAAGTAATCATGATGATTGGCAGGTCACGGTGAATATCGTGGTGACGAACCAGGTTCGTAACCTCGAAACCGTCCATACGCGGCATTTCAATATCCAGCAACATCAGATCCGGACGGACATTTTCAAGCTGCTCAATCGCATCCACACCATCTTTGGCGGTGACAATATCATAGCCCTGACGCTCAAGCAGACGCGAGGTCACCTTACGAACAGTCACCGAGTCATCCACGATCATCACCAGACGGCGAGCACTACCAGAACGTGAACCATCACGTTGATCCTGCATGTGTTTCACACGCTGTGTACCATGGATCTGACGGGCAATATTCTGACCATCCAGAATCAGACAGACCTGACCATCACCAAGAATCGTCGCACCGGTCACTACACCAATATTGGCGAATTGGTGGCCAATTGGTTTCACCACGATCTGTGCACGTGAACCGACAAGTTGATCGACTAACAAGGCAATGGCTTGACCACTGTTGCCTTTTATCAGCAATACTGGCAATGAATGCACCACATTATTCAGACGTGGAATTGGCTGATTCGATACGAATTCAGACAGGTAACGCAATTTGTAATTAACGCCATCAATCTTGAAGAAATCGTCTTTACTGTTGAAGTAAGTTTCCAGAGTAGATGGTGCAATACGTACAATACGGTCGATTTGCGCCAGAGAAACGGCATATTGCTGATCGCCCACTTTTACCATCAAGGCATCACTGACTGCTACAGTCGTCGGTACGCGAATGGTGAAGGTTGTACCTTTGCCTACTTCAGAGCTGACAGATACGTGACCGCCCAGCGACTTGATCTCGCTTTGTACTACATCCAGTCCGACACCACGACCTGAAATCTGGGTTACAGATTTAGCGGTACTGAAGCCCGGGTGGAAAATGAATTGCAATAACTCTTCCGAATCCAGGGTCTGATCTTCTTTGATCAGGCCTTGGCTCAGTGCTTTCTCACGAATCTTCTCAGCATCGATACCTTTACCATCATCACTAAATGAGACGATAACATCTGTACCTTGACGGCTGATATTCAACAGGATTGAACCGACTTCTGGTTTGTTCAAGGCAATACGGTCTGCTGTATCTTCCAGACCATGGTCAATCGCATTACGCAGCATATGTTCGAATGGCGTTACCAGACGCTCCAGAATATTACGGTCTAATTCACCTTCACTATTCTGAACAATCAGTTCTGCCGGACGGTTCAAGGTCGTAGACGTCTGACGTACGATACGTTGTAAACGTGGCAACATCCGATCAAACGGTACCAGACGGGTACGCATCAGGCTTTCCTGAATCTCGGCCTGAATCCGTGATTGTTGTAATAACAAACCTTCAGTTTCACGAATCTTGTCAGATAGAGTGCTCTTGAAGTCAACCAAGTCCGAAGCAGATTCCGCAAGCGACTTGGACAACTGGTTCAGTGACGAATATTGGTCCATTTCCAGCGGGTCAAAGTCTGCATAGCGCGAGTTGTCTGAACCGTGTTTGGCAATAATCTGTGATTCCAGCTCACCTTCCATTCGGCGCAACTGATCCGCCAGACGCTTGATTGCCAGTTCCATCTCGTTCAGGGTATTGCCAAGTTGGCCTAAGTCCATCTCGATACGCGAACGGTTAATCGCATTCTCACCTGACAGGTCAATCATCTTCTCAACCAGATCAGCAGAGATACGGATCATCTCGTGGCTGGTATCGGTATTACCGGTATCGACCCACTCACCCATCATACGTGGTGGCTCAGTACCATCACCTTCGACAAACTCGAAGCTATTTTCAGTGACCAGCGTTTCTGTTTTAGCCAGACGTTCCGGCAGCTGCGCAGTAACATCCACATAAGCAATCTTTTTCAGACTGCTTTGGATCTGTTCAAAATTGCTATAGTCACGCTGGAAGATAGCTTGTCTTAACCAGGCCAGTGTTTTTTGCAGCAAGCCATCATAAGCATTCGAGTTAAAGTGATATACCGCAAACTGTTCGAATGTGGTTTCCAGTTCATACGCAATGCTGGCCACCTGTTCGTTTTCAATCATGCGCGCACCACCCTTGATACTGTGGGCAGCACGTTGTAATTGAAGCAATAAGCTACGGTCACTACGTTGATCAAACCATTGGTTCAGCAGTTTTTCGGTATTGTCGAGAATCTCTTCTGATTCTTCCAGGAAGGTTTCTTCAACAATCGACTTCAGTTCATCTTCTTCAGAACGTTCTTCTGCTACAACCTCAACGGGCTCAGTCAAAGTTTCTGTTTCAGTAAGCTCAACTTGTTTATCTTCTAAGTTTAGAGTTGGTTCTAGATCTGAACTTGTGTTTTTTGATGCAATCTCTTCCGGTGCTTCATCTGCTGTCTCTTCAGATTCAGTAGTAGCTCCTGCATATTCAAACTCGACAACAGGAATTGATGCTTCTACCGGAGCCGCAACAGCTTGACCAGCCACCAATGCCTGAATATTTTGCAGAATCGAAATTGCTTCAACCGCTGGATAATCGATACCTTCATCACGGATCGACTGGATACGGTCAGAAACGTTATCTTGCACCAGACGAATGATTTGAATCAGAGCAGGCGTTACTGCAATCTGCTGACGGATGATTCGCTCATAAATACTTTCCAGTTCGTGCGAAATCGAACCGATATGAGAAGCGGTAATCATGTTTGCACCGCCCTTCAAGGTGTGCAAATGACGCATCAGATTGTTAAGTGAAGTCGTATCATCCTGCTTTTTACTCCAGGTATTCAGATCTTCATCAATACCTACCAGTAATTCATCCGCTTCTTCCAGGAAGATATTCAGTAGATCCTCATCGAAATCACGCTGAGTTTCTGCGCTGTCGATGTACTGGCGGTCAGAGGCAATACGCTGACTTAAAGCAGCAAAGTCAATGCTGGCTGTGGTTGCAGCTTCAGGAATAGAAATTTCTTCTGATACTTGCTCAGCAGGGACATTGTCTTCGGCAAAGATTTTCAGATCCTGCTGTACGAATGCAGCAAGTTCACTCAAGGTTTTTTGCGTATCATCATTTAAAATGACACGCTGGCCTGCTGCCAGGGTATCGAATAAATGAATGAATTCCTGATGTGCCTGGGCAAACAGCTCATAGGCATAATCGCTGTTCAGCAGTACCGGTTTTTCTAGTAAGGCATCATAGGCAGATTTTAAATCTGTCGTAAACTCATGAATACCCAGTGCGGCACGGTTATCTGTATGTGCAAGCAGCTCGGCAGCCTGCTCGCTTAAAGCCTGAATATATTCTGGATAATCGACTTTAGCGCGTTTATCGAATTCAAACTCGGCATCCAGTAACAGGTCAATCTCCAGTTCAACCAGCTTGGTTACCAGACCTTGGGTTTCAACTGTTTCCGCTTCAGTGGCTGCGAAGCCATAATCATTCCAGACACGCTCAAAATTCGCATACACTGCTGCCAGTTTGCTGCTATCACCCTGACGTAACAAATGCAGATAGTCGCTGACAAATTCAGCATACTGAATTAATACAGCAGTTTCTTTTGAAGTGGATGCAATTTCATCCTGAAGCAGTGTTTTAAACAGATGTTCTACTTTAGAGCTAGCCTCGAAGATTTCTTCGATCTGTGCCATGGACGAACTGCCGCGCAAAGTATGAATAGCACGAATCAATGCATTATAATCCTGCACTTTTTCATTTTCGCTATGCAGGAACTTGGCAATCGTTTCGAGATGCTCTTCGGCTTCCTCGATAAAGATTGCTACGGTTTCTTCTACATCACTGCGTGCAGCATCTTCAGTTTCGGCTTTTTCAAGCTCAAATTCTGTTGTGCTTATTTCTATTGCTGCAATTATATCTTGATCTTCAGCCGAATCACCTAGCTCAAGACCTGTGATCTGGCCTTCGGCAGTCAGACTGTCTGCCAGTTGCAAGAGTTCTTCTAAAGCCGGCTCAGGTGTCATTTGTTGTTGTAATTGCTGACCTAAAAGCACGACTGGACGCAGGTCAACATCGAGTTCCTGCACCTGTTTGAATTTTGGATATAAAGTAAACTGGTAAATATTCAGTACAGCTTTGGCATACTGTTGAATCGTAGGCGTTAACTGGATTGAACCTGAAAGTACCCGATTTAAGGTATCTTCCACTGCCCAAGCAATTTCACCCGCAGATTTAGCCCCCACCATACGGCCTGAACCTTTCAGGGTATGAAAATGGCGGCGAATGGTTTTCAGGTTTTCCTGATGAGCCGAATCACTCAACCATTCTGGAAATAAAGCATTTAACTCAACGAAAATCTCTTCGATTTCCTCGACAAAAATTTCAAGAATTTCTGCATCTTGATCAAGATAACTGTCTTCAGGAAGCGTTGTCGTTTCAACTAAATTTTTTAATATTTCTTTCATAGCTAATGCTTCTTACGTTGTGCCGCCAAGAAGGGCGCTCAAACTTAATTGTGACCGTCACGCGAGACCTAACCTTATGTAGTCAAGTCCATCTTGTCGAGGCTTTATCTGTATTTCTGAATGTGCCTCAACCTAGGTTAAGGCACACTCCCCTCATACTTTCTGACTTTATTCTGGTAGTTTAAAGTCAGATACAGATTCACGTAATGCATCGGCCATGTTCGCCAATTCAGATACCGAACGTGCTGTATCGAAGGTTGCACTCGTAGTTTGTGAAGTAATTTCCTGTACGACATTCATCGTGGTCGCAATATGACCCGCAGATGCAGACTGAAGTTTCGCAGCATCGGAAATGTTCGCAATCAGTTTTGCCAGGTTATTCGATACCGTTTGAATCTCATCCAGTGCCACACCGGCATCTTTAGACAGGTTCGCACCACGTACAACTTCGGCTGTGGTTTGTTCCATTGAAATTACGGCTTCGTTGGTATCCGTTTGAATGGTTTTTACCAGGCCTTCAATCTGTTTGGTTGCAGATGCAGAACGTTCCGCAAGACGCTGGACCTCATCCGCTACCACGGCGAAACCACGACCAGCTTCACCCGCCATCGACGCCTGAATCGCTGCGTTCAAAGCCAGGATGTTGGTTTGGTCGGCAATATCGTTAATCAGGGCTACGATGTTACCAATTTCTTGTGAAGATTCACCCAGACGTTTAATACGTTTAGAGGTTTCCTGAATCTGTTCACGAATCGTATCCATACCTTCAATAGAACGGTGTACAACGTCTGCACCATTTGCAGCAATTTGTACTGAACGTTCCGCAACGACTGCAGATTCTTCCGCGTTGGCAGATACCTGGTCAATGGACATTGCCATTTCGTTAATCGCAGCAGATGCACCCGCAATCTCTTGTGCCTGGTGTTCAGATGCTTCAGCTAACTGGTTGGTAATGCTTTGAGTTGTCGCTGTATATTGCGCAACTTCCTGAGAAGTTTCGGTAATACGAGATACCAAGTCACGTAACTGGTCGATCGCGAAGTTAATCGAGTCGGCGATCGCACCGGTAAAGTCTTCCGATACTGTTGCATATGAACGTAAGTCACCATCCGCAAGGTCGGCAATCTCGTCTAGTAAACGTAAAATCGCATTCTGGTTACGGTCATATTCTTCTTGAAGACGGGTTACACGCTGTTTGTCCGATGCACCACGTAGGGTTAACAGGCGGAATACACACAGTAGGAAGCCGATCAATAACAGAATTAACAGTACCGCTGGAACGATTGTTTTCAGACCAGAGTTACCAGACAGTTTGTTTAGGTTATCTAGCAGGGCATCCGATTGCGAGAAAATTGACGCAGATGCCTGACGTACTTTTACGATTTGCGCAGAGTTTTTCAGGATTGTCGCAGATGCTGATTGAAGTACATCATCATATTCCGCTTTGATGCCTTCCAGAGACTCGCGCAGGTTTGGATCAGTAATACGTTGTACACCCAGTTCAGCAGAACCGTTTAACTGTGCATTTAAGTATGAACCGAAAGTTTCGGTATCGGCACTGAAGTCGTCCGCTGATTCACGTGAACCGTCGTTACCAGTCAATACCAAGCTGATCGAACGTAAAATACGTTCCGCAATGAATACCTGGTTTTTCGCAATGACCACCTGGTTAGACGGCATGTCTTGACGCGCCATCTGGTCGACCATCAAGTTATATTCAGCCTGAATCCCCGGTATGGCTTCACCAATTGCGATGTTGGTGTCATATAACTGGTTAATGATTTTTTGTTGCGATGCAATCAGGTCAATACTAGAAGACACTTCTGTCCACTGTTTATCTACTGCTTGCAGTGCCTCATTATTGGAATGAATATTTTTTACAATCTCAAGGTTTTCCGCAAAAGCTTTTTGAGAATCTGTCAGTTTTTTCATCGCTTCAGGTGTACCAGAAGCCGTTGCTTCAGTCGCCTGACGAGAAATGGTTTGTGAAAGCAGACGTAAATCACCCAGACTTTGTGTCAGCTGGTTAGCACGTGGCACACTGTAGAAAAGATACAATAAAGTGATGGTTGCCGCTAACAGACAGCCGGCTGCGCCATAAATAAACGGTTTAGACTTTTCACTATCACCAAATACACGTGACAACTGGTCTGTTTGTGATTGAATCTTGGATAAAAAAGTATTGCCACTTTTGCGGCTACCTTCACCTGTATTTTTCTTTTTAAGTTTAAAGCCCATGCAGCCTCTCCCCGATTTACGTCTTTATTACTTTCGTGCGCGACGTTTAATTTATAAATTTTATAGATGCGTTCATAAATTTTGGATTTTGCAACAGACGACTGAATAAGAACACATGCCATTGCTGGTTATGCTGGTGGAAAAATCCCTGACAGTATTCTTGTAAGTTATTATCCAATTCAGTAGTTTTAGAAAAAAAACTTTTCTTATTAAAATGTTGTATACCCAAAACTTGATCAACGACCAAACCGACATATTGGTCATTATGGTGAATACATAATACTTTTTGAGTCGGTGAAAACTGGCTACTCTGTCCTGATACATATTGAGTCAAATCAGAAACTGATAATAACCTTCCCCGAATATTGGCCAATCCTAACACCCATGATTGAGTATTAGGAACTAGCGTATATTTTGGAGGATAGATCACTTCGGATACTTCCCCCAGCGGGGCAACAAAATATTGCCCCATCATCTCAAAAGCAATGCCTGACCATCGGTTGACTTCATTTTCATTAGAAACGTAGTTTTTATTTCCCCGTTTCGCAATGCGAAGCAATTCGATAAATCCATTTGCTGCCATAGAGCTTATCCTGCGTTGAGGTGGTGCTTAATCACTTCAATCAACTGTTTTTCATCTACCGGTTTTGTAAGATAATCTGCGGCACCCTGACGTTTACCCCAAACGCGGTCAGTGGCCTGATCTTTGGTACTTACAATTACAATCGGAATATGCTTGGTGGTTGCACCACGTGCGATTTGACGTGTTGCCTGGAAGCCATTCACGCCTGGCATGACCACATCCATCAATACCAGATCTGGCAACTCAGCCTGAGCCATGGTTACCCCATCTGCACCATTGGATGCTTCAATCACCTCAAAGCCATGTTTAGAAAGAATCTCTCTAAAACGGAATGTTTCTGTCGGTGAGTCATCTACGATTAAGATACGCGCCATGCCAATTCCCCTAAAAAATCAATTATTAAGCACTAATATGGTTACGGATTGCATTAAGCAATTCATCTTTACTGAAAGGTTTAGTCAAGTATTCATCCGAACCAACAACACGACCTTTGGCCTGATCAAATAAGCCATCTTTACTCGAAAGCATAATCACAGGAATATTCTGATAATTTTGAGAGTTTTTAATCAACGCACAAGTTTGATAACCATCTAGACGAGGCATCATGATGTCTACAAATACGATATCTGGATTGGCTTCTGCGATTTTTGATAAAGCTTCAAAACCATCTACCGCAGTCACGACTTCATATCCTTCGCGCTGTAGAAGAGTTTCTGCTGTACGACGAATGGTCTTTGAGTCATCAATGACCATAACTTTTAGATTTTGGAATTTATCGTCCATTTTGACCCTTCCCATTTTAGAAACGATGCGCCATAAGGCTCATAGGATTATTTTATTACGATCGATAAACATTTTTAACACAAATCCACTTGTATTATCAATGAACATTTTCTACACAAGTGTGCAAAAATAGCGGATTTCATCAACCATTTCACATTTTTATTTTGTCATTGCTTTTTTTTTGACTGACGGTAGTTTTTAATTCGTGAGTTTGAGTCTAATATAGCATTATTATTACTTTAAAATAAGTAATTTAGTCAACTTTCAATTGGGGAGCCAATGATGAGTCAGTTTTCAGAAAAACTTGCTTTCATTGATAAAAATAAAATGACTGGCCAATTCATATTTGCAGTGACACTTTTTCTTCAGGTCACCATTTCATATGCCTCAACTAACCAGCCACCAAAAGCCACCTGGTATCGCTATTATGATAATAAAGGCGTGGCCAATATCAGCACTAACGTTACCCCCAACCATATCCGCTATGGCTATGAGGCACTTGACCAGAATATGCAGGTCATTAAACGTGCACGTCCTTATAATGTCGATAAAGATATTAAACAGGCGCCGCAACGTGCCCAGCAAGCCCAGCGCATCGCAGAAGATCAAAAGCTGAAACGTGCCTATACCAATAGCCATGTTGCTCTACAGAAAAAGAATGAAAGTCTGAGCCAACTGAAGAAACAGATTGCCTTTCAGCAAGAGCAGATGAAACAGTTGCAGCAAGACCGGGTCATGTTTGTACGCCAAGAACGTGAATATTTACGTAAAGGCAATAATCCCCCGGCCTCTTTAAAAGCCAACCTTGAAAACAACCAGAAAAACCTGATTTCTCAAAAAGAAAATATTCAATCTTTACAAACCCGCTATCGAAATATGGAAGCGGAATACGACAGAATTATTGCCCGTTTAAAAGCACTTGAATAAACACAAATAACTTGTTGTTGCTTTAAACGACCACAAGTGAAAAGGATTAATATGCCATTTGCACAGCATTTTCATATTTCAAAGACCTCTTCTTCGCGCTCTGTATTGATGATGAGTGCACTTTGCTTAAGTCTTTTTCTAAGCGGCTGCAATAAAAATGAATCTACACCGCAAGCCGAAAGTCCAAAAACAATTGAACTGATTCCTCAGGATCTGGTTGCCGTAAAGACAGGTACTTCAATCCAGAAATCCGCATTTACCGGTACTATTCGCGCAGTCAACCAAAGCAGTATTCAGGCGCAGGTTTCTGCCACTGCCACCAGTGTTAATGCTCAGGTCGGTGACAATGTAGCTAAAGGTCAGGTACTGGTTCGCTTAAATAATCAGGATAATGCCGCACGTCTGGCTCAGGCCCGTGCCAATCTGGCATCTACCCAGGCACAGGCTAATCAGGCGCGCAACATGATGCAGCGCAAAAAGCGTCTGCTCGACCAAGGCTTTATCTCTAAAGTTGAATATGAGCAAAGCCAGGTTGACTATCAGGCCCAGGTTGAAAATGTCCGCGCACAGCAAGCCAATGTCGATATTGCCGTAAAAGCCGATCGTGATGGCATTATCACTAGCCCGATTAGTGGCGTGATCACTCAGCGTCAGGTTGAGCCCGGTCAAACCGTGGCGATCAGACAAACCCTGTTTGAAATCGTAAATCCAAATCAACTGGAAATTCAGGCCCGTGTCCCGAGTGAGATGCAGGCCAGTCTGCGTTTAGGCAGCAAAATTGAATATCAGATTCAGGGCAATCCAAATACGTATACCGCTGCTATTAGCCGGGTGTCTCCAATTGCCGATCAGGCCAGTCGGCAGATTGAATTCTTCGCCAGACCGAATGAAAGTATTCCCTCTTTAAGTATTGGCTCTTTTGTTGAAGGCAATATTCTGAGTTCTCAACAAGTTTCTGGTCAGATTATTCCCCTCGATACCGTTCAGGATATCCAGAATAAACCTTATGTCTGGGTTATTCGCCAGAACAAAATTATTAAAGTGAATGTTCAGGTTCTGGAACAGCGCTATAACCAGAATACTGCAGTGATCCAGGGTCTGGAGACAGGTGATCAGGTCAGTCGCATTCCATTTACTGAGGCAGATCTCAACAAGCCAGTGACACTGCGTTCCAACTAATCAGACAGGATCATTAATATGTGGTTTACCCGAATTAGTGTGAAGTATCCCGTCTTCACCATTATGATGATGTTCTGTTTGATGGTGCTTGGACTAGCTTCCTGGCAGCGCATGGGTGTAGAAGAATTTCCGGATGTCGACTTTCCCTTTGTGGTGATTTATACCAGCTATCCAGGCGCTTCTCCAGAAACCGTTGAATCGGAAATTACCAAAAAACTTGAAGACCAGATCAATACTATTTCTGGTTTAAAACAGGTAATTTCACAATCCAGTGAAGGCCTGTCGATGATTACGGCCGAATTCAATCTGGAAGTTCCTTCTACCATGGCGGCACAGGATGTCCGTGACAAAATTGCCTCAGTCACCGCCGAATTCCGTGATGAAATTCAGGAACCGGTTGTCGAGCGTTATGATCCGACTGCCAATGCAATCATGTCGATCGTATTTGAGTCCGACAATATGGATTTAAAGGCACTGAGTTCCTATCTGGATCAGCGCATTGTTCCACAACTACGAACTGTTCCGGGAGTAGGTACAGTCAACCTTCTTGGTGATGCACAGCGCCAGATTCGCATTCAGGTTGAACCCCAGAAACTGCAAGCTTTTGGTATCGGCGTGGATAGCGTCATTAATACTCTGAAATCTGAAAATATCGAAGTTCCGGGCGGTACATTAAAATCTGGCAACTCGGAACTGGTGATTGAGATCAATTCCAAAGTGCTACATCCCCTCGCCTTTGGCGATTTGGTGATTGCCAATAAAAATGGTGCACCGATCTTTCTGAAACAGGTCGCAGAAATTGAAGATAGCCAGGCAGAACTTGAAACTGGTGCATTTCTGGATGGTAAAGCTGCAGTTGCAGTTGACATCCTGCGTAGCTCTGATTCTAATATCATTGAAGTTGTAGACAGTACTTACAAAACCCTTGAAAGCCTCAAATCCCAACTGCCACAAGGAACCACCTTAAAAGTTGTGGTAGATTCTTCAAAAAGCATCCGCGGCACCATTGGTGATGTGGCGCGTACCATTATCGAAGGTGCAGTTCTTGCTGTCCTAATTGTTCTGTTATTTTTAGGTTCTTTCCGCTCAACGGTCATTACTGGCCTCACTTTACCGATCGCTTTGCTCGGAACTTTGACCTTTATCTGGGCTTTTGGTTTCAGTATTAACATGATGACCTTATTGGCCCTGTCTTTAAGTATCGGTTTGCTGATTGATGATGCAATTGTAGTACGGGAAAATATCGTACGGCATACCGATATGGGTAAAGACCATGTCACTGCTGCACTGGACGGAACCAAAGAAATTGGTCTTGCTGTTCTGGCAACAACATTGACAATCGTCGCGGTCTTCTTGCCTGTTGCCTTTATGGGTGGAATTATTGGGCGTTTCTTTTATCAGTTCGGTGTGACGGTGAGTACCGCCGTTCTGATTTCCATGTTTGTCAGTTTTACTCTGGATCCAATGCTATCTGCACATTGGGCAGAAAAGAAAAAAGATCCCAATAAAAAGCCGGGCCGAATCAAACGCTTCTTTAACTGGATTTCAGGCAAATTAGACAATTTAAGTCATGTTTATGAAAAGCTATTGAAACTGGCTTTACGCTTTAGGTTCATTACCATTGTGATTGCAGTGGCATCTCTGTTTGGCGCTTTAGCACTCTCGAAACTGATTGGTACCGAGTTTGTACCTGTCCCGGATAAGGGTGAAATCCGGATCAAGTTTGAAACCCCAGTCGATGCTTCACTGGAATATTCACAAGCCAAACTGCAACAGGTCGATAAAATCGTACGTCAGCATCCTGATGTACGTGCAACTTATGGCGTAATTAATGGTGTGACCGATCGCGGTAAAAATCATGTCAGCTTACGTGTCACTGTAACTCCGCGGACTGAACGTGAGAAAAGCTTGAATGATCTCAATAATGAATTCCGTCAACGTTTACAATCTGTGGGCGGCATTACCATTACCTCAGTTGCTTCCGCGGATGAAACCGTATCGGGTGGTCAAAAGCCGATTATGATCTCAATCAAGGGCCCTGATTTGAATGAACTACAAAAGATTTCCGATCGCTTTATGGTCGAGATGGCTAAAATTGATGGCATCGTCGATCTGGAAACATCCCTCAAAGAGCCAAAACCGACCTTAGGTGTACAGATCAATCGCGTTCTGGCCAGTGATCTTGGTTTGTCAGTCAATCAAATTGCCAATGTAGTTCGCCCATTGATTGCCGGCGATGATGTCACCACGTGGCAGGATGAAAAAGGTGAAACTTATGATGTTAACTTACGCCTGACCGAAGACCGGCGCACCCTGCCGAGCGATCTGCAAAATATGTATATCACTTCATCTAAAATGGATGGCAATAATCAGCCGATTTTGATCCCGCTTTCTAGCGTTGCTAATTTTGAGGAAAAACTGGGAGCTTCTCAAATTAATCGTCGTGACCTGGCGCGTGAGGTGCTGGTTGAAGCAAATACCTCTGGACGCCCTGCAGGTGACATCGGTACTGACATTAGCAGACTTCAGGATAATTTCGACATGCCACCGGGTTATAGTTTTGATACCCAAGGTGCCAATGCAGATATGGCAGAATCCGCTGGTTATGCGTTGACTGCGATTACCCTGTCGATTGTATTTATTTATATTGTGCTGGGTTCACAGTTCAACAGCTTTATTCATCCTGCTGCCATTATGGCTTCATTACCTTTGTCATTAATTGGTGTATTCCTGGCGCTGTTCCTGTTTAATTCGACCATGAACCTGTTTTCGATTATCGGGATTATTATGCTGATGGGTCTGGTAACCAAAAATGCGATTCTGCTTATCGACTTCATCAAGAAAGCCATGGATCGGGGTGAAGCCCGTTATGATGCGATTCTGAATGCCGGCAAAACCCGTTTACGTCCAATTCTGATGACCACCAGTGCCATGGTCATGGGAATGGTGCCGCTCGCTCTGGGCTTAGGTGAAGGTGGTGAACAAAGTGCACCGATGGCACATGCCGTGATCGGCGGGGTAATTACCTCCACCCTGCTGACATTGGTCGTGGTTCCAGTGATTTTCACTTATTTGGATGACCTTAAGAATTTTATGCTGCGCCAAGCCCGTAAAATCATGGCATAATTTAAACCATCACAATGAGGTGACATTCACGAATGTTCACCTCATTTTTTATTGTATAATCTCTGCTTTAACGCTTAATTTTTTAGGACAGTTTCCATGCGCGCGAGTCGCTTTTTATTTGCAACGTTGAGAGAAACCCCGAACGATGCTGAAGTTATTTCACATCAGCTGATGCTTCGTGCCGGTATGATTCGTAAGTTGGCTTCAGGTTTGTACACCTGGCTGCCGATGGGCGTTCGCGTATTAAATAAAGTTGCAGCGATCGTTCGCGAAGAAATGAATAACGCGGGTTCACTCGAAGTCTTGATGCCTGTGACTCAACCAGCTTCTCTTTGGGAAGAATCTGGTCGTTATGTGCAATACGGTCCTGAACTATTACGTTTTAAAGATCGTCATACCAATGACTTTGTGCTTGGTCCAACACACGAAGAAGTGATCACTGATCTGGCACGTAATGAGCTAAAAAGTTACAAACAATTGCCTGCAAACTTCTACCAGGTTCAAACCAAGTTCCGAGATGAAATCCGTCCTCGTTTTGGTGTAATGCGCTCACGTGAATTCATCATGAAAGATGCTTACTCTTTCCATGCGGATCAGGAATCTCTGCAAGAAACTTACGATAAAATGTACGAAGCGTACTGCAAGATCTTTACCCGTTTAGGTCTGGATTTCCGTCCAGTACAAGCGGATACCGGTTCAATCGGTGGTTCAGGTTCACACGAATTCCACGTCTTGGCTTCAAGTGGTGAAGATGATATCGCATTCTCAACTGAATCTGATTATGCGGCTAACATCGAAATGGCTGAAGCGATTCTGGTGGGCGATCGTGCTGCTCCAACTCAAGAACTGAAAGTGGTTGATACCCCAAATCAAAAAACGATTGCTGATGTATCAAGCTTCCTTGGCACTGACCCTGCACATTCAGTGAAGGCATTACTGGTTCAAGGCGTTGCAGCTGAAGAAGGTAAAGCAGCTCCTGTCGTTGCCCTGTTCCTTCGTGGTGACCATGAACTGAATGAAATTAAAGCCGAAAAGCATCCAAAAATTGCTGCGCCTTTGGCTTTTGCTACTGAAGCTCAACTTGCTGAACTAGGTTTGACTGCTGGTTTTGTAGGTCCACAAGGTTTAGTAGAAAAAGGCCTAACAGTGATTGTTGACCGTGCTGCTTCTGTACTTTCTGACTTCGTCGCGGGTGCAAATGAAGCAGACAAGCACGCAACTGGCGTGAACTGGGAACGTGATGCGCAGTTTAGCGAAGTTTATGACCTGCGTAATGTGGTTGAAGGCGATCCTTCTCCAGATGGCAAAGGTACACTTCAAATCAAACGTGGTATCGAAGTGGGTCATATCTTCCAGTTAGGCAAAAAATATTCTGAAGCTTTAGGTTGTAAGGTCTTAGGTGAGGATGGCAAACCATTCACTGTAACCATGGGTTGTTATGGTATTGGTGTGACACGTGTCGTAGCATCTGCAATTGAACAGAATTACGATGAAAAAGGCATCATCTGGCCGGCTGCGATCGCTCCATTTGAAGTAGCAATTGTGCCAATGAATGCGCATAAATCACCTCGCACTTTAGAAGCTGCTGAAAGCTTATATGCAGAACTGCAAGCTGCTGGTTTTGACGTACTGCTTGATGACCGTAATGAACGTCCAGGTGTGAAATTCTCTGATCTTGAATTGACTGGTATTCCACATCGCATTGTGATTGGTGAAAAAGGTCTGGATGCAGGTACTTTTGAATATAAAGGTCGCCGTGATGCAGAATCAGTAAATCTTTCGAAAGAAGAACTACTGGCAAAATTGCTAAATAATTTTTTCTGAATCAATAAAAAATCCCGCCTAGAGCGGGATTTTTTATATGTCTGAATTAGCAGAACTTATGTCCGCCAAAGCAGTTTGAGGTCACATTCTGGTTCTGTAGCAGCTTATCCATTAAGGTTAAAGTTGCAGGAGTACCATCTACATAGTTAGTAAATTTACCTACATCAATATTCAATTTACGTACCACCGCGACATTCGCCAGAGACCCTAGAGCCTCACCCACACTGACATCGATCAAGTTTTCAGGTCGTAAAAGAAATTCAGAAATAGCAGTTGCTACCTGAGGTAACACGAATGAAATATCAACTTCATCTGTAGTTTTTAATACACCCAGTTGAATCGGGTCTTTAAAAGATAGCCACCAACCTGGTTTGGCAATATCAGCCGCGTCCGCACCTTGCCAATGCACATTCTGACTCTGTAAAGACAAATAACCGCCTGTACCATTTAATGGAATATTATGGATCATATTTAGAGCCTGAACAAAGGTGATGTCCATATTCAGGTTATCCAGACTTGAACCAGCACCCATTTGAAAGAAAGAATGTGTTCCTAAATTAAGAAGTCCAATTAATGGATCAAACTCTACATACAGCTTATCTTTTGAAAAATCTGGTGTACCAATCACATCATTTGGCAAAGTTGAACCCGTTAAAGCCTTTGCTAATGGAATCGAAGCAATAGTAGAACGGATATTACTTACAGTCGCTGACTTTAAGCGTTGCCCAGTCACGACAGTTTCTGGCATAGTAAAGTCTACCCGCATGGAAGGCACTGTAATCCCGGTATGGCCATCAGCACCTGGCTTACTGGTGAAAGTACGTGTTTGTCCTAAAGCCTTTAGATTCCCTGAGATTTTTTCATCATTTGCAATACCAAAGGTTCCCGCTTTTGTAACAGACTCACCAGTGGTTTGCGCCATTTTCATATAACCACTAAAACTTTTGAGGCCATCATTCGGATTTTCAACGTTGTCAGTTCCCATGGTTAAGAGTCCAACAATTTTATCTGCACCTAGACGGAAACCGACCACTTCTCGGGTAGAGGCACTTCCACCATTTTTAATTGCAAACTCAACAAAGGGATTACTCACACTGGCACTGGTATTAGCACGGTCGTCTGAAAAGACAGGGTTACCTTTATCATCAAGGCTGGTATTTAAGCCACTCAAAGCCAAGTTAGAAATATCAATATCACAACCATTGGTATTCCCAATACTGTTATTAGTTCCACCACAACCGAGCTGCAAAGTTTTGATATTAATGTTCAATTCCATTAAAGCTTCAATACTTAGCTTATGGAAGTTAATCCCTTGTGATGAATCATAAGCATTTTCCAAATTTAATAATGCCTGTGCATCAACTGCCGATAAAGCCTCATCGTCTAAGGCTGTCATAGCCATCGCCTGTTGAGTAAGGCCCATTAAAGTGACAATCAAGCTATTCAATATTATTTTTTTCATGAAATCATCCCTTATTTCAGCGCGGTGTAATACCAAGCGTACTGCGCATGGTTCCGCCTGTGAGTGCAATTGTTGCGATATTCTGCATATTGCCATTTGTGGTCATGGCCATGTTGGTTCTAAACGGCTCGATAATCTTCTGATCTTTATTAAATTTGATTTGATTATCTAAAGTAACAGTATCTTCACTCACGCCTATTTTGGTGATTAATCCTAAATTCCCTTCCATACGATTAAAGTTAATCGCAGAAGTATGAACTGCACCTGTGCTATCTACATCTTCATTAATCAGACTAAAATAACTACCAAGATTATTGACATCACCTTTTTCTGTAGAAGTTAATGTTCGGAACTTAAAGTTTGCATCCAGAGATAAATAATTTTCGTCTGCTACATCCAGTCCCGGAATAATCATTAACTCACCACTACCATCAAGCATCATGGCAATTGTTGTTAATACATCGTCGCGTTTAGAAAAATTGTCATCAGGAACAAACTGATCACATTTATTGCCTGATACACAGTTATATTTAGATCCCGGTAATTGTCCAATTGCCACTTCAGCTTTCGCTGCGATCAGCAATTTATCAGCTTTTACATAGATGCCTTCATCTTCATAACCAATCACCCCTTTGGATTCAATAAAGGTATCAATATTTCGAAGGCCAGCATAATAGTTTCGCGCATAGCCATTCTCTACACCACCATCAATTAAAAGAATTGAAGTTGTACTTGGTGCTCCAGTTTTAGCATCCTTACCATAACCTTCAGTTGATGCCATCACGTTATAGGCAATACCATTCTTGTCACCTTCATATTTTGTACCCGACAAGGCAACATTGGCATTCAGGTTGTAAATTGGAATACCAATCCCCCAAGAACCACTATTCCCGGAAATAACACCAGTATCATTAGAAATAAAATTTGCTTTGGCTGCAATCGACTGGAAATCCATACCCCGTATGGCAATTAGTGCAAAGTCCTGATTAGCAGACGTACTGCTTAAAGTTTGCTGCAAAATCGGATTACTTCGTCTAAGCGTTGACTTAATATTGTCATTCACTAAAAACTCTAGGCTCTGTGCCTGAATTGTATTGATATAAATATCGCCAAAATCAATATAAGCATTATTCTTTCCAGTTAATGAACGTAATTCATTAAACTGAACTGCATAGCTTCCTTTGCCGGTATGACCAATTTCCAAAGTCGTTGGCTTTAAACCCTGCGCTGCTGCCACTTCCTGATTGGTAAAATCAGCTGATAAACCAAGATGCAAGCCACCTTCACCTGCGTTATAGCTTGAAACTCTATGATCTTGTCGCGTCAGCACACCACCAACTTTATTACTTATATCAAAAGAATTCAGTTTTGACTGATCGGCACCTAACGACAAACGTGCATTACTCACTGCACCCGAAATACCATAGCGCATGATATTTTTTAAATCGCCATCTCCATTCTGATAGCGTAAATCAAAGTTTAATCCAGCTGTTTGCGCACCAGTTGTTCCTACAGCCACTGGTTTTAAATTAATTAGATGGTCTTGTGTGCCACCTTTACTGGCGAGTACGATGCCTTGTGTCGGGTCTATATACATATAGCCCGTACCAGCGAAGTTAAAATTAAAGTTATCTAGAACTAAGCTATTTGTACCTAAAGTATGTTTAATCGTGGCATCTTGCAAATTGAAATCGATAGTAGCTGTTTCATTCTTATTGAATAAACCAGCTGTCGTTTGAAGCACCATTTTAAATGGACTATCAATCGCAAGACCTAGTTTGCCCAAATTTTGATTGTTTTCGACACAGCTTGTTTCAGCACATTCCTTACTCACCAGTTTAAAATCTGCATTGGCACTAAAGGGAGCTACGCTTGCTTCTAAACGAATCCCTGCACCAGCATCGGTCGCACCGACATCAAACTTAAGCTGGCTTAAAATCGCATTTTGATCTTTGCCTAAGATTTTTACTTTATGCAATCCCAGTCCCATCTTGGTATTTACATCAGCATTCGGGTCATACCAATTGAGCTGTTCAACTTCAACTTTTGATACCTCGTGCGTAATCGTAATACCGTCTTGACCAGTGATATAACCTAATTCGGTGGTGTTTCAAAAAGTATGCTGAAACAAAGCAGGTTGAATTTTGATAAAATAGAGAAATGCGAATAACTCTAGAAATCAAATGTCCAACCTGCCTCAGTGACAGTATAAAGAAAAATGGCATCAAAGTAGATGGGAAACAAAACTATCAGTGCAAAGACTGTAAACGTCAGTTTATTGGTGACCATGCTCTGAGCTATCTAGGATGTAATTCAGGCATTACTCGAAAAATATTACAGTTGATGGTCAGAGGTAGTGGTATACGAGATATCGCTGAAGTTGAGCGAATCAGTATCGGTAAAGTTTTACGTACTTTAACCGAATCGACCTACCAAATTCAGCCTAAACAAAGTCATTATGAGTCTCTTGAAGTTGATGAGTTTTGGACTTTCGTGGGAAATAAAAATAATAAACAATGGCTTATTTACGCCTACCATCGAGAAACAGGTGAGATTGTTGCTTATGTTTGGGGTAAAAGAGACTTAGCTACAGTTCAACGATTGAAGACAAAGCTTAAACAATTAGGTATTCACTACACCCGAATTGCAAGTGATCATTGGGACAGTTTCATCACTGCTTTTAAAAACTGCAAGCAAAGTATTGGTAAATTTTTTACTGTAGGTATTGAAGGTAATAATTGCAAAATAAGGCATCGAATTAGGCGCGGTTTTAGAAGGAGTTGTAATTTTTCAAAAAAGATTGAAAACCATTTTAAAGCTTTCGACTTAACCTTTTTTTACATCAATAATGGCTTCATTTAATGTCAGCATACTTTTTGAAACACCACCCCATTTTTTATTGCCTTGGGCGTCGACATGATTGTTCGGAGAAATCGCCAAGCGACAAAACAAGGTGTTAATTCCACAATCTGTTGTTGGCTTGTAATACACTTCTAACTTATTAGCGACCGTTTCAGAAATTTGAGATTTCGTTAAATCAGTAGCGTATTGATGATTGAGTGACAAGGTCCAGCTTAAATCCGCTCCGCCTTGACCCGTTTCTGCTGTCATTTGCTGCGGATCAAGACTGACCAAGCCGGCTTGTGTCGCTAAAGAAATCCCAAGAACTGTAGCAAGCATTAACTTTTTCAACATTGCCCTATTCCTTTATAGACCCGTAGTTTTTATTTTTAGATGTTGAATCAACACACCATCAATCACTGCTGAACCAAAATTCCTCATTGAGTTATCAGTAGCCCCCCTAAATACCACACCGGTAGCATTATTATCATCTTTTGCCTTCAGCATATTGGTGTTGGCAATACGTTCAACAGAACCAATAGCGATACTACTGTGTGTCGCATCACGTCCTTGATACAAGGCAATGCTATCTGAAGCTTGAGCTTTAATTTCAGTACCACATGTATATACATTACATGTAGAGCCTAAAAGTGCTTCTGATCCTAAAAAGCCACCTTTTCCATCTGGATAACGCTGATAAATCCGGTTGTAAATATCTGGAATTTTAGGAATACGTGTCACTTCCAAAATAATATTATTTCCTTCCGAACCCACAACAAAAGGTTGGTACATAGTTCCTAGTACCAAGTTGATATTCGGGCTATATAAATACAATCCCTCGGTATCATGAAATATAGGAGCTGCAGAGCCATTTAAAGCAGGGGTCGGACCATCTCCATCAAGATTATTCTCTTTTGCTGCAGTACTAATACGAATCCCTTTACTGTTCAAATTGTTTGAATCACTGGTCAGAGTAGAGGGATCATCATTAGTATTGAGTCGGATCAGACTCGCCAGGCCCAAGGTTTGACTATATGCAAGATCAGGCGATGTAAGGGTTTGAAATAATCGGACTTGTGAACCGTTCATGCTCAAACCATTAGCAATAAATTGTGCACGAAAGCGTTCAGAAATATCTAAGCCTGAAGTAGGTGCTCCAGTAGCATAATCTACGGTATTACTTGAATTTAAAGAACGTGAGAAAATATCAGTCCAGAAACCAAGCTTAATATTATTATCTGCTTCATTTGCAGCAACTGTTGCAAGAGGTGCTTCCAAAGCTAGATAGCCCACTTCTTTTCCAGTATCCGTAAACTGTTTTACTGTTTCGGCTCCGGCATGAAATAACCAGGGATTGCTGGCTGTTCCCCAATTAAACCCCTGATTGCTATAGCGGCTACTGAGTGAGTTATCACTTTTTGATAAAGCTAAACCATAGATAAATACATCAGCCTTCGTACGTAGCGTACTGACTGAGGCACCCATTGCAGCTTCTTTGGCCGCTGTTGTTGCGCTCGCTTTAACCGCCTGCTCCATAGCAGTCACTGCATTTTTTGCCTGAATCAGTGCATACCTATCAGCTTCAATTGCTAGTTTTTCTTGAGTCCGGTTTTCAACAATTGTTGTTACCCCAGGATCGATCAAATTACTTCGGGATCCTACAGCCTGAGTCCATTTATTATTAAGAGAAACGGCTGCACGATTCCCCCATAATAATTCAATCATTTCATAAGTATTAGCTAAAGCATATTCTGCTGATTTATCTTTTAACCATAACGTAGATTCTAATGAATCAGGTTTTGTTATTGTTCCATCATTACTTAGAGCTAAAGGCCAAAGATTACCATCATAATAATCTTGATAGCGCTGATCATAATACTGCTTTATTAAATCTGAATTGCGATATTGCTCAACAAGACCAGCACGCGCATTAGCACCAATTTCATTACGGATTGCAGTTAAAGTCGAATCATAGTTTTGAGTTTTATAGGTACTGACACTATTGTTATAAGTCGTTTGATAAAGATTGGCATTTGCACTAATACCATTTAAATAGCTACTTGCATACACTCGATCATAGACTTTGTTATAGGCACGCTCACCTAACTGAGCATAGTTCTCCCCAGTCGGAATAATACGAATAAAGCCAGTGTCTGCCTGACCTGGATTGGCAATACCTCGTGCATAGCTTGAACCACTGGAAGCATCATTCGGTGCCTGAAAAACCATTTTAAAGTCATCAAGTACTAGAGCAACACCTTCACCGGTAGTATCAGAAAGAGAAGAATCAGTTAATTCCTGCATTGCATGTGCGGATGGCAATAATCCTAAACCGATCATCATTGCCAAATAGCTTTTACGAAATTGAAATTTAGCTTTTATTTGAGCCATCTCGACCTATCCCTCTTATCTGATGCTCCGCATCTTTATCCTTCAGCTTCCCAGCCTTCAATTTTTGATTTTTATGATGCTTGGCACATCTTTTTTATATATTCATTCTTCATTATGCTTATTTTTAGCAGGATTACCAAAGCCAAAAGACTAAAAACCCCGAGTTTCCGATGAATGAAACAGTAAAAAAATAAGCGAGGCATTAGCCTCGCTTATTGAATGCTTTAAAACTATTAAGCTTTAGGCAAAGTCACGCCTGTCTGCCCTTGGTATTTACCACCACGATCTTTATATGAAGTTTCACAAACTTCGTCTGATTCGAAGAACAGCATTTGAGCCACACCCTCACCGGCATAAATACGTGCAGGCAGGTTAGTCGTATTTGAAAACTCTAGCGTGACATGACCTTCCCACTCAGGTTCAAGTGGAGTCACATTCACGATAATGCCGCAACGTGCATAGGTCGATTTACCCAAGCAAACGGTCAGTACATTTCGTGGAATACGGAAGTATTCTACTGTACGTGCCAACGCAAATGAGTTGGGGGGAATGATACAAACATCCGATTCAATATCGATAAAGCTTTTTTCGTCAAAGTTTTTCGGATCGACAATTGCAGAGTGAACATTGGTGAATACTTTAAACTCACGCGCACAGCGCACATCATAGCCATAGCTTGAAACACCATAAGAAATCAGCTTTTGACCATTTTCATCCAGACGAATCTGGTTTTCTGCATACGGTTCAATCATGCCGTGTTTTTCGCTCATTTCGCGAATCCAACGATCAGACTTAATTGCCATTGATATAATCCAAAAATCTTAAAAATAAGTAATTGCGACGTACTTTAACTGAAATTGACACTAATGAAAATAAGCGAAATTCCGACAGCTAAATTTCAGGAAATTTAGCTGCTTTTTCAGGTTTAAAGACTGAGGAGTGCTGAATAGGATAAAGGTACAGAAAAGCTCATTAAAATAATGGAAGCAGTCTTTTGTAAGTTCTTTTGATTCAGCCAGCGATTGTTTTTTCTAGCCAATAAACTACCTAAAAAGGTCCAGAAAAATGCGATAGGAATAAGTAATGCCAAGAATGCCAGCATATAAGTCACATAATATTGACTGCTTTTCCACACAATGACCGGGAAAATGGCCGAAGCAAATAATAATGCCTTAGGATTCAGCAAAGTCGCCAAAAATAGTTCCCGTGCCCGAATCGAAATACATTGAAAATTTTCATCAAGTTCTGCGGTACGCCATAATTTTAAAGCTAAAAATAGAATATAAGCAGCACTACAGAGTTTGAGAATATGAGGTAATTCCGGCAAATAGACCGAGATTTTACCAATCAAAAAACCCCAGAATGTAATTGCGATGAGATAGCCGAAAGCTTCTGCAGGAATAAGGCGAAAAGTTTTTCTAAATCCAACTTGAATACCTGACGATGCCAATAAAGTATTGGTTGGGCCCGGTGTTAATAGAATGGCTGCCACTAAACCAATAAATAACCATGAAATCATAGTTTGACCTCGCTCTTAGGTATTAAGCATAGAATAATCCGGTCAAATCTGCAAAAAAATAATTGTAAGAGAACATATTAAAAAATTTTATATTTTATTATTTTTAATTAATTTCATATAATTACGTAAAAATATAAGAGAATTACCTTTCAGTCAATTTTGTCAATTTATAAAGCTATAAGCTCATAATAAAATTACTATAAAAGTAGAAGTTTCAATAGAGTATTCGAACTTAAAGTTCCTGAAATATTAGTCTCAACAACATGAAAGAAAAATCATCCAAAACTTTGAAATCATTATTTCTGGTAACCTTTGATTGAATTTTAATTCACCAAAATCCCTGCTCTTGCCTATGAACTTTGGGCACTTTAGAAAGATTTGATGATGGGAGCAACTTTTACCTAACTCCTAATGATTAAATTTCCACTCTCCATTTAAGATGTCTATCTTGCTAAATTTGTTCAACATATTGATAAAGTAAAATTTCGAAAAAAATGCTATTAAAGGTATTCAGACAAAATAATTGCTGTTAAATTGTACAAGGACAACAATTGATAATTCACATTTTTTTAACATTCAGACGGTTTAGTATATTGTTGTTTTAATTATATTTTAAGAACTACAGAATAATATCAGGAGTCATATATGAATAAATGGATCAAACTTTCAGTCATGAGTTTAGCGCTATCAGGCGTAGCTGCTTGCTCGAATGATAATGCACAAAATAAATCAGATCATCAGGCTGCATCTGGCGAGAGTGTCGCTGCAGATAAACTGCAAACCCGATTTGTCAATATTGCGACAGGCGGTGCCTCAGGTCCTTATAATGTCATCGGGACAGGATTGGCTGAAATCTATAACAAGACCTACGGCGTGAGTTCCAAAACCCAGACCACAGGGGCTTCTGTCGAAAATCTGAATTTATTAAAACAGAACAAAGTTGAAATGGCCTTTGTCATGAGCGACAGCTTAACTGAAGCAATTAATGGTCAAGGCAGTTTTAGCACCAAGATTGACAACGTGCAGCAGATCGCTGCTCTTTATCCGAACTATGTGCAAATCGTAACCTCAAAGCGCTCTGGTATCAAAAATATTGAAGATCTCAAAGGCAAACGTATTGCAGTGGGCGCCCAGAATTCAGGTGTAGAAGTGAATGCCCGTACTCTATTGAACGGTTTTGGTATCACTTATAAGGATGTCAAAGTAGATTACTTAGGTTATGCCGAAGCAGCGGATGCCTTGAAAGGCGGAAAATTGGATGCAGCCTTCCTGACCAGTGGTCTTCCAAACTCCTCCCTAATGGAACTGCAACAGGGTTTTGATCTACAACTGGTGAGTATTAATCCAGATAAAGTGAAAGCGATTGCCAAAGATCAGGCGTATTTCCTGCCAATGACCATTCCTAAAGGGACCTATGGCAATGCTGAAGATATTCCAACAGCAGCGATCATGAATGCATTGGTGGTTCGCTCAGATTTGTCTACCGATGATGTATATAAGCTAACCAAGACGTTCTTCTCCAGCCTGGATCAGCTGGCAAATTCGCATCAGGCTGCTAAAGAAATCACTTTAGAAGGTGCACAAAAAGGTCTGGTTGCTCCACTGCATCCGGGCGCGCAAAAATTCTATGATGAGAATAAAGCGAACTGATGAAATGGATACAAGGTGCAGCGATTGCTGCACTTTTTAGTTTGGCTACTTTTTTTATTACCTGTGTTTGGATGACATTTTCGTATATTTTTGTGGAAGTGAAAGAGCAAAATTTCCAGTGCAAAATTGACCAGAAATCTTTTCAGCTGAGCTGGATGCATTCGGTAGAAAGAACACAGTGGAAAGAACGTTATCTTCTAGACAAGGATCATTTCATTCTGACAGACACTCAGTTCATTTCATTTGGTGCGGGTACACCTGATCAAGGTACTATTACTCGACTGGATGATGGCAATATCCATATGCAAATCAACCGGAAGATGAAAGAAATCAATTGGGTGATTTCACGCAGAATGCAGGGAAAAATTGGGAGTATTGAGAGTGCTGATCGGATCTGGAATATTTATCAGGATTTTCCTGACTATAGCACGGTACAGATCTCTATAAAAAAAGACAGCCTATGGAAAAAAAGAGGTTTAAATGATTGCCTATGAATCCACAAGAAACAAGAAATGTGACCGAAGCACTGGATGATCAACAGCAACAAGAATTATTAGAAAAATTTGACCGTGAATCTGTCACTCGCAATC
Source organism: Acinetobacter sp. ACNIH1 (assembly GCF_002934695.1). NCBI lineage: Bacteria > Pseudomonadati > Pseudomonadota > Gammaproteobacteria > Moraxellales > Moraxellaceae > Acinetobacter > Acinetobacter sp. ACNIH1. The sequence continues at coordinate 488,080 of NZ_CP026420.1, read as the reverse complement.
CGATCAACAAATCGGTTCGCTGGTTTATTGCTGCCTTAGCAATATCCTATTCGTTATTTCATCTTTATATTACTTTTAATCCCTTGCCAGAACTGATTCAACGTGCAGCCCATGTATCCATTGGTCTGGCGCTGATTTTCTTGTTGTATCCAGCACGTCAGGCCAGTAGCCGGCAAAAGGTCGCATGGACGGACTGGATTTGGGTCAGTGCCTCTTTTGCTTCTTTCTTTTATTTGTTTAAAGAATACCAAGCCATTATGACTACCCGGGGAGGCATTCCCAATACACTGGACATTGTCTTCTCAATTATGACGGTAGTATTGGTGGTTGAGGCTGCTCGAAGGGTAATGGGCTGGATGTTGCCGATCTTGGGACTGATTTTCTTAAGCTATCCATTTGTCAGTCATTTTGACTGGATGCCGGATCGCTTGCTCACTCGCCCCTATACATTCAGTGATATTTTCGGGCAAATGTATCTGAAGACTGAAGGTTTATATTCTTCAGCCATTGGTGCTTCAGTCACCTTCATTTTCTTGTTTATCCTGTTTGGTGCATTTTTGGCGAAATCGGGAATGGGAAAATTATTCAATGATCTGGCCATGGCACTTGCCGGTCATAAGCAAGGTGGGCCAGCCAAAGTTGCGGTGATTTCCAGCGGTTTTATGGGTAGTATTAATGGTACGGCGGTTGCCAATGTGGTAGGAACCGGTTCATTTACCATTCCCTTGATGAAAAAAATTGGCTACCACAAAAACTTTGCCGGTGCAGTGGAAGCCAGTGCTTCTGTAGGCGGACAGATCTTACCTCCAGTCATGGGGGCTAGTGCATTCATCATGGCCGAAACAACTGGTGTCAGTTATGGCACGATTGCCTTAGCCGCGGTATTGCCTGCCCTACTGTATTATCTCGGTGTAATGGCACAAGTCCATTTCAGGGCAGGTCGGGATAATCTTAAAGGCGTTCCCAAAGCAGACTTGCCACGAGTCAAAGAAGTTCTGAAAGAGCGCGGACATTTATTACTTCCAATTATTGCGCTTGTGGTGTTCTTATTCCAGTCAATTCCGGTCAGCTATGCAGCGGTTTATACTATTTTATTAACCATCGTTGTTGCTGCATTTAGAAAATCTACGCGGATGGGACCGAAGGAAATCCTGGAAGCACTGGCAGATGGTGCTAAACAGTCACTCTCTGTGATGTCTGCCTGTGCAGTGGTGGGTATTATTATCGGTGTGGTCAGCTTGACCAGTTTTGGCTCGGTAATGACCTCTTCAATTATGAGTATTGGTGCAGGCAGTCTGTTTCTAACACTGTTTTTTACCATGATTGCATCGATGATTTTGGGTATGGGCCTACCATCCATTCCTGCCTATATTATTACCGCAACCATGGCAGCTCCGGCTTTAGCCAACTTTGATATTCCAATCCTAGTTGCGCATATGTTCGTGTTCTATTTTGGCCTGTTTGCCAATATTACCCCACCCGTCGCCTTGGCCGCCTTCGCCGGTGCCGGGATTGCGGGTGGTGATCCAATGCGGACTGGCTTCCTGGCACTACGCCTATCTCTGGCTGGCTTTATTGTGCCCTTCCTATTTGTCTATAACCCGGCGATGCTGATGATTGATACAACAGATATTGCCGTGAATGCCAAAGAATTTGCCTTACCGGCATGGAATGTCATTTTAAGCATTACCGTGACGTCGATTGTCGGCATTCTGGCACTGGGGGCCGCAGTAGAAGGCTACTTTAAAACCGCGATGAATTGGTTCTGGCGTATCTTCCTGGGGGTTGGTGCACTCATGATGATTGTGCCTGAGACCATGACCGATATTATCGGCACCATCATGGTGATTATTGCAATTGGCTTTAATATCATTCAGGCAAGAAAAGAGAATACAATTACTACTAAAATTTCATAAAAAAAGAGAGTCTCGGCTCTCTTTTTTTCACTATAGAATCTTAGAAAATACGAGTTTTATCTTTTTCTGCTTTTGGCAATTTCGCTGCAATTTTCTTGGCAATGGTCATGTAACTTTCAGCAGCATCATCTCCAGCAATCACTGAAGGCTTACCGGCATCGGCATTTTCACGAATTACTGCATTCAAAGGCAGACGACCGAGCAATGGAATATTGTATTGCTCTGACAGTTTATCACCGCCGCCTTTACCAAAGATCTGTTCTTCATGACCGCAGTTCGAACAGATATGGGTCGACATATTTTCGACTACACCCATCACTGGAATCTGCACACGGTTAAACAGTTCAATGCCTTTGGTCGCATCCAGCAATGCCACGTTTTGTGGTGTGGTCACAATCACAGCACCTGTGACTGGAATACGCTGAGCGAGCGTTAACTGGATATCACCTGTACCTGGTGGCATGTCGATCATCAATACATCCAGATCCGGCCATAAGGTTTGATTGAATAGCTGCATCAAGGCACCTGTTGCTTTCGGACCACGCCAAGCAACCGGCGTATTATTATCACCCGTTAAGTGGCCAATCGATAGCACTGCCATACCATACGCATCCAGTGGGACAAACTGCTCGGCTTCGATCATCGGGGTTTTGCCAGCATTGCCGAGCATCGTCGGAATACTTGGACCATAAATATCCGCATCCAGTACACCCACTTTCAAACCTAATTTTTGCAAAGCCAAAGCCAGATTCACAGTCGTTGTAGATTTACCAACACCGCCCTTGCCTGAAGAGACTAGAATGACATACTGAATACGTGGATGCTTCGGCACATCACGTTGCTGTGGAGCAGCTTTCTGGATCGGCGGATTATTTGGGTCAGCTTCTGCTTGAGCTGCATGACCTGAAGCATCAACCACAGGTGGCAGATTCGATTTTGAAGCAGCAGTTTGCGGCTGGCTGGAACAGCTCTCGCCTTCTGCATGATGATGTCCACAACCGCCTTCTTTTTTATGACTCGTCTTTTGCTGAATCACATGCAGGTTTAGTTCTTTAATACCGCATTTCTCTAGCGCATCCGCCAGTTCATCATGAATCTGCTGTAACTGCTCTTTTTCTTCCGGATAGGTATTAATGGTGATTTGCAGAATCTCACCTTGCACATTGACCTGAGTAATCCGGTCTTTCAGTGCATTGCTAGAATTTGGCAAGACATAATTTTGCAGTACGTTCTGCACAGCTTCTTCGTTCACCTCCTTGGAAGGCGAAAAAACCGATTTAAGCGAAGAAAGCCAGGACATAGGTTACTCCAAAAATATAGATAGACATCTGAATAGCTTAGTTTAACGAGGTTTTTGGCTCAGGTTAAGCAATCTGTATTCACAAGCCTGAAAGACAAATATGATTTCCAACTATTTTACTTGGTTTTAAAGGGTTACAGGGAAGAAAATTTATAAAGTCAGCATCACATCTTATTTATTGTTTTATATTATCGATATTTAAAATTTTAAATTAAATTAATTAGATAGTAGCCATTAAAAAACCACTTCATTCAAAAACTGAATGAAGTGGTTTTCGATATGAAATGATTATTTATGATTTTTATCTTGATCGGTCTTGTTTTGCCCAGATTGATCAGCCTTATCCTGATCCTTTTTAGCATCATCTTTGTTATTGGTCTGAGCTGATTTTTGGTCCTTATCCTTAGCCTCTTTAGATGAAGAATCCTGATCCTGCTTTTTTGAATCATCTGACTGAGACTGGTCATCGCCTTTCATTTTGGTCATGGTTTCAGCCGCCATCTGTTTCAACTCATTTAGTTTCGTAGCAGCTTCATTTACCAAATCACTAATTTTGACCTTGGTATCTTCAAACTTGTGTAGCGCTTCATCTTTTAAATTTGCCATACGATCCTGGTCAGCCTGATTTGCTGATTTATCTCCAGAACTTTGATCTGCTTGTGCCTTTTTCGAATCATCTGAACCTTGTTCACCATTTTTTTGGCTGTCTGATTTGCCATTTTTCAGCTCATTCAGAATCTTTTCGCCTTTTTGCAATAGCTCTTCGCCAATTGCGATGGCTTTTGCTTTTAAGTCATCCATTTTGGTGCTTTCGGTCTTTTTATCTGATTGATCAACATTATCAAAATCAGATTGGTCATTTTTAGACGCATCTTTTTGCTCTGATTGCTGATTACCAGATGCTTTAGAGTCTCGCTGATTATCAGACTTTTCATCAGCACCATTTTTTTGGGCTTCTAGGACTTCTTCATGTTTCTGCTTATGCTGTTTATCAATCTCGTTCTGCTTCTGCTCTTGTTCAATTTTGTCATGCAGCTCTCGTGCATGTTGTTCTTTATCTTGATTCTGTTTTGAAGTACTTGTCTGGTTATTCTGAGTCATGAGTACCCTCCTAAGGCGTCATAATAAAAATGATCAGCTAAATTTTTAGCACAAAGCATGCAATGACGTGGATGAATTAAGCAAACTGCAACAAAGCCTGTACATGTTGTTGCTATTGATTGCAGGAAGTAGCATCAACTTATCTCAATCGAATTTTTACGGGCCAATTATCCGTCTATAGCCAGTTTTTGTATTCTGAATATTCAGCCTGATTTATTCCTGAGGCTTCTGTAAAAGCATTTCTTTGTAATCCCTTCTGCATCATGTAAAATTATGGCCCATTGCATAATGAATACGAATGAGAGAGTGAATCCGTGCGTAAAATCCTAGTCACCAATGCCCTTCCTTACGCCAATGGCCCGATTCATATGGGTCACTTACTCGGCTATATCCAGGCTGATATATGGGTACGTGCGATGCGTGCAATGGGTCATGACGTGACGTATGTCTGTGCGGATGATGCTCATGGTACAGCGATCATGCTGCGTGCTGAGGCAAATGGCATTTCACCTGAAGCACAGATCGCCAATGTGCAAAAAGAACACATTCGTGACTTTGACGGTTTCGGTGTGCATTTCGATCATTATGACTCTACCCACAGTGCTACCAACCGCGCCCGCGCTTCAGAAATCTATATCAAAAACCGTGAAGCCGGCAATATTGCAGTTCGCCCTGTAACCCAGTTATTTGATCCTGAAAAAGGCATGTTCCTGTCAGACCGTTTTATTAAGGGTACATGCCCAAAATGTAAGGCGGAAGATCAATACGGCGATTCATGTGAAGTTTGCGGTACAACTTACAACGCGACTGAATTATTAAATCCAAAATCGACTTTAAGCGGTGCGACTCCTGTTGAGAAATCTTCGGATCATTACTTCTTTAAACTGCCAAATTTTGGTGAATACCTGCAAAAATGGACCCGTGACGAAGGTCGTCTCCCAGTGTCTATCGCCAACAAATTGGATGAATGGTTTGATAATGGCTTGAATGACTGGGACATCTCCCGTGATGCACCTTATTTCGGTTTTGAAATTCCTGATGCACCAAACAAATATTTCTATGTTTGGGTGGATGCACCAATCGGCTATATGTCGAGCTTCGAAAATTACATCAAAACTAAACGTCCTGACTTAAGCTTTGATGATTTCTGGAAAAAAGATTCTAAAAATGAAGTCTATCACTTCATTGGTAAAGACATCGTTTATTTCCATGCCCTGTTCTGGCCTGCAATGCTGGAAGGTGCAGACTACCGTACTCCAACTGGTTTATTTGTGAACGGTTTCCTGACTGTAAATGGTCAGAAGATGTCTAAATCTCGTGGTACCTTCATTAAAGCTGAAACTTATTTACAGCATTTGAATCCTGAATACCTGCGTTATTACTTTGCTTCTAAACTTTCTGACAAGGTTGAAGATTCTGACTTGAATCTGGATGATTTCGTCCAGAAAGTGAATTCGGACCTTGTAGGTAAAGTGGTGAACATCGCAAGCCGTTGTGCAAAATTCATCAATACCAAGTTTGATAACAAGTTAAGTACAACTTGTGCTGAGCCTGAACTGGTGCAAAGCTTTATTGATGCTGGTGACTCAATTGCCAAAGCATATGAAACCCGTGAATTCTCGGCAGCGATCCGTGAAATCATGGCGCTTGCAGATAAAGCCAACCAGTACATCGATGAGAAAAAACCTTGGGCTTTAGCGAAAATTGAAGGCGAAGAACAACAGGTTCACGATGTGTGTTCTGTGGGTATCAACCTGTTCCGTCAATTGGCTGTGTATTTAGCTCCAGTGTTACCAACCTTGGCTGCTCAAGTTCAGGACTTCCTGAAACTGGCTTCTTTCGACTTTGCTTCACGTACAGAAATCTTAACAGGTCATAAAATTGCATTGTTCCAGCCGCTAATGCAACGTGTTGATCCGAAAGCTGTGGCTGCAATGGTCGATGCGTCTAAAGATTCCTTAACTGCACCTGTTGCTGAAGCACCAAAAGCTGAGAAGAAAAAAGAGAAAGCCAAAGAGAAGAAAGCTGAACCTAAAGTCGGTGAAGCTGAAATCATCACCATTGATGACTTCATTAAAGTTGACCTGCGTGTAGCGGAAGTTCTGGATGCTGCAACCGTTGAAGGTTCAGACAAACTGCTGCAATTGACTTTGAATGTTGGTGAAGCTGAGCCACGTAACGTATTTAGCGGTATCCGTGAGTTTTATAAACCGGAAGATCTGAAAGGTAAACTGGTGGTGATGGTCGCTAACCTTGCTCCACGTAAGATGCGTTTTGGTATTTCAAACGGTATGGTACTCGCTGCGGGTAATGGCGACGGTGTTTGGGTGATTTCGCCTGAATCTGGTACTAAACCGGGTGATAAAGTGTCTTAAATGAAAATTCAAACCTAATAAAAAAATCCCCTCAATTGAGGGGATTTTTTTTATTGCTGAGGACTTACTGAATTCTGTGAAAAATTCGGAGATCTTGGTCCATACAATAAACCTTTTTGCTGAGTCAAACGTGGTGAATACAACAATTGACTCACCGTGCCTGATAGTACATACGCCTTATCACTTAAATGATTCGAGATTTGATCCACCAAAGCACCAACCAACATACCCACTAAACCAGCATTATTATTGCTGTTAGCTAAGATCTGCTTTTCTGAACCTTCCCAAAGAAGCTGACCAGTTTTTAAATCAACCAATTTAGCTTCTACAGCAACCGTAGCAACCGTTTGAATCACTTGATACTTCGAACCATACTCTTTTACTTTCACATACAGAGCAGCATCAGCGCCAAAAATTTCTTGTAGCTTTTGGGTACTTACTGTTTGAGCATCAGAACCGTTATAAATACCATTTTCCTTAAACATCGTATCGACAACGCTAATAGGAAAAACGTAATAACCTGCCTCAGCAACAGGAACAGTTACTGTTGACCAATAACTATAAGTTGCACGTGTGTCAGGAGATTCATTCACTGGTGGCATCACTAAAATAGACTTTGGCATATGTGCTGTGTAAGTGCTTAAATCACGTGTATTTTTCGGTGCAACCGCACAACCAGTAAATAACAGAACCACAGTACTTAAAGCGAATAAACGTTTTAAATTTTTCATTTCTTCGCTCCTGCTGTAGTTTGACCTGTCATTTTTTTCAGTAAACGCTCCATCAAAACAGTTGATTCTGGATAAACCTGACGTTCTAACTCAAAATACTCTAGTGCTCGTGGACCATTATTAAGATTTAAATTTAATAGCCCTAAATGTGCATATAAACCTGGAGGCACAGCCGCATTTTTAGCTTTAGCCTTCTCTATATCTTTTTCAAGTTTAGTAATCTGCTCTTGAGGAGAGGTTTTTTCAGGAACACTTAACAACAAATAAGTTTGTTGTGGATATGTCCCCCAACTATATAAAGATTGGGGACCACTTGCACAACCCACCAAACTTAGTGACATCACAATACCAAGTAATAAAAATATATTTTTCATGGAATAATCCTATTACTTGGTCGACCATTTACCAGTCTGTAAATCAAGCACAAGATTATTCACTGCTTCACGTACAGCTAAATCTAAAACTTTACCGTTTAATGTTGAGTCATAAGATGCGGTAGAACCAAAGCCAAGTACTTCACGCTCACTTAACGCATACTCACCTGCTCCTTGTACTGAGTGAACTACTTCTGCAGTTTTCACATCAACTACGTTAAGATTAACTTTTGCATAAGCAATTTGCGTTTTACCACGACCTAATACACCAAATAATTGGTGATCACCCACTTCTTTACGACCAAACTCAGAAACATCACCTGTTAATACAAAACGCGCTCCTTTAATTGATTGCGTCGATTTTCCAAATCCTGCTTCTTGTTGTAATTCAGATAAATTATCACGGTTTAAAACAGAGAAATAACCTGTTTGCTGCAAATGAGTTTCTAAAATTGTTTTTGCTTGTCCGCCTAGACGATCTACATTGTCAGAAAAAATTCCACGCATATAACTTGAACGGTTATCAAATTTCCCAATAGAAACTGCAGTTTTAGTACCCGTATACTTTACTTGTGCCGTCGCAGCCGTTACTTGGGGGGCTTGTATTGTTTTTGAAGTTTCAGTTGTTGAACACGCTGTTAACGCTAAGCAGGTTAAAGAACAAACGAGTGCTGTTTTTTTCAAAATATTAATCCTTTAGACTAAAAAAAATTTTTATTAACTCAAAAAATAATCTTAACAATAAATAAACAATAACTCCACACAATAAATAAATTAACAATAGATCTCTTTCATAAATCAAAAAACGATCTTCTTTTTGGTTAATATTTGCCCTCTGGATTTCTTGGCATTCGTGCATAATCTGCGGATGAAATACATCGATTCAAACAAGCTTTCTGATCCTCAGTTCAAGCGATACACAGGCATCTCATGGTCAACTTTCTATTTGATGGTTGAGCAATTGCAGAAGCATGTCTCTGCCAAAGGCAGACCGCCCAAGCTAAGCTTGGAGGATCAGGTTCTGCTCTGTCTGAGCTATTGGCGGGAATACCGAACCTTATTTCACGTTGCGACGAGTTACGGGGTTTCAGAGCCCACAGCCTCAAGAATTGTCCGTCATGTTGAAGACTGCCTGATTCGGTCCAATCTGTTTAATTTACCCAAAGATTTACCCGAGGGCGAAGGCATCGACTGGAATATTGTGATCGTGGATGCCACGGAAATTCCAATCCAAAGGCCTAAAAAAACAGAAGAAAAGCTATAGCGGCAAGAAAAAGACCCATACCTTTAAAATACAGGCCATGATTCACTACAAAACTCAGCAAATTCTGAGTTTATGTACCAGTCGCGGTGCAGTGCATGATTTCGAGTTGTTCAAACGCAATTTAAACCAGATTCCTTTTGGGGGTTTTATCCTTGCAGATAAAGGCTATCAGGGGATTTATGTATGTTGTATCCGAATAGCCTGTTGCCCTTAAAAGCCAAAAAACACTGTAAATTGGATCCTGAATTGAAAATCTATAATCAAGAAATCAATAAAAGAAGAATCGGAATTGAGCATGTATTTGGCAGCCTGAAAACCTTCAAAATCCTTGCTGAGCGTTATCGAAATAGAGGTAAAAGGTTTGGTTTGAGATTCAATTTAATCACTGGAATCTACAACTTGGAACTGAGCAAAAAATGATTTATGAAAGAGGTCTATTACAATATATAAGAAAGATTTTAATCAAACTAGGGCGTGTCATCAATTAAGCCATATTATGCTTGAAACAAGGTAGATTGCTGACAGGAAGTTTTGAGCCAATTTATCATAGCGCGTAGCAATACCTCGATACTGCTTGAGCTTGGCGAAGAAATTCTCGATCAGATGTCTTGCTTTATAAAGATGTTGGTCATAATCACGCTGTTCAATCGCGTTACTTTTGGACGGCATCACGATCTGACCATTGATCTTATGGATTGGATCAATCACCCGATTCTTAGAATTATAGGCTTTATCAATGAGCCAAGTCTGACTTAACGATAAGTCCAGCAGCACATCAGCACCATTTAAGTCATGAGCCTGCCCGGCAGTGAGATAAAATTCTGTCGGGTTGCCTAAAGCATCCGTACGGGCATGAATTTTGGTACTTAAGCCACCTTTACTGTGTCCGATTGCCTGTTCTTTTTTTTCCGGCGCTGTGCTGATGAGCGCGCACAATGGTTGAGTCCAGCATGGCATATTCATTATCACTTTCATGTGATAGCACTTCAAAAATTCTCTGCCACACGCCTGCTTTAGCCCAACGGCTAAAGCGAGTGTGCACGACTCTAAAATCCCCAAAGCGTTCTAGTAAGTCTCGCCACGGAATACCGGAACGATACCGATATAATACTGCTTCAACAAATAGCCTGTTGTCTTTGGCAGTTACTCCAACAGTACTTGCTCGTCCGGGCAACAGATCCTTAATCTGCTCCCACTGATCATCTCTTAATGCATAGCGTTTAGTCATGAAAAAATAATGAGGACAGATTAGATTTTCTCAAGCTAATTGATGACAGGCCCTAGTAAGTAATGTAATTAAAGAAAAATTTTTAATCACATGACTTTCGACATGGATGTCGCCCGTTCGTTAGGGGCACATGGACGTGCCCTCTAACGAACAAGGGATTTTTGTTACTTTTGATCCTTCAAAAGTAAGGCTAAGAACTCCCCTTATCCCAACCTTCTCCCAAAGGGTGATGGAGCTTTCAATAGAGTTTTAAAATTTATATCAATCTATAAATCGGATAGCACTTATTTATCAAGGAAAAATTCCCAGATGACATAGCCAATGCCGAAGCCTAGCAATGAATATAAGGTAATAATGAAAAATACAAATACTGCATTGTTTTTCTTTTTCCAAAAACTCATAGCGATACCCAAGGCTGTTTGCAATACCCCATGTTAACGGGCTTTTTTATAAAAGTGAAATTTATCTAAGTATTTTATTTATAAAAATATTTTTAGATAAAAAATCTTTTATTTCCTTACAAAATCAATATACAGATTCAAACTGAATGCCTAGTACAGATAGTGAATTCCTCTTATCTCTTTAAAAAAAGGTAAATATTTTTATATTCTATTTTCATGCTTTACATGCTAATACATAGCATAAACTTCACAACCATAAGAATTGCCATGAATATTTTAAGGATATCCCTTCTCACTTCTTTACTTTCATTTTCTGTTTTGAGTGTAAGTGTGAGTCAGGCTGCTGAACAACCTGCAACGATTGCTTCACAAAAACAAGTTGCTGGCTACTACCATCACCAAATTGGTAATACTCAGATTACTGCCCTGCTCGATGGTACAAACTACTTAAATCCATCGATGTTTAAAGGCTTAAGTGATGCAGAAAAGACTGAGATTTTAAAGAAATATCATGCCGATCAAGCCAAAGGTATACAGACTTCAGTCAATGCTTTCCTGATTAATACAGATAATCAACTACTCATGGTCGACAGCGGTGCTGCAAGCTGCTTTGGTGCGCACTTAGGATCAATTTATAATAACCTCAAGGCATCAGGTTATCAGCCTGCGCAAGTGAGTGGTATTTTCCTGACTCATCTCCACCCTGATCATGTTTGTGGCATTTCAAATAACGGCGCAGCAAATTATCCAAATGCCACCTTACATATTTCTAAAACCGAATATGACTACTGGCTAAGTCCAAATACCGTTAAAAAACTACCGAAAGACCAGCAGGAGGGTTTCTTAGACACCGTAGAGAAAATTAAAGCCGCCCTTGCACCCTATGAAAAAGCTAAAAAAGTGAAAGTCTTTTCTGATAAATCTTTAGCCTTTGGTGGGATCGAGTTTAAGCCATCCTTTGGTCATACCCCAGGGCATTACAGCTTTAAACTCAAAGCAGATGGTCAAGAAGTCGTATTTGTCGGTGACATCGTCCATTCACATACCTTGCAATTCGAAAAACCTGAAACAGCCATAGAATTCGATGTTGATCCTAAAACTGCGGTGCAAACCCGTTTAAAGGATTTTGCTGAATATGCCAAGCAAGGCCAGACCATTGCAGCACCACATTTACCATTCCCAGGGATCGGTCATATTTACTCAAAAGATGGAAAGAGCTATCAATGGATTCCTGTGCATTTCAAAGATTAATTGAATACTTCAGAGATTTTAGCTCCGGATCAAACCCTAATTTTTTAGGGTTTTCTTTATTGAAGATATAGCTAAGTTATAGTCTTCATGACTTCTAAAATTTAAAACCATGATGTACTTTTGCAATTCAAAAGAATCTATCACTTAATTTTTTTAAATTTTTTCTTAAAAATCCTTTTACTTTTCATGTGCACCTTTAGCACACATTTTTAACACGCCATTTTCTGTGATAAAGCTAAATATCTAAAAAACAAAATATAAATTCAAATTTTATCTTTTCTTATGATGTCTTAGTTTGGTGCATAAAATTCTATTGTGCTTCATATCGAGTCTTGTCAGTTTCAAGAAATTCTTTATCAAAATTTCCCTTGTTAGTAACTCTTTTCGAATCAGTTTGCCTCTATATACTGGATTTCTTTTGTGATTCTATGCACTAAATTGGAACGCATAATGCAAAATATAGACTTATTATTTCTCCTTCTCGGTGCAGTTCTAGTGCTTGCCATGCATGCAGGATTTGCATTTTTAGAACTAGGGACAGTTCGCCATAAAAATCAGGTCAATGCTTTAAGTAAAATTCTCACTGACTTTTCCCTATCCGCCATCGCTTACTTTCTGGTGGGCTACTATATTGCCTATGGTCAGCATTTTTTCCATGATGCCTCTACTTTAGCAGCCGATCATGGTTATAACCTGATGCGCTGTTTCTTCCTGCTGACCTTTGCCGCAGCTATTCCTGCGATTATCTCGGGAGGTATTGCTGAACGGGCTAAAATGCGTTCGCAGGCTTTAGCGACTTTATTTTTAGTTGCTCTGATTTATCCATTTTTTGAAGGAATGATCTGGAATGGCAACTTTGGTTTTCAAGACTGGTTGGCAAATACCTTCGGTGCCACCTTCCACGACTTTGCCGGCTCTGTGGTCGTGCATGGCATGGGAGGCTGGATTGCTCTGGCTGCAGTCGTTTTACTTGGTGCACGTAATGGTCGATATAAAAATGATGGCCGGATTACTGCACATCCACCATCATCTATCCCTTTCCTTGCTCTAGGCTCATGGATTCTGATTGTTGGCTGGTTTGGCTTTAATGTGATGAGTGCACAACGCCTAGGTGCTATTTCCGGACTGGTTGCGATTAACTCTCTAATGGCGATGGTCGGTGGAACTATTGCAGCAAAAGTAGCGGGTAAAGATGATCCTGGCTTCTTGCACAACGGCCCATTAGCCGGACTGGTGGCCATCTGTGCAGGTTCTGATGTGGTACATCCACTGGGTGCGTTATTTATCGGAATCAGCGCAGGCGTGATTTTTGTAAAACTCTTTACCTATACTCAAAATAAACTCAAAGTCGATGATGTATTAGGGGTCTGGCCTTTGCATGGCGTATGTGGTGCTTTCGGTGGAATTGCGGTCGGTGTATTCGGTCAGCAATGGCTCGGAGGCATGGGTGGTGTTTCTATCATTTCACAGCTATTCGGTACCGTACTGGCAATTGTAGTGGCTCTGGCAGGTGGATTCCTGATTTATGGTCTGCTGAAAATGTTGATCGGTATTCGTCTGAGTCAGGAAGAGGAATTTACTGGTGCAGACTTATCTATTCACCGGATCTCGGCTAATTCGGAAGAAAATATTTTTTAAGCACCAAATAAAAAAAGCTCCGAATCATCGGGGCTTTTTATAGTCTGCGATAATTGGAAAATTACTTCATCCCAAAAATCAGCTTTAAGCCAAGCACGGTCATGACCGCCCCTGCTGCACGGTCAAAACCGGCTTTAAATTTTAAATACACACGACGTGGTTTTTCAGCAGAAAGTGCAACAGCCACCAGCGAGCACCAGCCTGCATCAATAAAGAAACATAAAACCGGCAATACAAAGTAAAAGTAAGTTGGAATTTCTTTTGGCAAAAGCGCAGTAAAAATACTGGCCAATACAATGGCAATTTTTGGGTTAGATAATTGGGTAATCAAACCTGTCATATAGGCACGACGCAAGGACATCTGAGTTTGACTGTCATCGCCTGCCTCGATCGGTTCTTTGGCATGCTTGATAATTTTAAAAGCCAACCAGAGTAGATATAAACCACCACAAATTTTTAGAGCCAGATAGGCAGATGGCACAGCCAGCAAAAATGCCTGCAAACCTAAAACTGCAAGCAGACCAAAAATAGCCGCCCCAGTACCCGTACCTAAAGCTGTAAATAGGCCATGCTTACGTGAGATCGCAATTGAATTTTTCGCTACATAAATAGAAGTCGGTCCTGGGCTCATTGCACCTAACATGAGGGCAAAGGCAATTGAACCTAAAATCCAAAATGATTCCACGTGACCATCCAAACTTAAAATGAATGGCTTATTTTAAGTAAAAATAATTTATTTTGCTTTAATATTTCTACACAAATGATGCAATATTTGTGCAAAATCCGGCTATTTCTTCAATTGGTCTTGAGCGGTGAGGGATGAATCAAGCATCTTATAATCATGGTCATGCACCGGCACTCCGCCAATAATCATGCTTCGTGTATCAGTTTTAGGTTTATTCAGCGGATCATCACAGCCAGATAAGCCTAAGAGCAATACGCTTAAAATCGTACAGGATAGTATTTTCATTATTCTATCCTCCTCTAAGTTCCCTATAAGATTCAGATTAGCAAATTTGTTTAAATTTTCAGCATATGAATTGTGACAATCTACAAAAATTTATTCTTAGTTTAAGGAGCTCATGATTCTGCCATCCTGCTGATTCTATTTCGCTATAATTTGCTCATTCTTAGCTTATGAAAATACCATGTTTGAAAAAATCGCCCAGCATATTCCAGACCAGCGCATCTGGCTGAAAGATAGGCTTGTAACCATACGCCGTCTGGATCTGGTGCATCCGCAAATATCCGGCAACAAGTTTTTTAAACTAAAATACAATTTTCTGGAAGCACAGCAACTTGGCTTTAAAAAGCTGCTAACTTTTGGTGGTGCTTATTCCAATCATATTGCCGCAACGGCGTTTGCATCCCAGCAGTTTGGCTTTGAGAGTGCCGGTATTATTCGGGGTGAAGAACTGGCTCATCAGCCTTTAAACCCCACTTTAGCGTTGGCACAACAATTCGGCATGCAGTTACATTTTGTGAGTCGTGAAGAATATCAATGTAAACAGGACACTGATTATCTAGAAAGGTTAGCACAAAATTTTCCCGCACATTACATCATTCCTGAAGGCGGTACTAATGCATTGGCGATTCGGGGATGTCAGGAGATTCTAAAGGACGGCGATGCACAATTTGACGTGATCTGCTGTGCTGTAGGCACGGGTGGCACGATCACAGGTTTGATTGAAGCCAGCCAGCCTCAGCAACAGGTATTAGGATTTTCTGCCTTAAAAGGCGATTTCCTAAATGAGGATGTGGCTAAGCTGACCACGAAAAGAAACTGGTCCATTCTCGATGATTATTGTTGCGGTGGCTATGCCAAAATCACTCCTGAGCTGATCCAGTTTATACAGCACTTTGAAGCTGAATATGATATTCCCTTAGAGCATATTTATACGGGAAAAATGCTGTTAGGAATTTCCGACCTGATTGAAAAAGGTTATTTTCCAGCAGAAACAAAACTACTGATCCTGCATACTGGTGGACTACAAGGTCGAAATATTTAACTCGCTTAAAGTTCTGATCGAAACTTAAATGCCTATCGGATTATTTTCATTTAAGGCAATCAGCCCTTTTACCAGTCGATAGACATGCCAGACAAAGACCAGAAAAATAATCACAAAACCGATCAGAATTACGGTGAGCAGCCCACCCAGAATATAACCTAGTAAGCTGAACCAGAAGGTTTTAATCTGCCAGTTCACATGACTTTCCAGCCAGGTGCCCCGCATTTCATCACGTTTAATATAATTCATGATAATTGCGATTAATGGGGTTATTCCCAAGAAAAAACCCAGTAGATGAAGAATATAGCTGATCAGATTATATTGTTTGTATGCTGCCGTATCCGTCATAAATTATTCCTTTTCATTGTGATTATTTTTTAGGCATGACAAAACTATGCATGAATCCGCCAGCTGCTTCAAATTATTTATGATAAATATTCGCTAACACGCTGTAATTCGGGTAGCCCCTTCCAAGAATAGAGAAAGCTGAAATAAAATTGTCTATAATGCTCCCCTTTCTTCTCCCTTGAGTGTGTCATGTCTGTTCAGCAATACGATGTTTTGGTCATAGGTGCAGGTGCATCCGGTTTAATGACAGCCTATATGGCAGCACAACGTGGTCGAAAAGTCGTAGTCGTTGAAAAAGCCAATAAGGTGGGTAAAAAAATTCTGATGTCTGGTGGCGGCAAATGTAATTTCACCAACCTCTATGTCGAACCTGAAAATTTCATCTCGCATAATCCGCATTTCGTGATTTCAGCACTGACCCGCTATACCAATTGGGATTTTATTGGTATGGTCTGCGAATATGGCATCGAGTATGAAGAACGTAAACATGGACAGTTATTTACCTTAAATGGTGCTAAAGAAATTCTGGCGATGCTGCTGTCTGAATGTGACAAGACTGGTCTGGTCGAGATCAAAACCAACTGCGAAGTGAAAGTCGTCAACACTGTAGACGATCAAGGATTTCAGGTAGTCACTTCTTTAGGATATTTTGGAGTGGAATCGGTTGTGGTTGCTTCAGGTGGCTTGTCGATTCCAACTCTAGGCGGTTCAGGCATCGGCTATGAGATTGCCAAGCAGTTTGGACATCATGTCTATCCAACCCGTGCCGGTCTGGTACCGTTTACTTTCTCGGATAATTTCAAGGAAGTCACCACTCGTCTGAGCGGTAATGCAGTCGAAGCCACGCTGTCTAATAATTTAAATAGTTTTACTGAAGCTTTACTGTTTACCCATCGTGGTCTGAGCGGCCCTAGCTCCCTACAACTGTCAAATTACTGGGATGTTGGCCAAAGTTTTAAGGTCGACTTTCTGCCAAGTATCGACTTGTTTGATTTCTTTAAATCTAAAAAACAGAGTCAGCCTAAAGTTCTGCTACGTACACTATTGACCGAACATTTACCGAAGAGCGTAGTACTAGAATTACAGAATCTGATCTGGCCTGAAGTCGCTGAAACATCTATTGGCAATATTAGTGATGACAAGTTGGAACAGATTGCCAAACGTTTAAGTGGCTTTGAATTGAAGCCTTCTGGAACTGAGGGTTACCGGACAGCCGAGGTGACTTTGGGCGGTGTGGATACAACCGAAGTTTCATCTAAAACCATGGAAAGCAAAAAGCAGAAAGGCTTGTATTTTGTGGGTGAGATACTGGATGTGACTGGTCATTTGGGAGGTTTTAACTTCCAATGGGCATGGTCATCAGCGCATGCCGCATCGGAATATGTTTAATACAGAGATGATCTAGGAAAAAGAAAATACTTCGCTTATTCCAGATAATCCGTTTTAAACAGGTTGAGATTGCCCATATTTTCTAAACGGTCAATCGTCAGTTGCATTTTCTGAGCCGCTTCCTGCAGATGTAATGGTACTCGGTCTGCCATAGATGTCATAAATTTATGCTGCAATGTTTTCCACATATTATTGATCTCCTTTTTCTTTATATTTTTAATGCAAGAAAAATACCAAAATCATTTTAGTATTCACTTGAATATTCTATATTTTTTAAAAAAGAAATTCTATGTGTAGTGACTGAGCAGTGTTCTGGCTTAGTTAAATTCGTCTGGATCAGGTATTTTCTTATCCAGCTCTCGTTCAGCCTGCTCATCCTGTTTACTTTTCACAAAGACAAATCGATAAGCAGCCGTGAAAAAGCCAATGGTAATGCCTGCTATCACTAAGGGTGCTAATAGATTATTCGGTTTCTTGGCATTCATTCAGATTTCCTCATAATTAAAAAAATCGACCACTCAAGTGTGGCCGATTTTGTTTGGATAGAACAGGTTAATTCGGGTCATCTTTTTTTGGATGACTATCGACATTCGGTTCTTCTTCACCTGTAGAACCAAATGGATTATTCGCTGGTGGATGAATTGGATCAACTTGAAGCGAATCCGGTACAGCCTGATCTACATCTGGTGTCACCTGATCTATACCTGAAGCTTCATCATCCTGTGGTGCAGTGGTCAAGGTCGCTGGTGTACTATTGGATAAATTGGTACGCATTGGCGTATTGTCATCTTGTGATTGATCTTGCTTCGGCACAATATTTTCTCCTGTAGTTGAACTGCCTGCACCTGTAGTACCACTGACATCAGCACCTAAGCCTGAAGTCATGATATTGGTTTCATTTTTCAAAGGATTCGGTTCTTTAGCTTCTCGTTTAGCTTTATCGATCAAATCAGTCAGTACACGTTCTGCTGGTTGACGGCCACCGAGACCAAAGGCCAAGGCAAAGGCCACTGCAACAGCACCCAGAGTTAAACCGAAGGCCAGATTCACGATCGAGTCAGCAATGCCCATGGCACGTAGACCCATTGCAATGACCAGACCCATGATCAGTACACGAACCAAGTTTGCTAACCAGCGTGAACTGTTGTATTCACCGCGTTGCACAATGTTGGCAACTACGTTGGCCAGCCAGAAGCCGATCACCAGAATTACAGCACCTAGTAGGATGTTTGCACCGAAGTAGATGAACATCGCAATCAGGCCACTTACCTGTTCAAAGCCTAAACGGTCCGCTGCTTCAGAAACCGCAAATAGCATAGTGAACAGTACAATCAGATAACCCACCAAGCTTGATAGTTTGGTTTTGCCCAGGAAGCGTTGTAGATCCAGTTTAGCTGGAACCTCATCTACGCCTGTTCCGGCAACGACTTCAGTTACCAGACGTGCTACCAGTCTAGAAACTACATAAGCCAGAATTAGAATCAGTGCAGCTGCAATGATATTTGGAATGGCATTCATGATCTCATACAGCATTGCAGTTGCTGGTTGAGAAATTGCTTCGATACCCAGTGCTTCAAATGCAATGATTAATGACGTAATAATTACGACTGCAAAGATGAATGAACCAATCAGTTGAGCGACATTCGAGTTTTTGAAAATGCCGACTTTTTCAGCTTGATGTTGAATATTCAAGCTGTTGAGCAAACCTTCGACAATACCGCGAACGATTTTTGCCAGAATGTATCCGACAAATACAATAACTGCAGCAATGAAGATATTAGGCAGATAACTTACGACATCCGTCAGCATGTTCTGCACAGGCAGTAATAAACCGTGTAGACCTAGAATCGACAAGACAATTGGTAAGAACAGCAGTAAAATCAGCCAGTAAACAATTTCACTGATATTTTGGCTAATCGGACTGACACCGACTTCGGCACTCAGCTTTTCATCCAGCTGAGTGCGATCAAGCATTTTTTGCAAGCCGACTTTGACCAGATTCGCCACAATCCATCCAACAAAGGCCACAGCAATAGCCGCCAGCAATTGTGGAATAAAGAGCAGGAACTGCTGGATCATATTACTGAACGGTCCGCTCACTGCTGTCAGATTCAGTACGTTAAGCGCCCCGATCACCGCAATAATCAGAATAATCCAGAACACAACACGAGCGATAATACTCTCGACATTAGAGCGATGTCCTGTCGCTGCATTTAAGTGTGTATTGGTCCCTAGTTTTTGCAAGATTTTTTTAACACCTGCCGAGACGAGTAATGCAATAATCCAACCTAGAACTAATATGGCAATTGCACTAAGAATTGGATGAAACTGATCCCAGTAGTACATGGCATCATAGCCACCACGTGGGCCTCTCATATAATCATTCATGTTTTCTGCCCTCTTTGTTATTACGCTATTTATCTGAATTCACGAGCTTATTTTCGAAATCTTTAGCTCTTTCCGATTACTTATAAAGCTTGAACTTCCTGTGCTTAGCTTGCCTGGAGATACAGAACTTTGAAAAACATCACCACCTATTGCAAAAAAGCTCTAGTCATTAACCAGAGTTTTTTTTAACAATTCCAATTATTGGGTGGCCTGTTGAGCATCAGTTGCAGTGGCTTCTGCTGTATCTTGTGACATTTCGCCTACAGTGGCTGTTGCTTCTGTCATCGCATCATCTGCGGTAGCCATTGCTTCATTGCTTTCACCGCCTGGAGTAGCCGCCGGACTACCATTATTGGCAGGGGCTTCAGTCGCTGGTACCGGTGTATTAGGCTGGGTCGCAGGCGCATCTGGCTTCACATCTGCAAACATATAGAACAGGACTGCCAGTAAAAAGATACCGACCAAAATCAGGATATAGACAGGAATGCGCTTCTTCTGCGTGATTGCTGCCTGATCATGCAAAGGTGGTTTTTTATTAAAATCATCAACCATGACCATTCTCACTCTTTCTTATTCATAAGTAGATTTTTATCATAACAAGCAGTTATCACGGCTTCTGTGACAAAAGATGGTGAGATAGTGAATGGATGTAAGTTATATGTATGAGTCTGATGAACTTGGTATTAGTTTCAAAAAGAGGCATTTTCTAGCCTGAATATACTATGCTCTTATGGTTAGAAACTCTCTTCCGAGACAGTTAATACTGGCGGTTTTTAGCTGATTTATCAGGATTTGAATTATCTATAAAATAGACAATATACCATTATGATTTTATTAAATTTTAAGCACATTTTAAGTGGGTTAAAACATGCTGTAAAAATACCGTTTTTCAATATACCTGCTACTTTGCACAAAATACGTTATAATTATCCACCTTATTTTTCATGCACCCGAGTTTTATGGCGTATCGTCAACAGAGTGTATCGCTTGATCTTGACACTGACGTCACACATCAATGTGCTTTGCACTACACTCGTGATCAGCATCTGATTGGAATCATTGAATTTAGCAAACCTAGCTTTATGCTACGCTGGCAAGATCTGGAATATTTCCGCCGCCGTACTGAAGAAATGTCGGTAATGCCTTTTCCGGACTGCATTAATGCCATGGTCATTGATGTACGGAATGTGGCGGCCTGGCTAGATAATGACGTTCCGATTATTCCATGGCGTCTGCTGGAAGAAGATTGTCCGGTACGTTTAGTTGTGCCCGCGGATCGAATCGAACATTATGCCGGTTTCTTTGAGCCGACCTGGTTAACCACCGATACAGATACTGCCATTCAGGAAATCCGTGACTTTATGGATATGTTTGTACATTAATTCCTGAATAGCAAAAAACCTCCGTATGGAGGTTTTTTTTGTGCCTAAAGAAAATAAAAGTCCCCCCTTTAACAAATGGGGATTTAGGGGGATTCTTTTTAACTTGAAAATATTTTTTCAATTTTAATCCATTTCTAACTTTTAAAAGGCTGTAACTCCCTTTCCTTTTAGGCGATAAGCAGCACTGCTACGTAAGAGAGAGGTAAAAGCCCCTCCTTTGCAAAGGAGGGGTTGGGGAGGATTCAAGAACTGGCAAATAATCTAACTTTAATCCCTCCTAACCTCCCTTTTAGAAAGGGAGGAACTCTGAAGGAATTACCAATAATTCTCTACCGCAATATTTCCTTCACCACGGCGGTTCATGGTCAGGCCACGTGCTTTTAACGCTTCTTTGGTATCTTCGACCATTTCCGGGTTACCACAGAGCATCACATGACTGGTTTCAGGATTAAGCTGGAGTCCTGCTGCCCGTTCAAGTTCTCCATTTTCAATCAAGATCGGTAAACGATGGTGAAGTGCTGCTTCAGGGTCACGGGTAATGATTGGAATAAATTTAAAACCTGTATGACCTCCGCCAAAGGTCTCGGCAATTTCCTGAATACGGTCGACATAAGCCAGTTCGTCTTGCGTACGGACGCTATAAACCAGGTTAATATGTTTATATTTATTCCAGGTTTCAAAGTCTTGCAGCATGGATAAAAATGGTGCCAGACCTGTACCTGTGCCAAGCAGCCATAAATCTTGTGGTAATGGCAATTGATAACGTGCCAAAGTCAGATAGCCATAGGGAATTTTCTCTAAGTAGAGTTCATCACTTACTTTAAGATGTTGTAAATTCGAAGTAAATTTTCCTTCCGGAACCACAATCGAAAAAAATTCCAGTGTTTCATCAAAAGGCGATGACACGACTGAATATGCCCGAACGACCAGTTCATCCCCCACTTTCAAGCCAATACGCGCAAACTGTCCTGCCGTAAACTTGAAATGCGCAGGTCTGGTCATGGTGAAACTAAACAGCGTATTGGTCCAACGGTGTACAGATAAAACCTTTTCTAAGCTAAATTTTTCAATAGGCATGATTCAAACGTGGCATCAAAGACTATGCTCATGGTAGCATGACAGCATAATTTATTAATATTTTTTAAATGTTAAGGCTCTATTCATGCGCATGACTCTACGCCAGTTGGCTGTTTTTGTAGCAGTTGCTCAAGAAGGTACCGTCACCAAAGCCAGTGATGCAGTCAAACTCACCCAAAGTGCGGCGAGTATGGCTTTAGCAGATTTAGAAGATGGTCTTGGCGCACCTTTATTCGACCGTCTAGGCAAGCGTTTACAGCTGAATGATTTAGGTCGTTTTCTTCTCCCGCAAGCACTTGAAATTCTTGGTCGCTGTGAAGCTTTTGAACAAGCTGCTAAAGGTGAACTGCAAAGCATTGACTTGCGTCTCGGTGCGACCCTGACCATTTCCGACTATCTGATGCCAGACCTAATGGCGGATTTCCTGAAAATTCAGCCACAGGCACACTTGCAACTTCAGGTGGGTAATACTCGCCAGATGATTGAAGCCGTCAACCAGTTCCAGCTGGATCTTGCGCTGATTGAAGGTTCTTGTCACTTACCACAGCTGCAATGTATCCATTGGCGTGATGATGAACTCGCGGTGTGCTGTGCTCCCGATCATCCACTTGCTCAGTTAAACCGTCTACTGACTGCAGAAGACTTTAAATCTGTAGAATGGATTCTTCGTGAAGAAGGTTCAGGCACGCGCGAAGTCTTTGACAATGCCATTCTGCAAGATGTTCCAGATGCTAATATCCGTCTGACGCTAGGTCATAATGAAGCAATTCTAAAGATTGTGGCAGGTGGTTTAGGGATGTCCTGTATTTCCAAGCTGGCAATTGAACCTTTACAGGAAAAAGGCCAACTGGTGATTCTGAATACTCCATTCTGGTCACTCACCCGTCCTTTATTTATGCTGGTACACCGCCAGAAATATCAAGGTCCAGGCCTCAAAGCTTTTATGAAATTCTGTGAAGCATAAATTTCACTTTCAATAAAAAGCGCCTTTTGGCGCTTTTTTATTACCTGAATAAATGTCTCTTACTAATTTCTTCCTTAAACTGTCTTTCACATGGAACACCATCATGATTTCCATCCATCTGAGTACCCGGGCAATTTCGCAAAAAGAATACTGCTTCATCATAAGAGCGCATCTGGCTACAATGGGTTCTACCATCACATCGATAAGGTGAAGATACTGAAGTGGATGAGGCAGTACTTCTAATAGGAGTATTTGTGGATACCTCTAAATTCTTCCTTCCTTGTTCACTTAGGCCTTGTTCTGGTAAGTCACCTAAAGCAGCACGTTGTTCTGAAACAAGCCTTTTTTGTTCTTGCATTAAATGCTCAAGTTGCTGTTGCTTTTGTATTTTATAGTTTTGGTATTTTCCATAAACCAATACAGAAAGTATCACGATAATGATTAAACCAATGCCTGTAATCAATTTTGATAAAACTGACTTTTTAGGCTGATGATAAGGTACTGCTCTTTCGATCTGAAGATCATTATGTTGACTAACAATTTTTGAAAGTGTCTTTTGATATGAGATATCTAAACGAACAATATGATCTGCTTTAAACTTGCCTGCATCCTGTATTTTGAGAAACTTTAAACTTTCCCCCAACTTTGGGTGGCACGTTCTTATTTGGGAAGTCTTTAATATGGAAGAATAAATCTTTTGACTCACCAGCTATCTCAATAAAACCAAAACCTCGTTCTTCGTTATAGGTCTTGATCTTCCCCTCTAAAAACATAATTCACTCTATTGTTTGATATTTTTAATTATTGTATTCAAAAAGCGTTTAAAATCCTAAGATAAAAAAAGCACCTTAAGATGCTTTTTTATTTGAATGATGAGACAAATATCTTAGTAAATGAGAACCTAACTTAAATTTCTCCAAAAATCATAAATCCAATTGCTGTTACCAGAATCAACCAAAGTGTAGGACTAAAGAAAATGGTATTGCGTGCCGGATTAACTATCGTAGTAGAAGCTAGAGATGGCAATGCGACTACTTCAGAAACGAACTCTTCCTGACTCTTGATATCCAAACGTACCATATTGTCCAGTTGAATCGCATTTTGCTCTTCAATTATTCTAAATTTAAGTCGTTCTCCGACTTGAGGTACTATTTCAGGTGAAGGTAATTGATCTAACTGAAAATTAAGTTCCTTCGCATTATTTGCCAATTCAATACTTCCCACCCCTCGTACAGCATCATAGGTTTTAATTCTTCCATCTGTGAACATGATATGTGTCCCTAGATCATTCAACAGATGCCTAGTTTATATGGAAGGGATTAAAGGATATTGTTAAGCTTTGGTGGGTATTTTATTGTTTTCGCAACATTCTATAAGCTTTAGATTACACAAGATTCCTACAACTTACATAAATTTATAATTCGAATAAAAAGGAGGCTTTAAACCACTGCTGTCCCATAGTTTGCTTTAAATAAAAAAACCTGAGTCCTAACAGTTAAAATATGAGTGCAAACAAACACTTTAACGACCAGGATTCAGGTTTTGTCACATCAGAATACCGTATTTCATGAGCTAATTAAACCTGTTGTGCGACAGGATTTTGAACAACTTGCTAAAGTACACCATGTTGGACAGAAATTTAGAGCGGCTTCCCGGTGGGATCAGTTTATTGCCATATTGATGTCTCAATTCTCTTGTAGGCAAAGTCTGAGAGATATTCAATCCAATTTGGAGTGCCAACAGGAAAAGCTAAGTCATCTCGGAGCAAAGTCTATTCCCCGAAGCACGCTGGCACGAATCAATGAGCAGCAGCCTGCTGCCTTGTATCAACAGCTATTTTACAAGTTGCTTAAATACTATGAACACTCAAAAGTAGCTCATAAATTTCGCTTTAAGAATCCCTTGTATTCCTTGGATGCCAGTCATATTGACCTGTCGCTTTCCTTATGTGAATGGGCCAAAGTTCACGACTCAAAAGCCAGCATGAAACTCAGTATAGGATTGAATCACAGCAATGATATTCCTGAGTTTGTTGCAGTTGAAAATGGCAAAGAAAATGACATGGTACAAGGCCGCAAATTCCAGTTTCCTGCTGGCAGCATTGTAGTTTTTGATAAAGGCTATGTCGATTACCAATGGTATGCAAATCTGACTGCTCAAAACATTGGATTTGTCACACGTTTTAGGCCTAAATCTGTGTATCAGGTGATCCAGCAACATCCAGTGCTTGAATCCAAAGGTATTCTAAAAGATGAAACCATTCAGCTGAATAGCGCACATGCCCTAAAAAGAAAAGCCCCAGTGTTAAGAAGAATTGAATATAGAGATCAGCAAAGTGGCAAGCACTTTAGCTTTCTCAGCAATAACTTTCATTTAGCCGCCTCCACCATTGCGGCGATTTATAAAGATCGTTGGAAAGTTGAGCTATTCTTTAAGGCGATTAAGCAGAATCTCAAATTAAAAGCGTTTCTAGGCCGCAGCAGGAACGCAATTCAGACACAAATCTGGATTGCGATGATCGCCTATTTATTGGTGAGTTTCGCTCAACATTTAGGAAAAACAGGTTGGACAGTTCAACGTTTACTCAGAATAATTCAAGTGAATTTGTTTGAAAGAAGAACTTTAAAAGCTTTATTTTCACCCGATAAAATACCCATAAAACAAGAGGAAGCTCAAATGAGCTTCCTCTTGTGAAAAATTGTGGGACAGCAATGGGCTTTAAACCCTCCTTTTGAATGTATTTTCCAAACAAAAATTAACGCTTTAAATTCGACAATAGTGCTGATGTAATCGAAGTATTGACTGCTACCGCTTTGGCTTTTTTGGCTTTCTTCGATCTATCTTCTACACGTTCAATTTTAATAGCTTTATAGCGATCACCATTTTGAATTACATTGAATTTTACTCGATCATTGCGCTTCGGCTCACCTGAATCGGTGGGGAAATCCGAGATATGAAAAAATACCTGACCCTCAGGTGAAGAAATAAAACCAAATCCTTTTTCTGGATTGTACTGTTTTACTTTTCCTTGGTATTGTTCGGAAGTCATAAACGTCCCCTACTCTGTATCTGTCAGTATTCAGTATATAAAAAAGAGGCTGTAAAAGCCCCTTTTCTGTTCATTTTCAAAAATATTAATCTTTTTGAACTGAACCAAAAATCTTGTCACCCGCATCGCCCAGACCCGGAACGATGTAACTATTTTCATTCAAGCCATGATCAATCGCCGCAGTGAAAATCACCACATCTGGATGAGCTTCTTCAACACGTTTAATGCCTTCAGGTGCAGCGACCAATACCATCACACGAATATCTTTACAGCCACTGGCTTTCAATACATCAATCGCAGCTACCAGAGAAGAACCTGTCGCCAGCATTGGATCAATGATCATCGCAAGACGGTTTTGTACGTCTGGAACCAGTTTTTTATAGTAAGTACGTGCCTGTAGGGTTTCTTCATCACGTTCCAGGCCCAGTACAGAAACTTTGGCACTTGGAATCAGATTCAGGAAACCGTCCAGCATACCAATACCTGCACGTAGAATTGGCACAACAGTAATTTTCTTACCTGCAATACGGTCTACAGTCACCGGTCCGTTCCAGCCATCAATCTCATGTTCAACGACAGGAAGATCCTTGGTCGCTTCATAAGTCAAAAGCATAGTCACTTCCTGAGCAAGCTCACGGAAGTTCTTGGTACTAATGTCAGCACGACGCAGTAAACCGAGTTTATGTCGAATTAAAGGATGACGGATTTCATGGATTGCCACGGGAGAACACCTAGAAGGTTAAAAATAAATTTCCGCTATTATAAAGACTTTTCCGGATTTGTTTAACTAAAAAAGCCCCCGATCGTGGAGGCTTTTTTGTAATAACTTCAAACTTGCGCTGAATTAGTTAAAACCACTTTGAACCAAAGTGAAAATAAACTGTTGTAATTCAGGCGACATTGCGAAGAATGCATAGCGAGACAGTGCAATGATTGGATCCGGATAAACACCGATCACCAGTACTAGTAATGCAACGAGCAATACCATGATACCGCCGACTTTTTGACCCCAGTGATTTACAGCGTCAAGACGTGGTGTTTCTGGTGGAGTCATATACATGACAACCATCACACGCAGGTAGTAGTACAGACCGATACCTGAACCCAGGATAACCATCGCGGCAAGGAACCAAGACTCGCCAGCTACCGCAGTTTTCACTACCAGGAACTTACCGATGAAGCCCGCTGTTAATGGAATACCTGCTAGAGATAGCATCATCACAGTTAATACAGCAGTCAATACTGGACGGCGCCAGAACAGACCGCGGTACTCAGCCAAGCTACCTGCTTCATCTGTATTGTTATACGGACTAGACATCAGCGTTACCACACCGAAAGCACCAATCGTAGTCAATACATAAGTGATAATATAGACGTTTACACTTTCAAAAGTCGCGAAACCTTGAACCTGTAAAAAGTCAGTATTACGTGCAGATACGATTGCAACCAGTACATAACCGAAGTGAGCAATTGAAGAGTATGCCAAGATACGTTTCAGGTTCACCTGTTTCACTGCAAGCAAGTTACCTACAATGATGGAAAGTACTGCAATAACGCTGATGATAGTGACGAAACTATCTGACAGGATTAAGCCAGAAGACAATACATAACGTACAAACAGACCCAGCATTGCCACTTTAGACACAGTTGCAAGGAAAGTTGCAACTGGCGCTGGAGCACCTGCATATACGTCTGGTGTCCATTTGTGGAATGGAGCCAGTGACAGTTTAAAGCCAACAGCGAATACAATCAGTGCCAGACCGATTACCACAGCAGGTTGACTAAATGCAGTCAACAGTTTGCCTGGTTCAGCGACAAAGCTTAGAGAACCTGTATATGCGTAAACATATGCCATACCCATCAACAACATTGCAGATGCAGTTGCTGAAAGCACCAGATATTTCACACCTGCCTCAAGTGAGTGAGAACGTTGATGTGTATACGCCAATAAGCCGTATACAGGGATCGACATGAGCTCAAGGCTAATGAAGAAAGATGCATAGTGAGAACTTGCCACCATCAGCATCGCACCGGCAACGGAGGTCAGCATCAGGATATACAGTTCTTCACGGTTATCTTTATAGGTTTCAATATAAGCATGTGACAAAGTACTACACGCCAGTGCAGCCACAATAATCACAAACTGGTACAGCATCGTAAACGGATCTACGAGGAACAGGTTCATTACATTAGCAGGTGCAAATTGACCCGCTAACAGAACGAACAGAATGTACAACGCCGCCAGGTTTAAACCAATGACTGTCGTAGTCGCAACTAAGTTATGGTTACGCTTAATTGCAGTAAGCAACATCACGACGATCGCAGTCAATGACACGATCATCACAGGTGCTAGAGGCATAAGCTCAGAAAAAGACATTGTGAAGTTCATGGCTTATTGGATCTCCACATTTTCAGCTGAAACGGCAGCTTGCTGCACAGCATCAGCTGCTTCAGACACAGGAATGTAGCTATTCGCTAACCACGCCATGCTTGAGTTAGAAACGTCAAGGAAGCTTTGTGGGTATAGACCAAGCCATGCTAGACCAAATGCACAGATCAGCAAAATTACCACTTCACGTGCATTTAAATCTTTTAACGGATTTGTGTAGTGCTGTTTTTGCTCTTCGTTTGGAACACCAAACAACGCTTTATGGATCAGAATCAAACCGTACAGACCCGCAAATACCAAGCTGATTGCAGCGAGGATTGTGAATGCAGGGAATTTACCGAATGAACCCATCAGGATCAGGAACTCACCAATGAAGTTACCTAGACCTGGAATACCGACAAGCGCCGCGATGAAGAACATCAGGAAGAATGCAAGGTATGGGAACTGACCACGAATACCACCCATCAAACGCATATCACGTGTATGAACACGTTCGTACACCTGACCACACATAATGAACAGCGCCGCAGATGACAGACCGTGAGCCAGCATCATGATCATCAGACCTTGGAAGGTCAGGATGTTACCTGCATAAATTGCAAGTAAAACGAAGCCCATGTGTGAAATAGACGTATACGCCAATAAACGTTTCATATCGGTTTGCTGGAAAGCACACCAAGCACCGTAGAAGATACCGATTAAACCGAAAATGATCGCGATGTCTGCAAACTGTGCAGAAGCCGCCGGGAAGAATGGAATCACGAAACGGATCAGACCGTAAGCAGCTGTCTTAATCAAGATACCTGCAAGGTCAACAGAACCCGCTGTTGGTGCTTGCGCATGCGCATCTGGTAACCAGCCGTGTAATGGGAAAACTGGAAGTTTTACTGCAAAACCGATGAATAGGCAGATCATGAATGCATAAGCAACTGCTGGCGCTTGTGTATCCAGCATGTTCGCTACACCCATCAGGTAGTTATAGTCGAAACGGATTTGACCAGTCATGGTGTAGCCTACAGTCACCAGACCGAGGATACCAATCAGCATGACTAAACCAGCCACCTGTGTGTAGATGAAGAACTTGGTTGCAGCGTATACACGGGACTTGCCTTCTGCCCCTTTATGACCCCAAAGTGCGATCAGGAAGTAGATCGGCACCAGCATCATCTCCCAGAAGAAGAAGAACAGGAACAGGTCAATTGCCAGGAATACACCGATTACACCACCCAGAGACCATAAAAGGTTCAGGTGGAAGAAACCAACGTTTTTCTGAATCTCACCCCATGAACAGCCTACTGCCAGCACACCAAGGAGTGCAGTCAAGCCAACCATCAGTAAAGACAAACCATCCACCGCAAGGTGAATGTTAATGCCCAGGGTTTGAATCCAAGGCAATTTGAACTCGGCTGCCCACGTAGGAGCCGCACCGCCAAGTTCATAGTTATAAGTACCCGACTGCCAAAGGACGATGGTCAAGACCAGCGTCACTAACATACCAATCAGCGCGATATAACGCGGAAGGTGTTGGTCGAGTTTATCGACCAACCAGCAAATAAAACCTGCAATGAACGGAATGAGGATCAGAGCCGGCAAAATAATATTGTTTGGAGCTTCCATTTTATTTCCCCACTACCTGAATCACGAGCAAGATCATCAGTAGGACAACGACACCGAGCCCCATACTAGATGCATATTCACGCAGTGAACCTGTTTGACGTGAACTGGTAAAGCTATGACCACCTTTAACCAGTGCAGGTAGCACTAGCCAGAAGCCATCAATTGGATCACGGCCGAACAGTTTCGCGAAGAACAAATAAGGCTTCACAAAAACGATGTCATACAGCTTGTCGAAACCAAGTGCATTACGGCAGATGTTGGCAAGACCCGCACCCAGAGAAGTTTTCGCAAAAGATTTCACAGCATTGTAAGCAAAAGCAAACAGCACTACGCCAATTGCAAGACCTACCAGTGCAATACCTACTGCTGTGTACTCTGCAGTATGCATGCCATGTTCAAGTGCTTCCGGAATTTCAAATGCAGGAAGTTTAGCCGCATTCAAAATGCTTTCCACAGGCGCTTTTAATGCCGCACCCACGAAAGTTGAAAGTACTGCAAGAATTGCCAATGGACCCCAGTAAGTTACACCCTTGATTGCGTGGTAAGGTGTGTTTTCTTTACCGAAGAATACAACCCAGATTAGACGGAATGTATAGATCGAAGTCAGGAACGCACCGATTACACCCACCCAGTAAAGTGTGCTGTAAACTGCGATTGATTGACCTTGTACCCATACCGCACCCAGGATTGCATCTTTTGAGAAGAAGCCCACAGTGATGAATGGAATTGCAGCCAATGCACCGCCACCAATGGCGAAACATGCAAACAGGAACTTGTTCTTGTAGAACAGACCGCCCATCTTGAAGATGTTTTGTTCGTGGTGGTAAGCCAGAATCACGGCACCAGAAGACAAGAATAATAATGCCTTGAAGAATGCGTGAGTTAGCATGTGGAACAGACCCGCCTGGTATGCTTCAGCACCTACAGCCATAAACATGTAGCCCAACTGACTCATCGTTGAGTAAGCCAAAATACGTTTGATGTCTGTTTGTACCAATGCAGCAAAACCAGCTACCAGTAATGTCACCGCACCAGTAATCGAGATGAACATCATCACTTCAGGCGCAAGCTCAAATACTGTGAATAGACGACAGCACAGGTAAACACCTGCTGTTACCATTGTCGCAGCGTGGATCAATGCAGAAACAGGAGTCGGACCTGCCATCGCATCTGCCAACCATGTTTGTAACGGGATCTGCGCAGATTTACCAGCAGCACCTAGGAACAACATTAGTGCAGTCCAGATGGTCAATGATGAGCTTTGAGTCATCACAGTCGCAGCATTTTCTACGATGTACTGAGTATTCAATGTACCGAATTGCTGGAACAGCAAGAACATGGCGATCAACAGGAATACGTCACCAATACGGGTAACGGTAAATGCCTTGATCGCTGCCACACCGTTTGCAGGGTTTTGGTAGTAATAACCAATCAGCAGGTAAGAACACAGACCTACACCTTCCCAACCCAGGAATAACAACGCCAGGTTGTCACCCAGTACCAGCAATAACATGCTTGCAACGAACAGGTTGAAGTAAGAGAAGAAACGTGCGAAGTCTTGTTCACCACGCATGTACCATGATGCAAAGATATGGATCAGGAAACCAACGCCTGTCACCATGCCCAGCATTAACAGAGACAAACCGTCCAGGTGCAGGCTAATGCCCGGTGCAAAACCATCGACATTGAACCAGGTCCAAAGAGGTTGTACTACTGCGGTAGAACCAGTGTTGACAAAGTCCATACCCGCAATGAGTGCGAACAATGCCGATAACCCCACAGCCCCTACACCAATAATGGCTGCAACTGTTTCAGGAAGCTTATGACGCCCTGCCGCTAAAAGGACGAAGCCAATGAGCGGGAATAAAATTGTTAGATATAAATAACTCATCCGCGCATCTCACTAGCAGCATCCACATCCAGATGATGGAAGCGATGATAGAACTGAAGGACGATCGCAAGACCGATACATGCCTCTGCCGCAGCAAGGGTCAGAATCAGAATAAACATGATTTGACCATCAGGCTGTGCCCATGCACTGCCCGCCAGGACGAATGCCAAAGCAGCGGCATTCATCATGATTTCAAGGCTCATTAAAATGAATAGCAGGTTGCGTCGCACCATTACACCGTAAAAACCCAGTGCAAAAAGAATGGATGCAACGATCAAACCATGCTCTAAAGGAATGTTGCCCATTATTGTTGTTCCTCTTCTGCACCTGGTTCACGTTTACCCAAATGGAATGCTGCAACAAGTGATGCAAGCAATAACATCGCGGCAACTTCTACCAACAATAAGTATTGCGTAAAGAGTGATTGACCTACCGCTTTAGGACCGACCATTTCAGTGCCCATTACCATTGAAGGCTGCACGTAATCTGATTTAAGTACCCAAACCAGGATCAGACCAATCAGGAAGCTCATCAATGCCGGATAAGCCCAAGCCGATGAAGTCAACCATTTGCGTTCCTGAGCAACAGTCTGTTCGCCCAGGTTCAGCATCATTACCACGAACACGAATAACACCATGATCGCACCAGCATAAACGATGACTTCAAGCGCACCCGCAAAGGGTGCACCCACGATCAGGAACAGTCCTGCTACAGCAAGGAGTGAAACGATCAGGCTTAATAAAGCATGTACCGGATTCGTGTTAGTTACCACACGAACCGTAGAGACGATGGCCACAAGGGCCATTAAATAAAATGGCCACATCATGGTAATAGACTCCGTACATCAACAGGTGCACTTTCACGCTGTGCCTGACCTTTGTCCTTACCAGCAACTGCCATACCGGTTACACGGTAGAAGTTATAGTCAGGATATTTACCAGGACCAGAAATCAGCAAGTGTTCTTTTTCGTAGACTAGGTCTTGACGAACATATTCGCCTAATTCGAAATCTGGTGTCATTTGAATCGCAGTCGTAGGACATGCTTCTTCACACATGCCGCAGAAAATACAACGAGAGAAGTTGATACGGAAAAATTCCGGATACCAACGACCATCTTCACGTTCTGCTTTTTGGAGTGAAATACAGCCTACCGGACATGCAACCGCACACAGGTTACATGCCACACAACGCTCTTCGCCATCTGGGTCACGCGTTAATACGATACGACCACGGAAACGTGGTGGCACGATTTCTTCGGCTGGCACTTCCGGATATAAAATGGTGTCACGTTTGCGCGTTGCATGGGTAAATACCATAAACAACGTACGAACGATTGACCCGAATCCAGCTAGAAATTTAAACATTTTGTTCTCCCTGCTGTCTTAGGCCTGATTCAACAGAATCACAGCACCAGTCACCAAAAGGTTAACCAACGCCAATGGCAAGCAAATTTTCCAACCAAAGTTCATCACTTGGTCATAACGTGGACGCATTAAAGAACCACGCGCCAATACAAACATCATTACGAAGAATGCTGTTTTAATAATGAACCAGAATGCTGGTGGAAGGAAATCAAAACCAAATGGTGCTAACCAGCCACCGAAGAACAGGGTTACGATCAATGCAGAGATCAGTACTACGTTCACGTATTCCGCAACGAAGAACATACCCCATTTCATACCGCCATATTCTACGTGGTAACCTTCCGCCAGTTCCTGTTCCGCTTCTGGTTGGTCAAATGGGTGACGGTGAGTTACCGCAACACCTGCAACCACGAAGATCAGGAAGCCTAAGAACTGAGGAATGATAAACCATACATCTTTCTGTGCTTCTACGATTTCACGCATGTTGAATGAACCGGCAATTGCCACTACACCCATCAGGGAAATACCCAGGAACACTTCATAAGAAATAGTTTGTGCTGCTGAACGTAGACCACCAAGCAATGCGTATTTGTTGTTAGAAGACCAACCACCAAACAGTACTGCATATACCGCAATACCTGCCATTGCCATGAAGAACAACAAACCGATACTCATGTCTGCAACACCTAGATAAGGTGATACAGGAATAACCATGAATGACAGCACCGCAGTTGCCATCGCAACTGCTGGAGCCATACGGAAAGTCAATTTATCAGCAAATTTTGGTGTCCAGTCTTCCTTGAACATGATTTTCAGCATGTCGGCAACAATCTGGAACATACCGCCCGGACCGACACGGTTCGGACCGTAACGGTCTTGCCATAAGCCGAGTAAACGACGTTCAATAAAAGACATCAACGCAGCGATCAGTACTACAACCAGTAAGATCACGATCGCTTGAAGTACTGAATAGGCGATTGGCCAGTTTTCAGCCCACAGCGGCGTTTGACGGATTAATTCTTGTTCCATGAATTACGCTCCTACCGCGACTGAAACAGGCTCTGCAAGAGATACCGTTGGTGCAAGACCAATTGGGTAGCCAATATAACCTGTTGGTAAGTATTCAATCACTTGTACAGGAAGAACGATTGAAGCCTCGCCTGCTTTCACAGTGATCTTCTGACCGTCTTGCAGGTTCAAGCGTGTAGCATCCTGTTCGCCCACTGCAAATACTGCGTCAGGAATACGTGATTCCATTGCCGGAGTTTTAATGGTGAACTCGCCAGATGCAAAGATGTGATGCATTGGTACCAGACGGAAGCTTTCAGCATTTACAAGCACAGGTGCTGGTGCAACGAAGCTACGTGCTGGACGTTTTGGTAAACGGTCGAATAAACGAA
The DNA here is from genome assembly GCF_002934695.1 of Acinetobacter sp. ACNIH1. Classification (NCBI taxonomy): domain Bacteria; kingdom Pseudomonadati; phylum Pseudomonadota; class Gammaproteobacteria; order Moraxellales; family Moraxellaceae; genus Acinetobacter; species Acinetobacter sp. ACNIH1. Next base: position 453,233 of record NZ_CP026420.1, on the reverse strand, counting down.
CGCCTGAATCACCGCCTTTTAAGTGACCGCCCACTTCATCCTGGTATTTGTTCCAGGCTTGTGGTGAGTTCCAGCCTGCAGCCCAAGCAAATGGTACCAGTGAAGATGGAGTCTCATCACCGACATAACCTTCCATAGAGAATGTTAATGCACTGTCTTTATCAGTAGGCTGTTTCGGCTCATGTACAGACAATGGCGCACGCATCGAAGTACGACCTGAATAACGACGTGGTTCACGTGCCACTTTCAGACCATGGACACGAAAGCCTGCATCTGGTGCTACATCCAGAATACCTTCAAGTGCAGGAACGTTGCTTGCTACTGACTCGATCACATCATCCAGCACAGTCCAAGAAATCGCTTTGCCTTGTACGCCTGTTTCCAGTGCGTGTAACCAGCGCCAAGATTCTTTGATTGCCAGTTCCGGGTTGTAGTAGTTAGGGTCATACACTTGGTAGAAACGTTGTGCACGGCCTTCTTGAGAAACGACAGTACCATCACCTTCAGCAAATGAAGCAGCAGACAATACAATATTGGCTTTCTTCACAGTCGCAGTTTCAGAGTGATCCAATACGATCACCTGTTTGCCTGCAAGCGCAGCATCAACCTGAGCTACTGGTAAACGACGGTATAGATCGTTTTCTACAATTAGGACAGTGTCATAGTCTTGTGCAAATGCTTGTTCAAGACTTTGACCACCGAAGATTGCCAGCCCCATTGAGTTCACTTCAGGAACAGTCAAGGTCAAGCCCGCATTACCTAAGTTTTGTGCTACTTGTGCAGCAGCTTCCATGATAGTTGCGTCTTGTAGACTTGTGCCAGAGATGATCAGTGGCTTCTTCGCAGCTTTCAGCGTATCTGCTATGGTTTGTGCAAATGCTTTCGCATCGTCATCAAGACCAGTGATGACTTCACCTTTCACGCCCGCAGCAATCGCGAAGCCTAAACGTGCGATATCGTTTGGAGAAGCAACCACTTCACCTTCCGCAACGTCAGACAAACGTGTTTGTGTTGCAGCCAGAATGTAAATCGGAGATTTCGCATCTTGGGCAATACGTTGTACAGGTTCAGCCAGCCATTCTTGGGTACGGCGCTCTGCAGCCATTTCCTTGCCTTTATTTTTCGCAGCTTGACGAACAGATAAAGCCATACGTGGCGCAGTTTGAGTCAGGTCTTCACCCAGAATCAGTACCGCATCATAGCTTTCGATTTCACGCATGTTCGGGTTATAAACACCCTCGGTTTGCATAATCGATGCAGCCAGTTCAACCAGATTTTGCTCTTTTTGAGCCATACCGGTTGAGTAGTTGTCTTGACCAACTAATTCACGTAGTGCGAAGTTAGCTTCAAGTGATGCACGTGGAGAGCCGATCCCCAGAACTTTTTTGCCTTGGATTTTCGCAATTACGGTATCCAGTGCAGTATCAACAGAAACTGTTTCTACATTTGTACCAGTACGGAACTGTGGCTGACGCGGACGGTCTTTACGGTTTACATAACCGGTACCGAAACGGCCTTTATCGCACAGGAAGTATTGGTTCACTTCACCGTTGAAACGGTTTTCAACGCGACGAAGCTCGCCATAACGCTCACCTGGAGAGATGTTACAACCTGAAGAACAGCCATGACATACGCTTGGTGCGTACTGCATGTCCCATTTACGGTTATAGCGTTCTGAGTGAGTCTTATCGGTGAATACACCCGTTGGACACACTTCGGTCAGGTTACCTGAGAATTCAGATTCCAAAGTACCTGATTCCGGACGACCGAAATAAACGCGAGAAGCGTTCGCATATACGCCGAAATCTGTACCGCCCGCATAGTCTTTGTAATAACGAACACAACGGTAACATGCGATACAACGGTTCATCTCGTGCGCAATGAACGAACCAAGTTCTTGGTTGTAGTGCGTACGTTTGGTGAAACGGTAACGACGACGGTCGTGTTGAGTCATTACTGTCATATCTTGCAGGTGACAGTGACCACCTTCTTCACAGACTGGACAGTCGTGCGGGTGATTGGTCATCAAGAATTCAACAACAGAAGCACGGAAATCTTTCGCTTCTTTGTCTTCAATCGAGATGTAGGTATTGTCAGCAGCCGGTGTCATACATGACATGACCAAACGACCACGCGTATCTTCTGGATTCGCGTATTGAGTCACAGCACATTGACGGCAAGAACCGACAGAACCTAAGGATGGATGCCAACAAAAGTATGGGATGTCGATGCCAAGACTCAAACATGCTTGCAGCAAGTTTTCCGAGCCGTTGACTTCATACGATTTTCCATCGACATGAATTGTAGCCATAGTCGAATTCCTTAAGCTTGTTCTACGTTGCGGGTTTGAGCGGCAGCATTTACGACTTTCGCTTCAAATTCGCCACGGAAATGTTTGAGTGCGCCCATTAACGGTTCCATAGCACCTGGTGCGTGAGCACAGAAAGTTTTACCAATCCAAAGCTTACGAGTCAGTTCTTGTAAGTGATCGATATCTTCTTTCTTGCCAGTACCATCTTCAAGTGCTTTAAGCGCTTTCACCGCCCAAGGTAAGCCATCACGGCAAGGTGTACACCAGCCACATGATTCACGCGCAAAGAATTCTTCTAGGTTACGTGTTGCTGAAACCATACATTGAGTTTCATCAACCACCATGAGCAAACACGTACCCAGACGTGAACCTGCTTTCATGATGCTTTCCGCATCCATCGGAAGATCGATATGCTCAGCAGCCAGGAAGTCAGTTGATGCACCACCGGGTAACCATGCTTTCAGCTTCAAGCCGTCACGCATACCACCAGCATGTTCTTCAATCACTTCACGTGCAGTGGTACCGAATGGCAGTTCCCATAGACCCGGGAATTTCACCCTACCTGAAGCACCATAAATTTTTGTGCCAGGATCTTTCGATTTGCCTGCAGACAGACCGATGTACCATTCTGGGCCACGCAACATGATGGCTGGCAAGTTGTTGTAGGTCTCTACGTTGTTCACAATTGTAGGACGACCCCAAGCACCTGCAACCTGCGGGAATGGTGGTTTGGTACGCGGGTTTGCACGGCGACCTTCAAGCGAGTTAATCAATGCAGTTTCTTCACCACAGATATAACGACCCGCACCGGTATGCACGTGTAACTCGAAGCTCCAGCCAGAATCCAGGATGTTGTCACCCAGATAACCTTTGGCACGAACCTGTTCAAGCGCTTCGTTCAGGTATTTCGCCGCTTCGATGTATTCACCACGGATGAAGATATAACCTTGAGTTGCTTCAAGGGTATAAGCTGCAATCAGCATACCTTCGATCAGCTGGTGAGGAAGATCTTCCATCAACAGACGGTCTTTGAAGGTACCTGGTTCCATCTCATCGGCATTACAAATCAGGTAACGTGGACCTGAATTGTCATTTGGCGCCATCAGCGACCATTTGATCCCTGCCGGGAAGCCTGCACCACCACGACCTTTTACGGTTGCTGCTTTTACAACTTCCAGCACTTCTTTCGGTGTCATAGACAGGGCTTTTTTAAAGCCTGCATAGCCTTCAAGCGCTTCGTAATCATCAACGTGACGGACATTTGCTTGTTTGCTCAGACGCCAAGTCAGTGGATGCGTTTCCGGGTTACCGTCGCCATAAATTGGTTTTGGTTCGGTATTCATACATACTTCTCCAATAACTGTTTAATTGATGTCACTTCCACGAGACCGTGAGTGTCTTCATCAATCATGAGGGTTGGACCTTTGTCACAGTTACCTAGGCAGCAAATTGGAAGCAAGGTAAAACGGCCATCCGCTGTGGTTTGGCCGAACTGGATACCCAATTCACGCTGGAATGCTTCTGCTAAAGTCTCCGCACCCATCAAGAAACACGCAATTGAGTCACACAGTAAAATTACGTGACGACCCACTGGCTGACGGTAAATACGGTTATAGAACGTTGCAACCCCTTCCAAATCGGCAAGGCTCATGCTGAGCATTTGCGCGATGGCATTCATTTGAGCATCGTCTACCCAGCCATTACGGCGTTGTACACATTTGAGCGCATCAAGACACGCTGCACGTGGGTACGGGTAATGCCCAATGTGATGTTCAATTTCGTGGATTTCTTCCGAAGTTAAAATCCCTTCAACATTCACACGTGGCTTTTTATCAGTCAAAATCATCATAATGCGTTTACCCCTTAGCGATCCACGTCAGCCATTACGACGTCGATTGTCGCTAAATAAATGATTAAGTCAGATACAAGACTGCCGTTAATCACAGAAGGCATTTGCTGTAAATGCGTGAAAGTTGGTGTACGAATACGGGTACGGTAACTCATGGTTGACTTGTCTGAAGTCAGATAATAAGTCGACGCACCTTTCACCACCTCTGCCATCACAGATGATTCACCTGCAGGCATTACAGGGCCCCAAGAAACGCTTAAGAAGTGCGTAATCAAGGTTTCAATATCTTGTAATGTTTTGTCTTTTGGTGGTGGAACAGCCAGCGGATGGTCCGCTTTGTACGCGCCAGAAGGCATATTCTCTAGACACTGCTTAATGATTTTCAGTGACTGTTCGATTTCACGGAAGTGAACAATCACACGAGCATATGCATCGCCTTCGTACTCAACTGGCACTTCGAAGTCATAGTTTTCATAACCACTGTATGGACGGTATTTACGAACATCAAAGTCGATACCTGTCGCACGCAGACCAGTACCTGTTACACCCCATGCCAATGCAGATTTCGCATCGTACTGAGCCACATTACGGGTACGACCCATGAATACAGAGTTTTTCAGTGCTGCAGTATAGTATTCGTTCAAACGTTTAGGCATCCAGTCGAGCAAGTCTCGAACCAGTTTTTCCCAACCATTTGGCAAATCATGTGCAGTACCACCGATACGGAACCATGCTGGATGCATACGGTAACCAGTAATCGCTTCCACGATGTCATACACTTTCTGACGGTCAGCGAACATATAGAATACTGGGGTCATACCGCCGGCATCCTGAATCGCAGTACCGATGTACAGCAAGTGGTTATTGATACGGAACAGTTCCGACATCATGACACGAATACATTGTGCGCGGTCTGGCACAGTAATACCTGCCAGTTGTTCCACACCCATCACATACGGCATGTTTTGAGCACAACCACCTAAGTAGTCCACACGGTCAGTATAAGGAATGAATGAATGCCAAGTTTGACGTTCAGCCATCTTTTCCACACCACGGTGGTGATAGCCAATATCTGGCACACAGTCTTTCACTTCTTCACCATCCAACTGCAAAATTACACGGAACGCACCGTGCGCAGATGGGTGGTTAGGACCCAAGTTCAGGAACATGAAGTCTTCGTCTTTATTACCACGCTTTAAGCCCCAATCTTCAGGAACAAAGCGAAGGTGTTCTTGCTCGAAGTCTTGTTTGGCTTGGTTCTGCATATACGGTGTATATTCCGTTGCACGTGCAGAATATTCTTTACGTAGCGGGTGACCTTCCCAGTAGGTTGGCAACAAGATACGACGGAGCATTGGATGCCCTTCGAAATTGATGCCGAACATGTCATAAGCTTCACGCTCATACCAGTTCGCATTTGGCCAGATATTCGTTGCGGTCGGAATATTCAGATCGCTGTCGCTTAATGCAACTTTAATACGAATGTCACAGTTACGCTCTAAAGATAATAAATGATAGAACACTGTGAATTCTGACGCAGGCAAACCGTCACGGTGCGTACGTAAACGCTCATCTACTGCAGACAAGTCGAATAGCATCACGTATGGACGTGGCACGGTACGCAAGAACATTAGTACTTCTTGTACACGTGCGCGCTCAACCCAAACTGTCGGGAAATCCTCGAAAGTCGTTTGCACAAAGAAGTTCTCACCAAACTTGGTTTTGAGCTCTTCAATGATGGCAAATGCTGGGCGTGAATCAACTGCTGTTGATTCTGGCATAGCAATGTCAGTTTCAGCCATTGGCTTGGCTTCCTATTTAATACAAATTCAGTCAACCTAAACGACAACTACACCCATAGCGGGTGCACAACAAAAAACCGGTCGTTTAAATTATTTAATTTCATCCATAGAGCGTAAGTTCTTCACAGCCACACGCTGGTCTTTCTTACGGTCACGTTCCGGTATCATCTTTGGCTTATACACTGGCTTAAGATCATCACCGATTACCGCAGACAGCGGACGACGCTCTAATTGAATTTGGTCTTGTAACAGCATTAATGCCTGGATCAATGCTTCAGGACGTGGTGGGCAGCCCGGAACGTATACATCTACCGGAATAATCTTGTCCACACCTTGTACGACTGAATAAATATCGTACATACCACCTGAGTTCGCACACGCACCCATTGAAATAACCCATTTCGGTTCAAGCATCTGTTCATACAGACGTTGAATTACCGGAGCCATTTTCACGAAGCATGTACCTGCTACGATCATCAAGTCTGCCTGACGCGGTGAAGCACGGATAACTTCTGCACCGAAACGTGACAAGTCATGCACACCGGTCAAAGTCGTTGCATATTCAACGTAGCAGCAAGATGTACCAAAGTTAAATGGCCAAACTGAGTTCTTACGACCCCAGTTCACTGCTGTGTGCATTACATCCTCTAGGCGAGTCATGAACACATTTTTATTCACTTCTTCTTCTAGAAGCGGATCTTCTACAACGATACGCTCTTGAAGTGGATATTCATCAGCATTCGGATTCGCACGGGTTAATGTATATTTCATCCCGAGTTACTCCTTATCAGAGGGTTGAACTTGTGATTTTTTCACAAGACCAGATGATTGAGCTGGGATTTGACCAGTTGGATCCATAACCAATTCTTCAACAGAGTTGAAGCGCGTAATTTCTGCAAGATCCATATTTGGCGAACCAATTTTAGCTTTGTATCCTGCTGCTTTACGTCTGTCTGAAGGTGCCCAGTTCAGTGCGCCTGTCGATAATTCGTAAACCAAACCAACAAGTAAAACCAAAATAAAGATAGCTGCAGTTGCAAAACCAATCCAACCTACTTCACGAACAGAAGATGCCCATGCATACAGGTAAAGTGCTTCGAGGTCGAAGACTACAAAGAAAATTGCAACTAAATAGAATTTCGCAGACAAGCGGATACGAGCTCCACCTGCGCTGACTACGCCTGACTCAAACTGCTCCTGCTTGGCACGGCCCCATGATTTACCCCCGAGGAGTAATGGGACAGTGAGCATAAAGACGCATAAAAATGTAACGCCGATCACGAAGGCAATAATTGCCCATTCGTATGGAGTAATGGCACTCATGCGGGGATAACTCCTGGCAGGCCGATTTATTAACAAAGAATGTATGTATTGGCCTTCAAATACACCAAACACAAAATTAATCCCGCCAATTGTACCTGATTTTGGATTTCACTTGCTAGTTTATAAGCCTTAGTCTTTTGGATGATTTTTTAGACATTCCTAATTTTATTCTGGCTTTAAGCTCATAGAATCTCAACCGATCGTTTTTTTAAATTAAAGTTTAAATTTCCATTATTTTTTTCTAAACCCAGATAGACTTTTAAAGCTCTGCTTAAGTAAGCCTCACTCCTTTACAGTGGCTGGCTACCTACCTAATGAAAAGAAACTTATAAAGAATCAATCAAAAACATTTCACCTTTGCATAATGCCTCGAAAAAAATAAGTGTATTTTTAAAAGATGTTTAACATGAATGTTGTCATTCAACTAGAAGTCGCCCTTTTCTGCCCGCCCTCGGTAAACCTTAAAAGAGCAATTGTGTATTTTTGCAACACGTCCAACAGTTTGATTCAGATTATGATATTTCTATTTTTAAACACACTATGACATTGATAAAGTAACAATAAGGAGTCCATGCATGTCTCTACGATTTACCCATAAACCCGATTATTTTTTCTTTGCGCAATTATTGATGCGACATGTAGAAAGCTATATTCAAAAACATCAGGATGCCAGCAATGCAATCTTTGACTTAGGGGATATTCATAAACTTTTCCAGACAGACTATGCCTCTTCCAGCATTAACTTGGACGGTATTATGAATATTGCCGATGAGTATAAGCTCGAAACCTTGTCTGGCGACCAGAAACTAATCCAGAGCTATCAGGTAGATGTTAAAAACAACAAGTTGCTGATCAACTTCAATTCTGATGCCTTAAACAGCCTGAAAGAAGGCAAGCCACTGATTGAACCGGATGCTACCATCCATGAATAATCCCCTTTAAATAGCCATAAAAAAACGATACCTATGTATCGTTTTTTTTCACCTAAACTCTTATTCTGACTGATCTGACACTTCAGTTTTTTCCAGCTTTTCGATAGGTTTTTGCTTGATTTTTTTACCATAACGGGTGGCTGGCCAAATCATGATAAAGCGTGCACCACCCAGTGTCGGACTTTGATCGACTTGAATCTCTCCACCAAACCAGTAAGCGATCCGGCTGACAATAGACAAGCCCAAACCATAACCACCTGAAGCACGGGTACGACTATCATCAAGTCGGGCAAAAGCTTCAAAGATACGGGCACGGTCAGCTTCCGGAATCCCCGGACCATCATCTTCTACACAGATATACGCCATGCCCTTAGCATCTAGTCCGCCGCTGATCAGGATTTTCTGCTCACAGTAGCGTACTGCATTACCCACCAGATTTTGCACCACACGATGCAGGTAACGTCGTTCAGCTTGTACGGTTACAGGTACTGGCATCGGCAGCACTTCGACTTCTTTACCTGTTTTTAAAGCATCGGTTTCGACTGCCACCTGATCCAGCACTTCAAACAGATCAATCTCTTCAAATTCAATTGAAGGCATGCCCTGTTCCAGTTTGGTATAGGTCATGATTTCATCGATCAAGGTATTTAAGGCTTCAATATCCTTGTCAATCTGCTCAACCTGCTGCAAGCGGTAATCATAGTCGTCTTCATCTGCCATCATTTCCATTGCAAAACGGATACGGGCAACAGGTGTACGCAGCTCATGCGATACCGCACGCATCAATTCACGCTGCGCTTCAATCAGACGCTGAATATGGTCCGACATATTGTTATAACTGGAAGCCAGCGTCGCCATCTCATCACTACCCTCTACCGGAAGACGCAATGACATATTTCCGGTTTTCATCTTGTTCAGGGCATAGCTAACTTCACGCAGTTTACGCTGCATTGGTACCAGCAGACCATAAATCCCCAGACTTAAGACAAACAAGCTCAATAAGGTAATTCCGGCAGCTAACTGGAATGGCATCCAGTTAAATAACGGCACTGGCCCCATGACCAGCACTTCAGACGTCGAGCTAGGAATAGGAGAAATGATTGAAATCGTAGTACCGCGAATTGAGGCACTGTCACGATATAAAATAATGCTGTGATCTAGACGCAAACGTCCGATCTGCTCGGAATCTAATGGCAAGCTTTGGACATTTTCGATCGAGATTGGATAAGAGAAATAATCCTGAATTCGCTTCAGGTATTCTTTTTCCTGACCTGGGTAGTACACCAGATAATCCAGAATAAAGACCGGTAAAGCCTTCATCTGACGTCGAGTAATATTATCCGCCTTAATATAAAGATAATGACTTGGATCATCGCGTAGCCCAATGACAATATAAGCTACCCCGGTTTTGGCATCCCAACGCACGACTGCCTTACGGTCAGCCAGACGTCGACCTTCCGCCCGGGTAATATCCACTTTACTGGCTTCGACATAGTAGATCGGCAATTCCAACAGATCAGACGCATCTGAAACCCAGTCCATCTTTTGCTGCAGATTAGGCTGTCTCGCAACCCCCTCACTGATGATATATGCCATACCATCAGTCAGGGATTCACGATACTCCTGCGCACGCTGGTAGTTGATAATCTGTACCAGCAGATAGCTGAATACTGCCACCAGGACCACAAGCATGACCAGGCCTGCGTATATCCGCAAAAATATACTGTGTTTAAACACCTATAAATTATCCTGTTTATTCAGGCGGCTAAAGGCACCGATTAGATACCGTTAGTTTCTTTGACGAATAGATAACCTTTACTACGTACTGTTTTAATACGTTTTGGATTTTCAGGATCGTCACCAATTTTTGGACGAATGCGCGAAATACGCACATCAATTGAACGGTCTTGGCCGTCATATTCGATACCGCGTAGACGCTCAAAGATATCTTCACGTGACAGGATGCGGCCCGCATTTGAAGCTAGCAGCCACAACAGGTCATATTCTGCACTGGTAAAGTCAACCAGCTCACCATTCAAGGTCACTGAACGACCACCATTGTCGATCACCAGGTCATCAAATTCGATGCGTTGAGCCACTTCATCTTCAGGCACCTTGTCGGTACGACGCAATAAAGCACGAATACGAGCTAATAGGACACGCGGCTGAACCGGTTTAGCGACATAGTCATCTGCACCCATTTCCAGACCTAGGACCTGATCCATATCTTCAGTACGTGCAGTCAGCATTAAAATCGGTTGATGATAATGTGGACGAACTTCACGACAGATGGTCAAACCATCAGCACCGGGCAACATGACATCTAGAACCACCATGTCTGGTTGCTCGGCAATAATACGACGAATAGCACGGTTGCCATCCGGCTCTACCCCGACCTCAAGACCATTACGGATGAGGTATTCTTGTGTTAAACGAGCAAGACGCTCATCATCTTCAACAATTAGAATTTTAGGTAACTTTTCTTCTTGGCTCATGTGTTGCCCCTTTATTTGATGGACGTATGCTACGGACGTATCCTTTTGAAATCCAATAGATACGTTTTTAATATGCTTGCAATATACACACGTTTACATTGTAAACAAGATAGCGTTCACCAAACCAATACATCAAAGTAGCATTTTGTAATATTTTATCGTGCACATTTCACTCGAATGTGCATTTAACTACCGTTTGTCGGCTTATTTGCATCGATCAAAGCTTAATCTGAACAAAATGTGACTTGTTGATTCAGGCCTTTTTAGTTATCCACAATGTTATCTATAAGCACTTTTTGCCAGCTTTGATATGCTATGCCTTGCCGGATAAGGCTTATGCAAGAATCAATAAAAATTGGGATCTTTTTGCAAAAGATTAAGATAAAACTTCAGAAAAATATTTAGCAAAATGTCAATATTGATCTACCCTAAATTTTCCCGTATCTTGTGTTCAATTAATTTTATAACCACTAGGTCTTGTGTTTATTCCTCGAACACTGTGGCACGATTTTTGCCCAGTTCAAACGGTCCATAAACATAAAAATAGATGACAATGGAGCTATGCTAACATGAGCGTAATCACGTCCACTCCGGGTCAACTTCAGGTGATTAAACGCACCGGTGATGTTGCCGCTTTTGATGCAGAAAAAATTTCTGTTGCAATTGGAAAAGCATTTTTGGCAGTAGAAGGCCAGCAAAGTGCAGATTCGAGCCGTATACACGACCGTATCGAACAATTAACGGAAATGGTTCTGAATACATTCAAACGCCGTTTACCATCGGGTGGCACGATCCATATCGAAGAAATTCAGGATCAGGTTGAACTTGCGCTGATGCGTACTGGCGAACAGAAAGTTGCACGTGCCTATGTCATCTACCGTGAACAACGTTCTGAAGCGCGCAAACAGTTAGGTGCCAACCATCACCCTACACTGCAAGTGACTGATGCAGAAGGCAAGTTAAAACCGCTTGACTTAAGCGAATTAACTGCGACTGTAACTCGCGCTGCTGAAGGCCTTGAAGGAATCGACGTACAGGCGATTGTCGATGAGACCGTAAAAAACCTTTATAACGGCGTAAAAGAGTCTGACATCTCTACCACAATGATGATGGCGACTCGTACCCGTATTGAGCAAGAACCTAACTATACTTATGTGACTGCACGTCTGTTGCGTGATGACCTGGTGGCTACCGGTTTAGAGTTCTTGGGTCTATCCACTGATACTAATGAAGGTGATGCACTTGAAACTTTCCTGAAAAAAGGGATTGAGTTAGAACTTCTTTCACCTGAATTGTTAAACTTTGACCTGGCTAAACTGGCTGCAGCGATTCAACCGGAACGTTCAAACCAGTTCACCTACCTAGGTCTGCAAACATTATTTGACCGTTACTTCATCCACTCAGATGGCGTGCGTTTCGAATTGCCGCAATTATTCTTCATGCGTGTGTCTATGGGTCTTGCCCTGAACGAAGACAACCGCGAAGATCGTGCAATCGAGTTCTATAACTTACTGTCTAGTTTCGACTACATGGCATCTACGCCTACTCTGTTCAACTCAGGTACGTTACGTCCACAGTTATCTAGCTGCTATTTAACTACGATTGATGATGACCTGTTTGACATCTATGGCGCGATGCGTGATAACGCAATGTTGTCTAAATGGGCAGGCGGTTTAGGTAATGACTGGACTCCAGTTCGTGCCCTGAACTCTTACATTAAAGGTACAAACGGTAAGTCTCAAGGTGTGGTGCCATTCCTTAAAGTTGCCAACGATACTGCTGTTGCAGTAAACCAAGGTGGTAAACGTAAAGGTGCAGTATGTGCATACCTGGAAACCTGGCACCTGGATATCGAAGAATTCCTTGAGCTTCGTAAGAACACGGGTGATGATCGTCGTCGTACTCACGACATGAACACTGCGAACTGGGTTCCTGACTTGTTCATGCAACGTGTATTCGAAGATGCTGAATGGACACTGTTCACTCCTTCTGAAACGCCTGATCTTCATGATCTGACTGGTGCAGAATTCGCTGAGCGTTATGCTTACTACGAAAGCATTGCCAAAGAAACAAACATGTTGCACAAGAAAATCCGTGCAAAAGATTTGTGGCGCAAAATGCTGTCGATGCTGTTCGAAACAGGTCACCCATGGATCACGTTCAAAGACGTATGTAACCTACGTTCACCACAACAGCACGTAGGCGTGGTTCACTCTTCTAACCTGTGTACAGAAATCACCCTGAACACCAGCAAAGAAGAAATTGCAGTATGTAACTTAGGTTCGATCAACCTGGTACAACACGTTCAAGGCGGCAAGCTGGATCGTGAAAAACTGGCTCGTACAGTAAAAACTGCGGTTCGTATGCTCGATAACGTGATCGACATCAACTACTACGCAGTTCCACAAGCACGTAACTCGAACCTGAAACACCGTCCAGTCGGTATGGGTATCATGGGCTTCCAGGATGCGCTTTACGAAATGGGTATGGCTTACGGTTCTGACGCTGCGGTTGAGTTTGCTGATGAATCAATGGAAGTGATTTCTTACTACGCAATTTCAACTTCAAGTGACCTTGCTGTTGAACGCGGTACGTATGAAACATTCAAAGGCTCATTGTGGGATCAAGGTATTCTGCCAATCGACTCACTTGACCTGGTTGCGAAAACTCGTCCAGAACGCATGTTTGAAGTAGACCGCACACAACGTCTGGACTGGGACACTTTACGTGCCAAAGTTCAAAAAGACGGTATGCGTAATTCGAATGTGATGGCGATTGCTCCGACTGCTACTATTTCGAACATTTGTGGCGTATCTCAGTCTATCGAACCTACATTCCAGAACCTGTATGTAAAATCGAACCTGTCTGGCGAATTCACTGTGATCAACCCTTACTTGGTACGTGCGTTGAAAGAACGTGGTCTTTGGGATGCGGTGATGGTCAACGACCTGAAACACTTCGAAGGTTCAGTACAGAAGATTTCTCGTATTCCTGAAGAGTTGAAAGCGATCTTCGCGACTGCGTTTGAAGTTGAGCCACGCTGGATTGTTGATGCTGCTTCCCGTCGTCAAAAATGGATCGACCAAGCGCAATCTCTGAACCTGTACATCGCGGGTGCAAACGGTAAGAAACTGGACATCACTTACAAGATGGCTTGGTTACGTGGTCTGAAAACGACTTATTACCTACGTGCATTGGGTGCGACTTCTGCTGAGAAATCAACTATTAATACTGGTGCATTGAACGCAGTTAAACCTGCAACCGTTGCGGCTCCTGTAGTTGCAGCGTCAGTGGTTGAAGAGAAAAAACCTGAAGCGCCTGTAGAGGAAGAAGGTTTCACTCAGGCAGCGCCAGTGCCACAAGCATGTTCAATTGACAATCCTGATTGTGAAGCTTGTCAGTAATCTGACGGGTTTCTAATCCACCCCGACCCTCCTTTATTAAAGGAGGGAGAAAGTCCCCTTTTTTAAAGGGGGATTTAGGGGGATTACGAAATTTAGGCAATAAAAAAGCCCTCTAGCGTCCGTCAAAACTAACTAGAAGGCTTTCAATCTCGAAGTGATACCAAGATGGTCACGACGAGGCTGGCATATGTGAATGCGATAGTGATTCTATCATCGAATTAGCTATCGAGCCAGTACAAGTCATCTTGATTTGTATGGGAGTAAGCGATATGTCACCTCGAAAGAAGTGTGTACATGTGCGTTCATACATTCGACGTCGATTGAATCGATTTGAGACTGTATGTTCACATTATCGTAGTAATCCTAAGTAATTAGGAGAATTTGGGAGATATCAATGTCTCCCAAATTTAAACCAAAGGAAACCTCAATGCCCCATATGACCCACAACTACATGTTAGGACTTGCGGCATTGCTGATTTCCTTTGGCATTACTTTTTATTTACCAATTGCTTATTTCTGGCTCAAAGTTCGCCAGCAGCGTAATCAAAATAAGTAGTACTCGGATTTTTAGCACAACTTCTTTTGGTTATGTCAGTTCTTTAGCTGATGCCAGAAAATGAAAAAGGGACATCGCGCCAACGATATCCCTTTTCCTGAAAGATATATGACTAACTTTCAGGCGATGACTTTTCTTACGAAAAAGCTAGGGAATATTTTCTACTAGTTTTCAGCCATCGTCAAATAAGTCTAAACACGATTGCTCAAACTATAGGAGTATTTCAAATGAGTAAGTCAAATGATCGCATGATTTATGAGAAAAATGGTAAATGGGTAAATAAAGCCAATGGTAACTCCAAAGCTTCATCTGCTCATGATACTCAAAAAGAAGCTTACAACTCAGCCCGATCTATGCTTCAAAAATCGGGTGGCGGTGAGATAACCATCAAAGGTAAAAATGGTCTAATTCGTGAAAAGAACACCATTTCGCCAGGAAACGATCCAAGAAAGATCAAAGGATAGTTCTCTTTAAAAAAACAGTAAAGATAGATATTTTACCTCGACTATGTCGGGGTAAAGTCAATGCAAAAACACAATATAAATTAATGATTTTATTACATTTCTTATTTCTATTAAAAAACAAAAGTATATCTATAAATTCGCTTATTTTTTATCTAATCACATTTGAAATAACTATCAAATTTGGGTAATGATAACTACAATATCTACAATTTTTTAATTAAAACTATTTCGCCCCTTTGAATACTTGAGCAGCACTTACTTTATTGTTACTCACAAATTCATCCAATGGAGCGTATAATTTTTGAGAGTATTAGTATGTCTATCCTCAGTTGGGACGATTTCGAAGATGATTCGCAAAAACCGGCTGCACCTGAACAGCAGCCTACGCCCGTCGAGCCGAAAAAAACGGCTAATCCGCAGATGGTATCTGATGCAAGCAACACATCGTCGAATGTGGCAGCTGCACAACCCGCTGCAGCCCCTCGAAGCGCAGGATCAAATTCAACCAATTCACTGGCAAGAGCATCTGCTTCCCTAGACCAACTGGACGTTGCGCCTGGTCTTGAAGAACTTGAGATGGGCGCACAGCGTGTACAGGTTGATGATAAACGTATGATCAACTGCCGTGCTGACTTGAACCAGTTAGTACCATTCAAATACGAATGGGCTTGGCAGAAATATCTGGATGGTTGTGCGAACCACTGGATGCCTCAAGAAATCAACATGAACCACGACATCGCGTTGTGGAAGTCTGAAAATGGCTTGACTGAAGATGAACGTACCATCGTGATGCGTTCACTTGGTTTCTTCTCTACTGCGGATTCACTGGTAGCAAACAATCTGGTATTGGCGATCTACCGTCATATTACCAACCCTGAATGCCGTCAGTACATTCTGCGTCAGTCATTTGAAGAAGCGATTCATACGCATGCTTACCAATACTGTATTGAGTCGCTAGGTATGGATGAAGGCGAAGTCTTCAACATGTACCGCGAAGTTCCATCAGTTGCACGTAAAGCGGCTTGGGGCCTGAAATATACCCAGTCTCTAAGTGATCCTACTTTCAAAACCGGTACGCCAGAAAACGACCAGATCCTGCTTCGCAACCTGATCGCGTTCTACTGTGTCCTTGAAGGTATCTTCTTCTACTGCGGTTTCACCCAAATTCTGTCTATGGGTCGTCGTAACAAGATGAATGGTGTTGCTGAGCAATTCCAGTACATCCTGCGTGATGAATCTATGCACCTGAACTTCGGTATTGATATGATCAACCAGATCAAGATCGAGAACCCGCATTTGTGGACTGCTGAATTCCAGCAAGAAGTGATTCAGATGATTCTTGAAGGTACCATGCTTGAAATCGAATATGCACGTGACACGATGCCACGCGGTGTATTGGGCATGAATGCCGGTATGATGGAAGAATACCTGAAATTTATCTGTAACCGTCGCTTGAGCCAGTTAGGCTTGCCTGAACAGTTTACTGGTGTGAACAATCCATTCCAGTGGATGTCAGAAATGATGGACCTGCGTAAAGAGAAGAACTTCTTCGAAACTCGCGTAACAGACTACCAAACTGGTGGTGCGTTAAGCTGGTAAGAAATATCACATGCGCTGAATGACAGATAATGTGAGATTTTTGACACATATTTCGAGATTGTTACAAACCGTCACGCGACACATAAGTTGTCATTTGCGACGCATAAGATGTCATTGAGCGACACATAAGTTGTCATTGATAAAGAAACCGCCATTAATGGCGGTTTCTTTAACTTAACAACCCTTATATTAGTTAAAACTTATGCATGATTTAAATTATTAAAAAAATTTGAATAAAATTTTTGTTCAATTTTATCAGCCTCTAAATAAATACCTAATTCATGATAGAGATCGTTGTTCTTATAGTTACCTGAAGAATCAGAAGACATCCAGTTTAAGCTTGTGATAACAATATGATTTTTATCCCAAGCCAACACTTTGGCATGGCTATGATTTCCAGAGGGTGGAGAATGAAGTTTTAATGCAATTTTATCGTTGTCTATACTGTTAGAGAACTTTTGCACTTGCTTATGATCAAAAATTTCTTTATCGACTGTAGAGTAAAATGCTGAAACACGTACCCTACAAGTTGATAAACTATCCCAAATACTTCTATGTAGATTTGGGCTTATTTTATCACTTAATAAGGTAACTCTATGTTCTGCTTTCTTAGCTTCGTGTATATATCGCAAATGATGCCCTTTGAGTAAAAGTGAAACATTAATATTTTTTTCATTGTCTTGATTAGAGCTAGGTTTAATACTTTGAGCCAAATCTAATAATTCTGAACCTAAATAGTTATTAATTAATTTTGCACCAGTAGTCAAACTAGCTGATATTTGAATCATTTCTTTTGAAAAATCATTATCTTGAATAAATACAGAAGCTTCATAACGATTAAATTCTGAGAAAAACCGGCAGAGTAAAACTTGAAGTGCGACATAAACCACCTAATTAATTTAAAGGGTTTATGGAGTATATAAAATTGTCATACCATCATCTTAACTTTGAAGATCGTACTGCATTAATGCTTGAGTCAAGAAAAGAAGGCTTTTCAGCCAGAAAATTTGCTGAACTCATTAAAAGACATCCTAGTACGATCTATCGTGAGCTTAAAAGAAATAGCATCAATGACGTTTATCAAGCTCAATATGCTTCTGATAACACCTTCGCTAGACGTAGACGCGGTCACAGAAAACTCAAAATCGACTCAATTCTCTGGAGATTTATTGTTGAAGCGATCCGTTGTTTATGGTCTCCTCAGCAAATAGCAAAGCGTTTAAAGACATTTCCTGATTTGGATCAAACAATGAATGTAAGCCATACAACGATTTATTCAACTATACGAGCATTACCAAAGGGTGAGTTGAAAAAAGACTTATTATCCTGTCTGCGTCATGAAAATAAAAAGCGAAAAGCTAACGGTGAACCTAAAAAAGATTCTATATTACAGGATATTAAAACTATTCATGAGCGCCCAGCCGAAGTTCAAGAAAGAAAAATACCGGGTCATTGGGAAGCCGATTTAATTAAAGGTAAAGACAATAAAAGTTCGATAGCAACACTTATTGAACGAAATACACGGCTCTGTATCTTGGCAACATTACCTGATGCAAAGGCAGAATCAGTGCGCAAGGCTTTAACTGAAGCTCTGAAATATTTACCTGCAGAACTACGTAAAACGTTGACCTATGACCGTGGACGTGAGATGTCAGAACATAAAATCCTCGAAGAAGATTTAGGCATAGATGTATATTTCTGTGACCCACATTCGCCATGGCAGAAAGGTACATGCGAAAATATGAATGGTTTAATTAGGCAATATTTACCTAAAGGGATTGATTTAAATCAGGCAGATCAGCATTATTTAAATCAAGTCGCCATGTCACTGAATACTCGTCCTAGAAAAGCGTTAGATTGGCTTACACCATTAGAGAAATTTGCTCAGCTTGTTGATTATCATAAGGCTTTTGAAACTGTCGCACCTCATGTTTGAATTCGCCACCAATTACAAGATCCTATTAACGAACAATGATTATTTTCAGTATCCCAAAGCAAATATTTAGCATGAGACCCTGTCTGGATTTCATGTAAAATAATCCTTCCATTGTAATCACAATAAAGCTTTTTAAATTGTGAGGTAATCTCTTCAAAGTTTCTTAATTCTTTTTCTCTAATATCAGGTGAATCGAAATCATCTTTACCCCATAAAATAATAACTTTAACCCCTCTGTTAACGGCATCTAATAGTTCACTTAAATAGAGATTTATTCTAGATGGACGAATAAAAGTAGAATGAATTATTAAATAGTTTTTACACTCACGAATAGCATCAAGAAATTTTTGAAGATGCTCATTCCCTCCTAAAATAAGTGAAACATGCTGTTCAGATATCTTATAACTTTTGGGAGGATTTGCTAAATTTTCTGAACTACCATCCCCGACATATTGATATGTTTCTTTTATACTCTCATTATTCCTCTGACTTTCGATTAATCGCTTTTTAATTTCTGTAGACAAATATTCTTTAAAGGAGTAACCAAAAATAGAGCAATAATCATTACTAGATGTTGGATTGAGATAATTCTCATAAAAATGTATATCTATTTCATTATTTTTATTGATTTTTGCATTAAATATTAAGTACCTATTAACTGATAAACTTCTATCTAATGGTGGCGATACAGAAATAAGCTCTTCATTCGGTTGGGTAACAGCACAGCCAAGTTCTTGTGTATCAAGAATATATGGATGCGGTATATTCTTAATATTAATATATCTTTTATTATCCCAACTATTAACTAAAGTATTGATGTCACTCTCATTATAAGTAGTAATAAAAGAGTGATTACACAATCCTAAATACTGACCATTTGTAAGATTAACTAGAAAATCTCTATATGTATAAAATTCTTTTTTTATCGAAGGCAATTCAGAAGCTTTTGCAATAAATTTACCACGCTCAGTAATTCTTACACTAATACTCTCAGGCTCTTGAATAATTTCAATCCAATTTAATTTTAAAAATGGTAGAAGTATTTGAACTAAAATTTGTCTACGAATACCAGAATATGCTGATAATTTATCAATAGTAAATTCATTATCTGCAATAGTTCTCAACAATAAATGGTCGATAATATTCCAATTACTCTTCTTTTTAAAAGTAAATAGATTAGTCCCGTAAGAAAAAGGAACAATGAGATAAAAAGGTTGTGATTTTTTAGGACGTTTGGAATTGGATGATTTCATATTGTATAGCTTACGAAAATTAATAAAGGTAAAATTTATTTAAAAAATTGGCTTATATGAGAAGTAATATCTATCTTCTTAATTGGACTAACACTATCTTTATTTATATTAGGTTCTTCGTTGACCCATTTACATAATGTGTCTATAAATTGATAGTCATTAATAATATCCAATTTTTTCTCAAATGGTGCTCGATAAGCCCAATATTCGAACATTCCTATACTTCCAATTACAAACATTTGATATTTTGCTCTACTAAACATTACATTTAAACGTCTTTCATCAAGCAAAAAACCTAATGAACTCTTATCAGATTTATTGATGTTATGTCTGACAAGACTCACAATTACAAGATCCGCTTCCCCTCCTTGAAATGAATCAACTGTTTTACAAAGCTCCACTCCACAATAGAATCCTTTGCTTTTCAACTTATTAATTAAATTTTCCTCATTAATCATTTCATTAATTTTAGCAATTTGATTTTTATAAGGAGTTAGAATAACTATTGATGGATTCTTTTTAGCTACTTCTGTGACTTGAACTGCTTCTAACATTCTTCTGATAACATCAACTTCTGCCTCATTAGCCAAATTATTTTCAAGTGGCCTAGCTTCTCGCAATTTATTAGGATCACAAATGTCGAGCCAAATAAAACCTTTATTTTTATTTAAATCTGGCAAATCAGAGCATATTGAAAACTTGAATGGCCTATTAATTGTGTTTAAATATTTTTCTTCATTTTCTGAATTATTTTTTAGTTCTGAATTATAAAACAATGTAGAAACCACTTCTGAAATATCTGGATGCATCCGATATTGCTCAGTAATAATATCCCCCATAAGACGGCTACTTTTAGCTTTTTTATATTTTTCAATATTTTTAACCAAAGTCTGGAATAGTGAAAAATATTTTCGAACATTTTCAATAACCGGATGATATTTATTGGAAAAATATTCTAAAAACTCTACACTATTATCATTTAAATTATCTTTTACATATTGAGCTACTTCAGAAAACTCATTCAGACTAGATAATTTTGTTAAATTACTCGAAAAAGGGCCTGTAGAGACACTTTGTATTAAAAGAGGAACATCAAAATTTTCACCTAATAAAATTTTATTAATAGTATTTTCAGAAAAAGGAGGTAATTGTTTGTGATCTCCAATCAATAAACGCTTTGATGATAGTAAAAGAGGACTTAGCAACTCTAAACCAGAGGCCTTCCCTGACTCTTCTAAAATTGTCCAATCAAATTGGTGATTATTTCTATTAATCGTCTCAATTGTAGAAGAATTTGATGTAGCTAATACAATATTGGCACTACTAAGAACATGCCTATAAAGAGATCTACGCAGATAATTTGATTCAGTAGCTTTCTTTATTTGTTCATTTAAATCTAAATATTTTGAAGCATCCTGCCACATCAGGCTTTCTTTAATACTATCCCACAAAGTAGCAGTATGTTTTTCAAATTGCTGAATATCACCTCTATCCTCTATTTCATCTTCAATATTATTAAAAGTATCTAAAATCATTAAATTGTCTGATAGTGGACCTTTTTTAATTTCATCATAGAGAACTTGTACAGTTGCATGGCTTTGAGCACTTAAGACGACTTTACTATCTGGCTCATCATTAAAGATTTGCTCTAGCAAACTGGTTACTAAAAATGTTTTGCCAACTCCTGGTGGTCCTTGCACAATATAATTAGGATAAGTATCTAATGCCTCACGATAAATATTTTGCTTAGAATTATCTAACTTATCATATACTTTTACATATTTATTTGGATATTTCAGCTTTGACGTACTGCTTTCCATATGCATAATACTTGAAATTAAAGCAGAATTTTTCGCGACTTGCTCTAAAGTATAATTTCTGCGCAATAGTGCTGTATAATTTGCAAGTAAAGATTTTGGGTATATATATAGTTCTTGTTCATTAATGATCTGGCTTATATCCTTTAACGTATTTGGATTTTGAGGATCATTTTTTACTATAAAATCATAACAAGCTAGAGTTTTTTCGTGCTTCCTAAAAGTGATTATTATTTTAAAGTTTTTAGTAGAAAACCCTTTTGTTTTAATATTTGGAGAAGCGTGAAAATCATCTTTTTCAGTAGGAAGTTTATTAGATAATATCCATTCTTTTTCATCCATTTCAGTAACTAAACTTTTAAAATGATGAGTAGATATTGGCTTATCTATAATTTTTGAGAATTTTAAATTTTCATTGTTTTTTTCAGGATCAATAGTTAAAATAATACTATCTTGGTTATTATTCCCAATTTTAACTTTAACATTTGCTTTAAAAACTTTTGTCCAATACTCTGAAACCTCAATGGAATAACAAAGCAACATAGTATTAATAAAATTCCTAACATCCTCACTTAATACTTGTTCTTTCTTAAAACTATCAATTATGTTCATCCAGGAATTTGATGAATTAGAGCTAGAAACCAAATTTAATTTTATTGAAAAATCTTTAGAGATTTTATGATAACCTTTCAGACTTTTAGAATCACAATAAATATTTGTAATTAATACAAGATTACTCCATTGAAAATTATTTGTCCCCTCAACTCTAGTAGGTTTTATCTCATATAAAAGCTGATTACCTTGTATAAAAAACAACTCTCCATCTTTAATATTACTTTTAATAATATTTATTTTATTTAAATCAATATCATTTTTAACAAATTTATAAAAATCATCAATCAAGATTTCATTATCTTTATCTTTTTTTAAGAACTTGCTTAAAATACCCAAAAAACTTTCTATTTTCTTTCTATTAATTGTTATATCATATGTTTTAATTTCATTTGTATCAGCATCTAGTTCATTTTCTAATGAGAAAATAATATACTTTATACTTTCAATAATCTCCGAACTAGAAAGATGACTATCTCGATAAATATTCTTCAATTTACAAATGTTTTTTAATTTATCTATTAATTTTTTTTCATTTTCAGTTAAATAATTAAAATCATGATCTGATAGGCTATCATCAATCCCTACTACTAGTAATGATTCAATTAAATTACCCAACAAATACCAATCTTCATTATATGAAGAAACCATTGAAGTACTTTCTAAGTTAACCATATATGAAGGTTTAAGTTTATTTACTGAGAGTAACCATTCGAATCCTGTTAATCTAAAAAAATTAATATCATTTTCAAATCTAATTACAATATTTTCTGGACTTATTTTTCTATGTAAAAGACCATTTTGATGTAAAATATCTAACCCAAAGGCTATACTTAAAATATTTTTCCATAACTTAATACGATGATATGGTATCATCAAATTTTGGAAATATATCCAGCTTTTTCTTTTTAGTCTTTGGCTTGATTTGTTAATGTCATTTATATATGTGGATAACAAAATATCATTTTCATCACACTCATATGTGATACTAAAACTTTCATCATCATAATATGCATTATTAATAACTAATAAATACCTTTCTGAATTTGGGTAATTTTTTAATAATTGTAATTGTCTTACTTCATCCAACCAAATCTCTTTAATAATTTCATCTTTTTGATTAATTCTCGGCCAAATTTTCATAAAGAAACATTCATCACCTATATAATCACTTGGGGAAGCTTCTCGATATAATTTATATAAATTATAATTCTTACCCTCATATATTATTTCTTCATCAATATAGTTTTGTAGTACCTTATAATCTTGCATTAAAATTTACCTAATTTAATTACAAATAGAATGCTTACAATTAAGCACGAGATCCCCGTATCTTTTTTATACAGATTTGTTTATCAGATAAATAATAATTTAAAATTAATTAAATTTCAATAGCTTAGGAAATCAAGAAGTAAGTTATAAATCTTCAAGCTTTAAATAAAGCTAGATAAATCAGTATTTAGTGCATTTAGCCAATCCATTAACTCAATCACATCTAAACGTCTTTCTAGAATTTCAACTTTAGACACATAAGACTGAGGCTTACCCAAACGCTGGGCAAGCTCAACCTGAGTCACATTTTTAGACTCACGCAGTTCTATAAGTTTTTTAATTAGGTCTTGATACCTAGGATCGTGTATTGAGCGCATGGCTCAATATCAGTTACAATTAAAAATATCCCAAAATAGGATATTTCAACTTAACCCTATCTGTTTATTGATTTTTTTATTTTGGATAATGATTGAACGATAGTTTAGGAACTCAATGTGAAGCAAAAATTTTCTGTAACTCAAATCAATAGCATTGTTAAAAAACATTTAGCAGGTGCCTCTATCGAACAGATTTGTCAGGAATATCAAATTAGCGTGGCATGAATAGCCACCGATTTTGTAGACACCTTTTAGTTAGATAAAATGGCTAATTAACGAGGTGCTTATGAGCAGTAAACGATACCCTGAAGAATTCAAAATTGAAGCAGTAAAACAAGTCACTGAGAAAGGTCATAGTGTGGCTGAAGTTGCTACACATTTAGGAACCACTACACATAGTCTGTATGCTTGGATCAAACGTTATGATCCACAGCAGCCCAAGACAACAGAATCTAGTGATCCAACTACAGAATTAGCGAAATTAAAAAAAGAGCTGCAAAGGGTCACTGAAGAAAGGGACATATTAAAAAAGGCCGCGGTGTACTTCGCAAGCCAGTCCAAATGAGGTACGCCTTTATTCGGGACAACCAACATATATGGTCTGTTCGTCGTTTATGTTCAACGTTAGATGTTCATCACAGTGGTTATTACGCCTGGTTAAAGAAACCTACCAGTATAACTGCGAGGAAGCGGCAACAGCTTTCAGGATTAATTAAACAGTTCTGGTTGGAATCTGGCGGAGTCTACGGTTATCGCAAGATTCATTGTGATTTGAAAGACGTTGGCGAAAGTTGCGGTATCAATCGAGTACATCGACTCATGAAGGCGAATGGTCTCAAGTCACAGCGTGGCTATCGCAAACCTAGAGCTAATGTTAGTACTCCATCGATTGTGGCTCGAAATACTTTAGACAGACAGTTTAACCCCACCCAGCCCAACCAGTTGTGGGTGACTGACATCACTTATATTCGCACTCATGAAGGATGGCTGTATCTTGCAGTAGTAATCGACCTATTCTCACGGCTAGTCGTTGGCTGGTCTATGAAGTCGAGAATCACAACAGATCTGGTTTTAGATGCTCTACTGATGGCTTTGTGGCGAAGAAGCCCAAAGAACAAAGTCCTGATTCATTCTGATCAAGGTAGCCAATACACCAGTCATGAATGGCAGACATTTCTCAAGCATCACAACCTTGAAAGCAGTATGAGCCGGCGTGGAAACTGCCATGATAATGCTGTTGCTGAGAGCTTCTTTCAGCTGTTAAAGCGAGAGAGGATCAAGAAGAAAATCTATGTGACAAGAACTGAAGCAAGGTCGGATATCTTTGAATATATAGAGATGTTCTATAACTCAAAACGCAGACATGGTTCCAATGGTCAGCGTTCTCCATTAGATTATGAAAAGGCCCATCAAAAGATGGTTATGTGTGTCTAGAATTTTGGTGGCTATTCACTCATCACTTAACAGCGATTCAATACTAATGGAGTTATTCATGACTTGCCAAAGAGTATGTTTAAGAAGCATAGAGCTGCCTTGTACATGAGATTCTGCTTGGCCTATAAGTATAGGACTTGGAGTATGTTTACCTAAGCGATAACCTCGCCATTTATTATTATGATAAGCATCACCATGCTTATTTTTATTAAAAGCATCTGGCTCAATTACTTTTTCAATTTGATAATCTGAATTTTTAGATAAATTGACCCTGATATACCAATACCATAATGAAACTCGAACGATATCTAACTCACTTCTTTTTTCCATTTTTGTATTTTTCATTTTTTAGTCAATCTCAAAAAAAATCCTAGTTATAGTTATTTATAATTTAAAAACAATAAATTAGAAATTTGTATAGAGTAAAAGATTGAGCTCTTTTTACTTTCTACACAACTTTTTTTAAAAGATATATGCTTCTGTTGTGACAGGACAATACAAGACACCCTATGCAAAACCATTTCATCGTTGATGCAACAACAATAGAAAAAGAGCTATTTGACCGTTATGGCCCACTAATAGCTGATGATGCTCTAAGAATTGCTTTAGGTTACAAAACCACAGATGCTTTTCGTCAAGCATTAACACGTAAAACTGTTCCTATTCCTATTTTCACTTTCCCAAATCGTCGTGGAAAATATGCGTTAGTAAAAGATGTTGCTACATGGCTAGCAAACCAAAGAAACTCATCTTTAGATCCGAACCATAACCACTAAGTTTTCATTTTTCAAAAAATTATTATGGAGTCATCATGAAAAACTAAACCAAAAATCAATAAAAAACGGACCCCAAAAGGATCCGTTTGTGACTTTATATAGAAGCATATAAAGACCTGAGAATCATAGTATCTTCTCTATATCGTCACCAGTCAAGTAAGTGCTATTCAATCGTAATAGTACAGATTAACTCATTCTCAAATATCTATTGAGAATAGGATTACTTCTGGATAAACAGATATGTCTTATAAAACAGTTTTTTCAAAAACTGAACCGTACCGGGTTTGTCGGAGACTTTTTTATTTAAGTTAGGCCACCTGACCTAACGGGTTAATCTTATCATAGTACATTGCTTCAAACTCAAAAGGCGATACATAACCCAGTGCACTGTGTACACGCTTTTTATTGAACCAATCTACCCAGTTTAGTGTCGCAAGTTGTACATCTGCTAAACCTTGCCAATCTGCTTTTAAATATTCAATCACCTCTGTTTTGTATAAGCCATTCACCGTTTCAGCCAGAGCATTATCGTATGAATCACCAGTTGTACCGACTGATGCTCGTAAATTTGCTGCTTCTAAACGATTGGTATAGCGAATAGAAAGATATTGAACACCTCTATCGGAATGATGAATCACATTCTTTGGCATGCCTCGATCGTGCAAGGCTTGCTCTAATGCATCGAGCACCATATCTGTATTCATCCGTGTCGATACTTTCCATCCAACAATTGCTCGTGAGAACACATCAATAATAAAGGCGGTATAGACCCAGCCTGAATGAGTTTGAATATACGTAAAGTCACTCACCCACAGTTGGTCAGGATGATCAGCATTAAAATTACGTTTCACTAAATCATCTGCTCTTTTTTGATCATCTCGGCTACGGGTGGTTTGTTTATTCTTACCACGCCAAACACCTTGTATACCTAGCTTCTGCATCAATCGAGCAACTGTACAACGTGCAATAATATAGCCTTCACGTTTCAATTGTTGCCAGACCTTACGCACACCATATCGACCTGAACTTTCTTTCCAAATTCGTTTAATTTGTTCAGCATGATGCTCATCATGTAGATCTCGTTTCGCTCGATGTTCTGGATTGTCCGCGAGATCTAAAGTTCGGTAATAGGTTGAAGCTGCGATCGGTAAAATCCTACAAATCGCATCAACACCATATCGATCTTTATTGTTATGGATGAAATCCACCATTATTTGTGTGGGCGGTCGAGCTCCGCCTGGGCGAAAAAAGCGGCTGCTTTACGTAGAATTTCATTGGCACGCTTTAATTCTTTAATTTCACGTTCCATTTGCTTCATTTTTTCTTGATCAGATATCTGTTGTACTTTAATAGGATTTTGCTGATCTAAATGCTTTTGATGCCAGGCACGAAGTGTTTCAGGAGTATAACCAATCTTAGGCGCAATTGCTGTGATTGCAGCCCAAGTAGAAGGATAATCTTTTTCAGATTCAATTAGTAATTGAACCGCTTTTTCTCTGATTTCAGGGGTATATTTTAATTTTGTCATCGGGGTAGTCTCTCAGAATATTGACTCTCCGACAAACCCGGTACGGTTCATTAATCAAATACTCTTCAGCGATCGCTCTGCGACTTGATGTTGCAACAGCCATTCTAAGTCCAGACTTTCTCAGTCGTTCTAGCACTTGTACCAATCCTTTTTTAATCGGTACCCCCTGATTTCGTACAAACTCAAGCTCTAATTCGTCTGCACGTTTACGAATTGTCTGATAAGGAACTTCTGTTCCATAAATTTTTTGTGCGAGTTGTTCTGCTGTTTTTGCACTTAATCCTAGACATTGCATCAAATAATCATCAGAGAATTCCTGTCCAATGAGTTCTTGAGAGGCTTGTTTTAATGTTTGAAAGCGTAATCGCTCAGTATCAAACATTGTGCCATCCATATCAAAGATCGCCCCATGGACAGGATAATCATGAAAAATCAGCATTATTACTCCTTGATTGTTATCACGATCTTTAGCATACCGAATAAAATTTGTGATAATCCAAGTTGTAAATAAATGAAATAAAAATGATTAAATTTTAACCATACATTTAAAATATTTATCGAATACCTATAGTATTGGTCAAAAAATTTGCATTATGAAAGGTATTGTGATTGACATTTTTTATAAATAGGTTTTATGTTTTTTGTCTTAGGAAGTCCCCTTGGATAGAAAATGTGAATAAACTGCAGAATGAATATCCATACGCCTAGATCAAACGTCCAACTAAAAATAATCATCTAAGAATTGATTACGAGACTGCAATCATAAAAATTTAATATTCTCTGTCTTTCAAGCATATTTGATTTAGGAGTTAACCTTATTGCTTATCATCGTATTCTGATTTGAATAGGATATGATCAACAAGTAGACCGCCACTGTGACCATCAATATTAAGAGTAAATAAAAAGGTAAGTGAATGCCGAACTGATATAGAAAAGTGCTCAGTAAAGGCGCCACAATGAGACCAATCGCTTGAGTAGCTGTACAAATACTTGCCATTTTGACTTGAGCAGCTTGCGTAACAGATTGAGCCGCCCCTGTGGTAAATGCAGGCAAAAGGGTTGCCACTCCGACCCCATAAAATAAATAACTTATTTGAAACATCCAAATATGGATTGCACTTAAAGATAGGATGAGTCCAATAACCATGCTAAACGTACCCACCAATACCAAAGCTTTCAGTTTTAAATGAAGTACTTTTACAATCAGGATCTGAGTAATCACTAAGCTAAAACCAACAATGAGCATACATTGGGAAAAATAAATCGCACTTTGTTGTGAGCTTAAATGAAAATGGTCTTGAATATAAAAACCTGCCGTCATATTGAGCGTCACGATAGCCATATAGGTAGTAAATCCTAAAATAAGCCAAGGAATAGCTGGTTTTAATGAAAATGAATGCTCTATTTTTACAGGCTGTTTTTGATCCAATATTGTGTTTTGTTTACCCTCATCATGTTTAAAATACATTGTGATAATCAAACTAAAAATCACCAATAAAATAACTGCAATCCACATTGGCAATAAAATTCCACCGAACAATAACACTGAAGTTAGAAATGGGCCGACGATCATACCTAAACTATTCATCGCACCATACATTGCCATTTTTTGACTGCGTTGTTGTTCCTCTGTGACATGTTGCATGACATAACTTTGTAGACCTATTTGTGGCATAGCCATAAAACCACCAGTACTTGCTCGACTAATCACCAACAAAGCAAAAACTATCATTACGGGTAATGTTTGTTGTATTCCCCAATAAAGAATCGCTGTAAATATAGCCCAAGTAATGGTCATGCCCCAGAAACCATAATTCATTAATTGATAAGGAGTCTGTATTTTTTCCCCTCTGGCAATCAGAATAGATGCAATCGCCATACAGATCGCTCCTGCTGAAACGATCACTCCACCTTGGAATTCGGATAAATGTAGCTGTCGAGTCAAAGGTGCCAGTAAAGGAAGAATCATGGAAAAACACGTTCCATTGATTAACGCAGCCAAAGCTAAAAATTTTAAATGATTGTTCATCATGGAATTCATCAAAAGAAAAGGCATCTAAAAGATGCCTTTTGGATAAGATTAGTACTTGAGAGTGTAGCTCAAACCATAGGTACGACCTTGAGCAGCCAAGCTCGAAATATCGCCGTAAACCGTTGAAACTGCTTGGCTATAAACAGACTTATAGTCCGTATTCCACACGTTATATACACCAAAACCTAATGTCCCTGGACCTGCTTTTGCATTGGCAATCACATCCATCACTGCAAAACCTTTGATTTCTGCTGGTGGACGAGTACTACCATTCGCAATCGCATCTTTACGCGCTTCATCCGTGCCATCAATAGCCAAAGCTTGTACTCGTAAACCTAAACCATCATTGAATTGCCAGTCTGAATAAACCGTTGCTTTCAAAGGTGCTACACGAATTGCATCTAACTCTTGCCATTTACCATTTGAGTTTTTGAACTGACCACGTGTATAAGCTAAAGTCCCACCTACATTCCAATCATCTGAAACGGTATATTTGATATTACCTTCAACACCATACACACGTTCATCTGTATCAATAACTTCAATTGCAAAACTTGGAGGACCAAATTTCAATGACTTATCAGATTTGTTATAGAACGCCGTGATCCCTGTGCTTAATGCATCATCTTGTAGACGCCAGCCCAACTCAAAACTATTTACTTTGATTGGATCAATTGTTTGGTTACTTACGACAAAGTTTGCAGGAACATCTCTTAGCATACGTTGTACATCAGGTAAATTTGCACCTTGCGAGAAATTTGCAAACACCTGTTGTGCATCAGTTAAATGATAAAGTGCGCCTACATTAAAGAGTGTTGCATCATGCTTAACTGAACCACCTTTTAAAGTTTTAGCTTGGTATGTTGGAACGAAATCGGCAACCATTGCTTCAGAATATGGAACTGAGTCTTTAACATCACTATCGATGCGCTCATGACGAATACCAGCTTGTAGATTTAAGCGATCAGTTGCTTCAAATTGACTTTGTAAGAAGAAACCAAGCTTTTCAGTATCTACCTCAGGACCAAAAGCATAATTATTTAAAGGCTTAAACTTAAGACCATTACTACTCATAAAAGTATTTAGATCATAAAGTTGTGCTGTTTGTTTGCCATTTTCCTTATCGTAATCCACACCATAAGTTAGATTTAATGCACGTTCTGCCAGATTGAGCTTACTTTGAAGTGCTAAACGAGCACCAAAAACATCAATATCTGTTTCTGATTGGGTAACAATAAATGTTCTTCCACCTGGAATGGATGCATGTGCTAAAGCATTTGCACTTGGGAAGAATCGCCCTTTTTCAGTACGATAATAGGCCTCTGCATTTAAAGTCTGACCAAGAAAATCCTGATTTTCATATTGTGCATTTACTGCACTGCGCTTAGTACGTGGTTGAGTATCAAGCTCTAAACCTTTTACAGCTTTTTGACTAGGTTTTGCCCCTAGAAGTAAAACAGATAAGCCTGGACCATAATCAGCGCCATATTCACTGTCCTGCTCATCATTATAGTATTGCGCACCGATACTTAATTTTTGCTTATCTGCCAACTGCCAGCTTAAACGACCATTCACATCTACAGTTTCAGTATCTTGACGATCTGTTTGTGCAACTTCTGGACCTACACGATCACCACGACTATCTTGAATTTCACCGCGTTGTGTATAGCTAGCACCTAAGAAACCACTCCAATCCCCTTGGTTAAATGATGCAGACTGAAACGCTTCATAAGCTAAAGCATCACTTTTGAAATTATCACCTGAAGTAACGCCGAGTTTGGTTTCAAAATTTACACCATCACCCGAACCTCTTTTGGTGATGATATTGATGATCCCACCTGTAGCACCTGCACCATAAATACTACTTGCACCTGACACGACTTCAACACGTTCAATCATGTCTGGGCTAATGCTATTTAATTGGCGTGAACTATCTCTTGAACCCGTTTGCGGAACACCGTCAATCATATATTGTACTGTACGACCACGCATGGTCATCCCATAGTTACTGGTCGTACCTGAACTTGGTGTTAAAGATGGAACCAACAGTCCTAAAATATCTGCGGTACTTTTACCAGCAGCAGCTTGTTTTGCAATGTCTTCTTGGCTAATACTGTAAACAGTTCCCGCAATCTCAGCGATACTTTGAGCTGAGCGAGTTGCTGTCATAACAATCGGTGCCAGTTGAGTTGGCTTCTCAGCCTCAACCGTTGCACTTTGATTTACGGTTGAAGTCTGCTCGACATTTTGAGCATAAAGTTGCGTACTGATCGCCAAGCTGAGCAGTGTTAATGATGTCGAAAGTGAACGAACTTTCATAAATGACCCCTAGATGAGTTGTTGCGTTTGTTTTGCTTTGCGAATAAGCAGTTGACTAAGCAACACGCTTAAAACGGATGAAACTGCGAGAATGAGATAGAAGTTTCCATAACCAAATGCTTTGGCTAAGAAACCTGAGACTGCACCGCCAATGAAATAAACCAATAGTTCGAAGCAAACTAAAATCGTAAAATCAGTACCAGCTTGTTCTTTGGAGCTGGTCTGCATGAAATGTGCATATAAGGCTGTCATTGCGATATAGCGGATGGCAAGAATGACAATGACAAAGCCACCAAGAAGTAAATGCCATTGATTCAACCAACTGAGTAAAACTGCAACACCCAACAAGGCGTAAACCAAACTGCGTGCCCAACCAGCCCAGATCAGCAATTGTGTTGCGGCTATTTTTTTTAATAAAAATGCAGCTGAAACAGCGGCTAATAATCCAATCCCTGCACCTATTACAGACATCAGCACGCCGATTTGTGACAACGACCATTTCTGATCAATCAGCATCGGATTCAGCATCGCCATAGCTGGTGCTTCGACAATTCGATAACATACGATCAAGGCTAATGCCCATAACATTTCTGGACGTTTAAATGCACGGATCAGACTTGGCGGCTGTTTTGAGATTTTCTCTACATTTGATTTTTCTTTAATCTGGAAAATAGCCAACATCGTCAATGCTGTCATAGCGGCTAAGGAAATCAGTGCAGTTTGCCAACCATAAAGCTCATACAGCCATAAAGTTGCTGCTCCACCAACCATACTGCCAAGCGCAACACCTATACTTTGCGCCATACTGCCTAGTCGATACTCAGATTCTGAAAAGGTTTCGACCGTATAGCCATCAATTGCGATATCTTGAGTTGCAGCAAAAGTTGAAATCCATAAACCGACAATAACAAATACACCAAGACCGTAATCGAATTGGGTAAGTGCCAAAGCAACGACCCCCAACACCAAAGCTATTTGCGTAAACAAAAGCCAAGTTTTACGTTTACCGAGTTTTTTGAAATAAAAACGATCAATTAGTGGTGCCCAAAAAAACTTGAATGCCCAAGGAATATAGAGCAGCGACAACATGCCAATCCAACGTAAATCTACGCCTTGATGACGCAGAATCGCAGGTAAGGCCACATTATAAAAATACAGTGGTAAGGCATGCGCGAGATATAAAACCACCACGACACTCAGGCTCAAGGCTGAGACTTTCTGAATATTTAATGAATTTTGATTCATAAATACCTCTGCAAAGCCCATTGTGTGGCTTCAGCTTTATCTACGCTCACAAAATATGGAACATGCCAAGCTTTGTGCAGAGCTGGTGTATCCAATCGAATACGATCTTCTTCATCTTGAGCAATACGAGCAAAACCCAAACAATATTGGTAAAAATCTTGTTTATATTGCTTATACCATTTGCCTTGGATTGCTCTATATTCCTCCGGAAATTCTGTATTTGCATCGGTTTGCATGATCAACACAAAATTTCGCTGATGTTCGAAATAGTGCTGAATCCGTGCTAACCATTGTTCAAATTCTGCAACAGAGACATTCGCCGCAAAGCGCATGTCTAAGATATGCATTTCATTGATATATAAGCTCATGTAACACTCAGGAGTTTGGCTGGCTGATTAGCTAGCTGTTGTTGTGATGTTTGGTAATAATCCCCAAACTTGTTATAGAAAGTTTCTCTGAAGCAGTAGTACAACATCGCTGTTTTTTCAGGCATCGGTATTAAACGTTGGCTTTCATAACAAAGCTCTGCCACTACTGCTGCATATGGTTTAACGGTATGATCTGGCTCACCCACAATTTTTTTAGCTTTCGAATGTTCAAAAATGTAAAAGCTGAGTAACCGAATGGTTGGTCGCAAGAAGCCTTTGCCAAACACAGATTTGTCACCAAACAGGAGATGCCAACCGAGATCATTGTCATCACCATCGTAATAACGGCCTAAACGATCTCGTTTACCTTCATAAATTTCGGTATAGCCCACATCTTTGCCATCAATTCCAACGATTAATAAACGGTGATGGTCATCTGCTAACATTTTGTCGAAGTAAACTTGTAACTCTAGTTCCGATTTATTTAACTGCCACTGAGGAATTACATGTGGCTCATGCATCCATTGATGTAATAAAGGAATATCCTGTGGATATTGCACTTGGCGTAAGTAGTACTGTGTACCATCTTCAAAGTATTTAAAATAATCTGGTAATTGCTGAGAGATAGTTTTCATATCGAACCTATAAAATGACGAATAAAATTAGCCCGCTTTAGCTTGGCGTGGTTGTTCTGCCCATGTTTTCAATGTTTCTGGGCTAACTGGATTTGCAATAGGATCAAGGAAGACAGGAACAGGACGTTCTGCTTCATCGTTATAACTTGTGGTAAATAGACGTACACGGTTTAGACAAATTTTGGTGTAACTTGGACGCAGCATGGCGAATTTATCAGCACGTTCAGCCAGTTCTGGATGTTTTTGGTTAAACTCAACAATCGTGTTGGAAATGGTCTGCCAAAAATCAAGCTCAGAATATTCAGGATAGTCTTGCAAGAACACATTACAGATATAACGGTAATGCACCATGAACAGACCTGTGAAAATAAAATGGCTTAGATCGGTCGCTTCGTGACGGAGTAATAAATCTGCTTCAGATGGTAACTGAGTTAACTCAGGAAAATCCTCATCCACTAAATTGATGTCGTCAATGAAGTCTTTTAATACCATTGCTTTCGGCACACCATTTTCATGTACCAACATTGTGTTCTCACCGTGTGGTGAAAATGCTAAACCATAACGATATAAGCAAAGTAATAATGGACTCATGCTTACTTGAGCAAATTGTGCTAACCAATCCAAAGGACTTAAACCTGATGCTTGGATCAACACGCTCAGGATCGATTGACCTGAAATATCACGGTGTAACAATGCTGCTTGAGATAACACTTGATGAGATGGATCAACATAACGATCAACACTTTCACGCCATAAACAACCGAACAGCTCTTTAAATTGATACGGTGCACCGTCAATGCGGTCAAAACACGGCTGATGGATAGTTAAAGTCGCAACTTCACCTAAGAAAATCACACCTGTATTTTGTAAGTCTTGATCTTGTTGATGAATTCTTTTTAACCATGCGGTCACTGCTGGAGCTGCTAGATTACGCTTTGAGGGTAATCCACGATAAACAGCGGTATTAAAAATACTGACAGGCAACTTAATGTAATGGCGTTGTAGGTTTGACGTATTGCATAATGTTCGGATTGATTGCATCGGCACATAGCTATCTTGGCTGATATTTAACTCAATAATTTTCTGATCCACAATCTCATTGGCATAAGTCGGAACAAGCCATTGATGCCATTGCCAAGCATGTACGGGAATCAAAAAGTAATTTTGTGGATCTAGGTTTTTTTCTTGGAGAATATTGATGAACTGCTGTAGTTCATTGGCATCAAATTCATGTTGATATAAACCGCAGGCACTCCAATCTTCAGTACTTCGATACTCTGCTAAATCACGATGTACGGCTAACCACAACACTTTAACTTCAGGTGAAAGCTCTGGTGCAGCGCTTAAATAATCATCATAACCAAAACCCATACGCCCTTTACTCATGATGAGCCAAGGATGACCACGTAGCATGCCTTCAACTTTGTAATGTGGCTCTGTCAAAACCGCTATACTTGGCAAACGTGTTTCATTGAACAAATGTGCTTCTGCCAGCCAAGTATTATTCATTTCTTTGATCAAATACGCTTTGGTAAATGGCTTAACATTAGAACTGTCAGACATTGCGACAATAAACTCATGTAAGTTCCAAGCAGGTTGATCATTTTCCTGACTATGAGTCACATCACGTACCGAAGCTTCCTGAATATTCCAGTGTCCGAGTAGATATTGATTTCCTTGAAACTCATACTGACGATTGCCTAAATCTAAACGATAACGCCCTGCTGACAATGCTTTAACTTCAATAATTTCTTCGTATAGAAACTCTGCAATCGCCATTTCAATAAGACGTTGTCCTGCGGCACGCCATTGCTGCTGATTAATTTTTAAAGTTGCAAAGTTCATATCAGTTTCTCATATGTTGAATGTACAGAAGCAGTTTGTGTACGTGTGTTTGCACCACGACGATTAGGATGCGCCGTCATCACGTTCTGTTCTGTTTTCTTGAAAATTGAATGGTTTTTATTGGGAGAATTTTCGCAAAGGCACTCGTTTGATTGTGCTTTGTCATCTGCCATACAAATTTTTGGATTTTGAGAGAGATTAAAGTGTTGGAATGTCTGCGCTTGATTGCCTAATTCATAAAGAGGCTCAGCAAGCAATTGATTAATGATCTTTGCTGCACGATAAGCACCAAGACCTAAATCAGGTGTGCCGACACCATGACTATGCATTTCCTGATTTTGAACAAAAATATGACCATTCAGCCGATGTACAACACGATAGTCGTCTGTAATCTGCCAACGCTGTTTATGATCAAACTCGATGTATGGCTTGAGCAACTGCATAAAACCAAAATCAGGCGTGAAATAACCCGTCGCGGCTACAAGAAAATCACAGTCGAGATGAAAAGACTGAGCTGTAGCACGATGCTGGAAATGCAGTCGGATTTTTTGTGTATCCAATGCTTCTGCATCTTTCAAATCACATTGACTATGTAAATGTGTCTGTAAGCTTTGACCTGCAATACTGCGGTGATAAAGTCTTTGATAAATTTCCCGAATGGTTTTTGCACTAATTCCCTTGTATAACAAGGCTTGTTGCTTTAACTGCTGTTCCTTTTGCTGCGCAGTCAAATCATAAAAATGCTGTGCATAATCTGGACTAAAATGTTCCAAACCTAATGGCGCATACTCCATCGGGAAGAAACCTTGAGAACGAGTAAACCAATGCAAATCAAACTGATGATTAACAGTATCTTGCTGTTCATCAAATAAGTCGATAAACACTTCAGCTGCAGATTGTCCAGAACCAAGTACGACCACATCGCCATGTAAATCTGTATCGGCATGCGTCATATACTGTGCTGAATGCAGACATTGTTGTGGACGGACTTTCTGAATCTTTGCCAAACATTCAGGCAAATATGGCACATTACCACTTCCAATCACTAAATGACGGCATAAATAACTTTGCTGAACACCGTTTGATTCAACGACTACTTTAAAACCTATCGTTTGAGGTTCAATCTTTAGAACCTGCGACCGGTATTCGATACAATCAAGTTGTTCTGCAACCCATTGGCAATAGTGGTTGTATTCACAACGTGGAATATGTGGCTGCTCTAAAAAGTAAAACTTATACAAACGTTGCTGATGACGCAGATAATT
The DNA here is from genome assembly GCF_002934695.1 of Acinetobacter sp. ACNIH1. NCBI lineage: Bacteria > Pseudomonadati > Pseudomonadota > Gammaproteobacteria > Moraxellales > Moraxellaceae > Acinetobacter > Acinetobacter sp. ACNIH1. Next base: position 415,784 of record NZ_CP026420.1, on the reverse strand, counting down.
CAAAAAACTAAATGGACTGGTTGGATCAACCATCGAGACTAAATCTGCCATAAATGGCACTTGTAATACCGTATTAGGTAGTTGCATACCTGCATGCCAATCAAATTGCGCCTTTTGCTCAAAAAATACGTAATCGAGTGAGCTTTTGTTTTGTAGCAAACTAGCAAGACTTAAATTAAAAGGTCCTAGACCAATTCCAATAAAATCAAGCATAACTGACATCCTTCTGTGAAATACGCAGTGGATTTGGCAGTTGCACGTAAACAGATTGATTTTCTACAGGTGCGATCAACTCGTCTAATTCATGCAAACGTGTCAGCAAGTTGCCTTTATAAGGCAGCGTTGAATTGAACAGTAGTCCTTGTATTAAGGTACTCTCAGGATATTGCTGTAATTGCTCTTCTAAAAATCCAGTTAGATGCGCTAACAATTCATCTTCAGTGATATAGCCTGTTGCACCGATGGCATTAATAATCCCGAACAAAGTATTGCCAAAGAAATAATAAGTAAAACGTTCATCAACAAAAGCTTTCGGACCTACCGCAAAGGCTTTTTCTTTCAGTTCAGGAAGTGCTTGCAGAATTTCAGTGGCAAATTCTTCAATATAATAAAAACCTTGGTTATCACGTAACCATAAAGTTTTAGGAAAATGGTTTTCGAGTTCTAATAATACATTTTGTTGATGTGACTCAAATGCCATACCATAACGATGGTATAGATACATCAAAGGCTGCAAACTGACTTCGAGGAACCGATTAAACCAATCTGAAGCAATCTCTGAAACTTCAGCATCAGGATGGGCTTTCGCAATTTTTGCAAATAAGGCATTAAAACGATTTAAAGGCTTGATCGGATGATCTTGGCACAAAGATGCGATACAAGTGACTTGTTGTTGTGGATGGAATGGTTGATCTCGGAAAATACAAATACTTTCATTGATCACTTCATCATCGATTTTTAAAGCGATCCAAGCTGGATCATTGACTGCTTTTAGACTTGGACACTGTTTAAGAATATTTTGCCCAAACTCACTATGCCACAGACGATGTGTCAATTCACCACGATGACATTCTTTGGCCAAATTCACTCGAATAGAATTGGTAATCATCACTGAAAGTGACGGCTTCATCATCCAAGGTGCATTGAAGCTCGCTAATGTGCGTATGGAAGTGGTTGGAGAGAATTGCCAACCACGCAAGCCCAAATCAATCAGTTGCCCTGTTTGCTTTAATCGTTCAAACCAAGCTTTGCCCTGTAAATAACGCGCTTGCCATGGATGTAAAGGAAGTAACTTATATTCCGCATGTGTCTTTAATAAATTGAGATCACTTTCAGATAAATACCACTGTAACGCAGTTTTTAATTGCGCTGCAATAGGTTCATCAGTCGCACTACCTTCTGCAATATAATCTTGGTGCACTAGCCAATAATGAAGTTGAGTCTTACCTTTATTTTCAGGAGAAAAGTTTAACCAATCTTCATGAACAAAGCCTGTCCTACTTTTTGGCGCGGGATGCATACTATGCCCTAAAATCAAAGCTTGCTCTGTTTCAATAAAGCTTTGCCCTGCTTTTACTAAATCATCAAATTCATATTCACGATTTTGTAAAAACTGTTGTAGCGCATCTCGACTTTGAATCCATTTTTCAACTAATGAAGCAGCATCTAGACGAACAGCGGCTTCTTGAACAAGTTCTTCTAGCAACAACCCAACAATTGCTACAGGACTAAATACCTTAATTTTTTCATCGATGATAATTTGCGGAAGATCTGCTAAGCGATGTCGCCCCACACAGCTCACATAAGATAAAGGGAAAAAGCAACGTGCTTGAATAGAGGTAATCGGTATTGATAACAGCGTCAAACCTTGGCTAAACGTCTGTAGTTGAAGAGATTGCTGACTTTTATGAAGCAAGTGACCTTTGCCAGTTTCTTGCGTATATGCATTGACGAAATGTTGTAACGCCAACCGATTAGCAAGTGAATGCATCTGCCGATATCCTCTTTCAAAAGAGTTAATTTGTTTTTCGAAATGTTTTAGGCCTGAAACACATCTTAAGTACAAGGGAGTTTGTAGTTAAGATAGAACTAATGATAATTATTATCATTTACTATTTCAATTCCATAAAAGAACCTAGAAAAACAACACTAAATCATTGAATTTATTTTGTTTAACAAGGAATATTGCTCAGTAAAGATACAAAAAGATAATAAATAATTCTCATTAAATAAAATGATCAGCTTGTAGCCATCAATAGTTTTTATAGATGTATAAAATTTTTAAATAGTCTCAAATGTAATATTTCCCCACATCAAAAATCTAATATGTCAAAAAATGGGGTATACGGATTTAATGGTTGATGGGGCTTTGTTGCATAAAGATTTTAAAGATAGAGCTTTCCTAAGTTGTTTAAATTTAAGTGACAACTTGGGTATGAGCTCGGCCTAATTCCATAAATTTATTTAATACTGCCACACGTGCATGAATCTCATTCACCTGGCTTTGAAAACTCCGTGCACTGAGTTTATCTCCCAATAATTTGATGCAATGCATCTTGGTTTCTACCAAGCTTCGGCGATGATACCCAGACCACTTTTTCCAAATTGCTCTTCCTAGGCATTTAAACGTTTTCAACAATTCATTTCTTTCTAAAGATCTCAGCTTTTTGTCTTTCCAGGGCTTCGCATTTTTTCTTGGCGGAATCACCGCATGTGCCTGTCGATCTGAAATGACTTTTCTGCAGTGTTTCGTGTCATAAGCACCATCTGTATAGACAGAATCAATCTGCTCATCAAGTGGAATTTGATCAAGTAAATCTTCGAGTACTTGTGAATCACTGACATTGTTTGTCGTGAGCTGAACGGCCCGTATTTGCAGCGTTTCAGCATCTATACCAATGTGAAGTTTACGCCATTGGCGACGATATTCAGGCTGATGTTTCTTACGTTTCCATTCACCTTCACCTAAAAACTTCAAGCCAGTAGAGTCGACGAGTAGGTGGAGACCATCACGACTTTTCTGATAGCTTATCGCAATATCAATATGCTTTTGTCTTCTACAAATAGTCGAATAATCTGGCGCTGTCCAATCTAATCTACAAAGTTTAATGAGGCTCTGAACAAAGCCAGTGACCATGCGTAAAGTGAGTCTAAATAGAGATTTGATCATCAAACAGCATTGAATCGCTATGTCGGAGTAGGTTTGACTTCGACCTTGTTTGCCTTGAGGTTCTGCATACCATTGTGTTTTTGGATCGAACCAAATGGCAATATTCCCACGATTAATGAGAGCTCGGTTATATGCGGGCCAATTGGTTGTGCGGTAGATTTTGTATGTAGGCTTCTTCATTTGGAAATTATATTGCCGAAGGAGTCCTTAAGAACAGCTTTGTGCAACAAAGCCTCAAGAAACTAATATCTCAGAAATAGTTTTTTCTGGAGATGGCTTATGGCTATATAACGGAAAGCCTACTAATACTAGGGTTAGTGGTATATGGTTCTTTGAAAATGTGGATTGTTATTCACTTGAGCGCTTAGAAAGTAATTTATTTTTAAATCCTTGGGCTCGGTTTCAGCTACATAATTCTCTTAATGAATTTACACAGAAAATTATAGACAATGATCAATTTCGAACTTTAATTGGGACAGTTAACCCTAGAGATCTTTTTGTAAAACACAAATAAATTTTATAGTTATATTAAAGCCCAATCATAGCCGATTGGGTTTTTTTAATGCTTTATCACATTACACACTTAATTATTAAGCTATTCGCCAAAGTATTATGTATTTCATCTAAACTCTAGAGCAGATAGGTATCTAAGCGGTTATTAATACATTTTCCATATCGTGAACATGTAATCTTAATAATTTTAGTATCTTCCAAAAAATCTATCGTACATAAACTTCTCATAATGACATACGTTGTGTCGTTTTTATTCCATAATGACACAGGTTGTGTCACAAGATAATGTCATTGATTGTCACAATTATGCTTAACATATTGATTTTACGTATAGCAAAATGACAAGCGATGTGTCGTCTTACGGATATATAAAGTATTATGATCGAAAAAACCGCCTAAAATGGCGGTTTTTTTATTGGATGAATGCTCAACTTATTTCATCTTTTCAACGATTTGTTCAGCTTTTTTCAGATGTGTCGCTACCGCAGTACGGGTTTGCGTCAACATGCTTTTTAATTCCGCATTTTTCGCATTTGGAATCAATTGTGTGTCCAAAGTGTTCAGGGCTTTACGATGTACTTCAACTTGGCTCATCATATAGTCTTTATCAGCTGCAGATGGCTTGCTCAGGTCAGTAACAATCTTGTCACTATCACTTTGCAATGCCGTACTGAGACTGCTTGCTTGCGGAGTTAATTTTAAACGGTCTGCCAGAGCCTGACCTTTTTTCTCATTCGCTGTATGTTCGCTAATCATCATTTGCGCATACTTACGTGCGTCATCTGTTTTAAGTTTTGGCAAGGCTGTTTTTGACTGTTTGATTTCACCGTTATTGACCGTACTTACAACCTTAATCACTTGACTCTCGGTTAAATGCATTCGGCTGTCATTTGATGCTTTAGAATTTGCTTGAGCAGCAGTTGAAGATTGCTGATTCATTGCCATCGTTTGCCCAGCAGTGAATAGCAATACACCACTCATCGCAACACAGTTAATCATCTTCTTCATTGGAATAGCTTTCATCATGGCACCCTTTAATGTTTTATTAATTAAAAATGCCTTTATAAAATAGGTGAATTAGCTTAAAAACAGTGTAATGTTTAAGTCGTTTTATGAGATTAATATATAAGCGTTTATTAACTTAAGCAAAGTCTGTTGAGGATTAGTTTCTTATTCAAACTCTACGTAAAAATTCGCAATATATTCATATTGAGTAAAATACTAAAATTAATTAAGTTATTGATTTAAATTATTTTTATAAATCTTAGTATATTCTTAGCTTTATTAAATTTACTTCAGTTTTTCTTCCCTTGAATTATTGCTTTTTATTCAAAAAATTAAGAAAATCTAAATTTAATTAAACTATTCATTATCAGCTAAATCAACTTCTTATTAATCAGAATTTCTAGCTTTAGATAGTGAAAATTTATTACCTAAATATTTTTATAAAAGCTTGATCTCAAACTAAATTTCCTATGCTACTATCAGCCATATATGAATAATATTTATACAAATCCATAATAGCCAGAAGATAAATAGAGAGGGCTTATGAAAGGTTCCATCCTGGATTTTTCTATTCAAGATAATACGGGTTTTATCACAGGGGATGATCACAACCGCTACAGTTTTAGCGGTGCAGACTGGCGTGGACAACGCCCTCCATCACGCGGTGACCGGGTTGATTTTATTGTTAACTCAACCGGTCAGGCAGCAGATATTTATCTGGCTTTGGGCAGCTCGATTCATCTGGGAGAAAGCATTAGCAATCAGATTAACAAATATTCCAATCTGGATCAGGCTGAAGAGAATTATAGCAGTATCGACTGGTTTGTAAAATGTCTAACCAATTATGCAAATTTTTCTGGTCGTGCACGCCGTAAAGAATTTTGGTTCTTTATGCTGTTTTGTGTAATTTTAGGCATTATTAGTGAAGTCATTGATGCAGTTTTAGGGACCAAACCTTTGGTGAATGGCCTGCTAAATTTAGCTCTTTTACTCCCAAGTCTGGCTGTAGGGGCGCGTCGTTTGCATGACATTGGACGCTCTGGATGGTGGCAATTGCTTGTGCTTACAGGGATAGGAATAATTTTACTCATCATCTGGTGGGCAAGTGATACCAAAAAAGAAAATAATGAATATGGCGCTCCTGCCAAGTAATGGAACATTACATATCCCGTCTTGATACGGGATATGTTTATAGATTATTTAATTTAATATCAAAGCAATACGTGGGCAATTCATGCTGCAAGATCAGTTATCCAAACTTCCCAATGCAATATGGGTGCAAATTTATAAAGATAAAATGCAACTGATGGACAATGAGGGCACGATTGTGCAAACAATGGTCCCTTCCGTTCCCTATGCTCATGAACGCAGCATCATTGCCGACTTTAAGGCTGCCTCAGAAACCCTAAAACAGCTGGTATCTACTTCAATTGTTCAAAAACTTTGGGGCTCTACAACGCTGCTGCAAGTTATGGATATGCCTGAAGAGGGTCTGACAGCTCTTGAACAGCGTGCCTTGCTAGAGTTAGGTTATGAAAATAGTGCACAAAAGGTGATTCTGTATGATCCTGAAGGTCAGGAAATTACGAAAGCAAGCTTGAGCACCACGTATCCTAAAACCAATCTAAAAATCTTTCTGGTTATCTTAATTGTCGTCATTGCTGCTTCTATCTGGTTTTTAACACTTTAAATGCCCATGTAAAATTAAAAAATCCCGCATCAAGCGGGATTTTTTAATTGAAGTTCAATGACATCATAAATTTTTATGAATAATCCATTTTAAAAACTTCTGGTTAGATTGGATTATATTTAATGATGTCATCCAGCTGTAAAGTTGCACTGTCTACATTCTGCAATATCAGCAAATCAGCGCGCGCAAAGGTGGTATCGGTATCGGAACCATCACGATCGATCGTCACGACTGTATCATCTCCACGTTGTTCGAGCGTGATATAGTTCCCCAGATTTGATGCATCTACTGCCTGATCACTTAATAATGCAGAGACATCGATGGTATCACCTTCAACTGCATTGAAGTCAGTCCAGGTATCTGTACCATTGCCGCCTGTTGCATCAGCATTATTCAGTAAATAATAGATCGCTGTGTCTGCTCCTGCACCACCCGTCAGGATGTCATCACCTGCGCCACCCTGTAACAGGTTATCTGCTGGATCATCAGCATAGTTAAGAATCTGGTTTACGCGATCAATATTAATCACCAGACTTGCTGAAGCACTTTCCTGATCGGCCTGTCCCGCATTACGCGTTACTGTATATTCAAATACCTCACTGAGTAATGGGCTCTGTCCTACTGAACTATTGTATTCATAACTGAAATTACCATTTTCATAGAGTTTGAGCTCACCATACGTCCCTTCGATAAGGGTAAAGTTATCTCCCTCATCACTTAAATCGAAAGTTACTGGCTGCCCATTAATCTCAGTTAATACGCCACCCGCCCAATTTTCCGCTTGTGTGCCGTCGGCTGAAGTTTCCTGAATATTGCCTGTTGCACGGTAGATTTCTCTATTAACTTCGTAGACTTCAGCAGTGGTTCCACCAAATAGCATTAATGGATTACTTAAGGCTTCTTGAGCGATCAGGTCTATCAAGCCATCAACAGCAGATAAAACATCACCCAGCCCTAAAGTACTCAGCAATGTATTTAATGATCCTAGTAAGGTATTTAAACCAGTCGTCAGGCCAGTATCTTCAAGCACGGTATCTAGCAAAATATCGCTAACTAATGGTTCTACCAGGTTATCGAATAATGCCTGGCCTGCACCGTCTACCCCTTCTAAAATTCCATTTAGAAGCGCATCTAATGCTGTACCCAGTCCTAAGGTAGTTAATAGGAATCCTAATGCCCCGCCTCCATTTCCTGCAAGTAAACTCCCTACGGAAGTATTGTATACATCACCTAATATTGGGCGAACTAGTATGTTATCCAGAGCCAATGACAAAACTGAATCAACTGCTGTGGTTAAAGTATTTATAATTGGTACAGAAGAACCTGTAGTTAAATCCGATAACTCACGAAGTGTCAATTGCTCCAGAATTCCACGAGGATCAGCATTTTGGCCAGTCAAGGTAGCTTCCAGTAGACCTAATACGGTATCTGACACCAGATTGTTAACCGTGTTATCCCCTAAACTTGCTAGATCTATAGTGGTCAGGATATCTGCTAATTATGAAGAATCACCATATACAGAGACTTCATAGGTTCCAGCAGGCAAGTCATTAATATCTAGCTTCAATCCTTGAGTATCTGCCACTTCACCCAGTAGCTCCAGTCCCAATGCACCAGCAATCAAGCCGCCTTGACTGGTATTTGCTGAAGCGACCTCAAATTCTTCGCCAGTGGTTGTATTACGTACCACGAAAGTAAAGGCATTCGCCAAGCCAACCAGATTTTCTTGCTGTACAGCGATCACTACACTAGAAGTATTTTTCTCAATCGTAAAACCGACTACGGCAACTTCCGAAGTGCCATTGAGCACGTCGATACCACTACTATCACTATATGTTGCCACTACAGTCGCATCTTGTGATCCTTCCAAAATTGCGGACACATTATCATCGGTAAGATTCAGTAAACGTTCTGAATTATTTACAACTCCGTTGGGTAGATCCACTGTGCTAAAGCTTGCAGCATCGTTCCCTGCCAAGTCCTGAATCGCATTCTCATCATTCCCAGCAGTTGGATCGGTATATTCCACACTGACAGTCTGACCTGCTGCAATCACCGGACTGGTAATTAGCGTTAAGGTATTTCCATCGGCAACAATATTAATCACATCGACCGTAGTTTGATCTGGTGCGGTACCCACTGTAACGACCAGACTATCTAAAGGAGGTAAATTATCTGCATCTAAAGTTTCGTTAAAACTGAGTTCGATGTTACCATCAGCATTCACTTCGACAGCTAAAAGTACGGGCCCACTAATATCCGGATTCTGCACTCCCCCCACATCATCTGAATCCAGATCTTCTAATACATTCCCTTCTGAATCCTTAATTCCCTGATTATCGTCAGGTGTACTATCCTGATATTCAACCGTAACTTCTTGTCCGTCCCGGATCTCTGGTTCCGTAATCAGGATAATCTTATCATCTTGTACAATAATATCGGTGACGGGAATTTCTTCTCCATCCACCACCACTGTGAAATCTTCAGCGCGTGGATTTGAACCATTTATATTTTCATCGAAACTCAGTTCAAGCTGGCCTTCTTCATTTACAATGACGCCGGTTAACTTCGGCGGACTCATATCCCGATTATCCGAACTACTTCCTGAGGATGAGCCTCCACCTGCCGCTGCCGCAATAGCTCCTAGAGCCAGTGCCCCACCCAGCCAAGGTAAAACACCCGCACCTACGGTTCCACTCTCAGCCAGATCTCCTGTAAGCGGGTGATATTGAATCGTATCGAGCATTACCCCATTTTCATCGGTAAATTCCGCCCAGTACAATTGGCCTTCATGCTCAAAAACGATTCGATTATCATTCACTACATAATCAAAATAATTTTCGATCGTAATAGTTTCACCATTTTTAAAATGGATAACAGCCAAATTACCTTGACGCGTAATTTTTGCCACTTCATCAATCGTGGCATTTACCTTAATCACTGATTTTTAGGTTAAATTCAAAATATTAGTATTAATATCCTGAATTAATTCTCCATTTTCTGCCGACAATATCTGTATATTCGCCATATTATTCCCATCCTTTTTTATAATTTATTTATTGCTTAATTAAACGTGAAATACATAGCATCAAAATCAAGGGATGAGAATCTGAAAAATGTTATCTTTAACTTGTTACCAAATATTGAAAACATAGTGAAATAAATAAATTAAAAACTTATTATAAAATTAAGCTGTTGAATTTTAATATTTTAGCTAGATTTAATAAATAGATATTAAAATATGGCAAATATGTTTTTGTGAATTATAATTAAACTATGACATTCATCACATAAAATAAATTATTATATTTATGTAAGCCTAAAAAATATTAGAACAAAAGTATACAAATAATTAATCAAGTTAACGCAATAAAACAGATTTCTATTCAAAAAATAAAGTTAAAAATTATTGTTAATAATGAATATAAAAAATGCTCCTAAACATAGAAGCATTTTATTTTTAATGAAAATAAAAAATTATTTTAAATAGTTTAATAAATGACTAAAGTTCTCAATCGTATACTTGGGCTGTGCCTGCTGTAATTCAATTTCTGAACCATAGCCGTATTTGACTGCAATCGACTCAATCCCATTATGGCGGGCACCAAAAATATCATGCTCACGGTCACCCACCATAATGCATTGATCAGCCTGTATGCCTTGTTGTTCCAGGATATACTGAATCAATTCCCCTTTATTGGTCCGGTCGCCATTCAGCTCACTGCCATAAATCTCAGTAAAATACTGGGCCAGATTAAAATGTTCCAAAATCTGTTTGGCATAAACGGTTGGTTTTGCTGTTGCGAGAAACAGGCGATAACCACGGCGTTTAAGTTCCGCCAGAGTTTCAGCTACGCCTTCAAAGACGTGATTTTCATATAGACCAGTCACTGCGAAACGCTCACGATATGCCATTAGTGCCTGTTCAGCCAGAGTATCATCCGCATCTACATTCAGAATTTTGGCTAACGAAGCTTTTAGAGGAGGCCCAATAATCCAGTCAATATTCGTGTCTTCACTGATCGGATGACCCACCTTTTCCAGACCGTAGCGGGCAGAAGTCGTAATCCCCACTTTTGGGTCAGTTAATGTACCATCCAAATCAATTAAAATATTCTGAATCACACCTTGTCCCCTATGTTTGCAGCCGACATCAATTCATATCGTGAGTATAGCCAGATTTCTCTACCCTAAAGCAATTATTAGGCCATAAAAATAAGCCAATAACGCCCATTTTCAGGGTAGTCAACTCTATATTTTGATCAGATAAACATACGAAATTTTGCCTGACAGACAGTTCTTGCAAGTGATATAAATTAATATCGAGAGTTTGAATAAATTTGCCTATACTAAGGCAATTTTAGTGAATGAAGGACATCATTTTGCGACCTACCGTACTTTGCTTTTCAGGTTTAGATCCTTCAGGTGGAGCAGGCCTTCAAGCAGATATTGAAGCCATCGGTCAAAGTGGTGCTCATGCTGCAATTGCCTGTACAGCCCTGACCATCCAGAACTCGCAACAGGTCTTTGGTTTTGAAGCAACTTCAAAGGAATTACTGCTGGCTCAGGCCAATGCCGTGGTAAAGGATCTACCGATCCGCTGTGTTAAATCAGGCATGCTGGGTACTACTGAAAATATTGAGGCGCTGGCAGAATTTCTAACAGCGCATGCAGATTATCAGTATGTACTGGATCCGGTGCTGGTAGCCAACAGTGGTGGCTCACTCGGCAATCAGGCCACACTGGTCAAAGCGTTTAAACAACTGATTCCACTAGCCACGATTTTAACTCCGAATACAGTTGAGTTGCGTGCCCTAACAGGTGAACAGGATTTAGATCAAGCCACGCAGAAACTGTTTGAAATGGGTGCTCACGCGATTCTGGTTAAAGGCGGCCATGAAGATACTCCCGACTATATCCAGAACCGTCTATATATTCAGGGTGAATTGATCAACGAAACCCGTTGCCCGCGTCTGGAGGGTGAATATCACGGCTCAGGCTGTTCACTGGCGAGTTTCATTGCCGGACGTCTAGCCTTGGGTGACCAGTTGAAAACAGCCGTACAACATGCAGAAACCTGGTTATTTGGTGTATTAAAAAATGCGGAAATTCCGGTACCGAATGGTCAGCGGATTCCAAAACGCTTCTAATCTTCCCTAAATAAAAAAGCCTGAACGATTCAGGCTTTTTTATGGTGATTTTTTTCAAGAATGGACAAATAGACATGATGATCTTGTTACAATGAAATTTAAAACTTGCGCCTTAACCTGCCAGTTTCACAGGACGCAGTTTTTCAGTTTTCTCCTGAACAGGAACAGAAATATGTTGATAATGCAATTGCCACTGATCTTGCTGTTTGCTCAAGACCATGCTGAAGCGGCACCATTGTAAAGGAAAATATCGTTCCATCGCCGCATAGGCAATCCGGACATACCCATACACGAAAGCCATGTCATTATTGACCTGAATGGTGACCTCCTGCCGTTCAACGCGCATACCATTGTTGCGTATATATGGGCGGTACTGTTGCCATGCAGCCTGATAAGCCTCAATCCCTTTCAGCTCGGAGCTAATATCAATCAGACAGACATCTGGTCGGCAAAGTTGACGAATTTCGCTGAATTCAAGTGAACAAATAGCTTGATCCCATTTTTGTAAAAATGTCCTGACTTCCTGAGCCAGACATTCTTCCCCTATTATTTTCATTGAATACCTCTCTATAAGGTTTTATTCAGACTTGAAAACCGAGATTTCAAGCATCTCATCATTTTTCAGTCTTTCTTGTTTTTCATTATTTTTAATTATGTGGATGGGTTCTGGTTTTACCCATCCCCCATAGATTAGGTCAAAAGTGTGACCTAATACCTAAAATTACACCATTTTTTAATCATAGGCAAAATTTTCTGATCAACTGCAATCATCAGGTGAATTTTGACTGATTATTTAAATTTTTATGCTCTAGTTTTATTTATCGTTCTTTATATTTCAAAATTGCTTTGATACTTCTCAATTTTTTATTAAATTCTTATACATTCAAGATAAAGAGAGGAACTAGGAAAACTTCATTTCCTAGTCCTCACTTCAATCTAAAAAATTCAAATAATAGCTTTAGTGTAAGTTTCTTTGTCCATTTCCAGAATTTCAACACAGAGCTGAATCTTTAGCCCTGGCTGCGAGACAATGTGCTGCTGCATGACCTGAAGTACCAGCTTGGAAATTGCTTGACGAATGTCCAGACTACGACCAGTCAGGAGAGAAACTTTAGCATGCACATAAGCCTGATCTGTCTTCTGCTCTAGTCCAATCACAAAATCTTGCTGTACAATCGCCCGGCTTTTTAAATCATTCGGGTCATTAATATAACCGGCGTTAAATAAGGCCTGATGAATTGCCAACATTAAAGGTTGGGTTTCGAGCTGCTGAATATTATCTGAATATTCAAAATGAAGATGAGGCATAAAGCATAGATCCAGGCATGATATAGTGATCAGAAGAGATTGATCTTCGAGTTTGAGGAAGAAGCATAAACCTTCAAACCCGAAGACCGAAAGCACTCATTCGTATAAGAACGTATTAGGCTTTTTTCACATATTCAGATTTGAGCTTCATGGCGCCAATGCCATCAATTTTACAGTCAATATCATGTCCATCAGTTGCATCGGGTAATAGACGAATATTTTTGACCTTAGTCCCGACTTTAACCACTGAAGAAGACCCTTTAATTTTAAGATCCTTAATCAGCGTAACTGTGTCGCCATCAGCCAGCAGATTGCCATGCGCATCCTTGATGACCACGGGTTCCTCAGTTGCTTCCCCTTCTTTCCACTCATATCCACATTCTGGGCAGATTAACAAGTCACCATCTTCATAGGTATATTCAGACTGGCATTTTGGGCATTGTGGTAGAGCCATAGCAACCTCGACAAAATAAAAAAATAAAAGAAAAAACAAAAAATTAAAGCTGAATTATAGCATCTTTGGATAGGTTCATGCTCAAGCTTTAAAAGGATCTCCCGCTCAACTTAATTAACTGAACTTAACCATCCAAAATATGTGGATTGACCAGCCAGGACAAAAGCTGCAATGACTCTTGCCAGCTTAAGTAGCATGCAGATGGCGGTACTAGATCCGGATAACCCACCTGAATAATATGCAGGCTGGTGCCTACAGACACTTTTTCAAAGATGAGCGTGACTTCAATTTCACCTTTGACTTCAGGTGTAGAAAAGCAATCGGTATAGCGCAGTAGCTGGTTGGGAATAACTTCATGATAGGTGCCATGTAAATGATGCTGGGTACCGGTAGCAAAATTGGTCAGGGTGATTTTATAGCTGCCTCCCGGTTTGACTTCGGCATGCTCAACTCTGGCAGTGAAGCCATGCGGTGCCAGCCATTTTGCAATAGCATCTGGATGAATAAAGGCCCGGTACACCCGTTCCGGTGGCGCACTGAATACGCGATGCATTTTTAGGGTATAACTCATTTCAGCCTACCTTTTTTTCTTGTTCTTACTGAAAGATTATTTTTATTTATTATTCGGACGGATCATCCTGATTTCGTCGGCCTCAGTATTTAAATAACTGCCCAACATACTGTACGGCCTAAATATAATTGTTATCTATCCATTTTATAGGATGTATAACAAAAAACTACAGTTGACCCGACCAATACCGCAGGCGATAAAAAACCCGGCTTAACCGGGCTTGAATAAGGAAATTTTGATTAGCTGCTACGCAGTTTGCTTTCGCCCTCTTCCGGGTCGACTTCATCATCATAGACATAGGCCATACAGCCCCAGCCGTCATATTCACCCTGAAATTCAGCGGCAATTCTGGTAAACCATTGTTCCAGATCGACAATATTTTCATAGGTAGGCTGCATATAGACATGAATAGTAATTGTCCATTCCAGCGTATCGCTCTCCTCATCCTGATATAGGCTTATCTTTTGTTCTTCTTTAAGCAAGTTCAATGCACAGCGGTCAGCCTGTTCTTCACTATTAAAGGCTATCGAGAATTCAATTTCATGGTCGTCCTGCAGATCATCACCATCCTGATACATTTGCCACAGTACATGACCATTTTCATCGTCAGGGAATTTGTCATAATCGCGTGCCATAGAGATACCCTTATTATGATGTTTTATTATTCGATTCAGCTTAACTTATTTTATTTGAATTATCGAGTACAGAATATGAAAAAAAATTAACTTTCTCTAAATAACCAACTGAATTTTATCAATATAAATTTAATAATTTGAGAAAAAAAGCTGCATTTTCATCTAATTTAAAATACCTACATATCAATCTGCAGATTAAAAAATTTCATCGGTTGATTTGTCTTTTTTAATTGGAGTTAGGAAGCGATTACTGCAGATGGCTCAGACACTTGATTCTGTCGAAGCTCGAGTAAAATGGCGGCGAATTTAAGCTCTTCCAGACGTAAGTTCAGATAAGACTCCTGAATCATGGCTTGGCTCAAGCTTTGTCCTTTATAGTTCATCAGGCGATAATCATCTTTTAAGGATTGCAGCATTTCTCCCAGATTATGAGTATTTAACTGGGACAAATAGAATTCTGCCCTGCTATTAAATGCCAGACTCAAAATCTCGATGGTGCTCTTGCGACGGTCTTCATCAACATAGTTACAGCTAGCCATCTGCTGCTGTTCTTTGGCCTGCTCAATCTGTGTTCTGATAGTCAGTAAATGCCGAGCTGCATCAGTATCATTGTAGCCACTAATGAGCTGATCCAGAAGCTGCGTGACCGGCACATCAAAACCATGTTGATAGCCCTTGATCTTCTGCTCGAGAGCCTCAACTACTTCTTGCAGTCGCTGCTGTTCTTTGGCCTGCTGATAATAAGCCTGTAAAGCTTTTCGGGCCTGCTGCTCAATATCAGCTTCGGCCTGAGCCTGTAAACTCTGTAAATATGCTTTGACCTGAGCGATATAGGCTTTGAGATCATCCAGCATGATGGAAGCATCAAGCTTGGTTACTTCTACGAAATTTTCAGCCTGCAAACTGCGGTTAATAATGTACTGCTCGATGTCACAGATATCCTGATATTTTTTATATTTATTCAGTTCAGTTCTGGCGCTCCCCAACTGCATCCGTAGCTGGGTCATTTCATAATTTAATTCATCAACTTGTGTTTCATAATCAGCTAATTTACTGCGTGAATGATCCAGATTTTCCTGTAGAGACCGAATATTGTTTCTTGATAATTTCAGGCTATTGAATACCCCTAGTAATACAATGATTAAAACACTTGCGAGAACAAAGAGCGCGCCACTTAGCATCATCCTGTCCCTTACCCCTTGCACCATATATAGGCACTAAAAAATTAAAAATTTATGATGTTTTAAAGTTATTCTGCATAATTTAATGATGAGAATCAAAGATAAAAATTGACCATAAATATTTAATATATTTGATCTTTTAAATGATCTTTCACCTATAAAACCTTAATATTTTTATGCCTATCAATTTACTTAACATGAATCTGTTGGTGATAAGCGATTAGAGTGGTTTTTATTTTTATATCAAAAGTTATAAGATCGAATTTCGGATAGGCTGAAAATCTTGAGAAAAACCTAATAAAAATAGACAGATCAAACAGTTAAACTAAAGATAAAGTGATAAATCCCCCTTAAATGATTCCTGCAATGTTTTCTGGTACACATTTTTTATTTCAAAAATTCATTACTTGATAAGACATGATTCAGAACATAATTTTTCTAGAAAACTGTTTAAATTCAACTCCATAATTTTCCGATGATTGAAATAAATTCTAACATTTCTGTTGCAGCTTACTGAAATTCAAATATTTATCAGAATCTATATTCATTTTTTGAATGGTTAAGTCTCACTAAAATGGCGCAGGTGCAAGAATCTCAACTTTATGACCACTCAAGGGTTGAGTAAAAGTCAGTTCACTGGCATGCAAGGCCATGCGATTAAGAGCACTACGCGTTGGTTCCGGATGATAAATTTTATCGCCCGTAATCGGATGACCGATATGCAGCATGTGGACTCTGAGCTGATGTGAACGTCCGGTAATTGGCGTCAGTAATACCCGGCTGATGTCTTGCTCAGGCAGATATTCCAGCCGTTGATAGAGTGTTTTGGCAGCTTTACCCAGTTCAAAATGTACCATTTGCCGTGGGCGATTTTCCCAGTCAGTAATTAAAGGCACATCGACACTGCCCTCGGTCTGAATCTCTCCCTGTACCAGCGCAATATAGTGCTTGCTGACTGTACGTGCCTGGAACATTTTACTGACCGCCACTTCGGCTTCGCGATGTTTGGCAAACATCAGTATTCCGGACGTCGCCATATCCAGACGATGGGTAATTTTGGCATTCGGATAACGCTCTAGTACCCGTAGATAAGCACTGTCATGATGCTCAGGCAAACGTCCCGGAACAGACAACAAACCAGCCGGCTTCTCAATGACGACTAGATCATCATCTTCATACAGAATATGCAATGGGTCTTGAGGCGGCGCGTAGACAAAGTTGTCGTTAATAGGCATGTGCTGTAAGCATTCAGGAGAAAACGCGCAAAATAACAATGTCAGGGAATACTGTCAATCCAGCCCTGTTATAGAATCAATGCCCGACTAAGCTTTGGACGCTGCACTGATGGGAGATACTGAATGACCTGACTGATACTGGGTTTTCAGGCTGTCGAGATCTTCATTTAAGAATGTCATAAGATATTGCTGAACCTGTGACATAGTCAGACTGCGAAATGACACATAGTCTTTGTTTTTCAGGCTAAACAGTCCCAGAATTTTATGCTGAGCTTCGACTTCAATATCACTTTCCAGCCTGAACTCAAGCTGACCTGAGGGCGCCAGTTCATTTAGCGTGATCTGGATCGACTGTTCAGTATCGGAATCTGTTACGGTAAAAGTGGTAATGGCGGCTTGCATCTGTAATTGTAAAATCCGTAACTGTTGCCAATTGATGGACTTAAAAGTAGAGAGAATTTCTTCTGCCGATAAGCTGCCTAGCTGCTCTGCTTCGTCTTCTTCCTGATGCGGATAACTGATTTCTAATTCATATTTTTTCATGAGACGTGCCCCTTTCTTATATGTAAAATTATCATAGCATTCTGTTTTATTTTTCAAGGATATAATTTGTGAGCAAATATTAAACATATTATATTTTAAATTATTTATATCAAATACTTATAAACAACCGGTGACATTAGAATAGTATTTAAATAAAGGATAATTGAAAGCAATAGGCTACAAATAAAATAGATTAGATATGTGATTTTAATAGTATTTGATTGAATCTCAAATGAATTTAAAGCTATTTGAGGAAGAAGATAAGTGACTGGGTAAGGAAAGTATTAAGCAGTTTGGAGGAGAAGATTTATTATTAGAAGAGAAAATTTTGAGGGTGTTGGGAAAACATCTTGATGGTTTACTTCAACTATCACTCTTTGTAAGAAATGATCTTATAGCCTATAAACTTTTGGTCTATAGCGTCCTAAGCCGAATCGAGACCTTTTGGGTTCGTACTGCACTCGCGTTTTGCGCCACTCACAGCATGCTACTCTTTTCGATCCCATCACACCCTTGAGATATATAGTAGCCAAGCTGCGGTAAAATTAATTTCCTAAGATTTTTTAATTTTCCCAGTTTTTGAAAATATTTTTCTTAGAATATATTTATAGAAGAATTTTTTATCTTTTAGCTCAAAATAAAGATCTTTTATTGCGGAAAGAGCAGAATTACTGGAATTTATCTTCACTTAAAACTTCATTCTGCTCTAAATTTTTCAAACCGCTAAGTTCAGTTTTCCAGCCATTTAATCAGCCAGATAATAATCCACTGTAGAAACCACACGAACTTTCTTTAGATAAGGCGTATTGCTGTCACGGTCTTCAATGCTAAACAGACCTTGATTGGCTGTCTTGATTTTCCCGAGACGGCTTTGAGAATCTGCTGCAAACTTTTCTGCCACACTGCGGGCATTTTGTGTGGCCTCTTCAATCATCGCCGGTTTGATGTCATTCAGTTTGGTAAAAATATATTCCGTTCTTTGCCCGGAATCATCACCACCAAAAGCAATACCTTTTTTACCGAGAGCGACCAGACGGGTTTGCGCTGCACGGACTGCATCAATATTGTGGGTATAAACCGTAATGGTCTGATGCGCGGTATAACGTAGCGCGACATTGGCATCACCGCCGTATTGCTGGGCGTATTTATCTGTAGTGACTGGAGAACCTGTGGTAATTTCTTCTGCCTTAAAACCTTCGCCTTTTAAGAACGCCTGAATTTGTTGGGTTTGCAGCTCCATGGTGTCATACAGTTCTGTCAGATCCTGACTACCGCCACTAAAACGGATGGGCCAGACTGCGACATCGGCTTTCACTTCACGTTCCGACAGCCCTTTTACGGAAACAATCCGTTCATATTGTTTAATCTTGACCGCACTATTGCCCAGAATGAATCCGGCAATAATCATTCCCAAGCCGATCAATGCACCTAAAATTAAGGCAGGTTTAAACTGATTCATTGAGCCGAACTCCTTTTCTATATTATTTATTCTGTTTCGAGTATTTTAAGCGTTTAAACTGCTCTGTGTAATGCTAATGCGACTATCAATTTTATTTATTCTTGAAACCTGAGAAAGTTTTGTCTCCTAACTTTTCCCAATTAAATATATGGCTATCAGCGGAACCAGATTGAATAGGAGTATTCCGATTTTATAGAGGGCCATGCCGCCATAATGAACGGCATCAAAAGTCGAATCTGAAAGCTAAAACCATCGACTATGCAATCGTTGTACCCAGTCTCGTAAAAAGACAATGAGCAAGAACCAGAGCATTAAAATGCTGTAATTCAAAGCCAATGTATAAAGTAAAAACCGACACCAGAAATCGAGGTCCATAGTGATTCCCTGCCTGTAGAGCCATCTATCATTAAGTTAACAGATTGATCAAATCTTCAGGAACTACTGATTTGTATCTGTGATCTAAAGGGAAATGGTTTAAATATTTTGAGCTAAAAGTTTCAGTTTTGACTTCCAGCGATCACTTTTTAGCGTACAAACAGATGACGGGTATGATGATTGATATAGGCATTTAAGCCATCACCATACTGGGCCAGCTGTTTCATATTTTCCACATGCTGATAGCCCGCACTGCTATAGCTATACGTATACACTTTCGAGGTTTTCTTGAATTGAACCCGAATGAACTCATTGCCAATCTCATAATTGGCCACACCCGAGTCATGATTGAGATCAAGATAATGTTGCAATTGAGCAGCCCTAAAAAATGATAAATCTATAATTTTATATGAGGTCAAACTGACCGATTTTCAAACAAAATAAATAGTAAAACCCACTGTATAGCGGGTTTTAAATGATGCCCAATATGTCTATAAATCTCATTCTGTACAGCACTTATGACAGCCCTCTA
Source organism: Acinetobacter sp. ACNIH1 (assembly GCF_002934695.1). Lineage (NCBI taxonomy): Bacteria > Pseudomonadati > Pseudomonadota > Gammaproteobacteria > Moraxellales > Moraxellaceae > Acinetobacter > Acinetobacter sp. ACNIH1. The sequence continues at coordinate 395,964 of NZ_CP026420.1, read as the reverse complement.
CTTTTTCCCTCGGCCAATTCATTCTTGCCCGTTTATAAGCCAGATCATAATTAGCAAAATATCCAATCAGAATCTGGTTATCAAATTCTGGCAGGTCTTCACAGCCTCGTGTTGCGTTATGAATATAGTGCACGCCTTGAGCAGACTCTTGTTCATCTACAATAAATTTAATCATTTACAGTTCCCCTAATATTGTTTTTATAAAGTTCAACCACAAATAAAACCATACAGAAATTATGTCTTTTGCAATTCCATAATAAAATTATGTCTTTATTGAATAAAAATCAAGCAATTTCATAAACAAGATAAGGACCTTTCTTTAAGCAAATATTTCATTAAGAATGAGTGATAAATATTTATTTATCTGACTTTTATAAGGCGGAATTTTCTAGCTTGTTTTTCTTTTTTAGACGTATCCAGCGAATTGCCATTATGGCTAGCATTACAACCAGCAAGGTAGCTAGCACTGGCAAAAGCAATGACAGGATGGATAACAGAATAGCCCCGATCCACTCTCCGGTTGAGAGTACGGGATTCGCAACACCGCCCGTGGTGGCAGTTGATAGTCCGCGTGCTGCAACACTGCTCATTTGCACAGCCCCAGCTGTTCCGCCACCGACAATAATCGCTGCGGCCCAAGCTGCAAACTGAGACATTTTTCCACTGCTGGCAGCCATCGTTATCAAGGTTCCGGCCAGCATGGCTGCAGGCGTTGCAATCGTATCGATGGCATTGTCCACCCAGGGAATATAATACGCAGCGATTTCACAGAGGGTCGCGATGGCTAAAGCCAGACAAACTGCCGGCATGGCCAGCCATTCAAAACCGGTCATCGGTTCAAACCAGCCCATCAATGCAGCAATACTCATCACCATTAAAGGCACAAAAACACGGAAACCACAGGCTGCACTCAAGCCGATACCGATACATAAACCGAGGATTGTTTCCATGCTGCTTATCCTTGAGATTTAAGCCATTTTTATGATGTAAATTATACGCTAACAAAAAAGCCCTATCGGGTGATAGGGCTTTTATTTAAAACAGGATCTTCTGTTTTGAATATCGTGTGCTTAGGCAACCTTATCGTTATATTGGGTGCCGAGGCATTTGGTACACGGTGGTAGTCGGTCTGTACCAATTTCTAAGAAGACGCGATGTCCGCATTGAATACAAAAATAGAAACCTGTTCCCGGTTTTGAGCCAGCTGTAACCATCTTTGTTCTCCGTTGTTTTAGAAAATGGTCTAAGCAGTATAACTCTATTGTGATGAATGTCTATTGTCCATTTTTGTAAATGATGATGGCATTTGGGCGAAGACTAGAAAACTAGCTATTAGTCACTAAGTCAGTTCTAATAATCAGCATTGATATAATTACATAACCTCTCATTCTCATTTTGTAGCCAATGCTCGAAATTATCTGGATCTTGAGAAACTTCAAGCATATTCTTCAACGAAGATCTATCCATTATCAAATCCAATCCGCTTTGACAAAACTTCCACCCTGCTACCAAGTTTTCTTCGATATACCTATCAAGCTCGTCAAAAATCTTTACAATTTCAATAAACTTATCTTCATTTAAAGGAATTGAGGTAAAGTAGACGCTATTTTTATAATCAGACATTGTTGCAGGAACTGCTCCATATCCCTCTAAATGGAAATGAAATGATTGACTCTTTTTTTCAAATCCACCATGAGCAAAAGTGTTACGATATTTTTCTTTTATTTGAATTAGATTGTCATAAATCTTTTTGGATAAACCTTTGCATCCTAACACTTCAATATATTTTTCAGACCAAAATTGACCAATGATTTTTTTAATTTCATATTTTGAATGGCTTTGTTGCATAAAGATTTTGTAAGCTTCTGATTTAAATAGGTTTGTATGAATTTCAACCTAAAAATTAAATGAACAAAATCAGTTGGTTATGTATTTATACAACAAAGCCTGAACGTACATAAAATTTCACAAATAAAAAACCTACATTTATGTAGGTTTTTTATATATTAAAATCAAATAAGACCAATTGAAATCATCAAGCCACATTCCCTTCCAAGAAATCCTGCGCAAAACGTTGTAATACCCCACCCGCTTCATACACAGAAACCTCTTCTTCCGTATCCAAACGACAAGTTACTGGCACTTCAATGGTCTGTTTTTTGCCATCTTCAGTCGCACGCTCAATCACCAGAGTCAAAGTCGAACGTGGCGCAATATTACCAATTACGCTATACAGTTCAGTACCATCCAGCTTCAAAGTTTTACGATCTGTACCCGGCTTAAACTCAAGCGGAAGAACACCCATACCGACCAAGTTTGTCCGGTGAATACGCTCAAAACCTTCAGCAACAATCGCTTCTACACCTGCCAGACGCACACCTTTCGCAGCCCAGTCACGGCTTGAACCCTGACCATAATCTTTACCAGCAACAATGATGAGCGGTTGCTTACGGTTCATGTAGGTTTCAATCGCTTCCCACATACGCATCACTTCACCTTCCGGCTCTACACGCGCTTTAGAACCTTGCTTAATGGTGCCGTCAGAACGTACCACCATCTCGTTATACAGCTTCGGATTTGCCAAAGTTGCACGCTGTGCAGTCAGGTGATCGCCACGGTGCGTGGCATAAGAGTTGAAATCTTCTTCAGGTAAGCCCATTTTCGCCAGATATTGACCCGCTGCTGAATCCAACACAATCGCGTTTGATGGAGATAAATGATCGGTAGTGATGTTATCGCTAAGGATTGCTAAAGGACGCATATTCGCAAGGGTACGTGGTGCAGCCAAAGCTCCTTCCCAATATGGCGGACGGCGGATATAGGTACTTTGCGGACGCCAGTCATACAGCGGACTTGCAGCTTTCTCATGCTCACCTAGATCAAACATCGGAATATAAACTTTCTTGAACTGTTCTGGCTTCACGGACTCTTTCACCAAAGCATCAATTTCTTCATCCGATGGCCAGATGTCTTTCAGGTAAATCGGATTGCCATCTTTGTCTGTGCCTAGTGCATCTTTCTCGATATCAAAACGGATCGTACCGGCAATCGCATACGCGACCACTAAGGGTGGAGATGCCAAGAAGGCTTGCTTCGCATAAGGATGGATACGGCCATCAAAGTTACGGTTACCCGACAAGACTGCTGTCGCATACAAGTCACGGTCAATAATTTCCTGCTGAATTTTCGGATCAAGCGCACCCGACATGCCGTTACAGGTGGTACATGCATACGCCACGATACCAAAGCCTAGTTTTTCCAGATCCTTCAGTACACCTGCCTCTTCCAAGTACAATGCAGCCGCTTTAGAACCCGGAGCAAAAGAAGATTTCACCCAAGGTTTACGCATCAGGCCAAGCTCATTGGCCTTACGTGCCAACAAACCTGCTGCCACGGTATTACGCGGGTTAGACGTATTGGTACACGAGGTAATCGCCGCGATGATGATTGCACCATCTGGCATTAAGCCATCAGTACGGTTTTCTACCACACCTGCAATGCCTTTTTCTTTCAGGTCAGATGTTGATACACGTGCATGCGGATTCGATGGACCCGCTATGTTACGAGTCACGGTAGACAAGTCAAAACGCAATACACGTGGATATTCTGCCTGAGTCATTTCTGATGACCACAGACCAATTTCCTTGGCATAAGTTTCAACCAGTTTCACCTGTTCAGATTCACGACCAGTCAGCGTCAGATAATCAATCGTATTTTGATCGATATAGAACATAGCAGCAGTTGCGCCATATTCCGGTGTCATATTGGAAATCGTGGCACGGTCACCGACTGACATGCTGTCTGCGCCTTCACCGAAGAATTCCAGATAAGCACCAACCACACGTTCTTTACGCAGGAATTCAGTTAAAGCCAGTACGATATCGGTTGCGGTAATGCCCGGCTGACGTTGTCCTACCAGTTCGACACCGATAATGTCCGGCAGACGCATCCACGATGCACGGCCCAGCATCACATTTTCAGCCTCTAAGCCACCAACACCGACTGAAATCACGCCCAGTGCATCGGTATGTGGGGTATGAGAGTCTGTGCCGACACAAGTATCTGGGAATGCCACGCCATCACGGTTCTGAATCACCGGTGACATTTTTTCCAGATTGATCTGGTGCATGATGCCATTACCAGCAGGAATCACATCAACATTTTCAAACGCAGTTTTGGTCCATTCAATAAAATGGAAACGGTCTTCATTACGGCGGTCTTCTACTGCACGGTTTTTCTCAAATGCATCTGGGTCAAAGCCGCCATATTCTACTGCCAGCGAGTGATCGACAATCAGCTGGGTCGGCACCACTGGATTGACTTTAGACGGATCACCGCCCTGATCGGCAATCGCATCACGCAGACCGGCAAGATCGACCAGTGCTGTTTGCCCTAAGATGTCATGACAAACTACACGCGCCGGATACCAAGGAAAATCATGTTCCTGTTTACGCTCAATCAACTGGCGTAAAGACTGTTCTAAAATCGCAGGGTCGCAACGGCGTACCAGCTGCTCGGCCAGCACTTTAGATGTATAAGGAAGTTTGGCATATGCGCCTGGCTGAATATCTTCTACGGCTTGACGCACGTCATAATATTCCAACTGGGTACCTTGCAGCGGTTTCCGGTAGTTATTGTTCATAGCTTGCCTGCCCTCTTTCATTACTCTTTTTATTCATCAAAATATCTTGGTGACTTGTTTTTTAATAAAGGCATTGTACGCTGTCGAAAGTCCATTTCCCAAATCTTATGATTTTCAAAATCTTAAATACTAAAAATGGCATTTTTACCGAAATTTATAACTCATACTTTAGAATTTTGACTCTAAATTGCATTTTTTCTGAAAAATAGGCCTAAATCTGTCTCATTCTTTAGTATGAGATGTTGATAACAGCATAAAAGATAATCAATTTATTGGAATGAGTTTAAGGATAAATTTCATATGAAATCAAAGCTTAGAATCTTTCAATTTTAGAAATAGCTCATTTAATAAAAAGCTGAATCTATGTTTTCTATTTCAGTGTTAAGCGTAGCTCTTAACCAGAAATAGTAAATTTCATTGCAGATATTGCTCGATGAGCTTAAGCGAAAAAATCATTTTTCAGGTTAAGACATACCCCGAAATAAGTTACATTTTCAATTCCATATATTTTTTAAGACTTTCTTACAATTTTAGAAATACGTTAAATATTTATAGGACAATGATTTATAAACATGAGCTTATAAAACGCATCCCTATCTAGAATACTTTACACACGTCATTTTAGCTTACCGTTTGTCGCCCTCCCCCTAATTTGGTGATAACAGTCTGTATCTCAACTTTGTAAATCTACCCTCGAATTACTTCACAACAACACTCATCACAAAAGCACATAAGGGTGATTACAATGATACAACTCGCCATTATCGGTATCGTTGCTGCAGTAATCGCTGTACTGGCAGCAAGCTGGAATGGAGGTAAAAATCCTTCCAATCCTAAACCGCCAACTCCCAACAACCCTAACCCACCAACCACTACCAATAATCCCAACAACCCACAACCTACTCCAACAACACCCGATATATTGATTAGCAATCCGCCACTATTGCAAAAAAATTCCAAAGGCACCCATGAACTGATTGTCGCTTATAAAACCGGCAAGATTTACAATCCGAGAAATAGTACCTGGGATCAACTGTTCGTCAGAGGTTATCTCACTAATGCCAGTTTGTTTAACAAGAAAAAAGCTGGAGAGTCTGTTGAAGACCTTTTAGTTGGTCCGCAAATCCGGGTCAAACAAGGTGAAACCCTGAAAATTAACCTAAATAACCAGCTTCCACCTGAACAGAAAGCCACCTGCCCAGACAAAGTGGATAATGTGAACGATCCACATTGCTTTAATACTACTAACTTGCATACCCATGGCTTCTGGGTAAGCCCTCAAGGCAACAGCGATAATGTTTTCCTGAAATTTAAACCTCAGGAAAAATTTGACTATCAGTACAAAATGGAGCCGAATCATCCGGCAGGAACCTACTGGTATCATGCCCATCTGCATGGCTCAACGGCTATTCAGGTATCGAGCGGTATGGCAGGCCCATTAATTGTAGAAGGCTCAAGAACGCCAAAAGTAAAAAATGGCAAAGTTACTGAAACAGGCGATATGGACATTTTATGGAAAGAAAAAAATAGCTATCCAAATGAAAAAATCCTGTTGTTCCAGCAAATTCAATATCGATGCTCTAACCCTGACCCGGATGTAAAATTCGATATTCCTAACAATTGCGAAGGTAAAGGCTTAGGATTACTGGAAGATTATACAGATATCGCTAATCCTAGCTCTTGGGCCGGCCAGAACTTTTATACGTCTATCAATGGTAAAGTTTTAGGAGAGATTAAAGTTGAACAGAATGCATTTAATCGCTGGCGCATGATTCATGGTGGTGTACGCGACACCATTGGTTTGATTATTAAAGAACTGCCAAACTCCAGTAAATTTAGCGCCGCAGACACCCTTAAAGCCTGTCTGGCATATCAGGAAGCAGATCCAAAAGAGTTTAATGAGAGTTTAAAAAGCTTACCTGTTTATACGATTGCTCAAGATGGTTTGACCATGACTCAGGTACAGCGCAGAACACTGTCTGTGTTCCAGCCTGGTTATCGTCATGATGCAATGGTCACCTTCCCAACCACCAACAAATACTGCATTTATGACTCCAAATTAAATATTGAGGATGAAGTGAATGCACCGATCCCAACGGGTCAAATTACTCCTCAACTAGCTCCGAACCATCCTTTCAATGCTCAACTACTGGGATGGGTCAATGTACAGGCAAGCAAAACAAAAGCGCAGACTCCTGCCCAGTTCCTGCAAGAGCGTGCAAAAAAAATTGGTTTAAGCAAAGAGATTCAGACTCAGTTATCCAAGCTTGATCTTACTGCCTTTACTGATCATCCATCATTGATGACTCCAGCAATTGACAAGCTGGTTGCCTCCAGACCGAAACAGTACAGTAAATTTGAGCTGGCTTTCGCAAATGGTCTTAAATTTGGCTTCCGCCATAAAGAAGATGGTGACTTGCTCAGTTTTGGAGATGCATTTGATGGCGAAGGATCAGTCGGTCGGACTCATGCCAAAGACCCGGATCGTGAATATGTGCGTCAATTACAAATTGGACAGACGGATGAATGGGAACTGACGACCGAAGCTTTTGGTGGCCATCCTTTCCATATTCATGTCAATCCATTCCAGATTGTTAAAATCTTAAAAACTGTCACTGGCCCTAATGGCGAATCCAAAGAAGTTGATGTGAGTGAATTAGCGCCTGACGATAATGATACAGATGATGTGCAATATCGTGGCATGAAAGGACAATTCAAGGATACCCTGTTTATCAAGGCGAATTATAAATTTATTCTTCGAAGTCATTACAAGAAATTTGAAGGCGATTTTGTACAGCACTGTCATATCCTCGATCATGAAGATCAGGGCATGATGGAAACGGTACGGGTCTGTGGAGGAAAATTCCCTTGTGATTCACCTCTGCCAACCTCATCTCATCATCACTAAGTAGACACTCTTTAAAAGGCCAACGATCCCGATTGTTGGCTTTTTTGTTTGCCTCTATTAAATGCTTGCTGCACAATAGCTTGATTGATTTTGAGTATTCAAACTGAGGCTGATCATGGCAACATCTCCTGCTTTTACCTTATTTACGCTGAATGGAGTAGATGCGCAAAAATTCCTTCAGGGTCAAGTTACTTTAAATGTCGAAATTCTGGCTGAAAACCTGACCCGCTATACAGCGATCTGTAGCTTGAAAGGACGTATCCAGTTCGGTATCTGGTTGAAAAAAATTAATCCGGAAAGCTTTGAAATTGTCAGCCCTGAAGATCAGGCAGAAGAACTGGCCAGCCATATTAAAAAGTTTGGCGCTTTTTCAAAAATGAAACTGGAACAGGTTGGCCCGGTTTATCCAGTTATCAATGATATCCAGACTGATTTTTTTGAAACTGAAACGGATATTATCCTTTGGCAACAGCAAGCCATTGCCTCAGGTCAGGCCTGGATTCAGGCAGCTACTGCGACCCTGTTCCAGCCACAGGAATTGCGTCTGCATCAACGTGAAGGCATTCACTATGACAAAGGTTGTTATCTGGGTCAGGAAGTGATTGCACGTTTATGGTTTAAAGCTAAGCCAAAACACTGGTTGCATTTGATTCAAGGTACAGGTGAAGCACCTGCTGTTGCGACCAAGCTGCACAATGACATCGAAGTGGTCAATAGTATTGGTACAGATCAGGGTTATCAGGCTTTAGTGGTTGCCAAACCTGAAGCATTGGCTGAGCTGGATGTACAAGTTCTTGAATTGCCTGAAGCTTTAAGTGGTGATGTGGCACGTCCACAATAACTAACTTTTCTCTTGATGCAAAAGCCAGAATTCAATTCTGGCTTTTTTATTTTTATTAGGCTAAACAATTAAATAGACAAAGATTGACTAAATAAAACACACCTTAAACCGAGCACGCTTTTATTGATTCATCTCCTCTATGATTCTCAAATAATTTGTAATTAGTCACATATTCAGTATTTACAAACCCTGAAATCGTCTTATGATGTAGATGAAAACGACAAAAATCGCACCATGGAATTAGGTGTTAGAAAAATTAAGGTTATCGGAACAATGAAAAAATTAGTACTTGCTGCAATTCTTGCTGTGTCCAGCCAATTTGCCCTCGCAACCACTTCAAATGCCCCAGTTGATCCTCAATTTGCCAAAATTGAAGAGATGGTGAATGCTAAGAATTTCAAGGGTGCCTACGATGCTTTAAGCAAATTGGCCAGCCAGGGAAATGCACAAGCCATATATAACTTAGGCTATTTAACGCAAACTGGCCAAGGCACGGCCAAGGATGAAAAAAAGGCCATCCAACTATATGAACAGGCTGCCAGCAAAGGTTATCCGGTGGCCAACTATGTACTGGGCAAGAATTATACTGGTGGTACTTTAGGTCTTAAGCAGGATTTGGGCAAAGCCAAGCAATACCTAGAACGCGCATCGGCAGCCAATTTTGATGAAGCGACGGTAGATCTGGCTATACTTTTATTTGCTGAAGGAACAACAGCTTCTGACCAGCAGGCTTTGAAAAAATTACAGCCTCTTATTAGCAAGGGTAATATGCCGGCCATTCATGCCAAAGCCTTATATGACATCAGCAACGGCTTTAAAACCAAGAATGAAAAGCCGATCCAGCAAGGCTTGAGCAGTATTCAGGATCTGGCGAAAAAAGGCTATATCCCTGCCCTGATGGCGATTGGCAATATGTTTGCCAACGGTAGTATTGTTCCGCAAAACCTACCTGAAGCGAAAAAGATCTTTGCAGCCCTAGCACAGGAAAATATTCCTAAGGCCAGAGAATCTCTAGCAGCAGTGGATAAAATGATTGCCGAGCAGAAAAAAGCACCTGCCAAAAAAAGTTAATCAAATTTTATCAAAATAAAAAAGCTCCTGTTGGAGCTTTTTTATGGGCTATAGATTTATAAGCCAGCTTGGTTAACTCCACCACAAAGTAATAAGTCCACTGGCAACCACAAAACCTGCAAGGGTACTCATTAATAATGGCGTTAGAGTCCGCTCATTGAGGCCGTACGCCTGCCCTAACATACCAAAAATCGTTGGCATAGGTAGGGCTGCGATCAAGGTACCCGCATAGATCATTTCCTGACTTAAATGAGTCAATCGACTCAGGCCCAGATACATCAGGATCGGCATCAGGATATTGCTGGAAAATACCAAATAGAAGCTTTGCAGATTCACATATTTCAGACTCATGCCCACGATTCCGCCACCAATCGCGAACAGCGCCAAAGGTGAGGCAGTCTGTCCAATCATGGCAAAGACCTGATCCAGATAAATTGGCAGGCGAATTTCAAAAATCGCACAGGCCATACCCAGCATCACCCCCATAAATAAAGGGTTCTTAAACAGCATCAGAAGAGCACTTTTCACAAGACTCCCCAGATTGGCTTGATGTTGGGTACCGAGTGCAGCCAAGATTAAGACCATCGGAATCAGAATCATGCTTTCAATAATGACCACCAATGAGGTATAGGTCATCGCATGCTGTCCCACCAATAAAGTGAGTACTGCTGTACCAATCAATCCGGTATTGGACATCGCTGCGCCCAAGGACAGAACAGCACTATGCGAAGAGGTATTCTTGAACTGACGGCGCATCAGCCAGAAGCTGAAACCATAAAGTAATAAAGTGACAGAGATATAGATCGCAAAGTATTCAAAATACCAGATTTCATGCAGATCTTTAGAGGCTAGAAACTGAAAGAACAGTAACGGTAAGGCCACTTTGATGACAAAGGCCCCTACCATTTCAACCTGTTCTTTTTTTAGAATTTGACATCTCACACTCAGGTAACCTAGTGCCAACAATAAAAATATAGGCACAATTACCGCAATAATCATATGAAATGTCCTGTTGTTTGAGATGCGTTATTATAAGCCTTTCTAAGAAAAAATGGCCTTAAAACGATTCAAACAACTGATTTAAGCCATGCGGTGCAGAACGTAAATATTGTGGAGAAATTGCTATTTTTTCATCCAGCGTTACTGCAGCATGCCAAGGCCAGCGTGGATCATAAAGCAAGGCACGTGCAATCGCGATCGCATCAGCCTGTTTATACTCCAGTATGCCTTCTGCCTGCTGTGCATCGGTAATTAGACCCACTGCAATGACTGGAATATTTACGTCCTTTTTAATCGCTTCAGCAAAAGGGACCTGATAATTTGGATGCACATCAATTTTCTGGTCGACATGTAAACCTGCACTCGACACATGAATATAGACTGCACCCAGTTTCTCCAGAGCTTTGGATAGTTCAACTGAAGATTTTACATCCCAACTTTCTACGCCATCCATCCAGTCTGTTGCTGAGATACGAACACCAATTGGAAAACCTTCTGGTACTGCAGCTTTAATTGCTTCAAATACTTCAAGCGTCAGACGAATACGGTTTTCAAATGAACCGCCATATTGATCCTGACGATGATTCGATAACGGTGACATAAACTGATGCAGCAAATAACCATGTGCTCCATGTAGTTCAATCAGTTCAAAGCCTGCTTCAACCGCTCGCTTTGCACTGGCAGCAAAATCCTGAATCACTTGCTGGATTTCATCAACACTTAAAGACTTAGGTGGATGTTCATGAGCCTGGAAAGGAATATCACTGGCAGAGACAGTTTGCCAACCGAGTGCATGATCTGGGGCAAACTGCCCTTTGCCACCCCAAGGTTTATCTGTAGAAGCTTTACGGCCTGCATGTGCAAGCTGTATGGCAAAAGGCATAGGAGAAATTGACTTGACCTTTTGCAATAAGGTTTTGATCTGACTGGCTTGCTGATCATTCCAAAGCCCTAAATCGGCATAACTGATACGCCCTTCAGGCTGTACAGCGGTGGCTTCCACAATGCAAAGACCTGCACCGGATAAGGCATAATTGGCCCATTGTTGTTCATGCCAGTAAGTGATTTCACCTTGCACGGTTGCAGAGTACTGACACATCGGGGCAATCACAATTTTATTTTTAAGTTGCAATGATCCAAACTGAACCGACTGAAATAGTAGTGACACGCGGTATTCCCTCTTTTTGTGAAGTGGCTTTTCAGAACTTTTTACTAAAAAATAAAAAACAGGCTCTGATGAGCCTGTTTATTTATAACGTGATTAAATTCTTTTTAGAAGATCACTCGTGTAGTCAAACCTAACACCAATGCATTATCGACTTTGTTGCTAGACCCCGGATTTATAACGTATTGCAGGTTTGGACGTAACATCAGCCATTTTGTTGCGTTATAGCTGTAGTTGAGTTCGATATTGTATTCGGCACTCGCATCATATACTGGACGTGAATCTGCAAAGCGGTCATTTACATGTACGCGGTTAACTGCCAGACCCAAAATATCATTTGGCTGGCTATCCACCAGACCAATATATTTCAGACCCAACTGTTGTGAATTATCTACTTTATTGGTATCACGGTCATGCCAGGTAAAGTTAGCGAATGAGTGTAAGCCCTGACGGCCATTACCTGTTGAAGTCAACTGCTGCTCTACAGCTAACCAGCCCGCAAAGGTGCGGTTTTTTCCTTCACCTGTCGCAACATCTTTCTGGTTGGCAACATCATCAGCAGTGTTATACATACCGCCTACACGATAGCTGCCAGGCAAACCATTTACTAATGATTTTGGTGTCCAGATTACTTCTGCAGGAATCGTCACGCCATCAGCATTGTCGGTATCCAGACTCCAGCCGTGACCTTCTTTAGCACCATTGCCGTTATCTGGATTAAATTCATAAACACCGACTTGTACAGCAACGTCAGGGTTTAGCTGCTGTTTTACACGTGCACCCCATTGTGCGACTGGGGTATTCATCCAGATATTGCCTTGCCATTTGCCCATCTGCGCAGCACAAAATGCTGTACTGGCAAAATCACAAGCCATCACGTTGAAGTCCATACCCAGACCCAGACGACCAGCTTTAATACTCAGGCCTTGTTCCTTATAGTTCTTTTCAATTGAAAGTTCGGTTAAACGGCTGTCCTGATTACCACGACCAAATGTTCCTTGAACATTGGCCCATTGAGCTGCATCACCTTGTAAATCACGTACCGATGTACTTTGTCCCTGACGCGCAGTCGCAACTGCACGAACAGTTACGCCATCCCAGCCAGCCAGTTTTTCCATGTCTAACTGTGTACCTAACCATAACTGTGCTGAAGTTAAAGGATCAGCTCCTTCATTACGGCCGCCATCAGCCAGATACGCTGTATCTGTCAGCAAGTTTGCTTCAAACTTGATGCCTTGTTGAGCAAGTTCAGTACGTTTTCCATTCCAGTCGCCTAATAGGTACTGCCCTTGAGAATCAAATGCAGACTCAGCCTGCGCAGAGGTCATGGCTGCCATCAATGGCAATAAAGCTAGACTTAACTTTTTCATATAAAACCTAAACATATAGAGAGAGTAAACGCAACCTGATGCATGCCCTGTGTGACTTGATACAGAACGTTACATAACTTTTCACTTAAAAACTCAGCATTTTTTTTATTATTAGTAAAACTTTAAGTTATAAGAAAAGATATTTTATATAACAATAAATTTACATATTTTATATTTTTCAGTAAGTTAAATACTAAAAATCAACCAATATATTTCCTGTTTTTATTATTTGAATCTAAAACCATCTCAATATTAAAGTTTATTTTTTAACCAATTGTTAAAATATTTTTGAATGCCCTGCTCATAACTTCTATTCAAACAGGACTTGCATTCAGACTTAAAACGCCCAATATTAGCCTCATGATATTAGCTGCTAAGTGTTATGCCTGAATTACCCGAAGTTGAAACCACCAAAACCAGCCTCCTTCCCCTTCTTAATCAGCAAGTGGTAAAAGTTGAAGTGCGTCAGCCTAGTTTACGTTGGCCAATTCCTGATGATCTCGCGCGTCTGCAAGGACAACGCCTGATTCAGCTTACGCGTCGCTCCAAATATATTTTGGCGCAATTTGAACAGGATACGATGCTCTGGCATCTGGGTATGTCAGGCAGCTTTCGCTTGTGTGAAACCAATGAAGAATTGCGCAAGCATGATCATCTGATTATTCAGTTTGAAGAGATCCAGCTGCGTTACCATGACCCGCGCCGTTTCGGCTGTATTCTCTGGTTAAATGCTCAATCACAAAGCAAACTGATTGATACGCTTGGGCCGGAGCCATTAAGCGATGCTTTTAATGCCGAATATCTATTTGAAAAACTAAAAAATAAAAACGTTGGCACCAAAGTTGCAATTATGGATAACCATGTCGTGGTCGGCGTAGGCAATATCTATGCAACTGAAAGCCTGTTCAATATGGGTATTCATCCGGCCCAGCCAGCCTCAAGTTTGAGTTTCGAACAGATTGAAAAACTGGTGGTTGAGATTAAGCGTATTTTGAAACAGGCGATTGACTTAGGTGGTTCTACTTTACGCGACTATACCAATGCCATGGGAGAAAATGGTTATTTTCAGCAGACGCTGCTGGCTTATGGCCGTGCAGGAGAAATGTGCGTGAACTGCGAAACGACACTGCAAAATATCAAGCTCGGCCAGCGTGCATCAGTTTATTGTCCTGAATGCCAGCCGCTAAAAAAGGTCAAGCTTTCACCTAAGCGTATGGTTGCTGTACGAGGTAAGAAATCATGAAGACCGCGATTGTCCGTCATATTCTGGTTAAGGATAAAGATACTGCCGAACAGCTTAAGAAAAAGATTCTGGCAGGTGCAGATTTTTCCAAAATTGCCAAACAATATTCGACCTGTAACTCTGCCAAACGTGGTGGTGAACTCGGTGAAGTAAAAAAAGGCCAACTCGTTCCAGTGATTGATAAACTGGTTTTTACTGCTGCAGAACATGTTCTACATGGCCCAGTCAAAAGTCAGTTTGGTTTTCATCTGGTAGAAATCAAGTTTCGGATGGATTTTTAATTTTATAAATCCCTCCCAACCTCCATTTAAGAAAGGGAGGAGTCCCCCTTTGAAAAAGGTGAGAAGCACTGCTTCGCAAGGAGGGATTCAATAAAAAACGGCGCACTCAGCGCCGTTTTTTATTTACTCGAAAAGCTTAAGCTTCAGGACGTTTTTTTAGCTCGTCACGGATTTCACGTAATAATGCAATATCTTCCGGAGTAGCTTCTGGCTCTGGTTCTGCTTCTTGTTTACGGCGTAGTTTGTTCATCAGTTTCACCAACCAGAACACCACCCATGCCAATAACAGGAAATTAATGAGAATGGTCAGGAAATTACCATAAGCAAAGACATTTAGACCTGCCGCCTGTGCCGCAGCCAGATTGGTCACATTATTTGGATTATCACCTAATACGACAAACCAGTTAGAGTAATCAACATCACCACCCAAGATCCAACTCACGACAGGCATGATGATGTCTTTCACCATAGAATCGATAATTTTACCGAAAGCACCGCCAATGATCACGCCCACTGCGAGATCCATGACATTGCCTTTTACCGCAAATTCTTTAAATTCTTGAATAATGCTCATAAAGTCACCAGTATTTTTATGCAATTTTGTGATGGATTATACATTAGTTAGGGATTTCTATTTAAAACTAATTTATTAAGTGTATGTAATTTCTACCCAATAAAAAAGCCGCTGAACTGATTCAGCGGCTTTTTTCGTACGAGTGACTAGTCTTATTTAGAACGGTTACGTTTACGTTCGTTTTCAGTCAGGTAACGTTTACGGATACGGATTGACTTAGGTGTTACTTCAACTAGCTCGTCATCTTCAATGAATTCAAGCGCTTGTTCTAGCGTGTATTCAAGGTTTGGAACAAGAGTCAATGCTTCATCAGTACCAGACGCACGTACGTTAGTTAACTGTTTCGCTTTAGTTGGGTTAACCACCATGTCGTCAGAACGTGAGTTGATACCTACGATCATACCTTCATAAACTTCTAACTGTGGTTTAGCAAACAGTCGACCACGGTCTTGAAGTGTGAACAGTGCATAGCCCAGACAAGTACCTTGAACCATAGAAATCAGTACACCGTTTTGACGTTTCGCAACAGTACCTTGTTTAGCAGGACCGTAGTGCGAGAAGCTTGAAGTCATAATACCAGTACCAGAAGTCATGGTCATGAATTCAGAACGGAAACCGATCAAGCCACGTGAAGGAACAGTTGCTTCAATACGGATACGGCCTTTACCGTCAACTTCCATATTGGTCATTTCGCCTTTACGGTGACCCATTTGTTCCATTACAGAACCTTGGTGCTGTTCTTCAACGTCAAACGTTACGTTTTCGTACGGTTCTTGCATTTGACCGTCGATTTCTTTCATGATCACTTGCGGACGTGATACACCAAGCTCGAAGCCTTCACGACGCATGTTTTCGATCAGTACAGAAAGGTGAAGCTCACCACGACCAGATACTTTAAAACGATCAGGACTGTCAGTATCTTCAACACGAAGTGCTACGTTGTGGATCAATTCTCGGTCAAGACGCTCACGGATATTACGTGAAGTTACGAATTTACCTTCTTTACCAGCGAACGGGGAGTTGTTCACCTGGAAAGTCATAGACACAGTCGGTTCATCTACAGAAAGTGCTGGAAGCGCTTCAACATTTTTAGGATCACAGATTGTATCTGAAATGTTCAGTGCATCGATACCAGTTACACAAACGATATCACCTGCAGAAGCTTCTTCAATGTCAACACGTTCTAGACCATGGTAACCCATGATTTTCAAGATACGGCCGTTACGGGTTTTGCCTTCTTTGTCGATCACAGTCACAGGAGTGTTCAGTTTTACAGAACCGCGCTGGATACGACCAACACCGATTACACCTACGAAGCTGTTATAGTCCAAAGATGAAATTTGCATCTGGAATGGACCGTCAACGTCAACTGCTGGTGGCTCAACGATGTCTACGATTGTTTGGAACAATGGAGTCATGTCATCAGCAAGTTCTTCTGGAGAAGGACCAGCAACACCACGAAGACCAGAAGCATAAACTACTGGGAAGTCTAACTGTTCGTCAGTACCGCCAAGGTTGTCGAACAAATCGAATACTTGATCGATTACCCAGTCTGGACGCGCACTTGGTTTATCAACTTTATTGATAATTACGATTGGTTTCAAACCACGCGCGAACGCTTTTTGCGTTACGAAACGAGTTTGTGGCATAGGACCTTCTTGTGAGTCTACAAGAAGCAGTACGCAGTCAACCATCGACATTACACGTTCAACTTCACCACCGAAGTCGGCGTGTCCCGGGGTGTCCACGATGTTAATACGGTATTCTGTATCTGTACGTTTATCTAACCACTTGATTGCAGTGTTTTTTGCAAGAATGGTAATACCACGTTCAGATTCTAACGCATTCGAATCCATGACACGCTCGATCTCACCCGCGCGATCACCGAGAGCACCTGATTGTTGCAAAAGTTTGTCTACAAGAGTGGTTTTACCATGGTCGACGTGCGCGATAATGGCAATGTTACGGAGAGTTTTAATATCTGACATGTAAATTCGATACGTTTTAAATTTGAGGGCAAATTATACAGAAAAATACAAAATTTTGACAGTGACTGTTTGTAGAGAGCGTCAATTTTTTTTCCAATTACTTTTGTAATGACGTGTAACTCGATTAGAATAGCGCCACCCAGCCTTAATTTGCATTGACACATGTCTGATTTTAATCAATCTCCTCCTTCTAAAGATCAACTTGACCTTGTGTACGGCCTTGAAGATCATCCTAAACCGTTTATCGCATTTTTAGCCGCATTCCAGCATTTATTGGCCATTATTGTCCCAATTGTGACCCCTGGCCTGCTCATTTGTCTGGCGCTGGGAGTCTCCAGAGAAGACACTAACATGATCTTATCCATGTCTTTGGTGATTTCGGGGATTGCGACTTTCTTACAATCCAAGAAAGTAGGTCCCTTTGGTGCAGGCTTGCTGATTGTTCAGGGTACAAGTTTTAACTTTATTGGCCCGATCATCGGGATCGGTTCAGCGATGGTCGCTGCAGGCACACCGGTAGAAGCGGTGATGGCTTCGATCTTTGGTGTAGTGATTGCAGGTTCATTTATTGAAATGGGCGTGTCACGCATTTTACCGTGGGTGAAGAAACTCATTACTCCACTAGTAACGGGTATTGTAGTTCTATTGATTGGTTTAACCTTGATTAAAGAAGGTCTGATCAGCATGGGTGGTGGTTATCAAGCCATGGGCGACAAAACTTTCGCCAATGCAGATAACCTGATCATGTCATGTACCGTTCTGGCATTAATTATTTTACTGAACCGTGTACGCATCACTTGGGTAAAAAGCTCAGCAATTCTGATTGCACTGGTTGTGGGTTATATCCTTGCCGGCTTTATGGGTCATCTCAACTTTGATGGTTTAAAAGATGCACCTCTGGTTCAGATTCCAACCCCAATGCATTTTGGTTTAAGCTTCTCTTGGAGCTTATTCATTCCAATGTCATTCATTTACCTGGTGACTTCACTGGAAGCCATTGGTGATATTACAGCCACATCAAAATTATCGAATCAGCCAGTGGATGGTCAAACCTGGATGAATCGCATTAAAGGCGGTGTATTGGTAAATGGTGCCAACTCCCTGCTTGCAGGATTATTTAATACCTTCCCGAGCTCAGTTTTCGCACAAAATAATGGTGTGATTCAATTGACTGGTGTAGCTAGCCGTTATGTCGGGATCTGGATCGCAGCACTCCTTGTGATTCTAGGTCTACTTCCAGCAGTAGCCGGTGTGATTCAGGCCGTTCCTCAGGCTGTGCTTGGTGGCGCAGTGATGGTGATGTTCGGTGCAGTCGCTGCATCTGGGATTAATATCCTGTCTGGTATTCACTTGGACCGTCGTGCCCTGCTGATCATTGCAATCTCACTTGCACTTGGCTTGGGTGTTGCGCAAGTGCCTCAGATTCTGGAACATCTTCCTGAATTATTCCGTAACATCTTTAGTTCCGGTGTTGCGACAGGTGGTATTGCAGCCCTCGTATTGAATATTGTACTTCCTGAAGTAAAGAAGTAATTTCATGTCCAAAGAACACTGTCTGAGTTGGACTCGGACAGTGTTTTTTCTATTGGAGAGAGATCTATGGATCCTAAAAGCGAAGTTTTATTAAGACAATATGATTATTTGTCTGGTCGCGTATTGCTGGTGAATGCCCCGACCGATGAGCTTCTTGCTGAATGTGGTGAATCTATCCAGCCCTTTGTTTGGACATGGAATTATAATGATTTTCAGTATTTCCAGTCACAGCAGGCCCAGGTTCATTTCGGCGCAGAATTTCCTGATCAAGAATTTGATCAGGCAGTTATTTTCGTACCTAAATCAAAAGAATTATTGAATTATCTGATTCACAATATTGCAGCCCGATTAAAACAAGGCAGCAGTGTCTTCCTGGTGGGTGAAAAGAAAGGTGGTGTAGAGCGTGCAGCAAAGCAGCTACAGGCTTATGGTAAACTCATCAAGCTCGACAGCGCACGACATTGCCAATTGTGGCAATTGACTCTAGACTACACGGTCGAAGCAAAAGCGTTGGCAGATTGGGCACAGACCTATACAGTGGCGACACCAAAAGGTGATTTGCAGATTTGTGCACTTCCAGGTGTATTCAGTCAGGATCATCTGGATGTAGGAACAGCGGTGTTCTTACCCTATTTATCTCAAGTGACTTCAGGCAAGATTGCCGACTTTGGCTGTGGCGCAGGTGTGATCAGTGCTTATTTAGCCAAACTGAATCCTGAGAACCGTATTTTTGCTCTGGACGTAGATGCCTTTGCCTTGGCTTCTACTCAAATGACATTTGAGAAAAATCAGCTCAGTCCTCAGCAGCTGGAAATTAAAGCTGTGTCAGGTATTGAAGATGCACCGCTCTTTTTACATGCCATTGTCAGCAATCCCCCTTTCCATCAGGGAATCCAAACCAACTATGCGGCTAGCGAAACTCTATGTAAGACTTCGCGTCGTCATCTCAAGTCTGGCGGTGAATTGTGGATTGTGGCAAACCGCTTCTTAAATTATCCAATTTTAATTGAACAAAGTTTTGGCCAATGTACAGTCAAAACTGATCAACAAGGTTTTAAAGTGCTCTTCGCCAGCACTCAAAAAAATGCTAAGGAATCATGATGAGCGAAACTCAGAACAGCGTGCAGCTGCAGCGTAAGCTTGGTGCTCGTCATCTCAATATGATCGCGATTGGCGGGTCTATCGGTACAGGTTTATTCCTGGCCTCAGGTGCGACCATTGCCAGCGCAGGCCCGGGGGGCGCACTCCTCGCCTATGCCTTGATTGGCGTAATGATTTATTTCTTGATGACCAGCCTTGGAGAACTTGCGACTCATAATCCGACCTCGGGCGCATTCTTTACCTACGGCACCAAATATGTCGAAGGTGGCTTTGGTTTCGCTTTAGGCTGGAACTACTGGTACAACTGGGCGATTACCGTTGCCTTTGAACTGGTTGCCGTACAGTTCATTATGAAATTCTGGTTCCCTGATATTCCGGGCTTTTACTGGAGTGCGATCTTCCTCGCTGTGATCTTTGGGATTAACGCTCTCACAGTAAAAGGTTTTGGTGAGTCAGAATTCTTCTTCTCTTTGGTGAAAGTACTGACAATTATTGCCTTTATCATCATCGGGATCTGGATGATTGCCAAGATCATGCTCACACCGGGTGCTTCAGCATTTGCAAACTGGAGCGTGGGTGAAGCGCCTTTTGTTGGTGGTTTCCAGGCCCTTATTGGTGTTGCCATGATTGCCGGATTCTCGTTCCAGGGAACCGAGATGGTTGGTGTAGCCGCTGGTGAATCTAAAGATCCGCAAAAAACCATTCCAGTCGCAATCAAGCAGATCTTCTGGCGAATCCTGCTGTTCTATATCGTGTGTATTTTCATTATCGGTACATTAGTTGCTTATAATGATCCACGTCTATTACAGGCAGCTGCAACAGAAGACGTTACCCTTTCTCCATTCACTTTATTGTATGAGAAAGCAGGTTTTGCTTTTGCAGCCAGTATGATGAATGCGGTAATTCTGACGGCGATTCTGTCTGCGGGTAACTCAGGCATGTATTCTTCTACCCGTATGCTGTTCGATATGGCGCGTAAAGGCAGTGCACCTAAGCTGTTTGCCCATCTGGATCCACGCGGTGTACCGATGAATGCCCTGTATGCGACAACGGCGATTGCGGCACTATGTTTCTTGACCACATTCTTTGGCGAGCAGGAAGTGTTTAACTGGTTGCTGAATATGTCAGGTATGTGTGGCTTCATTGTCTGGCTCGGGATTGCAATCTCACATTATCGCTTCCGTAAAGGTTATCTGGCTCAAGGCTATCAACTTGAAGGTCTGGCCTATAGAGCTAAATTTTTCCCGTTCGCACCTTGGTTTGCCTTCATTCTTTGTTCAATTGTGGTATTAGGTCAGAATTATCAAGCTGTCCTAGATGGTGAGTGGTTGGCTGTCCTTTCTACTTATATCGGTATTTTATTATTCTTGGTGATTTGGCTGGGTTATAAATGGAAATATAAAACCAAACTGGTTTCTTATCAGGAGATGGATGTTCAACCGATGAATATTGCAAAAGACTAATATCTCACCTTTATTAAAAAAGCAGCTCAAGTAGCTGCTTTTTTTTATATTCTGAAATCAGCTATGACGCATGACAAAATTACGATCATCAATCACGATGACTTGCTGACAAATACCTTCTACTCGACGCTGCTGTTCGAAAATCTCTCTAGGCATTGCATCAAAACTATCAAAGAAACTGATTTCTTTTTCATTGATTTCATAAATTAATGAATGGTTCCCCACCTCTTCCAGCGTGTCGTAGAATACAATTACAAAACGGGCTTTATCCACTAATTTTTGAATATCTGTATAAGAAAGTGGATATTCATGAACAGGCACTTTGAGTTCTTGTGCTTTTTGATAAAACTGGATTTCAAGCGGCTGTTTATCGGGATCAGTTTCTGTAAAAAACTCAACATCGAGTCCCAATGTTTTGAGGGCAACAGCGAGCGCAATACTTGAAGTTCCCATCTCATCATTATGTTGTGTCAATTGCACTAGATCAGGAATATGCAGATCCACTCCATAATGATGAAAAATCATCCAGATCGCATAAATACCACTATTAGCTTCCAGACTTTGTAAGTCTTCAGGGAGTTCTATGCTCATGCTTTAACTCAAAATCAGTTTCGAGCAGCAAGTGTATGCAAAAAACAGCCATAAAAAAAGCGACTCAAAGAGTCGCTTTTTTTAATCAGTGTTCAATAACGAATTATTGAGCAACTGGTTGTTCAGCTAGAACAGTACGGCTACCAGTGATTGTCGCGAATACACGACGGTTCATAGCACGACCTTCTTTAGTGTTGTTGTCAGCAATCGGTTGATCCCAAGCGAAACCTTGAGTAGACAAACGAGATGCATCTACGTTGTATTCGTTAACAAGTGCAGATTTAACAGAGTTAGCACGAGCTAGAGATAAACGTTCGTTCAATGCACGTGGACCAGTGCTGTCTGTGTGACCTTCAATACGAGCAGTTGCGTTTGGATATTCAACTAGCTTCTCAGCAACTTTCGCGATTTCTGGTTTGTATTGGTCTTTGATGTTTGATTTATTCGTATCAAAGAACACGCGAAGTTCCATGTTCAGGTCTTCAGTCAACTCTTGTGGAGCTGGAGCAACTGGAGCTACTGGCTCAACTGGAGCAACTTCTACAACGTCAGCAGCTGGTTTCAAACGACCACCTAGAACTACGTTAAGACCAGCAAGTGCTGTATAGTTCCAGAATTTTTCGTCGAAGTGGTAAGTACCACGAGCTTCAGTACGTAGCGCTAAAGCATCGTTGATGTGCCAGAATGCACCGATACCAGCATTACCTAGTGTACCTTCTTCTTCAAAACCACGACCAGTACGACCTAAAGCAGCTTCTGAAGCACCATCAAACTCATATTTATAGTGACCAGCACCTAATAATGCATATGGCTTGATTTTGCTGTCATAGTTGCCAGTAAATACGTCAGAAGTTGCATAGAAATTACCTGCAATGTTCTGGCCTTTGTATTCAGCACCTGCTAGATCTCGCATATCGCCTTTAACTTGGCTATATTCAGCTTCAAAACCTAACCATGGAGTTAGTTCAACACCAATTGCAGCACCAACAAATAGATCATCTTCCATTTCACCAGAAGTTGTTAGTTCGCCATCATCACCGCCATTGTTGTGTTGGGTGTCTTGCCAAGTATAACCTAACATTAATGGAGTAACAGTTACACCTGCGTTTGCAGCAGCAAAAGGAGCAGCTACAAGCATTGCTAAAGCAATACGACTCATTTTCATGGATTTATCCTCCAGAGATAACAATTGTTGTTCAAGCTCAAGCCTTCTAATAGGCCATTCTGAGATAGGCTTTTTTTACCCCAGTGTTATTTTTAAGCTATTCACTGCGCATCATACAAACACTTTATTATTTTTCCAAGTGCTTGATTAATCTAATCAAGTAAATTATTGACAAAATTACTTACAATTTCCGTTGTAATTCAGTAATTTTTTACTCAATTTTTTGTTGTGAATCGCCTATTGTCATTGCCAATTTATTTTTAAGCGCCTTTTTGAATTTTGAGTAAGGCATTTCTTACTCGCTCAATTAAGCATAAAAAACGCACAATTAATAGCATGTTTCAAATAAAAATAATATATAAATCAGGTAACTCTATGTATAAAAAGATAACAAGAGCGTTCACTATTGTTGAGTTAATTATCTGTATTGCCCTTATGGCAATTGTGGTCACAATTGCCTTGCCTTACTTTCATGATTATCTATCCAAGCAGGAAGCTAAAAATATTCCGATGAAAATTACAGCAACCAATCGTTATGCACGCAGCCAGGCAGCTGTGTTTCACCAGAATATTGTGATTTGTCCCAGTCAAGATTCATTAACCTGTCAAGCAAACCAATGGAATAAAAATTTGCTGGTATTTATTGATAAAAACCGTAATCGTCAAGTCGACAATGACGAACAAATTTTACACATTGAACAACTTAATCTTAAATACGGTAACTTGAGTTGGCGAGGTGCTTTAAGTATGCCGAACGTAACTTATCAGGCCCAAACGGCTTTACCGATTGGATCAAATGGCAGCTTTTATTATTGTTCTACTCACCTTGCATCCCAACAACGTATTGTCTTGAATAAAATGGGGCATATCCGAATCGAACATCTGGCCTCCTGTTAATAAAACCCTAGAGTCTATGATTTATCCAGATTAGGACTTTAATCCTGTACTTTTTTCAATATACTGCTTAGGTTCGAGAAAAAATGATCAAAACTTATAGGGAGATATAACAATGACTGACATCGTAATTGTCAATGGCGCACGTACAGCGATGGGCGGCTTTCAAGGCAGCTTGGCTAGCGTTACTGCACCTGAACTAGGCGCTGCCACCATCAAAGAGGCGATTGCTCGTTCAGGCTTGCAGCCAACCGATATTGAAGAAGTCATTATGGGTTGTGTACTCCCGGCAGGTTTAAAACAAGGCCCCGCCCGTCAAGCGATGCGTAAAGCAGGTCTGCCTGATTCTACCGGTGCTGTCACCATCAACAAATTATGTGGTTCAGGCATGAAAGCAGTCATGCAAGCGGCAGATATGATTAAGGCAGGTTCTGCAACTTATGTGGTTGCAGGTGGTATGGAATCCATGACCAATGCCCCATACGTATTGCCAAAAGCACGTGGCGGTTTCCGTATGGGTCATGGTGAAATCAAGGACCATATGTTCCTGGATGGCCTGGAAGATGCCGAAACTGGTCGCCTGATGGGTTCATTTGCTCAAGATATGGCGAATAGCAAAGGTTATACACGTGAACAGATGGATGAATTTGCAATCCGTTCACTGAAACGTGCTCAAACTGCAGTCAATGAAGGCTACTTTGCTGATGAAATCGTGCCAGTCACTGTTTCCACCCGTAAAGGTGATGTGGTCGTTGATAAGGATGAGCAACCTTTCAATGCCAATATTGACAAGATTCCAACTTTACGTCCTGCTTTTGCAAAAGACGGGACGATCACTGCAGCAAATGCCAGCTCAATTTCAGATGGTGCCTCTGCCCTTGTACTGACTTCAGGCGACAATGCATCAGCTAAAGGTTTAGCGCCTTTGGCTAAAATCATCGCTTATGCTTCAAACTCTCAGCATCCATCTGAATTCACGATTGCTCCTGTTGGCGCTATTCAGAAAGTTCTGGATAAAACTGGCTGGAAAGCTGAGGAAGTTGACCTTTGGGAAATCAACGAAGCCTTTGCCATGGTCACCATGTGCCCAATGGATGAGTTCAAGCTTGATCCTGAAAAAGTCAACATTAACGGTGGTGCATGTGCACTCGGTCACCCGGTTGGTTCTACAGGTTCACGTATTATCCTGACCTTGATCCACGCATTGAAACGTACAGGCGGTAAACGTGGTATCGCTGCGCTATGTATTGGCGGTGGTGAAGCAACTGCGGTCGCAATCGAACTGATCTAAATTCTTTTATAATCAATTAGTACAGAGGGCTTTTATAGCCCTCTTTTTATTTTATAAATATTTCATTTTTTTATTATCTGTCCATAAATTAAATTCTTTTAATTACATTTTCATAAAGCTTCTTTATTAATCAAATTCAATTCAGGGCGTAAATTAAAGGGATTCAGAACAAGAAAAGGAATCCTACATGCGACTTAATCATTACCTTAATTTCCAGGGTGAGACCGAAGCTGCCTTTACCTTTTATCGTTCGGTATTTGGTGGCGAATTTTCCAGTCTAACCCGTTATGGAGATACGCCTGGGCAGCAAGGAATTGATTTATCAAGTGAAGAAAAAAATCTGATTTTACATATCTCACTTCCAATTAATGAATACACAGAGCTCATGGGTTCGGATATCAATGACAAGCTCTGTACTGAAAACACACCAGCATTTAGGAAAGGTACTAATCACTATATTGCGATTATTTTAAGTGCCAATGAACAGGATGAAGCCAAACGACTCTATGAAGCTTTATCGGTGAATGGTCAAATCGAAATGCCTTTAGAAAAAACATTTTGGGGTGCACTTTATAGTGCCTTTACGGATCAATTCGGAGTGCAATGGATGATTAATTGCCTACTTGAAGAACGTGCAACCTAAGGTTTAAATACAAAAAAGCCTCCAGATGGAGGCTTTTTAGTTGAAGGCGAATTAAGCCCCAGTTTGATAATTCGGTGTTGGTACGGCAGTTGAAGCTTGGTACGGATTAGTGAAATCACCCAAGCCTGCAGCTGCTTCCTGAATATCTTTACCTTCTTTAATGACAAAAGTATCGAAACCAGAACGCTTCATGTAGTTCAAGACATCTTTGAACACATCACCAGTCGCACGCAGCTCACCCTGGAAACCTTGACGGCGAAGCAATGCAGCAAATGAATAACCACGGCCATCATTAAAACCTGCAAACTCAATAAAAATCGCATCAAGTTGCTCAAGCGGAAATTCATTAGTTTCAGGTGAAGCATCAACCGTTAAGTACAATGCTTTTTTACCAGTAATATTGGCAATCTGGTCTAACTGCTCTACAGTCAGAACTACATCACCCTGTGGCAATACACCATCTTCACCAATTAGCTGGTAAGTGTTATCTGCAATTGTGCCATCTTTAGAGAGCACTTGTAGTGCGGTATTAAGCATATGCGCGCTCCTTGAATGGTTGAATGCCGACACGACGATAAGTATCGATAAACTCTTCACCATCCTGACGCAAGTCAAGATAAGTATTCAGAATTTCTTCTACGATATCCGGCACCACTTCTGCAGCAAATGATGGCCCAAGAATGTCACCAATAGAGGCATCATGATCCGCATTACCACCTAAAGTGATCTGATAGAATTCAGCGCCTTTTTTATCTACACCCAGGATACCGATGTTACCCACGTGATGATGACCACAGGCATTCATACAACCTGAAATGTTCAGGTCCAGTTTACCCAAGTTGTAAATAGTATCCAGATCATCAAAACGGCGTGAAATCGCTTCAGAAATTGGAATGGATTTCGCATTCGCTAGTGAACAAAAATCACCGCCTGGGCAGCAAATAATATCAGTCAAGAAACCGATATGCGCACGTGCCAGGTTATGCTGATCCAGCGTCTGCCACAATTCAAATAAGTCTTTTTGTGGTACATCTACCAGCGCAATATTTTGCTCGTGAGTTGTACGCAGTTCACCGAAGGTGTATTTGTCTGCAAGGTCTGCAATCAGGTTCATTTCTTCAGTGGTCATATCACCCGGTGCAATACCCGCACGTTTCAGTGAAATCGTGACAATACGATAACCTTTCACTTTATGTGCATTGGTATTGATATTGAACCATTGCTTGAACTTCGGATACTGGGCAAACAGTTCAGTGAAGTCTTCATCCGCATAATCTTGGTAGTCAAATGGAGTGAAGTTTTCATCCATTTTCGCCAGTGTTTCAGCATCAATCTTTAATGTCTTGACAGTATGTACAAATTCGGCTTCAACTTTTTCAGCAAAAACTTCTGGCGTTAATGCTTTTACCAGAATCTTGATACGTGCTTTGTATTTGTTGTCGCGGCGGCCGTGCAGGTTATACACACGTAGTACCGCTTCAAGATAAGCAATCAGGTCTTCACGTGGCAGGAAGTCACGAATAAAACTGCCAATTACTGGCGTACGGCCCAAGCCGCCACCCACTTTAATTTTATAGCCGATCTCGCCTGCTTCATTTTTCACGATATAGACACCGATATCGTGGAATGAAGTTGCTGCACGGTCAATCTCTTCCAGCGCAGATACCGCAATCTTGAACTTACGTGGCAAGAAAGCAAATTCCGGGTGGAAAGTTGACCATTGACGGATCAATTCACAAGTTGGACGTGGATCTGCAATTTCACCTGCCACGACACCTGCATACTGGTCAGTGGTAGTATTACGGATACAGTTCCCTGAAGTCTGGATCGCGTGCATTTGCACGGTTGCCAGTTCAGCCAGCATATCAGGCACGTTCTCTAGTGCAGGCCAGTTAAACTGGATATTCTGACGGGTTGAAACGTGCGCATAGCCACGATCATACTCTTTCGCCAGATCAGCCACTTTACGAAGTTGTTTAGAATTCATCAGGCCATAAGGTACCGCAATACGCAACATTGGCGCATAACGTTGTACATAAAGACCATTTTGAAGGCGGAGCGGACGGTATTCATCTTCCGTCAATTTGCCCGCTAAATAACGTTCCGTCTGGTCACGGAACTGTGCAACACGTTCATTAATCAGTTGCTGATCGAAATCAGTATATAAATACATGGCGTACAGCTAGTAGTTTCTATTATATCGTCGGCAAGGATAACGACATTGAATCTATCAATAAAATGCTTTTTATACATATTTCATAGCGATTTTATTGATAAGCCTAGCAAACTTTCAATGATATAAAGCTTTAGATCAGCTTCCTCTGATTTTTAATGTGAATGATTTATTTTTTAAATCTTTAGCAGTTTTTTTCATAAACCAAAATGAGAAGGTTGCTCAATTACCACTCTTCGGTTTCGCCTAAAGCCTGACCAATAAATTGATATCGCATAGTTGATCTTGAAAACTTAATCGGGCAAGCCAGTTGAGCTTCGGTTTGCTCCTGCTGATCCGCTTTAACTGGCACCTGCACCACCCATTCACGTTGCTGCGCCAGCTCAGAATGCAGGGCTTCATCAAGCTTTAGTACAGGTTCGACACAGAAATCTGCCTGAGAAAATAAGGCTTGCCAGTGAGATAGAGGTTGGGAACTGATTTTATCGCGAATCGCCTGTTTCACTAAAGCATGATCTTCAGGTGCCAAAGAAGCACCTTTTTCCAGAATAATCGGCAAATCCAGCAATTGTGCCAGACCTTGCATGAATTGAGGCTCCAGACTGCCTATTGATAGATAGCGATCATCCAGAGTCTGATAATAGTCATAAAAGGTACCGCCATTTAAGTAACCTGATTCTATCTGCTGATGCTGATTACCCGCCAGACTGGCAGAAGCTGCCATATTATTTAATGTCGCCGCGCAATCGGTCATGGAAATATCAATATATTGTCCCTGACCACTGCTCTGCCGCTCAATCACCGCTGCCAGAATGGCAACCAGCGCATGCATAGAGCCGCCCGCGACATCAGCAATCTGGATTCCCATTGCCGGTGGTCCGCTTTCAAGCCGGCCACTATGCCCAGCAATCCCAGATAAAGCCAAATAGTTAATGTCATGCCCAGCCCGATCTATATAAGGGCCGGTCTGACCATAACCGGTAATCGAGCAATAGATTAAGCGTGGATTGAGCGCACTGAGTGTTGGATAATCCAGGCCAAGCCGTTGCATCACACCTGGGCGAAACTGTTCGACCACAATGTCATAATCTGTAATTCGGGATTTGATCTGTTCGAGATGTTCGGGATTCTTTAAATCCAGTGCGACAGAATGTTTGTTTCGATTCAGATAATTATGCGTTGTGGCCTGTCCATGTGCAAAAGGTGGCATTAAACGCACCAGATCAGGACGTGTGGGTGATTCAATATGCACAACTTCTGCACCCATGTCTGCAAGATATAATGTGGCAAATGGACCGGGTAATAATGTAGAAAAATCTAATATTTTCAAACCTTTTAATGCATATGACATTGGAGTTATTACTCTATTTATATTGCTTTTTGCCTCATCATAAGAACATAAATGCCCAAAAACAATGTCATGTTCAGCCATTTACCTTGATAGTTTCGGCAATTTAACATGTAAGAAAATGGTAATTGCATTCTTGTAAATTGCCATTGATTTTTTATTTTTTGTCATTTAGGTCAAATATTAGTGAACATTAAAGAGACTGAAGGATTAAACATGAGTCGTGATACGATCAGTATCCATTTCGTCAATGCAGCCTTATACGGCGTTAAGCGCCTGGGCATGGATGTCGATACTTTATTGTCTCACGTTGGGATTGAAGCCGAGCTTCTGCATCAGCCGAAGGCCCGTATTTCGCCTGAACAATATACCCGTTTTATCAAGATGCTCTGGATGGTAACCCAGGACGAACATGTCGGTTTTGACAAACAGCCGCGTCGTCTGGGCACTTTCGCGATTATGTGCCAGTTGATCATCCATGCCAAAACGCTGGGCGATGCACTCGAGCTTTCTTCACAATTTTACAAACTCTTTGGTGATGACTGGTCTGTAACCCTGGAACGTGACAAGCACGAAGCGCGTCTGGTTCCCCTGATTCCAAATTCGATGGATCCGGAACACTTTATTACCGAAAGTATGCTGATGATCTGGCATGGTCTGGCATCGTGGTTAATTGAACGTCGGCTGCCACTAGAACGTGTACATTTCAGCTACCCGCGCCCTGCGCATGCAGATGAATACGATGCGCTGTTCTTTGCACCTGTGATGCAGTTCGATATACCGCGTACTGAAATTACCTTTGCAGCGGATTATCTGGATTTGCCAATTCGCCAGAATGAAGAAACGCTGGAAGAATTCCTCAAAGCAGCTCCGGCTCAACTTCTAGTCAAATTTAAAAATACCAACTCGCTGACTTCTCGGATCCGTGATGTATTAAAGAGCCAGATTGGTGAAGAAATGCCGACCTTGAACGATGTCGCATCGATACTCTACCTGTCTCCGCAAACCCTGCGTCGCCGTCTGGCTGCTGAAGGCAAGAGCTATCAGGGCGTGAAAGATGCACTGCGCCGTGATGCTGCAATTCACTTATTACTTAACCCAGATCTGACTCTGGAAGATGTTGCACAACAGGTTGGCTTTAGTGAAACCAGTACTTTCCACCGTGCTTTCAAAAAATGGACAGGGGTAACACCAGGCCTATACCGTCAGTTACACGGTTACCATTAAAAACCTTGCTATAAAATTGTATACTTGAAAAGTATCGTTTATTAAGCGCTACAAGCCCCTCGCCCAAGCTCCAGACTTGGGCTTTTTTATGCCCGCTTTTTAATCCATCAAGACTGACCAAATTGCTCAAATGATCTGGTCCGTTCTCGTCATTGCACTTCAAGATTTAATCATTACACTCGAAGCATTAGAACAATTTCAGTAAAGCAAGAAAAGGATATTGTATGAGCGAGGCCTATATTATTGATGCCATTCGCACGCCACGCGGAAAGGGAAAAAAAGACGGATCATTACATGAAGTTAAACCAATTAGTTTACTGACTACGCTCTTAAATGAACTGAAAGAACGCCATAACCTGGATACATCTCAGGTGGATGATATTGTGCTGGGCTGTGTGACTCCAATCGGTGATCAGGGTGCAGACATTGCCAAAACTGCTGCAATTGCCGCAGGCTGGGACAATGATGTGGCTGGCGTTCAGATCAACCGTTTCTGTGCTTCGGGCCTGGAAGCTGTAAATCTGGCAGCACAAAAAGTTCGTTCAGGCTGGGAAGATCTGGTCGTTGCGGGTGGCGTTGAATCCATGTCTCGTGTTCCGATGGGTTCTGATGGCGGCCCGTGGGCTTTAGATCCTGAAACCAATATGGCTTGCGATTTTATTCCACAAGGCATCGGGGCTGACCTGATCGCGACCATTGATGGTTATAGTCGTGCATATGTAGATCAATTCGCCGAGCAATCACAAAAGAAAGCGGCAGCAGCCCAAGCGAATGGTTATTTTGATAAATCCATTATTCCAGTAAAAGATAAAGCTGGCGTCGTGATTCTAGACAAAGATGAATTCATTAAACCGACAACAACTGCAGAAGGCTTAAGTGCATTAAAGCCAAGTTTTGCAACGATGGGCCAGATAGGCTTTGATGCCATCGCTCTACAGAAATATCCGGAAGTAGGCTCTGTAAACCATGTACACCATGCGGGTAATTCTTCAGGCATTGTGGATGGTGCAGCAATCGTATTACTTGCCTCCGAACAGGCAGTACAACAGCAAAATCTCAAGCCACGCGCCAAAGTACTGGCAACGGCGCTGGTTGGTGCCGATCCAACCATTATGCTGACTGGCCCCGCCCCGGCTGCACGTAAGGCTTTAGCCAAAGCCGGACTCACCATTGATGATATTGATCTGTTTGAAGTCAATGAAGCTTTCGCTGCTGTGGTGATGCGCTTTATCAATGAAATGAAGGTTGATCCTGCCAAAGTCAATGTCAATGGTGGTGCCATTGCCATGGGACATCCACTCGGTGCGACCGGTGCCATGATTCTAGGCACTTTACTGGATGAACTGGAACGTCAAGGTAAGAAACGTGGACTGGCCACCCT
This sequence comes from Acinetobacter sp. ACNIH1, assembly GCF_002934695.1. Classification (NCBI taxonomy): domain Bacteria; kingdom Pseudomonadati; phylum Pseudomonadota; class Gammaproteobacteria; order Moraxellales; family Moraxellaceae; genus Acinetobacter; species Acinetobacter sp. ACNIH1. Next base: position 364,072 of record NZ_CP026420.1, on the reverse strand, counting down.
GTGTGTGGGTGGTGGTATGGGCATCGCAACCATTATTGAGTTGGTATAAGGAGATCAGCATGAGCGCAATTCAATATCAAAAAACTGAAGATCATATTGTCATTCTAACCTTTGATTCTCCAAACCAGTCCGCCAATACCATGAATGCCGACTTTCGCACGGCTCTGGAAGAAGTCGCTGCCCAGTTACAGGCAGATGAACAGATCGCCGGAATTATTTTCCGATCAGCTAAAAAGACATTCTTTGCTGGCGGTGATCTGGATGAGCTGATTCAGGCGACGCCTGAACATGCCACTGAATTCTTCAATATGATTGAAGACATGAAAGCCAAATTACGCTATATCGAAACGCGTGGCATTCCTGTGGTGGCAGCTTTAAATGGCACCGCACTCGGTGGTGGTTGGGAAATCGCTTTATGTGCCCATCATCGTATTGCCCTCAACGATGCCAAAACCAAGTTTGGTTTACCTGAAGCCACTTTAGGCTTGCTACCAGGCGGTGGTGGTATTGTCCGTATGATTCGTCTGCTAGGCCTGCAAAATGCCTTACCTTTGCTGATGGAAGGCAAACAGTTCGGTGTAGAAAAAGCCAAGTCTTTGGGACTGGTACATGACACAGCCGACTCACTGGATGAGTTACTAGATAAATCTATAGCCTGGATTAAACAATATCCGCAATCCCAACAGCCTTTCGATGTAAAAGGTTACAAAATTCCGGGAGGCTCTCCTTCTTCGCCTGCCGTTGCACAGATGCTGGCCATTGCTCCTGCGATGCTGCGTGATAAAACCAAGGGCTGCTATCCAGCTCCTGAAGCCATTTTATCCGCTGCGGTTGAAGGCGCTCAGGTTGATGTTGATACCGCACTGAGAATTGAGTCGCGTTATTTCACCTATCTCGCTACCGGCCAGATTTCCAAGAACATGATCGGTACATTCTGGCATGGCATGAATGCCATTAAATCAGGTGCCAGTCGTCCTAAAGACTTTGCGCCATGGAAAGCCACTAAAGTAGGTATTTTGGGTGCAGGTATGATGGGTGCAGGTATTGCCTATGTCACTGCCAGCAAAGGCATTCAGGTGGTACTAAAAGATATTTCGGTCGAAGCTGCTGAAAAAGGCAAAGCCTATAGCCAGAAATTACTTGATAAAAAAGTAGCCCAAGGCCGCTTAACAGCTGAAAAACGTGACCAGATTTTAAGTCTGATTCACACCACGACAGAAGCAGCAGATTTTCAAGGCTGTGACCTGATCATTGAAGCAGTATTTGAAAATCAGGAACTCAAAGCCAAAGTTACTCAGGAAGCAGAGCAATATTTAGCATCCAACGGTGTAATGGCATCCAATACCTCGACTCTACCCATCAGTGACTTGGCTCAAGCCTCTCAAAATCAGGTGAATTTTATCGGTCTGCATTTCTTTAGCCCAGTCGACAAGATGCAACTGGTCGAGATCATTAAGGGGAAAAATACTTCAGCAGAAACACTGGCCAAGGCATTTGACTTTGTGCAGCAGATTGGCAAGCTACCGATTGTAGTGAATGACAGCCGTGGCTTCTTTACCAGCCGTGTCTTTGGAACCTTTGTACAGGAAGGTTTACGTTTGCTCGCCGAAGGGGTGCATCCAGCCCGTATTGAAATGGCTGCGCTGAAAGCAGGTATGCCGGTCGGACCACTTGCTATTCAAGATGAAGTCTCTCTGACACTTTCTGAGCATGTAGCTGCAGAAACCCGTAAGGCTCTGGCAGCACAAGGCAAAGAACGCCCAAGCACCGATGCAGATGCCGTGATTCAAACCATGATTCATGAGTTTAACCGTAAAGGCAAAGCTGCTGGTGCAGGTTTTTATGATTATCCTGAAGGTGGCAAAAAGCAGCTGTGGTCTGGCTTGGAGCATTGGTATAAAGAAGTGGATATTTCTGAACAGGAAATGATAGACCGCTTCCTGTTTGTTCAAGCGCTGGATACCGTACGCTGTCTGGAAGAAGGTGTGCTGGAGTCAGTGGTCGATGCCAATATTGGTTCAATCTTTGGAATTGGTTTTGCCGCTTGGACGGGAGGTGCAGTGCAGTTCTTGAACCAGTATGGTTTAACCAAGGCCTTAAATCGTTCTGAGATATTAGAACGTAAATATGGCGAACGTTTCAAAGCGCCACAGTTACTCAAACAGAAAGTTGCTGAAGGTCAGCGCTTTTAAAAACTGGGTCTAAAAATGAGGAGCTTGACTCCTCTTTTTTTATTTCGACGCGATAAACTCTCGAAGTCTATTGCATTCAATCAATGACAGATTTTGATCTGCTTTCCAGACAATTTATGTTATAAAGTTACATGAGTTAGACATCCACGATGGGTATATGCATATGACTGATCACAGTTCACCTGAAAAATCACCTTGGGGTTGGAAAGCACTGATTATCTTCTGTATTTTAGGTGGATTATTTATGTTGTTTTTCTGGCTTGCGGTCAGCAATGAACCAGACTACATGCCAAGCCAGCAAAAGAAAGAAAATACCCAGCAGCATGCATTTAAGAATGCACCTGCAATGTCTCCAGAAGCTTTAGCCAAAGCACAGGCTGACCGTGAAGCTCGTCAGGCTACCTCTTCATCTCATCAGACTCATGAGATGAGCGCGGAGGAGCATAATATGTCTGCTGAAGAACATGCACAGATGGACAGTGCTAGCCATGACGAAAATACGGCTCATGGTCACTAGACAGTTCCAAGATCAAATTTAAAAAAGCGAGGTTTTCCTCGCTTTTTTATTTTTTTAGTCTTTTAAGCTGAGATACATATCTATATGTGGAATGCCGCAATCCAGATATTCCTCACCCCGCACGTCAAAACCCAAGTTCTGATAAAAGCCAATCGCATGTACCTGTGAAGAAAGCTTTACGAATTTACGTTGCTCTGCCTTGGCCTGATCAATCACAGCCCGCATGGTCTTGTAGCCGATGCCCGTACCACGTGCCGACTGTAATACAGCTACGCGACCAATACTGTGATTCTTTAATAAGCGTGCAGTCGCCACGGCTTGATCCTGTAAATAAGCCACAAAATGCGTAGAGATTGTATCCTCCGCATCCCATTCATCTTCAGGAGCAATTTGCTGTTCCTGAATAAAAACGGCTTCACGTATCACTCGGGCATCTTGAGCTAAATCATCCCAGCTGCCTGACACGATTTTAAGATTTTTATCATCTAGCATTTAGAACCAATTCCCTGCTGATCCCACTGGTCATTCAATAACAATTCCAGTGAATGTTTTTGAATCCCATACATCTCTTTCAATGCCTGAATCTGGGCGAGAACAGCCTGATCGGGCTGTTCATAATCCTTACGTTTGGTCGCCAGAATCATTTTATTTTTACTGGTGTGTTCTAGGGCCACAAATTCAAAGACCTTGGTTTCATAACCATAAGCCTTCAGCAATAAGGCACGAATGGTATCCGTCAGCATTTCGGCTTGCTGCCCAGCGTGAATGCCAAACTGCAACATTGGCGACAGCACTTTCGGACTCTGTAATTGCGGTCTTAACTCTTTATGACAACATGGAGCACACATGATGATTTGTGCATTCAGGCGTATACCGCTATGGATCGCAAAATCGGTCGCCACATCACAGGCATGCAGAGCGATCATCACATCCAGACGTTCCGGTTCATAGGTACGCACATCACCCTGGAAGAAATCCAGCTGGCTAAAACCGGATTGCTGTGCAACATTCTGACAGAACTCGACCATTTTCGGATTCAGCTCTACGCCGGTGACATACGGCGTCTGGCCATGTTTTTGCATATAGTCATACAGTGCACAGGTTAAATATCCCTTACCTGAACCGAAATCGACGATACGTAATCCTTGTTCCTGCGGCTGGATTTGAGCCAGTGCGCCGGAGAAAATCTCGACAAATTTATTAATCTGTTTCCACTTACGCGCCATGCTCGGAATGATCTGGCCTTGCTGATCGGTAATTCCTAAATGCTGTAGGAATACACTGTCCTGATCGACATAACGCTGCTTGATCCGGTCATGGCCTTGCTCGACTTTTGCCTTTGTGGAGGCAGGTATAGCTTTACTTCGTGTCAGCATGGTCTTTTTCTTGCTTTTCTTCAGCTGCAACCCTTCCTGATCAGTAAACAGGTTAGCTTGCTTACAACAGGTCAATAATTCCGTTACTTGAGTTAAGGCTTCATTCAAAGGATAATTTTTAGTGACATCCTGAGTCTTGTATCGATAGACACAGCTCAAAACCTTCTGCTCATTGAGCGAAATGACTCTAAAGGTCATTTTCTCCAATTGTTCAAGTTCACCTTTATACTGACTCAAAATCAGACGATCAAAATGATCAGTTTCAAAGACTTGCTGAAAAGTCTCCAAGAATTGTTGTTCCTGAACCGAGAGAGAAGTCGATGTCGACATAAGAAAAACCTGATATGAATTGCTGCTCAAGTTTAATTGTTCTTAACTTAAAAGCAAAATTGAATTATTATACAAGTGTATATTTAAACAAGAATGACAATCATGCAGAATGCTCCCCTAGTTCCAGATTATAATCACAATGAGGAACGGATTAATTACATTAGTCATGGCCTCGGTTCTGCGCTGGCTTTGATTGCCGGTATTTTATTGATTATTAAAGGCTCTTATTTGAGTACCGGACAATGGATTGGCCTTTGGGTCTATGCTTTCAGCATGATTCTGCTGTTTTCCGCTTCGATGCTCTACCATATGTCTACTGCTGCTGACCGACGCTATTTTTACAAAAAAGTTGATCATACGGCAATTTACTACCTGATTGCAGGTACCTATACCCCGTTTCTATCGATTGCGATTCCAACAGCCAAAGCCCAGTATTTACTGATTGCCTTATGGGTGATTGCTGTACTTGGAACACTATTCAAGTTCATTTTCATCAACCGTTTCCAGAAACTTTCTTTAGTTGCTTATCTGGTCATGGGATGGCTTGCACTACTGGTTATGGACGATATGCAGCAGTACTTAAGTGCTCAATCTTTAACCTTTCTGATCATTGGTGGCTTAGCATACACCGTAGGTGCATTGTTTTACGCTTTAAAAAGAGTAAGATATACCCACGCTATCTGGCACATTTTTGTATTGATAGGCGCAGGATCACATTTTCTGTCTATCTATCTTTACGTGATTTAATCATCTCATTTCTTCATTTCAGTGACCCTGAGCGAGTTGAAACGAGAAGATTGCAGTTGTTTTTTTAAAAAATTACGCCTTTTTTTAAAAAGATTACGCTTTTAAAACTAAGTTTTTTATTTTTAGTAAGTGTAAGGTTATTCATGGCGTCTTCAGATTCTATCGCTGTAACAGAAATTACAGCAACCAATTCAAAATTTCGTGTTTTAACAGCAAGTTTAGTGGGCACTACAATCGAGTTCTTCGATTTCTATATTTATGCCACAGCTGCCGTTATTATTTTCCCTTATCTGTTCTTCCCTACAAGTACAGATCCTATGACTGCGACTATTCAGTCGCTGGCAACCTTTGCGATTGCCTTTATTGCCCGCCCAATCGGTGCTGCACTCTTTGGTCACTTAGGAGACCGGATCGGACGTAAAGCGACTCTGGTCGCCGCTTTACTGACTATGGGCCTTTCTACCGTTGCCATTGGTTTATTGCCAACTTATGCACAAATCGGTATTGCTGCGCCATTATTGCTGGCTCTTTGTCGTTTAGGCCAAGGCCTTGGTTTGGGTGGTGAATGGTCAGGTGCGGTTCTACTGGCAACTGAAAATGCGCCAGAAGGCAAACGTGCCTGGTATGGTATGTTCCCGCAACTTGGTGCACCAATTGGCTTCATTCTGGCAACAGGCTCATTCTTGACCCTTGGCGCATTCATGTCTGAAGCAGAGTTCATGCAATGGGGCTGGCGTATTCCCTTTATCTCTAGTGCACTACTGGTGATTATGGGTCTATGGATTCGCTTGAAACTGCATGAAACCCCTGCATTCCAGAACGTATTGAAAAAGCAGAAAGAAGTGAATGTACCCTTCTTCGAAGTATTCAAAAAGCATTCTAAAATGCTGGTATTGGGCACTATCGCAGCGATCTGTACATTCGTAGTGTTCTACCTGACTACTGTATTCGCATTGCAATGGGGTACCAAACAGCTCGGCTATACACGTGAAGAATTCCTTCAGTTGCAGTTAGTTGCAACTCTGTGCTTTGCTGCGTTCATTCCACTTTCAGCAGTTCTTGCAGAAAAATTCGGTCGTAAGACAACTTCAATCGCGGTATGTGTGGTCTCTGCTATTTTCGGTATTTTCTTTGCCGATATGCTTGAATCAGGCAGTACGCTGGTTGTGTTCTTCTTCTTATGTATCGGCCTAGCGATCATGGGTCTAACTTATGGCCCGATTGGTACCGTATTGTCTGAAATCTTCCCGACTTCAGTACGTTATACCGGTTCTGCCCTGACCTTTAACCTGGCAGGTATTTTTGGTGCATCTTTCGCGCCATTGATTGCAACCAAACTGGCAACAACTTATGGCTTGTCTGCAGTAGGTTATTACCTCACAGCAGCTTCTATCCTGTCATTGCTTGCATTCTTGCTGATCCGTGAAACTAAAAATGATGATGTAAACAATCAGATCTAAGGATCTTGACAGATTAAGTCATCTCAATCGAAGCCAGCAGTTCATGCTGGCTTTTTTTATGATTTCACAACAAAAATTTGCTACTTCTTTGCGGATATTTCGGGAACAATCCAATAAATAAAGCCAGAGAATGAGGCAGAGTGATGCAGGATCTTATTGAGCAACTTACTCAAGAACAGCTGGTAAATATTGTGATTCTGCTAGAGGATGATAAAAAACTGGACGCCATTCGCTATATCCGGACGCATACAGCTTTAGATGAATCACAGGCGATACAGGTCATTGATGAAATTGTCCGCGAGCATGATCTGGCGCTGAATCGGAACAATAAAGGCAACATTGGCCCACGCTTTACAGATGATGCAGATGAAAATATTTCAGTGGTAACTACACCTTTGGAAGTTCCAGATTATCCCAACCTTAGCATCGCCAAAGATACTGAGGTAGCTGCACAGCAAGTCGGCAAACGCGTACCCGGCCGTGAGATTGAAAAGAAAATCTGGATCACCGCAGCCGTGATTTTACTGATTATTATTGTGCTCTGGTTGCTGCTTTAGCAGCAGTAAATGAATCCTTTTTTATACCAATTCAATAATATCAATGGTTGGTGGTACGCGAAAACGAAATGGTACCCCTACCATGCCCGTTCCCACAGTCACAAATACATCTGCATGTTCATGCCGGTACAGACCTTTTTTATGGCCCAGAATGGAAACCTTTTTCATCACATAATCCGTCAGCCAAGGTAACTCGACCTGCCCGCCATGCGTATGCCCAGAAAGCATCAGTGGCCGTGTGGGCAATTTCGGCACCATATCCACGGTATCTGGATTGTGCGACAGAATCACCCAAGGTTTGTCTTGAGGCAGATCCGGCATTGCACGCATATCGGTTTTTCCAGCCCAAAGATCTCCTACGCCTAAGAGACGAAATTCATCAAACTCGACAATCTGCCCTTCAATGTCCATAACCTGATTCACTTCCAGCGCATAGCGGAGCAGTTCCTGAATCGGAGGGCCAGGATACTGTTCATCATGATTCCCTGTCACCGAATATACCGGCGCATGAATTTCCTTCAAGACCGCTAATTCCTGAGCCAGTTTATTTTCCGGTTCATAGGTCCAGTCTCCTGCGACCACCACCAAGTCCGGTTTCAGATGATTCAGCTTATGTACAATCTGTCTTAACTGGCGTTCATGTCCGGAAAACAGACCAATATGTAAGTCTGCAATCAGGGCAATCCGTACCGGTTTTTTGAGCTTCTGTTGAGGATTGATTTGATAAGGCGTGGTTTTGACCCGAATCAAATGCGGCTCGATAAAACGTGCATAACTGAGTACGGCACTAATCACGAAAATAAAAATAGACTCATGAATCGAATAGTAGCCTATCCATCCTGCATAAATACTGAAGAACACCAACGGAATCAGCAAATAGGCCAGATAGAAAGCCAGCAGGTGACAAAACGCTTTAAAGGGATGAATGGTTTCTGTACGCGACTGACTCGACCAGGCCTGATACACTGCCCAAACGGCAAGAATGGCCATGCCTAGATAAAAATAAAAAAGTACGGAACTGGTATCCCACATAGATTTGCCTTGTCGAGTCGAGGAGCTGATTAGTGGCTTTATATTTATCTTTTCATAGCTGGCAATTATACTCAATCCAAATTTTTCAGTCTTTGATGTTTATGGCAAATGCTCCCCACGCTTCCGCTCATTCAAAACCCTCTGGCTTATCAAAAGCTTACCGCTATAAAGCTGGCATTTTACTGAGCTGCAGCCTGGTACTCGGCATTCCTGCTTGCAGTACGCTGCCTCCGCAAACCGAACAGCCTAGCCGGATGGCATTTGAAACGGATACCTCGCAAACCAGTCTGGCCCAGATTGTTGAGCCCTTACGTCGGCAGAATATTGGCCTGACCGGTTATCACGTGCTTCCAGATCCGCTCGAAGCACTCGCTGCACGTATCCAGCTGATTAATAAAGCCGAACGCAGTCTGGACCTGCAATATTACATCTGGGATAACGACCGTATTGGAGCATTGGCCTTGCATGCCCTCATTCAGGCAGCAGACCGTGGCGTAAAAGTCCGTTTATTGATGGACGACAACAATGCCAAGAAAATGGAAGGTATTTATCTGGCGCTGGATCAGCATCAGAATATTGAGGTCAAACTGTATAACCCCTACCGTTTCCGTAAATACCGTGCCATGGATATGCTGCTGGATCTAAAACGGATCAACCGCCGCATGCATAACAAAAGCTTTATTGCCGATAACCAGATTGCTCTGATTGGCGGCCGTAATATGAGTAATCAGTATTATAACGTCAGTGACAGTTATCAGTTTTCTGATGTAGATGTGATGTTGGTTGGTGCCGCTTCTGATGAAATCATTCATTCTTTTGATGAATACTGGAATGATGATTATGCCTATCCAGTTCGACAGATTGTTAATCCTCGCCATCACATGCTACGCTACCCGAGCCTGAAACAGCAGCTGGAAGAATATAGTCATGATACTGCAATCCAGAATTACCTGAATCTGGCCAATCGCTCCCAGGCTTTCGATAAATGGCTGGAACACAACATTCAGCTTGATTGGGTGGAAGCTGAAGTCGTCAAAGACCCGCCAAGTAAAATCAAGTCAAAGGCTAAAACTGAAGATCACTTGAACTTCCAGTTATTACAGCATCTGGAAAAACCGGAAGAAAGTGTGGATATCGTGTCGGCCTATTTTGTACCGGAAAAACAGGGGGCAGAACGTCTCAAGAAACTGGCTTCAGAAGATGTCAAAGTCCGAGTACTGACCAACTCTTATAAGGCCAATGACGTGCCGCTGGTCCATGCCTTTTATGCCAAATATCGTCAGGAACTGCTAGAAAATGATGTAAAACTTTATGAGTTTTTGGCCGCGCCAGATGCCGACAACCTGAATGCCAATACTGAAGAGCTGGCACAAAAAGCGAAGGTCAGCTTAAAAGGCCTGAGCCGTTCCAGCCTGCATGCTAAACTGATGGCCATTGATCAGAAACAGGTATTTATCGGCTCTTTTAATTTCGATCCGCGTTCGGCTTATTTGAATACTGAAATTGGCGTATTGCTAAATAGTCCTAATCTGGCCCGTGCGGTACATGAAACCATGGACAAAAACTTAAGCAAGTATGCCTATAAGTTGGTTCTGGATGCCAACCAGAACATTAACTGGAAAATTCGCAATGCCAAAGGTGAAACAAAGACCTTTAAAAAAGAGCCGGGAATGAAGTGGTATCAAAAAGCCTCAATAAAATTCCTGTCGATACTCCCAATCGAAGGTTTTATGTAATGAATATCTCTGAGTATTTCTAATAAAAAAGCCTCTTAATGAGGCTTTTTTAATACTTTGGCTTGCAACCTTTGCAAACCCTCCAGCATATTTTCATGCACTAGTGCAGTCAGGCTTTCTACTGTATGCCCTTCGGTCGCAATTGCCGGCAAGGCCATCAGATGAGCTGTTACTTTAGGCATTTCCAGAACATTTTGTACATGTTTGGCAAAACTGATGTTCCCAATAAAAGGCGCCACCATATCCAGTTCACCCTGCTGATTTACATAACAGATCAGGCAGATTTGTACCGGACGTTGCGCTTCAATCGCTGCCCCCAGAATACGTCCATAAATTTTTTTAATTGAGCGTCCATCAGATGTGGTTGCTTCAGGAAAAAACAGGACCGGAATATTCTGCTTCAGGAAGCCGGTAATCTGTTCACGGATTCTGACCGAATCTCCTGAACCACGCTTGATAAATAAGGTGCCACCGCCTTTAGCCAGCTTGCCCAAAATTGGCCAATTTTCAATTTCAGCTTTGGCCAGAAAAAACACTCGCGCGCCTGAACCCAAAACGGCGATATCCAGCCAGGATACATGATTGCTCACCCATAATGCAGGCTCACGTGGAATCACACCATGGACCTGAACCTCGATATTAAACACCTTGCACAACTGGCGACAGAAATACTGCACATATCGGGTATTGTTCGGGTTATTCGGGTCTTTATACAAACCGTGACGGTAAACCAGATAAAACCCCTGGCTGATGGCTGCTAATGCAGAAGTCGTTTTTCTTGTATAAAGAAAGAATTTTGCTAAACCTTGTATCTCAGGTGATTGATTTTGTACAGTCGAGTTCATAAAAAGATCACTAAATCCTAAACAAGATACAGGGAATATCCACGAATTAAACCCATTTTATACTGTTCATGTCCAACTTGCATTGATAATAAAAAACGACCAAGTACATCTATATTTTCAATTTAAATTCGTTAAATGAATTAAATAAAATAAATCAATCGAAATATTAGATTAAAAAAGGATGCTCATCATGCAAGATGAAACAGTTAAATCAGCTGAGATGATTCGGCTCTTAAAAGTATTAAGTTATATCTTGGGTGGTACCCTGTTATATACGGCGTTGCTCGTAACACTTGCACAACTGTTTGTCACGGCACTCTAAAACAAAGCTCGCTATTTCAGTATCTGTAAAGTTCATTTTCAACTAAAATGAAGTTTTCAACTGGAGATTGGCCTGAGTGGAATATTTTGAGCAACATCAGGGAAAAGAACGCGTCATACTGGTCAGTGTGAGCGTACAAATGCTGGATGACCTTGATGCTGAAGAGTTTCATCTGTTAGCTCAATCTGCAAATGCCGAAATTCTGGAACATCTTTTTGTTCAACGCTTAAAACCGGATGCCAAATTCTTTGTGGGTTCAGGAAAAGCAGAAGAAATTGCTGAACGGGTCAAAGAACTCGATGCTAATCTGGTCATCTTCGATCATGCACTGACACCTGCCCAAGCACGTAACCTGGAAAATGTGGTGCATTGCCGGGTAGTCGATCGTACCGAACTTATCCTCGATATCTTTGCACAGCGTGCCCGCACCTATGAAGGGAAACTGCAAGTTGAGCTGGCACAATTACAGCATCTATCTTCACGACTGGTTCGTAGTCGTACCAATCTGGATAGCCAGAAAGGCGGGATCGGTCTGCGTGGTCCGGGTGAAACCCTACTAGAAACAGATCGCCGTTTATTGCGTATCCGCATGGGACAGCTTAAAGTCAAAATAGAAAAAGTCCGTCAAACCCGTATTCAGGGCCGTGTTGCACGCCAAAAAGCGGCTGTTCCAACTGTGTCTTTAGTAGGTTATACCAATGCGGGAAAATCTACCTTATTCAATATTCTGGCCGATAGCGATGTTTATGCAGCTGACCAACTATTTGCGACTCTGGACCCAACTTTAAGACGCCTGCAATGGGACGGCGTCGGCAATCTGGTACTGGCAGATACGGTAGGTTTTGTACGTAATCTTTCACACTCACTGGTTGAATCCTTTAAAGCAACTCTGGAAGAAACCGTTGAAGCAACCCTGCTTTTGCATGTAATTGATTCCAGCAGCCCAGAAATGCTTGAACAAATTGAAGCGGTTGAAAAGGTGCTCAAGGAAATTGGCGCCGACGTTCCGGTTTTAAGGGTTTATAATAAAATTGACTGTAGCGGTGAAGATGCCAAAATCATTTACCGTCAGCCCGGTCAGCCTGAACGGGTCTATGTTTCAGCACATAGCGGTGAAGGTCTGGATCTGTTACGCAAAGCGGTGCATGAAGCCTTAATGGGTCAGATTCAGCACTTTGAACTGGTATTGAAACCTGCCTATGGCAAACTGCGCAATCAACTTTATGCGCTGAATGTGATTCAGTCCGAACATTATGACGATGAAGGTCAATTGCATATCAGTGTAAAGATTGCACCTCCGAAGCTGGAACAGCTGATCAAACAGGCCCATTTACCGATAGAAGAAATTCTGGGATCTCAAGCACTTCAATTCCAGCGTCCACTTGAAGAGTTTGAAATTCGGCCTAAGATCGAGTAAAACTTGATAAGTAAACTTTTAAATGACATCACCAATGAACTGGATAAAACATATTGACTGGCCAGCATGGATCGGCACTCTACTCTTAATTATTGTATTTCGTGAAGCTTCAGTCTGGCTAATGACCCAGCTAGATCACCCTGAACTGGGCAATCTGGTCGGACTCATCAGCCTGCTAGTAACCTTATTTGCCTGGCGCTATTTTGGCAAAATTCCAGCGCGTCTGGTGGATACCAATAACAAGCTGATGAAAGAAAGTGCCTTCGCTTTTTTACCAATTAGTGCAGGCGCGCTGATTATGCTGATGCATATGGGACAAAAAATTCCGGCCTTTATGCTGGTGTTATGCCTGAGCACTCTGCTCCCTCTTTGGATCTACGCCAAAATGGCAAAACGCTGGTTATAGGAGTCGCACATGTTTTCTGTTCTTTATGGCTTTGCGATTACCTTAATTGCTTATCTGCTTGCTAAACCCTGCAATCGTGTTATTCCGCAAATTCCTGTGATTGTGTTTAGCATGTTCTTGGTGCTGGTGATTTTATTGGTGCTCGGTATTCCTTATGAGCATTATATGGATGAAGTCAACCCACTGTTTAACCATTTGCTCGGTTATGTCACGGTTGCACTGGCGATTCCACTAGCGGCCATGCGTTATGATGACCTGCCGCTGAAAGCCATTATTGGAATTCTCGTTTTTGCCAGTATCAGCGCGGTCGCCTTACCGATGGGCCTCGCCTATTTGCTACATATGTCTTCTGGTGACATTATGGCCTTTGCCACCCGTGCAGTCACAACACCAATTGCAATTAATATTGCGACCTTACTGGAGGCACCTGTTAGTCTGGCCATTCTGATCGTCATTTTGTCTGGCGTAATTGGCGCAGCATTTTCACCATTTATCCTACGACATATCAATGATGAGCGTGCATCAGGTCTGGCTCTAGGTCTAGCAGCACATGCGATTGGTACAGCTCAAGCTTGGCAGCGTGGCAGTGTTGCCGGACGTTATGCTGCGTTTGGTATGGCAGTGAACGCCGTTTTTACCGCGATCTGGTTGCCAACTTTTATACTTTATCTGCAAAAAATGTGACTCATCAATCAATATTTAACGTTTGTTTCTGAATGAAACTATTCTTACTATAGGGAAATAAAGAATTTTTCACTCAGGAACAGACCTATGAAAAAGTTTCAATTATTATCCGTTTTAGCCCTGACCTTTTTCAGTCATCTGGCTTTCGCTTCTGATATTTCAGGTACCTGGAGAAGTATTGATGATAAAACAGGATCCGCCAAAGCGATTCTGGAAATTCGTGAAACTTCAAATGGTGTTTATACCGCCAAAATTACCAAGATTACGCCTCGTCCTGGCTACACACCGCGCGAAACCTGTGTTTCCTGCCCTGCACCTTATACTAATAAACCGATTCTTGGTCTGGATGTACTTACCGGCTTAAAGGATGCAGGTAATAATAATTTCTCTCAAGGTAAACTAATTGACCCCCTATCCGGTAATATTTACAACACCAAAGCTAAATTAAGTGCTAATGGCAAACGTCTGACCCTACGTGGTTATGTGGGTGTTTCAGCCTTAGGACGTAGCCAGACTTGGATTAAACAAGATTAATTCATGACTTAGTGCACAGAAGCTTGCATTTTCATGCATTAAGTTGTATCAATATTAGACAGATGCTTTTTTTATACAATATAAAACATGCATATAAATATTAGATTCATTTGCCTTAACAGGCTTAGCATCAAACGGATTTTGATGGGCAATATAAGGAGATAGAATGCAAGACATTACCATGTTAAAGATCTTATTGAATTTCTCTGCTTTTACTGAAAATTCAGCCACAAAGCAATTAACATCGGCATATTTCTGTCATGGGGAATCAACAGGGTTAAAGCAGATTGATCGAGCAATCTGCAACGCTCATTACTCTAAAATCAACCAAAATTAAAAAACCACACGCTTGTGTTTGGGATAGTTTGTTTCATCTATGAAAAAAGGATAAATATAAATGAATAAATCTAAATTAGGATTAATGCTCATTGCTACATTCATGACTGGGACCATTTATGCACAAGACTTGACCGGGACATGGCAACAAATCGATGATAAGACTGGTTCACCCAAAGCACTGATTGAAATCCGTCAGGACAGCAATGGTACTTATGCCGGCAAAATTGTCAAAGTAACGCCTCGTCCAGGTTATACCCCACAAAAAACCTGTAATAAATGTCCTGCTCCTTATACCAATCAGCCGATCCTGGGGATGGACGTACTGACAGGTTTAAAACAGGTCGGTGATAGCGTGAATTATGAAAAAGGTCGTGTGATTGATCCATTGACAGGTAAAATTTACGATGCCAAGGTTCGTCTGAGCAGCAACGGCAAACGTTTAACCCTACGCGGTTATGTGGGTGTATCTGCTCTGGGTCGTAGCCAAACCTGGATTCGTCAGGAATAAGTTCACACTTTTTCTCAAAGCTGCCAAACAGGCAGCTTTTTTTATAAATTTAATTCCATGTTTTTAATTATTTATTGACTATTTATGCAATCTTCCTAACATGTGCGGGTAATAATGAAAAGTTCTTTGGAATGATGGATATGTTAAAGAAGATATTCCTTGCCACATTGACTACAGGATTCATGATGAACCTGTGGGCTCAAGATATTAGCGGAACCTGGCAACAAATTGATGATAAAACTGGAGCAGCAAAAGCCATCATTGTCATCGAAAAAGAAGCAAATAATACTTACTCAGGCAAGATTGCGAAAATCACGCCACGTCCAGGTTATACACCACGCGAAAAATGTAATAAATGTCCAGCCCCTTATACCGATCAACCGATTTTAGGCATGACTATTCTAAAAGGCCTGAAACATGTTGAAGGCACCAAAAATTATGAAAAAGGCCGTGTCATTGATCCATTGGCAGGTAAAATTTATGATGCCAAGGTTCGTCTAAACAATACCGGCAAGCGTTTAACACTACGTGCCAGTATGGGTGTTTCAGTTCTGGGCCGCAACCAGACCTGGATTCGTGTAGACTAATGATCAGCACATAAAAAAGCCACGTTGAACGTGGCTTTTTTAGCTTTGAATTTTTTAAAATACCGGATTATCGACGGCAAACATTTGCTGGTCTTCCAGTCGATAAGCCATCAACTGATTACCCCAGACACAGCCACCATCGACATTCTGAATTCGCCCAGAAATGGTTTTACCCTGTAAAGCGGCCCAGTGTCCAAATACAATTTGATGGGTTGCTGCAGTTTTCGATTCAAATTCAAACCAAGGCTTAAAACCTTCTGGCATCGGATCATCCAGTGAATCTTTAAAACTATATTCCAGACGCCCTTCTGCATCAGTTAAACGCATCCGGGTCAGGTAATTCACGATACAGCGTGTACGCTCATGACCTTCTAATTCATCTGACCAGAGTGTAGGCTCTTTCCCAAACATTTCCTTTAAGAAAGTATCCACCACCTCAAAATCATCATGGGCAATAATGGCTTCTACTTCTTTAGCCAATTCAGCCGTCTTGGCTGCATCCCAGATATTGGGAATACCGGCATGGGTCAGTACCGTCTGTTCATTCGGAAACAGACACATCGGCTGTTTACGGATCCAGTCAATTAACTCATCACTGTCGATCGCATCAATCACATCACGGACATTATCCTTGTCTTTAATCGGCTTAATACCGCGTGCATAAGCCAGCAAAGTCAGGTCATGATTACCCAGCACTGTTGCCGCCACGCCATTATCGACAAGCTTTTTAATGAAGCGTAATGCACCCAGCGAGTTTTCCCCTCTTGCCACCAGATCACCAGCAAACCAGACAAAGTCCTGATCAGGATCAAAACGGATTTCTTTCAGCAGTGCCTTCAAGGCTTCAAAACAGCCTTGTACATCACCAATCACATAATTGTATCGAACAGTGCGGGTCATTATTTTTAAGCTACCATTTGATCAGATAATGCCACAAATTGGGCAAGTGACAGTGTCTCTGGACGTGCCATTGGATCCACACCTGCCTTTTCAAAACCATCTTCAACCAGCATCCCTTTCAGGCTATTACGCAAAGTCTTACGGCGCTGGGTAAATACATGCGATACCAGACGAGCCAAAGCTTTTTCATTTTTTGCCACGATCGGTTTTACATCATATGGCTCCAAACGGAACACGGCAGATGTCACTTTTGGTGGCGGATTAAAAGAACCTGGCGGCACTTCAAACAGGAAGGTTGGCTTACAATAATATTGGATCATTACCGATAAACGGCCATATTCTTTGGTGTTCGGTGAAGCTGTAATACGATCGACCACTTCTTTTTGCAGCATGAAGTGCATGTCTTTCACTTTGTCACCAAATTCCAGGAGATGGAACAATAGTGGCGTTGAAATGTTATAAGGCAGGTTTCCGACTACACGTAGCGGACGACCTTCTTCAAACAAATTGGTGAAATCGTATTTCAGTGCGTCTGTTTCAATAATGGTTAAACGTTCAGGATGCGGCACACGACCCGGCAAACCAGCGGCCAAGTCACGGTCCAGCTCAAGTACGGTCAAGGCATCACATTCACCAATTAAAGGAGATGTCAAAGCAGCCAGACCCGGGCCAATTTCAACAATATTTTCGCCTGCACGCGGATTTACGGAACGCACAATTTTGGCAATGACACGTTGGTCATGTAAGAAGTTTTGACCAAAACGCTTGCGCGTGTGATGCCCTTCATCTTTTGGGTTTAAGGCATTAATCTGATACATAGACATTTCCAACGTGTAATAAAGACGAGATCATTGACGCGCTAAATCCAGCGCCAAGTCCACAGCCACATGTAAGCTTGAGCTTTTCGCAAGGCCTGTACCTGCGAGGGAGAGTGCTGTGCCGTGATCGACAGAAGTTCGGATAAACGGTAAGCCCAAAGTAATATTGATGGCTTCACCAAAGCCCTGAGATTTTAACACAGGTAAACCCTGATCGTGATACATCGCCAGAACAGCATCGGCATCTTTCAAATTTTCAGCGGTAAATAAAGTATCTGCAGGCAGGCTCAGACTCATATTGATACCTTGAGTACGGTAAGTCTCCAGTACTGGATTGATGACTTCAATCTCTTCCATACCCAAATAACCGTCCTCACCTGCATGTGGATTTAAACCACAGACCAGAATATGCGGATGCTCGATTTTAAACTTGGATTTTAAGTCATGAATCAGGATATCAATCACCTGATGCAAGCGTTCCGGAGTAATGGCATCGGCAACTGCACGAAGTGGCAGATGGGTGGTTGCTAAAGCAACACGTAAAGTTTTAGTCGCTAGCATCATCACCACACGCGGTACACCAGCAAATTCCTGGTAATACTCGGTATGACCACTGAAATGGATGCCTGCATCATTAATGACTGACTTCTGCACTGGCGCTGTAGCCACTCCGACACTTTTGCCTGACATGGCATATTTGGCTGAACGACGCAGCTGTTCCAGTACATAAGCGGCATTGTGGCTATTTAGCTGACCTAGTACTACCGATTCTTTTAAAGGCACATGCTCAACATAAAGCTGACCTTTTTCTGAAGAAGTAGTTTGCCCTGTGTATTCAATCAGTTCAACCAGAAGTTTTAACTGCTGCGCCCGTTGACGGAGCATATACAGATCGGCAAGTACCACCAATGGACGCTCATCAATACGATCCGCCAGACTCAAGCAGATATCTGGACCAATTCCGGCAGGTTCACCACTGGTAATATATAAAGGCAGCATGACTTTCTTCTGTATTATCAATTGTCCTTATTTTAGTACAAATTTCACAGGGAAAGTTTTAGATAAAGGTTTAGATGATGTTTATTCAAATAATACTGTACATTTCTCATTATATTAAAGAGAGACAAAACCGGACTGACGTCAATGAACCCTATAAAGAGTTTCAGGCAATCATCTCAATACTCGACATGTTTAGCTTTTGGCATTTTCAGGGAGAATTGCCCCAAGTTTAGCAGGCAAATCTAGGCAGAATCGAAGACAGGCCATTTGTTAAAGAAATACATATTAAAAAACAGGTGAATCCATTCATACAAAAAAGATGTGCCCCTAGTCTTAGGTCCGTTCTATTATTTAATGATTAATCATATGTGTTTATAGGCTAAAAATCCTACTGGTCATTCATTGAAAGACGTTGTAAAATACAGCGCTTGAAATTTTATATTTTCATTGTGGTTCTCCTGGCTTTCGGGTAGAATTCGGTCTCCTTTTGTTTGGACAGCTTCCATAGTCCAAACCAACTATAATAGGTAGTGGTTTAATGAAAACTCTCAGCGCTAAGCCAGCTGAAGTTCAACACGACTGGTACGTTGTTGATGCTTCTGGCAAAACTTTAGGTCGTCTCGCGACTGAAATCGCTCGTCGTTTACGCGGTAAGCATAAAACTTCTTATACTCCTCACGTTGACACTGGTGATTACATCGTTGTTATCAATGCTGAGCAAGTTCAAGTGACTGGTAACAAATCACTTGACAAGAAATACTATCGCCATACTGGTTTCCCTGGTGGTATTCGTGAAACTAATTTTGAAAAATTAGTTGCTCACAAACCAGAAGAAATTTTCCAACGCGCTGTAAAAGGCATGTTGCCAAAAGGTCCTCTTGGTTATGCAATGATCAAAAAAATGAAAGTGTACGCTGGTACTGAGCATCCACATACTGCTCAACAGCCACAAGTTTTGGACATCTAAGGGATACAGCACATGGCTACTAACTATGGTACAGGTCGCCGTAAGACCGCAACTGCACGTGTTTTCCTATCTGCTGGTACTGGTAAACTCGTAATCAACAACCGTTCTTTAGAACAATACTTTGGTCGTGAGACTGCTCGTATGGTTGTTCGTCAACCTCTAGAGCTTCTTGAAGCGACTGAGAAATATGACCTTTACATCACTGTTGCTGGTGGTGGTATCGGTGGTCAAGCAGGCGCTATCCGTCACGGTATTACTCGTGCACTGATCGCTTCTGACGAAACTCTTAAACCTGCTCTTCGTCAAGCTGGTTTCGTTACTCGTGATGCTCGTGAAGTTGAACGTAAGAAACTTGGTTTACGTAAAGCTCGTAAACGTCCTCAATTCTCTAAACGTTAATTCGTTTACCGGATCGGACAAAAAACCCTGGTTTATTCCAGGGTTTTTTTATGGTTTTAAAATGGCCACTTAATATTATTGTCATTGTTCATGCACATCCTTACCCCACACTCCTTCATGGCACCAGAAGGATTTGGTCAGATAATAATTCGCAACACCGATAATAATAAACAAAATGATTAAGCCAAAATTTATGATCATGTTGTTCTGCTCCTTTCATTTTTTTCTCTACTCTACCCTGCCTTAGTCCAATTGGCTTTTTATGCTTCGTGCTTTTTGGGTTGATTTTTAGTATCCTAGTCTATTCATTAGAACTTAATCAGGATTTATGTCAGTCGAAAGCGCGCCACTTCAAGGACTCACCTTATATAGCCATGCCGATGACTTTCGTTCCCATTGGATTCGCTACGTACTTGCCGAAAAGCAGATTAAATATAACCTGATTCTGGTCGATAGCGATGATGAAGATCTGGCCAGCCTCAATCCTTATAACCAGCTGCCCATGCTGATTGAAAATGATTTAAAGTTATTCAATACCAGCATTATTTCCGAATATATTGATGATCGTTACCGCCAGAATAAGCTCTATGCAGATGCCCCCATGCCTCGTGCGGAACAGCGGCAATATATCTGGCGTTTTGAAAATGACTGGCTCAAACTGGCAGATATCATGCTATGCCATCCGGATACTCTGGACGCTGCAGCCAAAGTGAAGGCTCAAAAACAGTTGCATGATATACTGATTTCATTAACGCCCCTGTTCCAGCATTTTCCTTATTTTATGTCGGAACAATTCAGCATCTTAGATTGTATGCTGGCTCCCATTTTCATTCGACTCAAAAGCATGGGAGTAGAATTACCTCGACAACAATGTCGTCCATTTTATTTATATTGCCAACGAGTTTTTAGCCGTCCTGCATTTGCAAAATCCATGACCTTGCAGGAAAAAAACCGCTACCAAGAGCAAATCAAACCTGTAGAGAAACATCATGTCTGAACAAGAATTCAACTTAAGTCCTACCCGTCCCTATATGGTACGTGCAATCTATGAGTGGATTTGCGATAACAATATGACGCTTTATCTACTGGTCGATGCTACACGTCCAAATACCATGGTACCCGAGCAGTTTATTAAAGATGGCCAGATTGTCCTGAATATTGTGCCGCATGCAGTTCATGCGCTGAATATGGATAACGAAGCCATCACCTTCTCAGCACGTTTTGGTGGTGTATCACGTGATATCTATGTACCGATGGCAGCAGTCCTCGGGATCTATGCACGTGAGAACGGTCAGGGATTATTCTTTGATCCAAATGAATATGAGCATACACAAAATGATGAAGATGCTTTAAAATCAAGCACTGAAGAACAGCCTGAACCCGCAAAGAAAAAACCAACCCTAAGGTTATTAGATTAAAAATAATGGAGTAAGTGAATGGCTTTTGATTTAGTACAATATTTTGTTGAACAGATAGAAACTCAAAAGCCTGAGCTTCTACAAAGCTATACAAAAGAAGAAAGACGTAAATATATTTCAGAAATCAATGCTCTCACTTTAGGCAAACTGATTAGCGAATGGCGCAATAACCCGCAAAAAATTTATAATGAAATCAAGCATCCAGATGAACTTTATATCCTGGAAATCGCCCGTCACCTGATTACCCGAGTGGAAAACCAGTCAACTTTACCAAAACCCGAGCTGGAACAGCTCACGTCTGAAATTTTCCATTTTCAGCTGACTGAATTAAAGCAGTTACATGATACTGGCAATCATAATCAGACCAGTATCCAAGAGCTGCTAAAAGGACAAATTGAACATTTGTCTGGCCAGGCAGATGATTGGGTTTGGACAACAAATAACCTAACAGAACTCAAAGGCTCTAAACCAATTCATGAAGAAGAGCTATCATTAGAAGCAACAATGAAGGAGTTTAGCCAAATGGTTCATCAAAATAGCCAGCATCATGATGTTGAAGAAGTTGCTGTTGTAGAAACACCAACCTGGGCAAAAATCGTTGAGCCAGTGGTTGCGCTTGCGATTCTTTGGGTACTGATTGATGCAGTATTACGCGTATTTGCATAAATACTTCAACCTCAAAAATTCAGTTTTACTAAAAGCCAATGAGATATTGGCTTTTTTTATTCTTCAAATTTATCAGGGAATAAGGTAAATCAATTTTCTTAACTGAGATTTTTACCTAATTAGCTCAATAATCAATTCAAAATATTTTGTTACATCTTTTAGATTAAGCTGAGATTATAGGTCAAAAAATAATCACAAAATCACTTCACATATCCTTAAATAAAAAGATAAACGCATCACATAATTAAAAAGTAGAAGTTAAAAATTAAAATTTAAATTAACCCATTAAATTTTATATGGTTTTTATTTCAATTGTAATTTACTTGCCCATTTTTATAATGAATTTGAATGAAAAAGATAATATTCGAACTTCATCAAATACAACTATCACATCAACTATTTTTATAACAGGGAAATAATTGTGGCTAAGGTAACCTTAGATACACTTACAGACATTGATGGTTTCGTTGCTGCAGCATTAGCTGATGGTGAAAGCGGCTTGGCTTTAGCAACTCAAGGTGGTGGCAATATCGATCGCAAACTTGCAGCAGCCGGCAATACAGAAGTGGTTCGCGCTAAACGCCGTGTAGCGAATTCATTAAACCTGAATGACTCGATTGAAGATATTCTGATTACGCTGGGCAAGCAATATCATCTGATTCGCCCACTCGAAAAGAATAATAATGTATTCCTGTATCTTGTACTGGATCGCTCTAAAGCAAACCTGGCTATGGCTCGTCATGAGCTTAAATCTTTTGAATAAGGTTTAGACTTCAGCTAATACACAGTTTTCCCCTTTATTTCATGCGATAAAGGGGATTCTTATGCGCTTCACCCAATAAAATATAAAGTTTAATCGAGACTTAAAATGCATAGGCATTATATTCATATTGGAATAGCAGGTTTAAGTATTCACGATGCTGATGAACTAAAAAAGACTTTACAACACATCACTCCTGACCATTTTATCCTGCAATGGAACACTGCTTCCGATCCTCATCTCGATTGCCTGTTGGTGTATGAATACTTTCTTGAAACAGAGGGTATTCAACGTGTTCTCAAAAACCAAAAATGTCCTTATTTATGCATCTCTAAAAATGCTCAATATTCGAACCAGATTATAAATAACACGCTCGCTTTACCCCTGCAAAACACACAAATTCTCAAGCACTGGTTTGAGCAAAATGTTCTTAATTCAGAAATTAAACCAGAAATAGAAGAACCTATATTTTCAACGCTAGTTCACTCCCAGCAATCTTCTGACCCTCCCTATACCATCAACTTTTTTAAAGAGATGCTGCATCCTGAAAAAGGCAAATTACATCTCTATGATCAGCATGGCACCATTGCCATCATTGACTCAGCAAAAAACTTGGTTTGGTTAAACAAAGACCGGGCTGAAACAGGTATAGACTTTTCATTTTAATACGACTTCGCTTACTAGCGACCTATTAAAAGTGACACGTAGAGAAACGCAGATTCTGCAGGACTGGTTATGGAATTTTTTCTGGGACTCGCCTAATTTTGCTCAGATCGCACCTGAAGATGGTCACTACAAAATTCATTACTGGCCAAAGTCAGCTCATCCGCTACATAAAAAACGTATTTTTCAGATATCTGCCTGCTTTATTTAAGGCGCTAAGATTTCAAAAATTGCTGAGCAACATGCAATTTCTTTATTCACACTTCGACAATTTATTGCAGCCAGTATGGTTTCAGGAAATATTGGAAAAATTAATGCTTGGGAAAGTCGTTATCTCACCACTGCGCCAGTTGAAAGAACAGAACAGCAAAGTTTCATTAAAAGCTTTTTTGGAAAGCTACGATTTAAATTTGGATTTTAATAAAGTAAATACTTATGATTTTACAACAATATAAAATCGTTTTTGCGGGCTCCATGGGCGCAGATAAAACAGCCGCGATACGTTCCTTATCTAATATATACCAGTGTTACTCACTGAGGCACTGAATACTGACGACCGCAGCCATTCAAAAATGGAAACCACGGTAGGAATCGATTATGGTGAAATCACCTTAGAAGATGGAACCAAAATTGGACTATATGGGACGCCAAGACAAAGCCGCTTTGACTTTATCTAGCCTGCCATCTGTCAAGGCGCACTAAGTGCTATTATTCTCATCGATCATACAGTGAATGATCCGATCCAGGAACTGAAAAGCTATATCGAAGTATTCCAGGAATATACGAATAATATTGCCGTTGGGATTACGCATAGTGATCTTGAAAGCCCTCATTTTACCCAGATTTATAAGGACTGGCTAATCCAGCAGGACCTTTATACTCCTCTCTTTTTTGTAGATGCACGTCAAAAAGATGACGTCTTACTTCTCTTAGAAGCCCTCATTACTTCAATCGAAGTCAACCATAACCTCATGAGCTAAGGATTAAAGCATGCTTACTATACAAGAAAGACGTCAAGCCCCGGAAGCCCTCGTTCAGCATGCCAAACAGCAAATTCAGGAGATCATTAGTGATGTATGTTCGTGGCGTATATTATGTAATGGTCTGCTCAACAGATGGGTTTGAATTGGCAATAATTCATAAGAAAGACAACTATAACAACAGCAAACTGGCTGCGGTGAGCAGTTCGATTTTAGTGATGGTTTCTGTATTTACTAAGGAAATCCATCTTACTGGCTGTCAGAACATCACTTTGGATGCAGAAAATGGTAAAGCTATTTTGACAGCAGTTGCAGCACCGAAGCACCCTCTTATTCTGGTTACTTTGGCTGAAAAAGACATTTTTATTGGGTCAGGCCCTGTATATGCTAAAGCATGCAACACAATCCATTATCGCGGCAGATCAATAAATAGATAGATTCAAAAAGGCTTAAATTTATTTAAGTCTTTTTCTATTTCATCTTTATTTCACGCATAAAAAAAGCCCCCTGCGTAAGCAGAGGGCTTTTGGAATAATGAGCTGGCGATGACTTACTCTCACATGGGAGACCCCACACTACCATCAGCGCTAAGAGGTTTCACTTCTGAGTTCGGGAAGGGATCAGGTGGTTCACTCTTGCTATGGTCGCCAGCACAACTGGGATGATTACTCGCTATGGTCTTATCTACGTTGCTTACGCTTCGTTTGCCTAGCTTTCTTCAAATAGAATGCATTAACAGATGTATCTGAGTCGCAGTAGTTTGTTCGATTAGCTTAACTAAATCAAGGCTTCGTCTGATCGTTAGATCAATATGAAATCAATTGATGCTTTATATACAACTGCTTGGGTGTTGTATAGTCAAGCCTCACGAGCAATTAGTATTGGTCAGCTTCACATATCGCTATGCTTCCACATCCAACCTATCAACGTCGTAGTCTTCAACGGCTCTTTAGGAGACATAAAGTCTCGGGGAAATCTTATCTTGAGGTGGGCTTCCCGCTTAGATGCTTTCAGCGGTTATCCCTTCCGAACATAGCTACCCGGCGATGCGACTGGCGTCACAACCGGTACACCAGAGGTTCGTCCACTCTGGTCCTCTCGTACTAGGAGCAGATCCTCTCAAATTTCCAGCGCCCACGGTAGATAGGGACCGAACTGTCTCACGACGTTCTAAACCCAGCTCGCGTACCTCTTTAAATGGCGAACAGCCATACCCTTGGGACCTGCTTCAGCCCCAGGATGAGATGAGCCGACATCGAGGTGCCAAACACCGCCGTCGATATGAACTCTTGGGCGGTATCAGCCTGTTATCCCCAGAGTACCTTTTATCCGTTGAGCGATGGCCCTTCCATACAGAACCACCGGATCACTAAGACCTACTTTCGTACCTGCTCGACTTGTGGGTCTCGCAGTTAAGCGCGCTTTTGCCTTTATACTCTACGCGTGATTTCCGACCACGCTGAGCGCACCTTCGTACTCCTCCGTTACTCTTTAGGAGGAGACCGCCCCAGTCAAACTACCCACCAGACATGGTCCTCGCTCCCGATCAGGGAGCAGAGTTAGAACCTCAATATTACCAGGGTGGTATTTCAAGGACGGCTCCATGGCAACTAGCGTCACCACTTCAAAGCCTCCCACCTATCCTACACAAGTAAGATCAAAGTTCAATGTCAAGCTGCAGTAAAGGTTCACGGGGTCTTTCCGTCTAGCCGCGGGTACACCGCATCTTCACGGCGAATTCGATTTCACTGAGCCTCTGCTGGAGACAGCGCCGCCATCATTATGCCATTCGTGCAGGTCGGAACTTACCCGACAAGGAATTTCGCTACCTTAGGACCGTTATAGTTACGGCCGCCGTTTACTGGGGCTTCGATCAAGAGCTTCGCTTACGCTAACCCCATCAATTAACCTTCCAGCACCGGGCAGGCATCACACCCTATACGTCCACTTTCGTGTTTGCAGAGTGCTATGTTTTTAATAAACAGTTGCAGCGGCCTGGTTTCTGAGGCTGCCAACAGCTCAAGGAGCAAGTCCTATCACCGCCGGCAGCGTACCTTCTCCCGAAGTTACGGTACCATTTTGCCTAGTTCCTTCAGCAGAGTTCTCTCAAGCGCTTTGGTCTACTCGACCTGACCACCTGTGTCGGTTTCGGGTACGATTCCAGTGTAACTGAAGCTTAGAGACTTTTCCTGGAAGTATGGTATCAGCCACTTCACCAGTAAACTGGCTTGCTATCAACTCTCAGCATGGAGCACCCCGGATTTGCCTAAGATGCATGCCTACTGTCTTCCACCTGGACAACCAACGCCAGGCTGACTTAACCTTCTCCGTCCTCTCATCGCATTACACTGAAGTATTGGAATATTAACCAATTTCCCATCGACTACGCCTCTCGGCCTCGCCTTAGGGGTCGACTCACCCAGCCCCGATTAACGTTGGACTGGAACCCTTGGTCTTTCAGCGAACGGGTTTTTCACCCGTTTTGTCGTTACTCACGTCAGCATTCGCACTTCTGATACCTCCAGCAGACTTCTCAATCCACCTTCATCGGCTTACAGAACGCTCCCCTACCACTTGCAATAAATTGCAAATCCGCAGCTTCGGTACATAGTTTTAGCCCCGTTACATCTTCCGCGCAGGCCGACTCGACTAGTGAGCTATTACGCTTTCTTTAAAGGGTGGCTGCTTCTAAGCCAACCTCCTAGCTGTCTATGCCTTCCCACATCGTTTCCCACTTAACTATAATTTAGGGACCTTAGCTGGCGGTCTGGATTGTTTTCCTCTTGACTACGGACGTTAGCACCCGCAGTCTGTCTCCCGGATAGTACTCATTGGTATTCGGAGTTTGCATCGGTTTGGTAAGTCGGGATGACCCCCTAGCCGAAACAGTGCTCTACCCCCAATGGTATTCGTCCGAGGCGCTACCTAAATAGCTTTCGGGGAGAACCAGCTATCACCGAGTTTGATTAGCCTTTCACCCCTATCCACAAGTCATCCCCTGGCTTTTCAACGACAGTGGGTTCGGTCCTCCAGTTAGTGCTACCCAACCTTCAACCTGCTCATGGATAGATCACCCGGTTTCGGGTCTATACCCAGCAACTATACGCCCTATTAAGACTCGATTTCTCTACGGCTCCCCTATTCGGTTAACCTCGCTACTGAATATAAGTCGCTGACCCATTATACAAAAGGTACGCAGTCACCACACAAAGTGGCTCCCACTGCTTGTATGCATGCGGTTTCAGGATCTATTTCACTCCCCTCACAGGGGTTCTTTTCGCCTTTCCCTCACGGTACTGGTTCACTATCGGTCAGTCAGGAGTATTTAGCCTTAGAGGATGGTCCCCCTATATTCAGACAAGGTTTCACGTGCCTCGCCCTACTCGACATCATCATATCAGCCCTTTCGTGTACAGGACTATCACCCACTATGGTTGCACTTCCCAGAGCATTCCACTAAAACTGATATGACTTAATGGGCTGTTCCCCTTTCGCTCGCCGCTACTGAGGGAATCTCAATTGATTTCTTTTCCTACGGATACTGAGATGTTTCACTTCTCCGCGTTCGCCTCATAAACCTATGTATTCAGTTTATGATACCGACCTTATAGCCGGTGGGTTTCCCCATTCAGACATCTCCGGATCACAGGATATTTGCCGCCTCCCCGGAGCTTTTCGCAGGCTATCACGTCTTTCTTCGCCTCTGACTGCCAAGGCATCCACCACATGCACTTAATTACTTGACTATACAACCCCAAACAGTCGTTCATCCCTACAAGTAGGATGAGCAACAGATTATGATGATTACTCATCACTCTCATACAGTTGGCGTTTCGTAGATTTAACTACTGTACAGCTTCAATTAGATTCATATACCAAAACGCTTGATTCAGTTAATTTCGCTAGTTCTCATTCAATCACTTCAACAGTCAATCTTGCGATCTCTTGTTTCCGCTCTTTCATGAGTATGAACAAATTATTTCAACTCAAATATATTCTGTTAATGATTTAATATGCATCCTCGTCGGACTGCATTACTGTGATAAATCACAGAGCTTAATAACAATGCCGCGTATTATACGCAACTTAATCACTAAGCTCTATAAGCTATCAGTTCGTTTGCTTAATGTTTAACTCATTGCATCGCAATGAGTGGTGGAGACTAGGAGAGTCGAACTCCTGACCTCCTGCGTGCAAAGCAGGCGCTCTACCAACTAAGCTAAGTCCCCAGCTTATCAATAAGTCAATGTCTCTGATTTCCTCACTCTGCAATTGCTTGCTTGTCGTTAGTGGTGGGTCTGACAAGACTTGAACTTGTGACCCCACGCTTATCAAGCGTGTGCTCTAACCAACTGAGCTACAGACCCTCAGATACATCGTCATGAAGAACAACTTGTTGTGGATTCTTACCAATCGTCAATCTTTCGTTAAGGAGGTGATCCAGCCGCAGGTTCCCCTACGGCTACCTTGTTACGACTTCACCCCAGTCATCGGCCACACCGTGGTAAGCGTCCTCCCTAAGGTTAGACTACCTACTTCTGGTGCAACAAACTCCCATGGTGTGACGGGCGGTGTGTACAAGGCCCGGGAACGTATTCACCGCGGCATTCTGATCCGCGATTACTAGCGATTCCGACTTCACGCAGTCGAGTTGCAGACTGCGATCCGGACTACGATCGGCTTTTTGAGATTAGCATCTGCTCGCGCAGTAGCAACCCTTTGTACCGACCATTGTAGCACGTGTGTAGCCCTGGCCGTAAGGGCCATGATGACTTGACGTCGTCCCCGCCTTCCTCCAGTTTGTCACTGGCAGTATCCTTAAAGTTCCCACCCGAAGTGCTGGCAAATAAGGAAAAGGGTTGCGCTCGTTGCGGGACTTAACCCAACATCTCACGACACGAGCTGACGACAGCCATGCAGCACCTGTATCAGAGTTCCCGAAGGCACCAATCCATCTCTGGAAAGTTCTCTGTATGTCAAGGCCAGGTAAGGTTCTTCGCGTTGCATCGAATTAAACCACATGCTCCACCGCTTGTGCGGGCCCCCGTCAATTCATTTGAGTTTTAGTCTTGCGACCGTACTCCCCAGGCGGTCTACTTATCGCGTTAGCTGCGCCACTAAAGCCTCAAGGGCCCCAACGGCTAGTAGACATCGTTTACGGCATGGACTACCAGGGTATCTAATCCTGTTTGCTCCCCATGCTTTCGCACCTCAGTGTCAGTATTAGGCCAGATGGCTGCCTTCGCCATCGGTATTCCTCCAGATCTCTACGCATTTCACCGCTACACCTGGAATTCTACCATCCTCTCCCATACTCTAGCTAACCAGTATCGAATGCAATTCCCAAGTTAAGCTCGGGGATTTCACATTTGACTTAATTAGCCACCTACGCGCGCTTTACGCCCAGTAAATCCGATTAACGCTTGCACCCTCTGTATTACCGCGGCTGCTGGCACAGAGTTAGCCGGTGCTTATTCTGCGAGTAACGTCCACTTATCCCGGGTATTAACCAGGTAAGCCTCCTCCTCGCTTAAAGTGCTTTACAACCAAAAGGCCTTCTTCACACACGCGGCATGGCTGGATCAGGGTTCCCCCCATTGTCCAATATTCCCCACTGCTGCCTCCCGTAGGAGTCTGGGCCGTGTCTCAGTCCCAGTGTGGCGGATCATCCTCTCAGACCCGCTACAGATCGTCGCCTTGGTAGGCCTTTACCCCACCAACTAGCTAATCCGACTTAGGCTCATCTATTAGCGCAAGGTCCGAAGATCCCCTGCTTTCTCCCGTAGGACGTATGCGGTATTAGCGTCCCTTTCGGAACGTTGTCCCCCACTAATAGGCAGATTCCTAAGCATTACTCACCCGTCCGCCGCTAGGAATCAGGTGCAAGCACCCTATCCCCGCTCGACTTGCATGTGTTAAGCCTGCCGCCAGCGTTCAATCTGAGCCATGATCAAACTCTTCAGTTAAAATCATTTCGAGTTTTATAAGTAAAACTCTTAAACTTGGCTCATCAATTTCCTGACTTAAATTTCGCTCAAATAAACTTCGAGTAATTCAAACCAATCAATCAATGAAAATAATTTCGATCAATCAACCAGTAAAAATCCACACAAGTTGTTCTTCATAATCTCTTAATGATCTTCTTACTACTTCGTCAGTAGCAAGCTAGGTCGGCTATATTACTCTCTATCTCTAGAAAGTCAACCAGTAATGAAAATTATTTTTAAAACCCCTTTCTAAAACCCAACTTAACTATTTCATGCTAAGTTACTGTTTTATCAGAAGTTTTAATCTTCATCACCGCCGATGGATGTGCATTCTACAGCATTTCAGATGCCTTGCAACACCTTTTTTAAATAAATCTTACCGCATGTCTAATTTTTAGTCTTTTATGAAGTTTTTATTCATTTATTATACAATTTTGCTTAAATTACGCCTATTCCTAGTAATACAGTTTATTATTCCGGGTTAAACAACGCCACTATACTCAGAACAAGGCTTTGGGGTTTCCTTATGCATCGCTCTATTTATTTATCTTTATGCTTATTTTCTTTGGCCTCTAGCCCATTAATTTTTGCTGAAGACACTACTCAGGCTGAACAGACTGAAATAGAAACTGAATCTTCTACTACTACTGATACGGTTCCACTCAGAGAAAAAATATCTTCCAAGGTGAGTCACCTGCAAACCCAGCTAAAAGTCGATGCTAGTGCTGCACAGGCTGAAGAAGTTAAAGATCCTTTTCAGGGCTGGAATAGAAAGGTGTATCAATTTAATAATGCAATCGATCAGGCAGTCGTTCGCCCCATTGCGGTTCAGTATCAGGAAAAGGTTCCTCAAGATGTTCGTGGCAGCTACACCCAGTTCCGTAGCAATTTGGGTGAACCATGGAATGCGGTAAACCAGTTGATTCAGGGCCGTCCTGCTCGTGCGGTAAAATCTTTGGGCCGTTTTACCATTAATACCTTAACTACTTTAGGTCTGGCAGATCCTGCCCGTCGTCTGGGATTGGATCATGAAGATGAAAAGTTCGGGATCACACTAGGTTATTATGGTGTACCTTCTGGCCCTTATGTGATGTTACCGTTCCTGGGCCCAAGTTCTGTGCGTGATACTTTCGGTATGGCAGTCGATAGCCAGACCCGTCCACAGAAATATATTCTTGAAGATGATGAAGGCTTGTATTGGGGTGATCAATTCTGGCGTGCAATTGATAATCGTGCAGAATTACTTGATATTGAAGGTGTGTTAACAGGTGATCGTTATGCACAAATTCGCGATATTTATTTGCAGCGTACCAATTATATGATCGCCCAGAAAAAAGGTCTGGAACAGGAATCTTTATTCCTTGAAGATGACTTCGATGATGAAAATCTTGAAGATGAATCTTTCGATGAAAATGAGACTGAATCTTCTAGTGATGACCTTTGAAACCTAAGCTCAATGATGATTTGCTAGCGGAAACTGTTCGCTAGCAATCATTTGCTTGTTATAGTACATCTTATAACTCATTCCAGGATCGAACTACCTGTCTATGTATTTCATTCAACCTAACCGTGATATTCCTTATTTAGATCAAGTACTTGAGAAGCTTCCGCACGTTCAAGTAATCAAACTGGAAGATCACGAGTTGTACGATGCAACGATTATTGCTATTGCAGATGTACATGATTATCTGAAATATAAGTGGAACCTTCCGACTGTAGTATTAGCGCTAGAAAATGAAGGAACAGCCTTGGCACAAGCTTGGGAACAAGGTGCTTTGGCAGGCTGGATCTGGGATAAACTGCCTCAACAACCCGATATCGCATTACAAAAAATTGATGCGCAATATAAGCGTAATCAGGATAGTCGTGATCTTCCTTCTGCGGCAGAGCTACAAAAACGTTTGCTGCCGAATGAAATTGAATTAACCAATTATGCGGTTGAAACCTATTTTCAGCCTTCTGCTTATCTATCTGGCGATTGGTACGATTACTGGAAAATCAGCGATAAAGAAGTCATTTTCTATCTTGCGGATGTTTCTGGCCATGGCGTTACCAGCAGTTTATTAACGTCCTGGATGGCGGCTTTTCATGGTCGCTCCAAAACGCCTCGTGAGCTAATCAAGAAACTAAACGGGATGCTGGTTCAGGAAAATATCGAAAAGCATATCACCATGATTGCCGGAATCCTGAACCTGGAAACCCATGTCTTGAAATGGTCCAGTGCTGGTCACTACCCTCCTCCGATTATCTTTGAACCGAATCAGGAACCAAAAATCCTGTCATCCAGCAGCTTCCCTCTTGGCCTCACTGAAGACCTTGAGGTAGAAGAAAATGAGTATATCCTCAGCCGCAATGCACGTTTCATTATATGTTCAGATGGGGCATTGGAGCCGTTTAGCGGCGGTCTGAATGAACAATTTTCCCAATTATTGCATCACTTACAAAACGAATCCTTCGAGGCACCCGAACATGTTGCCGACGATATTGCCATTCTCAGCTTTATAAGAGTGAAATAGCAGTATAATTACAAGCTTTATAAGCACTTAATTTGATTGCGACTTTCAGCTACTTGAGTATCCGTAGACCCTATGGGATAATTTAATATCCTTCTCTGCAAATGGCATTTATATGTCAACAGGTCATGTTGAATATGCAAGCTTGAATGGAACGCATATTTTTAAGCTTATCGGCGAAGTGCGGGCCCAATCTTGTATTAGTCTAGACAAATTACTGAACAAACTTGAGCAGCAGGACAACGTTGTTGGCGCAATTGTTGATCTGACTGAAACCAGCTTTATTGACAGCACTGTACTGGGTGTCCTAGCAAAATTAGGACTTAAACTTAAGCAGCTCCATAAGATCCAGGCGGTGATGTTGTCGACGAACTCTGATATCACGACTCTGGCCAACAGTATGGGCTTGGGGCAGGTCTTTGTCATTTTGGATTACTGCGGTGATTCAAATGTATGCACGCGTAAACTGATGGAAGAACATGTGACGCATCAAGCGATGCTGAAAACTGTTCTGGATGCACACAAGACTTTAATGCGGTTAAATCAGAGCAACCAGAATATGTTTGAGCCCTTGGTCAAACAGTTGCAAAAAGAACAAGATAATCTAGATCAAGTGTCTGAACAAAAGGTATAAACACACAATAAGGAATCCCTATGACTTTACTTTCTGTTGCACAGATGAATTCCCAGAATGAAATTGAGCAAAATTTCATGACCATCGAATCATTAATTCAACAAAGTAAAGCAAAAGGCGCTGAACTTATTGTCTTTCCTGAAAATTTCGTCTGTTTTGCTGCTGGTAAACAGCGCGAAACCGCTGCTCAGTTCGAGAGCATTCAACAACGTCTGGAACAGCTGGCTCATCAATATCAGATCTGGATTATCGCGGGGACATTACCCTGTCCTTATCGTCCTGATGGTTCGATTATTGAAGATGACCGGGTTCGAACCGTAAGTCTATGTATTAGCCCAGAAAAAACTGAAGCCCGCTATGACAAGATTCACCTCTTTGATGTACAGGTCGGTGATGCTGTTGGTGGCTATCAGGAATCCCAATTTTTTGAACCAGGTACCGATATTGTTGTTGCGAAAACGCCTTTTGGCAATATCGGTATGATGGTCTGCTATGACCTGCGTTTCCCTGAACTCGCGCTTCATTTACGTGGCCAAGGCGCGAATATTTTAACTGCGCCATCTGCCTTTACTTACACCACTGGCCAAATGCACTGGCAATTATTATTGCAAGCACGTGCTATGGATACCCAATGCACAGTTCTCGGTGCTGCTCAACAGGGTTGGCATGGTGAAAAACGTCAAACTTGGGGACATGCCGCTGCCACAAACAGCCGTGGTCAACTTCTCGATATGGTGCATGCGGAAGGCGCACAGATTATTATGGTTGATTTTGATTTGACTGAGCAGGCCAAAGTGCGTGAGTCTATGCCACTCATGCAGCATCACAAGCTATTACAATTTTCTTAAGTCAGACTTTCTACTGCATTCTCATTCGCTTGCATAAATTAACAAAATCCCTGCTTATTCTTCCCTAGAAATTATGGAGCATAGAAGTTCCATAAAAGAACAAGCAGGAAATACTCTCATGTCATTAGAAAAAGTAGTATATACCGCACGTGCCAAAGCTACAGGCGGTCGAGATGGCCGTGCAACCTCTGACGATCAGATTCTGGATGTAAAACTGGCAGTGCCTAAGGAAATGGGTGGCCCAGGTGGCGGGACCAATCCTGAACAATTGTTCGCTGCAGGTTATTCAGCCTGTTTTTTAGGTGCCATGAAGTTTGTTGCCAACCGGGATAAAATCAATATTAGCAAAGATGCCTATATTGAGGGTGAAGTTGGCATTGGTCCGATTCCTACCGGTTTTGGTATTGAAGTGACTTTAAATGTTCATTTAGAAGGCATGGAACAGGAAGAAGCACAAAAGCTGGTCGATGCCGCACACATCGTTTGTCCTTATTCAAATGCAACCCGTAACAATATTGATGTTACTTTGAATGTCATCACCTAAGTCTACATAAGCATTCCACTCTCTATCCTGAAAAATCAGAAGTCATTTCAGGATAGAGCTGATCATTCTTATAAAATTTTGATCAAAATTGCTTTATGCTATTTAATAAAAAAATGATCATTTGAGATATTTATTTAAGAAAACAGTGCCTTCCTATCCCATCGAATAAAAATTTACTCTGCCGCCTCATTGGTTACACGCAGAACTTCTTCAATCGTGGTTTTACCAGCCAGCACTTTACGTAAACCATCATCGCGAATTGAACCTGATTGCTGACGTGCATAGGTTTCCAGCTCATATTCAGCCGCATTGCCATGAATCAGACGGCGCATATGCTCATCGACCGGTACAATTTCATAAATGGCGGTACGTCCACTAAAGCCGGTATTCCCACAGCGTTCACAACCGTGCGGTTGAGGTAATCTTAAATCCTGTGGATGCTCAATATGTTCAAACAGATTTTTCTCAAATGCATCTGCATCCTTCCAGGTCGCACAATGTGGACATAAGGTACGCACAAGACGCTGAGCAACTACGCCAATTAAAGAGCTGGATAGTAAGAATGGCTCAATTCCCATATCTTTTAAACGCGTCACTGCACCAATCGCAGTATTGGTATGTAGTGTTGATAATACCAGGTGACCAGTCAATGATGCCTGAACTGCAATTTCTGCAGTTTCCAGATCACGGATTTCCCCTACCATCACCACATCTGGATCCTGACGTAACATGGCTTTTAAGGCACGGGCAAAGGTCATATCGACTTTGGTATTTACCTGAGTCTGACCAATCCCTTCTAACTGATATTCCACTGGATCTTCAGCTGTCAGAATATTTTTGGAACCATCATTCAGATCAGAGAGTGCTGCATATAAGGTAGTGGTCTTACCCGAACCGGTAGGTCCAGTCACCAGAATAATGCCATGAGGACGATGCACCAAGGTCTTGAGTCGATCATAATCATTATTCATCAAGCCCAGATGAGTCATATTCAGACGGCCAGCTTGTTTGTCCAGCAAACGCATCACCACCCGCTCACCATAAGAAGATGGCAAGGTCGAAACACGAACATCGACTTCACGACCTGCCAGACGTAAGGAAATACGGCCATCCTGAGGAATCCGTTTTTCCGCAATATCCAGCTTGGCCATGACCTTGATCCGTGATACCAGTAATGGTGCCAGTTCACGACGTGGCTGCACAATTTCACGCAACTGCCCATCGACACGCAAACGTACGGAAAGTCGTTTTTCAAAAGATTCCACATGAATATCTGAAGCTCCAACCCGGATTGCTTCAGACAACAAGGCATTGATCAGACGGACAATAGGCGCATCATCCTCTTGATCCATCAGATCTTCGGCTTCAGGGACCGAATCAGCAAGGCTTAATAAATCCGGGTGATCTTCCAGACCAGCCGCGACCTGCTGTGACTCACCACTATCGCCGGCAAAACTGGAACTGAGTAACTGATTGAATTCTTGTTCTGTACAATGTTGATACTGGGCCGGATGACCCAGCAAACGGCGTGCTTCCTGTAATGCAAGCATAGATGTATTGTCACGACGGACAATAAAAGCCTGATCTCCCTCATAACGCAATAGCACACCATGACGTTTCGCAAAGCTATACGGGATTTGTAATTGTTTCAGTACTTGCATCGCAGATTATAATAATGATGAAAAAATTTAAATTGAGTGTACTCTAAGCATATGACAGCGTGAAGTATGTTTTCAAAGATTTAGCAAGAAAGGATGCCAACATTGCCGCAAGATCAAGAGGAATTAAACCTGCAGCCTCCCAGAATTCAATGGTGGGGAGAGCAAAGTTTTGAAATTAACGAGTCTAAGGCTTGGCAATTTGGCTCTCTGCTGTTTCGTTTGACCAGAGGTTTGCAGGAATGGCGACTGGAATATTATCGTCCGACGGTGCAGTACGATTATGAACAGCAATGGCATCAGATTAATGATCCACTGTTTGCATTTCCGAAACCGGTGAAAATTGAACGCTATATGTTCAAATCTACCCAAAGCAAGTTACAGCTTATGCCGCGTCTGGCGAATCGCTCCGTAGTAATTAAACCGGTTGATCCGATTTATATTCCGGCTGGACAACGTGGAACCCTCTATATCAGCACCCCGCTATGGATTGCCGGTTTTGTCGAAGGTCAACGTGAACCGATTTTTGATCTTCCAGTGATTTTACCGAAAGACACCTGGTTTGGACCCAATCATCGTTCCGGTGAAATTTGCTATGCTACCGCAGTTGACGGAAGAACCGAGCTCCAACAATTACGTCCTCGTGCATTCCGTGCTGTGACCCCGATTGAATTTCATAATACCAGTCAGCAGCAACTGCGTTTCGATCGAATGAATGTTCCAGTACCTGCATTGCCTCTCTTTTATAGTGCCAGCACTGAACGTCTGTGGACCTCGCAGATTAAGGTTTTGCATGAAGGTCTGGATCGCCCACCTCGGATCCGGGTGGAAAACCGTACCCCGCCCAATGCGGGTGAAGTAGATTATTTACACCCACCGCGTGATCCAGCGGGAAATTTATTTAATATGTTTGATTCATTTTTCTAAGAGCGTGTGATGCCAAATTCGAATATTCCAACCGAAGTCACCAACAGTCTCAAGGGAGTATTTACCAATATTAATACGGATCGCCTGACTGAAATTGTCGTCGCGGTTGTGCTGTGTTTTATTGGTTTCCTGATCGCACGTTTTTTCTCGAATGCTTTTATCCGTACTGTCGGTATACGCTTTAATGCGCATCAGCAAATGGTCTGGCGCCGCGGGATTTTCTACTTTATTTTCCTGTTGTTTGTGATGGCGAGTTTGAAGGAAGCCGGCTTTAAGCTCAGTGTTTTTCTCGGTGCAGCGGGTATTTTAACTGTGGCTTTGGGTTTCGCTTCTCAAACCTCTGCATCCAACCTGATCAGCGGTATCTTCCTGATTGGTGAAGGATCTTTTGAGGTCGGTGATACCATTCAGATTACACTGATTCGTGGACATACCGTTGAAGGTGAAGTGATTTCGATTGATCTGCTCTCGGTTAAACTGCTTACCCAAGATAATATCTATATACGTTTGCCGAACGAACAACTGATTCGGGCTCCGGTACACAACCTGTCCAAGTTTCCAATTCGGCGTATTCCGATTACCTTGGCTATTAATTTCCATGAAGACATCATCAAGGTGCGTGAAGTACTGCTTGATGTTGCCAATAAATATCCGCTGGTTCTGGCCGATCCAAAGCCTGCAGTCACAGTCACCGCCTTCCGTGAATCTTCGATTGAACTTTTGTTTGCGATTTGGTGTCAGCAGGAAAATTATCTGAAAGTCCGTGATGAAATGCAGGAACGGATTCGAAATGGCTTTCTCGATAACCAGATTGAAATTCCGGTACCGAAAATGGGCTTTGTTGATCATCCACTGGCTCGCCCACTGGAAAATGAAGACGTTGATCAATATGCCAATGAGAAGGAGCTGAAGAGAGAGCCGGATTTAAAATAACTTTTTCTAAATCCCTCCTCACCTCCCTTTACTAAGGGAGGGACTGTCATAAAAAGCCTGTCTTTCTTTTACATATCGCTTAAAGCAGTGCTTTAAGCTCGTTCAGGGGTTGGGGAGATTAAATTAACGCTCAAATCGAGTAATTTAGATTCAAACCCTTTTCTCCCCATCCGGCATTGGTGCTATATACGCAATCAGTAGCATGACCCCACCGGCCAGCAAGAATGAAATCACACGTGTCAGTGTACCGGTATGAGATAAGTCGAATAACACCAGCTTCAAGCTGACGATCACCAGAATACTGCCTCCTAAAATCCACATCGGTTTAAGCCTTTTTAGCGTAGCCGTCCACATGGTTGCCCAAGCCAACAATACCCAAAGAATCGTCAAACTTAGCTGCACCGTAGCATTGCTCCATAATTCCAGACTATTAAATGGTGTTTGCAGATAGATATGTAGAGCCCGTAATACAATATAGCTCGACAGCCATAACAGGCTTAGCACCATCAGTACCGACATCATACCGCGATCGTGTCCTGCCCGAATCTGCTGCAACAGCATCCATAGGAAACTGGCAAGCATGGCCAGACTGATCAGATCAAATGGATTGAATAGAGGCAGCCAGTAATATTGGAAAGCTTGCTGGTTAAACAGCTGTGAGCATATTAACCAAGCTCCCATTAATACCAAGCAGTTTTTACTTTGCCAGAGTAAACGCCACTCTGAATTTTCTTTTTGTCGGTAACACCAGAACCAGAATACCAGAGGCAGAATTACCATACTGAGATAAGGCATGCTCGGTATTAGGCATAAACTGGCTAAAGCCAGGCTGGCAAAAACACCAAAGCTCATCCACTCTTTGGATAAATCAATCCCTTTCACCGGTCTTAACCATAAAGCAGCCAGCAATAATGATGAAAGTGCAAAGATTCCACGCTCCAAAGCACTTGGCCAGACCAGAATCCCATTTTCGCTATGATCAACAGCCAGCAAAATCGCAATGATCACCAATGGCGTAAGACTGCTCCATTTTGGCAATAACCAGCACCATTCCTGATGCTTGCGTTGTATGATTTCACTTAGAACCGTATGACCCAGTGCAAGACTGAATAAACTATAAATATAGGCCTGCTCATGAGCAAATTCATCTTCAAGCAAGGCAAACAACATCAAAATTCCAGCAAAACTGAGAATGCTCAGAAAACTGATACTTAAACTATTCAGCTGCTGGCGATATTTGGCTTTAAGCTGACTCAGGAAGACGACGGCGACATAACAGAAGCTGAGAATCCAGAAAATTTCCCGCGGTGTGGGATTAAGCTCAATCAGATAGTAAACACTACTGAAGCCTGCCATGATCAGCAGTCCCATACTCAGATAATGCGCAACCCGAATATTCTTTTCCAATGCCCAGAGATAAATTAGTACGCCTTCAACCGCCCAACCGACTACGCTCCACTGCTCTGTCAATAAAATGGGGGGAATCAAAGCCAGGAAGATCAGCATCAAGCTGAGATAACTTTGGGAAATGACCTGAATACTTTCTCTACGACGCACTAAAGTCCAACAGATTGCAAATATCCCGGCAAATAACAGACTAAGCCCGGCTTGCCAAAGCTTCTGATCAGGCTGATTGAAATGAATCAGATACAGGAAAATATAGGCGGTAATCGGTGCAGCGAAAATCAGGGCCAGATCCAGAACCGGTTTTAAACGAAAACGGGAAAGATCCTGTCGGGCCAGTAACTGGCTAAAACGAAAGCCTAGCCAGATGAATACTGCACTATGTGCCAGAATCAGAGCCGTCATTGTATAACGTTCGTATGTATGACCATGAATCAGGCTATACATCCCACCTACTATGACTGTGACTAGAAAAGCAATCTGGTTCAGGATTTTCCAGGGCCGCAAACTGCTGAGTAACAGCACGCCAATATTAATCAGCAGATAATAACTGATGAACTCAACCGCAGAAGCATCCCGGGTCGGCAAGGTAAACGGCGCCAGATAGGCAATAAATAAAGCCATAACTGCCAGCTCAATACTTTCCTGTTTCAAGCTTAAGTACAGCGTAATTGCCAAAATAACCAAAAACACCAGAGCTGCGAGTGACAACGTGGCAATCACCAGATTGTAATAGGCAAAGAACAAGGTCAGAAATAATGCTCCTAATCCCAAGCCTTCCAGTGCCAGACCGAAACTTCGATTGTTAGCGATCAGGGTATAACCCAATCCGGTCACAACAACAGCAGATAAAGCGACCAGTCCCAATTTTACCGCCAGGCTCAGCTGCCAGTGCTCTGTTGCAAAACGGAGTAATAAAATAATCCCAATGACCAAAATCGCGATCGCAGCTTTAAGAACCGGATTTCCACGAAAAATCCATTGTTGGATCTGATCCAGCAATTGTGGTTGATCTGGACTAGCTTGAGCGGTAATGGGTAAAGGAATATCTGGTTGAGTGATTTCTGGATGAGTCCGATCTGCTGACCGGTAACGAGATTGCAACTGGACAATCTTACGTTCCAAACGTTGTAGCCAGCGTAATAGAAAGAAGATCCACGCGGTAATGCCGATCCCCATCAGCCAGTTAAGCTCAGTCACGCCTCCGACAATGGCGATAATAGAAGAAATATACAGCGGTATTTTAGAATTGGCTGGCACAATCACCTGCGTCGGTGCAGTCAGATCCCGCACGGGCGCTTCAATGGCACTGATATATTGCATCACGCTGATCAGGAAACCCAGACCAGTGAGATAAGTCACGATCTGCAATTCCAGATACCATGCACTTATTCCCACAATTACCAGACTAATCAGCCAGATCATACGCAATTCATTTTGCCCTGCCGTCATTCTTCTCGTTCTCGTTCCTTAACCATGTCATCATACAACAGCTTGTACTGCTTATTTCATCTTCACCCGATATTCGCTAAGCTGTAGAAACCGACTTGCCCCTGCGAGTGCAGTAAAAATCACGTACAATAAAACTGTTTTTTGAATAAGGAATTGATTACATGCCACCATTTGTCTTGGTCGATGGCTCTTACTTTTTATTTCGTGCCTTTCATGCACTACCACCATTAACCACGTCAACCGGTCTGCACACCAATGCAATTCGTGGTGCGATTTCTGCTATTCAAAAACTGATGCGCCGTACCCAGCCAACCCATATGGCGGTGATTTTCGACACGCCTGAACCGACTTTCCGTCACGAGCTATCACCTATTTATAAAGGTGACCGTCCGAGTATGCCGGAAGAACTGTCCCAGCAAATTCCATACTTACATGCCTTGATTCGTGCTTTGGGCATTCCCCTGCATATGCTGCCAGGTGCGGAAGCTGATGACATTATTGGTACATTAGCGAAACGTGCTGAAGCTTTAGGTCATCAGGTACTGATTTCAACCGGTGATAAAGACATGGCACAACTGGTGACTGATAAAGTGACCTTGGAAGACAGTTTCAAAGAAAAACCGATGGATGTTGATGGGGTTTTTGAAAAGTTTGGTGTATGGCCAAACCAGATCATTGACTACCTGACCCTGATGGGCGATGCCTCAGACGGCATTATGGGTGTGCCTGGGATCGGAGCGAAAACTGCAGCCAAATTACTCAATGAATATGGCTCGATTGGTGGCATTCTGGAAAATGTCGACAAGATCAAAGGTAAAGTGGGTCAGAATATTAAAGACAATACCGATGGCATTGCATTGGATCATCAATTGGCCAGCATTATTTGCGATCTGGATTTAAGCTTCACTTATGATGACCTGAAACTTCAGGATCCAAATGTAGAAGCTTTACGTAATCTGTATACCGAACTGGAATTCCGTAACCAGCTGCAATCACTGGATCATCCGAATAATCCAAACAAC
Organism: Acinetobacter sp. ACNIH1; assembly: GCF_002934695.1. NCBI lineage: Bacteria > Pseudomonadati > Pseudomonadota > Gammaproteobacteria > Moraxellales > Moraxellaceae > Acinetobacter > Acinetobacter sp. ACNIH1. The sequence goes on along the minus strand of NZ_CP026420.1, from coordinate 321,991 downwards.
CGTAATTATAAACAGGCTACCCAATCGATTACTGCCAAAGCAGCACCTGAACCTCAGGAAGCCGATGACCAGCAGGCGACACTAAGCAGTGATAATGATCAGCTTGGAGAAGCGACGTATCATACTGTGTTGACTCAGGAAGATTGGGGCAAGCTGTTTGAACGTTTAAACACTGAAAAACGCTTTGCTTTTGATACTGAAACCACCAGCCTGGATTATCGGATTGCACAGATTGTCGGTTTTTCGGTGGCTTTTGATGCACAGGATGCCTATTACGTACCGCTAGCACATGATTATGAAGGTGCGCCAGAACAGCTCAATCGTGAAGAAATTTTGGCTCAGATCAAACCGATTTTAGAAGATGAAGCGATTCAGAAAATTGGCCACCACCTGAAATATGATGCGCATGTTCTGGAAAATCACGGCATTCATCTGGCGGGCTGGTATTTTGATACCATGCTGGCTTCTTATGTGCTCAACTCGGTTGCCACCCGTCATGGCATGGATGATGTGGCTCGTCTGTACTTAAGCCACTTAACCACGACCTATGAACAGGTGGCAGGTAAAGGCGCCAAACAAAAAACTTTCAATAAAATCGAGATCGAAACCGCAGCACACTATGCCGCAGAAGATGCACATGTGACCTATCGTTTGTTTGAAGTACTGAGCAAAAAGCTTCAAACTTATCCTGAGCTGGTCAATATTCTACACAATATTGAAATGCCTGTAGCGCGTGTGCTGACCAGCATGGAAGAAAATGGCATCCGACTGGATCTGGCTTTCTTGGATCAACTCGGTTGTGAATTTGCTCAAACCATGCAGAATCTGGAAAATCAGATCACGGAAATAGCCGGTGAAACATTTAATGTCAGCTCTCCAAAACAGGTCGGCGAAGTTCTGTTTGACAAACTGGGCCTGAAAGGTGGTAAAAAGACCTCTACCGGTCAGTACAGCACCAGTGAAAGTGTGCTGGAAAAACTGGAACACCCGATTGCTGAACTGATTCTGGAATATCGGGGTCTGTCCAAACTGAAAAGTACCTATACCGATGGTCTATGCAAACAGGCCAATAATGAGACCCATCGTGTGCATACCAGTTACCATCAGGCACTGACTGCAACCGGCCGTTTATCATCAACCGATCCAAACTTGCAGAACATTCCAATTCGTGCGGAAATCGGACGTCAGATTCGTAAGGCCTTTATTGCGCCTGAAGGTCGTGTCTTACTCGCAGCGGATTATTCACAGATTGAATTGCGTCTCATGGCACATTTATCTCAGGATGATGCGCTAGTAGATGCCTTTAACCATGGACAGGACGTGCACCGTCGTACCGCAGCTGAAGTTCTGGGCATCCCACTCGAAGAAGTGACCAATGATCAGCGTCGTCAGGCCAAAGCCGTGAACTTCGGCCTGCTCTATGGCATGTCTGAATTTGGTCTGACTCGTCAGTTAGGTTTCACTCGTCAGGAATCACAGGAATATATCAAACAGTATTTCCGCCGTTATCCGGGGATTTATGAATATATGCAGCGTACCCGTCAGGTGGCATTGGAACAAGGCTTTGTCGAAACTATTCTAGGTCGCCGTTTGTATACACCGGATATCGATGCCCGTAACATGATGGTCCGCAAAGCCGCTGAACGTGCTGCGATTAATGCACCATTACAAGGTTCGGCTGCAGACATCATCAAAATGGCGATGATTGAAGTTGATAAAATGCTGCCTAAAGATCAAGCCAAAATGCTGCTGCAAGTCCACGATGAATTGGTATTTGAAGTCGATGAAGCGATTGCAGATGAACTGGCACCTCAACTGGCTGAAGTGATGCAATCCGTGATTGAAATTTCTGTACCTTTGGTTGTGGAAGTCGGTAAAGGCATGAACTGGGATGAAGCGCATTAATACTAAAGCTCCTTCCTCCTTTTAGGAGGAAGGTTGGGATGGAGGTTATTTAAATTTATAGACCTCATCCTAACCTTCTCCTACAAGGAGAGGGAATTTTCTTGAAATAAAAAAGGACGCCTAAGCGCATTGCTGTCCCATAATTTTTCACAAGAGGAAGCTCATTTGAGCTTCCTCTTGTTTTATGGGTATTTTATCGGGTGAAAATAAAGCTTTTAAAGTTCTTCTTTCAAACAAGTTCACTTGAATTATTCTGAGTAAACGTTGAACTGTCCAACCTGTTTTTCCTAAATGTTGAGCGAAACTCACCAATAAATAGGCGATCATCGCAATCCAGATTTGTGTCTGAATTGCGTTCCTGCTGCGGCCTAGAAACGCTTTTAATTTGAGATTCTGCTTAATCGCCTTAAAGAACAGCTCAACTTTCCAACGATCTTTATAAATCGCCGCAATGGTGGAGGCGGCTAAATGAAAGTTATTGCTGAGAAAGCTAAAGTGCTTGCCACTTTGCTGATCTCTATATTCAATTCTTCTTAACACTGGGGCTTTTCTTTTTAGGGCATGTGCGCTATTCAGCTGAATGGTTTCATCTTTTAGAATACCTTTGGATTCAAGCACTGGATGTTGCTGGATCACCTGATACACAGATTTAGGCCTAAAACGTGTGACAAATCCAATGTTTTGAGCAGTCAGATTTGCATACCATTGGTAATCGACATAGCCTTTATCAAAAACTACAATGCTGCCAGCAGGAAACTGGAATTTGCGGCCTTGTACCATGTCATTTTCTTTGCCATTTTCAACTGCAACAAACTCAGGAATATCATTGCTGTGATTCAATCCTATACTGAGTTTCATGCTGGCTTTTGAGTCGTGAACTTTGGCCCATTCACATAAGGAAAGCGACAGGTCAATATGACTGGCATCCAAGGAATATAAGGGATTCTTAAAGCGAAATTTATGAGCTACTTTTGAGTGGTCATAGTATTTAAGCAACTTGTAAAATAGCTGTTGATACAAGGCAGCAGGCTGCTGCTCATTGATTCGTGCCAGCGTGCTTCGGGGAATAGACTTTGCTCCGAGATGACTTAGCTTTTCCTGTTGGCACTCCAAATTGGATTGAATATCTCTCAAACTTTGCCTACAAGAGAATTGAGACATCAATATGGCAATAAACTGATCCCACCGGGAAGCCGCTCTAAATTTCTGTCCAACATGGTGTACTTTAGCAAGTTGTTCAAAATCCTGTCGCACAACAGGTTTAATTAGCTCATGAAATACGGTATTCTGATGTGACAAAACCTGAATCCTGGTCGTTAAAGTGTTTGTTTGCACTGATATTTTAACTGTTAGGACTCAGGTTTTTTTATTTAAAGCAAACTATGGGACAGCAGTGCGCCTAAGCGTCCTTTTTCTTTAAGGTCTAATTAAAGACCAGTTAGCAACACAATTGCCACCTGGTTCATAATCATTTCAATTACGATCAATGCCAAAATCGCCAGGATTGGGGACAGATCGATCATCCCCATATTCGGCATGATACGGCGGAATGGGGCCAATAATGGCTCTGCAAGTTCCTGAACTACCTCAATATAAGGTGAACGGGATTGGGTAAACATCACCACCCAGCTCAAAATAATCGTTGCAAAAATCAGGTAACGACAGAAGCGGATCAAATCCTGCATCATGGTGACGAAGGTTAGAATAAGCAAATGGATTGGACCATTTGGCATTCCCCCAGACAAATACATGATGCCAAAAATTTTCAGCAAATACAGCACGACTAAAAGTGCCAGTGCAGCAGTATTCACCCGGCCTTTACCTGCAGTTGGGAAAATACGCCCGAACACATCTACAATTTTAGTCGCTTTGACAGTAGATAGAACGACAGGATTATAAGGACTCACCGCGGCCAATTGCATTAAAAAGCGGAAGAATACGAGCAAAATCGCGACGTTAATGATAATGCCAAAAATTAGCGCAGAATTTGCACCCATACTTGAACGTTCCTAAAAATTAAACTGAAGATTATTTGCTATTGTCACTGAGCTCTTGGGCCAGTTCCTGACTACGTTTTTGCGCAGCAGCAAGCGCTGCCTGAATATTCTGAGAAATTTGCGCACGATCAAACACTTCCAATGCCGCCTGAGTTGTACCATTCGGAGATGTTACATTCTTACGCAGCTCTGCCGGTGTATTAGAACTGGTGATCGCCATTTGCGCTGCCCCCAAAGCAGTTTGCAATGTCAATGCAGTAGCTACTTTTTCATCCAGACCTAAATTCTTGCCTGCACGAATCATGCTTTCCATCATATAGAAGAAATAAGCAGGTCCTGAACCAGAGACTGCAGTTACGGCATCAATCTGAGCTTCTGAGTTTACCCAAATTGTCAGGCCGGTAGAAGCCAAAACCTGACTCGCCAGCTCACGGTCATCATTACCAACTTCTACATTGGCAAATAAACCATGTGCACCAGTCTGTACCAGTGCGGGTGTATTCGGCATCACACGGACAATACGATCAGTGCCTAATAGCGCAGATAGTGTTGCAATCTCGGCACCCGCAACAATTGAAATCACCAGCTTGCCATCAAGTAAACCTTGAAGAGGCTTTAACACACCAGCTAAAACCTGTGGTTTGACTGCAAACAGGACGATATCCGCATCTTTAATAGCAGCAATATTATCATCGGTGACATTGACTTCTTTTTCTGCAAGAAGTAAGCGTACTTTCTCAACCGGATCAGAAACTGTAATACGCGTTGCTGGCAACCCCTGTGAAATCAGCCCGCCAATCAGGGCTTGAGCCATATTACCGCCACCAATAAAACTAATATTACAATTTAAAGCTGCACTCATGTTTAATGCTCGTCGTTGAATTCTAAAGTTGAAGAAACTGAAATGGGTAGCCATCCCCCTGCCTCACAATATGCAGATTGAGCTAACCAGAATCCTTTAGGTGTAAACACGCCTAGCATAACATTATCTGTGCTTAATATTTGAATAGTATGCCGAGTCCAGGGAAATATTTGCGCTTCCTGAATGGCTTTTTTGAGCGGCCAGTGCCCCATCCGGCCATAGAGATGAATTTTTTCACCACCCTTCCGTTGACGCAAATACAAGGGTTGTCCTAATAAAGTGAGAGATAATCCTATCTCAGCCCTTTGAATCTTGAATTGACCAGAAGGAAGATGAACCTGATTTTTATTCTGTAAAATGATCTGCTGTTCGGCTACGTTTAGCTGTTGGTCAGCCAGATAAACTTCAGCTTTTAGGCGGTGCAACTGCTGCTGATAACGCACATAATAATAGCCTGACCAATGTAGCGCCGCCTGAGCATCCTGTTTCGCTTCGATTACTTCGGTCTGTACACGCTCAACCATGTCCAGAGAAGGACGATATTGTCCTTCGCCTTTCATCCAGACCGAGATTAACTGGCGCTGCCGTGCTTTGGATAAACTTAAGAGAGGAGATAAGTTGAGAATTTCGTCGTTGCCACAGAATTTTAGATCTTGCTCCAATACTTCTTGCAGAATGTTTTGCGCATCTTGCATCAGTTCACTGGTACGTGCCAAGGCGGACTGCATTTTCGGATAGCGATGACTTAAGACTGGCCACAGCACCTGACGTGCCCAAGCGCGATCATAATGAGTATCCTGATTGGTCGGATCTTCAATATTCTGGATGTTTAAATCTGCTGCCCATTGGCAAATCTGCTCACGGGAAATATCCAGTAGTGGCCGCCAGATAGTTAAATCTTTCCGAATATCGATCGCTTTCATCGCAGCCAGACCATCAATCCCTGCCCCAGAAAGTAAGCGTAACATTAAAGTTTCTGCCTGATCTTGCTGATGGTGAGCCAAGACCAGAATTTCATCGGGCTGAAGATGCTGTAGATAAGCTTGATAACGCGATTGGCGAGCCTGAGATTCCAGATTGCCACTGGAAACATGGACCGGCTGAATGATGCAGGGAATATTTAGTTGCTGACATTGTTGCTGGACAAAAGTGCCCCATTCATTACTGATACTTTGTAATTGATGATCAACATAGATCGCGCGGATTTTTTCCGGACACAAAAAAAACATCAGATGCAGTAACAGCATGGAATCCACGCCGCCACTACATCCGATTAGAAATTTTGTCTCTGCAGGAAAGCCCTGCAGTTGCTTTAAGATGCCAGACCTAAATTGTCGCTGCCAAACTTCATTAAACGTTGGTAACGTGCTTCGCATCGTGCTTGTGGTTCCATTGCTTGCAGTTCATTTAAAGCTTCTTTCAGGACTGCTTTCAGTTGGTACATGACTTCATCCGGATCCAGATGTGCACCTTCACCTTCATCAACGACGTATTCAACAATGCCCATCTTCTGCAATTTTTCAGCAGTTAATGCCAAAGCTTCACTGGCTTGTTCCGCTTTTTCTGCAGTTTTCCACAGAATAGACGCACAACCTTCCGGTGAAATCACTGAATAAATACTGTGAGAGAGCATCACTACACGATCTGCCACGCCAATCCCGAGTGCACCGCCTGAACCACCTTCACCCAGAACAGTGGCAATTACAGGTACTTTCAGATTAGAAAGTTGTGCCAAACTCGATGCAATCGCTTCAGCCTGACCACGCTCTTCCGCACCCACACCCGGGTATGCACCCATGGTATCAATAAAGGTGAAGACTGGCAGATTAAAACGTTCCGCCATATCGAGCAGACGCTGAGCTTTACGGTAACCTTCCGGGTTACTCATCCCAAAATTATGCTGTAATTTTTCACGGGTACTACGACCACGGTGTTGACCCACGATCATCACTGGTTGTCCATCGAAACGTGCCAGACCACCGATCATTGCGCCATCATCACCATAGAGACGGTCGCCATGCAAAGCATCAAATTCAGTGAATATTTCACCTACGTAGTCCAGAAATTGTGGACGTTCCGGATGACGAGCAATCTGTACTGTCGTCCATGCTTTTGATGGGGTAGCTTTATTTTTCATAGGTCAACCGTTTTCATCCCTATAAAGGTATTAATTAACAAATTGTTCAGATTGAACCGAGAGCTCGATCTCCCAATTTTTAAACTGCACCTGTTCATCATGCAGTTCAGCAATCAATAATGGCCATTGTTTGGCATCACCAGAAATGCTGAGTTGCCATTGTTGCGCATTCTTGACCTTAAGTTCAATGGCAGGAAGCATCTCATCACTACGACTGTGATTGACCAAAACCGCCAGACGCAACAGCAAACACAGCTGTAAAAGTTTAGTTCCACCGACTTTCATCACATCATGCTTGGCATCAGCGCGCAATTTACGGCGATGATGTGCGACCAAATGTGACAAATAATTCTGATCTACCTGCGAAAAACCGGCAATGTCAGAATGTTGTAATAAATAGGCACCGTGGCGGTGATAACCACTATGACTGATCGCTAAACCAATTTCATGCAAATAAGCTGCACGACGAAGTAAATCACTGTCCTCGCTATATAGGCTAAGATCACCAGCTACATCATCAAACAGTTTTTGTGCAGTCTGCACTACACGTTCGGCCTGCTTGGCATCGGCATTATAACGACCAATCAAGGCATGGACTGAACGATCACGTATATCTTCATGCTTGAAACGACCCAAGAGGTCATACATCACACCTTCACGTAATGCTCCATCTGAATAGACCAGATGTGGAATATTCAGTACATCAAATACCGCATATAAAATGGCAATTCCTGCAGGCAAGACTGCACGGCGGTCATCTTTCAGACCTTCAAATTCCATGTCCGAAACATGCTTATATTTGAATAATTTGTCTTTAAGTTTTTCCAGACCTTCACGAGTGAGCTGTTCTTTATCATTGCTCCAGCCCATGTTGACACAGATCTGACGGCAAGCCTTAATCGTACCACTCGAACCAATCACCGCATCCCAACCGGCAGATTTATACGTATTGGCAATGCCTGAAATTTCTTTTCGCGCCGCAGTCACTGCCTTATCAAAGGCTTTATGGGTAATTTCACCATCAGCAAAGAATTTCTTGGTAAAAGTCACACAACCCATCTGCACAGATTCGGTATGAATGGGTTCGAATTCTTCCCCGATAATCAGTTCAGTCGACCCCCCACCGATATCTACCACCAGGCGACGACCAGTATTAGCCATGGTATGTGACACACCGAGATAAATTAGACGCGCTTCTTCACGACCAGCAATAATTTCAATCGGTTTTGGTAAAATTTCAGCCGCTTTCTGAATGAACTCATGACCATTTTTGGCTTGGCGTAATGCATTGGTTGCCACAATCCGTAAACGGTTTGGTTGTACAGAACCCAAACGTCCGACAAAACGGGCCAGACAAGCTAAACCACGCTGCTGTGCGGCTTCAGTTAAATTTTTATTTTCATCCAGTCCCGCAGCAAGCTGAACCTTTTCTGACATTGATGCGACTTTTTTCACTTCGCCATGATCCACCCGGGCAATCGCCAAATGAAAACTGTTTGATCCCATATCGATGGCTGCGAGTAATTCTTCATCAATCAAAAAATCAGACATTCTAGAAATAAACCTTTTAAGAATTGTGCTTAGAGTAATTCACAACCATGCAATTTAAAAGCCATTTGTCAGGACAATTTCGCGTAATTATTTTTTTCATTTATAGGACAATTGTATGAGGCGATGGTGATTATCGTGATCATCCATTAGACAAAACGACATTAAAGCTTGAAAATTTACAGATTCCCCTACATTGTTAAAGATGGCTATGTAATACTAATAATTATAGTTATCTTTATAAAATTAATTCTGGAGCACTCCATGTCTGGCAACATCGTAAACACTACTGACGCAAACTTCGAAGCAGACGTTCTTCAATCAGACGTTCCTGTGCTGGTTGATTTCTGGGCTGGCTGGTGTGCGCCATGTAAAGCTATTGCCCCTGTACTTGAAGTATTGGCTGATGAATATCAAGGCAAAGTGAAAATTGTCAAAGTTGATGTAACATCTTGCGAACAAACTGCTGTGAACTTCAATATCCGTAACATTCCAGCTTTATTGATGTTCAAAAATGGTGAAGTGGTAGCGACTCAAGTCGGTGCAGCACCAAAATCTAAATTGACTGCATTTATTGATCAAAATATCTAAGCACTAAATGCTCAACTAAAAATACGCGACCAAAGGTTGCGTATTTTTTTCGTCTACAAATTGACAAAAACCTGTTTCTCTCTTATATTTCAACTTCAAGAGATAAAGGATGCTAAATCCTGTCAGTTTCTTACAAGATACATTACATAACATGCCGCTCGGCAATAGAAATTGTTTTCACATTTCTCTTTGAAACAATCAAACAGACCTCTGAATTGTTCTTGTGCAAATTCAATTGCTTTCGTTTGAATGCTTATATGCGGCCGAATGTTACTCCCTTTCTAACCTATACCTTAGAACTTTGATTCTATCTGACCACCTATGAATTTAACCGAACTCAAGAAAAAACCGATTGGCGAACTCATCAAGATTGCCGAGTTTATGGGCCTTGAAGGTATGGCTCGTAACCGTAAGCAAGACATTATTTTTGCCATCTTAAAACGCCATGCGATGAATGGCGAAGAGATTTTTGGTGATGGCGTTCTAGAAATTTTGTCAGATGGTTTTGGCTTCTTACGCTCTGCAGCAGGCTCTTATTTGGCAGGTCCTGACGATATCTATGTCAGCCCATCACAAATTCGCCGCTTTAACCTGCGTACTGGTGACACCATTACGGGAACCATTCGTCCGCCTAAAGAAGGTGAGCGTTATTTTGCTTTGCTGAAAGTCAATCAGATTAACTACGATACCCCAGAGAATTCACGTAATAAAATCCTGTTCGAAAACTTAACTCCATTGTTCCCTACTGAACAATTAGTGATGGAACTTGGTAATGGTACGACTGAAGATTTAACTGCACGTGTCGTCGATCTGGTGGCACCCATTGGTAAAGGTCAACGTTCGATTATCGTAGCACCACCAAAAGCTGGTAAAACCATGCTATTACAGAACATCGCTCAATCGATTGTTCGTAATAACCCTGAATGCTTCCTGATTGTCCTTTTGATTGATGAACGTCCTGAAGAAGTCACCGAAATGGAACGTACTGTTCGTGGTGAAGTGGTCGCCTCTACTTTTGATGAATCCCCTGCCCGTCACGTTCAAGTGGCTGAAATGGTGATTGAAAAAGCTAAACGTCTGGTTGAACATAAGAAAGATGTGGTGATTCTGCTGGATTCGATTACCCGTCTGGCACGTGCATATAACACTGTGATTCCTTCATCAGGTAAGGTACTGACCGGTGGTGTAGATGCACATGCACTTGAGCGTCCTAAACGTTTCTTTGGTGCTGCACGTAATATCGAAGAAGGCGGTTCTCTTACAATCATTTCTACTGCACTGATTGAAACCGGCAGTAAAATGGATGAAGTGATCTACGAAGAATTCAAAGGTACAGGTAACCAGGAAATCACGCTGGATCGCCGTATTGCGGAAAAACGCGTATTCCCTGCGATGAATATCAAGAAATCCGGTACGCGTCGTGAAGAACGTTTAATGTCCGAAGACAAACTGCGTAAAGTCTGGATTCTTCGTAAACTTCTGCATACCCAAGATGAACTGGTCGCGATGGAATTCTTGCTTGACCGCATGAAAGAAACCAAAACCAATGATGATTTCTTTGATCAAATGAAACGCAAAGCATCGAACTAAAATTATCAGAAAGGTCACCATTCAAGGTGGCCTTTTTTTTATGGTTGACGTATGTTACACAATGAAACAATGTACTGAGTTATCTGTAAACTTATTTTTAAGTTTTTGATTATTAAAGTAAACAAATAAATAACTGTATAATTTTTATAAGCTTAATAAGCCTTTCTCCAATCTATATCTTTCAATTAATTGTTATTTTCTGTTAAAAAACCCTTAATTTTTATCGTTTTTTCGCTGTTTTTGATGCTCACCTAGTAGCAATTAAAAATGCGCAGTGATAGCATATTTGCAGACCAGTTAGACTGCTCCTGCGTTGTTAGTCCCTAACACTATTAGGAATAATAAAAGCATATTACAGCCTGACTTTGGTTTTTTTAATCTCAATTTTTTAGAGAGTGATGCCATGTTATTCAAAAAAATCGCTATTGCTGCTGCAGTTGCTACTACTTTAGCTTTCGTTGGTTGTGCTAAAAAAGCTGACGACGCTGCTGCTGACGCTAACCAAGCTGCTTCTGAAGCTGTAGAAGCTGCTTCTGAAGCTGAAGCTGCTGCTGACGCTGCTGCTGTAGAAGCTACTTCTGAAGTTGCTGCTTCTGACGCTGCTGCTGTTGCTGAAGCTGACGCTGCTGCTGCTGTTGCTACTGACGCTGCTGCTGACGCTACTGCTGCTTCTGAAGCTGCTGCTCAATAATCTTTACGATTATTCAGTACAAAAAAAGAGAGCCTTTGGCTCTCTTTTTTTATGTAAAAAATAAAAATGTTAGATATAAAAAAAAGCAGATCAATTGATCTGCTCATTCCCCACACGTTGACGGAACTTCTGCCCCGCGCGGAACGTAACAACACGGCGTGCAGAAATCGGAATCTCTTCACCCGTCTTCGGATTACGGCCTGGACGTTGGCGCTTATCACGTAACTCAAAGTTACCGAAACCCGATAATTTTACTTGTTCGCCCGAGATTAGCGCTTGGCTAATCTCATCGAAAAACAACTCGACCATTTGTTTAGCTTCACGACGGTTTAAACTCGTGAGCTCACTTAAATGATCAGCCATTTCTGCTTTTGTTAATGCTGTCATGAAGCCCTCAATGTCGCTTGGTAAGTGTTTTCCAACACCTGAAGGATATTATCCATACCTGATTTAATTTCAGCATCTTCCAGTGTACGGCTTGGATGCTGCCAGAGAAGTGCAAAAGCCAGTGAGCGTTTCCCTTCTTCTACTCCTTGTCCAGTGTACACATCGAACAACCATGTCGAGCCTAACAGCTCTCCACCTGTTTTTTCGATAAGTCCCTGAATTTCGCTAACATTAATCTTATCACTAATTAAAAGCGCAATATCACGTCGAACTGATGGAAAACGTGATAATTCTGTAAAATTAGATACATAAGTTTGCAAAACAGCCGATTGATCTAATTCAGCGACCCAAGTCGTCGCCAAATCAAGCTCATCTTCAAGTGAGGGATGTAAACGACCTAAATAACCAATTGACTGACCATTCACCAAAATTTCTGCAGATTGACCAGGATGTAACCAGCTACGTTCAGAACGTAAATATTCCACATTCAGACGCGCAGCTGCCAGAATTTCCTCAATGTCACCTTTGAAGTCAAAGAAATCCATTGGCTGCGCTTTACCATGCCAAGTTTCAGGCGTACGTGAACCAGTAGCAATCAAGGCAAAAGTTGGAATCTGTTTCAGATCATGAATTGAAGCCGCATTCTGGTAATCAAAACGCAGACCGAGTTCGAAAAAACGTACACGGTTCTGCTGGCGATTGACGTTGTACTGTACACATGGAATCAGGCTAGACAGTAAAGTTGAACGCATCACTGCCAAATCGCTTGAAATTGGGTTCGCCAATGCCAATGGATTGACTTCTGGATTTAACTGTTTTTCCAGTTTCAGGTCAGCAAAACTGAAGCTGATCGCTTCCTGATAGCCCAAGGTCACGGCTGTTTGACGAAGCTGAGTCAGTTCGAATTGGTCTTCATATTTCGCCAACTTCACATCAATCACAGGAAGACTAATTTGAATATTGTCATAACCGTGAATACGGGCAACTTCCTCAATCAGATCTTGGTAAATTGCCATGTCATAACGGTGTGATGGAGGAACCACTGACCATTGACCTTCAGCTTTTACAGTCACTTCACAACCTAAACGCGTTAAAGCATCTGTAATGAAATCTGATTCAACTATATAACCTAATAGTTGATCGACTTGCGCTTGTTCTAACTCAATCGCTTCACGCTTTGGTAACAGCTCTGTTTTTTCAGCTACAATAATTGGACCAAACTCACCGCCTGCAAGCTCAGCAATCAACTGAGAAGCACGATGCATTGCAATCATAGGCAATTCAAAGTCAACACCACGTTCATAACGTTGTGATGCATCAGTATGTAGACCAAATCGACGAGCACGACCAGCAATATGCAATGGCGCGAAGAATGCTGATTCCAGGAAAATTTCAGTAGTTTCATCAGTTACCGATGAAGACAAGCCCCCCATAATCCCTGCAATCGCCAGAGCTTTTTCATCATCTGCGATTACCATCACATCATCTTGCAGTTCAACTTCCTGCTCATTTAATAGAACAAGCTTTTCACCTGCAGTCGCTTGACGTACATGTACTGAACCCTGAACCTTACCGCTATCAAACGCATGTAGAGGTTGACCCAATTCCATTAATACATAGTTGGTGATATCGACCAAAATGCTGTGCTGACGGATACCAGCGCGGACTAATGCACGTTCCATCCACTCAGGAGTTGGTGCTTTGGTATTTACATTTTTGATGATACGGCCCAAATAACGTGGGCAACCTTGAGTTTCAACAACGACTTGCTTTTGGTCGGTGATGGTTGCAGCTACTTCTTTAATTTCAGGTGGAGTTACCGGCAACTGGTTAATCACACCAATTTCACGTGCGATCCCGCGAATGCTGAAACAGTCACCACGGTTCGGGGTGATGCTGATATCAATCACGTTGTCATCAAGGTCTAAACATTCACGAATATTCACACCCACCGGTGCATCTGCAGGCAGTTCTAACAAACCATCGATTTTATCTTCAAGATCGATTTCTGAAGCACCGCATAGCATGCCTTGAGATTCAACACCACGCAGTTTGCCTTTCTTGATTTTAAAATCGCCTGGTAATACTGCACCGATGGTAGCTACTGGTGCTTTCATACCCGCACGTACGTTAGGTGCACCACACACGATTTGTAGAGGTTCACCTGAACCAATGTTTACAGTGGTAACACGTAAACGGTCGGCATCTGGATGCTGTTCGACAGTCAGGACTTCACCAACAACCACACCTGTAAACAGCTTTGCCGCAGGTGCAATTTCATCCACTTCAAGACCAAGCATAGTCAACTGGTCAGACAGTTTTTCGCTATCGATGGCTGGGTTAACCCATGTGCGCAGCCAATTTTCGCTAATTTTCATTTCTTTAAAACCTATAAATTAATCTTTTAAATCCCCCTCTAACTCCCCCTTTTACAAAGGGGGAGAACCCTGAGTCACATAAGGACAGCTCCCTCTCCTTTTAGGAGAGGTCAGGGAGAGGTTTAAATCCTTTAAGCAAACTGGCGTAAGAAACGCACATCGTTTTGATAGAACATACGCAGGTCATTAATGCCATAACGCAACATTGCAAAACGTTCTACACCTAAACCAAATGCAAAGCCTTTGTATTTGTCGGGATCAATGCCCGCAGCGCGAAGTACATTTGGATGCACCATACCGCAACCTAAAACTTCTAACCACTTGCCACGTTCATCCATAATATCCACTTCAGCACTTGGCTCAGTGAACGGGAAATAAGACGGACGGAAACGCACTTTCAAATCTTTTTCGAAGAATTCATTCAGCAAGTTTACCAATAAACCTTTCAATTCAGCGAAGCTGGTATTTTCAGCAACGTATAGGCCTTCGATCTGATGGAACATTGGTGAATGCGTCTGGTCAGAGTCACAACGGTATACACGGCCTGGGCACACGATACGAATTGGTGGCTGCTGGCTTTCCATGGTACGAATCTGTACGCCCGAAGTATGGGTACGTAGCAGATGGTTCACATCAAAGTAGAAAGTGTCGTGCATGGCACGTGCAGGGTGATGGCCTGGAATATTCAATGCTTCGAAGTTGTGATAGTCATCTTCAACTTCTGGACCAGTCGCTACTGTGAAACCTGCTTTGGTAAAGAATTGACAGATACGTTCTTGTACTTGGGTCACTGGGTGGATGCTGCCCACCTGTTGGCCACGACCGGGCAAGGTAATATCAATTGTTTCACTAACAAGCTTTTGCTCTAGTGCAGCTTTTTGCAGTTCAGCCTGACGTTGTGTCAAAGCACTAGTGATGGCTTCACGAACTGCATGAATTTGTGCCCCGAACGCTTTACGTTGTTCAGGATCCATTTTCCCCAGCGACTTAGATTGTTCCGCGAGCTGGCTTTTTTTCCCCGTAAATTGCACTCGTACTTGATCAAGTGCAGCAAGGTCTTGAGCTGCTGCAATCGCAGCGAGCGCTTCAGTGGTCAGGGCTTCCAGTGACATAGTAACTCTCAAAGCAACAGGTTAGAAATATTTTTAAAAACCCCATATTCTAACAGTTTTTAGGCGAGTTGATGAAGTGCGCTTTTAATGAAAATTAGAATAGCATCATGAATTATAAAAAGTATAAGATAAACATAATATCAATCAGATCAAATCACTATGGCACTCGATCAAATTTGGAAACAGCAACTGACCCTCGTCACTTATGGCAATGAGTTTTTAACTCAGGATCTCAGTTTCAGCCGCTGGCTGAATCACTCCATTTTTAATCAGCACCATTTAACTTTTCGTGATCTGATTTCCCAGCATTTACTGGCACAGCACTTTCAAATCTGGCTAGAAGGCCTGAAAAAACAAGGTGTTCGTCGTATTAGTCTGCATTCTTCACACTTGCTGGAAGATGAAAATAACCCTAATGCCAATGTCGAGCTGGTTCCTTTGGCTCATGTGATTATCAGTCATCATGCTCAAGGTAAAACCGCCTGGATGATCGGTAAGGAGCTGGCTGAATGGTATACCGCTGATAATGATTATGAAGCACCAGAAGCCCAGCAGTCGCCTTTACGTCATGAAGTATTCTGGCGTTATGAACTGAACAGTAAACTGGCTAAAAGAATTGATGCTGATCTGGTACAACCAAACTGGGATGATATTCATACCTATACCGAACAGGAATTATTTGAACATCATTTAGCTCAAGGATTCACTGAGCCTGCTTATACTGGTTTGCCTTATTACGGTACTACCCCAACGATTCAGTCTCATGCAGAAAATCCGAGTCATCTTGCTTTAATCCCAACGGATTATTCATCTGATTACGCTCATCAGACCTTATATCGTCTGGATGCATTAAGTGATTTTATACAGACGAAGATTCAACACCCTTATAATGATGATGGCCAGGTACTGAATCCGGAGCAGCAATTAAACCTGCGCCACTTTGCGCAAAAAATTGATGAAATCAGTGCCAAGTTTATTGTGAAAGTGGCCAATCATTATAAAACTGCACAACTTACCCCTAAAGTGGTGCCTGATCCTTTTGCGGGCATGAATACTGAAGATCGCGCAGTCAAAGTCTCTAAAGCTGAACGACCACAAAGTCACCATAAAACCGGTGCTTCAAGTGTGATCAAACTGATTCTGATCACGATTGTGATCTGTTTGATTGGCTACTATTTCGGGCTTTAATAAAATATATTGTCTATAAATAATCACTTTGGCTTGGTGGAGACTTAATCTCCACCAAATCAATAAATAAATGATTTAAAAAATCAAAGATCCCACTGATTTTATTTAAGCATAAAAAAGACCGCTAAAAGCGGTCTTTTTTCTAAGTCATAAAGACTTATGCAGCCAACGCATCTTTAGCTTTAGAAGCTAGAGCTGCAAACGCAACTGCGTCATGCATAGCGATGTCAGCAAGTACGCGACGGTCGATGATCACTTGAGCTTTTTTCAAGCCAGCGATCATACGGCTGTACGATAAACCGTTTTGACGTGCACCAGCGTTGATACGTGCAATCCACAAAGCGCGGAATTGACGTTTCTTCTGACGACGGTCACGGTAAGCGTATTGACCAGCTTTGATTACCGCTTGGAACGCTACGCGGTAAACGCGTGAACGAGCACCATAGTAACCTTTAGCGCGAGCAAGAATTTTTTTGTGACGGCGATGAGCCTGTACACCACGTTTTACACGAGCCATTTATAATCTCCTTAGATGTACGGGCACATACGACGAACTGAAGCAACGTCACTTACGTGAACCATTACACAGCCGCGCAATTGACGAATACGCTTAGCAGATTTTTTGGTCAAAATGTGGCGTTTGAACGCTTGTTTACGCTTAAAACCGTTAGCAGTCGCTTTGAAGCGTTTAGCTGCACCACGGCGAGTTTTCATCTTAGGCATAACAACCTCTTTTGAACACCTGTTCGGCACGTCTGCACCATTGCAAGAACGCCCTGCAGGTAAGGGAGCCGATATTCTAATGCATCTTTGCTTAAAACAAAAGCACTAGTCTTTTTTTCTTGATGAATTTGCAAACTTAGCATTTTTTACGATAAGAATTGAATGATGAATTTATATACTGCTTGCGATATCACTTTATAATTTGTCAATTTTTTCAGTTGCAGCTCTTTATGCACATTCAGCCCGATGCGTTTGCCGCACTCCGTTATCGAGACTTTTCCATTGTCACCTTAAATCAGTTTTGTTTGACTTTAGCCATTCTGATTCAGGAAATTATTGTTGCCTATTCTCTATATCAGATTACCAAAGACCCGCTGACCTTAGGACTAATTGGTCTAGCAGAAGCGATTCCTTTTATTTCCCTTTCTTTATGGGGCGGATATGTCGCGGATCGCTTTAATAAGCAGACCATTATGAAAATCTGTTTATTTTTCGCCATTCCGATGCCGCTTATTCTCTGGTCACTGTTTCATTATCACGGCTTGGGAAAGCTCAGCACCAGTCAATTATCTTGGGGAATTTATGCCGTCATTTTCTGTCTGGGTACCATTCGTGGCTTTTATAATCCTTCAGCAACTTCACTGAAACCTTTTCTGATTCCACGTGCACTCTATGCCAATGGTGCAACCTGGACCACAATTGGCTGGCAAAGTGGGGTAATTATCGGGCCGATGCTCGGTGGTTTTATGCTGGCGTTTTTAGGTCGGGAAACCAGTCTTCTAACTGTCGCAGTACTGGTCAGCATCTGTTTTGTTCTGATTAACTTATTGCAAAAGCGCGATTTTCCTAAAATTGAAACTGAAAATGTCCTGCATAGTCTGGGTGATGGTTTCCGTTTTATCTGGAACAGCAAAATTGTACTGTGGTCGATTTCCCTAGATCTGGTTTCGGTACTGTTTGGTGGGGTGATTGCCCTCTTACCGATTTTTGCAGAGGATATTTTAAAGGTTGGTCCTGAAGGTTTGGGGTATTTACGGGCTGCCCCTTCAATTGGCGCACTGATAACCATGATTGCCCTGACCCGTTTTCCGCCTACGCAACATGCCTGGCGTAATATGCTGCTTGCAGTCGCAGGATTCGGAGTCTTTACCCTGCTATTCGCCTTTTCTAACTCGATGTGGCTATCTCTGTTTGCTCTTGCCATGACCGGCGCCTGTGACAGTATTTCTGTAGTGATTCGCCAGACGATTTTACAGATTTACCCACCCGATAATATGCGTGGCCGGGTTGCTGCAGTAAACGGCATGTTTGTCTCATCCAGTAATGAACTGGGTGCTTTTGAGTCCGGTCTGGCTGCGAAATATATGGGCACAATTATGGCTACAGTGTTTGGTGGCAGCATGACCCTACTGGTGGTGGCCATCAGCTGGGCAAGAACCAAAGATCTGTTTGGAATTGATATTACCAAAGGGACTGAAAAATAATTTTTAGTTCTGATGTGCGTAGGATTTTCAATCAGGAAAATATTGTGCACTAATGATGAATACAAATAAAAAGAGGCTTTACGCCTCTTTTTTAAAACATCGCATACGCCCAATAGACAAACAGATAACGTCCAATTTTGGCAATACTGACTATCAAAATAAAACGGGCAAAATTTTCCTTGAGCAAGCCAGCAATTAACGTAATTGGATCGCCAATAATCGGCACCCAGCTCAGCAATAATGACCAATAGCCGTATTTCTGATAGGTACTTTGGGCTTTAAGCATCTGCTGCTCAGAGACTGGAAACCATTTTTTATGTTTATATTGCTCAATCTTGAACCCCAGATACCAGTTCACACAGGAACCCAAGATATTTCCAGCACTTGCGATCATGATAAGTAAAGCCGCCGAATAGCTCCCTTGCCATAATAAACCCAGCAAAACCGCTTCCGACTGCAGTGGTAATAAAGTGGCTGCACCAAAAGCGGCAAGAAAGAGCAGAAACAGGGACATCCCGAGACTAACGGCTTAAACCCAGTTTTTTCTTGGCTTTAAGATATTCCCAATTCGCCCAGAATATAGCCATAACCATGACCAAAATACGTGACCATTGATATTTCTGGGTGATCGGCTCAAGCGCTGCATTTAAAATCTGGCGATCTTTGGTATTCAAGGCGCTGATCACCTGATCCACATGCACAATTTCAGCAATAAACAGCAGCAGACAAGCTGCGATACCGAAAATAATACTCCAGTAAATTCGAGGATTCGTTTCCACGATTTTAGTAAAGTTCAGGAAAAAATCTTTCATACACTCACCCAATAAAAAACCACCCAAAGGTGGTTTAATCTACTTTTATCTAGTTTAGCACAAAGGCCAGACTTATCTGACCTGTATTGCTAACGCTCTTTGAACCGCTGGACGCGCAGTCAGGCGTGTCACATATTCCTGTACTTCCGGATAATCTGCCAGATCAATCTGCTGCCATTCATGACGTAACACCCATGGCAAAATAGCCATATCCGCAATTGAATAGTCACCGGCTACATATTTTTGACCAATCAGCTGTTTGTTCAGAACCCCGTATAGACGCTTGGTTTCATTGACATAACGATCAGTGGCATACGGGATACGCTCAGGAGCAAAACGGCTGAAGTGATGATTTTGCCCCAGCATCGGACCCAAGCCACCCATTTGCCACATTAGCCATTGCTCAACTTCAACGCGTTGCTGCTCATCATCCGGATAAAACAGGCCGGTTTTACGACCCAAATATTGCAGAATCGCGCCAGATTCAAAAACTGAAATCGGTTCGCCACGCGAGCCATCCTGATCCACGATCGCAGGAATTTTATTGTTCGGAGAGATACGTAAAAAATCAGGTTGAAACTGGTCATTTTCCAGAATATTGATTGGGAAAATTTTATATTCCAAGCCCATTTCTTCTAATGCGATAGTAATTTTATGGCCATTGGGCGTTCCCCAATAATAGAGATCAATCATGTTATTACCTGTTACCTTTTCGTTTTTACATGACATTGTTGAAATTTGATCTAGTTATAGCATGATTTAAAGCCCTACTTCCGCATATTTTGTTATAGATTCAGCAGTAAAATCGCTAAATTCAAAGCATTATTTTTAGCTCAAGATGGGTTCAAATATTTTTAAATTTTGAGTCTTGAAAAGCTTCGCCTCAATCCTATATTAGAAATAAAGGAATGATCTATTCAGGAGATTGTTTCTAATCACTGAGTTCATATTGAAGAATTGCATGTTGTTTATAAAACTTTTCTGAGATCAGGAGGTAAGATCAATGAGCAATTTTAGTCTTAGCCCACTATTCCGTCGTAGTATCGGTTTTGACCGCTTTAATGACCTTTTTGATTATGCAATGCAAAGTGAGGCACCAAACTATCCGCATTACAACATTGAAAAAACCGGCGACAACAATTACCGCATTGTAGTTTCTGCTGCCGGATTCAATGAAGACCAGCTAGAGATCAATCTGGAAAATCAGGTTCTGACCATTAGCGGTAAAGCGATGGAAGAAAATTCAGATACGACTGTGGAATTCCTACATAAAGGCATCGCCCACCGTTCATTCAAGCTGTCTTTACGTCTGGATGAACATGTAGAGGTACAACAAGCTGAATTCGAAAATGGTTTATTGAAAATCGAATTGCAGCGTAATGTACCGGAAGAAAAATTGCCTCGTCAGATTCCGATTGGCAAAAAGCTGTTAGCTGAAAAAAATGAATCTAACGAGCAGCAAAGCTGATCATCAATCAAAAGAAAGGCCCAAACGGGTCTTTCTTTTTTAGGACAGAATCCTTAAGCTTGAAAGTATTCAATTTTCATCCATCATAAAAAGGCGGATTCAAGCAGCAAGTGCAACAGTATAAAAACCAGCCATAACTTCACTAGGCGTATACCAGCCTAGTGTTTTTCTAGGGCGATGATTGAGAGCAAATTCTATCTGCTCTATTTGTTCATTTGACACTTCATCAAACGAAGATGATTTTGGCAGATATTGCCTGATCAGACCATTGGTATTTTCATTTCTGGCTCGTTGAATCGACTTGTATGGATCTGCAAAGTACGTCTCTATCCCTGCTTCCGTTATCCGCCGGTGCTCGGAGAACTCCTTACCATTATCAAAGGTTACACTGTAGGCATGACTGCTGCGCAAACATGCTAAAGCACACGAGATCGTTTTAGTTGTGGTTCTAGTTTGTCCCAAATGAACGATATGTACATACAAGCTTTTGCGCTCAACCAGAGTTAATAATGCCCCCTTGTGATTCTTGCCTATCACGGTATCACCTTCAAAATCACCTAGGCGTTGACGTTTCTCGATGACCTCATCGCGACAGTGAATACTTGTTCTATCAACGAGTTGGCCTCTACGGTCTGTATTTTTATAGCCTCGTTTACGATATTTCTTTTGATGTCTTAAATGAATGTGGAGCTTACCGCCTTTAGATTTATCTAGATAGACGTACTGATAAATCCATTCATGTGAAGGCACATCAAGCCAACCTCGTTGTGTTAAAGCACCTGAAATTTGCTCAGGAGACCAATCTAAGCCAATCAGATAACGAATATAAACGAGAGCAAAATCCGTCATTTGTGAAGAGGATCGATATCGTCTTTGACTTGAAAATTTCTCTGCCTGTTGAGCTCGATATCCACGTTTTCCAGTATTTCTTTTGATCTCACGATAAAGGGTTGATCGAGAACGTCCAAGCTCCCTGGCAAGGGTAGAGATTGAAGATTTGCTTTTTAAAGCAGCATAAATTTCGTATCTTTCATCTTGAGAAAGTTGGGTGTATTGCTTCATTGGGTGCTTTCCAATTGCGAGTTGAAAAAAGTCTAATGATTTTAATACACCTAACTTTTTCAACTAACTACAAATATGTCGCACTTGGTATTTGAATCTGCGAAATAATAATATGAACACATCAGACATTACTCTGTTTCATCAAAGTGCCCAGACGATGAAACATATGGGACTTCTCCTACTTTGCTATCCCATTGGGATTTTGATGACTTTGTACCTTCATACTCCAGATCCTCCTTCCAGTTTTGTTCGAGGATTGATATTTTTATTGCAGGAGTCTCCAAGCTTTTATGGCTATATGCTAGGTTTCCTGATGCTATCGCTCTTGGTATATAGCATTAAACTAAAAATCACCTCGCGGACAATTTATTACACTTTGGCAGGATACCAGATCAGTTTGTGTTTATATCGTGAAACCGTCCATTACAGCTTTATCAATCCCCAATATGATTCAATTAAGGCACGTACCAAACGCTGGCTAACCAGACTTCCCGCTCATCAAATTAATCAGCGAGATGGCACTCTCGATTTTATTCTTTGTCAGTCCAGTTGGCGCGACCGGCTCTGTTTAAGATTATTCCGGATTCATTTATCGATGTTTTCCCGTCAGCAAGCGAAGGAAATTATTCAAGCCATGTACAGTGCTTGGAATTTAAGATCATAAAGGCTGATTCAAAAACACTTTTAATTATATGGTTTAAGCTGAAAGAAATTTATCTCATCAGATTTCAAAGAATAAAAGCAGTTATTAAAAAAATGGTGTTCTGGTTAGGACCTTCCCCTATCACTACATATATTTGATTTACATAAAATTTCGGATATGCTTTTTCTGAAACAGAATAAAACATTCAATAAATACCATAGATAAGAAAATCTGCCGTAGGTGCACTATGAATTATGTCTGTCGCAACGCCCTGAGTCCTTTCATGCTATTGAGCTTGCTGTTCTTTTTATTGATTGTCATTTTACTGCTATTGTTTGGCTGGCCACATTATAAAGTTTGGAAACAAGGCATGGATGGTCAGGCAGCATTGGCTGAAGCAGAACAATCCAAAATGATTCAAGTGCAAGTTGCAAAAGCGGAACTGGAAAGTGCCAAACTGCGTGCAGAAGCCATTAAACTCGTTGGGCAGGCAGCTAAAGATTATCCTGAATATCGCAAGCAGGAATTTATTGGTGCATTTGGTGAAGCCCTACAAGAAGGTCGTATTCAACAAATAATTTATGTACCCACTGAGGCCAATATTCCGATTGTAGAAGCAGGAAAATCCTACCCTGCTCAATAAAAGATTAAGTTACCTCATAAAAAAAGCCCTGCAAATGCAGGGCTTTTTTCATCAAGATATGCTTACTTTTTCTTTTTAGGACCAAGCAGCATACCCATTTGACGACCTTCCATTTTTGGTGCTTGTTCAACAACACCATATTCAACGACGTCTGCTTCAACTTTTTGCAGTTGAGCTAGACCCAGTTGCTGGTGAGCCATTTCACGACCACGGAAACGCAGGGTAATTTTTACCTTGTTTCCTTCTTCAAGGAATTTGATGATTGCACGTAATTTTACGTTGTAATCACCTACATCTGTCGCAGGACGTAGCTTGATTTCTTTCACCTGGACTTGATGTTGTTTTTTCTTCGCTTCTTTCTGCTTTTGTTTCAGATCAAACAAATGCTTATTGAAGTCCATGATTTTGCAAACAGGTGGCTCAGCATTGGCTACAATCTCAACAAGATCAAGCTCAACATTTTCTGCTGCGCGCAATGCTTCCGCAAGGCTTACAATACCTTTTTGCTCACCATTTTCGTCTACAAGACGAACTTCTTTAGCACGAATTTCATCATTCAAGGCAGGACGGTTTGATTTATTACCGCCCTGTTGATTACGGTCAGGCTGTTTAATCGCTGTTACTCCACAATGTACCGGCCGCGTTCGGCTACGGCTGCTTTTACTAAGTCAACGAAAGCGTCGATTGACATAGTACCCAAATTTTTTCCTGAGCGGGTACGGACATTCACAGTACCTTCCTCTACCTCACGGTCCCCAAGTACCAATAAGTAAGGAATACGCTCTAAAGTACGTTCACGAATCTTAAAGCCGATTTTCTCATTTCTCAAGTCAGAAATTGCACGAATTCCGTTTTCTTTAAGTTTCGCGACGACTGACTCACAAGCCTCAGCTTGAGCATCAGTAATATTCATTACACACGCTTGCACTGGTGATAACCAAGGTGGCATAAAGCCCGCGTAGTGCTCGATCAGTATACCAATAAAACGTTCGAAACTGCCAAGAATTGCACGATGCAACATTACAGGCTGATCACGATCGTTATCTTCAGTGACATAAGAGGCATCCAGACGTTCTGGAAGGTTGAAGTCACATTGGATGGTACCGCACTGCCAGATTCGGCCTAAGCAGTCTTTCAATGAGAATTCGATCTTCGGACCGTAGAATGCACCTTCACCTGGTTGTAAATCCCAATCCAGGCCAGCAGCATCTAAAGCATCTGCCAAAGATTTTTCTGCCATATCCCAAAGTGCATCATCACCTACACGTTTTTCAGGACGAGTCGACAACTTCATTTGTACTTCTTCGAAGCCAAAATCTTTGTATACGTCTAGTGTCAATTTGATAAAGTCTGCAACTTCAGTACCGATTTGTTCTTTAGTACAGAAAATATGCGCATCATCTTGGGTAAAACCACGTACACGCATAATGCCATGTAAAGAACCTGACGGCTCGTTACGGTGACATGAACCAAACTCCGCTAAACGGATTGGAAGATCACGGTAAGATTTTAAGCCTTGGTTGAACACTTGCACATGACAAGGACAGTTCATCGGTTTCACGGCATAGTTACGGTTCTCTGAATGAGTCGTGAACATGTTTTCAGCATAGTTCGCTGCGTGACCTGATTTTTCCCAAAGCGTGAAATCCACCACTTGTGGTGTACGAATTTCAAGGTAACCATTTTCTTGCTGAACTTTACGCATATATTGTTCAAGCACTTGGTAAATGGTCCAGCCGTTCGGATGCCAGAACACCATACCTGGTGCTTCTTCCTGCATATGAAACAGGTCTAAGGCTTTACCAATTTTACGGTGATCGCGTTTTTCAGCTTCTTCAATACGTTTGATATAAGCTGCAAGCTGTTTCTTGTCTGCCCAAGCTGTACCATAAATACGTTGCAGCTGTTCGTTTTTCGCATCACCGCGCCAGTAAGCACCAGAGATTTTTGTCAGCTTGAATGATTTTAAGAATTTGGTATTTGGTACGTGCGGACCACGGCACATATCCAGATAGTCCTGATGGTAGTACAAGCCCATTTGAGTTTCTTCAGGCATGTCTGCGATCAGGCGCAATTTGTATTCTTCGCCACGTGCAGTGAATTCTGCAATCACTTCGTCACGCGGGGTCATTTTTTTCACGACATCATAGTCCTGATCGATGAGCTTTTTCATACGATCTTCAATCGCAGCCATGTCATCTAAAGTAAATGGACGTGGCATCCAGATGTCATAGTAGAAACCTTCTTCAATCACTGGACCAATGACCATCTTTGCTTCTGGGAACAATTGCTTAACGGCATGACCCACCAAGTGTGCGCAAGAGTGACGAATAATTTCGACACCTTCTTCATCTTTAGGCGTGATGATTTGTAAGGTTGCGTCTTCAGTAATCAGATCGCACGCGTCCACTAGACGATCGTTTACACGACCTGCAACAGTATTTTTTGCAAGACCAGGACCGATGCTTTGAGCAACTTCCATCACAGATACGGCGTGATCAAACTGTTTTTGATCGCCATTTGGCAAAGTGATAATTGGCATATGAAATCCTTAAGGAGTGATGCCCCGTACCATGGAGCATGTCACCGCGAGATTATGATCGAGGGAGAACCTCAAAAGATAAAAACGGTGGATAAATAAAAAATCGCCTAGAATTTTACACGGCTTGAGCCAATGATTAAACCTTTTCCCTAATAAAAATAGGATTTATCACCAAAAAGTTCTTTTGAGCTGCAATGAGTTAAGATCATTATTCGCTCAAGAATTATTTATTCTCTAAAGGTTTGCCACGCTTCAAATTGCCCTTCAGCATAGACATATAATTGAGAAAATTGAGGAATGATGCCTTCACTTTGAGTTGGTCTTAAAAACGCATAATCATCAACTTTCAGTTCGCAAGATTTCGGTACCAGAACCATTTCCTGATTGCTACTACGTCCATATAAAACATGCGGCTGGCTTTTTTCTGGAGAAAATAATAGTCCGCCTGCCAGTAACCACTATAAACGAATAGCGCTTTATAATGATGCGGTAGATGATTAAATACTTCCAGACCAGGAATCTGTCTATAAGGCAGTACTTTTAAAATCGAAGTGGCGATCTACAAAGCACATTTTAAAGCAGACAGATTGGCCAGATCAAAATCACTGGGTTTAAGTAGCATGGAACCAAAAGCCAGATCATTACAAAAACTCTGTTGGCAATGCTGCATAAAGGTCGGACTGCCGCCACCGTTAAAACATAGATTTTCATGCCATAAATCAGGAAATTGCTGTTGCAGCGTCAGCTTGAATTGTTGATAAATCTGCTGTGATTGCTGATAACTTTTTTCAGGTCTTTTAAGAATTTTTGGCAGTTTGGCTACATGCGCATCATAGCCCATTAATCCGGAAAAATTTAGATACAGTGGATGCTGCTGAATTAAATTAAGCATGGCTACAAACTGCTCCTGACTGCTCACCCCTCCGCGATGTAGGCCCACATCAATTTCAATATTTATATTCAAGCAGAGATTCAGGTTTTGGGCGAGTTGCAGATACTGCTCCAGCCGTGCTTGACTATCGATCAGCCATTGAATATTTACTTGAGGATTTAAGTGCTTTTGACCAAACAAGCTTTGATAAAAGCGCTGCGCTGCATGAACCGGCATTGGCTTACCGAGCAAAATGTCCGCTTGCTGAAATGCGCCGATAATTTCCCGAAGATGTGGCAGATGAAATACCATCAAACGCTGGGTATTCAACTTTTCACTAGCGAATTGAAGTAATTGCTCACTGACCAGAGATTTCACCACCAGACGAGGCTTTAACTGCGGAGGTAATTTTGCCTGCACAACATCCAGATTATGTTGATACTGAGCCAAATCCAGAATCAGTTGTGGTATACCTGTACCCTGCTGTTTTAGGTCTTGAGTCAGTTGCTGAAAATAAGTTGGTCGCATCCTCTACTCCTGTTACTTAACCAAAAACAGTTGTTTTAAGTAGGGATTCAGCCATTTTTTTGCGGATCCAGCTGCTGACGTAGCGCCATAAATTTACCCCATCTTGGATATAAGTCGCGCAGTGATGCGGCATGCATGCTATGCAATTTCCCCTAATGCGGTCGCCCCTGATATTTCTGAAAAATCGGTTCAATTAGATTAAAAATGACATGATAATCCTGCTTATAAAACTGATGGATAGAAATTGAAACTGAATCCCGCTGATAAAATGGACTAAGCCAGATGTCATCCGCTTTGACATAACGAAACTCGATCGGCAAGAACATCGGCACACGATGCTGCCTTAGACAATGCAGCACTTCTTCCAGACACTACAAGCCTAGTTCGACAGGAATCTGGTATTCCATTTCATTAAATCGGGTATTGCGCGGTGTAGGGAAAATCTGACTGGACCAATCCACAAAACAGGTCGGTTTGACAAAAACACCGAGCAGCTTTTGCAGATAAGGTTTTTTAGACGGCAATAACCGTGTCAATTCAGAACATAACATCAGTAAACTGTCTTCTGATGGCCAGCTTTCTTTTCTCGGCTGAAGGACTTCATCCGTTTCATCTAGTGTTTTCAGCATGACCTGATCAGCATGCAGGAAAGCCCAAAACTCAATATGCCGATGCTGATGTTTCCATTGATCGATATTGGAAAATATGTCTTTTAACGAACATAACCAGATCTGTTCTTTTAATTTATAACGCGGCCGACTTTGCAGGTTAATTTTAGTGAGTATTCCGAGACTGCCCAGTGCCACCCGTCCCGCCTGAAAAATTTCCATATTTTGTTGCTTATTACATTGCAATAATTCGCCATCTGCAGTCAGTAATTCAAAGCCTTGAACGAAAGCGGATAGACACGGCAAATCAATTCCCGTGCCATGCGTACCAGTCGAAATTGCTCCAGCCAGACTTTGCTGATCGATATCACCTTGGTTGATCAAAGCCTGATTCAGAGGGGCTAGATATTCACCCAGCTCATATAAACGCGTACCTGCCTGTACAGTACATTGAGCTGTCGCTTCATTTGCATCTATCACGCCTTTGAAATGATCCAGACGAATCAATACCTCATCGGTTTTGGCTAGCGCACTGAATGAATGTCCTGCACCAACCACACGAATCTGCGCATGTGACTTCACCAGATTTTGTAATTCATTAATTTCTTTAGGCTCAAAAATTTGAGGAGAACTGTACTGGCTTCCTGACCAGTTGCGCCATGTTGCATCCGCCTGTTGTATTTTCATTATTATTCCTTGGCTGAGGCTATTTTTAACACTCATTTAGAGTAAAATACCTAAAAAGGCAAATATGGGAACCCATAGGTTCAAAAAAATCAGTGCTTAAAAATAATTTTATTAATATTCAATTATTTAATTTTTTAAAATTATGCATTCGCACTCGACTAAAGCATAACTGCAAGACTTCCAAGAATTGCATATGGCGGATTCAAGCAGCAAGTGCAACAGTATAAAAACCAGCCATAACTTCACTAGGCGTATACCAGCCTAGTGTTTTTCTAGGGCGATGATTGAGAGCAAATTCTATCTGCTCTATTTGTTCATTTGACACTTCATCAAACGAAGATGATTTTGGCAGATATTGCCTGATCAGACCATTGGTATTT
The DNA here is from genome assembly GCF_002934695.1 of Acinetobacter sp. ACNIH1. Lineage (NCBI taxonomy): Bacteria > Pseudomonadati > Pseudomonadota > Gammaproteobacteria > Moraxellales > Moraxellaceae > Acinetobacter > Acinetobacter sp. ACNIH1. The sequence continues at coordinate 293,154 of NZ_CP026420.1, read as the reverse complement.
TCATTTCTGGCTCGTTGAATCGACTTGTATGGATCTGCAAAGTACGTCTCTATCCCTGCTTCCGTTATCCGCCGGTGCTCGGAGAACTCCTTACCATTATCAAAGGTTACACTGTAGGCATGACTGCTGCGCAAACATGCTAAAGCACACGAGATCGTTTTAGTTGTGGTTCTAGTTTGTCCCAAATGAACGATATGTACATACAAGCTTTTGCGCTCAACCAGAGTTAATAATGCCCCCTTGTGATTCTTGCCTATCACGGTATCACCTTCAAAATCACCTAGGCGTTGACGTTTCTCGATGACCTCATCGCGACAGTGAATACTTGTTCTATCAACGAGTTGGCCTCTACGGTCTGTATTTTTATAGCCTCGTTTACGATATTTCTTTTGATGTCTTAAATGAATGTGGAGCTTACCGCCTTTAGATTTATCTAGATAGACGTACTGATAAATCCATTCATGTGAAGGCACATCAAGCCAACCTCGTTGTGTTAAAGCACCTGAAATTTGCTCAGGAGACCAATCTAAGCCAATCAGATAACGAATATAAACGAGAGCAAAATCCGTCATTTGTGAAGAGGATCGATATCGTCTTTGACTTGAAAATTTCTCTGCCTGTTGAGCTCGATATCCACGTTTTCCAGTATTTCTTTTGATCTCACGATAAAGGGTTGATCGAGAACGTCCAAGCTCCCTGGCAAGGGTAGAGATTGAAGATTTGCTTTTCAAAGCAGCATAAATTTCGTATCTTTCATCTTGAGAAAGTTGGGTGTATTTCTTCATTGGGTGCTTTCCAATTGCGAGTTGAAAAAAGTCTAATGATTTTAATACACCTAACTTTTTCAACTAACTACAAATATGTCGCACTTGGTATTTGAATCTGCGTATCTTTTTCAACAGGATATGAAAAATAAATATAGAACGGAGTTTTACAATGGTTAAGGCATACGATGAATTACCGCGCACCCCTGCCAATTTTGTAGCGCTGTCACCTTTACGCTATCTCGATCGCGCGGCTTATATCTACCCGAATCAAAACGCGATCATTCATGGTAAGCGTCGTATTACCTGGCGTGAAAAATACAATCGTTGCCGTCAGTTTGCCCACCAACTCCAAAATTTAGGCATCGGTAAAAATGATACCGTTTCAGTTTTATTGCCAAACGTACCTGCAATGATTGAAGCACACTTTGCTGTGCCAATGGCGGGTGCGGTCCTGAATACTTTAAATACCCGTCTGGATGCCAAAACTTTGGCGTTCATGCTGGAACATGCTGAGACTAAAGTACTGCTGGTCGATCCAGAATTTTCTGCAGTTGCAACAGAAGCTTTGGCATTGATTCCACAGCAAGACATTTATGTGATTGACGTGGCTGATGAAGAATTCGAGGGGGAAGACACCCGTATCGGCCAAATTGAATATGAAGACTGGTTGGCTCAAGGCGATACCAATTTTGAATGGCATTTACCGGATGATGAATGGAATGCGATTAGCCTGAACTACACTTCTGGAACCACAGGCAACCCGAAAGGCGTGGTTTACCATCACCGTGGCGCCTATATTAATGCAGCCAGTAATATCATTGCCTGTGGCATGATGCCGCGTGCCACTTACTTATGGACCTTACCGCTGTTCCACTGTAATGGCTGGTGTTTTGCCTGGACCATGGCAGCTAATGGCGGTACGAATGTCTGCTTACGTAAGGTTGATCCGGAACTGATCTTTAAACTCATTGCTGAACATAAAGTGGATTATTTCTGCGGTGCACCCATTGTACTATCGATGCTGATTAATACTCCTGAAGAGAAAAAGACCAAGTTTGATCACCGCGTAGAAGTAATGGTAGCAGGTGCTGCACCTCCTGCTGCAATCATTGAGGGTATGCGCAATATCGGTATCAATGTGACCCACGTCTATGGCCTAACTGAGACCTATGGCCCTTCTGCGCTCTGTGCGTCTCAGGCAGGCTGGTCAGATCTGTCAATTCAGGAGCAGGCACAACTGCATTCTCGTCAAGGTGTACCATATCCACTGCAAGACGGCATGAAAGTGCTTGATCCTGACACTATGCAGGAAGTGCCACATGATGGTCAGACCATGGGGGAAATCATGTTCCGTGGCAACATCGTCATGAAAGGTTATTTAAAGAATCCGGAAGCAACTGCAGAAGCCTTTGCTGGTGGCTGGTTCCATACTGGCGATCTGGCAGTATGCCAACCTGATGGTTATGCAAAAATTACCGATCGCTCTAAGGACGTGATTATTTCAGGTGGTGAAAACATTTCATCGCTGGAAGTGGAAGAAGTGCTCTATCAGCATCCTGCTATTCTCACGGCAGCCGTGGTGGCAAAACCAGATCCACGCTGGCAGGAAGTACCATGTGCCTTTGTCGAACTGAAAGCAGGACAAACTGCTACAGCAGAAGAGATTATCGAATTCTGCAAGCAACATCTGGCGCGTTTTAAAGTACCTAAAGATGTAGTGATTACCGAGATTCCAAAAACCTCAACCGGGAAATTACAGAAATTTATCCTGCGTGACTGGGCTAAAGAACGCTCTCAAGGTGAATTTTCTTAATTTATTAAGACCCTAGCATCCAGCCCTACTCCTCAAATTTCTTTTTTAATATTGAGAAAGAAAAATTTGGTGAGTGGGGCTTTTTTTATTCAGAATAAAGACAATTTGTTTAGGGTGTGTTGACACTTTTAGCTTAAAAAATAGCGAAGTAGTAAAATCAAATCGCCAAACCCAATTTTACTATTCGCTATGCCTCGTACCATGCTGACAGATCAACACTGGCAAAAGTTGAAAACTATTTTGCGTAATTTATCTATTCATCACAACTCAAATTTACGTAATTTTATTGAAGCTATTCTCTATAGAATTAGAACAGGCTGTCCGTGGCGAGATATTCCTTCCTATTTCGGTCAATCAAACTCTATTTTCAAACGTTTTAATCGTTGGTCAAGCAGTGGTAAGTTGCTTAGATTATTCAAATTATTAGCATCATGCCCCGATATGGAGTGGATTTTTATTGATGGCTCTCACGTACGTGCTCATCAACATTCTGCCGGTATAGCGAATCAATCCATTTCTAAAAGTGTAGGAGGAAACTCCTCAAAAATACATTTGATTGTTGATGCAAATGGCAATCCTATTGATTTCATGATTACCGATGGAACCACACATGACGTCAAAGTTGCACCTGATTTAATATCAACATTAGACTTAAAAGAGACAAAAGTGGTCTGCGCAGATAAAGGCTATGATTCAGAACCACTGCGTGAACAGATCAGAAAAACAGGGACTAAAGCGAATATACCAAAGAAAATAAATAGCCAATCGAACAATGATCATATGGACTTGTATTTATATAAAATCAGGCATTTAGTTGAAAATATGTTTTGTAGATTAAAGCAATTTAGAGGAATAGCTACTCGATATGACAAGCTCAAAAGAAATTATCAAAGTGCTGTTGCCTTAGCCTGTATATTTTTATGGCTACCTTTATAGGTTTAATTATGAACAGTAAATGTCAACAGACCCTATTTAAATAACTGAATTTAGAGTGCTGATTAAGGTACTTATTCTGAGAGACGCCTTATCAAATTAAAGATAAAGAATGCGATCAATCAAAGAAGTTCGCATCCACATGCCTATTTTTAGGCAATAAAAAACCCCAAGACTTAATATGCTTGGGGTTTTTCAGAATCTTGGTCCCGAGGGTCGGACTCGAACCGACACGTCATCTCTGACAGCGGATTTTGAGTCCGCCGCGTCTACCAATTTCACCACCTCGGGAGTGGATGACGGCTATATTACTCTGTTTCAAAAACTTGTCAACGCAGAAAAAACACATTTGCCTAATTTTAAAACAATTCTTATTTTTTTGTTTTATAATCGAGCAATTCCCGCCATAAAAAAGAAAAAAGTTTATACTAGCCGCAGTTTTTTTATCGTAAATTGTCATGCAACTTTCTGATTTTAGTTTCGATCTCCCTGATGAGCTGATTGCTCGCTATCCTCTTGAACAACGTAGTGCTTCTCTCCTGTTACACCTTGATGCACAAGGCCAATATCACGATCACCAGTTCACCGATATTTTGGATTTATTGAATGAAGGCGATTTGCTGGTTCTGAACGATACCAAAGTGATGAAAGCGCGCCTGAAAGGTAAACGTGCCTCTGGTGGTGCAGTTGAAGTACTGGTTGAGCGTATGATGGATCAGTTCATTGCGCATTGTCATATCAAAGCCAGCAATACACCCAAAGCCGGCGCAGAATTATTTATCGGTCCAGATGAAGTCAAAGTCACCGTTCAAGGCCGTCATGAAAATCTGTTTATTGTCGAGTTTTCTCAGCCGATTCTGGATGTGCTGGATCAATACGGCGCATTACCAATTCCACCTTATTTCAACCGTGAAGCAGAAGAAATTGATACAGTTCGATATCAGACTGTCTTCAATGATCCGACAAAACTGGCCAGCGTTGCTGCTCCTACCGCTTCCCTGCACTTCGATGAAGAGTTGCTGAAAAAACTGGAAGAAAAAGGCATTCAGAAAACCTTTGTGACCTTACATGTCGGTGCAGGTACTTTCCTGCCAGTTCGTACCAATGATATCGAAAACCATATCATGCACAGCGAATGGTGTCAGGTGTCGGATGAATCTATGGAGCTGATCAAAGCCACCAAAGCGCGCGGCAATAAAGTGATTGCTGTGGGGACGACCGCAACCCGTGCGACCGAAAGTGCGGCTCAGGCCAATGGTGGTGAACTAAAAGGCTGGACCGGTGATACTCAAATCTTCATCTATCCGGGTTATGAGTTCAAAGTGGTGGATCGTCTAATCACCAACTTCCATTTACCGGAATCTACCCTGCTCATGCTGGTTTCGGCTTTATCTAACCGCGAAAACATCCTGAATGCTTACAAGCACGCGGTTGAAAGCAAATACCGCTTCTTCAGTTATGGCGATGCCATGCTGATTGATCAAGCGCAATAAAGCAGGAACCCTCCCGATGCCGATCGAGTCTGTGCAGCATTCCATTCATATTCGACGTAAGAAAAATGAAGTTGTGTTTCGCAATATAGCCCGGCTCTGGGATTTGGGTCGTCAGGCCAAAAGCCATCAGGAATTATTGGATGGCTTGCATCCATGGAACGGCCCAATTAGCTTAAAATTTGAAAATAATTTACCGCTTGCTCTGGCCGGAATCGGACTCTTTCTGATTAGTTGCATCTTTGTAGCGCCTGCTAATATCTGGATGCAAATCGGCGTTTTCTTTGGATGCCTACTGGTATTCTGGGCTTATATCAGCTATGAACATCGAAAGCCACTAGATGAAGTCATTCGCTATCTGGAAGATGAGGCGCTCGCCAAAAAATACCAGCTGGCTTTTCAGAAGCAGCCACAACATATCTCGATTCCGCTCAATCCTGTACATTTTATTAGCCATTTAAAACGTCTGTTCCCAGTATTTAATCAGGGCTCTCTGAGTAATGAAATTTCACGCTATGCCAGCACTGTCTGGGAAGATGAAGATGGTCAACAACATCAGGTTCTGGTCTTTCAATATCATTATGTGCATGAGGTTCAGGTACGCAATAAGGAAGGTCAACCGGTCAAACTGACCCAGGTACATAAAGACCTTTGGGGGGTATTTGTTTTTGATGTTCAGATTCAGGGGCTAGCCGTGACTACCTCCAGAAAGAAATTTTATTATCCGTATGCTCATCCTTGGCACAGCAGCGACATTCGCACCAACCAGAAATTAAATTTCTTTGGCAGTGATCCGATGCAAATGGCCAAAATGCTCACGCCTGGTTTTGTACTTCGACTGGCGGATTTTTTTAAACAGCGTCAGGGCGATTTACTGTTTCACCCGGAAAGCCATATACTCTGCTACCTGGGACCACATGATTTATTTCAGGTATCCAGTAAACACCATAAAATTAGCGACATTTCCACATTGCGTGGCCATCTCAGAACGTTTAAATTAATAGAGTTGGAAAAGTTACATACTGATCTGACACAATTTTTAAAATAATTATTTTTTTCTGGGGATTACTTTTATGGGATTTTTCGTTTTTGTCATTATCCCGCTTTTGGTCATTATTGCCATTATCATGATTCGTAACAGCATTGTGCGCCATCATAACTCCACTATTCGTGCATGGTCCGATGTCGCCAGTTATGAACGGCAAAAACTAAAAATCCTGGATGGTCTGCAACCTCTGGTTGAGCAATATTCCAGTTTTGAAAAAGGGACTTTAGAGAAAGTCACTGAACTGCGTCAGAACATTATGAACCTGAATATTCAGGATGCCGATATTGCCCAGTTACAACGGGTTGAAAACCTGAATAAAGAACTGATGCGCAGCCTGAATGTGGTGATTGAAAACTACCCTGAACTGAAAGCAAATGAAATTTACCTGAAAATGATGAATGAAATTGAAGAACAGAATGAAAATGTCGGTGCTGCGATTACCATCTACAACCGTAATGTCGAACTCTTCAATAACCAGATCCAGATTTTCCCGCACAATATTATCAATAACATGTTCCTCAAAAAGAAAGCTGTACGCCCTTTCCGTGACCAGACCGTGAGTCAGAACTTTGACTATCGTCCAAATTTCCACTGAGAAAAATCATTACATTTTATAGTTTTTGATTTGCAATCCATTGGCTTATGATGAAAGAGTGAGAGATAAAGCAATACACTTATAAAACCCAATAAAAAGAATAAAAAATCATGCTGGATTATTTAGAACACTTGCAACAGATGCTGGTCAAGGACTTTTATCAGCTGTATGACCGCTATCAGGATGATGAAATCTATGCCTGTAGTCTGGTCTTTGATGAATTTTTACTGCAGGATGATCTGGCGATTTCCACAGAACGTAGCTTTTTTCAGGACCCTGAAGATCCACAGCAATATCTGGCCGAACGGGATCGCTGGAATGTACGAAAATGGCGCTATAAAAGCCAAAGCTCTTCACAATCTGAACTCGTGCCTTTTAAAACTTTGCTGGCAGAGTATTTTAAAACCCAGCATAGTTTTGGCCATCCTGTCTTAGCCCAGCAAAAACAGATTCCTGCTACTCACTTGGATTTACTGCTAGAAACTTTTAAGCAAACCAAACATAAACTATCTGAAGCTTATGGTCTGGATCTAGATTCGATTATCTTTTTCCTCAGCGTTCCGGCCCAACCCGAATGTGAATGCCAATCTGCACTTGAACTCAATTCTGACAGTCGCTTATTGCAGGACTTTTTAGCTTCCAGACAGACCCTGTCTCAATCGACAGTCAATAAGCGTTTAAAACTCTCGCAAAGTGACAAAGACATCCTGATCGACCTGGAATAAATGCTCACGATAGAGCCTTATGACTATTTGCAAGTAGCGCAGGATGCCTATTTACTGACGCTGGAATCTTATTTTATCGACAGCAATATCTATATCCAAAAACTGATCCAGCATATTGCTGCCATGGCGGCTGAACCCGATGGTAGCTGTGCTTTGAGCCGGGAAGAAATCATGCAGCGTTTACAGCAGTTTTCTGCAAATTCACCTCTTTCACCTGATATTTCCCCTATTCATCGATAAATAAAATTACAGAGTGAATTCTCTACAATGCTGGCGTTTAAGGTCAGAATCAAGGAAAATAGCGCCCTTTAATTCGCATTAGTAATCAGCGAACTGTTTTTTCGCCTTGATTTGGAACTCTTATGAAGTTTGAAAAATTAGGTCAGTCGGGTCGTGCCCGTCGTGGTCGTTTAACGCTTGAACATGGCGTAGTAGAGACACCCGTCTTTATGCCAGTTGGTACTTATGGCACCGTCAAAGGCATGTTGCCACGTGATGTGGAAGGCATTAAAGCACAGATTATCCTCGGTAATACCTTCCACTTGTACCTGCGCCCGGGTCTTGAAGTTATCAAGCAGCATGGTGGCCTGCACGGTTTCATGAAATGGGATAAACCGATTCTAACTGACTCAGGCGGCTTCCAGGTCTTCAGTCTGGGTGCAATGCGCAAAATTGAAGAAAAAGGCGTGACCTTCCGCTCCCCGATTGATGGTTCAAAAGTTTTCCTTTCACCTGAAATTTCGATGGAAATTCAGCATACGCTGAACTCCGATATCGTGATGATTTTTGATGAATGTACGCCTTATCCAGCGACCCATGAAGAAGCGCAAAAATCTTTGCAGCTGTCTTTACGTTGGGCTGAGCGCTGCAAGAAGCATCATCATGATGAACTCAACAATAAAAATGCCCTGTTCGGGATTATTCAGGGCGGGATGTATGAAGACCTGCGTGATGAATCCTTAAAAGGCCTGCTTGAGATTGACTTTGACGGTTATGCGATTGGCGGTCTGTCTGTTGGTGAGCCGAAAGAAGAGATGATCAAGGTGCTGGATTATCTTCCGAACAAAATGCCGGAAAATAAACCGCGCTACCTGATGGGTGTGGGTAAGCCAGAAGATATCGTTGAAGGCATCCGTCGTGGTGTAGACATGTTCGACTGCGTCATGCCAACCCGAAATGCACGTAACGGTCATTATTTCGTGACCGATGGTTTGGTGCGTATCCGTAACAGCCAATACCGTCATGATCAAAGCCCACTTGATCCACATTGCGATTGTTATACCTGTCAGAACTTTACCCGTGCTTACCTGTTCCATTTAGAGAAATGTGGAGAAATGCTGGGTTCTATGCTCGGTACCATCCATAACCTGCGTTATTACCAGCGTTTTACCGAAGATATCCGCAACGCGCTGGATAACGGAACTTTTGATGAATTTGTTCAGGACTTTTACGCTCGTCGTGGCCTGGAAGTTCCACCTTGTCCACAAGATTAATCTTCAGCATTTGCGCTGAGGAAAAAGACAGGGTAAATTGCAAGAATATGTCAATTTATTATCAAGTTGATCACCAGTTTTTTATTTTAGGAAAATGAAATGAGCCTATTTATTTCGACTGCTCACGCTGCAGGTGAAGCTGCACAACAACCAAGCTTGATGGCTAACCTTTTGATGATTGCGGTTTTTGTTGCAATCTTCTATTTCTTGATCTGGCGCCCTCAATCAAAACGTGCCAAAGAGCACCGTGCTCTGGTTGACAGCCTTGGCGTAGGCAGCGAAGTCGTTTTTGCAGGCGGCTTAATGGGCAAAATCACTAAAATTGAAGGTGATTTCGCAGTCGTTGAGTTGAGCCGCGGTGTAGAAGTCAAAGTTCAACGTGCGAGTGTGATCTCAGTTCTGCCTGAAGGCACTTTAAATAACATTTAATCAAAATTAGTCGTGCTCCCCGCACGACTTTTTCATTTTAAGAAGAAAACGAATGCGTTACCCAGCATGGAAATATGTGCTGATCCTGGTTGTCCTGGTGGTCAGTACTTTATATGCCCTGCCAAGTTTGTATCCAGATGAACCTGCTGTACAGATTTCGGGTGCCAAAGCCGGTACTCAGATTGACGCAGGCATCGTACAAAAAGCAGAGCAGATTTTAACAACTGAAAATATTGCAACTCACGACAATAGCTTTAGTAATAACGCTGCTTTATTACGTGTAAATTCAAGTGAAGCACAGCTGAAAGCCAAAGAAGCTTTACGCCGTGGTTTAGGTGATGAATACGTCGTAGCACTTAACCTTGCTCCAACCACCCCAGAATGGCTACAGAAAATTGGTGCTAAACCAATGAAACTGGGTCTGGACTTACGTGGTGGTGTTCACTTCCTGCTCGAAGTGGATATGGACAAGGCGATTGCACAGCGCATGGACACCTCTGCAACTGACCTGCGCCGTCAGCTGCGTGATAACAACCTGAAATTCAACAGTCTGAATTTAAGCAATAACACCATTGTTGTGCAGTTTGCCAATAATGATGATCGTGCTGCTGTCATGGATTTCTTGCGCCGTAATGGCAATGAATTCAACCAGCAGGCCGTGGCGACTGAAACCGGTTCGACTTTACGCCTCAACTATACCGATACGCGTAAGCAGGAAATCGAATCTTATGCGGTGAACCAGAACTTAACCACTTTACGTAACCGTATTAACGAGTTAGGTGTGGCTGAAGCACTGGTACAAACCCAGGGCAGCAACCGTATTGTGGTTGAACTTCCGGGTGTACAGGATACCGCAGAAGCAAAACGTGTCTTGGGTCGTACGGCGAACCTGGAATTCCGTCTGGTGTCTGATCTGAATGATCAATACATTGATCCTTATACTGGTCAATTAAGTGGTACAGCTCCAGCAGGTACTCAGGCATTTGCTTATGAATCTCTGGACAGTGGTCGTCAGTTATTGCTGAACCGTAACCGTATTTTGACCGGTGAACGTGTACAAAATGCATCTTCTGGCTTTAGTCAGGATACTGGTGGTGCTGAAGTTAATATTACTTTGGACAGCGCTGGCGGTAAATTGATGGCAGATGCCACACGTAATGCCGTAGGCAAACGTATGGCGGTACTGTTCATCGAGAACAAGCAAAAGATCAGCTACGTAGAAGACCCGGCAACTGGTGCACAAACTGAAGTGCGTACACCATATACTGAATCTGTGGTGATTAACGCTGCAACCATTCAGGCAGTATTGGGTTCTCAATTCCGTATTACCGGTCTGAACTCACCTCAGGAAGCTTCTGAGCTTGCCTTGATGCTACGTGCCGGTGCGCTGGCTGCGCCTATGTATTTCGTTGAAGAACGTGTGATTGGTCCAAGTCTGGGTCAGGAAAATATTGATAAAGGCGTATTGTCGACTCAAATCGGTTTCATCTTAGTTGCAATATGGATGGTCGTATTCTTCCGTCTATTCGGTGTCATTGCCAACTTCGCACTGGTCGTTAACCTGGCAATGATTCTGACTGTCATGTCATGGATTGGTGCTTCCCTCACCCTGCCGGGTATTGCCGGTATCGTAATTACCATCGGTATGGCGGTCGATGCCAACGTATTGATCTGTGAGCGGATACGGGAAGAAATGAAATGGGGCGCCTCACCGAAACAGGCAATTGTGGCCGGTTATGATCGGGCCTATAACACCATTTTCGATTCGAACTTAACTACCTTCTTGGTAGCATTCATTCTGTTCGCAATTGGTACCGGTCCGATCAAAGGCTTTGCTGTCACCCTGATGATTGGTATTGTCTGCTCAATGTTTACGGCGATTACCGTAACCCGTGCGATCGTACAGATCATCTATGGCAAAAAACGTAACTTGAAAAAGTTGAGCATTTAGGAGATCGACGATGACTGAAAATACTCAACTGAATCAGAAACAGTACGGTCGCCCTGAAGATGAACGTATCATTCCGTTTATGAAGATTGCATTGCCTGCAGCAGTGTTCTCTATCATCCTGACGGTTGCCAGCATCTTCTTTATTGCGACCAAAGGCTTGAACCTCGGTCTGGACTTTACCGGTGGTGTATCAGCAGAGCTGAACTATACCAATCCGGTAAAATCGGAAGATGTGACTCAGGCACTCAGCAAAGCTGGCTTTGATGATGCGGTCGTGCAGACCCTGGGCTCGGAACGTGACCTGATGGTACGTATGCCGGTTCAGGAAGATATTGAAGCAGAAGACCTTACCAAAGCCATTACCGCAGCCGTTCAGCTGCCCGGCAATGCAGCTCAGGTGCCTAAGGTCGATGTAGTCGGTGGACAGGTCGGTAACGAGCTGTATGTGCGTTCTGCGGGTGCAGTTGCCCTTGCCCTGTTGCTAATGCTGATCTATGTCACTATCCGCTTTGAGTTCAAACTGGCGATGGGTGCGGTACTGTCATTGTTCCACGATATCGTGTTGACGATTGGTATCTTTGCCATGATGCAGTGGCCGTTTGACCTTACTGTTTTGGCAGCCGTACTAGCGATCATCGGTTTCTCACTCAACGATAACATCGTGGTTTCTGACCGTATTCGTGAGAACTTCCGTAAGATCCGGGGTGCCGAACCTGTTGAAATTATCAATATTGCCTTGACTGAAACCTTACGCCGTACCATTCATACTTCTATGACATTATTACTGGTTGTAGTGGCCATGATGATCATGGGCGGTGCTGGTCTAAAATGGTTCTCAATCGCAATGTTTGTAGGTGTCTTTGTCGGTACCTATTCTTCGATCTATATCGGTACAGCCTTCGCCCTGTGGCGCGGTCTGAATCGTCAGGACTTTATTGTTCAGGTGAAACCAGAGTTTGAAGACGAAAATCAGCTTCCATAAGCTGCCCGTTTTCAATTTCACTATTCAGCCCATCTTATGATGGGCTGAATTATTTCTGGTCTAAGAAAATTGCTGCGGAGGCACGATGGCAATCACAGGATGGATTTTAGCTACATCAAATTTCTGGAAACTGACCTTGCGGCTTTCATCCAGACTTTGGATCTGATAGCTGTCTTGGCTTTCCGAAATCAGCTCCACAATGAGTTGCAGTCCATTAATTAAATAAAGACACATCAAGCCAGATGGCTGTAAATCAGCTTGCTCATCACAGACCAACCACCAGCCTGCTTTTAGGTTCGGAAAATAATACTGTCCTGTGACCTGAATGGCATAATGCTGAGGTTCCAATTTCAACCAAGATACAAGATTTTCTGCCGAATCTATAACTTCCATTTTAAAGACTTGCTGTTCAACAACCTGCATCTGGAACAAAGTCATTTTTACAGGATTAGATGCCATTTCAATGATAGGTGCTTGAGCACGATCCAATATTAAACTTTCTAAACTCAGTTGCTGTTCCAGCTCGCGTGCAGCCTTTTCTCCAATCTGGCGCTTACTGTTCAATAGCTGGGTAATATAGGCTGCAGACAGACCAAAATGCTCGCAAATCTCTTTGCCATTTTTAAACTGCTGGCTATCAATCAACTGATCAATCACTTTGGCCAGATTATTTCGTCTCAGTTCAAATATTTCCGTGGCACTCATGTCTATTATTTGCTCTTTTCCCTCTTAACCACACCTTATAACAAAAAAGCCCGCAATTGAATTGCGGGCTTTTATAATCATGCCGATGTCCCGTCCTGAAATAAGTTTACACCTTAAGAGACTTATTTTATGGAACATGCACGAGAACAACGAGTTAAGCGCACACAACGTGATTATAGCTTCGCCTTTAAAATGATGGTGGTACATGAAGTAGAAAAAGGGCAAATTACTTATAAACAAGCTCAGGCAAAATATGGTATTCAAGGAAGATCAACTGTGCTGGTATGGTTACGCAAGCACGGACAACAGGATTGGACTTCGAATATGCCGACTTCTTCTAAACGCCAATTGACACCCCAACAACGAATCCGCCAATTAGAAAAACAGTTAGCCGCAGAAAAGCTCAAAACTGAATTTATACAGGATGTGATTTATCACATTGATAAAGAGTGTGGGACTGATCTTGGAAAAAAGTATACCGAGCACGTTTCAAAGATTGGCAAAGCCAAAGAAGACTAAGCGTTTCACGTTATTGTCAGTGGTTAGGAATCACCCGACAAGCTTATTATCAAGCAGAAAAACGTGCTCAAATGACTGCACAAGTAACAGAACAAATACTCGAGTTGGTTATGGAGTATCGCTGTCTCATGCCAAGTATCGGAACACGTAAGCTGTATTGGCTTATTAAAGGCAAATTGTTGCAGCGTGGTTTAAAGTGTGGACGGGATCAGTTATTTAAGATATTGAAAGAAAATAATTTATTGATTCGCCCCAAGCGTCGTTATACAAAAACTACGGATAGCAAGCATTGGATGAAGAAGCATCCAAATTTATTAAAGGATTATTCAGCGGTGCAAGCCAATGAAGTCTTTGTCAGTGATATTACCTATGTTGAGAGTGCTGAAGGCGTACATTATTTATCCTTAGTGACAGATGCTTATACCCGCCAGATTAAAGGTTATAAGTTATCGAATGATATGCGTGCAGAGAATGTTGTGCAGGCACTACATATGGCGATGCAGCATGTGACAGATCGGGCAGCCAGGATGATTCACCATTCAGACAGAGGCTCTCAGTATTGCTCTGAACTATATCAATCGGCATTACGCCATTATGGGGTATGTCCTTCTATGACAGATGGAGGAGACTGTTACCAGAATGCATTAGCAGAGCGGATTAATGGAATATTAAAGCAGGAGTTTTTAACTACACGATGTCAAACCATGAAAGAGTTAGATCACTTAATTGCGGAATCTATCATGATTTATAATTGCTATAGACCACATTTAAGTTTAAATATGAACACCCCGAATCAGACGTATGAGCAAACTAAAACCGAGCTAATTGCTTAACTCGGTTTGAAGTGGAATACTGTCAATCTATTTCAGGACAAGACACGAAAAAGAATCAGTTGCCTTGTACCAGACGGCGTGCACTGATAATTCCCGGCTGCTGTTCAAGACGGGCCAATAGTTTGGAAAGTTGAGCCAGACCTTTGACTTCAATCAACAGCTTCATATTGGCAATACCATCTGCTTCTGAAATGGTATTTACCTGACGGATATTGATCTGATCCGAGAAAATCACCTGAGTCAGATCTTTGAGCAGGCCACGACGGTCATAGGCTTCCACCACGATCTGTACACTTTGGCCACGAGTCGGCTGCATTTCCCAGTCGGCTTCTACTGCACGTTCCGGTTCTTGGCTGATCATACGTACATAATCCGGACAAGCTACCTTATGGATGCTTACACCGCGATTCAAGGTAATATATCCCGCAATCGATTCACCATGGACTGGCTGACAGCACTGGGCTACATGCAGTTCGACGTTATCCAGACCATCAATTAGAATACCATGTGCAGACAAGGTATGGCTGGCACGCGGATTCAAGGCTGGTTTCAGCACCAGTTCAGGCTCATCCTGATCCAGATGCATATGGCGATTGACCTGATTGATCAGAGCATGCAGGCTAATATCACCATTCACCAGACCAATCAGAATATCTTCGCCACTCTTCACATTGAAATGGTTGCAATAATCACCCAAGTCGATTGATTTTGGATGAATTGCCAAACGTGCCAATTCTTTATTCAGAATTTCACGACCCACTTCCAAGTTCTTACTGCGATCCTGCTGACGGAACCAATGACGTAACTTGTCACGGGCGCGTGCAGTCTTGATATAACCCAGCGAATTGACCAACCAGTCCCGATTTGGTTCACGGTCTTTCTTGGTCAGAATCTCGACCTGTTCCCCGGTTTTCAAGGCATAGGTTAAAGGCACATAGCGCTGGTTGACCCGAGCCGCATAGCATTTGTTGCCGACTTCTGTGTGCACGTGATAGGCAAAGTCGAGTACGGTTGACCCCCGTGGCAACTCTTTAATATCACCATCACGGCTGAACACATAGATTTTTTCGAAGCCTTCAAAATCTTGAATGTGTTCAAAATTTTCAACTTCCTCTTCTTCATCTTTATGCGCACTGGCTTCATTGCGTTCTTGATAATGCTCAATCACTGCACGCAGGGAATGCAGACGATGATTAAAGGAAGTATCGGTATTTTTCGAACCTTCCTTATAGTTGAAGTGCGAGCATACGCCAAGCTCGGCCTCTTCATGCATCGTATAAGTACGAATCTGCACTTCAAGTGACTTGTTTTCCGCAATCACAGCTGTGTGTAAAGAGCGATAGCCATTGGCTTTCGGATTGGTAATATAGTCATCAAATTGATGCGGAATATGTCGCCACAATTGATGTACAATTCCGAGCGTGTGATAGCATTCAGGCACACTTTTCACCAGTACACGTAGTGCACGGATATCATACAGCTGGTCGAAGCTCAGGCTCTTGCTTTTCATTTTTCGATAGATCGAATAAATGTGCTTCACCCGGCCGTTAATTTCAGCTTCAATGCCGTGTTCTGCCAGCTCTTCACGCAATTTATCAATCACGAACTGAATATATTGTTCGCGTTCCAGACGCTTTTCATTCAGCAAAGAGGCGATTTCTTTATAGCGTTCCGGCACCAGATAGCGGAAGGCTAGATCTTCGAGTTCCCATTTCAGCTGGGCAATCCCGAGACGATGCGCTAAAGGAGAATAAATGGTGAGAATTTCTCGTGCGACCCGTTCTTGCCGTTCACGTGAAGAATTAGCCAGCTCACGCAGTGCATAGGTACGTTCTGCCAGCTTGATTAACACGACGCGGACATCTTCTGTCACTGAAATCAGCATCTTGTAAATGCCAGACAGGTGCTCACGCTGGTTATTATTGAAGTGGTCTTCCAGGCGTTTATTTTTTTCAATCAGCTCAGACAGCTTACCCATGGACAGCGTGCCTTTGATCAAGCTGTAGACCTGTTCACCGAATTTTTCCTGCACTTCTGCAAGTGGCATGACGCCTTCACGTACTGCGCGGTAAAGCATGGCAGCAGACAAGGTATCTTCATCGACATAGAGATGCGCGAGAATATCCGCCATTTCAATACCGGTATAGAAGGTATTAGAGCGATGCTGAACCGTACTTTGTAGCTCTTTTTCTAAGGTTAAACGGGCAACTTCTTCGAGCTGCTTCAGGGGAGCCCCGTCTAATATGCCACGAACCCGATCTAACCATTCAGTCAGATCCTGCTGTGCTTGTTCGGCATGTTCTACAGTCGCCTCCTGTGACAACTCATTGAGCCGCCCAGGCAGTTGCTCACGTACTGTGACCATACCCTTCTCCTACTTTTAGATACATCATCTCTTTGATCGTTTATTTAATTTTCTTTTTCGAACAAGGCAATCGACTCGACATGTCCGGTATGCGTAAACATATCCATCACACCGGCTTTGGTTAGCTGATAACCCTGTTGTACCAGTAGCCCTGCATCTCTTGCAAGCGTAGCGGGATTACATGACACATAAACGATTCTTTTGGCACCAAACTGAGGGATATAATGCATAACTTCTTCTGCTCCAGCACGTGGCGGGTCGATTAATAATGCATCAAATCCCTGATTTGCCCAAGACTGGTGCGAAAAATCTTTGGTTAAATCTTGTGAATAGAACGAAACTTGTGCAATACCATTATGGTTAGCATTTTCTGCACCGCGTTGCACCATTTCCTCACTCCCCTCAACCGCAACCACCCGACCAGATGCACCAACACAACGCGCCAGTGGCAAAGAGAAGTTTCCTAATCCACAAAACAGATCCAGAACGCGTTCGCCTTGCTGTAATTGAAGCAAATCACATGCCAAGCGAACCATCTGCGGATTGATCGTTGAATTGACCTGAGTGAAGTCCAATGGATTAAAACCGAATTCCACATCAAAGTCATCAAGACCATAGTGTAAGCGTGCTGCCTGTTCAGGCTCATCAATCCGCTTCAAATAATCTTGGCCTGCAGGTTGCAAATAAAGCTGCCAACCTTTCTCCAACGTAAATTGGCGCAATCGGTTGACATCTGTTACCGATAATTCTGCGGTTTCACGAATGAGCAACGCAATGTCATGATCACCCATAGCCAATTCTATATGACCAATATCTGCCTGACCATCGAGACTTTGGAGCAATTGTTTAAGACGTGTAACTGATCCAAACTCACGATCCAGAATCATGCAACGGTCAATCGAAGTCAGCTTATTGGACTGGTTTTCACGAAAACCAACCACCAGCTTCTCTTTTTGAGGCAGATAACGTACCCCAATCCGGGCTTTTCGACGGTAATCTTCACGTTGTGAACGTAGCGGTGGCAGCCACTCCTCAGGCTGGATCCCGGCAAAATGCTGCAAATGTGATTTCAGAACATTCTGCTTAAGTTCAATCTGCGCATCGGGATGGATATGCTGCATATTACAGCCACCGCATACGCCAAAATGTGGACACACAGGTTTGACCCTGATCTCGGAAGCCTCACTGATTAACTCAAGGCTATCCGCCTCTTCCAGTTTTTTAACTTCACGGGTAATGCGGGCACGAACGGTTTCACCTGGCAAGGCATAACGGATAAAGACTTTCTTGCCATGCTTTTCAAGCGGATGGTCCGGATGTGAACCATAGTGAGCGATGCCACGTCCTTCATGTGAGAGTGATTCAACCTGAAAAATATACTCGGATTGCGGTGCTGGACGTGGTTGTGCTCGACGTTTCATGAAAACCTAGGATGTGGAGATGGGAAAATCAAAACGGGTAAATTCAGTTCTTTGTGAGGTTTCACGCCAGACTGATAAAAAATCTGCATGTTGCGGCTGGGTATGCAGGTATTGAATCGTACTCTGCACCAGATGCTGATAATCAGGCAACATCAACTGGCCTTTTAGCAACAGCCAGCGAATATAGACTAACCAGGTATTGAGCACATCACCTTCGCAATAGCTGGTGAGTGCGTTCCATTGCTGGTTACGTACATATTCAGGTACATGATAGCCACCATCACCACGCTTGCCTGGATAACCCAATAAATGAGCAACATCATCCAGTTTCTGAAAATGACGGGCATGAAACATGGCCATGACATCCATCAAATCGACGTGACGCTGATGGTAACGATTCTGGTAGTTATTATAACGCTTTTGCGTATCAATTTCGCCCTGATCGAACAGACTTGGCGCAGATAAGCCATGATACATGGCCCGATAAAGAATAACCGGCAGGTCAAATTGTGAGCCATTCCAACTGACTAGCGTCGGATGACGCTTGTCAAAAATGGATAAGAATTTTTTTAAAATCTCTGCTTCGCTGTACTGTTCACGGCTGAAAGAAAACAGGCGCATGCCCTGTTCATCCATCCATAAACCGGAAATACAGACAATCTCATGCAGTGGCAGACGCTGAAAGTCCGAGCCTGATTCCTGACGGCGTAATTTGGTCAGGGCCTGATCCAGATCAGCCTCGGGCAGATCCAGAGCAAACAGATGCGCGCCTGATTTAAGATCGGTTTGGGTTTCAATATCGAAAGTTAAAACAGGCAGGCGCATAAAAGATTTCTCAAAAATTATTCAGGGTCTTGTACAGAGAACAAGCCTGTAGACAAGTAACGGTCACCACGGTCACAGATAATACATACAATCACTGCATCTGGATTTTCTTCTGCAAGCTTGATGGATGCCCAAACTGCACCGCCAGAAGATGTACCGGCACTGATACCTTCTTTTTGTGCCAGTTTACGCATAGTACGTTCCGCTTCAATCTGTGGAATATCGATAATATGGTCGATACGACTACGATCGAAAATCGTTGGCAAATATTCTTCTGGCCAGCGACGGATACCGGCAATGCTAGAACCATCAGATGGTTGTAGGCCCACAATCTGAATATCCGGATTCATTTCTTTCAGATATTTAGATACCCCCATGATCGTACCTGTAGTACCCATTGAGCTGACAAAGTGCGTAATCTTGCCGCCAGTTTGCTGCCAGATTTCAGGACCTGTGGTCAGGTAATGTGCTTCGACATTGTCTGGGTTACCAAATTGGTTTAACACCAAACCTTTACCATCAGCCTGCATTTGCAAGGCCAGGTCACGCGCACTTTCCATACCCTGCTCTTTGGTCACTTCAATCAGTTCAGCGCCATAAGCACGCATTGCGTCCTTACGTTCCTGACTCATGTTATTCGGCATAATCAGCTGCATTTTGTAACCGCGCATGGCCGCAACCATCGCCAATGCAATCCCTGTATTTCCGCTGGTCGCCTCAATCAAGGTATCACCCGGTTTGATCTGTCCGCGCTTTTCCGCCTGCATGATCATGTTATACGCTGGACGGTCCTTGACCGAGCCTGCCGGATTATTTCCTTCGAGTTTTGCGAGTACTGTGGCTTGAGTGTGACTAGCCAGACGCTGCAAACGCACCAGTGGCGTTTTGCCTACATAATGGTCCAGTAAAAATTCGTCTGCTTGAAAATCAGGGGTGGTATTACTCATTATTTGCACCTATATCGAGGTGCGGCTATTGTATGAAAAAATGCATTTCCCTGCACCCATTTATAGCAGTGCTTTTGCATAAAACTGTATAAATCACGATCGGCATGGCCAATTCGTCCTGTTTTAGCTTGATAAAACTCCTTAATCATGACAGTGACTTAGCTCACATCTGCCCCTGAAAAGGTTTGCTCAAACACCCATAATGACTGTTCAGCATAATGGTTTTTATTTTCTGCCTTAATCTGAAGCTTTAGAAAAAGAATGCTGAAATTTTAACAGTAGATTTAAAGCATGCTAATATGCAGAGCATAAGGAAAATACTGCTTGAATCATGTCAAATATCAACAAAAAGCTGTTTAAACGCCTACACTTAAATCATGCTTATGGACAGCTGATTGCACTGATTTTTGTACCCATTACTATTCTGGCCTGTGTCGGCGCTGCTCTGGTAATCTCGGAAACTTCCAATGCCGCTCGTGCCCAGCAAAAGCAGATGGCCATTGCGATTCTGACCCGTTTTCAGGCCACTTCTGAATATGCACTGGACATTTTGAGCCTGTACCCATGGCAATATGAGCAGGCTCATGCCGCCATGCAGAATATGCTGAATGAAAAGCATCTGGTTCGTGCGGCTATTCTGGATGAAAATGGCAAAAGTAAACTCGGCATTGGTTTTCAGGAACAGGCGCCTTGGCCTGACTTTAAAAAAGATGGCAATTTTGTTGGCCCGATATTAGATAAAAACAATCATATTTATGCAGTCAAGGTAAATGAAAATGGCATGAATGCAGGCTGGCTGGCGATCGAACTGGACAATCAGCCCTTAGAAATTGCCCGCTACCGGGTCTTGATCGTTTTGATTGCGACCGGCTTATTGACCTTATTGCTCTTGTTGTTATGTCTGAATTTCTATTCACGTCGCTGGATTGCACCGATGTATGAAATTCGCATGCAGCTACAACGCCTGAATGCCGATACCCTAGATCAGCATATGGTAATTAACAGTACCGGTGAACTACGCTTATTACAACGTGATATTGCCAATGTGGTGAAACGTCTGCATTTCAGCTTTCTGGAATTGCGTGAGCATACCGAACAGACCGAAGACGATTTGCGCCGTACCCTGGATACTTTAGAAGTTCAAAATATTACTTATCGTCAGGCACGTGACCAAGCTATTTCGGCCAACCAGGCCAAGTCGGTATTTCTGGCCAATATTTCTCATGAATTACGCACACCCTTAAACAGTATTGATGGTTTTATTCACCTGCTGCTGCGTCAAGGCAATCTTAGCAATGAGCAAAGCCTGTATTTACAGACCATCCGCAAATCTTCTGCACATCTGCTGGCCCTGATCAATGATGTACTGGATTTCTCCAAGATTGATGCTGGCAAACTGGAACTGGAAACTGCACCTTTTGATCTGGAAGAAGCTATCTTTGATGTGATGGACATGCTCTCGCCACTGGCTGCACAGAAGCATATCGATATGGCATTCTATTTTGCAGACAATGTACCGAAACATGTGATTGGTGATGTACTACGCTTTAAGCAGATTCTGACCAACCTGATTTCTAATGCGATCAAGTTTACTCCAGACGGCGAAATCATTGTTCGGGCACGCATAGAGCACGATGATATTGGGCAATGTCTGCTGCATTTCAGTGTTCAGGACAGCGGCATTGGCCTGAGCGGAACTGACCGTAAAAAACTGTTTGAATCCTTCTCGCAAGGCGATACCTCGGTCACCCGCCAATTCGGCGGTACAGGTTTAGGCCTGGCCATTTCCAAACAACTGGTCCACCTGATGCATGGTCAAATCGGATTTGAAGATAATCAGGAACGTGCTCCAACAGAAAAAGGCTCAACCTTCTGGTTTACCGCCCAATTCCCGGTGGATGAAGATATTATCCATGAGCACCCGGATTTCAGTGATCTGACGGTTGTGTCTTATCTCGCCCATCCGGCAACAGCGAATGTATTAAGACATTATCTGGAAAATTATCACGTTAAACATATTGAATCGACATCCATTCTGGATCTGTTTAGCCGTCTGAACCATTTACAAAATATCGAGAATACCTGGCTGATTGTTGACCATAGTGGTGATAGCCAAGCCTTACTGACAGAAATTCGTTCTCGCTATCAGGGACATCTGGCTGTGTATGGTTATCAAATGCAGCTTGATCCGAACATGCTGAATGATCATCGTGCCCGTGCTCTGCATCAGCCACTCAGTCGTAGTGCCCTGATTCAGCTACTCGGCAATCAACCCGTCTTTGATCAGGAACAGCATGAAGACTTTAATGGTCAGGGACTGCATATCCTTGCCGTTGATGACCATCTGCCGAACCTGATTGTTCTGGAAGCCTTGTTGGCCGAACTGAATGTCACTACGACCAAAGCCATTAGCGGACAGGAAGCGATTGATATCATTCAGAGCCGTTATGAACAGGGCCTGCCATCTTTTGATCTGGTGTTTATGGATATCCAGATGCCAGTGATGTCCGGTATCGATACCACCCGTGCAATCCGTTCACTGGAATCAACTTTCGAAAATCATCAACGTTTACCGATTATTGCTCT
This sequence comes from Acinetobacter sp. ACNIH1, assembly GCF_002934695.1. Taxonomy (NCBI): domain Bacteria; kingdom Pseudomonadati; phylum Pseudomonadota; class Gammaproteobacteria; order Moraxellales; family Moraxellaceae; genus Acinetobacter; species Acinetobacter sp. ACNIH1. The sequence goes on along the minus strand of NZ_CP026420.1, from coordinate 270,727 downwards.
GACAGCACATGCCCTTTCCGACGAGAAGCAAAAACTGTTGCAAAATGGTATGGATGATTATGTCACCAAGCCAATTCAGATTGATCAGATCGTGCAGATCCTGACGCAGTGGACGACTGAAAGTTTTAAAAAGATTCCAGTGCTGGAACGTGCCAATGTCATTGATGCGCTGGATCCGAATATTCTGGATTGGCAACAAAGCTTGCAACTGGCAGCCAATAAAGAAGATCTGGCAGTCGATCTGCTTAGCATGCTGGTCGACAGTTTTGAAAAAGAGCTGGATGAAATTGAGCAATTAATTGAGCTGGAAGATTTTCCGCAGCTGGAACATGTTTTGCACCGTCTCTATGGGGCAACCCGTTATGTCGGCACACCGACTCTGCAAAAAGTTACCGGAAGTTTTGAGCAGTTTGTCTCGACCTTGCGTAAGGAACGCCGTAAGGCCGATGACAGTTTTGTTCAGGAAGTACTGAAATATCTGGATGAACTGAAAGCAGTGATTGAGCAGGTAGAACAGGCAGCTCAGCAAATTTTAAACAAGCATAGTGGTTAAAAAATTGCTGTTTTACTTACTCATATCTGTATGACTGCACTGTCATGCAAGCACAGATTGCTCATGCTATGCTCGCTTACAGAAAAATTAAGGATGAATACCATGTCACTTGTACGCTTTGAAAAAAATAATGGAATTGCCACGGTTACTCTCAGCCGTCCAGATAAACGTAATGCCATGAGCTTTGCCCTGCTGCGTGAACTGGTGCAGATTGCGAACCGGATTAAAAAAGACAAGTCGGTGCGGTGTGTCATTTTAACCGGTGAAGCGCAGGTCTTTAGTGCCGGCATTGACTTGGCCGATTTAAATAATCCTAAAAATCGGGCCTATGCGGCCTGGGAACTGATTCGTCCTGGACAGAGCTTATTTCAGAAAGCTTTTCTGGTCTGGCAGGAACTGCCTGTACCCGTCATTGCAGCCATTGAAGGTTTCTGCTTTGGTGCAGGTATGCAACTTGCGTTGGCCGCGGATATCCGAATCGCCCATCCTGCGACCAAAATGTCAATTATGGAAACTCGTTGGGGTCTAGTACCAGATATGGGGCTAACGCGTTCTCTCAAAGGTCTGATCGGGATTGATTTGGCCAAAGAGCTGACTTTAACCGCACGTATTTTTGAAGGTGCCTGTGCCAAAGAAATTGGTCTGATCACCCATGTCGATGAGCAGCCATTAGCAAAAGCACAGGCTTTGGCTGAAGAAATGTTACAACGCTCTCCAGATGCCTTGATGGCCTCTAAATTTGTGCTGGATGCGATGGAACACAAACCCAACAAGTCACTGCGTATGGAAAAAATCTGGCAGCTTAAACTGTTACTCGGCAAAAACAGCCAACTGGCACGTAAAAAGGATAAAGATCCGGACGTGCAGTTTGTGCCACGTCAATATCGATAATTATGGCTGAAGCAAAATCAAAAGATGAGAGATAAAATGCAATTCGATCGTGATAGCAAAATTGCCTTTTTAGGTATGGGACTCATGGGCAGTCGTATGGCAACCCGCTTGCTGAAAGCTGGTTTCCGAGTTGCAGTCTGGAACCGCACGGCCAGTGCCTGCGATCCTTTGCTTGCACTGGGAGCCACTCCGCTATCTCTAGATCAAATTGCAAATTATCCGGTTATTCTGACTTGTCTGGCAGATGATGCTGCGGTGCAATCGGTCTTTAAGCAGATTCAACCAGATCTGGTGGCTGGACAGGTTATTGTCGATTTTTCCAGTCTTTCTGTACATCAAACCAAAACTCTAGCTGAACGGGCCCAAGCTAAACAAGCCATCTGGATTGACTCTCCTGTGTCTGGCGGTACAGCCGGTGCAGAACAAGGCACGCTAGTGATCTTCGCTGGTGGTGATGCAGAAACTATTACCGCACTTGATCCAATTTATAAGGTGCTTTCACAACGTGTCACTCGCATGGGTGATACTGGAACCGGTCAGGCGACTAAAATCTGTAATCAGCTGATTGTGGCAGCGAATAGCACCCTGATAGCTGAGGCAGTGGCTTTGGCTGATCGTGCCGGTGTGGATACTGCCCTGCTTGCACCAGCATTAGCCGGTGGTTTTGCTGACTCCAAGCCTTTTCAAATTCTAGCCCCACGTATGGCCAGCCAGACGTTTGAACCCGTGCAATGGAAAGTGCAGACATTGTCTAAAGACCTGAGCAATGCTGTGCAACTGGCAGCTACTTTATCTTTGGATATTCCTGTGGCCAGCCAAGCCCTGTCTCAACTCAAAACCCATCAGCAAGACGGATTTGCTGAAGCCGATCTAGCCACTGTTATCAAGCACGTAGACCGCTAATATTACATTTCAATATTCTGCCTTGAGCAAGGAAAAGCCCATGACCAAACTCGCCGTTAACCTCTCCATGATTTTTACGGAAGTACCGCTGTTAGAACGTTTTGCCTTGGCTCATGCGCACGGTTTTAAGCATGTGGAAATCCAGTTCCCCTATGAACTGAGTATTGAGCAGATTCAGCAGCAGCTTCAGTTGCATGATCTGGATATCTGCCTGATTAATGTGCCTGCTGGTGATCTGATGCTAGGTGGACACGGTCTGGCCGGTATCCCTGGACAGGAAATCGAGTTTCGTCATGCCGTAGAGCAAGCCATTCAATATGCGACTGCTCTGAATGTGCCGAGTGTCAATATTCTGGCTGGCAAACAGCCACTGGATTGTGACCTGCTTCCTTGCCTGAACACCTTGGCGACTAATCTGAAAATTGCCTGCTCCATGCTCTCTGATTATCAGATTCAGCCGGTCTTTGAAATGATCAATGGTCAGGATATGCCACGTTTCCTGATTCAGAATGTAGCTCAAGCTCAGGAGATGCTAGAAGCTGTCAATCATCCTGCCTTAAAAATGCAATATGACTGTTATCATATGGCCATGATGGGTGAAGATGTACTTGAAGCCTTAAAAGAAAATATTGCAGAGATTGGTCATATCCAGTTTGCAGACTGCCCGGGGCGTCATCAACCAAATACGGCTTCCATTCCATATTATGAAATTTTTCAATGGTTAGAGAATAGCCAATACAATGGTTATGTCGCAGCCGAATATAAACCTCTGGGAACTTCGGGAGAGTCCTTTGGCTGGAAAGAACAGTTCTTCCCAGAGTATGACTAAAGCGACGGAAGGTACATTTGAAATTTTGGGCTAAAACCGCTATATTAGATCATGCATAATTGTTAGGAAATTATACTCCCTATGAATTTAGAACCATCGCCCAGCGCTTCTAATTCTCACGATCACACTATGAATTCTCATGCACAAGCAGTAAACGCATGCTTGAAAGTTGTACATGCAGCCCTTGAAGATGTAAAGGCTAAAGAAGTTGTTCAGCTTGATGTTGCTAGCATCAGTAACGTGGCAGATGCCATGGTGATTGCAAGCGGTACATCAACCCGTCATATCAAATCACTTGCAGATAATGTTGCTGAAGAAGCACGTAAAGCAGGTTTCCGTCCGCTTGGTATCGAAGGCGAACGTGATGCAGAATGGATCCTGATTGATCTAGGTTTTGTTGTAGTGCACTGCATGCTGCCTACAGCGCGTAAATTCTATGACCTAGAAAGCCTATGGCGCAATCCTGCAGATTCTGTAGCATAAATATCGAATATTCAAAAAAAGCGACCTATGTAGGTCGCTTTTTTTATATTGTTTAACTTGAATCCAACAGGAAATTTATGGAGTAGCAACTTTAATGAATTCGCTTTTTTGAGGTTTTAATCAGTCAGTCTAATTTTTAAACGTTTTGTTGCAATTTTATCCAGACCAATTTTCTAAAAATAAAACACCGTAGCTAATTTTATTTTGTAATTCTTTCCGGTTCAGCTTTCATATAAGAGGGAGAATTTATCTATAATTTAAATGGAAAAAATCCCCCTTTTAAAAGGGGGATTTTAGATGATCCAGTGAATGGAAAGTCTTAGTGACCTGTACCATTAATCGCTTTGGTCATATCTTCCACAACTTTCTTCGCATCACCGAAAATCATCATGGTCTTGTCGTTATAGAACAGGTCATTGTCCAGACCTGCATAACCAGTCGCCATAGAACGCTTGATGACCATAATGGTACGCGCCTTGTGAGCTTCCAGAATTGGCATGCCGTAGATCGGTGAGTTCGGATCATCTTTTGCAGCCGGGTTTACCACGTCGTTTGCACCAATGACCAGTACTACGTCAGTTGCCGGGAAGTCCGAGTTAATCTCGTCCATTTCCAGAATGTCTTCATAAGGAACATCAGCTTCTGCAAGCAATACGTTCATATGACCTGGCATACGACCAGCAACCGGATGAATCGCAAAACGTACAGTCACGCCCTGCTCTTTCAGCAAGTTTGCCAGCTCTTTGACTGCGTTTTGTGCACGGCCTTGTGCCATACCATAACCCGGTACAATTACAACGCTGTCTGCATTTGACATTAAGAAGCCAGCATCATCTGCAGAACCTGAACGGTAATTACGTTGCACTTGTGCACCCGCAGCTGCTGTCGGCGCAGCTGCACCCCCCATTGCACCACCAAACAATACGTTGATGATTGAACGGTTCATCGCTTTACACATGATGTAAGACAGAATCGCACCTGAAGAACCAACCAGCGAACCTGCAACGATCAGCATGTTGTTTTCGAGTGTGAAACCAATCCCTGCTGCTGCCCAGCCTGAGAATGAGTTCAATAGCGAAACCACAACCGGCATATCGCCACCGCCTACTGGTGCAATCCATACCCAGCCAAATGCCAGTGCAAGACCAGTCATTGCCCAGAAAGATGTCATGCTACCTGTCAGGAAGAAGTGAATCCCTGCTGCCAGCATTGCGACAAAGATCAATGCCTGAACCGGTTTTACCCAGCCACCTGAAATGGTTTTTGCCCATTTCTTAGCGGCCAGCTTACCGTATGCAAATACAGAAGCAGTAAAGGTAATCGCCCCCACAAAACAGCCCACAAACAGTTCAAACAGGTGAACCTTGCTCATTTCATGGAAAGTCACACCATTTGCAGCTAACAAGTCCGGTCCTAATTCAACCAGCTTGTTGTTATGGATAATTGCTGCAACTGCAATCAGTACCGCAGCCAGACCCACCAATGAGTGCATGAGTGCTACTGTTTCTGGCATCTGGGTCATTGGTACAGTACGTGCACGCGCAATACCCACCACTGCACCCGCAGCCATGGCTGCAAGAATCATCCAGACTACTGGATTTTCAGCAACAAAGAATGTGGTCACTACAGCAATCGCCATTGCGATCATACCGTAACGGTTACCTGCAATTGCAGTTTTAGGGCCAGACAAACCACGTAGCGTTAAGATAAAAAGAACGGCGCCAATCAGGTAGAACCAATCCGCATACTCTCGAATAAATTCCATGTATTAACCCTCTTTTTTCTTTTGCTTAGGTTTGAACATTTCCAGCATACGTGCAGTCACGGCAAAGCCACCGAAAATATTAATGCTCGCCAGAAATACTGCGATTGCCCCCAGTACACTCACCACGTTAATGGTCTGGAAATCCACACTGCCTTCAACGCCCACCATTGGCAAGCCAACAGTTTGAATCATTGCGCCCACGATAATAATCGAAGACAAGGCATTGGTCACCGCCATCAATGGCGTATGTAGTGCTGGTGTTACCCCCCAAACCACGTAGTAACCCACGAAGATGGCCAGGACGAAAATCGTAATTGTTTCAACCATGAGTCTGCTCCTTAACCACGTTTTAACAGCACTTGGCCGCCGTGAGTGACAAGTAGGGCTTTTTGAATTTCATCTTCCTGATTCAGGACAAAGTTCTTGTCTGCATCAAAAAGTGTTTCAACAAAGTTATAGACGTTACGTGCATAAAGCGCTGACGCTTCAGTCGATACCGTTGATGGAATATTTGGCACACCGAGAATCTTCACACCATTTTCAGTCACAACAGTTTCACCGCACTTAGAACCTTCCACGTTACCGCCTGATTCCACTGCCATATCCAGAATCACTGAGCCTGGCTTCATCTTGGCTACGGTTTCAGCGCGGATTAAGCGTGGTGCATCACGACCTGGTAACAATGCAGTGGTAATCACGATATCAGCATTCGATACCGCTTTATCGACAATCGCTGCCTGGTCTTTGATGTACTGTTCACCTGGCATCCAGCCATAACCGTTTTTAGCTGCTTCATCAGCACGTGCCTGCTCTTCAGGAGACATCGGTACGTCTAGCCATTTACCACCCAAAGACTCAACCTGATCTTTGGCAGTCGGACGAAGGTCAGTTGCTTCTACGACTGCACCCAGGCGTTTCGCTGTTGCAATTGCTTGAAGGCCTGCTACCCCGACACCCATGATCACGACACGAGCCGGTTTTACCGTACCTGCCGCTGTCATCAGCATCGGGAACATGCGCTGATATTCAGCAGCAGCTAAAAGCACTGATTTATAACCTGCAAGGTTCGCTTGCGAAGACAATACGTCCATGTTTTGCGCACGTGACAAAGTACGTGGCAAAAGCTCAAGAGCAAATGCAGACACATTCTGTGCCGCGAACTGGTCAAGCTCGGTATTGCGGTATGGGTCAAACATCGCTACAACCGTGGTGTTGGCTGACAGCTTTTGAATTTCCTCACCTTTCGGTGCACGAACTTTCAAAACTATCTGGCTACCGGTGTAGGCATCATCCGTAATTTTGGCACCAACTTGCTCATAGGCACTGTCGATGTAGGCAGCTTTAACACCTGCTCCACGCTCGATCACCACACTATGACCAGCGCTGATCAATTTCTTTACTGTCTCAGGCGTCGCAGCGACGCGATTTTCACCGATGACAGTTTCGGCTGGAATTCCAATCTGCATGAGCGTCCCTCAAGCTAATTTTTTCTTAAGTAAACACCGTGATTTACGGTGCTTCCCCTCAGGATGTGTTTTTGTTGAATTTTTGGATTCTAATTAAACTTCTAGAAATTACTACCTATTATTTATTTAATAAATACCCATATTTTGAACTGATGATTCATAAAAATGATGCTGTCATATACCATTTATTAGTTCAGCCTGATTATTTTGATTTGCTGAATTTATAAACGATATTCATTCTCTTGAACGATGACTATTTTCCTGGTTATTTTTTATTAGATTACTTTTTGTTTTATTTTGTTACATTGATCATTCTGACAGATATTTCATTTTTTCTACTCAGCAAATCTTTATTTCAAATGAACTGATAAAGCCTAAATTAAGACACTTTTCTAGGGCAGTTTTCTGTTTTTGACCTTTTTGACAAATTTAATCTACTTTGGAATATTCATTTTTAAGACCTAAAAATACCGTTTTCCTATAACTTTTTCATTTTTCACTCATAAAAAATATGAATTGATGATGAAAAAATTGATTTGGGATTCACTTATTCGACTTATTCAGCTCAAGTCTTAAGACTTGCCTGAAATAGATGAAAAAAATATTCTGCAACATTTATTATATTAATACTCAGTCCACTGTCAGATTTACAAATTCTTCATTTTGCACCAATTTTGGGCAATCACTGATTCAGATTGATCTCTGTCACTTGGTTTTAAATAAGATGACTTAATACAAAGCGCTTCCAAGTCCATTTTCTCAAGTGAAAAAGTTAAATTTCTAGCGAATTTTCATCTCTTCTCAATTCAGAAACGTACTTTTTTTTGGCATTTCTCTTCTATGAGTTCGAGCACTTTGCACTATTTTTCTACTTTTATCCTGACGGGTTTTCGCCTATAGTGCCTGCAACTTATGCATCATCTTTGATGTGCTTTATAAAAATTCTCCCTGAGCTTAAGGTACTTGCCATGACTCCTCCTCTCGATATCAGTCAAAATAAATCCCTGTTATGGCTGATGGCGATCGCATGTGGTTTATGTGCAGGTGCAAACTATTATTGCCAACCGCTCATCTCCTCAATTCAGCAATATTACCAGGTACAAGAATCCCAAGTGGCGCTGACCGTGACCTTTGCGCAGGTGTCTTATGCCTTGGGCCTGCTGTTTATTGTGCCTTTGGGAGACATGCTGAATAAGTCCAGACTCATTCCTTTTTTGATGTTTGGTGCCGCATTAGGCTTGCTGATCTGTGCCACAGCAGTCAACCTGCCGATGCTCTGGGTGGGAACTATCATTGCCGGGCTATTTTCTGTTGCTGCCCAGATTCTGATTCCATTAGCTACGATGGCTGTCCGACCTGAAAAAACCGGAGAAGTGGTCGGTTTTCTTATGAGTGGCTTATTAGTCGGTATCTTATTGTCGACCAGTATTGCCGGACTTCTTTCAGACCTGTTTCACTGGAAAACCATTTATGCGCTCAGCAGTATGGCACTGCTGGTTTTGGGCTTTTACTTAAAAGGACAATTGCCTAGCATGCCGCGTATGCGTATCAGCTATGCAGCAATTTTTAAATCCATGGGTATGCTACTGCGTGAGGAACCGCGACTGGGCTTACGCTCCCTGATTGGTGCATGTGCATTTGCAGCCATGAGCATGCTGTTTTCAACCATTGCCCTGCTGCTGACCCAGAAACCTTTTCATCTTTCTGATGTGATGGTGGGCCTAGTAACACTAGTTGGTGTTTTTGGTGCGCTGTCGACTCAGGTTATTGGCAAATGGGCGGATCGTGGCTATATCAAGATCCTGACCTGGATTGGCTGTTCAATTTTGGCAGGAAGCTGGCTATTTTTATATTTTGGTGGCGTGTCTCTGCTCAGTTATATTCTAGGCTATGCCCTGATTAACTTAGGCCTGGCGATTACTCATAGCTGTAATCAGAACGTGATTTTCCGCTTGCGCCCGGATGCCAAATCACGCCTGAACTCTATTTACATGACGCTGTATTTTATTGGTGGTGCCTGTGGTTCTGCCTTGGGGGTTTATGCCTGGCATCATGGTGGCTGGAGCATGACCTGTCTGTTTGGACTTGGCTTGGCACTATGCGCCACCCTGTTTGCACTAATTGATCAATGGCAGCAGCATCGAGCAAAAGCTTAAACAAATTTAGCTGACTTGTACGACTGGGTAATAAGGTTTACCCGAATCCCAAGTCGCTGCATTTTCCAAAAGGATGCAGATAAAAGTGGATAGTAACCCGGCCAAAACCCGGCAACTGTCTTGAAGTTGCTTGACGTTAAACGAGCTCTGATAAGTCACACCGCCCTGCATAAGCTGATAATGCAAGGTGGAAAGACGGTTAAAAATCACCAATAAGATTTCACTTAAATTCCGTTCCTGTACAGCCTTTTGTATTTTTTGTTTTTGCTGATTTAATGCTTCGCGACAGCTTTCCAGACTGATTTTATGATGACGATAATCCCAGAAACCTTGATCGGTATAAGCGCTATCCAGCAGTGCAGAAATTGGCTGGCTGTATTTTTCCCAGACAATATGCTGAAGTTTTCGTTCCACATCTTTTTGACAGAGGGTTTCCAGAAATTGATGCAGACTTTGTTGATCCTGACGAATCTCTGTCTCTTGTGCATAGATCGAATTAAAACTGATCCACAGGCTAATAAACTTAAACTCTAGTTCCTCATCCAGCTCTAATGCTTTTTTAAACCAGCTAAGTCCCCGTTGAATCCGTAAATTAAAATAGTCTGAATGCTGAGGTTTTTTGCTTTTATAAATCTCCTCCAACATGAGCATCGTTATTCTCCTTATTTATTTCGTTTTCTTTATCTTAATCTTAAATATCTCAAAATATAGCATTGCAGAATGACTGGGAGTTTATTTTTTCAATTCCCACAATTTCTCTTGTTAAATAGCTTTATTGGAATGACAGTTATAGATCCTCATGCAGTTCAGCCTTTGGTCATGCAAATTTTATGCTAGTATTACGCCCTCTTTTTGCAGTACTGCTTTTTTGAGCAGATTTCCAGCAATTCCTGCTCATTCTTGTACTGCTATTTCTCTTCCATTTCATTTAAGGCGTGATTTTGAATGACTGATCTCAGCACCATTGAAAACAAACTTCAACCTCGCATCAGTGTTGCGCCGATGATGGACTGGACCACCAAAGATTATCGTTTCTTTGCGCGCCTGTTTAATCCAAATGTCATTTTATATACCGAAATGGTGACGACAGGTGCCATCATTCATGGCGATGCTAAACGCCATCTGGACTTCAATAAAGAAGAATATCCGATTGTGTTACAGCTCGGCGGTTCCAATCCTCAAGATCTGGCAACTTGTACTAAAATGGCTCAGGACTGGGGTTACAATGAAGTTAACCTGAATGTCGGCTGTCCGAGTGACCGGGTACAAAATAATAAAATCGGTGCCTGCCTGATGGCCGAACCTGATCTAGTCGCGGAATGTATTGATGCAATGCGTAATGCCGTTGATATTCCGGTGAGTGTGAAACACCGCATTGGTATTGATGACATGCATTCTTATGAAGAAATGCTGCATTTTGTGGATACGGTCGCCAAAACCGGTTGCGATAATTTCATCGTGCACGCGCGAATTGCTTTACTCCAAGGTCTTTCACCTAAAGAAAACCGTGAAATCCCGCCACTGCGCTATGAAGATGTTTACCGCCTGAAGCAGGACCGTCCGGAACTGACCATTGAAATAAATGGCGGGATTAAAACCTACGCAGACACGCTTGAACATCTCAAGCATGTTGATGGCGTGATGATTGGCCGCGAAGCCTATCACAACCCGTACCTGTTAGCTGAGCTGGGGCAACTATGGAATCTCGAAGCACCGGACCGTTTTGAGATCATGCAACAGATGCTGCCTTATATTGCCCAACGTATGGCTGAAGGTGCCCCCTTGTCGATTATTACCCGTCATATTTTAGGTTTATTCCAAAACTTGCCAGGTGCACGCAAATGGCGTCAGGCTTTAAGTGGTGGCAATGCCAAAACGCTAAAAGATGTAGAAACAGCATTATCGAATATTCAGGAAGCCATGCAGCGCACTGAAGATTATCTGCGTGAACATCAAGTTCAGCCTTAAAATCAAAAAGCACCGAGATCCGGTGCTTTTTGATGACCTAAAATAAAAATTAGTGGGTATAGGCCGTAATATTTCCGACCGGAATCGGTTCTTCATCATAGGAAGCCGCTTGCAGGACAGGTTCTGTAACTGGGCGGACATCTGGCCCTAACTCAATGCTGGTAGGTTCATTCACAGGTTCCAGATCATCGAGTGATGAAGCTAGCTGTTCCAGTTCACGATCCAGTTGCTGACGATATTTCTCAATCTCGATTTCATCGATAAAGGCAAAAGCATCATCTTCAATGGCCCAGCTATAACCACCATTCACCTTTGAAATTTTGACATTAATGGGATATTCATTGCCCTGATAATTCAGATGTGAAACTGCTTCAAACTCATTGCCTTTGCGATGGCGGATTTTTACATTTACCACAGTCAGACGATAATGCTGATAATTGGGATTGGCATTAAATTCTTGCTGCATTTGCCCTTGAATATTTTTGGCCAGTTCATCAATCGATACAAAATAGCTGCATCCAGCCAGACAGGCGATCATCAATATCATTATGATTTTTTTCATCCCGCCCCCTTGTGTTCTCTCACTGCTTTACAGATGTGTAAAACTTTTCATCTTTGGATTATTCTGTGATCCATTTTACACTTTTTTTAAATAAATGAATGAATAAATCCTTAGTCTATAAAGTCGTTTTTATTTTTACGTCATACCGATTTTTTTTAACTTAATACTAAAAAACTGGTAATAAAAAGCCCTAAACCAGTCAGGGCTTTAACCGTCATTTAAAACTTAAAAATCATCTTCTGCAGCAGGATCATGGTGCAAGGCATCATGGATCGCTTCAACCAACTGCTGGGCAATTTCCTGTTTAGAGGCCTTGTCCAGATCACGCTTATCCAGATGATAGTGTTCGGCAAAGAATACCGTCATGGCATTTTCATCGGATGCAAAGCCAATATCCGCACGCGAAACATCATTGCAGGCAATCATATCCAGTTTTTTAGCCACCAGTTTGCCCGCTGCATATTCTTCAATATTTCGGGTTTCTGCAGCAAAGCCCACCATAAATGGACGTTTTTCCTGCTCTGCAATAGTCGCCACAATATCCGGATTCTTTATTAAAGCAACATTCAGCTCATCGCCTGCTTTTTTGATCTTATGCTCAGCTATCTGTGCGACACGATAATCAGCTACTGCAGCGGTCGCAATGAAGATGTCACAACCCTGCTCCAGCATTTGCATGCTTTCATTCAGCATTTGTACTGCAGAAGAAACATTTTTACGTTTGACGCCATTAGGTGTATCTAGGCTTACTGGACCAGCGATCAGGGTCACATTCGCTCCAGCTGCATAACAGGCTGCTGCCAATGCAAAACCCATTTTCCCGGTACTATGGTTGGAAATATAACGTACCGGATCAATCGCTTCACGGGTCGGACCAGCTGTAATCGTGACTTGCTTGCCCGCCAGCATGCCAAATTTTTCTGCAATCGCGCGCTGTGCCTTATGAAAATACTCAGTGACCTGACGTGCCAGATCTTCCGGTTCCGGCATACGTCCCAAGCCTACATCACCACAGGCTTGCGAACCGGCATTCGGCATAATCACATGTACGCCATCTTCAATCAAAGTCGCCAGATTACGCTGTGTCGCTTTGGCAGCCCACATCTGCTGGTTCATCGCTGGTGCTACCCAGACCGGTGCATTGGTAGCCAGATACAAAGTGCTGAGCAAATCATCTGCAAGACCTGCAGCAAATTTTGCCAGCGTGTCGCAACTGGCTGGCGCTACCAACAACAGATCAGCCCAACGTGCCAGCTCGATATGCCCCATGCCCGCTTCTGCTTCAGGATCCAGCAACTCGGTATGTACCGGATTGCCTGACAAAGCTTGAAAGGTCAAAGGAGTAATGAAAGCCTGTGCGCCTTGAGTCATGACAACCCGCACATTAAACCCGGCATCTTTCAGACGGCGAACCAGAATGGCACTTTTATAGGCAGCAATACCACCAGTGACTGCTAAAATGATATTTTTATGAGGAATTACACTTAGATCAAAGCTCACGAACAGCTTACCTTTCTGTTGCAGTGGGGCTCACAATAGCATTAAATAATTGCATTCCCAAGAGATCAGCTTCAGGGAAAACTCATAATTCATAATAAATAAGTCTAATAACTATGCGATTTTCAATCAAAAACTGGCCTGAACTGGAACGGCCGCGGGAACGTTTAATTCAATTTGGGGCAGAAAGTTTATCTGATGCGGAACTGCTGGCCATTTTTCTCCGATCAGGTTCACAACAGCATTCAGCCGTAGAATTAGCCCGACTACTGATTCAACATTTTGGCCATTTAACTGCTTTACTCGATGCACCCTTACAGGAAGTCAGTCAGTTTCATGGTATGGGTATCAGCAAATATACCCAACTGATGGCGGTTAAAGAATTAGGACGGTGTTATATTGCCGAGCATCTTAAACAGGATGCCTTAGAACTAAGTAATTCAAAAAGACTGCGGGATTATTTACGTTTCGAATTATTGGGTGAAAATCAGGAAGTGTTCGCGGTCCTGTGTCTGGACGCCAGTTTAAGGAAAATTGCATTTAAAAAGCTGTTTTATGGCTCTGTGAATGCATGTGATATTTCAATTAATCAGTTGCTCAGATATGCCATTACCCAACAGGCAACTTCAATTGTGATTGCGCATAATCACCCCTTGGGCCAAGCCACTCCTTCTAAGGCTGACCTGTATCTGACCCGCCAGATTCAACAGGCATGTCGACTGGTCGATATCCGTTTAATTGATCATTGTATTATTGCTCTGGAAGGCAGTTTTTCCTTTGCTGAGCAGCAACTCATCAAACCTGAAACCTAAGGGGGAATAGCACTTGACAAAGCAGCTGCAACTCAAGAAGATCATGAAAAAAATTGTGATGATTCCAATAAATGATCGTACGTGACCAGCAGAACGTTTTTAAATTATTATTTTCCTGGCGAGGAACGATTTTACCTAAGGTTTTACCTCCTTTAGGCGTGGTCATGCTGATTTCAGCCATTATTGGTGGTTTTTCACGTGTAGGTTATTTTCATTTTCCAGAACTCCCTCTCGTCGGCTTTACCCTCATTGGCGTAGTGCTGTCTATCTTTCTCGGATTTAAAAACACTGCCTGTTACGACCGCTGGTGGGAAGCACGTAAACTCTGGGGTATTCTGATTGCCAATGCACGTCATTTTGACCGTGACTGCCGGATGTTGTCCCAAGGTCGTCGTGAACGTGTGATTCAGCATGTCATCGTTTTCGCAAATGTCCTGCGTGACCGTTTACGCCATCAGACAGCCAATCCGACTGAGCTGGTGGAAACCAGTGGGATGAGCCAGCAGGCGATTACCCAGCTTTATCAACAGGCCAATGCCCCGCAATATACTTTAAGTCTGATCCAATGGGAGCTGATGCAGGCTCTCAAAGAAGGTGAAATCTCTGACATCATTTATATGCAGATGAATAATCATGTCGCAGAACTCAGTATTGTGCAGACGGGTTGTGACCGGATTGCGACGACTCCTTTACCTTTTGCTTATTCAGTTCTGTTGAATCGTACTGTTTATTTCTTCTGTTTTATTCTGCCGTTTAGCCTTGGTGCAACCTTAGGTTTATTCACCCCTTTTCTGGTCGGCATTCTCGCTTATACCTTCCTAGGACTGGATGCTTTAAGCTCAGAAATTGAAGAGCCTTTTGGTACACAAAGCAATGACTTACCACTTGATTCTATGGTTCGCACTATTGAAATTGAACTCTTGGGAACTTTAGGTAAACCGACACCACCACCGATTCAGGCTCGAGATAATAATTTGCTTTAATAGGTTACCTCTCTTATTCAAAGAAAGAATTCCTTCACGTTGGAATGGGTAGCAGTGTTGCGACTACTGCTTAACGCATTAAACAAAACTCTCCCAGATCCCGATCTGCCCTGGTTTTAGGCTTGGGACTTGGCCCAGTTTAACCCAAGGCATATTGTCGCCATGAAAATCACTTCCTATTGATACTTTAAGGCCTTGCTCTGCAATCATCCGGTCGACCATCTGACGGGTTGAACTCGGATCAATGGCGGGTGGTAACTCCACCGCATCTCCGCCAAACTTGGCGAAGATCTCGATCAGATAGCGAATATTGGTCGCTGATAAGTCATAACGGGTCGGATGAGCTAGCACGGCAAAGCCACCGCTGTCATGAATCACCTGAATGGTTTCTTCCAGACCCAGACCATCAAATTTGACATAAGCCTTTTTACCTTCCTTGATGTACTTATCAAAGGCCTGCTGTGGACGGGTCACAATGCCTTTTTCTACCAGCGTTTTGGCAATATGGGTTCGGGTAACCCGATCAGGAATATTGTCAACTTTGGCAATCACGTCAGCATAAATATCCTGGCCTATTAAAGGAACCAGAAGATCACAGATCTGTTTAGAGCGTTCGGCACGAATGATCTTCTGCTGATTGAGGGCTTTTTGTAACGGCTCAGGATTCTGAACATTGAGTGCCACAATATGTACGCCATAATTTTTCTTGGTCGCTGGACGTGACCACTGGCTGGAAATCTCGACTCCAGAAATTATCTTAATCTCATGATTTTTGGCAGCTTCTTCAGCCAGCACCAAACCGTCCATGGTGTCATGATCAGTGAGGGCCAAAGTATGGATAAGTTTGTCCGCAGCCGCTTCGACCAATTGCTGAGGACTCAAAGTTCCATCAGAAATATTACTATGTGTATGTAAATCTACGCCGTGCATCTCTATACTATGACATTTATTTGATCAGATTTAGATACTCTAACATGAAAGCACTTTTAGACTTTGTGCCACTCATTATTTTCTTTTATTTATATAAAACTGTAGATCCAAAAGACACTGACCATCAACTTTTACAATTGATCGGTTCTGCGGGGGGTGTCGACAATAACAATATTCTCGTTGCAACTACGGGTCTGATCATTTCCATGCTGGTGGTTTATGGTGCGTTATTTGTCATGCAAAAATTCCGCCTGGACAAACAGCAATGGATCGTTCTGTTTATGACGGTGATCTTCGGTGGTATTACCCTGATGCTCAGCGACGATTTCTATATCCGTCTTAAAGCTGTATTACTGAATCTGGTTTTCGCTGGTGTCTTCCTGTTATCGCCATGGTTTAGCAAAGATAAGAAGCCACTCATCCAGCGCCTATTCGGTCCGGTATTTAATTTGAGCGCCAAAGGCTGGCTTAAATTAAACTATGCCTGGGTCGGTATGTTCACCCTCATGTCATTTCTGCATACTTTCTTCGCTTATTTATGGATGGATGGAAAATATTGGGGCGAATTTACTGCATTCGGTGACATGATTGTGATGTTTTCCTTTATCATTATTCAGTTTATTGTATTGCGCAAATACTTTAGAACAGCTGAATAAGTCCAACTACAAACGATAGAGAGTCATCATGCCATTATTCGTCGTTAGCTGTACCGACCAGGAAGGTACAGTTGAAAAACGCCTTGCGATTCGTCTACAACATCTTGCACGTCTGGAACAGTTAGATACTGAAGGCCGTCTGATTGTTGCAGGTGCCATGCCTAAAGATCCAGCCAATCCACAAGCCGGTTTCTATGGCAGTACCATCATCGTTGATTTTGACAGTCGTGAAGCACTGGATGCATGGTTACAGGATGAGCCATTCCTGAAAGAAGGTGTATACGCGCATATTGATGTGAAACCATTTAACAAAGCATTTCCTAAAGGATAAGGTTCATGCGCGCTGTTACCGCCAGTTTCATTGGCTTTTGTTTCATGATTCCTTCTGCCTGGGCTGTTGAAGTTTCTGCTCCAGCTGCCCCGGCTACACAGCCAGCAGCTACTCTTGTTCAAGCTGTTACCACGCAAGCACCTGCTCAGGGCACTTCTGCACAGCAGGCTGGAATTATTCCGGCAGTTGCGACAACTGCTCAGACTGTTCAGCCGACTGAGAAAAAGCCGCTCACTGCAGAAGAAATTGCCAAGCAGAAAGCCCAGCAAGATGCCAAAGTCAAAGCTTTAGTCAAAGATCAGGCAACGCGTCTACAGCAACTGGAAAAAGCCAATCTGGAAGCCCTGTCACAAAATCAGGAATTGCAGCTCAAGAACGACAATCTCGGGGTTCAGGTACAGGTCCTGCAAAGTGAACGTAGTGCCCAGATGTTTCTCTACGGTGCTGCAACTTTGGCGGTCGGTGTATTACTTGGCTTTCTGATTGCGAGCTATGTTTATACCAAACGTCGCCGTCAGTGGTAATCTATAAGCTTTACAAATATCTTTAAGGTTGTACCCGTTTTGTCGTATGCAATTCAAACTGCCGATCTGGATTGGCAATTAGTGGATGGCATTGATGTGCCTGTGTCCAAGCAATTTGGTGATGTGTATTTTTCCAAAGACAATGGATTGCTGGAAACCCGGCATGTCTTTTTAAATGGTAATGACCTTAGTACCCGCCTGGCCGATTTAAAACCTTTTGCATATTTCTGTGTCGGTGAAACGGGTTTTGGTACGGGTTTAAATATTCTGGCGTTATGGCAGCTGTGGCAACAGGTTCGTCCGAATAATCAAAGTCATCTGCATGCGATTTCAGTAGAAAAATTTCCGCTTTCTAAAGCAGATCTAGTTCGCGCCTTAAATGCTTGGCCAGAATTGAAACCACTAGCAGATCAACTCATTTCCCAATATCCAATGCCGATTGCCGGTTGTCATCGTCTCAGCTTTCCTGAAGAGCGTTTCAGTCTGGATCTGTGGCTGGGAGATGCACATGATGTCTTTCCTGTTATTGAAAAAACTGCACCAGTTAATGCCTGGTTTCTAGATGGCTTCGCACCTTCGTGTAATCCGGACATGTGGGAAGAAAATGTTTTAAATAACATCGTGCGTTTATCCGAGATCGGAACGACTTTTGCTTCTTTCAGTGTTGCAGGTGTCTTAAAGCGTGGTTTAAAACAGCATGGAATCTCCATTTCCCGTCCACGTGGGTTTGGCCATAAACGTGAAATGCTGAAAGCGATCTGGAATCCTGTTGAAAAAAATAAAGACAGTGAAACGGTTTTAGAGCTGGAAATTGCTCAGAAAAAAACTGAACCAGATCTAGAGAGTCCTACCAGACCTCGTCAAATCGCTGTGATTGGCGCTGGAATCGCAGGTCTAAGTACGGCATTGGCATTCGCTCAGCGTGGTCATCAAGTCACGATTTACGACCAGTCAGCGCCTCTTTCAGGCGGTTCCGGTAATCCCCTTGCCCTGCTTAATCCTAAACTGTGTCCAGTTGAGCAAAGTGCTGAACATCTGATGACGGTGGCCTGGCAGCATGCCTTAAATCATTATCAGAAATTTAAAGCTTTTCGCTCAATTCAGGTCAATCAGCTTGCCTTAAAAAATCCTGAACAGCTTTTAGGATTAGCAGATGAATATCCCGCAGACATTCTTGCTGCTCAAAGTGCAACAGACCAAGAGATTCAAACTGAATTTCCAGCTTTAAAGTTGTTAGCAGCGGGCACAGTTTCACCTCATCAACTGCGTGATGAAATTTTGCAGCATCCTCTTATTCAATATGTACAGGCTAAAATTAACCATATTGAAACTACTACTCAACCTGAGTTATTTGCAGATCAACAATCCTTAGGCAAGTTTGATCACATCATTGTATGTACCGCACGTGATACCCAGCAATTCTTTAAAAATTATCCACTCCTGAAACCGATTCGTGGACAGGTTAGCTGGGTCAATAATCACGATCAGCCCTTAAATCAGGATACAGCCTATAGTTATGGCGGTTACTGTATGCAGCTCAATCCCGAACAACTGATTTTGGGTGCTTCATTCTATCCAGGCCGGGATGATGCAGAAGTCTTAATAGAAGATCATGTGCATAATTATGAACTTATCCACAGTGTCTTTCCTGAATATGCACAGTTATTACCCTCTACCGAAACCTGGCAAGGTCGAGCAGCAGTACGCGCACAGAGTCAGGATTATTTTCCTTTACTCGGAAAAATGAAAGCAGATGAAGAGATTTACAGTTTTGCAGGTCTCGGCTCCAAAGGTTTTCTATTTGCACCACTGTGTAGTGAAATTCTGGCAGCCCAAATTTTAGGGGAAGCCTGCCCCGCACCTTCGAACTTGGTAAAGAAACTCGACGTGACACGTTTTCAAAAGAAGGTAAAAGCCAAGAAGCCTTATTTTAAGCCTCAAGATTAAAGAGCCTTCCCATTAATAAAGGGGGAGGAACACTGTTCCGCAAGGGAGAGATTTTAGAAAGAGTTTAACCCCCTCTTTAAAAAAAGGGGCTTTGAAGAAATCTAGACAACAAAAAAGCGCCTGACGGCGCTTTTTTTCACAAGGTCAATTATGCGCCTTGTTCCAGTGGCATACCTGCATCACGAGCAGCACGAGTACCACCCATCAGGATGACATATTCACGTGAGCTGTCAAAACCTTCTAATTTTTCAGCTGCACGTGGAGCTTTACTCCCACCACCACATAAAATATAAATCGGTTGATCCGCTGACACCTGAGTCAGGCTATCTGCTGAAAGATCGTTAATAGGCTGATTGACTGCCCCTTTCACGTGTGCTTCAGCATAAGCACTTGCATCTCGTACATCCCAGATTACAGCATTTTCTGGGAACTCAAATGTTGTAATTTCTTGTTTACGGATCATTGCGCACTCCTTTGATGTAAACAACACTTGGCAAATGAAGAAAACATCCCTAGCATCTCAGATATTCTTTCCCTTTGTAAAGGTCTAAACTATGCCTTCTTTCGATATTGTTTCTGAATTAGAAATTTTTGAAGTAAATCATGCAGTTCAAAATACCCAAAAAGAGATTGCAACCCGCTTCGATTTCCGTGGACAGGATGTTTCCATTGAACTGAATGAAAAAAACAAGGAAATCAAAATTAGCACAGAAAGTGATTTCCAATGTGAGCAAGTGTATACCATGCTGGAAAACCATTTCTTCAAGCGTAAAGTGGATATTCAGGCACTAGATCCACAAAAAATGACCGCTTCAGGCAAAAATGTAGTTCAGGTGATCAAGCTTAAAGATGGCCTTGACTCAGATACAGCAAAAAAAATTAATAAGGCCATTAAAGAAAGCGGTATTAAAGTGCAATCTTCTATTCAGGGCGACAAGATTCGTGTGACTGATAAAAAACGCGATACCTTGCAACAAGTGATGGCATTCCTGAAAGAACAACAATTCGGTCTGCCTTTACAGTTCAACAACTTTAAAGACTAAGATATCTCAACGTCTGTAGATAGAATTATGACAAAGAGCAACCGACTGACCAAACTGGTCAAAGCGACATCAAGATTACCGCAAGGTATGCGTACTGCTTTATTGAGTAAGACCTTTGGCCGAGTGGTTCCAATGGTTGGCTCTGCCAAGATTCGCTATCAGGAAGTCAGTGCATCCAAAGTTGTGGTGAGTATGGTCAATCATAAAGCCATGCAGAACCATATCGGTCAGATTCATGCCTGTGCCATGGCACTGTTGGCAGAAACAGCAACCGGCTTTGTGACTGCAATGAATGTACCTGACAGCGCAGTGGTTTTGATTAAAAGCCTAAAAGTAGACTTTAAGCGTCCAACTAAAGGCGCCATGACTGCAGTAGCTACTTTAACTCCTGAACAACAAGAACTCATGCAGAGTTCAGAAAAAGGTGAAACGCTAGTACAAGTTATTGTAACTGATGAATCTGGTGAAGCACCGATTCAATGCGAGATGCTCTGGGCTTGGATTGCCAAGAATCAGTTGAAGCCAGCCTAATTTCAATACAGACAAAAAAATCCCAGATCAATGATCTGGGATTTCTTATTTAAAGAATTATGAGTTCTGCTGAGATTCTGCAAATTTCTGTTTTGCTTCATCCGGAATTGGACGTTTATTGCCTTTGACATCCACTGCGACAAAGGTAAATACCCCTTCAGTCACGCGTACAGGTGCACGTGAGTTATCATGACTGTCCCATACTTCGATTTGCATCTGGATTGAGGTATTACCAACTTTTAGAATTTTGGTATAGCAGCTAATGACATCGCCGACTTTCACAGGAACCAGGAAGGTCATCTGGTTAATCGAAATCGTTGCACAGCGTCCTTTACTAAAGCGCTCTGCATGAATTGCTCCCGCCAAGTCCATTTGTGAAACAATCCAGCCACCAAATACATCTCCACTCCAGTTGGTATCCGCAGGCATTGCAATCGTCTGCAGGGAAAGTACTCCCTCTGGTTTAATATGAGAATCTGTCACTTGAACTCCAGGCTTTTTAAATTAGGATTGAGCATTATTTAACTGCTGATCAAGCCACTTTTGTAGTTCGCTTGAACGTAATGCACCGCTTATTCTAGCAATTTCATTGGTTTTATTCATCAAAACCAGCGTCGGAATACTACGCACATTAAATGCTGAGCTTAATCGCGGATTGGCTTCGGTATCAATTTTAGCAAATACCACCCGTGGATTTTCTTTTGCCACAGCAGCAAAATGTGGTGCCATCATTTTACATGGACCACACCAATCTGCCCATAGATCAATCAGAATGGGAAGATCACTATGGGTGACAAACTGACTAAAGTTCTGTTCATTTAGCTCAATCGGCGTCAGTGGAACCAAAGCTTGATGACACTGACCACATGCTGGATCGGCCGTTAATTTTTCTTCAGGCACACGATTTTTAGCCTGGCAATTCGGGCATACAATGATCATCTAGCGCACTCCAATATGTTGATGTAAGAATTCTAATTGGGTCGAGACTGCTTTTTCAAACCATTCACCATGATAAATATCAAAATGCCGCATATTCCACTCATGATATTGTACAAATGGTGCAATATTGGTTGCGGTTTCCCGGCTAGCTTCAATGGGAATCAGGCTGTCTTGTTGTGCTGCGATAAACAGGACAGGAATAGTGATTTTGCGGACTTGCTGAATAGGACGGTAGCGCATCAATTTAAAGAATACCCGGGCTGGGATATGGCCACTCCAGTAATAATCTGGATTCACAATCGATAAATATCCTTCGTAGCTATCTTGCGTCGGCATAAAACAGAGTTCATGACGATCAACCACAGGTAAGGTCTTGGGAGCTCTTCCTACCTTTGCCCCCATATAATCCTGACTGGAAATCTTCAAGGCTTTAGGCAATTGCTGCAAAGGATAAAGTTTGGCACTTTCTGCCCCATCTACAAAGGGGACCTGTACCATTACCGCCTGAATATTTTTTAGTTCTGCGGCCAATGTCAGTACATGCCCGCCACTCAATGCTGTTCCCCATAACACAATCCGTTTAGCATCAATGGATTTACGTACCTGCAAATGCTGAATCATTGTACGCCAGTCTTCAATTTGAGCACTGATCGATACCAGTTCACGCGGACGTCCGGTACTGCCTCCCCAATAGCGATAATCAAACAGAACCACCGCATAACCTGCACTGGCAAAACGTTGGGCATATTGCACCAGTTTAAAATGACGTAAAGCCGCTAGGCCATGAGCCATCAGGATCACAGCTGGTTTGTCAATTTGTTGAGGACGATAGAAATCCGCAGCAATCACTTCCTGACCGCTTTTGACATACAGTGGTTCGACTGTATAGGCGTACATACGCGCTCCATTGCGTTATTTTATAGTTGTAATCGTTTATAAATTTTTCAGAACTAGGCCATCATGTTTTCAGCTTAATGCTATCATAAAGCATATCAAGATAAATGACATAATGGAGTGACATCATGAGCGAAAATGTAGGCTTTGCTGGCCAAATTGGTCCTGAACATATCTCTCAAGTAGTTGAAAAAGGTTTTAAATCAATTATCAATAACCGTCCGGATATGGAAGGTGGCCCTGAACAGCCAACCAGCGTACAAATTGAGGAGGCTGCTCGTAGTGCAGGTCTGGATTATGTCTTCCAGCCAGTAGTTGCTGGCCAGATTACCGAGCTTGATGTGCGTACTTTTGCTAACCATTATAACGAATTACCAAAGCCAATCTTGATGTTCTGCCGTACAGGAAATCGCTCCAATAATTTATATCAGTTAGCGAAACAGATGGATCTGCTGGATGACTAAGGTATTTGGGGAAATGTACTTTTAGTCAACATCTCCTTTTAGTTTCAGAGATCGGCGTATGTATAAATTCTTACTGGTTATATGTTGCAGTCTTGCATTGATGGGTTGTAGTTCAATGAATTTTAAGCCTACTGTGGGTGTGAGTCTGGGAACTTCACTTTAATTTTTAAATTGAAATCCCCATAAAAAAACAGCGCCGAAGCGCTGTTTTTTTTGAATTATAGGTAAATTTTATCTACAATTCATTAAATTTTAGGGTGTACACTCCGAGGTATTTGTACCAAATGGACTAATTGCATTAATCGAATAAATTCCATTGAAATCCTTATCATTACCTTGCTGGTTACGTAAAAGATGAGGATAACTATTTGACATTCTATACGAATTTGATTCTGCTGTAGCATCAATACGTACATTTAACCATTGAGCATACGTTTTTGGATAAGTTATTACAAAATTAATTTCACCTGAATTATTTGTAACCCCAGTCCATGTCGCATCATTACTTGCCTTAAACTTAACAACATCTAACGCTACATTCGCATTTGTGACTTGGGTAACATCTACAGCAAAGTTACAGTGCAAGCTCTGATTAACTAATTCAGGATTAGCAGCATCATTACCTTGATAATATCTTTGACCAGCAAACACCCATTTCATTTCACTAGTTGGAGGAGTTATGGAATTTGTTGGTGCTAATGCCCATAAATTTTGCCCTCTAATATAACTTTGAGGTTTAATTTCAAAGCTTACATTCTGTTCTTTTACTAAATTTCCAAGTTCATCTTTTACTGTAGCTTTTAACGTTTGCTCATAAGCATTACCATTGGCTATAGGTTCTAAATGATTATCTGTAATATTAATCACTAGATTGTTAACAGATTTTCTGACTACATCCAGTATATGAGTTTGGGTAGCACCTGAAAAACTTGCACTCAGCTCCAAATCTTCATTGATAAAAGCAGTCTCAGTATAATTACGACGTAAGCTTTCATCAATTTTAATTATGAATTCAGCTTCACCATTATTATTTGTCACAATCCCGGAAGCGCCTTGAATATAAGCTCCATTGAAGTTCGAGTTCTTTAAATTCAATGTAATATATTCATTAGAAACTGCTCCACCAAACTGATCACGTAAATTCACAGTAATTGTTGCGGTTCCATCTACAACATTAATAGTTGATTGACTAGGTTTAATGAACAGGCTGTATCTTGGTGCAGTAGAAGTTGGATCTGTAACATTTAAATGAAGAACCTGCTTCACATCAATACCATTCGTAGTATTAGTTGCATCTAAGGTAATACCACTTGCTATCAAAGCATCTTTATCAAAACCTTCTTTTGGAATATATAGGGTGAAGAAGCCTCGTCCATCTTCATCAGTTTTGACAGTCCATTTCTCAGCAATATTTTCTGGTAAAGGATGATTATTTTCATCAGAAGTATTTTCTTCAGTAATAAAGCCTACATTTTTACCTGTGGTGGTGTTTGTCTTACGTACAGCCAAGGTGACTTCTTCATTACGTACAGGATTATTAGAAGCATCGAGTAAACGTACAACGACAACTGTTCTGTCATCACCTGGATTCAAAGTGTTTTTAAAACTATTGATTTCAAGATGGTTTGGGTTTTCGACATCTTCAACTGTAAACGGTAAAATAGCAGGAATTTCATTACCTTTTGGATCTCGAATTACACCTGTAACTCGAATAGATTGTAATATATCCGTCGTTATACCTTTTGGTACCTCTAAGGCAAATTCAATTGAACTATCTGCTGGTATAAGCACACCCTCTATATCAACACCATTGGCTTTTAACTTAACACCAGCATCGATCGCTTCTTTATTCAAGCTTAATCGCATCGGTGTACCTGTAACAGTATTAATCCCCATTTCATCTTTAACAGCTGCATACACTTTAACTGTTTGTCCAGCTGTCACTGTTTTTACATCTGATGTTAAACGTGGATTTAAAGCATTTGCTGGAGCGGTGATACCAATTACACTTGTTTGCTGTAAACGATCGCCATTATTTAAGTTCGTACCAACTACTGCAAAGACAATACCATTTTTGATCAAACTAGCATCATATGCGCCCTCAGAAACGGTAACCGTAAATTCAGCTTCACCCTTACTGTTAGTTTGAGTTGGTACATTGCTTAATGTCACACGACTAGAAGTTAAACTAGATAGTGCAACTGCGATAGGCGTGTTTGGAATTGTATTACTAGCTTTATCAACTGCTTTAATTTTGACGCGTGTTTCACCACCAAGAACAGAAATTGTATCTAATGGCTTATCATCTACTGTCGTAAAAATAAGATTCGCTAATTCAGGTAAAATAACCTTAGCTTTATCTAACTCAATTTTACGAACCAGCGTATATTCAGAACCATCCGCACGTCGTGCAGTTGCTGTAAATTCAAGATCATTTGCAGCTAAGTTTTCAATTTCTGTATCACTTTGAGGATTGAGTGTCACTTTAAATGTTGCAAGACCTTTGTCGTCTGTCATGACTTGAGATGGTGTGTTGAAACTTACACCATTACTTAAAGCAGCTTTATTTAGACCAAGTGAAACAACTTGGTTTGCAAATGCCTTACCTTCAGTATCTTTTGCATTAATCGTCACTTGGATTGTCTTAGGTGTATTCACATCCAATGCAACTACATAATCAGATGCATCTAAGGTAAAGTAATCTAGAATCTGCCCGGCATTTGGTGATTTAAAGTTCAAGGTTTGAACAGCAGCTTTACCATTGCTGGTGGTCGCCGTGATACGAACACCAGGACTTACCAACTTAATCTGCTCTTGAGTACCTGCAACTTTATATTCAAACTCAAAATAAGCGTAACCATTGGCATCAGTAAGCTTAGTTGCTTCACCTGTTAAAGTTAACTGTGCTGTTTTTAACTGCGCTAGGGTTAAATCCGGTGTATCAATCGTAACTTTGGCACCCTGTAAAGCACCCTTATCAGCAGATAACGCTTTTACTGGAATAATGATTTTTTGATCTTTTGAATAATCAAATGCTTGTGTAATTGGATCAATTAAAACTTCTGCAGGTGTAGACTCAACATCAGGGGCTTTTAAATCAATACGGCGAGAAGCTTCATAATTCGAACCATCAGCACGTTTAGCTGTTAATGTAACCTGTAAATCACCAGTCACATCATCAATCAGCTTTTGCACTTCCGCTCTATTACGTGGCAATGCCTTAAAGGTAAAGGTTACATATCCATCAGCATCCGTTTTTTGCGTAAAGGTTTGTGCACCAACATTCGCACCTGTTGGATCAAGTAAATAAACACCATTATTATGGGCTTGTTCATTATAGCTGATCGTTACATCTTGATTAGCAAGTGCTTTACCACCCACATTAATTGCACGTACCTTAACGGTAATATCAGTTTGTACGTTTTCTTCAATCGCAGCATAACCATTTGTATCAATAGAAATATAATCTAATGCTTCTGAAGTTAAAGACTCTCTAAAGTTCAATTTTGTCGTCTGTGTTTTTCCATTTGCAGTTACAGTAACAGTTACACCATTTAAGATCTCACGCTGTACTGTAGATTTTGCATATTTATATTCAAATACAAATGTCGCATAGCCGTCATCACCAGTAAACTGTTCAGCTGCTCCATTTAAACTAAAGTTGAGTTGTGCTAATTTCGCTTGAACATCAGTTGTGATTGCAACTTTTTCATTTTTCAGCGTACTGCCAGCAGCATCTAATGCTTTAACGCGTACTTGAATCGTATGATCTTGAGTATAGTCAAATGAATTTAAGATTGGATCAATAACTAAAGTCTCAACTTTAGATTCAACTTGCTCTTCAGCTTGTACTAATTCAACTTTACGTTGAGCTTGACGAACAGATCCATCAGCAACTGCAGATGAGACTTTTACTGTTACGCCATTTGTCAATAATGCTTCTAATTCCTGTTGGTTCTTTGGATGCACACTGAATTCAAATTTTGCATAACCTTCTGCATCAGTTGCTACTGATGAAGCTGTAAGAAGATTAATACCATTTTCATTGGTCAATTCAATCTGAACATTTTGATTTGCCAAAACTGAACCATCAGTACCTTTTGCAAGCACTGATAATACAACTTTAGTTTCTACATCCGTATCAATGACAGCTTTACCAATCATATCAATGACAAGATAATCAAGCGTATTAGTTTGAGTTTCCGCAAAGTTAATAACCGTGCGTTGCTCTTTACCATTTGCAGTCGCCAATAATGCTACACCTTTCAATGCAAGAGGTTTTTGCTCTGTAGATTGTGCATCGTAGTTATAGCTAAATTCGAAGACAGCATAGCCTTGATCATCGGTATATTGCTCAGCAGCACCATTTAAACTCAAATTAAGTTTTGCTAATTCTGCACTTGAGATGTTTTCAGGACGCAATGTGATTTTTTCATTACGTAATGCGCTACCATCTTCACCAATCGCCTTCACTCGTACCGCAATGGTATGATTTTTACTGTAATCATAAACACTAATAGGATCAATGATCAGATAATCAACTTCACTTGGTGCTTCTGCTTCTGACTTATAAAGTTCAACTTTTCTTGATACTTTGTATGCAGAACCATCTACACGCTGTGCAGATAAACGAACATTCAAACCAGATGCAAGCAATGCCTCTAATTCAGATGCATTTTCTGGTGCAATGTTGACTTTAAATGTGGCTTGTCCTTGTGCATCGGTCACAACTTCTGTCGCAGAATTAAATGAAATACCACTATTGGTTTCTGTTTCATCCAATTCAATTTTTACAGTCTGGTCTTTTAATGTCTGACCATTTGTTGCCAATGCAGTTGCTGTAATCATCACTTCTGTTGGTTGATCGGTTGAGATAACTGCACGACCACCTGTAGATACCACTAAATAATCAAGATTGATTTCTTGTTCATTTGCAGGTGCTTTAAAGTTAATAATCGTATTATTCGTCTTTCCATTAGCAGTTGCTGTAATTTCAAAACCATTTAGCAGTTTCTTTTGTGCAGGAGACTGTGCATTGTATTTATAGTCAAATGTGAATGTCACGTAACCATAATCATCAGTCAGTTTCGTCGCATCGCCAACAAGACTTAAATTCAGATCAGCTAACTCTTGTGCACTAAGGGCTGTCGTTAAGCTCACTTTTTCATTGCGTAAAGACTGACCAGCTTGACCAATCGCTTTCACGCGTACTTGAATTGTTTGGTCTTTTGTATAGTCATATGCTGCTTGTAACGGATCGATTAATAGTGAAGATACTTGCGATGTTTGCTCTTGCTCAACAAGCTTAATCGTTCTTAGCGTTGTATATTCAGAACCATCTTTTGCAGTTGCTTTAACAGCGACTGTTACACCACTCGCAAGTAATGCATTTAGTTCATCTTTATTCTTTGGTTTCGCATTTAAAACGAACTCAGCATTACCTAATGCATCTGTAACTAGGTTGTTAGAGGTTGCATACGTTACGCCATTTGAAACTGCAGTATTATCAATACCAATACTAATACGTTGGTTAGCTAAAACCTTACCATCTGTACCCATTGCCTTGACACGGATCTTAATCGGTGTATCTGTAGTGGTCGAAATTAAGGCTTGTCCATCTGTATCGACAGTAAAGAAACTTAAGTCGATACTATCGCTCGGAGCCTTAAAGTTAATGCGAATATTGCTGACCTTACCATTTGCCAAAGCATAGAAAGTAAGACCTTTTTTCGCAAGCTCTTCTTGTTCAGGCGTTTCGTTATATTGGTAACTAAGTTTAAACGTTGCATAACCTAATGCATCAGTAATTTGTTCTGCTTGGGTCGTAAAACTTAAGCCTAACTGCTGCATCTGCTGATTAGTTAGGGCAGATTTTAATTGAATTTTTTCTTTTGCTAATGGGCTTCCATTGACATCTAATGCTTTTACACGAACGGTAATTTCTTGATTTTGCGTATAGTCAAAACGGGTTAAGATTGGATCTACCATGAGGTAATCCACTTGACTCGTTCCAGTGTCAATAATCGAGTTTGAAACTAAGTCAATTTTACGAGTAACCGAATGCTTAGAACCATCATTACGATAAGACACTACTGCAACAGTTAGGCCTTTTTCAATTAAGGTATTTAATTCAGTTAAATTACGTGCTGCAACTTTTAATTTAAATTCAACTTTACCTTGTGCATCCGATACAAGCTTAGTTGCTGTGGCATATGAAACACCATTTGAAATCGCAGTTTCATCAATACCAATAGCTAATTCTTGATTTGCAAGAACTGCACCATCAACACCAAAGGCTTGCGTACGCACTACAATTTCAGTTTGTTGATTAAGTGCAATTTGAGCTAAACCATCAGTATCTAAAGTAAAGTAATCAAGGCTGACTTTGTCACTGACACTCTTTGTATTGAAGTTAACTTTAATTGTTTGAGTCTTTTGATTAGATAATGCCGTGGATGTAAAAGTAATCCCTTGCTTAGCCAACGCTTGCTGTTCTGCAGATTTATTATATTGATACTTATAAACAAACGTTGCATAACCATCTACATCTGTTAAAACTTCAGCAGCTGTACTTAAACTTAGACTCAACTTATTCAGCTGATCATCTGAAAGTAAAGATTTAATTGATACTTTTTCATTTTTAAGAGGGCCACCTTTTTCACCAATTGCTTTTACTTTAATTGTAATGTCTTGGTTCTTGGTAGGATCAAAGTTTTCATTGATTGGGTCAATTAAGAGATACTTAACTGCTTCAGTTGCAACAGCCTTATCTTCAACAACAATTTTAATATTATTGCTAATACCGTTATCTGTTGTAAACGTCGCTGTGATCCCTGAAGCCTTTAATGCTTCTACAGCTGCTGCTGTTTGCGATGCTGGTGTTTTAATTCTGAAAGTGACATAACCCTCTGCACCGACAGACTGACTTTCATTTAAATCAAAGTTAACACCATCACTACTGCCTTCTAACTTAACAGCATTCGCTACAGCTTCGCTATTCAAGGTAAGTTTGATTTTACCTTTTTTCGCAGCATGTCCATTGTTCGCAATCGCTTTTACCTTAATTTCAACACTGTCAGACATTGCATTGATTTTATAAGATGAAGCGATTTCTAGACGTTGAATAGCTTCTTGATCGGTTGCACTATCATCTGCAGTAATGACATCAACAGTAATGGTCGCGAATTTCTCAGGGTTCTCTAGGAAAGTTGCTTTAAGTTCAATCCCTTCATCCTTCAAAGCAAGTGGTGTATCAGAATTACTTTTTAGGATAAATTCCGCATAACCTTGTGCATTTGTAATGGCTTCAGTTTTATCCAAGGTCACACCACGACCAGATTGATTGGTCTCCAGGCGAACTTTTTTACCTGCTAAATCTTGTTTATTGGAATTTTTGGCATATACACGAATACGTGCTTCGCCATTTTTTGCAGCAATCGGTGCATCAGGCTTAATAATTTCAAGTTTATCGACAATTGTTGCAATATCTTTAAATGTTAGAGACGTAGTTGCTTGCTTTTCTGCACGATGCTCATCAATGAGTTTAAAGTTTAGTGTTTTAGATGTATCTACAAGCTGTTGAATTTGTGCCGCAGTTAAATTTTTATTTGCTACAAGTTTAAAATTTGCTTTACCTTCACTATCTGTCTGTACAGATGATCCGTTGCTAATTACAAGCAATCCTTGTAACTCAGCAGGTAAAGACAATTCAACGGTTTGTCCTGACTTAGAACCACCTTTTGGATCAGTCACTTGGACAAAAAATTCAACTGCCCCATTTGGTAAATCAATCGTAAGGCCTTGTGGCACATCTAGAGTATAATCACTAACAATTACACTAGATTTTTTAATATTAAGGGTATATACCTGTTTAACTTGTGTGCCATCTACAGTTGCAGTTAATTGTACTTTACCAGATTCAATATTAATTGAAGGAATTTTAAGCTCAAAAATAGCAATGCCATCTTCAGCTGTAGCAACTAAGGAACTTTTGCTTGTTACACCTAATTTATCTGAATCATTAATCGCTAATCGTACATTTTTGCTAGAAATTCCACCTTTATCTGCATTTAAGACCTGAACAGCAATTTGTACAGTTGAATTATCTACAACCTGAACAATATTTTGGCCACTCGAATCTTGCAAACTAACATTCAAGCTTTCTGGAACTTGAGCTGTATTATCTGTAGATTCATTGCCGCCTCCATTATTTCCTCCTGTATTTGGTTGACTATTATTGTCATTATTATAGT
Source organism: Acinetobacter sp. ACNIH1 (assembly GCF_002934695.1). Taxonomy (NCBI): domain Bacteria; kingdom Pseudomonadati; phylum Pseudomonadota; class Gammaproteobacteria; order Moraxellales; family Moraxellaceae; genus Acinetobacter; species Acinetobacter sp. ACNIH1. The sequence goes on along the minus strand of NZ_CP026420.1, from coordinate 239,348 downwards.
AACCGTCACTCCCCCCCCGCCACATGCAACTAAAGAAATCGATGTTGCTAAAACAGTCGTGTTAACCCCTAATTTTTTTAAATTTATAAACAAACTCATGTTTTTTCCCACTGCATATAATAGTTAAGCTGCCATAAAAGTTAATCTTCTGGCTTTTACACAAAATTTACTCAAAATAGCAAAAATATGCAATCTAGTTACATAATTTACATCAGAAACATTGTAAATCATGCATATAAATATTCATGTTCTTAGAATTGGTAAGCATTTTATGTATGACATTATTATTATCGGCGTAGGAACAGCAGGAATCAGTGCCTATAAAGAAGCTATTAAACATACCCAAAATATTTTAATTATTAATGCCGGTTCATGGGAGACTACATGTGCTCGTGTAGGCTGTATGCCGAGCAAGCTTCTGATTTCTTCTGCTAACCGTATGCATGAGATAAAAACTGCAGAAAATCTCGGATTACAACATGATGCTGTAGTAAATACCTCCACCGTTATGGATCGCCTACATAAGCTTCGTGATCATTATATTCGGGCCACTTTAAAAGAAGTAGAACAATGGGATTCAGCCCATAAGGTATCTGGGCACGCAAAATTTACTAATGCTCAAACAGTCCAAGTAAAAGGAAAATATTATCAAGCTAAAAGTTTTATTATTGCAGTAGGCTCTCGACCAAACTTTGATGCCACCTTAAAAGATGAACTAGGCGATAAACTCCTGACATCTGATGAAATCTTTGAGCTTTCACATTTACCGAAATCCTTAGCAGTGATTGGTAGTGGCGTTATTGCAATTGAACTAGCTCAAGCCATGCAACGTTTAGGGGTGCGTACTACTATGTTTGCTCGTAGTCAGAAAATAGGTGCACTCACCAGTCCAACTCTACAAGCTTTGGTTAGAGAGCAGTTAAATAACGAGCTGGATATCAAATTTAAAACGCTACCTAATCAAGTCAAACTCCTTAATAATCAGGTAAAAATTGACTATATAGAGAATGATCAAAAACAAAGTATTGAAGTAGATTATGTACTCTCAGCCACTGGTCGTAGCTCTAATTTAGATCGATTAGGTTTAGAGAAAATTAATCCTGAATTCCAAGATGTTAAAAAGCTACCTATTAATCAAAAAACTAAGCAATTAGCAAACTTGCCTATTTTTATTGTTGGAGATGCAGCCCCTGATGTTCCAATTCAACATGAAGCTGCCCACAATGGTAAAGAAGTAGTCCAGAACTGCTTAAATTTTCCAGATGTTCAGCTTATTTCTGCCCTAACTCCTTTGGCAATCGTATTTAGCCAACCAGAAATGGCGATTATTGGACAAAGTTTCAAACAGCTAGAAGAGAAAAATACGGAATATATTAGAGGCTTTGTATCTTATGAAAGACAGGGACGCGCGTTAATTCTTTCAGAAAATAAAGGTGGGGCTGAAGTATATATAGATAAAAAGTCAGGAAAATTATTAGGCGCCGAACTATTCTGCCCTCAAGCCGAACATCTAGCACACATACTAGCCTGGATGATTGATGCAGAGCAGGATATTCATCAGATTCTGGCAAAGCCTTACTATCATCCGACTTTAGAAGAAGGGCTAAGAACAGCATTTAAACATGCTCGTCGTCAGCTTGATCAACAGGAAGTAATTGACAATTCTTAAATATATTAAAGAAGTATTGATAGATAAAATTTAATTAACCTGAGTTCGATGAAATCCACTTAACCTTTTAGCATATTTTGGAAAGTTGGCTTATTGGGGTTCAAACAATAAGCCACTACAGCAGCCATGATATTCACCATGAAGTTATTTACCGAACGATGACGTGAATGTTCAAGTTGATGTAAATTTTTTAATTGATCATTCACTGTTTCGATCAATCCTCTTCTGCAAAGTAATTGTTTTTCTTCTTCAGTTTGGATGGGTTTATTTTTCATATTCCGACGTGATGGGGTCAATATTTTCAGTCCTCTTGCTGCTAAAGCTTCGGCTTTTGCTTTGCTCAAATAGCCTTTGTCTCCGAGTAGGATCCCTTTTAATTCTTGAGTTAAAGATTCTAATATAGCAACATCATGAACATTTCCCGATGTCAGCTTGAGATTAATAATTTCACCTAAATTATTGATAACGAGATGTAATTTAAAGCCATAAAACCAACCCGTACTACTTTTTCCACGACCGGCCAAGCCTTTAAATACACGATGCCTTTTAATCCGAAGATTATGGCAAACTACCAATTTAGTGGAGTCAATGATACTGATTCCCGTATCTTTTCCTTTCACCTGATGGAAGAAACTACTCAGAGCTTGCAAACAACGGGGCATGATTTCAATAAATCGGTTGTAGCTAAGCAGTTTAGGAAAAGCAGATTTCCAGAATGGAACGATCATTTGGCAATAAAAATATTTGAAGAATCTAAAACCGGATTGATGAAATAAAATGACAATGGTCATTGCTTCAGACAAGCTTAAAGCTGACTTTTTCAACCTGGTTTTTTGATTAGAAATTAAAGCTTTCTCTAAAGATTCATTAAATTTTTTGCAGAAATCATCCAAAATACAAAATAATTCGGTAATATGATCCATTGAGAAGCCTTGTTTTATAACATTTTGTCTTGAGAACCAATATGTTACAAAAACAGGGCTTTTTTTCTACTCTTTTTTTATATCGAACTCAGGTTAATTACTTCAAACAATATGGTGCAGCTAATAGCTCTGAAGTTTTGGCTGCACCTTGTTACTCTTTAACTCATTTTTTAGACCAGAAAATATCAATAGAAAAAGTTGTAACTATGACCTCCCCGCATAAAAAAAGCCCCCTGCGTGAGCAGAGGGCTTTTGGAATAATGAGCTGGCGATGACTTACTCTCACATGGGAGACCCCACACTACCATCAGCGCTAAGAGGTTTCACTTCTGAGTTCGGGAAGGGATCAGGTGGTTCACTCTTGCTATGGTCGCCAGCACAACTGGTATGCTTACTCGCTATGGTCTTATCTACGTTGCTTGCGCTTCGTTTGCCTAGCTTTCTTCAAATAGAATGCATTAACAGATGTATCTGAGTCGCAGTAGTTTGTTCGATTAGCTTAACTAAATCAAGTTTTTGTCTGATCGTTAGATCAATATGAAATCAATTGATGCTTTATATACAACTGCTTGGGTGTTGTATAGTCAAGCCTCACGAGCAATTAGTATTGGTCAGCTTCACATATCGCTATGCTTCCACATCCAACCTATCAACGTCGTAGTCTTCAACGGCTCTTTAGGAGACATAAAGTCTCGGGGAAATCTTATCTTGAGGTAGGCTTCCCGCTTAGATGCTTTCAGCGGTTATCCCTTCCGAACATAGCTACCCGGCGATGCGACTGGCGTCACAACCGGTACACCAGAGGTTCGTCCACTCTGGTCCTCTCGTACTAGGAGCAGATCCTCTCAAATTTCCAGCGCCCACGGTAGATAGGGACCGAACTGTCTCACGACGTTCTAAACCCAGCTCGCGTACCTCTTTAAATGGCGAACAGCCATACCCTTGGGACCTGCTTCAGCCCCAGGATGAGATGAGCCGACATCGAGGTGCCAAACACCGCCGTCGATATGAACTCTTGGGCGGTATCAGCCTGTTATCCCCAGAGTACCTTTTATCCGTTGAGCGATGGCCCTTCCATACAGAACCACCGGATCACTAAGACCTACTTTCGTACCTGCTCGACTTGTGGGTCTCGCAGTTAAGCGCGCTTTTGCCTTTATACTCTACGCGTGATTTCCGACCACGCTGAGCGCACCTTCGTACTCCTCCGTTACTCTTTAGGAGGAGACCGCCCCAGTCAAACTACCCACCAGACATGGTCCTCGCTCCCGATCAGGGAGCAGAGTTAGAACCTCAATATTACCAGGGTGGTATTTCAAGGACGGCTCCATGGCAACTAGCGTCACCACTTCAAAGCCTCCCACCTATCCTACACAAGTAAGATCAAAGTTCAATGTCAAGCTGCAGTAAAGGTTCACGGGGTCTTTCCGTCTAGCCGCGGGTACACCGCATCTTCACGGCGAATTCGATTTCACTGAGCCTCTGCTGGAGACAGCGCCGCCATCATTATGCCATTCGTGCAGGTCGGAACTTACCCGACAAGGAATTTCGCTACCTTAGGACCGTTATAGTTACGGCCGCCGTTTACTGGGGCTTCGATCAAGAGCTTCGCTTACGCTAACCCCATCAATTAACCTTCCAGCACCGGGCAGGCATCACACCCTATACGTCCACTTTCGTGTTTGCAGAGTGCTATGTTTTTAATAAACAGTTGCAGCGGCCTGGTTTCTGAGGCTGCCAACAGCTCAAGGAGCAAGTCCTATCACCGCCGGCAGCGTACCTTCTCCCGAAGTTACGGTACCATTTTGCCTAGTTCCTTCAGCAGAGTTCTCTCAAGCGCTTTGGTCTACTCGACCTGACCACCTGTGTCGGTTTCGGGTACGATTCCAGTGTAACTGAAGCTTAGAGACTTTTCCTGGAAGTATGGTATCAGCCACTTCACCAGTAAACTGGCTTGCTATCAACTCTCAGCATGGAGCACCCCGGATTTGCCTAAGATGCATGCCTACTGTCTTCCACCTGGACAACCAACGCCAGGCTGACTTAACCTTCTCCGTCCTCTCATCGCATTACACTGAAGTATTGGAATATTAACCAATTTCCCATCGACTACGCCTCTCGGCCTCGCCTTAGGGGTCGACTCACCCAGCCCCGATTAACGTTGGACTGGAACCCTTGGTCTTTCAGCGAACGGGTTTTTCACCCGTTTTGTCGTTACTCACGTCAGCATTCGCACTTCTGATACCTCCAGCAGACTTCTCAATCCACCTTCATCGGCTTACAGAACGCTCCCCTACCACTTGCAATAAATTGCAAATCCGCAGCTTCGGTACATAGTTTTAGCCCCGTTACATCTTCCGCGCAGGCCGACTCGACTAGTGAGCTATTACGCTTTCTTTAAAGGGTGGCTGCTTCTAAGCCAACCTCCTAGCTGTCTATGCCTTCCCACATCGTTTCCCACTTAACTATAATTTAGGGACCTTAGCTGGCGGTCTGGATTGTTTTCCTCTTGACTACGGACGTTAGCACCCGCAGTCTGTCTCCCGGATAGTACTCATTGGTATTCGGAGTTTGCATCGGTTTGGTAAGTCGGGATGACCCCCTAGCCGAAACAGTGCTCTACCCCCAATGGTATTCGTCCGAGGCGCTACCTAAATAGCTTTCGGGGAGAACCAGCTATCACCGAGTTTGATTAGCCTTTCACCCCTATCCACAAGTCATCCCCTGGCTTTTCAACGACAGTGGGTTCGGTCCTCCAGTTAGTGCTACCCAACCTTCAACCTGCTCATGGATAGATCACCCGGTTTCGGGTCTATACCCAGCAACTATACGCCCTATTAAGACTCGATTTCTCTACGGCTCCCCTATTCGGTTAACCTCGCTACTGAATATAAGTCGCTGACCCATTATACAAAAGGTACGCAGTCACCACACAAAGTGGCTCCCACTGCTTGTATGCATGCGGTTTCAGGATCTATTTCACTCCCCTCACAGGGGTTCTTTTCGCCTTTCCCTCACGGTACTGGTTCACTATCGGTCAGTCAGGAGTATTTAGCCTTAGAGGATGGTCCCCCTATATTCAGACAAGGTTTCACGTGCCTCGCCCTACTCGACATCATCATATCAGCCCTTTCGTGTACAGGACTATCACCCACTATGGTTGCACTTCCCAGAGCATTCCACTAAAACTGATATGACTTAATGGGCTGTTCCCCTTTCGCTCGCCGCTACTGAGGGAATCTCAATTGATTTCTTTTCCTACGGATACTGAGATGTTTCACTTCTCCGCGTTCGCCTCATAAACCTATGTATTCAGTTTATGATACCGACCTTATAGCCGGTGGGTTTCCCCATTCAGACATCTCCGGATCACAGGATATTTGCCGCCTCCCCGGAGCTTTTCGCAGGCTATCACGTCTTTCTTCGCCTCTGACTGCCAAGGCATCCACCACATGCACTTAATTACTTGACTATACAACCCCAAACAGTCGTTACACCTACAAGTCAGTGTAGCAACGTAGTTGTTTGCGATCTTGTGAACTTAATCACTGTACAGCTTCAATTAGATTCATATACCAAAACGCTTGATTCAGTTAATTTCGCTAGTTCTCATTCAATCACTTCAACAATCAATCTTGCGATCTCTTGTTTCCGCTCTTGTATGAGTATGAACAAATTATTTCAACTCAAATATATTCTGTTAATGATTTAATGCATCCTCGTCGGACTGCATTACTGTGATAAATCACAGAGATTATCAAGTGGGGCGTATAGTAACGCTTCTACTTGTTAATCTCTAGGATCTACGCACTTGATCGCTTAGGAACTAAACATTCACGCTACTGTATGATCACATACTGCGCGAAGCGTAGCTTCTTGCTTAAATTTCAAGGAAAAGCATGCTTTTCTTGTCTTGAAATTTGGTGGAGACTAGGAGAGTCGAACTCCTGACCTCCTGCGTGCAAAGCAGGCGCTCTACCAACTAAGCTAAGTCCCCAGCTTATCAATTAAGTCAATGTTTCTGATTTTCTGTTTTCTGGCAGATGGTGGGTCTGACAAGACTTGAACTTGTGACCCCACGCTTATCAAGCGTGTGCTCTAACCAACTGAGCTACAGACCCTCAGATACATCGTCATGAAGAACAACTTGTTGTGGATTCTTACCAATCGTCAATCTTTCGTTAAGGAGGTGATCCAGCCGCAGGTTCCCCTACGGCTACCTTGTTACGACTTCACCCCAGTCATCGGCCACACCGTGGTAAGCGTCCTCCCTAAGGTTAGACTACCTACTTCTGGTGCAACAAACTCCCATGGTGTGACGGGCGGTGTGTACAAGGCCCGGGAACGTATTCACCGCGGCATTCTGATCCGCGATTACTAGCGATTCCGACTTCACGCAGTCGAGTTGCAGACTGCGATCCGGACTACGATCGGCTTTTTGAGATTAGCATCTGCTCGCGCAGTAGCAACCCTTTGTACCGACCATTGTAGCACGTGTGTAGCCCTGGCCGTAAGGGCCATGATGACTTGACGTCGTCCCCGCCTTCCTCCAGTTTGTCACTGGCAGTATCCTTAAAGTTCCCACCCGAAGTGCTGGCAAATAAGGAAAAGGGTTGCGCTCGTTGCGGGACTTAACCCAACATCTCACGACACGAGCTGACGACAGCCATGCAGCACCTGTATCAGAGTTCCCGAAGGCACCAATCCATCTCTGGAAAGTTCTCTGTATGTCAAGGCCAGGTAAGGTTCTTCGCGTTGCATCGAATTAAACCACATGCTCCACCGCTTGTGCGGGCCCCCGTCAATTCATTTGAGTTTTAGTCTTGCGACCGTACTCCCCAGGCGGTCTACTTATCGCGTTAGCTGCGCCACTAAAGCCTCAAGGGCCCCAACGGCTAGTAGACATCGTTTACGGCATGGACTACCAGGGTATCTAATCCTGTTTGCTCCCCATGCTTTCGCACCTCAGTGTCAGTATTAGGCCAGATGGCTGCCTTCGCCATCGGTATTCCTCCAGATCTCTACGCATTTCACCGCTACACCTGGAATTCTACCATCCTCTCCCATACTCTAGCTAACCAGTATCGAATGCAATTCCCAAGTTAAGCTCGGGGATTTCACATTTGACTTAATTAGCCACCTACGCGCGCTTTACGCCCAGTAAATCCGATTAACGCTTGCACCCTCTGTATTACCGCGGCTGCTGGCACAGAGTTAGCCGGTGCTTATTCTGCGAGTAACGTCCACTTATCCCAGGTATTAACCAGGTAAGCCTCCTCCTCGCTTAAAGTGCTTTACAACCAAAAGGCCTTCTTCACACACGCGGCATGGCTGGATCAGGGTTCCCCCCATTGTCCAATATTCCCCACTGCTGCCTCCCGTAGGAGTCTGGGCCGTGTCTCAGTCCCAGTGTGGCGGATCATCCTCTCAGACCCGCTACAGATCGTCGCCTTGGTAGGCCTTTACCCCACCAACTAGCTAATCCGACTTAGGCTCATCTATTAGCGCAAGGTCCGAAGATCCCCTGCTTTCTCCCGTAGGACGTATGCGGTATTAGCGTCCCTTTCGGAACGTTGTCCCCCACTAATAGGCAGATTCCTAAGCATTACTCACCCGTCCGCCGCTAGGTCCAGTAGCAAGCTACCTTCCCCCGCTCGACTTGCATGTGTTAAGCCTGCCGCCAGCGTTCAATCTGAGCCATGATCAAACTCTTCAGTTAAAATCATTTCGAACTTTATAAGTAAAGTTCTTAAACTTGGCTCATCAATTTTCTGACTTAAATTTCGCTCAAATAAACTTCGAGTAATTTAAACCAATCAATCAATGAAAATAATTTCGATCAATCAACCAGTAAAAATCCACACAAGTTGTTCTTCATAATCTCTTAATGATCTTCTTACTACTTCGTCAGTAGCAAGCTAGGTCGGCTATATTACTCTCTATCTCTAGAAAGTCAACCAGTAATGAAAATTATTTTTAAACTTTTTTTCTAAAACCTAACTCAACCATTTCATGCTAAGTTACTGTTTTATCAGAAGTTTTAATCTTCATCACCGCCGATGGATGTGCATTATAGACCAATCCCAAGCAAGCGCAACCCCTATTTTTAAGAAAATACTTCAGTTGATTATTATTTCTACAAAAATGCCGATTTTCCCTACTTTTTGAGCATTAAAGGTATAGGATTGGCCAATGTACTTAATAATTTCTCTTTTTTATTGTGTTCCTGAAAGCGCAAGGAGCGGCAATCTATATATTCACAGTAGCCCCCGTCCCCATGCTCAGTCTCGCCATTAATTCTAACTTCGTAATTAAAGCTTCCAACATAACCCGCAGCCAGACCAAATTTGAAATCTCCTCGGCTTTGTCCCTGCAGCCAGATCTGCATTCCTTTGCCATCTTCATAGCACCATTCAAACTCACGCGGCAGATACATCTTTTGCCCATTTGGAGTAGTCACACTCGGATAAACCCGATGCACCTTGAAATAGACTTTTTGATCGAACATTTGACTGGCCATATTTTTCAAGTCACGCAGATAAATTCGTGACTGCACAATGCTGTTCAGACTATCTCGAATTTGTGCCAACAATAATTGCCGTCCTTCACTCAGGTTAATAATCTGATAAGTCAGAAAGGCTAAAGGCAAATAGGGAAAATTAAAGCTTCGTGCAAATTCAAAACTACCTAAACTCTCGATAAGGTATTTCTGATCTTTATAATGTAAGGTTCCCTGACAATAACAAAGCAAAGACCAATGATCAGCCAGTGCAAAGCGCATTTGGGTAAAGTGTGAAATCAGATTGGTCGTATGGATGCTGAGATCAAAGCCCAGTTCAGAATCAAAACGTTGTAAACGAAAATGTGGAAAGTCGCCGGTCAGTTTTTCACGATCTAGAAACTGAAACAGGCCATACTGAAACTTGCAATCCTTTTTGACTGAATAGCAATTTAATTGTCCTGCCATATGCGGACTGGTACTACAGATTACTGTGGCTGTATCCAGTGCATTGGTTTGAATAGCACTCGGGTTTGCCAACATCGGTGCATTAGGCTGACCAATAATACTCAGAAAATTAAGATAATGAAGGGGTGCAGGCAGATCCGGAAGTGTCAGGCCCTGATGAATAATTTTATATTTCTGGTTTGGCCCATGATAGGCAAGATTATGCTGGGAAACAGCAGGAGTCTGATTCAGCTGTTTCGAACGATCTAGAAAATCTTGAAGAAACTGCATCTCAAACTCCTTATTTTTATATTGTTATAAGGTACTCTGTCTTTTTGCCATAAAGGTTGTAAGGAAACCAGACAAAGCATAGATGACAGAGATCACGAGAATCCCTACCGGAATATTATAAGTCATCGCTGCAAAGATAAACACCGCGATCGGCAACACGAAAAACGGCACCCGTCTACGCTCTACGGTTTTAAATGAATAGTATTTGATATTAGAAATCATCAATAAGCCAACGATTACGATAATCGCAGCATTAATGATTTGTACAGTAAAATCACGAATATCAAACACAGGCGGGAAGTCCAATCCTACCCAGACCAGTGAAATAATAATGACGGCTGCTAATGGACTTGCAACGCCAATAAAATAGCGTTTATCCACCACTCCAATCTGAACGTTAAAGCGGGCTAGACGGAAAGCTGCACAAGCCGTATAGACAAAACAAGCCGCCAGACCGATACGGCCTAAATCACTTAATCCCCAGCTATACATCAAAATAGCCGGTGCCACCCCAAATGCCAGCATATCGGATAGTGAGTCGAACTGTTCACCGAATGGACTCTGTGCCCCAATCGCACGTGCCACACGACCATCGAGACCATCAAATAAAGCTGCCAAGAAAATGGCATAAATAGCTTGCTGAAATTCGCCATTCATACTGGCAATAATCGAGTAAAAGCCTGATAACAACGCAGCGGTTGTAATCAGGTTAGGCCATAGATAGATACCTCGACGCTTAACTCTTTGCCCTTCCTGGGTATGCTCTACCTCTTCCACCTCGAAGGTGATGCCATCAAATGGCAAATCTTTCGAAGATTCGTGTTCCGGCTTATTTGTACTTGTCATTCTTGTCGATCCTAACTATGACCCGATCTTTAAAATATTATTCGCCTACTAACCAACGAACTGCTGCATGACCGCCATTTTCCTGCATACGCAAATGCGGGAATAACCATTGCAGCGCTTCGTCTGCATCTTCAGAGAACTTCCAAGGTGGGTTAATCACCAGTAAACCACAACCATTTAAACCCACTGGTGTATCATCTGGCCATACACAGATTTCACATACCAACTGACGGCGAATCCCGGTCTTGAACATTTTCTTCTCGAAACGTTCAATCATGGCACGGTCTTTAATTGGGTACCAAACTGCAAATACGCCTGTCGGCCATTTTTTATAAGCAGCAACCAGTAATTCAACCAGCTGTGGGAAGTCTTTACGCTCCAGCTCATACGGCGGATCGATCATCACCAGACCACGTTTTTCTTTCGGTGGAATGACTGCGAGCAAGCCTTCATACGCATCACGCTCATGCAAACCGGCGCGTTTGTCAAAAATGTTATGACGTAACTGCTGGAACACATCACGCTGCATTTCAAAAATGGTGGCCTTGTCAATTTCACGCATGCCTTCCAGTGCAAACCAAGGTGAACCCGGATATGCACCTTTACCAAAGTTTTCACGCATTTTCTCAACAATTTTTAAATATTGTTGTACACCTTCTGGCGCATTACGCTTGACCGAATCATCCAGCTTGATCAGACGATGAATACCGTTCAGGAATTCCCCTGACTTTTGCGCTTCAGAGGTGGATAAATCATATTTACCTGCACCACCATGTGTATCCACATAGCGATATGGTTTATCTTTTGCATTGAGTCGAGCCAATAATTGAAGCAACAATACATGCTTCATGACATCGGCAAAGTTGCCAGCATGGTAATGGTGACGGTAATTCATGTTTCATTAATTCCTAATATCAACTGCTATTTTAACATGAAAAATAGTTTCGTTCAGACCCGATTCTTACATAGAATAGCGCGACCCCAATTTACCCTTCTAGGTGAGTTTCTATGGAAGCAGTTCAACTCCCGGCAACCTGGCCAGTTGATCAGATTATTGATGATCTAGATCAGCATGGTTTTAGCATGATCGACAATGCTTATGCCCCATCCTATGTTGAACAGCTGATTGCTGAATGTACCAGTAATCTGGAACGCTTTCGTGATGCAGCCATTCAGAATGGCGTAGTCAGCAATATCCGCAGTGACCACATTCTCTGGCTCAATGAAGATCTGAAAATTTCTAACCAGCATGTGCAAACCTTACAGGCCTTAGGCCATGAGCTGAACCGCGCTTTCTTCCTCGGCATTAAAGATGTGGAAGCCCATTTTGCCTGCTATAACGCGGGTGAGTTCTATGCCCTGCATCGCGATAATCCTCAAGGCAAAAATGGCCGGATGATTTCTGCGGTTTATTATCTGCATGATGATTGGCAAGATAACTGGGGCGGCGAACTACATCTGCAGGATAAAAATGATCAATGGCATATTATCCAGCCTAAACCAAACCGTATTGCCTTCTTCCAAAGTGATTTAATGCATGAAGTTTTAAAAGCCAAACATCAACGTTTATCAATCACCGCCTGGTTAAGAAGTGATACCTGTTTGCTCTAATCCTTTTTCCACGCTTTAAATTTCAATTTTCAGCCTCATATAGCAATCATTGAGATATGAGGACTGCGTTCATGCGACCAACCCCCAAAGAGATCATTGCACGCATTGGTGAAACAGATCAGCTGTTTTTAAATGGCAATACGCCTGAGCTGGCGCTTGAACGGGCGGATCTTCGTTTGCAACTGGTGACTATTAGCCAGTTACGTCAAGAGCAGGTGCATTTCCTGCAAGAAGCGATTGTTCTGCTGGAGCAAGGCCGGATTGAATTTGAAGAAATGCCACTGGATTTGTATATTAACCTGTCTTTGCATCTGGCCAAAGCCTATATGATCTACTTTGAGCTGACCAAAGAAAATCGTTATGCGCTCATTACCCAGCAGATTCTAAAACCAATGACCAATTATGAGCATGCGGACATTTATTTCTTTCTGGCTTATGCATCTGCCAGTAAGAAAGAACCTGCCATGACTCGTCACTGGCTAAATAAATACAGCAAAACGGCCCAGTTTGACCATGAACTGGTAGGCCAGCATCCGGCATTTGATGAATATCGTCAACTGGAATGGTTTATTCAGATTCTGCGTAGTCGTATGCATTAAAACAACGAAATCTGTTCTTATAAAAATGCCTCACATTGATGAGGCATTTTTTATGAATTAATTTAATTGACTCAAGCCAGACGGCGTCGATCTGCATCCAGATGCAATTGCTGATTCAGTTCATCAATCCAGATTGCCCAGTCATCATCCTGTACCAGATGACTAATTAACAGCGAACGCTGCGCTTTATTCCAGAACGGTGCTTCATGCAATGACATATGGGCAGGTAGCTGATGAGTACGTATATAAAGCTCAATTGCCGCCGGGCTATTAGCCAGGCCGAGTTGAGAAAATAACAGTTCTAAGGATGGTTGGTTCTTCCCGAGCATATGCCCTCCTTATATCAGATATATTGTAGTTATTTATAGGACTAACTTATAAGATAAGACAAAAAAAACCTAGTCAAAGGACTAGGTTTTGTTGTGTCTTTTTGTATAAAGAAACTTTAATTGCTTTCAGGGCCTTCTTTATCACTTTCGACATGTAAAAGCTGGTTCAGTTTATCAATGATTACAATCCATTCATCATCCTGATGCCAGTGTTCGCGAAGAAAAGCGCTTTGCCCCTCATTCCAGAAATCTGCATCCGGCAAAATCACGTCTGATGGTAGCTGATGATTTTTGGTAAATTCATCAATTGATGCTTCATCAGCAGGCAAGCCTAATTGCTCAAATAATAATTCTAAAGTCACTTGCTGTTCTAATACCATTCGCTCACTCCATCATAAAAATAATCAGTTCATTGATTTGAAAATATTATTGATGCTTAAAAGAAGGCAGATCACAAGAACCACTGCCCTCTGCCTCAATATGCAATTGCTCATTGAGTACATCTACGAAAATTGCCCAATCATCATCTTCTTTCCAGTGGCCAATCAGAAAATCATGTTGGTTTTTGGTCCAGAAAGGAGCTTTATGTAAGGGGACGTCCATCCCAATCTGATGGGTTTTGATAAATTCATCGATTGCTTCCGGGCTTGAATCCAAGCCGAGTTGCTCAAAAAAAAGTTCCATGGTAGGTCGCTGCTCTAACATCTCAGTACCTCCTCTTTTGTTGATGATTCTTCTTATTAAACTAGATGAGCCACTCGCAAAGTTCAGTTGTCCCTCCTTCACAAGATGTTATTTTTTGTTCTTTAAATTTTTTAGAAATAGCAATAAAAAAGCACCCCCAATGGAGTGCTTTTTTAACTTAATCTTAAAAAGATTAAATTATTTGATCATGTCAGCAACTGCAGCGCGCTCTTCTTCAAGCTCGTTCAGTGTAACGTTGATACGTTCACGGCTGAATTCGTCGATTTCAAGACCTTGAACGATTTTGTATTCACCGTTTTCAGTAGTTACAGGGAAACCGAACATTACGCCTTCAGGAATACCATAAGAACCGTCAGAAGGAATACCCATAGTTACCCATTTGCCGTTTGTGCCAAGAGCCCAATCGCGCATATGGTCGATTGCAGCGTTCGCAGCAGAAGCAGCAGAAGACAGACCACGTGCTTCGATGATCGCAGCACCACGTTTACCAACAGTTGGAAGGAATACGTCTTTGTTCCAAGCTGCATCGTTGATTTTGTCTTTCAAGCTTTCGCCGTTTACGTTAGCAAAACGGTAGTCAGCATACATTGTTGGAGAGTGGTTGCCCCAAACAGTCATGTTTTCGATGTCAGAAACTGCAACACCCGCTTTTTGAGCAAGTTGAGTTAACGCACGGTTGTGGTCAAGACGCAACATTGCTGTGAAGTTTTTCGCTGGAAGATCTGGAGCAGATTTCATTGCGATGTAAGCGTTAGTGTTCGCAGGGTTACCTACAACAAGAACTTTAACGTCACGGCTAGCAACTTCGTTCAGTGCTTGGCCTTGACCAATGAAGATTTCGCCGTTTACTTTAAGCAGGTCAGCACGTTCCATACCAGGACCACGTGGACGTGAACCAACTAATAGAGCATAGTCTGCGTCTTTGAAAGCTACTTTAGGATCATCAGTACCGATCATGCCCGCCAATAATGGGAAAGCACAGTCGTCTAGTTCCATCATTACGCCTTTAAGCGCTTGCTGAGCTTTCTCAACAGGAATTTCTAATAATTGAAGAATAACTGGTTGGTCTTTACCAAGCATTTCACCGCTTGCGATACGGAATAATAGGCTGTAACCAATTTGACCAGCAGCGCCAGTAACGGCAACGCGAACAGGTTGCTTCATGTAATTATCTCCAATTGAGAGGATCGTCATAATGATTAAATAGCTGTTCTATCTAATCTTAATAATCATAAACGGCAAAGATTGTACTCCAATCCTCTTCGAGATGCATGTAAAAGAGAATGGATTTCAACAAAAGTATGATAGGAAATATAAATTAATTTGACTAAAAAGCTTAGTATGTCCCTTTTATTTTGACAGTTTTTGGGCATGTATTAATAATGTTTGCAGGACAGCCTTTATAACCCCCATTGGCGTTATAGCAGACTTGGATGGAGGTCAGCAGGCTGGATGCGCGGGTCTGATGGCAGTTAAAGCGCAATGCTGTTGAAGGCAGTTGCGGATTGATTTTCAGAAATTTGGAACGCAGCATATCAATGGAAACGGTATGACTTTCCTGCTCGGTAAGTTCTTCAGGAACTTTCAGACGATCAGCATGATTGATCACGGTACGAAAATACTGCGTGGCATTCATCGGAATACAACCACCAATATTATGCCAGAGCAATGCGCGGGTATTTTCATCCGGCATGATACGGGCCACCACTTTAGCCTGCAAAGGCGGTAACTTCGCAGAACTGGTAGTAGTGCAATGTGTTGATGTGGTTTGAGGATAGAGACCGGAAATATTTAGGGAATAACCTTCAAGACATTTTCTTTTTTTACTGTAGGCCGGATCCAGACTGCAAAGTGCCGGTACCATCTGGATGTCCATGACATAACCCGTTGGCAGTGCAAAGGCAGCTGGACTTGCTGCTAAAAATAAAAGCGCAGCCCATCCAGCAGAAATTTGAGCACCCCTTATTCCCTTGATCAACAAACTATCCTTCCCTTAGATTTTTTGAATGCTATGGTGTATTACGTAACGGAATGGCTTGCATACGCTTACCGACCGATTGTGCGCCCTGTCCCAATAAAATACCGTAATATGTCGCGTTCGTCATGACATGTTTCACATAATCTCGCGTTTCCAGTAAAGGAATGGTTTCGGTATATTGATCCGCAGCAATACTTTGGAATTCGGGTTGCCAACGGCGGGCACGGTTCGGGCCGGCATTATAACCTGCTGTAGCCAGTACTGGACTATTGCTCAATTGACGCTGAATTGTTGATAAATAGTAAGTTCCGTAACGGATATTGGTGTTCATATCAGTTAAGGCTGCCGGGTTATAGGCTTCACCCATTTGACGAGCGACCAGTTTGGCGGTGTCCGGCATGATCTGCATCAAACCACCAGCGCCTACATGAGAGCGTGCGCCGGTATTAAACCGGCTTTCCTGACGCATCAAACCATAAGCCCAAGCGGCATCAATGCCAGCATTACGGCTATGACTCACCACATAATTCTGATGTGGCATCGGATAACGATAGTTGTAATTATGCTTGTCCGCAGTACGATCTGCTGCATAAATGGCACGGTCATACCAGCCCATATCCATCGCACGTTTGGCTGCTGCCAACAGTAAATCGTCATCTTTTCTTAAATAAGCCTGACGAACTGCCCAGTTCCATTCACGGTTAATATAATTTTCTGGCGCATTAATATTACGCAAGGCAAAAGCACGGCGGAAATGAATATCCTGATTCAGACGTTGCATGGCCTGACTGGATGGCTGTGCCGAGTTCGGTGTAGAAGCCGTTAACTGGCCTAATCTATCCCGTGCTAGCAGGTTATGATAATCCTCACCGACTGCCAGTTTTTTATAGATACTTTCTGCCGCCTGTTTTGAAGCGCGATCTGTGCGCTGTTCACTGGCACGTGCCAGCCAGTATTGCCAGCGGTCTTCCTGTTTCTGGTTCACGCTCATGGCATCAATGGCACGAATCAGACTTTCCCAGGCACTAAAACGAATCGCCTGACGGGCATAAATTTCGGCTTCTTCCGGACTAAATGGCAAACCATAACTGGCATCCAGATAGTTCAGCACTTCACGGTTGAAGTTATTTTTCATTACCGTAGTGCCGCCGATATAACCCACAGTTCTGAATAGTGTTTTTTGTACTTGTACCGGTGTGCCTTCAGCAGTACGTTTTACAATGGACATTGCTGAATCAAGATCGCTATCTGCCAGACGCCCCAACGCATAAATCAGATAGGCATGATCAGCGGCAGTACTTTTAGGGGCTGACCATAAATAATTGGTTGGATTGGCCTGAATCGTATTGAGCTGAGCCAGAGACAGGTTAAGCCCTAAACCTTGTGCAGTGGCAATCGCCTGTCCAGACTGACCAGCACGTAATTGCACCCATAAACGCTGCTGGCGGTCTTCATTGGTCATAAGCGGACTGGATAACATCATGCGTCCCAAGCCTGTACAAGACTCAGGTTGAGAATTGGTGGTTAGCCAAACATCCTTAAACTCAGCATAAACCAGCTGATCGCCACTTTTGGCACGGACTTGTGCAACTGCACAGGCTTCAGCCGGATCGGCATTGGTGACATATTGCAGAACTGGTTGCGCAGTAGAAAAGTCAGCCATTTTGACTTTTTCTTCGACATAATCGGCTGCAAGTTTTTCTGCCATAGCCGACTGAGGATAACGTTGGGCGAAACTGATAATTTGACTGGCAGGTTGTGAGCCAAGATTCTGGTTCAGAATCCAGTATTCAGGATAATAGCCCAAGACATCATTTTGCATGGCAGACTGATATTGTTGTAATTGTCCGATATTTCCAGCATTTGCCGCGCGTAAGGCATCATTAAATTGTTCTTCTGCTGCCTGCACACTCATTGAACAGAGACACGCCACACTCAAGCTTAGTAATTTATAATATTTCTTCATATTTTTAGTGTGTTTAAACATCAATTTGCCTTCTATCATCGAGTTTTCGCCCAGCCCCTGTTGCCTATCATAAGAGTTAGCCGGAAAATTATAACCCACTGTATTGTTCACTTATGTAACCTTATGATTAGACAATATTAATTTTCAGTCACTTTTTGTCCATAAATCAATATTTTCCCAGCCGCATTTTAGGCTATAAGTTTAAGCGACTTTCCTGCTAAAATATGCGCCTTTTAAAGATTTCAGAACGTGAATTGAATTTTTATTTACCCGTTTGCCTATGCAAACAGGTTATTCGTTCACTCTTTCGACGTATTACCTTGTAGGAGCCTACATGACGGTTCAAACCTTCATTCCGAATGGTGCCCCAGCTGCCTCAGAAAACACTGTCACCCAGCCAGCGCACACCCCAGCCATCGATGGTTCAGTTAAAAAACTGTATATCGAAACGCAAGGGTGTCAGATGAATGAGTATGACAGTCACCGTATGGCAGATCTGCTGGGCGATTCCCACGGCTATGTGCTGACCACCGATCCTAAAGAAGCGGATATTCTGCTGATGAATACCTGCTCGATCCGTGAAAAGGCACAAGAAAAAGTATTCTCAGAATTGGGCCGCTGGCGCAAGCTGAAAGAAAAAAATCCTGACCTGATTATTGGTGTCGGCGGATGTGTGGCCTCTCAGGAAGGTGACAATATCCAGAAACGTGCCAATTATGTGGACATGATTTTTGGTCCGCAAACCTTGCACCGTTTACCGCAAATGCTGGACCAGCATTTTGAGCAGGTCGAAAAACCGAAAAAAGAAAAAATCAAACTGGTCGATATTTCGTTCCCGGATATCGAAAAATTTGACTTTCTGCCTGAACCGCGTGTTGAAGGTTATAAAGCCTTTGTTTCGATCATGGAAGGCTGCTCAAAATACTGTTCTTTCTGTGTAGTTCCATATACACGTGGCGAAGAAGTATCTCGCCCGCTGGATGACGTTCTGGCTGAAATTGCTGGCTTAGCAGAAAAAGGCGTGCGTGAGATTTCGCTGCTCGGTCAAAACGTAAATGGTTATCGCGGTGAAACCTTCGACGGAAAAATCTGTACTTTTGCCGATCTGTTACGTTTGGTTGCAGAAATTCCGGGCATTGGCCGTATTCGATATACCACTTCGCATCCACTGGAATTCAATGATGATCTGATTCAGTGCTACCGTGACTTGCCACAGATGGTGTCGCATCTGCATCTGCCGGTACAAAGCGGTTCTAATGACGTATTGCAGGCGATGAAACGTAACCACACCATTGATGTGTATATCGAGAAAATCGAGAAGTTACGTAAAGTTCGCCCAGACATGCATTTATCTTCAGACTTTATTATCGGCTTCCCGGGCGAAACCGATGAAAACTTTGAAGAAACCTATCAGTTTATTCAGGATCTGGATTTCGACCATTCTTATAGTTTTGTTTATTCAAAACGTCCAGGCACCCCTGCCGCAGAGCTGGAAGATACGACACCTGAACAGGTGAAAAAAGAGCGTCTGGCCAAAGTGCAGGACTGGATTAAACAGTCCAGTATTCGTAAAACAGATGCTATGCTCGGTACAGTCCAGCGCGTATTGGTTGAGAAAGTTTCTGATAAAGATCCGAACGTTCTGGTCGGTACAGCAGACAATACCCGTTATGTTACCTTTATTGGTGATGCATCGTGGGTAGGACGCTTTGCGGAGATCGAGATTACCGAAATTAAAACTTTAAATTTAGTTTACGGAGAACTCTTGAATCTTGAGCCTGACGTGGCGTAATGTAGAGCATATAACGTACACTTCTAAAAGGAACACTCTTGACTGCAACGATTCGACGTACAGTAGCTTTTCCTGGAATTTCGATGGACCATTTACAAGCCGTCTTAGGTGCCTATAACGGTCATTTGAAACAAATTGAACAACGTTTAGACGTCAAAATTTCCCACCGAGGTGAAAGTTTCTT
The DNA here is from genome assembly GCF_002934695.1 of Acinetobacter sp. ACNIH1. NCBI lineage: Bacteria > Pseudomonadati > Pseudomonadota > Gammaproteobacteria > Moraxellales > Moraxellaceae > Acinetobacter > Acinetobacter sp. ACNIH1. The sequence goes on along the minus strand of NZ_CP026420.1, from coordinate 219,509 downwards.
TATCGATGGTGGAATCGATGCCGTTGAGAGAGCCGAAATGCTCTTGCAACGTCTTCATGAAGAATCTGAACACAGCCAGCAGATCAGTGCAGATACCTTGCATATGATGATTCAAGGTAGCCAGACCGATCGTGAACTCCAGGAGAACCTGGAAGAACAGGAACATACCGGTCTGGACAATGTCTGGCTGCAGACGCGCAAAGGCCGGATCAATCCGCGCGGTGCCAACCAGAAACGTTATGTACAGCGTATTCTGCAAAGTGATATTTCCTTTGGTATTGGCCCTGCAGGTACCGGTAAAACCTATCTCGCCGTTGCAGCTGCTGTAGATATGCTGGAGCGTAATGAAATCCAGCGTATCTTACTGGTTCGTCCTGCGGTCGAAGCGGGTGAAAAACTTGGTTTCCTGCCAGGGGATTTAACCCAGAAGATCGATCCGTATTTGCGTCCCCTTTATGATGCCCTGTATGAGATGCTTGGTTTCGAAAAAGTGGCCAAGCTGATCGAACGTCAGATTATTGAAGTTGCACCGCTCGCCTATATGCGTGGTCGTACTCTGAATCATTCTTTTGTGATTCTGGATGAAGCCCAGAACACCACACCTGAACAGATGAAGATGTTCCTGACCCGTTTAGGTTTCGGTTCACGTGCAGTGATTACCGGTGACGTGACTCAGGTGGATTTACCACGTGGTCAGCAGTCTGGTCTGGCTCATGCCTTACGTGTGATTGATAAAATCCCTGAAATTCATATTACCCGTTTCCATTCTCGTGACGTCGTGCGTCACCAGCTGGTTCAAAAAATTGTTGAAGCCTACGAAGGCTGGGACAGTGAACAGCAGCGTTTAAGCGCAGAAGCTCGTGCCGAGCGTAAAGCCCGTCAGGAAGCCTTGATCGCTGAGAATGATGCTGCGGCTGATGCACAGCATTAACGCTGCATTGTTATTTAATTTTTAAGGATTCACGTTGAAACTTAGTCTCTCCCTGCAACAGGACTTTCAGTCACCAGAACTGGTGCTGAAACGTGCCTATATTAAAAAAGTTGTAGAAACCACTTTGCGCCATATCGGTACCCAAAGTGATTGTGAAATTGGCATTGCTTGTGTCGATAATGATGAAAGTCATAAACTTAATCTGGAATATCGCGGCAAGGATAAACCCACCAATGTCTTGTCTTTTCCAAGTGAACTTCCAGATGAAATGGCACAGGTGCTGGATGCTTTCCCAATCGGTGATCTGGTGATTTGTATTCCAGTAGTGCTGCGTGAAGCTGCTGAACAGGACAAAGCTCCACTGATCCATTTCACCCATATGCTGGTACATGGCACTTTGCATCTGATGGGTTATGATCATGAAACTTCAGAGCAAGATGCTGAAGAAATGGAAGGCATTGAGATCGAGATTATGGACAAACTGGGTATTGCTAATCCTTATCTGGAAAGAGATTAAAAATCAACATTTAAAAGCGGGCTAAGGCTCGCTTTTTTTATTTTATTTACTTCATAATAAGCTCAATTAAAGAAATAAAATAAAAATCACTATGCAATATGTCGTGATTTTCAAAGCGCGAATTAAAGAATTAGATTAGTGTTATTTTGAAACAGCCCAGCGAATGAGAGAAAGAGCCCTTTCACAATTTCATTGCCAGTATTTTGAAGCCTTAACCGAAGGTACTCAGGAAATTGCGCTTTCTTACTGGAACAGTCTTCATGATATTCGCGCCTGGCATGCAGATGCTGAACATCAGGCTGCTCAAGAGCTAGGGAAAAATAGCTGGTATACATATTTCAGCGTGGAAGTCTGTGAAGTTTTACGGCGCTATGATGCACATTTAAATTAAATACTCATCGTTCCTTATTTATTTTTTTCTTGATCTGTTCTTAGATACAGAGTTTTAAAAAATATCTGCTTACGCATTCATGATTTCTTCCAGAAATACATAAGCACATAATGAACTTTAACAAAGAACTGTGCTTCAAAAATTTTAGGAGAACGTAATGAAAAGATTGTTCTCGACTGCATTACTTATTTTCTCTCCCTGGCTGTGTTCATCACTTTATGCCCACTCAATTCCCATGTGCCCAAAAATTAAATTTCAACAGAACCAAAGCTCATGGGCAGGCCATTATTATTTAAACGGAGTTATGGAATTAGGTTCGGAGTTGCTGTTACAAGCAGATGGTACCTTTAAATGGTATCTGGCCTATGGTGCTCTGGATCAATTTGCCGAAGGAACATGGTGGCAAAATAAAGAGTGTATTGGCTTAAAAGCAGATCCAAAGTACCAGGACTTGATGATATTTCCCAAATATCTAGCCATAGATGAAAACCATTTAAATGTGGTTTGGGATGATGGAACTCAGCAAGGTAGTTATATACAGGCGAAGCGTCCCGATTAACGCACCTCAAACTCTGCTTCAGCCGGATCAAAGCGCCAGGTTCGAATAATTCTCAGCTCGGAAATATCCGACATCTTGGCATCAAATGCTCCGAATGGTGCTGCCTTGCGTACTGAAGATTTTGCAGCTTCATCTAGCAAATTATGCCCTGAACTGTCAATTAAGCGAATTGCACGGATTCCGCCGTTCTGGTTCAAGATCACCATCAAGCGCACCTCTCCTGCCAGATTCTGCTGTTTGGCCGCGTCTGGATAATAGCGGTTACCATAGAACTCCACTTTCTGACGGAATTTTTCCAGATAAGCTGCAGAAACATCCTGTTTGGACTGGATGCCATCTACGGTTTTAATTTTTTGCTGACGACTGAAGTTTTGTTGTCGTTGCAGATATTGGGCTTCCAGACTGGCTACCATAGCGGCTTTGGCCTGAAACTGACTTTGTAACTGTTCCTGCATTTTTTTGCGCTGATTTTCTTCCGCCTGTTTTTGCCAGCTTAAAGTCGTCATCAGTACTTTTTCTTCAAAGCTTAATTCGCGCTGTTGTTGCAACATGTCCGGACTTTCTTGCTGTTCTTCTCCGGTCTTTTGCTCCATCAACGGTGCAGGCATATCGCTCGACATACGATGTGCTTCACGAAATTTACCTGAACCTTGCTGGTCAGTTTGAGCCAGAAAATCTGCATGCTCAATTTTTTCATCAGTTTGACGAATACTGACTGCAATTTCTTTGGTCATGCTCTCCTGATCTTGTGGCATACCAAATTCCAGCGTGAGAAAAATTACGTGCAAAATAACAGCTGCAAATACGGCGCTATTAAAAATTGGATCTTTCCACCAGGCTTTGACCAGAGGCATTAATATCATGGTTGATCTCATCGCTACGAACCCAGACTTGAGTTCATCCCCCAAACAGCATTTTTAAAAATTAAAAAATAAACGGCTTTGCATTTTTGTTTTAAAAATGCCAAACCCATCAAATCTTCAACGTTAGATAACTAAAACCCTAAAAATGGTGCTATTTATTTTGCTAAACTGCAAGCTGAAACTCTTGTATTTTTTATACAATTCGACAAGATACACTTCGAATTAAAACATATAGTTGCCAGGACGCTTAAAGATGCAAACGCTAATTTCCAATATTTCTAATAAAATTCGCCAGGCATATCAAAAGGCGGAAGGATTTATTGAGGATGAACGCGAATTTCCTTTGTCTCAAGTTTTCCTGAATGCGACATTTCAACGTTTTGTCACTGACAATGTTTCCATGCTGAAAGATCTGCATGCCGATCTGCATGATGACTGGTTACGACTCTATGCCACGCTGGACTATAAAGGTCTGAACGTGACCTTATCGGTTGATTTAAAACTGGTGCAAATGGAGCTGAATAAGAATACGCAGCTCATTGTATTTGAACAGATCAGTGATACCCAGTTGATTGAAGCCAAATACCCAAATGTCTTTTATAAACTGGGGGTACGATTCGCCCTGTTTTTCTATCAGCGCGTGCTGAATAAGGACCCTCTTGGCATGATTCTGGAAAAACTCGGTGTCATTAAAGTAAAAGATGATTTATTGCATCTGGATCTGAATCGCTGGTTAGGCAAAAACCGCTCGGTGATTGAGACGCTTGGTAAGGTTCATGTAAATCACGCCGTACTTCGCGAAGCTGAACTGGTGGTGATCGGTAATGTGAATCTTGCTGCCCTGTTCAGAAAGCTTTCTCAGGAAAAAGAAGAGAAATGGGACGAAGACGACATGGATGACAATAAAGTCACACCGATCAAACAGAAAGAACCGACTTAAACTGTGTGTAATTCAAAGTCTAAACAAACACACCAGTAAATACATGAAATATACATTTTTATTGAAAATCTCCCTTCATTTTCCACATTTTGACCAAATAATAAAAAGTGGAAAGTGATCAATTTTATCTGAAATTACACAGGACAATTCTTTATGGCGAAAACTGTATTCAAAACTTTAGGGGTGACTGCAGGCTTGACTACCGCAATGGTACTTACTGGTTTATCCACCCAGACCTTCGCCATGGCGCCTTTCCAAGCCAATTATCAGTTTAGCTACAATGGAAAAAATATGGGTTCTGCTACCCGTACCTTGAGCAAATCTGGTAATAACTGGACCTATGTTTTTGCAGCCAAAGCAGGTGGCGTTGCTTCAGCGACTGAAACCAGCCGTTTTACTTTTAATAATGGCAAGATTGGTTCAAGCAGTTTCAGCCGTACCAGTAAGATTTTGGTGCATAGCAACACCATGAGTATTAACTTTAATCCTTCTAGCAAAACGATCAGTACCAAGAAAGATGATGAAAAACGCTCTTTTGCCTGGAGAGCAGATGTACTAGATGAGCTAAATGCTGAATTGCAGATTCGTGAAGACCTGAAAAATGGTGGTTTAAAATCGAATTACTACATTGCTGATGCCAAAGAAGTGGAAGGCCGTAAATTTGTCAAACAAGGTACAGAAACGGTGAGCACCAAATATGGTTCATTTAGTACCATTAAAGTAGTGATTAAACACAACAAACCAGGCCGTGAAACTACTTTCTGGTTAGCACCGAAACTGGACTACTTACCAGTCAAAGTATCGCATGTCGACAAGAAAACCTCTTACGGTTTATTGCTGACCAGCTATAACGGTAAAACGAACTAAGGTTTTTTGGTGAATTTCGCTTGATTTTTTTTGGGTGCTTTTTACAATACGCTTTTGCTTTAAAAAGCACCTGCTCTTGAGGATTCTCCCGTGCACGCACTAGAACAGAAAATCTTAGCCGAAGGTATCGTTCTATCTGAAGAAGTTTTGAAAGTTGACTCTTTCTTAAATCACCAAATTGATCCAATTATGATGCAGCAAATTGGTCAGGAATTTGCGCGTCTGTTTAAAGATGCTGGTATTACCAAAATTATTACTATTGAAGCGTCCGGCATTGCACCTGCAGTCATGGCAGGCTTAGAGCTTGGTGTTCCAGTGATTTTTGCACGCAAATACCAGTCTCTCACGTTAAAAGATGATTTATACCGTTCTAAAGTATTTTCATTTACCAAACAGACCGAAAGCACGATTGCCATTTCAAATAAACACATCAGTTCATCTGACAAGGTTTTAGTGATCGATGACTTCCTGGCAAATGGTCAGGCAGCACTGGGTCTTGCTGACTTGATTCATCAGGCGAATGCTGAAGTAGTCGGGATCGGGATTGTGATTGAAAAATCATTCCAGCCAGGCCGTGACCTGTTACTTGAAAAAGGTTACCGTGTTGAATCACTAGCGCGTGTGAAATCCTTGGCAAATGGTACTGTCGAATTTGTTCGAGATTAAGTTTACAAATGAATATTTTAAAGGGTGCTTCGGCACTCTTTTTTATTGAGCGCCTTATAATTACGGTTAGCTAGGAATAACTAAAACATAGCTATAAAACTATCTATTTTCGACTGCACGTAAATAGTTGTACTCCGACTTTTTCTTATGAAATTTCAAGACAGCTAAAACCTCAAGAATTTATTATCCGACAAATAACAACAATTTAAACTGATATTATTATAAAATAAGAGGCCTAACTATCTGCCAATAGTTAGACCCTTGGTTTATTTTCAACAATAAACTATTTGACAGTCACAGTAATACTACCGCTGTTGACAGCACCAATGGCGGTAGTTGTGATGCTGTTGTTAACAGCAGTTTGAGTTCCTTCTGCAATTGCACTTACAGATGCATCAATAGTACCTGCATTGTAAGCAATATTTGCTGCACTATAATTACTTAAAGTTTCATTGATTTGCTCACTGTAGTTGGTCGCCAGTGTAGTACTCACTACTTCTGAAATGTCTGAACTATCAGCAACCTCTGAGAGCTGTTCTACAGTTTCTGAGTTATTAGTTGCACTGGTAACTTCATTGAAGTCATAGTTATATGTCTCATCTGATACATCTGATATCACACTGTTAAAGCTACCTTGCTCTAGTGTAATACTACCTGTATTCGCAGCGCCAATTGCTGTAGTTTCAATTGTACCTTCAATTGAACTAATTGCATCCTGTGCTTCTCTTGATACTTCTCCTAATGCTTGTAAATCGACACTGGCATCAACATCACCTGTGTTTACTGCAAGATTCAAGGCAGAACCATTTTCCACCTGCTGAGAGATCGACTCCAGGGTCGCTTGTAAACCAGTATCTACGGTTACTTCAGTTGGTGTTTCATCATCTTGAGCATATGCCATACCTGCACCAGACAGGAAAGCGACAGATAAAGCGATTGTTTTGATCGTGTTTTTCATCGTTGTTTTTCCTTTTTTAGCTTTGAAATACTTCTCGCTCAGTATTTCTTTCTCATAATGGGAGCGAGCCCATTTTTACTGGTCAATTAATCACGCTGAGAACTTGACCAGTAATTTTCTATAACTTCAGGATTGGCATCCCACAACATGGATACCTTCTCCTCTTCTTTTTCTTTAGAATTCATTTCTTGCGAATCTTTTTCGTTCTTTACTACACCTGAAGAAGACGAAGCTTTTTTCTTACTGATATATTTAATTAAATCTTGTTTACTCATTTCAGGATCTGCTTCAGGATTCTGAATCACTTCGGATTCTTTGTTTTTAGGTGGCTTCGTATCTTTACTCGGTGAATTGGTCGATTTATTTTTTTCATTGGATGAAGAAGATTCTGTTGCAGCTGACTCCTGAACAGCAGTACTGGACGCTATACTATTTTGCTCCTGACTTTTTTTGTACTTATGCAAAGCCACAGAACTTCGTGTCAGATTGAGCTGACCATATTCAGGTGGTATTTGTGCACGGCAACCAGCAAAGACAGGAGGCGGAACAACCTGACTGAGTAATTCAAAAGTGGCCAGATTCAACATTTGCCGTAAAGCAAAATTAGTCGCCTCACGTTCTCCTTTACCAATTTGAACATTTAACAAGGTACGTCCAGTAAACCGCCCGGCACTGACACCATAATCCTGTGCAGCAATCTGCTTTTGCAGCGATACATTCGCAACGACTTTACTCGTACGTGTATCGGTAAGAGATAAATCCAGACCAACCATAATACGGGTTTGACTATAGTTCGGGCCAACACCCGCAATCTGCATATCAAATCCACCACCCGGAATAAAATCCAGACTGTTAATACTGCCCGTCACATAATAATCAGAGGCCTGAATCTGTCTTGGATCACGAATCCCCCACTTGGCTTCACTTTCAATAATTCGGGGATCACGTCGGTTCATTAAGTTAACTCCCGCCTGAAATAAAGCAGACTGCACCATATCTCCAGCGCCTTGGGTGACCATTTTCCCACTACCTCCATTGGTTACCACATCTTTGCCGGTTTGATCCAAAATCGCACCTACAGAGAAGCTGACATCATTACGTAATTGTCCTTTTAAACAGGATAAAGCCATATCAAAAGGAGTAAAAATATCGGTAATAGGAGGTCCTTGTACCAGTTTCACCGGCTTCTTATTGGAGGGTGCCAAACCAGTACACCCAGTTAGAAAATAGCTCAAAAGCACCGGTAAGCTCACAAAAGAAATCTTTCTTCTGGATGGAAAATTCAGCATGCTGATTCTCCCTGTCTGGTACTTAAGTTAGGACACTGTTTGGTATTTTGATTGGTATTCGAATTTACAGGAGCTCCATTTAGAAGCTCGCTCGCAATATCTATATTGTTATCTGAACCCTCTATATTGATATTATTAGTCGGCGTATTTACCGTACCGATAGAGGTAGTTGAAGTGCTATACACCGTGGTTTTTCCCAATCCAGAATAATAATCCGACTCTCGAAGTTCAATCAGGTTTGCTTGAACCAAATTTTCACTAGAACGTGCTGCTGATGCTTTCCAACGCTGACTCCACTCATCTGAGGTTGCATAAGCGTTACTCAAAAAACATAAACAAATTAAACCCATATTGATCGCCAATATTCTCATAATATTAATATCCTCTGATTCAAAATCTTTATTTAGTTTTTTACTTTAAATAAGATCTAATTTATCTAAAAAATATTTAATCAGATAAAAAAATAAAATAAAGAAATTATCCGTATTCACATATTTTTTATTTTCAAATAAAAAATTAAGTTTATGTTTTTATTAAAAATAAATAAATTTGTTTAAAATTTGTGATTTGTAAGAAAACATTATTAAGAAAAATAAAGAATATAAAATTCATTTAATAAACTTGATTTAAATAATATATTTTAAATATTTAAATTAATAAAAAATTAATCTTAAAAGAATTAATATCCCATTCCTTTTTATTTTTATAAAGTCGTAAATTTTTATTTTATTAGCATTTCTAAAAATAATAATAAATATCACATATTAAATAAAATATAATTAATCAATTACCCTGAAAGGCATTTATAAAGAAATTCTGTTCTATAGATATTTTTTCGTACTACTATACCAATTGTCTTTATATGTTCGCATGACCACGGACTTATTCTTATATTTAGCTACGGCTCAAAACTATTCAAACAAAGAAATACCCGCCTAAAACCCATAAAAAAAGTGCATTGATACTTTAGCCCTGCATATCACTCGCCCCATAGAGTAAAAAATTATAAAAAGTGGAAAAGGCATGTATTTACAACTCAGCTAAACTTCTCTGAATAAAATTCCACTAGAATCAAATTGGTATGTAATGTTCCTGACTTCAATGTTCAGAACCTACATACTGTTGAGCCGGATGTGTTGGATAGCTGCTGGTCTAAGTAAGATTCCATATCACACATTTGCTTAAAATGAATAAATACTAATCGCTGATGGAAAATCCTATGCAATGTCCTAAATGTGGTTCAACGGAAATTGAGCTACGCGATCACGAAAAGAATCTGAAAAAAATTGGTGGTATTTTAATGACCTCAGCTGGTGCCACTGCCGGTACAGTAGGTGGTGCAGCCTCTGGTGCTTCAATTGGTGCTGCCATTGGAACAGTCGCAGGTCCTTTAGGGGTAATTGTAGGCGGCACAGTTGGAACCTTCGTAGGCGCAATCAGCGTAGGCATTACTGGTGGCGTGGTCGGAAACTTCTTAGGTAAAAAAGCAGGTGTTTCTGTAGATCGCAATCTGTTTCTGGATTATCAGTGTCTGAATTGCAAACATAGATTCAGTCAAAAAGATCAAAAAGATCAAAAAGATCAAAAAGATCAAAAAGAAGATTAGTAAAATCAAGGAAATGAAGCTGATTCTTCATTTCCTTTTTTAATTAATTTCTTAAGCCTGATAGAGTTTTAAAGCAACTTCGGCCAGACGTTTACCCTGTACTTCACACAAAATTTTCTCATCCTGGCTTAAGCCTTGGTCATGTCGTGGGCCACTCACATGACTTGCGCCATAAGGCGTGCCACCACTTTTAGTATTAGACAAAGCTGGTGTCGCATTGCTTAATCCCATGATCATCATGCCATGATGAAACAATGGCGGTAGCATCGTCAGTAAAGTACTTTCCTGTCCGCCATGCATTGAGCCTGACGCGGTAAAAACACAGGCTGGCTTACCATGCAAAGCACCATTCAGCCATAAGCTGGTGGTCTGATCCCAGAAGTATTTCATTTCTGAAGCCATATTCCCAAAGCGGGTGGGTGAACCTAATGCCAAAGCAGCACACTGGGCAAGATCATCTAAAGTACAGTAGATATCGCCTTCTACCGGAATACTCGGCTCTGCTTCTTTCACCACCGTCGCAATATTTGGAACAGTGCGAATTTTTACAGCCATCCCTGCTGCTTCAACACCATTCGCAATCAGATGTGCCATTTCTTTGGTTGAGCCATATTTGCTGTAATATAAAACAAGGACATAAGGTTGCATAAAGTTCTTATTCATTACTTAAAAAAATAAAACTATACGGTATTTCGCAACTTTTTTGGGTAAGCTGAAGAATGAAAATTCATGATGAATAAAAAAATTGAGATTGAAAGCGCATGATCGTTGAATATTTAAAGAAGTTACCTTTTTATGAAAAACACTGGTTTCAATTTATTTTATTTGTACTACGGCGTTTTGAGGCTGACCGATGTCGTGAGCAGGCCGGTTCACTGACCTATACCACCCTGTTTGCTGTAGTTCCAATGCTGACCGTGTTTCTGGTCATTATCTCTTCAATCAGGGCATTGGAACCGGCACGACAACAGCTCCAACAGCTGATTTATAGTAACTTTTTACCTAAAACAACGATTGCTTTCGATAAAGCGCTCAATGCCTTCACGGAGAAGTCCAGCAATTTAACTATTATCGGTATTCTTTTCTTATTCATCACCACAGTACTGATGCTCAGTAGCATCGAAACGGTCTTTAACCGGATCTGGCGTGTGACTGAAACCCGCGGTGGCATTATCGGTTTTATGCGTTACTGGACTATTATTTCACTCGGTCCAATTCTGCTGGGCAGCGCCTTTGTGATTTCTTCTACTTTAGCCTCCATGAATATTCTCAGTAATAACTTTGCCGGTTATGAACTGGATGGCGCCTTTATTCTCTGGGTAATATCTTTTTCTCTGACCGTGCTTGGCTTTTTTATTCTGAACTGGACTATTCCCAATCGCAGTGTACCGCTCAAATCTGCTTTTATTGCCGGCCTGTTTAGTGCCATCGTATTTGAGCTGCTGAAAAACCTGTTCGGCTTTTTGATGTCAAACTTTACCAGTTATGAAATTGTTTACGGCGCTTTCGCAGCTGTCCCTATTTTCCTGCTCTGGATTTACCTGTCCTGGATTATTGTATTGTTGGGCGTGGAAATCAGCTATGCCCTGACTGCATTCGAATCTGGACAGGACAATAAGCGTCATCCGATCGTCATGTTACTGGATCTATTAGAACTGTTTTATAAAAAGCAGAAAACTGGTGAAAGTGTCAGTGAAGCACAGGCACTGGAAGTTTTAGGACGGGATGAAATTGGACGCTGGCCAAGCTATGTCAGCATGTTTGAAAAACAGAATCTGATTAAACGTACAGATGACAATGAATATGTGCTGGTACGCGATCTGGATCAGGTCAGCTTCTGGAATTTTTATCTACAGCTTCCTTATCCTTTACCGCGCAAACAGCATCTGACTTATGTGCATACTGATGATCTCTGGATGCAAAAGTTCTCACCTAAACTGAATGAAACTGATCAGTTTCTGGAAGAAAAACTCAATTTTCCATTATCAGAACTGTTCCGCAGTAAATAAATTTAATCCTCTCTTTTGAGAGGATTAAATTTAAGTAGATTGATTTGATTTTCAGCAAATAATCGTCCTTGCTTTCATTAAAGCTATACTTATCTAAAAACTAAGTGTCGTCATTTTCATTGACCGGTTTTTTATATAGATGTCTGAGTCTTGATCTGAGGCTCAGGTTTCTTTAACCATCCCTGTAAACTCACCAGAATCACGCCCAGCATCACCATACAGGTCCCGACAATAAAATTGATCTCGATATGTTCATTTAGAATCAATACGCCAAACAGCATGCCAAATACTGGGGTTAAAAAGGAAAACACCCCAAGACGTGAAGCCAGATAATGTTTTAGCATCCAGAACCAGATCAGATAACTGGCGAAGGAAATCACCACCGTATGAAAAATCAGACTGGAAATCGACAAAGTTGTCCATTGAATATTGGCTTGCCCAGTCAAAAAGGACAAAGGCAATAACACCATGCCAGCGATCAGCAATTGATAGAATAAGGTCTGAGTCGCAGGCGCTTCAGCCAGTGAGCTCAGACGCACACTCACGGTCGTGGCTGCCCAGAATACGCCCGCCAGCAGCGCCAGAAAATCTCCCCATAAAGCATGAGATTGTAGAGCAGATCCTGTCTGCGGACGCAGCAGGAAACTCACCACAATACCGCTAAAAGCAAGGAAAATTCCGCTCCATTGTACATGAGACAAACGTTCCGCCGGCAGTTTCCAGTGCAGGCCTAAAGCCACAAAAATCGGTGCGGTATAGAGCAAGACAATGGTATGCGAAGCTGAGGTATAACGCAGCGCCTCACCCACCAGATAAAATTCAGCGGCAAACAGCACACCCACCAGTAAACCCGCAGACAAGTATCGTGCACTCCAAAGCTGACGGCGCACACTCTGCTGAATTAAAGGATAAACCATAAGTGCAGATAAGGCTGAACGTAATGCAATTTGCATCAGGGCAGAAATATCACTGGCCGCCCATTTCAGCACGACCTGCTGCAAACCCCACAACATACATAGTACAAACATAATGGCAGATGCTTTGACATCTAGTGCCTGACGATGATTCAAATATATTCCTGTTCTTGATTGGAGCCGCTACATACTAAAACTGTTAGAAGTAGAAGATATACTTCAAAATAGACACACGATGGGGTGATTCAGGCAAAAAGAGTGATGCATAAAAAACGATTTAGATGCTACCCAATCTATATCTAGAAACTGAATGGGAACCGCGTCTGATCAGTCTGATAAATTATCCCTTGCTCATTACAGTTTTCTAAACAAAATAAAGGAGCCCTTCGGCTCCTTGATCTCAAAAATCCGGTCTTACTTTACAAATGTTGTCCAGACATAATCCTGATTTTGGCCTTTTAGGGTCATTTTCAATTGATCACCCGATTGTAAGGCTGCCACCCCTGCTGGTGTACCGGTCATCACTACATCACCTTCTTCCAGTGTAAATACCTGACTAATTTCTGCCAATAAAGTTGCAATATCAAAAATCAATAAAGCTGTATCGCCTTTTTGACGCAGCTCATCATTGATCTCCAGCGTATAATGCATATCTTTCCAGTCAGTAATCACAGCGCCTACTGGCACCCAGTCTGCGAGTATACAAGAACCATCAAAAGCTTTGGCCCGTTCCCAAGGTTGACCTTTTTTCTTTAGGTCATCCTGCAGATCACGTAAGGTCAGATCCAGACCTAAAGTCACAGCGCCAATTGCCTGCAAAACTTTGGCAGGATCATTTTCCTTGCTTAAGGTACGGTCAATACGCAAACTTAGTTCACACTCATAATGACAGTTGCCCCAGTCCGGATTCCATTCAATACCAGCATCCAGTGATGTCAAAGCACTCGGTGGCTTGATAAACAGCACAGGACGATCAGGTACCGCATTTCCAAGCTCTTTGGCATGGTCAGCATAACTGCGACCGACACAAACAATTTTTGATGGACGTGTACTCATGATCTCTTTCCTGTTCTTGATCTGTCTTATTTCTTGAAGGTATTTTCGAAAATGCTTTGCTCAGTACCATCTTTAAAGGCACGTTTTGGCACAATTACCACTGTACGGTTTTTCAGTTCCAGCATATAGGTCAGTTTGCCGATGGCAAAACTCTGTACTTCATTATAATGCACGACCTTGCTACGCCCGTTATTGTAAATTTCTGCATAGTCCTGAAACAGGTCAATGCCCTGTTCACTTTTCCCAAACTGGTATTTTACAAACTGGCGCTTAAACATCATCGGCAGGAACCAGTAGCGCATGATGCCCTGTAAAATCAGGAAGAAGGCACCCAATGCCACATAATAACGGCCAACCCCATTCAGGCCCATTGAGAAGCCCCAGATAATAATCCCGATGCTAACCAAAGGCGTCAGAAAGCGTGAAATCTGTTTTTTGCCAAAAGTGGCCAGGGCAAATCCATCCTGAGATTCTTCTAGAGTGAGATAATAACGGGTGGATAAAGTCGGTGCTGACTCAGTCATAGCATTACATCAAAAATATAAAATCCTGATCCATACTATATCAAAATATGCTTAAAACTCTTGGCTTATGCTATCAATTACATAACTTTGCTTTGGAAATAACTGAATTTAGTTTTAAATAAATCATCATTAAAACAAAAAACATACAATAGGATATTGGATGAAAGGATTGATCCCCTATTTGCTGATGAGTAGTACCTTATTTGCAATCTCACCGGCTTTCGCAAAAATAACGCCATGGACCCCTAATCTGCCAAGCAGTCTTGATGTATTTCAAGGCAATTCTCAGCAACTGGCCGAACTCACTGGCGAGCGTATCCTGATTTATGCGCATCCTGCCAGCAAAACCCATCTACCGACTTTTAAAACGGCTTCTAGTAGCAAATCCCAGTTTTATAGTGCGGCTGTAGTCTTGCCTGCATCCGAAGCACAAGTCGAAAAATTACTGCAACATTATCCGAATTATGTCGGCCTGTTTCCGAACCTGAAATCCGCCAAAGTAATTGAACAGCAAGGTAGCATTCAACAAGTCAAATATCAGGTGCATATTCCCACTCCAATCCCAGTCTTAAACTTTAAAGAAACTGTGGTAATGCAGCATCATCTGGAAAATAACAGTATCAGCACACTAATTCTGGATGCGCCAATTCCCTATGGGGCCGGAAAGCTAGAATGGTTTGCACTAAGCCCCAATAAAACCTTAGTGACAGTGACGCAATGGGGCGATCTGAACCAGCCACAAGGTTTTCTATTTAGCAAGATTCTAAATGCCCTGCCTGAAGCCAAACTTGGTATTCCCGCCGGCACCAATGCCTTTCTGCTTGAAGCTTTACAGCAGCGTTTTAAATATTCTTCCGCTATAGCTTTAAATACGGCAGTGCCTCAAGTTCAGCTCAGTAATCAGCAAACTCAGAAAATTGCCCAGCTTAGTCAAAAATCAGGACAGCCCGTCAGTTTTATTTTGCCGAATTATCAGGTCAAGGCCGGTAAAGGTTCAGAAAATCTAAGATTCAGTACTACCTATCAATATTTCTCGCATCCAACTGAGAAGTTGCAGCCCTGGTTATCGGCTCAGGCCAGCCAAAAACTCTTTCCGCGACAAATCAAAAAAGTGGAACTGAACCCAGTCGATCCGCAAAGTATTGATGCCAACTACAAGGTATCAGTCGGCTTGGGCGTCATTCAGATTCCCTTTAATTTTAAAATGCGTTTTGAACAGCCAAATACCTTACAAAACCAGTTCTATGCCAATGGCGGAGATTTAAAATTTGTACGAGGTGGAATGAAGCTTTTGCCACAATCTCAGGGAACGCTATTCCAGATCACCAGTTCCATGAAAATTCATGATCAGGCGCCTTTTTTACTGAAAGCCATGCGCAGCCTTCCCTATCATGACATGTTGCCGGCAGTTGGTGGCAATACCGTCTATGCCTTAAAAGTACAGCAAAAATTAAAATCTTAAGTTTATTTCTAATTATTGGTTTTTTATATGAAAAATTAAAAAACTGAAGACGTAAAAAAACCGCATCAATGTGCGGTTTTTTTTAGTATTCTTTATCAAGATTGGTGCGCTCAGAGAGATTCGAACTCCCGACCCCTTAGTTCGTAGCCAAGTGCTCTATCCAGCTGAGCTATGAGCGCGACGTCTTGATGGGGTGCATTATATAGAGTTTTCAGCACTTGTTAAGTGTTTTTTAATAAAATTATAACCGAACGTACAGTAATTAAACGATACTACAATATTTCAGTTTTTTTGATGAAAATTCCTGCGAATTTAGAGTTAAAAGCAATAACCCAGACTTGGCAAAATTTCAGGATTAGCTAAATTAATCTTTCAGTTACCTCATATTCATTTGCTCACAACCTAATAGAGCTATTCTCCAACCAGACCAGTTTTAACCTTGCCTGCCCGCTGATAACAGCTCAATACCACGCCATTTGAAGTCACTTGATGATCTGTCAGTGCAAATGCTGCTGGCATAGAGTCTTCAGCAAATAGACGTTTTCCTTTGCCCAATATTATAGGAAAGGTCATTAAATAGAGTTCATCCACAAGATCATGTTTAAAAAGGGCCTGTGCCACTGCGGCACTGCCATACACTCGAATATTCCCCTCCCCTGAAGCCTTCAGGTTAATGATCTCATCAATACTTTTTAGAAAGATCGTATTTTGCCAGTCCGAGTGATCCAAACTGGTGGATAGCACATATTTATTCACTTCATTAATTCCTGGCCAGTCTTCAGCATGCTTCGGCCAGTAGGGTTCAAAAATCTGAAAGGTATTCTTACCAATCAGAATATCGGTGGACTGCATCCACTTTTGCATGATGCGATCAAATACTGAATCGGGTTCAGTACTAAAATACGGCGCCATCCAGCCACCAGATGTATCTTCTTCCGGGCCGCCGGGTGCCTGCATTACACCGTCTAGAGTCAGAAATTCCTGGACAATAATTTTTCTCATCACCATGCCCTTATTTTTATTGAGTTATCTAGGATTTATTTTTAACATGTGATTCAGGCGGATTCTGTAAATTTTAGGCACAAAAAAACCGCAACATGTGCGGTTCATTGTTCAAGTTGGTGCGCTCAGAGAGATTCGAACTCCCGACCCCTTAGTTCGTAGCCAAGTGCTCTATCCAGCTGAGCTATGAGCGCGTAACTTGTGTCGTCTTTATTAGACTACGTTATTTTCCGATTTACTTATTGGTGCGCTCAGAGAGATTCGAACTCCCGACCCCTTAGTTCGTAGCCAAGTGCTCTATCCAGCTGAGCTATGAGCGCGACATAAGTAAAGTGGCGGTGAGAGAGGGATTCGAACCCTCGATACAGTTACCCGTATGCGTCCTTAGCAGGGACGTGGTTTCAGCCACTCACCCATCTCACCGTAACGTGCCGCCATAATACAAATTTCGGCATAGCACTGCAAGCACAGCTTGAAAAAAAAACTGCATATTTTTGCTCGTTTAAATACTTTTTAAACAATTTCCCTGTTTTTAGTCATTTAAGTCCTGAAAAACCCGATAAATTTCCAGTTATCTAAAATTAGCCAAAAATCGAAAACTTAAACAGATTATTGCAATCATTTACGTGCAGTCTGCACTGACATGACTTATGCTAAACCTATCTCCAAGGACACTTTAAAGATATGATGAAAAATTGGGTCGATCCTGAAGCAAAAGCTGAAGCCGAACGTTATGACAACCCTATTCCAAGCCGTACCCTGATTCTCGAAACTATAGAAGAAAAAACTGCCCTGTCCCATGCCGACCTGGTGGAATATTTTGAAATTGCCGATCAAAAAAGTATTGATGCCCTGAGCCATCGTCTGATTGCGATGGTACGTGACGGGCAATTGATGAAAGACGGTTACAAGTTCCAGATCGCGGCGGAACAGCCTGAGCATGAAGCAACGGTATATATCAACTCCAAGGGAAGCGGCACAGCCAATATTTCAGGTGAAGATGACCTGCTCTTACCTGAACGTGAATTGCGTCAGGTCTTTAACGGTGACCGTGTCAAAGTCCGTCAGACCTCAGTAGACCGCAAAGGTAAGGCCTGGGGCTTTATTACCGAGGTTTTGCAGCATCGTGTCAAACAGATCATTGGTAAAGTGTCTGAATATGAAGGCGAATACTTTGTTCAGCCAGCCAATCCAAATGCACATCAGCCTATTACTCTAGAAAAAGAGCTGATCGAGCATGCCCAGGTCAAAGTCGGCGATTCAATCCGCGTGGCAATTGATACCTACCCAACCAAAGAAGAATTTGCGACTGGCCATATTGTGCAGTCGATGGCAGACAAAGCCGATACCGAAATCATCATTCCACAGACGATTCTGGAATATGGCCTGCCATATGAATTCCCTGAAGAAGTCTTGAAAGAAGCGGAAAGCTTTAAAGAGCCTTCTGCCAAAGACCGTGACGGCCGTGTCGATCTACGTGATTTAGCGCTTGTCACCATTGACGGGGAAGATGCACGTGACTTTGATGATGCGGTCTATGCAGAAAAACGTCCGGGCGGTGGTTATCGTGTCGTCGTGGCAATTGCTGATGTGAGTCATTATGTACGTCCGGGCAAACCACTGGATGATGAAGCGCAAGAACGCGGGACATCCGTGTATTTCCCACACTTCGTTTTACCAATGTTGCCTGAAGCACTCTCTAATGGCCTGTGTTCATTAAATCCGAATGTCGACCGTCTGTGCATGGTCTGTGATCTGAAACTGTCACGTGCTGGCCGAGTCACTGGGTATGAATTCTATCCTTCAGTCATGCATTCCAAGGCACGTCTGACCTATGATCAGGTCGCGAAGTATTTTGAAGGTGACAGTACAGCAATCACTGAAGATCGTAGTGTACGTAAATCACTAAATACCCTGTTCCAGTTGTATCAGATTCTAAAAGGCTTACGTGCTGAACGTAATGCGATGGAATTCGAAACCATTGAAACCTATATGACTTTCGATGAGCTGGGTGGTATTAATGAGATTCTGCCACGTACCCGCAATGACGCGCATAAGCTGATTGAAGAATGTATGTTGCTAGCCAACGTTGCAGCAGCTGAATATGCATTGAAAAATGAAATACCGATGCTGTACCGGGTGCATCAACCCCCTGAGTTCTCACGTATCCAGAAAGTTCGTGATTTCGTGAAACTGCTGGGTCTGCCATTCCCGGAACAGCCAACACAAGCCGATTATCAAGCGGTGATTGAAGCGACCAAAGACCGGATTGATGCGCCAAGTATTCATGCCGTGTTATTACGTTCCATGATGCAAGCCTATTACGGTGCCGACAATGCTGGCCACTTTGGTCTGGCTTATGAAGCGTATACACACTTCACTTCTCCAATTCGCCGTTACCCGGATCTGTTATTACATCGTGCTATCAAAGCTCATTTGAGTAAAAAGCCATATCCAATTTCAGGTGCATCTTTAGATGATGCCGGTGAGCATTTCTCAGCGACAGAACGCCGTGCTGATGAAGCCTCCCGCTCTGTAACGACCTGGCTGAAATGTCACTATATGCAGCAACATCTTGGTGAAGAGTTCGTCGGAATTATCAGTGCAACGGCTGAATTTGGTTTGTTTGTCACGCTGAAAGACCTCTATGTCGATGGTATGGTGCATGTTAGCCAGTTGGGCGATGACTTCTTTGTCTTTGATCAAAGCAGCCAGAGTCTGGTCGGCCAGAACCGTGGCCAGATCTTTGGTCTGGGTGATGAAGTCAAGATCAAGGTCGCTGGAGTCAATCTGGAAGAACGCAAAATTGACTTTGAATTGATCCAGCAACTGACTCATGCGGGTCGTCCAATTCGCGTCCGTGCTCCACGTGTCGCAGAAAAAAAACCTGCACCACGTCCGGAAGCAAAAGAGGAAGTCTTCAATAATCATGAGCGTGCGCAAAAAGCCCAGCCCAGTGATGATGGAGAACAGCCCATACGACGCAAAAAAGACAAATCCAAGCCCAGTTCCTACAGCAAAAAGCCTGCTAAAAAATCTGCAGGAAAGTCTGAAGCAAAGGCTAAAGATAAAGTAAAGAAAAAAGCCAAGATCAAAAAGAAAAAGTCGAATGCAAAAGCCAAGACTGAATAATTTCTGATGATCATAAAAAGAGCGCTACGGCGCTCTTTTTATTTTATAATTCAGTTAAATAACGACTAAAAAAATATCATGCTTATTGCATCAAATAATAAACAGCATTTACATATCTATGCGATTCTAATTTTTACGATTTTGATCCTCAGTGACTTTATTGCACTCAAGTATTTTAATTTTGTAGCAACGCCACTTACGAATTATTTTGCATTGATTATAAGCTGTGTCATATGTATTGGAATATTGCTGTATTTTATAAGACTCAAACAGCATGGTTTATGGTTTCCACCTTATCATTGGCGTAATTTCAGAAAGTGCCCCAAATTTTATAGTCTTTTTATCTTTCCTTCGGTCATGATCTCAGCACTTTGGATTAATCTGACCACCTATCCACCCTATCTTTATACGAAGCTGACAGGCGAAACTAACAGTATTTCAATTATTACTCAGGCTGTGAAATTCAAAGGTGTTCGAAATCATATCTCTTATGCCTTTGACACAGAATATAGACATTTACCGGTTATGGAGTTATCTGCTTCTGAGTTTCTGCTTTATCAAAATAAACCCGTTGAACTACAGCTTAAGCTTACAACAAGTAATTTAGGCAGCATTGTGCATGAAATTCAAGAGATCAGGATCCAGTCTGAAGTCGAATAAATAATACCGTCGTATGCTTGATTTCCCTGCCAATAAGCCCTACATCTAGATTTAACACAGGAAATGACTTCGGCAGAAACGACATGACATTAGAAAAAGCAACTTTACCCGTTCCACAATTCGATCAGATTACGCTGGCAGATCTTAAACAAAAAATTGAAAACTGCATTCAGCAAGGTTTGCAATTTCTAAATGAACTGAACCAGACACCTGATACTGTCCAGGAACAACTTGCGGTCCTGAAACAGGTTGATACGCTAGAAAATAATATGAGCGAGTCCTGGGGTGTTTTGTCGCATCTCAACGCAGTCATGAATAATAGTGAAACCCGTGATGTCTATCAGGCATTATTACCGGGTCTAAGTGATTACTATACCCAGTTGGGCCAGCATACGGCGCTATATCAAACCTATCAGCATGTACAGGATGCACCGGTCTTCAATGAACTGCCGGAAGCCCAGCAAAGTGCAATTAAACTGGCGCTACGTGACTTTAAATTGTCAGGTGTGGCTCTAGAAGGTGAAGCAAAAAAACGCTATGCAGAAATTTCTGCACGTTTGTCGCAACTTTCCTCAGATTTCTCCAATCATGTACTGGATGCAACTCAAGCTTATTTCAGACCGCTTAAGGAAGAAGAGTTAGCAGGGCTGTCTGAAAGTAATATTGAACTCTTAAAACAATATGGTCAGCAACGTGAACTGGATCAGCCGGTTGCCACTTTAGATTTCCCGTCTTATCTGGCAATTATGACTCATGCCGAAGATCGTGACCTGCGTGAAGAACTCTATAAAGCCTATACCACACGCGCGTCAGATCAGTCAGAACAGACTGAATTTGACAATACTGCCATCATGGAAGAAATCCTGAAACTACGTCAGGAAATGGCAGCGCTATTAGGCTTTAATAACTATGCCGAATATTCACTGGCCAGCAAAATGGCGCCAAATGTCGAAGCTGTGGATGAGTTCCTGCATGATCTGGCGGAACATGCCCGTGCGCCTGCTAAACAGGAAGTGGCTGAACTGAAAGCCATTGCTGCTGCAGATGGTATTACTGAATTAAAGCCCTGGGACAGCAGTTACTATTCTGAAAAGTTGAAAATGCAGCAGTTTAATCTGTCTCAGGAATCGCTAAAACCCTATTTCCCGGCTCCAAAAATTCTGCAAGGCCTGTTCAGTATCCTGAAACGTTTATATGACATTCAGGTGGTTGAACGTGAAGCGCCAGTTTGGCATCCAGATGCGCGTTATTTTGAACTGGAAGATCAGGGCGAAGTGATTGGCGGTTTCTATTTCGATCTCTATGCACGTCAGGGCAAACGTGGCGGTGCCTGGATGAGCGGCTTCCGTTCACGCATGCAAATTGCTGAAGGCCTGCAAAAACCAATCTGTTATATGGTAGCAAACTTTACTCCACCTGTGGGTAACCGCCCTGCACTACTGACTCATGATGAAGTAATTACCCTGTTCCATGAGTTTGGTCATGGGCTGCATCATATGCTGACAGAAGTGGACAATATTGCCGTGGCTGGTACACATGGCGTGGATTGGGATGCTGTCGAACTACCAAGCCAGTTTATGGAATTCTGGGCCTGGGATCAGGACAGTTTAAACCTGCTCAGCGAACATATCGAAACCAAAGAAGTCTTACCTGCTGACTTGTTAAAAGCCTTACTGGATGCCCGTTTCTTCCAGTCCGGTATGCAAACTTTGCGTCAGCTGGAATTTGCTTTATTTGACTTAACCATTCACCGTGCCAATCCGGCATTGAATGCTGAACAGATTCAGGCAACCTTGAACGAGATTCGTGAAAAATACGCTGTTTTACCTACTACAGCATATAACCGGTTCCAGCACAGCTTCAGTCATATCTTCGCGGGTGGATATGCAGCGGGCTATTATTCTTATAAATGGGCAGAAGTTTTGGCCAGTGATGCCTTCGATCGCTTCGAAGAAGAAGGAATTTTTAATACTGAAACTGGAAAGCAGTTTAGACAAAAAATTCTAGCAGTTGGCGGAAAAGATACAGCACTTGACGCATTTATCAATTTCCGCGGACGCGAGCCAAAAATAGATGCTTTGTTACGTCATCAAGGTTGGACGAACCGCTCTAAAAACGCTTAAACTTCGTTTTTAAGTAAATCACAGGGTGAGTATGATGGCTATCAAACGTCGTTTCATTGCAGGCGCAAAATGTCCTAAATGTCAGGCGTTGGATCGGATCGTTATGCTGACCTCTGGTGAAGCTGAATGGATTGAATGTATCGAATGTGGGTATGAAGAAAACCGTCCTACCCATATCGAGGAACCTGAGTCACCAGCCGTTCCGGATGAAATTGGTGTGATTCAGTTTAAACCCCGTCAGCCAAAAGAATAATTTCGGGAACCTAAATGACTCTAGATCATCGACAAAATCCTAAACTTTTATGGGGAATAGTGAGTGGATTAATTGTTGTGATTATTGCTGTTTTAATAATTACACAGTTTTTTCTCACGCAAAATGAAACATTACCGGCACATCAGGGTGACTTGATGCACGCACCGGTGACACAAGCCGCACCTAAAGCAGAACCTGAACCGGAAGAAATTGTGCCTACTTCTGAAAATGTCTTGGTCGATGCCTCTATTATAAGAGAAGAAGTCACTGAAAATGCCACTTTGGCGAAAGAAGAAATTGCCAAACTGGAAGATATTCAGCAACAGCTCAATGAGCAGGAAAAAAGCCTGAAGCAACAGCATAGTGATGCGGATGAGCTGATTAAACTCAAAGAGGAACAAATCAAGTTACTCGAAGCACAACTGGCACAATAGTCAGAATGAGTTAGGGATTTTCAGCTAGAATATCCACAGATTTTCTAGCTAAGTTCCCTCATGAGTGTAGCCTCTCCCTCGCATCTGGTTAAGGCAATTGTCTTTCTGACCTGTTCCGCTTTTTTGTTTTCAGTCATGGGCGTCTGTATCCGCTTCGCCTCACACACCGTTGATAATGCCACTGTGGTATTTTTCCGGAATTTTGTCGGCCTGTTTATTTTTCTTCCTTTAATCTTCAATAAAGGCATTAACTTTTTTAAAACTGAAAAACTCTGGATGCACACCTGGCGTTCTGTCGCAGGTCTGACGGCGATGTATGGATTTTTCTATGCCATTGCACATTTAAAGCTCTCCAATGCCATGGTCTTTACCTATTCCTCACCAATTTTTATTCCGCTGATTGCTTGGCTGTTTCTAAAAGAAAAAGTCACTCAAAGCATGTTACTGGCTGCTGCGATCGGTTTTATTGGCGTGTTGTGCGTAGCTAAGCCTGATTCCGGTTTATTTAACCTAATGTCTGTGATTGGCTTGAGTGCCAGCTTCTTGGCTGCTATGGCTTTTGTCACGGTTCGCGCATTGACCCAAACTGAACCACCAGAACGAATTGTGTTTTATTTCTGTCTGATCGGCACCCTGATTTCCATGATTCCAATGTTCTGGCATTGGCGTCCTTATACCCTGACTGAACTCGGTTATTTAATTGCAGCCGGTTTATTGGCAAATACCAGCCAGTTATTTCTATCCAATGCTTATAAACTGGCACCTGCTGGTCAGATTGGACCAGTGAACTATATTGCGATTTTCTTCGCTGGCTTATGGGGCTATTTATTCTGGCAGGAAGTTCCGGATCTCTATAGCCTGCTCGGATTAGGGCTGATTTTTTGTGGGATTTTACTTTGCAGTCCTGTTTTACAAAATAAGCTTAGGCTGCGTTAAGGCCACAATAAAAAAAGCACCCGAAGGTGCTTTTTTTATTTGCTTAAATTACTGATACCAGCCGAAGAGTTTAAATACATAAGGTACATAGGCAATGATCAGCATCGCTGGCAGTAACACGATCATCGGTAAAATCCAGCGCTCATAACGGTAATAAAAGGACTTATGTCGAACTTCTGCATCCGCCTCGGCCACCTCCGCATCACCAATGGATTGCCTTGCCAACAGATGGTTCAGAGCAACTGGTGGTGTCACATAACCCAACTCGAAACTAATCAAGGTAATCATCCAGAAATGCACAGGATGAATTCCATACTGATAGGCGACTGGTGCAACGGTTGCTGAAATCAGGATCACCGCACCGAATGGGTCCATGATCATGCCAACGAACACCATCAGGCCAACAATCATGGAAATCACCAGAATGGTACTGCTAATATCTGTCGGGAACGCTTCCATAATTTCCATACGTTCCAGCAGGCCGCCCACACTGACAGACAGTGCCATCAGGATCACCAGCGCACCAATGTGTCCAACCGTTTCACTGGTCGAAATGTGTAATGATTTCCAGAAGCCAACTTGACGCAGGCTTTCACCAACAGCCGAACGTTTTACACCATGGTCTACAGCCAGCTCACTGCCCTGCTGCTCAATATGGTCTGCTTCACGATATTCAGCATTAATGGCTGTACCCGCGGTCGCCATTGCAGGCGTATTTGCTGAACCTAAGGTGGTGGTTAAGGTTTCATCCCAATGTCCCACTGGCGGTAATGGTGCAGGCTCGTGACGCAACTTATCAAATAGCACGATCATCAATAGAATGACTGGCATCATGACAGGCGCAGTAAATTCATTCAGATCTGTAGACAAGGCATATTTGTAGAACAGCCAGATCAGGATGAAAATCACGATATAAGGAATCACATTTACAAAGGCACGTGCAGACTGTGGTGCAGCCAGACCAGGTGCAGCAATACGGAATTTATTTTCAGCAATGAATAATGAAATGATCAGGAATAAGGTGGAGCTAAGCAGGAAGACATAAGCACCGTAGTGATACAGCATATCTGTTGTCACTTCCTTGTTCAGTGAAGCCACCACAACAATTAATAAACATGGGCGAAGTACTACACCGAGTGAACCGGACATCGCTGTTGCTGCCAAGGCAAACTGACGGCGACCACCGGCATTCCACACTTCCTTATAAATGATCGCACCTGCAGCAATCACGAAAATCCCGGATGCACCGGTATAAGCGGTTGGTAATGCAGCTGCCAGCAGGATTAACCAGGTCAAGGTTTCTGGTGCCAGATTCCATGGACGCAGGATATTCAGGAACATGTCTACGACACGGGTTTGTTTCAGCAACATACCGGCCCAGATAAATAAGGCCAGATTCAGGAAGATGCTCGAGAATTCAACCAGTTGCCCCAGATAGATACCCTGACCCATCGGGTAATCCATCAAGAAGACAAAGTTAAACCCAGTACTGATGGCCATATAGGCATACAGTGGCACGCTTAAGAAAGCCAGTCCAAAACTGCCTCCCTCTCGGGTCGCCTGAGGTGGCTTAATGACTTGGTACAGACTGATCAGGGTCAATGTCCCAAAGAGAATCATCCATAGCCAGTAGACATACTTCATGTCTCCCATCGGCACCCCGGAATTCAGCACCGACATATATTGGCTGTAGGAAGAATAGACCAGGAAACTGTTCGCGATCAGCATCGCCACAGAATAGACTTTGAAATCGATACGGGTGGCTGGGCTACGTAGACCGATATGATGGGTTTTCAATGTTGCACTGATTGCAGCAAATACCACCATGATAATCAACAGTAAGGCACGGTTTTCAGTCCCGAACTTGAAAATGCCAAAGAATGAAGTTTCAAAACTGCGATAGGCACGAATACTTGGATGCGCTTCAATATGCGTTATCGCATTGTCATAGAACTGATAAGACTCTTCACAGACCTGTTGTGCCTGCATCACTGCAGCACGCACATCCGCTTCAGAACGTACACCGAAGAAATCGGCATATTCATCGGCAGCATCCGCTTTCATCTGCTCCTGAACTTTTTGATCGACATTAATATTACGATCACATTGTGGTGCTTTCGGTTCAGCACGCAAAAACGAATATTGCATGCCTGTCGCCGGATCACCATACAGACGCTCGCCCATACGCAGTAACTGACCATGAATCATTTCCCCGGTTCCAATCACTAAGGTCAGTAAGAGCAAGATGAGCACGACAAAGGTCGAGATCCACTCTGTCCAGATATAACGTAACAGACCTAATCCTGATCTGTTTTGATTATCGTTGTGCATGTATTTTCCTATTCTTGTTTTCGCGCCTTACATTCTTTTAAGCGCTGGTCTTCCTGTCTGCCCCGAAAATTCCTTTACAAGGGTCAGTATTATTATTTTCTGTTTTGACTCTGCATGAAAATCAGCAGAATAAAAATGACAATTTATCTTTTCTTTTTGTCTTTTCTGCCAACAGTTTCAGCTATCCTGGACATAATTGCCCAAGATATAGAGCAATGCGACTACCACTCCCCAGATCACCCCTAATAAATGCGCTTCGACCAGTACCGGACTGCCGATAAGTTGTGCAGTTTCCTGATTTCCAATGGTATTTTCCCAAATCAGTTTGGCAAAGATTAAAAATAATACCAGCACGGCAAATCCACGTTCGCGTTGATAAAGCAGATGCACACAGGCGACTGCGACATAAGCCCCATGTAATACCCCGGATAGTCCTGCATATGCTTCAATATTTGGCAGGAAAAAATAAAAACTCAGGCTGATCAACGGCGGCAGAATCAAAAGAATCGAGACGAAATGCCACACAGATGCACGGGGGAAAATGAAAGGTAGACAGATAAAGGCAAGAATATTCAGAAAATAATGGGCCCAGCCGACATGCACCCAGTGCGCGGTCCAGAGCCGCCAAAACTCCCCGAGCAGGCTTTCCTGCCAGTAGATGAAAGCATCGTTAAAGATTTGCAAACTCGCTGAAAGAGAGACAAAAGCCGCCAGAAAAATAATTTTTCGTCGAAGATGTTGATCTTGCATCGGCTCCTTGAACTCCTTTCAGCATATTGAAAATGACCTCTATGAGCATCATTCACTTAATTTTTCATTAATTTATAGGTCAGCGCTAAACAGATCATCCAGTTCTGAAGAATTATCTGTTTCATCCCAGAAGGTCTGCATGCCATCATCTGCACTACGAATACCGGTATTTTCAGTCCAGTAACGGTCAGAAATACCATTCACCATAATGGCAGCCATACTGTCGATCAGCTTGAACTGAGGATTGACCGGCTTTTCATCACTACGTGCCTGATCAAAGGTTCTTAACGCATCACGAATTTTGGCATCATCCCCACTGGCCTGTGCCGCTACAGCATATAAGGCATGTGATAAACGTACACCTTTTTGCTCACCGATTTGTACTGACTGTTTCAGAGTTTGGTAAGGATCAGGTTTTCCATCACCTGCCCCTGGCAATAAAGTCCAGATCACAGCACGGGTTGCATTTGGCGCGCCCCAGAATTTGGTATTATCCAGACAGGTCATGCCACGCTCAACCACAGCCGCAATATCTTTAGGTACTTGTACAGCCCCACCCGAGTTAATGTCATTAGTCATGGCTTGTAAGCCACTCAGCATGCCCAGCAGATAAACTGTCTGTTCAATATCACTGTTCATGCGTGGACAGCCTTCACCCAGCGCTTTTTTATATTTTTTCTCATAACGGGTCTGGAATAACTGATAACCCGTGTACTGGCGTTGTGCAGCCAGTGCAGCCCAGCGTTTCTGCTCAATCCGCGCATCCTGAGCTTCAGTCACCTGGTTGACTTTAGAAGCACGCAGATACCGCAGCTCTGCATCCAGTGCTTTCTGCTCGGCACAAATCCCGGCTGCAGAATACATCAGTACTGCGACACGAGTCGGATCAGCCCCCATTTCTTTAGTCGACATGATGGCCGGTGTTAAAGAATTCCCGGAATTACACACCATCTCGGCATCATCCATCGCCAGGATTGGTGGAACAATATGCTTTTCAGTGAAGCCCAGCGCCACATTGGCACCGGTTTTAATGACCTGAGAACATCCTGTTAGAACTGTTGTTGTTATTGCAATGGTCGCCATACCTTGGCATATTTTTCGGACGCTCGACATTTTCCTGTCCTCTATAATTGTGATTATGTCCATTATTCTGCTAAACATATCAGAAGCATATAACGAATAAAAGAGTATTTACTCTAATTTAGACCAGACACTTTGCCATTAAATTGCCCAGCTGCAATTGACTGCAGTAGATAAAATCCCAAATTTTGGGCAAAAAAAAGTAGCATTGCGACGGTTCAGCACATGCTACTTATCAACTTGGCAAGCCGAGAAGAAAATAGGTTCTCGAGCTTAATTCTGTTATTTAGGTGAAAATCTGTCCTTCAGCACCGTTCCCAGCCGTCCTATGACTAGGGCCATCACAATCGCAACGATCAAAAACATCCACATTGGAAATTCCATCATGATCTCCTGTGTTCGCTGTTGGTGACTTAAATGTACCTGCTTATAAAAAAAGCAGCTGAAAAATTGTCAGACAATTCATTGTTTTTGCAGAGAAATATAATTTTTTGTCTGACAATTCAAGCGGGGTTAGCGGATAAATATTTATTTTTAATCAATTTATTTAAAATTTCGGAATATCATTTGTCGGACAATTAAAGTATTTTTGTCAAAACTTTCAAAGACTTCCATTGTTTAAAAGGCAACTGGTCACACCAGATGAGCAACGGACGTGCTTTTGCATGCTGGAAATACACCACGATATAAGCTTGGTGATCAATCACGTGACTGATCAACACTCGCCGTGTGCCTTGCGCAGCTGCTGTCAGCGACCATTCACGTCCATCCAGATATTCAAACTGCTCAATGTGCGGTGTCTTACGATAAAACAACTGGTAGATGACCAATCCGATGACACCACAAACCAGCCAAATCGCCATAGGCAATAACTGATACAGCAGAAACATCAATACAGCAAAAATAAAAAGCTGAAACACCAGCGCACACTTGCTGCGTTTCAGCTTGAAACAACGATTATCCATGAACGTAAAATTTAAGCTTCTTGATAAAATCTTTTAATTCAGGGCGTGGGGGTTCAGACACTTCCATAAACCAGTCCAGCAGGTCTGGATCTTCCTGTGCAACCAGCTCAGCAAACATCTGTTTTTCGAAGGGATCAGCAGTGAGATAATAGTTTTTCACGTAGGGATCAAAATATACATCGATCTCTTTCAAGCCACGACGCGCGCGATAAATCACTTTGCGCTCTTCTAAGGTGATGTCATCAGTCATCGAATTTTCCCAACTCGTTACAAACCTGAGTAGTTTACCTTAAGCCATTGCTGAATTTCGAGGTATTTCATACAAATGACCAAAAGCATCAGCAGATTCTCCAGATTTGAACATTCAGCTCATTGTTCCCTCGTCTGCTCTATCTTAAGTTAAATAAAACATCACAATAAGGGAATTATAAGATGCATTCGAGTGCGATCCGTCCATTGGCCAGCATGCTACCACGTCAACTATTCAATGATGAACATGAAGCCTTTCGTGAGACGGTGCGAAAATTCTATGAAAAGGAAGTGATTCCGCATACAGAAAAATATGAACAGCAACAGCATGTCGATCGTGAGCTCTGGAATAAAGCCGGTGAACTTGGCCTTCTCTGTGCCACGATGCCTGAAACTTATGGCGGTTCAGGGGTGGATCGTTTATACAGTATGATCCTGATCGAGGAACAGGCCTATGCAGGCGACTCTGCGACAGGATTTTCACTGCACTCCGATATCGTGGCCAATTATATTCTGAACTTTGGCAATGAAACACAAAAGCAGCAATGGCTCCCGAAAATGGCTACAGGTGAAGTGGTCACGGCAATTGCGATGACCGAACCTGGAACTGGCTCCGACCTGCAGGCAGTACGCACTAGTGCTGTATTAGAGGGTGATGAGTATGTGATTAATGGTTCCAAGATATTCATTACCAATGGCTATCTTTGTGATACGGCAATTGCGGTATGTAAGACGGGTCATAGTGAGAAAGGCTCTGCCAATCTTTCTTTGATTATGGTCGAAGCAGATCGTGCAGGATTTAGTAAAGGTAAACCCTTAAATAAAATCGGCATGAAAGGTCAGGATACCTGTGAACTGTTCTTTGACAATGTCCGTGTGCCTAAAGAAAACCTGCTAGGTCAGGAAGGCATGGGTTTTATGATGCTGATGAAAGAACTGGCTTGGGAGCGGTTAATTGTGGCCATCATATGTCAGGCAGGAGCAGAAGCGGCATTCGCACATACGGTAAAATACACCAAAGAACGTCAAGCCTTTGGCAAACCGATCAGCGCTTTTCAAAATACCCGTTTTAAACTGGCAGAACTGCGTACCGAAATTGAAATCTGCCGAGCTTATCTGGACCGTTGTATGCAACTACAGCTTATTCAAAAATTGGGAGTTGATGCCGCCGCAGCTGCTAAATACAAAATTTCTGAACTGTATAGCAAAGTGGTTGACGAATGCCTACAATTGCATGGCGGTTATGGCTTTATGCTGGAATATCCGATTGCACGAGCGTACCTGGATAATCGCGCGAACCGCATTTATGCAGGAACCAATGAAATCATGAAGGAACTGATTTCCAGATCACTCTAATTTGAAATATGAAAAAGGAGTACATCAGGTACTCCTTTTATCTATGTCTATACTTAAGACACCAATCTTGGCTTGGCTGGCACAGCACTGGATTTCGATTTGAATTTCAATACTCCATCTTCAAAAGATGCCGTTTTAAGCTCTTTACGGTCTGCCAAGTAGTTATTAGATACTTTCCAAGGTGCATGCTTACCCTGTTTCGGCATCACATCTGCGGCACGGGCAATATAGCCTGAAGTTAAACTACCCATCACCGTATCTTCAAGTAATTCCGTAGCATCCCCTTCTGGAATCACTTCATCATAACCATGCTGATCCATATAATTGAGCAAACGGCAGATATATTCTGCGGCAATATCCACTTTCAAGGTCCAGGAAGCATTGATATAACCAATAATCAGCGCCATATTTGGCACATCACTGAGCATGACCCCTTGATACAGCATATGCTTCGACGTATCCAAAGGCTTGCCATCCATCGTGGCCTGAATACCACCCAGAATCTGAATATTTAAACCAGTAGCAGACACAATAATATCCGCATCCAGATGTTTACCTGATTTCAGCTGAATCCCGGTTTCAGTAAATTTCTCGATATGATCTGTTTCTACAGATGCATGACCTTCACGCAGAATTTTGAACAAGTCACCATCTGGCACTACACATAGGCGCTGATCCCAAGGTTCATAATTCGGGGTAAAGTGTTTCATATCCACTTTCCCTTTCAACTGAAACTGTACAGATTTCAATAATAATGTTTTCAGTAGTTTTGGCTGTTTTTGTGCAAGTGCGTAGATACCACGCTGCATGCCGATATTACGCGCACGGGTCAGCTTATAGGCCACGTCTTCTGGCAATAATTTACGCATTTTTGAGTAAATCATGTCGATCGAAGGAACTGAAGCGATATAGGTTGGAGAGCGCTGTAACATGGTCACATGCCCTGCACCGCCTTTGACCATAGCTGGAACTAGGGTAATCGCTGTCGCACCACTGCCAATAATCACTACTTTTTTTCCGCTATAGTCCAGATTTTCAGGCCAATGCTGCGGGTGAATGAATGTACCTTTGAATGCATCCTGATTCGGGAATTCCGGCTGGAAGCCTTGATCATAATTGTAGTAACCCGTACAGCCAAGAACAAAGTTAGCGATCCAGGTCTGCTTTTTGCCCTGAGCGTTTTCAGCTACGACTGACCATTTACGTGTCGCTGAATCATAATTGGCACTAACGACGCGATGTTGAAAATGAATTTTTGAGCTCAAGTTAAATTCCTGAACCACTTCTGCAAGATAATTTTTAATTGCCGAGCCAGAAGCCAATACACTTTCTTTTTTCCAAGGCTTAAAGTTGAAGCCAAAAGTCGACATGTCCGAATCTGAACGGATACCAGGATATTTAAACAGGTCCCACGTACCGCCAAAGCTTTCGCGACGTTCAATAATTTCGAATGAGCGTTGAGGACTATGTTTAGAAAGATGGGCCGCCAGACCAATTCCCGAGATCCCCGCGCCTACAATTAAAATATCAACTTGCTTTTCCATATTCTTCTTTTACCTGAGTATTGTCATATATTTTTATTAAAGCACAAAATTGACAATGCACAATGTCAAGTTTGAATAAAAGTGATTATTTTCTTATCTTTTCAGGACAAATTTCTAAACTGCCTGATAATGGGTAAATGCAAGACAATAAAAAAGGCCGGTTTATTCAACCGACCTTTTCGAACAACGTTTGCTGCTCTACACGAAATTAGTTAACTTCGCGATCTACTAGCTCAACGTAAGCCATCGGTGCAGCATCACCTGCACGGAAGCCCGCTTTAAGAACACGTAGATAACCGCCGTTACGCTCTTTGTAACGAGGGCCAAGAACGGTAAATAATTTACCAACAGTTGCAGCTGAACGAGTACGAGCAAACGCCAAACGACGGTTTGCTACTGTATCGACTTTAGCTAAAGTGATTAAAGGCTCAGCAACACGACGTAATTCTTTTGCTTTAGGCACAGTTGTTTTGATCAACTCGTGCTCGAACAAAGAGTTAGCCATGTTTTGGAACATCGCTTTACGATGACTGCTTGTACGGCCTAATTTCACACCACTATTACGATGACGCATGGTGATAGTCCTACTTAATTAACGGCTACGATAGGCGAAACGATCGTCCATACGGAGACTAGCTGGTGGCCAGTTCTCTAAACGCATGCCGAGTTGTAAGCCTTTGGAAGCCAGAACATCTTTGATCTCAGTAAGCGATTTTTTACCAAGGTTAGGAGTTTTAAGTAACTCAACCTCAGTACGCTGTACAAGATCACCAATGTAGTAAATGTTTTCTGCTTTCAAACAGTTAGCAGAACGAACAGTTAGCTCTAGATCATCTACTGGACGAAGCAAAATTGGATCAACTTCTTCACGAGGTTCTTGAGCCACAGGAGCTTGATCTTTCTGAAGATCAACAAAGATTGCAATTTGTTGTTGCAAGATTGTTGCCGCTTTGCGGATTGCTTCTTCTGGATCAACTGTACCGTTGGTTTCAAGATCAATGACCAGTTTATCAAGGTCAGTACGTTGTTCTACACGAGCGTTTTCCACTGTGTATGACACACGTTTGATCGGGCTGTAAGATGCATCTAACTGTAAGCGACCCACTGGGCGAGTCTCGCCTTCTGGGAAACGTGAGTCAGAAGTCTCGTAGCCACGGCCTTGAGCCACTTTCAGGCGCATCTTAAGATTGCCTGATGCACTTAACGTGCCGATCAAGTGTTCAGGGTTAACCACTTCAACATTATGAGGTAAACGAAGGTCAGCCGCAGTTACGTCGCCTGGACCTTGTTTCTCTAATGTTAAATAAGCTTCATTTTGATCGAACAGCTTAATAGACAATCCTTTTAGGTTCAGCAAGAGCTCGACGATGTCCTGCTGCAAGCCTTCCAAAGTACTGTACTCGTGCTCAACACCTTCAATCTCAACTTCTACCACAGCAGCGCCAGGTAAAGAAGAAAGAAGGATGCGACGTAAAGCATTGCCCAAAGTATGACCAAAGCCACGCTCTAAGGGTTCTAGAATAACTTTTGCCGAGGTCCCGCTTGCCGCTTCGACCTTGATCGCTTGCGGAGTTAGAAACTCATTTGCAGTACGCGTCATATTGCTACCTCAAGGATTATTTAGAATACAATTCTACAATCAAGCTTTCGTTGATTTCAGCAGGTAAATCAGAACGATCCGGTGCAGCTTTGAACGTACCTTCTAGTTTAGAATGATCTACTTCCATCCAAGAAGGAATGCCACGTTGAGCAGCTAATTCAATTGCGTTTTTGATACGTAATTGTTGTTTAGCGCCTTCGTGAACTGCAATCACGTCACCAGCTTTAACTTGGATAGACGCGATGTTAACGCGACGGCCATTTAAAGTGATTGAACGGTGAGATACTAACTGACGAGCTTCTGCACGTGTAGAACCAAAACCCATGCGATAAACAACGTTATCAAGACGGCTTTCAAGCAATTTCAACAGGTTTTCACCAGTTGCGCCTTTAACACGAGCAGCTTCTTTGTAGTAGTTACTAAATTGACGCTCTAAAACACCGTACATACGACGTACTTTTTGTTTTTCACGTAATTGTAGTGAGTACTCAGATTGTTTACCGCCACGAGCTCCACCATGTTGACCAGGAGCTTTAGCGTGTTTTTTAGTTTTGACGTCAAATGGTTTAACGCCAGATTTTAATTGCAGGTCTGTCCCTTCGCGGCGAGAGAGTTTGCATTTTGGACCAATATAACGAGCCATGAATGTTTCTCCTTACACGCGACGTTTTTTAGGTGGACGGCAACCGTTGTGAGGGATTGGAGTCACATCGGTAATGCTGTTAATTTTATAACCCACTGCACCTAATGCACGAACCGCAGACTCACGACCTGGACCAGGACCTTTCACAAGGACGTCCAAGTTTTTCAAACCGTAATCTAAAGCTGCTTTACCAGCAACTTCAGCAGCTACCTGAGCAGCAAACGGAGTTGATTTACGTGATCCACGGAAGCCTTGTCCACCTGAAGTGGCCCAAGCCAGTGCATTACCTTGACGATCGGTAATAGTCACAATGGTGTTATTAAAAGAAGCGTGAATGTGTGCAACACCTTCAGAGACGGTACGAGTGACCTTCTTGCGTGTGCGAGTATCTTTAGCCATCTTTTAGCTTCCAGAAATCTTATTTCTTAATTGGTTTGCGCGGACCTTTACGGGTACGTGCGTTAGTTTTGGTGCGTTGACCACGGACAGGCAAGCTGCGACGATGACGAAGACCGCGGTAGCAGCCTAAATCCATTAAACGTTTAATGTTCATGGAAATTTCGCGACGTAAATCACCTTCGGTCGGAACCTTGGCAATTTCTGCACGAATCGCATCAAGCTGAGCGTCATCTAATTCACGGATCTTAGTAGTAGTTGGGATACCCGCAGCAGCTAAGATTGACTTAGCAGTGTGGCGACCAATACCAAAGATGTACGTTAGAGAGATAACAGCATGCTTGTTATCCGGAATGTTTACACCGGCAATACGAGCCATTCAATTTTCTCCAAAAAGGCAGTAGAGATAATCAACCGCCCCACAAAAATCTTGAGGGGCGGATAATAACCCAATTCGCCTACTGAAATCAACAGGTCTTGATCAGATTAACCTTGACGCTGCTTATGACGAGGTTCTGCGCTACAAATTACGCGGATAACCCCATTACGACGGATAACTTTACAGCTACCACAAATTTTCTTTACAGAAGCTTGTACTTTCATGATGAAACCTCTAAGTGCGCTTATCCCTTAGGATGAGCAGTCGTTTTTCTCATTAACGTTTGATTGTCATACTGGTGCGAGGTGAGATGTGCTTGAAGCTGAGCCATAAAGTCCATCACCACCACTACCACGATCAGCAACGATGTTCCGCCCAAGCTAAATGGAATACCAAAAGAGCTTTGCAGAATCATCGGCATTAAACAGATGACAGTGATGTATATCGCGCCGATAAAGGTCAAACGATTGAGAATATGATCTAAGTAACGAGCAGTTTGCTCACCTGGACGAATACCAGGCACGTAAGCTCCGCTGCGTTTCAAGTTCTCTGACACTTCTTTAGGACTAAATACCAGTGCTGTATAGAAGTAACAGAAAAAGATAATTAACGCACCAAAGAGCACCAAATACAACGGCTGACCAGGCGATAACACCAATGCCAAGTCTTGTAGACTACGCTTGATAATTCCTGCACTTGGATCCGAACTACCAACCCACTGACCTAAGCTCGCTGGGAACAAAAGTAAAGAGCTGGCAAAAATTGCCGGAATTACACCCGCCATATTAATTTTTAATGGCAAGTGCGTTTGCTGTGCAGTAAATACACGACGTCCCTGCTGCTTTTGAGCATAGTTCACCGGAATACGACGTTGCGCCTTCTCGATAAACACAATCGCTGCAAGTACAGCAATCGATAACAGACCAAAAATTGCTAGTCCAATTAGACTAGACTGGCCATTATCAACTGAAGTCAGAGACTGCATAACCAAAGTCGGCAATCCTGCAACGATACCTGCGAAGATGATCATGGAAATACCATTACCCACCCCACGCTCGGTAATTTGTTCACCCAGCCACATCAAGAACATGGTCCCCGCAACCAAAGAGGTTACTGCAGGAACATAAAAAGCCAGACCAGAGGTCAGGGTAATTCCCTGGCTGATCAGGCCAGCACACATACCAATTGCTTGCACAAGTGCAAGGAACAGCGTGCCTTGTCGTGTGTATTGGTTAATCTTACGTTTGCCCTGCTCGCCTTCTTTTTTCAAAGCTTCGAGCTGAGGAACCACAGTAGACATCAACTGCACGATAATCGATGCAGAAATGTATGGCATGATCCCTAAAGCAAGAATCGACATTCGCTCTAATGCACCCCCCGAAAACATGTTAAACAAACCAAGGATGGTACCTTGGTTTGCATTAAACAGATTTTCTAGCGCGGCATTATTAATCCCTGGTACTGGAATATGCGCTCCTAGTCGAAACACCAACAACGCACCAATGAGAAACATCATTCGACGAATAATTTCACGGTATTTCACATGAAATGGTTGGCCTTTCATCATGTTGACATGACCTGAAGAACTAGGAGTCATAGACACTGGGATTACTCCTCGACTTTACCACCAGCAGCTTCAACAGCAGCTTTAGCGCCTTTAGTCAATGCAACACCTTGTACAGTGAATGCACGAGTAATTTCACCAGAAAGTACGATACGAGCACGAGTCATGTCTTTACGTACAACGTTCGCAGCTTTTAAAGTTTCAAGAGACACGATGTCACCTTCAACTTTAGCAAGCTCAGATAAACGTACTTCAGCAGTTTTCAAAGCCAATTGGCTAGTGAAACCGAATTTAGGCAAACGACGATAAAGTGCAGTTTGACCACCTTCGAAACCTGGACGAGTACCACCGCTCTTACGTGAGTTTTGACCTTTGATACCACGACCACCAGTCTTACCAACGCCAGAACCGATACCACGGCCTAGACGAAGGTTGTCACGCTTAGCACCTTCTGCAGGTGCAATTGTATTTAAACGCAGAGTCATGGCTTATTCCTCTACACTAACCATATAGTAGACTTGGTTGATCATACCACGGTTAGAAGGCGTATCTTGCACTTCTACAGTATGACCAATACGACGCAGACCTAAACCTTTCAGGCTCAGCTTGTGATTTTTCAAGCGGTGCGATGCAGATTTAGTCTGGGTAACTTTAATCGTTTTCATGATTGATTACCCTTGAATTTGTTCTACTGTTAAACCACGTTTCGCAGCAACTTTCTCAGGAGAAGTCATATCACGCAAACCGTTAAAAGTCGCGTTTACTACGTTAGCAGCGTTTGTAGAGCCATAACATTTAGTTAATACGTTACGTACGCCAACAGCTTCTAAAACTGCACGCATCGCGCCACCAGCAATTACACCAGTACCTTCAGAAGCAGGTTGCATGTAAACGCGGCTTGCACCGTGACGAGCATTGATAGGGTGCTGAACAGTACCATCAACAAGGTCAACAGTAATCATGTTACGACGAGCAGCTTCAAGTGCTTTAGAAATAGCAGCTGGAACTTCACGCGCTTTACCACGACCAAAACCTACGCGACCATTACCATCACCCACAACAGTTAATGCTGTGAAAGAGAAGATACGACCACCCTTAACAACTTTGGCTACACGATCAACGGCAACCAGCTTTTCAACAAGACCTTCGTTTTGTTCAACTTTAGCCATGATTAGAACTCCAAGCCGTTTTCACGGGCAGCATCAGCCAAGGCTTTGATACGACCATGATATTTGAAACCAGAACGGTCAAATGCAACTTTAGTAACACCAGCTGCTTTAGCGCGTTCTGCGATTAAAGCACCTACTTTCTGAGCTGCTTCAACGTTACCAGTAGTACCCGCACGTAGAGTAGCGTCTAGAGTAGAAGCTTGCGCTAATACTTTGCCACCATCTGCTGAGATAACTTGAGCATAGATGTGACGCGGAGTGCGGTTTACACACAAACGAGTCGCACCCAATGCACGGATGTGCAAGCGTGTGCTTTTCGCACGACGCAAACGGGATTGTTTCTTTTCGTTCATAAGAACCTCGCGCCTTATTTCTTCTTAGCTTCTTTACGAAGTACAACTTCGTCAGAATAACGAACACCTTTACCTTTATAAGGCTCTGGTGGACGGTAACCACGGATATCTGCAGCGACTTGACCTAGAACTGCTTTATCAGCAGATTTAAGTACGATTTCAGTTGCAGTTGGAGTTTCAGCAGTTACACCTTCAGGAAGCGTATAGTCAATCGGGTGAGAGAAACCAAGGTTAAGGTTAACAACGTTACCTTTAACCGCAGCTTTATAACCAACACCGATAAGTTGTAACTTACGTTCGAAACCTTCGCTTACACCTTTTACAAGGTTGTTAAGCACAGCGCGAGCAGTACCAGCTTGCATCCAAGCATCTTTAGATTCAGCTTTAGGAGCAATAACTAGAGTACCGTCTTCCTGTTTTAGCTCGACCAGCGCATGCAGGTTGAAAGACAATGTACCTTTGCTGCCTTTCACTTCGACCTGCCGGCCGTTCTGAGTAACTGTTACACCGTTAGGTACAGTTACTGGGGCTTTAGCCACACGAGACATGAGGAATCACCTATTAAGAAACAAAAGCAATAACTTCACCACCAACGCCTGCAGCACGTGCAGCGCGATCAGTCATGATGCCTTTGCTTGTAGAAACAATTGCAATACCTAAACCTTGCTTAACGCTTGGAAGTGCATCTTTACCGCGATACTGACGTAGACCCGGACGGCTTACGCGTTTCACAGTTTCGATAACTGGCTTGCCTTCAAAATATTTTAAAGTCAAAGTAAGAGTTGCTTTGCCTTCAACTTCAGCAACTTCTACGTTTGAAATATAACCTTCTTGTTGAAGTACGTTAGCAATCGCAACTTTCAACTTAGAATTAGGCATAGAAACAGTTTGTTTCTTTGCCATTTGTGCGTTACGAACACGTGTTAGCATGTCGGCAACGGTATCTTGCATACTCATTTATAGTGCTCCTTACCAGCTTGCCTTAACAACGCCAGGTACATCACCTTGCATTACTTTATCGCGTACCATGTTACGGCTTAAGCCGAACTTACGGAAGTAACCATGAGGACGACCAGTTAAACCACAACGGTTACGTAGACGTACTGGAGATGCATTACGTGGTAATGCTTGTAATTTCATCATCGCATCGAAACGTTCTTCATCTGAAGCATTTACGTTTGCAATGATTGCTTTTAATTCAGCACGTTTTGCAGCGTATTTAGCAACAGTAGCTTCGCGTTTCAATTCGCGATTAATCATACTTTTCTTAGCCATTTCGACCTCTTATTTGAACGGGAAGCCGAATGCACGCATTAGCGCACGGCCTTCGTCATCGGTGCGAGCAGTCGTAGTGATGGTAATGTCCATACCACGAATACGGTCAATCTTGTCAAAATCGATCTCAGGGAACATGATCTGTTCTTTAAGACCCATTGAGTAGTTACCACGACCATCAAATGATTTCGCAGAGAAACCACGGAAGTCACGGATACGAGGAATCGCAATCGAGATCAGACGGTCTAAGAATTCGTACATACGTTCGCCGCGTAAAGTAACTTTACAACCAATTGGCCAACCATCACGGATTTTGAAACCAGCGATAGATTTACGAGCTAACGTAAGAACTGGTTTTTGACCAGCGATAGCTTGCATATCAGAAAGAGCACCATCAAGGAGTTTCTTGTCAGCAGAAGCTGCACCAACACCCATGTTGATAGTGATTTTAGTGATGCGAGGGATCTCCATCACATTCTTAATTCCCAATTGTTCTTTTAATTGAGCTTTAAGTTCGTCGTTGTAACGTGCTTTAAGTCTGGCCATTGCCTTTTTCAACCTATTACTTCGCTACCGCCACTGATTCACCATTAGATTTGAATACGCGAGTTTTCACGCCGTCAATCGTTTGGTAACCAACACGGTCAGCCTTTTGGGTTGTAGCATTAAAAATTGCCACGTTTGAAATGTGAAGCGAAGCTTCTTGAGTTACGATGCCGCCTTCAGCGCCAGTAACACGGTTCGGCTTTTGATGCTTCTTCACCAAGTTAAGGCCTTCAACCTTAACGCGGTCATTAGAAACAGACAGAACAGTACCCTGTTTGCCTTTTTCTTTACCTGCGATCACAATTACTTGATCGCCTTTTTTAATCTTAGCCATGATCGCCTCTTATAGAACTTCAGGAGCCAATGAAATAATTTTCATGAACTGTTCAGTACGAAGTTCACGAGTCACTGGTCCGAAAATACGAGTTGCAATCGGCGCTTTGTTGTTGTTCAAAATAACAGCAGCGTTATCGTCGAAACGAATCACTGAACCGTCTGGACGACGGATACCGAATTTTGTACGTACAACTACTGCATTCATCACGTCACCTTTTTTAACACGTGCGCGTGGAATTGCTTCTTTTACAGTAACTTTAATAATGTCGCCAACAGAAGCATAACGACGATGTGAACCACCAAGTACTTTAATACATTGTACGCGGCGAGCACCACTGTTGTCTGCTACGTCGAGCATAGTTTCGGTCTGAATCATTGCCCTACTCCAAAACCGAGCATCACCGGTCACAATTTCGAAAGGCTCAAAGAGTACTCGAAATTGACCGATGATGCAACAAGAACGTTAATTACTCAGCAGCTGCTTCAACAACTTCAACTAAAGTCCATGACTTAGTTTTAGACATTGGGCGGCTTTCTTTAATGGTTACAACGTCGCCAACTTTAGCTGTGTTGTTCTCATCATGAGCATGTAATTTTGTTGAACGGCGGATTGATTTGCCATACAACGGGTGTTGAACACGGCGTTCGATAAGAACAACGATAGATTTTTCCATCTTGTCGCTTACTACTTTGCCTGTTAACGTGCGGACTGTATTTTCACTCATTGTCCGTTCCCCTGTTTTTCGGTAAGGAGGGTCTTGATACGAGCAATAGTCTTGCGAGTCAATTGCACTTCGTGCGATTTACCCAATTGACCAGTTGCTTTCGCCATACGAAGACGGAATTGGTTTAGCTGTTGCTCATCAAGCAAAGCTGTCAACTCTTCTACCGACTTTTCACGTAGATCTTTAGTTTTCATTACATTACCGTCCGAGTCACGATAGTGGTTTTAAACGGAAGTTTAGCAGCAGCAAGCGTGAACGCTTCGCGAGCTAGGTCTTCGTTAACACCATCAATTTCGTACAAGACTTTACCTGGTTTGATTTGGCAAACCCAGTATTCCACAGAACCTTTACCTTTACCCATACGCACTTCAAGTGGTTTAGAAGTAATTGGCTTGTCCGGGAATACACGGATAAAGATTTTACCACCACGTTTAATACGACGGCTAATTGTACGACGCGCTGCTTCAATTTGACGTGCAGTCATTTGACCACGTTCGATTGATTTAAGTGCGATAGTACCAAAAGATACTGAGCTACCGCGGTGAGCTAGACCAGTGTTACGGCCTTTTTGCACCTTACGGAATTTAGTACGTTTAGGTTGCAACATGGATTATTCTCCTTTTTCAGCAGAACGATCATTGCGACGACCACGACGCTCTTGACCTTCACCACGACCGCGACCGCGTTTAGCTGGACGTTCTTCAGCTGGAGCTGGGTTCATGACTTGTTTCATGCCACCCAAGATCTCGCCACGGAAGATCCAAACTTTAACACCAATCGTACCGTAAGTAGTCTCAGCACGCATAGTCGCGTAGTCGATATCTGCACGAAGAGTATGTAGAGGTACACGACCTTCACGATACCATTCAGTACGAGCAATCTCAGCACCACCTAAACGGCCTGAAACTTCTACTTTGATACCTTTCGCACCAGCACGCATAGTGTTTTGAACCGCACGCTTCATAGCACGACGGAACATTACACGTTTTTCCAATTGAGAAGCGATAGCTTCAGCAACTAGACGCGCGTCTAAGTCTGGACGATCAATTTCGTTGATACTTACTTGCGCAGGAACACCCATAATAGATGTTAATTCGCGTTGTAATTTCTCAATGTCTTCGCCTTTTTTACCGATTACAATACCAGGACGAGCAGTGCTAATAGTTACTTTAGCAGCGCCTGTTGGACGTTCGATAAGAATATTGCTGATCATTGCATTCTTAAGTTTTTTAGTTAAAAACTCACGAACTTGCAAATCTTTAAGCAAGTATTCAGCGTATTGTTTCGGACTCGCATACCAGTTAGCGTTATGACGTTTCACAACACCTAGGCGGATACCGATTGGATGAACCTTCTGACCCATATCAAACCCCTACCTTAACGGTGATGTGACAAGTACGCTTAGTAATACGATCTGCACGGCCTTTAGCACGTGGCATAATACGTTTCAGGCTCATGCCTTCATCAACGTAGATCGTAGAAACTTTAAGGTCGTCTACATCTAAACTGTTATTATGTTCAGCGTTTGCAATTGCAGATTCCAACGCTTTCTTAACCAATACTGCAGCTTTTTTGTTGCTGAAGTTTAAGATGTTAAGAGCGTGCGCAACAGATTTGCCGCGGATAAGATCTGCAACCAAACGAGCTTTTTGTGCCGAGATAGCGGCACCGCGTAATTTAGCAGTTACTTCCATCATAGCACCTATTAACGTTTAGATTTCTTGTCAACACCGTGACCACGGTAGGTACGAGTCG
Source organism: Acinetobacter sp. ACNIH1 (assembly GCF_002934695.1). NCBI lineage: Bacteria > Pseudomonadati > Pseudomonadota > Gammaproteobacteria > Moraxellales > Moraxellaceae > Acinetobacter > Acinetobacter sp. ACNIH1. Next base: position 176,401 of record NZ_CP026420.1, on the reverse strand, counting down.
GTGCAAATTCACCAAGCTTGTGTCCAACCATATGTTCAGAGATGATCACTGGAACATGGTTACGGCCATTGTGTACAGAAATTGTTAAACCAACAAAATCCGGGAGGATCATCGAACGACGCGACCAAGTTTTGATCGGCTTACGGTTATTAGCCGCGATAGCCGCTTCAACCTTAGCGAACAAGTGCGCATCGACGAATGGGCCTTTTTTCAGAGAACGAGGCATTGTCAGATTCCTTTACTTGTTACTTAACGCGACGGTCGCGAATAATCATCTTAGTCGTACGCTTGTTGGTACGTGTTTTGTACCCTTTAGCTTTTTGACCCCATGGGCTTACAGGTTGAATACCTTTGTTACGCCCTTCACCACCACCGTGTGGGTGATCAACTGGGTTCATCGCCATACCACGAACGGTAGGACGAACACCACGCCAGCGTGATGCACCAGCTTTACCTAGTGAGCGAAGATTGCTTTCTGAGTTAGATACTTCACCTAACACAGCGCGGCATTCAACATGAATTTTACGCATCTCGCCTGAACGAAGACGAACGATAGCGTAAGAACCGTCACGACCCAACAACTGAACAGAAGTACCAGCTGAACGAGCTAACTGCGCGCCTTTACCGATTTTAAGTTCGATGTTGTGAAGAGTAGAACCGATAGGCATGTTGCGAAGTGGCAAGCAGTTACCTGGACGGATTGGAGCATCGTTACCAGATTGAACTGAATCACCAGCGCGTAAACCTTTAGGCGCGATGATGTAGCGACGTTCACCGTCAGCATACTTCAACAACGCAATGTGCGCAGTACGGTTTGGATCGTATTCAATACGCTCAACTACAGCTGGGATGCCGTCTTTGTTACGTTTGAAGTCGATTAAACGGTAGTGTTGTTTGTGACCGCCACCAACGTGACGAGTCGTAATGTGACCGTTGTTATTACGGCCGCCAGTACGTTTTTTAGCTTCAACTAGTGGAGCATAAGGCGCGCCTTTGTGAAGGTGATTATGAACCACTTTCTCTACAAAGCGACGTCCCGGAGACGTTGGCTTACATTTTTGAATAGGCATAGTTTTCGTCCTTATTCCGCTGCGCTTTCAGCGGCATCGCCCAAGTCAGCCATTTCAACATCTTGGCCAGCTTTCAGGGTGACGTATGCTTTTTTAACATCAGAACGACGTCCTAATGTTTTACCAAAGCGTTTAGTTTTACCTTTAGTGATCGTAGTGTTAACTTTAACAACTTCTACACCAAACAATTGTTCAACTGCTTTTTTGATTTCAAGCTTGTTTGCATCAAGTGCAACTTTGAATACTTGAACACCAGCAGTTTCACCTAAAACTTGTGCTTTTTCTGAGAAAACAGGTCCTTGCAGGACTTGATATAAACGTTCGTTGTTCATCCGAGTTCTACCTCAATTTTCTTAGCAGCAGCTACAGACATAACAACTTTATCGAACGCGATCAAGCTAACAGGATCGATTGCAGTCGCATCAACCACATCAACGTGTGGAAGGTTACGAGCAGCTAGATACAAGTTCTCATCAACAGCATCAGTAACGATCAATGCACGAGTAGCATTCAAGTCGTTAAGTTTTGCAAGCAATTCTTTAGTTTTTGGAGCTGCAACAGCAAACTCTTCAACTAGAACTAAGCGATCTTGACGAACAAGTTCAGCCAGGATGCATTGCATAGCACCGCGGTACATTTTACGGTTTACTTTTTGAGACCAGTCTTGTGGACGAGCAGCAAAAGTTTTACCACCGCCAACCCAGATTGGGCTACGAATAGAACCAGCACGAGCGCGGCCAGTACCTTTTTGACGGAATGGTTTTTTACCACCGCCAGAAACGTCTGCACGTGATTTCTGAGCTTTAGAACCTTGACGACCACCAGCTAAGTAAGCTGTAACAACTTGGTGTACAAGAGCTTCATTAAATTCACGACCGAACGCAACTTCTGATAATTCAACAGCAGAGCCGGAAACAGTATTTAAATTCACGTTATTTCCCCTCAGGCCTTGATCGTAGGACGAACAGTTACGTCGCCACCAGTAGCGCCAGGAATCGCACCTTTAACTACTAGAACTGAACGTTCTGCGTCGATAGATACAATTTCAAGACCCTGTACAGTTACGCGTTCAGCACCTAAATGGCCAGCCATTTTTTTGCCTTTGAACACGCGACCAGGAGTCTGGTTTTGACCTGTAGAACCTAGAACACGGTGAGAAACAGAGTTACCGTGAGTAGCGTCTTGAGTACGGAAGTTCCAACGCTTAACACCACCTTGGAAACCTTTACCTTTAGACTGACCAGTTACGTCAACAATTTGACCCACTGTGAACAGATCTACACCGATAGTAGCGCCAACTTCACGACCTTCAAGCTCAGCTTCTGAAACGCGGAATTCTTGAACCAGACGACCAGCAGTAACACCAGCTTTCGCAAAGTGACCTTTCTGAGCGTTAGTTACGCGAGATTCGCGACGTTCACCAGTAGTGATTTGAATCGCTTGATAACCATCAGTTTCAAGCGTTTTGATTTGAGTGATGCGGTTAGGATCAACCTCAATCACTGTAACAGGCACAGAAACACCAGCATCTGTAAAGATACGTGTCATACCGCACTTGCGACCGACTAAACCAATAGCCATGTGCATAAACCTCTAAAAAAGCGGCCTAATTAACTTAGAGCGTTAATTAACCCGAAAGCCTTAACCCAATGCGATCTGAACATCAACACCAGCTGCAAGATCTAACTTCATCAATGCATCTACAGTTTTGTCTGTAGGTTGAACGATGTCGATCAAACGTTTGTAAGTGCGGATCTCGTATTGGTCACGCGCATCTTTGTTAACGTGTGGTGATGTTAAAACGTTAAAACGTTCAATGCGTGTAGGCATTGGAATTGGACCACAAACTTGTGCGCCAGTACGTTTTGCTGTTTCTACGATTTCTTGAGCTGATTGATCAATAAGACGGTGATCAAAAGACTTAAGACGGATACGAATTCTCTGGTTAGACATACCAGTTAACTCCAAGCCAAATATATAAAGAATCACTCTTGACGCATCTCACCCCACTATTTTAAGGCAAGTGTCAAGAGCAGTGAAATATCACTAAGGTCGTGATCGATGCCACGACTGTAACGATAGTTAACTACTTTCTTCGTAGTTAACCCCCTTCCTATTGAAGGGTCGCTTATTATAGCCATTGTTTATTACATAAGCAAATCCCTTTTAGAGTTTTTCTTGCTGTATTTCAATTTATTCGGGAAATCAATTGTTTATTTTTTACCCACTAGGCCGTTTTTTCCAAAACATACTGAATAGCTTGATTTAGTATTTGATTTCCTTGGATAAAATTATTTTTGGTTGTTCTTTTCAGTTGTTGGATGTCCTGTACATATTTTCCAGAAAATTGTGAAATTTCTTCTTCATTTTCCAAAAACAGCTTTAAAGTTTCCGGGGTGATTTCCGGATGAAACTGGAACCCCAAGACATTCTTGCCGAGTTGATACACCTGATTACGACAGGCTTCATTTTCTGCCAGATGAATTGCCCCTTTAGGTAGTTCAAAGGTTTCACTATGCCACTGCATAATTTCAAACTGTTCAGGTAAAATAAAACAATCCTCGGGTACATGCGCGACTTTGCGTACCGTGGTCCAGCCTAACTCCTGCTCCTGGTTACGGCTGACGGCCGCACCCAAGGCATTGGCAATCAGCTGCCCACCTAAACATAGGCCAATCGCCGGTTTGCCTTGAGAAAGATAACGGCGTAACCAGCGTTTTTCGATCTTTAACCATGGATAATTCGCCTCATCATTAACGCTCATGGTGCCTCCCATGATGATCAGCAAATCAACTTCATCCACTGATGGCAAAGCTTCAATATCCAGTGGACGATCGACGGGTAAAGCAAAGAATTCAGTCGCAGTAATTTGCGCCTGATGCTGCTTTAAAAAATCAATACAACTACCAAAACCCTCGCCAGCAATATGCTGAAAATAATGTACTTTTAACTGCGACTTCATGCGCCTAAACCTTTTGTTGTAGCTCTCTGATTTTAGGTTTTGCAAAAATGAAGCCAACTTTTTAGCAATGTCAGTTTTTTCAACATTTCACAACATAACTGGCAGCAATAATGAGATTCTCTTAAGCTAAAGCAATATTTGATTACATTTAAGAGCATTCACGTGAAAAAAAATCCTCAAACAGCGCTGATTCATGCACCACGAAAGGCCCCGCAATACATTTCCAGTATTCAACCTCCCCTGTTTCGTGCATCCACCATTATCTTTAACAACACCGATACCCTATTTAATCGCCATTGGACTGATGACTATGACTATAGCTATGGCACGCATGGTACACCGACGACATTTACCTTAGGCGATAGCATTGCCCAGATCGAAGGCGGTCAATATTGCTTGCTGGCACCGAGTGGTTTATCTGCGATTAATCTCGTGAATTCTTGTTTTTTAAGCCAAGGCGATGAAGTGTGGGTTGCGGACAATATCTATGGTCCAAACATGGAACATTTACGTAATCTGGAAACCCGCTATGGTATTCAGGTCAAAGTCTATAATGCGATAGACACGGATACTTTTCAGCCCTCGGAAAAAGCCAAACTGCTTTGGCTGGAAGCGGCGGGTTCCGTGACTTTAGAATTTCCCGATTTGAGTCGCTTGGTCAAGAAGGCTCAAGCCAACAATATCCTCACTGCGCTGGACAATACTTGGGGCGCAGGTCTCGCCTTTAATGCATTTGATTTTGGTGAGGATCATTTAAGTGTCGATATGACCGTGCATGCCCTGACTAAATATCCAAGTGGTGGCGGTGATATTCTGATGGGTTCAGTGGTTACCCGCGATAAAGAATTACATCACAAATTGTTCCGTGCGCATGCCATTCAGGGTATTTCAGTATCAGGTGATGATGTCGCTCAGGTACAACGTAGTCTGGCTTCAATGCAACTCCGATATGAACATCAATCACAAAGCTGCTTAACCTTATTAGACTGGCTCAAACAACAACCAGAATTTGTTCAGGTCTTACATCCGGCTGATACTGACAATGCTGGCCATGAAAACTGGAAAGAAATTTGCAAGCAAGGACATAGTGCCGGACTGGTCAGCGTGATTTTTGACAATAACTACAAGTTGCAAGATATTCGAAATTTCTGTGACAGCTTAAAACTGTTTAAGCTTGGATTTAGCTGGGGTGGCCCTGTGAGTCTGGTCATGCTATATAACTTAAAAGAAATGCGTGTGCTTGAACATTCACATTTGAAAGAGGGTTTTCTGGTTCGTTTCTGTATTGGTCTAGAACATCCGAAAGATCTGATTGAAGATATTCAGCACGCACTACAAAACATGAAAAAACTTAAAAATGAGTAAATAACAACAGGAAAATTTATGGGTACACCAATTATTATTGCTAAAAAAACCAGTGATACCACGCAAAATATTGTGCTGCACTCACAGCTTGCCAACAGTCACGGGCTAATTGCCGGCGCGACCGGAACTGGCAAAACGGTAACTTTGAAAGTTTTGGCAGAAAGCTTTTCCAGCATTGGTGTACCCGTGTTCCTAGCCGATGCCAAGGGAGATGTTTCCAGCCTAGCCAAGCCGGGGGAAAGTAATCCTAAGTTCGATGAACGCATTAAAAGCCTGAATATTGACTCGATTCCTTTTGAAGCTTCGCCGGTCGTATTCTGGGATCTGTTTGGTGAACAAGGCCATCCGATCCGTACTACGATTTCTGAAATTGGACCACTCTTGCTTGCCCGCATCCTGAACCTGAATGACACGCAAGAAGGCGTTCTCTCGGCAGTCTTCCGAATTGCCGACGATCAGGGCTTGTTACTGATCGATTTTAAAGACCTGAAAGCCATGCTCAGCTATGTCAGCGAACATGCTGCAGACTTTAAAGCGGAATATGGCAATCTCTCCCCCGCCAGCCTCGGTGCGATTCAACGCAATTTATTGGCACTTGCAGATCAAGGCGGGGATAAATTCTTTGGCGAGCCAGCACTCGACCTGATGGATTTCCTGCAAACGGATAGCCAAGGCCGCGGCAATATCAATTTGCTGGCTGCCGACAAGCTGATGAATACACCGAAGTTGTACGCCACTTTCCTGCTATGGATGCTGTCAGAGTTATTTGAACAGTTACCAGAAGTGGGTGATCTGGACAAACCGAAACTGGTGTTCTTCTTTGATGAAGCCCATCTATTCTTTGATAATGCCAGCCCCGCCCTGCAGGAAAAGTTTGAACAGGTCGTGCGTCTGATCCGCTCCAAAGGTGTGGGGATTTATTTTGTCACCCAGAATCCACTCGACTTACCTGAAAGCGTATTAGGACAACTCGGCAACCGTATTCAGCATGCCTTACGCGCTTTCACACCTAAAGACCAGAAGGCAGTCAAAACGGTAGCAGATACCTTCCGTGCCAATCCAGAATTTAAAGTGCAGGAAGCGATTACTGAACTTGCTGTGGGTGAAGCGCTGATTAGCTGTCTGGATGAAAAAGGGACTCCACAGATGGTTGAACGTGGCTGGATCATGCCACCACATTCTTCTTTTAGCCCGATTACACCAGAAGAACGTAAAGCACTGATGCAGCAAAGCATTGTCGCTGGTATTTATGAGCAGGAAGTTGACCGTGACAGTGCGCATGAGATGCTGCAGCAAAAAGTACTGGAACTTCAGCAGCAGGCTCAAGCTGCGGAACTTGCCAAGCAACAGGCCAAAGAACAGGAAGCTCTGGCTAAGCAGCAAGCCAAGGAACAGGAACGTTTGGCACGTGAACAGCAAAAAGAAGCTGAACGTGCAGTCAAGCAACGTGAAAAACTCACACAGGATATTGTGGGTACCTTTGCCAAAAGTGCAGCACGTAGTCTGGGTGGTAGTACCGGACAGAAAATTGTGCGTGGTCTATTAGGTTCCCTCTTCGGGCGCAAATAACCTTCCTTTCTCCGATCGAAAACATCATTTTTATGGGATATTTTTATATCCCATAATTTTTTTATGGTTTTATGCTTTTACTATATTGTAAAAGCACTTTATAAGATGTATTTTAAATACATCTTATAAATAACAGCCATGAGAGATCAGCTATGACTCCACAGCAAATTGACCTTGTAAAAGCCACTGTTCCTGTACTTCGTGAAAATGGGGTTGCCCTGACCGGTTATTTCTATAACCGCATGCTAGGCAATAATCCTGATTTGAAAGAAACCTTTAACATGGGACATCAACGCAGTGGAGCTCAAGCACAAGCCTTGGCAGGTGCGGTTCTGGCTTATGCTGAAAATATCGAAGATCCATCTGTGCTGTTACCCGTGGTTGAGCTGATCGCACACAAGCACGTGAGCTTAAACATTAAGGCACCGGACTACGGTATTGTTGGGGAAAACCTTTTACATTCGATCAGTGAAGTGCTGAACATTTCGATGGATGATCCACTGATTGATGCTTGGGCTGCAGCGTACGGTCAACTGGCGGATCTGTTCATTGCCACTGAAAAAGCGATCTATGATCAGCATGAACAGACTAAAGGCAGCTGGTTAGGCTGGCGCAACTTCAAGATTGCCAAGAAAGTCGTGGAAAGTGACGAAATCACTTCTTTCTACCTGGCTCCAGTCGACGGCGGTCCATTACCAAAATATGAAGCCGGCCAATACATTTCAGTACGTGTATTTGTACCTGAGCTGAACCTGAGACAGCCACGCCAATACACCCTGTCAACTTGCCCACAAGCGGATTACCTGCGTATTTCCGTGAAACGTGAAGATCAGAAAGGCGACATGGTTCCAGGCTGGGTATCGAATACTTTACATAGCCTTCCAGAAGGTTCAGAAATTGAAGTCTCTGCACCAACAGGTAACTTCTACCTGATCGATCCGAACAAACGTAATGTGTTCATCAGTGGCGGTGTAGGTCTAACTCCAATGGTGGCCATGCTAAACCAGCTGGTGACTCTGGACATGCCACAACCTGTGACTTTCATCCATGCCTGCCGTAGCAAACAGGTTCATGCGATGAAACAGCATATTCATGACCTGAAAGCCAAATATCCACGTTTAAGCACAATGACTGCTTATGAATTCCCGCACCCAAGCGATAAACTGGGCGAGGATTATGATGTTGCCGGTCGACTGGACTTAAGCACTGTAGATAGCGCATTATTACCAGCCAATGCAGACTACTATCTCTGTGGCCCAATGCCATTTATGGCTGAACAGCAAAAGGCGCTTGTCGCTCGCGGAATTCCTGCTGAGAACATTCATAGCGAAGCCTTTGGCACAGGTGGTGTACGCCACTAACTGCTTCTTCAGCTTAAAATAAAAACAGAGGGTTAGCCTGGTATGCTAGACTAACCCTAATTTTTTTCATCAAAAACATCAGTATTATCATGCAACTGAATAAATTTACTGACTATGCGCTGCGCATACTGATGTATGTTGCACAACCCCGCGATCTGCCTTATACGATTGCCGAGCTGGCGGAGCGCTTACAGATTTCACAGAACCATGCCATGAAAATTGCCTACTTTATGGCGAAACAGGACTGGCTCATTACCTCTCGCGGTAAAGGCGGTGGAATCCGTCTTAATCCGGCTGCCCTGAAAGTTCAGCTAGGACAGATTGTGCGTATTCTGCAACGTGACAACCAGATTGTGGAATGTAATGATCCACCCTGTGTATTACGTACCAATTGCGGATTAAAAGGCATTCTGGATCAGGCGGTGGAGCAGTTCTACACCAGTCTGGATCAATATATTCTGGGTGATGTCGTTGAACCGACCAAGGAACATTTTAGTATCCAGTCACCAATTAGCCTGATCAATCTCTAATACCCTTATTCTATTGGGCAATTCTAAAGTTCGCTTGCCCGCCCGACTTCCTTTATAATAGCTTCTTGTATAATTAGTCATTGAAGTTGAGCCATGCATCACAGCAGAGGAAAGTCGAAAAACAGTAAGGCATCAAATGCCCCAAAGCAAAAGATCAGCTATGAAAAAAAGGTCGATCCAGCCATTACTGAATATTCGGTACAAGCCCTCAACTGGTTACGCAAAGCTGAGTTCCTGATGAGTGCACCCAAGCTCAGCTTGTGTGTAGAAGATACCGGTTATGAGGTGGCTTTTGCTGGCCGTTCCAATGCGGGTAAATCGAGTGCCATCAATGCCCTGACCAATCAGAAACAGTTGGCCCGTGCGTCCAAAAAACCAGGCCGTACCCAGATGATCAACTTCTTTAGCCTTGGCAATCCGGATCAGCGTCTGGTCGATTTACCGGGTTATGGCTATGCAGCGGTCCCAGAAGCCATGAAAATTGTCTGGCAGAAAGAACTGGAAAACTATCTAATTCACCGCAAGAGCCTGCAAGGTCTGGTGTTGCTGATGGATATCCGTCATCCGCTACAACACTTTGATGTGATGATGCTGGAATGGGCGTATTCACGTAAATTATTCGTACATGTGCTGCTGACTAAAGCCGACAAGCTGAACCGTGGCCCTGCTTCGAAAGCACTACAAGAAGTGAAAGCCAAACTGAAAAAGATGAAGCTGGATTTCTCGATTCAACTGTTCTCTTCTTTAAACAAGCAAGGTCTGGAAGAACTGGCCAGTGTGATGGGCGGCCGTTTGAACTTCACCTTGAATCAAGCACCTGAATTTGATCTGGACAGCATTCCTGAAGCTTCAATGCATGATTTAAATGAAGCTGATGAGCCAATTGAATTATTAGAACATGAAGATGAAACCAACAGTGCTCATGAAGTCACTGCCAGTGAACTGAATGATCTGGACGCGCCTGTAGAAGCCGACCCAACAGAAATTGTCGAACAAGATCCACAAAAATAAGCCGAATGTGTTTCATCTGATAAAAGAATGTCCCGTATTGCCTGCCGCAATTCGGGATATTTTTTTCATACTGTCTTGATCAAGCAGTGATGGATTCACACCATGTCTTTACTTTCGCGCTTCAAAACAACAAGAATTGGCTCTTCCATTTCCTATTTTATCCAGCCTCGCAAGGTCAGGTTTGAATGGCAAGATACTCCAGTCGACTGGATTCCTGATCAACCCTTTGCCAGTTACTTCGTCAATGAAATTAACAATATTCTACCTGCAGGTGAACTCTGGTTCTGCCGTTTATATAACAAAGTCCTCCCCCAGATCACTGACGAAAAATTAAAGCATGATGTGCAGGCGTTTATCCGTCAGGAAGCTATGCATGCCCAGGCACATAATTCAGCCAATAAAGAATATTTATCTGAACGTCAGATTGATATCCAGCGCAATCTGGACATCATGCATTTCCTATTTAACAAGCTGCTCGCCGATCAGCCATTCGGTCTCAAAATTCCTAAACTTATGGCTCATCAATGGGATCTGTTCCGTCTCGGTATTATTGCGACAGTAGAACATATGACCTGTGTCCTGGGTAAATACGCATTCTACAATACTGAATGGGAACGTCTGGGTGCTGATCCGAATATGTTGGATCTGGTGAAATGGCATGGTGCTGAAGAAATCGAACATCGTAGTGTGGCTTTTGATTTATATCGTCACCTGGGCGGCGGCTATATTGCCCGTTATTATCTAAGTGTGGTGGTCATTATTGGTGTAATTGGCATTTGGGTAGATGGTGCTGCACATCTGTTATCGCAGGATTCACGTTTCAAGCAGTATAAGCCAGCCGTATATAAACCCTGGATCTGGAAAGAATGGTTGCGTATTTCCCAGTCAGATAACCGCCTTCTGCCTAACCCGCTGTGGTTAGTATCCCAACAGCTCGGTTATTTAATGCCTTGGTATGATCCGGTGCATGAAGGCAGTACCGATGATGCGCTGCATTATCTCAACCATTCACAGGCAGCCAAACGCGCTACTCTCAAAGTCGCTTAAGCTTGCCTGTTATAGCCAAATACTTAAAAATATAGAACAATAGAAACATGGGATATTCAAAAGATTTTAAAGACAAAGTCATAGAAATTATGACTAGAGATAAAATGTCTGTGCGAAAAGCAGCACAGCATTTTAACGTCTGTATACAGACGATTCAGAATTGGAAAAAGTCCACTGTAACTAAACCTATTCCTGGTCGCCCAGCTAAAATTAGCAAAGAGCAAATATTGAATGATGTTGAACAATATCCCGATGATTACATCAGTGAACGGGCAGAACGTTTTGGTGTCAGTACACATGCAGTATTTAATGCGCTACATGCTGCAGGAATATCGCGTAAAAAAAGACGTTAAAGCACCCTAAAGCAGATCAAAATCAACGTCGGCAATTTCAGAACTTGATTGAATGTTTAGAACAACAATTACCACTGGTTTATATCGATGAAAGTGGTTTTCAAAGCGAAAGTACGAGATCGCATAGTTATAGCCCTAAAGGAGCGCGAGCTGAAGCTGAATTTAACTGGCAGTTAAAAAATTGTAGCAATGCGATTGGCGCATTAATCGAAAATAGATTGCTTACAGTTGGAGTATTTGATTGTTCAGTGAATACCGAGGTATTTGAATGCTGGATTGAACAGGATTTATTGCCAAAGCTGAAAAAAACCAGTGTATTGATTATGGATAATGCCACCTTTCACAAAGGAACAAGGCTTCAGGAGTTGATACGTTGTGCAGGCCATTACATTGTGTGGCTTCCTAAATATAGCCCGGACTTAAATCCTATAGAAAAAATGTGGTCACGAGTAAAAATGATTCGCAATAAATTTAGAGTTAAAGATATTGATAAATTGTTTAAAGATTACTGTAATGATTTATTTAGTATTTAGCTATATTACAATTTCTAACAGCAGGGATCGCTTCCCTGCTTTTTATTTGTCCTAAGATAGAAATACGCCAATCTCAACTTAAAATAAGATTTTCGAATTGAATTGGTGAATGACCAAGCTTTTTATTTAGCACCACACAAATTGTATGCGACAGAATTTTACGAGTTATGCGGTGGGTTAAATGCCATAGATCTTTTGCCCTCACTTTCTGAATGTGAAAGCGATCTGTTAATTGACCAATCACTGTTTCAATCTTTCTTCTGGCTTTCATCAGTATTTGCAGTGTCTCTTTAGGTCTGAAATCTATCATGTTTTTTCTAAAGGGTGTTTGTAAATCAATACCCTGATATTCATAATATCGTTTCAATTCTGGTCTTAAATAGCCCTTATCTGCTCCCAGTAAACCGTAAATATCATTCGTAATTTCAGGTGCAACATCTCGCTCATCACAATGAGCAGGTGCAAAGGTATAACCCGAAATCATGCCTGAAAGATTAATGACGATATGAGCTTTGAAACCATAATATTTTTCTTGTTTTGCAGCACAATAACTAAAACCTGCGTATTCTTTAAAGTTTTTATGCTTTCTAGCTCTGGTATAACTACAGACAGGGAGTGGGAAGCCATCAATAAAGTGAATGTTATCTGAACCATAACGCTGAATGAGCTGTGCCATAATGGATTGACTGACATGCCACAGGTTTGCACAATGTTTACAGAAATTGGGATAAGATCCTAATTTTGGAAACCATTCTAACCAATTGTTTTTGAAATACATCCAAATATTTTTGTCTGTATCTAAACCAAGAAATTCACCTACTATTTGCATAGTGATGATTTCTGCATCAGTAACAGCAGGCGGAAAACCACGAGTTCTCAGGGGCTGAGTAACAACAATGGGATAAAGTTCTTCTATGATTACATAGACAAAAATGATAAATTCTTCAATGGACATAACTTTGCTTTAATTTCTTGGTGGAAACTAAAATAGGGTTATGTCCTTTTTATTTCAATCACTTAAAAAGTTGAGATTGGGGTATAGAAATATAACAATCATAATCAGGAGGGACTTATGCAAGCACGGATTTCTGTGATTACCCTCGGTGTGCTCGATCTGGAAGCTTCACTACGCTTTTACCGTGATGGACTGGGTTTTCCCAGTGAAGGAATTATGGGTGAAGAGTTTGAATATGGCGCGGTGGCTTTTATTCAATTACAACCTGGTCTTAAGCTTGCCTTATGGCCACAGCGTAGTATCCAGCAAGATACCGGTCTGGAGCCAAGCCCAATCTGTCCGACTCAAATGACTCTAGGGCATAATGTCTATAGTCCTTTAGAAGTCGATCAGGCAATGGCACAGGCAGAACGTGCCGGTGCTAAAATTATCAAACCTGCACACACCAACTTTTATGGCGGATATGCAGGTTATTTTCAGGATCCCAATGGTCATGTCTGGGAAATTGTCTGGAATCCGGACTTAGATAAAGCTGAATTAGACAAAGATTAAACCGGCACTTCAGGCTCGCGGGTATGTCGATCTACCACCACACTAATCATCATATCGCCCTGTACATTGACCACAGTACGTACGGTATCCAGCAGACGGTCAATCGGAAGTAGAATCGCAATCGCTTCAGCAGGCAAACCCACTGACTGCAATACCATGATCATGGTGACCATGCCGGCACTTGGAATGCCCGGTGCACCTAGGGACGCAATCATTGCCGTGGCACAAACCACCAGCTGCTGACCTAAGGTTAGATCCAGCCCCATCAGATTGGCAATAAACAAAGCTGCTGCAGCTTCATAAAGTGCTGTTCCATCCATATTCAGCTGCGTGCCAAGAGGAATCACAAAACCAGCTGTTTGCGGACGTACGCCTAGATTCTCCTGCGCGCATTTTAAAGAAATCGGCATGGTTGCCGAACTGGAGCTGGTGGCAAAGGCAGTAATTAATGCACTACGGGTGCCTTTAAAAAAGGTCAGCGGATTCATTTTTCCGAAGATCCATAGCAATAACGGCAACACCACTATCCCATGAAAAATCGTGGTTCCTGTCACGACAGCTGCAAACTCGGCCAGACGGCTCAGTACCGAAATGTCCTCAGTGGCAATTAACTTGGCGAGTAGTGCAAAAATCCCAATCGGTGCCAGTTTCATGATCCAGCCAATCATCAACATCATGATGTCAAAAAACTGGTGACTGAGCTTACGCACAGTACGGAAGCTGTCTCCACCTGCAACCAGAGCCACACCGATAAACAGAGCAAAAATTACCACGGCTAGGACATTACCGTCAGCAAAGGCCTTAAAGGGATTGATCAGGGTATTCTGAATAAAATTAGTAAAGAAAGACGACGGCGTTAAAGTATCAGGAGTCTGATGCTGAGCCATGGCATCCTGAAACATCACCACATCTACGCCTCTCCCCACATTAAACAGATGTGCACAGGTCAGTCCTAGAATCAATGCCAATGAGGTGGTGGTCACGCAGCACAATAGGGTGATTTTCCAAGTCCGACTCAGCTGTCCCCCCGCCTGCAGATTAGACACCCCAACTACAATTGACGTAAAGATCAGGGGAATCAAAATCATTTTCAGCAGGCCAATAAAAAGGCTGCTGGCAATTCCAATCCCGTACAGACCGACATCAAAAAATGTGCTTTGCGGAAATAAAGTCAGTAAAAATCCAAACAGTACCCCCAATACGGCGGCAATTAAAATCTGCGTATTTAAGCTCATTTCACATGCATTTTTAATATTGATCTTAAGGGCACTATGCCATGCAAGTGCTGGAGAATCGAGTATTTTTTTATAAAGAGCCGTGCTTAAAAATGTATAAAGCCGGATCTGGGATCCGGCTTTATTTAAATTAAAAGTATGCTTTACTGGGTTTCAATTTCACGTAAACGGATCAAGCCTTCCTGTGTGGTACTGCAGACCAGCTCACCATTTTGCCACATGCGGCCAAAGTTCAGACCACGTGAACTGGCACTTTGAGTGGCATCCATGTCGTATAACATCCATTCATCTACCCGGAACGGTTTATGGAAATACATGGCATGGTCAATACTGGCACATTGCAAGCTTGGAGACAGATAACTCAAACCATGCGGACGTAGCGCCGTGGTCATTAAGGTAAAGTCTGAATAGAAAGCAGCAATCGCCTGATGCAGGGAAATCTCATCCACTTCTGCAGCAATCTTTCCATGAGTACGGATATAGTGCGCATAATTCGGCGCTTCCGGTTGCGGCTGGAATGGATTCACTGGCATTACAGGACGAATTTCGACATGACGGTCTCGCATGAAAGACGCACGCACATTTTCCGGAATAAATTCAATAATCTGCCGGGTTAACTCTGCTTCATTTTTCAGGCTTTCAGCCGGTGGATATTCAGGCTCTGAAATCTGATAGTTCAGGCCTTCTTCCTGATGCGCAAAAGAGACCATACACATAAAAATGGTACGGCCATGCTGAATGGCACGAACCTGACGGCTGACAAAGCTTTTGCCATCACGGATACGATCCACTTCATAAATGATCGGTGCATTAACATCTCCACCAAACAGGAAATAGGCATGCAATGAATGCGCAGGACGATCTGTAGTATAAGACGCAGCACGTAGGGCCTGCCCCAAGACCTGCCCACCAAATACGCGCTTGCCTACCAGATTACGGCTAATTCCCCGGAAAATATTTTCTTCTAACTTTTCTAAACTGAGCAGCTCGACCAGTTCCTGTGTTAAGGCATTCATAAGCAACCTGTGTGATATTGGCAAGATCCAAAAGTGTAGAAATAAATCTATACAATTTATTCTGAATATTCTGCCATAAAATCCAAGCAATCTTCTAAAGATTGATTGACTGTTCTGTCAACTGGTCTTGTAACTTACTAGGAAAAACATCTGCTTTCGCGCTAAAATTGAACCACTTCGATTGAATTTGTCAGAAAATGACATATTGTTTGTTTTTATAATCAATCAAAATAAATTCCCTCAGAAATTCTGTAGTTTGGTCAGTAAAATTAGGAGTAACTATGTCCAAGAGTGGCTTTGGTCAAATGTATCGCAAGCTTTCAAGTAAGCTACTTGATCTTGTGGTCACCCCGCATGTTCTTGGGGAAGTACCAAGTGAAGTGACAACTCCTACTGCTGACCAGATTCCGGCAGCGCAGCAGAAAATTGTCTGCTATATCTTGCAGAATCATTCACGCAGTAATGCGCTGGTAGTTGATGCAGAAACTCGCCGTTTAAATATGCCACCTGCGCTCGATCCTCTACAGATTGGTGACAGCAAGGAAAAGGCTTCAGTGCTGTTCCTGCAGTACCATGATGAGAATAATCTGCTTAGCTCACCACCACATGCTTTTCCTCCACGCCTGTTACGCCTGATTGAAGTCCTAGAAAAAAATCCCGAACTGGATGTGGAACTGGTACCGGTGACTGTACTTTGGGGTCGTGATCCTGAAAAAGAAGATTCTTGGTTCAAGCTTTTATTTACCGATACCTGGTCTACGCCAAGCCGGGTCAAACAGCTGGTCAATATCGGTCTGCATGGTCGCCAGTCTTATCTGGAGTTTCATGAGCCACAATCTTTGCGCGCCCTCATGGAATTTGCCAAAGAAACTTATCCAAATTCAGCGCCAGCGACCTATATTGTCAGCCGTCTGAATGACTATTTGGATGCACAGCGTGAAGTGATCCTCGGCCCTGACCTGTCAGACCGCCGTAATGTGATGCATGGCCTGATTAAATCTCCGGATGTACAGGCGGCTATTCGTAATGAAAGCATCCGCAGCAAAATCAGTATGCTGGAAGCAGAACGTCGTGCGATTGGCTATCTGAATGAAATTGTATCGGACTACTCTCACTCTACCGTACGTTTCGCCGATAAAGCCCTGACCCGTTTATGGACCCAGCTCTATGACGGCGTGGAAGTACATAATTTCAGTACCGTGCGTGAACTGGCCAAAGATTATGAAATTGTCTATACGCCATGTCACCGCAGTCATATCGACTATTTATTATTGTCTTATGTGATTTATCGTCGTGGTCTGATGGTGCCTTATATTGCGGCAGGCGATAACCTGAACATGCCATTTGTGGGTCAGATCTTACGGGGTGGTGGTGCTTTCTTTATCCGTCGTACCTTCCGCGGTAATGCACTCTATACCACCGTATTTAAAGAATATCTGTATAGCGTGTTGTCACGTAATACTCCACTGGAATACTTTATCGAAGGTGGCCGTTCACGTACTGGTCGTCTGCTGCCACCAAAAACCGGCATGCTGGCGATGACCGTACATGGTCATTTACGTGGCAAAGCTAAGCCAATTGTCTTTGTTCCGACTTATATCGGCTATGAACGCCTGATGGAAGGTGGTACTTATGTCGGTGAGATGAATGGCAAGCCGAAAGAAGCAGAATCTATTTTTGGCATCCTGAAAACCTTGCGCAAAATTGAACGTATTTTTGGCAAGGTCCATCTGAACTTCGGTGAACCGGTATTTCTGGATGACATCCTGAAACAGCATGGTGCAGAACATATCAAAATTGAAAAGAATGATGATCCGATTCCGCAGCCAGTATCCGACGCAGTCAACAGTTCTGCCCAAGCCATTCTGGAAAATATCAACCGTGCAGTCGTGGTGAATCCGGTTTCACTGCTGTCACTTATTTTATTGGCAACACCGAAACATACGCTGGACGAAGAAATCTGTATCAAGCAGCTGGATACCTACCGTAATCTGCTGGTGGCTTTACCTTATGATGAGCGTATGCAAATTACCTCACTTTCAGGTAAAGAGATTATTGCCTATGCAATGAAGCTCAAGCTGATTAAACGGGTGAAACACGTTCTGGGCGATATCATTGCCATTGAAGATAATCAGGCCGTATTGCTGACTTATTTCCGTAATAACATCGTGCATAGCTTTGTATTGCCGTCCCTGATTGCGGCACTGGTAGAACACAATGGCATGATTCGCCGTGAAGATGCGATCAACGCTAGCAGTACACTCTATCCATTCCTGAAAGCTGAGCTATTCCTGAAATGGAAAGAAGACGAAATTCAGCAACATGTTGATGCTTATATCGATGCTTTACTTGCAACCAATCTGATCAGTGCAGATGGTGAAAACCTGGTAGCGCCAGCACCGAATACTGAAGCGCATCACCAGCTTGAAGTTCTGGCTGCTCCAGTGACCCAAAGTCTGGAACGCTATTACATGACACTGGCTTTGATCACCCAGCGTGGCCCAGGCAATATTTCAACCCGTCAGGTGGAAGAGCTGAGTCATCTGGTGGGGCAACGTCTTTCTGTACTGTATGAATTCAACTCGCCAGAATTCTTTGACAAGGCCTTGTTCCAAAGCTTTATCAAAGTTCTGACGCAAAAAGGCTATATTTGTACCAACGAAGACAATGCCATTGTCTATGATGAGCAGCTGACCAATGTTGCGCAGTATGCAGATCTGGTACTGGATGAAGTGAAGCTGCAAATGCTGCATCACATCACCTCCTTTACCGATGAAGAGTTGAAAGAAGCACTAGATGCGGTTGCGGCTGAACAAGCCAAGAAACGTGCGAAACGCAAGAAAAAGTAAAGTTTACTTAAAGAAAAAGAGAGGTTTTGGCCTCTCTTTTTTTGCTTGAGAATTAATAAAAATGATAAATATTCCCTCTCCTTTTAGGAGATGAGATACCGTCTTGGTAGTCAATCAGGTTTTGAGATTATTCGACCAATAAATAATCTCTTTGATAGGCAGTCTGATGTTTTAAAACACCATAACACAGATGTATAAGCTTGCGCATTGCAGCACCTAAAGCACACATTTTATTTTTACCCTGGCTTAATAATCGTTGATATAAAGCTTCAATGTGTGGATTATATTTAATCGCTGTTAATGCTGACATATACAATACTGAGCGTATTTTACTGTCACCTGCTTTTGATAAGTGACTTTGCTTGTTGACTGAACTGCCAGACAACTGATGTACTGGAACCAAACCTACATATGCAGCAGCTTGACTTGCTTTTTCAAACTTGTGCGAATGAAATAACCCCAACAGTAATAAGCCTGATCGTTCACCGATTGAAGGAATAGTTTGCAGTAATTTCAAATCCTGTTTCAATGTTGGATCTTGATCTATGTGATTATTTATTAACTTATCAATATGTTCAAGTTGCTGATTTAAATACTCAATATTCTCTTCAAGTAATTTAATCACAACAACGGAGGTATGAGTGGACTGCGCCTTTTCAAGTCGATTCTTTTCCTGCAATAGACTACCTAGATAGACATCTCGTCTGCCTAGTAAAGCTTTTAATAATCTGACATTTTCAGGTTCAGGCTGCCATATGATTAACTTTGCGGTGTAACCATAACGTGAAAGAGCTTCACTATCAGCTTTATCCGTTTTATTTAGCATGGACATGCCTTTGGCAAAGGCTCTTACTCGTGAAGGATTAGCCACACAAACCTTTACACCTGCATCATATAGATAATATCCCAAATTCTCATGATAAACCGAAGTCGCTTCCATGATTGCTGTCACTTGATCAGGTTCAATTTTAAGAGTGATGAGCCATTTGAGCAGACTGCCAAAGCCACTTTCTGTATTAGTAAATATTTTATTTTTTCTTTTTCCAGTCAAACCTTGAGGGAAAATGCAACAATCTATTTTGGTTTTACTGACATCAATACCTAGCATAATCATGGTGATATTCCTTGAGTTTAAGCTATGATTTTTATCCCATTAACCATCATCTTACCTTGTGAATACAGCATCAAAGTGCTTAGTTACCGTTCAGAGTTGTATGAGGGATAAGGGCAAATTGTAGGTTTTATCTCAGGTTCAAATTTAAGATTTTAGCAGCACTCCAAACTCTACAATTTGCGTATAGTGGTAGCTAATCACTATATCAATCAAGATACAAGCAGCACTGCTGCGCAAGGGGGAGGTGATTTTAAAAAAAACCTCCTCCTAACCTCCTCCCAGAGGGAGGAGGAACTTCCAAATTTATAAATCAGTCTTATTCATCAACTCTAAATAATCCTGAAAACAATCCTGATGCTCTAACTCAAAGCCTATCTTTTCCATTCTTGTGGCATACAGCTTTTTACCCCTCACCCTGTCACTTTCCACTTTCAATATAAATAAACCCATCTGCTGCTGGAACCATTGCAGGACTTCATGCAAAAGTTGTGGCTCATTATTGGTCAAAATATATGAAGAATCAGGATGTTCCACGTGAATCATCTGAACTAGAAAACGTGATAAATCTTCAATATGAATCCGATTTGACCAGTGCAGATTTGGATAGCTGGTCATCGATGCTGCCATTTTCTGCATACGTGCCACAGAAGTCCCATAAATCCCACTTGGGCGGATAATGGTACATTGATCAGGATAAGCCGCGAGATACGCCTGTTCCATGTGATGCAGAATTTCACCTTGAGCATCATTCGGATGAATTTCAGTTTCATCATCCACGCTTTCACCTGCATTCTGTCCATAAACCCGGGTTGATGAAACCACCACAATTCTTTTTACCGGATGGGATTTCAAGGCAGTGACGATTGGCTGAACCGAATCCAGATAAATGTGCTGATAGGCTTCGACACCACTCTGTTTGGGACTGAGTAACACATAGACCCAATCAATCGAAGCGACTGCACTTAAATCTAGAGTATGCACATCCTGAATCAGATGAGTTGCGAATGAATCTGTTTTGGGACTTTGGCTAATTGTGCTAATTTGATGACCTTGCTCAAATAATTGTTTAGCTACCCGCTCGGATGTTTTACCATAACCAATAAATAAAATATGCATTCGACACCGAATCACAGACCTGGTTGAGGGGACATGGCTGCAGTCCATCAGTTACAAGGCGTTGGCAATGCCGCCGCTGCTTTACTCGAAAAACTAAATATCTTTAATACTGATGATTTGCTTTTTCATCTACCACGTGACTACGAAGACCGTAGCACGATCATTCCCATGAATCAATTGACAGTGGGACGCAGCTATTTGCTGGAAGGTGTCGTGAAAGGGGTTGATTTCCCTCCCGGTAAACGCAAGTCCATGGCGGTGTTACTGGATGATGATTCTGGCAAAGTCACTTTGCGCTTTTATCATATTTATAAAGGCATTACCGATCGCTGCAAGCTCGGTAACCGTTTAAGAGTCTTTGGTGAAGTGCGAGTCGGTGCCCGTGGTCTGGAAATGTATCATCCAGAGCTGCAAGTCATTACTGAACATACGCCTCTGCCTCATACCCAACTCACCTCGATCTATCCGGCAACCGAAGGACTGACTCAGCCCAAGCTGCGGGAATATATTAAACAGGCACTAGAACTGCATAGCGATGATTTGCCTGAACTGTTGCCACAAAAATTTAGCAATGGTTATGGCCTAAAGCAGGCACTGGAATATATTCATCATCCACCGTTGGATGCCAATATGTTGCAGCTCACTCAAGGCTCACATCCGGCACAGCAGCGTCTGATTTTTGAGGAACTGGTGGCACATCAAATCAGTTTACTGACCCGGCGTGCTTTTATTCAGCAGATTGAAGCCCCTTCATTTTCCCCGAGTAAAACCTATGCCAAACAGCTTCTGGCTGGTTTGCCTTTTGAAATGACCGGTGCGCAAAAACGCGTATCCAAGGAAATTGCCAAAGACCTGAAACAGAATAAACCGATGCTACGTCTGGTGCAGGGTGATGTGGGTGCAGGAAAAACCTTGGTTGCCGGCGTAGCAGCCTGTCATGCCCTAGAAGAAGGCTGGCAAGTCGCGCTGATGGCGCCAACTGAAATTCTGGCTGAACAGCATTACCTCAACTTCAAGCGCTGGTTCGAACCACTCGGTTTAAATGTCGCCTGGCTTTCCGGCAAGCAGAAAGGTAAAGCGCGTGTAGCAGCAGAGCAAGTGATCCGTGATGGTAGTGCGCATCTGGTGGTGGGCACACATGCCCTGTTTCAGGAAAATGTCGAGTTTGCCAAACTGGGCTTAGTAATTATTGATGAGCAGCATCGTTTTGGGGTCGATCAACGCTTAGCCTTGAGAAATAAAGGCTTGGATGGTATGTCACCGCATCAACTGGTCATGACCGCAACGCCAATTCCACGCACGCTTGCCATGTCAGCCTATGGAGATCTGGATACGTCAATTATTGATGAATTGCCACCGGGTCGTACTCCGATCCAGACTGTGACCATTCCGCTGGATCGTCGCGAAGAGGTTCTGCAACGGATTGCCACGAATTGTGCTGAAGGTAAACAGGCTTATTGGGTCTGTACTTTGGTGGAACAGTCGGAAACTCTGGATGCCCAAGCTGCAGAAGCGACCTTTGCCGAGATCAAGGAACGCTTTCCTGAACTGAATATCGGTCTGGTACATGGCAAAATGAAAGCCGATGAAAAACAGGCAGTCATGCAGGAATTTAAAGACAATAAACTGCAGCTACTCATTGCTACAACCGTGATTGAAGTTGGGGTCGATGTCCCGAATGCTTCGATTATGGTGATTGAAAATGCCGAACGGCTTGGCCTGTCACAATTACATCAGCTGCGTGGCCGGGTGGGTCGTGGTGCCAAAGCCAGTTTCTGTGCTCTACTCTATAAAAATCCATTGTCACAAAATGGTCAGGAACGTCTGCGCATCATGCGCGAAACCAATGATGGTTTTATCATTGCCGAAAAAGACCTGGAATTACGTGGTCCAGGCGAATTATTAGGAACCAAACAGACTGGTGATATGGGTTTCCGTGTAGCCAAGCTAGAACGTGATGATCATCTGCTGAATCAGGCGCATTATGTCGCCCAGCAGATGCTAAAAGATTATCCGAAACAGGCAGATGCCTTATTAAAACGCTGGTTACCTGAGGCTCCACGCTATGCCTATGTTTAAGCTGCTTCAACAGGGAAAACACTGGCTGAATCGTTTACAGCCTTGTCAGCTATGCCAGACAGATTATCAAAATCTGCATTCTGTCTGTCAGGATTGCTGGCAACAGTTACCTTGGGCACATCAGACTATTCAGCGTCAGGAAATGCAGTTTCAAGTGGCGTGTGACTACGCCTACCCAATGGATCGCCTGATTCAATTATTTAAATATGAGCAAAAGCTGCATCTGGAAGCTTTATTGGCGGGTGCATTACTGACCTTAAAATTTCCTAAAGTCAGTGCAGTGGTGCCTATGCCGATTTCAACAGAACGGCTAGTTGAACGTGGCTATAATCAATCTCTGTTACTGGCCAAGCATGTTGCCAAACATTTACAAATTCCCGTCTGGCAGCCCATTGAAAGGCTTAAGCAACATTCACAAAAAGGTTTAAGCCGTCTGGAACGTATCGAAGATATTGAGGCCCAGTTCAGAGTCACTACCTCTTCAAAAGTTCGTTATCGTAAGGTTTTAATTATTGATGATGTGGTTACGACTGGCAGCTCAATTCGAGCTTTAAGCCAGCAACTGGAAAAACTGGGCTGTCAGCAGATTTATGCCGCCTGTCTGGCAGGAGCCAAACTTTAACTCAGGCTTGTGCCAGTAAGTTCTTTTTAACCCAAGGTATGACAATTTCTGTAGTTAAAGGTGCAAGTTTCACATCTTCCTGATCCAGATCCACCCATTTCATCTCGGCGATCTCAGCTTCAATATGTGGTTCGCCATCTAATTGCACCAGATAAACATAACTGACCAGTTGATGATCCGGTTCGTTGGCAGTTTGTGTCTCAAAACGCCCAATGAATTGCTGAATCTCAGCCTGACAGCCAATTTCTTCCTGAATTTCACGTAGCATGGTGTATTCAGGTGCTTCATCCGGTTCCAGCTTGCCACCCACTTGCATAAAACAGTCAGTATTTTTCTTACGGACCACCAGCAGCAGCTGCCGATCTGAATTCAAAATAATGGCAGCTGCGACAGTAATAATTTTCATGAATTCGGAACGATCAAATGGGAAATACTTATTTTACGAGATCTTCCTGATCGACCATACCCCATTTTGCTTCAGGCGGCTGGTAGTCTTGAAATTTTTTCAAAATTTCTTCGAAGTCATCACTTACGATCAGGGATTCAGTAAAACGTGGCTTGGTAAAGCCTTTGTCCGTGGTCATCTGAATAAATTTCAGCAGATCATCATAAAAGCCATCGACATTAAGAAAAGCGCAAGGTTTTTTATGAATCCCAAGCTGTGCCCAAGTCCATTGCTCAAAAATTTCCTCGAGCGTTCCAGCTCCACCCGGAATGGCAATAAAACCATCGGAGAGTTCTGACATTTTGGTCTTACGCTCATGCATATTGTCGACCACATACAGCTTGGTAATATGCGGATGCGCCAGTTCTCGATTCACCAAGGGTCTTGGAATGACACCAATGACTTCTCCCCCTGCAGCCAGGGCACTATCCGCTACAATGCCCATTAATCCGGAACGACCACCACCATAAATCAGTGTTTGCTGTCTTTTTGCCAGGGTTTGGCCTACCTTTTCAGCAATTTGTTTATAACCAGGTTCAGAACCTAGCGCTGAGCCACAGAAAATTGCGATAGAATTCATCATTTTCACCATTGCATTGCCGGTATATAGTACGCAGGCAGCGCCTGAGAGTTTTTTTTCAAAAATAACTGCACAATCAGTGTTTTTATTCAATTCCTTGTCTAAAATACACGCATTTAGATTAACATACTGCGCAAGGGAGAAAAGACAGCATGCTTGAAGCCTTTTACGCCACAGAGCGCGGTAGCCTAGAAGATGCCACCATCAATGGTGATTTCGACCTGCATCCGGAACTGGTTTGGATAGATTTAATTGCGCCTTCACAGGAAGAACAGCAATGGATTCTGGATGCCTATGAGCAAAACCTGCCCACTTTAAAATCTCTGGAAGATATTTCTTCGAGTGCCCGATTTTACCGTGATGATGACGGTATTTTGCACATCAGTACCTATTTCTTAACGAAAAATAAAAATTATCAAGTCGAAAGTGAACATGAGGATGATGCCAGCATCCTCGCAACGGTTCAGACAGTCGCTTTCATTTTGCATAAAGACCGGCTCTTTACCCTACGCGGTGAAAAGCTGGTAGCTTTCCGGGCCTTTCGTGCCCGTGCGCGTCGCAATGATTATGATATTGACTATAAAGATCCAACCTGGATTTTGCTGGGTTTGCTCGAGGCCAAACTGGATGAGTTGGCCGATATTCTGGAAGATGTACATAAGGATCTGGAAAAATACTCAACCGAAGTGCTGAATAACCGGCATCGTGAACAGATCCTGGATCTGGACGACATGATTACCCGTCTGGCCCAACTGGAAGATATGCTCGGGAAAGCTCAGCTCTGTCTGATCGATTTACGCCGTGTACTTACCTTCCTGTCACGTCCACGTGCCTTAGGCAGTCATATTTATGATGCGGATATTCGAGAACTCAGTGAAGACGTCCGCTCACTGGTCGAGCATGATGCCTTCCTGTTCCAGAAAGTCCGCTTCTTGCTGGATACCACGTCCGGATTCATTAACACTGAACAGAATGATACGATCCGTCGCTTCTCGATTTTACCGAGTATGCTTGCGCCACCCATGCTGATTGCAAGTATTTACGGGATGAATACTGATGTCTTGCCCTTCGCTCAAGGTTCGATGAGCTTTGTGATGGTGAGCATTATTATTATGGGCTTTTTGATTGGGCCTCTTATTTACTTTAGGTGGAAGAAGTGGATTTAGAATCCCTCTTAATTTCTCCTAAGGGAGGAATTTCCCTCTCTTTTCAGGTGATGTGCAGCACTGCTACGCATGGGTGGGGTCAGAATTAACTCTCTCTCTAACTCTCTTGTGTTTAGATTTAAGGCAGTGCTTTAAATCTCGCTCAGAGAGAAAAGACTTCCAATAGTTGCTTAAAGTTCGAGTCCAGGCCCATTTCTCCACTTTTTTAAAATACAAGTTCCCTCTCCTTTAGGGAGAGGTTAATTAACTAACCCCTCCTAAGCTCCCTTTGAGAAAGGGAGGAACTTTTTTAAAATATACCGGCAATAAAAAAGCACCTTTCGGTGCTTTTTTATTTACTGAATGATCTGCAAATCATCCTGCAAATGACAGGCTTGAATGATCTTCATCATTTTTTCAGGAACTGCTTTAAACTGTAGTCCTCGTGCTTGTGGAGTTTGGCGCAACCAGCGCACCAGAACAGCCAAAGCCAAAGTACTACCCTGCTCAAGTCCAGCCAGATTAACTACCACAGGAAACTTGTCCTGTGACTGAATAACACGCAGACCATCTAAGTAATAGCACTGCGCATTGTCAGCGTCAATCTTGCCTGAAACCTGCAGTTCCTGATTATTGAATTGAATCACAGCTCACCTATCTTATTTTTTCTTGTCAATCGCCGCTTCTGCATCTGGCTTGAAGTTGGCAATGGCTTTATCCAGATTACCACCATTACGTTTTACTGTAGCCGCAAACTGGTTACGGAACTGCAGACCCAGGTCAATACCAGAAACATTGATGTTACGGATTTTCCATTGTGAACCTTTATCAACCAGCTGGAAAGCAACCGGGATTTTCTCGCCTTTGTTATTAAAGTCGATAGTCACCACAGGATTTTTGCTGTTAGTCGCCTTGTAAGGACGAACGCTGTAAGTCTGGTTACTGAACTTAGAGAAAGCCGTACCATAATTTTCAATCAGGGTTTCACGGAAGTTCTTTTCAAACTGTGCACGCTGCACTGCAGTACTATACTGATTGGTCGCATAAGTCCCCATCACAATCCGGGTAAACGATTGTGAATCGATATACGGGTCAAGATTCTGACGAACAATCGTTTTCACAAGCGCAGGATTATTCTGCAATTTGGCATGATCGGTTTTAAGACGATCAATCAAATTGTCTGCAACTCTTTTAATAAAAGCAGGTGGGGCTTCAGACGGTGCAGCAAACACTGTACCAGCAACCATTGTTGAAAGAATGCTTGCAGCAAGCGTTTGTTTTACTAAAGTCTTCACTCAAATCTCCTCAATCTGTTATTCAACAAATGCAGGTTCCGCATCTGTTGTTTCTGAAAATGCAGCTTCTTCTGAGGCACTTTCCTGACTATCTGACGATTTTCCGGCACCACCGGTAATAAATTTCGTCACTAAATCTTCAATTTCCATGGTGCCTTGAGTGTTCGCAATCTGCTCACCACGTTTCAAGTAAGTCAGACCGCCACCTGGAATAATTTTCAGATACTTTTCACCCAATAAACCATTTGTTGCTACCATAATGTAAGCATCTTCATCAATATTGGTGATGGATTTCATGTTATCTAATAGTTGTTTTTCCATTGTTTTTTGTTGCGCAGGATCGGCTGCGGTATAATCTGAACTATAACGTAACTCTTCCAATGCTTCCTGCTGAACCTGCTTGAGCTGCTCGGCATTGAAAGAAGTCAGAGAGCCATCTAGCGTCATATGGACAGTGGCTAACCGAGTCACCGGATCCAGCGTAATTTTATCAACCTGACCGACTTTCACCCCACTTAAAGCAACTTTAGCACGTGGTTTGATGCCATTTACATTTTCAAAAGTCGCTGTCATCTGATAGCTATCAGAAATATTGGTGCCTACCAGACCGCTAACACGCATCGCCAAAAAGAACAGGGCGATACCAAAAAGAATGACAAAAACACCAACGGCCAGCTCACTAGTACGTGATTTCATTAAATACCTCCGAACATGACCGCAGTCAACACGAAATCAAAACCTAATACGCACAGCGAAGAATAGACGACCGTACGTGTTGTAGAAGTTGCGATACCTTCTGATGTTGGTTCACAGGCATAACCCTGATAAACCGCGATCCAGGTACAAATTAATGCGAAAACAAAACTCTTGATAATGGTGCCATTCAGGACATCTTTATAGAATCGCACGGTACTTTCCATGCCACTCCAATATGCGCCTTCATCTGCACCCAGAAAATCAACACCCACCATTTTTCCGCCCATAATCCCGACCGCAGCAAAGATCACAGAGAGCATGGGCAAGCTAAAAATACCGGCCCAAAGGCGTGGTGAAATCACCCGTTTTAAGGGATCGACCCCAATCATTTCCATACTGGACAATTGCTCGGTCGCTTTCATCAGTCCAATTTCAGCAGTTAAAGCAGAACCGGCACGACCCGCAAATAGTAAGGCAGCAACCACAGGTGCCAATTCACGTAACAAGGTTAAAGCCACTGCAGTACCAAGCATCGCTTCACTACCGAATGTCGACAGAATGGTATACATCTGCAAACCGAGTACCGAACCAATAAACAGGCCAGATACCGCAATGATCAAGAGGGACAGCACCCCGACCCGATACATCTGATAAACAAACAGCTTTACTCCAAGCCAGGTCGGCATGGAAAAGAGAATCTGCAACAGCATCAGTGTTGCAACACCAATTCCCTGAACACGTTCAATAACGCGTCTACCTAAGGCAGCAATGGCATTCATGAACGTACCTCATCACTTAAATAAGCCTGATGACTAAACTGATAATCTACCGGGCCTTCAACCGAACCGGTTAGGAACTGCTGCACAAAGGCTGAAGGATGATTTTTCAATTCTTCTGCTGTGCCCTCACCCTGGATTTTGCCTTCTGCGACTACATAAATGTAATCGGCAATCGATAAAGTCTCTGCCACATCATGCGAAACAATAATGGTTGTTAAATCCAGTGCTTCACGTAGAGAGCGGATTAGTCGAGTTAAAACCCCCATCACAATCGGATCCTGCCCGGCAAAAGGTTCATCGTACATGATCAGTTCAGGGTCCAGTGCAATCGCCCGAGCCAAAGCCACCCGGCGATTCATCCCGCCAGACAGCTCTGAAGGCATCATTTGCTCTGCCCCACGTAGTCCTACTGACTCGAGTTTCAAAGCCACAATTTCAGCAATCAGATGTTCAGGCAATTTGGTATGCGCACGAATCGGAAAGGCAACATTTTCATAGACGCTCATGTCGGTAAACAGAGCGCCACTTTGGAACAGCATCCCCATACGTGCACGTGCAGAAAAAAGCTCGGAACGGGACATCTTGGCAATATCTTTACCGTCCAGTAAAACCTGACCCTGTTCAGGCGTCAGTTGCCCGCCGATCAATCTTAATAAAGTGGTTTTACCAGTTCCGGAAGGTCCCATAATGGCGGTAATCTGCCCACGACGAATGTTTAAACTGACATCGTCATAAATTACACGCTCACCCCGCTTGAAACTCAAATTCTTGACTTCAATCAAAGACTGAGGATCCTGCGCTGTTTGATTTTTCATAGCTGAGTTTATTCCTGCATTTTTTCAGCATGCATATGACAAAAGAACGAAGTTCAACATGTTAGCATTTGAAAATGAAGGGTCAAGTTCATGGAAAACATAATGCTCCATGCCTGGCCATATATTTCTAGTAATCGAAAATTTTATTTCGACGCGATTTTAACAGACTATGATCCATTTAAAAAACGATATACATAATAAATCAGATTGCACAAAAGCAAAGTTACCGCAATGTAGGACATGTACCCCTCAATAATATGAAAGACTATAAAAAGACACTTTCAGATTACGGATCATCATAAACCTAGAAAAAGTTAATGAATTAGGTATTTTATGCTGAAAAAACAAAAAATCAATGCATAAAAAAACCAGCACTCAGGCTGGTTTTTTTTCAGACGTTATTCAATTAGTCATTGAATTTACGACGTGGACGATCTTCACCGAATGAACGCTCGCCACGTGGCTTGTCATCAAAGTTGCGACGCGCTGGACGGTCACCAAAGTCACGTTTTGGACGGTCATCACCGAATGAACGTGCTGGACGATCACCGAAACCACCTTCGCGACGTGCTGGACGGTCACCGAAACCACCTTCACGACGTGGAGCAGGACGATCACCAAAATCACGTTTAGGACGGTCACCGAAAGAACCTTCACGACGTGGTTTGTAATCTACACGGTTACCGCGGTTGTCATCATTACCTTCGAAACGAGGACGGTCACCGAAATCACGACGTGGGCGATCATTGTTAAACTCGCGACGTGGACGGTCTTCATTGAAGTCACGACGTGGACGATCACCGAAACCGCCTTCACGACGTGGACGATCGCTGTTGAAGTCACGACGTGGACGATCTTCGCCACCGAACGCAGGACGTTCGCCACGAGGTTTGTCATCGAAGCTACGACGTGGACGGTCATCACCACCTTCACGACGTTTGAAATTGCTCTCGCCTTCGAAACGACGACCACCACCGAAGCCACGACCGCCATCACGACGACCGCCACGACCACGACCAGCGCCATCACGGCTACCGCGTGCAGGAGGTGGAGATGGCTCAAGACCTTCAATTTCAGATACATTTAGACGAGCTTCAAGGAAGTCTTCTAGTGCACGGATTTTACCGCGTTCACGATAAGTCGCTAAAGTAATTGCTTTACCGGTACGGCCCGCACGACCTGTACGACCGATACGGTGTACATAGTCTTCGTTCTTCATAGGAAGACCAAAGTTGATCACGTGAGAGATTGTCGGTACGTCTAGACCACGTGCTGCAACGTCAGTTGCAACCAGGATTTTTGCACGACCTTCACGGATACTGCGCAGACGACGGTTACGAACGGTTTGTGGCATCGCACCATGCAGAGCAACAACTGATAAACCTGCTTCAGCAAGTTCTTCAGCCAGCATATCTGTATCTTCTTGAGTAGAAGCAAAGACCACTGCCTGATCAACATCTTCTTCGTTTAACCAGTGAGTAAGAAGTTTTTTCTTGTGCTCAAAGCCATCAGTCCAGTGTAAAGTCTGGGTAATGTCAGTATTGGTAGAGTGACCAGTTTCAATTGCAATACGCTCTGGTTCATTCATCATGCGTTCAGCAAGGGTAATGATACGTGGAGCGAAAGTTGCAGAGAACATCAGTGTTTGTTTACGGTTTGCAGCCAAGTCACCGATTGCTTCCAGGTCTTCAGAGAAACCAAGATCCAGCATACGGTCAGCTTCGTCGACGATCAGCGAGTCAACTTTGTCAAGTTTGATTTGACGACGGTTAACAAGGTCAAGTAAACGGCCTGGAGTTGCTACAACAACCTGTGCACCTTTTAACTGCTGGATTTGTTTACCAAATGGCATACCACCCATAATTGCAGCAATACGAACACCTTTCATGTGACGTACAAATGCGATCGCGTCTTGGCATACTTGTTGTGCCAATTCACGAGTTGGTGAAATCACCAGAATAGTCGGTTGAGTCACCGCTTTCATACGTTCTTTAAATGGTACGAAAGTATCTTGGTTAGCAAGCGCGTTCAAAGTTGGGAGAAGGAACGCAGCGGTTTTACCCGAACCTGTCTGACTAGATACTAAAAGGTCTTTACCTTCTAGTGCAGCAGGGATAGATTGTTCTTGTACAGGAGTCGGAGTAGTAAAACCTAAGCCTTGAAGGGCTTGTTGTAACGATTCATGCAAAGAAAATTCAGCAAAAGTTTTGCTCATAGAGTATTCCACCCGGAAATTGGGTGCTCCATTAAAAATAAAGTCAAATGGACATCGACAAAAAGCGGTACAGCAATTAAACGCTGAAAAGAGATGATTCAGCGGCGATCCGAGTAACGACGATGTGATATAACGCACGCATGATTACGGCATAACCTGAAGGAATCGCTTTAGCGATTGGGGCGCGAGATATCGTCCTCTCTTTGGACCGCACGCGCATACACAATGATAAGAAGAGAAATGTTCAGGTAACGAACAGAAATTAAGTGCGTGCGCAGATTATAGCAGGATTATTCATAAAGTCATCCGCTTTTCAGATTATTTTGTTTAACTGCTAATTTCTTCATCAATTTCTAAGACTTAACCAAGAAAAGAAATGTAATTAATCCTCCAGCTGGTCAATTTTCTTTTTATCAATGCTGTGAATCATCTAAATATGAAGATATTTATCCCGTAATTATTGTCAAAAAATAAAAAAGGCATCCCGAGAGATACCTTTTTAATATTCGATTTACGGCGTTAAACCCGATTATTTCGCTGCCTCACCCCAAGCAGGAACAACTGCTTGCATAAGAGGTTTCAGCATTTTCATTGAACAAGCCAAAACTTGACCATTTTCCATAGAATCGCTACCACCACGCGCATCAACCACAGTACCGCCCGCTTCTTTCACGATTAACTCGCCTGCTGCAATATCCCAAGGTTTCAAGCCAAGCTCGAAGTAACCATCAAGACGACCAGCAGCGACATAAGCCAGATCCAAGGCAGCTGAACCACCACGACGGAATTGTGCACCTGCTTCAGTCACATTGAGCAATGCATCAAAATGATTCTTGGCATAAGAGACTACTTCACCATTACGTTTAGTACGGTAAGCATGACCTACTGCCAGGAAAGTATTGTTCAGACTGTCTTTAACATTTACACGGATACGGCGCTGGTTCAGCATCGCACCACGACCACGGCTCGCAGAGAATAGCTCATCTTTCACCGGATCATAAATAACACCGTGTTGAGTTACACCTTTGTGCTGAACTGCGATAGAGATACAGAAATGCGGAAAACCGTTGATAAAGTTTAGTGTGCCATCAAGTGGATCGATCACCCAACACCAATCAGCGTCGTGACCTTTACCTTCTTGCAGACCAAATTCTTCACCAAGGAAACTGTGATTTTTATAGCTTTTAAGTAGAGTATCGATGGTCAACTGTTCCAGATAACGATCTACACGCGTTACCGGACCATCAATGCCTTTTTCTTCGACTTGCAGATCGAGTTTATGACGATTTTGATGCGCTTTTAAAAGCTCTTGACCAACTAATTGAGCCGCACGCGCAGCCATCACCACCATAGGTTCCATTGAACACCCACTACAAATTTGAAGATACTGATAAAGAATAATGCATAAAAGCCCGCATATTTTAGCAAATATCCGGGCTTTTTGGGAAAAAATGTGTCGAAACTTTTTAAGAGTTTATAGCAGGACGCTTTGACCTAGCTTTGACCAGGCTTCATTGATTGATTTTTCAATGCCTTGGCTATCAAGTCCTGCCTGTTGCAACATTTGACTATGTGTTGCTTGTGCCATAAAGCTATCCGCTAGACCTAGGTTCAGGATTGGTTTAACGATTTGAGCTTCAGCCAGATACTCATTCACAGCACTTCCTGCACCGCCCATGACTGCATGTTCTTCAACAGTGACAAACAGACTGGTTGAATGGGCCAGCTGGTTTAATATTTTGGTATCCAGTGGTTTGATGAAACGCATATTTATTACGCGCACACCCACGTCATGTTTGCTGGCAAAGACTTGAGCAGCTTCAACTGCGGCTTGAACCCGACTACCGAACGCTAGAATCGAAACATATTCATCATATTGTTCGTTCAGACTGAGCAACAATTCTGCCTGACCGATCTGCATCTCGGTCATGGTTTTCTGGATTTCAACACCCAATCCATTCCCGCGCGGATAACGCACTGCTGCCGGACCATGATACAGATAAGCCGTATGCAACATCTGACGGCATTCATTCTCATCTTTTGGTGCCATGATCACCAGATTCGGAATGGTACGCATATAGGCATAATCATAGACACCGGCATGCGTTGGACCATCTTCGCCGACCAGTCCGGCACGGTCGATCCCAAACGTCACATCCAGATTTTGCAGCGCTACATCATGGACCAACTGGTCATAACCCCGTTGCAGGAAAGTTGAATAAATTGCGACGACCGGTTTTAAACCTTCGCAAGCCATACCAGCGGCAAGCGTCACTGCATGTTGTTCTGCAATGGCCACATCAAAGAAACGCTCTGGATATTCTTTGGCAAATTGCACCATACCCGAGCCTTCACACATCGCCGGAGTAATCGCCAATAGGCGTTTATCCTGTGCTGCTTCATCACATAACCATTGTCCAAATACATCTGAATATTTCGGTGCTGGATTAGGGGCTGCAACTGCATTGAGTTTACTAATGGCGTGGTATTTAATCTGGTCACATTCTGCGGGCGCAAAGCCCTTACCTTTTTTGGTATAGATGTGGATCAGACGTGGACCTTTACGTTTTTTCAAGGCTTTAAAAACATGTACCAGCTGTTTAACATCATGGCCATCATAAGGACCAAAATAATCAAAACCGATGGCTTTAAACAGGTTATCAGCAGCATCAGTTGCAGCTTGATGTAAACGCGAGTTATATAGCCATTCCGGGTGCGGCTGTACATAAGCCTCACCATCTTCAGTTACGTTGACGAATTCGCCACGTTCCCAGATTGCAGCTAGATGCTTGGCAAAACCACCAGTACTACATGAAATCGACATATCATTGTCGTTTAGAACCACCATCAGGTCAGCCTGATGTGCCACAGCATCATTCATAGCTTCAAAAGCCATACCTGCGGTCATGGCCCCATCACCAATGATTGATACGACTTCACACGGATTGTTCTGATAACGGCGTGCCAAAGCCATGCCGAGGCCAGCAGAAATTGCGGTAGATGAATGCCCTACCCCAAAAGTATCAAATTCGGATTCTTCACGCGCCGGAAATGCGGCCAGACCATCTTTTGAACGGATTGTAGTGAGCTGTTCACGACGTCCGGTCAACGCCTTATGCGGATAAGCCTGATGACCCACATCCCAGATCAGGCGATCATGTGGCGTGTTAAAACAGTAATGCAAAGCGACGGTGAGCTCAATTACACCCAGATTGGCCCCAAAGTGTCCTCCACTCTGACCCGCAGCATACAAAATGAATTGACGTAACTCATCCGCCACTTGAGTGAGCTGGCTTTGCTCGAGTGCACGCAGTTGCTCAGGATGATCGATCGCATCAAGCAACGGTGTTACAGGGCGTTGAGTTGGTATTTCTGTATACAGCATATATGGCAAAGCCTTCTAAAGCCTGGCAAAATCTTAAGCTAGGTCAATGGGGAATAACCGATCATATAGTTGAATTGTAGCAGCTTCAATTCAGCTACGCTTCTAGCGATGCAATATTAAACAGCGATCTCGTCGGGGTGAAAAATTTGCAGGCTACGATTATCCTGAATAATCTTACTATTTATCAACTATTATCGTTCGCTTTCTACAAAAAAGAAAATGTTCTTCATAAATTCAGCTGAGCAATTCTACTAATGTTTAAGCATTACGCTATACTTTAGCTACTTTATTAGGATTTTACGGGTTCAGCTGTGCCTATCGAATTTGTCGCAACTTCAAGATTACCGACCGCTCATGGTGAATTTAAAATTACTGTTTTTCAAGACCCTAAAACTGGCGAAGAACATGTCGCTCTTTCTAAAGGCTTAAAAGAACCAAGTGATGAACCTATGCTGGTCCGTGTACATTCTGAATGTTTAACCGGTGATGCCTTTGCTTCATTAAAATGCGACTGTGGCCCTCAACTCCAGGCAACACAAAAACTGATTAATGAAGTGGGTCGCGGTGTCATTCTTTATTTACGTCAGGAAGGACGCGGAATTGGCTTGACCAATAAAATCCGTGCATACGCCTTGCAAGACCAGGGACATGATACGGTCGATGCCAACCTAATGCTGAATTTACCGGCAGATGCACGTCAATATGATATGTGCAGCATCATGCTGGATCACTTAGGTGTAAAAGCCGTCCGCTTGATCACCAATAACCCTTTAAAAATTGATGCACTGAAAGAGCAAGGCATTAATGTAGTGGACCGTGTACCACTCACTGTGGGTCTGAATCCATTCAATGAGCAATACCTCAAAACCAAGCATGAGCGTATGGCGCATATGTATCAGAAGGAAGATTTTTAATTATTTTTAAATCTCTTCGACCTTTTAACTTAACCCCTCCAAACCTCCCTTTCTTGCGCTTCGACTTAAAGCCATGCTTAAGTCTTGCTCAGGGAGGCTTTTCCCCCTCTTTTTCAAAGATGAGGAGCACTGCTCCGCAAGAGGGGGAGATTCAGATCGTCATCGAGAAAATCCGGTTCTCTGGCATACGACGCTTTAAACGTAAATCAAAAGCCATGCAAATATTGCGTACAAATGGTTTCCCTTTCTCCAAAATCGTGACTGAAGAGTCTTCAATTTTGATCAGCTGATCCTGCTGCATTTCCTCAAGCTGCTTTAGAACTTCATCAATTTCAGCAAACTGCATGTCAGGTTTTGCCCAAGAGGTGGTAAAGCTACACATCAGATTCAGGATATGCTTACGAATAGCCAGATCTTCCTGATTCAGAATATGGCCTTTAAAGACCGGAATCTGGTTTTGCTCTAGCAGTTCATAATATTCTTCAATAGTTTTCACATTCTGCGCAAAGCTATACCAGCTATCACTAATCGAAGAAATTCCGAGTCCGATCATCACCTGAGTTTTAGATGCGGTATAACCCATAAAATTACGGTGCAAAGTTCCGGATTGAAAGGACTGGTACATGCTGTCTTTTTCTAGCGCAAAATGATCCATACCAATTTCATGATAGCCATGCGCCAGGAGCTTTTTCTTACCCTCTTCATAACATTGACGCTTGATCTCATCTTTCGGTACATCCGCATCTTTAAAACCACGCTGACCATTCCCTTTAATCCAAGGTACATGCGCATAGCTATATAAAGCCAGACGGTCTGGTAATAATGAATTGGTCTGATCGATGGTATTCAAGACATCCTCCAAACTTTGAAATGGCAGACCAAAAACCAGATCATGCGAAATCGATTCATAACCAATTTCACGTGCCCATTCAGTCACCTGTTTAACATTTTCATAAGGCTGAATCCGGTGAATGGCTTTTTGTACGGTTTCATTATAATCCTGCACGCCATAACTGACCCGACGAAAACCCAGGTCATGCAAGCCTTGCAAATGCTCACGCGTGGTATTGTTTGGATGACCTTCGAAGCTGAATTCATGCTCTGCTGCAATCTTGGCTTTGGACAAAATACCTCGAATCAGCTGGGTTAAATGTTCAATGGAAAAGAACGTCGGTGTCCCACCACCAAGATGAATTTCTTTGATGATGGGTTTTTCTTCTAATAACTCACAATACAGCTCCCATTCTTTCAGCACAGCTTGTATATAAGGTTGCTCGACTTCATGACGTTTGGTCACCCGTTTATGACAGCCACAAAAGGTACATAAACTTTCACAAAATGGCAGATGGATATACAGGCTAATGCCTTCAGTCGCATTCGACTCCTGAAAAGAACGTTTTAGTGTCTGCTTCCAAAGCTCTAGTGAAAATCCTGACTCTTCCCAATAAGGTACGGTTGGATAACTGGTGTAGCGAGGACCGGGGACATTATATTTTTGAATGAGAGAATTTGCCTGCACAGTCATGAATGCCTACCACCTTATCAGTCAGGTTAATGCGCTGCATAAGCGCTGTTGAGGTTATTGTGCGGAGCTCAAAAAAAGAATTCAACCTAGTAGTCTGGTCGGATTTAATGCTCTACACATCCTTCTAAAACATTAGGTTGAATGTTGTTACAGATGGTGAGCATCCAGAAAAACACCTTAATTTTTAGGCCATTTTATGCTTTGATGTAAGCAGTCTTTTTATTTCCCTATGAGGGTTCTGATGCAGCATCCTACCTCTGCAGATATTCAACGCGTTCGCGATTTTCTCCTCGACCTGCAAGCCCGGATTTGTGCCGCGCTGGAACAGCAGGAACGTGCCGGTGGCGGTACAGCTGAATTCCTGATTGATGACTGGGAACGTCCTGAAGGTGGCGGTGGCCGTTCACGTGTGCTGCAAAATGGTACGGTGATTGAAAAAGGCGGTGTGATGTTCTCTCACATCAATATTTCCAAACTGCCCGCTTCTGCCACTGAACGCCATCCGAATATAGCAGGAGCTAAAGCCCAAGCCATGGGTGTATCATTAGTCATCCATCCTAAAAATCCGAACGTCCCGACCTCACATGCCAATGTACGTTTATTTGTAGCGGAAAAAGAAGGTCAGGATCCGATCTGGTGGTTTGGTGGCGGTTTTGACCTCACCCCTTTCTATCCAAATGATGAAGATGTGCTGTCATGGCACCAGACCGCGCATGATCTCTGTGCGCCTTTTGGCGAAGAGGTTTATCCAAAACATAAAAAATGGTGTGATGATTATTTCTATCTAAAACACCGTGATGAGCAGCGCGGTGTCGGTGGCCTATTCTTTGATGACCTGAATCAATGGGATTTTGAAACCTGTTTTCAGTATATACAGGCTGTAGGCAATGGTTATCTCGAAGCAATTCTGCCAATTTTCCAGCGTAACCAAGACAAGTCTTATACTGAAGCACAACGTGATTTCCAGCTGTACCGTCGTGGCCGTTATGTGGAATACAATCTGGTATATGACCGTGGCACACTGTTTGGCCTGCAGACGGGTGGCCGGATTGAATCGATTCTAGTGAGCCTGCCGCCTCTTACCGGCTGGTTATACCGCCCGGAATGGGCTGAAGGGTCACCAGAAAAACGCTTAACCGATTACTACCTTAAACCGCATGACTGGTTAACAGAATTAAAAACTAAATAAAGCAATCAAAATATTTAAATACAAATTGCCCTCAGATCGAGGGCTTTTTTAATGGATAAATCCTCTATACTGCAACTCAGAAAGATATTTCAGGATCTACTCCTAGATCTTGACTCTGATAAAGATAAATTCTGTTAGGTAAAAATAACAATGTTTAAGCTTCACCTTAATCCTGCTACATTGGCCTTTTGGCTATTTCTGGCGCTTGGTATTAGTGCGATTAGTACCGCTGTCATCAGTCATAACCTGATTCTAGATGTAGTTGCCATTTTTGTGAGTGTCCTCACGATTGCTGGAACCCTCTTTAGTATGGCCTTGCTTTTTGTCGAACATATTATTGAAATCTGTAGTTCCTAAACCTTTAAACTCCAGCCTGCTTTTCACTGCTGACAGGCTTTAGCCCTCCTGCATTTTCACGTATATTAATGGCCATTTCCGCACATGGACATGGTGAAATGAGCAAGCAATTTGCCGTTATTGGCAACCCCATCGAACAATCACGCTCTCCTGAACTACATCAGGCTTTCGCTGCCAAAACCGGGGTCGATCTGACCTATACCAAACGCCTTGCCCCACTGGATGGTTTCACAGCCAATATCCAGGAATTTTTTGCTCAGGGCGGTATTGGCATGAATGTGACTGTGCCCTTCAAAGAACAGGCCTTTGCCCAATGCCAGGTCCTTACCGAACGTGCCAAAATCGCCAAAGCCGTGAATACCCTATGGATGAAAGATGGCATTCTGCATGGTGACAATACTGACGGACAAGGCTTAGTGGAGGCTATTCGTGCTCTTGACTGGACTCTGGAAAATACCGATATCCTGATTATTGGTGCTGGTGGCGCGACCCGCGGTGTTATCTATCCATTGGTACAGGCCGGTGTGAAGAAGATTGTTATTGCTAACCGTACTTTGTCACGTGCAGAACAACTGGTTGCCGATCTAAAAGACGCTGTTCCACAAGCAGAACTGCAAGCCATTGCCTTAACTGATTTAGCCGGTGAGTTTGATATTATAATTAATGCGACTTCTGCCAGTCTTAGTGGTGATGCGCTGGTACTACCTGAAGCTCTACAGTTTAAACATGCCTATGAAATGGCCTATGGCAAACCGTCCACTTTTCTGGATCAAGCTCAAGCCCGTGGCGTCCCTACTTCTGAGGGTTTCGGCATGCTGATCGGTCAGGCTATTGAATCTTTTTATATCTGGAACGGGGTAAAACCTGAGCTGAAAGATTTTCTTTAATTCTAAATATTTTTCAGGTGAACGGGTCAGTCATTAATTCGTTCACTCTTTTCCTTTCATTAAAAACAATAAAATTAAATTGGATTTAATGACATGATTTATCCAATAATTAGACCCTAACATTCGTGTACAATTCATACAAAAACACCCCTAGACAATCTCCCTAAATATTGATTAAAGTCCAGACAGATAAGCGTTTTTAAATACAAGTGTCTTATTTAAAGATGGAGATTTCCTTTATTTAATCTTTAAACTTGTCTGATCTTCTCGATTCGCTTTTCTGACATTTTTATTTGTTGTCTTTATCAATGTTTTTTTATCCCCAATGTGAATAATCATAGAATCGATACAGATAATCCAAAACTATTTTAATCAGGATTAAACGCATGCCAGCATATAAAGCTCCTTTACGTGATATTCGCTTCTTAATGAATGAAGTGCTTGATTACCCTGCACATTACCAAAAACTGTCAAATGGCGAATATGCCGATGCAGATACGGTAGACATGATTCTAGAAGGTGCGGCAGATTTCTGTGAAAATGTACTTTCTCCACTGAACCAGACCGGCGATGCAGAAGGCTGTCATTTTGAAAATGGCGAAGTACGCACACCTAAAGGCTTCAAGGAAGCTTATGATCAGTTCGTACAAGGTGGCTGGCAAGGTCTGTCTTATCCTGAAGAATTTGGCGGTCAAAACCTGCCGATGTCTTTAAACCTGATCAAATCAGAAATGATGGGTACGGCAAACTGGTCTTTCCAGATGTATCCAGGTTTGAGCGTGGGCTGTATCAATACCATCATCCAGTATGGTACTGATGAACAGAAAAATACCTATTTACCGCATCTGGTTGCAGGTACCTGGTCAGGAACCATGTGTCTGACTGAGCCACAATGCGGTACCGATCTGGGTCAGGTAAAAACTAAAGCAGAACCACAAGCTGATGGTACTTATGCGATTTCTGGTACTAAAATCTTCATTTCTGCAGGTGAACACGATTTAACTGAAAACATCGTACACATCGTTTTGGCACGCCTTCCAGATGCACCACAAGGCACCAAAGGCATTTCCCTGTTTATCGTACCAAAATTCATTGCCACTGAAGATGGCGGCATCGGTGAACGTAATGCTGTGAACTGTGGTTCGATTGAACACAAGATGGGGATCCGTGCCTCTGCAACCGCTGTACTGAACTTTGATAATGCAGTGGGTTATTTAATTGGCGAGCCAAACAAAGGCTTGCATGCCATGTTTACCTTCATGAATACCGCGCGTATTGGTACCGCAATTCAAGGTATCTGTCATGCAGAATTATCGTTCCAGGGTGCATTGCCATATGCCAAAGAACGTATGTCGATGCGTGCCCTGTCTGGTAAAAAAGATCCGGAAAAAGTGGCGGATGCGATCATCCACCATGCCGATGTGCGCCGTATGCTGTTGACCCAGAAAGCGATTGCTGAAGGTGGTCGTGCCATGATTTATCATGCAGCAAAAATCGCAGATAACATGAATGATGCCCTGCTGCGTGGTGATACTGCTGAATTTGAACAGCAAGATGATCACTTAGGTTTCTATACCCCTATTCTGAAAGGCTTCCTGACTGAAATGGGTTATGAAGCAGCGAACCACGGTATGCAAGTATTTGGTGGTCATGGTTACATCAAAGAATGGGGCATGGAGCAAATCGTTCGTGACTCACGTATCTCTACCCTGTACGAAGGAACGACTGGCGTTCAGGCACTTGACCTGATTGGTCGTAAGGTCCTGCTAACCTCTAAAGGTAAAGTGATTCGTGATTACACCGCTGAAATTCTGAAATTCTGTGGACAGCATGCACGCAATAAATACATGCGCCGTTTTGCCTGGGACCTGACCAAGCTATGTGCACAGTGGAATGCGTTAACTGTACGTATCATGCTGGCAGCACGTAAAGACCGTGACATCGTATCCTCTGCTTCTGTGGACTTCCTGATGTTCTCAGGCTATGTAATGATGGCTTACTTCTGGGCACAACAAGCTGCAGTGGCTTCAGCGAAACTGGTTGCTGGTGATGGTGCAGAAGCTCCAGAGTTCTACAAAGCGAAAATTAAAACTGCTGATTTCTACTTTGAGCGTTTATTGCCACGTGCCCAAGGCCATGCTGAAGCAATGGTGAATCCATCCAAAACCATGACTTCACTGGCAGCAGAACACTTCAGTTTTGATTACTAAGTCAAAAGTTTAGGTTTTAGCTTTAAAAAGAGCGCTACGGCGCTCTTTTTCATATGTCAAAATGATGACTGGATACAAAGAAAAATCTGCTGCGTACACAAACTACACAAATTTATATCTATAATTTTCAGACGTCTATTAAATAATCCATATAATTTACTTGAATATCTATAAATACAGGGTATGATGGCGATAACTAGAAAAATTCTTGTTTTGGTTAGTCTTCTTTTAAGTATCGCAGTTTTAGTCATAAACCTTCGTTTTAAAGATCAATAAGCTCCATCCTTTTTATTTTTCAAAGTTACAGCTAGTCATCTGAAATTTTGACTATAAATCCATAAAATTCAATAGGTTATATTATGTCTAACACAGTTACCGGTACAGTAAAGTGGTTCAACGAAACTAAAGGTTTTGGCTTCATTCAACAAGACAATGGTCCAGACGTTTTCGCTCACTTCAGCGAAATCCAAGGTTCAGGTTTCAAAACTTTAGCTGAAGGCCAAAAGGTTTCTTTCAGCGTAGCTCAAGGCCAAAAAGGTCCTACAGCGACTAACATCACTGCAATTTAATATTGCGAAGATGAAAAAAAGCACTCATTAGAGTGCTTTTTTTGTAACTTAAATTGACTAATTTTAGTTTCCAGATCAATTAATTAAATTTAAAAGATAATTAAATATTATATTCGCTTTTCATTCATCATCTTGTCCTAAATTTCTTCATCTGATTTCACTCACTTTAAAACATGAAGAAACGGAGAAGAATTTTGATGATTTTAAAATCAAAAATTGCCCATAAAAATACAGAATTTTTAATAAAATTTATTATTTATTAGTTATTTAAATACAAAATTGAAAGAAATTCTGAAATTTACAAAAGTGTTGTCTATGGCTCCATCTCCCCTACATCGCTGACTCCTATGATGAACTCATTGAATAAATATGAGTATGATCATGAAAAAACTAGTTTCTTCTTTAATGATTGGCTTGATCGCAACAACAGCTACCATGTCAGCAATGGCCACTCCTGGACCGGACCATCGTCATCCAACGCTAGCAGCGCATCATTTTGATAAGAAACCAATACCGCATAAAGCTGGCTTCCATAAAGCACCTCCTAAAGCGCATTTTAACCAGCATGATCGTCATGATAAGTTTGGCAAGAAAGATCCATAAAGGCTTCTTCAACAAAAATCATCA
Organism: Acinetobacter sp. ACNIH1; assembly: GCF_002934695.1. NCBI lineage: Bacteria > Pseudomonadati > Pseudomonadota > Gammaproteobacteria > Moraxellales > Moraxellaceae > Acinetobacter > Acinetobacter sp. ACNIH1. The sequence continues at coordinate 133,429 of NZ_CP026420.1, read as the reverse complement.
CAATGGCCTGCATCACAAGTTACCGCCTAAGTATCGTTAATCCGAATGGCTTAAATGCATAGTGGAGAGAGAAGAAAAAGCCCGATGTAACTCATCGGGCTTTTTCTTTTTAAACTGGATTAATTATTCGGATAGATTAGGCAATTAAAGATACTCTTCCAGCACAGAGTTTAAAAAGATGTGACCTTGCTCAGTACATGCCAGACGTTCTGTATCTTCTACCATCAGTTGACGTTGACGCAGTGAAGTCAGCAACTCATTCAGTGTATCCAGACTATAGCCTGTTCGTTCAAGATAAAGCTTCGCTTCCACACCCTCATTTAAACGTAAGGCATTCATCATAAATTCAAACGGCATATCTGCCACTTCGATGCGCTTAAACTGCAAATGTTCGGCTGGCACTTTGGCTAAATAGTCTTTAGGCAAACGGGTTTTCTGGAAACGATAAACACCATCCGGTTGAGTCACTTTGCCATGTGCCCCTGCTCCAATGGCCAGATAATCACCAAATTGCCAGTAATTCAGGTTATGTGCCGATGGCAATTCTTTACGCCAGGCAGAGACTTCATAATTGATAAAGCCATTGGCTTTTAAATAGGCCTCCCCCTGTTCCTGAATCTCTTCCAGTACTTCATCGACCGGTAAAATCGGCTGAGTACGGAAAAACACGGTATTCGGCTCAATGGTTAACTGATACCAGGAAATATGCGTAGCACCATTCTCGACCGCCAGTTTCAGATCATTGAGTGCCTGCTCCAATGTCTGTTCAGGCAAGCCATGCATCAAGTCGACATTAATCCGCTGAAATCCTGCGTCACGCGCCAGGCCAATCGCCGAGATCGCATCTTCATTGCTATGAATTCGGCCCAGCTTTTTCAGATGCTCGGTATTAAAACTTTGCACGCCTATCGAAAGACGATTAATACCAGCTGCTAAATAGCCAGCAAATGGATCATGCTCCACTGTACCCGGATTGGCTTCCAGTGTGATTTCACAATTCTCTTCAAAAGGAATCAGTGCTTTTAGTTCGGTAAATAGCCACTGATAACCTGCAGCAGAGATCAGTGACGGCGTTCCCCCACCGATAAATACACTATGAATCGAACGGCCTTGGGCAAAATCAACCTGAGTTTTAAAGTCCTCTACCAGCGCATGCAGATATTCCCGTTCTAGGTCCAAAGAGAGTTTTCCATCAGGTACGGCATGCGAATTAAAGTCACAATACGGACATTTACGTACACACCACGGCATATGGATATACAGGGATAAGGGAATAAGTGCAGGATTCAATTCAGCCAAAGAACTACTCAAAAACAACTACAAGATCTAGCGTAATTTTAACATGACTCGGCAACAACACTGCTAAAATTAAAATCGCCATCGCCTAATGCCTAAAAATTCAAATAGAATTAGATAGTTAAAATTATGAAAATATCTTCCCAGCTCCTTATTTTACTGCCTTTGGTCTTTGCGATCGGGGTCTTGCTGACCTTACAGACGGCTATTAATACCCAATTAAAAGAATATTTATATTCTCCTATTCAAGCTGCATTTTTTTCCTTTTTGATTGGTACAATAGTGCTTGCCGGCATCGTGCTGTTTCAGTCACATCCCAAACCAGGCTTACAGGAGCTGATGGCAATTCCCTGGTATCTCTGGTTAGGTGGTTTTTTGGGTGTTTATGCGATCAGCATGAGCATTTATGCTGCACCTAAAATGGGCTTCCTGACACTGACCGGAATGATTATTTTTGGTCAGATGGTGATGTCCATGATCGTCGATCAGTTTGGTCTGCTGGGCAATGAAAAAATGCCGGTGAACTGGCAACGTCTTTTAGGTGGCGTGGTGATTTTTATTGGTGTGCTTCTCACTTTACAACGCTAAACCTTATCTCTAAGCACATGATCACTAATGAGTAATTTTTGTGTCTAATGTTTTGACAGCCACAACCCGTCGTTATGAATTAAAACAGCTGTTCCATCTGATGTTGCCCATTCTGGTCACACAATTTTCCCAGGCAGGTTTGGGCCTGATTGATACGATTATGGCCGGGCGTCTCTCACCGACTGACCTGGCAGCGATTGCAGTTGGTGTCGGGCTATGGATTCCAGTCATGCTGCTTTTTAGCGGTATCATGATCGCCACCACACCTTTAGTGGCGGAAGCCAAAGGCGCACGTACACCTGAAAAAATCGCTACAATTGCGCGGCAATCATTATGGGTCGCATTCATCCTGGGGGTGATTGCGGGTCTGGTTTTACAAGTTTTGCCCCTCACTTTACCTTTACTAGGTGTCCCAGAAAGCCTGCAACCTAAAGCTGGCCTCTTCCTGCATGCGATCGGTTTTGGTATGCCTGCTGTGACTATGTATGCGGCTTTACGCGGCTATTCTGAGGCCATTGGTTACCCGCGTCCGGTCACTGCCATTAGCCTCATGGCGCTACTGCTTCTGGTTCCATTAAACTTCATTTTTATGTATGGAGTTGGCCCTATTCCGGCACTGGGCAGTGCCGGTTGTGGTTTTGCTACAGCAATTCTGCAATGGCTCATGTTAATGAGTCTGGCACTGTATATTTTTAAAAATCGGGTCTATCAAAGCAGTCAGCCATTTAGTCATTGGGAAAAGCTGAACGGATATTGGCTGAAACGGATTTTAAAGCTGGGCTTTCCGATCGGACTGGCAATTTTCTTTGAAGTGAGTATTTTTAGTACCGCAGCGATTGTCTTGAGTCCATTAGGTGAAACCATTGTGGCCGCTCACCAGATTGCTATTTCCGTTACCTCACAATTATTCATGATTCCGATGTCTCTGGCCATTGCGCTGACCATTCGGGTGGGAACTTACTATGGTGAACAGAACTGGGATGCCATGCGTAGAGTACAAGGTTTAGGTCTGATGACCGCGACGATTCTAGCTCTGCTGATCATGCTAATGCTTTGGGTGTTCCGTAGTGAAATCGTAGCGCTCTATACTTCTGACCCGATGGTGACCCAGATCGCGCTTTATCTGGTGCTCTTTGCAGTGGCCTATCAGCTGATGGATGCCTGGCAGATCAGTGCTGCAGGCTGCTTACGCGGTATGCAGGATACCAAAGGCCCAATGTGGATCACCATGATTGCCTATTGGGTGATTGCCTTCCCGGTGGGGGTTTATTTGTCCCGTTTTGGAGATATGGGGGCGGCAGGCGTCTGGGTCGGTCTGATTGTCGGTCTGAGCGTGGCCTGTGTTTTATTGCTGGCACGGCTTTATGGCAATAACAAACGTTTAAGCCAGCGTGCCTAATCCTCCTATTATTTAAAAAGATGCATTGAATTACTGATTTAATGCATCTTTTAATCCCTGTGGAATCTCGGACTCATCTGACACTTCCTTAATCACCACTTGCCCGACAATGACATCTGTTCCATTAAAGGTCATGGTCGGTGCACCATAAAGTTCATAGCCTTCATTGAGTGCCTTGGTCACACGGGCACAAAAATTCACATCATCTTTGCCAGTAAAATATCGATAGACTTTCATTGAAATTTCTTGATCTTGAGGTGCCATTATTTTAAGCCTTTTATCATGGAAAGGAACTTAAAAATCGTGCTTTGCTCTCTTCAGAATAATTAAATAATTGATTCAAAAACTGCCGTACAGACGACAAAATGGCTTAAAAATTGCATAAATCAAGTGAACAATATCAAGCAAATATGAACACTTTGAGAAGCTTTGCAACATAACATCTACAATTAAATATAGGCAATTTATAGTTTGTCACCTATGATCAAATACACCCATAAAAATGGTGATTTTGAGGAATCTCGCATGGCAAAAACGGCTCGAACGCCTGGTCGCCGCTTTATGAAATTGGCTGGAATGACCGCAAGTATTGCAAGTAAAACCCTATCCAATTCGATTAAAAATTTAACTGCAGATGAAGAGCAGAAAAATGCTGCACGCAGTAAATTATTTCAGGATATTGGAGTACAGATTGCTGATACCTTGGGGGAAATGAAAGGTGCGGTGATGAAAGTCGGCCAGATTGCCTCGCAATATAAAGATATTTTCCCACCTGAAGTTGCTCGAGCCATTTCCAAATTGCAGCGTCAGGCTCCACCAATGCCATTTAAAGAGATCCAGTCACAGGTCGAAAAAGAATTAGGCAAATCTTTGCAGGATCTATTCCAGCAGTTTGATGAGCAGCCTTTTGCTGCAGCCTCAATCGGACAGGTACATAAAGCGACGCTACCCGATGGCCAGCAGGTTGTGGTCAAGGTGCAATATCCGGGAGTGGAAGAAGCCTGTGAAAGTGACCTGAAACAGGTTCGTCTTGCCTTACGTTTGATGGGTGTACTGAAAATTGACCGCAAGTTGCAGGATCAGCTATTCAAGGAAATCCAGCATAGTCTGGACAATGAACTCAATTATGAAATTGAAGCTCAGAATCTGGAAGTGGCACGTGCCTTTCATGAATCACTCGATCACCAAATTGTGATTCCAAAAGTATTTAGTGAATATTCTTCCCGCCATATTCTGACCCTAAGCCTGGAACAGGGTGAAAGTATGGAAACGGCCAGCCAATGGCCGCTAGAAACCCGTAATGCCCTAGGCCGTCGTTTATTCCGTGCGATTGGTCAGGAAATTTTCTATCTGAAACGTTTCCACTGTGATCCGCATCCAGGGAACTTTGCCTTCCGTGAAGATGGCTCGGTGATTATTTACGATTACGGCGGTGTTAAAACGCTTTCTACCGAGATCATTACTCATTTCAAGGAACTGATCCATGCAGCCCGTGACAAGGATATTTCGACCATTGAACAGCAACTGGATGCCTTGCATACCCTGACAGAAACCGGAAAATTCCCGGCCGATCTGTATGAGCAATGGCTAGAAGTGCTGATGCGTCCTTTAACTACCAATTATGATTTTGCTGAAAACTCAGCACATCATGATGGAATGGAATTGCTCAAACCTTCTCTAAAATATTGGGATGTATTCAAACCGTCGCCAGATACCTTGATGGTGAACCGTACTATTTCCGGACAGTACTGGAACCTAATTCATTTGAAAGTACATGATGATTTGAGTGATGTATTTGAGGAAATTGTGCCAAGTCGCAGTTAGGTTGAAGTAATAAGCTTACAAGCTGTAACCCTACTTCACTTGAAATATCAAATGTTACATTATAACATTACTCTTAAATTACAAGAGGAATATTACGATGCGTCCAGACATTCATCCCGAATATCGAGAAGTTTTATTTCATAACACCAATGCTGATGCCTACTTCGTGATTGGCAGCACCATGACTTCTAGCCAGACCAAGGAATATGAAGGTAAGACCTATCCTTATGTCACCCTGGATATTTCGAGTGCTTCACATCCGTTTTATACCGGTGAGCAACGTCAAACCAGTAATGAAGGTCGCGTAGCGAGCTTTAACAAACGTTTTGCCCGTTTTAAACGTGGTTAAACTTAAAACCTCCGATTTTTACTCTCAATTTAAATCGCGGTTTATGTCAGGAAATTACCTCCAATTTCCTGACTTTTTTATGCCTGCGCTAAAGCCAGCTGAGTTAAATAGAAGCCCACACCCAGCATCAATACTCCGACAATCATACTAGAGATCACATAACTGAGGGCGATCGTGACTGCACCCTGCTTAAGCAGCTGAAAGGTTTCTAGTCCAAAACTGGAAAAAGTCGTAAAGCCGCCCAAGATGCCTACCATCAAAAATAGCCGTGCTTCAGTTTGCAGGAAACTATATTTCTGGCTAAAGGCAAAGAAAATTCCGGCACACAGACAGCCTATAATATTGATCCACCAGGTCGGCCACGGAAATAGCATCTGTGGCTTGGCAATCAACATTCCTGTTCCATAACGCAGTGTTGCCCCGATTGCCCCGCCCATTGCCACCAAAAGCCAGTTCATGTCTACTCCGTCTTTATTCGATCTTAAACCTTTTCTCAGCCACCATGTGGGACGAGAATAATGCATAACATCATGCACCTAAAATTGCAGAATGAACATGGACCTTTGCCAAAAAATTGGTATATTCGACGCCATTCAAATTGATTTAAGTTAGAGGGAATCCACATGGTTCAGGAATTACTGGCTCAATTGGCTGCGGGCGAAGCTAAATTTGCAGATGTGATTGCATATATCGATGCGCACTATGCTCATACACCTACTGCTTTTAAAAATGGCCAACAGGCTAATGCTGCCACTGAAAACCAAGGCAGTGCCAAAGTATTTTCATTTGCCAAACTGAATGGTCTGGATCAGGCACAAACCTTGAGCCTGTTTGCAGAACACTATGCGGCTGTACTGGCCACACCAGAAGCAACGGATCATCAGAATATCCGCCAGTTCATGCAAAATGGCTGGGATGGCATTGCCTTTGAAGGTGAAGCACTGGTTGCCAAATAAGCATGTCTTTAAAATAAAAAACCGTCTATTTCTGGCGGTTTTTTATATCAAAATAACAGAACAAGATGACATTCATATTTAAGATTAAAATTATTTTTTGGAAGAAGTAGTTCACTTTAAAAATGAAAAACTATAAGGCTAAAAATAAATTAAATATCAATAAAGCCTGGTCACCCTGAAGCACTCCAAGCGACCCTTTCAGAAAGCCATAAGTTTTCCAGTTTTAACCTTTACCCACTTTCTCAATCCACTTGATTGAGCTGACCCGAAACACTTCACAAGCGCCATCACCGGTATCGGTTGGAGTTAAAGAGGATTTCCAGACGAGGTCTTTATCACGTACTTCCACCAGTTCCCCTTGCAAACGCACCAAGTCACCCCGTTTTACCTGTTTAATTGCTTTGGCAATTTGTGGATTGGCAGGGATGATGTGCATATTGGATACCATCTGTTTAGCCTGTTCAATAGGCACTGGCACGCGATCCATTTTCCAGTTCAGGTAACGGTTATACTGGTTGACTGTAATGTGCCGGGCAATTTCAGGTTGTGCAAACAGCCCCCAACTCACCGCATAATCGATCGGAGAGAACTTGGCCTGCTCATCGTCGCTATAAATTTTTGATCCCAGAATGCGGAAATCACCTTTAAACGGCTGCAAGACTGAAATAGATTGGTCTTTAGCCATCGGTGGCAGTCCTTTGGCAACATTATGGTCTACAGAAGTGTGACCATAAAGCGGTAGTAAAAGACTGGCCGCCAAAGCATAGTATCGAAGATGTTTGAACATAATTCTGTCTTTATTCCATCAAATCTTTTCAAGAATATCTTGCTTGATAGTACGATTTTTTTAATGAATAAATAGTTGAAATTAGTAACAAGTTGATCAATTTTGGTGAGCGGAGGGCTTTAGCTAATCTGATTATTTTCGGTTAATCTAAGCCTGTCTAAAAATAATTTGAATGCGACCATGCTGTATAAATTCTATCAACAACATATTTTTCCACATTTGCTAAATCAGGTCATGCAGACCCCATCCCTGATGGATTTACGCCGCGAATTATTGTTGCCTATTACAGGTGAAGTCCTGGAAATTGGCTTCGGTACAGGATTGAATCTGCCTTTTTATCAGGCCGTCGATAGAGTCTATGCGCTGGAACCTAACCTGGACATTTTTAAACTGGCTGAGCAGCGCATCAGTCAAAGCCCTTTTGCAGTCGAACAGATTCAGGCCCGTGCAGAAGCCCTGCCTTTTGCAGAGAATAGTCTGGAAAATATCGTATCAACCTGGACCTTATGCAGTATTCCAGATCTGCACCAAAGTCTGCATGAAATTTACCGGGTTCTGAAGCCAGGCGGCCATTTTCATCTGGTTGAGCATGTGTTAAACCGAGAGCATCTCAACATTCAGCGCTTACAGCATTTACTCACCCCGATTCAGAAGAAAGTGGCAAATGGCTGTCATCTTAATCGGGATATTGAAACCGCTCTTTTAGAGGCCGGGTTTGAACTGGATGAAGTTCATTATATCGATGCCGAAGGTATTCCAAAGATTGGTCAGCGTATGCTGCTGGCACGAGTACATAAACCGCTTTAATCCAGCACTTTTAAATCAGTTATTCTGAACAGACGGCATTGGGCTGATCTTGGATTGCCTTTTCCAACCTGAAATTCTTGCTGGCTGGTCGCTGATTTGACCTGTACCCAGTCACCTTGCAGCCAGATCCGCTGATCTGCTTTTAAACGGCGAACCTTATTGGCAACAGCTTCGCTGGCGGCAATCACACTCAGGTTCAGCAAATGAGGTTGAATGTTCGCAGGATTGGCCTGTGCGTCTGTAGCGGTCATATTCAAACAACGCCTGTCCTGCTCAAGCTTGAATGATTTAAATAAGCCACTCGCCACATTTGGTGCTGCCAGTAACAGATCAATATTGCTGACATAAGCCAGATCATTAAAACTTCCCACCACCGGACTGGCTGGATGAATGGTACGGCGCTCAGGCCCATAATACTGTTTGGCCAGTACGCGATATTCAGCCTGATGCGGCTCAATCGATTCTACTTGAAAATTTTTGAGTACTCCGGCCTGCTCCAGATTCGGAATCGCCCGAAAGTATTCCGACCAGATCCATAGTCCAAGCGCAAACAGTGCTGCGGCAATAATCAGTTTATCCATAGTGTAGCGTTGAAGCTTGCTGTCCTTCAGTCTTCAAAATCAATCCGGATGGTCTCAAAACGTACCCGCCCTTCCTGAATGGCTTGAGCAATTGCCATCTGGCCTTTGGTCAGACGTGCACCCCCACTTTTAATATCAATCAACACTACTTCAATATCTTCAGCCAGCCCCTCACCGTCACGAAAATCGGTATAACCATCAAAGACCACATAATCCACCGGATCACCTAAAAATTTGGCATCACTAGGCAGATATTGAAACTCTGGCATGATCGGTGCCAACTGCTCGGCCATTTTGCCTTTGAGTACCGCACGACTGGTATTCACACTGCGTTTTTGTGCAGCAACTAAAGCTTGCTGATGTTCCAGCTCCAGCTCGGCAATATATTGTTCATATTCTGCTTTAATTCGACCATTTCGCGTCTGGCCCAGAATCAGGGTAGTTAAAACCACTCCAATACAGGCACCAATCAGCATAGCCATTCCAATGGACATTCAATCTTCCTAATCTGCTTTATTTTGCTGCCTACCTTCGACTGAAGTTGAAAGGGTCTGCCATCCAGTAAGCCTGCAAAGAATGATATGCTAGGCGGGAGCAGAATTAAATCATCCCAGGTCATGAAAACTATTTTAGTTGCAAATCAGAAAGGTGGCTGTGGTAAAACCATTACTGCAATTAGCCTGGCAGCTGCCCTGGCACAAAAGGGTTATAAAGTTGCTCTGGCTGATGCGGACAGCCAGAAATCGACCTTGCAATGGTTGAAACATCGCCCGAAAGATGCCGCGCCGATTCAGAGTCTGGACTGGCGGAATGCTAAATCGATTGGGGATACGCCGAAAAACTTGGAATATCTGATTATCGATGCACCCGGAGCGCTGACTGAAGATCATGCCGAACAGCTAATTAGTGAAGCAGATGCCATCATTACCCCGCTGCAGCCTTCATTTTTTGATATTGATTCTACACGCCGTTTTCTCAAGCATTTGCAGGACATTAAATGCATCCGTAAAGGCAAGGTTGAAATTCTGCTCCTCGCGAACAGAACCAAACCTAATGCAGCAAGTAATCAGGACATTCAGCAATTCTTTAATAAAATTGATCAGCAACCGGTTGCCTGGATTTCTGAACGGGCACCCTATAGCCGGCTGGCCATGCAAGGCCTGTCTATTTTTGACAAACAGCAGAAGATGTACCGGGAATTACAGGATCAATGGCAACCTTTATTGAATGCCATTATTGACGATCCAAGCCAATGGTTCTAGTTCTGTTATTTTTGCCTCTTCTTTTTATTCTTAGGAAAATAATCGTACTACTTCCTGTACTATCGTTTTCGATCGCTTTTTTTTCAGTTAATATGCCTGACATGACCTAAAAAAATGAGCTTCTAAATTCAGTGCAACAATACGCGCCCACACTACAAAAAGTCTTATTATTTGGACTGTTTTTCATTCTGATTTTTCTGAGTTTTCACATACTCAAGTATTTCATCATTCCTGTAGTTTGGGCAGCCATTATTGCGTACATGACCTGGCCGTTGTATCAGTCGATCTTAAGAATGAGTGGCAATCGGCCGACACTGAGTGCGACTATTATGATTCTGGGTGTGATTCTGGTGTTTGGTCTACCTTTTATTTTTGCCATTTTTATGCTGCAGCACGAAGGTCGGAACCTGTATTTTGAATTGCAAAAACAGGTATTCTCAGGTCATCTTAGCGTTCCAGATTTTATTCGTGGCCTGCCACTTGTAGGTAAGGAAATTACCCGTACCCTGAATGAGATAAATGCCGATCCAAACAGTATTGCACAGACCATTTCCGTCTGGATTCAGGGTCATCTGAATTACGGTAAAGTTGTACTGAATGAAATCAGTAAAAATGTCTTCAAGCTGTGTTTTGCCGTGCTGTCATTATTCTTCTTCTATCGTGATGGTCATACCATTCTGAATCAGGTGCGTAAAGCCTTTGAGATGGTAGTCGGTCCACGTATTCATCATTATCTAGCGACGATTTCAGATACCACACGTGCGGTGGTCTATGGCGTAGGTTTAACAGCAATTGCCCAGTCTTTGCTGGCAGGTATCAGCTACTTTGTAGCTGGCGTACCGAACCCGATGGTATTGACCATTATTACCTTTATTTTTGCTTTAATTCCTTTTGGCCCTCCCGTTGCTTATGGTGCAGTTTCGCTATGGCTGTTCTCGCAAGGACAAACCATTGAAGCCGTTGGCGTCATGGTCTGGGGTGTCTGTATTGTGAGTACAGCGGACAACGTGATTCGTCCACTGGTCATTTCGGGTGCAACACAGATTCCATTCCTGCTGATTATGTTTGGTGTTTTGGGTGGTATTGCCAGCTTTGGTCTGGTCGGTGTCTTTATTGGACCGGTGATTCTGGCCGTACTACTGGCCATCTGGCGTGAATGGCTGCATGAAAGCAACCTGAACGAACCTTTGATGATGCCTAAAGCCACTATGGCGCATGAGGTTGAACCGAAGAAAAAATTCCGTCTGCGCCGTAACAAGGCACCGAAATCACAAGACTGACTGGCTTAAACAAATTAAAACATTTAAGTACTGATTTTCTATAGTGCTCTTGGTCTTGCTCTGTTTCAATAGATTCTGAAAAGCAGAATAAAGATCAAGGTGTGATAATTATGTCTTCATTATTTAAACTTACAGCTTTGTGCGCAGTCAGTGCCGCACTTTTTACCGGTTGCGCTTCAACCTCTACTTCGACTGAAAATGTTAAAACCGTGACCCTGAATGCAGTTTCTGCACAAGGCGTTGGTGAATCGATTGGTACCGTATTATTGAGTGACAGCCCGGCTGGCTTGGTGATTCGTACTAATCTGAAACAGCTTCCTGCGGGTGAGCGTGGTTTCCACATTCATGAAAATGGTTCATGTGCACCTGCCATGAAAGACGGCAAGATGGGCGCAGCACTGGCTGCAGGTAGCCATTACAATCCAAATCAGGCACCTCATCATGGCACACCCATGACGGGTCATCTGGGTGACTTACCAGCCCTTAAAGTAAACACTGATGGTACAGCACGTGTGACTCTGCTTGCGCCACGCCTGAAACTGGCAGATGTTCAGGGTCGTGCCATCATGGTCCATGCAGGCGGTGATAACTATTCAGATGAACCGCAGCCATTAGGCGGTGGCGGTGAACGTATTGCATGTGGCGTAATCTGATTTATTACAGATTATTAGCATTCAAAAACGGGCTTCTTGCCCGTTTTTTAGTAGATATTTCTTTTGAAATTGGCGCTTAAATTGCATTCAAAACCGGCAGTCAAATACCACGGATCATATTCTTGTGAATAGCTCAGATTCCATATTGCATCCTCTTCAGCACATACTTAAAAAAGCCCTGTTGCCTTTTCAGTCCAGTGCCTTGATGACTTACTGTTTGCAGATGTTTATTGTGCTTTCAGGAACGACTTTTGGTCTAAAACTTCTCGGCTATGAGACTTTGATTGTTCCGGTTACTTTAGGGGCAATTGCTACTGCCCTGACCGATTTTGATGACCGTTTAAGTTTAAGGCTACGCAATCTGGGGCTGGTCATGCTGCTGTTTTTTGCAGTCAGTAGCATGCTGGAATTTCTGCATCCCTATAAAGTCTGGTTTGCACTCTGGCTATCACTTTCTAGTGCCGTATTTATCTTGATGGGGGCTTTAGGACAGCGTTATGCCACCATTTCTTTTGGCACTGTATTGCTGTCCATTTACACTATGTTTGGCTTGGGAGAATATGCGCACTGGTACGAACAGCCGCTTTATTTTGTAGTTGGTGTGCTGTGGTATGGCCTGACTTCTATCCTATTTTATCTGATTCGTCCAACTTTACAGGTTCAGGAAAATCTGTCCATCAACCTACAACAGATGGCCGAACTGCTATCGACCAAAGCCAAATTATTTGATCCCGATAATCAGAATAATGTCGAACCGCTGCTTTATGAACTTTCCTTAAAAAATACCCAAGTCATTGAAAGCTTTAACCGCACCAAAGATTCTTTACTGACTCGGCTCAAAGCCTCGCGCCCAAATCATAAAACTATTTACTGGCTGAATCTTTATTTTCTGACTCAGGATATTCATGAGCAGGCAACTGCTAACTATCTGTATTATGAGCAGATTCACCAGCATTTTAGCCGTACCGATCTGATCTTTCGGATTCAGAAAAATATTCACTTACAGGCGCTTGCCTGCCAGCAACTAGCCGCTTGCGTATTACGTAATGAAACTTATCAGCTTCCTGAACAGCATCAGCTGGCGCTTAAAGCATTAGAAGCCTCCATGCAGGACTGGATTGCCCAGCATCCACAGAATATTGAGGTAAAAAACTTACAGCTCATTCTGAGCAATCTGCTGAGTGTGCATGAACAGCTGCAACATTTGCAGGATGGACAAGCCATTTACCGTCCGGATTATCCAAAACATTTTGATGATTCCAGCCTGTTTGATGATGACCTGCGTGGACCCGCGGATTTTTGGCTGAAATTAAAACCCCATCTGGGATCACAATCGGCGCTGTTTCGTCATGCGGTGCGGATCGCTTTGGTCTTTCTGGTTGGCTATGCAATTTCCCTATTGCCCTTTGCCAAAAATGGCTACTGGATATTGCTGACCAGTTTATTTGTCTGCCAGATCAGTTATTTCGCTACCAAAAGCCGTTTAAAACTGCGGACTTTAGGTACTCTACTTGGGGTCGTTCTGGGAATTCCGATCCTGTATTTTGTGCCAAGTATTGAAGGCCAATTGCTGCTCACAGTTATTTTCGGTGTCGGCTTTTTCTATTTGCGCTCCAAGAAATATGCTATGGCCACATTAATGGCAACCTTGGTGGTACTGCTGATTTTTAATCTGAAAGGCGCAGGCTATGCTGTCATTCTGCCGAGAATTATCGATACCCTAATTGGCTGTCTAATTGCCTGGCTGGCGGTCAGTTGTATCTGGCCGGATTGGAATTTCCGTAATATTTCCAGCAATATCAAAAAATCCTCCCAAGCGACGCTGAACTATTTACTGGCTATTCTGGAGCAATATCAGCATGGCAAAAATAACAGCATTGCTTATCGGACAGCACGTCGTTTGGCCCACAATGCCCAGATTGACCTTTCCAATATGATTTCCAGTCTGAGTACCGAACCAAATCCAGATCCGGTGCTGATTCGCAATGCCTTTCGTTATCTGGTTTATAGTCACAGTCAGCTCAGTTATATTTCCGCATTGGGTAGCCATCGTGAACAGGTATCTGATCCGCAAATTCTGCAACTGCTCTCTGCCTGTCAGCAGACCTTAACCTCTGCCCTATCAAATCCTGAAAATGTACCGCAGCAGGACATTCAAGGCCAATTGTCAGAAATCCGGCAGCTGAGTCAGCAGGAACATATTTCCACCCACCTGCTGCTGGTACTTAAACAGATCAGTCTGTTACTGGAAACCTTGCCTGAATTATTGTCTCTAAGACAGCAATTACTGGCAGTTGAAATCAAATAACCAAGCGGAGCACTAGGATATAAGTATTTAAAATAATTAATTTTATCCTATAAATTTCATTTTGCTTAAATTGGTAGATTGGGTACACTCAAGCCTGATTGAATAGAACATAGAAGAGTGAGCGCGCGTGAATATTAAAACTTTGCGTCTGGTTGGATTGCTTGAAGGTATTTCATTTCTGCTGCTGTTATTTATTGCCATGCCGGTCAAGTACATGATGGATAACCCGATTCTGGTAAAATATATCGGCATGGGTCACGGCGTTCTTTTCGTGCTTTTTCTTGTGGTGTTATTTGCGGTCTGCGAAAAACAGAAATGGTCTCTGAGTATGTTTATTCTGGGCTTGATCGCGTCGATTCTGCCGTTTGGACCATTTATCTTTGATATGAAATTAAAGAAGTTGGAGCAGCCGGCTGAAGCTTAACTTTTGGATTCTAATCATTATTAAATCAATCATGGACGTTCCCTCGCCTTTTAGGAGATGAGATACCGTCTTGGTAGTCAATCAGGTTTTGAGATTATTCGACCAATAAATAATCTCTTTGATAGGCAGTCTGATGTTTTAAAACACCATAACACAGATGTATAAGCTTGCGCATTGCAGCACCTAAAGCACACATTTTATTTTTACCCTGGCTTAATAATCGTTGATATAAAGCTTCAATGTGTGGATTATATTTAATCGCTGTTAATGCTGACATATACAATACTGAGCGTATTTTACTGTCACCTGCTTTTGATAAGTGACTTTGCTTGTTGACTGAACTGCCAGACAACTGATGTACTGGAACCAAACCTACATATGCAGCAGCTTGACTTGCTTTTTCAAACTTGTGCGAATGAAATAACCCCAACAGTAATAAGCCTGATCGTTCACCGATTGAAGGAATAGTTTGCAGTAATTTCAAATCCTGTTTCAATGTTGGATCTTGATCTATGTGATTATTTATTAACTTATCAATATGTTCAAGTTGCTGATTTAAATACTCAATATTCTCTTCAAGTAATTTAATCACAACAACGGAGGTATGAGTGGACTGCGCCTTTTCAAGTCGATTCTTTTCCTGCAATAGACTACCTAGATAGACATCTCGTCTGCCTAGTAAAGCTTTTAATAATCTGACATTTTCAGGTTCAGGCTGCCATATGATTAACTTTGCGGTGTAACCATAACGTGAAAGAGCTTCACTATCAGCTTTATCCGTTTTATTTAGCATGGACATGCCTTTGGCAAAGGCTCTTACTCGTGAAGGATTAGCCACACAAACCTTTACACCTGCATCATATAGATAATATCCCAAATTCTCATGATAAACCGAAGTCGCTTCCATGATTGCTGTCACTTGATCAGGTTCAATTTTAAGAGTGATGAGCCATTTGAGCAGACTGCCAAAGCCACTTTCTGTATTAGTAAATATTTTATTTTTTCTTTTTCCAGTCAAACCTTGAGGGAAAATGCAACAATCTATTTTGGTTTTACTGACATCAATACCTAGCATAATCATGGTGATATTCCTTGAGTTTAAGCTATGATTTTTATCCCATTAACCATCATCTTACCTTGTGAATACAGCATCAAAGTGCTTAGTTACCGTTCAGAGTTGTATGAGGGATAAGGGCAAATTGTAGGTTTTATCTCAGGTTCAAATTTAAGATTTTAGCAGCACTCCAAACTCTACAATTTGCGTATAGTGGTAGCTAATCACTATATCAATCAAGATACAAGCAGCACTGCTGCGCAAGGGTGAGGTTATTTTATTAATATTTCCCTCTCTCACTCTCTCCCATAGGGAGAGAGAACATTCAATACTTTTATTTGAGGCAAATAAAGTAAATAGCTTCATTCGATTAAATATTTAAGAGAAAGGAATTCTTTTAAAACTCCCCTCGCCCTTTTCTTTCCAACATCACCTGTTTCAGCTGCATACGTGGCAAGCTAAACCACAGCGCAATTAAAATAAACGAGGCACCGCAATAAGCCCAAAGATCAAAAGCTTCATAAGCAATTCTGACCACTTCAATCACGATAAAGAAACTCAGCATCATCAAGATGGATACTGTTGCCGCAACCGTGCCTTTAGACACTTCAGAAGACATTAGGGCAAAACGGTACAATACCGAAAAGCTGATCCCCTCTCCCAGACTGATACAAGTCGTACCGATAATCAGGCAATGCAGAAAATAATCCGAAATCAGCATTCCCACTAAAAGCAAAATGGTTCCAAACAACATCAATGGCACACCCAGCATCACTGTTTTACCGAGCGGCATCTTGTCGATAATTTTTAGCAGAATGATATTGCCCAGAATCAGGCCACCCAATACCGGAAACTGAGCCAGGCCATATTGCATGCTGCTCAAGCCTAGTTCTTCAACCAGAATCACGGGAGATAAGGCAATCCATAACATCAATGGCAAGCTCACCAGTGGCAATGCCATGGTCATAATCACAAAACGCTTATTTTTCAGGACCTGTTTAAAGTCATCGATAATATAGCTGAGTGGCTGTTTGGGAATACTGATATTCGGATTCGGCATCTTCGCTTTTAGTCCAAACCAGCTCAGAAATGCCAGACAGGCAATGCCGATAAAACCCCAGTGCCATGAGACATGGTCAATCATAAAGGCACCGACTACTGGCCCTAAAAGTGGTGCCAGCAAGGAGACATTGGCCATAAGTGCCATGACTTTAATGGCATCGCGTTCTTCAAAACTTTCCTGAATCGCGGCATAACCCACAGCAGCAATAAAGGACAAGCCAAAACCTTGTAAAAAGCGCAGGAACAGAAAGCTTTGAATATTCGGTGTGAGTAAAATCGCCAGACAGCAGATTACAAAAAAAGCTACGCCACCGAGCAGGACTTTTTTACGGCCTAATCGGTCTGATAAGGGTCCTAAAATTGCGGCAACAAATGCCCCACCTAACAGGAAAAAGGACATAGAAGATGGTGCCCAGGAACTGCTTACGCCAAAATCACGGGTAATGGCCAACATGGCCGGCTGGATCAGATCATTACAGATATAGACGGAGAATTCAAACAGCACCAGTGCCAGAGGAAACATCAGTGTGGCACGGGTCAGTTTGTGGGTTTGGGCGTTTTGCATGGGAGTTGTTATTGCCAGTCTGCCCATTAATAGCAGACCGAACTTTATCTAAAATAGAGAAGAATAATTTTAGCAGAGATCGGATTTAAAGTATTTTGAACTTTAACTGTTCTCAACCGATTTCTTCATTTTAAAAGATTCAGCTAAAACTTTATTTGCCTCTGTCAGTAATTTGACTTGTTCCAACGAATTATCAAAATTTGAATCAGCTTTCGAATCGTTATAAAGTTCCTGTCCAAAGAAACGATCTGCTAAATGTTTCCGAAGTTCTAAACGATCCTCATCTTTAAATTCACGGGCATAAAGTGGGAAAGAAGCGAGTTCAGTTCCCAACATTCTGGCTTTATATGCCACTTTACGATGTTTAGAAGATTCACGAGCTAAGTACCAAGCAGGTGTAGTTAAGCTAAAAAGCATCAATGTTTTGATTAGACTTTCCCAACCAAGTGGAATATGAATATAGGTACTATCTCTTAAATGATTCCAATTTTGGATAGAGATGTTAAGAAAACCCAATATCAATATTGTTCCAATAATTGCAAAAATACCTAAAGCCCAATTTCTATATTTGTTTGCTATCGAAACTTCTTCCTCATGAATTTCATCATATAATTTTTTAATTAAGCTATTATTTTTATTGTCTATATCCTGATTTAATAAATACTTCTTTACTCTTAACTCTTCAACTAATTGATTAGCTTCACTCTGTAATTTCAAAACATCTTCATTATTAAAAGAAATTCTTAATTGTTCTTTATGTATATCAAATAGTTGTCTGTTTATTTTTCTATAGCTTCTTTCTAAATTATCTTTATCTATATTTAAAGGGAAATCTAATTCATCAGTATCAGCGAATTTATACTGGCTATCAAATACCCCTAATACTTTTCTTGCAGTTCTTTCTGCTTCAAAGACTTCATCTAAATTGAAATGAGGATTCGCGTATTTTAATCTAGTTAGTAAAGACTCTAATAAATCGGTATGCTGTTCTAGCCGTTTAGAAAACTCCTCAAATCTATAGAGAATAAGAAGCTGTACTAAATCTAAGTAATCAAAAGTATTGTATGGGGCAGAATCAAATAATTTTTGTAGTTCATAACTTATATTACTAAGCACAGTTTCTATATTAATATCGTTTTTCATATCGCCCCAAAAAGCAAAAAAGCGCATCCTGAAGATACGCTTTTAACGAAGTTTTGTTTAAAGATCAAACATTATTATGGACAGACTGCTTTCTGGAAAGTTTTGGTATTTGAACCGCGTACACACTGATAGAGCTTTTCAGTATTGTGCATTTTCCAGTTTTTCTCTTCTTTCCTAAAATGATAAATGGTCTGAATTGATCTCACCGAGTCATCCATCAAACCTGTTTCAGTTACTTTCACCTGTCCAACTGTCGGTGACTCAACACGATTAAAGAACTGACGAATCTCGACTGTTGCCAGTTCTTCACGCAGGTCAGGCCTCATTTTAAGCACCTGATCCAAAGGTGTATCTGAAGAAGACTGCACTTTTGCAATCACTTTCTGGGTGGTTGTACAACCTGATGTCATCACACCCAGACCTAAAATTGTAACCGCCAATAACCGTAACATATTGTTTAACCCAGATTATCTTTATTATGCAGAAATTATCATGCCGGGCTTTTCAGCTTAACGCTATTTAGACTCTGTAAGTCCAGTTACAGAGCAATAAAAAAAGCGCACCTTTCGATGCGCTTTTGTAAATCTATTCTGATTAAAGATCGAATAGTTTGCCTGGGTTCATGATGCCATTTGGATCGAACACTTTTTTCAAGGCTTTCATATATTCGATTTCTTCAGCTGAACGGGTGTATTCAAGATAAGGTTTCTTGGTCATACCCACGCCATGTTCCGCAGAAATTGAACCGTCATATTTTTTCACAGTATCAAATACGTACTTGTTCACGACTTGGCATTTCGCAAAGAATTCATCTTTGGTCAGGTCAGCCGGTTTCAGGATATTCAAGTGCAGGTTACCGTCACCGATATGACCAAACCAGCAGATTTCGAAGTCTGGGTAGTTTTCATTCACGATTGCATCGATTTCTTTAATGAATGCCGGTACGTGAGTGATCAGTACAGAGATGTCATTTTTGTATGGAATAAATGGAGCAATCGACTCAGAAATGTCTTCACGCAGACGCCATAAGCTGTGTACTTGCTCAAGACTTTGGCTCATCACGCCATCCAGCACCCAACCCTGTTCCATACAGTGCTCGAAGATTTCCATCGCCTTGTCCATAATCGGCTCAAACGGCGCTTCAAACTCAAGCAATACATAGAATGGACATTCAGTTTCAAATGGACGCTGTACGTGACCATTGGCCAGTACTTTTTGCATTGCCAGCTCACCGAAGAACTCGAATGCAGTCAGGTCGATTTTCGCCTGGAAGGCATGCAATACTGGCATGATCGCATCAAAATCAGGTACACCCAGTACCAGCACTTGCAGGTTGTGTGGCTGACGCTCAAGTTTGATTTCTGCTTCAGTGACTAACCCTAAGGTACCTTCACCACCGATAAACAGATGTTGTAACGCATAACCAGTCGCGTTCTTGATCATGCCTTTGTTTAGACGCAGTACATCACCTTTACCAGTCACCACAGTCAGGCCAAGCACCCAGTTACGGGTCATGCCGTATTTGATCACTTTAATCCCGCCAGCATTGGTTCCGATGTTCCCGCCGATCTGGCTTGAACCAGAAGAGGCAAAATCAACCGGGTAATACATGCCCTGCTCTTCAGCATAGTTTTGCAACTGTTCAGTCACCACACCTGCCTGTACGCGCACCATACGGTCTGCCGGGAAGAATTCCAGAATCTGGTTCATCTTGTCCATGCTCACCACAATCTCGCCATTCGCAGCGACAGCACCTGCAGAAAGACCAGTACGACCACCTGATGGAGTCACTGCAACATTGAACTGATTGGCAAGCTTCACAATTGCTTGAACCTGTTCAGTCGAAGATGGGAAAACGATGACCGATGGGTTTGGATCAAAGTGTTTGGTATGATCACGACCCCAATTCTGGAGGCTGTCCGCATCAGTTTTAATACGGTTTTCACCCACAATTGCAGTCAATTGGGTCAATAACTCTGGGGTTAAAGCGACTGGAGCATTCATCGTTTGCAGACCTAGCATGAATTAAACAAGAGAGACCTCGCCAGTTTATTTGTATATTTTTCAGGCATTAAAAACTGTATACAAAGCAGGCGAAACATGATGATTAAAGCACCAAAACTGGCAGCTTAAACAGCATGGCGCAATATTATAAGCTATTTTTGGGGCTTTCCCTTAAAAAATGACAATTTTGATAATATACCTTTGAAAATGATAGTTTAATTCAACCAGTTCTATCATTTTCACTACTATCACTTGCAAAAATAGCTGATATTGTAGTCATCAAGGAAATGTATAACCGCCCCATTCCTGTGCTATTATACGGCGACTAAATTTGGCCTTTGTAGCGGAGCCGTAATGAGCCAACATCTATCTCTACCTAAAGATAAAATCCGTTTTCTATTGTTAGAAGGCGTTCACCAGAACGCAATCGACACATTGAATGCAGCTGGATATACCAATATCGACTATCGCAAAACAGCGCTTGAGGGTGAAGCACTGAAAGAAGCGATTAAAGATGCACACTTCATTGGTATCCGTTCCCGTACTCAGCTCACTGAAGAAGTGTTTGAAGCTGCGAACAAACTGATCGCGGTAGGTTGTTTCTGTATCGGTACTAACCAGGTGAACCTGGATGCAGCAATGCGTCGCGGTATTCCGGTATTCAACGCACCATATTCAAATACACGTTCGGTTGCTGAACTTGTACTTGCTGAAGCGATTCTTCTGCTTCGCCGTGTACCTGAAAAATCTACAGATACACATGCAGGCGGCTGGAACAAATCTGCTGTAGGTTCGTTCGAAACTCGTGGTAAGACTTTAGGTATCGTTGGTTACGGTTCAATTGGTTCACAACTTTCTGTTCTTGCTGAAAGCCTGGGTATGAAAGTGATCTATTTCGACACAGTGACTAAATTACCACTCGGTAATGCACGTCAGGTCGGCACAATGGGCGAACTTCTTGCAAATGCTGATGTTGTTTCTATTCACGTTCCTGATGTTCCGTCTACACGTAACTTCATGACTAAAGAACAATTCGCGCAAATGAAAGAAGGCTCTATCTTCATCAATGCAGCACGTGGTACATGTGTGGTGATCGAAGATCTGGCTGAAGCATTGAAATCTGGCCACCTTGCAGGTGCTGCGGTTGACGTATTCCCTAAAGAGCCTAAAGCAAATGGTGAAGAATTTGTTTCTCCATTACGTAACATTCCAAATGTGATCCTGACTCCACACGTGGGTGGTTCTACCATGGAAGCTCAGGCGAACATCGGTCTGGAAGTTGCTGAGAAATTTGTAGCTTATTCAGATAAAGGTATGACGCTTTCTGCGGTGAACTTCCCAGAAATCGCGCTTCCATTAACTGAAGGCAAACACCGTCTGCTTCATATCCACAAAAACATTCCGGGTGTGCTGTCTAAGATCAACAACCTGTTTGCTGCACACGGCATCAACATCTCTGGTCAGACTTTAATGACCAAAGGCGATGTGGGTTACCTGGTGATGGATGTAGACGCAACTGCATCTCAAGAAGCACTCGATACTTTACACAACCTTGAAGGTACAATCCGCGTTCGCGTATTGTTCTAATTCAGGTTTTTAAAAAGCCACAGTCTTCGGGCTGTGGTTTTTTTATTGCTTAAAGGTTTTTATTTTTAAGCCTTACTCAGCTGATGCTGCTCTTCCGCTCTTCGAGAAATCGAAACAAATTTAGTCATGCCAAATCTTAAAATTGCACCTATGGTGCAAGCGCCGCTGATTCTGCTGATCGCGATGATCAGCATGCAGAGCAGCGGCTCCTTTGCCAAATATCTGTTTGGCCAGTTCCCGATCCTGACCGTTTCTGCCATGCGCCTGCTATTGGGTGCATTGATTCTGGCGCTCATTTTTAAAGTCTGGCAGATCAATTTCCGCCAGGTCAAATGGCCAGCCATTATCAGCTATGGCTTGGCATTAGCTGGCATGAATATGCTGTTTTATCTGGCAATTGATCGATTGCCGATTGGAATCGCAGTCTCTTTTGAATTTATTGGCCCTTTAAGTGTTGCCCTGTTTTATGCCCGGCAGAAATTTGATTTTATCTGGGTAGGATTGGCCATTCTGGGGCTGGTTCTGTTGTTTCCCTTTGATCAGGCTGCACAACCGCTTGACCCGATTGGCATCCTGTTTGCCTTAAGTGCAGGTTCCTGCTGGGCACTGTATATCGTGGCCGGACAAAAACCTTCGGGTGTATCAGGGAATCATACCGTGTGTCTGGGCATGTTCGTCGGCATGCTGGTGCTGATGCCGATTGCCCTATTTGCGGGAATGCCTGCTCATGTGTTTGAGCCAAGCAGCCTCATGTATTTTGTTATTTTGGCTGCACTTGCCAGTGCCTTACCCTTTACTTTGGAAATGATTGCACTGCGTAATTTAACCGCATTGAGTTTTGGCACTCTAATGAGCCTGGAACCTGCGGTTGCAGCACTCTCCGGTTTTGTATTCTTAGGCGAAACTTTATTGTGGACACAATGGCTGGCACTGGCCACTATTATCAGTGCATCGATTGGCTGTACGGTGATGACACAAAGAAGAAAGCACTAAATAAAAAAGGCGCTCAAGCGCCTTTTTTAAATGACCTATTTAATTTTAGCGTGGCGTTGCATCCTTAATAGCTGTATTTAATGTTGTAGCTGCTGTCACATTATAGCCATCACATGCCGAAGCAAGATGGTCATACAGGTAATCTGTCCATTTGAGCATTAGAGGAGTTGCACCCTCTTCCCTTAAATTGTCCAAGGCAGCTTTTCTTGCTTGAGCAATATAATCGGCATGATCAATATGCTCTCCATGTTCCGAGAAAGTACTGGAATAAATTTCACCCTGATATTCGATCGCCCCAAAGTATTTATAATATTGCTGCGCATCGTCTTTATATTCGGCTTTTTTAAATTTCAGGTTAGCCATCGTGCCATCTAAAATGGTTTTCGCCATCTCTTGAACAGACTCGCCTGTCTGCCATTCAGCCAGTGTACGATAGCCAGTTTTGATATCCGGATCAAATTCAATAAATTCTTCCTCAGGATGTTCCGCCAGAATACGGAAACATTTAGATCCGTTCGGGAAAGTACGCGCCTTCTGTAAACCGACAAAATTGGTAGCAAATTGATTGTAATATTTACGTTCAGCATCCGTGGTATCAGTATTAAAGAAAACTCTGGTCTCGGTATCGTCATACATCTTCACGACAGCAATATTGGTACGTTCAGTTAATGCTTTACCTGACAGGTCATACCACTCCAGGTGTCGATGATTGCTGATGTTATTTTCCGGAATAGTGACGGGACGACTGGTAAATTGTTCAGAAGTATTTTCCAGTACTTTTTCCAGTTTATAACCTAATGCTGTACGGGCACGATCTGCAGGGAATACGCCTTTTTCTGTGACATAAATTGGGAAGGTCATATCTTCATCAAGATCATATTCAGTATCAACAGTCCGGTTATCATCTGCATACAAGATGCCGTCAGTGATTTTATTTTTATGACTGGCCAATAGAAGCTTTTCCGACTCCATATCTGAAGCATCAATATTCGGCAGGTTGAACTGATAGGTATAGAATTCAGAAATCGTATCTGATGTTCCATCACCATTATCCGGGGTTCCAGGATTGGTTGGGGTTGGTTGGCCTGCGACTGGCTCGTTATTATCAGAATCAGAGCCACCACATGCAGTCAGCATAAGGCTCAAGACAGCACAAGAGAGTAATCTTAATTTCATTATTATCTACCTTATTATTTTTTGATCGTTTTATTTTTCATTGTTATTTTAAAGTTGACCCAAATCATGAGGTCTAAGCCATTTTAATAAATATAAAATTAAGATCAAAACGCCAATCTCAACTTAAAATAAGATTTTCGAATTGAATTGGTGAATGACCAAGCTTTTTATTTAGCACCACACAAATTGTATGCGACAGAATTTTACGAGTTATGCGGTGGGTTAAATGCCATAGATCTTTTGCCCTCACTTTCTGAATGTGAAAGCGATCTGTTAATTGACCAATCACTGTTTCAATCTTTCTTCTGGCTTTCATCAGTATTTGCAGTGTCTCTTTAGGTCTGAAATCTATCATGTTTTTTCTAAAGGGTGTTTGTAAATCAATACCCTGATATTCATAATATCGTTTCAATTCTGGTCTTAAATAGCCCTTATCTGCTCCCAGTAAACCGTAAATATCATTCGTAATTTCAGGTGCAACATCTCGCTCATCACAATGAGCAGGTGCAAAGGTATAACCCGAAATCATGCCTGAAAGATTAATGACGATATGAGCTTTGAAACCATAATATTTTTCTTGTTTTGCAGCACAATAACTAAAACCTGCGTATTCTTTAAAGTTTTTATGCTTTCTAGCTCTGGTATAACTACAGACAGGGAGTGGGAAGCCATCAATAAAGTGAATGTTATCTGAACCATAACGCTGAATGAGCTGTGCCATAATGGATTGACTGACATGCCACAGGTTTGCACAATGTTTACAGAAATTGGGATAAGATCCTAATTTTGGAAACCATTCTAACCAATTGTTTTTGAAATACATCCAAATATTTTTGTCTGTATCTAAACCAAGAAATTCACCTACTATTTGCATAGTGATGATTTCTGCATCAGTAACAGCAGGCGGAAAACCACGAGTTCTCAGGGGCTGAGTAACAACAATGGGATAAAGTTCTTCTATGATTACATAGACAAAAATGATAAATTCTTCAATGGACATAACTTTGCTTTAATTTCTTGGTGGAAACTAAAATAGGGTTATGTCCTTTTTATTTCAATCACTTAAAAAGTTGAGATTGGGGTGATCAAATTAAAAATTGATTAATTTGTAACCACAATCTCATCAACAATTAACGTTGAATTTAATTTTTTCGGTGGGGGATAAAATCAAAAATTTAAATCCACTGATCCAAAATCTGCTTCGTATTCACAAAATATTCTTCTGCCCTAGTCATCAAAAATTAACCAGTTTGATATACTTCCGCTTTCTTCTGTATCTCGATTATACCCTTCTGGTATAAGTAGTTTCTCCCATGCCAAACGTCCAACTTCTTGCTGTGTTGTACATGGTTCTCTCCATGACTTCATACCAGATCAGTGCATCCTTCGCCAAGCAACTTTTCCTGGTGCTTGACCCGATCACCGTCACTATTTTAAGACTCTGCTTTGCCGCCATTATTGTCTGTATCATGTTCCGTTCCTGGAAAGTTATTCGACGTTTACAATTCCTGAAATGGCAGGATCTGCTCTGCTATAGCGCTTCTCTGGGCGTGATGAATATCCTGTTCTATATGTCGCTAGGGAAACTTCCTCAAGGGATTGCAGTCGGACTGGAATTTATTGGCCCGCTAGGACTGGCCTTAATTTCGATTCAGAACCGTAAGGACTATGTCTGGGTGCTACTGGCAATTTTAGGTATTGTGCTGATGGTGCCATGGGGGGAAGCCAATAGCAGTAACTTTGACCTGTTTGGTGCAGCCTGCGCCTTAGGGGCCGGCCTCTGCTGGGCCCTATATATCTATTTTGGGCAACGCGTAGTACAGCAAAAAATCGGGATGCATGCACTGACGATTGCCATCAGTATTTCAGCCCTGTGTTTACTACCAATCGGCCTATATAACAACACCTCTGCTTTGATTGATACTCAATATTGGGGCAAGGCCATTACTATTGCAGTGCTGGCAACAGCCATTCCTTATGCGCTGGATTTAAAAGCGCTCCAGCACTTGAATAAAACCAGTTATGGTACGCTTTCCAGTCTGTCTCTAGCTCTGGCGGCACTGGTAGGTTTTATTTTGCTGGGTGAAAAAATTACGCTACTTCAAACCGTCGCACTGGTTTGTATTATGCTGGCTTCAGTTGGCGTGACCATGCGGGAAGCACGACAGCAATATAAAACCCGGAAAATAGAAAGCTGAATAAATAAAAAAAGATGGCACTCTGGCCATCTTTTTTTGTCATGAAAAATTGAATTTAAATAAATTTAAATATTAGCTTTTAACCAGCATGTCTTTTTTCATTTCTTTATAACGCTGATATTCAGTTTTGTACCGATCCGCTAAAGCCTGTTTTTGTTCATCTCCCAGAATTTTTCCGGCCTGCTGGAAGAAAGCATGCTCTTCTTCTTTCAAATGATGATGTACCTTATCTGACAGTTTCTTGGCAATTGCAATCCAGCTTGGGCTACTAAATTCAGTTTCAGTCAGTTCCTCAATCATTTCATCCATTTCATGATGTTCTGCCAAGGCGTGACGGGTAATGTTCAGGCCGGGATCTGTCATCATCAAGGGAATATAAAAGTAACGGTCTTCTGCGGTTTCATGCGCAAACAGTTCATTCTTCAGCTGCTTGAACAACTCACGACGTTCTGGCGAATCCCCCGAAGTTTGCAGTAATTTTTCTGCCAGATCACGCTGGATTTCATGACTTTCCCTTAATGCTTCAAAAATGGTGGTCATGTAATTTTTCTCCTGTTTTTGTCATGCCTTTGCTCCAGCATAGAGTGAAACCGGCAAATGGTCAGGAATATTTATAAGGCGAATTTGTATAAAAAACTTTAATATTGAGAATAGTTTACATCTATTTTTAGGCTAAAAACATCTGATAAGCCATACGGCATATCAGCAAACTGACCAGGATCAGAAACAGAATCCGGATAAAACCGCTGCCATATTTAAAGGCCAGTTTAACTCCTAATAGTGAACCGCAAATATTGGCAGCCGCCATCATGGCACCGACTAGAAACAGCACATGACCTGTAGGAATAAAGAAACTCAGTGCCGCCAAGTTGGTAGTGAAATTGGCAATTTTCGATAAAGCTGAGGCATGCAAGAAATCCACGCTCAGATAACGGATAAAGAAAAAGATAAAGAAACTGCCCGTGCCTGGGCCAAAAATTCCGTCATAGAAACCGATAGCCAGGCTACCTAATGCTGCCAGTATCAGCATCTTTTTATTCAGCTTTTGCTCGACATGTACCCGTCCGAACTGCTTTTTCATGAAGGTATAAATCGCAATCACGATCAGCATGATCAGCACAAAAGGCTTGAGAATATCCACCGGAATCAAGGTGACACTGGCTGCTCCAATAAATGAGCTAATAAAGCTGCACAGCGCAATTACACCAAGTAAAACCCATGGCAGCTTGACCTGTCTAAGATAGGAAAAGGCTGCCGAGCCTGTACCGAAAATAGAGGCTAGCTTGTTAGTGCCAAATACTGTGGCAGGTTGCAGCTGCGGCAGACTGCTCATAATCGCCGGGATCTGGATCAGACCACCCCCACCGATGGCAGCGTCAATCGCTCCGGCCATAAAGGCAAAAAGCACCAGACTGAGGATAATCTCAATGTCCATTGTTATTCAACGCGCCTAGAGATTAAGAACACGTTTAGGTACCAGACGTTTTTTATCCGTGATTTCAGCCAGGCCTAAACATTTCTCGCCATCAAAAACCAGCACCTGTGGCTCTGCCGGATGGTCGATATTACTTTCCATACCCCGGCTAAAATATTCTGCACGGCCTTCCGGTGCCTGAATCTGCGGGAAATACTGTACCGGTGCATAAGCTGGCAGTAATAGTGCTTCACGTTCTGCCTCAGTCAAGCTTTCCAGATATTCAATGGTATAGCTTGGAATAAGGTCAAAATGACCGGTTTGAATCCGGTGCAGATAAGTCAGATGACCATAAGTACCGAGTGCTTCGGCAATATCTTCGCCGAGTACCCGAATATAAGTACCTTTGGAACAGGTCACATCCAGCGTAATGCTATTTTCAGTAAAAGATAAAAGCTCAATTGCATAAATGGTAATTGGACGTGCTTCACGTTCGATTTCAATGCCCTTACGCGCCAGCTCGTACAGCGGACGACCTTCTTTTTTCAGAGCCGAATACATCGGTGGCACTTGCTGGATCTCACCAACAAACTTGGCAATTGTCTCCTGAATCAACTCTTCATTCAGTTCAGGGACTGGCTTTTCCAGCAGAATTTCCCCTTCGACATCACCTGTCGTAGTGCTATGTCCTAGAAAAACTGTGGTCTGGTAACGTTTGGTTGAATCCAGCAGATAATGCGAAAACTTGGTCGCCTCACCTAGACAGATCGGTAAAAGACCGGAGGCCAAGGGATCTAGTGCACCAGTATGTCCAGCTTTTTGCGCACGATATAACCAGCGTACTTTTTGCAATGCAGCATTCGAGCTGATGCCTAGAGGCTTATTCAATAGAAATACACCGCTGATATGACGACGCTGAATTTTAGGAGATGAGGATTTCATGGCAAAAAGTCAGACATTTTATAAATTGGCGCAATGGTAAAACCCCAGCCAATTATTTACAACTTTTCTACAGCATATAAGGTGCAATATCTCCTATTCTGCCGAATGCAAAATTTAAAATAATCCGATAATTAAAATAAAGGTGCATAGGATATGCAGAAATATAAACTATGGATCGTGATTGCGCTCATCGTATTGTGCTTGATTACCCTGATTCTATGGCTTGCTCCTAGGGATGAAGCACAGGCACGTGTCTCAGGCCCGCAATCCACCAATGAAAGCAGTGCTCAGCAGGCAGCAGCACTGGCCAATGGCCCCGTAAATAACATATTCCTGAGTCCAAGCCAGCAGGATACGGAAATTAATTGCCAGATGCAGATGGATGCCAGCAATCGCCTGATTGTCAATGAACAGACCCGTAACTGTTTTGAATATTTTATTACCCAATATGGGGAAAAAACCCTCGAACAAATCCAGCGAGATTTTAAAGTCTATATTCAACAAAATTATCAGGATCCTGCACTCTCACAAGTTCTGGATCTTTGGGATCGTTATATCCAGTATCGTCAAGGTTTGGGAGAACTGACTCCACCTGCAGGTCTGGATCAAGAAGATCCGGCTTACTATCGAAGTATCTATGCCAGCACCCAGAATCTGCGTAAGCGCTTTTTCTCTGATTATGAAATTGAAGGCCTGTTTGGCACTGAAGATACCTATCATGAATATACCTTAGACCGGATGGCAGTCATGGCGGATAAAAAGCTGAGCGAAGCAGAAAAAGCCCAGAAGCTAAAAGAACTGTTCGCACAGTTACCGCAGGATTGGCAAGAAAACCTGGAGCAACTGAATAAACTGGAAGATCTGCGTAAACTCACCGCTGATATTAAAGCGCGAGGTGGTTCTGCGGAAGAAATCCGTCAGATGCGACTGAATCTGGTCGGTCCTGAAGCGACCCAGCGTCTGGAAAAACTCGATGATGAACGTGCGACTTGGAAATCGAACGTGACTCGCTACTTGGGCGAGCGCGACAACATCCTAAAAAGTGGCCTGAGTGAAAATGCCAAACAGCAGGCAGTTGATCAGTTGCGTCAGAAACATTTCCAGCGCCCTGAAGAACGGCTTCGTGTAGGTACATTTGAACAGGTACATGATCAGGGTGGAACTTTACCCTTTGCCAATTAATTTTCAGCTAAAATTGTTCATTTTGCTCATTGACGCCGTAGCTCAACAGTACTGCTATGGCGTCGAGTATCTTCTCTTATTCCCTTTCTTTTTGTCTCATCTCTTATATAAAAACAGTAACAACGAACCTCTATTTTGAGAGTTTAACAGAGCCATTTCCCTCTGAAAGCCTTGATTTTCTTGGGCTGATTACTTTTTTTAACATTGTTATTTGTTTCTAACTATTTCAGCCTAAACATTCATCAATCTTAGATTTCAAGGAGTTAACAATAAAATACATACGTATATAAATTGCAAATTTATGTGCTCACAAGTGCTCACCGGGCGTGGCCCAAAATGACCTGGAATTGGCTCATCAGCATGAAAAAATGCTTCTGCTTTAAAATAATAATTTTTGCACGTGATTGAAGATTAGGTCTGCACGATCGAGGTATCCCACTTCAATATTTATCGCGCATCAATACTCCCGAGCAATGATTGCTTTTTATAACAATAAAATGAACAAAGGAACTGTTATGCGTACTTTTATTAAAACAACACAAATGCTGGCACTTTCCTTGGCAGCAGGCCTCGGTTTTGGCTTTTCAACACAAACCCAGGCGGCAGCAAGTGCAGTTCAGGTCACTGAAAAAGCCAAATCAGACTATGCCAAAACCAAGTATCCTATTTTGATGGTGCATGGCTGGTTAGGCTGGCAACGCATAGGTACCGATACCATTGGTTTAGATTACTGGTATCAGATTCTGCCGGATATGGCCCGTAATGGCTCGACCGTGTTTGCCGCCCAATTGTCGCCTGCCAATACTACGACTCACCGTGGTGAACAGCTCATTCATCAGGTCGATGAAGTGCTGGCAATTACAGGAAAAGAGAAAATCAATCTTATTGGTCACTCACATGGTGGTCCGACAGTACTTTATGTAGCAGCAACTCGACCGCAGCAGATTGCATCCATTACGGGGGTTGCAGGCACCTATCATGGCTCTAAAGTGGCTGATGATATTCAGAACAATGCCCTCACCCGCACTGCTTTCAATATTCTCGGTGATTATATTATTGGGCCGCTCATTGCACTGGGACAGTTCAAACCTGAACTGGAAATTGATTTCGATGCCTCCATGAAATCTCTAACCCAAACTGGCTCCAGCTCTTTTAATGCCAGCGTGGCCAAACAGATGGTGCAGGATGGTGTCTTAGCCTCCACAGAAAACTGTAATAAGAACCTGAAACCGAAAGACCGTAACGGTATCTATTATTATTCTTGGACCGGCGTGGCTCAAGCGACCAATGCACTGGATATCGATACTATCCTGATGCAGCTTGGCCCTTTATCTTATGGTAATAAAGACAATGATGGCATGGTTGCCCGTTGTAGTGCATTCATTGGTAAGGTGATTAATGACCAGTACAAGCTGAACCATACCGATCTGGCCAATATGATGTTTGGTCTTAAAGGCTTGTTTGCTCTAGATCCAGTTGCGATGTACCGTCAACATGCTAATCGTTTAAAACTTCAGAATCTATAATTTTCATCGCCCTTATATCTACGGATATAAGGGCTTTTTCGTTATTTTCACTTTAAAAAACGAAGGAGATAAAAAACTTAAAAAGCTTAATGGGTCGGCTTTTCAGCTGGCTATTCACCACATTATGGCGAGGATCGCCTTAACACAACAACAAGAATGAGGAAATAATGATGAAATATGGAGTATTAACGGCGAGGCTGCTCATGGCAGCGACCTGCTTCACGGCTCATGCCTCCACTCAGGCCAGTCAGGTGACGGCAAAAGCCAGTTCACAATATGCCAAAACCAAATATCCGATTGTATTTTCACATGGTATGGCGGGTTTCATCCAGGTTGGCACTGACCAGTTTGGACTGGATTACTGGTATCAGATTTTACCTGATCTGGCCCGTAATGGTGCGAATGTCTGGGCGACACGGGTCTCCCCTTTTAACTCATCTGAAATTCGCGGTGAACAACTTTTGGAGCAGGTTAAGGAAATTGCCGCAATTACCGGAGCAGATAAAGTTAACTTGATCGGACACTCACATGGTGGACCAACGATTCGTTATGTGGCTGGTTCAGAACCTAAACTGGTGGCTTCATTAACCACAGTAGGTGCACCACACAAAGGTTCGCCGGTTGGAGACCTGATTTTAAAAGCTGAAGGGACTGCTATTGAAGCACCACTGGTCGGTACGATAAATCTGGTTTCTAAAGCCATTACCTGGGCCCAAGGTCTGGATCCAAACTCTTATCCGCATGATTCACTTGCGGGTGGCGGCAGTTTAACGGCATCAGGTTCTGCGAAATTTAACCAGAGATATCCAATTGGTATACCCACCACCGCCTGTGGTGAAGGTGAATATAAGTGGAAATATGGTAATAAAGAGATCTATAACTATTCCTTTACTGGCTTAGGAACAGTCACCAATCTTCTGGATCTTGACTCTGCACTCAAAGCCACGAGCCTCTTAATTGATGAGGGTAAAGAAAATGACGGTTTAGTGGCTCGTTGTAGCGCCAAGTTTGGTAAGACGATTCGAGATAACTATAACTGGAACCATCTGGATGAAGTGAACCAGGTACTTGGATTGAAAAATATATTCGCACCAGACCCTGTAGATGTTTATCGTCAGCATGCTAATCGTTTAAAACTACAAGGTTTATAAAATTTAAACATAAAAAAATGCGCCCAAAGGCGCATTTTTTTGCAGATAAGCAAGGCTAAAATTAACCTTGTTTACGAGCTGGCAATTTTTCACGAATACGTGCAGCTTTACCAGACAATTCGCGTAGGTAGTAAAGTTTAGCACGACGAACGTCACCACGACGTTTCACTTCGATTTTAGCAACGATTGGAGAGTGAGTTTGGAACACACGCTCAACACCCACACCGCTAGAAATTTTACGTACTGTGAACGCAGAGTTCAGACCACGGTTTTTCTTAGCGATTACAACGCCTTCGAACGCTTGTAGACGTTCACGGTCGCCTTCTTTTACTTTTACTTGGACAACTACTGTGTCACCTGGTGCAAAAGCTGGGATGTCTTGTTTAAGCTGAGCATTTTCTACAGCTTGTACTAAAGGATGCTTACCGCTCATGGGGTATCTCCAATATGTGTGGGCCAGAAGAGGTCTGATTCCACTGGGGCTAGAGGCTAAAGCGCATAGACCCGATTGACTTTCCCTTTATGCTTGACCGCTTCAATGCATAAAGAGCCTATTTTAAATATTTAAACAACATTGCTTAAATACAGATTTGGACAACAGGTTTAGTTGTTGCCACTTTGCAAATCTTTTAGCCATTTCTTTTGCTGCTTGGTCAGTTCAACTTTTTCTACCAACTCAGGTCGGCGTTCCAAAGTGCGCTGATATCGCTGCAAAAACCGCCATTTCTCAATATTGGCATGATGTCCCGATTTCAAAATGTCTGGCACATCCATCCCTTCAAAATGGTCTGGCTTGGTATATTGTGGGCAATCTAGAAGACCATCCACAAATGAGTCTTGCACGTGTGACTGTTCATCCGACATTGCACCCGGAAGTCTCCGGATAATACTGTCTAATAAAACCATCGCAGGGAGCTCACCACCCGATAATACGTAATCTCCAATCGACCATTCCTGATCAACATATTTCTGGATCAAACGTTCATCGACACCTTCATAACGTCCGCACAATACAATCAGGCCGTCATATTTGACGAAGTCCTGTACCGCAGGTTCATTTAAGGTTTTTCCTTGCGGTGACATATACACCACAGGAACATTAGTTGCACCCGCTTGCACTGCAAGCTCTTTGGCACGGTGAATTGCTTTCGCTAATGGCTCAGCCATCATCACCATACCGGGACCACCCCCAAATGGACGTTCATCCACCCGTTTGTAGTTCCCTTCAGCAAATTCGCGTGGATTAATACAATGAATTTGCATCAAATCACGTTTTGCTGCGCGCCCGCTAATACCGTAGGCTGTAATCGCTTCAAACATTTCAGGAAAAAGCGTAATGACTGCAAAGAACACCGCAGACTCCTCATTTTCCTGCTGCGTTAATCCCGTTAAGGATTAATAATCTACGCCCCAATTTACGTAGATACGACCAGCTTCGAGATCAACACGCTGTACCACATCTTTATGCCATGGAATCATTCGCTCTTCACCATCAACGCTGTCAGCAGTAGCGCGAACTACCATTACGTCATTGGCACCTGTCTCAAACATTTCATGGATTTGACCGAGATTAACTTCCTGTTCTTCTTCATTCAGACCTAACACAGTTAGACCTTTTAAATCAGACCAGTAATACTCATCCACATCTGCTTGAGGCAGTTGCGATTTAGAGATCCAGACATTAGCGCCTACCAGACCGTCTGCTGCAGTGCGATCACTCACACCTTTTAGCGAAACTACCAGGCCTTTACCATGTGGTTTCCAACGTTTTACATCGACAATTTGCCAACCTGCTTTGGTCTCAATGTACCAAGGAAGGTAATCAAATATATTGCTCATAGGTTCTGTATTGGAATAGACCCAGAGCCACCCATTTAATCCATATGCTGAACGTAACTGTCCAATCTGAATACGATCTTCGGGAACATTCTGTGTTGGTGTCATGGGCTACCTGCTACCTTAAAATTAAGCAGCAGCTGCAGCTTTCTTAGCTTGAGCAGCTAGAGAAGCAACACGTTCAGAAGGTTGAGCACCTTGAGAAACCCAGTGAGCAAAACGGTCAGCATCTAAACGAAGTTTTTCTGCTTTACCTTGAGCTGTAGGGTTGAAGAAACCGATACGTTCGATGAAACGACCGTCACGTGCATTACGGCTATCAGTCACAATGATTTGATAGAACGGACGTTTTTTAGCACCACCGCGTGCAAGACGAATAACAACCATGATAGAACCTTATAGTTTTTACGGATTATTCATGTACCGACCACCGGAACACTTCAAACCCCTTTCATAGAGGGCAATATTTTACGCGAAGTTTGCCCTGAATGAAAGATCAAAACGTATTTATCCGCAGGTTTGAATTTATTTCTCTGACCAAGCAGAGCAAGTATCTGTTGTTAAAGGTGAATCCTTACCTTTAAACCAGCATTGGCGCCCTGACTGATCTAAACTTAAGGCACCATTCCCTTTTTGTGCAGCTGTTGAAATAGGCAAAGCTGACAGGGTATATGCTTGATTTGATGCATCAATTGCCAAATTAATATTGTATAAAGCTTGATGGCTTGGAAATGTACTATTTCCTCCAATACTCGCCAATGTTGCATTTCGATAACTATGATTAATCGCCTTATAACTTTGCAAACGCTGCGCAAGTTGCATCAGCTCCGTTTGAACCTCTACACGATTGGCACGGACTTTATAACTAGTATAGGATGGCATCGCAATTGCAGCCAAAATAGCAATAACAGCCACCACAATCATGAGTTCAATCAGTGTAAATCCGCGCTCTTGATTACCAGTTTTCATTATTTGTAGTCCCACAAGTATATGTTGATACCATATCTGGAGTCCGAGTTTGACAACGCACACCTTCACTAGTCAACAATAAATCATAATTACGTGGTTGTTTTAAGGTTGTACCTGTTTTAGCACGCTCAACCCGTATCACCCAGTTTAAACCACGTACAGAACTTGAATCTGCGGTTTCATTACCATCTGCGCCTCTTTGTATAGATAAAGGCTTCTTGGTGGCTAAATCCAATAAAGTAAGGTTGAATTTAGTATCTGAACCATCTACAGGAATTGCTAAAGTGCCTGTGGATGGTGCATAACCTGTATATAAGTAGGTTGCATCAAAACCTTTATAGCTGAAGTTTTTAGCTTTGAATTTTTCTAGCTCTGTCGCTATTCGCAATGCTTCCTGCTTTGCTAAAGCAAGATCTTTACGCTGAATATATGCCGCATAACTCGGAATCGCGATGGCTGCAATGATTGCGATCACAACGACCACAATCATCAGCTCAATTAGGGTAAAGCCTTTCTTGAATTGCATACTCCCCCCTTAACGCGACTCATACCAGCGCATTTGCTTGAGTTTTACCTGTGTATTAAACAACTGGCATTGAGGTAAGTTTTTATTGGCAGGTAAGCTACAATCCAGTGCAGATGGCTCATCACGATTCACCACTAAACTCACTGTATTTGCATTATTTCCATAACCCTGGCCCAAACCTGTACCCAAAATACCTGCACCAAGTTTTACCCGACCTGGTTTGTTTCCAGTGCCTGAATAGAAACTACACTTCCCTGTAGGTAAACAATATTGATACAGATATGAGTCACCCGCTACACCTGCACCACAATTTCCGCCAATACCAGTACCATCACGATCATAAACATTGACATAGAGCATACCATCTAGAGCATACAGGTCATTCATACCTTTATAACGGCCTGCTTTTGCACTATCAAAATAAGCTTTCCAACCACCATTGAATATATTATTTTGCCCACGGCGTGCTACACCACTATCAAAGTTAAGTTGGGTTAAGCTTTCATCTTCGGTATTTAGTGTGATGCCTGTTTTATACAAGTCCTGACGTGCTACATCATTGTCATACACTACAAATACGGCATCATTAGCACT
This sequence comes from Acinetobacter sp. ACNIH1, assembly GCF_002934695.1. Lineage (NCBI taxonomy): Bacteria > Pseudomonadati > Pseudomonadota > Gammaproteobacteria > Moraxellales > Moraxellaceae > Acinetobacter > Acinetobacter sp. ACNIH1. The sequence goes on along the minus strand of NZ_CP026420.1, from coordinate 96,993 downwards.
GTCTGTAGAGTTTAAACCTGCTAATGGCGAACTACGGTTACCCGAACTAAAGGCAACTGCAGCAAAGTAGTTCCCATCATCTTGATGAATAGAAACACTCGGCATTTCATAAAAACGAGGACTCAGACCAGAACCCTGATGCTCTGTAAACAAAAGAACAGCACGAGTTGCAAAGTTTGCTGTATCTGTTGCTCGATTATTAAAGTCGACACGGAATGCTTGCCCACCCAAGTCACCAAAATAGATATGATCTGTTAAACCATCTCCATCACGGTCAATCGCATTAATTTGTGAAACAACACTATATTTTAACTGATTATTCTGAGTAAAACGGCTGGCACCTGTTTTTTCACTATCACTGGCCCACCAGAGTAAATCGCCATTGTGTGCATCAAACATATACACACCATTTCCTTTGGTCGAGCTTGGGTCTGCATTATGAATTTCATAAATAGGGTCGTAACCACCACCTACAAACATTACAAGCTTGCGCGTATCGCCCCAATTTACGTAAGCGAGAGTCGGTTTTGACCAGCTTTGCCCCATTTGCTTGAGTGCAGCAGAAGCATTATCTGCATCTGGATTGATATGGAATTTCAATTCAGGCTTTTCAATGTCAGTTAAGTCCAGCGCATAGTAACTCTTTCCACCCATGCGCAAGCCGCCATACACCCACTGCATACCAATCAGGTTCTGCGCATCTTCTTCATCACTTGCCTTACGCCCAGAATCTTTCACCGTTAATGTTCCATCACTTTTTGAAACATATTGGGTGTGAGCTGTCCAAGGGCCGTCTACACCATAAAATAAGTTGTTCTTACCCGAACCTACATATTTGCCACTATCTATAAATGCATTTTTTTGATTTTTCATCATTTCATGCGGTACAAACGCAAATACTTCTTTACCTTCATTGTCCACCACATGCAACGCACCTTGCGTAGAACCAAACATCAAATAATCTTTACGGCCCGTTGTGGTTAACTTACCATCTGCAACCGTAATTTTTCCTTCTTGGGTCAGCATGACTGGCGTGGAGTGCATCACACTTCCAAGCTCTCGATACTCTTTACTGGTGAGATCACCTAAACTCGCAATGTTCTCAGCAATACCTACATCATAACCTAGGAAATTTAACCAATAGTTTTTATCGGCATCATACTTAAATTTGGCAATTTCATTGTTGTCTGCAAATAAACTCAATAAACTCACTTGTGCCAAACGATCACCTGAAACAGCGGTTTTATCCTGTTTAATCACTCGATTGGTGAATACTTTACGTTTTGAATTTTGCTCGCCATTTGCGGCAACTAAAGTGCCCAGTGGTAATTGACCTTTAACACCATTGGTCCATAAACCTACGGCATCTTTATTGAGTGCGCCTGTACTTAAAATTAAACGTTGTAAGTTTTTATCCACCAATTCGCCATTTCTTAAATTATATTTATTTAAATTCCCAGCCCAAAGTTGAGGTTTTTCGCTTGGCTTTGGCTTAAATTCTGCATAATAACCATAGGGTTGTAATTGAATTGGGTTTAAACTATCTATAGGAATGGTCGGACTACCCGTTGTAACAGGTTCAATATTTGGGTCAACATCATCTAGAAATTTCACCACACTATTTACCACATCATCAACGGATTGGGCTGAATAAAAACCACCATTACCATAACCACCAACGCTGCTTGGGATTTGACTACGATCCGCTGCTATAATATCAGATTGCGGTTTTGCCCCCCAATTACAGGTATTGATTAGATCTTGTCTATTACTTTTTTCTTGGTTACCAATTCCTGACTCAGTTGGATTAGGAAGTTTAGAGCAATCGTAGTAGGTTGAGGGTTTATTTCTAGTATTTGTTAAGGTTTTGACATAAGTGCTATCGTTTGGAAATAAACTACCAAAACCCACTACCGCAGTTTTAATATATTTATCATTACGTAATAGTTGAGCAAATTTACCTATTTCTGGCCACCCTTGAGTTGTAACACTACTACTCGGGGAACTTCCAGTTAAACCTGTACCAGATAAGTTATTATCCAATACCTTTTCCATCATTGTTTGAGTCGCTGTATAGGAGTTATTAGCAAATCCATCCGTTAAAAAATAAATCCCCTGTCCATTACATTGACTTGAGGTATCAATTCCAGTCAATGGAGAAACATATCCGTTATTAGTATTACGAATTTTTGGGGTTGTATTGGCATCGGAATAAGCATAGCCACTATTGGTCATACCAGAAGTATTCGTTCCCAATAAGTACGCTGCAGACTCAGCATAAGCCATAGCTGATGGTGTACCATTATAAACATCCAAACTCACAATTTTATCTAATAACTTTTCGCGGTTTTCTGCTGTCAATTCAACAACTGGATAAACAATTTTAGCGCTTTTACCATCATGTGAAAACTGATCGCTATTATCCACTGGCGATGAAAATTGACCAATCCCAATTCGAGTGGTGTTGAATATTTGATTCCCAGTTAATAATTTGATCATTGCCATTTTCAAACGGGATATTCGATCATAGCAAATATAAGGAAAGCCCCCCCTTGTCTTCTCACATTCTTTTTCAATTCTACTTTTGTAAGTTGAATTTAAATCATTAAATGTAGATTGATTCACAGAACAATAGGTTGGATAAAATGATTTAGTTGCCCGCTCACCCACTTTGTAATCTATTTTTTTGTCCGTTTTTGTATTATCACTATATGTATAAATCCACCCTTCCCACGACAAATATCTAGTATAATCCCAGTTACATATATTATAGTCTTCCACCAAACTACTAGGGCTATTACGTGCATTTACTGTATCTGCACCATGTACAATCCGTCCCCGCCAATCTCTAGCCCAATACCCATCACCATGCCCCATACTTCCCGATGTATCAAACATCATAAACAAAGTAACTTTACCCGCAGCTGCGTCCTTATAAATCTCAATATCACTCGCAACTGAAGTTTGAATACTTCCACACACTGCCCATGTCATCATCATTGACACAGTGGCAGAAAGAACTTTTTTATTAAACCGTTTCATTTGTTAATCCTCACTGATGCTGTTCAACTACGACACAAGCTTTGGCTGACCACCTACCACATAGTCTGCGCGCTGGGTGTTATAGGGAATATTTAAATCTTCAAAACAGCGTGATACATTTGCCGCACGCTCTTTAAAGCAAGCTTCAATTTCTGCTTTACTTGCACTAGAAAAACTTGGCAAGACTGAAATCACGGTCACGCCAATACTGTTCGACACCACAGGTAAGCTGCTTGAGCCAATACTGGTGTTTTGAGCTACGTGTGCAAATGGCACCACATTGTCTATATTTTTCTTTAAATAGACTTGTGCCAATACCGCTGAACGCCCTGTCGCAAACTGATTGGCTTTACAATAACCTGTTACCCCAATTTTGGTTTTTGAACCTGTACGGGAAATTGCACTGGCTTGACTCATAGAAAAAAATGTACTTTGCGATGCACGGTAGCAAAATACCAACTCATCTTCTGCATTAGCAGCGGAGTTAAAATAGCTATACATACCATCTCGTGCCAATTGACGCTCAACCTGATTTGGATTTTCCAAATTAAATAATGCCGCATTACTATTTTCTAATAACAAAGCCTGTACTTGGCTGTTGGTGGCCAGTCTTAATCCTAAAATCCCAGAACGTACAGCCAATGTACCAACCAGAGTAATTAAAATAAGAATGACCAAAACCACAATTAAGGTTGCACCTTTTTGCTGTTTCATTACGATGCTCCCAATGTATTACGCAAACCAACCACTTGAGTCACCAGTTGACGTATGTATTTTTTATTCAAATTTGCATCACCATCGAACACCACTGCATTTGCGGCGCCTGGGAGGGTAATGGTTTTATTATTTAAACCAGCATCAGCCCCAATATTGGTCGCAGATCGTGCTACTACAGACACCTGCAAGGAAATCACTTGTAGATAATCTTTTTCTGCAGTAATGGATGACATTAAAGTTTTATATTGATCTATCGTGACATAGCGCAATTGATTGTTTTGTGGATTTTTCACCCCCAAAAGCACCTTAAAGGCATCAATATTTTGCATGAGTAGTTGTGCATTGCTACCCAAACCATTAATCGTACTATCACCTGCTTTATAATGCCCTGCATCACAGTACAGTCCGTAACGATCCAAACCATCACTGCCCTGCTGTGAGGTTGGTAATTTTGCTACATAGTAACGCTGCACCATGGTTGGGCGGATTGCCTGGGTATCCTCATTGGCTTTGGCGGTTGTAAATCCAATTCTATTGCCTTCGCAATCATACATATCTGTATTGCTTAATAATCTTTCATTGATTTTCTTGGTAGTATCATTTGGGTCAACATCTGATGCTTCTTCAATTTGATACTGTGGCACAAACTGAATCACAATTTGATCACTTTTACCTGCCGTTGCATCATCGGCAAAATTTAGTGTGCTATACGCAATATTAGTCAAATTTGCATGCAAACTGGATGGGTAGTTTTCTCGGGCAAAAATTACGCCAGAACCCACAATCTTATTGTTAATTTTTTGGTTAGACGGGGTGTTTAAGTTGGCGTGTCGTAAGTCATGAGTCAGCATTGCCAAACCAAAATTTGAGTTTTGCTGCACATCACCCATACCCAACTGAAATCCTAAAGATCGTTGTGCGCTGAGAAAAATAGCGGTTGCTGCACTGACCACCAACAAACCAATTGCCAAGCTAATCATCAGCTCAAGTAAAGTGAAACCTTTCTGAAGCTTAGTCATAGTTATAAGCCTCCATAATTATACATTGTGCATTTGGGTTATACGCTGTCCCATTGGTACAGTGATTACCTCCACTTCCATTTGTTGCAGTGGTTGTATCCCAAGCCACATATATACATTTTCTTTTTAGGGTCGAACCTTGGCAGTCGTTCACAGCAATAGACATACCTAAATTTTCTGCACGCAACTGAACTTGTCGAAAGTCATAGGCTGCCATTTGATTACTGGTACAAAAATTTGCAGCACAATCTATCACGGTTGCATTTGCCTTATATTCATTTAATCCATCACGATTCATACGGATACGTTCAGATAAATCTCGTGCAATATTCATAGCTTGAATATTTTGACCTGCGTCTGCACTGGCAGAAACTGCCCGAATTTGCAAAGCAGTAAAGCCTAGCACTGCAATTCCAAGCAGCACCAATGCCACTAAAACCTCGACCAAGCCCACACCACGTTGATTTCTTATCATTGTTCTAGCCTCATCCTATTAATTTGGGCATGTGCTATTTGAGCGTTCATATCGAATCGAACCGTTTTTAAAAAACTCGATGACCGCTTTTTTTGAGCTGTCTTTTTGATGCTGCAAAATAAAACACTCACGATCATTCGCTGAAACTAAAAAGCCAAACATATTGTAGGTCAGGCTATTGACTGGTTTGGTTGCCCAGCTGGTATGTTGCTCTGGCAACCACTTGAACTGGCCGTCTGTTACCGAAGCATCTAATGCCAACTTCTGTTGTTTCTTGGTAAATACAGCTTCGGAACGTGCCATTGTTGCCAATTCAACAATAGCTCTTGCATCGCTATGCAATTGGTTTTTACGAATCATGCTAGACATTGAAGGAGCAGCCATCGTCGCAATAATCGCCACCACAGCAATCGTCACCATTAACTCAATTAAGGTAAACCCCTGAATTTTACGCATACTCTCCCTCCCCCGTAGGTCTAAGCTTGACCCATTTAAACTATTACTTATTAAAATTACAAAAACTACACACAATAGATAAAAGGTATAAAAAAACAGATAACTGTCATATTATAGCTATCTGTTTATTTTTTAATAAAAAATAAATTGTTAAATAGTTAACAATTTACGCCTGTGTTACAGGAATACGTAACTCTTTTGGCAAACTAAATGTAATATTCTCTTCTCGCCCATCCAGTTCTTTTGGTGCCTGTGCACCCCAATCCTGTAAACGCTGAATCACCTGCTTAATTAAAATTTCCGGGGCGGAAGCACCTGCAGTTACCCCAATTTTAGAAATATTGGTAAACCACTCCTGCTTGAGCTCATCTGCATTATCAACCAGATAGGCCGCCTTCCCCATACGTTCCGCCAGTTCGCGCAAACGGTTTGAATTGGATGAATTCGGTGATCCTACAACCAACACAACATCGCAACGTGCAGCTAAATCACGTACAGCATCCTGGCGGTTTTGTGTCGCATAGCAAATATCATCTTTGCGTGGACCTTGAATATTCGGAAATTTTTTGCGAAGCGCATCAATGACTTTCGCTGTATCGTCAATCGACAAAGTCGTTTGGGTCACAAAAGCGACTTTCTCAGGATTGCGAACTGTTAAAGCGGCAACATCCTCTTCATCTTCAACCAGATAAATGTCACCGCCATTATTTTTATCATATTGCCCCATGGTGCCTTCAACTTCTGGGTGGCCCTCATGACCAATTAGAATCGCTTCCACCCCTTCGCGGGCATATTTGGTCACTTCAATATGTACTTTAGTGACTAGAGGACAGGTCGCATCAAAAACTTTTAAACCACGGCGTTCGGCTTCCTGTTGTACAGCCTTAGACACACCATGTGCACTGAAAATCACGATATTGTCATCTGGCACTTCATCTAGCTCATCGACAAAGATCGCACCACGTTGACGTAAATCATCTACGACAAATTTGTTATGTACCACTTCATGACGCACATAAATGGGTGGATTAAAGCATTCTAGGGCACGGTTCACGATCGCAATGGCACGATCCACACCGGCACAGAAACCACGCGGGTTAGCTAAAACAATTTCCATAGAAATCCTCAATACTCACTCAATTTATGGCGCTACAATTGAAATAAATGTAAAACAATCGACATACAACTATTTAGTTTAAAGCCGGTCTACTCTAAAATAGAGAAGATATTTTATCATATCAGGAAAAATATCATGTCGGGTCTCTTGTTTGTCGTTTCTGCAGCGTCTGGAACGGGCAAAACATCCCTCGTTAAAGCATTACTTGAACGCGTCAACAATCTTCATGTTTCTGTTTCTCATACGACACGCGGTCAACGACCTGGCGAACTCGATGGCGTACATTATCATTTCTCGACTAAAGAAGACTTTTTAAATCTGGTCGAGGAAGGTGGTTTTATTGAATATGCCGAAGTCTTTGGTAACTATTACGGCACAGCGCAAGCGACTGTAAAAGAACAACTTGCCAAAGGTCATGATGTATTACTTGAAATTGACTGGCAAGGTGCACAACAAGTTCGTCGACTTTTTCCTGAATCTAAACAGATTTTTATTCTTCCGCCAAGCCAGTTTGATTTGCGTCAGCGTCTTTCCAACCGTGGTACAGACTCTGTTGAAGTGATTGAACACCGTCTTAGCTGTGCAGTCGAAGATATGCAGCAATACGTCAACTTTGATTATGTCATTATCAATGATGACTTTAATAAGGCATTACATGATCTTGAATCTGTGATTATCGCCAATCGACTGGTGCTTTCCCAGCAAGCGACCCGCCATGAAAAATTGATCCAGGCTCTAATTACTCCAAGCGAACAGTGATTAAAACTTGAGTCTCCAGACAAAGCATTTTATACTGTGCAGTCTGTTGAAATTTACTATTCAAAACGAGAATTCTTATGGCACGCGTAACCGTTGAAGATTGTTTAGACCATGTAGACAACCGCTTTGAGCTTGTACTAGTGGCAAGCAAACGCGCGCGTCAATTGGCACGTCAAGGCATTGAACCAACTGTAGAATGGGACAATGACAAACCGACTGTAGTTGCTTTACGTGAAATCGCTGCAGGTCATGTATCAAAAGATATTTTGAAACAACGTGATCAAGATTATCAAACTTCAAGTTTAGACCTTGCTCTTTCTGCAAATAATCTAAATTTAGATGGTTTTTCTTTCCAATAAGAATAAACCATTCCAAAAAGCCTAGTTTTAAACTAGGCTTTTTTTGTTCTGTGACTTTTATATTTTGCGCAGAACGGTTATAACATAAGGGTTAGCTCTAAAGTCAGTATAAATTTTTCACTTGTTGATATGAAAAAACTGACCCACTTTATGTTATACATTTCATACGAGCTTTCTCTGTTTTATTTGTTAAAAAATCCAGTTTTAAAGGTGTTTTATGCCAGGCCCACAGGTCAGTGAAGCTAAGCAACAGTTAAAAATCATCATCGACGCGTACTTAAGTGAAAGCGATGTCGAACGTGTGCTTGCGGCCTGTGATTATGCCGATATTGCCCATGATGGCATTACCCGTAAAAGTGGTGAACCTTATATTCTGCACCCTATCGCGGTGAGCTGTATTCTGGCCCATATGCGTCTGGATACTGAAACCTTAATGGCAGCGCTGCTGCATGATGTCATTGAAGATACCGACTTCAATAAAGATGACATTACTGAAAAATTTGGCAGCACGGTTGCAGAGCTGGTTGATGGTGTCACCAAGCTCAGCCATTCTAGTGATAAGGAATATAATAAAGCGGCCTCTTTCCGTAAAATTCTGCAAGCGACTCTACAGGATCCACGTGTCATTATTGTGAAACTGGCAGATCGCTATCACAATATGACTACGCTGGAAGCATTACGCCCGGATAAACGCGCCCGTATTGCCCGCGAAACCTTTGAAATTTTCGTTCCAATGGCACGCTTGGTCGGCATGAATGAAATGGCAGATAATCTGGAACATTTGTGTTATCAAAATCTGGATCTGGATATGTATAATGATGTCCAGGCTGCCCTTTTAGAAACCAAGCCTAAACGCTGTGAATATCAGGCCAAGTGGGAACAGAAACTTAACGAATTGCTACAGCAATATGCCATTGAAGGCCGGGTTAAAAAGAAAAACAATAATATCGAGCTATTACGCCACTTTGTAAAAAATGATATTGATCTGCAGGAACTTACGCATAGCCACGCATTTGAAATTATCTTACAGAGCATTGCCGACTGTGACCGCCTTGCCGATATCCTGACTGAAAGTTTTACAGTTCAAAATTACCAAGATAATATCCGTCGCCCTCTTCCGGGCGGCAACCAGTCTTTAACCATGCGCTTAAAAGGCGAAAAGACTACTTTATCGCTGACTATTCAAACTGAACTAATGCGTAAAGCCGCACGCTTTGGGGTAGTACTTGGTGAAAATGCCCCTCAAGCCTGCCGTTCTGCAATTCAGGCATCCATGCAAAACCTGAACGTACTCGTTGATGGCGAATGTGCCAAGACTACGTTCAGTGAATTACTGGATTATCTACATCAGGAAAAAATTTGGGTTTATACCCCTCACGGTCATCTGCATGAGTTGCCGCAAGGTGCGACTGCTGTTGATTTTGCCTATGCCGCCAGCCTGTTCCTCGGTAACCATGCTATTGGCGCCAAAATTAATGGTGAAACCAAGCCGCTTTCTACGCCATTATTGAGTGGTCAGGTCGTTGAAGTCATTACTGATGTTCTTGCAACCCCAAACCCAGATTGGCTCAGCTTTATTAATACCCAAAAAGCCCGTCGTGCCATTCAGAATATTTTGCGCGATCAGGATATTGATGAACAACGCCTTGTAGGTCAACAGGCCCTCAACCGTGCCTTAAAACTTTTCCAGTGTTCTATTGGTGATCTGACCGAAGCTGATTGGAAAAATGTACTGGAGTGGCGTCATGTACCGACTAAAGAGCAACTATTTGAACAGATTGCTGTAGGTGACTTATTACCACAACTGGTTGCCAACCATTTATTTGCACATGACCAGCATCAAAATGCGAACAGTTCAGGTCGCCTTATTCAGGGTACAGAAGGTGTAGATGTTAAATACGCACATTGCTGCAACCCGGTACTTGGTGATCCAATTCAAGGTCATCTGACTCGTCGTGGCCTGATTGTACATCGTGCCCGTTGCCATAATTTATTGCAGGAACAACATATGCATCCTGAAAATATTATGCCTCTACAATGGACGACTGAGGATCTGGATGATGTCAGCTTTACTGCCTATCTCTGTATTGATCAGGCTATGGACGATGAACAGATTTCCGATCTGATTTATCAATGTCGTAAAGGTCATACAGGTGTAGAGATGGTACGCAATTATGATGGCAAAACTTATGTAAATATTGTGGTGCATAACCGTAAACAGATTGCCAAGATTATTCGTGATTTACGCATGCATTTTGGTTTTCCGCGAATTATCCGTCTGTCCCAGCCAATAAGCATTTCAGAAACCACATCGAAGGCGAGTTAGCCATTTAAAAAATAATACTTTTGCCCATGGCAATGATCTAATATGATGTATGTTGATGTTGACAATCCTCCCCGACCTAAAAGACAGGGATTTCTATTGCTAGACGCTCATGCCCGAGCGCAAGAATGTTTAGAGCTGAGTTTTTATCTCTATCGTGAGCTGTACCGCAGTTCACGCACTTCCATTCTCTTATTCGCAAATCTGCTCTACCTTTCGGACTACTTGCGGTGATCTCACCACAGTACGAACACATTTGGGTGGTATAGGCTTCATTGACTTCCTCAAACAATACTCCTGCGTTCTCGCATTTATACTTGAGCATCGTTTTTAGTGCTGAAAATCCTGTATCTAAAACAGACTTCGCCATTTTAGTTTTTACAAGTTTCTTGGCACTTAAGTCACCTACAACAATAAGTGCATTGTTTTTAATAAGCATGGTGCTTGCTTTGTGCAAATGATCTTTACGACAATTTGCAATCTTAGCGTGTAATGCACGAACACGTTTCTTATTTTTTGCTCGTTGAGCTATACCTAGTTTTTGTTCATACTTTCTATAGAACTTTGGATTTGAAATCACAGTACCATCTGAGCAGGTAGCAATATCTTTTAGACCAAGATCAATACCAATTGCTTTAGTAGAAGTCGGTTTATCTTGTTTAGGTGATTCCACAACAAGACACACGTACCAGCGCCCACGACTATCCTCAACGAATGAGCCTGTTTTAACGCTGTATTTGCCTATACCATAACTATCCCATAGGTTAAATTTCTGTTTGCCGTATTGCACATAGCCATCAGCGTAATTTATCCCCGATTTCTTAAATGGTATCCAACCAAGTGAACGTCTTGCTGACTTCTTATTACTCACACGCCATTTTAATTTTGCTTTTTTAAACTGTTTTCTTTTACCAGCATATTCTTCCCTGATTGCATCCACTGTTTGACTATGCAAACCACACAATTTTGAAGTTCCTTTTGTGTATTTAGCCATATCGAATGCTGAGAAAAAGCTACCTGTTCTTTGCAAGTGATTGAAACTCAAATCATTCACATAATTCCAAACAAAGTTCACCTCAGCTGCTAATTGGTCTAGCACCTTGCAATGTTTGTCTTTTATGCGTAATTTAAGTGTTTTCATGAGCTTATTTTAGATCATGTTAAATTAAATGTATTGATTTTTAAAAAATTCAACGACATTTTATGTCGTATTGCTTATATCTCTGACTTTCAGGACAGAGTTTTACGCTCCATTTGATAAAAGGAGAAATTAATGTTCCGCCAAGTGATCCATACTGAAAATGCCCCAGCTGCCATAGGCACCTATTCACAAGCAATTCTAGTCGGGGATACGCTTTATTTATCCGGCCAGATTGGTCTGGATCCATATAGTATGGAACTAGTTGAAGGCATCGAAGCTCAGATTCGTCGTGTTTTTGATAACTTGAAAGCGGTTTGTGAAGCAGCAGGTGGCTCATTGGCTGATATTGCGAAATTAAATATCTTCTTAACTGACCTTTCTCATTTTCAGCTCGTCAACCAAATTATGGGTGAATACTTTGCTCAACCTTATCCAGCACGTGCTGCCTTAGGAGTAGCAAGCTTACCGAAAGGTGCTTTAGTTGAGATGGATGGCATCGTTGTTATCAATCAATAAGTTATATTGAATTAAGAGATACCACCCTTGCGTGAAAATCCGAGCAGCACTCGAATTTCCGCTCAGGTGGTATTTTTTTATCTAAATCATCAATCATTATAAAAAGCATTTTCAAATGATTTTTATTGACAAACGATAACAATTATCAATAATATCTCTTATCTTATTTATTCACTGTGGTTGTATCCTATGTACGTTTGTCTATGCCGTGGCATTACAGATCAAGACATTAAAGATGCTATTGCAAATGGCGCCGAAAGTTACCGTGATGTACGTGAAATGCTTGACCTAGGCACGTGTTGTGGTCGTTGTGCTCCAGAAGCCCGTATGATCATCAGTGATGAAATTTCCCAGATTGCTGCCCGGCTGGCTGTTGCTGCCTAAAGCGGATAACGATAATTATAAAATCAATGGTCTCGTATCATTACTCCTCCCCCGCCTCTGACTCTGGCGGGTTTTTATTGCTTTATATTTCACCTGAAGCTTTTTGATTGCGATTTTCATTTGCAGTTCAATAAATTACTCGCCATTGCTCGCTCGATTGATTTAAGATAAGTTAATCAAAAACCCATAGCGATAAATGGGTTAACAGGCTATATGGAGTGATACAATGAAAGGCAATCGTGATGTAATTAATCAGCTGAACCAGGTGTTGTATCACCACCTTACAGCGATTAACCAGTATTTCCTGCATTCACGCATGTTTAATGACTGGGGCATTGAAAAACTGGGTTCGGCAGAATATAAAGAATCCATCCGCCAGATGAAGCACGCCGATAAAATCATTGAACGTATTTTATTTCTGGAAGGCTTACCAAACCTGCAACATCTTGGCAAATTATATATTGGCCAGCATACTCAAGAAGTACTGCATTGTGATGTACGCAAAGTAAAAGAAAATATTGAAGTCATTCAGCAGGCTGTAGCTTTGGCAGAAACACAGATGGATTATGTGACCCGTGACCTATTACGTGAAATTCTGGAAAAAGAAGAGGAATATCTAGACTGGACTACGACTCAGTTAGATCTCATCGAAAGTATTGGTATTGAAAACTATATTCAAAGCCAGCTCTAAACTTAGAATGAATCAATAAAAAAGCCAGCTCTTGCTGGCTTTTTTATAGGGAATTTATCTTGGCATATCCTGAATCAATTCCTCATAACTAAGTTCAGTTTTCTGAATGACTTTTAAGCGTTGCAACTGATGCTTGGCTTCATCTTCATAACCATTAAAAGCTAGCAATTTGGCGTATTTAATCAGATTATATTTAGTTGGATAACTTAATACCATATGCTCGCCTGCTTGAATCTGTTCAGGGAATGCTTTGCTATAAGGATTAAGACGAATCCAGTCAATACGATGATTAAATTCTGTTAATAAATAAATTGGCTGTTGATTGGTGATTTTTTCAGGCTGTTGCTCATAACGAATACTTTGACCAAGTTTGGGTACAGCGACATCATAATCCCGATAGATCGCAATCAATAACAGCAGCCCAAATCCAAAAATGAGTTTCATCACTATAGAGGGCAAGGTCACGGTTTTAATATTTGGATTTTGAGCTAGAATCGTACCAATAATAAACCCAACCGGTAAAAGGAAATAGGCATAGTGCTGCGGAAACTCAAACATGGCATGGGTAAGAAATGCCCCAATCATTAATATACCAATGACAGACTCAGGGGTCTTAACCCATCGTTGTAACTGATAGCCCAAATAACCAAAATATGCCAAGAAAGGCAGACCGATGATCAGTCCATTCCAGAGTAAAAAGTCTAGAATAAAATTATGCGCACTTCGAATCCAAACCGGGCCTTGTACGGTATCGCTGATCGAGACAAAAGCCACACTAGTCTGATACCAGCCATAGCCAAACCATGGCTGCGCCTGAATTGCGGCCAGCATTTGCTGCCAGATTGCGAGGCGTGACATATCACCGGTAGCACGAGAGACCACATCCCTACTTTGTACGACATCCGTATCCATCGCTTGTGCAGCGAGCTGACTGAGTAATGGAAAAACCCCAATACAGGCAACAAAGAAGATGAACCAAGCAGTGCTGTAATACCATTTCAGGCGGATAATACCTTTATATTGGTAGAACGCTAAATACAGCATGATGGCAATTGCAGCAACCCAAGCAGTACGTGACTGACTTAACGCCACTCCCATGACAATCACAGCAGCGCAGGCAAATAGCCACTTGGTCTGGATTTTTTTCTTTTCATAGAGGTACAGACAACTCATCAATGCCATGACTAAAAAAGTTGCCATATTATTGGGCTGAGCGAAATTAGCATAGGGCCGCTGATTGCCACTGATATTCACCATACCTGGCAGTATTGAATCCAGATTCGTCCACTGACATACAGCAATTAAGCCTGTAATCGTTCCTGAAGCTAAAAACACATAGCTAAGATTGGTAAAAGTTTCTTCCCGGTTATAGTTTCCGGTTGAAAGGTGATAACCCAGCATGCTTGCCAGCCAAAAACTAAAAACATAAATTATTCCCATCATGGCAGTACTAAAGAAAAACACCTGCCCTGCCAGTAACTGGATCAGAGGAACACAAGAAAGTAATAATAAGAGCAAACTAATCGCAGGTAACCTGATTTTTTCTTTTAGAAAAATCGCAGTTAATGTAAATAGCGCAAAGAAGGCATACAGCTCACCGGTATAGGTAACCCAAGGACGGTAGTGAATGGGCAATAGCCATGCTAGGGAGATGGGGATGGCAGCCCAAAATAGCAATGCAGATTTCATAAGAAAAATAGACCAAAAAAATGGCTCTATCTTATATTTTTTTAGGGAAGATGATAGTGCTTTGTGTAGCAGGTTTAATTGGAATTCTGCCAGTTTTGAAATTATATGATCGTATGGGGAATACTTAAATTCCCCATTTTTTTACTTAAGAAATTATTTCCACGGTCTTAAGTCTACTATTTTGATGGTGCTGTTGAATAACTAGGGAACTAAAGAGTGATGGATCAAATGTTCAGCTTTACCATAATACCAAAAGCCTGGCGCCATTAACTCGGCATGACTACCGCACTGGTAACAAAGTAAATCTTGTAAAAAATAACTCCCTACAATAAAAATATAGAGACCAAACCACAATAATATTACAATCTTAGATAAATATTTTGTTTTGCTCACAATTTGTATATCAGGTCTGTATTGTGAAAAAGCTAATCCCAACAATAGGAAAATACTTATTTGTGAGGCTGGATACACTAAGTTACCAGAAAAAAAAGCATCAACAGCTACCGCGCAAATACCCGCTTTAAGTGCAATATGTACATCATCTGACGTGAGTACTTTTTTTAATTGATAAAAAATCCAGCAAAGAAAAATAAAACCTAAAACACCCCACTCAAAAATTAATTTAAAATAAAAATTATGTAAATGATTTAAAGGATAATCCGTTGTTGCTAAAAAATTCCCACCTACCCCTTTCCATGGTTGTTCAACCCACTTTTGATATACATAACTCCAGAGTTCCCAACGACCAGAAGTACTGGTTCGGATAACATTTAAAGATTTATCAACCCCATGTATTTTATTGTAAAAATAATAAGTGAAATGACACACAGCGAAAGAGAATAAAATAACTGCCCCTGTGCCCAAGACCAGTTTTCGATGCTGTTTGGAAAGAATAAAAATTACAATCAAACCTATCAAAACACTAAGCAGTGCAGCTCTGGCACCATCAAACCATAAACCTAAAGTGAGTAAAAACACAATTAATGGATAAATAAAAGAAATATATTTATAATTTATACTTTTTAAGTAAATTGCTAAAAAAATAATCGGAACAACGACACTATCATAAATCCTAATATTTCCAGCATTCATTTGCCAATTATACCAAATACCACCAGAAAGAAAGTCTTTTATAGAAAATATTATAAATATAGTAGGTATAATAGAGCAAATAATCAAAAAAAAGAGAAAGTGATTAAAAGGCTGGATGCTTTTATATTTCCTAATCTCCAGAGTTACCCATAATATAATAATAGTTAGACCAATAAGCATAGCTAAATCTTGATGCTGATATATACTAAATTTATTAAAGTGAAAAATTAAACCTAAAAATAATAATATAAAAACAAAAATCGATTTATATCTAAAAGTAGTATTTAGTCTAAACAATATAAGCATAAAACAGAGAGCTGAAATTAGTAAACTAATTAATCTTAATTCATCATATTGAAAAATACTCCAACCTACATGATAACCAAGTAGGTAAATTGCTAATATAACCAGTAAAATGATATACATAAAATGGAAGAGAGGCATAAGCCTCTCTAATTATAGAATTAAGATACTGTGCAACCGGTAGGAGAAAATGAATCCTTCCAACCATCATTAGTAGATTTAGTAATTTTACAAGTCCAAGCACCTGTAGCAGCACGAGATAAAATTACTTTTGCACCCGATGTAGCTGCAGCTGCTTTGTTACCAAGAGTAGCAGTAATACTTGCGGTACCAGCACTGGCAGAAGAAGCTACAGTAGGAGCAGCACTTAACAATGTAGAGTCAGTGTAACCTAAATTTGTTGCTGTAGTTTCATCAACTCCATTTAATAAATTTGTTTCAATAGCTGTTTTCATTGGCGAAATTTCAGCTAAAACACGAGTTACTTGTGATTTAGCAATATAATTTTGATACGCCGGAATCGCAATTGCAGCCAAAATACCGATAATCGCAACTACAATCATTAATTCGATGCATTCCATAAGTCACTTTATATGGACATGCATCAAACCATTGAATTATATTGTTTTACTTTATTTTTCATTTTGTCCATATGGACATGCTTTTGAATGGACAAAAATTTGAGTTTTGTCCATATCAGAAAATAGCTTTTGTTTAGTACCTTAGGATGCGTTTTATAAAAGTAAACAAGTTGAGATAAACTTTAACGTCCAGAGAAACTTAAAATACAATAAAAACTGGGACTATTATAAATTTTGCGTAAGTAGCTTATTTCCCATTTACCCTGCTATGGATAACCCCAAGAAACACTTCATAGATGCAAATGATTGGATCATTCTGCCGCGTATTCTTACTCGTGGTCTACCCGTCATTCTTGTAATAAGCCATTAAGTAGGATTAGCTTTCATATAGGCTTCCAAGCGTTCTTTATAATTTTGAATAAACTGAGTCAACTCTATAACATCAGTATGACTTAACTGACCAATATGTTTTCCGCTGCTTAATATTTCACGAAAATCAAAGCTCATTGTGCTGCGAATATCAATGTAAGATGACTTTTGTAAACCTGCCTGTCTCCAATCTCGGATTGGATAATATTGCAGTTTAATATAATCTGATTTGTCCGTGTACTGGCTTGTAATCGAATCTAAATGCACAACAGTTAAATTCACTTTACCAATTTCAACGGTATAGCGCTCTTTCCCTTCAAGGCGATCTGAGCCAAATTTCACAAAAATTCGATAAATATCACCAACAGCCATGCTTATTGCTCTTCTACTTCTTCAAACACGCCTTTGGAGTTCAACAGCATATGTTTGATGGGTTGACCAGTGAGCTGAGCAATATCCAAAAGATCGGCAACCATTTGTTGTCCTAGCTGTTCACGCCGAGCAACTTCAACGATTTCCTGCATGTTTTGAAATTCTTCAAAGCTTAGTACAACAGCTTCGGGCGTATTGTTCGTGCAAACAAAAACAGGTTTATGGCTTTCTTTGACCCCTTGAACAATTTTGCTCCAAGATTTGCGCACATCCGTCGCAGAAACCGTCGCACCATTAATAAAAGTTAATCCATTCATATCTAAGACCTCATACGATATATCAAAAATTATATCATATTTGCCATATAGTTTAACCACACTCTAAGCATGTAATATTAACCTGAGCAATGTCATTTAATTCTGAATGCTCTACTTGGAGCAGCAATGACTGGTAGGTTGTGAATCGAAATAGCGGGCAGTTTTACACAGGACTATGCAGCACAGGCATCAAGCACAGATTTAGAAATTACTTTTCATGTTTGCTTTAGGGTTATTTTACTTGCCACCTGACCATGAAGAGAGCAAACCCATGGCTTTTAGCTGCAATTCAATCATGACTTTTTATCAACGTCTGTAGTGGTGTGTCTTCTACTTTATTCATAATTTTCCCTAGACTGGTGATATGTGCTGCTATACTTTTTAAGTCTTTCAGCGCGGAAATGCTTTCTTTATATATTTTCACCGATGATTGTTTAAAATTTCGTTTCATCTTACACAACCCAGTCACATTTTTTCTTCTAAAAGTTTGGTAAGTAATTTTACAGATGTCCATTCACGTATCGATCAATCAAGCTTGTCACTAGCTGCAATTTTCACAAGCACTTTTTGCCTACTTCAACCGATAAAAATGCAACCTGAATAGTGCGTAGCAAAGAAGAAAGTGACTTTTTTTGTCATTTTTTTACATAAAATTACCTTTCGGTTTTTCGTTGCTCTTAATCCATTAAACAATATATTGATTTCATGCGGAATTATTAGATAATATGCTTTGGCACAGTTTGTGCAAACTATAAACTAGCTTACAAAGCTTATAACTAAATTAACAAACATTTGTGGAGAATGTTATGAAATCAAATCAACAGGGCTTCACCCTGATCGAACTCATGATTGTAGTCGCTATTATCGGTATTCTTGCTGCTATTGCGATTCCTGCTTATCAAAACTACACTAAAAAAGCTTCTGAAAGTGGATGTTTAGCAGAAGTAAAAGGTATTGCTAATCAGCAGTATGTGTTGCAGAATGATCCTGAAGGTGATAAGTCTAACAGTAAAACAGAAATTGAAGCGATGAAAAGAGCATGTGGGTCTTTAACTTATACAGCACCAACCGAAGCTGATGGTGTAAAAACACCAGGTTCCCTTGTTGGCGCTATTAAAAACCCATTAGTTGAAGGCAATATTGCTGAATGTACCTTAGGTGATCAGTTACTTTGTGAAGTTAAAGCAGGTAGTTAATTTTTAAATAAAAAAACGCATCTTTAAAGATGCGTTTTTTGTTTTAATTCAAAATTTTCTAGCAATAGAGAATTGCACTTTCCCAGCAATTTTTCATAATCCTCCTTTAACTGCTCATAATCACTTTTCACCGCTTTGGTCTTACTTTTAGCTTGTTCAATTTGCTGTGTCGGTGAAAGAACATTTTGCCCAACTTGCTGTGCTGCTTGCTCAATTGCCTCCACCAGTGCTGCATAAATAAAAACAATAATTTAAATTTTTAAATTGACTTCTTTAGTACAAAAAATGGTTAAACTTAACGTAAGTATCAAAGCCAAAACAATACTTTTGTAAGAATGTAATTGAATTACAATCTATTTTAAGAAAAACTCAACAGCTTTTGGGTCAACTTCTTTTCTGATTAAGATTACATGGGGGAATAGCAAATGTTAAATGAAGATGAACAATTATTGTGGCATATTGCAGTACATGAGGCTGGACATCTACTTGCTTGTGCGGTATTTGGCAAAAACTTAGCTTCAGACCAATCTTTTATTATAGAAATGAACAAAAATGGATTAGATATCAATGGTATTCAAACATCTGGACATGTGAGCTTAGATTTATCGCAATACGAAAAACAAGAAAATTTTAAAGAGTGGTTAATGATTAACTACTTAATGGGGTATCGTGCTGATTTATTAATTAATGGAACGGCAAACGAAACTTTATTTGAAAATGATCAGAAGTGCTGGAACAAATGTGCGGCTGAAAATAAGATGAATAGCCTAGAGCAAAACCTAACATTATTTAAGCAACACACCAAAATTTCAGATGATTTTATCAAATTAAATCAATTTTTTATAAAAAAAATGGCGAATTTGTTGATAAAGAAACAAACTCTAGTCTATAAAGACGTAGAAAGTTTACTCAATCAAATTAAATTCACAAGTGAATTTCCTCTCTTTACTCTTTCTTAGTATGGATTGATCCACTTAATCCTCTATATTTACAGGCAAAGCATGTCACCCTATATTTACCGTAAGAAACCAAATCCTGTTGTTGATCATAATTTATATGAGTTGATCAGCAACCCAACCACCTTTGGTTATAACACGCCAGTCGGTGGTCAATTGGCCGTGACCAATTTTTTTGAAGTCTTAAATGCAGATGACAAGGTTATTGGTTTTCTATGGTTTGTTTTTTATTCCGATGAAAATATGATTGAAATTAATCTAGCAAAATCGCTTCATGCAGCGAAATTTCAAGGGTTTAGTTCAAATGCACTCTCTGATCTCGATAGGCTTAAATCTGAACTTCCACAAGAATGGATCAATCCGCAAACGCAATGGTTAGGTATTGTCAAACCCGCAAATAAAAATTACCAAAAGATCACCTCCTTTCTTATGCAGCATGGATTCCAAAACGATGGTGAAGGCGGTTTTGTTAAGTCTTGCTAATTTAAAAGAGTCGAGCCTTCCACTTGGTTAGACTCTTTCCTCAATTTCTGCCATACAACACATTAACAGCCCGTTTTCTGCCTCAATTCAAAATTTTCCATCAACAAAGAAGTACACTTTCCCAGTAATATTTCATAATCTTCCTGAAGTTGTTCATAATCACTCTTCACTGCCTTGGTCTTACTTTTCGCCTGCTCAATTTGCTGTGTCGGGGAAAGAACATTTTGCCCCGCTTGCTGTGCAGCCAGCTCAATTGCCTGTACCAGTGCAGCGTGACGACTCTTCTTAATCGAACCTCGTTTACGTCCTGCTTCAAGTGCCACCGTGTCATTATTAATGGCAGAACCTTTGGGCAGAATTGTTGGCTTATTGGCCTTTAATCGTTCTAAAGCAGCATCATATTCATTCTGTGCACTCATATTTTAAGCCTCAATATTCAAAATTTGAATTTTTTGAATCATTTTATGCAGCGCCATAATGTCACCATCCATTTGCCCGTATAACAAACTGCCCTGTGCTTGTGTGTCACGCACTCGTTGTATCCGTTGCACTGCCTTTTGCATTTTCTCGGCACTGCCAGCATCAAAAACTGCATGTGCACAGCTCAAACAACTGGTTATCGCAGTAAAGGAAATTTTTTCGCAAGCATCTGGGTTGGTACAGGCACCAAAAAGGCTAGATTTATAGGCAATTTCACCTTTTTTCATGCGCTTAATGGCCTCATCACGGTTAGGAAAAACCTTCAACAATTGTTCACGGTCTTTTTGCAGCTGCAAATAGGTTCCTGCACCGCCCAGTAAACGACTAGAGCTATTGATTACACCTTCCTCAAACTGTGCATAGGAATGTACTAAACGCTGATATTGCAACTCTTGAATAAACTCTTTTTGACTATCGCTGGCTAAAATATTGGGAGCAAATACTGAGTTCTCCCGATAATATAACGTCATCGCTTCAGTTAAATGCTTATATTGAACTGACAAAGCCCCCAAACCGATCACACCTGAACGCGCACCATATACTGCTAAAGAACGCCGAAATTGATGAGTACAGATATTCCAATATTTGCCAATCTGACAGTCTTTTTCGTCCCGCCAGTTGCGGAAAGCATCGAAAGCTTCTAGTTCGGCTAAATCACTTTCAATAATTTTCAGTCCATCACCCAGTGATACGCAAATACGGCCTAGATACTGGTTAAAATTGGCTTGTGTTCGGGTCGGAGCACCTGAAAAATGTGACACAAAATCCGTTTCGTTTTTAATATTTTGATTATTTTTATTTCGATGCTTTTGCGAGTACAGCGTTGGAAAAAGTGGATATTCAGCAGGGTTCGACAAATCATAATGCGGGTTGAGCAGGGCGTAAATTTCACCAATACTTTGCGCTGCACATACCCCAATTTGAATATCTTCAAAGCTAATCCAATACGTAGACTTATTACCGCCACCATGTAACTTGGAAGTATAGCCCGTCAGCACATGCACAAGGTGCTCATGGCTCTGAACCGTTTGGTAACAGTCATAAGACAGATGATTGACTTCATTATCGCGCATCCCTGTAAATAAGTGAATCCAAAGCTTGGCCATGCCTTGAATCAGCGTCATGTAGCGAGTCAAATTTGCATGTTTTTGAATCTGATGATTCTCAAACAGTTGAGTTAAACCAAGTAAATCGCGAGCATCCACAAAACTCACTGCATTTTTATAATCTTTAAATTCACGTGGCATCCGCGCAAAAGCTTTATCTTGCTGAATACGTTGGAACCATTGCAGCAAAGCAGCTGCATTTTGATTAAACTCGTTCAATTTATCCGTTAAAGCATTAATGAGGGCCATATAAAGCCGTGAAGGAACCACTTTGGTTTGTGGACCAACTTTGCCCGACTGCAAGCGTAATTGAGCAGCAATTTTTGTTAAATGCTCAATCGGTTGATATGTACTAAACGCAGGAATCACGAGGGGATGCTGTTGTTGTATGACAAAACAATCGGTTAAAAATGCCTTGATATGAAGTGCCTTTTGATAGCGTACAGCAACATAGGCATCATTCACTTTTGACATATAAGCAACATCGCT
Organism: Acinetobacter sp. ACNIH1; assembly: GCF_002934695.1. Taxonomy (NCBI): domain Bacteria; kingdom Pseudomonadati; phylum Pseudomonadota; class Gammaproteobacteria; order Moraxellales; family Moraxellaceae; genus Acinetobacter; species Acinetobacter sp. ACNIH1. The sequence goes on along the minus strand of NZ_CP026420.1, from coordinate 74,561 downwards.
AAATAGCTGCTGCAATGTGCAACCATTGCGGTAGGCAATAGCGGCAAACTGTCGTAACACAAGATGGCGCTGCTCAATACTTTTAATAATCGACTTGCCTGTTTTAACGTACAATAACGCAAAGATGATTTTTTTCATTTCTGCACGTATTTGAGCAAATAGAAAATCATCCTCTCGTGCATTCTCTAGCCATGTCTTAAAATTTAATTTACAGTAACACTTTGGTAAATAGGGTGAAAAATCCCAAACATCATCACCAAATTGAGACAGTGTTGTACCATTTGACATACGGGATAAAATAAAGCTTGTGGGAACGGACAACTGATGATTCTCAAGACGGTATTCGTCAGGTAAGAACTGCTCAGCAACACCATGCGCATATAAATATAAATTGAATGAACTCATGCGACCCACCCCAAATCAATTAACAGCTCAAAATGATTTAGCCAATAGGCATCTAAATCACCACTTTCCACCTCATCTTGGATAGCGACAATACGCTCACGCAGCTCAACATACGCATTTGATAACTCTGTGAGCACTTCATCAATCCGATGTAGAACCACCCCAAACTGCGACTCCCATTTAATCAAATCTGTGGCTTTTTGTTTGATGTAACCCAATAAACTTTTTAAGGACAAAAGTTTACGTACATCTTCATCATCGGCATGAACTGCATAATGCTGACAAAAAAGGCAGTGTTCAAATTGCTGACAATTGGGTATAGGGGCTTGTTCGGTAAACCCAATAGCTTTTTCAGGCTGTGGATGGATAGAGGCACATGCACCGACAGGTGAGGCTTGAGCTTCAACAGTTTCATCTAGCATTTGCACTGTAATACGTTCAACTGTTCGCGCTTTTGCGACTGCAACCTCTCGCAGCTCATTAAAAAACTGTGAAATTTGTTGGGCTGCATCTTTAAATGAAGTACGTGCATAATTATTTCTTGCGGTATCGAGTGAGTGGCCCATGACTTCAGCTTCAAGCAGTAGATCACCAGCGCTAAACTCAACAGTTTGACTGCTTTTATGCTTACGCCACTGTTGCGGCTTAATCCAAATCATTCTTGGGAAAATGCGCTGAAAAAGCTTTTTCATTAATTGTAATCTGCCGTAGCTGACAGGTCCCAACTGTTGAATTTCATTGCGTAATGGGAAGACGAAATCACATGCTTCATCTCGAATATACCATTTACGCAGTTCCAGAATTTTCCTAAAAATAGGTTCAAATTGAACCCCAAATTCTGGGTAGACTGTCTTGTCACCTGCACGGCTTTTTGTGCCAGAAAATCTGCGCCCTTGAGTACTTGGTAGAATTTCCATCGTATCCAGTTGCAACTGTTGAGCCGTGTCTAAATTTGCACCAGTTTGCGCAATAAATAACAGCATGCCGATGGCAAGACCGTAGGAGGCAAGTCTTGTACGCTCTAAATGTCGCTTGTCTTTATTACGTTCTTCAAGTTTACGAATCGCTTGATTGCGATTTTCACGTACACGTTTTCGATACTCACTATCTTCTTCTAACTCAAAATCAGCCAGCATTTTGGAAAGGGCTGGAATAATTGGATATTTGGCTAAGTAACTCTGTACATCAAACTGAATATGCTGTTTTTCAGTTTGATGATGAAAGCCAGAGTAAAAATAAAAATCTTCTTCATCCACAGATTGAAAATGCGCAGGAAAGTCATTTTCTTGTACAACAATACGATGAATTTCAAGAAAGACATTCAAAAAAGTTGCATAAGTTTTTTGATGATCTTCTTTAGCGATTGGCAAAACAGGAACATCATAACGCTGAGATTGGACTTGCATCGCTTGACTAACAATATCAATTTCATGACAGTCAAATACATATGCGATTAACTTCGCCGCATTACGCTGATATTGCTTTGCTGTATGTGCAGCCAGGTTTTCTTCATCAGTATCTGCAAGCAAAGTGCGATCAACTAAATATTTGCTGTAACGATGATACGCATCAATCACACTGTCTTGATTTGATAAATCAAAATTTTTCTTTTGCAAATTCACATAATCTAGAAACATTTTACTAGTGTAGTAAAAGAGCCCTTTTGACAAATCTGATCCGCTCATTTGCAACAAATAGTCCGTTAAACATTGCAAAAAATAACGTCTTTTTTCATCAAAAGATGCAGATAACTGTTGTTCTGACAAAGCCTCGCCAAATACTCTTTTACGATAAAACAGAGTTCCAATGTCAAATGTCTTAAAAGCAAAAGAAGCTGTCTTATCTTTGCAGACAAGAACAAGTCGCTCATGCTCATTAATTTGTTTATTGATATCTGAAATATGCACAAAAAGTGGAGAGCGTCTAAAATTCATGACAATTCTCCTGCTAAATTGACAGAAGACATCACGTATTTCATTAAGCTTGATTCATACTCATGCTGAATTTTACTACGCCATTGCAATCGTGATTTATAATTCAAATACTGTAAAGTCGTGCTGATGTTGCGATGTCCCATCCGAGCTTGCACATACTCAACAGCGGTCATAGCAGAATGCCCTGCAGGTAGATGCTGTAACTGACTTTCCAGCAGATTCATCCCAAAACTGGCACGTAAGTCATGGAATTTGAAACTTTTAAATTGTGGATCAATTAGACGAATTTCAGGCAATAACACCATTTTTAAATAACTGCGTACTGCTTCACCTTCATAGATTTTCAGTCGAGTCTCAAAGGAGTCAGATGCTTTGATCTTTTCGGTTAACTTCTGCTGTTCAGCTTTGCTGGTGTAGAAAGGTGTACCAAGCTTGGTGAGAAACACATAGTTTTCATCCGAGTCGCCATAATTTGATTTCTGTCTACGCAGACGCGCTTTCTCACTATTGATATAGATTTTAAGATCTTGTACTAACCAATTTGGAATCAAAAGTGTCATCGGCTTTTGAAATTTAGTGTCCACACCTGTACCCGCTCCAACGGGCAGACGAATAAAGCCATGACTATCAAGCTCACAACCAATTAAGTTTTTGATTCGCAAAGTACAAATCGTTTGTAAACGAGCACCTGTGAATAATGCTAGATAGAACATCAGCTGATATTCACGTGAAGATTTTTGTAGTGCTTTTAGTATGACTGCTTGCGATTCAACGCTGAGAGGGCTTAATTCACCACCATCCACAATCGCTTCAGAATTTGGCGCTTTGGCTGGAACATGAATCGCAAGATCATGCGACTTAATTGCCATTTTTCGACGTGCGCCAAACTCATTATCCATGGCAATATATTTGTAGACATCTTTAAACGGTATGCCATAGCGCTGATGATCAACTAAGTCTTCTGTAACGAGAAATCGATAAAAATTCACTACCGCATTAATTCGATTACTTGCAGAGCGAGCTGAAATTAGACCTGCATTCGCTTGCTCAATAAGACGAGTGCGATATTGAAAAATCGCATTCAACTGTTTTAGCTTATGAAATTTCAAACAGTCCAGCTGTTCATCTTCTAAAAAGCGCTGAAAATCAACCAATTGGTTAGCAATTGAAGCAAACGTTTTAAAATCGTATTGTATTGTTTGCTGTAATTTTTTCAGCAAGTACAGATTAAAAATTTCTGAAGGGCTACCATCTCCCTGAATAATCATGGGGAATTCGAGATAAGCGTCACCATATTTTGCGAACTCTGCATCATTTAAACAACGGGTTGCCTTAACCAACGTCAATAACTGAAATTTTTTGATGGTCACGACTTTGGCTTTAGACTGGTAACGTGACTGACCATTTTTAAGTTTAGTGCTCATTTGAGCCTCCTGTTTATTAAAAACAGGCAAAAAGCGACCTTGAGATAGGATTGACAAAAATGCCCCTATTCATCAAAATGGGATTGTCTGGACACCAATCAAGACAATCTATAAGAGCTCATGCGACCAACATGGGCTTTTATACTTTTTGCCGAATGAAAATCATTGCTCTACGGAATAAGTAGTGAAATTATTTGGTTAAGCATGTAGCTGCTGCTTGAATAATTTCAGATAGAAGCTCTTTCTTAGGTCCAGATGGATCACCAATGATTCCTGCAATATTTTCGCTATCCAGTATCCAAGAATTTTTTGAAATAAATGATACTTGTGGTTTTCCAAGACGGCTATTAAATGTAAGTGACATATTGTAGGTATGGTGATTTCCACCATACCTTGTGCAAAACACTGTTTTAGTTTGACGAATTGCCTTTTCCAATCTAAGCCCATACCTTCAACAATAGTTTGCATGAGGGTGTAGGGTTGCCCTTTATGCTCAACAACATATAATTCAGCATTATGGAAAGGTACTGCGATTTGGGTTAGACTTCTCATGGTTTCGATTCCTTTGGTTAGGGTTGAACGTGGGCAGATTGGTTACTTTGGCGAGTGCAATCTGCTTTTTTGTTGTCTGGATTTTCTAAAAGACCTTCATGCTGAAGGATCAATTTTAAATAGTGGTTGAATTGACCGCGATATGTGCGGTTTTCGCGTTTTGCAGCAGCCTTGACAATATCTGCTAATTCGTCATCATAAGAACATGTGTACATGATAACTCCTTTCATAACTTCAAGATAGTAATTGATAATTTATGATAGGTTTTGATAGCTGTCAAGGATTTTTTATGGTTGCTGATTTCTCTGAGCGTTTAAGGTTTTTTCGATCACAGCGAGGGCTATCTCAACAAGAATTGGCTAATGCAGTTGGTATTTCAAGAAAACAAATTTCTGATTATGAAGTTGGTACCGCAAAACCACGTCAAGCTACATATATGAAAATCTTAAAAGCGCTTGATATAAGTGATCAGATTTTCAGTAAAAGTGATCTTTGTTCTCTTGATATAAATGATTTAGATGGCGATCAGGTTATATCTTTTAGCAATAATGATGGAGATAAAATTATGCTCTCTAAATCATTTTGCACTAAAAATCATTTAAATGAAGTAGATATACTAAGCGTTTTTAAGATTAAGGGGGATGCAATGCAGGAAACCCTTTTTAATGATGATTTAGTTTTAGTTGATACATCAGATAAATACTTTATATCGGGATTAATTTATTTAATATATTTCTATGGTGAAAGAATGGTTGTTCGTTTACACCGTAGTGCTAATGGGTTGATTGAAATAACTAAAGACAATTCAGCTTATCCTGATAACACGGTGAACGAGTCAGAAATAATAGTTTTAGGTAAAGTAGTATACAGGCAAGGGTTGATCTAAATAATAGTTATCAAGTATGAGGGCAAGAGTATTGCCTAATACATTCAGACAGTTTGAAATGATCCTGAGTTGTATCTAAAACATCCTATTGAGCTTTAAAAAAAGAGATGACATTTTACTAGGTGTCATCCCTTTCTTCATCCCCATTAGTATATTCAAATAGATCTTGCATATTACAATCAAAATATTTACACAAAGTATCAGCAACCGAAAGTTCAATTCGTATTGCCCGGTCATAGTAAAGACTCGTTAGCGTATTGCGATTAATACTGGTCGCCTGAGCTACCTCACTTAACTTTAAAATTTTTCGTTCACCCATTAAAGCTGACAATCTACATCTAATCATAGCAACCTTCAAATCAGAATAATAACCTACAGTAAGTTAATTTAACTTGATAAATAATTTTTAGAATGATAACTTAACCTATAGAAGGTTATTTTGTTTCATAGTGAGACAAGTTAACCTTTCTAAATATCATTATATAATTTCTATGCGAGTTCAGCTATGAATAACTATTTTTCTCCAAAATTCTTTGTTTCAGAAGAAGCCCGCTCAACTGCTGTTGCTCTAATCAAAGAGTTTAATATTGACCGTACATTTGATTTAGCTTTATTCCTGAATGTTAATCCTAACTTAAATGACCAAGATGCGACTTTAGCCTGGGTGAATTATTTTGAAAAAAATCAACATGATCTGAGTGACTTCAATCATGTTAGACGCCACTTTATGAAAAATTTTCCTAAAATTATGTTTGCAAATTTCAGTGAATAAAATAATCAAAGGGAGATATCAAATATCTCCCTTAATTTTTTATAGCAATCCCTCTTATGGTAATCTCAACAAAAAGTAAAATTCAATTTAATTGGTTGTCAAAATATGGAATCATTTATAAAAGCAGGCCATATTGAGCCTTCAGTCATTGTTTTTGACGTATTTGGCACACTTGTGAAGATAGGGGAAAGACGTTCCCCATATAGAAAATTAATGAAATGGCTAAAAGAAAATGGGCGACAACCAAAACCTGATGATGCCAAATTTATTATGTCCCACAATTTAAATTTGGCAGAGCTTGTAAAGCGATTAGCAGTAAATATTCCAGACCAATTTCTGAAAGAACTTGAGCATGATTTAGATGAAGAGTTACGCTCTATTAGACTGTATGAAGATACCTTATCAACTTTGGAAGAATTAAAAAAATTGGGATTCAGATTAGCATTATGCTCAAATTTAGCTATGCCATATGGAAAAGTTGTTTCTTCATTTTTACCTTCTCTTGATGCTTATGCTTGGAGTTATGGGGTTGGAGCAATTAAACCAGAGTCACAAATTTATCAATATTTAATTGATAAATTACAATGTCATGCCAAAGACATTTTGTTTATTGGAGATACACTTTTAGCTGATTACAGTGGTCCAAATGAATTTGGTATGTCAGCACGTTTAATTGATCGTAAGAATGGTCAAAAGCTGGCAGATGTTTTAAACGACATACTTTAACAACTCGTGGACGTCCCCCTAATAGTGAATACTCACAGCTCTCCTCATCTTTTCATTTTTTTAAATTCTGCAATTCGTTCATCAAGCTCCAGAACCCATGCTGGTTTTATATGTGGCACATCTGGACGCTCAACACCTTGATGGTCAAAAAACTTATACACCATTGCCGCCAACTTGATAAACGCCTGTTCAAACGTATCTGCCCAGACATCTAAACGATAATCATGATAATGCTCTTGGTATAATTTACCACTATCTTCTACTTTATTGAGATGTGAGCCAGTCTCTAAATAAATCACTAATTTCCCATCATCTTCATCATTATATGCACCGTGATAAATATTTTGGCAATGCCCCCATGTATTCCAGTGCCATGATGGTACATCGCCAATAACCGTCCAAAAAGCTGGGTGTGTATCAATAAAATGATAGGCAGTTAAAAAGTCCGTTGGATTTGCGAGATATGCTTGCTCATTTTCAAAGGCAGTCTGTAAAGCAGATTGTAAATGCTCAAATTTATTTTGATCGGTGTAGGAAAACAAACTACTAGAAAGATGCTCAGAGGTTTTAAAAAATAGGCAACCATTCTCTTTATCCTCACCAAAATATTGATAAACCTCTGGTAGAATCTGTAAATCTGTATGTTTGACATGATGGATCTGGTGTTGTACGTCTTTTAAGCTTTCGTGAATTGCTTCCATACGATCAGGGTAAGTGACAACAAGTTTCGTATCTCGCAGTGATAAAATTGCTGGTTCAGTCATTTGGGGTAACTGTTCTAATAACCAGTCTGGTAATTGTTTTAATTCAGTCGATTGCATTTTTAGTTATCCTATTTCTTAACAATTTCAACTTGTTACATACGTGACACAACATAATTTGTGCAAGTTGAGTATAAGTTAGTCCATAGGAGTATATTGTCACACAATGGTTTCGACAAGCATCCGACTAAGCTCACGCCGAAGTCTCAGCCAACAGTTTCCTGAGCTTATTGAAGGAAAAATATTCCCCGTTTATTTTATATGACTCACTTATAAGTTTATTTTATTCGTTAAATTTGCCACGTCTAAGATAACAACATGACAACTCAATCATGAAGAATGCTCAGAAAGTTCATATAAGAAATCAGAAACACGTAATGCCAATAATTCTTGATCATCCTGTGATTCAACAATATCAACCATCAGGTCATCGAGCCCTGTATGACCTTGTATGGATACACCTTGAATTTCCAAAAAGGTCAACATCGTTGCAAGCTCAGTACGCTTATTTCCATTTACAAAAGCATGTCCTTTCGCTATCGCAATACCATACCAAGCCGCTATCTCAAATAAATCATGCACATGATTATAATACATTTGCTGATCTATACGGCTTAATACCCCTTCAAGCTTATCGTAGTGACAGCCCTCACGCCCTACACTCGTTTCCTTTAAAATTTCATCATGAACAGCAACAACAAAAGTTGAGGTAATTAAACTCATTTGTAAGCCAACTCAAGAAGTTCATCTTTATGCTGATGAATGACACGTTTAGCACTATGCATCACAATACGCTTGGTCGCCTCATCATTGCTGAATTGCATAGAGAGTACTTGACTCGCTATCATTGGACGAGCCTTTCGGTCTTCAACTTTAAAGTCTTTCAAACGCTTCGCCATATTACACCTCACACGATTATCTTAATATCCATAATATAACATACAGGACAACCGCAAACTTCGCCTATGTTTCAACCCTATTTTACAATGATCCTATATAGGGTTGCCTCGTTCCATCGCTGTACGGTGGAATGCCAAACCGTTTCAGAGTGACCGTTACTTTGATTTTCACCTCAAGGAAAGCGAGTGGCGGTGGAAGAAAGAGCCTGATGAACTTGCCAAAGAACTATGGAAGCTCATCAGTAAGTATTAATCCCTGATAGTTTAGAGACAAAATTATAAAAATATGTGTAAGTTCAATCACTAAAATTAGTTTCGTTTCTTTAGTTTTTCTATATAAGCCTCACATTGAGCAGGCGAACCAAGATGATATTTTAAAATGCTATCCGCTCTAGCTGTCAGATACTCAATACTTTGAATTTCACGCTGCTGAGCAAAGACTTGAATCGCAGGATGTAACTGTTTTGAATAACTCGCGTCATTACTGAAATATTTTAACGCCTTAGTTTCAGCAAAATAAATTGCAGCAAACAATCGTCCATCTTTAAAAATAATAGCCGATGAAGCATCTAAACTAGATGCAGACCTACCTTCATAATACAAAGCTTCGTCTGTTTTCAATAAATAAGGAGCTGAATAATGTTCAAAATTAGCTTGGAATTTTGGGTAATCATGTTTTAACAATGCTTGAAGTTCTGTTTGGATTTTTTGATTCAAAGCAATTTGAGGAATTGATGAAATATCTGAATGTTGAATTAAGTCTAATTCTTGTGCATGGCTAAATGAGGAGAGTATCAAAAGAAAGCTGAAGTAATATCTATGCTTCATAGTTGGCTTATTATTTGTGATCTACTTTATGATGTCCATATCGACTAACTTATGGATTGTTCATTTTATATGGACACTTATGGAGTATCAATAAGGGTAAAACCCTTTTGTACTGTATTCATAACATTCTCCACAAATGTTTTTTGTTTATGTATAAGCCTAAAGAAAAAGCTCATTTAGCTTAATTTTATATTTAGCACTAAGTGTGCCAAGTTTTATTATAATAAAATTGAAAGAAAAAACAGCACTTTAAAAAAATATTTTTATTTTTGTAACCATTATGTTTTCTTTTGTGTAACTAACTGACAAAAATTGTCAATTAGTTGACTAAAATCACCCCAATATAATCGGTTTATTGCCCAATTCATTCTTTAAATCATCCATTTTCCGATCATAGTACTGATCTAACACCTCTCCAATCTGCTTCACCCCTTCAATTACACCTTCTTTAAACTTCTGCTGGACTAAATACTGGATAATATTTTGGCAAATTTCATCCCAGACTTGCTGGGTCGTTGCATTCTTAATTCCCCGATCAATCACAATTTCAACCTTGTGCTCGCACAGATTCAAATAGAGTAATACCCCACTATTATATTCAGTATCCCAAACCCCAAGTTCAGCAAAGAGTTGGCGGGCACGACACAGCGTATCTTGGTAATAAGCAGAACGAGAAGGTAAAGATCCTTCAATCACCACCTGAATTTCTCCCACATGCCCATGCTCTGCTTCTTCTACAGCTAATGCAATCGCGTGCTGGTCTTGCTTAGAGAAAAACCGCTTGGTTGCAGGCATATAAAAGAAGTGCTTAAGCCAGCGCTTAAAACTTGGTTGAGCATGTTCTTCCAGCTTAGGCTGCGTGACAATATCTGTTGTACCTGTAGTTGTTACCATGAGCCTGATGCTCCTCCCCCACCAAAACCACCGCCGCCTCCACCGAAGCCGCCGCCTCCAAAACCACCACGCCCACTACCACCGCCACGGCTTCCACCTGCCATAAAGGCATGCAGGATCAACTGAGCAAGTGAGGTCACGAGTAAAAAGAAAACTCCAGCACCAATTAATAGGCTAGCGACCAATCCCATACCATTGACTAACCCGGCTGCGGTACCCGCTACTGCAGCAGTGGCCGCACTCAACTTCCTGCCAAAGATCATGGAACCAATGACACCAGCGACGATAATAAAAATAACTGAACCAAAAGTCGCTTGAGATGCTTGCTGTGCTTTATAAGCCTGTTCCTGACGTTCTTTAAGCTCAGCCGCTGCTTGAGCTGCAATCTCAGGATCAAGATTTAGAATACGCTCGATTTCTGCCAGCCCAGCATCTATCCCTTGCGCATACTGCCCCTGCTTAAACAAAGGTGTAATTTTGTTATTAATAATTCGTCCAGCCACAATATCTGGCAAAACACCTTCTAACCCATATCCAGTTAAAATCTGGATACGATGGTCATTTACCGCAATGGTCATTAACAAACCATTATCATGTTCTTTTGATCCCAGTTGCCAGCGATCTGCCACACGCATGGAATAGTCAAAAATATCTTCCTGGCCCGTGGTAGAGACAATTACTACGCCAATCTGAGCCTTACCCGCCTGATAAAGATTGATAATTCTTTGACTAAGTTGCTGTTTTTCTGCTGCTGTCAATAAATTTGCCTGATCAATGACTGGCTCATTCATGCTGGGCAAGTCGCGCTGAACCTGACCTTCTGCCATATCATTGACAATTTGTGGCTGCGGTGCTGTATCTGCAGATTCTACATTTTGATCCGTAGGATTCGTTTTAGGCTGCAAAATTTCACGTGCAACAATGACTTCTTCTGTATCAGTTGCCGTTGCTGTTTCACTCCAGGCAGGATTCATCAGGCTCATAATGAGACTGAGAAATATACTTGTACAAAGTTTTACAGCGCTCGTATGCATCATTGCAGCCACCTTATTAGCAGATTACCCAAGATCAAGCTTAGTCAAATGAAACCTTAGGTGCCTGTTGCGCACTCTGCTCTGCACTAAAGTTTGGCTTGGTATCCATTCCAATGACTTTGGCCGTCATCACCTGCGGGAACTGACGTGCATAAGAGTTAAAATCTTGTACAGTGGTAATATAGCGGTTACGTGCTACCGCAATACGGTTTTCAGTACCCTCAAGTTGTATCTGCAAATCACGAAACTGCTCATTGGCTTTCAAATCAGGATAATTCTCGGTTACGGCCAATAAACGCGATAAGGCACTGGTCATTTGTGCTTGAGCTTCCTGATAACGCTGGAATAGTTCAGGATCTTCCAGCACTTCACGATCAACTTTTAAGCCTGCCACATTGGCACGTGCCTGAGTCACTTCAGTTAACACCTGCTCTTCATGCGCTGCATAGCCTTTGACGACATTGACCAGATTCGGCACCAAGTCGGCACGACGCTGATACTGGTTTTGCACTTCAGACCATGCTGCAGTCACAGCCTCATCCTTAACTTGTAAGGTGTTATAGCCACAGCCACTCAGGGTTAAGGTACTGGCCAGCATCAAAGCTATGAGAGATTGTTTTAATACACGCATGATGTCTCGTCCTCAATTCTTTATTGATATTTATTTAATAAATTTGATTTTAAACATATTTTTCTCATTTTTTGTTAATTTTTATAATTTTTTACTTATACCGTTTTTATTCCTTCTGTTCTGCTTCAGAGCTACGAATTAATATTGGATATATTGATAAGTTTAAATCCATATTTATTATAACTACTTAGAACTAAGCTGACTGAATGAGTAAAATGCAGAAAAATAAAAAACCCGCTGTAGCGGGTTTTTTAAATAGAGGATTAAATTAGATTAAACATCAAGATAATCCAGAATACCTTCTGCAGCCTGACGACCTTCCCAGATCGCAGTCACGACCAAGTCAGAACCACGGACCATGTCACCACCGGCAAAGATTTTTGGATTTGAAGTCTGGAATTTGTATTGCTGCTGCTCGGCTGCAAGTACGCGACCTGAACCATCCAGATTGATTTCTACATCAGTAAACCAGTCTGCTGGGCTGGTACGGAAACCAAATGCCAGCAATACTGCATCTGCAGGCAGAATTTCTTCTGAACCTGGAATTGGTTCTGGACTACGGCGGCCACGGCTGTCTGGTTCACCCAGTTGAGTCGTTACTACTTTGACGCCAGTCACTTTACCATTTTCACCCACGATTTCGATAGGTTGACGGTTAAACTGGAATTCCACACCTTCTTCACGTGCATTTTTTACTTCACGACGTGAACCTGGCATGTTCGCTTCATCACGACGATAAGCACAAACCACTGACTCAGCACCTTGACGGATTGAAGTACGGTTACAGTCCATCGCGGTATCACCGCCACCCAGAACAATCACTTTCTTGCCTTCAACGCTGATGTATTCTGATGGATCTTTTTCCCAGCCCTGGCAACGGTTCACGTTAGCAATCAGGAAATCTAGTGCATCATATACGCCATCCAGATCTTCACCAGCAAAGCCACCTTTCATATAAGTGTATGTTCCCATACCCATAAAGACAGCATCATAGTCAGCGAGTAACTGGTCGATAGTAACATCGGTACCAATTTCAGTATTCAGACGGAATTCAACACCCATACCCGTGAAGATTTCACGACGGCGTTTCATCACGTCTTTTTCCATCTTGAATTCTGGAATACCGAAAGTCAGCAGACCACCAATTTCAGGACGTTTATCAAATACAACAGGTTTTACACCATTACGCACCAGAATGTCGGCACAGCCTAGACCGGCAGGACCCGCCCCAATGATGGCAACTTTCTTGTCAGTCCATTTCACATGAGACATATCTGGACGCCAGCCTAAAGCGAAAGCGGTGTCATTGATATATTTTTCAGCATTACCAATCGTCACTGCGCCAAAACCATCATTTAAGGTACAAGCACCTTCACACAGACGGTCTTGAGGACAAACACGACCACACACTTCTGGCAAAGTATTGGTCTGGTGACACAGTTCTGCTGCCTGGAAAATACGGCCTTCTGCAAGTAACTTCAACCAGTTTGGAATGTAGTTATGAACTGGACATTTCCATTCACAGTACGGGTTACCACAACCTAGACAACGATGTGACTGATTTGCAGCCACTTCTGTTGTGAAAGGTTTATAAATTTCCACAAATTCTGCTTTGCGGACGTCAATCTCTTTTTTCTCTGGATCTTGGCGTGCGACATCCAGGAATTGAAAGTCATTATTTAGGCGCTCTGCCATCTCTCTCTCCGTGGGTAGACCTAAGGCTTTATTCGCATTACCTTAGGTCTGCCTATATCTGCAGTAGTGGAATTATTGTGGATCAGCTTGAGTTGTTTTCAACAAGGTCAATAAGTTAGCTGCTTTTGGTTTTACCAGCCAGAACTTACGACTATAGAAATCAAACTCATGGCGGATCTTGTACGCCCAAGCACTACCTGTTTCTGCAATATGTTCATCTAAAATGCGAAGCAAGAAGGTCTGATGTTCTTCCATCGCTTCAGTTGAGATACGGTTCAGTTCAATCAACTCATGGTTGTAATGATCTACGAAATCATTGTCCAGGTCCAATACATAAGCAAAACCGCCGGTCATACCTGCACCGAAGTTATGGCCCACTTTACCCAAGACTGTCACGATACCGCCAGTCATGTATTCACAGCAGTGATCGCCTGCACCCTCAATCACGGCGAAAGCACCTGAGTTACGAACTGCAAAACGCTCACCTGCAGTACCCGCAGCAAACAATTTACCACCAGTCGCACCATACAGACAGGTATTACCAATGATCGCAGTATTTTGAGTCTGGAATGGCGAACCTTTCGGTGGGAAGATCGAGATACGGCCACCTGCCATACCTTTACCCACGTAGTCGTTCGCATCACCTTCCAGTTTGAGATGCAGACCACCGGCATTCCAAACACCGAGTGACTGACCCGCTGTACCAGTCAGATTTACTTTAACCGGATGTGCTTCCATACTCAGGTTGCCATAACGTTTGGCAATTTCACCTGACAGACGTGCACCAATTGAACGGTCACAGTTACCTACGGTAAAGCTGTATTCACCGCCTGTACCTGCTTCGATTGCTGGCAGAATTTCCTCTACCATTTTCTCAGCCAAAATACCTTTATCGAATGGTTCATTACCCTGTACTTCACAGTACTGTGCTTTACCTTCTGCTGCTGGATGTGACTCTAGCAGTTTACTCAGGTCAAGGTGAGCATGCTTGTCAGTTTCACCTGGCAGGATTTCCAACAAGTCGGTACGACCGATCAGGTCTTTCAGGCTAGATACACCCAATGCAGCCAACCATTCACGAGTTTCTTCAGCAATAAAAGTGAAGAAGTTGATCAGCATTTGTGGTTCGCCAATGTAGTGCTCTTGACGCAGATGATCCTGCTGAGTCGCAACACCGGTTGCACAGTTATTCAGGTGGCAAATACGCAGGTATTTACAACCCAATGCGATCATTGGCGTCGAACCAAAACCGAAGCTTTCTGCACCCAGAATTGCTGCTTTCACAACGTCCAAACCGGTTTTTAAACCACCATCGGTTTGTACGCGGACTTTACCACGCAGGTCATTTACGCGAAGGGCTTGATGCGCTTCACTTAGACCAAGTTCCCAAGGCGAACCTGCATGGTGAATAGAGGAAAGTGGAGAAGCCGCTGTACCGCCGTCATAACCAGAAATGGTAATGAAGTCAGCATAGGCTTTCGCTACACCTGCCGCAATCGTACCGACACCTGGTTCAGAAACAAGCTTAACTGACACCATCGCCTGCGGATTGACCTGTTTCAAGTCAAAGATTAACTGAGATAAATCTTCGATTGAATAGATATCATGGTGTGGTGGTGGCGAAATCAGGGTCACGCCTGGAACTGAATAACGTAAACGGGCAATCAAGCCATTCACTTTACCACCAGGTAACTGACCACCTTCACCCGGTTTCGCGCCTTGAGCCACTTTAATCTGCAACACTTCTGCTGAAGTTAAGTACGCTGGGGTTACACCAAAACGACCAGATGCAATCTGTTTGATTTTTGAGTTACGAATCGTGCCATAACGCGCTGGATCTTCACCACCCTCACCAGAGTTAGAACGACCACCAATGGTGTTCATAGCAATCGCAATCGCTTCATGCGCTTCAGGAGATAGTGCACCCAAAGACATACCCGCAGAGTCAAAACGAGGCAGGATATCTTCTACAGACTCAACCTGATCCACTGGAATTGAGTTATCAGTTTTCAGCTTGAATAAGTCACGGATGGTTGCAATCGGACGATTGTTTACCAGCTCTGCATATTCTTTAAAGTCAGCATAATTACCAGAACGTACTGCTTTATGTAGGGAGTTAATCACATCCGGGTTAAACGCATGGTATTCTTTGCCGAAGACGAATTTCAGCATACCACCCTGATCGATTGGCTTACGGTTTTTCCAGGCCAAATCTGCCAGTTGTTTCTGGTCATTCTCAAGGTCAGCAAAAGTTGCACCCTGAATACGGCTCGGAACACCTACGAAGCATTTGTCCACAACTTCATTGGATAAACCGACTGCTTCAAACAGCTGACCGCCACGGTAAGAAGCCACAGTTGAAATACCCATCTTAGACAGGACTTTCAGCAAGCCTTTTTCAATACCCTTACGGAAATTATTTTGTGCATATACTGGATCACCCAGCAATTCACCTTTAGCCACCAGATCATTGATCACGTCATATGCTAAGTATGGATAAATTGCTGTCGCACCAAAGCCAAGCAAAACGGCAAATTGATGTGGATCACGTGCAAAACCGGTTTCAACAATCAGGTTCGCATCAGTACGCAGACCAGTATTGATCAGATGATGGTGTACTGCACCAGTAACCATCACAGCATTGGCTGGCAAGAAACCTTCACGGATTTTCTTGTCTGAAAGTACCAATAAAGTTTTGCCGTCACGAATCGCTTGCGCTGATTCTTCGCAAATACGAGCAATCGCAGCTTCTAGGCCTTCGGTTTCAGCATAGTTCAGATCAATATCAGCAATCTCATAACCTGTACGGCCTAACGTGCGGATTTGATGCATTTTTGAATTAGACAGAACCGGACTTG
This sequence comes from Acinetobacter sp. ACNIH1, assembly GCF_002934695.1. NCBI lineage: Bacteria > Pseudomonadati > Pseudomonadota > Gammaproteobacteria > Moraxellales > Moraxellaceae > Acinetobacter > Acinetobacter sp. ACNIH1. The sequence goes on along the minus strand of NZ_CP026420.1, from coordinate 58,262 downwards.
AAATAATCAGACGGTCTGCATGTTCTGGACCCTGTTCGAAAACATTTTGTTCACGACCTAAACAGGTTTCCAGTGACATTACAATCGATTCACGTAATGGATCGATTGGCGGATTCGTTACCTGTGCGAACTGCTGACGGAAATAGTCTGATACATGACGTACCTGACGTGACAGAACCGCCATCGGGGTATCATCACCCATAGAACCCACAGCTTCCTGACCGCTTTCAGCGATTGGACGCAGCAACTGGTCACGTTCTTCGAAAGTTACCATGAACATTTTCTGTGCCGCTTTCAGGTTGTCACCTTTCAAGCCACGCTCACATAGATATTCTTCCAGCTCAGGGCTACCTTGTAGACGTACAGCATTTTCACGTAACCATTCACGGTACGGACGCATACGTTTCAGGTGATTATTCACATCCTGAGTATCTAATACTTTACCGGTATAAGTATCGATCACCAGCATTTGACCTGGACCCACACGACCTTTAGAAATGACATCTTCAGGTTCATAGCCCCATACACCGATTTCTGAAGCCAGTGTAATGTAGCCATTTTTAGTGATGACCCAACGTGCCGGACGCAAGCCGTTACGATCCAGCATACAGATCGCATGACGACCGTCTTGGATAACTAAACCAGCAGGGCCATCCCATGCTTCCATATGTTTAGAGTTGAACTCATAGAACGCACGTAAATCAGCATCAAGCGTTTCAACGTTTTGCCAAGCAGGTGGAACCAGCATACGTAGCGCACGGAACAGATCCATACCACCACCCACTAGAATTTCCAGCATGTTATCCAGACTAGATGAATCTGAACCAGTACGGTTTACGATTGGATTCAGCTCAGTCAGACCTGGCAGTAACGGGTTTTCAAATTTAGGTGTACGCGCCATTGCCCAGTTACGGTTAGCCGTAATAGTGTTGATCTCACCATTGTGGGCAAGGTAACGGAATGGCTGAGCCAATGGCCAGCGTGGCAATGTATTGGTAGAGAAACGTTGGTGGAAGACCACGATATGTGATGCCAGACGCTCATCAGCCAGGTCAGTATAGAAGTCAGCAATAGCTGCTGGCATCATCAGACCTTTATAGCTGATTACAGTTGAGCATAAGGTCGTCACATAGAAGTATGGATCACTGGTTAACTGCTGTTCAGCACGACGACGCGCAAGGAACAATTTGCGGTTGAATTCAACTTCAGTCACACCGATTGGGCAGTTCACGATGACCTGCTCAAAAGCTGGCAGAGACTGCATCGCAATCTCACCAAGCGCATCATTATTCGTCGGTACAACACGCCATGCGATAACGCGACAGCCTTCTTCTTCAATTTCTTTCGTCAGGACTTGTTTTGCATGTGCGGCTAATGCTGGATCCAGATTCAGGAATACTGTACCCACAGCAAAAATCTCACTTAAGGTAATGTCACTTAAGCGTTTGGCCTCTTCACGGAAGAATTCTTTAGGCATTGCCAGCAATAGACCACAACCATCACCGGTCTTGCCATCAGCAGCAATACCGCCACGGTGGGTCATACAACTTAGACTATGAATTGCGGTCTTGACCAGATCATGACTGGCATCACCCTGCATATGGGCGATCAAACCGAAACCACAGTTATCTTTAAACTCATCCGGTTGGTATAAACCTTGAGCGGGAGCTACATTATTAGGCGATGGCATGTGCATAGCGTACCCTTCTTTTCACTAAGCCCGATAGGCTATTAAACAATCAAAATTCTGCTGTGCGTGACTGTCTGATTTACTCCGCAAGCTAAGCAACTTTATAGAGCAAAATATCATTGAGTATCTTTTCAACATAATCCTTTTTCAGACGGAATGCATGAAAAATAACATTCATTTTGCTGATGGATAAGATAAAAATAAGCAACAAAGATGACAATTACGCCTATTCATCGAATCATTTTCGCGCCAAAACAGGGAGATTAATTCAATTCATGCACCAATAAAGCAAATTTCATGCCAACTTAAGGAGCAAAAATCAAAACAATACAAATGACAAAGATTTAGCCTACAAAAGGAAAATTATAATTATTTATGGTGCGTATTTTTTGCACCAAAAGCGCACATTTATAATAAAGATAAAGTGTCTGTGCGCTATTTTAGACCGGCCTAGTTAAATGGATCACTAATCTCATTTTCTTGAGGTCGAGAATTGCCATTTGATGAGCGCGGACTTCCTTCGACATGACTTTGAGATTTCTGTACATCCACTACATTACCTTCCTGGTCACGTCGAACAATCGTGGTACTCGTGGTGCTTTCTTTAGGGATGACCACAGGCGCTGAAGGTTCTGCTTTCTGTCTTATCTGTACGGATTCATCGACTTTCGGCAAAGGTACATTTTTCAACTGAATTTCATAAAGTTTTTGATTACTTGCCAATTCTTCCGAACCCATACTGTTGACTAGACTGGCATATTGTTGCATGGCCACAACTTTAGGCTGGACGGATTTAGGCAGATTCAGATTGAGCGCTGATAAAGCCTGTTGAGCTTCTGCTGCGGTTTTATAAAGCCCATATAACAATACATATTGTTCAGGCTGGTTCTCACCCGAAAGCCTTAAATAAACAAAAGGTTTACGATCCTGCTGCTTTTTCAGGAAGGTTTTTAGAATGGCTTCATTACCTACACGAAATAGCTCAATCGCATGCTGTTTCTTTACTTCACCAATATATTTGGTTCCACGGAATTCAGGCTCATGACTAACATTGACAACAATTCGAGTATTGAGATCAAGAGGCTTAACCTCATCAGAAAGTGCACCAAGATGGGTCATCGAAGCTACTTTTTCTGGTTGAATCTGTAATTCAACTTCCGTTTCCGGCTTCTTCTCTACTTCTACAACTTCATCTGTATCAGTGATAGCCCAAAAAACCAAGGCAGCAAATAGACAGCATACGCCACAGACCAGCCAGAAATAATGCTGAATCTTTTGCCAAGGGGTACGTAATGCTGTCATAAAAATTTAAACCTATGCCTGATGAGCTAAAATCGCCTGTTGCATCAACTCGACATCAAAGTCTCGAGTAATGACCGCCTTTCCAAGTTGCTGCAATAATACAAGACGAAGCTGCCCATTTAAAACTTTCTTGTCGTGAGCCATATAAGTCAGGAAATCGTCAAGTGGGATTTTAGGACAAACAATAGGTAATTGCGCACGAGAAATGATTTTTTTTGTACGTTCAAGGTCTTCTAACGAAATCCAACCCATGCGATGGGATAAATCTGCTGCCATCACCATACCGGTAGCTACAGCTTCTCCGTGCAGCCATTCACCATAGCCCAGATAAGACTCAATCGCATGACCAAATGTATGACCGAGATTAAGTAAAGCACGCTCACCCTGCTCTTTTTCATCATTCGCTACAATACGTGCTTTATGCGCACATGAACGATAAACCGCTTCGGCCAGCAATTGCTCATCACGGGCAATAAGACCTTCCATATTGGCTTCTAGCCAGACCAGAAACTCTTCATCACCGAGCAAGGCATATTTAATCACTTCAGCCAAACCTGCCGACAGTTCACGATCTGGTAAAGTTGACAGCTGTGACATATCTGCCAGCACCACTTGTGGCTGCTGGAAAGCACCGATCATATTTTTACCCAGTGGATGATTAATGCCGGTTTTACCCCCCACACTGGAATCCACTTGAGAAAGTAACGTTGTTGGCACCTGAATAAAATATACTCCGCGCTGGAAACAGGCAGAAGCAAAACCGGCCATATCTCCAATAACACCGCCACCGAGTGCCAGTACTGTACAGTCTCGGTTAAAACCTGCCTCAAGCAATGCATCAAAAATTAGGTTTAGATGTTCAATATCTTTGTATTTCTCACCATCCGGCAAAATACAGGTCGCCACAGTTTTACCCAAATTTTCCAATGCAGCCTTATAGCGATCCAGATAGAGTGGTGCCACCGTCTCATTACTGACAACCATCACCTGCTTGCCATGAATATAGGGCTCAAGCAATTCCTGAGGATTCAAGTTACTGCCAATAAAAATAGGGTAACGACGTTCACCGAGTTCGACATATAAGGTTTTCATGAGGGGATAACCACTTTTTCAACTGAACTTATTTTTTTGGAAGGATGAGATTCAGAATACGCTGCGCCAAATCTCGTGCAGCTCCCTGATTGGTCTCAATGATGTAATGTGCGACTTCCCGATAGAGAGGATCACGTACTAAAAGCAGATCTCTAAGTTTCTGTTCAGGATTTTCGACTTGTAACAAGGGACGGTTTTTGTCGCGATAGGTTCGCTGAAGCTGAATTTCAACTGGAGTATAAAGATAAACAACGATGCCTCGCTGCTTTAAATAATCCCGATTAGGAGCCTGAGTAATTGCACCACCACCAGTCGCAAGTACTAGCTGTGGACGTGAAGTTAATTCATCAATTACAACAGTTTCACGATGGCGAAAACCCTTTTCACCCTCTTTTTCGAAGATCCAGGGAATCGTAGCCCCTGTTTTCCGCTCAATTTCATGATCGCTGTCCAGAAATTCTCGTCCTAACAGTTCTGCTAAATGTCGTCCTACTGTTGTTTTACCGGCCCCCATCGGCCCTACCAAATAGATATTTGGCAGGGTTTCAAACTCTTTGCTTGGCAAGGAGTCACCTATTCATTTTGTTAAATTCAAAATATATTAATGATTTCTTGAAACACTGTCATTAACAATTCGAGGTGTAACAAAAATCAGTAACTCACGTTTGTTATCTGATTTAACATCTTTACGGAATAAACGACCTAGATAAGGTAGATCACCCAAGAAAGGAACTTTAGTTTGTGCATTTCGAGTTTCTTGCTCAAAAATACCACCGAGTACTACTGTTTCACCATTATCAACCAGTACATTAGTATTGATCTGATTTTTATTAATAGTTAACTGTCCAGTGGGTGTAGGATTTCCTGGTGAGTCACTGGTAATATTCAACTCCATCTGCACTTTGCCATCTGGCGTAATACTTGGTGTAACGTCCAGACTTAAAGTTGCATCAATAAATGCTGTCGTTGAAACAGCATTCACCCCCCCGCCTTCTGCAGACTGATATGGAATTTGTGAACCAGAAGCAACGGTTGCTTTTTGCTTGTCAGCAGTGAGCACTTTTGGCGTAGAAATTACTTCACCATAACCGTCTGCTTGAAGCGCAGAAAGTTCAAGATCTAGCATAAAATCCGAAAGGCTAATTAAACCAAAGGCGATGCGACTTGCTCCCTGGCTAGTAACCCCTAAGTCTACATTCAGGTTATCTGGACGCTGAATATCATAGGTAAATCCACCTAACTCATTTACTTCTGGCTCTCGGAGATCCCAAAGAGTCGTATCACTACCACCAACAAGAAGGTGATTATTATTGGTAATCCCTTGAGATAGGATTCCCCATTTCACCCCCATTTCTTTGGTAAAGTCAGTCGTTGCACGAACGATACGCGCCTCAACCATCACCTGTTTCACTTGCACATCAAGTAGATCAACCATATTACGAATTTTATCAATGAAAGGCTGGGTATCATTCACAATAATGGTATTGGTACGAGCATCAATAGAGATAGAGCCACGTGAACTTAATAAACTTTCTTTATCGTCGTTATTAGTACTATTACTTGAATTGCCTGATCCTGATGCACTTTTATTTTGAGTAATCAGTTTTTCAATATCTGCTGCTTTTGCATAACTGAGCTGCATATATTCAGTTTGAATCGGTGCAAGTGCAACGCTTTGTTTTAAAGCCTTAGCTTCTTCTTCTTCGGCCTTAATTAGTTCTGCCACTGGTGCAATCCAGATCACATTACCATTACGGCGTTTATCCAGATTTTTGGTTTTTAACACGATATCTAAAGCCTGATCCCAAGGTACTTCCTTGAGGCGTAAGGTAATATTACCCTGTACGCTATCTGCAGCAACCATATTGATATCAGTAAAATCGGCTAATAACTGTAGAACTCGACGAACTTCAATATCCTGAAAATCTAGAGAAATCTTCTTGCCTGTATAAGCAACTGATTTTGGACGTAAAGGTCCTTTAACTTCTGGACGCTTCAAACTGATGGTCAGTTTATTGTCTGTTTGAAAAGCCATATATTCATAGCTTTCCGCAGATTGAATAGTAATCACACCTGAGCCATTCTGATTGACTGCATCTACGGTTGAAACGGGCGTGGAAAAATCATTCACATTTAGACGTCGGGTCAAATGTGCCGGAATCTTGGAGCCCAAAGTCCGTACAATTACTTTGGTTCCTTGCTGCTGAACATCGATTGGTGTGTTCTGACCTGCCAGATCAATTACCACCAGCCCTTCACCTTGTGCACCCCGCTGAAAACCAATATTGGTAATCCCTTGAGCAACCTGCTGCTGTACTGGCTGAGCAATAGCGACTGGAGTAGAAGAATTAATTTTTAAAATAAAGGTATTGCCTTCTACACGCGTCGTAAATGCACCTGCATTAGCGAGATTCACCGTTAGTCGAGAACGTTGTGCATCAGAACTAATATCTACTGAACTAGCTTCAGCAGTTGCGACTGGAATACTAGACTGTTTTAGATTTTGTTGGGCCTCATTAAAATCCAGAATCAGGCGTGATGGAGATTCAAACTGATAAGCTTGAGGCTGAGGTGGCAAGCCATTAAACATCACCCGGATTTCAGTTCCCTGTCCAGGAATTTGCATTGGTACCACATTGGTCATTGAAACTTGCGCACTCGCTGCTTGCATCACAGCAATCGCGACAGCCCCCATAGAAAACTGACGAAACACATGATTCATTGTATTAGCATCCCCAAAAATAAATTCTTTAATACTCTTATTCATTTTTATTCCTTAAAACTTATGGCGCTGGCCCAATCAAAACCAGACTTCGTGGACGTTCCACATATCCCTCACGGCCATCTGGAATAATCTCAATCAAGTCAATCTGTGTCGGCGTAATTCTCGTTACACGACCATGATTAAGTCCCATATAGCTGCCACGTTGTATCCGTTCAATTTCCCCATCAGGCGTTTGAATTAGAGCCAGAATCTGCCCCGCCTGATTCCGCATACTGCCCTTCATACTTAAGGTTTCGAGTGGATAGCTTTCTAAAGGCTGTAATTGGCGTGACAAGTTCGGATAAACCCGCTTACCCGCCATAATTTTCAATTCAGCTGCTAAAGAGCTTGGTAGGAAAGGACTTTTCAGCTGATGAGCTGCGTAATTAAACATTTCTGTCGGAATAAAATCCGGCGCCGGTTCAATTGGTAATGGTGGTTGATTACGAATATTGGCCATTTCCTGATTGACTGCATCAATTCTTGATTCGCAGCCCACCAATAAAAATCCGAGTGTTAAAGCTGAAGTAATTTTAATGATATTCATTACTGAGCTCCCTGCGTATCAGTTGTAGCTGAAGTAGATGAAGCATCTGCATTGCCTACATAACGGTAGGTTTTCGCTTTCACTACATAATCAATAACAGGAATTTCAGATTTCTTTTCTTTATTTTCAGTTCCTGTAATGGTGAAGTCATGCAGTGTAACGATGCGCGAAAGCCCCGCGATACTACTTACAAAAGAACCAAAGGCGTGATAATCCCCAGTGGCTTCAATCGCGATCGGCTGCTCAATAAAGAATTCCTGCTTGATTTCAGGTTCCAGACGAATATTCTTGAATTTCAGTCCAGAGTTCACCCCACTCAGGTTAATATCTTCAACCAGGCCAGGAATTTCAGTTTCTTTCGGCAATTGTTCCAATTGCTGATTAAAACGTGCTTCCATCTCCTGCAACTGAATCTGATACTGCTGTAAATTACGCAGCTTGGATTCCTTTTCCCGGAATTCATTTAACAGGTTTTGTTCTTGAGCACTGGCTTGTGAAATTGCTTCTATCTTGCCGCGAATAAATCCGAAATACCCCAGCATAAAAACCAGAATAACAATAAAGATCCAGCAGGTAATCTTGACTGATAATGGCCAGCTGCCATAATTATTTGGATCTAGTGTATTGAATTGTTGAAAGAATTTCTCAACTGTCATTTTTTTTCTAGGAACAGCCACTACGTCTTGGCTTAATTCATCGAATTCGTCATTACTCATGATGATGCCTCCGCTGTAGTTGTGGCTGGTGTTTGTCCTTCTTTAAGTGTTGGCTCAGCGATTTGATCCAGATCAACCGTGACCGTAAAGCTGCCATAAGATTCTTCCACTCGAGGAATCACTGATGATGGCGCTTTATCTTTTGGTTCTTCAGCAACCAGGAAAGCATTCATAAATGCATTACGATACCAGGTAGAAGCCTCCAGATTACGTAGCAATTCAGCCACTGTATTCGGACTTTCTGCCTTACCTTCAATAGTGAATTTATCGCCGGTACGCTGAAATTTGGTAATGTACATATTGCTTGGTGTGACCCGTACAATTTCATCAATCAGGTGGACTGCGATCGGTCGTTGAGTCTGTAAACCCTGAATCAGCTTCATACGTTCAACAATTGCATTACGCTGGTCTTGTAAGCCATCCAATGCTTTCAGCTGTACATCCAGATTCTGGTTAGTACTGACCACCAGCTGGTTGGCCTGTTCCTGATCCTGAAGTTTTTGATCATAGTAGAACCAGGTTGAACCTGCTGCTGCCAATCCTAGAAAAAGTGCCCCTGCGCAAATCGCTACAAATTCATTATTTCTTTTAATTCTTAGCTCATCGCGCCAAGGGAGTAAGTTAATCTTTGCCATTAATCAAAACTCCTCAATGCCAAACCACATGCAACCATGAGTGAGGACGCGTCATTTTCAATTTTTTTAATATCAATTTGAGGAGAAAAGCCCATTTGCAGGAATGGATTGGCAATCGTGACCCGGTAGCCGAGTTTTTGCTGTAATAGTTTTGCCAGACCTGGAATATTGGCATTTCCCCCTGCCAATAAAATATGGTCAATCTCGTTAAACTGAGATGAAGAGAAGAAGAACTGTAATGAACGGGCTGCTTGTTGGACTACAGCATCCAAGAAAGGTTCCAGCACTTCGATGTCATAGTCATCCGGTAAGGCACGGGTTTTTTTAGCACGACCTGCTTCCTCAAAAGACAATCCATAACGGTTCTGGATTTCCTGAGTCAGCTGTTTGCCACCAAAAACCTGCTCACGGGTATAAATGATCTTGTTATTCTGCATGACGGATAAGGTCGTCATACTATGACCAATATCCAGGATCCCGACAGTATTTACCCCCATCGGTAAGGTATCCGAAAACACCTTGAATGCATTTTCTAATGCAAAACTTTCGACATCTGCAATTTTTGGATTGAGATTGGCAATTTGCAGTACTTTAGAACGCGCTTCGACATTTTCGATTCGAGTCGCTACCAACAGGACATTGACCCGGTTCGGATTGGTTAAACGGTCTGGCAGGACTTCAAAGTCCAGACTGGCTTCATCAAGTGGGAAAGGAATATATTGTTCGGCATCTTCACGAATCTGAATTTCACGTTCATCATCCGACATATCGGCATCCATTTCGATGATCTTGGTGATGACCATAGAAGTTGGAATCGCAAAGGCTGACTGACTGGACTGGGTATTGGCCAAATTAATCGCACGCCCCAACGCATCACCCACCGCTTCTGGATTTAAAATATTTTTTTCAACGACACTACTTTCTGGTAGTGGAACCAAAGCATAACTTTCTACCCAGTACCGACCGTTCTTTACAGAGAGCTCTAAAACTTTAACAGAAGTCGAACTAATATCGACTCCTATTAACCCCTTATTTGGCTTACGATATAACCTACGCACAATACAATTCCTATTATTTTTTTATCCCCAATAAAAACAAACTCACCAATCTGTGCCGGCCTATAATTTTATACAGATACAATAACTCATCTAACAATATGTATATCTAAAGGATATACTGACCGGTAATTAGTTTGCCATTAGCTCTTATTAAAACTTACTTGTTATGAAAAAGCTATCTTGTTCAGGCCTTGTTCATCCATTTTTTTTGATCATTATCATTATTTTGATCTCAATTCCGATGGGTTTCTATGGCATGTATCTCTATATTGCCCCATCTTTGCCTGAAATGTCTACGCTTAAAAAGGCGCCTTTATTAAAGCCTTTACAAGTTTTTAGCTCAGATAATGAGCTCATTGCAGAGTATGGTGGCAAGCTTTCTGTTCCTGTGAATTATGAACAGATTCCGAAAGAATTTATTCACGCCTTCCTCGCTGCAGAAGATTCCAGTTTCTTCGAACATAGCGGCATCAGTTTTAAAGGCTTAGGACGTGCAGTCAGTGAAACCATTACCGGCTCTGATGTACAGACTGGTGGTTCGACCATTACCATGCAGGTCGCCAAAAACTACTATTTAAGTCCCGAACGTACTTTAAAACGTAAGCTGACTGAAATTTTCCTGGCACGTAAAATAGAACAGAATTTAAGTAAAGAAGAAATTCTGACTTTATATGTCAATAAAATTTTCTTAGGGAAAAATGCTTACGGCATCGCGGCAGCAGCGAAAATCTATTACAACAAAAGTTTAGATGAGCTTTCTATTGCGCAAATGGCAATGATCGCCGGTCTTCCTAAGGCACCTTCTCGCTACAATCCAGTGGCCAATCCTAAACGTGCACTGGAACGCCGTAACTGGATTTTAGGTCGTATGCTGCAATTGGGTTATCTGAATCAAAGCCAATATCAGGAAGCCATTGCTGAACCGATTAAACTGGATATGCCTGACCGCAGTACGCGTAACAAATTTCCCTATGTCGGTGAAATGGTTCGCTCTGAACTGGTAGAAAATTTTGGTGAACAGGCCATAGATTCAGGTTATAAAGTTTACACGACGATCCACAGTGAACGTCAGGCTTATGCTGAACAGGCGGTACAGGATGGTTTAGAAGCTTATGATCGTCGTCATGGCTGGCGAGGTGCTGAGGCTCATGATCAGCCCCTGCAAAATTTCCGTGTCTATGCCAACACTTACCCTGCTGAAGTGACTAAGGTCAACAATAATAGCTTTGAAGCATTGATGCAGGATGGTACAACCGTAACTGTGCCTTGGTCAGGCATGTCCTGGGCTCGTCCTTATCGTAGTGCAAACAGTGTAGGTGCTGCACCAAGCAGAGCATCACAGATTGTTAAAGTTAAAGATATTGTTCGTTTAAGACCTAACGAGAATAAAAGTTCCTGGGCACTGGTACAAACACCTCAGGTACAGGGCCAATTAATTGCATTAAACCCGAATAATGGTGCGATTGAAGCCATCGTCGGTGGTTATAATTTTTATCAATCCAAATTTAACCGCGCGACTCAAGGCTGGCGTCAGCCGGGTTCAACCATTAAACCTTTTGTTTATGCCCTGGCTTTAGAACGTGGTATGACTCCGTATACCATGGTGAATGATGCACCTATTACCATTGGTAAATGGAGTCCGCGTAATTCGGATGGTCGTTATTTAGGGATGATTCCTTTACGTCGTGCTTTATATCTGTCACGTAACACGGTTTCAGTTCGTCTATTACAAACTGTCGGTATTGAGCGTACACGTCAGTTATTTATGGATTTTGGCTTGCAGAATAATCAGATTCCACGTAACTACACCATTGCTCTAGGTACACCTCAGGTTTTACCAATCCAGATGGCCACTGGTTATGCTACGTTCGCCAATGGCGGTTATCGGATTCAGCCACATTTTATTACGCGTATCGAAGATGCCTATGGCAAGACTATTTTTGAGGCTAAGCCTGAATATGCCTGCATCTCGTGTATTAATGCTCAGGAAGAAAGCCCTCAACCAACAGGCGCGCTCACTCCTGATGATGAAGCCATTGAAATCAATAACAAGACCCTAGCGCAAAAACCAGAGACACCAAAAATCTCGGCTGAAGACAGTAATTACCGTCAGGCAGAACGTATTTTAAAATCTAGTTCTGCTTATGATATGGCCAATATCCTGCGTGATGTGATTCAGCATGGTACAGGACGTGCTGCTTTAAGAATTGGTCGTAGCGATATTGGGGGTAAAACCGGTACCACCAATGATGCTAAAGATGCCTGGTTTGCAGGTTTTAATGGCAAGCTAGTCACCGTTGCCTGGGTCGGTTTCGACCAGCCAAAAACTTTAGGTCGCCGTGAATACGGTGGCGTGGCAGCCTTACCAATCTGGACCGACTTTATGGGGAATGCCTTAAAAGGTACACCAGAAGCTTGGGTTCGCCTGGATCGTAATGCTAAAGCACCAATTAACCGTAATAAAGTAGTGCAAGGTGAGCAGGAACAATATGATCCGTCTTCTCCACCTTTAGCGACGCCTCTGTATCGCCCTGCCCCGGTTGTAGCACCTAAACGACAAAGCAATGATTTTGAAGATTTGCCTGATCAGGAAATCCGCATACCGGATGATGAAAGAGTGGCGCCAAGAGACCAGCCACCACAGCCAAATCGGGTGGTGGATCCTTTGGAAAACTTGATTGAAGAAATTGAATAATCTGAACTAATAAAAAATCCCTCATTATTGAGGGATTTTTTATTTCTAGATTTTAAATTTATTTCTTCTGAAATACATAAATCTGGAATTGGGCCATTAAATCAAATTGATCCTGCTGCTCAAGTGCCAAACGGCGTTCAGGTTTAGCTTTATAAGCATAGGGAGTCATAGCAATCAGGTTTTTTAAATCTGCTTGAGCCAAAGTCATTGGTGCATCAATCACCTGTTCACTTACCAGATTAAATGCATCCTGCAACTGCTCAACAAATTTATGTGGCTCGTGTGCTTTTACTTCCTCAAATAAGGCTTCACGCATCGCATATAAATGTTGTGGTGCAGGGGTTACCACCATCAAATAAGATTTTGCCTTTAATACCCGTAAGATTTCTTGTTTTGGAATTGGGCTAAATAAGCTGGTACACAGATCAATAGATTGATCCAGCACTGGCAAGGTCGCCCCTGTCCCTACCACCCAGGTAATTTCTTTATTCAGTTTAGCTGCAACCTGAACTGCATTTTTGGCAATATCTACACCGACACATTGCATTACTTCAGCCTGCATGGCATTAGTGTAATAACCTTCGCCACAACCAATATCGAGCAGGTTTTCAATCCGCAGCTCACGGATTTTCTTGACCACAGCCTGTTGCAGAGGTGCATAGTGACCTGCACTCAGAAATGCACGACGTGCCTGCACAGATTCAGGCGTATCACCCGGATTTTTACTATGTTTATGCTGCACTACATGCAGATTCACATAACCCTGCTTGGCCACATCATAGCTATGCTGATTGTCACAGCGCCATGTACGTTCATTTAAGCGTAACTGCTCACGACAAACAGGACACATCAGTAGGTTCATTTTTTAATTTCTCCAAAACAAAAAAGCCGGCATGCGCCGACTTTTTCAAATGCATTTCTTAGCGTAATTTTAAGGTCATTAGGCCCAAAACTACCAGCATAATCGTAATAATCCAGAACCGGATGACGACTTGAGTTTCACGCCAACCTTTCTTTTCATAATGGTGATGCAAAGGTGCCATCAGGAATACCCGTTTATTACGCATTCTTAATGAGCCGATTTGCAGGAAGACTGAAACTGCTTCTACCAGGAATACACCTGCCATAATCGCAAACACGATTTCCTGACGCACCATCACGGCAATTGTACCCAGCATTGCACCTAAAGATAATGCACCGACGTCACCCATAAACACTTGAGCTGGGTGAGCGTTATACCAGAGGAATGCCAGACCGGCACCAATCATCGCAGCACAGATGACTACCAGTTCGGAAGAATATTTCACATAAGGAATATGTAAGTAGTTAGCGAAACGTACATCGCCTGCCAGATAAGCAAATACCCCTAAACCCGCTGCAACCAGAACAACTGGCATGATCGCCAAACCGTCTAGACCATCGGTCAGATTTACGGCATTGGATGCACCATTAATCACGAAGTAAGTGAAAATAATGAAGCCAATTCCCAGCGGAATCACGGACAATGGAATGGTGTGATCCTTAAAGAATGGAATCAGCACATCCAGCATATTGGCAGTCACTACCGGATTCGGTTGCTGCTGTGCGATCACATACAGTGCAATACCAGCACCGATTGAACCTACAGACGTCCAAAAGAATTTCTTGCGTGCAGGTAAACCGGCATTGTCCTTATAACGGATTTTAATCCAGTCATCCGCCCAGCCCACGGCGCCGAAAATCACCATCACCGAGAGCACAATCCAGACATAAGGATTCGTCAGGTCTGCCCACAGTAAGGTGGAGATCCCGATCGAGAGCAGGATTAACACCCCACCCATAGTCGGTGTACCCATTTTCTTGGCATGATTCTCAGGAGCAAACGAACTTACTGCCTGACCATATTTTAGTGCCTGCAATTTACGGATCATGATCGGACCCAACACCAAACCGATAGTCATAGCGGTCAAGACGCTGAGCAAAGCACGTAAAGTTAGATAACGAACCACCTGAAACGTGCTATCAAAGCCCGCCAGATGATCAAATAGCCATAACAGCATTTAGAGTTTCTCCATCAATGCAGCCATCAATGTTTCCATATGGGTAAAACGTGAACCCTTGAACAGGAAAGACATTGGCTGGGGATGATGTGTTTCAATCAAATCAATTAAAAACGGTAAAGCCTGCTCTTGATTCAGGAAAGCCTGCATTTTCTTACCATATTGCGTACTACGTGCACCTTCTTGTGCAACTGGGGCAAATTCACCCACAGCCACCACAAAATCAATGCCTTTGACCGATACCAGATCCCGACCAAGTTTATAATGCTCGATTGCAGCAGATGAACCCAGTTCACCGATATCGCCGGTCACCATCACTCGAATGCCCTGCTGCTGCGCTAAAACTTCAGCCGCTGCACGCATCGAGCTTGGATTGGCATTGTAGGTATCATCAATAAATAAAAAATCTTTATGCGGTATAAAGTTCAAACGACCTTTGGCACCAACAGCTTGTTCAAGGCCAGCCACGATATCATCCAGACTAATACCAATTGCCAAAGAAAAAGCCACCGCTGCAGTTGCGTTTTGCACATTGTGTTCACCAGCAAATGGTAGATTTACGGTTTTACTGCCTTGTGGTGTATTTAGCGTGAAAGTCGCAGATTGCGGATGTAGTTCTACGTCAGTTGCATAGACATCACCGCCCTGACCAAAACTCAAAGTTTTCTCGGTTTTGGCGGCTGCACGGATTTGCTCGGCATAATCATCTGCTGCAGGCACAATCGAAGTTTCAGAAATATGCGAATAGATTTCAGACTTGGCGCGACAAATCCCATCACGGCCACCAAACTCACCTAAGTGTGCGGTACCGATATTAATAATACCGGCCGCGTGCGGCTGTACCAGATTGGAAGTGTAATCAATTTCACCCTGATGGCTTGCACCCAATTCCATCACCGCATACTGATGTTCAGCACGCAATTCCAGTAACATCATTGGGACACCCAAATCATTATTCAGGTTACCGCGAGTGACTAAAGTCGGTGCCAGACGCGACAGGATACTACCCAGCATTTCTTTGGTCGTGGTTTTACCGCTACTACCAGTCAAAGCAATGACTTTAAGCTGTGAGTTTTGCTGACGACGATAAGCGCCAAGATGACCCAATGCCAGACGAGTATCTTCAACTACTAGCTGGCAAATATCTGCGTCAACAGGTTGGCTGACAATCGCGATTCCACAGCCCTTCTCAGCCACTTGAGCGATAAAGTCATGCGCATCAAAACGCTCACCTTTAAGTGCCAGAAAAGCATCCCCTGCTTCGGCATGACGGGAATCAGTTAAAATCCGCTTAATCTGACCTTCAGGTTTTTTATCATTCAGCCAATAACCATGAGTGGCTTGCTGTAACTGTTCAATTGTCCATGGCTCTAGAGGCACGGTACTTGTTGTTGAAGTATGCATGTGAAATCCTAATGCGCTGGAAATGCTAAATCACGGTTGTGATGCTGGGCATCAATTGCGGCCTGTACCTCGACCACATCATCAAACCAATGTCGCACCCCATCAATCTCCTGATAATTTTCGTGTCCCTTACCGGCAATCACTACAATGTCACCTGGCTGCGCCTGGTCGACTACAAAGCGGATTGCTTCACGACGGTCATGAATTTCATGATAGCTTTTGTTTGAAAAATCGATACCCTGCTTCATGTCAGCGAAAATCTGGTTTTGATCTTCAGTACGTGGGTTGTCCGAAGTCAGCACTGCAATATCAGCGCCCTCAAGTGCAGCCTGTGTCATCAACGGACGTTTGCCACGGTCACGATCACCGCCACAGCCAAAAGCAACCCAGAGTTTTTGGCTGACATGGCGCTTCAGCGTAAGCAAGACCTGATTCAGGGCATCTGGAGTATGCGCATAATCCACGACAAATAAACGCTCATCATCACGAATGACCTGCATACGGCCTGGTGCACCTTTCAGCTCAGGCACAGTTGCGATTAAATCGGCTAATGAAAATCCCGCCTGCTCTACCACAACTAGGCTCGCAACCAAATTTTCGATATTGAAATGACCTAACAAAGGACTATGCACAGTAAATGTATCTTGTGCAGTGATCAGTTTAAAGTCAGCACCGGAAATACTGTACTGGATATCCTGAACCCGATAATCGGCTGCTTGCGACAAAGAATAAGTCAAAATTTTCGGTTGGTTTGGATTGGTTTTTGCAGCATTCAGCATCACCTCTGCATGTGCGTCATCAATATTGATGACTGCAACTTTCAGAGATTCAAAGCTGAATAAACGCGATTTGGCTTCTGCATAAGCTTCCAGCGTACCGTGATAGTCGAGATGATCTCGACTTAAATTGCTATAAGCCGCAATTTCAATCGCACAACCATTCAGACGGCTCTGCTCCAGACCATGCGAACTCGCTTCAATTGAGGCAAATTCCGCACCTGCCTGTGCATAGGCATGCAAGGCATTTTGCAATTGCAGGGCATCGAGTGTGGTATGAGAAGAGGCTTCCAGATTCGGCAAAATACCATTCCCTGTAGTCCCCATAACTGCACAGGCTTTGCCTTGCAGCATCAGTAACTCAGCAACCAGACGGGAAATCGTGGTTTTACCATTGGTGCCGGTTACAGCCAGAATACGGGCAGCATTGACTGGCTGAGTCGCTTGCAGATAGCGCTTCTGCCACTCGCCCATCAGGTGACGGACATTGGGTACTACCAAAGCTGGAGCAATATCCAGATCTTGTTCTGAAATCACGGCCAGTGCACCCAATGACAGGGCTTTCTTGGCATATTCTGCGGTTTTTTCAGGTTGAGACAAGCTGGTCAGGGCAATAAAAATTTGCCCCAGTTTAACTTTGCGACTGTCCAGTTCGAGACCCTGAAAGGATTGTCGCATCCACTCAGCAGGTTCCTGAACGGTGTAGAGATCTTGAAATGTAATTGACATTGATCACCTATTTACTGGACTTTGGGAGATTCTAAAGGTTTGTCCAACGGGACATTCAGCAGGCGTAAAGACTCCTGCATCACACGGGCAAAGACGGGTGCAGATACCGTACCACCATAGTAGGTGCCTTGTGGGTTTTCTACCACCACCACCATAGCGATCCGTGGGTCACTGACTGGTGCCACGCCGGCAAATAAAGCACGGTATTCATTGGTCGAATAACCTTTACGGTCGGCACGCAATTTATGCGCAGTACCCGTTTTACCTGCAACACGATAACCAGGTACGGTTGCACGGGTTGCTGTACCACCAGGCAAAGTTGCTGTTTCCATCATCAGCAGAACCTGTTCTGCGATTTGAGGATCAATCATCTGCTCGCCTTGTGGCTGTTCTTCCAATTTATACAGACTTAAAGGCACTTTCACACCTTTGTTCGCCAGCATGGCATAGGCATCAGCCAGTTGCAGCACAGTCGCATTCAGACCATAACCATAGGCCATGGTTGCTACTTCAGATACATTCCATTTACTTGGCGGCAGAATCAGACCGGAACTTTCACCCGGAAATTTCACTGCGGAACGCTGACCAAAACCAAGACGCTTATAGAAAGTCGGTAAAGTTTCATAAGGCAGTGACAAAGCTAATTTAGCTACACCGACGTTTGATGATTTCTGGATAATGCCACCCAGTGTCAACTGACCGTAGTTATGCGTATCACGAATAGTGTGGTTTCCGACCCGCATACTACCTGGACTCGTATTGATCACCGAATTGGCCGTATATTTCCCGCTTTCTAGAGCCATCGCCACTGTTAGCGGCTTCATGGTTGAACCCGGCTCGAAGGAATCGACAGCGCCACGGTTACGCATTGCGTCTTTATTTAATAAGCCATTCTTGTCATTCGGGTTATAAGAAGGCCAAGAAGACATTGCCAGAATTTCACCAGTTTTGACATCGACTGCAATCGCCGTTGCGGAGCGGGCATTATTGGCGACACCCGCTGCAGTGAGTTCACGGTACATGATGTACTGTAAACGTGAGTCGATACTCAGGGTAATATTTTCACCCGGCTCGACTTCTTTAATCACTTCCGGCTCTTTAACGCGGTTGCCTTTTTTGTCACGGATAATCTGCTGTTCACCATCCTGACCGGCAAGACGGGTATTCAGCTGCATCTCCAGACCTTCGATCCCAGTTCCTTCACTATTGGTCAGACCAATAATCTGGGAGTTTGGCTGCGGCTGCGGATAATAGCGCTTATAGTTTTTCTCGGTATAGACGCCTTGGAAATTACGCTTCATGATCAGTTCTGCCTGTTGTGGCGGCACTTCTTTTTTCAGGATCAGATAACGTGAACGTGGACGCTCTTCCATTTTTTTGCGCAATTCAGCACGATCCATACCCACTGCATCAGCCAGCTCATCCAGATTCAGGTTTTTATCTGGGAGTTGACGTTTCAGTTTACGGCTATTCGGCTCTTTCTGTAGCGCCAGCATGGTCTCATCATAAAGTTTTTTATTATCAAAATAGTCACGTGGGTCAATCACGATTTTCATAATCGGCGTACTGATCGCCAGCGGAATACCATTACGATCATAAATTACTCCACGCATAGCCTTGATGGTATTGGTTCGCAGAATATTGGCATTGGCTTTATTTTGCAGAAAATCCTTATTAATAATCTGCACATAAAAAGCTCGGCCGATCAGTGTTACAAAACACAGCAGCACCACGGCCCACATGATGTAAAAACGGTTGATATAAACATTTAAGGCATTTTTCTCGGTGACGGACTGCTTTTTACGTACCGGTTGCTTCTTTCTCTTGTCTACCATGTTCGAGCGCTAGCCTTATTTTTTCTCATCTGAAGGTTGTGGTAAGGAAATTACGACACTCTGTGAAATCGGAGGTGAATACATCCTTAACTGAGTCACTGCACGGGTACCAATCTGCGCGGTCGCACCAAAGGTCTGCTGTTCAATCAGCAAACGTCCCCACTCTGCATTCAGGTCATCCCGTTCACGCAGATAGGTACTCAGTTTGCGGTTATCCTGACGGTATTCAAAGACCTGGAAGACGACAAATACCGCACTGATGAAGACCATCAACATTAATATGAGGTAAACAATGACTTTTTTCAGCCATAACTTTTCTGTTTTTTTATCAACCACTTCAGTTTTCATGATGTGCCTATTAAGCTAAACGTTCTGCCACGCGCAGCCATGCGCTACGTGAACGAGGATTGGCTTTAACTTCCTCATCACTTGCCTTGACCCGGGCGATTTTCTTTAAACGTCGCGTATCCTTTTGTTGTTGCGGCATTCCCCAGCCTGAATCTTCTTCAAGCGTTGATTCTTTTTGAATAAACTGCTTAATCAACCGGTCTTCCAGTGAGTGGAAGCTGATGACAGCCAAACGTCCCTCTGGTTTTAAAATTTCAACCGCTTGAGGGAGGAAAGTTTCAATATCTTCTAATTCTTTATTAATAGCAATACGAATTGCCTGGAAAGTTCGGGTGGCAGCATGTTTATTTTTTTCCCATTTTGGATGGGCAACTTTCACAATTTCCGCCAGTTTGGCTGTGGTATCAATATATCCAGCAGCCTTGATCGCTTTGGCTATACGGCGACTATAACGCTCTTCACCATACTGAAAAATCACATTAGCCAGTGCTTCTTCTTCAATATCTACCAGCCATTCGGCTGCAGTCGGACCTTGCGAGTTGTCCATGCGCATATCCAGCGGGCCATCTTTCATAAAGCTGAAACCACGTTCTGCCTGATCCAGCTGCGGTGAAGACACCCCTAAGTCAGCCATCACACCATCTACACTTGCAATACCCTGCTCAGCCAGTGCCTGTTTTAAATCAGCGAAGCTGGCATGAATAATTTTAAACCGTGAATCTTCCTGTTCCAGTTCTGCAGCAACAGCCAATGCTTGCGGGTCTTTATCGAAGGCGTAGACGCGTGCATTTTCATCCAATTTGGAAAGCAATAAACGTGTATGCCCACCGCGGCCAAAGGTTCCATCCACATAAATTCCCGTATTGCGACCAGCCAATAAGGCATCAATCGTTTCGTGAAGTAATACAGAAATATGTGACATAAAAACTCAATCAATAGGGCGAAAAATTTAACTGCACATTATCACTCTGTTTAGCTAAAGCTCCAAACGACTTTTTGTAGATAAATATTAATTTCTATAGAGAAAACCGTTTTTATTTTTCGACAGTCGATAAAAAAGCCTCCATCGAGGAAGCTTTTTTTATATTTTAAATTTATTTTTTAATCAATGGATTAACGCTTCGAATTATAGATCTGGTCGAAGATCGCGCCATTCACAAAGTGAGTTTTCTGTGCATTGGCCCAGCCACCGAACACTTCATCAATGGTAAAGGTTTTAATTTTCGGGAACTGTGATGAATATTTGGCTAAGACTTTCTCATTACGTGGACGATAGAAATGTCGTGCTGCCATGTCCTGACCAAGTGGAGAATAAAGATAGTTGATATAACCTTTAGCTAACCATTTGTTGCCATTTTTATCCACTGTACGATCTACGATGGCTACAGAGGGTTCAGTCAAAATGGTCAAAGATGGATAAACGATATCAAACTTATTTTTACCCAGAGTTTTTTGCGTTACCAGAGCTTCATTTTCCCAAGTTAACAGCACATCACCAATATTACGTTCAGCAAATGTAGTCATCGATGCACGTGCAGCAGAGTCCATCACTTTGACGTTTTTATAAAGCTTGCCGACAAATTCTTGGGCTTTGGCTTTGCTACCACCCGGCTGTTTCTCTGCATAACCCCAAGCTGACAGGTAAACCCAACGTGGCAAACCACCCGTTTTCGGGTTTGGTGTAATAATTTCTACGCCCGGTTTAGTCAGATCTTTCCAGTCTTTAATTCCTTTAGGGTTACCCTTACGCACCATGAAGACAATCGTTGAAGTATAAGGTGCAGAATTATGCGGGAACTCTTTTTGCCAGCCTGGCTGAATCTGGCCAGATCTTACGATCTCTTCAATATCGTTTGCCAATGCCAAGGTAACCACATCACCTTTTAAACCGTCGACCACAGAACGGGCCTGTTTACCTGAACCGCCGTGTGACTGTTTAAAGTTCACATCAATACCGGTTCGTTTTTTCCAGTAGGCACCAAAAGATTTGTTAAATTCGTCATAGAATTCACGGGTTGCATCATAAGAAACGTTCAGGAATTCACGATCCGCGGCTTGGCTCGCAGTTGCAGTAAATGTCAGACCTGTTGCCAATAAGGCAACACTAACCAGTGATTTTAATTGAGTTTTCATAAGAGCATCGGGAGATTATCTTCATTAGATATAACTATATGAAATAAAGTTATTTTTCGCAATTGAGCAAACAAAGTGCATACAGGGTAATATTTAGTTATTTTTTGTTTTAATTTCATGTTTTATATAAGGCGGATTCAAGCGGCAAGTGCAACAGTATAAAAACCAGCCATAACTTCACTCGGTGTATACCAACCTAGTGTTTTTCTAGGACGATGGTTGAGTGCAAATTCTATCTGCTCTATTTGTTCGTTTGACACGCCATCCAACGATGATGATTTTGGCAGATATTGACGGATTAAACCATTCGTATTTTCATTTCTAGCTCGCTGAATAGACTTGTAAGGATCAGCAAAATACGTCTCTATGCCAGCATCAGTAATTCTTTTGTGTTCGGAAAATTCTTTGCCATTATCAAATGTCACACTATAAGCATGGCTCATTTGTAAACGATCTAATGCACAAGTAATCGTTTGAGAGGATGCTCTTGTTGGCCCTAAATGAACAATATGTACATACAGGCTCTTTCGATCAACGAGAGTCAATAAAGCACCTTTATGATGTTTACCAATCACCGTGTCACCTTCGAAATCTCCTAAACGTTGTCGTTGATCAATGACCTGGTCTCGGCAGTGAATACTTGTTTTATCAATGATTTGACCCCTACGATCCGTGTTTTTGTAACCGCGTTTTCGATATTTCTTCTGATGCCTTAAATGTAGATGAAGTTTACCGCCTTTTGATTTATCTTGATAAATGTACTGGTAAATCCACTCATGTGAAGGTACATCCAGCCAACCGCGTTGTGTTAAAGCACCTGAAATTTGTTCGGGTGACCAGTCCAAACCAATCAAATAATCAATATAAGCGAAGGCAAATGCTGTCATTGATGATGAAGGACGGTACCGTCTTTGACTTGCAAATTTAGCTGCCTGTTGAGCTCTATATCCACGTTGCCCAGTATTTCTTTTTAATTCACGGTAGATGGTTGATCGTGAACGTCCTAATTCCCGAGCAAGGGTAGCGATTGAACTTTTACTTTTCAAAGTAGCATAAATTTCGTATCTTTCATCTTGAGAAAGTTGGGTGTATTTCTTCATTGTGTGCTTTCCAATTGCGAGTTGAAAAAGTCTAATGATTCTATGAATACACCTAACTTTTTCAACTAACTACAAATGTGTTGCACTTGGGATTTGAATCTGCGTAATAAAAATATCTAGATTAAAGACTTATTCTATTTTTATAGCATTTTATGCTTTAGATATAAAAAAAACGGATAATTAATTATCCACTTTCTAAATTAAGGTTCGGTAATTAAAATCATTTACGGTTTTCCGCAGAGATCTGATCGTAAATTGCTCCATTCACAAAATGGGTTTTCTACGCTTTTGCCCAGCCGCCAAAGACTTTATCAATAGTAAAAGTCTGGATTTTTGGGAATTGAGCTGCATATTTCGCTGCTGCTTTGGCATCACGTGGACGGAAGTAGTATTTTGCTGCCAGCTCCTGCCCTTTTGGTGAATATAAATAGTTTAAATAACCTTTGGCCAAATTACGGTTACCATTTTTATCCACGGTCTTGTCGACAATCGCCACTGAAGGTTCAGCCAGAATGGAAATTGAAGGATAAATAATTTCATATTTATCTTTACCCAGACCTTGCGTCGCCAATAACGCTTCATTTTCCCAAGAGAGTAATACATCGCCGATCCCGCGTTCAGCAAAGATCGTTAAGGAACCACGCGCACCTGAATCCAATACTTTGACATTGGCATAGAGTTTTTTCACCAGTTCTTTGGCTTTGGCATCATTACCACCTGGCTGTTTTAGGGCATAACCCCAAGCCGACAGATAAATCCAGCGCGGTGCACCACCGGTTTTTGGGTTTGGCGTAATAATTTCAACGCCTGGTTTGGTTAGATCATTCCAGTCTTTAATCTGTTTTGGATTGCCTTTACGAACCAGAAATACAATCGTAGTGGTATAAGGAGCCGAATTACTTGGGAACTCTTTCTGCCAGCCCTTTTTGATTAAGCCTGCATTAACGATTTCTTCGATGTCATTGGCCAGTGCCAATGTGACTACATCGGCCTGCAAACCACCGACCACAGAGCGTGCTTGTTTGCCTGAACCGCCATGCGACTGTTTAAAATTGACTGCTTGCCCGGTTCTCTGTTTCCAGAACTTGCCAAATTCTTCATTATATTCCTGATAGAATTCGCGGGTCGGATCATGGGAAACGTTGAGAAAGTCTTTAGCAGCATAGCCAGGAATGGCACTTCCGCCAAGTAATACTAAAATAGTAGAAGTTATTATCTTTTTCATGATTGGAGCTCATTGCTAATTTATCTTTATCCAGCACTATATAAATAAAAAAGCACTTAACAATCATGTGCTTATAATATTTTATCCAATCATATTCTATTTTTGATCTCTGTACACGACAAATTTCACAGAACCCTTATCCTATCAGGGTTCTGCCTTCTTAAAATTGCCAAAATTTCCTTAAACTCTTCTTTTTTCCCAAAACCAATTAAACGCTGAATCGCCATTTGAACATAGTCTAAACCATAGCGAAATAAACTCATTGAGAGTCGTCCATGCTTCTTTATTTTTATCGCTTTTTTTTGATCATGTTGCCATTCACCCGTTAAGTAACACCAACAGAAGCTTATAGCTAACACCGCAATCAATTTTTTCACTCGTCTAGGGTCTGTCAAGCGCGTATTTTCAAGATTAAACCCGCGTCCTTTGAGACAACTGAATAAGGTTTCAATTTCCCAGCGTAATGCATAATCCTGAATAGCATTGGCATTAAACTGAGGAGAAACGACGAGTAAAAGCTCTCCATTTTCTAACTGTAGTGCACTTATATATAGTTTCACCCGACCAACCAAAATCCGTCGTTTACGACATTCAATTTGACCAACTTTAAGATGGCGAAATAAATCACTAATTTTATGATTCTTTCCTAAATGATTGGTGACAATGAAGTTTTTTTAACACGAATGCAGAAGTTGATGTCTTGTTCAATTAACCATGTAAACCACTGCTCACCGATAAACTCTCTGTCTGCGAACACATTCACAATACGGTCTTTACCAAAAATGGCTATAAAGCGTTGAATCAAAGCAATACGCTCTTTCGTATCTGAATTTCCACGTTTATTAAGCAATGTCCAAAGGATAGGTATCGCTATTCCACGATAAACGATTGCGAGCATCAGGATATTAATATTTCGTTTTCCCCATTTCCAATTGGTTCTATCTAAAGTCAGTTGCACTTGGTCGAATGAAAACATATTGAAAATCAACTGAGAAATTTGACGATAATCAAAATACTGACCTGCAAAGAAGCGCTGCATACGTCGATAAAATGATTGTGGTAAGCACTTGATGGGCAAGGCTTTAGATGCAGAAGAAAGATTACATGTTTGCTTTAAAATAATCACAAGCATGATGAGCGCAAAGCACTTTAAATGTGACTTGTTCCATTTTAGATATTTGTTTAAGATAAGATATAACTCATTGAGATGTGTCATAGTATTCGTCGTTAGAAAACAATTATTATGACATTATTTCAATGAGTTATCTATTTTTGTCGTGTACAGAGATTTTTGATATATATGCTCACAATTCATTTCGGATACATTTTCACCTAAAAATTTAATATCCTGCTACAATATAAGACAGTTCTTCACGATCTCTACACAGTTATCTGTTACAAATAGGCAACTTAAATGTGGAAATTCTGAAATTTAGTAATTTTCCACAGAGAAATATTAGTTTTTTGTAAAAAATGTGACCTGGTTCTACTTTTTTATATCTGAATGTGATTAGATTGTAGCCAGTATTATAACAACATTTTTAACAAAACAAGATTAACCAGAGCTAAGGAGGAAGTTTGGATATGAAATTTAAAATATTCACAGCCAGCATCCTAAGTCTTATCATGCTGTTCTCGATTCAACTTGGCCATGCTGTAGTTGTAAAAACAGAGCTACCTAAAGCCTCTGTAAATGCAATTGAAGTGAAAACCTCACCAATTGAAAAAGCAATTCAGCAACATAAAGCTGATAAAAATGCTTTTCATACTGAGGATGAACTTAAAGCGCTGACTGCGTTCAAATCAAATCCGACTCAAAGCTTTTTTGCAGCTCAAAACCTGCGCTTTACCCGTTTTGTGCAAAGTATTTTTTCTCCGAGCAATTCATAAGACTTAGTTTTAGTTCTCCACCTTCGTTATATTTTGCTCATCCTGAAAAGCCACATCATTCAATGTTGAATAAAGCATTAAGTGATGTGGCTTTTTCGTTATAATAGCTGCAATTTTATATTTAAGATTAGATCCAGCTATGACTGTTCGTACTCGTATTGCACCTTCTCCTACCGGTTTCCCGCATGTGGGAACTGCCTATATTGCCCTGTTCAACCTGTGTTTTGCCAAACAGCACGGTGGTGAATTTATTCTTCGTATTGAAGATACGGATCAGCTGCGTTCTACTCCTGAATCTGAAAAAATGATTCTGGACTCACTACGCTGGTTAGGCCTGAACTGGTCAGAAGGCCCAGATGTCGGTGGTCCACATGCACCATATCGTCAGTCAGAACGGATGAGCATCTATAAAAAATACGCAGAAGAACTGGTAGATAAAGGTCATGCCTTCTACTGTTTCGCAACAGCGCAAGAACTGGATGAAATGCGTGCTGAACAGCAGGCGCGTGGCGAAACTCCACGCTACGATGGTCGCGGTCTGAAACTATCTAAAGAAGAAGTGGCACGTCGTCTGGCAGCTGGTGAACCGCACGTGATCCGTATGAAAGTGCCGACTGAAGGGGTATGTACCTTTAATGACATGCTCCGTGGTGAAGTAGAAATTCCCTGGGCGCAAGTCGACATGCAAATTCTGCTAAAAACTGATGGTCTGCCAACTTACCATCTGGCAAACGTGGTTGATGATCACCTAATGCAAATTACGCATGTGATTCGTGGTGAAGAATGGATTCCATCTGCACCGAAACATCAGTTGCTGTACAAATACTTTGGTTGGGATATGCCAGTCCTGTGCCACATGCCGCTACTGCGTAATCCGGATAAATCAAAACTGTCGAAACGCAAAAACCCGACTTCAATCAATTACTATAAAGACATCGGTGTATTGCCAGAAGCGTTGCTGAACTATCTGGGCCGTATGGGCTGGTCAATGCCAGATGAGCGTGAAAAATTCACTTTGGCTGAAATGATTGAACACTTTGATATTAACCGTGTCTCTCTGGGTGGTCCAATCTTTGATGTTGAGAAACTGAACTGGTTAAATGGTCAGTGGATTAAAGCCCTCTCTCCTGCTGAACTGTTAGATACCCTACTGACCTGGAAAGCAGAGCGTGCCAAACTGGAAGAAATCGCTGCTGCAATTCAACCACGGATCAATCTGCTGTCTGAAGCAGTGAATTGGTCAGCGCATTATTTCAACCATTTCCCGACTTTGACTAAAGAACAGTTCGAAAGCAAAAAACTTTCTGAAGAACAAGTTCGTCAAAGCCTGCAATTTGCGATCTGGCGTCTGGAAAGCCTGTTCACCTGGAACAATGACACTGTCAGCCAAACGCTGATGGATTTGGCGAATCAGATGGGTATTAAATTACGTGACTTTATGCCAGCGTTCTTTATTGCGATTGCCGGTTCAACCGCTTCTACCCCAGTTATGCAGACCATGGTTACCATTGGTCCGGATCTGACTTTTGCTCGTCTGCGCCACGCGCTGGAAGTTGTCGGTGGCCCTAGCAAAAAGGAAGTAAAAGCTTGGGAGAAATTGAATGAGAGTCTGAAACTGCCGAAAAATGAAGCAGTTGATCAAGCTTAATTTATTTTTTAGTTGACGGCTGAGCGTTATATCCATAATATAGCGCTCACACAGACTGGGGTCATAGCTCAGTTGGTAGAGCGCTACAATGGCATTGTAGAGGTCAGGAGTTCGATCCTCCTTGACTCCACCAAATAAGTCTTGCTTTACCTGTGTATTTGCCTCATTTGTCCCTATCGTCTAGAGGCCTAGGACATCGCCCTTTCACGGCGGTAACCGGGGTTCGAATCCCCGTAGGGACGCCATATTCAAGATGGCAACATCTTAATAAAAAACCCAAGCATTGTGACTTGGGTTTTTTATTGTCTGTCTGTTTTATATTGGCGGTATTTCGGTTTTTGCGTATCTTCCGATAAAATAATCAGTAATTTAGAATTTTGGAGTTGTAATGCAATATCGTTGCCCTAAATGTCAAAGCCCAAAAATCATGCCCGTGGCTCAGCCAGGTCAACCGGCGGCGCGTCCTGTCGTGCCTAAAAGCCTGATCATGCTGGTGCCTGCCCTGTTTGTATTATTGCTATTGGTCATCATTAGCATCGCGATGTGGATTTTTGGAGATGGTGCAGGTACGACTTTACAGACCGCTACTGTGATCGTGTTTATAATCTGTCTGATCGCAGGCTTCATGTTCTATAAAGATTTACCTGATTTTAAAATTTCCATGCAGGCTTTCATGCAAAGTCAAAAAAAATGGAAATGCCGTGAATGCAATCATGAGTGGGAGATCTGATTTCTATAGTTTACTCATTTTCAAAGCCGAAAAATCTTGCATGCTTATGCAAGATTTTTTTATTAGTAAAACTAAATCTTCTAACCCCTAATATAAAAATGTCGACTAGAACAACAAATTCATATTTCTTCCAATTTGCTTCACTTTTAAAATGAAGTTTTTTTATTTCTACTGCTTGTTTTTGCTCATTAAATACACAAAAATATTAACATGAGACTAAAAGCATGCAATTCATTACCGAAATAAAACCGCTTAATATTGTAGTCTTTAGTGGATAGTTTAATTAATTATTAATAATGGCAAACATGAGGAACAAAAAATGCTTAAACTCAAAAAAGTCATACATTTTCTGTTTTCTCACGATGAACCAACAAATTCAGATATGGAAAATTCTATGTCTGAAGCAGACACCTGTTATCTGGAAGCTGTGCAACTTGAAAAGCTTTGCCATGCTTTAAAGCAACGCCAAGTCGAACATTTTCAAATTGCGCAACTAGAGCAGCAAGAAAGTTATCAACGCAATGCTTTCTGGAACTACTTAAGTGCAGCAACACGTGGACACGTCGAAGCGCAATATAGACTGGGTAAACACTTTCTTAAAGGTAGTCTAGGTTTAGATCAGAATTATTTTCATGCTGAAGAATGGCTGAATAAGGCTAAACAGCAAGGTCATTTAAAAGCTGCGCGGTTGTTATCGAATACTTATAGCCAAATGAGTTTCCAATATTAAATAAAAAACCAGCCCGAAGGCTGGTTTTTTTTATGCGCTTTGATTAAGCACCAATTTTTCGGTATTTCTGACGCTTCGCTGCCAGATCATCGCCATATTTCTTACGGCGATACTCTTCAAACTCGGTATAGTTACCGGTGAAGAATTCTGGAGTCTCATCTTCAAATGACAAAATGTGAGTCGCAATACGGTCCAGGAACCAGCGGTCATGCGATACCACCATCACACAGCCTGGGAATACCAGAATTGCATCTTCTAACGCACGTAAAGTTTCTACGTCCAGGTCGTTTGATGGTTCATCGAGCAGGATTACGTTCGCACCTTGTTGCAGGATTTTCGCAAGTTGTAAACGGTTACGCTCACCACCTGACAATTCACCTACGCGTTTTTGCTGATCTTGGCCTTTAAAGTTAAAGCGTCCAATATAAGCACGAGATGCAATTTCATAATCACCCACTTTCAGGATGTCCAGACCGCCAGACACTTCTTCCCAAACGGTTTTATTATCGTCTAGGGTGTCACGGATCTGACCCACATAAGCAACTTTTACAGAATCACCTAAAGTTACCGTACCGGTATCGGGTTGCTGTTCGCCCGTCATCATACGGAACAGTGTAGTTTTACCTGCACCGTTTGGACCTACGATACCGACAATCGCTGTTGGTGGTACTGTGAAAGACAAGTCTTTATACAGCAGTTTGTCACCAAACGATTTGCTAATCCCTTCAACTTCAACCACCTTGTTGCCCAGACGTGGACCAGGTGGAATGTAGATTTCAGAAGTTTCGTTACGTTGCTGGAATTCACGAGAGTTAAGCTCTTCGAAACGTTCCATACGTGCTTTGTTTTTCTTCTGCTGGCCTTTCGCATTTGAACGAACCCATTCAAGTTCTTTTTTCAATGCTTTAGCAAAAGATTCTTCCTGCTTGTTCTCTTGTTCTAAACGCGCATTTTTCTGTTCCAGCCAAGAAGAATAGTTACCTTGGTAAGGAATACCATGTCCGCGGTCAAGCTCCAGAATCCACTCGGCCACGTTATCCAGGAAGTAACGGTCGTGCGTAATCGCCACGATGGTGCCCGGAAAGTCTTTCAGGAAGCGTTCCAGCCAAGATACAGATTCTGCATCCAAGTGGTTGGTCGGTTCGTCGAGAAGCAGCATGTCTGGTTTAGACAGCAGTAAACGACATAATGCAACACGACGGCGTTCACCACCTGAAAGCATGGTTACATCTGCATCCCATGCAGGCAGATTTAATGCTGCTGCAGCCTGTTCCAACTGGTTATTCAGGTTATGCGCATCCCAAGTCTGGATAATTGCTTCCAGTTTTTCCTGTTCTTTCGCCAAAGCATCGAAGTCTGCATCCGGATCTGCATAGTCTGCAAATACCTGATCAAGGCGTTCTAATGCATCAAGTGCTTCACGTACGCCGTCTTCAACGTTGCCACGAACGTCTTTGGTTGGATCAAGTGGTGGTTCTTGCTCGAGGTAACCGATTTTGATACCCGGTTGCGCACGTGCTTCACCAGAGAAATCTTTATCTACGCCCGCCATAATACGAAGCAAAGTAGATTTACCTGCACCGTTCAGACCAAGCACACCAATTTTTGCGCCTGGGAAAAATGATAAGGAGATATCCTTGAGAATTTCGCGCTTTGGCGGAACCATCTTGGACACTCGGTTCATCGTATAAATATATTGGGCCACGTAGGACTCCTCAATTGAAAAACCAAATGGGGAAGAAACAAACTTCCCCTGCTCAATCATGAGCGAAAAAATAATCGGCTATTATACGCAGAAAGTCTTCAAAACATAAGCCATTCACGTGAAGTTAATGCCTTGTTACAAGTTTAATCCTGTTTATTTTTCAAACAGTATTTCTGACACCTAAACTTGCATTATTTTGGTGATGCTATATCGTAAATTAAGATATTCATTTGAATAAATATGCACTTTTCTTCATATTTCAAGTGCTAATATTTGAGCAGTTTCAATACAGCAAAAAACACAAGAAGACCAACGATCATGACTTATAAAGCAGAAACTTTAGCGATTCACGCAGGCTATAGCCCGGAACCTACTACTAAAGCTGTTGCGGTTCCCATTTATCAAACTACCTCATATGCTTTTGACAATACTCAGCACGGTGCAGACCTGTTTGATTTAAAAGTTCAGGGCAATATTTATACCCGTATCATGAACCCAACCACGGCAGTGCTGGAACAACGTATTGCAGCTATGGAAGGCGGAATTGGTGCGCTGGCATTGGCTTCGGGTATGGCTGCGATTACCTATGCGATTCAGACCATTGCTGAAGCGGGTGACAATATTGCTTCAGTGTCTACTTTATATGGCGGCACCTATAACCTGTTTGCGCATACGCTGCCTAAACAAGGGATAGAAGTTCGCTTCTTTGATTATCAAAATCCAGAGGCATTACGTGGCCTAATTGATGACAAAACCAAACTGGTTTTTGTGGAATCGATCGGTAACCCGCTGGGCAATATCATTGATCTGGAAGCGATTTCCAAGATTGCCCATGAATATGGCATACCAGTCATCGTTGATAATACAGTTGCCACCCCAGTCCTACAGAAATCTTTTGATTTCGGTGCCGACATCGTGGTGCATTCACTGACCAAATATATTGGTGGTCACGGGAATTCGATTGGCGGCATTATCGTGGATAGTGGCAAGTTCCCATGGGGGCAACATGCCGAGCGTTTCCCTGCTTTGAATACACCGGATCCGAGTTATCATGGTGTGAATTATGTCAAAGCTTTAGGTGAAGCGGCGTATATAGCGCGTGCTCGTGTCGTACCTCTGCGTAATACCGGGGCAGCGATCAGCCCACAAAATGTATTTTTAATTCTGCAAGGCTTGGAAACTTTGAGCCTGCGTATGGAGCGTCATACTGAAAATGCGCTGAAGGTTGCAGAATATTTACAACAACATCCGAAAGTAAAATGGGTCAATTATGCCGGTCTGAAAGATCACCCGCAGCATGCTTTGGCACAAAAATATGTGAAAGGTAAACCGTCTGCCATTCTGACTTTTGGTGTAGAAGGTGGTCGTGAAGGCGGTGCCCGTTTTATTGATGCCCTGCAACTGTTCACCCGTCTGGTCAATATTGGGGATGCCAAGAGTCTCGCCTGTCATCCTGCAACCACCACCCACCGCCAGCTCAATCCTGAAGAGCTTAAATCAGCAGGTGTGAGTGAAGATATGGTTCGTTTATCAATCGGGATTGAACATATTGATGACCTGATTGCGGATCTGGAACAATCTCTCACAGCAGTTTAAGCGCCATTTTAAAGCAGAAAACTCCAGCAAAAATGCTGGAGTTTTTTTATTTATTTTTTGAATACAATCACTTGCTTTGTTATTTATTTTCATGATAAAAATCAATTGAAACGGCGAACACAAATAGAGCAATTACTCTAATTTTTATTTTATTTTCAATAGTTTAATGTATAGATTTTTTTAAATAATTAGTTATCATATTAGTACTCATCTTCGCTCTTATCTCTGTTAGAGCCATCTTTGATTTTTTAATAAAAATAATTTGAACGCAGTCTTCAAATTAGGGATAACAAACGTGAAAACTAGACTACAGAAACAATTGGAAAAACGTATTGCAGGTAAAACTGTTCTTATTACAGGCGCATCCAGTGGTATAGGTTTAACGACAGCACATCACCTGGCAGATGCTGGCGCACATGTTTTACTGGTCGCGCGTACCAAAGACACCCTAGAACAAGTAAAAAAAGAAATTGAATCCAAGGGCGGTAAAGCTTCAGTATTTCCATGTGATCTCAACAACATGGAATCCATTGATGAAGTGTCCAAACAGATTATTGCTTCAGTCGATCATATCGACATCCTGATTAACAATGCGGGCCGCTCGATTCGCCGTGCGGTGCATGAATCAGTGGATCGTTTTCATGATTTTGAACGTACCATGCAGCTAAATTATTTTGGTGCAGTGCGCCTGGTGATGAATATCCTGCCGCAAATGATGATTCGCCGTGCAGGTCATATCATCAATATCAGCTCGATTGGTGTATTGGCGAACGCCACCCGCTTCTCGGCTTATGTCGCATCTAAAGCGGCACTGGATGCTTTCAGCCGCTGTCTGTCTGCAGAAGTCCATTCACATAAAATTGCAATCACTTCAATTTATATGCCTTTGGTTCGT
Organism: Acinetobacter sp. ACNIH1; assembly: GCF_002934695.1. Classification (NCBI taxonomy): domain Bacteria; kingdom Pseudomonadati; phylum Pseudomonadota; class Gammaproteobacteria; order Moraxellales; family Moraxellaceae; genus Acinetobacter; species Acinetobacter sp. ACNIH1. Next base: position 24,980 of record NZ_CP026420.1, on the reverse strand, counting down.
ACACCAATGATCGCACCGACCAAGATCTATAAATATGTGCCTACCCTGTCTCCGGAACAGGCAGCTGAACTGGTTGCTTATGCGATTGTGAAACGTCCGAAGAAAGTCGCAACCAATTTGGGACGTCTGGCTTCGATTACCTATGCGATTGCACCAGACATCAACAATGTCCTGATGTCGATCGGTTATAACCTGTTCCCAAGCTCTTCAGCATCAGTGGGTCAGCCACAAAAACTGAACTGGGTACAAAAGGCCTATGCGCGAATCTTCCCGGGTGAGCACTGGTAATTTCGTCAAGAATATTCTGGCCGCCTAAGGGCGGCTATTTTATTTCTGCACTTTAGAGATTCAATCCCTCAGGTTTATAATCAGAATGCGCCTAACGACACATCCTGTCTTTTCAGGCACAGATTTTTGCCGCAAATGCGACGAGATCACGTACACTATGGACGGATATTTCCTATCCATCTTTTTATATTCTGATTCAATTAATGGAAACCCTTATGAACAACGTGCAATGGCTCGATGAAGTAAAATTTAACGAACAAGGTCTGATCCCTGCCATTGCTCAGCACCATCAAACTGGTCGTGTATTGATGGTCGCCTGGATGAACCGTGAAGCGCTGGATTTAACTGCTGAAAAAAATCAGGCAGTGTATTTCTCCCGTTCGCGCAATAAGCTATGGCATAAGGGCGAAGAATCTGGTCATTTCCAGACTGTGCATGAAATCCGTCTGGACTGTGATGCTGACGTGATTATTTTACAGATTGAACAGCATGGTGGTATTGCCTGCCATACTGGTCGTGAATCATGTTTCTACCGCAAACTGACACCGAATGGCTGGGAAATTGTGGATGCACAAATCAAAGATCCTGCTGCGATTTACGGTGAAAAATCAACAAATCCACATACCCTTGCCATGAATGCCTCAACCGCTCAGTCTGAACAAGTTGAAGTATTGTCATACTTGGGCGAGATGATGATAGAGCGTAAGAAAGCTGATCCGGAATCCTCTTATGTGGCCAAGCTGTACCATAAAGGCCTCAACAAGATTCTGGAAAAAGTCGGTGAAGAAAGCTTTGAGACCGTGATCGCGGCTAAAGATTTCAAAACTGAAGCCTCTGAAGACAACAAGAATGACCTGATCTATGAAGTGGCTGATTTATGGTTCCATACCATTGTGATGCTCGGTTACTTCGACCTGGATCCGCAACTGGTCCTGAATGAACTGGCACGCCGTCAGGGTCTATCCGGTCTGGTTGAAAAAGCCAATCGCCAACATTAAATCGTGAATGAATCTACCTGTGTCTGATCTGCAAAAACCCAAAGCGACCTATGAGCAGGCCACTGCCATTGATAACGCACGTCTGGGAAAATCTTTTAAAGTCATTGCCTATGCGGGCACAGGTAAAACCACGACCCTGCAAATGATCAGTGATGCCATGCCGGAACGGCGCGGTATGTATCTGGCATTTAATAAATCGATTGCCTCAGAAGCACAAAACAAGTTTCATCGGGGTGTGGACTGCCGTACCTTCCACTCCCTGGCTTTTCGCAGTGTTCCACGTGGAGTCACGGATAAACTACGTCTACCACGTTTAAGTCCGAGCTTCATTGCCAAAGAATATCGCCTTGAGCCTATGACCTTGCGCCGGATGATGGGCGGACGTTATGAAAAATATGTACTGATGCCTTCGCGTCTGGCCAGTCTGGTCGCGAATGCAGTTGGCTATTTCTGCTCGACCAGTTCGCAATATCCTGCCCCGCGGCATATTCAGGCACCGAGCTGGCTACATCCAGATGATATTGAAGCACTGCAAAAGAAACTTTATCCAGCAGTTGAACGGCGTTGGCTAGAGTCAATTGATCCCAATCATCAGGCCGGGATTGGGCATGATATTTACCTGAAACTTTGGGCATTGTCTGAGCCCAATATTCCTGCCGACTATGTGCTGTTTGATGAAGCACAGGATGCCGACCCACTGATGCTGGGAATTTTGCTGAAACAGCGTAGCACTCAGGTCATCTATGTCGGCGATGCGCATCAGCAGATTTATGCCTGGCGTGGCGCAGTGAATGCCATGCAGCAGCTGCCGCTACCCGAATCTCGTCTGACCACTTCATTCCGTTTCGGGCCTGAAATTGCGTTAAATGCCAATGCGATTTTGGGAGCATTGAATGAAACCGTGCCCTTACTCGGTAATCCGCACTTAAACTCCAAAGTCGTCAATAAACCGCACACTAAATTACGCGATGCGATTCTATGCCGGACCAATGCGCGTGCTATGGAACTATTACTTGCCGGTTTAGTACGTGGCGATAAAGTCAGCCTGCAAGCGGATCATGTCAAACTGAACCGTTTTGTTGATGCCGCTGCGATGCTGAAACAGGGCAAGCGTGTAGTTGATGTGCCTGAACTGGCCTGGTTTAACTCATGGCATGATGTACACGAATACTGTGAGACCAATGAAGGCAGTGATATCAAGCCTTTAGTCAAACTGGTCGATGAACATGGCACTGATCCCCTGAAAACTGCCCTCGCCAAAATCACCCCAATCGGACAAGCGGACTACATCATCTCTACCGCGCATAAGGCCAAAGGTCTGGAATGGGATCGCGTTCATATTGAAGATGATTACCAGTTCAAGCTGAATGAGAAAGACCATAAAATTAGTGACGAAGAGTTACGTCTGCTGTACGTGGCCTGTACTCGTGCTAAAGTAAGCTTAAATATACATCACATTTATGACCTCATTCAACAACTGAAAATCAGGATGCCACAGTCACTGCGCCAAGCCGTCGGCTAAGGTAAAACATAGATGTAAAAATCACGGCACAGGTGATCTATGCACATCGAAAAAATACAACTTAAACATGCTCTGCACTTTTCTAATATCCAGCTTGATTTTGATCTGCAAAAAACACCTGTGACTTTAATTCTAGGTGATCAGGGTTCGGGTAAAACCACCTTGCTGCGTTTGAGTTATCAGGCTTTGACCTGGTTTTCTGCACGTTTTCGTGACTTACGCACCGCAGGTTTAAGCATGCTGGATCAGGATATCCTGCAAAACCGCCTGCAATCCAAAATTGATATCCAAGTGCGTTTTCCTGACGATTTGAGGTCATTGCCTGAATCGGCACAGGGAGAGGCAGCCCCTGCCCAATCCTGTTCTTGGCAGTTATACAAAACTTTAAATAGTCAGGGCATTGGCTTTGCCAAAGCGGAAACCCAGCAACTCGATGCCATGGTGAGTCTCTATCAAAAGGCAAGGCAACATGACCCTTTGCTCGGTCTGCCTATGGTCGCCTATTATCCGGCTGAACGCTTCGTCAATGAAATCAATTTACTCAGCAAAAATAATCAGGCCATTTTTCAGACTGCGCATGCCTATGAAATTACCGCCATTCCCTTTACGACTTTTGCGCGCTTCTTTGAATGGTTTCGTGAAGTTAGTGATATTGAAAATGCACAAAGTGCCAAGATCATTGACCAGATTCTAGATCAGGCGCTACAGCAATCGGATGATATTCAAGCAGATCAACTGGCCCAGCAAATTGAAAAAGCCAAAGCGCATATGCATACACCGAGCCTGACTGCCTTGCGTGAAGCTTTATCCATTGTACTACCAGAACTTAGCCAGATTTATCTGGACTATCAGCCCAAACTGCAATTAATGGTGCGTTATCAGGATCACACCTTTAGCTTTCAGCAGTTGTCGAGCAGTATCCGAAACTGGATTGCACTGGTGGGAGATGTTGTACGGCGCCTTTGTCTGCTTAATCCGCACAGTTTATTTCCCTGTCAGGAAGGTACTGGCATTTTACTGATTGATGAAATTGACCATCAACTGGATCAGGACATGGCTGCCGTCATTTTACCGCGTCTGCATCAGGCATTTCCTAACTTGCAGATTATTGCCACTGGAAACCGGCCGGAATTGCTGGAACAGGCTCAGGATTTTCAGTGTTTAAAACTGGAAAATAAACAGTTGCATCCCATCCATTTAAATCCAATGCAGGTTCAGTATGATCATCTCTATGCAGAGTTACCACTTGAGATTAGCCAACATCATTCAGATATAGAAAAAGTTGAAGATACACTTCAGGAACCAGAAACAGCCAACCTGACGGCTCAGTCTGTTCTGCAACTGATTCAGGAACAGCTAAGCGCAGAACAGCAACAGGAGCTTTTACAGCTCTTGAGTCAGGATAATTCACAAAGCTTGCCTCAATCTTCTTAAATAGTCCTGAAACGATAATGCAATTTAAAAAATAAAATCAGGATGCAAGAATAGGTTTGGATTTTCTGCATTCCTGATCAAGAAGTTATAAATTTTTATCAATAAATGCAGGGAGTTTGATCTTTATTTTCGGTCAAATTTGTACGAGATGTTCAAGCATGCACCCCATATCAAAACCAAGCTTACGTATAATCTACAAGTTCTACATAAAAACATTGATGTTGTGGTTATCCTGTAATATGATCGGTTTTACTTGCAATTTTCGTTGTAAAATCGGAATTTGCTATCGTTTATAAGTTGCGCAATACAACTGTATTATTCTGTTTGAATATCATTCTGGCTTTCAAGATCGAGAAGTTTTGGGTCGCTCTTTGCGGTCCTGTAATCCTTGAAAGATAAAGATTCACCCTAGGTTGACCTTAACCTATATCACGACAATGGATACGAGTGTGCTGCCAATTATTATATTGTTACCGTTAGTATTAGGCACAACCCTTGTCTCGTGGCTGAAGCAATTTTCACGCGGGGTAACGGCTTTAGGAGCAATTGCCGTCAGTCTCAGCAGTTTCTTATTACTGTTGAGTCAGGCGCCTGCTGTATTTAATGGAACGGTAATTACCCAGACCTGGTCCTGGCTACCCCAGCTTGGAATCGATTTCAGTTTCCGGCTGGATGCTTTGGGCATGCTGTTTGCTCTGCTGATTAGTGGAATTGGCACCCTGATTTATATCTATGCCTATTACTATCTCAGCCCTAAAAACTCCCTGAGTAAACTGTATTTCCTGCTGATGCTGTTTATGGCAGCGATGCTCGGCATTTCCTTGTCTAATAATCTTCTGATTCTCCTGATTTTCTGGGAACTCACCAGTATTTCCTCCTTCCTGCTGGTCGGTTACTGGAGCAATTATGAAGCGGCTCAACGCGGCTCACGCATGGCTCTGACCATTACCGGCATGGGTGGCTTATCTATGCTGGGTGGTTTTATTCTGCTCGGACAGATTACGGGTACCTATCAGATTGACCAAATCCTGATGATGGGCGAACAGATTCAGGCACATGCCCTATTTGTACCAACATTATTATTAATTTTACTCGGTGCTTTTACCAAAAGTGCGCAGTTCCCGTTTCACTTCTGGTTACCAAATGCTATGGCCGCACCGACCCCAGTGTCTGCCTATCTGCACTCTGCCACCATGGTCAAAGCAGGCTTGTTTTTAGTTGCGCGTTTATTGCCAATTTTTGCAGGCGCGGCACTGTTCCATAATATTGTTACTTTTATCGGGTTATTTACCCTATGTGTGGCAGCATTCTTTGCCATCTTTAAAGAAGATCTGAAAGGTCTGTTGGCCTATTCAACTATTAGCCATTTAGGCCTGATCATGTGTCTGCTGGGCATTGGCTCACCACTGGCTGTGGCAGCAGCAATTTTCCATATCATTAACCATGCAACCTTTAAAGCTGCCTTGTTCATGATTGCCGGGATCATTGACCATGAATCCGGTACCCGGGATCTGCGAAAATTGTCCGGTCTTTGGCAAATGCTGCCTTTTACCGCAACGCTGACCATGATCACTGCCGCCTCCATGGCTGGTATTCCATTCACCAATGGTTTCTTGTCCAAAGAGATGTTCTTTACCGAACTGGTCGCAAACTTAAGTGGCCCAGTCATGATCGGTGCAGCTATTGCAGGAACACTGGCCGGGATTTTTGCTGTCACCTATTCGATTCGTCTGGTACATGGCGTGTTTTTTGATGGTCCATTAGGCCAGCAAGTCCCAAATAAGGATGCGCATGAACCGCCATTCGGTATGCGTGCACCGGCTATTTTACTGGCTTTCCTGTGTATTGCAGTCGGGCTGTTACCAGGATTACTGGTCGAAAAGATTGTAAATAGTACCACACAAGCGTCAACCCAGAATTTCGCCTTTGAAGGAACTCACCTCGCCCTTTGGCACGGTATTAATCTACCTCTGATGATGAGTATTATTGCGATATTCGGCGGTGCAATTTTCTATTTTGCACTGGCCAAAGGCGGTGCGATCCGGGAAATTGATCTGGATCCAAAACTGGGCAAACTGCAAGGCCGTGTATTGTTTGATCTGTTCCTGAAAAATCTGTTAATAAATTCAAGACGTTTCCGCCGTGCGACTGAAAATGGCAAACTGCAAAGTTATATTTTATGGATTGTGCTGTTTACCATTGGTCTGGTGGGTTACCCACTCGTCGTCAATGGGATCGACACCGGTAGCCGCGAACTAACCCATGCACCAGTGCTTGCCATTGTACTGTGGTTATTACTATTCTCAGCCTGCTGGATGATGCTCTGGTTCCATCATGAACGGATTAAAGCCATCCTGATCAGTGGTGCGGTCGGTCTGGTCGTCACCATGGTTTTCATTGGTTTCTCGGCACCCGACCTGGCTTTAACCCAGATTACAGTCGATGTAGTAACGACGGTTCTGCTACTGATGAGCCTGTCTCTACTGCCACAATTAACGCCTTATGAATCTAGCCCGACCCGACGCTGGCGAGATGCAGTGATTGCAGTCTGCGGGGGTCTAGGAATTGCAACAGTTGCCTGGCTGGTTATGACACGTGACCATAATTCAATTTCTTGGTTCTTTATCCAACAATCGATTCCGCTTGGTGGCGGCACAAATGTCGTCAACGTAATTCTGGTCGATTTCCGTGGTTTCGATACCTTCGGTGAGATTACCGTACTCGGGATTGCCGCCATTGGTGTATTAAGTCTGATGGACGGTATGCGTGCTCATGGCACCACCATTACCCAAGGCCTGACTTACCGTTTTAACCCCTCCCCTTTGATGCTGCGTATTACAGCATCGTGGATTTTACCAGTAGCACTGGTAGTTAGTCTGTATATCTTTATGCGCGGCCATAATCTTCCGGGTGGCGGTTTTATTGCCGGTCTGGTCACCTCATTGGCCTTGATTATTCAATACGTTGCCATTGGTCAGGATCACGCAGAAAAAATGCTGGGAGCTAAATCTGGACGTCTCTATGAAATCTGGATTGGTATCGGCCTGACTATTGCAGGCCTAACCGGTATCGCAGCCTGGTTCTGGTCACGTCCTTTCCTGACCAGTGCCCATATTCATGTCCATCCCCCATTACTTGGCGATATGCATTTAGCTTCGGCTGCACTGTTTGATGTTGGTGTTTATGTCACCGTAGTCGGTGCGACCATGCTGATGATTTCCGTTCTAGGTGACTCCCGTCACTCAAGTATGACTGGCCCAGTACCAAGAGGATAATAGAATGATTAGTTTAGAACTTTTATTAGCCTCAGCAATTGGCCTACTCACTGCCACCGGGATCTATCTGATTCTGCGGGCACGTACCTTTCCGGTCGTTCTTGGACTGGCCATGATTGGTTATGCAGTGAACCTGTTTTTATTTGCTATGGGCCGTATTCAGATGAATTCGCCTGCAGTGCTCACCGAAGCCACGCAGGTCACCGATCCTTTACCTCAGGCCTTGGTTTTAACCGCAATTGTAATCGGTTTTGCCACCACCGCCTTTATTGTACAGCTGGCCTTACGTAGCCGTTATGAATCAGGAACAGATCACGTTGATTCCAAAGAAGAAATACCGCAACATGACCCACGTGAGGATGAGCCGTAATGACTGATCTTCTCAACTTCTTGAATCAACACACCCCTATTTTTAGTATTCTTTTACCGGCGTTTACTGCCTTTATTTTAGTACTGTTAGGTAACCCAGGTTCTGGTTCTCTGATTACCGACTGGCGTCAGCCGTGGCGTCGTGGTGTGAGTCATATTTCGACCCTATTGGGTTTGATTATGGCGATTGGCTACCTGATCAATAGCAGCCAAGGGCAAATTAGTGTCTACACTTTAAGTGAATGGGCTGCTCCTTTTGGTATTGTGCTCGTCTTGGACCAGCTCTCTGCCTTGATGCTGGTATTGACTTATACACTCGCTTTGCCAATCGTTTGGTATGCCAGCAAAGAATGGGATATTCGCGGGCGCTATTTCCACGCCATGGTCCATTTTCTATTAATGGGGCTTAGTGGTGCCTTCCTGACCGGTGACTTGTTTAACCTGTTCGTATTCTTCGAGATCCTGTTAATGGCCTCCTATGTCCTACTTTTGCATGGGCAAGGCAAGGCACGCTTCCAGCTCGGTGTGCATTATGTGGCTATTAACCTGCTCGCTTCTGCCATGTTCCTGATCGGGCTCGGCATGATTTATGGCAGTGTCGGCAGCCTAAATATGGCTGATGTCGCTAGACTGATGCCAACTTTGGCAGGCGATGAACATAAGCTGGCCGTTGCAGGCGGACTGATGCTATTTGTAGTGTTCGGGATCAAGGCAGCCATGTTACCGGTAGGCCTGTGGCTTCCTAAAACGTATGCTGTTGCAACTACTCCGGTGGCTGCCCTGTTTACCATCATGACCAAAGTCGGGATCTACGCAATTATCCGGGTCAATGGTACTGTATTTGATGATGAATACAGTCATCAGATTCTGATGAACTGTCTGCTGGTCATTGGGGTGATTACTTCACTCTATGGCGCATTTGGTGCCATTGGGACTGAACGTTTGCGCCGTTTCGTCGGCTTTATGATTCTGTCTTCGGTCGGCACCATTCTGATTGCGATTGCCATGAACAGCACCCAAGCATGGGCAGGTGCCTTGTATTATATGGTGCACAGTACCCTAATCGGCGCAGCGTTTTATATCCTGTGTGGCTGGATTACCTCACAGCGTGGTGAGTTTAAAGACCATTTTAAAATTGCCCCACAGATGAAACAGAATAAGCTGATTTCCATCGTATATTTCATCATTGCTCTAATGATGGCCGGCTTGCCACCTTTCAGCGGCTTCTTCGGTAAGGTGTTTATTCTGCAAGCTTCAGGACAGTCTGAGCATCAAATGCTGATTATCTTTACGGTTCTACTGGTCAGCTTACTCAGTATTCTGGCTTTTACCCGGGTCGGCTTTATTCTGTTCTGGCGTTCAAGCCGACCGGAACAGGATGAAAATTCTGAAGAATTCAGCAAGTATGAAGCCTTACCGAGCAAGGCACCGGCACGAAATGACCGGGTTATTTATCTGTTATTGCTCAGTCTGACTGCCTACGTGGTTTTTGCTGCACCGATTTATCAATATAATTATCAGACCGCAGCACAGATTAAAACCAATCCGATTTATGAAGCAGCACTGTTAAAACGTGATGCTGAAGGTAAGTTTATTAGTGTACAGCCATTTGATCCGGGTTATTTACCGGAAACCAAATACGGTGGTGAAACGCCTGATCCAAATGCGCATCTGATTCCTTATGTCATTTCAGAAAACACATTAAATGGCGATCATATTTCTGAATTTAAACAGCGTCAGATTGATAAACAGTATATTGAACAGAACAAATACGACGACAATCAACTTAAACCGGCGGAGGGACTTTAATGGCTGAATCATTACTTCAACGCTGGTTCCCACATCCTTTCGTTTCGGTCATTGTGGCGATGAGCTGGGTCATGCTGGCCCATAATATGGAAGTCGGCACACTCCTTATGGCAATATTTCTGGCTATTTTGATTCCGCGAATGGTCGCTCCTTTTATTGATTACACGCCGAATATCCGGTGGGTGCCGGCGATGCGTCTGTTTTGGGTCGTCGTTTGGGACATCATTGTCGCTAATATTAAAGTCGCGATTCTGGTGCTGGGGCCGACCAAAAATCTGCATCCCAAATGGTTTCGTGTTCCTCTGGATACCGAGCATGAAGAAGTAAATACTTTACTGGCAATGATTATTACCACGACACCAGGTACAGTCTCTGCGGGGATTGATCAGGACCGGGGCGATATTCTGGTCCATGCCTTAAGTACGGATGATGAAGAGGCCGAAATCGAAACCATCAAACAGCGCTATGAACAACCTTTGATTAAAATTTTTAGCGCACAATCAGGAGCTGAAGCATGACCATTCTGCCATATGCATTGCTGATTTGTCTGGGTGCTGTCACGATCTCCATGTTATTGTGTCTGATCCGGCTGGTTATGGGCCCATCAATCGTCGACCGTTTGCTGGCACTGGACACCCTATTTTTAAATGCAACCTGTCTGGTGGTGATTCTGGGAATCTACTGGAGCAGCACTTTCATGTTTGAAGGTGCCCTACTGGTGGCCATGCTGGGCTTTGTTTCTACCGCTGCCCTTGCCCGCTATTTCACCACTGGACATGTCATCGACTAGGAGTTTTTAAATGCCTTTAATTTTAGAAATACTAGTTTCGATTTTTTTATTGATTGGCGCGTTTTTTATGCTGGTGGGTGGCATTGGGATGATACGTCTACCCGACCTGTTTATGCGTCTGCATGCACCGACCAAATCCAGTACCCTAGGCTTGGGAAGCTTTCTGATCGCTTCTATTATTTTTTCGGCTATCTATGGTCGTTTAGGTTTTGCTGAAGTACTGATTACCTTGTTTGCCTTCATTACCGCACCGGTATCTGCCAACCTGATGGCGCAAGCGGCCTTGCATTTACGTTTGCGCTCGATGAGTGGTGAAGTGCCAGAAACTCTGGAACGTCCATTGCCTTGGCAGAAAACCCGCCGTCGTGCATTTTATGAAAAGAAAATGAATGATCAAGATTCAAAGTAATAGTTAGCCAGTTTTACTTAAAAGTTTAGCAATAAAAAAGCCACCCTAAGGTGGCTTTTTTATTGAGCTTTATAAAAGCTTATTCTTCATCTTTCTTGTCTTCAGCAGGAGGTAGATCCTTCACTGCTTCAGCAATCAGACCAAACATATAGTTACCATATGCATTGGTTTTGTCGTAATGGAAACGTAGACGAGGTGTAATACGTGTCTTGATCCGACGGCTCAGTTCATGGCGCAAGAACCCAGATGCCTTATTCAGGACATCGAGTGTTTCTTTATTTGCGGCTTCACTTTGCTCATCACCAAGTTCACGCCCCATTACTGTGACATAAACTTCTGCATATCCTAAGTCTGGGCTCACCTTCACGGCTGAGATGGTCACCAGCCCCCCCAGACGTGGATCTTTCAGCTCCTGACGGATCAGTTCAGACAACTCACGTTGTACCGTATCCGCCATACGCTTAAGACGTTGACTACCCGCCATTAAAGACTCCGTTTAATCAATTGCACATCATACACTTCGATCTTGTCGAGAGGTTTGATGTCTTTATAGCCTTTCACCGCAAGACCACATTCCATACCGGCACGAACTTCTTCCACTACTTCTTTGTAGCGACGAAGAGATTCTAGCTCGCCCTGGAAGATCACCACGTCATCACGTAATACGCGAATCGGTTTATTACGGTGTAATACGCCTTCAAGGACCATACAGCCTGCTGCAGCACCAAATTTGCTTGAGTGGAACACTTCACGTACTTGAGCAACACCCAAGATCGTTTCACGGTGTTCAGGAGCAAGCTTACCGCTCATCGCTGCTTTCACGTCATCAATCAATTGATAGATTACTGAGTAGTAACGAATGTCGATACTGTCTGCATCTGCTTTTTGACGTGCAGTATTGTCGGCACGTACGTTAAAGCCCAGAAGAACCGCTTCTGAAGATTCAGCAAGTGTTACGTCAGATTCAGTAATCGCACCTACACCAGAACCAATGATACGTACTTTTACTTCATCCGTTGAAAGCTCAGCCAATGCAACATGCAGTGCTTCCAATGTACCGCGTACATCAGTTTTCAATACCACATTGACGATTGGCACATCTTTTTTGCCCATAGACGCCATGATGTTTTCAAGACGCATTGCAGATTGACGTTCAAGACGTTTTTGACGTTCACGATCCATACGCGCATCGGCAACTTCACGTGCTTTCTTCTCGTCATTCACAACAAGAACTTCGTCACCTGCCATCGGCGCTTCTGGAAGACCCAGAATTTCAACTGGAATCGAAGGACCTGCAGACTTGATACGTTTACCGTTTTCATCGGTCATGGCACGAACGCGGCCATAAGATGAACCAGCAAGAACCAGGTCACCCACTTTCAGCGTACCGTTTTGTACAAGAATAGAAGTCACTGCACCGCGGCCTTTATCAACACGCGCTTCAATCACAACACCTTGTGCCGCACCTTCTTCAGACGCCTTCAATTCAAGCAATTCAGACTGAATTAAAATCAGGTCAAGAAGTTCGTCAATACCCGCGCCAGTATGTGCAGATACTTTCGCGACAGGAACGTCACCGCCCCATTCTTCAGGTACGATTTCTTTGGTGGTCAATTCATTCAATACGCGATCTGGATCAGCAGAGTCTTTATCCATCTTGTTGATTGCAACAATGATTGGCGTACCCGCCGCACGAGCGTGATCGATTGCTTCTGCAGTTTGTGGCATCACGCCATCATCTGCTGCTACAACTAGAACTACGATATCAGTCGCTTTGGCACCACGTGAACGCATTGCAGTAAACGCTGCGTGTCCCGGAGTATCAAGGAATGTAATAGTGCCTTTATCAGTCGTTACATGGTAAGCACCGATATGCTGGGTAATACCACCTGCTTCGCCTTGCGCCACTTTGGCACGACGGATACGGTCTAGAAGCGATGTTTTACCATGGTCAACGTGCCCCATGATCGTAACAACTGGCGCACGAGTAGTTTGCGCACCACGTGCTTCTTCAGCCTGTTCAAGCAGGTTATCTTCGACTGCAGTTTCAGAAACCAGTACCGGGTTATGACCCATTTCTTCAACCACAAGTGCCGCGATTTCCTGATCGATCGCCTGGTTTTGAGTAACCAGTTCACCCATTTTCATCAGTGACTTGATGACTTCACGAACCTTAACTGCCATTTTCGCAGCCAGGTCAGCCACGACAATCGTTTCACCGATTTCAACGTCATAAACCTGTTTTTTCACTGGTTTTTCAAAACCATGCTTATTCGCTTGGCTAGATTTCAAACCACGTTTATGTGAGTTATCACGGAAAGACTGCTCTTCACCACGACGACCACCTTTCTTCGGTGAACGTGTATTTGAAGTGTTAGTACCACGTTTAATTTCGCGGTCTTCTTTCGCAAATGAGTCTTCATATGCCTGGCCAACCAGACCAGCCGCAAGTGGAGAATCATCAATCACACGAATGGTTGCAGTGGTATCTTCAGAAGAATACTTCGACGCCATCTTGCGCATTTGCTCAAGGGTACGTTGTTGTGCTTCTTCAGCTGCCTTGCGACGTGCTGCTTCTTCAGCTGCTTTTAATTGAGCGGCTTGAGCTTCACGCGCTTTTTTCTGTTCTGCTGTTTCAACTTGTTTAACCGCTGCTTTCAGAATCGGTTTATTAGTTGATTTGCGTTTTACCACAACAGCGGCTTTAGGTGTTTCCTGTTTCTCAGTTTCTTGTTTCTGAGCTGCACGCATTGCTTCTAGTGCTTTGCTTGCATTGTTTGTACTTGATTTAGGTGCATCAGCAGGTTTTTTAGCTGGTGCTGACTTCTGTTCAGCTTCTGCTTTCGCTTGCTGTTCAGCTTGAGCCTTCGCTAAAGCTTCTGCTTTAATTTGTTCCGGGTCTGGCTTGACGAATGTATGTTTCTTGCGAACTTCTACATTAATCGTTTTCGCCTTACCTGAAGTACTTGCCACTTTAGCAGTACTGGTCGTTTTACGTTTCAACGTGATTTGTCCTGCATGGCCATCTGAACCTTGTGTCTTTTTCACATGATTCATTAAGCGGTCTTGTTGTTCGGTGGTAATAATATCGTCAGCTTTACGCTGTGGTAAACCTGCCTCACGAACCTGCTCTAGGAGCTTATCAACATGGCGACCCACGCTGAGTGCTAACTCTTTAATCGACTTGTCCGTCATATACTACCTCCTAGTTAAACCATGATTCGCGCGCTTTCATAATAAGTTGACCGGCTTTCTCAGCACCGAGACCTTCGATATCTTCAATATCATCAGTCGCTTGGTCAGCTAAGTCATCTACGGTTACCACACCACGAGCTGCGAGAGCTTGCGCGATCTCTGCTGTCATGCCTTCCATTGCAACAAGTTCTTCACTTGGCGCTTGTACGTTTTCTTGCTGTTGTAATGCATCAGCAAGTGCAATTTCTTTCGCACGGCTTTGCAGTAGTTCAACCAGTTCCGCATCCAGTTCGATTTCATCAAACGTTTCTGGCGGTACGTAAGCAATTTCTTCAAGCGAGGTGAAGCCCATTTCTACCAACGCCATCGCCAAATCTTCAGCAATATCCAGACGTGTAACAAACATGTCAAGGTATTTTTGTGCTTCGCTTTGCTGACGTGCGTAGTATTCTTCTTCCAGCATCATGTCCAGCTTGTAGCCAGTCAATTCAGATGCCAGACGAACGTTTTGACCTTGTGAACCAATTGCACGAGCTAGCTGATCACTAGTCGCGAAAATGATGTCTGCAGTACGTGCATCTTCATCGATCACAATACTAGATACATCTGCTGGTTCTAATGCGCTTGCGATATATTGCGCAGGATCATCAGACCAAACCACCACATCAATACGCTCGCCATTGAGCTCTTGCTGTACAGCCTGGATACGTGTACCACGCATACCAATACAAGCACCCACCGGGTCAATACGGTGGTCGTTGGTTTTCACTGCAATTTTAGCACGAACACCCGGTTGACGAGCTGCGGCCTTAATTTCAATGATTTCTTCAGAAATTTCAGGAATTTCTTTTTTCATCAATGCAATCAGCATTTCCGGTTTAGCACGTGACAACAATAATTGTGCACCACGGCCTTCACGGTTAACGCTATATAAAATCGCATTTACGCGTTGTTTCGGACGAAGGATTTCCTTCGGAATCATCTCTTCACGTGCCAGATACGCTTCTGCGTTGTCACCCAAGTCAATGATAAAACCATCTTTGGTTTGTTTTTTCACTTCACCATAGATCAGCTCACCGACTTTAGATTCATACGCATCGGCAACCAGCGCACGTTCTGCTTCGCGAATCTTCTGTACAATCACCTGTTTCGCGATCTGGGCAGCAATACGACCGAAATCGATTGATTCTACTTCCAGTTCACGGATATCACCAATCGACCATTGTGCTGGATCCACATCAGAGATCGCATCCTGACAAGCAGGCATTTCATGATCTTCATCAGCCACCACTTCCCATTGACGGAAAGTACGGTAATCCCCAGTTTTACGGTCAATCTCTACACGAAGACGAGCTTCTTCCGAGTGAGTCCCCTCGTAGAATTTCTTCTTAGTCGCTGCAACCAAAGCTTGTTCTAGCGCTTCAAAAATTGCTTCACGACTTACACCTTTTTCGTTACTAACCGTTTCAACCACGGTAAGAATTTCACGTGCCATAAGTCACCTATTCGTTCAGATTCTTATTAATTGAATTAATCTTGATAGACCAAGTTTGCTTTATCGATATTGTGACTGTCGATATCCAAAATCTGTTGCTTTTCTACTTCAACTTGAATCATTTCATTTTCAAGGTCGACTGCAACCAGTTTTGCCTGGAATTTACGACGGTTATCTACCGCACTGATCAGACGTAGTGCTACGGTATGACCAATATAGCCTGACATCTGTTCGAGCTGGAAGAATGGACGATCCCAACCTGGTGAAGACACTTCAAGCGAATATTCACCTGAGATTGGATCATGTACATCCAAGATCGCGCCGACTTGCTGTGTGACACGCACACAGTCCTGAACCCCAATACCACGACCCTGCTCTTCTTCGCCATCTTCATTGACAACAGGTGCTGCATTTTCATCGACCGGTTTGTCGATATAGATCCGTAATAATGAACGTTTGCCTTGTGGCAGGAATTCAATCCCCCACAGGTTTACATCACAGGCTTCAACTGCTGGTGCAATCAAGTCCTGAAGTGCTTGAGTTTTATTTGATAGCTTCATTTACTCTCGTCATCTGGTGCGATTTTATGATCTATTTGACCACTACAAACCAATACAAACTATAGTAGTAGTGAAACATGGAGATTTGACCAAATATTGTCGACACTACACGATAGCCAATAAAAAAGGGCGTAAATCGCCCCAATTAATACACAATTTGAACTTTTTTCAAATCCCACTGTGCAAAAAGGCCCACCATAGTTGTGAGCCTCTTTTAAGAAACTTGGTAGCGGGAGCTGGATTTGAACCAACGACCTTCGGGTTATGAGCCCGACGAGCTACCAGACTGCTCCATCCCGCATCAACGTGCAAAAATTATATACAAAAGATGCGAACTTTTCAATCACAACCACATCATTCTGCATATTTGTTATCTATTACTGAAAAATTGGTAGCGGGAGCTGGATTTGAACCAACGACCTTCGGGTTATGAGCCCGACGAGCTACCAGACTGCTCCATCCCGCATCAGCATACAAATAACATTCAGCTTAACATTCTATCATTAAACCGCCTTTAAAGTTTGCACCTTTAAAGGATTGGTAGCGGGGGCTGGATTTGAACCAACGACCTTCGGGTTATGAGCCCGACGAGCTACCAGACTGCTCCACCCCGCAATAACATGCAAATAATCCTTCTCAACTTAAATCAGATTTAAGCTGCCTTTTAAAAGTTTGCGTCTTTAAAAAAGGATTGATTGGTAGCGGGAGCTGGATTTGAACCAACGACCTTCGGGTTATGAGCCCGACGAGCTACCAGACTGCTCCATCCCGCAACAACAGAAGTTTTTTTAGCTGCATACACCAACCTATGTTCTGGATTATAAGTTGGTGCGGAAGGGGGGACTTGAACCCCCACGCCCGAAAGCACTACCACCTCAAGGTAGCGTGTCTACCAATTCCACCACCACCGCAGCTGTGACGCATTCTAGTCGCATCACTGAAAAAAAGAAAGGTTTAATTAAAATTATTCGGTCGTTTGTGGTGCAGTTGGTGAAGTTTCAACCGGTTGCGCAGGCGCAGTTGGAGCTGATTGAATTGAAGACAAACTGTACGCATCAGTGGTTTGTTTCTTGGCAAGAATCGCCAAAGTAATACTGGTTACAAAGAACAATGCGGTAAAAACTGCCGTCAAACGGGTCATGAAATTACCCGAACCCGAGGCACCAAAGATCGTTGCCGCACCGCCGCCACCGAATGATGCACCTGCATCCGCACCTTTACCATGCTGAACCAAAATCAAGACAATCATCAAAATCGCTAAGATAATATGTACTACCAGCACAAAAGTTTGCATGCTGAACTCCTAATTATTGTGTATTTGCAAATGCTTGAGCAATTTGATGGAACGACTCAGCATTGAGTGATGCACCGCCCACCAATGCCCCGTTAATGTCAGGACAGGCTGCTAACTCTACTGCATTTTCCGGTTTTACACTACCACCATATAAAATCGCCATAGTCGCAGCATAACCTGTAATCTGGCTCAAGCCCTGACGGATCTGGGCATGCATGGTCTGCGCATCTTCTGGAGAAGCTGTTTTACCGGTACCAATGGCCCAGATTGGCTCATAAGCAATCACGATATTTTTCCACTGCTCGCCTGCAACCACAGTCGCGATATCACAAATCTGTTGCAGAACCACTGCTTCTGCCTGCCCTGCTTCACGCTGTTCCAGACTTTCGCCCACACAGTAAATTACGGTTAAGCCGGCATTTAAGGCATTCTTGATTTTAGCATTTAGAATCTGTGAACTTTCAGCAAAAATTTCACGACGTTCAGAGTGTCCAATCAATACATAGCGAATCTGGCTATCAGCCAATAATTCAGCACTTACTTCCCCGGTATAAGCGCCTGTACCTGAAATACGTGATACATCTTGTGCTACGGTATATACAGGGCGATTTGCAGAAGCAAATGCAGTTTGAATTTGAGTTAAGGCAAGGGTTGTCGGTGCCACACCCAAATGACATTTCTCTGTTGAAACTGGTGCAGACTCAAGCAAGTCTTTGAAATTTTGAACCAAAGCCTGGGCATCTGCTTGCATTGGATTCATTTTCCAGTTGCCCACTACCCAAGGGGTAATCGTCGAAACCGACATAAATAACCTATTTCACTGACATATCTTGAATTGGGCACATTCTACACGGAATTGTAAAATTTAAAGAATAGTTTTATTCATCCTATTTCTCAGTTTAGACTATTCAAAATGGATATTTTTTGTTATCACTGAAAAAAATGCCCGGTTCTTCCGACCAGTTCAAGCTTTTACTGAATATCAGGAAGATTGCAGCATTCTCAGCTATGGTATTTTTGTATAACAAACGTATAATTTTAGAATAGTAAATTAAAAAAATTGAATTGATAGGCATATTGAAGCATGACAGCATTGCAGGGGTCACCAAGATTTACGGGGTTTATTCGTCGCCTGGTCGATGAAGGGGTATTATCGGCTGAAGATATGCGTACTGCTTTAGCCAATGCCAAACAAGAAAAAACGGATATCGTGGCCTATTTGGTCAGTCATCATAATCTTTCCCCTACCACCATTGCCGAAACGATCTCAGTAGAATTTGGTGAGCCTTTATTTGATATTGGCGCTTATGATCCAGGACAAATCCTGCGTGAAGATATCGATGAAAAGCTAATTACCAAACATCGAATTTTGCCAATTTATAAGAATTCCAATGTTCTTTATGTTGCCACGAGCAATCCAACCAATATTGAAGCAACGGATGCCATCCGCTTTGCAACCAAACTGAATATCGAAACTGTTATTGTTGAACACAATAAACTTGAAAAACTGATTGAGCAAAACTTTACTGAAGAAAGTACTTTTGATTTTGATGATGATTTCGATCTGGATGTCGATGTCGACACAACCGATCCAAATAAAGAAGAAGACGAAAAAGACAAAGGTGAAGAAGCCCCGATTGTTAAATATATTAATAAATTACTGATTGATGCCATTCGTATGGGGGCATCAGATTTACATTTTGAACCTTATGAAAAAATGTATCGGGTACGCTATCGTGTCGATGGCGTTTTACGGCAGATTGCGACACCGCCGCTACAGCTAGCAAACCGTTTAGCGTCACGTTTAAAAGTTATGTCGCAGATGGACATTTCTGAGAAACGTGTTCCTCAAGACGGCCGTATTAAATTAAAGCTCTCAAAAAACAAAGCTATCGACTTCCGTGTTAATTCACTCCCTACCCTGTTTGGTGAAAAACTGGTTCTACGTATTCTAGATCCATCCAGTGCCATGTTGGGAATTGATGCTTTAGGTTATGAACCTGAGCAGAAAGAACTATTTATGGAAGCCCTAGATAAACCGCAAGGGATGTTACTGATTACCGGTCCTACCGGTTCCGGTAAAACCGTATCGCTTTATACGGGCTTAAACATCTTAAACCGCGAGGATACCAATATTTCTACTGCGGAAGATCCAGTCGAGATTAATCTGCAAGGGATTAATCAGGTTAACGTGAATAATAAAGTTGGCCTGACTTTCGCAGCGGCATTAAAATCCTTCTTGCGTCAGGATCCTGATATTGTCATGGTCGGTGAGATCCGTGATCTGGAAACAGCCGAAATTGCAATCAAGGCAGCACAAACAGGTCATATGGTGATGTCAACCCTGCACACCAACAGTGCTCCGGAAACTCTGACCCGTTTACGTAATATGGGCGTCCCTTCTTTCAATATCGCGACCTCGGTCAATCTAGTGATTGCGCAGCGTCTGGCCCGTCGCTTGTGTTCACAATGTAAAAAGCCGGCTGATATTCCTCAGCAAAGTTTGCTAGAAATGGGCTTTACCGAAGCAGATTTACAAAGCCCTGAATTTCAGATTTATGAGCCAGTCGGCTGTAGTGAATGCCGTGAAGGTTATAAGGGCCGGGTCGGTATTTACGAAGTCATGAAAGTCACACCTGAAATTTCAAGAATTATTATGGAAGATGGCAATGCCATTGAAATTGCTGAAGCTTCCGCGCGTGCAGGATTTAACAATTTACGCCGATCAGGGTTAGTGAAGGTTATGCAGGGGGTGACTTCTTTACAGGAAGTCAATCGTGTAACCAGCGAATGATCGTGCTGAATATAAAATAAGGATAAAGCTATGGCAGCAGTAAAAAAAGGCCAGATGACACCGATCTTCAGTTATGAAGGGGTTGACCGCAAAGGCGCAAAGATCAAGGGGGAATTGCCGGCACGAAATATGGCCTTGGCAAAAGTGAACTTGCGCAAACAAGGCATTACGATCAAAACCATTCGAGAAAAGAAAAAAAATATTCTCGAAGGTTTGATGAAGAAAAAGGTTTCCACCCTGGATATCACCATCTTCACCCGTCAGCTCGCCACCATGATGAAAGCGGGGGTGCCTTTAGTACAAGGCTTTGAAATTGTTGCAGAAGGTTTAGAAAATCCATCCATGCGCGAGGTTGTGCTTGGAATTAAAGGCGAAGTTGAAGGGGGGAATACTTTTGCCGGAGCCTTACGAAAATACCCACAATATTTCGATAATCTATTCTGCTCTTTGGTCGAATCTGGCGAACAATCTGGTGCTCTGGAAACCATGCTGGATCGTGTCGCGATTTATAAAGAAAAAAGTGAACTGTTGAAGCAAAAGATCAAAAAAGCCATGAAATATCCAGCTACAGTTATTGTAGTAGCTGTGATCGTGACGATTATTCTGATGGTGAAAGTAGTCCCTGTATTCCAGGACTTATTCTCTTCATTCGGTGCGGACTTACCTGCATTTACTAAAATGGTAGTCAATATGTCCGAATGGATGCAAAAATATTGGTTCCTTTTGATTATTGGAATTGGCGTAGTGATTACTGCTTTCCTTGAAGCGAAAAAGCGTAGCAAAAAATTCCGTGATTTACTGGATAAGGCTGCGCTCAAAGCACCCATCTTTGGTGATCTGGTCTATAAAGCGATCATTGCCCGTTATAGCCGCACTCTCGCCACCACTTTTGCTGCCGGTGTGCCATTAATTGATGCGCTTGAATCGACTGCTGGTGCAACCAATAACGTGGTCTATGAGGACGCGGTATTAAAAATCAAGGAAGATGTTGCAACCGGTCAACAGCTTCAATTTGCCATGCGTGTCACCGATAAATTCCCTTCTATGGCCGTACAAATGGTTGCGATTGGTGAAGAATCCGGCGCACTAGATGCTATGCTGGATAAAGTCGCAACCCATTATGAAAATGAAGTCGACAATGCGGTCGACGGTTTAACTTCCATGATGGAGCCCTTGATTATGGCCATTCTTGGTGTCCTTGTTGGTGGCCTTGTTATCGCAATGTACCTTCCAATTTTCCAAATGGGTTCCGTGGTTTAATGCAAGATTTTATTTTATATTTCAGTCAAAACCCAACTGCGCTTTATCTCGCAGTTGGGCTTTTTAGTCTCTGTATTGGTAGCTTTTTAAACGTTGTCATTTACCGCACCCCTAAAATGATGGAACAGGAATGGCGTACAGATTGCCAGCTGTTCTTGCATCCAGATCAGCCCATTATTGATGAAAGCAAAATTACTTTAAGCAAGCCAGCTTCAACCTGCCCGAAATGTCAGACTCCTATTCGCTGGTATCGAAATATTCCAGTGATTAGCTGGATCTTATTACGCGGTAAATGTGGCAACTGTCAGAATCCAATCAGTATTCGCTATCCATTTATCGAACTTCTCACAGCTGTTTGTGCATTAATAGTGGTAGCAACATTCGGGCCTACAATACAGATGCTGTTTGGTTTGGTTTTTACCTATGTCTTAATTACCCTCACCTTTATTGATTTCGACACCCAGTTATTACCTGATCGCTATACCCTGCCGCTGGCTGCACTCGGCCTGGGTATTAATAGTTATGGGATTTATACTACCCCTAGTTCTGCAATCTGGGGCTATATCATTGGCTTCTTGTGCTTATGGGTAGTGTATTATCTATTTAAGCTGGTGACCGGCAAGGAAGGTATGGGCTATGGGGATTTCAAACTGTTAGCGGCCCTAGGTGCTTGGATGGGCCCTATGCTTCTACCGTTAATTGTATTATTGTCCTCATTAGTGGGTGCGATTATTGGGATTATCCTGCTTAAAGTCCGTAAAGAAAACCAGCCCTTTGCCTTTGGTCCTTATATTGCCATTGCCGGCTGGATTGCCTTTTTATGGGGTGAGCAGATCATGAAAATTTATTTAGGTCAGTAAAGTGAAATTTGTACTCGGTTTAACTGGTGGAATTGGCAGTGGCAAGTCTGCTGCCAGCCAATGGTTTGAATCTCAAGGGATTGCTGTAGTAGATGCAGATATTGTTGCCCGTGAAGTCGTTGATATCGGTCAACCAGCCCTACAGCAGATTCGGGAAGCATTTGGTGATTGGGTTTTACTTGAGAATGGCTCATTGAATCGCCGTGCTTTACGTGAACATATTTTCCAGTCCCCAGAAGCACGAAAAACGCTGGAAAATATCACCCACCCTGCTATTCGCACTTCAATTCTTCAACAGTTGCATGCAGCACAAAGTCCTTATGCGATTTTAGTGTCTCCTTTATTGTTTGAAACCAATCAGCATGAACTGACACAACATACATTATTAATTGATGCTGCTATTGAACTGCAAATTCAACGGGCTTCGCAGCGCGATGGACAAAATGTAGAGCAAATTCAGAAGATCATTGCCGCACAAATGCCGCGTGAACAAAAGTGTGCCATGGCTGATGACATTGTGCTGAATGATGGTGAGCTGGAACATCTCTATGCCCATCTCACACCATTGCATGAAAAATATCTTCAGATGGCTACTCAAAATCATTAACCCGAACTCAGTCAGTCTCCAAATAAAAAGCAGCCCTTTTAGGACTGCTTTTTTTGTTGTTCCAGTTTTTGACTCAGGCTATCTCGATGCATAAACCAGCGCCAAGGCTGTATGGCACCAATTGCCATACCTACCAAACCAGAGACAATCGCGAGACTTAGAGGTTCATTTAATAACGGTACAGCCAGTATGGCAGCAATAAATGGTGCGAGGGTCACGATACTGCCCGCTTTAAATGCACCTAAACGCTTAATCGCTTCCACATAAGTTAGTGTCGCTACAATCACCACAAAAATACCGTGAAAGAGAACTTGGGAAGCCATTTGCCAAGGTTCAGCCGCATCCAGATGTTTGGGGAAGAATAGCAGATAAATTGGCACATAAACTATGGCTGACCAGATCGCCACACTAGCCATAGAATGCCAGGCAGATAGCTTCCATTGACGTAGCAGTACAGTGAACACACCCCACCACATCGCACTGATGAAAAACAGCAGATCGCCTAATCCCAAGGCAACACCAGACTCCCGGAACATCAGCCAGCTCATACTGCCAATCGCAAGCAGCATAATCGCCATACTGATCCAGGTATGTCGGTCAAACCCTTGTTTAAATAATACAAAAGCGGCCACTGCGGTACTAAGTGGAATACAGCCATTCAGAAATACGGCAGCATGAGCTGCAGGCGCATAATGGAAAGCCGTATAAGCAGTCAGGCAATACCCCACCCCACCGATCATGGCTAAGAGAAAGGATTCCTTGCTCCATAAAAAGGCTGTGTCCTTTTTATAAATCAGGACTGGCATCAGAATCAGAAAAGCCAGTAGGAATCGTAATCCCACCAGATCCCAGGCACTAATCCCCCATTGGGCACTTAAGCGCGTGCTTAAGGTAAAACCTCCCCAAATACACATGGTAATTAAGACAAAGGCATAACCTTGCGTTCGGGGAGACATAGACTTCTTCTTTAACAGTATTTAGATAAACAATAAAAAGGACTTAAGCTTGACGCTGACGACAGGCCTCATAAAGAGCCATCCCTGTTGCCACACTCACATTCAGACTTTGTAGATTGCCTGCCATCGGAATATAAACCGTCTGATCACATTGGCTTTGGGTAATTGGACGTAAACCGGTATCTTCCGCACCCATCACCACGCATACACCTGTTCCGGTAAAATCAAATTTCTGGATAGGTAAAGCTTTTTCATTCAGCATCGTACCAACCACACGTACATTAAATTCATCTTTGATTTGACCCAAAGTACGCGCCAGATTGGTCACCTGAATAAACTTCACTTTTTCTGCACCACCCGCTGCCACTTTACGTGCAGTTGGCGTCAGGCTTGCTGAACGGTCACGTGGCACAATCACAGCCGCTACACCCATCGCTGCGGCAGTACGAATACAAGCACCCAGGTTATGTGGATCAGTTACCTGATCGAGTGCTAATAGAAGTACTTGAGAATCTTGCTTCAATAGATCTTCCAGATCCTTTTCATTTAAGGTTGGATGCGGACGAACTGCCGCCACAACGCCTTGGTGAAAAGGCAAACCTGCCAGTTTTTCTAACTTGTCACGACTAGCCTGCTGGACACTAATGCCGAAAGGTTCAGCCAGCTCCAACACACGTTTCAAGCGCTGATCATCACGACCTTTCAGGGTAAAAAGAGTCAAGACACGTTCAGGCTCAAGCTCCAGCAGTGATTCTACTGAATGGACGCCATAATAATACTCAGGTTTAGCCATGAACGACCTCGAAAATAAATTGGGAAATAGGTAGCAAAAGAAAAATCCTGCAAAGCCAACTTCACAGGATTATGTATCAAGCTTAGTTTAACCGATTCAGAACAAAATTTCTTGATCGGTTACAGCTCATCTGTAGGTCTGTTTAGCCTTCAAAATGGCAAACATAGTCCAGCACGTCATCAGTTTCGATTTTGAAACGGCTATTGCCTGGCACATAGAACGACTGACCAGCACGGAACAGCTCTTTATCTTCGCTGTCAGCGATTTGCACA